>CAJQLE010000001.1 GCA_905479105.1 uncultured Flavobacteriales bacterium
CTAGAAGCACTCCCAACAGCGTGTCTAATCCATCGAGGGTAAACGGTAATTCTAGGACACAACCTAGTTCAACTGCAAGAAGTACAAGCCCAAACGTTAGATCAAGCAATGGTGCAAGAAATTCAAACATTTCTTCCCCATCAAAGCCTTCTTCTCAACGTTACTATCAGCAAAGCCCAACCAGAAATTCTTCAAACAGCAATCGAACTAGAAGTTACTCTAACCCGCAACGCACATCACCCAATGTTGCTCCTAGTCAAAATCGTTCAAGAGGATCTTCTACAGGGAAAAGCAAACCAAGAAGCAGCAACCTCACTCCACCATCATCAAATAGTCGGTCATCAGGAAGTATGTCTTCTCCTTCGAGAAGCAGCTCACCTTCAGTTAGAACTTCCTCACCGCGAAGCTCATCTCCATCAGGTTCTAGAGGAGGATCTTCACCATCTAGAGGAGGAAGAAGATAATTTGATGTAGATGAATTTAAAACGCCTTATAATACTGATTGCGATCTTTTTGTGTGCTGAAATTAGCAGTGCGCAGAATGAAATTGACGCCCTCAATTTATCTAGAGAGGAAGTAACTGGCTCTGCAAGGACAATAGCAATGGGCGGAGCTTTCACCGCGCTAGGCGGGGATTTTTCAGCAATTGAAATTAACCCAGCTGGCTTGGGAGTGCTTCGCTCAAACGAGTTCACAATTACTCCGGCCTTCCACACCAATATTTCCAATAGCACTTATTACGGCCAAGAGACTTTAGACTCTAAATCAAATTTTAACCTTGGTTCTGTGGGAATAGTTGGTGTAAAAAACTTAAATAAAGTCGGGAAATGGAGGTCAAGTGCAATTGCATTTGGAATGAATCGCTCTATGTCTTTCCATCAAGCTTACACATTCAGAAGCAGTGATGTCCCAAGCTCGCTCGTTGATTCATATGAAAACACCCTTATTAAAAACGGGTTAGGGCCAGAGGATTTAGATGTTGACAATGCCCCCTATGGATTTGATATATTTTTAGCCTGGCAAAACTTTTTATTAGACTACCCTTTTGATGATGATACAACCTCCGTTTTTTATAATGCGACCGGAGAAATGCCGATTGATCAAACATATAGGGTTGAAAAAAGTGGTTCTAAAAGGGAAACATTTCTAGCTTTTGGCGGAAACTATGACGACAAGCTATATATAGGCGGAAACATTCGGTTTTCTAGAATTAACTACGACAATACTTACATCATTAACGAAAGCATTGACCCTAGTGACACAACAACCAATCTAAACGAGCACTCTTTCAGGTTCGATGAAAATATCTCCGGACTTGGCGTGGGTTTAAATCTGGGATTAATTTACCGCCCAACCAATCAGCTGAGGTTAGGCGCTTCATTGAAGACTCCAACAATTTATTCGCTAAACATTGAATACGAAAGCGAAAACACAGCCATCTTCGAAGATTTTGATCCGTATTATTCTCAATCATTGCTTGGTGATTATGACTTCCGGTTGACGTCACCTCTTCAAACATCTTTTGGTGTAGCTTATGTCTTCGGTAAATTGGGACTGGTGAGTGCTGATGTTGAATACGTAAATTACACTGGCATGAGAATGCAAGGAACAAGTGATGGATACAATTTCAATGCTGAAGAAGACGCTATTCAGGCGTTTCTAACGCCAACTGTTAATCTAAAGTTTGGTGCTGAATACAGAGTATCTGACTTTGTTAGTCTGAGAGCTGGTTATGCTAAATTCGGAGACCCATACAATTCCAACGCTGATAATTTTGGAGGTTTCGACCTTTACAGTTTTGGTATTGGATATAGAACTGAAGACTTTTTCGTTGATGGAAGTTACCAACTTAAAAATTCTCAAAACACAGAATACATCTACGATCCTAACTTGGTAGAATCAGGAACATCAGAATTTACTGACCATAGAATTTCAATAACGTTTGGATATAAATTCTAAGCTATTTCTGCAACACAATCTTACCCTTCTCAATCATCTTTTGATCTTCATTGAGTAATTCGTAGAGATAAACCCCTGAAGTCTTAACCTCCAGCTCAAATTGCACGTAACCCGAATCGATCGAAGTTTCACTGATTAATTTTCCATCTAAGCTAAAAACGCGCATATCTGAAATATCGCCACTTTCGTTCATCACTGTAATCTGACCATTAGTGGGATTAGGGAAAACTCGAATATTTTTCAACTTTTTAGCGATTGGTGCGCTCAATACCGATTGATCAACATTTGCAAAAACATATTCCCCAGGAAGCGTTTTGCTCAGCTCAACATAACCAGATGCATTGGTTGGGTCACCAAGCACATTCTTAGTATAGAATTGATATTCATTCCAATCTGCACTCGGAGTTGAGCGATATAAAAGGACTAAACTATCCTCTGTTTCAGACACCAAAGAGATGTCGAGATATCCTGTATTTCCTGATGATTTACCATTGTAAAATATAATCGAAGAAATTTCAACGTTTTCGAGTCCAATACCTGAGACCCGCCAATAACGGTTATCGTTCATCCTATATGGCTTATTACTCCAATCTTTAATCGGGTCTGGGTAAGTCCATAATTGATCAAACCACACCCATGCAGAATCAACCACTTGATCAATAGTTACCTGCCAAAGCATATAATCCAACCCTAGAAAGCCAGTCTCCGTAATCGATCGAAACTCTGAGGTCCTCGCTTGCGCCAATTCATTATTAGGATTCATCTCGATGTATACTGGCTCAAAAGAAGATGGAACTTCTATTGCCGCATACTTACCTGATATTTCAACCATTCCGGACTCTTCATTCAAATCTTGATCATACATTTTATAAAAAACCGGAACGTTATCATGAAACTCCTGTACACCTCTTAGCTTTTGCTGTAAAAAAAGCTTTGTACTGCCCAATTTATAATCAAACGAGTCAAGAACGACAACGTTATAACCACCATGGTACACCCAGTCTCTGAAAAAATAGCTCAAATCAATACCGCTTTCTTGGGAGAAGAAATTTTCAAGTGTATCAGAACTGACAGACTTAAATTGATACGTATCCATAAATTTCTCAATCGTGGAAAAAAAGGCTTCATCACCCATATAACCTCTTAAGTTATGGGCTACCAAAGCTCCTTTTTTATACACATGATCTCCATAAACGTATTCATGGGGCTGACCAGAAACCGCTCTAAACCCCTCTTCAAAATGATGACCATAGCGCAGCATATAGACCAAATCATCAAGCATTGCTGATTTATACGCCTCTCTTCCATAAACCTCCTCAAAAAAGAGATAAACAGAGAATGAAGCCCAACCCTCATTAATCCACATATCACCATCTGTCTGACAAGTGATATTATCACCCCACCACATGTGGGCCAATTCGTGAGACATGAGACCTTCACTTCCCAATCCACCATTAGCTGCAGATATCGGATATGCAATATTTGTGGCATGCTCCATAGCACCTCCATTAAAAGGCACCAAGCTAAACCCTACTTTATTGAATTTATAATCACCGTAGGCACTCTCAAATTTGGTGATCGCATCTTTCAAATGAATAAAGGAAGATTTCAAATTATTGGTGTCTCCTGCTCTGGCATACAATTGAATAGGAATAGCGCCATTCTCACCAGCTACCACATCATTAACGATTTCATATGATCCAATGGCAACACATACCAAATAAGAAGGAATAGATTGATCTAGCTTCCAGTGAAAAACCTTTGAACTATCCAGATTAATGGACTCTGACAACAGCGCTCCATTGCACGCAGCACGTTTATCTGAGGCCGTAGTGATAAAAAATTCAAATGTTGAGCGTTCAATAAAGTTATCGAAGCAAGGAAACCATACTCTTCCATAGCTGTGCGGATCTGCGGCAAAACCAACTCCTAAATTGAAGATAAAACCTCCTGTGAAATAAAATCCTCCCCAGCCAGATGCATCTTTCAATGGGGACCCATGGTAATAAACGGTCAATTCTCGATTCTGGCCCAGAGCAAATGGGGACGAATAGTCAATAATTAAAAATGAGTCTAAATGATTGAAAGACTGGACCCCTGAACCAATTACACTATCGACAATTAGTCCTTCAAAATCGAACTTAACCCTATTCACTCCTTCCATTTTTGGAGAAAATGTAATTGCTGAGTTTCCGACCAGACTTTGGGCACTAGAATTACTAAAATCTATAGAAATTATGGTATGAAGAATATCTATTGAATCACTTCTGAAATCATCAACTTCAGTTCTTTCACCAACATGAATACCACGATGAGAACAAGAAGGCGATAATTCCTGTCCTTGAACTTGAAAAACAAAAAAGAATAGCGGTAAAACAAATAATGAACGCATGTCATGAATTTCATCAAAATTACATTTTGATCTGAATACTATCATGGATATAAGATTTGAATGAACTTAGACGAATTGAAAAGGGTGTTTATCGAAAAGTATTTGGATTCTTACCTCACCTTATTTTATTTGGAGGCGTCTATTAATAACAACTTCGTTAATCCTTTGTTTGAAAAGCCAAATAAAGAATATGAAACCCTCTCATGAATTATTTCGCCTCATTAAATCTCTAAGCAAATCTGAGAAAAGGTTTTTCAAATTAATGTCTTCACTTCAATCGGGTGAAAAAAATTACATTAAACTTTTCGATTCAATAGAAAAACAAAACGAATATAATGAAGACGCTATCAAGCATCAGTTTCGAGAAGAAACTTTCATAAAACACTTACCCTCTGAAAAAAATCACCTATACAAACTCATTCTCAAAAGTCTACGATCATTCTATTCTGAGAATAGCGTTTCAGCTATTCTAGCAGAACATATTCAAAGTATTGAGATACTTTACAATAAAGCACTTTATAGTGAGTGCTCAAAACTGGTTATCAAGGCAAAAAAAACAGCAGAATCACATGAGCGATTTTACTACCTGTTTGAGTTGATGAAATGGGAAAAAATGCTCTTAGAAGAGGAGTTTCAATCTGGGAAATTTGATCGAGATCTTAATAAGCTTATCAAAGCAGAGCAGTGGGTAATTAAGCGGTTAAGAAATCTGGCTGAATATCAAATTCTATATTCAAAAATCAACTATGTATTTAGGCAAGGAGGATACGTTAGAAATGAGCAAGAATGGGAAATTGTAAATGAAATTCAGTCACACGAGCTTATTAAGGGCAAGAACACGGCTCTATCGAAACGTGCCGCAGCCACTTGCTATTATGTAAAAGGACTTTGCGCCATCACCAATAATGATGTTGAAGACTCTTTTGAAAATTTCAGTAAGGTGGTTCACATTTTTGAGGAAAACCCAAATCTAATCCAAGACATTCCAAAGCAGTATATCAAATCTCTTGGAAACCTTTTTTACTATTATATCGGAAATGATGACTACGAGAAGCTCTTCGAACTCATCGAGAAAATGAGAGCTCTAAAAACGAAGCTCGGATTTAACCGTATTGACATAGAAATTCGAATCTTCATTTCAACAACCTATTTCGAAATGCTAGCTTACGAGCGAAGAGGTGAATACGAAAAGGCATTGGGAATGATCTCTCCTTTAAAATCAAAACTTCAAGAGTTTGGAGATAAGGTAACCAAGGAAGATGAGATAGTTTTCGGGCACATTATTGCTAACATATATTTTGGTGCTAAGCAATACAGAGAAGCCCTCCGTCAGCTTAATGTTGTTTTGAATGACAATGAAAATAATTTAAGGCAAGACATTTATAGTTTTTCAAAGCTCTTCAACCTTATTATCCATTATGAAATAGGCAACTACGACCTTCTTGACTATTTAATAAAATCAACTGAGCGCTATTTCAATAAGCGAAGCAAAGTGCTCAAATATGGATATGAATTTGAAGCCTCATTCATAAGCTATTTTAAAAAGCTCTCTAAAGCACTAAAACAGGGATCACGAACTTGTCAAATCTTCAAAGACATGAAGGAAGAGCTTGCAATTCTCTTAAGAAAGAGAAATGAACGTGTGGCACTTGAGTATTTCGACTATCTCACTTGGATTGATGCTCAAATAGAGTCTACTCCTTATGGCGAACTAAAAAAGTTATATTACAACTCCTCACTAGGGAAATAATCTCTCTGCCTAACAACCTCATATAAGGCCACTGCGCAGGCAACCGCAACATTAAGAGAGCCCACCTGACCTTTCATAGGTATAGTAGCCTCTTCTTGAGCCATTCTAATTAAGTGTGGATCAATGCCCTCTCCTTCATTGCCAAACAAAAGGTTCATTGGTCTTTCTAAATCACAATGAAAAATAGTCTTTTCGGCTTTTTCACTGCAGGCCACTGATGCAATACCAGAAGCGCGCATAAGTTGTATGGTATCACCAAGCGAAAAAACTTTACAAACAGGAATGTGATAAAGGGCTCCAGCTGAAGTTTTGACAGATTCCTCATTAATAGCAGAAGAACCTTTATGTGGAATGATAATAGCATGACACCCTGCAGAAAGTGCTGAGCGAGCTATAGAACCAAAGTTTCTGACATCACTAACCTTATCTAACATCAGAAACAAAGGAGTCTCACTCCTTTCGTAAACACTCTGAATTATCTCTTCAATGTTCCCAAACTCAACAGGTGAAGTAAAAGCTACAACACCTTGATGATTCTTGCGGCACAGTTTACTCAACTTCTCTTTTGGCGCTTTTATTACTGAGACACCGAGATTACGAGCTAAATCCTTCAGCTCTTTAACTTGATCATTCTTAATGTCCTCCTGAATGAATATCTTGTCGAGAGAGTTTCCTGAAAGCATCGCCTCCATTACTGGATGATGGCCGTAAATCTGATTGTTTTCTTTTTTCATTTATCTGTAAGTCAATACTCTACCTTGACGCCAATACTCAACTGCTCGGTACCAAGAAGTTTTTAAAGATCCCGACCTATTCAGCCTATAGTCATTGGTAGTAAAGGGATTCATAACTTTTGTAAAGGTAAGGCTCAGTGTATTATAGTTTCCCTCTTCACCATATAACCAAGTCTCAGTAGCTGTTGATCGATAAACAATATCTGGTGGACCATAAACGATATAGCACATTCCTCTGTCAGATTTCCAGCCTTCCAAATATGAAGTAAAGTAGGTGTTAGCATATTGAACTCTGCTGTAAAAAGCTCTAATGAGTTCTCTAGCTCTTTCTGGATTATCTCCAATTTTCAGCCAGTAAGCGTCCACACTTTTTTTTAAATTTTCACTTGAAATAATATCATTATACTCTTCGTTGGTTGTTAGATACCTTAAAGGATTTACAAGATCTAGAAGTGTTTTGGCTTGCGGATATGACACTCCGAAATAATGAAGCGTGCCTCCTGTTTTCCTCAATGTATCCTCTGTAATTTGATAGAAACCTGGCTTAGAAACAAATAACTTAAAATGTTTGGGATCTAATTGCTTTAGTTCAACAGTACTATTAGGCGTGAAATCAAAAGGTCTAGGTGCTATCGTTGAAAATGGTGGTGAGGCAACAGGAAAGTCACGATCGTAGTATTTCGAATACAATCCTTCTCTAGGAATATCTGTTTCAATCTTATAACTATCGGCATTCATTACGTAGTCAGAAAACACAAGCTCATTGAATGAATTATAGACACGAAGTGATTGTTCATTAAAACGCAAGGAACGGTTCACATCAATCAATTGAGTATTTCTGTGGGCACCATTTAGGTCATTTATAACACACTCAATTAAATAGTTTTGACCAAGCACAGTGGAGATTTGAAGGCTATCAAGTAAATAATCTTGACCAAAATAACTCAGATCCTTTCGTATGACTTTTCCGCTATCTAGCACTTCCGAAGAAGAATAATTGGAATAAACTTTATACCTCAGTGCGTAATTCAACAAATCATCACCACGCTCAGATTTTGACTTACCAAAATCAGCAGCGTTAAACTTTAAGAGCACTTTAGACTGCTGTTGAGTATTGAAAATGCTAGTTTGAGCTAAAAGCGCTGGAACTTCTTCTTTATATAGGTAGCTAATATTCTTTCCAGAAACACTTTTTTCCAGAGTGCACTGATTAAACGCTTGAGCTAAAATGACAAGCATCAATAAATTGTAATTCCTAAAAAGTGTTCGCTTCAATCGAATTCTAAATTGGGATTGCAAAGAAATGACTTCAACCGCCAATAAGTGGCATTTTTTCAATTATCCCTTAACATTAAAACAGGCTTATAAACCCAAAGTGAATTTTGGCAGCTCTTATCAGGATTGGGTTTCCTCGTTGACTTCCAAGAGCATAAGACAAACTAAACACGCCCGCCCGGGTTCCAAATGATATTCCTGCCCCAAAACCATAAGGCGTATCTCTATTTTGTCCAATAGAGTTAAGTGAATTATTTTCATACCATGCGCCATCAAAAAATCCAAAAAAATAGCCCTCTTCATCCATTTGATATCTTAGTTCAGATCTCAATATGAAATAGCTCGTGGCGAAAATTGACTCTTCATCAAATCCTCTTAACGTTTTAAGACCTCCAATTCTGTACGCTTCATTATTATATAACTGTTCGTTGATGAGCGTTGCACCTAACCCTCTTTGATGCCAGATCAGTCTGGGAACGATTTTTAAGTAATAAGCGGCATTTATATTGGACCTTACTTGAAGAGTCTTTAGGTTCAAAGAGTCGTATATAACCTCAGGTAGTTTCTGATTTTCGATAATCGTCTTTGTGCCAAATGATATTTCAGGTATCAGCTCATAGCCTTTTGACGGGTTAAGTCGATTATCCACATTCACTAAATTCAAACCAGCACCATATCCAGTAACAGACCTGTCTAAAAACGGAGGTTGTGTGGTGAAATTGGCGTATTGTGAAGTTGAGATCAAACTCGTTGTTTGCCTTTCAACAAAGAGTCTCAGATAATCGGCACTTCCAAAAACAAATCGCGCACCAAGCTGCCTTGAGACATCCGTAAACAATGTGTCTCTTCTGTATATTTTTAATTTCCCATCAACACTAAACGGAGAGTTTAAAACAAACGGACTAATCAATTCGACATTCAATTCTTGAGTGTTATTCTGCAATTTCCTCCAATTCAAATCAACCACTTCACCCTGCTTCAAAGCGTTTTCGAGATGAAGTTTAACATCTCCTGTTATCAAAATATCTCCTGTTACATTGTCAGGAAGAAATCCGATTATACCATCAAAACTGCTCGCTTGACGCTTATTAAGGTACAAGATAACTTTGGTCACATCCTCTTGAAATGAAACAAGCGGAGTCTTTACTTGATTTACAAATCTGATAGACCCAATTTTTTCTGGAATCTTTTTAATTGACTTCTCGCTGTATAAATTCCCCTCTTTAATGTTAAGGTAATTTGTCAAATATGACTTTCGAAGCTTTAAATCTCCCTGAACAGAGACACTATCAATTCGAACCAATCGTCCACGACTAAGCTTCAACAAACCAGATACTTCATCCCCGTCAAAAGACAAACTATCAAATTGAAACTTTGCAAAAGGGAAGCCATTGTTTTCCAAATAGGTCAAACCTCGTTCAATACTCGACTCTATTCGATAAGGAGATATTGCGTTGCGCTCTAAACTCTTTACGCTAACTCCAGACTCACGAAAAACAGACTCAGTCCCGTCATCTAGTTTCAGATTAGACCAATAGAATTGTTGTTCGCACTTCACAAAGTGGTGAAGTGTGTCATGGGATAAAGAATTTTCAACTAAAAACGATAAGAATCCATTCGCTAGCAAAGCATATTCAAGATCCGATTCTTTTGACTCAACAAAACGATTAAACTTTACTGTTTTTTGGTCATAATTCTTGACCAGCTCTCTGTTACCTCCTTGAATATGAATTTGAACAAAACGAGGATTAACAGCATTAGAATCCTGAGATTTTAAGCTGCTCAATGGGCAAACGCCAATCAATAGGCTGAATGCCATGATCAGTGAGATAGGCATTGGTCTTGCTAAAATGCTGGCAACCAAAAAAGCCCTTATGCGCAGAAAAAGGAGAAGGATGTGCTGCTTCGAGAACAAGGTGTTTGTTTTGATTGATTAAGACTTTTTTTGATTGCGCATAGTTACCCCAAAGTAAGAAAACTAAATGCTCTCTTCTTTCCGATAATTTGGCAATAGTTGCATCAGTAAACGTTTCCCAACCTTTTTTCTGATGTGAAGCAGGAGACTTTTCCTTAACGGTTAAAACAGAATTCAACAACAATACTCCCTGATTAGCCCAGCTCGTTAGATTTCCATTAGCAAATTCAAATTCTAAAATATCAGTTTTCAATTCTTTAAAAATGTTTTTCAAAGAGGGAGGAAGCACTTTATCCTCTCTTACTGAAAACGACAATCCATGAGCCTGCCCCATCCCATGATAAGGATCTTGACCAATAATTATCACTTTAGCATCATAGAAAGGTGTGAGGTTGTATGCTTCAAAAACCATTGAATCATCGGGAAAAACAGTACTCTTCAGCCTATCACTTTTCACGAACTCTTGCAGCTCAGAGTAGTATGGTTTGTCGAATTCACTCTTCAACGTCTTACGCCAAGTTTTGTCCAATTCATCCTTAATCATCAATGCGATGTTAAAACTTTAAATGAAAACCATTCAATTAATAAACCAAACCAAAGATTGAATCGTTTAACTTTGAATAAGTTTGAAATCTCGTGGATTTCCTCAACATCTATCAAATGAAAAAAGTAATTGTTTTAGCCTTTGCATCTCTTCTATTAGCTGCCTCTGCCAGTTCATGTAAGACTCACGAAAGATGTCCAGCTTACAGCAGTGCAGACGTTGCTGTGAATTCTTTGGATAAAGTCTAGCCATACAAGCAATCGTTTTGTGATTGTTTCGAAATCATATTAAGTTCTTTATGACCTCAATATGCAAGCTTTTATACCCGAAAGGCTTTAAGATTTGATCGACCTGTTTGAATAAAAAGTGAAATTAGCTGCATCCACTTTACTCTAATTTCGCGTCTCATAAGTGCACACTTTCCTTAATGAAGCGTTTTAGAAAGTGTAAGTTCGACAGAATGCTCCTAGTAATTTAATATTTTTGATATCTTGTTTAAGTACGCTTTATATATTTTAGGCATACTTTTCCTCCTTTGGAGTCCAAGCGTTTCTTTCGCTCAAAAAGACGCAGGTAATCCTATAGAGAAAAGAGGCTTCTATCGTACAATGAACATGTATGGAGGATACATTCACACACGTGGTTACGGAGGTTACTATAGAAGAGGATGGAGACAAACAGGATTCTCGAATAAGATTTATAATGTAGAGTTCTTAAACGTCAATCACCCTAAGCAATTCAAAATTGACAACGGAACCCAATCTTATTACGAAGGGAAAATAAACACCGTATTCTTTCTTCGCAATTCATTTGGCTGGCAAAAAACGCTCTACGATAAAGAAGTTAAACGAGGTGTCAGAGTGAGCTACTTCTTCCTATTCGGACCTACGCTTGCTTTTGCGAAACCAATATATATAAATGTCGTTTACAACGATCCTTCTGGAACGCAGGCTACGGAGCGATATGATTATGATAAGCATAGCACACAAGCTTTTATTTATGGCCGAGCTTCTTTTTTACTAGGACTAAATGAGACAAGAATTTATCCTGGAATTCATACAAAATTTGCTTTAAACTTTGAGTATTCCGGAAATGATGAAGACATTAAAAGTTTAGAGATAGGCTCAACATTTGACGCTTTTGGTAAGGAAATTCCGATTCTTGCTAAAACGTATAACGATCAATTTTTCGTGACTTTGTATCTTTCGTTCCATTTTGGACGAAGGTTTCTTTAGCATTCTGCCACAAAGCATTGATTATTAACCGTTTTCTCATTTGAACACTCCTCGCATTATTTTGTCTTAATTAAGGGAGGTTTTTTATATAAATTGCACCCCATTTCCGACAACAGAGAAATTTTAGAATTATGATTAAAAAAATACTTTTCCCGAGCCTCATCGCAATCGTGGGAATCGCTTTGATTTCCTCAATATTTCAGCGAACAGAGAAACAATATTCAGAACGAGTCAATTTAACCAGTGAATCTGAACCCTACATCATGAGATGGGCTCAGGTTAATGCCATTACAGGTGAATACGATCCTATGGCAAGTATTGACGCCAAAAGAATGATTGCTCAGAAAGTCAATAGACAAGGTGAAATTGGATTAAAATTTGCCATGAGAGGCCCAGATAATGTTGGTGGTCGAACAAGAGCAGTCATCGAATTAATTGGAAAGCCAGACACACTCATTTCTGGAGGTGTAACTGGAGGTCTTTGGGTTAGTTACGATGCTGGTGGAACGTGGCAGCCGCACCAACAATTTCAGAACATGGAGGCTTCCTCAGCAATGATTGCGAGTATACACCAAGATGCAGTGTCTGGAAAGATCTATGTAGGAACCGGTTCTAGTTTTGATGCTTTTGCCAATGTTGCAAGAGTTCCTTGGCCTGGTTATGGTGTTTATGTCTCAGAAGACGAAGGGGTTACTTTCACACACATAGAAACTACAGCTCCTTTAGACAGATACTCAATAAGTGGAAGTAATGGCAACCAGTGGATTGCTACAAACAGAATTAGAACTACGACAGAAGGGTACATTTATGCTGCAACGGAAAGCGGACTTTGGTACTCTGAGGATGGAGGAGATTCTTGGGAGAATCCAGTTTCGACTCAATCTGGAGCTGTACCTTCTAAGTGTGCAGATGTGGCCATCACTCCTGACCAGAAAGTCGTTGTAACATATGTAGGTGGATCAACCTTTATTAAAGAAAATGCTACCACGGATTTTGTCCAAATAAATGGTCAAGAAAGAGGGCTGCCAACTGGAGGTGGACGAACTGTTTTAGCTGTGTCACCAACTGATGGAGATTACATATACATTATGTTTATTGGAAGTGATGCCTGTTTAAATGCTATTTACAAATCGAGCAATGGTGGAGCTACATTCACTAAGCTTCTAGAAGAACATGACGAATTCACTCCGTTTAGTCAAGAAGGCGGCTCTGGTGGAGGAGGTTGTCAAGGTGTTTATGATGCTGCTCTTTTGGTGTCAGCACTTGATCCTGAAACTATTTATATTGGTGGTCTTGAGCTATGGCGTTATGACGGGAGTTTGACAAGGGTTGCTACAGAATTCGGAGCTCCGCCCTTCCAAGATGTATCTGAACGCTACGTTCATGCAGACAAGCATTATTTTGCAAATAGCCCCAACGACCCAAATCGCTTTTATGTAACGACTGATGGAGGTATTTCTATGAGTGAAAACAGAGGTACTACTTGGCAGGGCATAAACAAGGGATATATTACAACTCAGTTTTACGGAGTGTCTCACTTCAATGGAGGGGGTTCTGTTGTAGGAGGATCGCAAGATAACGGAACACTGGTTGTTCTTGGTGATAACGTTAACGATGGACAAGTTGGTTTTCAAGTTTTCGGAAATGATGGGATTTTAAGCGATGCTTCGCAAGTGGCAGATATCATATTCGCTAGTTCTCAGAATGGATTAGTTGTTAGAGCAGATGTTTCTGCAGGAACGGCTGTTCAGCCACCTATCGCAACGTTCAGTGACATGGGTTCGGGAGGTCCTTTTCATACGGTAGTAAAACTTTGGGAAAATACAAATGATCCATCGAGCAAGGATTCAGTTATTTTTTCAGTAGAGCAAACGGAGTTCGCTATGGCTACTGGTAATGGTATCGTTCGAAATTTTAACGAAACTTTCTCTCCCATTCAGCTTTCTGCAAATGTTCTTCAAAATAGTCTCGTTGTAACTTCAAGTGGAATGACATTGACTATTGATCCTTCAAATCCTGGTGTATTAATTGGTGATGGAGAAGGAACTGTTGTTTTCAATGAAGACAGAAGCATTGATATTTCTGTAACTTTTGAAACAGCGCCAGCTGAAAACTCCAATATATTCGTTAGATATGACGAAAACTATAAGGCCAATTCTATGGTTGTTTTAGAAAGTGATAATTTGAAATCTCTACAAGGAGCCTTCACTTTCAAACATAGACTAGAGAATGATTTGAATCCTGGAGATATCATCAAGGTTCAAGATCCGGTTCAATCTTATCTTTTCAGTACTGGATACGCTACTGCTGGCGGAGCAATTCGTATGTACAGAAATGTCCTTAATTCTCAGTCTGCTCCTCCTGTAGCTATTGGCATCCCAAGTGTTTCAGGGACTCCATCAATCGTTGAAGTAACCGAAGAAGGTGATGTTGCATATGTAGGAACTCAGCAGGGTAGATTATTCAGAATCTCTGGTTTAAGTGATGTTTACACGCAAGAAGATGCTGATTCTAAATTAACGGTTGATCTTATTTTGACAACTGGCGCTGGAGGTATAACAGGCATTGCTGTTGATGCAAATGATAACAGTAGATTAGCCGTTTCATGTGGCGGGTATGGTTCTGCAGACAGAGTTCGTTTCACTGAAAATGCTTTAGCTGCAACTCCAGTATTCGATAATGTCCACGGAGATTTAGTTGAAATGCCTATTTATAGTATTGAAATCAATCTCAACGATCCTAACATGGTCGTTATTGGAACTGAATTCGGTATCTGGGCTACAAGTGATATTACTGCCACTTCTGTTACTTGGAGTGATGAAAATGATGATAATAGCTATATTCCTATTTACGCGATGAAACAACAACATTTGCCTCGTTCTGAAGCTTCAAATTCTGGAGTGGTTTACGTTGGATCATTTGGAAGAGGTTTTTGGGAATCGACAGACGAACTGTTTGTAGGAACTCCAGAATTTGCAAATACTCCTAGTGCAGAG
The DNA here is from genome assembly GCA_905479105.1 of uncultured Flavobacteriales bacterium. Taxonomy (GTDB): domain Bacteria; phylum Bacteroidota; class Bacteroidia; order Flavobacteriales_G; family Salibacteraceae; genus SHAN690. Next base: position 14,801 of record CAJQLE010000001.1, read on the forward strand.
AAATTTATTTCGGACTTCAAAGTCTATCCAAACCCTATTCAAACTGAGGGAAGAATATCTTTTGAAGTTGCAAACTCAGATGAAGTGTCAATAGATATTTATGATATCAATGGCCGTCAGGTAAAGTGCTGGAAAGAACGTGTTAACTCTGGCCAGAATAATCTGACCTTTAACACGATCAATATGAGATCTGGTTCTTATTTCGCGACTATTACATCTGGTGGAAATAGAGAATCTGCAAAGTTCCTTGTTATCAAGTAACGCAATGAGAAAGTTATAAAAGGGGTTCCAAAATGGAACCCCTTTTTTTTTGTTTCTACGTATACCTTTGGCATATAAATCAGAATAGACATGGGCGAAATTAGAGTTGCAATTAATGGATTCGGTCGAATCGGAAGAACTTTTGCTAGAGTAGCTCTAAACTTCCCAGAAATAAAAATTGTTGCAATCAATGATTTAGCCGAAGCCCCCAACTTGGCTCATTTACTCAAGTATGATAGTATTCACGGAAAATTTCCAGGAACAATAGAGTCCTTTGATAATGCTGTTATAGTCGATGGCAATTCAATAAAAATTTTCAACCAAAAAGATCCATCAATTTTGCCTTGGCAGGAGTTGGCTATTGACTTTGTTATTGAATCAACAGGTCATTTTAAATCACAAAAATTAGCCAGCAAACACATTGAGGCCGGGGCACGATCAGTAATAATATCAGCCCCAGCAGATGATCTCGAGACAAAATCAATTGTAATAGGAGTAAATGACCACTTACTTACTAAAGATGACATCATTGTATCCAATGCCTCTTGCACTACCAATAGTGCAGCGCCACTTATAAAAGTGCTGCTAGAAAATTGGGGAATACAAGAAGCCTACATTTCTACTGTTCACTCGTATACATCTGATCAAAGATTGCATGACGCACCACACAAAGATTGGAGACGCGGAAGAGCTGCTGCAGAAAGCATCGTTCCCACAACAACCGGTGCCGCTAAGGCACTTACAAAAATTTTTCCAAGCCTAGAAGGTCACATAGGTGGAGCGGGTATCAGGGTTCCCGTTCCGAATGGCTCTTTAACAGATCTTACTTGTATGCTTAAAGAGGATACAAAAGTTGAAGATATAAACGCTGCTTTTAAAAAAGCCTCGCAAGATTCATTAATAGGTATTTTAGAATATACGACTGATCCTATTGTTTCAAGAGACATCATCGACAATCCTCACTCCTCTGTTTTTGATGCTCAGCTGACCTCAGTTCTAGGCAAAATGGTAAAGGTTGTTGGCTGGTACGATAACGAATGGGGATACTCTAATAGATTAGCAGAACTCATGCTTAAGATGCATCAGCTTTCGAAAGCCTGAAGCGTAAGATCCGTTCCATCAAACTTAGCGTAGTTACAAGCAGAAAACCATTCTCCTAGGTTAATATATCTTGAGCCAGCCACCATTTCATCAATCACCAAATGACGGTGGCCAAAGATGAAGTAATCAAAGTGCTCCCCTTTCTGCACAGATTTAATGTATTGGATCAAAAACTCATCATCACCTAAAAAGATCTGGTCTTTATGCCCCGTAGATTCTCGACTTGTTTTCGAGAAAAACGTGGCCAATGTCACTCCGATGTATGGGTGCAAAAAAGCGAACAAACGCTGTGCAAGCTTATTAGTGAATACTTGCTTTATTACCTTATAACCATGATCTCCTGGCCCTAATCCATCACCATGACCAATCATAAAACGCTTTCCATTCCATACCCTTTCTATGGGCTTAGTATGAATAACTGCATCAAACTCATCAGAGAAATATCCAAACATCCAGACGTCATGATTACCAGTAAAAATGTGAATTGGTATTGCTCTATCCCCAAATTCAGCCAATTTCCCTAGCAGTCTTACACCACCTTTAGGAACCACATGTTTATATTCAAACCAGAAGTCGAATATATCGCCAAGAAGGTAAAGCTCAGCACAATCATCTATGATCGAGCTCAACCATCTTACAATCTTCTTTTCTCGGTCATGAGGATTTGATTTATCAGCAAATGAATTCAAATGAAAGTCAGATGCGAAGTAGATATTTTTTCCTTTTTCTATCAAAAGCTCAACTTTCTTCTAATGTTCATTAAGTTCAATTTATTAAAATCAATTTCAAATCGAACAAGATCTCCAAAATCATATCTATTAGCATCAATTTCTGTTTGAATATTGCTGGAGTAAACTAAAGGAAAATATACCTTAAATATCTCCTTTAATACAGAAATGTACAATCCACCGTCCGAAACAAGAACATTATTAGCCGAATAACCTACATCACCGAAGAGCCCAATTGGAAATTTACCAAATTTAAGTTCTGCATTATAGGCAACTAATCCTTGATTAGAGTTTCCATTTGCTATAGGAGTTTTAAACCCTCCATGATTTCTTGTAAGCTGATTATCAAATACAGAATTGGTTCCTGATCGATCAATGAAAAGAGCGTCAAATGCATAATCGTTTTTACCCGTTTGACCATCCATTCTCCAATTGTATTTAGGATGCGTTGTGTTATTATTCAAAAAATATCCTGCAAACACTCTTGATCGTAATGCAATAACTTCTGTTACACGCCATTTATTATCAATCTCCATCGATGTCCTCAAGAAATCAACATGCTGTTCTGCGTCAATTGAAAAATCGGTTCTAAAAACTGGATGTTTGAACTGGGCTGAATAGTTGGTCCGATTGAAGATATTCATCACATTACGCTTAGCGTCTTTTGTAAGATTAAATTCATCTTCATTGATAATTACCGAGCTGAATGTTAATTCGTGCGTCCAATATCCATTATAACTCGGTGGGCGAAAAGACAACCTAACATACGGCTCAATCCTTGAGAAACTAAGATCTGGTAAAGACTTATCATACGTACTAACGAAGCGCTTAGCTTTTACCCCAAAGTCTAGTGACTCAAATGAAGATGCTGTGGGAGTTAGCATATAATAGGCCTCTGCAAAGCCTACCAGCTGATTTGCTCGAGTAGAATACATTGGTGAGATTAAGTAATTGAATTTCTTAACGGGCAGGATAGAATTATAAAACGAAATCCCAGGCATGAATCCATTGGGAACATTCGCTGCAAACGTTGGTATCCATGAAACTTGATTCTGTCTAGGATCTTCAATGGTGCCCCCAAGACTAATCTTTAAAGGCTCTATACGTGGCAAAACACCTCCAACCTTAGTGTAATTATTATCCCGCTTAATCTCTGGCATTATCCAAAACGGATCTATCTCAACCCTACTTAACCCGGGCTTCAGATCTATCACGGTATCATTTTGAAACCCATCGATCCATACACTATCAATCAACTGATTATCAATAAAATAGCCAAGTTGAACAGGGGAAACCACTTGACCTTTATTAATGATTTTTAATTTTGATTGATTCTTTATATACCTAATCCTCCCGATTTTATAATCAAGTTTTGCTGTCGTTTTTATTACATCATTTTCAAGCCAAGTAAAATTCTTACCCGTCTCTTGATTTAATACTTCAAAGAAATCATTGGGTTGTGGATGCTTAAATTTAAACTCCTCAAAGTATGACTGCATTACCTGATCCATATCTTGATCGCCAAGGTAACTTCTCAAATAATTAAAGAAAACAGCACTCTTTGAGTAAACAATTGTACCATAATTAATCATGGAAAAATTGCTTGATGAAATACTCAATGGCTGATCCATATTCGCTCTTGCAGAAAGCAAATAAGAAAAGTAATGAAGGTCTTTCATACCATACTTAGAAATTCCTACCCGATCCAAAAGCTTCGATGATTTATCCCCAAAAAACAACACGCCTTTTGGATATTTCGTGCTTAAATAGCGTTGTTCGTTATAGCTATTCAATCCTTCATCCATCCATGCAAAATCACGCTCATTGCTCCCTAGAATACCATAAAACCAATTGTGACCTACTTCATGCATTATGACCGTTTCCAATGAGACGGATGATTGAGCATCACCTATAACCGTAACATTGGGATATTCCATCCCTCCACCAGCGCTTATTGTACCATCTATAGCTGTTGCCTGCTTATAAGGATAATCACCATTCCAAAGCGAGTAATAATAGATCGCATCTCTCATGTACTCGATACTTCGATTCCATAGAGACGCTTTTTTATTCGCAAACATTGTCCAAACCGTAACACTATCAGAAGAGTGAGGCGGAGAAACACTTCCTTTTAATACATGAAATCGCTTATCAGCAAACCAAGCAAAGTCATGCACGTTATCTTGAAAATAATGGAGTGTCTTGAAATCAGGAGAGCTCTCTGGGAAATCCAATACTTCTGAATACTCACTCCAAGAGTTTTCCTTTTGACGCTGACTAAGCCAATTCTTTGTGACTAAGTTTAAACTATCCAGTCTGTCGATTTCACTTGAAGTTTGTAAATCTCCAGTAGCGCCAACCGTGTAATTTTCTGGCAATGTAATCTTAACGTCATACGAACCAAATTCAGAGTAAAACTCTCCAATTGTCAAATATGGCATACCATGCCACCCTGTTTGGTCATAAACCGCAGGTTTTGGATACCACTGGGTAATTTGAAAACTTTCACCTACGTAACCCAACCTGGAAATCTCTCCTGAAGGAATTTTCACTCGAAAAGGAGTCTCAATTAATACTTGACTTTTTGGAAGAAGAGGTTTTTCAAGTTTGAGTGTACAGATATCGACATAGTCTTTGTTCAGCTCCCATGCACAAGGCAATCCATCCAATGTAAATGCCAAACTATCCATATCGCCCATTTCATGAGGAGTAGCAAAATACAAGCTCGTCTCCCCCATTCGAGTTAATTGCTTAGCGAGCGAAGTTCGCTTGTTCGAATAGGCTTTTGGCCAGAGGTGAAAAATCAGGAAGTCTAACGTATCAGGACTATTGTTGGTATATTCAACAGATTCAAAGCCTCTTAAAATGTGGTTTGAATCATCAAGCTCAACCTCAATGGCATAGTCTACATGCTGCTGCCAATAATCCTGAGCATTGACTATTGCAACCTGACAGAAAAAAAAAAAGAAGACGACAGCCCTCATTTTTTATTCACCAAAAATTTCAGCCAACTTAGCCTCTAAAGAAGGCCCTCTCAGGTTTTTTGCTACAATATTCCCTTCAGGGTCAACAAGAAAAGTCAACGGGATTCCTTTGATTTGATACTCGGGCACAACTGAGGATTGCCAGTATTTCAAGTCGCTAATATGCTTCCATTGTAAACCATCTTGCTGAATTGCATTTAACCATGCACTGGAGTTTTTATCCAAGGACACTCCTAATATCTCAAATCCTTTATCATGGTACTTTGCATAAACTTTTCTAACATTAGGATTCTCCTTTCGACATGGCCCACACCAAGAGGCCCAAAAGTCTATTAGCACATATTGTCCTCTGAGGTCAGATAATTTCAAAACCTCACCACTAGGTTGTGGAAGAGATATTTCGGGAGCAGGAGCTCCTATGGCCAGCTTAGCTTGACTTTGAACTTGGGTTTTAATGGTTTCATAAAATTCATTTCCATCTGCCTTACCTTTCAGCGCTTCAACTACAGTTTTATAATACTGAAAATCATTATCCATGTTAAGATTTTGAGTGGCAGCAAGTGAGGCAAGAGTACCTGGTTCTTTTGAAATGAAGTCTTTAATATCCGCATCTACGCTAACAGTAATTTGGTTATATATAACAACTGATTCCTGAAATAGCTGCTGATTTCGAGTCATTTGAGCATTTTGAAGAACCATATTAATAGAATCACGAGCAGCCAGGATCCCGTTCAATTCTTTTAGCTTGTTACTTTCTTTCGACCCTTCGACTTCATACGATTGGTAAATACTCGATGCGTCTGCCTTAACCTTTATCTCATCATTTGGGTAAACAATCAATACACACATATTTTGCTCCGTAAGTCCCACTCTAAAAAACCCCGGTGATGCAATTGAAAACGAAAAGGAAAAATTCCCTTGTTCATCTGTTTGTATGGTGTCTATTCCGATAATAGCCGAAGCACCTAATTCTTGCAAAAAAACATCCTGATTTTCCGATCCTTTTAACACTCCCGATATTGAAGCCAACTTCTCTTCACTTATCTGAATAGAAGATTCAGCGTTATCTTCAGAGCTACCAGCACTTTGATTGGAACATGCAATCCCCAAAAAAACAAAGGATGCAATGAAGAGTAAGTTTTTCTTGTTTATCATAATTTTATTGATCTAATGCTTTCTGAATAAGTTGACTTGTGATTTTTGGGTCGGCCTTGCCTTGACTAAGCCTCATAACTTCCCCCATAAACAAACCAATGATACCTTTCTTGCCTCCCCGATACTCCTGAACCTTCTCAGGATATTTGTCCAATGCTTGCTGAATCCAACTCTGTAGTTCGTCTTCATTCCCAACTTGTACCAATTGAAACTCCTCTGCTAATGCTCGTGCAGATTTAGATGGATGCTGAACAACAAGAGGGAATAATTGCTGAGAGGCCAAGCTTCTTCCCATCGTACCTTCATCAACCATATTAATAACTTCAGCTAATCGAATTGGTGTACAATCAAACTTATCAATCTCAATAGCCATTTCATTCAAATAGCCCTTCACTTCTCCCATCATCCAATTCGTAGCATTTTTCGCATCAGCTACATGGTTTAATAATTCCTCAAAATAAAGTGCGAAATATTTGTCATCAGTAAGAACTCCAGCATCATATTCACTAAGTTTTAGTTCATCAACATACTTGCTGAACAACTCATTTGGCAAAGGAGGCATTGTGCTCTTTATACTTTGAATATATTCTTGAGAAATAGTCAATGGCTGAAGATCTGGCTCCGGAAAATAACGATAGTCATCCGCCTCTTCCTTTGTTCTCATTATTGATGTTTCTCCTGTTGCAGCATTAAAGGTCAGCGTAACCTTCTTGATTTCACCACCATTTTCAAGCACGGAGATATGACGGTTAATCTCAAATTCAATGGCTCGTTTTACATTTCTAATACTGTTTAGGTTTTTAACCTCAACACGTGTTCCGTAAACCTTACTACCCTTTTTCATTACTGAAATGTTCGCGTCACATCTCAAACTACCTTCTTCCATGTTTCCATCGCAAACTTCAAGGTAGCGAAAAAGCTTTCGCACTTCAGTGAGGTAGGCATATGCTTCATCGCCCGATGACATATCCGGTTCAGAGACTATCTCTAACAGAGGAACTCCGGCCCGATTCAGATCAATAAGTGTTTCAAAAGGCGATAAATCATGGATACTCTTTCCAGAATCCTCTTCCATATGAATTCTAGTCAAGCCAACATTCTTAGCTATTCCATCTGGTGTTTTGATGGATATACTTCCGCCCGTGCAAATAGGAGTGGTATCCTGAGTGATTTGATATCCTTTTGGAAGGTCAGCATAGAAATAATTCTTTCGAGCAAATTCGTTGAGCTCACGGATATCACAATTACAAGCCAAACCTAATCTTACAGCATATTCTGCAGATTTCTCATTCAAAACAGGAAGTGTTCCTGGATGCCCCAAACTAATTGGACTTGTATTGGTGTTTGGCAAATTTCCGTATTCATTCCTGTCGGAAGAAAACGCTTTTGATTTCGTCAATAACTGTGCGTGCACCTCCAAACCTATAACAGCTTGATATTGATCTAGAATTTCGGGACTAATTTTCATGGATGAACAAAGTTAAGGTGCTATCAGATTGATGCAAGAAATGTTTTAACGATACTACTCATTTTCGGCTCTGCTTCTTTGGCAGCTTTCTGAACCTCTTCATGGCTCACCTCTTCTACAATTCCTTCAATACCCAAATCCGTAATTATAGAAAGCGCTGCGACATCCATGCCTAAATGCTTGGCTGCAATTGCTTCAGGCACCGTGCTCATTCCGACAGCATCAGCGCCAATAATCCTCAAATATTTATATTCTGCAGGTGTTTCAAAACAAGGACCTGAAACTCCTGCATACACCCCTTCTTGGACATCAATGGACTGAGATTTAGCTGCTAATTTCAATTTCTCAATAAAGCTTCTGTTATATGGTTCAGACATATCGGGAAATCGCGGCCCTAACCTTTCGTCATTGGGTCCAATCAGCGGATTCGATGGAAATAAATTGATGTGATCCTTAATGATCATAATGTCTCCCACTTTAAAGCTAGGATTCACTCCTCCACTTGCATTCGATAAAACAACCTGTTTCACTCCCAATTTCGCCATTACTCGAATTGGGTAAACTACATCTTCCATACTATATCCCTCATAAAAGTGAAATCGCCCCTTAAGTGCAATCACACTTTTACCCGACAATTTTCCAATAATCAATTTTCCATCATGCCCCTCAACTGTGCTCTGGGGGAAATGTGGGATGTCAGAATATGGTATCTGAACTTCATCTTCAATTTCATTAACGAAGCCCCCAAGACCAGTTCCCAGAATAATTCCAATGGGATGATCACAGCTTACTCTGCTGAGTATAAATTCAGTTGTTTGTTGAATACGATCTAATAAAGTCATTTATCCTTTTTTCAAATGGCACTTGATCTTCCTCAAACATGCTCATTTCATGCATGATGCAGTATATTGGAAGATCTGCGAATTTCTCATTTTGGAGCAACTTAGAGATACGTTTTACATCTTTTTGTGTTGTAAGGATTATCTTTTTCTGATTGTCGACATTCTCAAATCTCGATTTGATTGATTCAACATCACTTACCGAAAACCAATGATGATCACCAAACTCCAGATGTTCAACGTTATGAGCCTTAGTCTTAACCCACTTAAGCAATTGAGAAGCGTCCGCTAGTCCTGTGAAAAGAACCACAGAAAACTCAGATAATTCGTCAGAAGACAATTCAATATTGGGGTTTTGAACCTGCCTCAATGCCCCATATATTTCATGTGCGAAGAAGACGGGTTTTTCTGACTCAGATTGAATTCGTCTAGAAACCCTAAATCTGTCTTGGAGTGATAATGAACTCGGACATTTTGTAACCACTATAACATCCGCTCTATTCGCCAAAAACCGTGGCTCCCTTAATCTTCCAACCGGTAAAACAAAATCATCAATAAAGAGCTTATCGTAAGCTGTTAACATTACAATATATCCTGGGCTAACCTTTCTATGCTGCATTGCATCGTCAAGAAGAATAACTTGTGGTCTGCTATCCTCTGTCTGCATTAGCTTACTTATCCCTCTAACTCTCTGCTCATCCACAGCCAATAAGATAGAGGGGAAATTGGATTTTATTTGTAGTGGTTCATCTCCAATTTGTTCGGGTGAAGATTCAAGATCTCCAAGTATAAATCCTTTTGTTTTTCTCCCATAACCCCTGCTAAGTACCCCAATTCTGCTCTTCGATTGGAGCATTCCTATCAAGTATTCAATCATTGGTGTTTTCCCAGTTCCACCAACTCTTATATTACCTACAGCAATAACTGGAAAATCAAACTCAGTACTTTTTAAAACTCTAAAATCAAAGAGGATATTCCGAATTATTACGATAAGGGAATAAATTAAAGCAAATGGAATAAGTAAAAATTTCACCCAACAAAGGTAGCTTCTCCTATTATCTTTATACGCTGATACCACTCAATTATAAACATTATGACCATTCAAGAAATCATCTCATATTTAGAAGAAATTGCCCCCAAAGAATATCAAGAATCTTATGACAATTCAAATCTAATCTGTGGTGATAAAACGCTTGAAATATCATCTGTGTTGTGCGCGCTTGATTGCACTGAAGACGTTATAGATGAGGCCATTCAGAAAAACTGTGGATTAGTTGTAGCTCATCATCCTATCGTTTTTAAAGGCTTGAAGTCGTTAACGGGGGAGAACTATGTGGAGCGAACAATCCTAAAAGCCATCAAGAGCGATATCGCGATTTACGCCATCCACACAAACTTAGATCATAGCTGGGTTGGTGTTAACAGGATAATCGGAGAAAAGCTTGGTCTTGAAAATCTGAAAATCCTGGCTCCAAAAGAAGCTATCCTTTATAAGCTCCATACCTATGTGCCATCGAATTCAGCAGAAAAAGTGCGAAATGCATTATTCGAAGTTGGGGCAGGCGATATTGGCGCCTATAGTAATTGCAGTTTTAATGCAGATGGATACGGAACTTTTTTAGCAGGCGATGAGGCCAAGCCCTATGTCGGTGAAAAAGGCTCGCTTCACCAAGAAAATGAGATGAGGATTGAAATAATATTTCCGAAGCACTTAAAGAGATCTGTTATTTCAGTATTAAAAGAATCACACCCCTACGAAGAAGTAGCATATGATATTGTTGCTTTGGAAAATGAGCATTCACGTATTGGTTCAGGAATGATTGGAGAGTTAAAAGAGGCTATATCAGAAAATGAATTTTTAGAGCAAGCTTCAACTGTTTTCAATCTCTCGTTAATTCGACATACAAAATTGCTCGGAAAGCCCATTAAAACTGTAGCTTTTTGCGGAGGCGCGGGCAGTTTTCTATTGAATAAAGCGATGATTAAAAAAGCAGACGCATTCATTACAGGAGACTTTAAATACCACGAGTTTTTTGACGCAGAAAACAAAATTCTCATTATGGATATCGGACACTTTGAAAGTGAGCAGTTTACCCCTGAATTATTGAAACGATTACTAGAGAAAAAATTTCATACATTTGCCGTCCTTTTGTCAGGAGTAAAAACAAACCCTGTACACTATTTCATTTCATAATTTATGGCGACAAAGAAAAGCGCGAAGGACGTAACAGTAGAAGAGAAACTAAGGGCATTATACCGCCTTCAGTTGATTGACGCTGCAATTGATAAAATCAGAACGGTTAGAGGTGAGCTTCCATTGGAGGTTGAGGATCTTCAAGATGAAATTGAAGGTTTGCAAACACGCTCAAACAATCTTCAAACTGAATTGGAGAGCTTGGAATCGAAAGTTTCAGAGCGTAAAAATGCAATCCTTGAGTCAAGTGATTTGATCAAGAAGTATGAAGAGCAGCAAAAAAATGTTCGTAACAATAGAGAATTTGATTCCCTTTCAAAAGAGATTGAATATCAGACGTTGGAGATTCAGCTTTCTGAGAAACGCATGAAAGAATTTGAAGCGCTGATTATCCAAAAGAAAGAAGTAATGGACGCTGCTCAGCTTAATCTTAATGAGCGTAATAAAGATCTTGATCACAAGAAATCCGAATTAGACAGTATCATTAAAGAAACTGAAAAAGAAGAAAAAGCTCTTGTTTCGGCCTCAACTGAAGCTTCAGAAAGCATCGAAGAAAGACTTGTGATTGCTTACAATAGGATTAGAGGAAGCGTTAAAAATGGTCTTGCCGTAGTTCCTGTTGAAAGAGGTTCTTCTGGAGGTTCATTCATCAAGATTCCACCGCAAAGACAGCTTGATATTGCTGCCCGAAAGAAAATCATAACTGACGAGCACAGTGGGCGTATCTTGGTAGACGCAGAGCTTGCTCAAGAAGAAGTTGAGAAAATAAAAGCCTTAACTCAAAAAGCAATTGTTGCTTAATTGAACTTTTAAGACCTAGCATAAAGAAAGCCTCATGGAAACATGGGGCTTTTTTTTTGAAGTAACATATGCGAGTAGGCAAAAAAAATGCTCCAGTTTTACTGGAGCATTAATTCTCTATAAATTTCTGACTATTTCTTTATCGTTTGGAAACGTCCGTGTAATCTCTCTCATTTTCACCTGTATATACTTGACGAGGACGACCAATTGGCTCATTATTTTCTCGCATTTCTTTCCATTGACCAATCCATCCAGGAAGTCTTCCCAGCGCGAACATCACAGTAAACATATTGGTTGGTATTCTCAATGCACGGTAAATAATTCCTGAATAGAAATCGACATTTGGGTATAGTTTTCGCTCCACGAAATATGGATCACTCAAAGCTGACTCTTCCAATTTCTTAGCAATGTCAAGAATAGGGTCGTTAACTCCAAGTTTACCAAGAACATCATCTGCAGCTTTCTTTATGATTCTTGCTCTTGGATCAAAGTTCTTGTAAACACGATGTCCGAATCCCATTAGTCTGAATGGATCATCTTTATCTTTTGCCTTAGCCAAATATTTGTCTGCATCACCACCATCAGACTTAATGGCTTCTAGCATTTCAATAACTGCTTGATTCGCTCCTCCATGAAGTGGCCCCCATAAAGCGTTTATTCCTGCCGAAACAGATGCATATAAACTTGCGTGAGAAGATCCTACTATACGAACAGTGCTTGTAGAACAATTCTGCTCGTGATCAGCATGCAAGATTAACAGAGTATTCAAGGCATTCACTACAACTGGGTCTGGATCAAAATCCTCCGCTGGCGTAGCAAACATCATTCTAAGGAAGTTACTAGCGTAATCCATACTATTCTTTGGATATAGCAATGGTTGCCCGATTTCATTCTTGTAAGCCCAAGAAGCAAGTGTTGGAAGCTTCGCCATTAATCGGACAATACTAATTCTTACTTCATCTTTAGAACGAACTGGATCTAATGAATCTGGATAAAAAGCGGTTAAAGCTGTAACACAAGAAGAAAGTACTCCCATCGGATGAGCATTAGATGGAAAGCCCTCTAATAACACCTTGAAATCTTCATGGATTAAAGTATGATATGTGATCTCAGTCTCCCACTTTTTCAACTCTTCAGCATTGGGTAACTCACCATAGATAATCAGAAAAGCTACTTCAAGAAATGAAGATTTTTCTGCCAACTGCTCAATTGGGTAACCTCTATAACGCAGAATCCCTTTTTCACCATCAAGAAATGTTATTGCACTTTCGGTTGAACCCGTATTCTTATATCCAGGATCAATTGTGATTAATCCTGACTGGCCTCTCAACTTGGATATATCCAATGCTTTTTCATTCTCGGTTCCCTCTACTACTGGAAGCTTATAAACTTCTCCTTCAAAGTGTAATTCTGCAAAATCTGACATCTTCTCTCTTTTTTCTTGTTATTCTAAATCTCCCTCACATCGAAGGGTCACGAAAGTAATACGCAAACCCGTCATTTACAAACAAGGCTTTATTATGCGAACTTGAAATTACGTCCATTGAATCGAGCACTCGAGCCTAGCTCTTCCTCAATACGAAGTAATCGATTATACTTTGCAATACGATCGCTTCTTGAAGCAGACCCAGTTTTTATTTGCCCTGTTGAAAGAGCAACAGCCAAATCTGCAATCGTAGTATCTTCTGTTTCACCACTTCTGTGACTCATGACAGATGTATATGAATTCAAATGAGCCAAAGAAACGGCATCAATTGTTTCAGTGAGAGTCCCAATTTGATTCACTTTTATTAAAATCGAATTCGCAATCCCTTCATCTATTCCTCTTTGAAGTCTTTCAGTATTCGTAACAAACAAGTCATCTCCTACCAATTGCACTTTTTCACCTATTTCTTCCGTCAATTTCTTCCATCCAGACCAATCATCTTCAGCCATGCCGTCTTCTATCGAAACTATCGGATACTTAGCAGACCAATCTTTCCAGAACTCAACCATGGCCTCTGGTTCCAATTCCTTTCCAGAACTTTTCTTGAATATATAGCGATTCTTCTTTTCATCAAAATATTCACTGCTCGCTGCATCCATGGTAATCAAAATATCCTCCCCTGGCTTATATCCTGCAGATTCAATTGCACGAAGCACATATTCAATCGCTTGCTGATTGCTTTCTAGGTTAGGGGCAAAACCTCCTTCATCTCCTACGTTCGTAGAAAACCCGTCTTTCTGCAATACTTTTTTCAAATGATGAAATACTTCAGTTCCCATTCTTAAAGATTCACTGAACTGATCCGCACCTATAGGCATGATCATAAATTCCTGAAAGTCTATCTTATTGTCTGCATGGGCGCCACCGTTCAAAATGTTCATCATGGGAATCGGAAGCAGATTTGCGTTCACCCCACCTATATATCTATAAAGAGGCATTCCATGGTCTTGCGCTGCAGCTTTGGCAATGGCCATAGAAACTGCCAGAATAGCATTTGCACCAAGATTTGCTTTATTTGGAGTAGCATCTAGAGAAATCATCAGTTGATCTATAGCTCCTTGACTAGAAGCAAAAGCGCCTGTCAATTCTTTGGCAAGGACTTCACGTACGTTTTGAACCGCTTTTAGAACTCCCTTACCCATATACCTTGCTGAATCACCATCTCTTAGCTCTACCGCCTCATGTATGCCCGTAGAGGCGCCAGAAGGAACTGCTGCAGTTCCAATAATTCCTGTTTCCAATATTACATCCACTTCAACAGTAGGATTTCCTCGAGAATCCAAAATTTCGCGTGCGAGGATTTGTGAGATATAGCTCATGGCTTATGCTTCAATAGTTTGGTGTTTTACGCTTCTAATCATTTCAACAAAATCATCAAAAAGATACCTCGAATCATGAGGACCTGCAGATGATTCAGGATGATATTGAACTGAGAAAGCGTTTTTATTCTTAAGTCTTATTCCTGCGAGTGTGTCATCATTCAAATGAACGTGCGTGATTTCAATATCATCTCTTTGTTCTGCGACCTTTCTATCCACCACAAAACCATGATTTTGAGAAGTGATTTCACATTTCCCTGTGGCAATGTTCAAAATGGGATGATTAATTCCCCGATGTCCATTGTGCATTTTATAAGTAGTTAAGCCAGCAGCAATAGATAGCAGTTGATGACCTAAACAGATTCCGAACATTGGAATATTAATTTCTAGCAGGTCCTGGATAAGTTTCACAGAGGCATTCATAGCAGAAGGATCTCCGGGGCCATTACTAAGCATAATTCCATCTGGGTTCCATGACGTAATTTCTTGCGCACTTGCATCCATTGGGAATACTTTCAAGTAACAACCGCGTTCACTTAAGCATCTTAAAATATTTGTTTTAACACCAAAGTCAATGACCGAAACTTTAAAATCAGAGTTTGGATCACCAAACTCAAAAACCTCCTTGGTACAAACTTTAGATGACAGCTCCAAACCTTCCATACTTGGAACTTTGGCTAGCTTGGCTTTCAATTCCTCTAAATCCAATATCTCACTTGAAATAATAGCATTCATAGCTCCTTTATCTCTGACATGACGCACCAGCGCTCGAGTATCTACATCTGAAATCCCCACAAGATTCTGACGTTCAAAATAGGCTTGAATAGATTCATCAGACGCTACTCTAGAAAATATTTGCGAAAACTTCTTACAGACCAAGCCAGATATCTTAACAGACTCAGACTCTACTTCTTCATCATGAATCCCATAGTTTCCGATATGAGATGTTGTCATTAGTAGTATTTGACCAAAATATGATGGGTCAGTAAATATTTCCTGATAACCCGTCATCCCTGTATTGAAAGCTATCTCACCCGTTGTCGTTCCAATTAAACCCGCTGCCTTTCCCCAATAATGAGTACCATCTTCTAGCAAGATAACAGCAGATTGTCCTTCTTTATATTTCATGCAACAATATTGTCAATTTTTAGGCAAAAAAAAGAGGATAGGTTGCACCTATCCTCTTTAAATTTTGAACAAGTTTGAAACATCAATTACTTGTCATCTTCTTTTTTCTCTTCGCTATCAGCTTTGGATTCCGTTTTAGGAGCTTTTGATTCTTCATCATTACTCTCTTCCACTTCTTCTTTCACTTCAACAGCATCTTCAACGATAGGCGCTGATTCAGCCTTTGGAGCCGCCTTAGTCTCGGTCTTTGGCGCTGCTGTGCCTGTTCCTCTTCTAGATCTTCTAGTTTTCTTGGCTTCAGGTTTAGACTCTGTTGTATAGATTTCGTTGAAATCAACCAATTCAATCATACACATTTCAGCAGAGTCACCTGAACGGAAACCTGTCTTAATAATACGTGTATAACCTCCTGGACGCTCAGCAATCTTAGGAGCTACTTCTCTGAATAATTCAGTTACAGCCTCCTTACTTTGAAGTTGACTAAAAACTAGTCTTCTAGAGTGTGTAGTATCATTCTTTGATTTAGTAATCAAAGGTTCAACATACCCGCGTAGAGCTTTAGCTTTTGCCAACGTAGTACTAATACGCTTATGCGTAATTAAGGCGTTGGCTAGGTTCATCATCAACGCCTCACGATGCGAAGAAGTTCTACCTAATTGATTGATTTTATTACGATTTCTCATTGCTCAAGTATCAAGCGTTCTTATTCCTTTTCTAACAAATATTTCGACACGTTCATTCCGAAGTGCAGACCTTTAATCTGAACTAAGTCTTCCAATTCAGTAAGAGACTTCTTACCAAAATTTCTAAACTTAAGTAGATCATTCTTTTCGAATGTCACAAGATCTCCAAGCGTTTCAACGTCAGCAGCTTTTAGACAGTTAAGCGCACGAACTGAAAGGTCCATGTCTACCAATTTAGTCTTAAGCAATTGACGCATATGAAGCGTGTTTTCATCTAATTCTTCTTCAGCCTTCTTTTCAACTTGATCAAGCGTAATACGCTCATCACTGAAAAGCATAAAGTGATGGATTAAAATTTTAGCTGCTTCCTTCAACGCTTCTTTTGGATGGATTGAACCATCAGAATCGATGTCAAAAATCAACTTTTCGTAGTCAGTTTTTTGCTCAACACGATAATTTTCGATCGTGTAGCGTACATTACGAATAGGAGTAAAAACAGAATCCAAAAAGATTGTTCCAAGCGCGGCATTAGCTGTCTTGTTCTCCTCAGAAGGGACATATCCACGTCCTTTTCCTATTGTAACTTCCATTTCGAAATTAACTGACTCATCCAAATGACAAATCACATGATCAGGGTTCAACACTTGGAAAGATGTGGTAAACTTACCTATATCTCCAGCAGTGAACTTATCTTGACCGCTAACCTTAATGCGAACCTTCTCAGTATCTTCCTCCTTAATTTGTTGCTTGAAGCGAACTTCTTTAAGGTTTAGAACAATTTCAGTAACGTCTTCGATTACTCCTTTTAGAGTGCTAAATTCGTGATCAACTCCTTCAATTCGGATTGAAGTAATTGCGAATCCTTTTAAAGACGACAATAAAATTCTCCTTAGAGCATTCCCGATGGTGATACCATAGCCTGGTTCTAAAGGACGGAATTCAAACTGACCTTTAAAGTCGTCTGCTTGAATCATTATGACCTTATCTGGTCTTTGAAAATCTAAAATTGCCATATTATTTTTCTTCAGTTTTAATTGAATCTGAGTGTCTTCGTTTGAGTTGCTTGAAGAAGAGCGCCTTCAAACATTTTTGCTCGGATACAATGAATTAATTAATTATTTAGAATACAATTCAACTATCAACTGCTCGCGGATATTTTCCGGAATTTGATCTCTTGTAGGAGCTACAATAAATGTTCCTGACAATACGACCTTATCAAAATCAAGCCATGGGTAGTTTTTAACTGAGCCAGCACTTACAGAATTTGTAACTGCCTCAAGGGACTTTGACTTCTCTCTTACTGCAACTACATCACCTGGTCTTAAGTGGTAGGACGGAATATTTACGATATCACCGTTCACGGTGATGTGTCTGTGCGAGACCAATTGACGACCACCACTTCTCGTAGGAGCTATGCCCATGCGAAAAACTGTGTTGTCCAATCTTGATTCGCATAATATTAAAAGGTTTTCACCAGTAGTGCCTTTTCTTCTTGAAGCCTCAGCAAAAAGATTAGAAAATTGACGCTCTAGAATGCCATAAGTATACTTAGCCTTTTGCTTTTCCTGAAGCTGCACTGCATATTCAGACTGCTTATTCCTTCGCTTATTTGGCCCATGCATTCCTGGTCCGTAATTTTTACGTTCCAGAGCCTTGTCCGGTCCGAAAATTGGATCGCGGAACTTCCTTGCGATTTTAGACTTGGGTCCTGTGTATCTTGCCATTTCTTCTAGTTATTAAACTCTTCTTCTTTTTGATGGTCTGCAACCGTTGTGCGGCAGCGGAGTTACGTCATTGATCTCGGTCACCTCTATACCCATATTTGAGATACTTCGGATAGCGCTTTCACGACCTGAACCAGGTCCTTTGACGTATACTTTAACTTTACGTAGGCCCGATTCATGTGCTACTTTAGCACAGTCTTGAGCGCACATTTGTGCAGCATAAGGAGTGTTCTTCTTGGAACCCCGGAAACCCATCTTTCCCGCAGATGACCAAGAGATCACATCACCACTAGCATTTGTCAACGAAACAATAATGTTGTTGAATGATGCGTGGATGTGTGCTTCTCCTAACGCGTCTACTTTTACTTTCTTCTTTTTTGTCTGAGTCTTCGCCATGGAAAACGTGTTCTAGTTAGTTATTACTTAGTTGCCTTCTTCTTGTTCGCAACAGTTTTTCTTTTACCTTTTCGAGTACGGCTGTTATTCTTGGTGCGCTGACCACGAAGTGGCAAGCCAACTCTATGACGAACACCTCTATAACAACCAATATCCATTAAGCGCTTTATGTTCAGCTGGACCTCTGAACGAAGCGCACCTTCTACCTTGATATTTTGATTGATGTATTCTCTCACTAGAGCTAATTCATCATCATTCCATTCACTGACCTTTTTACTCCAATCAATGCCTGATTTTGTCAAAATCTCTTGAGCTTTTGAACGTCCTACACCAAAGATGTAGGTAAGTCCAATTTCGCCTCTCTTATTTCTTGGTAGATCTATACCTGCTATACGAGCCATATCTTAAATTTTATCCTTGTCTTTGTTTGTGTTTCGGATTCTTCTTATTGATGACATAAACACGTCCTTTCCTCTTGACGATTTTGTCATCAGCAGACCTCTTTTTTACGGATGCTCTTATTTTCATGATCCAGCCTATTATTTGTATCTGTATGTAATTCTTCCTTTCGACAAATCATACGGTGACATTTCCACCTTAACCTTATCTCCAGGTAATATTTTAATATAATGCATTCGCATTTTGCCAGAAATATGAGCAGTTATAACGTGACCATTTTCAAGTTCTACACGAAACATTGCATTAGATAACGCTTCTGTAATAGTTCCGTCTTGTTCTATGGACGCTTGTTTTGCCATGTTTCTTTTATGCTTCTATTCTTAATTTTTCTTCAATAAACTCAAATGTCGAAAGAACCTCTGCCTTTCCTTTTCTAACTACTATGGTGTGCTCATAATGTGCTGAAGGCTTCCTATCAGCAGTTACAATTGTCCACCCATCTCTCAATTGAGAAACTTCCTTTCTCCCTAAATTAATCATCGGTTCGATTGCAATAATCAAACCATCAACCAATACAGGTCCTCTTCCTCTCTTACCAAAGTTCGGCACTTCAGGTGCTTCATGTAATTTCTTACCAAGACCATGTCCTACCAACTCTCTCACTACACCGTAACCATTTCTTTCCGCTTCTAATTGAACAGCATAACCGATATCGCCAACGCGATTACCAGCAACTGCTTGCTCAATTCCAAGTTTCAAACTCCTTTTAGTGGTTTCGAGCAAATCATCAACCTCCTTTGAAACTTCACCTACTTTAAATGTGTAGGCAGAGTCACCGAAGTATCCATTCATAAGAACTCCACAATCCACAGACAAGATGTCTCCATCTACAACTTCCTTTTTATCAGGAATACCATGAACTACAGCTTCATTCTTAGAAATGCATAAACTATTAGGGAAGCCATTATAGTTCAAAAAGCCCGGCACTGCACCGTGATCATGAATGAACTCATAAGCTCGCTTATCCAATTCTAAAGGAGTAACCCCTGGTCTAACCAAGGAAGCTACTTCTGCTAAAGTTTTTCCAACAAGTAAAGAACTCTCTCTTACTAACTCAATTTCTTCTTCGCTTTTTCCTATCAACATATCTATATTACTTAGCCTGCCATTCCAAAAGCGGAGGAAGAGCGGCCTTTTATTTTTCCGGATTTCATTAATCCGTCATAATGTCTCATTAACAAATGACTTTCTATCTGCTGAAGTGTATCTAAGATAACACCCACCATGATTAGAAGTGAAGTACCTCCGAAGAAGTAAGCAAATCCTGTCGACACTCCTGCGATCATCGCAAAAGCTGGCAAAATTGCAACAATTCCTAAGAATATAGACCCCGGAAGTGTAATTCTTGAAAGAACATTATCCAAAAACTCTGAAGTTTTCTTACCTGGCTTCACTCCTGGGATGAAACCTCCGTTTCTTTTTAGGTCTTCTGCCATCTGATTTGGATTAACCGTAATCGCAGTATAGAAGTATGTAAATGCTATAATTAAGATGAAAAAAGTAAAGTTGTACCAAAACCCTGTAATGTCCGCGAATGCAGATGCAAAGCCCGTAGCAGCATCAGAACTAGTGAATCCAACCAATGTAATTGGAAGAAACATTAAAGCCTGAGCAAAGATGATTGGCATAACACCGGCAGCGTTCACTTTTAAAGGAATATACTGTCGCACCCCGCCATATTGCTTATTGCCTACAACTTTTTTCGCAAAATTCACCGGTATCCTCCGGGTTCCTTGCACCAGAGCTACAGTAGCAATTGTTACAAGTAATAGGAAAACTAGTTCGATCAATAACATTACGAATCCACCAGCACTTGTTCTTTGCTCAATTTCGAAGAAGAAAGAACTAGGAAGCTGGGCAATAATTCCAATCATAATGATCATTGATATACCATTTCCAATCCCTTTATCGGTAATTTTCTCTCCTAACCACATGACGAATACAGTACCCGTGATCAAAAGAACTATGGTACTGATCCACCAAAAGGTGGTTGTACCTCCCGCAACAGCTTGGGCTGGTATTTGTGTAGAAATATAACTTGGAGCTTGAAAAGCTGTAATACCAATTGTCAAGAAACGAGTATACTGGTTGATTTTTCTTCTTCCACTCTCCCCCTCACGCTGCATCTTCTGGATCGCTGGAACAGCAATTCCCATAAGTTGCATCACAATCGAAGCAGAGATGTAGGGCATAATACCAAGAGCAAAAACAGACGCTCTTGAAAATGCACCACCAGCAAATATGTTAAGTAAAGCCGCTATACCAGAAGCCTCACCATTAACATCCCCCAAAACAGCAGGATCAACACCTGGCAATACCACAAAGGCACCCAAGCGATAGATCAACAGGAAGCCAAGGGTATTTAAAATTCTTACCCTAAGATCTTCGATCTTCCAAATGTTCTGAAGTGTTTCTATAAATCTTTTCATATTTATTCTATGATCTTTGCAGATCCACCTTTTGTTTCAATTGCTTCTTTAGCTGTCTTAGAAAATGCATGAGCTTCAACTGAAAGCTTAGCATTCAATTCACCTCTTCCTAAAATCTTGATCAAATCATTTTTTCCAACGATTGACTTTCCAACTAGAAATTCAGTGTTAATCTCGTTTGTTTTGTGCTGATCTGCAAGAGCCTGAAGAGTATCGAGATTGATACCGTGAAACTCCTTGCGATTTGGGTTCTTAAATCCAAACTTAGGAACACGTCTCTGAAGTGGCATCTGGCCTCCTTCAAATCCAACCTTTTTTGAGTAACCACTTCTTGATTTGGCACCTTTATGACCACGAGAAGCTGTTCCTCCGCTGCCAGAACCTTCTCCACGACCTAGTCGCTTGTTGTTCTTCTTTACAGAGCCTTTTGCAGGTTTTAAATTACTTAAGTCCATAATTGTGGATTATTTAACGTCCTCTACTTTTAATAAATGGTTCACTTTCTTAATCATTCCCATGATCTGTGGAGTTCCCACAACTTCTACAGTGGAATTCATTCTTTTAAGACCCAAAGCGGCAATAGTAGCCTTCTGAGCTCCCGGTCTCTTAATTATCGAACGAACCAATGTCAATTTAAACTTTTCCATACTTTCTTATCCGTTGTAAACAGTATCAAGATTAACACCTCTCTGACGAGCGATTGTGTTGGCATCGCGCAATTGAGTCAAAGCCTCAATAGTTGCTTTTACCACGTTCGCAGGATTTGAAGAACCCTTAGACTTGGCTAAAACATCAGTAACACCTACACTCTCCAAAACTGCACGCATCGCACCTCCTGCAATAACACCAGTACCATGAGATGCCGGCTTTAAGAAGATGAATGCACCTCCGAAACGTCCAAGTTGCTCATGTGGCACAGTCCCATTTTGAATAGGTACTTTAATAAGGTTTTTCTTCGCGTCATCGATGGCCTTTTCAATAGCACTTGTAGCTTCTTTGGCCTTTCCAAGACCGTGACCTACAACGCCATTCTCATTACCAACTACAACTACTGCTGAGAATCCAAAAGCACGACCACCTTTGGTAACCTTAGTTACTCTTCTCACTTCAACAAGACGGTCTTTCAACTCTATCTCGCTTGACTTTACTCTTTTTATGTTTTCGCTTGCCATGTTGGTTGCTCTTAGAATTTTAATCCGTTCTCACGCGCTGCTTCGGCTAATGCCTTAACACGTCCATGATACAAATAGCCATTACGATCAAATACTACTTCATTCAAACCAGCAGCCGCAGCCACCTCTGCTATCTTCTTTCCAATCTTGGAAGCCTGATCGATCTTAGAAGACCCCTTTGTTGCCTTATCACCCAAAGATGATGCAGCTACTAAAGTTTTTCCATCGAGATCATTTATGATTTGTGCATAGATCTCTTTGTTACTTCTGAAAACCGTTAATCTCGGAGTTTCAGTCGTTCCAGTTATATTCTTACGGATACGCTTTTTAATTCGCGTTCTCCTTTGTAATTTGCTAAGTGCCATTTCTTACTACTTATTTTTTAGCGGCCGACTTACCGGCTTTTCTTCTAATCTGTTCTCCTACGAATCGAATAC
This sequence comes from uncultured Flavobacteriales bacterium, assembly GCA_905479105.1. GTDB lineage: Bacteria > Bacteroidota > Bacteroidia > Flavobacteriales_G > Salibacteraceae > SHAN690. The sequence goes on from CAJQLE010000001.1 coordinate 37,565, forward strand.
CTTTTCCTTTGTACGGCTCAGGTTTTCTTAACGATCTCAATTTAGCGGCAACTTGACCGATCAATTGCTTGTCATGTGATTCAAATGTCACAATAGGATTTTTACCTCTTTCTTGTTCTGCCTTTACAGAAACTTCCGTTGGAATCTCAAAAAGAACATTATGAGAATATCCTAAAGACAGTTCCAATTTTTGACCTTGAACAGCGGCTCTATATCCTACACCAACCAACTCTTGTTTGATGACAAATCCGTTCGACACGCCTTCAATCATATTGTTTACCAGCGAACGATAAAGTCCATGCATAGATCTCTGATCTTTATGATCATTTTCTCTTGCAAAGGTGATGATATTGTCCTCAATAGTTACTGAGATACAGCTATCCATTTCTTGCTTCAATTCTCCCCTAGAGCCTTTAACATGAATGGTATTTCCATCCATCTTAACTTCAACTCCTGAAGGAATTGTTATTGGTGCTTTTCCAATTCGTGACATTATTCAATCTTTTAATAGACGTAACACAAAACTTCTCCTCCTACCTTGTCTTGACGCGCTTCTTTATCGCTCATCAAACCTTTCGATGTCGAAAGAATAGCGATACCTAAACCATTCAAAACACGAGGTAAGCTATCAGAACCAGTATACTTTCGTAATCCTGGCTTACTAATTCTCTTCAACCCTTTAATGGCTGAAGACTTAGTAACCTTATCATATTTCAAGGCAATCTTAATACTTCCTTGAGGTCCTTCCTCTTCAAACTTATAATTGAGGATATATCCTTTTTCAAAGAGAATCTTCGTCATCTCTTTCTTAATGTTCGATGCAGGAATATCCACTACACGGTGATTCGCGCTAATTGCGTTTCTCAACCTTGTCAAGTAATCTGCTATTGGATCAGTAACAACCATTTTTTCTTCTTTCTTTAAATCTGTCTTGAATTACCAACTTGCTTTTGATACTCCAGGAATCAATCCTTGATTCGCCATTTCTCTAAACAACACTCTTGATATACCAAACTGACGCATGTAACCTCTAGGGCGACCTGTCAATTGACATCTGTTGTGAAGTCTAACAGCAGACGAATTCTTTGGAAGCTTTTGCAATTCTTCCCACTTTCCTTCTGCTTTTAATTGAGCGCGCTTCTCAGCATATCTATCAACCATTTGTTGACGTTTGCGCTCTCTGGCTTTCATTGATTCCTTTGCCATAACTTATTTTTTGAATGGTAATCCAAATGCTTTTAATAATTCAAAACCTTCTTCGTCAGTATTGGCTGTAGTCACGAAAGTGATGTCCATACCTGTAACTCTAACGATCTTATCTATATCTATCTCTGGGAATATGATTTGCTCAGTAATTCCCAAGTTATAATTTCCTCTTTTGTCAAAACCTTTTGGGTTGATACCCCTAAAATCTCTCGTTCTTGGAAGGGACACAGAAATGAACCTATCAAGGAATTCATACATCATATCTCCCCTTAAAGTTACTTTAGCTCCAATAGGCATTCCCTTTCTCAACTTAAAGTTAGAGATGTCCTTTTTTGCTATAGTAGCTATGGCCTTTTGACCAGAGATCAAACCCATTTCCTGAATTGCACTTTCGATAACTTTCTTATCTGCAGTAGCATCACCGAGTCCTTGGTTTAACACAATTTTTGTCAGTCTTGGCACCTGCATGATGCTGCTATACTGAAACTTATCTTTTAAAGCACCAACGATCTCTTCGTTGTACTGCTTTTTTAGTCGTGGTGTGTATTCACTCATTTGATTACCTCCCCAGATCTTTTAGAATATCTAACTTTTTCACCCGTTTCATCCATTTTCCTTCCAATTTTACATGGCTTACCATCTTTCGGGTCAGCATGCAATAAATTCGAAATATGAATAGGGCCTTCTTTTTTTACGATGCCACCGTCTGGATTTTGAGCACTTGGCTTTGAGTGAATTGAAATCATATTCAATCCCTCTACGAGAGCTCTCATCTTGTCACGGTTTACTTCAAGTATTCTTCCAGCCTTTCCCTTTTCATTTCCGGAAATGACTACTACTTGATCACCTTTCTTTATGTGCAATTTCTTTTGCATTTCTTCTATAATTTAAAGCACCTCAGGGGCCAACGAAACGATTTTCATGAATTGTTTTTCACGCAACTCTCTAGCGACAGGGCCAAAGATTCGTGTTCCTCTCATCTCTCCACTTTGACCTAAAAGAACAACAGCATTCTCATCAAATCGGATGTAAGACCCATCATTGCGTCTAATCTCCTTTCTAGTTCGAACCACTACAGCTCGGCTAACCGCACCTTTCTTTATATTTCCGGAAGGCATAGCTTCCTTAACAGAAACTACTACGGTATCACCAATACTTGCGTATCTTCTTTTTGTTCCTCCAAGTACCCGAATACATAGAACCTCTTTGGCTCCGCTGTTATCGGCAACTTTCATACGTGACTCCTGCTGTAACATCTTTAAATCTTATTTAGCTTTTTCTACAATCTCAACTAATCTCCAACACTTCCGCTTGCTGAGTGGACGAATTTCCATGATCCGAACTGAGTCACCAATTCCACATTCGTTTTTATCATCATGTGCCATAAGTTTCTTAGACACATTAACGAACTTACCGTACTTAGGGTGCTTCATTTTACGAGACACTGTAACAACGATGGACTTGTCCATCAGGTTACTGGTAACCACACCAACTCGCTCTTTTCTTAAATTTCTTTCTGACATGATATCTTATTGTTGAGCTTCTTTAGACCTTTTAGTCAATTCGGTCAAAAGTCTTGCTACATCTTTTCTTTTTTCTTTTATAACCATTGGGTTCTCTAAAGGTGAAATTGCATGCTGCATTTTCATCTTTGCTAAGCTTTCTCTTTCGTTAAGCAATGCGTCCTGAACTTCTTCAGTGGTCATTTCTATTATTACAGATGACTTCATGGCCTCTTAATTATTTTCAGTGTAATCTCTTCTTACAACAAACTTCGTTACCAACGGAAGTTTTTGAGCTGCCAACCTAAGGGCTTCTCTTCCAACTTCAATGGATACTCCTTCTATTTCGAAAAGAACTCTTCCTGGTTCAATCTTAGCTGCCCAATGATCAAGAGCACCTTTTCCTTTACCCATACGAACTTCAGCTGGTTTCTTAGTTATTGGAGTATCTGGAAATATTCGAATCCAAACCTGTCCTTCACGCTTCATGAAACGTGTAACAGCAATACGAGCAGCTTCAATTTGTCTTGAAGTCAATCGCCCAGTATCCAATGATTTGATACCAAAAGTTCCAAAAGCCAATTGGTTACCTCTTTGAGCGTTGCCCTTAATGCGGCCCTTTTGTTGCTTACGATATTTAGTTTTTCTTGGTGATAACATCTCTCAAATCATTTTATGAATTAGACTTCCTTCTTCCTCCGCCTCTTGGTCCAGAAGGCTTGTTGGAATTTCCTCCACCACCTCCACCTTTATTAGGTGTTCCGGAACCAACCGTTGTAGTAAGATCTCTCTTACCATAAACTTCACCTTTACAAATCCAAACCTTGATACCAATCTTACCATAAGTAGTTTGGGCTTCAGCTAAAGCATAATCTATTTCAGCTCTAAACGTGTGAAGTGGAGTTCTTCCGTCTTTATATTGTTCTGTTCTAGCCATCTCAGCACCATTCAATCTTCCGCTGACCATAACCTTTATTCCTTCAGCCCCCATTCGCATGGTAGAAGCAATAGACATTTTTGTTGCTCTTCTAAAAGAGATTCTTCCTTCAATCTGTCTTGCGATTGAATCAGCAACAAGTTTCGCATCAAGCTCTGGACGCTTAATCTCATAAATGTTGATTTGAACCTCTTTCTTAGTAAGCTTCTTAAGTTCTTCTTTAAGCTTATCAACCTCTTGTCCACCCTTACCAATAATAATTCCTGGGCGAGCAGTGTTAATTGTAACTGAAACAAGTTTTAATGTTCTTGAAATAACAATGTGAGAAACACTGGCGTTCTTCAAACGGGCATATACATACTCACGGATCTTGTGGTCCTCGACCAACTTGTCAGCGAATTTCTTTCCACCATACCACTGAGAATCCCATCCGCGGATGAAACCTAGTCTATTGCCGATTGGATTTGTTTTCTGTCCCATTAAGCTACTATTTCTTTTGTTTCTTTTGAAGTCTCTCTCTTACTAGGAATTGTTGCACTTGCAGATCCTAAAACCAAAGTCACGTGGTTTGAACGCTTGCGCACTCTGAAGGCTCTACCTTGCGGAGCAGGCTGAATTCTCTTAAGCATACGACCACCATCCACAGAAATTTCTTTGATGAACAAATCAGCTTCTTCCCAACGCTCTCCCGACTTCTGCTCGAAGTTCGAGATAGCAGATCTTAAAAGCTTCTCTAGGTCACGTGCTGCGTGCTTCTTAGTGAATTGTAATACTGCTGACGCCTTAGTAACATCCATCCCTCTCACCAAATCAGCTACTAAACGCATCTTACGTGGTGATGAAGGACAATTACGAAGGCTCGCCATATATTGCGATTTGCGCTCTTCGCGTATGTTATTGGCCATATTAGACTTTCGACTCCCCATGACTTATTACTTTTTACCTTTTTTGCCGCCAGAATGACCACGGAAGTTCCTTGTAGGAGCAAATTCTCCTAGCTTATGCCCAACCATGTTCTCTGTAACAAATACAGGAATGAATTTATTACCATTATGCACTGCGATCGTCAAACCAACAAAATCTGGTGTGATCATCGATGCTCTACTCCAAGTTTTGATCACACTCTTCTTACTAGCAGCTTGTGAATCATCAACTCTTTTTTGGAGTTTGTAGTGAACGAATGGCGGTTTTTTAAGCGATCTACTCATGCCTTAATTATTTCTTTCTTTTCTCTACGATAAACTTATTCGAAAACTTAGTCTTAGACCTCGTCTTATAACCCTTTGACGGAAGACCCTTTCTTGATCTTGGATGACCTCCTGATGAACGACCTTCACCACCTCCCATTGGGTGGTCAACAGGGTTCATCGCGACACCTCTCACACGTGGTCTTCTACCCAACCATCTGCTCTTACCAGCTTTACCGCTTCTTTCAAGAGAGTGATCAGAGTTTGAAACCGTTCCGATGGTTGCCATACAAGTCAACAACACCATTCTCACTTCACCACTAGGCAATTTGATTACAGCATATTTCCCTTCCTTAGCGGTCAACTGACCGTAAGTACCAGCACTTCTTGCCATCTTACCACCTTGACGTGGGCTTAACTCAATATTATGAACAATTGTTCCTAAAGGAACTGTTTTCAGGTAAAGTGCATTTCCAATTTCAGGAGCTGCAGTTTCACCACTTACAACTTGCTGACCAACCTGAATTCCTGTTGGTGCAATAATGTATCTCTTTTCGCCATCAGCATATTCCAAAAGAGCAATACGAGCATTTCTGTTTGGATCATATTCCACAGTCTTTACTGAGGCTGAAACATCATGCTTATCTCTTTTAAAATCGACAACTCGATATCTTCTTTTGTGACCACCACCGCGATTACGCATGGTCATCTTTCCGGTATTATTTCTACCGCCTGACTTCTTAATCGGAGCCAACAAACTTCTCTCCGGAGTGTCAGTTGTGACTACTTCGAATTTACTAAGGACCTTGTGCCGCTGTCCTGGTGTCGTTGGGTTTAACTTTCTTACTGCCATTTCTCCTCAGTTCTTAAATGTTTGCGTAGAAATCAATTACATCTCCATCAGCAACAGTTACGATTGCTTTCTTGAAGTGATTCGTTCTGCCGTCTAAAACTGCAGACTTTGTGAATCTCTTCTTAGACTTACCTGCGTAAATCATAGTATTTATAGAAGTAACAGAAACATTGTACTGTCCTTCAATCGCCTTGCGGATTTCAATCTTGTTAGCTTTACGATTAACGATGAAACCATACTGGTTGCGCTTCTCGCTCAACTCAGTCATTTTCTCCGTGATCAGTGGCTTAATTAGTACGCTCATGTCTATTTACTTAAAACTTCGTTGATCTTACCTAGAGCACTTTCACAGAACACTAAAACATTAGCATTCATAATATCATAAGTGTTAAGGTTTGCAGCTGTTACAACCTTCGCTTTGCTGATGTTTCTAGCACTCAATACTACGTTTGAGTTTACATCTGCAGTAACGAACAATGCTTTATTGCCCACCAACTCAAGATTCTTTATTAATGAAACAAACTCTTTTGTTTTAGGAGCTTCCATTGCAAGGTCTTCAAGAACTCGAACGTTCTTATTTTGAGCCTTTAATGAAAGAGCCGACATACGAGCCAATCTCTTTACTTTTTTATTCAATTTAAAACCGTAGTCTCTTGGCTCTGGACCAAATGCACGACCACCACCTCTAAAGACAGGACTCTTAATACTTCCTGCTCTCGCTGTACCTGTTCCCTTTTGACGCTTAATTTTTCTAGTAGAATAAGAAACCTCAGCTCTTTGCTTCGACTTGTGAGTTCCTTGACGTTGATTAGCCAAGTATAACTTCACATCTAGGTAGATAGAATGCTCATTTGGCTCTACACCAAAAACATCCTTTTCTAGCTTGACCTTTTTACCGGTCTCTTTGCCTGCTGTATTAAGTATTGCTAATTCCATTATTTCTCAATTATAACGTATGAACCTTTAGTTCCAGGAACAGCTCCCTTAACCAAAACCACATTCTTATCTGCCAAAATCTTAATTATCTGAAGGTTGATCATCTTAACTCGATCACCTCCCATTCTTCCAGCCATTCGCATTCCTTTGAATACTCTAGATGGAGTAGAACAAGCGCCAATAGAACCTGGAGCTCTCAATCTGTTGTGCTGTCCGTGAGTTGCATCACCAACACCAGCAAAGCCGTGTCTTTTTACAACTCCTTGAAAACCTTTTCCTTTTGAAGTTCCAACAACGTCAACGAACTCACCTTCTTCAAAAATTGAAACGTCTACAGACTCACCAATTTTTTGCTCTCCTGACCAATCCCGAAACTCCATTATCTTTCGCTTCGGTGTAGTATCAGCCTTAGCAAAATGACCTAATTGACCCTTTGTTGAATGCTTCTCTGAAATATCTTCAAAAGCTAACTGACAAGCAGTGTAGCCATCTGTTTCATCCGTCTTAACCTGCGTAATAACACACGGCCCTGCTTCAATCACAGTACATGGAATGTTCTTACCATCCTCGCTAAAAACGCTGGTCATTCCAACTTTCTTTCCAATTATTCCTAACATAACTCTATGCTTTTATAGCGATTACACTTTAATTTCAACATCAACACCACTTGGAAGCTCTAGGCCCATAAGCGCATCAATAGTTTTTGATGAACTACTATAAATATCCATCAACCGCTTGTAGCTGGATAATTGAAACTGCTCACGTGCTTTCTTATTTACGTGAGGCGATCTGAGTACCGTATAAATCTGCTTTTGCGTGGGCAGAGGAATCGGTCCACTTACAACAGCTCCGGTAGTCTTCACTGTCTTCACGATCTTCTCAGCTGACTTGTCAACTAAGTTGTGATCGTAGGACTTTAATTTGATTCTGATTCGTTGCGCCATTCTTTCCTTACTATTATGCTTTTTGTAAATTACCTTTCACTTCTGCGATTACCGCTTCAGCAATATTCTTAGGGCACTCAGCGTAATGAGAGAATTCCATAGTCGATGTCGCACGACCTGATGACATTGTTCTCAACTGAGTCACATATCCAAACATTTCTGACAATGGAACTTTAGCTTTTATCACTTTAGCACCAGCTCTATCACCCATTCCTTCAACCATTCCTCTTCGTCTGTTCAAGTCACCTACGATATCACCCATATTTTCTTCAGGGGTCAACGCTTCAAGCTTCATGATAGGCTCTAGTATTACAGGATTACAGGAAGGAATAGCATTTCTATACGCCATTTTAGCGGCAAGCTCAAAAGACAATTGATCAGAGTCAACTGCATGGAAGGAACCATCTAATAATGTCACTTTAAGATTATCGACTTGATAACCAGCTAAAACACCATTCTTCATTGCCTCCTTGAATCCTTTTTCAATTGAAGGAATAAATTCTTTAGGGACGTTGCCACCTTTAACCTTACTTTCAAAAATAAGACCCGGCTTTTCAGCATCTCCTGGTTCGATGGTTATTGAAATATCAGCAAATTTACCACGTCCACCAGATTGCTTCTTGAACACCTCACGATGCTGAGTAGTACCTGTAATAGACTCTTTGTAGTTTACTTGAGGAGCACCTTGATTAGCCTCCACCTTAAATTCTCTTCTCAAACGGTCAACGATTATGTCAAGGTGAAGCTCACCCATTCCACTAATAACTGTTTGACCTGTTTCTTCGTCAGTTTTCACTTTGAAAGTTGGATCTTCTTCAGCCAACTTAGCTAATGCCATACCCAACTTATCAACGTCAGCCTGAGTTTTAGGCTCAATAGCAACACCAATAACTGGTTCCGGGAAATCCATAGACTCAAGTACAATTGGATGCTTTTCATCACAAAGAGTATCCCCAGTCTTAATATCTTTAAATCCTACTAATGCAGCGATATCTCCACAAGCTAGTTGAGGAATTTGATTTTGCTTATTAGCGTGCATTTGGAAAATGCGAGAAATACGTTCTTTATTTCCTGATCGCGTATTCAATACATATGAACCAGCGTCCAATTTACCTGAATATGCTCTCGTGAAACAAAGACGTCCAACGAAAGGATCTGTTGCAATTTTGAATGCCAAAGCAGCAAAAGGCTCATCCATTGATGGCTTTCTCTTCTCTTCTTTATCAGTTTTAGGGTTCACACCAACAATGGCTTCTGTATCCATAGGAGAAGGAAGAATTTCCATCACCATGTCAAGCATTGCTTGAACACCCTTGTTTTTGAATGCCGAACCACACATCATTGGAACAACTTTACCTGAAATAGTAGCTGCTCTCAATGCATCTAAAATCTCACGTTCAGTCAAAGACTCCGGATCCTCAAAATATTTTTCCATCAATGTGTCGTTGAATTCAGCAACTGCTTCCAACAACTTCTCTCGATATTCTCTTGCTTCATCAATGATATCCGCAGGAATTTCAACTTCACTGAACGTCATACCTTGATCTTCTTCATTCCAAACAATACCCTTAAAATTGATCAAATCAACTACTCCTTTGAAATTCTCTTCATTTCCAATTGGAATTTGAAGAGGAAGAGCGTGACTGCCTAACATTTCTTTTACTTGACGGCATACATTCAAGAAATCAGAACCTTGACGATCCATCTTATTAACGAAACCAATTCTTGGAACGTTATAGTTATTTGCCAATCTCCAGTTAGTTTCAGATTGAGGCTCAACACCATCAACCGCACTAAACAAAAAGACTAAACCATCTAAAACACGAAGTGAACGATTCACCTCAACTGTAAAGTCAACGTGTCCTGGTGTGTCAATAATGTTTACGTGATACTGGTCACCGCGATAATTCCAATTCAGTGTTGTAGCCGCAGAAGTAATTGTAATACCCCTCTCTTGCTCTTGCTCCATCCAGTCCATGGTAGCAGCACCATCGTGCACCTCACCAATTTTATGACTTACACCGCCATAATAAAGGATACGCTCTGTCGTAGTGGTTTTACCTGCATCAATGTGAGCAGCGATACCAATGTTTCTCGTATATGTTAAATCTCTTCTTGCCATGTCAATTCAGCGTAACCAAATTAAAATCTATAGTGTGCAAAAGCCTTATTAGCTTCAGCCATTCTGTGAGTATCTTCTTTTTTCTTGAAGGCAGCGCCTTCTTCTTTGAAAGCAGCAATTGATTCATCGGCTAATTTCTCGCCCATACTCTTACCATTTCTTTTGGTGGAGTACTGAATCAACCATTTCATACCTTGACTTAACTTTCGTGAATTTCTAATTTCTTGAGGAATTTGAAAAGTAGCACCTCCAACTCTTCGGCTTCTAACCTCAACTTGAGGAGTAACATTTTCCAAACCTTTCGTCCACGTTTCTAATGGGTCTTCGAACCCTTTTTGTTCAATGCGATCCATTGCTTCATAGAATATGGTATACGCAGTACTCTTTTTGCCATCCTGCATAAGGTTGTTCACAAACTTTGAAACCAATTCGCTTTTGTAGCGTGGGTCTGGAACAATGATTCGATCTTTAGCTTTTCCTTTTCTCATTTCCGAGAATTATTTCTTTGGACGCTTAGCGCCATATTTTGAACGTCTTTGTTTTCTTCCCTCAACACCTGCCGTGTCCAGTGCACCGCGCACAACATGATATCTAACACCAGGTAAATCCTTTACTCGACCGCCTCTTACTAACACAATAGAGTGTTCTTGTAAATTGTGACCTTCTCCAGGAATGTAGGCATTCACCTCATTCTGATTAGTTAACCTTACTCTCGCTACTTTACGCATAGCTGAATTAGGCTTCTTAGGAGTAGTGGTGTAAACCCGCACACAAACCCCTCGTCTTTGTGGACATGAAGTCAACGCAGCAGATTTGCTGGTTTTCTTCGTAGTCTGTCGACCTTTTCTTACTAATTGTGATATCGTTGGCATTCGCTATATATCTATTTTCTGAGCATTAAAGACACTATTTCCCCGTTAAAAAAGGGGGCGCAAAGGTACGTGATTAAATCTTATTCACAATGTGGGGCTGATTATTTTTTTCAATCACCCATCAAATCTTAGTGTTGAAAACAAGAAATCTGTTTGTTAGTAAGGGATCTGGAGATCATTTTTTTTCCGTTGTTGATAAAATTGAAGTGCCTTTTCAACCATCTTCATCCTAATGAAAGGTAACTTTGGACATCACTTTACCATTTTAACTTGTTTTAATGTCCTATTTAGATCAGCTCAATGACGTTCAAAGGAACGCAGCAACTCATATTGATGGGCCAGTTATGGTTTTGGCTGGCGCGGGTTCCGGGAAAACCCGTGTTTTAACCTATAGAATCGCCCACCTTATAGATACAGGGGCTGATCCATACAACATTCTCTCGCTAACTTTTACCAATAAAGCAGCAAGAGAAATGAAAAACAGAATTAGTCAACTTGTAGGCGAGGGAAATTCTAAAGCCCTTTGGATGGGTACATTTCACTCTGTTTTCGCTAAAATTCTTCGATACGAAGCTGAGAAAATTGGCTATCCAAGCAACTTCACTATTTACGACAGCGATGATTCTAAAAGTTTGATTAGAACAATCATTAAAGAAATGAACTTAGATGACAAGGTGTATAAACCACAACTTGTCCAACGGAGAATTTCGTCTGCTAAGAATGGATTAATTAGTGGGACAGAGTATCAAAATGACACAATAATTTATAATGACGACCTCCAAGCTAAAAAACCTTTACTCGGAAAAATATATGGAACCTACGAGAAAAGATGCTTCAAAGCAAGTGCAATGGATTTCGATGACTTGCTCTACAAAACAAACATCCTATTAAAAAATCATTCAGATGTCTTATTAAAGTATCAAGATAAGTTCAAGTACATCCTAGTAGACGAGTTTCAAGATACAAACTTCGCTCAAAGCAACATATTAAAGATGCTTGCTGCGCGTCATGAAAACATATGCGTAGTTGGTGATGATGCACAAAGTATTTATGCTTTCAGAGGAGCCAACATTCAGAATATACTTCAATTCAAAAGTCTTTATCCTGATGTAGCGGTTTTTAAGCTTGAACAAAATTATCGCTCTACCAAAACTATCGTTGCGGCAGCAAATCAGGTCATTGATAATAATAAAGAACAATTAAAGAAAGACGTTTGGACGGCAAATCAAGATGGGGACTCTATTAAACTCATTAAATGTCTGAGCGAATCGGAGGAAGGTACGTTCATAGCAAGCGAAATTCTTGATATTAAAGACAACGAGAATGCCAGTGAAGATGACTTTGCAATTCTATATAGAACTAATGCCCAATCAAGAGCACTTGAAGAAGCACTGAGAAGGAAAAATATTAAATATAGAATCTATGGGGGTTTAAGCTTTTACCAGCGGAAAGAAATCAAAGATTTGCTTGCCTATTTCAAGCTTTGTTCAAACCCCAATGATGAAGAGGCTTTTAAAAGAGTCTTAAACTATCCAGCAAGAGGCATTGGCAAAACAACCGAAAGCAAGATTATGATGGCGGCTTCTGAAGAAGGGAAATCCCCCTTGGCTATAGTCAACAATGTTAATGATGCCCATTTGCCAATAAATGCAGCTACTAAGAATAGAATTCTCGAATTTGCGCACCTTATTAAAAGCTTTCAAAACCTTTCTTTAGAAAAAGACGCCTATGAAACAGCTCAACACATTGCATCTGCGACAGGTATCCTTAAGGAGTTTTATTCAGACCGAACACCAGAAGGAATAAGCCGTTATGAAAATGTTCAAGAACTTCTTTCGGCCATCAAAGAATTCACAGAAATCGAATTGAGTGAAGAAGAAAAAGGTTCCGAAAACCCTCGTTCTTTAAGTGTATTTCTTGAAGAGGTTTCATTATTGACGGATACTGACATTAAAGACAACAAAGATGACGAAAGTCCAAAAGTGTCAATGATGACTATTCACTCCGCAAAAGGGCTGGAGTTTCCTTATGTTTTCATAGCTGGTCTTGAGGAAGACCTTTTCCCGTCACAATTAAGTGTTAATTCAAGAAGTGATCTTGAAGAAGAAAGAAGGCTGTTCTATGTTGCCCTTACAAGAGCAGAAAAAAAGGCAACACTTTCATTTGCGGCAACTAGATTCAAATATGGCAATATGCAATACAATGAACCTAGTAGATTTATTTCAGAAATAAGTCAAGATCTTATCGAATCGCCAACAATTCAAAAAATTGAGAAACGTGAATTAATTTCAAAAAAGAATTATGCCCTTGTCAACCACGCTGTTCGAAAGAAGCTTGTGAAACCTTCCCAATCCGCTGGAAGCGCTATTTCTATTGAGGAAATCAATCAATTAACGGTTGGAACAAAAGTAAATCACGACCGTTTTGGAAAGGGTGAAATCACTGGTTTAGAAGGTGAAATACCCAATAGAAAAGCAACTGTAGAATTTCAAAACATTGGTAAGAAGCAACTTTTGCTCAAATTTGCCAAGCTGCAAATCCTAAAATAGGAAGCAAGATACACAACAAATGGAATACAATACGCAACGAAAACCGCTAGCACTGGGCGAATACGGAAGATATGTTCAAGAAATGGTGGAACATACAATGGCCATCGAGGATAGGGAGGAAAGAAACAAAGCCGCTCAAGCAATTATCCAACTAATGACCGTCATGAACCCTTCTTACAAAGGCAATGACGAACTGATTAATAAATTATGGGATGATTTGTATGTAATGTCAAATTTCCAGCTGGATGTTGACGCTCCATATCCAAAGCCAGAGCCAGCAGTGAATATTCAAGCCGAAAAGATTGAATATCCAAAAGGAGACTTCAAATATCGTCACTATGGAAAATCCATTGAAAACCTGATAGAAGTGGCTAAATCTATTGAAGATAAAGACGAGCAACAAGCTTTAACGCAGCTCATAGCGCATCTCATGAAGCGTAGTTATCTAAATTACAATAGAGACTCAGTGAACGAAGAAATGATTATTGACCAACTAAAAGAGATGTCGGGTGGATTGCTCAAGTTGAATGATAATTTTAGGTTTCAGCACACCAATGACATTTTAGGAAGTCAACCAAGAAACTCAAGTAAATCATCAAGTAAATCGCGTTCAAAGCGCAAATGGAAAAAGTAAAATAACAATGGGGTCATTTCAAATTGAAGGAGGCAGAAAACTAAAAGGAGAGCTTACTCCTCAAGGAGCCAAAAACGAAATTTTACAAATTCTCTGCGCTACTCTTCTTACGCCAGAAAAAGTCGAAATTGAGAATATCCCGGATATCGTGGATGTTAACAAATTGATTGATTTATTAGGTTCACTAGGCGTTAAGATTCAAAAAAAAGGAACGGGGCATTACATCTTTCAAGCAGATGAAATTGACCTTGATTATTTAACCTCAAAGGAGTTCCATTCTAAAGGGTCAAGCCTGCGTGGCTCAATAATGATTGTTGGGCCACTTCTAGGTCGTTTCGGTAAAGGCTATATCCCGAAACCTGGCGGAGATAAAATTGGAAGACGCAGATTAGACACACACTTTATTGGTTTTGAAAAATTGGGAGCAACTTTCTCCTATGATGCAAAAACCCACTTCTATAAAGCAGAGGCGAAAAAATTAAAAGGCACGTTTATGCTTCTAGATGAAGCAAGTGTAACCGGAACTGCGAACATAATCATGGCTGCTGTTTTAGCCGAGGGCAAAACAAGCATTTACAATGCAGCATGCGAACCTTACATTCAACAGCTATGTAAAATGATGAATGCTATGGGAGCTAATGTCTCTGGCATTGGGTCTAACTTAATAATCATTGAAGGGGTGTCTGAAATGGGTGGCTGCAAGCACAAAGTTCTGCCAGATATGATCGAAGTTGGAAGCTTTATAGGTTTGGCTGCAATGACTCAATCTGAAATTCTTTTAAAGAATGTTGGATATGAGCATCTCGGTATGATTCCAGACGTATTTAAAAAGCTGGGAATCAAAATGGAACTGCAAGGTGATGACCTATTAATTCCAGAACAAGAAGCTTATGAGATAGAATCTTTTATTGATGGCTCGATAATGACCATCGCTGATGCGCCATGGCCAGGCTTCACACCTGACCTTTTAAGTATCGTTTTAGTTGTGGCAACGCAAGCTAAAGGCAGTGTAATCATTCACCAAAAAATGTTTGAAAGCCGATTATTCTTTGTTGACAAACTGATTGACATGGGAGCTCAGATTATACTTTGTGATCCACACAGGGCGACTGTGATTGGTCATGGAAGAGCAAATAGACTTCGAGGAATTCAAATGACTTCCCCAGATATTCGAGCGGGGGTATCATTATTAATAGCTGCCCTCTCGGCTGAAGGCACAAGCATCATTCGAAATATTGAGCAAATTGATAGGGGATACCAAAATATTGATAAACGTCTTAACGCAATTGGTGCGAATATTGTAAGAAACGAAGGCTAAAATCATCAGCATGCGAATTATCATACTTACTCTGATTTCAATTATCACTCTATCTTCTGACTTAAACTCAATCTCCCCGACCCTCGATTCGAAACAATCAAAAGGTGTTAAAATTGGAGATAAAGCACCTGAGATTTCGCAACCTGGGCCTGATGGTAAAGAAATGAAGCTATCCTCTCTTAAAGGTCAAATTGTCCTTATTGATTTTTGGGCATCTTGGTGCGGACCATGCAGAAGAGAAAACCCGAATGTGGTTCGAGCATATAAAAAGTACAACAAAGCCAAATTCAAAGAGGCAAAAGGTTTCGAAGTATTTAGTGTTTCTCTTGATAATAATCAAGGAGCTTGGGCCCAGGCGATTAAACAAGATGGACTGATTTGGAAGTACCACGTTAGTGATTTAAAAAAATGGAGAAGCGAGGCTGCACAATTGTACGGTGTTGGATCTATTCCTAGCAGCTTTTTAATCGATGGCAATGGAGTTGTAATCGCTAAAAATCTTCGCGGAAACCAAATTGATCTTCAGCTCGACAAACTTATCAAAAGCCTCTAGCTGACACTTTACAACATCTAATCTTATTATGCTGACATAATGTCTTAATGAATGCTATGGCAAAACATTTGTTATGGCCTTAACGTCCGTAAATTTTATTGAAATGAGCGAAAAAGAACAAGAACTAAAGGATAATCAGGAAGAGCTTGATAACACAGAAGAATCAGCTGAAGAAATTTCCAGCAGGGAGTTTGGAGAAGATGAAGGAATAGATCCAATTCAAAAATTGGAAAATGAAGTGTTGGAAGAAAAAAATAAGTATCTCAGGCTTTACGCTGAGTTCGAAAACTTCAGAAGAAGAACAGCAAAAGAACGTATAGATCTAATAGGTACTGCAAATGCTAATCTCATGAAAGAGATGCTTACCATTTTAGACGATTTTGAAAGAGCTATTCAATCGAATGAAACTGCTGAAGATATAATAGCCGTAAAAGAGGGATTTACATTATTGCAGAACAAACTTTCTAAGATACTTGAGAGCAAAGGCTTAAAATCTTTTGATTCTATGGGGCAAATTTTTGATGCTGACATTCATGAAGCTATTGCACAGGTTCCGGTTGAAGATAAAGCCAAAAAAGGCATTGTGATAGATGTGGCAGAGAAAGGATACGAGTTAAACGACAAGATTATACGTCATCCAAAGGTGGTAGTAGGAAACTAAGAGATTTATGGCCAAAAGAGATTATTACGAAATATTAGGCGTTTCAAAAAGTTCATCGAAGGACGAGATTAAAAAAGCCTATCGCAAGCTTGCAATTAAGTATCACCCAGATAAAAACCCTGGGGATAACGCAGCTGAAGAAAACTTCAAAGAAGCCGCTGAAGCATACGAAATTCTGAGCAATGATGACAAGCGTGCCAAATATGATCGTTTTGGTCATGCAGGTATGGGAGGTCAAGGAGGCTATGGCGGACAAGGCATGAACATGGAAGATATTTTCGAAAACTTCGGAGATATTTTTGGTGGCGCTTTTGGATTTGGCGGAGGTCAAAGCCAAGGAGGACAAGCCCGAATGAGACGTGGATCAAACCTTCGCGTTCGAGTGAAGCTAACGTTAGAAGAAATTGCTAACGGAACCGAGAAAAAAATCAAGGTAAATAAGTTAGTTCATGCTGAAGGCATAGAATATTCTAATTGCAGCACCTGTGGAGGGTCCGGTAGAGTGATGAGAGTAACTCAAACTTTCCTAGGACAAATGCAGACTGCAAGTGCATGTCCAACTTGTCAGGGAACTGGAAAGCAAGTGAAAACCTCCAAACCAGGTGTAATGCCTGACGGCTTAGAGAGAAAAGAAGTTGTTATTCCAATCGAAATTCCTGCGGGTGTTGAGGAAGGAATGCAGCTGAGTGTTCGTGGTAAAGGAAACGATGGACCGATGAACGGACCTGCGGGTGATCTAATCGTCCTGATCGAAGAGATTCCGCATAATGTTTTAACAAGAGACGGATCAAATTTACATTATGATCTATACCTCAATTTTGCAGATGCCGTTCTTGGAGAAATCTATGAAGTTCCAACAATCACCGGAAAAGCGAAAATAAAAATCGCTCCAGGCACTCATTCTGGTAAAATCTTGAGGCTAAAAGGAAAAGGCCTTCCTTCTGTTAACGCTTACAGCAATGGCGATTTACTGGTACATATCAATGTTTGGACGCCTCAGAAGATTAATGATGAAGAAAAAGATATCCTTGAAAAAATGAAGATATCTGAGAATTTCGCACCTAATCCAAGTGCGGATGAAAAAGGCTTCTTTTCTAAAATGAAAGAGTTCTTCTCGCATTAATTTCTAAGACTTAAATTGCCTGCTCAAAGACTGACGTAGATGAACTATATTCTTGAAGGGAAAAACATCAATAAGCACTACGGCAATTTTCAGGTCTTAAAAGAAATCAATATCGCAATTCCAGAAGGTCAAATTTTCGGGCTTCTAGGTCCAAACGGGGCTGGAAAAACGACTCTAATTAGGACTTTGACGCAAATTACGGCACCTGATTCTGGAGAGATATTATTCAAAGGTCTGCCACTCAAGTCATTTAAAAGTTCAGAGTTCGGATATCTACCTGAAGAAAGAGGTTTATATCGTAAAATGAAAGTTGGTGAGCAAGCTCTCTACCTATGCCAAATTAAGGGTCTAGATAAAAAAGACGCTTATGCCAAACTGAAACCTTGGTTCGAGAAATTGGAGATGGAATCATGGTGGAATAAAAAAGTTGAAGAGCTTTCAAAAGGAATGCAGCAAAAGCTCCAATTTGCTATTACGGTAGCACATAATCCAAAGCTTTTAATTCTCGATGAACCCTTTAGTGGATTCGATCCTGTAAATACTGAAACGATTAAAAACCATATTCTTGAGTTAAAAAATGAAGGCACTACCATTGTGTTTTCTACTCATAATATGGCAAGTGTTGAAGAGCTTTGTCAAAATATTACTTTGGTAAATAGAGGTGAAAATATTTTGAGCGGCTCAGTTAGCGACATTCGAAAATCATTTAGCAAAAGTCTTTTCCAGATTAAGTTTAAGGGCAGTAAGGTAGCGTTTGCTAATGCGCTTGGTTTCCAATTTGAAATAGACGAAATTATAGAGCAGTCAGATCATACTAGTGCTCTTGTACTGGCTCATCAAGGAGCAGGATCCAAAGAACTTTTATCCTCACTCATCCAACATGTCGAGGTTATTTCATTTAATGAAAAGCTCCCATCAATGAACGATATTTTCATTGATCTAGTTGGACGTTCTCAAAGTGATTCCATCAAACAATGAGCGCAAATAAAATTGGATTAATAATTAGACGAGAGTATTTTACCCGGGTCAGAAAGAAGTCATTTATAATAATGAGTCTTCTAGGCCCACTAATAATGGCCGGGGTTTTAACCTTTGCTATGTGGACCAGCATAGAAGAGAGTGACGACCAAAAGATATTAGTCATAGATGATAACTATCCTTTTTTTGAAAAGCTTGACGGGTCCGATAAGCTCTCGTATAGTATCATGGATATCTCTTTGCCCAAAGGCGAGGCATTGCTAGAAGTGTCTGATTACACTGCGCTGCTTTACCTGCCTGAAAACATTCTTCAAAGTAAATCTGGACAACTCATCTTTAAAAAACAACCTTCTATAAAAGTTCAAAGACAAATTGAAGAAACGGTTCAGCAATACCTGGAAATTAGTAAGCTCAAAGAGTTTGATATAACCGAAGGAGATTATAATCGACTAAAAGCTCCCTTTAACTTACTCACTTTTCAATTCAAGGGTGCAGGTGCAGAAGCTGAAGAAACAAATATGCTTCCAGCAATTGTAGGACTTGTATTTGGCATCTTGATTTACTTTTTCATTTTCATGTATAGTGTGCAAGTCATGCGCGGAGTTATCGAAGAGAAGACAAATCGTATAATCGAGGTAATGATAAGTTCTGTAAAGCCATTTCAATTAATGATGGGTAAAATAATAGGCGTGGGTGCTGTTGGGCTTACGCAATTTGCTTTGTGGATATTATTGACACTTGTCCTTGCTTTAGGTGGTCAATTCCTTGTCCTCGGAGATAAATATGACGCTGCACAAGTCAAAACTCCTATGACAGATATGGTTCAACAACAAGTTGACCAAGAACAGTCACTGAACCTCACAAGACTGAGTCAAAAAGACAATCTTTTCAATAAGATTCGCAGGATCAACTTTCCAGTAATGATAGCTGTTTTCATATTTTATTTTCTTGGTGGCTACCTTTTATACAGTGCACTTATGGCAGCTGTCGGTTCTGCCGTTGACAATGACACAGACACACAGCAATTCATTTTTCCGATAACCTTCCCTCTACTTTTGGCTTATATATTATCGTTTAATGTTTTTGAAAACCCATCGAGTGATATGGCCATTTGGCTTAGCATCATACCGCTAACATCTCCAGTAATTATGATGATACGTGTGGCTATTGGAATTGAATCTGCTGATATGTGGCAAGTTTATTTATCAATGGCTCTTTTAGTTGGATCTTTTATTGGAGCAGTGTGGATGTCAGGAAAAATATACAGAGTAGGAATTTTAATGTATGGCAAGAAGCCTTCGTTAAAAGAAATTTTTAAATGGTTAAAATATTAACGCGATGCCTAAAATTTTAATTATTGATGATGAGAGATCCATCCGCTCTACTTTAAGAGACATTCTAGAATATGAAAAAATAGAGGTTGACGAAGCTGAAGATGGCCGAATTGGAATTGATAAATTCCAGAAAAGTCTATATGACATCGTTCTATGTGATATAAAAATGCCTGGAATGGACGGCATTGAAGTCTTAGTTAAAATTCAAGGCATAAATCCAGATGTTCCAGTAATCATGATAAGTGGACATGGGAATATTGAAACGGCCGTGGAATCTCTTAAAAAAGGCGCATACGATTACATCTCTAAACCACCTGATTTAAACCGTCTTTTAGTTTCAATTCGAAACGCTTTGGATAGAAAAGACCTGATCAAGGAAACTCGCGCACTAAAGAAAAAAGCAGGTGTAAAAGTTGAATCTCCAATTATAGGAAGTTCCAAACCAATCGAAGAGGTTAGACATATGATTGAAAAGGTTGCCCCAACAGATGCACGTGTTTTGATTACTGGGCCAAATGGTGTGGGTAAAGAATTAGTAGCAAGTCAACTGCACAAAAAGAGTGAGAGGAATAAAGGGCCTTTTATTGAAGTAAACTGCGCTGCAATACCGTCAGAACTGATCGAAAGCGAACTCTTTGGTCATGAAAAAGGTGCATTTACTTCGGCCATTAAACAGCGAATTGGAAAATTTGAACAAGCGTCAGGAGGCACACTTTTTTTAGATGAGATAGGCGATATGAGTTTAAGTGCTCAAGCGAAAGTTCTTCGAGCGTTGCAAGAAAACACTATAACAAGAGTTGGTGGTGATAAAGAAATAAAAGTGTCTCCAAGAGTTATTGCGGCTACCAATAAAAATTTAAAAGAGGAGATAAGTAACGGTAACTTTCGAGAAGACCTCTATCATAGACTTTCTGTGATCATCATTGAAGTCCCATCATTAAATGACCGAAGAGACGACATCCCCATTCTTATCCATTACTTCTTAGAGCAAATTTCAACTGAAACGGGCAATCCTATTTATAAGATTGAGCAAGAAGCAACAAAGTATTTAACTGGAATTGATTGGTCTGGTAATATCAGACAGTTGAGAAATACTATTGAACGATTGACCATTATGGCTGAAGATAAAATTGACCTTTCAACTACAAAAAAGTTCACATAAATCAGCTTTTGAATTCCTTTCTTCAAATCGAAGTAATTTGTCAAAAACGCCTTTTTATCCCCCTTTTTAAAATTGGCCGTCATTCATTAAATAATATGAATTACCCAGTAAAAGAGAAGTGATGGGCAAATCCTATAAAGGAATCAAAAAGGACTTCTCCACTGAGAGAAGTCCTTTTTTTATGATAAAAACATACACTCCACGAATAAGCTCGAACGATCTATTTAATCGACTAACATGTTATTTTTTTCGACTAATGGTCTTTTGGACAATAATTTTATTATTTTAGCCTAAATAATTTAGCATTTGCATTATGGAATCAATTATAAACTCTTTCATCGAAACATTCCCCTTCCTTGGATCCTTCGGTCCTGGTGTGCTTATCCCACTTGCATGTTTTGCATTGGTTGGAATTCTTGCTCAATGGTCATTATACGACAAATGTGGATTACCTGGAATTGACTGCATCATTCCAGTTAAGAATGTTATCTCCTTTTTGAAAATAGTGGGAAGACCTGGTTCTCACAGTCTATTAGTTATGATTCCACCACCCGTAATTATTCTGAGTCTTGTCTATGTTGAAGACACAATGATAGCGTATAGCATTGCCGGAATACTTGGTGGAATTTGGTTGGTCTTTATGATGAAAGTTTATGTGGAGCTTTGTCAAAGCTTCGGTCATCACAAACTCCTTGATTATGCTTTGGTAATAATATTCAATGGATTTTACGTTCTTCACTTAGGGCTCTCCTATTCTGAAAAATACAAAGGTCCTGTTTATGGTAAAAAAGAAAAGAGTGATCAGCTTAAGGGTCAACTCGCCTGATTAAGTTAAAGATTCAGCACGGTCAAGGGCTCTTTGGAGCCCTTTGCTATTTTTACCCCCTGCCATCGCTAAGAATTTCTGTCCCCCTCCACCTCCATCAATTTCTGAAGCAATTTCTCGAACCATTTTCGAAGCGTCTAGATTTTCGCGTTCGGCAAGTTCTTTGCTGATTCCAACAATTAGATAAGGCTTAGATTCATATTCACCAGCTAGAACAACCATCAAATCTTTAACCTCTAGCGTTAAGCTATAAACGGTATCCTTAGCCGCCTTTCCATCTATTCCTTTAAGTAACTGAATGAGCATCTTCCTGTCACCTTTTACTTGAATAGCGTTCAGCAAACTATCTCTTAATCTGCTCTTTTCAACTTGCTCAAAGTTTTCAATAAGTTTTTGAGCTGCTTTGTAATCGGTTTGAAGTTTTTGAATGGATGCCAATAGCTGTTTAGGCCGACCCATTTCATCGTTGATTTTCTCGATAAGGTCAATCGAATTTGAAATATAAGTAGTGTATGCTCTTCCAGTAAGTGCCTCTACCCTCCTGACCCCGCTAGCCACACTAGATTCCGAAATAATCTTAAACCCACCGATTTCTGAAGTTGAGTCTACATGAATACCTCCACAAAGCTCCACTGAATCGCCAAATTTGACAACACGAACTTCATTTCCATACTTCTCACCAAATAAGGCCATTGCCCCCATTTCCTTGGCTTCATTGATTGGCATTTTCCTCCATTCTTGAAGTTCTACTTGACTTTCGATCTGATCCCGCACTAAGGTTTCAATTTCCTTGATTTGATCCTCAGATATTCTCTCGAAATGTGAAAAGTCAAATCTCAATTTATCAGGTGAAACCAATGAACCTTTTTGCTCAACATGAGCACCAAGAATAGATCGGAGGGCAAAATGCAATAAGTGCGTAGAGGAGTGATTCTTCTTGATATCTGTTCTTCTTGAAACATTTACTGACGCTTCGACATCTGCCGATATGTTTTTCACCATTTCAGAGATAAAATGGATTATCTCATTATTCTCCTTTTTTGTATCAACTACTTGTATTTCTTGACCATCAACAAGCAGCTTACCTGTATCACCCACTTGACCGCCACTCTCGGCATAGAATGGAGTTTCAACCAGCACAATCTGAACAACCTCCTTGCCTTTGACCGTAGCTGATCGATATTTCGCAATCTTGGTCGTACAAGATAATTGATCATAACCTAAAAACGAACTATTAGCACCTTCATTTAACACTGTCCAATCACCAAATGAAGTTTTAGTCGCACTTCTTGATCGATTCTTTTGTGTTTCTAGCGCCTCAGAAAAACCTTTCATATCAACCTTCCAATTATTCTCTGAAGCAATAAGGTTGGTTAAATCAATCGGAAATCCATACGTATCGTATAACTCGAACGCAACATCCCCTGAAATAATTTTTTCTCCTTCACTCTGAAAAATAACGTTCAATTTTTCCAGTCCTTTTTCAAGTGTCGATAAAAAGGAAATCTCTTCCTCACGCACCACTTTGGTCAACAATTCCCTATTTCTAGTTAATTCAGGGAAATCAGCCCCCATTTCTTCAATCAACTTTATGACCACTTTATTAATGAACGGTTCCTTCATATTAAGTTGGCTGAACCCATATCTAATGGCCCTTCTCAATACTCTCCGAATAACATATCCCGCACCTGTATTCGATGGCAATTGACCATCCGCAATACAAAAACTAACAGCTCTAACATGGTCAGCGATAACTCTAAAAGCAACGTCAGAAAGATCCGCACTTCCTTTATAATCTATTCCAGACTCTTCTTCAATACTCTTAATTAACGCAACGAAAATGTCAGTATCATAATTAGATGAAACCCCTTGAAGAACGCGAACAAGACGCTCAAGTCCCATTCCTGTATCAATATGTTTGTCCTTGAGTGTTTCAAGTTTGCCATTCTCAAGCCTATTGAATTGCATGAACACCAAATTCCAGATCTCAATAACCTCTGGATCATCCATATTCACAAGTGTCCTTCCATCAACCTTTTTGCGCTGCTCTTCGGAGCGCAAATCCACATGAATTTCAGAGCAGGGTCCGCATGGGCCTGTTTCGCCCATCTCCCAAAAATTTTCTTTTCTTCCAAATTTCAATATTCTTTCTGAAGGAATATGTTTAAGCCAAAGTTGTTCTGCTTCATTATCTACCTCAACGCCTAATTCTTCATCACCCGCAAAAATGGAGACATATAGACGATCTTTATCAAGTCCATACACATCCACGAGTAATTCCCAAGCGTAATTTATTGCATCCTTTTTAAAATAGTCGCCAAATGACCAGTTTCCGAGCATCTCGAACATCGTATGATGGTAATGATCTCGACCGACCTCTTCCAGGTCATTGTGTTTTCCCGAAACACGCAAACATTTTTGAGTGTCAGCTATACGCGGATACTGTTTTTCCTCATTACCAACAAAAATGCTCTTGAACTGATTCATACCAGCATTAGTGAACATAAGCGTTGGGTCGTCTTTGATAACGATCGGAGCGGAATCAACAATATGATGCCCCTTTTCCTTAAAATACTCCTGAAACCTTGATCGCACTTTACGCGTAGTCCACTCCATAATCTGTTAATTTCGCTGAAATTCCGTTTATTAAAGGATGCAAAAGTAGCTGTTGTCCTATTTTCGCAATCTAAAAATTAAAATTTGGCTAAAGTCCGATATCAATATAACGAAAGCTCTCTCAGTTATGAGAAGGTTAAAGTAACTCCTTTAAGGAGGTTCTTTAATATTCTATGGTTTATGATGGCATCGTTATTTTTTGGTGGACTTTTCTACGTTGGATTTAATTTAGTGTATGATTCTCCAAAGGAAAAGCAATTGATTGCTGAAAAAGAGGAGCTCTTGCTGCAATATGAACTTCTTAACAACAAGCTCGATCAGACAAGTGTTATCCTTGCGGACTTAGAAAACAGAGATGACAATATATACAGAACTATATTCGAAGCCGAACCCATACCAGACAACTTAAGGAAAGCGGGTATTGGCGGTGTGAATCGCTATAAAAATCTTGAAAAATTCAAAGGTGATGCTGACATCGTGATTAGTACCACGAAGAAGTTAGATCGACTTTCCAAGCAACTCTATATACAATCAAAATCATTTGATGAGATATATGAATTAGCAAAACAGAAGGAAGAACTATTAGCCAGTATTCCGGCTATTCAGCCTGTTTCTAACAAAAATTTGACTAGAATGGCAAGTGGATATGGGATGAGAATAGATCCTCACTATAAAACACCTGCATTTCATGAAGGAATGGATTTTACAGCGCCAACAGGAACTCCAATTTACGCGACAGGTAATGGAACAGTGACACGCTCAGATAATGGCTCTAGAGGATATGGAAACCATGTGAGAATTGACCATGGTTTTGGATATCTAACCCTGTATGGTCACATGAGCGAAATTGCCGTTAAGCAAGGACAAAATGTAATTAGAGGTGAAATCATTGGATATGTTGGTAATACTGGAAAGTCCAGTGGTCCTCATTTGCACTATGAGGTCCATAAAAATGACAGACCGATTAATCCAATAAACTTTTACTTTAGTGACTTAAGTCCTGAAGAGTATGATTTGATGATCCAGCTTTCTTCTCAGGAAAATCAATCATTTGACTAAATTACTGCACTATGCCTGTTAAAGAAAGAGAGTCTTTTAAGTTGTATTATTCTATTGGTGAAGTTGCTGAAATGCTTGATGTAAACGCCTCTCTATTGCGTTTTTGGGAAAAAGAATTTGATATCATCAAACCTCAAAAAAACGCAAAGGGAAATCGTATTTACAAAGATCAGGATGTCAAAAATTTAAAATTGATTCACCATTTGGTTAAGCAAAGAGGCTTTACTCTTGATGGTGCAAAAAAGAAGATCAAGGATCAACATAAGGCACTCCTAGAAAAATCAGAAATGATTGAATCTTTGAATCATGTCAAAGACATGCTTCTAGAATTGAAGGATTCGCTCTAGAAGTTCTTTCTTCCCAAAAGGTAGTTCTGAACATAATCAGACACACCATCCTCCAAGGCTGTGAATGGTTTTGAGTATCCTACGGATATTAGTTTGGCCATATTCGCTTCCGTAAAATATTGATACTTATCTCTGATATCCTCTGGAGTATCCATAAAGGAGATTTTCTCTTCTTTATCCAATGACCTGAAAACGCTTTTGGTCAAATCTAAAAAGGTTCGCGCAGTGCCTGAACCCAGATTATAAAGTCCATTCTTTGGCTTTCTGTCAAATAAAAACTGAATCACGCTAACCACATCTTTCACATATACAAAGTCTCTCAGCTGCTCACCGTTTCTGTAATTAGGATTATGAGATCTAAATAAGCGCATTTCACCTTTGTCTTGAATCTGATTGAAGGCATGAAAAATCACAGAAGCCATTCTAGCTTTATGAAACTCATTCGGTCCATAAACATTGAAAAACTTCAGTCCATACCAGTGTTGTGGTGACTTATCTTGTTTCAATGCCCAGATATCAAACTCGTTTTTCGAAACGCCATAGGGGTTTAATGGTTGAAGGCGCTCAACCACCTCATGGTTATCGTCATATCCAAAGTCACCATTACCATAAGTCGCTGCAGATGAGGCATAAATTAATACTGTATCATTTTTGGCACAATAGCTCCACACCTTCTTTGTGTAGTCCAAGTTAAGTTCTTCTAGAATAGAATAATCAAACTCTGTAGTATCCGTTCGAGCGCCAATATGAAAAATAGCGTCAATGCTTTGACCTTCACTCAGCCATTCAAAAAACATATTTCGATCCAATTGCATCATTCCTTGCAATGCTTGGAGGTTTGATTCCTTTTCTGGTCTAGAAAAATCATCAACTAAAACAATTTCCCCATTGTATAAAGACTTCATGGTTTTAGCTAGTACACTTCCGATAAAGCCTGCTGCGCCTGTTATTACAATCATTTTAATTTTCGATTAATCAACAAATGTACTCAATCACCTTTGCGACTTATCTTTGCCGCCAATTTTGAAAGATGTCAAAACTGATTTACATAACGCGCAGGGAAAGATTTTCTGCAGCTCACAAATTATCGAAGAGCGACTGGAGCGAAGAAAAGAACTACGAAGTCTTCGGGAAATGCGCAAATCCGAATTGGCATGGTCATAATTACGACCTATACGTAACCGTAAAAGGAGAAGTAAAACCAGAAACTGGCTTTGTTATGGACCTGAAGGTTTTAAGTGACTTGATCAATGAACTTGTGATAGATCACCTAGATCATAAGAACGTCAATCTCGATACACCATTCATGAAAGATGTCATGGCTTCTACAGAAAACATCTGTATTGCCATATGGGAACAACTCGCTGATGCCATTGAAAAGCATGGTGCGACCTTGCATTATCTGAAACTTCAAGAAACCGAAAACAACTTCGTAGAATATTATGGATGATCATTCAAACGATACTTTAGGGTTCGAGCGAAAAGACACTTACAACGAAGCTGACTTGAAGGCCTTGGAGGAAAGCTTTGAAGGAATTATTAAGCATGTCGGTGAAGACGTTTCGAGAGAAGGATTGCTTAAAACTCCAGAAAGAGCAGCTAAAGCCATGCAATTCATTACTCAAGGGTATGAGCAAGATGGTTCAGCAATTTTAAAATCTGCCCTATTTGAAGAAGAGCATCAACAAATGGTTCTCGTAAAGGATATTGAGATGTATTCACTTTGTGAGCATCATATGCTTCCCTTTTTCGGAAAGGCACATATTGCATATATACCGAATGGCAAAATTGTGGGATTGAGTAAACTACCAAGAGTAGTAGATGTATTTGCACGCAGACTTCAAGTGCAAGAGCGTCTTACTCATCAGATAAGAGATTGTATTCAAGAAGCACTTAATCCATCTGGTGTTGCTGTTGTAATCGAAGCTCGACACATGTGTATGCAAATGCGCGGAGTACAAAAACAAAACTCAGTAACCACGACATCGGCATTCACTGGTGAGTTTCTAAAAGATTCAACTCGTAAAGAATTCATCAGTTTAATTTCAGTAAAACTTAGCTAAAAATGAAAACCGCATACTTATTTCCAGGACAAGGAGCCCAATTTTCAGGTATGGGTAAAGAGTTATATGAAACTAATAGTGAAGCGAAGAAGCTTTTTGATAAAGCCAATGAAATATTAGGTTTCGAGATCACAAAAATCATGTTCGAAGGGACAGATGAAGAACTAAAGCAAACAAAGGTTACTCAGCCAGCTGTGTTTTTGCATTCAGTAGTATTAGCGAGCACGATTGAAAACTTCAAACCTGACATGGTTGCTGGCCATAGTTTAGGAGAACTTTCAGCCTTGGTCGCGAACAAAACGTTGAGCTTTGAAGATGGATTGAACTTAGTCCATAAGCGAGCACTAGCCATGCAAAAAGCATGCGAAATGAATCCATCTACAATGGCCGCCATTCTTGGTCTTGAAGATAGTATTGTAGAAGAAAATTGCTCATCGATAAATGGCGTAGTCGTTGCAGCGAATTATAACTGCCCTGGTCAATTAGTGATCAGTGGAAGCAATGAAGCCGTAGAAGCTGCATGCGAAGCATTGAAAGAAAAAGGCGCGAAACGAGCATTATTATTACCTGTAGGAGGTGCTTTTCATTCACCGCTAATGGAACCAGCAAGAGCTGAACTTCAAGCAGCCATAGAAAATACTGAATTCAGCACACCAACCTGCCCCGTGTATCAAAATGTAACAGCGAGGGCAGTTTCAAACCCATCAGAGATCAAACAGAATCTAATCGCACAGCTTACGGCACCGGTTCGATGGACTCAAAGTGTAGAGCAAATGGTGAAAGACGGAGGCACGCATTTCATTGAAGTTGGCCCAGGAAAAGTACTGTCAGGATTAGTGAAGAAAATTCACCGAGAAGCTGAGGTTAATCAAGCTTAAAGCTTAGCATTTAATAACTGACCCGAATGAATCAATTGATGAAGTAGCTGGTGTTTACACGCCTGCTTCATTAATCCAACATGTCTGATGTGGTGACAGTCAGAACCTAACAAACCGATCAGTTGCGCATCAATCAGTTTTTTTGATATTGCTTTTACCTCTGGGGAATAATGGCCAGTAACCGAATTAATATTTAATTGAAGGATCACTCCTTTGTCAAATATTTGCTGGTATTTATCAAACTGCATATGCCAAAATGCATATCGCTCAGGATGAGCAAGTACTGGTTTATATCCCGCCAATTGCATTTCAAAAACCACCTCCGCCAAATTTGGTGGCTCACTTAAAAATGGCAATTCGAAAAGCACATAATTATCACCAAAAGTAAGTAGCTCTTTGGCTTTAATTTTACCCATTAGGTCAGCATCTAAATAATACTCTGCCGCGCAATCAATTTCAATTTCTATGCCTTCTGCTTCTGCGGCTTTTCGCAAACCATCTCGGCCAGAAATAATTATTTCAGGAGTATTGCGATAATAATCACTCATCACGTGAGGAGTGGTAATGACCTTACTAAAGCCTAAAGCTTTCATCTCACGCAGTAATTCCAATGATTCTTCCATGTTTTGCGCACCGTCATCGATTCCCGGTATAAAATGAGAATGAATGTCTACTCGCAGCACCGACAGATCAACAGGATCTATCAGTTTTTCTGACTTTCTAAATATCTGAGCTATCTTTCCGATCATTGCATGCAAATGTATGCTCATAAATCAACGATTTACGGACAAATGAAAACTGTTCTTGGCTTTTTAACTATCCTTCACATCCTATTGTTGGCCGCTTGTTCCCAAGGCACTCCTCCAAATCATCAAAATCCAATCGAGCGCCCAAGTTCAAAAGAGGTAGAGGAGAAAACAATTATCAAAAAAGAAAAAAGGCTAAAAAAGCCTAACACTGAGAATGTAAAGCAGTTCTTCTTGGAATATGCAGAGAATAATCCATCGAGCACCGTACGTTTAAAAACTCGCTTAGGCGATATTGAAATCAAGCTTTATGATGACACTCCCATTCACAAAGGAAACTTCCTCTATAATATCAATGAGGAATTGTACCATCAGACAATCTTTTATCGTGTGGTTCCAGATTTCATGATTCAAGGTGGCAACTCGGATAATGATCAAACCTTGGAGAAAAGAGAAAAAGAAGCGGCATATTATATACCTAATGAATGTAAACTTGAGCATATTCATAAAAGAGGTGCGGTATCTATGGCAATGAGTTATGATGACAACCCTGAAAAAAAATCAGCACAATACAGTTATTATATCGTGCTCGGGACGCCTCTCAATGAAGGCGGATTGGATGCTGTGGAGGAGGAATATGGAATCGAAATTTCGGAAAATAGTCGTGAAATCTATTCAAGTATTGGGGGAACGCCTCATCTTGATGGCGTACATACAGTATTTGGAGAAGTAATTAAAGGACTGGATATCGTTGAGGCCATTTCAAATGAAAAACGTGACTCCGGTGATTGGCCTATCAATGATGTTGTGATCGAATGCGAAGTTCTAGACTAAGCCTTACTTGCACTTAAACTTGCCTGCAGGTGGTCTTTTGTGATAACCCGAAGAGGACGCGCAACTCGCGATTAAAAATGAGAGTAGCATTAGCATTGCTCCCATTTTGAGGCACCTCTTAATATTAAACTGGACGTTCATTACTTCAAAATTAATTCTTTCGCAACTTATGCTAATCGCAATTACAACTTATAGATAATCGAATTTTCACACTAGGTCCAAACAAAGCTTTGATGGTATGTTGGTGAACTTCATTCATTTGAATACCACGCAAATCTATTTCATTCAAGTGCTCTAAATTAGAGATTCGAGAAGGCAAATAATAAATATTGTTACTCCAAAGCTCTAAATTAGTCAGGTATTCCAAATCACCTATACGCTCAGTTACATGATAAATTTCATTATTTCCCAACATCAACTTTTTTAACGATAGAAGGTCACCAATAGAGCTTTGAAGAGAATCAAGATTGTTACCTGTGAGGTCCAATTCTTCCAAATTTGCCAAAGCACTTAAATTTTTTGGCAGGCTTTCAATCTTATTATGACTTAAGTCCAGTACTCTTAAGTTTCGAAACATCATAAGTTCATTCGGCCACTCCTTATACTTTTCTCTTTTCAGGATGAGAATTTCCACATCATCAGGGCTTAACAGTGCTTCTTCTAGGTCATCAAAATTCACTTTCACTTCTTGAGCATCCACAATCACAATGGACATGGTTAAAGTCATTGCAATTAGAATAACTCTAAGCATTGAGCGCTTGTATTTTATCTACCTCCATCTGACTTATTAATTCACTCACATCACTAAAACGCCTCTCTGCCCTTAAATATTTTAAAATGGAAACCCTAACTTGTTGACCATAGATATCACCACTAAAATCGAAAATGTAAATTTCGATGGTTTTGGCAGCGTCTCCTTCAAATGTTGGATTATGACCAATATTCATCATCGCCTTGTATCTAACCCCGTTAAGTTTCACTTCAACAGCATACACTCCATTGCAAGGAATAAGCTTCGTATCATCAAAGTTGGACAGGTTTGCCGTTGGAAAACCTAATCCCTTTCCTCTCTTCTTGCCGTGAATCACCTCACCTTCAAAAGAATATTGATATCCTAAAAATGATGTCGCCAATTCAATATCACCCTGATCTAAAGCCATTCTCACTTTGGTTGAGCTCACATTAACGTCATCAATATCTTTTGCTGAAATCTCTGTTACTTTAAAATCATATAAAGGAGCCATTTCTCTCAATTGATCAATACCCCCCACCCTATTTCGACCAAAATGATGATCGTAGCCAATCACCATGTGTTTCATATTCAATCCATTCACCAGTAAATCGCGTATATATTCAACTGCATTGTATCGAGAGAATTCCTTTGAGAAAGGATGAATTATTACATCATCTATACCTGCCCTCTCGAACAGTTCAAGTTTTTCATCCATGGTCGTTAAGAGTCGCAGACCGTGATCGTCAGGAAAAAGAACTTTTCTAGGGTGCGGATAAAATGTAAGCATCGCACTTTTTCGCTCTTCTTCTCTAGCAATGGAATTGAGTCGATCTATGATTTTTATATGCCCAACATGCACACCATCAAACGTACCTGTTGTTAAACACGTTTCTGTAGCACTATCATAAGACTCAATACCTCTAAATACTCTCAATTTATTAACGCGTATATATTTCCTAACTATTTGATTTACTGATACTTAATTCAGTTCTTAACGATCTACAAATGTATACAATTAAAAAAATGAATATAGGGGTCTTGATACAAATTGAAATACATAAATTTGCACCCGTTTTAAGGACGACAAGAAACTTTACGTAACTATCTAAAATTCAGCATAAATGGCTGTGAGAAAAGGAAAAATTATACAGGTGATCGGACCTGTGATTGATGTGCGATTCAGCGTTGGAGATGATGATCTTCCAAACATTCTAGACGCACTAGAGGTAACTAAAGGAACTGGTGAACTGGTAGTTCTCGAGTGTCAGCAACATATTGGTGAGGACACTGTAAGAACGATCGCGATGGATTCCTCTGAGGGATTAACCCGAGGCATGGAAGTCACTGCAACTGGTCAACAGATCACAATGCCCATTGGTGATCAAATAAAAGGTAGAACCTTTAACGTCATTGGCGAAGCCATTGATGGTATCCATAGTGTTGATCAAACAGGTGGACGTCCAATCCACGCTGAAGCTCCAAGATTTGAGGATCTTTCTACAGCATCTGAAATTCTCTTCACCGGTATTAAGGTTATCGACTTAATCGAACCTTATGCTAAAGGTGGTAAGATTGGTTTATTCGGTGGTGCAGGTGTTGGTAAAACAGTACTCATCCAAGAATTGATCAACAACATTGCCAAAGGATATGATGGCTACTCAGTTTTTGCTGGTGTTGGTGAAAGAACTCGTGAGGGAAATGACCTTCTTAGAGAAATGCTTGAATCAGGAATTGTTAAGTATGGTGATGATTTCATGCACTCTATGGAAAATGGTGGCTGGGATCTAAGCAAGATTGATGATGCTGCCTTGAAAGAGTCAAAAGCAACATTTGTATTTGGTCAAATGAATGAGCCTCCTGGGGCACGAGCTCGTGTTGCTCTTACAGGACTGACAGCTGCTGAATATTTCCGTGATGGAGATGAAGAAAGTGGTGGACGTGATATCTTGTTTTTCGTAGACAACATTTTCCGTTTCACGCAAGCAGGATCTGAAGTGTCGGCACTTCTAGGCCGGATGCCTTCTGCGGTAGGTTATCAGCCAACATTAGCATCTGAAATGGGTGAAATGCAAGAGCGTATTACTTCTACTAAGAGAGGTTCAATTACATCTGTTCAGGCAGTATATGTTCCTGCGGATGACTTGACTGACCCTGCTCCTGCTACAACCTTTGCTCACCTTGATGCTACGACAGTATTAAGTAGAAAGATTGCTGAATTAGGAATCTACCCAGCGGTTGATCCATTGGATTCGACTTCAAGAATTTTGACAGTAGATATCGTTGGCGAAGAACATTACAACACTGCTCAAAGAGTGAAAGAAATTCTTCAAAGAATGAAAGAACTTCAAGACATCATTGCCATCTTAGGTATGGATGAATTGAGCGAAGAGGATAAATTGGTTGTTCACAGAGCACGTAGAATTCAGAGATTTTTATCTCAACCCTTCCACGTAGCTGAGCAGTTTACAGGTTTGAAAGGAGTATTCGTTCCAATCGAAGAAACAATCAAAGGATTCAACATGATTCTTGAAGGAGCAGTTGACCAGTACCCTGAAGCAGCGTTCAACTTGAAAGGATCAATTGAAGAAGTAATCGAGGCAGGTAAGAAAATGCTTGCTGAATCAAACGATTAAGAATGACACTAGAAATTCTATCTCCAGAAAAACTAATTTTTAAAGGGGTTGCTGAATCAATTCAGCTTCCTGGTAAAGACGGTTCGTTTGGTATTCTAGAAAACCACGCGCCTATAATCGCCACTCTTAAAAA
Organism: uncultured Flavobacteriales bacterium; assembly: GCA_905479105.1. Taxonomy (GTDB): domain Bacteria; phylum Bacteroidota; class Bacteroidia; order Flavobacteriales_G; family Salibacteraceae; genus SHAN690. The sequence goes on from CAJQLE010000001.1 coordinate 71,304, forward strand.
GGGGGTAGTGAAGGTATCCAATGAAGGGCAAGAAACTGAATTTGAAATCAAGGGTGGTGTTGTAGAAGTTGTGAAAAATAAAGTGATTGTTCTTTCAGATTAATCAAACACTTCTCAGAAATAAAAAAAGGCTTCCATTAGGAGGCCTTTTTCATTTATAAAAAATATCGTAAAAAAAGACCTCAAAAGAGGTCTTAAGTTTTGTTTTGGCACTGTTTAATTAAAATAATCCGTGTAATTCAGCGTCAATCTTTTGAATAATCTCCCCAAGATCTTCTGGACTATCAATAAAGTTATTGTTATCTACATCAATAATCAAAAGCTTCCCTTTGTCATACGTTGAGATCCAAGCTTCATATCGTTCATTCAATCTCTTTAGGTAATCCAACCTGATAGCTTCTTCGTATTCACGTCCTCTGCTTTGGATTTGACTCACCAAACGTGGAACACTTGCTCGCAAGTATATCAACAAGTCAGGAGCTTGAACAAATTTGTCTAGAAGATTGAAAAGCGAAAAGTAAGTTTCAAAATCTCGCGTAGTCATCAAACCCATTGAGTGCAGGTTTGGAGCGAAGATGTAAGCATCTTCATATATTGTGCGGTCTTGAATCACATTCTTCTTTCCTTGTCTTATATCCATTACTTGATTGAAGCGATTATTCACATAATAGATCTGCATATTAAATGACCATCGTTGCATTTCAGCATAGAAGTCATTGATATATGGATTTCCATCAACATCTTCATAATGCATCTCCCAATTATAGTGCTTGCCTAACAAGCCCGTTAACGTGGTTTTACCAGAACCAATATTACCCGAAACGGCAACGTGTAAATTACTTTTCTTATCCTCCATATTTTCTAACGATAACTTCGTTTTCCCTGATCTTCAATGAAATCTCTTTGGGGTTACGAATTAAGATAAACCCAATGAAAATAAAAAGCCTTATTCCTTCGACTTATAAATAATTATGCCTTTTGACGTAGCGAAACAAATCATATTCCGATTCATTGCAAAAGGAGAAGTGATAGAACGCTCCAATTGAACTGTTTCTTCTGCCTGATCAATCAGGTTAAATCCGAACAATTTTCCACCTCGTTCGAAAAATAATCTTTGATCACTAATATGCAGTTCGCTGATTTCCTTTATTGGGATACGCTTGATATAATTACCATAAACATCAAACACATAAATCCCATTTCTTGGATCGGTAAGGTACACTTTGTTATCTACTTCGAGCATATCTGTTGGGTAAAACTCTACTCGTAATAATTGAGCAATATTAAGGGATTCACGTTCCTTTTTAAAATATTGATCAAAGCGTATTAGCTTGAAATTAATAGGGTCGTAAAGCCAAAAACCATTGCTGTGCGATGTAGCCGCTAAACTTATCTGCTCATACCCTTCATTGAAAAGATTAATCTCTTGCCTTAACTCCCCCAACCTAGAATCTAAAAAAATCAACCGCATTTGATCTTCTGAAAACAAAATCAATTTCATTGGGTTGGTAACATCCAACTTCACCTCTTCACCGATAAGTTTATTGCTATATCGAGTCAGAAGCTTACCCTGAGAATCATACTTAACTATTTCACCATTCCTTATACCGTAAATACTATTAAGCTGATCAACTTTGACCTTAGAAACTGGATTCTCTAATAGCTTGGTTTGCTGCCAGCTTGCCTCCTGAGCATTGGAAATACCAATGAATAGGAAGACCAAAATGAAGAACAAGCCGATTTTATGCATGCTTAAATTTTATTATTTCATCGATATACTCACGATCATTGGACAGCCTCGGAACCTTATGCTGCCCCCCTAGCTTCCCTTTATCCTTCATCCAACGATAAAATGTTCCGCTTGGTACTGTATTAATAACTGGCAATCTTAGCACCTTGTCGTGATATCGCTTTGCCTCATAATCACTATTAACATTCTTGAGCGCGTTATCTAACATTTCGGCAAAATAACCAAGATCATTCGGTTCCTTATCAAACTCAACTAGCCATTCATGCGCTCCAGCTCCGTTTTCATCCATGTATCTGGGAGCCGCAGAATATTCCTTGACAATAGCGCCAGATTTATGACTTGCAATGCTTATTGCTTGCTCAGCATTCTCAACTATCAACTCTTCACCAAAAGCATTGATGTAATGCTTAGTGCGGCCGCTTACTCTAATTCGATATGGACTTAAGGTTGTAAACTGAACTGTGTCACCGATTAAATACCTCCACAAACCACCATTGGTAGATATTACGAGGGCATAGTTCACCCCGAGTTCAACCTGATCAAGTTGCAACGTCCTTGGTCGCTCCTTCCCGCTTTCACTTAATGGCATGAATTCGTAAAAAATTCCATAATCAAGCATCAAAAGAAGATCATCTCTCGAAGTATCATCTTGGATTCCAAAAAATCCTTCAGACGCATTGTACGTTTCAGAATAATTCAATTTTCGTTGGTCTCCAATGATTTGCTTAAATCGATCTTTATAAGGTGCGAAATTCACACCGCCATGCACATACCACTCCAAATTAGGCCAAACATCCATGATGTTTTGCTTCCCTGTTTTTTCTAAAACCCGTTCAAGTAAAACAATCATCCAACTTGGCACGCCAGAAATATTGGTAATATCTTGCGGAATAGTAATCTCCACAATTTGCTCAATCTTCTCTTCCCACGAAGGGTTCAATGCGACATCAACGTCAGGTGTCCGATGCAACTGCGCCCAAAAAGGGAGGTTTTTAATGATTATCGCAGATAAATCACCATAATAAATCTCATCATTCAAGGGAACAAAATTTGAGCTACCGCCCATTACGAGTCCTTTTCCTGCCATCAATCTTGATTCAGGAAACTCATTGTAATAGAGTGAAATCAGATCTTTCCCTCCTTTATAATGACACTCCTCAAGGGACTCTTCACTTACGGGTATAAACTTACTTTTTGAATTTGTTGTACCACTTGACTTAGCAAACATCTTGATCGGAGTTGGCCAAAGGATTCCTTGTTCACCTTTTAATGTTCGATCAATATCCTTTTCAATGCTCTCATATGTGCTGATGGGAACACGTTCTTTGAATAAGTCAAGACTATCGATTTCCCCGTAACCATATCTTTTCCCCCATTCTGTATCCTTCGCAGTCGCGAGAAGTTTATTCAACCATTCGCTTTGCACATCATGCGGGTATTTCATAAAGAGATCAATCTGGTGAATCCTCTTTTTAATGTACCAGCTGAATATTGAATTGATGATGCTCAAACGAACGAGGATTAAGGGTTAGATCTGATCTTAAGATTTCGAACGAAAATAGCTTTCTATGTTCTTTAACCCTAGCGCATTTAAAGTCATGTCTTTTGTAAGCCCTCCTTTCCGAGCAGCCATCACTCCATAACGCATATGATGAAAGCCTTCTTTTCTATGTGCGTCAGGGTTTATGGATATCATCACTTCCTTTTCCATGCAGTAAGGAATCCAAGTATAATCGACATCTAAACGCATAGGATTCGCATTGAGCTCTATCACAACATTATTGGTAGCGCAAGCATCAATCACCTTTTTATGATCAATTGGATAGGCTGGACGAGATAATAATAGTCTTCCCGTTGGATGACCCAATATGCTCGTAAAAGGATTTTCTATTGCACGAATCAAACGATTAGTAGCAGTTTCTTTATCCATTCGTAATACAGAATGCACCGAAGCAACAATAAAATCGAAAGATGATAATACATTACTTGGATAATCAAGGGACCCGTCCATTAGAATATCACTTTCAATCCCTTTTAGAATCTTAAATGGATTAAGCGTTTCATTTAACGCATCTATTTCCTTATGCTGCTGAATTATCCGATCCTCTTTTAAACCATTCGCATAAAAAGCAGACTTAGAATGATCGCACACTCCAAAATATTCATAACCCAAACTTTTCAAATAAGTCGCCATTTCCTCCAATGAATGCATACCATCACTATAGGTAGTATGATTATGCAAAGACCCAAGCAAATCATCATTATTTATGAGATCCGAAGCAGTGTGCTTTTTCGCCCATTCAATTGACCATGTATTATCACGCATTTCAGGTACAATTAAATCAACTTCAGCTGCTTGAAAAGCTCGAAGATGTTCCTTTGTGCACGACATTTCAAAGACAGCCTTTTCAAATTCAGTTTTAGCCACGCGATGAAAGACAATCTTCACGTTATTCTGCGATGTATCGGGTAATTCAAGAACATCATCACTAACAATAATCTGTACCTCCTCAATGATTAAATCTCGCCTCAATGCGGACCCGGTTTCTGAAACCATTGCTTCAGGATAATGGCTTTTAACCCAAGTTTTAATATCCTCAACAAGCGGCTCTATGGATGCATAAAGAAACTTGTCTTGATTCTCCATCATGAATTCAATGGAATGCTTCACTTGGGCTTGTGTTTTCTCGCCAAAGCCTTTCAAATCAACCAAGCGGTTTTCATTGCATGCATATAGCAATTCCCCCACCGTTTCTATTTCCATCTCCTGCCAAATCAACCTAACCTTACTCGGGCCAATTCCTTTGATTGCTAATATCTCTAAAAGTCCTTTTGGTGTTTTCTCAAGCCATTGGGATAAATAAGTCATATCACCTGAATCAATCAACTCGCGGACTTTAGGAACTAGATTTTTTCCGATTCCTGGAACTTTCAATAGCTCATCGTCCGACAATCCTTTTATAGGGTCAGGATATTTACCTATTTGAAAAGCTGCATTCGTATAAGAGCGTATTTTGAACTTATCTTGATTATGCAACTCCATCAGCTGCCCGACCATTTTCAATACTGAGGCTATCTCCTTATTTTCCATAATGCTTATTTGTAATTACCGCCTTAATTCCTCTTCGAAAATAGCCTTCTATAAGAGAGTAGATTTAACGAAAAAGGGCTCAAAAGAATATAAATTCCTTCGAGCCATTTAATCAATTATTCTAGTTCTAACCAGCGATCATCGAATCGCTCGTCACAGTGAGGTTTCTATTAATAAACACGGATATCATAGAGCATTCTAGATTGAATTCCTTCCATTTTTTTGATTTCATCAATTTTCTTCAACCATTTAACTTCATCACCAAGCACCCATTCAACAACTTGCGCTTTCATAGACCCACCAAAGTCTTTCATAAACTTTTCAAATGGATCAGACTTCTTAGGCAGCTCAAGAATATCGTAATCGCTAAGCTCAGCCATCTCGGCAGCATAAGCAATAGCATCTTCAAGTCCGCCAATTTCATCTACCAATCCATTTTCCAAAGCATCACCTCCAGTCCAAACCCTGCCACGACCAATTGAATCAATCATTTCATAGCTAGTACCTCGTCCATCAGCAACTTTCTGCACAAATTCAGTATAAATCTGCTCTAAATAGCCATTTAGTAATGAAATTTCAGCCTCATCAAAATCGCGGGCCAATGAACCGAAGTCAGCGTGTTTATTTGTCTTAACGCCATCAAACGTCATCCCGAGTTTATCATTAAAGAATCCTCTCAGGTTTGGTATGATCCCAAAAGCACCAATGGATCCTGTAATTGTATTCGGCATGGCGAATATTCTATCAGCATTTGTACTGATGTAATAACCTCCTGAAGCAGCAACATCGCCAAACGAAACCACAAAAGGCTTTGCTTCTCCAGCCAAAACTGTTTCTCTCCAAATCACGTCACTTGCTAAAGCACTTCCACCAGGAGAGTTTACGCGCAATACGATCGCCTTAACATCTTCATCTAAACGGGCTTCCCGAATAGCTTTTGCCAGTGTTTCTGAACCAATATTCTCTTCGTCACCTTCTCCGCTATTGATCCCTCCTATGGCATAAATAACAGCCACTTCATCTTTCAACTCCCAACTCTTATCGTCATTCTTCTTGATGTTCCTACGAGCAACTTTTGAATACTTGGCAATACTAATTGCTTCTATATCGTCATCTTCCTCTATTCCCAACTTGCCTCTAAGGTTTGATTGAATTTGGTCATAATAAACTAAGTCATCAATGAGCCCTAAACTCTTTGCGTCCTCTGGTTTCTTGATAGCCATTTCATCGGCAATACGATTAAACTCATCCACAGAAATCCCGCGAGAAGCACCTATATCAGATAGCATTTCACCCCAAACATTATCAATAATTCTTTGGATTTGAAGCTTATTGGGTTCGCTCATGTTTTCTCTATAAAAAGGCTCGACAGCACTTTTATAGATATTATCTGGTCCTTTAATAATAGTTGCATCAATTCCCAACTTATCCATTGTCCCTTTCAAAAAAGCAATTTCTGTTCTCAATCCTCTAAAATCAAGTGCACCTTCTTGAAACATATAAACCTCATCAGAAGCCGAGGCCACGTAATAAGCACCTTGCGTATATGCTTCCTCATATGCTATCACAAACTTGTTTGAGGAATCTTTGAATTGAACAATATGATCCCTTACAGTTTGCATGGTTGCCATTCCACCACTGAAATAGGCACCTCTTATCAATATTCCTTTGATATTAGAGTCCTTCGCTGCAGCATCTAAAGCCATGATAAAATCACTTAACTCTAATCCATTGCTCCCGCCCAGTCCTTCAATCTGTATATTTTCAAAAGGATTTTCGGGAGTACGCTCAACAATTGTTTTAGATAAATCAATAACTAAAACGCTATTGGATTTAACTTTAACTTCACTATCACTCTTTCCGGCCATTATTGCAGAACCTATTATACCTGCGAGTATTAACCCAGACAAGAAAATTATTAGCACAAAGCCAACCACTGTTCCAAGGGTTGATGCAAAAAAGTATTTTAGAAATTGCTTCATCATATTTGATTTTAATATTCGCAACGAATTTATTGAGGCGTTGAGATAAATACTTCGATAATTGACAAGTGGTTTAAATTCGATTTTAAAAGGAAAATGCAGTATTCGGTTTATCTTCTTCTTGGTTCCAATCTTGGAGATAGTATTTCAATTCTTGATTCGGCAACCGGCTTCATTCAAAATAGTATTGGTAAATTATCAAAAGCTTCTTCTATTTACAGAACCGAGCCTTGGAAAATGAAAACGAACCAATGGTTCTTCAATCAAGTCCTTGAAATATCGAGCTCATTAGGCCCTGAAGAATTGTTAACGGAAATTTTAAGCATAGAAAAACAATTAGGCAGAACAAGACGTAGTGGCAAGAATTCCACATACGAATCAAGAACAATAGATATTGACATCTTATATTTTGATAGTTTAGTGTTCAATAGCGACATGCTCACCATTCCTCACCCAAGGATTCAAGAAAGAAAATTTGTTTTAGCCCCGATGTGCGAAATCGCTCCATTATTTGAGCATCCGTTTCTTTTGCAAAATCAAAAATCATTACTTGCTAATTGCAAAGACACCTCCAATATCGAGCGTTTATGACTTCAACTCTCTACAACAACATAAGCATAGAAGGCAATATAGGCGCTGGAAAAACCACTCTTTCTAAAGCTCTGGCATCAAAACTTGATGGTCGATTGATTCTTGAGTCCTTTGAAAACAATCCCTTTCTTGACCTCTTTTATCAAGATAAAGAACGATATGCTTTTCAAGTGGAAATGTTTTTTCTTGCTGAGCGGTATCATCAATTATCTAGAAACTTGCTTGGTGATATTTTTCAATCTCACACCGTCTCTGATTATGTTTTTGCAAAAAGCGCCATATTCAGTGGGATCAACCTTTCTAATTCAGAGCACGAGCTTTTTCTGACCCTTTACAGAATCATGGAAAGATTTATGCCCAAGCCAGATATTTTGATTTACTTGCATATACCGTTGGACAAAGTTGTTAAGCAAATTAGCCAAAGAGGCCGCAGCTATGAACAAAATATCCCTTTAGAATACCTTTCAAGTATTGAAAAAGCATATATCAATTATCTTAAAGAAGAGAATAGATTTCCTGTAATTCTTCTTGATGAAGATCCCTCGCGAGAACGCTCCTTAGATCAAAGCCTTGCTGCCGTTGAAAACATCCTCAAAAAAGAGTGGCCGAACGGCTTAAGTCAGTTTTCTCTTCAAAATGAAAAATGATTGTATTTCTAAGTCGCGCTAAACTTGTATAAAATACTTAATATTGCACCCTGCAAAACGCATAGATCAGTTATGATTAAACGAAAACCAATTAAGATGAGATCAACCTACTCAGGAATTGCGATTATAGGCGCATTAACCCTACTAGCAGTTACGGGCTGTAACCCGCTAAACAAGATGAATAAGAAGCATGGGATTGTTAAGTATACACTTGACCCTAACCCATTAGAGCTACATGGCGATTCTCTTGCTATTAAGGTTAGTGGCCGCTATCCTGCAAAATTCTTTCATAAAAAAGCTGTTGCTAACGTAAAACCAGTGATGGTTGATATGAATGGCAATATTGTCAAGGAATTCGAAAACATCAAACTTGTCGGTGAAGCCGCTGAAGGTGAAGGAACAAAAATCATGAAGGCTGGCGGTAGCTTTAGTGTTTCTAATAAAGTTCCTTATGAATCTTCGATGGAAAATGTAAAACTAGAAGTACGTGTTACTGCTGGTTTCAAAACAAAGACTAAAGAATTTGATCCTGTTGCTTTAGGTAACGGAACGGTTACAACTCCACTTTGGGTTCAAAGTGATGAGATGCCAATTCTAGGTAAGGATAAGTTTACTAAAGTTTCTCCTCGTTCAATCTCAGCTGAGTTGAACTACGATATTCAGTCTAGCAATTTAAAGCCAGCAGAATTGAAGCAGGATGACATTAAGGCTGTAGAGGCTTTTATTGCAAAAGGAATTACTTACGAATACACTTGGAAGAGCGTAGAAATTACTTCATACGCTTCACCAGACGGTGAAACGGCATTGAATGAGAACTTAGCTAGCGACAGAGCTAATACAGCAGCTAAAGCGATTACTTCATTGTTTTCTAAGAAGAAGATCAAAGCCACTGAAGATTGGTACAAAAAATCTCCAAAAGGAGAAGATTGGATGGGATTCAAAACAAAAATGGAAGCCTCATCAATTGCTGATAAAGACATGATCCTTCGAATTTTAGGAATGTACAGCGATGACACTAAGCGTGAAGAAGAGATTAAGAATCTTGCTGCTACGTACACTGTTATTGCAGAAGAAATTCTTCCTCCATTGAGAAGATCTGTTATCAAAATCAATGCTGAAGAAGAAGCTAAAACAGATGATGAGTTGAAGCAGTTAGTTAAAGAGAATCCTTCTGAGCTTACTGCAGAAGAAATTCTTTACACGGCTACTCTTTACAACGACTTAAACGAGAAGTTGGAAGTTTACAAGGCTTGCGCTCAAGTTCACGCTGATGATTGGAGAGGTCACAATAACGTAGGTTATGTTCTTGTTCTTCAAAACAAAGTGTCAGAAGCTAAAGCTCAATTTGAGAAGGCTGGAAAGGCGAATGCTGGAGAAAAGATTGTAATGAACAATATGGGAGCTGTTACTCGATTGATGGGAGACCGCAAAGGAGCTGAAGAGTACTACGAAAAAGCAAAAGGTGCTGGATCTGAAGTAAACTACAACATCGGCATTCTTAACATCATGGATGGTAATTACGAAGATGCCGTTAGCAATATGGGAAGCTTCAACACTTTCAATGCTGCTTTAGCTAAAACTTTGAATGGTTCAACTGAAGATGCCATCAATACACTTGAGGCTTCTGAAGCAAAAGCTAACGCTGAAGGTTACTATTTGAAGGCAATAATTGGAGCGAGAACGAGCAACCAAGAAATGGTAGTTCAAAATCTTAAGGCTGCTATTGAAAAGGATAACTCACTTAAAGCAAAAGCTAAAGGTGATGCAGAATTTTTAAATTATAGAGAAGTTGCTGAGTTCACTGCATTAGTGGGTATGTAATTTCCAAAAAGGTTTTCGAAAAAAGGGGCGTGATGATCACGCCCCTTTTTTTATTTACCGTTTCCTCATTTGAGGGTTCATCACATTTATTAACCATTATATTTGTTTCATTACATAATCGGTATCATGAATAAACTATACACTTTAACGCTTTGCATATTTTCAGTAATTGCATTTTCATCTTGCGAAAAATGTTCAACATGCACAACTACATCTGAAGATCCGGAAACATTCGGAACAGTTATTACCGATGAAGTTTGCGGCAGCGGAAGAGACTATGACGACCAAATTGAAATCTACAATACCGCCAACTGGGATTGCGTGGAGAATGACTAAACCTGGAAAGACAGGTACCTTTTATAAATTTCCCACATTGCTATGCCGCCAGCGATAGTGACATTTAGGCTGTGTTTAGTTCCAAGCTGAGGTATTTCCAATACCTCATCGGAAAGATCAATAATACGTTGATGAACTCCCTCGACCTCATTTCCTAGCACCAGGCATATTTTTTCCTCCGGAGATAATTTTAAATTTCGAGGATCTGTGCTGATTTCACATTGTTCAAGTGAAAGAATGCGATAGCCATCTAACTTTAACAACTTAACCGTTTCCTCCGCGTTCTCTGAATATCTCCAGACAACGCTTTCTGTGGCTCCTAGAGCTGTTTTCTGAATATCACGATGGGGCGGCTTAGCTGTAATGCCACAAAGCAATAATTCTTCCACGTTAAAGGAATCTGCAGTACGAAAAATAGATCCTACATTAGCCATGCTTCTGATGTCATTTAAAAGCACTTTCAAAGGAAATTTGTTTTGCTTTTTAAACTCATCGATAGAAGGTCTATTGAGTGTCTCGTTAGCTAGCTTTCTGTTCATAACTATTCAAAAGATAAAGTGCTGATTTATTAGTACTCCGAAGAGCGGTTCTAAATTTACTGCTTCACAAAAAATGGCTACCAAAGAAAAAAAAGACCCCAAGGAAACTCCTTTAATGAAGCAGTATTATGCTATTAAAGCGAAGCATCCTAATGCTTTACTTCTCTTTCGCGTAGGCGATTTTTATGAAACGTTCAGCGAAGATGCAATTAAGACCTCGAAAATACTCGGCATTGTGCTTACTCAGCGAAGAAATGGTTCTTCGGCAAGCATCGAACTAGCAGGATTTCCATACCACAGTTTAGATGTCTATTTACCAAAGCTTGTAAGAGCTGGATTACGTGTGGCGATATGCGATCAATTAGAAGATGCCAAACAAACAAAATCTATAGTTAAGCGAGGTGTTACTGAAATGGTAACGCCTGGAGTCAGTTTCAATTCCCAGATATTAGACAGCAATCAAAACAATTTTCTAGCGGCCATCCACTTTTCTAAAGATAATCTCGGGGCGGCCTTTCTGGATGTTTCTACTGGTGAATTCTTTGTCGCTGAAGGCCCTAAATACTACATAGAAAAACTTGTTGCTGGATTTAATCCAAGTGAAATACTATTTGAGCGCAGTCAAAAAAATCATTTCAAAGAAGTCTTTGGCAACAAGTACCATACATATCATTTAGAAAATTGGGCATTTCAACATGAATTTGGCTATGAGTCATTAACCCGTCATTTTAAAACTCAATCGCTCAAGGGATTTGGTATCGAAGATCACACTCTAGCCGTAATAGCTGCTGGTGCGGCCCTGCAATACGTCAGTGACACACAGCATGACCGAATTCATCATATTTCGCAACTATCACGAATCGATGGAAACGATCACGTGTGGCTTGATCGTTTTACTCAAAGAAACCTTGAATTGTTTGGGACTTCCAATGAAGGAGGAAAATCATTGCTCAACGTTCTCGATAGCACCATAACCCCAATGGGATCGAGATTAATGAAGCAGTGGCTTGCTTTTCCGTTGAATAATATCGAAGCAATAAACCAGAGATTAAATTCCGTAGAGGCGTTTTATCTCGATGAGGAGCTAAGACTATCTCTAATCGACCAATTAAAGAAAATCGGTGATCTTGAAAGAATGGTTTCAAGGCTTGCTATTGGCAAACTTGGCCCCAAAGAAGCAATACAGCTCGCTCGATCACTTTCGGAATCCAAGCCTATTGAGAGCCTGTTAAAGAAAAACAAAACCGTTAAAGCGTTATCAAAAGGCTTAGATAATACAGATGCGGTAGTCAGTTTAATTCAGCGGCACCTTCAACCTAATCCACCAGCCATCCTTACGAAAGGCAACGTAATTGCAAATGGCATTGATCAGGAACTTGATGACCTGAGAAAACTGGCCTTTTCTGGAAAGGATTATTTGGTTCAAATTCAAGAACGAGAATCCGAATTAACCGGTATTTCATCCTTAAAGATTGGCTTCAACAACGTTTTCGGATACTACCTTGAAGTTACTAATGTTCATAAATCCAAGGTTCCTCCAGAATGGATGAGAAAGCAAACGCTTACCAATGCCGAGCGATATATTACGGAGGAGCTAAAGGAATACGAAGAAAAAATTCTAGGCGCAGAAGAAAAAATCATGGGCCTTGAGATTAAGATCTATGAACAATTGCTTGATCAACTTCAACCGTTCATTTCTGCAATTCAAAGCACAGCAAAAAAACTTGCAGAAATAGATTGTTTAACGACTTTCTCTCTGAATGCAATTAACTGGGGTTATTCTAAACCTGTCTTAAATCAATCCCATTGCATCAACATCAAAGAAGGACGCCATCCAGTAATTGAGCAAGAAATGTCATTGGGAGAAAGCTACATTGCCAATGATGTGATTTTGGACAATGAGACACAGCAAATAATCATGCTCACTGGCCCAAATATGGCTGGCAAGAGTGCACTTTTAAGACAAACAGCACTTATTTCATTAATGGCCCAAATAGGGAGCTATGTTCCTGCCAAATCCGCAGATCTTGGGATCATTGATAAGCTTTTTACCCGAGTTGGAGCAAGTGATAATATCTCACAAGGTGAATCAACCTTCATGGTTGAGATGAATGAAACCGCAAGCATCTTGAACAATCTTTCTAATCGCAGTCTTATCCTTTTGGATGAAATCGGAAGAGGAACAAGCACCTATGACGGCATCTCCATTGCTTGGTCTATAGCGGAGTATCTACACGCTCATTCAGGGAAGCCATTAACGCTCTTCGCGACTCACTATCATGAGCTTAATGAAATGGCAAAGAGCTTGGAACGCATTAAAAACTATACCATTTCAATAAAAGAAACGAAAGACAAAATTGTGTTTTTACGCAAATTGATTCCTGGAGGAAGTGAACACAGCTTTGGTATTCACGTGGCCAAAATGGCTGGTATGCCAAATTCATTGATCAAACGCGCACACCTTATTTTAAATGAACTAGAGAACTCCAATAGGAGCGAACTTTCAAAAGACGCACTAAAAAGTGCCAAAGAAGAAATGCAATTGAGCTTTTTTCAACTAGATGATCCAGTTCTATCCCAAATAAGGGATGAAATTTCAAATATTGACATTAACTCACTTACCCCTGTTGAAGCCCTCTTCAAGCTAAATGAAATCAAGAAAGTGATCGGAAAACGATCCTAATTGAGATTTTTTTTAAAGAGGGTTTACATTAAGGCAGAAACAATTATTTTTGCCGTCCTTTTGCGAGAGTAGCTCAGCTGGTAGAGCACGACCTTGCCAAGGTCGGGGTCGCGGGTTCGAATCCCGTCTCTCGCTCAAAGTCCCTTAAAGACCTCCCTCAAGGGAGGTCTTTTTTTGACAATACTTCTGCCCGGGTGGTGGAATTGGTAGACACGCAGGACTTAAAATCCTGTGACTATTGCGGTCGTGCGGGTTCAAGTCCCGCCCCGGGTACTGAATAAGCCTCTTCATGTGAAGAGGCTTATTTGTTTTTAAGCACCTGATGCACCCAATCAACGATTTTATCACTTGCTCCCCTCTGGTTCTCAAAAAATGACGAGGTTGAGTCTTTAACATGTAATCGATAAGAAGCATCTCCGAATGCTTTGTCAATGGCCGCTGATAATTGAAGTCCATTCTTCACTTCAATACCAACTCCCAATCTTTTCAATTCTTGAATTTCCTGAAAACGTTTGTTTTCAGGACCAAAAATCACAGGAATACCATAAACTGCTGCTTCTAATGTGTTATGAACTGCTTTCCCGAAACCTCCCCCAATATATGCAGCAGTGCCAAAACGGTACAATTTTGAAAGCATGCCGATTTGATCAACATAAAGAACTCGTTGATTTTTTTGATCGCTTGAATCGAGGTCACCAATTAAGACAAACTGATCATTAAACTCTTTTTCCCAATTCATCTTTTGATCGTCATGTAATTCATGAGGAGCTACAATTACTTTAAGTTGCGGATGATTCTGAATTACTGAAAATAAATACTTGTCATCCGCTACCCAATTGCTGCCAACTACCAAAACATAAGATCCGCCATCGACAAACTTCGTAATTGAAGGGAAACTCCATTCCTCTTCAGCTCCTTCCATAACTCTATCAATTCTAGTATCACCAATTTGATCAGTATTGTTAATCATAACACTTGAAAGAACATCACAGCTCATGGCATCCTGAGTAAAGATCACATCAAATTGGGCCAAACGCCAACCGAATAAAATCCCTGGCCATTCAACGGTCCAATGCTTGACTGGAAAATAAGCACTTATCAAAGCCATAGGAATTTTGCGAGAATTTAAGCCCTCCATGAAGTTGAACCAAAACTCATACTTCACAAAAATGGCAACATCGGGTTGCAGTGACTCTAAAAACCAATCTACATTCTCTGGAAAATCAGTAGGTAAATAAGTGATTAAATCACCATGCCTATAATTCGATTTGGCCTCATACCCAGAAGGTGAGAAAAAAGTGATCGCAATTTGATATTCATCAGAAACGACAAGTCTCTCGATTACCGGTCTAGCTTGTTCAAATTCACCTATGGAAGCACAGTGAAACCAAATTAATTTTTTACTTTTCTTGAATCCCTTCAAGTCAGATTTCCATTGACCTCTGGCATCAAGCCACTTTTTAGCTTTTAAATTGCGCGCAAAAAGCGGGGATAATTTCAGACCGACTCTAAGAAGAAGCGTGTATATCCAAAGCATAGTTCGAACTAATAGAAATAATAATCACTTGCTTGACGTCTGTATAATGGGAAATACCATCGAATCACCAAGTTAGCCAAAATGTCTATTCGTTGGGCCGGATCTGCTGCTTTTGTATCGAAGTTTATACTTCTTCTATTTTGAGTAAATCCCTCATAAACCTCAGCACCAACATAAAAATTCAGTAATCTATAATTACTAAAATGCTGGTATCCGATAGATTGAGACAATGTAAATCCGTATGTCAAACGATCATATCCTTTTTTATACTCTCCAAAAAGCTGAGGAACTTGCTCGGCCACTTCGATAATTTTGATTTTATGCTGCATTATTCCTCCACCTATCGCCAGATGAATACCAGAATTTGGATTAGGTCCAATTATCGGAAATATTTTACCAATTCTAGCCGTAGCAACAAATCCTCGTTGGTATAAAAAAATATCAGCAGGACCTCCATCTCTGCCAATAATATCGCCATTCTCTGTCCTTAAACTAGCTAGTACTGAATCTTCCTTGACAATATTACCGAAGAAAAAACCATAATTGGCCTCCATTGTAATATTGCCTGCCGATTTATACAAAAATGATCCCCCAGCAATACCGCCATATCCAAAGCGTTCACCGAGATCGGCAAAACCATTTTGCAAACCTATTTCTCCTGAAATTGCAAAGAAGCGGATAGCAGTATCTTGAATGCTCTTTTGCGCTAACCCTGCATGACCTGCAAGAACAATTGAGAGCATAAAAACTAGTCTAATCATTATGCGAAAATAGCAAAGCTTTAGGGCCAATAATAAAACGGAATATACATTCGAAAATACGGAGTTATTGTAAAAACCAGAGGCTTAAAACAATATCTTTGCGCCTCATTTTTAGGACCGAATGAATCCAATTCAATTAGTAGATCTGCGCACGCAGTATCTCAAAATCAAAGACGAAGTTGATGCCGCTGTGCTTAATGTAATGGAAAGCACTGCATTTATCAATGGACCAGAAGTGCAATCATTTGCCTCTGAATTATCCACCTACCTCAATGTGAAACATGTGATTCCATGCGCGAATGGAACAGATGCACTTCAAATAGCTCTGATGGCCATTGGCGCCAAACCTGGTGATGAAATACTAACCCCAAGTTTTACCTATATAGCTACGGCTGAAGTCATAGCGTTATTGCAACTGACACCTGTTTTTGTTGAAGTAGACACCAATACGTTCACTATTGATATTGATGATGCCAAGGCTAAAATAACTTCTAAGACCAAAGCAATCATTCCAGTTCACCTCTATGGCCAATGTGCGAATATGGATGAAGTCATGGCGCTTGCTAGCAAGGCAGATATTTATGTGATCGAGGATACCGCGCAAGCTATTGGAAGTGATTTCACGTCAAAGACCGGCAAAAAGCAAAAAGCTGGATGCATAGGACACATTGGCACAACTTCATTCTTCCCATCAAAAAATCTGGGCTGCTACGGTGATGGTGGGGCTATGATGACCAATGATGATGATCTTGCTAATCAGTTAAAAATGATTGCAAATCATGGCCAAAGAATTAAATACCATCACGACATTATTGGGTGTAACTCTCGCCTAGACTCAATTCAAGCAGCAGTGCTTCGAATCAAATTGAAGCATTTAGAAGAATACACCAAAGCCAGAAATGAGGCTGCGACATTCTACAATGACGCCTTCAAAGAAATAGAGGAGATTACAACACCATTTATTGCAGCATACTCTAACCATGGCTATCATCAATACACTATTAAGTTAACCGGTGTAAATCGCGATGAAATGCAGTCCTATTTAAATGAAAATGGAGTCCCCGCGAATATCTATTACCCTGTGCCTGTGCACCTGCAGAAGGGTTACACTGAATATGGTTCAAAGGCTGGTGATATGCCGAAAACTGAAGGATTAACTTCTCAAGTTTTAAGTTTGCCTATGCATACAGAGCTAAGCAAAGAGCAATTGGAATATATAGTAGAACATGTTATTAGATTTATAAAAGGATGAATATAGCTGTAGTAGGAACGGGTTATGTTGGGTTAGTTACTGGAACATGTCTTGCCGAAACCGGAAACCATGTCGTTTGCGTTGATATTGACGAAGAGAAAGTTCATAAAATGAAGAATGGCGTTATTCCAATTTATGAACCTCATTTAGACAATCTATTTGAAAGAAACATTAAGCAAAAACGTCTAGAATTCACTACCAATCTCGAAGACGCAGTAAAGCATACCAACGTAATTTTCTTGGCTCTTCCAACCCCTCCAGGTGCTGATGGTTCAGCTGACTTACAGTACATTCTGAAGGTTGCTGACGATCTTGGTAAAATCCTTTCTGAATATTCTATTATAATTGATAAGAGCACCGTTCCAGTAGGAACAGCCGATAAGGTTCATGCCGCCATAGCTGCCAATTACAAAGGCGATTTTGATGTCGTCTCCAACCCTGAATTTTTAAGAGAAGGCTTCGCTGTTGATGATTTCATGAAGCCTGACCGAGTTGTCATCGGGACAGATTCTTCTAGAGCTCAAGAGATATTAGAAGAGCTATTTAAGCCCTTCGTTAGACAAGGGAATCCTATAATTTTCATGGATGAGAAATCAGCTGAAATGACCAAGTATGCTGCAAATGCGTTCTTGGCTACTAAGATTTCCTTCATGAATGAAATTGCTAATCTCTGTGAGATTATTGGAGCTGATGTGGATAAAGTTCGAGTTGGGATTGGCTCAGACTCTAGAATTGGTAATCGCTTCCTTTTCCCGGGAATTGGCTATGGCGGAAGTTGCTTTCCAAAAGACGTTCAAGCAATTGTAAAAACGGCACAAGACAATAATTACAACTTAGAAATCTTAGAATCAGTAATGAAAGTGAACGAGTCGCAAAAGACGATTTTACTTCCTTCAATTCTAAATGCATACAATGGAGATCTTAAAGGAAAGCATTTTGCTATTTGGGGCTTAGCATTTAAGCCCGATACTGATGACATTCGCGAAGCACCTGCGTTATACATTATTGACAAACTCATTGAACAAGGAGCTACCGTAAAGGCCTATGACCCTGAGGCCATGAGCAACGTAAGAAAGCAAATAGAGGATAAAATTGACTATGCCTTGAATGAATATGATGCATTGGACAACGCAGACGCACTTATCATTTGCACAGAATGGTCTGTTTTCAGAACACCAGATTTCAAAGAGTTAGATTCTAGGCTGAAATCAAAGACTATTTTTGACGGAAGGAATCTCTATGAAGTCAAAAAGATGCGAGAAAGAGGCTATTTCTACAGAAGCATCGGAAGAGAAACTGTAAATAATAAATAAGTGAAAAGCGTATTAATAACTGGTGCAGCTGGATTCTTAGGATCTCATCTTTGTGATAGATTTATTCATGAGGGTTATCGCGTTGTTGGCATGGACAATCTGATCACAGGTGATCTTAAAAATATTGAGCACTTATTCGCGAACGAACACTTTTCATTTTATAATCATGATGTGAGTTCGTTTATTCATGTTCCGGGCAAGCTTGACTATATTTTACATTTCGCATCACCTGCTAGTCCAATAGATTACTTAAAAATTCCGATACAAACACTCAAGGTTAGTTCATTAGGAACTCATAACCTTCTTGGCTTAGCACGTGCCAAGAATGCTAGGATTTTAGTAGCCTCCACTTCCGAAGTTTACGGAAACCCCCTAGAACATCCACAGACAGAAGAATATTGGGGAAATGTCAATCCAGTTGGGCCAAGAGGAGTTTATGACGAGGCAAAACGATTTCAAGAAGCAATGACCATGGCTTATAACCGTATTCATAACCTTGAAACTAGAATTGTGCGGATTTTCAATACATATGGTCCTCGCATGAGACTAAATGATGGCCGAGTTCTCCCAGCGTTTATTGGACAAGCGCTTAGAGGGGAAGACTTAACAATATTTGGAGATGGCAGTCAAACGCGTTCTTTCTGTTTTATGGATGACCTTGTTGAAGGCATCTATCGACTGCTACTAAGCGACTATTCACTTCCAATGAACATTGGAAATCCAGATGAAATTTCAATTAAAGATTTTGCTGAAGAGATCATTAATTTGACCGGAACAAGTCAAAAAATTGTTTTCAAGGAATTACCTGAAGGTGATCCTGAGAAAAGAAGACCCGATATTTCTAAAGCCAAAGAAATTTTAGGATGGGAGCCGAAAATTCATCGAAGTGAAGGACTTAAAATAACTTACGACTACTTCAAACAGCTCTCTCAAGAAGAATTGCATAAAAACGAACACAAGAATTTCGATGCCTACTTCAGATAGTTTGAAATACTTCGCCCACGCGTCTGCCTTTATAGATGAAGGATGCACAATTGGTTCTGGAACCAAAATATGGCACTTTAGTCACATAATGCCAAATTGTAACATCGGAGAAAATTGTAACATCGGCCAAAACTGTGTGATTTCACCTGAAGTAATTTTAGGCAATAATGTCAAAATTCAGAATAACGTTTCCGTATACACGGGAGTCATATGCGAAGATGACGTCTTCTTAGGTCCTAGCATGGTGTTTACCAATGTTGTAAATCCGAGGAGTGGCGTTAATCGCAGAGGTCAATACACAAAGACAATTGTAAAAAGGGGTGTCTCTATAGGTGCAAACGCAACAATAGTGTGTGGTCACGATATTGGTGAATATGCCTTTATTGGAGCAGGTGCAGTTGTAACAAAAGAAATTCCAGCATATGCTCTTGTTGTCGGAAATCCAGCAAAACAAATGGGTTGGATAAGCGAATACGGACATCGACTAAATTTTAATTCAGATGGCACAGCAACATGCACAGAATCATCATCAACATATAGACTTGAAAACGGAAAGGTCTCTAAACTGTAATTATTGGATATGAGTAATTTATACGATCAAATTTTAAAAAAAGAAGCGAAAATCGGAATTATCGGTTTGGGTTATGTTGGACTTCCAATTGCCCTAGCATTCGCTAAAAAAGCATCAGTTGTTGGTTTCGACATCAACGCTGAGCGTGTTGAGTTAATGAAGAAAAATATTGACCCTAGTGCTGAATTAGAGTCCAGTGATTTTGAAAACAGTGACATCACCTTTACTGCTAATACAGACGACTTAAAGGATGTGAAATTTTTCATCGTTGCTGTGCCAACGCCAATTGATGATTATAACAAACCAGATCTTAGACCACTTCTTGGAGCATCTAAAACTGTAGGCAGTGTGCTTAAAAAAGGGGATTACGTTGTCTTCGAATCAACCGTTTACCCAGGTTGCACAGAAGATGATTGTGTGCCAGTATTGGAAGAACATTCTGGGTTGACTTATATCAAGGACTTTAAAGTAGGCTATTCTCCTGAACGCATAAATCCAGGAGATAAAGAGCATACGATTACTAAGATTCTGAAAGTTGTTTCTGGATGTGATGAAGAATCATCAGAAATAATTGCAGATACATACAAAATCATCGTTGAACCAGGAGTGCATAAAGCCTCAAGTATTAAGGTTGCAGAAGCAGCTAAGATCATTGAGAACACGCAGCGCGATGTCAATATTGCTTTGATGAATGAATTATCCATCATTTTCAATAGAATTGGCATTAATACATACGAAGTGCTTGAAGCAGCTGGAACTAAATGGAATTTCCTAAAGTTTTCTCCAGGATTAGTTGGAGGCCACTGCATTGGAGTAGATCCTTATTACCTGACCTACAAGGCTGAAAAGCTAGGTTACCATGCTCGCATTATCAACTCAGGCCGTTTTGTGAATGACAGCATGGGTAATTACATAGCTAAAACTACCGTGAAGAAAATTCTTGCACAAGGAAAGAATGTAGCTGGAGCTAAAGTTTTAGTAATGGGCGCGACATTCAAAGAGAATGTAAGTGATATTAGAAACTCCAAGGTTGCTGATGTGGTTAAAGAATTGCGCTCCTTTATGGTAGATGTGGCTGTTGCCGATCCGCATGCCGATAGTGATGAACTTAAGCACGAATATGGTTTTAGCTTATCTGATATCACAGCTAAAACGTATGATGCTATCATAGTGGCCGTTAACCATGATGATTACATGAAAATGGAAGAAGTAGATTTCAAAAACCTTATGGCTGATGAAAATGGAATCTTTGTTGATGTAAAAGGAGTTTTTAAATCAAAAGTAAAGTCCCTTCATTATTGGAGTTTATAAGACGGCCGGGAAATGAGCTTTGAAAAAAGAATAGTTGTAACTGGAGGAGCAGGATTTATAGGATCTCATGTAGTGAGAAAACTTGTCTTGAACTATCCGAATTACCAAATCATCAACGTTGACGTTTTGACCTACGCAGGTAATCTTGAAAACTTAGTTGACATCGATCAGAAAGCAAACTACGTCTTTGAAAAAGTTGACATCTGCGATCAAGAAGGTATTTCTAACGTTTTTGCGAAATATAATGTCAATGGCATTATCCACTTGGCTGCAGAATCACATGTTGATCGTTCGATTTCAGACCCTCTTGCCTTCATTCAAACGAATATAGTTGGCACGGCAAACCTTCTTAACTGTGCAGTGGCCTTTTGGAGAAATGATTTCACGGATAAACGATTTTACCATGTCTCTACGGACGAAGTTTATGGTTCTCTAGGCGATGAAGGTTTTTTCTTAGAAAGCACTCCATATGATCCTAAAAGCCCTTACTCAGCATCCAAAGCAAGCTCCGACCATCTTGTTAGAGCGTTTGGACATACCTATGGACTTCCAATTGTCATATCGAACTGCAGTAATAATTATGGTCCAAATCAATTTCCTGAAAAATTAATCCCATTATTCATCAGCAACATTGTTGCTAAAAAGGATCTTCCTGTGTATGGAAAAGGTGAAAATGTAAGGGACTGGCTTTACGTTGAAGATCACGCGGAAGCTATTGATCTTATCTATCACAATGGTGAAAACCAAGAAACATACAACATTGGTGGTGAAAATGAATGGAGTAACATCAATTTGATCAAGTTGCTTTGTACCGAAATGGATTCCGTACTAAACAGAGAGTCTGGTGAGAATGAAGAACTCATTTCTTACGTTAAAGACAGAGCAGGCCATGACTTTCGCTATGCTATTGATTGCTCTAAAATCAAACACGAATTAGGATGGTCTCCAAAAACAAGGTTTGAAGAAGGTCTTATTAAGACTATCAAATGGTATTTAAGCAACTCAGAGTGGGTAGAAAACATTAAATCTGGTGAATATCAAGCCTATTACAAGGCTCAATACGAAAGCCGCTAATTCTTCCCCAGTCAAGTTCATCTTCTCCTTTTAATTGCATCTTTTAAAATATTCGCAGATTATGCAATCTTTTGTTCAAAGCATTTGCAAAAAAGCAATTGGAATAAATAATAAAGTCAAATTTGACGCATAAAAAAAGGGGCAAAGGCCCCTTTTCAAATTTCAATCTTTAAGTCTTAATAACTCCACAGGTCATGTTCCATATTGGTAATCTTAGACTTAATAGCTTCTGCTTCTATAAGAGCATTTAAACCCGTTTTGAACTGCCCAATACCTCGATCATAAACGTTAGACGTCTTGATAATAAAGCTACCAAACTGTCTTTTCCAAAAGATATCCTCATAGGTTCTTCTTTCTACGTCATTCCCCCTATTGAATACTTCAGACTTAACAAAAACATATCTGGCCTCAGGATAATAAATCCAAAACAATGGCTGTAAACCACGATAATCACCAGCTTCATCCTGCTTGGCTTTCATAGGACAAATACCAATAATTCTTACATCCATTACCGATCTTTGGCGATCAAAGAACCACTCTTCTTTGATTTCATACCACTTTACATCAGTACTTTTAACATCAATATTCACGATGATAGGCTCCATTTCTCCGGTCATCAAATTTTCAGTGTAACTAGTGTCTTTGCTTGATAAGAGATTTCGAACTTCGTCAGTTGTCATCCTCTTGGTAAACATATCGTCATCCCCTAGTGCTCCTGGATCGTATGCCGTTAAGGTGCCATCATTAAGAATAGCATCTTTAATCACATCAAAAAGTGATTTCCTGCCTTGAGCAGGCTTCTCTGGAAAATACATTGGATGATTGATCTTTTCACGCAAATCAACCCTACGCCACACGCGCTGCAGCCACATTATATCTGCTTCTCTCAACGGGGCGTAAGAAATAACTTTTCTTTCAAGCGTGTGCTCGGGTCTATAGATGCCGTCAAGAACATCCTGTGCCGAAACAACGTTTGATGAAAACAGTATAGCCGAAAAGGCAACTAAAGAAAAAATCAATCTTTTCATAACTTAAATTTTAAGCTTATATCACTTTTAAGGAAAGTGTACCAAGGTCTCTTTGAGTACCATCTGGCCCACGTGCCTTAATCTTCTCAAGGTAAATCTTTTGTCCAGACTTCATCGCAGCTCTAATTTTCTTAGCATCCGATGACAAATAAGGACCTTTACATTCACTTTCAACAATTTTTCCTTTAATTGTTGCGGAGACAACATAACTAACAATTTCAAACCTTAAATCAAATTCAAAATTCTCCATTTTAGCTATAACTCCTGGGGCCGCTAAGAAATCCTTAAACTTTATATTATCAGTACCTATAGTCGCCCCACCAAAATATGGCTTTGGATCTGGGACATTCTTTACACGGAACTCCTTTTTACCAAAATTCTGCTTCTTCCCATTGATTTCAGCACTCACTGAAACTTCACATGTCTGACCTTTTCCTGGCTTCACCATAAAGTTTCCATTGGAGCCACTCTTACCAGCGTTTGAGATCGAAATCTCCAGCTTATCAGTAGGAACTCCTGGAACTGAAACTTCTACAGGATTCTCAAGACCTCGATAAAATACATTCATCGCTGTAGGTGAAACAACCAAGGCTGGTTTTGCAACCGTGTAAGATTGCCTAGGGATCTTATAAGATCTATAAGTCCCATCTGGGCCTTTGATCTGTATAACTCCTCCCCATTCTTTAACCCCTTCTGAAGAGGCTGCCACTGCGTACCTAGCAGCACCATTTACAACAGTTATGTTAGAACTATCCAAGTTATCAAAACTGTCATAAATGGGCAAATCATTCGTGTCGTTGAACTCACTAGCCAACCTCATTCGCGGAGGCTGTGTCGTGCTAAAAGCAGCAACAATTACGTCAGCTACGAAGCTATCCCCTTGAATTACATATGTAGATCGAGGGATAACCTTTGCGGCAAGCGTATCGAATTTGAAGTCATCTGCACTAATATTTCGATACAAGGCTTTAATAATATCCGCCTCTGCATTTCTAATATCTGCCTGCATTTTAGTCAGATTCGTCACAACTGCAGCCAAAGGAAGGTGGTAGAAATTTGCAGTAACCCATGTTTGAGGCACTCCATCTTCTTTTCCAAAATCACCCTCTGTTGCCAAGCCCAATGCCAAAGCATTTTTCTCTTCTTCGTCATTAAAAAGATAAAGCAATTCAGATTTGAAATTCTCAATTTTACTTTTTAATTCTAAAGCTGACCATTCGCCTTCCTTTGGTGCATGAGGGTCTGAACCCACTAACCAAAGAGTTGGTATATCATAGTTATCCTTGGAATCAACATTTCTTAAATTAAAAAGAGAATCATCCTCCACCTCTTCAATAGATGAATTTCCTGCTGTAACAGCTATGAGATACTTTTTTAATTCTTCGATATGGAGATAAATCTCATCGGATAATCCTTTTGCTCTAAAAGCCTTATTGTAGAACTCCGCAACCTTCGCTGGGTCATTCGCTTTAGCTTTTTCAAATTGCGCATAAGTGAACTCATTCTTCGCCATGAAGTTTTCATTCGTAACCTGCAAACCTTCATTAATGATTACAAATGCATTAAGAATATCCTTTGATACGTTCATCGCCAGAAGAGCTGTGAGTACTAAATACATCATACCAATCATCTTCTGCCTCGGGGTTTCTTTTCCACCACTCATAGTTGCTTATACTTTTTTCGTTCTAGAAATTTGATAAACGGATTATCCGTTGTTGTTTGAACCTCCAACATTCATGGCAGCAAGCATATTTCCATACACTCTATTCAGGGCAGTTAAATTATTTGAAAGCTCAGATATACTCTCTTTGTATCGCTTTGTATCCTCAACAGAAGACTGCAGGTTAGACATCAATTCTGTAATACCATTGTAGAATTGATTAGTCGACTCCATTTGTTCTTTACTTCCTTGAAGTTGTGCATCATATACACCACCTAGCTCTTGAAGCTTAGAAGTAACTGACCTTAAACTATCCGCATAATCATTGCCATCACCAGAAGACATGCTGATACTAGCTAAACTCTCAGACGCTTTTGAGTATGTCTGAGAAAGAGCAGTTACACTAGAAGCAGCACTTCTAACGCTATCAACATATTCAGACGTAGCAACAGACGCATCAGACATGTTACTCAACTTACCTGCATTATCAGAGAGAGAGCGAAGACCTACACCTAGACTTTCAATAAGCTCTGGACCAATTTTTGCTTCTTCGAGCATATTATCCAATTGCTCAGTGATAGGTAACTCTTCCTTAGAATCCCTGTCTGAAGACTCTTCAATTGCCTCGTGATCTTCATCTTCATGCTCATCAGAATGAACAGCTAATTCTGGGTAAACTAACTCCCATTTTGGCTCTTCATGCATTGGTTCAAACGCTGAGAAGAAAAATATAACCGCTTCTGTAGACAGACCTACAACTAATAACGGACCTGAAAATGGCCAGTGCATAATTTTAAAAAGAGCTCCCACGATTACTACGGCTGCTCCTATTCCATAAAGCTTAGCCATGAAGTCCTTCCAACTTTTACTTCCGGGTCTGAATCCTTTAACTTCTTGAGACATAATTGAATTTATTAGGTATTAATGATTAAGTTAAAATTATTAAGGTTATATATCATCTCCTTTGGCTCGGCCAAGGAATGTCATTACGTTTCTAAAACCGATATAGCTCTTCGCAGTATCCTGATATTCATAAGTTCTTGTTCCTGTTTGGAGGTAGTAACCAATATCCTTCCAACTTCCACCTCTTAGAACTTTTCTCTTTAGAACGGGTGGATCATCGTCCTTAGCCTCATATACATAGTCCATGTTCAAGTCATGCGCAAAGTCAAATGATGACTCATCGAAGGCATTACTCGTCCATTCAGCAACATTCCCGGACATGCAATACAAACCATAATCGTTAGGCGAGTATGATGTAACAGGCACCGTATGGAATCCACCGTCATCTACATAATTACCTCTCATAGGCTTGAAATTAGCTAGAAAACAACCTCTTGTATTTCGAATGTAAGGACCACCCCATGGATAAGGATCCAAATCCAGTCCACCTCGAGCAGCATACTCCCATTCAGATTCCGTTGGAAGTCTAAAATCTTGAACTACTCCGCCACCAATCTCTCTTAGGAAGCCATTTAATAATTCAGTTCTCCAAATTCCAAAAGCTCTTGCTTGTTTCCAAGTAACTCCAACAACCGGATAATCATCATATGCTGGATGACTAAAGTACATCTTGGTCATGGGCTCATTAAACGAGTAGGTAAAATCATGCACCCAACATAAAGTATCAGGATAAACATTAATAACATCACGCTTAATAAAGATCGAACGATCTGTCATACCTCGCTGTCTCAATGGCGCTCCAGGACCACCCTTTCTTGCCGCATCACGGTAATCAATCCAGAAATATTCATAATCCAATTTTCTAGAGTCAATCTCTCTTCTACCTCTGAAACGTTCAAATTCAGGATAATACATCACTTCAAGAGCCTCCCTCTGGTCTGGATCCGCCCAATCAATTCTAGAATTCCAATTAATATGAGGCGGGTCTATATCCTCATCATATGAGTTTATAGTAAAAAGATACTCTTCTTCATCAATCTCTTCACCAAGTATTCTTCTAGCAATACTGTCTCTTACCCAAAACACAAATTGACGGTATTCGTTATTTGTGATTTCAGTTTCATCCATGTAAAATGCCTGAACAGAAACTGTTTTCGATTTTGCTGTAGAAGCATATGGAACATCCTGATCGCTTGGTCCCATATTATATGAGCCCATAGGAAGATAGAGCATGCCGTATGGATCTGGCTGATACCATGCAATCCTATTTTGAACGCCTATCAGCTGTCCATTCCCAGAGCTGCCGCAACTGCTCAGGAAAATCGGCAATGCTGCTAGCACTACCATTGCGTATTTGAGCGAGTTTTTCATTTTATCTCCTTTATTAGTTAATATCTTTTTAGGGATGCTTTTTGGAAAAGTTACAAAAGTAATCTATTTACTATAAGAATCTTACGCTCTTATGTCTTGAAACAGGGGATTTCTGTTTTAGCTTCAAACAATATTGGACAAAGATTTCATGAGAACCATTGCTACCTGAAGCTAACTTGTTTGTTGTCACGTCATACGCGTAGCCTGTTCTCAGGGTTCCAGGAATTGTTCCGGGCTCCCAATTTACTCCAGCCATCAATACAACTGCATCAACGTATCTATATGTTAACCCTCCCCAGATGAAATTATTGTATTCAACGAGTGCATTCACATCCACCTGAGCCGAAACAAGGTCAGACTTCACGAAAATTGAAGGCTTCAAAACAAATAATGGATTTGGTAATGGAAAATCATACCCTCCCATTACGAACAAATGCGATTTCATCGAGAAACTAGTATTGTAATTAACAACATCTGGGTTGGTTCCAAATCCTCCTCCTAAACCCTCGCCCTCAGCGTTAAAAGTAGCACCGGTCAAGTGAGTCAAAGATGCTCCAATAAACATTCTATTGGTTTTGTAATAAAGCCCTAAGTCCAAATCAAGTTTACTAGATTGAAAACCCTCATCGGGAATTGCGGGATCTGAATAGTATGGATTCGTACTTCTCCAATTATTTCCCAACCCAAACTGAAGCCATCCTGCGCTTATGCCTATTCCTAAATGACCTGGATCACTTCCGGTAATATTTAAAGGAATATGAGCACTATAAGAACCTTTGATAGAAGTAAAGTGCATTTGACCTAAAGCATCTCCAGTAATTACAAGACCACCACCACTTCTCAGATTGATCCCAGGAATAACGAATGTACCGTGGGCGCCCAACAAATATGTTTCTGGACGACCTTCAAAGCCAACCCACTGCTGACGAGCAATGGTATAAACACAAATCCCATCATTCATACCTGCATAAGCTGGATTAAAAAACAGCTTATTATGCATGTTCTGACTGAACTGCGGATCTTGCTGTGCATCAGCCTTGAAGACCAACGACAACACAAATAGTAAAGAAATTACTCCAACTTTTAATTTCATAAATAGGACAGTAGATCTAATTGTTCAGACTTGCTAAATTACTTAAATTTCAAATCGAGTCAAGAAATTTCCACGAACGTAGGTGTTTTTCAAGCTCAATGGGAGAACAAACTCGACCAATTAATATTTAAAGCATCTTTTTATAGGCCTTCCACCATCTTTCTGGCAGGTCGTCCCTTGTTGCGATCAAATAATCATCGTATCCACAGGGAATCAAATGGTGCTTGCGATACTTGTTCGCAAATTGCGGAGGCACAGGCACTTCCATCCACCAACGATCAGTAAAAACACTCTTATAAAAAACCAATTGAAACTCATCATTCCGAAGGGGTACGCGGTACTTTAAAAATCCGTCTTTATTTCCTGAAGGAATTTCCGACTTCCTGCTGTAAAAGCCATCCACATGACACCAAATCATCTCGGCAATTAAAGTAACATCACTCTGATAAACCTTAGAAAGGTTTAGATCGGTGATAATAACGACTCTATTTTTTTCCGCTAAGCCAGCATAACGGATCATTTGGCACACTTCTTCGGCATAAAAACCATTAGGCTGAGGATTCATAGAACTTCTAAAGTCGCTAGACTTTAAAACCTCTAGTGAACACGAAATAATTTCTGCACTGCGAATAACAGGTTCGACACTTTGAACATCTCCTCTAACAGACCCCAGTCTAAAAAAGTCAAAAAAGAGTTCATCGGCTAATTCTATTTCCTCGGGTGATACAAAATAAGTTTGAAAACCTATGTTAGAATAGTTGAACAAATAATTAGGTTGTTCTTTAATTATCCTGCCAACATAGTTAAAGGTACTGTCCTCGTCAAGGTTGAGATAATTATCAATAGAAGTAAGATTGACGATCTGTTCCTCTTTTTCAAATGCCTTATAAGCGGTGTATGTAAGATTTCTTCCACCACCAATTATGATAGGAACAATCTTTTGTCTCACTAAATACTGAATAAGGTCGGAAAGTCCTGCCTCAGTATCAGATATTTTACTGCCAATTTTAAAAATACCAAGGTTTAAAATCTTTGGCTCAAAATCATGGACATAAAGCTTTCCAAGTGAAATATTGATCTGATTAAATATTTCATTTACATCACTTGTACCATGATCAACCCAACGATTTTCTGGCACATAGATAATAGCAAGATCAAAGTCTTTGACTTCTACAGAATCAGAATACATGATTATTTGAGAAGAAAGCGATGTTCCTTCAGATTCAAATTCAGCTAAACTTTCAAAGTAACTGGCAATCTCCATAAAACTACTTTTTAGAAGTCTTTCTCTTTTTTCCTTTGTTGGTCGGACTTGAGGTATTCATGATTTCCAAGCATTTTTCCAAGGTCAAAGCCTCAGGATCCTCGGTCTTTGGAAGCTTGTAATTATCCTTACCAACTGCCATATAGGGACCGTAGCGTCCTTTCAATATTTTAATTTCTGGGTCGTGATCGAAAACGTGGATGATAGCTTTTAATGCTTCTTCTTTTTTCTTTTTAATCACCTCAATTGCCTGATCCATTGTAACCTCCAATGGATCTAAATCTCCCAGATTATAAAAACCTCCATCATATCGCACGAAAGGCCCGAAACGTCCAGCAGAGGCAATGACTTCGTTTCCTTCCCATTCACCCAGATTTCGAGGAAGCTTGAACAACTCCATGGCCTCTTCATAGTTTATAGTCTGAATACTTTGTCCTTCTCTAAGCTTCGCAAACTGCGGTTTTTCCTCATCAGAAACATCACCAATCTGCACCATTGGTCCGTATCTACCCAAACGTGCAACGACTGGTTTACCCGTTTTTGGATCCGTTCCTAAAATTCTTTCGCCCGTGGCTCGCTCTGAATTCTCCAATGTATCCTCCACCGTATCATGGAAAGGTTTGTAGAACTTCGCAAGCATGTTGGTCCAAACCAACTCACCTCGAGATATATGATCAAATTCTTCTTCCACAGAAGCTGTGAAGTGATAATCGAGGATTGAACTAAAATGTTCCTGCAAAAAATCATTAACAACCACTCCAATGTCCGTTGGAAATAATTTATTACGCTCAACACCTGTATTTTCCGTTTTAGTTTCTTGTTTGACATCGGAGCCATCTAGAGAGAATACTTTGTAATCTCTCGATTGACCATCTCTATCTTCCTTCACTACGTATCCTCTTTTTTGAACCGTACTGATTGTTGGAGCGTAAGTTGACGGTCTTCCGATCCCAAGCTCTTCAAGTTTCTTTACCAAACTTGCCTCACTATATCGCGGAGGATGCTGAGTAAACTTCTGTGTCGCTTCTAAACCTATTTGATTCAGTTGATCACCTTCAGCAACATTCGGAAGATTGTCATTACTTTCTTCGTCTTGTTCATCATCCGTGCCTTCGAGGTAAACTTTCAAGAATCCTTCGAAAGTGATGATTTCTCCTTTTACTTCAAATTTTTCAGTTAATCCGGCCGCGCCAATTTTAATAGTGGTTCGCATCAATTTGGCATCACTCATTTGGGAGGCAATTGCTCGCTTCCAAATCAACTCATAGAGCTTTTGTTCACGTGGATCAGATGAACCAATTTTTTCATTGAAGTACGTAGGACGAATTGCCTCGTGTGCTTCTTGAGCATTAGCTGTTTTGGTAGCATACTTTCTCGGATTCAGATAATCTTCTCCATACTGTCCTAAAATTTCAGCTGTGGCTCCTTCTATTGCTGTGCCACTCAAGTTCACACTGTCCGTTCTCATGTAAGTAATCTTACCAGCTTCATATAAGCTTTGAGCCAGTCTCATGGTTTGAGCAACAGAATTACCCAACTTTCTTGCGGCTTCTTGTTGAAGCGTTGATGTAGTAAATGGAGCAGAAGGAGTTTTCTTACCTGGCTTTTTATCAACGGACTCGACTGAAAATTCAGCGCCTGAGCACGTTTTTAGAAATGCATTTACTTCTTCATCAGATTTCAATCGCTTATTCAAATCCGCTGAAAAGCTTTTACCCTCAGCCTCGAAGACAGCCTTAACTCTGTAGTAAGGCTCCGCATTAAAAGCACCAATTTCCTTTTCACGCTCAACAATGAGCCTGACAGTAACACTCTGCACTCGTCCCGCAGAAAGAGATGGCTTCACCTTTTTCCAAAGAACAGGGCTTAACTCAAAACCAACAATTCTGTCAAGAACTCTTCTAGCCTGCTGAGCATCCACTAAATTCTTGTCAATTGTTCTTGGATTTTCAATTGCTTTGAGAATAGCTGGCTTAGTAATTTCATGAAAAACAATTCGTTTGGTCTTGTTTTCTTTCAACCCAAGTGCTTCAAATAAGTGCCAACTTATAGCTTCTCCTTCGCGATCCTCATCCGTTGCTAACCAGACAATATCAGCGTCCTTACTTAGTTTTTTAAGTTCAGTAATGACCTTTTTCTTATCAGGCATTACCACATAGTCCGGCTTAAAATGATTCTCTAAATCAACCGAAAGCCCTTTCGTTGGAAGGTCTCGGACGTGACCGTAACTAGATTTAACAATGTAATCTTTTCCAAGATAACCTTCAATTGTTTTTGCCTTTGCAGGAGACTCTACTATCACCAAATTCATAATCAACAGCGCTTTTCAATGACTGCAAATAAAACGCAAAATAATGTGGTCTGCACGAAACCTTGTTTTTGATGTCAATAATAAATGCACAAATCATCACCTGACATTTTTGCAGACGACCCTATTCCATACCTTTGACACCCTCTTATATTTAAGGCCAAATGGAAGATAAATTGTTAGAAGAAGAACGTCAAGGTGAAGCAGTGATCACTGAGCAAGAGATTAATTTCTTGAATGGCAAGAAGCTTTATTTGGAGAGCTATGGCTGTCAAATGAATTTTTCGGACAGTGAAATTGTAGCCTCCATAATGGGGAAAGCAGGTTATGAAACAACTAAAAATGCTGATGAGGCTGACGTTGTTTTAATCAATACATGTTCTATACGAGACAATGCTGAACAACGGGTAAGAAATCGTTTAAAGCAGTTTCAAAAAATTAAAAAAGATAATCCTGAAAAGGTCATTGGAATCCTAGGTTGCATGGCCGAGAGATTGAAGTCAGAGCTTTTAGAGGAAGAAAAGCTCGTTGACCTTGTAGCTGGACCTGATGCATACCGAGAATTACCTGGACTTGTATCTGAAGTAGAGTCAGGTCAAAAAGCAGTGAACGTGCTTCTTTCAAGGGAAGAGACCTACGCTGAAATAACACCTGTCAGATTAGACTCAAACGGTGTGAGTGCATTTATTTCTATTATGCGTGGATGTGACAATATGTGCAGTTTCTGTGTTGTTCCTTTCACGAGAGGTAGAGAAAGAAGCAGAGATCCGAAAAGCATAGTAGCTGAAGCTGGAGACTTGTTTGATAGAGGTTACAGAGAAGTCACTCTTTTGGGACAGAACGTAGACAGCTACCGATGGAACTTATCCAAAAAAGGTGAAGTTATTAACCTTGATGAAGAAACCGTAAACTTCGCTCAGCTTTTAGAGAAAGTAGCTTTAGTGAATCCAGGTTTACGAATCCGCTTTTCAACATCGCATCCAAAAGATATGACTGACGATGTGCTTTATGCCATGGCAAAGCATGAGAATATATGCGAGTACATTCACCTTCCTGTTCAATCGGGTAATAGTGAGGTTCTCAAAAGAATGAATCGCGGCTATTCGAGAGAATGGTATTTCAATCGTATTGACGCTATCAAGCGCATTATGCCAGATAGCGGAATTTCGACCGATGTGATTGCTGGATTTTGTGGAGAAACCGAAGAACAGCATCAAGAAACACTAAGTTTAATGCAAGCGGTTAAGTATGACTTTGCCTACATGTTTTATTACTCCGAACGTCCTAAAACTCTTGCTGAGAGAAAATATGAAGACGATGTTCCTTTAGAGGTGAAGAAAAGAAGGTTGAACGAAATTATCGATCTTCAAATGCAACATTCTCTTGAGAGCAATAAAAAAGCTGTAGGAAAAACTTTTAAGGTTCTTGTTGAAGGACATTCAAAGCGAAGTAAAGAACACCTCTGTGGAAGAAACACTCAAAACGTGATGTGCGTTTTCCCAGCAGGCAACCTAAAGTCAGGTGACTATGCAAACGTGAAAATCACGGAATGCACCGCTGCTACATTAAAAGGGGAAATTGTAGAATAAACATGACTATTCAACAAGCAAAACAAAGATTTGGAATAATAGGCATCAGTCCTATTTTAGATCGTGCTATCGAAACTGCACTTCGTGTGGCTCCAACGGATCTCTCCGTTCTTATAACAGGAGAAAGTGGAGTTGGTAAAGAGCGCATGCCTCAAATTATTCATCACAACTCTACGAGAAAGCACAATGGCTATATTGCCGTGAACTGCGGAGCAATTCCAGAGGGAACGATTGATTCAGAGCTTTTTGGTCACGAAAAAGGATCATTCACAGGTGCCCATGAAACGCGGAAAGGTTACTTTGAAGTGGCTGATGGCGGAACAATTTTTTTGGATGAGGTGGCTGAATTGCCTGTTTCTACGCAAGTGCGATTATTACGGGTTCTTGAAAGCGGTGAATTTTTAAAGGTTGGATCTAGTAAAGCTCAGAAAACTGATGTTAGAATTGTTGCCGCAACCAATATCAATATACTGGAAGCCATTAAAAAAGGTAAGTTCAGAGAAGATCTTTATTACCGCTTAAATACTGTTCCGATTCATCTTCCATCCCTGCGAGAACGTAAAGAAGATGTGCATCTTTTGTTTAGAAAGTTCGCAGCAGATTTTGGGGAAAAATATAGAATGCCACCTGTTCGATTGTCACCAGATGCCGTTGCAATGCTGGAAAGTTACAGATGGCCCGGTAATATTCGACAACTCAAAAATATTACCGAGCAAGTTTCCGTAATTGAAACTGAAAGAGATATCAATGGCCCTAAGTTGGCGCCATATTTGCCCGATTCGCAAACGAGCAAGTTACCAATGATCATTGAAAAAGAGAATCAATCAGACATGTCTGAGCGAGAAATCCTCTTCAAAATCATCTTCGAAATGAGAAACGAGGTTCATGATCTTAAAAAATTGGTTTCGGGAATGATCAGAAATGATGATGATTCTTTTGATGAGGACGCATATAAAAGGCTTTATCCAGTCATCAAGCCTTCAAATGACTCAGCACAAACTGCGGGTAAAGATTCTTTTGACTATGAGATTTCTAGGGCCGAGCCTGTTTATCATCAAGATGATTCAATTTACGATCCTGAAGTAGTGGAAGAATCTCTTAGCATAGAGGAAAAAGAAAAGGAATTAATCAAAAAAGCATTGGAAAAGCATCGCGGTAGAAGAAAGAATGCCGCGCAAGAATTGGGTATTTCGGAGCGCACTCTCTATAGAAAAATCAAGGAATATGAGCTCAACTAAACTCATCTCTTTCGTGCTGTTTTCAGCGCTGCTTCTTGCAGTTGGCTGTAAAGTGAGTTATTCATTTACAGGAGCCAGTGTGTCGCCTGAAACCAAAACCATTTCTATCGCAACCTTTCCCTCCTATCAAGCACCACTAGCACCTCCGTCATTGAGTCAAACCTTTTCAGAATCTTTGAAGGACATCTTTTTAAGACAAACCAGTTTGACTTTGGTGAAAAACAATGGCGATATAATTATTGAAGGTGATATCACGAGCTACAGACAAACTGATGAAGCTGTCACTGGCAATGATGTTTCATCTTTAAGCAGATT
Organism: uncultured Flavobacteriales bacterium; assembly: GCA_905479105.1. GTDB lineage: Bacteria > Bacteroidota > Bacteroidia > Flavobacteriales_G > Salibacteraceae > SHAN690. The sequence continues at coordinate 106,316 of CAJQLE010000001.1, forward strand.
GACAGTTACAGTTAAGGTTCGCTATACCGATACGAAAAATGAAGAAAACAGCTATGAACAATCGTTTTCAAACTTTGCCCAGTTTAGTTCTCAGCAAACCTTAGCTGATCAAGAAACTCAGTTGATAGATGAGATTAACGAAAAGTTAGCTCAAGATATTTTCAATAAATCTCTTGGTAATTGGTGATGCAAAGTGCGATAGAAGAAATATTAGTTGGAGAGAGATTGAGCAATGAAAGCTTAGAAAGTTTGGTGAATTCATTCAATGAGCATCCCTACTCTTCTACCATGGCAATTTTGCTTGCCAAGGCTTATTCAATCAATGATGACATTCGGTTTGAGTCACATATTCGCAAAACAGCTGTGCTTACAAATGACCGAAAGCATCTGCATGATTTTCTTTTTAGTGAAAAAGCCACTTCACCGATTGAAACTAATACAGCTGAAGACAGTGAGTCGGCAACCATTAACATCCAAGAAAGCGGAATTGAAATAACGGCTGAGAAGAAGAGCCAAGTTGATCTAACTGGCGATGAGACCAAAACGCCCATCAAAGAAACTAAAGAAGAAAAAGATCCGTTTCTAAATCAATTTATTACCGAAGCATTAATTGCTGGAGCGGCAATTGACCTCTTAGAAGAAAATCTTGAAGATGAAATTATAAAAGAGGGAGACCTAAAGGTTCATCCAGAGAAACCAGTTGACAAACCAATAGATACTAGTTCTAAACCAGAAACGCCCTCAAAACAGAGTTTTTCTCATTGGATGGACTTTTTGTCGGATGAAGACAATAGCTCTACAATTAGCAAATCAGCAAAAAATCCAGAGCAAACTATTTTCCCCCGGAACGCAAACGAAAAGAAAAAAGTCATTTCAATCATTGATAATTTTATTCAAAAGGAAGATAGTTTAGTGCCAAAACGCGCTGAATTCTTCTCTCCGAGCAAGGCAGCTAAAGCCAGTTTGCAGGATAATGATTCGGTTGTAAGTGAAACATTAGCCACTATTTACGCGGCTCAGGGCAACATTAACAAGGCAATTTCGACTTATAATAAACTCAGTTTGCTGCATCCTGAAAAAAGCAGTTATTTTGCCGCCCTTATTGAAAAATTGAAATCAGAGAAAAAAAGATAATAAATCATGGTCATCATTTCTATCCTCATATTACTTGTTAGCTTATTGTTGATGGGTATTGTATTGATCCAAAACTCTAAAGGTGGCGGATTAGCATCAGGTTTTTCTTCAACCAACCAAATTGCTGGTGTGCAGAGAACAACTGACTTTTTAGAAAAAGGTACTTGGATATTGGCGGTTTCACTGCTTGTACTTTGTTTAGTTTCTACAGCCTTCATAGGTGGCGAGACTGTTGAAGATGCTTCCAGCCAACTTGAAAGTGTGATTGATCAAGAAGCTATTGCTCCTGTTCAAGGATTGGATGAAAACACCGTTCCTTTGCCAGAATAGTTGGTGCAGTAAGCACAACATAAACGACTTAATGTCAGCTTGTCACTTGCAGGCTGACATTTTTTTTGCCACTAACTGACAAAACATTCCCAAAATAGTCATTGGCATAATAAATGACTAACAGCCTACATATTATCAAACATTCTAAAAATGGCAGAAGTGAATTTTAAACCAAACGAAGATCGAGTGCTTGTTGAAGCTGCTCGAGCAGAAGAGAAGACTGCAGGGGGAATTATTATTCCTGACACTGCAAAAGAAAAACCTCAAAGAGGAACTGTAGTTGCGGTTGGTCCTGGTAAAAAAGATGAGCCAATCACCCTAAACGTTGGTGACGCGGTGTTCTATGGAAAATACTCTGGAACAGAGTTAAGCATCGAAGGAAAGGACTATTTGATTATGAAAACATCCGACATTCTAGGAAGCTTAAGTTAAAAAACTGATTATTAATATTCAAAAAACTCAAAAATGGCTAAAGACATATTTTTTGATACTGAAGCGAGAGACGGCCTTAAGAGAGGAGTTGACGCTTTAGCAAATGCTGTAAAAGTGACCTTAGGTCCTAAAGGAAGAAACGTTGTTATCGATCGCAAATTTGGCGCTCCGATCATCACAAAAGATGGTGTAAGTGTTGCTAAAGAGATTGAATTGAAAGACGCTCTTGAAAACATGGGAGCACAAATGGTAAAAGAAGTTGCTTCTAAAACTGCTGATGTAGCAGGTGACGGAACAACTACTGCTACAGTGCTTGCGCAAGCAATCGTAACGGCAGGTTTAAAAAACGTAACTGCTGGAGCGAATCCAATGGATCTTAAGAGAGGTATTGACAAAGCAGTTCGCGCTGTGACGGAGCACCTGGCAAAACTTTCTCAAGTAGTTGGTGACGATTACGCTAAAGTTGAGCAAGTAGGAACTATTTCAGCAAACAATGATGCTACTATAGGCAAGTTGATTGCGGAAGCAATGAAGAAAGTAGGTAAAGAGGGTGTTATCACTGTTGAAGAAGCTAAAGGAACTGAAACGACAGTTGATTTGGTGGAAGGAATGCAGTTTGATAGAGGATACCTTTCTCCATACTTCGTTACTGACACGGATAAGATGGTTGCTGAATTAGAGAATCCATACATTCTAATTCACGACAAGAAAATTTCAAACCTTCAAGACATCGTTCCAATTTTGGAAAAAGTTGCTCAAAGCGGGAGACCGCTTTTGATTATCGCAGAAGATGTTGAAGGAACGGCTCTTTCAGGATTAGTAGTAAACAAGTTAAGAGGTGGATTGAAAGTAGCTGCTGTTAAGGCTCCAGGATTTGGAGACAGAAGAAAGGCAATGCTTGAAGACATCGCTATCCTAACTGGAGGCCAAGTGATCAGTGAAGAGAGAGGTTTCAGCCTTGAAAATGCTGACATGACATTCTTAGGTGAGGCTGAAAAAATTGACATCGACAAGGATAACACTACTGTTATTAATGGCGCTGGAAAGAAAGAAGACATCAAAGCGAGAATTGGTCAAATCAAATCTCAAATGGAGTCTACTACTAGCGATTATGATCGTGAGAAACTTCAAGAACGTTTAGCTAAGTTAGCAGGTGGTGTAGCTGTCCTTTATATAGGCGCTGCGACTGAAATGGAAATGAAGGAGAAGAAAGATCGTGTAGACGATGCGCTTCATGCTACTAGAGCTGCTGTAGAGGAAGGTATTGTACCTGGCGGTGGTGTATCATTCATTCGCTCTATTGAAGCGCTTAACAACCTTGAAGGAGATAATCCTGACCAAACTACAGGTATTGCAATTGTACGCAGAGCTCTTGAAGAGCCGCTTCGTCAAATTGTTGCGAATGCAGGCGATGAAGGATCAATTGTTGTTCAACGTGTTATTGAAGGCAAAGGAGATTTCGGATACAATGCTGCAACAAGCATCTACGAAAATTTGTACGAAGCCGGAGTAATTGACCCAACAAAAGTTTCCCGTGTGTCTTTAGAGAATGCAGCATCAATTGCTGGTCTATTATTGACTACTGAGTGTGTATTAGCTGATGAGCCAGAAGAAAATGGTCCAGCTATGCCTGCAGGTGGAATGGGCGGAATGGGTGGAATGATGTAAATCAACCCTCTCCAATGACTATAAAAAAGCGCCTGTATCAATTGATGCAGGCGCTTTTCTTTTGTATAAATTTCTTATTAGAGTTTCCCTAACTCTTCTTTCACCAATTGCGATATAATCTTACCATCAGCCTTTCCTTTCAATTGACCTGATAATGGCCCCATAACCTTTCCCATATCCTGCGGGCCAGAAGCTCCTGAAGCTGCAATTTTTTCAACAACCAATTTTCTAATTTCATCTTCACCCATCATTTCAGGTAAGTACTCCCCAATAACTGAAGCTTGAAATTCTTCATCTTCAGCCATATCAGCGCGGTCTTGCTCATGATAAATGGCGGCAGCATCGTTACGTTGCTTAACGAGCTTTTGCATTGCCGTGATGGCATCTTCATCGCTCACTTCACTGCCAGCCTTTTCACTTGCAATTAGAAGAATAGCACTTTTAATAGCCCTAAGAGATTCTAGCCTTTTCTTATCCTTGGCCAGCATCGCTTTCTTTATATCATCATTGATTTGTTGTGAAACACTCATAATCTATTTTTTTCAATGACGCGAAATTACGGTAACCCAATAGATCAAAAGGAGTCCAATTTGATCATTTCTTATCTACCAACGACAAACCTCTTTGTAATGAAACGTCCATCAGATTCAATATCCAATAAATAAATTCCTACTGCTACATCATTTATATCCAATTGGATTTCGCTCTGATCGATTTTAAACCACTGCGATTGATCAAACTCTTTAACAAATTGGCCCGTGGAGTTTAAAAGATTGACTTTTAAGCCTTCATCAATTTTCCAATTTCCAAAATTTACATTGAGCCTATCTGAAGCTGGATTTGGGAAAACAGAAAGCTCATTGATCGCAAATGACTCCTTGATACCAATAGTAGCAGTATCGCAATCAAGAAGAGTAATACTGATAGAATCAAATGTCTGGCAACCATTAATATCGCTGATGCTCACAAAGTAGACACCCGCACCAATTCCAATCAATGAATCGTTGGTAGACCCGTTGTTCCATAGAAAACTGTACGGAGCGGTGTTACCTTCTACCAACGCTGTAATAAATGCTGAACTGTCATCAGCACAAACAGAATCACTGGAAGCGCTTAGCAAAGTTGCATATGGTTCGGGTTCAGATATACTGATTGAGTCATTTACTGAGCATCCAGCTGCGGATGTAGCTGTTACGAAATAACTTCCTGGTCCTAGATTCGTGATTTGAGCAGCCGTATCGCCCGTATTCCAAAAATATTCATATAATCCATTCATTCCGGAAGATAATGCTGAAATAACTCCCGAACTATCACCTTGGCATAAAATCTCAACGTCCTGAACGATTTCTAATTGACTTAGACTATCAAAGATCAAGACTGAGAAAAATGATGAATCGATATTTCCAGAACTATCTATGGCATACAGTAAAACACTATTAAGTCCGATTTCATTGCATGTGAAATCTGTTTGACTCAACCAAATTGAATCTAAATCACAGTCAACTGTAGCACTGTCAGCTTGAGCTGATGATAGAGAAGCTGTTCCGTTGGCATCTAACCCTAAAGCTATCAGCTGAAAAGGATACACTGTTGGAGAAAAGGTGTCAAGAACAGTAACATTAATCTGAGTTGAGGACTGATTTCCTGAAATATCTATAGCGTTAAACGTCACCGTGTTTGTCCCAATATGTGAACAATAAAAGCTTTCTTGACTCAGCCAAATACTATCAACACTGCAATTATCGAAGGTTCCTGCATTCGCTGAATCAACAGATATTGAGACATTTCCAGTTCCATCTAAGAAAACCGTAAGATTATTAGTAATAATAACCGGAGCTATCGTATCAAACACACTCACGGTAAAATCAGTTTGGCCGATATTTCCATTAATATCAATCGCAAATAGTGTTACCACATTGGTACCCGTGTCGCTGCATTGGAAATCAATTTGATTGAGGTAAAGTGAGTCGATTCCACAAGCGTCAAACGACCCTCCATCAACAGAAGCCGGAGTAATTGAAGCTAAGCCAGAAAAATCTAAAAACAACTGAACATTGTTTGCAACTACGTTTGGAGAGATCGTGTCAAACACTGACACAAAATTGGCTGAAGAATCAATGTTTCCATTTACGTCAACAGCATAAAGCATCACTGGCTGAGGCACACCTATGTCGCTGCAATCAAAGTTATATCTGCTAAGGTACATCGTATCAATTCCGCAATTATCAGAACTAGCCACATTGATGAACGCAGTGTCTATTGTAAATGATCCACTTGCATCTAAATAAATTGAAGTATCGGCAGATTGAATCAATGGCCCAATGGTATCTGAGTTGGTTATTGAAATTGATGTTGTATCCGAACATCCATTACTGCTATTCACAGTTACGGTGTATGAACCAATTGACAAACCAGAAATGGCCTCTGTATTGGCAAGGTTACTCCAAGCATAAGTATAAGGTGCTGTACCTCCTACCACCGAAACTTGAGCAGACCCATCATTTGAGGACAGACAAGTGGCATTAGAAAAAGATGAAATACTGGCTACCGCAGCTGTTGTAGCTGGAATAATATCTACTTGAGTAATATCGAAACATCCATTGATGTCTGTCACTGTTACTTCATACGTACCGATTACTAAGCCAATGATAGAAGATGTGCTCGCACCGTTGCTCCATGCATAGGAATATCCCGGAGTTCCTCCAGATGCTGATACCGATGCATCTCCATTATTACTTCCAACACAAATGGCATTGGTTGAACTCACGATAGACGCTGATACTGAGCTCGCTGGCTCAGAAATGGTAATTGATTGGGATGTTTGACATCCATTCGCATCCGATAGCGTTAATGAATAATTTCCTGCAGATAATCCGTTGACTGAATTGTTGGTTGAACCATTGTTCCAATTGAAAGCATAAGGAGCTGTTCCACCAGAACCAGAGGCTGCAGCAGACCCATCACTGCCACCGAAACAAGAAACATCAAAGGATGCACTAACTGAAGCCGCCAAAGGAGAAACAGGTCCTGAAATCGTCAATGCGTCAATTATAGAACAACCATTACCATCCGTTGTCGTTACAGAATAACTTCCAACAGCTAATCCAGATATGCTTGCATTTGTGCTTCCGTTGCTCCACAAAAAAGAATAGCTTGGAGTTCCTCCCAAAACCGAGACTGAAGCCGACCCATCATTTCCTCCAAAACAATCAACATCTGCAGAAACAACTGAGGTTGAAAATAGTGTAGGTTCAGTTATCAAAACTGTTTCAACTATACTGCATCCATTAGCATCCGTAATTGTAACACTGTAAGTCCCGACTGAAAGCCCAGTTACAGCAGCAGTAGTCTGTCCATCACTCCATAAATAAGAGTACGCAGGCACTCCTCCTGAGACTATAACTATAGCTGTGCCATCATTACCAGCGTTGCATGTGACATTAGTTGATGATAATGCAGCTGACAATGCTGGTGGTTCGGCTATTGAAAAACTCGATGAGTCTGAACAGCCGTTGGCATCAGAAACGGTAACAGAATAATTTCCTACAGACAATCCAATTATTGATGGACCATTAGCGGAATTGCTCCAAGAATACGTATAGGGAGGCAATCCAGAAGAGGATGATGCAACAGCCGAACCATTGTTTAAACCATTGCAGCTAACATCTGAAGACACTGCAGATATAGTTGGATTGCCATTTACGCTAATTACTGTTAAAGCTGAGTCGCTGCCGCAAGTATTTGAATATAAATATTGAATAGTATAGCTTCCTGTTCCCACAGAAACAGGGTCAAAAATTGAATCATTAGTTATTCCAGTTCCTGAAAACACTCCTCCACTTGGCGATGCATAATTAGCAAGAGAGATAGACGCGTCTCCTTCGCAAAGATTTGGGAAAGCGGAAAACGAAACATTCAGAATTGGATCTACAACTAATTGAAATGTATCATATCCGTTGCAACCACTCGCAATGACAGAGTAAATAATTTGATGGGTACCTGGGCCCGCTATGGCTGGATAGAAAAAATTCAAAGAAACCCCAGGACCACTAAAGGTTCCACCAAAAGGCGAACCGTAAGGAGCTAATGGAAGGAACAATGTTGAAATACACTGCTTTGGAATTGGAGTAATATTAACCAATGGGACCGCTGTCACAATAGCTGTGATGGAATCATCAGCCAAGCAACCCGCAACAGAATAATAAATAATATGCGTCCCAACACCAGCTGCAGAAGGATCAAACACCGAGCCGATGACACCAGGTCCAATGTGCGTTCCGTTTTGAGGAAAACCATATCCAGCTCCAGATAAAGATATTGACCCACCATTTTCACAAGCTGATATATTATTAATGAAGATGGTTGGGTTTTGATTTACTACAACAGTTTTAGTCACACTATCTGAACACGAATTCCCATCGGTATAAGTATATGTAACCAAATTGGTTCCCAAATTAGCAAGTGAAGGATCAAATATGCTGCCAGATATAACGGCAGAACCAGAGTATACTCCACCTAATGGACTTCCACCTTGAAGTGAAAATGCTACTTCGGTTTGACAAACTGCACTCAAATTTGAATGTGAAACGTTTGGCAAAGAATAAACCGAAATTGGGAGTACGTTGCTAGTATCTTTACATCCTGCACTATCGACTATTACCGAATACGATCCAGAACTTAAAGCTGTGAAATTCGAAAATATCTCTCCTGGCATTGAGGCACCATTAAAAAGCCATTGATAAGAGTAAAGACTATTGGTATCCGCCACAAGAAGAGCGCTTTCACTTTGACAAAAATTCACTTGACCATTAAAAGAATAAGCTTCTGCTTTTAACCTCGAACAATTTGCCAAACGCATTACAAAACCTTCTTGATTTGGACCGGCTGCGGTATTATTTCCAAAATCCATAACAGCATTAAAGTTTCCAACAACTAACATATTATCTAGATCAGAAGCAGCAGTGGCTCGAGCAACCTCTAAATCATTAGGAGCGCTCTCAGGAGCCCAAATAAAGCTCAATGAATCTCCCTCATAATTATACCTCATGGCATATGGATTAAGATCACCAAATGGAGTGAGAGACAATCCCTGAAAAGACAATATATCGTTAAACGAAGACGCCATCAAGAAATTCCCAAAACCATCTACTGAAATTCCCATAGAATTGTTAATGCTCGAGTTTGTATTTACAAGCCATGCATCGTTTACATTTCCAGAGGTGTCACACTCAATTATCCAATCATTTACACCTCCTCCGAAAAGACTTTGAGCACCAAAAGCGATAATTCCCTCGCCATGTCCACAAATTAAAACTTTCTGGTTCTGATCAATGGCTATATCGGCTCCAACATCGGAGTTAACACCTCCACCTTTATTCAACCAAATCGGACTCCCTGTTAATCCATTAAGTTTTGCATAAAAGACGTCCTGCGCACCAAAAGAAGTGGTTGTAAACAAATCAATTTGAACACTTGTAGTAAAATTGCCAGTGACATAAACATTATTGTGATTATCAACTGCCAAACCTCCTAAGCCACTGCTAACCTGAAAGAAATTGAAATTACCATAAGAACCATTGGTAACGATTTGTTTAGCCCAAATAAGCGAACCAGATGAATCATATTTAGTGACTAAATACTCGCTCCCGAGGTTTGAGGGAGCAAACTGCAGTGAATCAACATATAATGTATCCGCGAACTGTGTTAAAGCGTAAACAAAACCTAACTGATCCGTTTTCACATCTAAAACCGTAACTAATGACTTACATAAATGAGGAACACCCCAAACTGCATTTCCTAAGTAATCATACTTTACTATAAAAGCATTATTTTGAAAAAAAGCTGGTGTACCTACAAATGGGGGTAAAACGACCGATCCAAATGTTGCTGAGCCTGAATAATTTCCTGTTACATATATATCGTCATAAGGACTGATGGCTACTGAATTTGCGCCATCGGTTCCTACTCCTCCTCCGGAAACTGCCCAAATGGGATCTCCTTGAGAGTTATATTTGACCAAAAACATATCAAAGTTTCCAAATATTGAAGGAGTGCCTAAAACACTCAAAGGAGCGAAAGATACGCTATCAATAAAACTACCTGTAACGATGTAGCCCCCATCGGAGGTAAACTCCACATCATTCGAATACTCAACTGAAGCCCCAGATTGAACATTAACATCGATATCAAATTGAGAAAATACTTTCGTAACTGTAAACAGAAGCAATATAAAAACGACAAAAATCCTACAATTCATAGATGAGTTATTAAAAAAGTGTCCACTTTTTAAAATTGCAGCTTTCAAATCAATTTGGTCAAAGATAGTGTGAAAATTAAGTTAGCGTTTGGATAAAATAATTTTTTCTGTGTTGATTATCCTCAATAAATAGTAGGCTCATTTGATGTCTTAATTGCTTTCAGAAAAAAAATTCTGGAAGGAAACATTAAAAATATTAATTGCTTTAGTATAAAATAAAAAATGGGCTTAGCGCCCATTTTTTATTTTATTTCTAATTGTCCTTTTTAATCTACATTATCATGCAGGAACCCATTGTTAGGTCTTAATTTTCCACGTTTCTCACCATCCTCTGCTTCCTCTTCACCTAATGTAAATCGGCTGGTTGAAGACTCTGAAGAATGGAGCACATCATCCAAATTAATTTGCTTGCGTTTAAATGCTGGCTCATTTTCTAAATCTGACATCCCAGATGGCGTGCGCAATCTCATGCTCAATTCTCTTAATCGAGATAATCTCGTATTAGCTCTTTCAGCTTGTTCCTCTCTAGAAGGACGATCACCACCACTTGGCTCCGAGCTATTGGAAGGTGTTGTAGTCTTGAAAATTGGCTTCTTCTCAACAATTGGCTCTTTATCCTTTTCCTTCTGCTCAGATTCACTTCGAATAAAGGGCTCCCATTCTGGACGTTCCTCTTCTTCAGATTCCGCTGGTTCTTGAGTCTGATCAGAGGTAGCTGAGGAATCAACTTCTTCTGTTTCTTCTTGATCATTTACCGATTCAATAGTGCTTCCAACTTCGAATTCAAAAATTCGTTGTTTTTGCTCCCTCTCTTCTTCTTGATCGTCTTCATCACCGTCCTCAGTAAGTGTGAAAATATTCCGCTCATTTGACACAGTTTCCTTTTTGTCCTCTTGAACAATATCTTCTGTTTCACTTGTTTTCAAGAAAGGTTCAGCTACATCCTGCTTCTCCTCCACAATTGGAGCAACAGCCGCTTGTTCCTCTTCCTCTTCTTCAAGATTAATTCTTCTCTTCTCAGGCTTCTTCTCGAAGTTTGTAGAAGCTGAAGCGTTTTGGTGAAAGCCCGTTGCAATGATAGTGACTGAAAGAGAATCTCCTAAACTCTCATCCATTCCATATCCCCAGATAACATCTGCACTAGCTCCAGCCTCTTCTTGGATATAATCAGTAATATCACTAATCTCATCCATGAGCACTTCTTGGTTTCCGAATGTGATGTTGAGCAACACATAGCGAGCTCCTTGAATATTGTTGTCATTCAACAATGGAGATGACAAGGCTTTTTCAACCGCTTTGGTTGCTCTATCCTCTCCTTCAGCAGCAGCAGAACCCATAATCGCAACACCAGAGTCGCACATTACTGTTCTCACATCTTCAAAGTCAACGTTGATGTATCCTGTTCTCGTGATAATCTCCGCTATTCCCTTAGCAGCCGTTGTCAAAACATCATCGGCCATTGCGAATGCTTGAGCAATTGGCAAATTGCCGCACATTTCGCGCAGTTTTTCATTATTGATAATCAAGAGTGTATCTACTTGTTCTCTTATTTCTTCAATTCCTGCTTCAGCTTGTTGGCGTCTTTTGCGACCCTCAAAGAAGAAGGGCATTGTAACGATACCAACTGTCAACACGCCCATTTCTCTTGCAGCTTTAGCGATAACTGGCGCAGCACCAGTTCCAGTGCCACCGCCCATTCCTGCAGTGATGAAAATCATCTTGGTGTTTTTATTGATGATTTCTTTGATATCATCAATATTTTCAATGGCAGCATTTTTACCCACTTCAGGCAATGAGCCAGCTCCTCGCCCTTCGGTAAGTGTAGCTCCTAATTGAACCTTGAAAGGAATTGGACTGATATCCAATGCTTGTTGATCAGTATTGCATACAAGGAAATCTACTCCCTTGATTCCTTGGCGGTACATGTGATTGACAGCATTACTGCCACCACCACCTACACCAAGTACTTTGATTATGCTTGAATTTTCTTTTGGTAAATCGAATTTCATATCAGATTGTTTTCAGCGATTGATATTCCTTAATTATAAATTGTCATCTTCTTCAAACCATTCTTTCCCTTTGTTGAGGAGCTTATCGAATAAGCCCGAAGTGGCTTTTTTCTTAGGCTTACGTGCGGAGACAGATGATTCTTTGCGGTTATTTCTTTCAGCGTATTCAAATCCTTTTAACACAAGACCTACGCCTGTTGCGTACATCGGACTTGCGACCTTATCGTTTCCAGAAGCCAAATGCTCAGTAGGATAGCCAATACGTGTATCCATTCCTGTTAAGTATTCAAAAAGTTGAGGTAAGTGTTTCAATTGAGCACCACCACCTGTGATTACGATCCCTGCGATCAACTTGCGTTCAAATCCTGAGTTACGTATTTCAAAGTAGACTTGCTCGATAATTTCTTCCATTCTAGCCTGAATGATGTGAGCCAAGTTCTTTACACTGATTTCTTTGGGTTCACGTCCGCTCAAACCAGGAATGACTACGATATCATTCGCTTGATTCTCACTTGCCAATGCAGAACCAAACTTCACTTTTAGTAATTCAGCTTGCTTGCGAATAATCGTGCATCCTTCTTTAATATCATCGGTGATAATATTACCTCCAAAAGGAATGACAGATGTATGACGAATGATTCCATCTTGGAAAATAGCAACATCCGTGGTGCCGCCCCCAATATCCACGAGTACAACTCCTGCTTCTCTTTCTTCATCGCTCAATACGGATGCAGCAGAAGCCAAAGGCTCAAGCGTAAGATCAGCAATTTCTAAGTCAGACTTCTGAACACACTTAAAGATATTCTGAATGGCTGTTACTAATCCTGTAATGATGTGAAAGTTCGCCTCGAGACGGATACCACTCATTCCAATTGGATCTTTGATTCCAGATTCGTTATCTACAATAAAGTCTTGTGGTAATACATGAATGATAGATTCACCAGGAGGCAATACTAGTTTATGCATGTCTTGAATCAAGGCATCCACATCTTTCATTGAAATCTCATCCTCCAAGTTATCTAGGGTAATAACTCCACGATGCTGTAAGCTCTTAATGTGCTGACCGGCTATACCCACATTGACTACTTTGATTTCACATCCAGAGTTAAGGCCTGCCTTTTCAACGGCCTTTCTAATAGCTTCAACAGCTGGAGTTATATGAGATACAACACCTCTTCTTACTCCTACTGACTCGGCTTTACCCATTCCGAACAACTCTAGCTTACCATACTCGTTCTTCTTTCCTAAGAGGCAGGCTATTTTAGTTGTTCCAATGTCTAAACCAACAATGATTTGCTCGTTAGATTCCATAGATTAACTTTTAGTGCAAACCACTTGGTTCGCATACTTTAGATTTATTACTTTATACTCGTTCCAGCCAGTTTTGTCAAGTCCTTCTGCATAGAAATACTTTAACTTATTCAGCTTTTTATCAAGGTCATTTGAATGTCCTATTAGGATGTGGTGATCACCTACTCTTGGAATTAATTCAATTTCTTTATCTCTATTCACATAAAGTTGGTTGATCTGAGAAGACCAAAACTTACTCTTACTGCAGGTTTGGGCCACAGTATATATATCAACCAAAACTTCCACATCAGGATGATCGGTCAACTTAGCCAATTCACTAATATTCTTGCCGATATATTGATGAAGCATTAATGTGATGTTTCCGTTAGCTACTGGCACACGTGCTGTGAACTTTGAAGACAATGGCATTATTGATCCTTCATGGTCGATATAAACGCTAATCCCTAAATCGTTGAACACACGAACAACAGGTTTGCGCGCCTTAACATCCAAATGCAAATCACCATTCAACTCCGCATAAACTTCCGCCTCTTGAATAAATGCATTGTTCTCAAGCAAATGTTCAAGGTTTCCAGGATTGATATCTCGTAAAAGGGTAGAGTCAATGGAGTATCCAAGATCAAAAATTGTTTCCTCAATTTGATCTTCGTCAATGAAAAAGTTCTCACCTGCATAGTCAATCTTGACCACTACATGCTTCAAACGAATTTCATTAGAGGCAGAGACAGCTGCTACCAATAGCACGAATAAGGCTACTACGGCCAAAACTGCTCCTGATATTTTTATAAGCTTACTCCACATTTGATTTATTCTTTATCGCATTTGCAATAGGTTTGACGAAGCGATCGATATCTCCCGCTCCTAAAACCAATACTACATCTGCATTTAACGATATTACGGCATTTAACAAGTCTGATTTTTGTACCAATTGCTTAGTTTTCAACGTGAGTTTATTCAAAAGATTCTCACTAGAAACGCCATCAATGGGTCTTTCACGGGCGGGATAAATCGGCAGTAAAATCACTTCATCAGCTTCTGATAAACTCTCTACAAAACCCTCTTCCAAATCTCTTGTCCGTGAGAATAAATGAGGTTGAAAAATGACAGCGACTTTCCTTCCAACGTATAACGTGCGAGCTGCCGTAAGCGCAGCCTTAATTTCTTCTGGATGATGCGCATAGTCGTCTATCACCACTTTTGTTGGTGTTTCTAAAATGCGCTCGAACCTGCGCTTAATACCCTCGAATGATTCTATAGCCTTTGCAGCTTTATCTGCCTTAACATTCAGTTCCATTGCTAAAGAAATGGCAGCCGTAGCGTTCTCTACATTATGCTCACCCGCAAGCTTCAAAACATAGTGATCGCTTTCATTTACTGTAAAAGCAAAAGCTCCATTCACTACTTCAACATTCCCGTATTTCACTTCAGCCGTTGGCCCCTTTCCGTAAATACGCTTGTTTGGATGATCGAATATGTCTGCGATGTCTTCATGAACGATCAGAAGCTCAGCGCGACTAGCGAAGGTTTTGTAATCCTTCTTCATTTCTTCGAACGTCCCATAAATATCTAGGTGATCTGGATCTAAACTTGTTATCACGGCAATATTAGGATGCAATCTTAAAAAAGACCGGTCGTATTCGTCAGCTTCTACGACAACATAATTCGGTTTTCTGGTAGTGATTAAGTTTGAATCATATCCAGTCATTACACCACCAATAAAGGCTGCAATATCCCCTCGTGTTTCGTGTAATAGGTGAGCTGTTATGCCTGTAGTGGTAGTTTTACCATGGGTTCCAGCAATAGCAATGGTTTTTGTCTCTTTGGTGATCCACTCTAGCACTTCTGAACGTTTATACCATTGATTTCCCGTTGCTTCAACATATCCAAAAGCTATGTGATCAATAGGAACTGCAGGAGTATAAATGAACAAATCCGCGTCATCTAATCCCTCTGAACTTTCGTCAAACCTCACATCGATTCCTTCCTCAATCAATTTATCAGTTAAAGAACTTGACGTTTTATCAAATCCTGAAACTTTAGCCCCCTTACCCTTGAAGTATCGCGCCAATGCGCTCATACCGATCCCTCCAATCCCGAGTAAATAAACCTTCTTAATATCCTTTAAATCCTTCATTGAGCCAGGTTTATTATGTGTTGAGCTATATCTGATGCAGCGCTCGGAAGAGCGTGCTTTTTAATGTTTTCAGATAATAATGAACGCTTAGAAACATCTGTAACTAAGCTCAATATTTCTGGAACTAGATCTTTTGACGCATTCTTATCAGCTACCATAATGGCCGCTTGAGTTTGCACTAAGGCTTCTGCGTTTTTTGTTTGATGATCTTCAGCTGCGAAAGGGTAAGGAACTAAAACAGCGGGCTTACCTATGATACAAAGCTCGCTGACAGCAATTGCTCCAGCTCTAGAAATCACAATATCGGCAGCCGCATAAGCCATATCCATATCATAGATGAAATCCGTTATAACAAGAGGCTTGTCCTTACGAGTAACTAGTATTTGCTTTGATTCTTCTGCGAATAGGTTTCCTGTCTGCCAAATGACTTGAATACCGGCTCCAAGCAATTCGTCAATGCCATCTTTCAATGCTAGATTAATAGACCTTGCTCCGAGACTTCCGCCCACGGTTAGAAGTACAGGCTTAGTAGAATCGAAGCCATAATTCTTAAATGCCTCTTCCCGCTTCCCCTCGATTTCTACTACGTTTTTTCTAACCGGATTTCCTGTTTTCTCGATGCGAGCTTTTGGGAAAAATTTCTCCATTCCATCATAAGCAACACACACCTTGCTAACAGATGATGCTACCCATCGATTGGTTATTCCTGCGAAGGAATTTTGTTCTTGTATTAATGTGGGAATACCCATCCATGTAGCCATTCTCAATACCGGACCACTCGCAAAACCTCCTACGCCAACAACTACATCAGGTTTAAAATCCTTAATGACTGTCCTTGCCTTGACTAAACTTAATAGCAATTTGAAAGGAAACATGAGATTACTGATTGTCAGCTTCCGTTGAATTCCTGTGATATTTAATCCAATGATTTTGTATCCAGCGGCTGGAACCTTTTCCATCTCCATTTTACCTTTGGCTCCAACGAATAAGAACTCCGTATCAGGCAGACGTTCCTTAATTGTATTGGCAATTGCTATTGCAGGGAAAATATGTCCTCCTGTGCCTCCTCCGCTGATCATTACTTTAAGAGACATGAGCCATTGGTTTATTGGTGAAACTCTTGTCTTCTTTATCAGCTCCTACGCTTACACTCAATATTATCCCAACAGCAAAGCAGGTAAACCAAATCGATGTTCCACCCATAGAAACCATAGGAAGAGACTGACCTGTTACTGGAACCAAATTAACGGCAACAGCCATATTTATCATTGCTTGAAATACGAGACTAAACCCAATTCCAATAGAGAGCAATGATCCGAATGTTCGTGGACAATCAAGGCCAATTTTTATTGCACGGAAGAGCAGAACCAAGTATAAAATGAGGATGAATATTCCACCAATCAATCCGTATTCTTCCAATACAATGGAATAAATAAAGTCAGAATATGGGTGAGGCAAAAAATTTCTTTGTGTGCTCTTTCCAGGCATTTTACCGACTATTCCACCAGTAGCAATGGCAATTTTAGATTGATCACTTTGGTAACTCTGATTCATGCTAGATTCATCAGGAGAAACAAATGATTCTACGCGACTAATCCAAGTGTCCAGCCGATTAAATGATCCAGGCAATGCTTTTCCAGTCATATATACCATGCCCAAAGCAAAAACGCCTGAAAGCATTAATAGGCCTAAGTGTTTCAATTGAACCCTGCCAATGAACATCAAGACCAAACAATTGATAAACAACATAGCAGCAGTAGACAAATCCGCAGGAAGTATGAGTCCACAGACAATAAAAACGGGTATAAGTAAGGGTAAAAATCCTCGCTTGAAATCCTTGATTTCATCTTGCCTGACCGCTAAAAAGCGCGCTACAAAAATGATCAGGGCTACTTTAGCCAAGTCGGATGTTTGAAAAGTTTGATTTATAACTGGAATGGTAAGCCAGCGATTTGCGCTATTAATACTCGTACCCATCAATAAAGTGACTAGTAAAAGTGGAATACTCACATAAAGAGCCAATTGTGCAATCTTGGAGTAATAGGTGTATTTGATTCTATGTGCCAGGTACATTAACCCAAGCCCTGCCACAAGAATAAATCCATGTCGAAACAAGTAGTAAAACGTATTGCCATCATGGTGACGATAAGCCAAGGTGACAATACTACTATACACCAACAACAAGCTCAGCACTGAAAGCAGCAGCATGATCAGCCAAACTGGTCGATCTCCTTTTATATATTTAAGTAATGCTTCCAATTATTTTAAGCGCATTTCGCGAACAGCCTTTCTAAATGACTGTCCATTTTCTTTATAATGAGTGAAGTTTTCCAAATCATTGACTCCAGGTGAGAATAAAACAACATCACCACTTTCAGCAAGATCTCGAGCTGCAATTGCTGCATTCATAATAGAGTCAACCTTAACGATTGGTTTATGCACCGCACGCATTGACGCTAAAACCTTATCATGATGCTGACCAGTAATCACGAATGCCTTGATGTTGCTGATTTTTATCTCATTCATCAGTGCATAGTCATCTTCATCTGCTGATGAGCTCATGACCCATACCACCGGCATATCCATGCATTCTAAAGAGTACCATGTTGAATTGAGGTCAGTAGCCTTTGCATCATTCACATATTCCACTCCATCAACAACATCAACAAACTCTAAGCGATGTTCGATATCGCCCATTCTACGCATACTTTGCTTTCTCGCATCAATGAGTCGTTCATTAACCTTTGCTTCCAGTATAGATGTTTGTGACTTCATGGAGTGATTGATTACAGGTTTCTTACAGCTTCTTTAAATTGACGTCCACGATCTTCATAATCATCGAATAAATCAAAACTTGCGCAAGCAGGGCTTAGCAATACAGCATCACCTTTAACGCCAGCTTTATAGGCTTTGTAAACAGCCTCGCGCATAGTATCTACTTCGATAATTTGCTCAACATACGGTCCAAAAGCTTCAATCAACTTGGCGTTGTCCTTTCCTAGACAAACGAGTGTTTTTACTTTGGCCTTCACCATAGCGTCAAGCTGAGTATAATCATTGCCTTTATCTACACCTCCAGCAATCCAAACTACAGGCTGATTCATACTTTCTAATGCATACCAAGTAGAGTTTACGTTGGTTGCTTTTGAATCATTGATAAAAGAAATTCCATAAACATCATTCACAAGTTCAAGTCTGTGTTCAATGTTTTGAAAATCTGATAAACACTCTCTTATCAAATCTTTTCTTACCTCTAGTATTCTAGCTGCGATGCCTGATGCCATCGAGTTGTAGAGGTTGTGTTTGCCCTGAAGGGCGAGTTCTTGCATCGTCATAGTAAATTGGTTTTTATTTGGGTTAATGGTTATTTTATTGTCGTTTGCGAAGGCTGCTAAACCTTCATGATTCTGTTTTATTGAAAAAGGCGCTTTTTTTGCTTTTGATTCTATAGTTTTCATCACTTCACGCGTCACTGGATCATCTTCGTTATAGATGAACCAATCATCGCTGGATTGATTTTGAGTGATTCGCATCTTAGCTCTAGCATACTTCATAAGGTCATATTCATACCTATCAAGATGATCTTCAGTAATATTCAATAGCATGGCGATATCACATTTGAAATCATACATACCATCCAACTGAAAACTGCTAATCTCAAGAACTACCCATTCGTATTTATCTCCTTCGGCAACTATTGCCGCAAGACTCTTACCGATATTTCCTGCCAGTCCAACGTTGATTCCTGCGCGTTGAAGAATATGATGCATTAGAAGTGCCGTAGTTGTTTTACCGTTACTACCTGTGATTCCAATGAACTTGGCTTTGGAATAACGTCCAGCAAATTCAAGCTCATTGATCACCGGAATACCTTTTTCTCTCAACTTCACTATCAATGATGCTGAATCAGGAATTCCAGGGCTTTTCACCACTTCATCTGCAGCTAGAATTTGATCAACAGAATGACCTTTTTCTTCAAACAGAATGTCATTATTTAAAAGAACGTTCTTATACTTTTCCTTAAGTGCACCTGCGTCACTCACAAATACATCCCAGTCTTTTTGCTTCGCCAATAGCGCTGCTCCTACTCCACTTTCTCCGCCTCCAAGCACGATCAACTTCTTCACTATCTCAGCTTTAATGTGATAATGCTGATCACAGCTAGCATAACTCCAATGATCCAAAAGCGAGAGACAATTTTGCTCTCATGCATACCCTTCATTTGATAATGATGATGAAGAGGCGCCATGAGAAAAACTCTCCTTCCTTCACCGTACTTATTTTTAGTGTATTTGAAATATGCTACCTGCAAAACCACGGATAGATTCTCCACTAAAAAGACACCGCAAAAAATTGGAATGAGAAGTTCTTTCTTAATAGCAAGAGCAAATACGGCTATGATTCCACCAATAGCTAAACTGCCTGTATCACCCATGAAAACTTGGGCTGGAAATGAGTTGTACCATAAAAACCCTATGCATGCGCCACCGAATGCCCCCATGAAAATCACCAGCTCTTCAGAGTTGGGAATGAACATGATATTAAGATAGTCGGCAAAAATCAGGTTAGACGATAGGTAAGCGAATATTGCCAGTGTCAGGCCGACTATGGCCGATGTCCCTCCGGCTAGTCCGTCTAACCCATCAGTCATATTGGCGCCATTGGAAACGGCCGTAATCACAAAAATCACGATGATTATATAGATGATCCAGGCATATTCTGCGACAGACTCTCCCATCCAATCAAGCAACCATCGGTAATCAAATTCATTGTTCTTTATGAAGGGTATGGTCGTTTTAGTCACGCCCGTTTCAACCCACTGAGGTTGCTCAATGGCATTTCCGTTCTGATCTATTACAGATTCTGTAATTACAATGCCATTTTCATCATATGCTTTATGCTTAACAGTGACCTCCCCGTTGAAGTAAAGTATCGCACCAGCAACAATTCCAAGTCCTACTTGCCCAACAACTTTAAACTTCCCTGCCAATCCTTTCTTATCCTTTTTAAATACTTTGATATAATCATCTGTGAACCCTATAGCGCCTAACCAAACGGTTGAGATAAGCATCAACCAGATATATGTATTATGAAGCTTTGCGAATAATAGCGTAGGAATGATGATGGCGGATAGGATTATTAAACCTCCCATTGTAGGCGTTCCTTGCTTTTGAAGCTGACCTTCAAGACCAAGATCACGCACCGTTTCACCAACTTGAAGTTTTCGGAGATAGTCGATAATTCGTTTACCAAAAACAAGACTTATAATCAACGAGGTGATTACAGCCATTGCGGTTCGAAACGTGATGTACTCAAACACCCCCGCTCCCGGCACATCAAATTCATTTAAATATTGAAATAAATAATAAAGCATTAGCTAACTAGATTGAGCATTTCGATGAGAATTTTCATGTCATCAAAGTCGAATCGTTCTCCCTTGATTTCTTGATAAGTTTCATGACCTTTTCCAGCCACAAGTATGATATCACCTGGATCTGCCATTGAAGCAGCAGCCTTTATCGCTTCCTTGCGATCGGTGATTGCCAGCGATTTCTTTTGTTGCGTTATTTCTATCCCTGCCTGCATATCACGAATGATTGCTTCAGGTTCTTCAGAGCGAGGATTGTCACTTGTAAGCATTACTCTATCACTTAAATCAGCAGCAATCTTGGCCATTTCTGGTCGCTTACTTTTATCACGATCACCACCGCAACCTATAACAGTGATAACCCGCTCATTTCCACCCCTTATTTCTTGAATGGTTGAGAGCACATTCTTTAATGCATCTGGGGTATGGGCATAATCGACAATTCCGATAATCCCACTTTCAGATCGTATGTATTGAAACCTTCCTGCTGGTGGGTTTAAATTTGAAAGCATTGTAAGCACTTCCATCTTCTCCTCTCTAAGCAATAAGGCTGTGGCATAGGTAGCTAGAAGATTGTAGGCATTAAACTTCCCAATCAGCTTACTCCATATCTCTCTGTCATCTAGGATGATATTAAGGCCTTGAAAGTGGTTTTCTAAAATCTTGGCTTTAAAATCAGCTCCTGTGCGAAGTGCATAATGATAAACTTTGGACTTCGTATTCTGAACCATGATTTCACCATGGATATCATCCACATTCACTAAAGAGAACGCATCGGCAGGCAATTCATCAAAGAATTGCTTCTTAGCTGCGATGTAATTGTCAAATGTTTTGTGATAATCAAGGTGATCATGGGTAATGTTGGTGAAAATGCCTCCAGCGAATTTCAATCCTGCAATTCTTCTTTGATGGATAGCATGCGAACTCACTTCCATGAAGCAATACTTGCATCCTTCTTCAACCATTTGCTGTAACAAACGATTCAATTGCACAGGATCGGGCGTTGTATGAGTTGCTGGAATTTCTTTGGTTCCAATGAGGTTAACAACCGTACTAATCAAGCCTGGCTTGTTCCCAAAAGATCTATACAACCTATGCAACAAAGTCGTAACTGTTGTCTTTCCATTTGTTCCAGTAACACCAACAAGCTTCAATTTCTCAGAAGGGTTGTCGTAATAATTGGACGCCATGAGGCCTAGTGCTTTAGCTGAGTCTTTGACCTTTACATAGGTTACGCCTTCAACCAACTCAGAAGGAAGCTCTTCGCAAACAATAATTTTTGAACCTTGAGCGATAGCTTTATCGATGAAAAGATGACCATCTTTTTGTGTTCCTCTAATCGCAACGAACGCACTCATTTTCTCAGCCAAGCGACTATCGAAACAAATCGTCTCTACCGCCAAATGGGTGTTCCCAATTACCTCTTCAATTCCGGCCTTATACAATATATCTTTCAGCAGTTTCACGATAGCTCTAAGGTTATTTCTTGTCCTCTTTGAATATTTGCGCCTGGAATAAGCGATTGAGACTTGATCATTCCACTCCCTCTCAACTGTACTTTCAATCCTGCATTCTCCAAAATGTAGACAGCGTCTTGCGCTGACATTCCTTTCACATTTGGAACCATATTCTCCACGATGTTTCGCCTACCCATTTCAACTTTTTCCTTACCCGTTTGAGTAATCACCCATTTATTATCCAAATTGGATGACTCAACCTTCACATGCAATTCTTCAAATACATTGTTGAGGTCTTTCTGCATTCCACTTTTAGAAACTGGGATTTTTGTAAGTGATGTGAATTTGTCTGACGACTCCAGTTCATCATGGATATTGATACTGGTTGCATAAACCTTGTCAGCGATTTCAGCGAAAATTGGTCCTGCGACATGACTAGCATAATAAACGCTTCTATTCGGTGCGTTCACTACTACGATGCAGCTGTATTTTGGATTATCTGCAGGGAAATAACCGGCAAATGAAGCCTGATAAGTGATCTTTGTTCCGTAACCAGCACTTGATTTCGCTACCCGGGCCGTACCCGTCTTACCAGCGATAGCGTAGTTAGGATTTTTCAAGTTCGTTGCAGTTCCTTCTTGAACTGCAGCTTCCATTAATTTCTGCGCCTGTTTGGCCGTCTTTTCAGAGCAAACTCTAGAATTGATTACTTGCGGGTCTATCTCGCTTATAACTGAACTTTTATCAGTAACCTTTCTTACAAAGATTGGCTTCATCATTTTCCCATCATTGGCAATGGCATTGTAGAAGGTTAAGATTTGAAGGGGCGTCATTTTAACCTCATAACCGATGCTTGTCCACAAGTAAGAAATCAATGACCAACTTTTATCCATTGGATCTTTAATCAAAGGAGCTCCTTCGCCCGCTATCTCAATCCCAATGGATTCACCCAAATTCATTCTGCGTAAGCCATTGATGAATTTCGCTGGCTCGTTAGCATAGTACTTTTCAATGATGCGCATCACACCAATGTTTGATGAAAGAGCGAAAGCTTCTTCTACAGAAATTTTACCATGTCCACCATCTTTTGAATCACGCATGGTTTCTCCATGAAAATCTGCCGTGCCGTTCCCTGCATCAATGCTGTCATTGAGCTTTATATAGCCATCTTCAAGCGCTACAACCAAAGAAGGAAGCTTGAACGTAGACCCAGGCTCTGCACTCTCACCGATGGCATAATTGTAGTACTCATAATAATCACCATCGCCATCTTTACTCAAATTCGCAATTGCCTTAATTTCACCAGTTTCAACCTCCATAAGAATTACACATCCGTGATGTGCATCGTGAATCTTCAACTGATCCAACAGAGCGTTCTCGGCAACATCCTGAATATTCAAATTAATGGTAGTGTGAATATCATATCCATCCATGGGTTCAATCTCATTCTCATCATTGATCGGCATCCATAACCCACCAGAAATTTTCTGCATTAATCGCTTCCCACTAACTCCGGCCAATTCACCACGATAAGCTCCTTCCAACCCAACTGGAGCAACTCCCTCTCTATCGTAACCAATGGTTCGAGCGGCCAGCATCCTAAAAGGACGCTCTCGTCTATTTTGCTGAAGAATAATAAGTCCTCCCTTGAACTTTCCTCGATTAAAAATTGGAAAATCACGCAGCACTTTCATTTGATGAAACTTCACCCTGCGCCTGATTAGATGGTATCGTTCTCCTTTTTGACGAGCCGCCACCAATTGTCTTTTCCAATCAACTGGAGACTGATCAGCAAAGAGGTTAGACAGCTTAATGGATAATGAATCTATATTTTCATTAAACGCCTTATCAGTCAGACCATCTGCATTAAGATCCATTCTAACTTCATAGATCGGAACTGAAGTAGCCAACATACTTTCATCATCAGAATATATGTTACCCCTAACAGCATCTATGTTTCGGTAAACAGTTGTTAAGTTTTCGGCCTTTTCTCGCCAATAAGAACCCTCAACAAACTGTATGTACAAAACCTTAGCAATAATGGAAACCCCCACCAACGCAATAGCAAAGTAGACCACATAAGATCTATTCATCATTTGCTTATTGGAGATGTTGGCCATTAGTTAATCTGGTCTAATTGAGATGATTCGAGGATAATTTTCTTTGGTGGATCATAAGACTCATCCAATCCCATGTTACGCTCTTGAATAATTTTCATCAACTCTGATTCTATGATGGTGTTATTCAATTCGCTCTTCATACTGATTTGCTCAGAGCGCAATTCCTTAATTTCTTGTTGGGTGAGGTTAATCTTTCGGACAGAAGCCTCTGCCAAATAGCCATTGGCTATATACACTAAGCCGATAAAAGCCACGAAAAGCAAAAACGGCAGGTGCCTTATCACAGCATCTTGCGTCAAAAGCCTACCAGATAGCAAAGCAGCTATAGGGTTACTTTTCGACTCGTTTTTATTTTCTTTTTGACTCATTATCGTTTAACTCCTATTCTCATTTTAGCACTGCGTGCTCTAGGGTTTGATTCTATTTCTTCTTCTGACGGCACAATTACTTTTCCTTTGGGATCAAGTGGACGGTGGACATTTCCAAAAACATCTTTATCAAGCACATCATCAAAATTTCCAGACCTTAAAAAATGCTTCACCATACGATCTTCTAAAGAGTGGTAACTCAGCACAACAAGTTTTCCTCCTGGATTCAAAACTTCTGGCACCTGCTCTAAAAACTCTTGTAGCACCAATAGCTCATCATTCACTTCAATTCGAATGGCTTGAAATATGTGAGCCAACTCTCCTTTCACCTTTCTTTCAGGAACCACTGATTCAACTATCGCGACTAAATCACCAGTAGTTCTAATCGCGTTTCCTAATCGCACTTGATCAATCTTCCTAGCTATCGGCTTAGCAAAAGATGACTCTCCATATCTTTTGAATAATCGAATCAGCACTCCCACTTCGTAATCGTTTACTACTTCAATAGCGCTCTTTTCCTGAGAAGCATTCATTCGCATATCCAGAGGCGCATCGAACCGGAACGAGAAACCACGGGAGGCCTTATCAAAATGATGGCCCGAAACACCTAAATCAGCTATAATGCCATCTACCTTTTGAACCCCTTTAGCAAGGAGAAACTGTTTTAGAAATCTGAAATTCCCGAAGCACAATTCGAAGCGATCATCATCTGGAGCGTTATTCACCGCATCAGCGTCTTGATCAAATCCCAGTAAATGACCTTCAGAAGCCAAGCGTTTTAGAATTTCTTTACTATGACCTCCAGCACCAAGCGTTACATCAACATAAGTTCCAGCAGGCTGCATATCCAACGCATCAACACCCTCATGTAAAAGAACTGTTGTGTGATAAGTCATACCTATGAATCAGTATCTTCAAGTCCACCCATTACATCCTCAGCAAGTGCTGCAAACGCATCAGCATCCTGATCCATTACTTCTTCATACTTATCCTTAGCCCACACCTCTATTCGATCAGCGTATGCAAAAAGCACCGCCTCCTTATCAATTCCTGAAAACTTCATTAGCGACTTAGGTACTAGAACTCGAGCATTTGAGTCAAGCGAAATGGCAGTAGCGCCATTATGAAACTGTCGATAAAACGATCGATTCTTGGCAACAAAAAGATTTAAGTTCTTAAGCTTCGATGTAATCTTCTCCCACTCATTAAGCGGATAAAGCACCAAACAACCCTCAAAACCTCTGTTTAAGACAAACTGCTCTTTCGCGGAGGGGTCAATTTGTTTGCGCAGACCACCCGGCAGTAAGAAGCGAGACTTACTGTCCAATTTGCAATCAAATTCACCTAAAAAGCTTGTCATGAAATCGTTTCAATAATGAAAGCGTAAAAGTATGCGATTTTTACCACATTTTACCACTATATAACAGATTGTTGATAAATCACTCTGTTATTCATGAACAATTTCACTTTAAAGTACATCCCACTTGCGTTCTATTTGGTGGGAAATTGTGGAATCCATATCATTCATTATTGACAATCACAACATCGCTGTTAACATTTAGGTGTTTACATACTCACTAATAAGACACCTCACTAACATCTAATTCTTTATTTTTGGGAACTTGCAACATTGCACCCACCATGAAGGTTAACATTATCGAAGAAGGCGGATTTAGCTACATTGAGGAAGGTCAAGGAGAAACCATAGTGGTGCTTCATGGACTCTTTGGGGCATTGAGTAATTTCAAAGGCGTGTTTGAATATTTCACCAAACGATTTAGGGTGATTATTCCGATCATGCCTTTGTACACCATGCCCATTATTGACACCAACGTAAAGAACCTTTCGAGGTTCCTATTGGATTTCATGGATTATAAGAAAATCGATAAAGCCCATTTATTGGGCAATAGTCTAGGTGGACATGTAGCGCTCATCTTCGCTGCGAAACACCTTAATAGAGTGAAAAGCCTAGTCTTGACGGGAAGTAGTGGTCTTTATGAAAATTCATTAGGTGGCACTTTTCCGAAGCGAGGTAATTATGACTTCGTTAAAGAAAAGGTAGCAGTTACCTTTTACGACCCAAGACACGCAACAAAAGACTTGGTGGATGAATGCTTTGACATCGTCAACGATAAAGGCAAAACGGTAAGAATTATTTCTCTTGCTAAATCTGCTATTCGTCATAACATGGCTTCAGAGCTGCCCAACATGAATGTTCCAACTTGTTTGATTTGGGGGAAAAATGACACCATTACGCCACCTGATGTGGCTGAAGAATTTGCTGAGCTTCTTCCTGATGCTTCTTTATTCTGGATAGACCAATGTGGTCACGCACCTATGATGGAACATCCTGCTGAATTCAACGATACGCTGAACGCATTTTTCAAAGATAGATTCGATTACGCTGCCTAATGTTTATACACACCGCAGCATTCGAAAAAAGCTCTTCGAAAGTCAAAGAATGTCCTGATACCACATTACCAGAATTTGCATTTATTGGACGATCAAATGTTGGGAAATCCAGCTTGATCAATATGCTCATGCAGAGGAAAGACTTGGCCAAAACATCAGGAGCACCAGGAAAGACACGACTCATCAATCATTTCAAGGTGAACGAATCGTGGTACTTAGTTGACCTTCCAGGCTATGGTTATGCCAAGGTCTCTAAAACAGATCGCGCTTCATTCATGAAGATGATTTATGATTATTTCGAGCAGCGCGAAAACATGGTCAACGCCTTCGTGTTAATTGACTCAAGGCACGCACCACTTAAAAGTGATCTTGAATTTATGATCTGGTTAGGAGAGCATGGCATTCCTTTCAGCATTATTATGACCAAATTGGATAAGCTATCTAGTTCTGATCTAAAGAAGAACAAAGACGTTTACCATAAAAAAATGCTTCTTGAATGGGATTCACTTCCTCCTTTCTTCTACACATCTGCTTCCTCTAGACTTGGTCGCGAAGAAACCCTCCAATACATTGAGCATTGTATGAAGGTTTATGAAGATGCACAGAAAGAATAATATTGTTTTGACCTTAAAAAAAACAATCGCATCTTCTCTTTTTGTAGCGCATTTCGTTTTAACGTCCTGTCAACCTAACTCTCAATCCACTTCCTCCATGAGTAATGTCGATTTCACCAACGACTTAATTCACGAATCAAGCCCATACCTACTGCAGCACGCTCACAATCCAGTGAATTGGATGCCTTGGGGCGAAAAAGCGTTGCAGAAAGCGAAAGATGAAAATAAACCAATGCTGATTAGCATTGGATATAGCGCTTGCCATTGGTGTCATGTAATGGAACACGAAAGTTTCGAAGACACCGCAGTCGCTAAAATCATGAACGAGCACTTCGTTTGCATCAAAGTAGATCGCGAAGAGCGTCCTGATATCGACCAGGTATATATGGATGCCGTTCAGTTAATGACCGGAAGAGGAGGATGGCCATTAAATTGTTTTGCGCTGCCTAATGGAAGACCGTTTTTTGGCGGGACATATTTCCCAAAAGAACAATGGGTAAACGTATTAACTAGCGTAAACGAAACATTCATTTCTGACCCAGCGAAAGTTAATGAATACGCCACAAAACTGACCGAAGGCATTAATCAAATGGACGAAATGCCAGTCCAGCCAGTTCCCGCTGAATTCTCAGATGAAGCCGTTGACGCTGCAGTAGGCAGATGGAAAAAGCAATTCGACACAGCTGAAGGCGGAGCGCAAGGAGCTCCAAAATTTCCACTGCCAAATAACTATCTATTCCTTCTTCAATATGCGACTACCGAAGACGATGCAGAAGTGAGGAAACAAGTGCTACTTACGCTCGATAAAATGGCTTTTGGAGGCATATATGATCAAATTGGTGGAGGATTTGCTCGCTACTCAACGGATGATATTTGGAAAGCTCCACATTTTGAAAAGATGCTTTACGACAATGGTCAGCTGCTTTCACTCTATTCAGAAGCCTATAAAACAACGAAAAAGCCACTTTACAAACAGGTAATCGAAGAAACCTCACAATTTATCAAGCGAGAATTGAACGCTAAAGACGGAGCTTTCTACTCGGCTCTAGACGCTGATAGTGAAGGTGAAGAAGGGAAATTTTATGTGTGGTCTTTGGAAGAAATAAAAGACCTATCGGGTGATGACTTTGATCTAATAAAAGAATATTACAACGTCAACAGAAATGGACTTTGGGAACATGGCAACTACATTCTACTTAGAGACCGAAGCGACTCTGAAATAGCCGACAAATTCAGCCTAAGCGAAGATGAATTGCATCAAAAAATAGAGTTGTTCAAACAAAAAGCAATGGCAGTCAGAGGCAATAGAATACGCCCGGGATTGGATGATAAAACGCTTACAAGTTGGAATGCAATGACATCAAAAGGATTGGTGGACGCCTTCATTGCAACTAACAATAAAGAACATCTGGTATTGGCTAAAAGCAACCTTGACTTCCTACTCAAACAGCAGGTAAAGAAAGACGGCAGCCTTTATCATTCTTATAAAAATGATAAGTCAAGTATTAATGCTTACTTAGAAGATTACGCCCATTTAATCGATGCATTAATTCGCTATTACGAGGCCACATTTGAAATAGAATATTTAGACAAAGCCAATTCATTGGCTCAATTTGTCGTGGAGAATTTTAATCAAAATGACGCTGGATTCTTTTACTTCAAATCATCGGCTGACGACCGTCTTGTTGCCCAAAAAGCAGAAATCACAGATAATGTAATACCTGCTTCTAATTCTGTTTTAGCCACTTGTTTGTTCAAGCTAGGTCAGCTCTACGAGAATGAAGAATTCATCTCAATTACCAAGACTATGGCCGCATCAATTGAGCCAAACTTCAGTCGCTACCCTGCTGGCTACAGTCAATGGATGAGCCTGATGCTTTATCTATCTGAGCCTTATTATGAAATCGCGATAGTAGGAGAAGAATGTGAAGAAAAAAGAGACGCACTCCTGCAGCACTATCTTCCAAAAGCATTGATTTGCGGTGGAAAAGATGCTGGAAAATTACCCATACTTCAAAACCGAAAAGTTCAAGGAAAAACCCTCATTTACGTATGTCAAAGTGGAGCTTGCAAGCTTCCCGTATCAGAAATTGATGCAGCGTTGGAGCTTATTGATTAGCCTGATACTGTTCATCAGTTACAATGCATTTTCACAAGTTATTATTCCTGGGAAATTCATTGATAAGCGTTATCCTCTATTTAACGACAGCCGCATTGCTGATCAAGCTATTGAAAGCATTACGATACGTGTTATGCGTAAACCATCAAGTAGACCTATCTATGATGATGGCCGCAGAATCGCCTATCATTTTAATGAATTGGGAAGATTAATCTCATTTCAGAAAGTATTTCCAAGCAGAGCAGGTCGCGTAGACACGAGCAGTCAAACATTCATATATCGCAATGACATTATTCAAGCTCGATCTGAAAAAATAGGCAAGTACAGAAAAAGGATCTCCCTTGATCACATCAGTACACACCAGGTCATTGAAACGATAAAAGTGAAGCATGGCAACATGGACTGGGACGAATTAGGGAAAGAAGAAATTAAACGTAATGAATCCAAAATAGAAGATCAACTCTTGATCACCGAACTAAGAGGAGGTGTAAATGAAGCTCCATATCAATCTACTATTAGTGTCTTTAATGCCAATAATAAACCGATTAAAAAAGAGGTGTGGTATAGTTCAAGACTTGCTAGTTTGGAACAATATGAATACTCAAACGGCCTCTTGTCTAGTTATTCAATTAAGAACGCTGAAAAAGGAAGCACAATGAATATTAGCTACAGCACAAGCTCAAGCATTCAAGACGAAGGCACTTGGTGTGAAAATGATGAGTGTAAAAATTGGAGTATCGTTTTCTATGAAACAGGCCTACCAAAAGCTTTTATTCTCATGAATATCAAAACGCAGGATATGGAGATTTGGGAGTATCGATATAAGTATCGCTAATTCACTCCATTACCACATATTTACACTGCGTTGCCCCGATGGAAATGCTTCCGGAGAAAACCACGTCACCACCTACTGATGTTCCGCCAGATCGAAGAAATGCCTCGTAGCTATATGTGCCAGGTTCGAGATCCCGAATATCAACTTTAGGACAACCTGACTCACAACCTGACACTCCTCCATTACAAGCTTCAAGAAAACGACCTACATATTCATCTTCCCAATACAATTCTATCTGAAAGCCATTTTGGATATCAATCAAATTGAAAAAGTAAACATCACTCGGATAGGTGCAGGTCCCATCATCTGACTCAGCTCTTGACCAATAATTTGAAGCCTCGGGGTCAGTGCATCCCAAATATTCACAACTCCCATCATCAGAAGTTGCGGTATCGTCATAATTCGTAGCTGAAAAGTCCGTGCATCCTTTGTTGCAGGATGATACTATAATACTGATGGTAAGTAAAGTAAAAAGTAAACTCCTCATACAATTCCTTTTTTAGGAGTCGTAGCTTGAAATTCCTTCAAATAAAATGGTTCGAAGTAAGCCACATCCTCATAGTTTTCTTCAATATAGGATTTCTCTGAAAGTGAAGTCATCTGAGATGCGGAAGGCCATATACCATTTAGGAAACGGCCGTTTTGAGAAAGGCAAAGGGGCTTGAACTTTTCTGATCCATTCCCGAAGAATAACATCGTATGCTTTTGCAGCTCTTCAGCAAATGAAGTTTCATCCAAAATCACTGGAGAAATATCATTCAAAGACTCAATCTCTTTATCAAATAAAGCAGTGTAAACCTCCATGCGTCTAGCGTCCAACATTGGGCATAAAACCGGATCTTCAATCTCTGAAATCACATCTTGAACAACTGAGTTGAGACACATTTGCTTGAGTGTATCTATTGCAATTAGTGGCTTATCAGCACCGAAACACAGTCCTTTCGCTAAGCTCACGCCAATGCGCAGTCCAGTATAGCTTCCTGGACCTTTACTTACCGCAATGGCATCAAGGTCAGAAGGAGAAAAGTGATTTCTCTTTAAAAGTTCATCCGTAAAAACTGCCAACTTCTCAGCATGGGAGTATCCATCATTCACTTCTTCGAAGTCAATACAAACGCCATCTTTACCAAGAGCCACAGAGCACATAGTTGTAGCAGATTCTATGTTGAGAATTAGAGCCATTTCTTAAGCACGAATTACACGATAATTTCCGAAACGTTAATCAACCGTTTTCTAACCTTCGAATCCGAGTGGCTTACCCATGTAGAAATCCAAAATCTTTGTTTTGAATATGAAGTCATAACGCGAGCGAGACAGCTGCGCTTGTGAAATTTGCAGATTATTCTTTGCGGTATTGAATTCAGTGACGTTCATCGCGCCTGCTTCAAATCTTACCTCAGCAAAATCAAACGACTTTTGTGATGATTTCACAGCCTCAACATTTGCCTTGTAAAAGTCGCGTGACGCCACGGCATCAACTCGCGCCAATTCGATGCGCTGACGCAATCCCATTTTCTCTTGCTCCAATTGTAACTCAGCGATCGACTGATTGACTTTAGCTTGATTCACAGTGTTCTTGACGCTGTATCGATTGAATATTGGCAAATTCAAACTTACCCCTAGAAACTGGTTGAAGTTGTCATCCAGCTGAGTCGTAAATGGAACCCGCTTCATAGCAGCATCAAACGTAGAAGTATAAACTATATCGCCTGCTTGAGTAAACCCAATCTGTTGATCGGGACCTTGAGAAATAGACTCAACCTCAGTTCTTAACCCAGAGTAACCACTCCCAATAGATCCACTCAAAACCAATGAAGGATAGTATCCACTTTTAGCTGCATTCAATTGTTTGTCCCAACTAAGCAAAGAATACTCCGCACTCTTAATTTCAGGCATGGCAGATTCAGCATAGCTATATACCGTTGCAGAATTTTCTAAACGAATGGTGCTGTCTGCATCAATCTGAGGTCTTATGAGGTTTATAGTCTCGTCAGCAGGCAATAGCATCAATTGTTTCAATTGAAGCTTAGCGATTTGATAGTCATTTCTGCGTTGCGTGAGGGTTGACCGATCGCGACTTAGTTGCGCTTCAAGCTCATACTGTGTGCCTAGATTTGAAGCTCCAGCTACTACCATCTTCTTGATTCGATCCAATTGACGCTCCGTAATATTTACTTGCTGTTCAGCAGCAATAATAAGGTCTTCTGCAAGAACCACCTGCAAGTAAGAGCCAGAGACATTAAGTGCAATATTGTTTTTCTGCGTTTCTAAATCATACTTCACAGATTCTAATCCTGCCTGTTGGGCTTGAATATTTTGCTGATTTTGAAATCCATTGAACAAGGTTACGTTGGATGAAAGCCCGAACGAATTACTCTGAACACGCGTTGTGGCAAACTGATTCGTAAAAGGATCAATTCGTTGACCCCAGTTGTAATTGTGTGAAGCAAACCCATTGACATTGGGTAGAACGTTAGCCTTACTCGCTTTAAGCTGAGACTCACTTGCATCAAGGCCTAGTTCAGCTTGTTTCACTTGCAAATTATTTTGCCAAGCGAGTTCAATACATTGCTCCAATGAATAAATCTCCTGTGCATGAATACCTGACCACGCAAAAAGGGAAATGACGAATAGAAAAGCACACCTCATATAACAAATGTATAAACGCCTTTCAGGGGACGGCAAAAAATAATACGAGCGGCTGTAAATGGTGATAAACGTTTAAGACTGAGATTCAGACTCAGAAGTATTTTGATTCAATCTTCTGAAAAGAATAATACCCATGCCTATTAATAAAGCGTAAGGTATTCCCATCAAATAAAGAATGCCAGCATTCAAACCTTGAGCTAATTCACCGCCTGTTTTTAAATTGGACTCCACCACAGCACTACACATACTGCATTGAGCAGTAACCTCAACGGATACTAGAGCTAAAATTAGGGTTAGAAAAATTGCTTTTTTGATCATAAATACTTAACAAATGTAAATATCCTTTGGTTTAATAGTAGGGAGAAATCATGAAGTAAACCACCACTCCGGTGATCGAAACGTACAACCAAATAGGAAATGTGATTCGAGCAATTTTCTTGTGTTTATCAATCTTGTTTGACAAGGCTCTTGAAAATGTAATAAGCACCAAAGGCACGATTATAACAGCCAAAACGATGTGGGTTAGTAATATGAAGAAATAGATATTTCGAATCATTCCCTCTCCGCCAAAAGCGGTGCTCTCATGGGTAGTGTGATAAAGCACATAACTCACCAAGAACAAAGCACTCAGCACAAGATTAGTCGTCATCAGCATTTGATGAGCTTTACGTTTTCCTTGTTTGATCATTACAACTGCTGCAATAAGCAGTATGCTCACCGTCCCGTTGATGGTGGCATTCAATGCTGGAAGAAAATCAAAACTTCCTTCAGCAACTTCGAACTTCGGAGTAATATATATGACACCTACTGCGGAGGCAAGCACACCTGCCACAATGTAAATCCACTTATTGATATTTACCTCTTTGTTTCCTTCCATGTCATGTATGGTTCTTTGAGCAACAATTTAATGGCATCCTGAAGTTTCTTGTTTTCCTTGTGAATTCTAGAATCAAAAAACTCTCGAATAACTCCCTGTTGATCAATTAGCACAAAATGTTTTGAAGGCAATTGACTGCGACTTTCCAGTTGCTGGGTGCTCACAAATACGTATTCCAAAAAAGCATCCAGCTCATTTTGATCTTTCACTTTTGCAAATTTCCAATTCTGCATTTCTGGCATGTGATTGTTTTGAAGGCTTTTTAAATCCTCAAGATTCACTTCTGCGTTTAAACAAACACTAACCACACTCCATTTATCTTTTTCTGAAACGTCATATAAATAATTGACCAAGGTCACTCCTTTCTTCATGCATGCCTCATCGCATGACATGGTGAAAAAATCAAATAAAACAGGTCGTCCTTTCAAGTCATCAATGGAGAACTCAATTCCATCTTGATCTTGCAAGACCATATTTGGAGCTGGTTTGTAAATGGTGTCGGTATTATCTTGAACACGATAAGAACCATAAGCTCCCATTTTAATCACATGATGCTCACCCAATGAAAAAATCAAGAAGAGAATCGAAGGAAAAAGAAGTATCAGTATTAAGTAAAATCCTTTGCGCATATATCATAAAAAAGGCCCTGGAATAACAATCAAAGGCCTCGTTTTGTTTTTTATATTCTGATTTTTAAACCCATCCAATCACATCTTTCACATAGAAGATAAAGGAAGATTCCACCAAGAGAATGAAAAATAAATAACCAATAAATAATACATAAGGAATCAATATCACGTTACGCAATGATTTACGCTCATCGCCTAAATGCATGAATACCATTACAATGTAACCCGCTTTAAGCAATGTAAGGATGATGAAAATAGACTTGATCGTCAACCAACCCATGCCATCTACATCAATATGTGCCTTTCCCCAAATAATTCCCATTGCTACTTCAATAGCCGTAACAACTGAAAGAAGTACGGTAACGAAGTAAATTTTCTTTCTTATTTTCTTTCCCGCTTCCTCATCGTGATGAGTATCAAGCGAGTATTCTATGATGTCGTCTCTTTCCATGTTTTAAAATATTGGAAGTTATATCAAATAGAAGAATGTGAATACGAATACCCAAACTAGATCAATAAAGTGCCAGTAAAGGCCAACCTTCTCCACCATTTCATAATGTCCTCTTTCGTCATACCATCCCTGCATAGAGCGAATTAAAACGATAAGATTAATGACCACTCCACTTAAAACGTGCGTGCCATGAAAACCTGTAATGAAGAAAAAGAAGTCAGCATACAATTGCGGACCGTAAGGATTTGAAGTCAATGATGCATTATCAGCAGATGTAGATAGAAGACCATCAGGACCAGCAATAAATGTCATCCATTCCCAAGCTTGAGAGCCAACAAATATTGCTCCACCTAAAACAGTAAAAGCCATCCACTTAACAACACCTTTCCGATCCATTCTATGTCCTGCTTCAACCGCCAAAACCATTGTTACAGAACTGATGATCAAAATGAATGTCATCAACGCTACATATAGAAGCGGCAAATGAGCATGCGTTAATGGAAAGTGAAAGAAAATATTTTCTGTAACTGGCCACGCATCTTCTAAGTGATGTCGTGCAAAGGCCAAGGCTGAAAGGAATCCTCCGAAAGTAAGGGCATCTGAGATGAGGAAAAACCACATCATCATTTTACCATAACTTACACTAAATGGAGAACGTCCGCCTCCCCAAAGTTCCGCTTGGTCG
Source organism: uncultured Flavobacteriales bacterium (assembly GCA_905479105.1). Classification (GTDB taxonomy): domain Bacteria; phylum Bacteroidota; class Bacteroidia; order Flavobacteriales_G; family Salibacteraceae; genus SHAN690. Next base: position 142,174 of record CAJQLE010000001.1, read on the forward strand.
ATTGCTTTTGTTGCTTCTCCTGCCATGATTAGGTTAAAAAAGGTTATTTAGGATTTCGGTGCAATGTTAACGAATAAAGACTAAAAACAGTAGCAAGTATACCCAAAGGATATCAAGAAAATGCCAATAAGTGGCAGCAACCCCGATACCTACGTGATCTTCAGCTGAATATTTTTTCAAAATTGACTTTACCGAAGTGAAAATTAATGCGAATAAGCCGCCAGCTAAGTGGGCTAGGTGCAATCCTGTGAGTACATATAGAAATGATCCTGAAGCATTGCTTTCTCTACCTGCGAAAAACACACCCGTATCTACTAATTCGCCCCAAGCTTGAAACTGAAGCATTGCAAAGACAAACCCCAAAACCAGGGTCGCCAATAGCATTACAGTGGTGAGCGTTGTATTATCTTTTTTAATCGCGTATTGCGCCAAAAGCATCGTCATGCTGCTTATCATAATTACTGCCGTGCTGACATAAAATGTGTCAGGCAAATCGAAATACAACCAATTTCCTTCTGCTTGCCTTACAATGTAGGCACTGGTCATGCCTGCAAAAAGCATTACCATACCAACAATACCCACCCACATGAGTGGTTTTGCTGTGCGATTTCTAATGTCTTTTAATTCCTCCTGTGAAATATACGTTGCCATCTTCTTTTGTTTAAATGAGATATAATAACTGAACTATTGGGAGATAAACAAACGAAGCGAACATGAGTTTAAGCGCAGCCTTATCATCCATTTTATTGAACAATTGAACAGCATACCACGCAAAGGCCACACCCATGAGTGTAACTAATGTCAAAACGATTGAATTCCCAGTGGTGAAGATGATCGGGAAAAGGCTAATTGGAATAAGAAATAAAGAGTAGATCAAGATATAAAAAGCCGAAGTCTTGCTTTTGCCTTTAGACGAAGGCATCAATCTAAAGCCGGCTTTGGTATAATCGTCATCGGCCTTCCAAGCAATTGCCCAAAAATGTGGAAACTGCCATATGAACTGAGTCGCAAATAAAACACCCGGTATTAAACCAAAATCATTGGTTGCTGCTACGTAACCTAACATCGGAGGAATTGCTCCAGGAAATGCTCCAACAAAAACTGCTATTGGTCCAACTCTCTTTAAGGGTGTGTATACCGCAACGTAAAGAAACAGCGCCAATGTTCCGAGCAAGCCACTCAATGGATTCAATCCGAACCATAACAATAAAACGCCAACAACACCTAGTATACCAGCAATGATGAGCCCTTCCATTGGCTCCATGCGTCCATCAGGAATTGGCCGATCTGCAGTGCGCTTCATCAGCTTGTCTAAATCGCGCTCGATAATTTGATTGAAAGCATTGGAAGAACCCGTCACCATAAACCCACCCACGATCAAAAACATGATCTCAAGTGCGTTGACTTGATGCAAATCGATGGCGAAAAAGTATCCTGTAAGCGCACTAAAAACAACCAAGGAAGCCAATCGCATTTTAGTCAATTGGGCATAGTCAGCAACTTTTGCTTTTAAAGAGACGGTTATGGATGCTGTGCGGGCTTTCATTTTAAAGAGGTGCAAATGTATTAAGCATGTCGAATTTTCGGCTAAGAATTGGTCTAAATTTCATCTTTTGTTAAGCCTGTCAAATCATACCTTCGGACTTCGATGGCTGGTATCTATATTCATATTCCATTTTGCAAGCAGGCATGCACGTATTGCGATTTTCATTTTTCCACCAATCAGAAACTTCGTAAACCAGTCATCGATGCATTATGTCTTGAAATAGAAATGCGACAGTCTGAAATCAATGAGGCTCCTTCAACACTCTATTTTGGGGGTGGATCACCATCTATTCTAGATAGTCAACAATTGAATCAGATCTTTCGTTCACTTTCAAATGCATTTGATTTAAGTGCGCTGGAGGAAGTGACATTAGAATCAAATCCGGATGACCATACTGAAGAGAAATTAAACCTATGGAAATCACTTGGAATCAACCGTTTGAGCATTGGGATTCAATCTTTCATTGATCGTGACTTAAGCTTAATGAATCGTGCTCACAATGCCAAAGACGCTGAACTTTGTGTGCAAAAAGCGCGTGAAGCTGGTTTTGAAAAAGTGACGATCGACTTGATTTATGGCATCCCGAATCAATCTGAAGAAGAATGGAAAAGCAACATTCAACGCGCCATTGACTTAAATCCAGAACACATAAGTGCCTACTGCTTGACCGTGGAAGAAAAAACGGCACTGTACCATCAAATGGAAAAAGGAGAAATCTCCGAAAAAGATGATGAAGTGATTGAGCAAGAATATTTGACCTTACAATGCATGCTTTCTGAATCAGGCTATGTACACTATGAGATTTCAAACTTTGGAAAACCAGAGCATTTAGCCACGCACAATGCCAATTATTGGAAAGGACTGGCCTATATTGGGTTTGGCCCTTCGGCACATTCGTTTGACGGAGCCAACAAACGATCGTGGAACATTTCCAACAACGCTCAATACATCAAAGCGGTAAATTCTGGCGGGCAATTTTTAGATGAAGAAATCTTGCGCCCTGAAGACCGAAGCAACGAGCAAATCATGACGGGATTGAGAAGAAGCACAGGTTTCGACCTCGATCAATTTCCAAAAGAACACGCTTTAATGGTGCAGCAAAACATCAATGCGATGGACGATCAATTGAAAGCATGCATTTGGCAAAATGAAAGTCATGTGGGCATCCATCCTGAGAAATGGTTGTTGGCTGATGCAGTGATTCGAGAAATCATGATCGACTCTTAAAATTCGTTTAATTTTTCACCAAAATTTGATCACATGGACTGGAAAAAAGGCATTGACATCTCAATTCCATACAGAACCGAAAACGAGGCTACTTCAGCATGGTATGTTGGCCCGATAAAAATTGAGCCGGTGCGAGCCGATGGTTGGGTTGGATCAGTGAAAGAAGGCGGATCAGTAAACTTTCGAGACATTACTCTAAATCCGCATGGAAACGGAACACACACCGAATGCGTTGGCCATATTGCGCCCGAATGCCAAAGCATCAATCAACATTTGAATCAATGGATGTTTGATGCTGAGTTGATTTCCATCACTCCAGAACAGCAAGGCAAAGACTTGGTAATTACAAAAAATCAAATCATCAAAGCGTTGGGCGAAAAACGCCCAGAGGCACTTATATTGAGAACACTTCCCAACGAAGAAGGAAAATTGCACTTGAATTATTCCAACACCAATCCAGCCTATCTTGAGGCAAGCGCTGCAAAATGGATGGCCGAAAATGGAATCGATCATTTATTGCTTGACTTACCCTCAGTGGATCGTGAAGTGGATGGCGGAGCTTTGGCAGCTCATCGTGCATTTTGGTTTTACCCTGAAAACACGAGACTTCACGCAACCATTACTGAATTGATTTTTGTTCCGAGCCATATAAAAGACGGAAATTACCTCTTGAATCTGCAGGTAGCGCCCATCGAAAATGACGCTTCGCCAAGTAGGCCAGTTTTGTATTCGAGGGGTTAAAACAGGCTATTACTTTAGCATAAATCTTTGATCTTGTAATTGGAATTATCATAGGAGTATCCATAAAAACAATAGATAATGTTCTTGTATTTTAGCGAAAAGTTTAAGAGTGCTTAAAGAAGTATTCAAAATATTCGCAAGTTTTACCATAGTATGGTGCTCATTCACGAGCTTCTCTCAAGGCTACGTCAACATTTGGCCTATGGGGCTCAATACCAGCGTTGAATTTGTTGGCAGCGGATTCAACTTTTCTAATAATTTCAACACGGGCTCAGCCGCTTTGGCATGCATGAATGACGCATCGGGTAATTTACTTTTCTACTGCCCGGCTCAGAATATTATAAATGCCAATCATAACATAATGCCTAATGGAGATTCTATAAAGGTTCACATTAGCTCTGAGCATGTTCTAACACATCAACGACTGTCAATTGGACTTCTTCGTTTAGCTTTACAATAAGCTAAAACTAGTAGTATGGAGAATTATTAAAAAATTCACTCTAAATAATTACTAAGATTAAGTGTGAATTGTAACTATGAATTAATGAAATCAATCCTAACTGTTAGTCTACGTCCAAAAGAAATTTTCAGTTCTTTGACTATCAATTATTGATCAGTTTTTGAAAAGTAGATTCGCCATAGTTGCTAGTTTAATCAAACTATTTGTTACACTCTCGATTCTATTGCCGAGTTCAAATATCTATGCCCAAGGGCCAACTGCTCACTGGTATTTTGGAGATTCTGCTGGAGTTGAGTTCAACAATTATAATCCCTCTTTTCTACTAAACAGCAATCTATACTTTGCTCCTGAAGGTTGCGCTGCATTGAGCAACCCAAGCGGAGAATTAATGTACTATGCCAGGCCTGACTATGTTATAAATAGCAACCATGACACCCTTGAAAATGGAGGCGATCTGTTGGGAAGCTTTTCATCTACACAAGGAGCAATGTTTATTCCAAACCCTATTGATACTCAGATTACATATTTGATTACTCATAACGGTCTATCCCATTTTTATTCAATTATTCGAACAAGCGAAGCAATTCCTCTAGGATTTATTCTTCCTTCGGAAAAAAACATTTCATTAACTTCTAACGCCACAGAAAAAACAACTGCTGTTCATCATAAAAATGGCAAGGATATCTGGCTAATCACCAAAGGACACCAGTCTGACACATTTAGTGCTTTTCTTATAACTGAAAATGGAATTCAACTTAACCCTGTCATATCATTAGCTCAGTCAGACAGTATTTTTGGCTATTCAGGTCAGCTTAAAAGCTCACCTAATGGAAGATACTTTGCAGAATGTCTCAATATTGGTTACACACAACATCCAACCCAAGCAAGACTTTATAAATTTAATAATGAGACTGGCCTAATTCATTCACCTATAGCAATTTCAGACAGCAATTTAGCTACCTATGGAGCTGAGTTTTCGGCAAATTCAGACTATGTTTATTTTTCAAATACACTTGGCCTTAACGCAATTGCTGCCAATCAGTACAGTTTAGCAAGCTATGATTCAGTGTCAATTTCAAATAGTAAATATGAGATCATAGGAAATCTCAATTTCTCATTGCAGATCGGAATTGACAAAAAAATCTACGGAACTCGGCCCTTTCCATACGATCAGCACCTGACATGTATTGAGAATCCTGAATCAACTGGTCTAAACCTCATTTATGAAGACACAGCAGTATACTTAGGTGGAAGAACATCACGACTCGGCCTCCCCGATTTCATCCAGTCTTTTTTTCACCCTGCCTATTATGATTATGAATCGAAATGCAATTTGCCCGTAAAATTCACTTCTTATCCTGTGGGTCAAGACAGCGTGCACTGGGATTTTGGCGAGCCTTCAAGTGCTTCAAATACATCTACAGTCATCAACCCAACCCATGATTATCAGAATGAAGGTTTCTATACCGTAGAATTTATAGTCTATGCCGATAGTTCATCTGATACTTTTTTACGGGACATCTATGTGAAAAAATCATTGGGCTTAACAGGAAGCTCATTCAGTGTTGATGTATGTGACACAGCTCACGTGATCAATGCCAACCACAATCTCACACTGATGAAATACAATTGGAGCACAGGTGCCTCAGTTGACTCCATTTCCATCACTCAAAGTGGTACTTACTTCTGTTCTATGACTGCTTTTTGTGATAGCCTAATTGATACGTTCAATGTTTCTTTTATGCCTGCGCCAAGTGTAAGCTTAGGCAACGACACTTTGCTTTGTGAAGGTCAATCTTTCACTATTGGTGCTGATCTTTCAAACACGATTGATTTCTTATGGTCAACGGGTGATACTTCTGTATCCATTGTAGTTGATGAAAGTCTATCACCAAATTTTGAAACGTTGGATTTATGGCTCACCGCCACCAACGCCTGTGGCACTTCCAGCGATACCATTCGCATTGAGTTCTTGCCTCAACCCGATGTTTCGTGGTTTGGCGACTCCATATTATGCGATCAATCGGAAGCCATTGTTAATACACCAATCATCGATAGCGTTACTTTTTTCATGACCTACACAACAGATGATATTGCTTATGACACATTGGCTCAACCTTGGATCATCGACACGCATGGTTTGTATTATGTGCATGCCTTCAATCAATGCGACACGGTGGTGAAGCGCGCTTTTCTATCTCCATTCAATGTCATTGATGTTTCCTTGGGTGCAGATTCGGTGCTTTGCCCTGGAGACGTGATCAAATTGGATGCTTTTTGGCCTACGTCAAGCTACGTTTGGAATGATGGCAGCCAAGACAGCACTTTATCTGTGAGCTACAATGAATTGCAAAGCGCTGGATCCGCAATCTACACCGTAACCATCTTCAATGGCGCTTGTGAACGCATCGCTTCACGAACGTTAAGTGTTGATGATCTTGTTTGCGATACAGTCAACTGTAAATTCTCTATTCCCAATGTATTTTCTCCCAATGCCGATGGCATCAATGATGTGCTCAAAATTTCAAACACTTGCACCAACATATCATACGCTGCCGCCATTTATAACCGTTGGGGGCAATTGATTTATACAGATGAACGCGCTCAAGGATATTCACCCTTTACCTGGGATGGATTCGTGAACGGCATTGCTGCCAGCGAAGGAACTTACTTCATCATCATTCAATACGAAGACAAGGTGCAAAAAGGAAGTTTTTCATTGTTGAAGAAATAAAATCCACAAAGCTCTTCTCTTGAACGCTTGATAATCAAGAGACAATCACGTCTAAAATTTCGTTGTTGATATTATTATTTGGTATTAGCGAATTATAATTTGGAGTAACCAATATCTATCTTAATTTTATTCGCTGTAACAGAACAACCACAAAACAATACTATTATGCCACGCCCCATAGACGACATCGACAGAAAAATTCTCAGAATCCTCCAAGAACGAGGTAAAATATCTAACATAGACTTGAGCAGAGAAATAGAATTATCTCCAGCCCCTACGTTAGAACGCGTTAGGAAATTAGAAAACCAACGTATCATTGAGGGTTATCACGCTCAAGTGAACTTGGCTAAAATGGGAATCACCATCAAGGCATTCATTCAAGTGACCCTTGCACATCAGCAGGAAAACAACATTCACCGATTCATTGAAGCAGTATTGCAAATTCCTGAAGTAGTAGAATGTAATCAAGTGACTGGCGACTATGACTACCAACTAAAAGTTTACACCTCTGACATTGGTGCTTTAGATCGCTTGATTACAGATCGAATCAGTAAGCTGCCTGAAGTGGGGCAAATCAAATCTCACATCATATTGAGTGAAATCAAGCATTCGAAGGTGGTGCCAATGCTTACCAGTCAATTGGAAGAGGCGTGAATGTTGAAGAATACAGAGAATATTGTATTTCAAAACTTGGTGTAACAGAAGGATTTCCTTTCAACGAAAGCGTGCTTGTTTTTAAGGTAATGAACAAGATGTTTGCCTTGTGTGATATTGATAAATACGATGGCATAAACTTGAAATGCGAACCAGAGCGTGCCCTTCAACTTCGTGAGCAACATCCAGGAATCATTCCAGGCTATCACATGAATAAACAGTTGTGGAACACTGTAAGCACAGATGGCAGTATTTCAGATGAGCAACTCAAAGAACTGATAGATGATAGTTATGATTTGATTGTTGCTAGCTTGCCAAAACGCGACCGAGAAGCCTTGAAAATTTTAGAATAAAAAGCGGCCGTCTCTCAATAATCACAGCTTTCTTTGCGCTAAGTTAAACAGCATGAAACATTTCTTCTCAGCACTGCTACGCTACTTCGTAAGAGGTATTATTTTCCTCACTCCTGCCACCGTTACGGTGTATGTGATCGTTCAGATTTTCATCATAATTGATGGGATTATCCCTATCGATATACCTGGGTTGGGATTATTAACGCTGCTTGGAGTAATCATTCTCTTTGGGATTTTAGCCAGTACTGTTCTAGCTCGACCATTTGTTAATTGGGGTAACCGTCTTTTGAAATCGGCCCCAATGATCAAAACGATCTACTCGGCCATCAAAGATTTAGTAACAGCCTTTGTGGGAACTCAAAAAAAATTCGACCGCCCTGTCTTAGTGAAAATGTATGAAAAAGCCGAAGTTCAAAAATTAGGCTTCTTAACTGGAACCGACTTAGAAGACCTCGGAATTGGCAAAGACAGAGTGGCCGTTTACCTGCCCCACAGCTACGCTTTTTCTGGAAATCTTTTTATCGTACCCGCTGAAAACGTCACTCCAATTGACGCAAAACCAGCCGATGTCATGAAATTTATCGTTTCAGGTGGAGTTGCTCGTATGAGTGATATGGAGCAAGAGTTGACCGATTGAACTTCTTTAGAAAATACAAGTACTATTTCTCGCTTCATGCGGTAATCTTCATTTGGGGATTCACAGGAATATTAGGCAGAATAATCACCATCTCATCCACTTCCATTGTCTGGCTGCGCATGCTTATTGCCCTAATCGGGTTGATTGCATTCATGGTCATTACCAAGCGTGGATTCTTCACCGGCAATCTGAATAAATTAAAATACTTAGGAACCGGAGTAATAACAGCTGCGCATTGGATTTTCTTCTTCGAGGCCCTCAAGATTTCAAACGTCTCTATCACGCTGACCACCCTCGCCTCAACGTCTCTTTTCGTGGCCTTTCTTGAGCCTTTCTTTTTCAAACGGAAAATCATTCCTTATGAGATTATCCTCGGAATTCTAACGCTTGCGGGTTTGGCCATCATTTTTCAGGCTGAAAGCGATTATTCTGTGGGAATTCTTTACGCTTTGATTTCCGCCTTTTTCGCTGCACTATTTGGAACATTAAATGGCGTCTTCGTCAAATACGACCGACCTACATTAATCACAGCCTACGAGATGCTCGGTGGAGTGCTTTTCATAACCATTTACTATCTTTTTACCGGAGGTTTCGAGCGCCTTGAAATGCCGACTAGTATCGACTGGTTTTGGCTTTTGATTTTAGGATTGGTATGCACCAGTATGGCCTTTGTGGTGAGCATAGAAGTGATGAAAGAGTTGAGTCCTTTTACCGTGAGCATGTCCATCAACATGGAGCCGATTTACTCGATCATTTTCGCACTCATTATTTTTCAAGAAGATGAATACATGAGTCCGTTATTCTACGTTGGAGCAGTGATCGTGATGAGCATGATTTTCATGAACGGTTACTTCAAGCGAAGGGCAAGACTCAAGGGCGAGAAAGTGCCTGTTCACTAGGTGATTTATAATTGATCATTCATGATTGATAATTAGGCAAATGCTAGCGTCAGTCTGATCGTTGGCGGATGTATCGAGAAGCGACAAGACAATTCGTAATGTTCGTGGTTCGAAATTTGAGATTATTTCACGCTAACTCCTTGTTTTTCAGATTTTTTTAGTTTTTTTTTGTGTAGCACATTTCTAAAACCCATGCTATGAAAAATGTAATCTTCTTTACCTTCTTCTTTATTGTTTCCAATTATTTGTCGTCACAGACCATTTATGTTTCAAATTCGACAGCTTGTGACTATGCCATTCGAATCTTTGGCTCACCAAATTCTCCAACCACGAATTGTTCTTCGTGTAACGTTACAGCTTGCATTCCAGCTAGCACTTCAAACGTAGCCGTTGATTTAAATACAGGCAGTTGTGGTGCCGACACATATGTGACAATGGCTCAAGTAAGAGTTCAAGATCCTTGTGCTTCGCCAACTTGCACAAGCTCTAACACAATTTGGGTCTCTTGGTCTGGATGTAACTCATATCCAACGACAGCATCAGCTACCAACTCATGCGGTGCTCCTTGCTTAAATCCTTCAACTACTGTCAATTGGGTAACAGCCAATAGTATTGATATCGACCCTTAATTAACTTTTCTTTAAATACATTGAAGGTGCATTTAAAGAACCATAATCGTGTATTTTTATTGGTGCTTAAACAAATCTGTTTCATTTTATTCGTTGTATTCAATTCAACTACGTTTGCACAAGGACCAGCATCGAATTGGTACTTTGGATTGCGCGCTGGAATAAGGTTTGACAACCTTGAACCAAATACATTATTGGATAGTGAAATGAGGGCATTTGAAGGCTGCACTTCCTATTCATCAGAAAGTGGCAATCTTTTATTTTATTCCAATGGTGACACTGTCTGGAACAGGAATCACCAACCGATGCCAAATGGCACAGGACTACAAGGACATCCTTCAGCAACCCAATCGGTTGCCTTTTGCCAATTACCAAACACCAATTCAAAATATTTTATTTTTACTACAGATGGTTTTGATTTAAACGTAGGATTGAGATACTCTGTAATAGACATGGACTTGGACGGAGGATTGGGAGATATTGTTGTTGGGCAAAAAAACATAATAGTTTTAGATTCAGTCACTGAAAAGCTTGGTATTATTGAAAAATGCGACAAATCAGGTTATTGGGTGATTACCAACCAAACGCTCGGGAACACAATTTTCACGTATTCCATAGATAGCAATGGCTTAGATACAAATGCAAATGTCAGTCAAGGGCAAATTTCCTATTCGTCACTCGGGGCAAAATTTGGATACTTACGAATCTCTTCGAAAGGTAATTATGTTGCATTGTGTCATGAAATGAAACATAAAGTAGAATTATTTCAATTCGATAATCAAACTGGGCTATTATCGAATCCTATTGTTATTCAAACGCCCAACCTTATCAACCTTCCTGCACAGAGTAAACCATACGGTGCTGAATTTTCGCCCGATGAAGAGATTTTATACATTACTCCCAGAAATGGATTTGAGGGTTACATTGCGCAATACAGTATTTCAATTTATGACTCAACCACCATCAAGGCTTCTGAATTAATTTTAAAAGATTCAATTTGGACTGGTGCTTTGCAACTCGGTCCAGATGGACACATATATGGGTCTAGTTTATATCATCTTTTTGAAATAGAGAATCCAAATGGAATTGGTTCTGCAGCTAACTTGATCGAATCTGCAGTTTATTTAGGTGGAAGACCAGCATATGACGGCTTACCCAACTTTGTTGCTTCAGATATTGTTCCTCCAATTCCAAACATTCAAATATGCATAGGCGACAGCATCGCATTTGACTACGAACAGGAGTGCGCCATCTCCTACTTTTGGAATTTTGACGATCCCGGTTCAGGAAGTTCAAATACCAGCAGTTTTAGTAATCCAGTGCATACGTTCTCAGATACCGGTAATTTTAATGTCCAATTGATTGTACAATACCCGACATTATCTGATACTTTCTCAAATATTATAACCGTTGTTTTGCCACCAGCACCGGGCGTACTTAAAGACACAACTTATCTTTGCTCTACTCAACCTACTTACCTATCTGCCTTTCAATTCGGAGCAGAATACACTTGGGAAAATGGAAGTGATAGTTCAGCTATTTTGGTAAATGATACAGGCTGGTATGTATGCACCATTTACAATGCTTGCACAACCATTATCGACAGTTCATTCGTTCGATTTGTAGAGCCGTTGAATATTGATTTAGGGATAGACACATTTTTGTGTGATTCAGCAATAATAGCGCTGAATGCCTTTAGTGCAGCAAACGTTGAGTCAGTTATGTGGAGTACAGGCGACACCGCAAGTGCAACACTTGAAATCTCTCATTCTGAATTAGAGCCGTTTTCTGTTTATTGGCTCACCGCCACCAATGCTTGTGGCACTTCTAGTGACACCATTCGCATTGAGTTCTTGGCACAACCCGATGTTTCGTGGTTCAGCGATTCGGTGCTGTGCGATCAGTTGGAAGCTACCATTGCCAATCCGCAGCAAGACAGCGTAACTTATTTCATCACCTACACCACAGATGACGTGCTCAACGATACTTTGGATGAACCTTGGCGCATTGATACCTTCGGCTTGTATTACCTGCATGCTTTCAACCGCTGCGACACGGTGGTGAAACGGGCCTTCCTTTCACCCTTCAACGCCATTGATGTTTCGCTGGGGGCTGATACGGTTCTTTGCCCTGGCGACTCTGCAGTGTTGAATGCCTTTTGGCCTTCGTCAAGCTATGTGTGGAGCGATGGGTCAACCGACAGCATTTTGGTTGTGAGCCACGATGATTTGTTGGGCGCAGGATCAGAAATGTATTCGGTAACCATTACCAATGGTGCATGCCAGCGCACTGCCTCGCGCTCGGTGAGCATTGAAGATTTGCTGTGCGACACATCCAACTGCAAATTCTCTATACCCAATGTGTTTTCACCCAATGCCGATGGCATCAATGACGTGCTCAAAATTTCGAATACATGCTCCAGCGTTTCGTTTTCTGTAGACATATACAACCGCTGGGGGCAATTAATTTTTTCTGACCAACGTGCCCAAGGCAATACAACCATCAAATGGGATGGATATATAAACGGAGCTGTGGCATCGGAAGGAACGTACTTCGTCATCATTCAAGCTGATGATCGGGTGCAAAAAGGAAGTTTTTCAGTGGTGAGATGAGTTCTTGGTTCACTGGGTGATTGATAATTGGACAGATGCTATCGTTAGTCAGCCAAAACCAGCACATTCGATCTGAGGAAAGCAACACCTCAAATTCATAAAAAAGAACCGAAACTCATGTATGATTAATTCCGAACCTTCAAAGTTTTTAAGCTGATATTACTGAGTGATGATCAATCTAAAGGTTTCTCCAGCGCCATTGTCAGCATCTACATCCATCATATAAATCCCCGCAGGAACATCATAGTTTAAGCTAACCATTGTTGATGCATTGGAAACAGCTCTATTTGCAATCACCCTTCCTGAAAGATCATATAAAGTGATTTCTAAATTTCCGGAAGCGCTTGCATTGCTCAATTCAAAACTTCCATCCGATGGATTTGGATAAATTGAAAACGACTGCTTCTTAATGTCTGCAACTCCTACTGGAAAAACGTTAATGTCTTGGCATGTTAAACCACATGCATTATCACCATCGAAGGTTGTCAAACACACTTCGTAAACACCTGGAGCATTGTATGTGTAGGATGGATTGTTAAACGTTGATGTATTACCATCGCCAAATTCCCATAATACTGAAGAAACATTGCCAACCGTAGTTGTATTTGAGAATGAATAAAGATTATTGTCACCACGCGTGTATTCAAACGTAGGCTCGCAATTATATTCTACAACAGTCACCGAAAGACAAAAATTATCAAAACAAGGTGGCGTGATGTTTACCAATGACAAACAGACATCGTAAGTCCCTGGCGCTGAATAGCTATGATCGGGCGTTAAACTTGGAGTTGAGCCATCACCAAAATCCCAAAGGGCAGTTAAAAATTGACCTGAAGAAGTATTGATACAACTAATATCTAACTGATCTGTTTCAAACGTGAAATCAGCCACACAGCCTTGAGCGTGGGATTGATTGATGAAAACCGCTGTCAATAAAAGGACAAAAACACTATTGTAGTAAATTGATTTCATGGCGATTACATTGGTTGATTTTAAAAAACTTCACACAAAAGAACAAACATTTATGCATTCTTTGACAATCATGAAAAAAGATCGCGACAACTTCTTTAATGTTAACTCAAAATCTATCAACTGACCATTAAACAACATTTACATTTGCCGCATGCAAACTGACGTAAACATCGAGGCTGAAAAGCGCTATTGCAACAGCCTCACCTCTTTTAGCCGCTTCAAAACCATTGAAGTAAATATCGGTTCATTGAAAATGGGCGGTGATAATCCGATCCGTATTCAGTCGATGACGACCACCGATACGATGGACACCGAAAAAACGGTAGCCCAAAGCATCCGGATGATTGATGCTGGTTGTGAATTGGTGCGCATCACAGCTCCAAGTAAAAAAGACGCTGAAAACTTGAAGCAGATCAAAGAAGCTTTGGCTGCTAAAGGCTACATGACTCCGCTTGTTGCTGACATTCATTTCACACCAAACGCAGCTGAAATTGCCGCTACGATTGTCGAAAAAGTGCGCGTAAATCCTGGCAATTATGCCGACAAGAAGAAATTCGAACACATCGAATACAACGATGAAACGTACAAAGCAGAGCTAGAAAGAATACGGGAGCGTTTTACGCCTCTTGTGTTGTTGTGCAAAAAACACAACACTGCCATGCGCATTGGCACAAACCACGGTTCATTAAGCGACCGCATTTTGAGTCGTTATGGAGATACACCACTGGGAATGGTAGAAAGTGCGATGGAGTTTTTAAACATCTGCCGCGATCATGACTTTCACAATATTGTGCTTTCCATGAAGGCAAGCAACACGCAAGTGATGGTGCAAGCCTACCGTCTCTTGGTAAATCGCATGATGAACGAAGGGATGAAATATCCTTTGCATCTTGGAGTAACAGAGGCCGGTGAAGGCGAAGATGGTCGTATAAAATCTGCTGTTGGAATCGGAACATTGCTTGAAGATGGTTTGGGCGACACCATCCGAGTTTCGTTGACCGAAGAACCTGAATTTGAAATTCCAGTGGCATTTGCCTTGGCAAAACGTTACGAGAATAGAGCCAACCATGCTCCTATTCCTGAATTGACATCTTATCCGATCAATCCATTTGAATATTCAAGAAGATCATCTGCTGAGGCTGGAAACATTGGAGACCACAATGTGCCGCGCATCATTCAAGACTTTTCTCAATTAGAAGAAATTAAGCCCGCAAACTTGCATGCCGTAGGCTACAATTACTCTGTGCCATTAGACAAATGGAACATTACTGACCAAGCCTGTGATTTTATTTATATCGGTGATTCGTCCATTTCGTTTGAAATTCCTGGAACATTAAGTGTTATTCAAAACGCAGCTGCCTGGCAAGATAAAGATCGCCACTACCCGATTTTTGAAAGCATAAGCTATGTAGTGGCGGAGAGAAAATCGCCTCTTATCAACTTTGTGAAATCTGACTTAGATGGCTTGGATATGCCATTGATTGCTGCTTTAAAATCTGATCCTACAGCTGTGTTGATTCTAACCACAGAAAACGAACACGGAATGGCAGAGCAGCGAGCGGCATTTTTCAGATTGATGGAAGAAGGATGTAACACTCCGGTTATCATTCAGCGCAGCTACCGGGATTTAGATGAAAATACTTTGCAGCTTTATGCCTCAACAGATTTGGGAGCTCCATTCATTGATGGATTGGGCGATGGAATTTGGATTGACGCTATAAACTGCGGTAGTAAGAAGATGCTCAACTCATTAGCATTCGGCATCTTGCAAGCTACTCGAACGCGTATCTCAAAAACAGAATACATTTCATGTCCTTCATGCGGAAGAACATTGTTTGACCTTCAAGAAACGACTGCCAAAATCAGAGCCAGAACGAGCCATTTGAAAGGCATTAAAATTGGCATTATGGGATGCATCGTAAATGGTCCAGGAGAAATGGCCGATGCAGATTATGGATACGTTGGAACTGGACAAGGAAAAATCACCCTTTACAAAGAAAAAGAAGTAGTGAAGCGTAATGTCCCTGAAAAAGAAGCTGTAGATGAATTAATCGCTCTGATTGCTGAACATGGCGATTGGATTGAAGTAGCAGAAGCCTAATTATGATTGGAAATAAAAAACACTACCTGATTGCAGGATCAACTGGATTGATTGGAAAGCAACTTCTCTCCTTGTTACTCAATGATCCTGAAACTGGAAAAGTGACATCGTTGGTGCGCAAGCCAAGCGGCATAACAAATGAAAAGCTTGAAGAGAAAGCAATCAATTGGGATACGTTTACTGATAATGAATTCCCACCAAACGTTGACGCAACATTTTGCTGCTTAGGAACAACCATGGCCAATGCTGGCAGTAAAGACGCCTTTAGGAAAGTAGATTTTGAATACGTTTCAAAGCTTGCCGTTTTCAGTCAGCGGAAAGACATCCCTCAATTCCATGTAGTTAGCGCAGCTGGTTCAAATCCAAATTCAAAGATCTTCTACAACAAGGTCAAAGGTCGTATGGAAGCGGAGATCCAGAAGTTAGATCAATTGAAAAGCATTTATATCTACCGTCCAAGTATGCTTCTGGGAGATCGAAAAGAATTCAGATTCGGTGAGTTTGCAGGAAAGGTTTTGATGAAAGGTTTAAGCTTTATCATCCCAAAAAGCTCAAAAGCAATTTACGACTCTCAAGTAGCGCATGCCATGCTACATCATGCTGAGCAACCAAAGAAAGGATCGCACATTGTCACCAACGCAGAGATGCTTGATTTAAGTGCATAAGTCTTGGAAGAAGATTACATCAGTATAAAGCATGGACCACGCTTTGAAGGCATGCCATCAACAATTGGAATGTTTGGCGCCATCGGATTTATCATTTATGGTTCTTGGCTTATCAGCGAAGATCTTGCCTCAGCCCTCGTGATGTATTTCATTGCGATCGTTTGCATCTTTATTTTTCTGGATTTCCGTGGAGTGAATATTGACTTCAAGCGCAACCGTATTCGTCAATACCGTAATATGCTGATGATTCGACATGGAAAGTGGGAAACGCTCAGTGATTTCAAAAAAGTGAGTTTGACTTTAGAACAATTCAAAACCATGTCAGCTTCAAGCCTTATCAGTCAAAGCTTTAACAGTAAATCACACGATTCTTACTTCGTGATCTTGGAAGGAGAAGAAGGCATCATTCCTTTTGAAATTGGAGAATATGAAGCGCACTCATCAGCCAAAAGCACCATGAAGTGGATGGCAGATAAACTCAACATTCCCAGCGAAGATTTGTATGGCGAGCGCAAGAAAAAGGCGGCAAAAATTCAAAGTGGCAGAAGAAAGACAGGGAGAAGGAACTAAGTCTTTTCTAGAATTTAATGCGTGTTCTTTTAGACTTCATTTATTCAACAGATTGCGTTTTCTTCGTATCACACAGTGAATCCACTTGACACACCCATAGAATTTCTGAAAGGCGTTGGCCCAATGCGAGCCGACCTGCTGAAAAGCGAATTAGGCATTCGCACATTTGCCGATTTAGTTCGCCACTACCCTTTTCGTCACATTGATCGCAGTAAGTTTTACTTGATCAGCGAGGTAGATCCAAACGCAGCTTTGGTTCAGGTAAAAGGCAAGTTCATTCGCATCGATAGTATTGGAGCACAGCGAGCTTCACGCATGGTTGGTGCTTTTCAAGATTCTCAAGGAGGTATAATGGAAGTGGTGTGGTTTAGAAGCTTAACGTGGATCAAACAAAGCATCAAGCCTGACATAGAATATGTGCTGTTTGGCAAACCCGGAATATTCAACAACAAGCTGCAAATGACGCATCCGGAAATTGAACCGGCAGCCGAATTTGATAAGCCTTTGAAAGGTGGCTTGGAAGGCGTTTATCCTGTGACGGAAAAATTGAAATCCAGAAAACTAGACAGCCGAGCGATTCGTAATTTGATGCAAACTGCACTTCCTCAAGTGCTTCTTTCGATTGCCGACACCTTGCCAGCATATATCATCAAGAGGCAAAACCTTTTGCCGATGCGAAAAGCTATCCAAGCTATTCACTTCCCTGAAAATACACAGCAGCTTGCCGAAGCTCAGCTGACCCTCAAATTTGAGGAGTTGTTCTACGTTCAAATGCGTTTGATGAAAGTGAAGGCATCACGAGAGCAAAATATCAAAGGACTCGTTTTCACAACAGTTGGAAATCATTTCAACGATTTCTACAACAATCATCTGCCATTTTCTTTAACTGAAGCGCAAAAGCGCGTGGTCAAGGAAATAAGAAAGGACATGGGAAGCAGCCGTCAGATGAATCGCTTGTTACAAGGTGATGTAGGCAGCGGAAAAACCATCGTTGCCTTGCTATGCGCCTTGATTGCGATCGACAACGGATACCAAGCCGCAATCATGGCACCTACTGAGATCCTATCGCAGCAACACTTCGAAGGGCTGTTTGAATTAGTCTCCGAAATGTCCATCAATGTTGCTCTACTCACAGGAAGTTCAAAAACGGCCTACCGCAAAAAACTTCATGCACAATTGGAAAATGGTGAAATCAATCTTTTAATCGGCACACATGCTTTGATCGAGGACAAGGTGAAATTCAAGAATCTGGGTTTAGTTGTGATAGATGAGCAGCACAGATTTGGCGTGGCACAACGGTCTAAGCTTTGGAAGAAAAACACAGTTCCACCGCATATTTTAGTCATGACCGCCACACCTATTCCTAGGACGCTAGCAATGACTGTTTATGGTGATTTAGATGTTAGCGTGATTGATGAACTACCGCCTGGAAGAAAACCGATCAAAACCATTCATCGTTGGGACAGTCACCGCCTTCAGGTTTTTGGGTTTATGAAAGAGCAAATTGCTTTGGGAAGACAAGTCTATTTGGTTTATCCGCTGATTGAAGAATCCGAAAAGCTTGACTACAAAGACTTGATGGATGGCCATGAAAGTATTTGTCGTGCGTTTCCCAGACCTGAATATGAAGTGGCTATTGTGCATGGCAAAATGAAACCTGCCGATAAAGATTTTGAAATGAAGCGCTTCGCTGAAGGTCAATGTCAAATAATGGTGGCAACAACTGTAATTGAAGTGGGCGTGAATGTGCCCAATGCTTCCGTGATGGTCATTGAAAGTGCCGAACGATTTGGACTTTCTCAATTGCACCAGTTAAGAGGCCGCGTAGGACGCGGAGCCGATCAGAGTTACTGCATTTTAATGACCGGAAACAAACTAAGCAACGATGGTCGGGTAAGAATGAACACCATGGTGGAAACCAACGATGGATTCAGAATTTCAGAAGTGGATTTAAAACTTCGCGGACCCGGAGACATTATAGGAACTCAACAAAGTGGAGCACTGGATTTTAATATTGCTGATATTGTTAAGGACACTGAAATATTGGAAGCATCTAGATCAGAAGCATTATACATTTACGACAATGACCCTACAATGTCACATCCAAGCTTAAGCAGCGTAAAAGCTCATTTAACTTTGATGATGAAAAATCGACCAAACTGGGGTAGGATCTCATAAAACAAAAACCATGAAAAAAGCATACGCCATCATCAACTTAATCGTCACAATCGCCATCGTTTATTGGAATTCCGTTGTCGGAGCAGAAGGTTTAAACGGAGTCAAAATGGCAGAATTGAGCGATAAATATTATAGCCTATTTACTCCCGCTGGATACGCTTTCAGCATTTGGGGAATCATTTTCATTGGTTTATTAATTCACGCCTATTACCAAATCAAAATGGCCTTTTTCAAAAAAGAACACAGCGGTTTCTTAGACAAAATGGGGCCATGGCTCATAATCGCCAACGTTCTTAACGGACTTTGGATTTGGGCTTGGCTCACCGAAAGAACAGGTTTAAGTGTGCTGATAATGCTTGGACTTTTGATTTCATTGATCATTCTGGTAATCAGATTAAACATGGAACGCTGGGACGCGCCCTTCGTTGTGATTCGAAATATTTGGTGGCCAATCGTTATCTATTTTGGATGGATTTGTGTTGCTACCATCGCCAACATTTCAGCCTATTTGGTAAAGATTGAATGGCAGTCAGGGTTGGAAGATTCAACGTGGTCGATCATCATGATTATCGTAGCGACAGTGCTCAATTTAGCCATGCTCTACTTCAGAAACATGCGAGAATTTGTGGCTGTCGGAATTTGGGCGGTAGCAGCAATCGCCTATCGACAGTGGGATGTTTATCCGAGTATACAATGGACTGCTGTTGTCTGCTGCGCAGTTTTAGGATTGGCAACAACGTATCATGCCTACTTGAATTGGGAAACAAATCCTGCGCACAAAATGCTTAAGAAGCAAAAAGCTTAGCGCTTTACAGAAGCCATTTCTGCACATTTCTCGCCATCAATCGCAGCTGAAATAATACCACCGGCATAACCAGCGCCTTCACCACACGGGTACAAACCTTTGATTTGGACATGCTCTAATGTGTCGCGGTCTCGCGGAATTCTTACTGGTGAAGAAGTGCGCGATTCTGGAGCATGAACCACAGCTTCGTTGGTCAAATAGCCTTTCATCGAAGCATCAAACTCCTTGAACCCTTGCTGCAAAGCCCGATAGATAAATTCAGGCAAGACTTGTTTCATTTCAACGGAAGTAGTTCCCGGAACATAAGAACTTTCAGGAATCACATCCGATTTTTTTCCTTCAGTAAAATCTACCAATCGTTGAGCTGGAACACGTTGCGTCCCGCCAGCCAATTGCCAAGCACGTTGCTCAATTTGTTTCTGAAACTCCACTCCTGCAAGCGGTCCAAATGATTTATATGCTTTAAAATCTTCGGGTTTTAATTCTACTACAATGCCCGAATTTGCCGTTGATTGATCGCGTTTGCTTGGCGACCAACCGTTGGTTACAACTTCACCTGGCGCAGTTGCACATGGCGCGATGATTCCGCCCGGACACATGCAAAAAGAATAAACTCCCCTGCCTGAAACCTGCTTCACAACACTGTATGGCGAAGGCGGCAAATATGGTCCGCGGACTTCGCACTTGTATTGTAAGGAGTCTATCAATGCTTGTGGATGTTCGACACGCACACCTATGGCAAATGGTTTTCCTTCAATAAGAATATCATTTTGATGCAGCAATTCAAACACATCACGCGCACTATGCCCAGTAGCCAAAATCACTTTATCGGCATTCAAAGTTTCTCCGTCAGAAAGCACGACTCCTTTAATGGCCGAGCTATCGATCACTACATCAGTCATGCGGGTATTGAACCGAATTTCTCCACCATTAGCCAAAATACATTCGCGAATAGCCGTGATTATTCCCGGCAACTTGTTGGTTCCAATATGCGGATGAGCCTCCACTAAAATATCGCGGCTCGCTCCAAATGCCCCCAATAACTGTAGAATACGATTTACGTCTCCTCGTTTTTTAGATCGTGTGTAAAGCTTACCATCACTGTATGTTCCTGCTCCACCTTCTCCAAAGCAATAATTAGAATCTTCATTTACGATGTGATCTTGATTGATGGCTTTGAGATCTCGCCTTCTAGCTTTCACATCCTTTCCGCGTTCTATAATGATAGGTTTCTTACCCAATTCTATGCAGCGCAATGCAGCGAACATTCCCGCAGGACCCGCTCCAATGATTATCACTGGTTCTTCATTGCTCACATTCTTATAATCTGGAAGCTGGATATCTTCTTCGATAAAATCTTCACCGATATACACTTGAACTTTGAGATTGATCTTCACATGCCGTTGACGCGCATCAACGGATCGTTTGAGAACATGAACCGCATTAATCTCATCCAATCCAATCTCCATTTGAGTGGCAATTTCTTCCTTAATAAGCTCATCTGACGAGGCTGTTTGAGGATCTGTTTGAAAGGTGAGTTCGCTTTGCATGCTGCAAAGAACTGCAAATCGAAGTTGTATTGGTAGCTCTTGTTTGATAAAACTTGCAGAGCATTTTATTGACGACCTTTGCAGAAGAATAACATTCGTTCATTCTGCAAGCAAAAGCATCATGTCAGTACATATAAAAAACCGCGAAGCCATACTTTCTAAACTAGGAATTGAAAAACTCAATCCTATGCAAGTAGAAGCTACAGAAGCGATTCATTCGAATCCAGAAATCGTATTACTTTCTCCGACCGGAACAGGTAAAACTCTGGCATTTCTCTTACCAATTATTGCGGAATTGGATCCGGAATGCGAAGAAGTTCAAGTGCTCATCATTGTTCCATCCAGAGAGCTGGCAATTCAGATTGAGCAAGTGATTAGAGAAATGGGCACTGGTTTTAAAACCAATGCAGTGTATGGCGGAAGAGCAGCTTCAAAAGACAGAATGGAGTTGAAGCATCGACCAGCTATTTTGGTGGGAACTCCAGGACGAATTGCAGATCATCTTAGAAGAAAAAGTATTGGAACGACCTTCATAAAAACACTGGTACTAGACGAGTTCGATAAATCACTCGAAATTGGGTTTGAAGGTGAAATGAGCGAAATCTGTGCATTGCTTCCTGAAGTAAAAAAACGCTTGCTTACTTCGGCTACACCAAAAGTCCTTATCCCCTCTTTTGTTGGCCTCAAGGATCCGAAATATGTCAACTATTTAGAAGATGGCGTTCCGATGCTTGACATCAAAATCTTGCTTTCGCCAGATAGGGACAAGCTAGATACGCTAGTGGCAGTGCTCGAACAATTAGGCGATCAGCCGGGGATCATCTTTTGCAATTTCAAAGAGTCAATCAATCGTGTGAGTGAATACTTAGACAGACACAATATTGCCAATGGCATTTTTTATGGTGGCATGGAGCAAAAAGATCGAGAGCGCGCTTTGATCAAATTCAGAAATGGAAGCTACAATATCATCATCGCTACAGACCTTGCTGCGCGTGGATTGGACATTCCCGAATTGAAGTATATTATCCATTATCACTTGCCGCTGAAAAAGCAAGAGTTTACGCATCGCAACGGTCGAACAGCCCGCATGAATAGCGAAGGATCTGCATATATTTTACAATACGAAAAAGAACGTTTACCGGATTTTATCCGAGCTATTAATCCACCTATTGAAGACCTAGAAGACCTGCCTTCAGTAAAAAAGAAAGAAGCCATTACTTGGGAGACCATTTTTGTGTCTGGTGGACGCAAAGACAAAATTTCTAAAGGCGATATCGCTGGATTATTCATCAAGCAAGGTGGCCTCGGAAATGATCAAGTTGGTGTGATTGAAATCAAACAAGACTGCTCTTTTGTGGCGGTAGACGCATCAAAAGTTGATCAACTTATCCAGAAATTGGATAATTCACGATTGAAGAAGAAAAAGGTTCGAGTTACGAGGATTGATTAGATTCAGAGCTAGTTGAAGAGTTGAGGAGAGAAGGGTTATAGAGTGACTTGTAATTCATGATTTATAATTGATTATTAGGGAACCTATTAATCAATAACTGGGAACCATTAACCTTCTTAAGCCGCTTGTCTTCGAGACTCGCCTCCTTCGTCAGCGACCTCAGACTGACGCTAGCACTCTGCGTGACTATGAACCCTGAACCTCCTTAGCTGTCAGTTCGAGTGTTTCTGAGGAACGAAGAAAAGTATCGAGAACTAAGACAGCGACCATGACCATGAATTGTCTAGTCGCTTCTCGATACAATCCCGCTATTCGCGGAATCACTCGAAGTGACAGACAATGTATCAACCCCACCACCAATTCAGAGTTCAGAAAGGCCTTCAATCATTAATTCTTTACAATCATGGCACTTCCTTGCCAATCCGATAATTCAATGAGGGATTCGGGAATGGTCACCATAAATTCATCAATTGCCTTTGGGATGCCTTCCCAATTATGGTTGTAGTCATGAACAATGATTACACCTCCACTATTTAATCGCGGATAGAAAAATTCCAAGGCCGCAATCGTTGGAGCATATAAATCTGCGTCAATATGTACCAAAGCAAATTTTTCAGATTCGAGGCCTACTGATGTCTCAGGAAAAAAACCTGGTTTGAATCTGAGATTATCATTTCCTTTCATATAGTGCTGAACTTTTTCAACACTCGTGTCCGCAAACATGTCCGTTGTAAATCTATCGTCCTTCTGTTTTTCAAGAACCAAGTCCTTCTGACTGAAGCCTTCAAATGTGTCAAAAAGGTAAAAGATTCGGTTAGGATCCATATGATGAATTGCCCGTGCTGTTTCTCCTTTGTGCACACCCAATTCTGCAAAAGCGCCAGCGACTTTGTTCTTCTGCAGCTGCTCTACCTGAAACCATAAATTGTAAAACCGCACCCGATCTCTGTAAGATCGCTCTATTCGTATTAAGTCCTTTGAGACTAACTTTTCTTTCACCGCTTTTTCCCAAGCATGCGGCTTGCTGATTTTATACGACCAAAACGTCTCTAAATACTTGAATCCAAAAAACACCAAAACGAAAACGAATAGGATGTTTACAGACTGCCAAAGGGAAATATGTGCGAGGATGAAATTCATTTCTTTAAGCGAGGCAATGTAAAAAATTAAAGAATCTTAAAGCCAAAAAAGGGCACCTCCAGCGAAGAAGCGCCCTTAACCTAACTAAACAGAGAACGATACGGTTTGCTCTTGCCAAAGAGCGAGTGTTTTGAAAAGCCCTCCATAAGGAGGGCTTTTACGAACCTATAAGGACTGAGCCTCAGAGGCGCCTTGGTCTCCGCTTGGCGATTCGGAGACCGCGGACTGACTTAGAAGGTATAGCAATGCTTGTGTTTCAGCATTGCGAATGTCGAGCTGCATTTTAGAAAGTTGAGAGAGTACTCCACTCAATGGAATATGACGGAAATGATACGTCTCCCAGTCTGTTTCATGTCCACTCATTTCATAAGTTTTACTAAAATCAAATGGTAAAATAGCCGCCATTTCACTGCGAATCTCAGGCTTATAAACTTGCAATATTTCTGTTTGAAAAGATTCCAATGAAGTGATGAGGGCATTTGCGCTAAACTCTCCTTCTCCACCAAATAAAATATGTGTTGGAATGTCGAAATTGTCTTGTCCGTTCAGCAAGTACACTTTTGCATTCTTTGCATCTTCTCTAGAAATTCCCTCCGTTTCAGAGATTAGTTCTAATCGAAATGACTCTAAAGTTGTGGAGGATTTATTGACTGTAGCTTTCAATGCAACAGCATTCTGGTTGCCTTCCAATTTAGAATAAAGTGCTTCATTATTTGCTGCTTTGTCCACTGAATCTTCAAGATCAGCGCCCACCAACAATATTCCTCTATTGAAGTTGGTGCTTCGGTTTACGCTCATCAAACCAAACACTAGAATAAAGCATGTCATTGCGACCAAACCAGTGGATAGCGTAATGGACTTATTTGCGGATGATTTGTACTTCTTAAAGTAAAAAAGAGGAACATAAAGTGCAGCGAGAATTGCCATTCCAGACAGCAAGGTAACTGCCGCACCGGGCCAGTGCATAATCTTAAACAAGACCCCAATTGTGGTCAGCGTTAAACCCACAAAACCTGAGATGTGCATCATCGATTCATCACGCGGAGATTCCTTCAGTTTGTGCCAAAGCAACATGGGTAAGTACACGAGCGCAAGCAAACCCGCACCCAATATGATTAAGACACCAGCGCCATACCAGTGCATCAGTTTAAAAATCGTCCCCGCCAAGAGAAGAAAAGTCGAAGTCAGTCCGAAAGAAAATGCTACTTTTTTCATGTTTTCATTCATTTCGGTTAATAATTCAAAAGTTTGTTGTTGGACCTGCTTTAAGCCCCCAGGTCCGAAGAGCTTTATTGTTTGTTCAAAGGCAGCTTCAAAAGATTTGCCCTCGTCCATTTGATTTTCTATTGAAGTGCATACGTGATCTAAAAGATCATCATGCAATTCATTCTGTGCTATTCCGTGCTGCTTGATGTATGCACTGATCAAAGCAACTTGTTGTTCGTTCAATTCAGACATTGTAGCTAGGTTTTAGTGAGAAGTTATTCAACAGACGATTCATCGTTTGAGAGAACTCGTGAAATTCTGCTGCTAATGATGTCGCTTGATCGTTTCCAGTCTCTGTTAATCTATAGTATTTCCGTACTCGCTTTCCGATGTTTTCTTTCTCGGTTTCGAGCAGGCCTTCCGCTTCCAATCGATGCAATAGTGGATACAAAGCGCCTTCGGTTAATTGAATTTTTCCATCGGTTTCTTCCTTCACGTGTTGCGTGATTTCATAACCATACATCCGGCCTTTTTTAGCTAACAAGCTCAAAACAATTGTTTTAAGCGTTCCTTTAATGAGTTCGTTTGAATACATAAGGCAAATATACATTAGATTCTTATGCATCCAAACATTATACCTAATTTTCTTATGCATAAGGATCTAAAGTGTTGATAATCTTACGAATAAATTTTCACCTCTTCTAGGAGCAACACATTGAAGGATTATGCCAAGCGCTATATTTGATGTCTAAAGCATATTGTATGAAGTATTTCACAAAGGCCTTTTTCCTATTACTTATCACTTCTTCCGCACTTACCTCATGTGTTAAGTATCAAATTAACAATCGGTGCTGTGAAGATGAATACGAGATCATCAATACAAATTATGTGTTGCCTGATTCCTTTGCGTTGTATATTCCACAAGCTTTCACTCCTAATGGAGATGGCGTGAATGATATTTTTCTGCCTGTTGGAAACAGGTTTGAAGTTGAAGACTTAGTCATAAAGAAAGGACGTAAAACTGTATATAAATCTTCTGAGCGCATTGAAGCCTATTGGGACGGTGGTGACGAAAAAGACGGGCGCTATTCTTATGAATTGACAATTCGCCTTTCAAATAATGATAAGTTGGACATTGAAGGCAACGTTTGCTTGATGACCATTGGCGCAATTGGTAGCAACCTGCACGATACGGAAAGAGAAAAAATATGCGAATGTGTGATGGGCGATATGATCAACGCTAGAGACGGTGTTGTAAAAGCGACCGTTGAATGTCCGTCAAATCAATAAAATATGCCTGCCGATTTATTAGCACTATTTCTTCGTGACTTAGATCGACTTCAACTTGAAGTATTAGCCTTTGAATCCGAAGATGACTTATGGAATAAAAAGAAAGGCATCAGCAATACCGCAGGAAATTTAGCACTACATATTACGGGAAATCTTCAGCATTTTATAGGGCATGAGCTTGGCAAAATCAACTATCAACGAAATCGGGAAGCTGAATTCAACAGCAGAGTTGCTAGATCAATATTACTTTCTGAAATTGAAAACGCAAAATCCTCAGTATCATCAACGCTCAAAAAGTTGAGCACAGAAGATTTAAAGGCAAATTTTCCTATTGAAGTATTTGGTCACCCAATGACCACTGGTCAATTCCTTCTCCATCTTTCTGGTCATCTTAACTATCATCTTGGGCAAATCAATTATTACCGCAGATTGAATTGATTCCATTTTTGAACTTTTAGCCCACTTGAGCATTCTATATTTGAAGCCTAATTTGAAAGCTCTACAATGATTACTCGATCCAAGTCAGAAGCGCTCTATGAAGAGGCGAAAAAATATTTACCAGGCGGAGTAAACTCTCCCGTTCGTGCATTTCGTTCTGTAAATGGTTCTCCTATTTACTTCGAGAAAGGAAAGGGCAGTAAAACTTGGGATGCTGACGGAAATGAATACATAGATTTTTGTTGCTCTTGGGGTCCGCTTATCTTAGGTCATGCAGATGATACAGTTTTGGCGAAAGTTTCATCCGTAATGGCCAATGGAACATCCTTTGGCGCACCTAACAAGTATGAAACAGAATTGGCGAAGTTGATCGTAGACAACCATCGCTACATTGAAAAAATTCGTTTTGTCAACTCTGGAACCGAAGCCGCTATGAGCGCCATCCGTTTGGCAAGAGGTTATTCTGGAAAGAATAAAGTGGTAAAATTTGAAGGCTGCTATCATGGGCATGTAGACAGTTTGATGGTAAAAGCGGGGTCAGGATTGGCTACGCTTGGAACGAGCACTTCAGCTGGAATTCCTGAGAGTTTTGTGAAAGAAACGATCGTGCTTCCATTGAACAATAAAGAAGCAGTGAATAAAGCTATTGAAGAATATGGTGACGATATCGCATGTATTGCAATCGAGCCAATTCCTGCCAATAATGGTCTTTTATTACAAGACAAAGAGTTCTTACAATTTTTAAGACAGCGCTGTGATGAAACGGGTATTCTTCTCTTCTTTGATGAGGTGATTTCTGGTTTCAGAGTATCATTTGAAGGTGCCAGCGGATATTACGGTATCAAGCCTGACATGATCGCTTTTGGAAAAATAATTGGTGGGGGTTTTCCTGTAGGCGCATATGGAGCTTCTTCGAAAGTGATGGATCATGTTGCACCTGACGGACCCGTATATCAAGCGGGAACCTTAAGTGGTAATCCTGTTGCAATGGCAGCTGGAATAGCTCAACTAGAACAATGTCTAAAGCCTGGTTTTTATGATGCTCTGGCAGCAAAGGCACAATCGCTAGTAAACGATGTTCAATCTTATGCTGACGAGCAAGGTTTTCCATTTCACATGTTTCATGTCGGCTCAATCTTTTGGATGTCGTTCAGCAATAAAAACCGCGTGCAAAGCGCAGATGAAATTGACCCAAAAAGTGGAGAACGTTTCAAAATATTCTTTGACGAATTATTAGAACAAGGAATATACGTTGGACCTTCAAGCTATGAAGTTGGTTTTATTTCTTCTGCCCATTCCAATGAAGATTTGAAGAAAGCAGCAGGCGCTATGAAGTCTGCTCTAGCAAAGGCTTATGCCTAACGACTCACGAATCGGCCAAGGTTTTAATCGACTTTCTTCCATCTACGACTTTGTGGTTTGGCTCGTGTTTGGCAATAAGATTCAAAACTTAAAAAGATCTTTTATTCAATCACTTCCCACCGCTGAAAACACACTAATTATTGGCGGAGGAACTGGGGAGATTCTGGAATACGCTTTAGAATCAAACATTTCATCACGTTTTGTTTATGCTGAGCTTTCAGACCAAATGATCATTAAAACTAAGG
Organism: uncultured Flavobacteriales bacterium; assembly: GCA_905479105.1. Classification (GTDB taxonomy): domain Bacteria; phylum Bacteroidota; class Bacteroidia; order Flavobacteriales_G; family Salibacteraceae; genus SHAN690. The sequence continues at coordinate 170,638 of CAJQLE010000001.1, forward strand.
CGAGAATTTCAGCTGATGATCTCAGTCGGATTGAATTTTGCAATGATTATAGGGCAACGCTTGGTGAAAAGAAATTCAACTATATCATCGTTCCATTTGTGCTAGACTGCTACAGATATAAAGATGTAAAAATTATGCTCAATGAATTCACGAGTGCACTTGCTCATAAAGGAAGTATTGTTTTTTTTGATTTCAATTTGAGCAAAGAAGATGGCTTTGAATCGAGACAATGGAAGATTTACTTCATCAAGCTTCTGTACGTTTTTTTCCGACTCACAACTTCTATTCCAGCCAAAAGACTGCCATCATTTAGCAGACTTTTTAGTGAAGCCGGCTATTATAAAGCTCATACCACGCTTATTTCAAAAGGTTGGATTCAGGCCATAGAATGGAAGCGCGAAAGCAGAATAAAAGCCAGTGCATAGGTCAATATAAGACCTTCAAAAACCAAGGTATATTTCAGCTCTTCCCATGACTGTTTCATGAGTATGTATCCCATGATTATTAAACTAAAAATTCCAAGGTAAATCACAGCGACTTCAATAGAATTACCCATTAAACTCACATAGCCAGTTTGTATAAACCATAGCACAGCTACCAAGAGGCCAACTTGACGTCCCTTTTGAAATCCAAATTGAGTAGCAATAGTGCTTAAACCTGCCCGTTGATCATTGGATATATCTCTTAAATCAAACGGAATAGTAACAGCCAGTAAAAAAAGTACTCTTTCAATAAAAAGAGGAAAAATCTCTCTTGAAAATAAGTCTTCCATTCCCATTTGCTCGAAGATTGGAAAACCGAACGTCAAATAACTTGCAACAAGAGATATAATAATGGGCTTGGCAAATGGAATATCACGAAACCGCTGCCAACCCGTTGCCGTTGGTAATAGAGGAATAGTATAACCCGCAGAGATAATACCCGCAGGAATTATCCAAACGATGGCGTCTGCATGAAAATTAGGAAGAATCAATAGCTGAATAAAAACAGCCAAACTCATCGCATATTTCAAGTATGTTGCATACTTGAGCACCCATAAATGACGCTGGGCCAATTGATCTTTTGGGATAAAATCAATCTTATAAAGTCGATGAAAAGTATACAGTACAAACGAACCTAAAAGAATACTTACTGGAACGAACCAATTAAAGCTTAGATAGTCAAGCATTGAATAAGTGCTCAACGTTAAGCACGAAAGCAGGACGGCTACGAATAAATTAGAGTAGACAAAAGCACGGACAAGCCGCATAATCATTTGATAATATCTTGCCCTAAAGTAAACCCAATCGCTGTTCCTACGAGTCCCGCGAAGAGCGACTTAAATAAGCGCTTATTTCTGGCCGTTCGCTCATACCCTAGCACGTAAGCTGGCTCTGTTACTAAATGAGAAGAAGAAATTTTGTTCTTATTTATTTTATAGGCTGAAATTCCTGTAGAAACCAAGTAAACAAAAGGTACCGCGAAGGAAAAAACTGTCCCTGAAAGAACAAAACCCAAACCAGCGGTGATAGGGAGTCCAGCGGCAATTGTCCAATTGGCGCGGTAATACTTTGACGCATCCTGCTCACCTTGAATATAAAAACGCATTTCATCTATAGTAAAGTAATTGCCTACCACCGTATCCATATAGTAAATCACTTTTTCTTCACCATTCGGTCCATTGATTGAAAAAACGCGTTCTAGGTCCAATTTTTTAGCCTTCGTTTTTCCACTTTTCTTCACCAAATCATAATAAAGATATAGCGTGTCTTGACTCGTCACATTTCCCTCCAAAACATTACCCGTCATGAGCAAAATACTCTGATTTGACTGGGCAAACAAGACTCCTGACAGAATTACAAAAGCAAAGAAAATTGGGAGCTTTTTACTCATTTTACAAACATGGTGAAATAAATCGCAATTATCGTGCAAACTTAAAGACAGATATCATGTTATTCGATGCTCCTAATGAATCTCGTGCAAAGTATATTTGCACCCTTTATTAAAACGATATGACAAGACACGATTCTTTCCAACTGAGACACATCGGACCTCGCAGAGAGGAAATCAGCAGTATGCTTGAAACTATTGGTGTTTCATCTATTGATCAACTCATTGATGAAACGGTTCCGAAGTCTATTCGATTGAAAGCACCATTGAAACTTCCTGAAGGTGTTACAGAATTCGAATTCTTAGAATACACCAAGGAGACAGGAGCGAAAAACAAGTTGTTTCACAACTTTATTGGTCAAGGTTACTATGGAACGATTACCCCATCGGTAATTAAGCGTAACATATTGGAAAATCCAAGTTGGTATACTGCATACACTCCTTATCAAGCCGAGATATCACAAGGGCGATTGGAAGGCCTTCTAAACTTTCAGACGGTAGTTTCAGATTTAACTGGACTTGAAATTGCTAATGCGAGCTTGTTGGATGAAGGGACAGCAGCTGCAGAAGCTGTAATGATGTTGTTTCATTCAAGAAGTAAGACTCAAGAAAAAGCGAATGTCAACAAGTTATTTGTTGATGAATTATGCTTTGATCAAACCATTGCGGTAGTCAAAGCAAAGGCTGAGGCCGTTGGCGTTAAAGTTGTTGTTGCAAGTGTCAATGACATTCATTTAGACAAAAGCTTTTTTGGAATCCTGATTCAATCTCCAAACAAAGAGGGTGTGATTAGTGATTATTCCCCCATAATGACGCAAGCCCAAGAACTTGAAATCAAAACGGTTGTAGCGAGTGATTTACTGGCCCTTTGCCTGATGACTCCTCCGGGAGAATGGGGGGCAGATGTAGTAGTTGGAAGCACTCAAAGGTTTGGTGTTCCAATGGGCTATGGCGGTCCACACGCGGGGTTCTTTGCTACTAAAGACGAATACAAACGTCATATTCCGGGTAGAATTATCGGAGTTTCATTAGACCGCGATAATAAGCCTGCTTTAAGAATGGCCTTACAAACGCGTGAGCAGCACATTCGAAGAGACAAGGCTACAAGTAACATTTGCACGGCTCAAGCACTTTTAGCCATTATGGCATCGATGTATGCCGTTTACCACGGGCCTATTCGATTAAAAGAGATTGCCGAAGAGACTGCTCAAAAAGCAAAAAGATTGGCGCAATCCCTTTCCAAAATAGGTGTTGAGGTCAGCCATGACGCTTATTTTGACACCATTTGTTTGAAAGTAAAGGACGTTGAAGCAGTTAAAAAAACTGCTTTGTCTATGGACACCAACTTCTGGTATCATGAAAATGGACTTATCACAGTTACCGTTGATGAAACTACAAATGAGAAAAGTCTAAATCTTATTCTTTCAATTTTCGCGAAAGCTCTAGGCGAGGAAGAGGCTGAACTTACAAAGGCAACAGGAGAAGTAGCGATTCCTGTTCACTTGCAGCGTTCTTCTGAATTCCTAGAACATCCTATTTTCAATGCGTTTCAAAGTGAAACCGACATGATGCGCTATATCAAGCAATTGGAAAACAAGGATATTTCCCTTACCAGAAGCATGATTGCTTTGGGAAGTTGCACCATGAAGTTGAATGCAGCTACTCAGCTTTATCCTATTTCAGACCCTCAATTTGCAAACCTTCACCCATTCGTTCCAGCAAACCAAGCTAAAGGATACGAGTTAATTATCAAGGAATTGCATGATTCGCTATGCGAAATCACAGGATTTGACAGTATGTCTTTCCAACCGAACTCTGGAGCTCAAGGAGAATACGCTGGCTTAATGGTCATTAAAGCTTACCATGAAGCGAATGGCAATCCAAACAGAAATATTGTTCTCATACCGTCCTCTGCCCATGGAACAAATCCAGCAAGTGCTGTAATAGCAGGGATGAAAGTAGTTGTGGTGAAATGTGATGAAGCTGGAAACATTGACATTGATGACTTAAAGTCAAAAGCTGAAACCTACTCTGAAGATCTTGGAGCCTTGATGGTGACTTATCCATCTACTCATGGAGTTTTTGAGGAAGGAATCAAAGACATCACCAAAATAATTCATGACAATGGCGGTCAAGTATATATGGATGGTGCTAACATGAATGCTCAAGTTGGATTGACCAGCCCCGGAAATATTGGAGCAGACGTTTGCCATTTAAATCTCCACAAAACCTTCGCAATTCCGCATGGTGGAGGTGGACCAGGAGTTGGGCCTATTGGCGTAGCAAAGCACTTGTCTCCATTCTTACCTTCTCATCCATTTCATAAAACTGGAGGAGAGAATGGTATCGGACCTGTATCGAGCGCGCCTTATGGAAGTGCATCTATCTTGCTCATTTCATTTGCCTACATCAAAATGCTAGGTTCTGAAGGGCTTACAAACGCTACTAAATTTGCGATTTTAAATGCCAATTACCTTAAAGCAAGGTTACAAGAAAGTTTCCCAGTACTCTATACTGGATCAAACGATCGCGTAGCGCATGAGATGATTTTAGATTGTAGACCATTTAAGAAATCTGCTCAAATTGAAGTTTCGGATATTGCTAAACGTCTTATTGATTATGGTTATCACGCACCTACAGTGTCATTTCCTGTCGCTGGAACGTTAATGATAGAGCCAACTGAAAGTGAATCTAAAAAAGAGTTGGATCGATTTGCAGATGCATTAATTGAGATCAGAAGCGAAATTCGCTTCATCGAAAATGGCGATAATCTAGCTGAAACGAGTGTTCTTAGAAACGCACCGCATACTGCAGAATCCGTTACAGCAGATGAGTGGCCATATATCTACTCACGTCAAAGAGCTGCCTTTCCGCTTCCGTGGATTGTTCAGAACAAGTATTGGGTTCCTGTTTCAAGAATCTCAGATGCCTTTGGAGATAGAAACTTGATCTGCACCTGTCCTCCACTAGAGGAATATGATCATCATCCGGCAATGACAATGGAAGAATAATAACTGCATAATTTTTAAAAATTATCATCGTTACTTTTGGGCCTCTTGAAGCCTATGAAGCATTTCTTCCTTTTCAGCCTTATTCTGATCTCAGGATTATCTCTTGGTCAACGTGTCATTTCATCACAAACGACTGCGATCACGTCATCGAGATATCAGGATTCGCTTGCTGAAAATGTTATTTTTTATGATGGGTTTGAGAACAATGCAATCCCTAACCTGTCTATCGGATGGACATCTCAATCTTTAGCAAGTGAAGGTTTTATAACAGGAACTGGAGGTTCCTCACCTGGTCAAGCAAATGAGAATGGTTTTTGGGCGGTTCCTCTGCACGGCATATTTGCTATGTCTAACGATGATGTTTGCAATTGCAATAAGTCTAAAGACAGGCTTACATCACCTTTAATTGACTTAATTGGAAACGAAAATTTAAATCTTCGATTTTCTGCATTTCAAAATGGAAGTGGTGGACAAAGTGCAAAAGTGGAGGTAAGAGCTCAAGGAAAACCTTGGACACCAATTGGTGATATTGTAAATAGTTCAATTTGGAGAGATTACAGTTTCAGTATTCCACGATCATTTATATCAACGAGCTTTCAATTCAGATTCCTATATGATGATGCAGGCAATTACGCCTCTGGACTTGCAATTGATGATGTCTATCTCATTGATGAAATCTCAGAAGAGTTTTCATTTCGAAAGTTCTATTCAATAGAAGGAAATGATTTTGGCTCTGGACAGTTATTTGAGACTATTCCATTGTCTCAAGCCAGGGCAGCGAAATTTGAATTTGGCGCTTGTATAGATAATAAAACTTCAAGCAGAAAAAATGCACGAATCAATGCTCAGGTCAGTGGACCATTGACCTATAATCAGACTTCATCCAATTGGATGGTGGGAGCAAATCAGAAGAAAACAATCTATTTACCAAGCTCTGAAGCATTCACACCCTATGAATTAGGTGTTTACACGATTGAGGCATCCATTGAAAGCGACTCTGCTGATTTAGACTTAACCGACAATGCTTTTAGCACTAGTTTTTCTGTTGTAGATAGTGTTTATCGTCATGTAGAAGCGACAGCTGAAAACTCAACAGGAATATGGATTCAAGGCTCTGGAGACCGCTACGGAAACGTTTTCTACTTTCATGAAACGGATTCTATCAAGGCGATGAAAATTCGCATACACCCTTCATCTGAAGTTGGTGCAAAATTCAAAGTCGAGATATTTCGTTTTGACTCCATCAATCAATCGCCTTCATATATTTCAAATGTTTTCGAGGTAGCGGAAGAGAATATTGGAGTTGATTTTCGTTTGCCACTGAATATTGAAATCACTGAGGGAAAACACCTCGTTACGCTTAAAAAAGAACCAGGACCTAGACGCCTAATAGTGGGTGCAAGTAGAAATAAAGAAGCCCTCGATAGCAACGTAATTTATCAAAAATCTGGGGAAGAATGGAAGCAGCTTTCTTATTTCCCAAAATCAAGTTTAATTTTTAAATCCATTGACACCAGCTGCATCGGGCACATTCAATACACTTTAATAAGTGAGTCTTGTTCGAACAGTGATGATGGCAGTATCTCATTAACCGTATTTGGTATGACAGGAACTGAGAACTATGCTTGGTCAAATGCAGCTGGTAATACCTCATCAATTTCAAACTTAGCACCTGGTGATTATACTGTTACGGTCTCCGATGCTACGCCTTGTTTTTATTCAAAAACATTTAGAATTGATAGTGCTTCAAGCCTAAAAGTCAATCCTATTGTATTTCCAGATAGCTGCGGAGGAAACACTGGATCTGTCGACTTGAATATTTCATCAGGTCAAGAACCGTATTTGATTAATTGGAACTCTGAAACACTTGGATCTGCAGAGTATAACCTCGCAAAAGGCGATTATCAAATTCAACTATTGGATTTCAACGACTGTGCTTTAGACACCCTCATTTCTATACCAGGAAGCGATTCTTTGATTATCAATTTCACAACAATAGAGCCTAACTGTTTAGCCTCAGATGGTGAAATTAGCGCTGTCATTTCAGGCTCAAACCCCTTTATTTATAGCTGGAGCAATGGATCAACGAACAATTTGGTGCAAAATCTTGCAGCGGGAGTCTATGCATTACAAGTATCTGACTCCATTGGGTGTATTGGGTCAGCTTCAGTTGTTCTGAAAAATGCAAATGCACCAACTGTAGTTGTATCACAAGTGGATATGCCTATCTGCTATGGTGAAGCCTCAGGAGCTATTGACTTAACGGTCTTTGGCGGCACTACCCCCTATTCCTATAACTGGTCTAATGGCGCCACAACAGAAGAATTGACTAACCTGTTTTCTGGGATATATACCATAACAGTAAGCGATGATGTTTCCTGTTTGAATTTCGCATCGATTGATATTTCAGAATCACCCGACCCATTAGAAGTAAACTTCAACTCTAAGGGTGTTTATTGCAATGATGACAGCTCAGGAGCATCTCAAGCTATTGTTCGAGGAGGTAATAAACCTTACTCCTATAATTGGTCAACGGGTTCGCAAACCAAAGGAATTACAGATCTAATATCGGGTAGTTATGATCTGACTATAACAGATGACGATGGATGCGAAAAATTGAGCGAAGTGTCTATTGCTTCTGGCGTGCCGTTTTTTGTCACCCTAGACTCAGTGATCAGAGATACTGCAGGCAGTATTATTCCAAAAAACAAAATTTATATAACTTCCTTTGGCGGCACAGATCCGCATACATTTATTTGGAATGACAGCATACAAAGTGAAGATTTGATCAACATTCCAAGCGGTGGATACGCTTTGAAAGTAACCGATCAATTAGGGTGCGTAGTTTTTCTCGAATATTTACTTGAAAACGGGCCTGCGAATATTTCTGATGTTGATCCGGAAGTATTCTTTACGATCTATCCGAACCCTTCCAATGGCAATGACCTTTTTAAAATAAAAAGCAGCGAGAGTATCTCCGAAATGATCATCTACGATATTAGTGGCAGAATTGTATACTCAAATCTACACCTATCAAAAACTGCAGAAATTCAACTAAATGGTTATTCCCCAGGAGTGTATTTTATCAAGATACAAACTCCTTTTGGGCATCAAATCGAACCATTCATCATTAATTGATGTTAAAAACAACCATATTCTAATTGAAACCCTTGCCAAAGGGTCAATTCTTACGTCCTTTAATTAATATTGCAAACTAATTTTAAATCAAACATTATGAAAAGAATACTTTACTCTTTAGTAGGTCTGTTTCTATTTGCTTCCATAGCTTCTGCTCAGCAAAATGCATATCCGGTCCACGTTAAGGATTTTAAAAAGAACTATTCTGAAAACGATCAAGTCTTCAGATATAACAATGGAGCACAGCGTTTATCTAGCTATGACGATACCATTTGGTTTGATAGCTTTGACTCTGCATCTGTCTGGAACATTGACAACCAGCCAAGTGGTGGATGGCAAATCGCATCTAACGTAGGTACTTGGTATTTCCCAGCTAACGCAGCAATTAACTCAACTACAGGAGGTAACTACGCGGTAATGGTACCGGATGATCCGAATAACGCATCATCTACACTTCATAGAATTTCAACTGTAAATCCTATTGACATCTCAACGTATTCAAATCAAAATTTGGTTTTGTCTTATGAGAAATTTGGCGCTAGATTTTATGACACATTGAAAGTTGAAGTAAGTAACAATGGTGTTAACTGGACGACTCTAGATAACAATACAGACTTCCCGTTACTATCCACTGCCGGTGGAGGTGTTCTAGCTAACCCTACTTCAAGAGACTTATTTGTTCCTGTTAGTATTGTTAACGGAAGCGATCTATACATCCGATTCACTTGGGATGCTGATAGATCAGGTGTAGAAGGAATTGGTTATGGATATTTCATTGATGATATTGCATTGTTCAATGTCCCATCAAATGATTTGTCTATTGACAAAACAGCATTTTTTGAAAATGTAGGATTCAGCTACGAATGGTACTACGGTGCAATGCCTATCCGTCAAGCTGCTGCAGATGAAATCACTTTCTCAGCTGTATATTCAAACATAGGATCTGCAGATCAAACAAATACTAAACTTGATGTTATTGTTTCTGGACAAGACAATCAAACATTCTCTTCTGCAACACAAGGTGTTTTGCTTGCTGGTGAAATTGCCGATGATACTGCCAAAACCACAACTCTTTACGGTCCTGACAACGGAGTTGGAACGTACACATTCACTTGGAATGTTGTAGGTGATAATGTAGATGACATACCTTCTAACAACATGTTTTCCGTAGATATGGATGTGACAGAAAATGAGTTCTCAATGACGCCACTTCCAGTATCAAGCGCAAATGTTTTAGGAAAAGGTGGAGCAGACGAGCCTTTTGTTATCACTCAAGAGTATATTTTCAATACTGAAGATACGATAACTTCAATGGGTATTGCTTTGGATCAAGAATGGACAGTTCAAGGAGCTAGCTTTCAACTCTCTGTTATAGATGAGAATGAAGTGCCTGTAACACAATCTTCCATTTATATCACAGACAATTCAATGATAACAGGTGATATGGTTTATTTCCCTTTACCAGAAGCTATTATTCCTGCTGGTTTTTATGAAGCCAGAATTGAGGTTTTTGCTGAGTCATTATTCTTAGTTACCAGCCAGGATCCATCGCATCTTCAAGCTGCACCTGGAGGTGGTTTTTACACAAGAACGCGTATTACTTATGGAGGTAATACATTTATTGAGGATCAAGCATACTTGACAATTAGAACTAAAACTACTCCAAACTGTAATCCAAACGCAGAAGTATTAGGTGCTGTTTTTGATGTAAGCACTGCTGAACCTTTTGATGCTTCTATTGAAATTTCTGATGTGAATGGTTTGAGTGGTACAATCTTCACTTATAGCTGGTCAGGACCAACAGGCTTTACTTCAGGCTCTATGAACATTGACGAATTAGCAGTGAAAGGTGACTACACATTGGTAGTAACTGACGCTGATGGTTGTACAGCAACAGGGGTATTTACTGTTGATGGAAACGTAAGTGTAGATGAACTTGCTAACGAAGCTGTTATCAATGTTTTCCCTAATCCATCTAACGGAAACTTCAATGTTAGTTTAGAGAACGCATCTGGCAATTATGATATCAACATTACTAATTCTTTGGGTCAAGTTGCTGCAAGCAGAAATGTAACAGTAAGTGGATCGAATCAAATCATTGAATTCAGTGATTTGAATCTTCCAACAGGTGTTTATACAGTTTCAGTAGCCAATACTGAGAATGTAAATACTCCAAGTATCTTCAAAGTAGTGGTTGAATAATCACTTCTTTTCATAATACAAAAAGCCCCGACCTAACTGGCCGGGGCTTTTTTTTGTCTATTATTCTCGTTCTACTAAATCAGTGATGAACCAGTCATTTCATGCGGAGCATTCACGCCAATTAATTTGAGTATTGACGGAGCTACATCGGCTAAAATACCATTAGACACACTGGACACTTGATCGCCAACAATGATGCAAGGAACCAGATTAGTTGTATGGGCAGTGTGAGGAGTTCCATTCGGCAAATAAGCTATATCTGCATTGCCATGATCAGCAATAATGATAAATGAATAGCCTTGCCTTTGTCCCTCTTCAAAAACCTTTCCTAGACATGTATCTGCAGTTTCCACAGCTTTGATGATCGCATCATAAACACCCGTATGACCAACCATATCAGGGTTAGCAAAATTCAAGCATATGAAATCTGGAGCTTTATTTTGCATGTTTTCAATAACTCGCTCAGTAATCTCCTTGGCACTCATTTCAGGTTGTAAGTCATATGTTGCCACCTTAGGTGATGCGACTACAATTCTTTCTTCACCAGAAAAAGCTTCTTCTCTTCCTCCTGAAAAGAAAAATGTCACGTGCGGATATTTCTCTGTTTCCGCGATCCGTAATTGCTTTAATCCAGCGTTAGAAACCACTTCTCCTAGAGTATTCACCAAATTGTCTTTTTCAAAAATTACGTGAACGTTTTTGAATGTTTCATCATATCTGGTCATGGTAACATAGTAAAGCGGAATCGTTTTCATTCCAACCTCTGGAAAATCTTGCTGCGTTATGGCCGTTGTAATCTGTCGGCAACGATCTGTTCTGAAATTGAAGCACAGCAAAACATCGCCTTCATTGACTCTTCCTTCTTTGGATTCGATGACACTCGCCTTAAAAAACTCATCGGTGATATTCTCTTCATAATTGCTTTTGCACCGTTCTGTAAAGTTGGATGTCGTTTGGCCTTTTCCATGAATCAAAAGATCATAAGCGTCTTTTATACGCTCCCATCTTTTATCGCGGTCCATGGCATAGTACCTTCCGATCATGGAAACCAACTTCGCCTTCTTTCCATCAAGTTCTTTTTCCAACTCAGAAATAGCATCCACCGCATTTCGTGGAGCCGTATCACGACCGTCAGTAAAGGCATGAACAAATACATTATTCACCGAAGATGTTTCCAAAATTCGCACTAATGCATGCAAATGATCTTGGTTGGAATGCACTCCACCTCTGCTCACCAATCCCATTAAATGAACCGCAACATTGTTTTTCTCGGCATGCTGAATAGCGTCTTTCAAAGCCTGCATTTCAGCAAATTCGCCAGAATCAACAGATCGATTAATCTTCAACAAATCTTGATAAACAATTCTTCCAGCACCAATATTGAGATGACCTACTTCACTGTTTCCCATTTGGCCGTGCGGAAGACCAACATGCTCACCAAAAGTTTTCAAAGTTCCATGTGGGTACTTGCTCATCAAACCGTCAAAGACTGGAGTTTTAGCGCTGGTAATAGCATCGGCTCTTGACCCGTCTCCAATTCCCCATCCATCCAAAATGATTAATGCTGCCTTCTTCTTATCCATTTCCTATTAATTGAATTTCAAGCTAAATATTGTGCCTTTTGGAGAGTTGTCTTGAATACTCAATTGAGCACCATGCAGCTCAACAAGAGATTGCACTAAGTACAATCCTAGACCACTGCCCTTTTGGCTGCGTGTTTCCTCATTCCCCATTCTATAAAACTTTTTAGTGACGCGCTCTCGCTCCAATTTTGGAATCCCTGGTCCAGCATCTAATACATCAAGCACCAAACTACTTTTTTGCTTCTGTGCTCTAATGCTCACATCAGTTCCAGGAGCATATTTCAAGGCATTCTCTATCAAATTACTAATGATCGTCTCAAATGCACTTTTATCTGCGCTCAACACCAAACCTTCTTGGCAATCTATTATCAGTCTATTATGTGATTTCTCAGCCAATGAATCAAAACGCTTTGAAATTGAGCTTAGATGTTCTTTCAAATCCAGTTCCTCATAAAATATTTCAAGGTTTCCGCCATCAAGTCTTGATGCCAATAAAAGATTAGAAACCAATAATTCTAGACGGTGGGCTGAGCTCAAAGCACCATCCAACATCTGAAAACGCTGGTCTGCATCCATCTCTCTTTTGCTGAGGGTTTGGAGGTTTAGCTTAATAGAGGCAATAGGAGAATTGAACTCATGTGTGGTTGCCAAAATGAAATTTCGTTCTTGAAGTGCAAGGCGCTGCTGGCGAATAATTGATTTTCTAATAAAGAATGCACCAATTAGAAGTAATGAAAGGAAAACACTTCCTTCACCCAAAATCATCCAAAGTTTATTTTGAAGACCAGATGGGGCTTCGGACATGGCTTCACCACCAATTGAGATCAACCGCTCATTGGCATTGAAAATTTCGCGGTTAAGATCATAAATCAGATATGCCCACCATGAAAACTGGGCAAAGACATACCCCAATAAAACATAGAGCAATAAAACGACTTTTGGCGTTTTCTTCATGCAGCAAAGGTATCCACAAGATCTTTTAGTCGCTTTGAAATCACAAAGTAGAAACGGTTCAAATGCTAAAAACAAAAAAGGCGACCCAAATGGATCGCCTTTAAAGTGGTGCGGGAGGGAATCGAACCCCCGACACAAGGATTTTCAGTCCTTTGCTCTACCGACTGAGCTACCGCACCGCTAGAATTTTTTAACCTTGCATTCTCTTTTAGAAGAACGGGCGGCAAAAGTAGAAATTTATCAAAATCACCAACATTTTATTCATAGAAATTGAAACTGATTGTTGACATAGGGAATTCAAGGACAAAATTGGGTCTTTTTTCAGACAGTGATTTGATAAGTTCATCAGTGCTATCAACCATTCCAGAAAAGAATGATCTTAAAACGTTCTGCGCTGGAAATCCTATCGAGGCCATAGCTATTTCCAGTGTTGGAGAAGATGTCTCCAAAAAAATTGGGTCTTGGTTTCCAAAAACCTTCATCCTTTTAATCGATTCCATTACACCGATTCCGATCAAAACTAATTACAAAACACCAAACACCTTGGGTATTGATCGTATTTGTGGAATGGTAGCTGGAAACAAATATTTTCCTGAGAACACCGTTTTAGTGATCGACATGGGCACCTGCATCACGTATGATTTGATCGATTCAAATAAAACACACTTGGGTGGAGGTATCTCTCCAGGTTATAAAATGCGATTGGACGCAATGCACGAATTCACAGCGCGCTTACCCAAAGTTGATCCTAAACAAGAAATTCCTGAACTAGGAACAACTACAAATGAATCCCTTTTATTCGGTGCAGGTCAAGGAATGAAGTCAGAGATAGACGGCATTATAGCCTTCTTTTCCGCAAAACATCAAAACCTTAAAGTAATTTTAACAGGCGGAAATCATTTGATGGTTGAGCAACGCGTTGAAAATGCCATTTTTGCAGCCCCAAATTTGATTCTAGAAGGAATAAACTCTATCCTTCTATACAATGAAAAATTAAATGATTAAGCGTTTACTCTTTCTTCTTCTCATTTGCCTGAACCAAGGTGTATCCGCGCAAACCAACACAAGATCGCCATACTCAATATATGGATTGGGCGATAACGTGCATTCCTCTTTGGCAGCTCAATCTTCAATGGGTGGAACAAGTCTTGCCATGTTGAGCACTCAAAACATCAACATTAACAACCCTGCTGCGCTCGTCTTTGTTAATCGACCAACTTTCAACTTCGACATTAAAAATGAATTTTTAACCTTAAACAATGGGGGTACTAGCGAAACAAGTTCATTATTTTCCATTGAAAATTTCTCTTTCGCTTTCCCTCTTGTGATCAACCCCAAACGCAAACGCAAAGGTGCTTTCACTTTCGGGTTAACTCCTTATGCTCGTCAAGGCTATGATGTGGCGTCATATCAGACTGTCGAAGATTTAGGTGAAATTCAATATCGTTTTTTAGGTGAAGGAGGCATAAACTCCGCTTTTTTAGCAGCCGGATACGATATACTTTCTGACTCAGGAAGAGTAAACACTTTGTCGATCGGTGCAACAGGGTCCTATGTTTTTGGATCAATCCAAAATGAAAGAATAACCATAATAGATAGCGCGTTTAATGGCTCTGGATCAAATCTATATAGAGGAGAAAATCATGAAATTAGTGCCGCTGACTTCAAACTAGGGCTTCTCTACACACGAAGACTGTTTTGGAATAAAAACACTCCTAACGCCATAAACGGAAGCTTTTCAGTTGGAGCATTTTATAAGCCATCGGTTTCAATGAATACGTTTTCTGACGATGTTGCATATACCTTCATCAATGATTACAACTCGCCCACAATTGTAGATACGGTAGCATTCTCTAGTTCGAACATTCCAACCATAGCAGCATCATCTTTCGGGCTTGGTTTTGGGTTTATATATGATGGTCGCCTAAGCCTAGGACTTGACCTTAAATCAACCCGATGGTCAGAGTTGTCAATAGCTGGAGTAAATCAAGGGTTAAATGATGAATTCAGGGCTTCTTTGGGCATTGAATACATTCCAGACCCGACTTCATACAAGCAATTACTAAAGGTAATGCGATACCGCGCTGGTTTCAGCTATGAACAAACAAGGCTTAATGTTTCAGGAGTTCAACCAACAAGAATTGGATTCACTGCTGGACTTGGAGTTCCTATAATTGCATCAAAATCTACTTCAGTTTTCAATATTGGCACTGAATATGCTATTAGATCAGGTGCGGGCCTTCCTGTAATCGAAAATTATGTAAACATTTTCATTGGATTAACCTTTACACCTAATCAATACGACAGGTGGTTTGCTAAACAGAAATATGATTGATATTAATTTGAATTTTATGAGACGTTTTTTGATGACCTTGATGGCTTTTGGTCTTTTAAGCCAAGTGAGTTTTGCTCAATTGAGAACTTACACAAACAATGCTGAGGACAGTATGATGTGTGTTCAGAATCTGTCACTCTATATTGAATACTTTAAGCAAGACAATTATAACGATGCGATAGTTGGCTGGAGAGAGGCTGCGAAAGTTTGTCCGAAAGCAACGGAATCATTGTGGACTAATGGAATAAAAATCTACGAAGAACTAGCGGAAAAGGAAAACGATATAGCTAAAAAAGTTAGCCTAATCGATACAATGATTTGGGCTTACGATCAGCGTATCGAGCATTTTGGCAAGGAAGGATACGTTCTTGGAAGAAAAGGCTCAGACCTTTTGAAATATAAAAAGAACAACCCTGAACTAGCGTTTGCAGCTTTGTCAAAATCTTTGGAACTTCAGGGAAATGAAATGGAGGCAGGAGCCAGTATTTATTTGTACAAGTCTGCTTATGACATGTTCAAAGATGGCAACGGTGAAAAGGCAGTACTCTTTGATCTATACTCATCATTAGGAGATGTAGTTGATTACAACCTTCAAAACCAGACAAGCGAGCGAATGAAAGCTGCCTATCAATCAGCACAAGACAACATCGACAAGATGTTTGGATCTGTTGCAGAGTGCCCTGATCTTATTGAGATTTACTCGTCAAAATTTAAAGCGACACCTAATGATGAGAAGCTATTGCGTCAAATCTTGAAGGTGATGGATAAAAGAGATTGCACAGAAGAAAATCTCTACTTGCAAGTGGCTGAAGAACTTTATGCTATCGATCCAAGCCCAGAAGCGAGTTACGCCATTGCTAATGGATATGCCAAAAAGAAAAATTATAGCACAGCAAGTGAATACTATGGCAAGACAATAGAATCGACTGATGACAATGTTTTAAAAATGAAGGCTCTTGAGAAAGGAGCGCGCACAGCCATCGCCATGGGTCAAGGTCAAAAAGCAAAATCATTAGCAACCAAAATGCTAGCAATTAATGCAAATAGCGGTGATGCTTACATCATCATAGGCGATGCATACATCGCAGGAAAAAGCGATTGTGGCGGAAATGATTGCTCCGCAAGAGCAATTTACTGGGCTGCTGTGGACAAATACGCCAGGGCTAAATCTGTTGACCCAAGTGTTTCTGAAGAAGCTCAGAAAAAAATCAATATTTACACCGAGCAGTTCCCTAAGAAAGAAGACTGTTTCTTTCATGGAATTAATGAAGGAACAACATTTAAATTTGATTGCTGGATTGGTGAGTCAACCACCGTTCGTACAAGATCAAACTAATTGAATACCAGATTTTCAAATACAAAGTTTTTCATCCCGATCATTTTCATGATCGGGATGCTTGTTTCTAGCTGTGAAAACAATATTGAAGATGTAAATCGATTGACAAACTTCGAAGAGCTTCCACTTCAAACTATCTACGAATCAAAAATCACATATACTGATTCCGGCAGGGTGCATCTCATCATAGAAGCTGGTAAAATCGACCGTTTCCCAGCAGGAGAAGAGCCCTATGATGAATTCAACAACGGAATTCGAGTTCTATCATTCAATAAAAAAGGCGAATTGGAGTCCGAGATTACAGCAGATAGAGCCACAAATTTCCCAAAACGAGATTTTATGGTTGCCAAAGACAGTGTGGTATTGAAAGACAAAGAGGGTAAAATGCTCAATACAGAACTGCTAAATTGGGACAACACTACCAATAAAATCTATACCGATAAGTTTGTAAAAATCACTACCCCTTCAGAAATTCTCTACGGAGATGGATTAGAGGCGGAGCAAGATTTTTCGAGGTATGAAATTAAAAATATCAAGGGGAGAATTAAAATTGACGAAAGTGCAGACAGCACTTTGCAAACTGAGTAAAACAAGCGCTTAGATGAAGAAGTACAATATTTTTATGGAGAAGTTCTGGATGATCATTGCGATTGTCAGCTTCGTTTATGGCGTATATAGTGTTGGAAAGTTTGGCCTATTAGAGGCAGGACTTTATTTGCTCATGCCATTAATTGCCGGCACTCTTTTCTATCTTCGCTATTATACTCGAAAGAGAATGGAAAAAGAAAATGATCAAGATTCATAGTCTATTCTTTATTTGATTTATCCTTTTCGATGGACGACCCTTCATATCCGCTATTATTTGTTTCCCTTTTGGTTTCCTTGGTGCTATCCGCTTTTTTCAGCGGAATGGAAATCGCCTTTGTCTCTTCAAACAAGCTCAAGATTGAGTTGGACAAGAAGTTAGGGTTGCTGCCCGCAAAGGTTTATTCTTTCTTTCTTAAGCATCAATCTAAGTTCATTAGCACCTTGCTCCTAGGGAATAACATTGCCCTTGTAGTCTATGGTATTTTCATGGCACAAATGCTTGAAGAGTCCATTCGTAGTAGTCTTTTCTTTGTCACCAATGGTGGAGCATTAGAAGCCTTAGTGCTTTTGATTCAAACAATAATCTCGACAATCATCATCTTAATTTTTGCTGAATTTTTGCCCAAAGTAATTTTCAGAATAAACCCGAATCAAAAATTGGATGTTTTTATGGTGCCAACGCTCATCATTTGTGCGCCTTTATTTGGTGTGGTTTGGTTGGTATTCATATTACTCACTTATATTTTGAAGATTTTCTCTGTAAACTTTCAAGAAAGCGAATATGCCTTTGGAAGAGTTGACCTGGATCATTATGTGAAAGAAGCTTCATCAAACAGCTCAGAAGAATCTGAAATGGAAAACGAACTCCAAATCTTTCAAAACGCCCTCGACTTCTCTAATATTAAAGCGCGCGAATGCATGGTGCCTAGAAATGAAATAGAAGCACTTTCCTTCGATGATTCTGTCGAGCATTTACGTAAAACGTTTGTGGATACAGGCTATTCCAAAATCCTAATCTACAAGGAAACTATTGACAATGTTATCGGCTATGTTCACTCGTTTGAGCTCTTTAAGAAACCCGATGCGATAAAAAATATCCTGAGACCACTTGCGATCATTCCAGAAACTACAACGGCAGATAAGGTTTTAAAAATTCTGATCGAACAAAAAAAGAATGTCGCCCTGGTTGTGGATGAATATGGCGGTACATCCGGCATGTTAACGCTGGAAGATATTGTTGAAGAAATATTTGGTGAAATTGAAGATGAACATGATTCAGAAGAATTGATCGAGGAAAAAATCGGAGAGGACCAATACCTTTTCAGTGCAAGGCTTGAAGTGGACTACATCAACGAAGAATACAATTTAAATCTACCTATTAGTGGTGATTACGAAACACTTGCGGGGCTTATCATCAATGAAAGTGAGGACATTCCCGAGGCAGGAGAGGTGCTTGAAATCGGCAATTACATGATCGAAATCAAGAAGGTAAGTGAGAATAAAATCGAAGAGGTTTATCTACGCCCCTCACAAAGTGGAATTTAGAGCTAATTATTCCATTTCAAGGTGTATTTTCGCGACCCATTAAAAAAAAGCTAGTATTTCATGGCAGCAATTGGAACAATTAGAAAGCAATCAGGCTTATTGATCGTATTGATAGGAATGGCAATGGTCCTTTTCCTTTTAGGTGACATTTTCAGCAGTGGCGCAAGCTTTTTTGCAGGTCAAGACCAAGAGATCGGAACAATAGCCGGTGAGTCAATAGACATAAAGGACTATGAATTGAAGGTTCAACAAGCAATTGATGAACAATATGGTCTAGAAGGGGCTTCAGAACAAGCCAGAAAATCAATCCGCGAAAGAATCTGGCAAGACATGATTAGAGAGCGCGTTCTGCTAACTGAACTCAAGGATTTAGGTATCTCAGTGAGTGCGGATGAGTTGCTTGATCAAGTTAAAAATGTTAAGCCAGGCTCTATTCTTTACCAATACTTTACTGATCCTAACACAGGTCAAATCATAGAGCAATTCAGAGATGAGCGCACAGGTCAAATAAACTCTAATCGCGTTCTTCAAGCCATTCAAAACCTTTTGAATAGTGAAAACTCGCGAGATTGGTTACCTATTGAAAAGGCCATCCAACAAGATGTTATGATGAGCAAGTACATGACTTTATTGAACAAAGGTCTTGTCGTTTCTTCTATTGAGGCTAATCAAATCGCTAAAGAGCAACAAAGTCAGGTTACTTTCAAATATGCTTTGAAAGAATTCGCCTCACTTGATAATGCAGAATTTGAGCCATCAGAAGCTGATTTTAGTGCGTATTTCAATAAGCACAAATCTGAAAAGCGTTTTGAGCAAGAAAATGAATCTAGAAGTGTAAAGCTGGCTTTGTTTGAATTAAAACCTACTGCTAAAGACATTGAAGAAATTAATCTAGAACTTGAAGATGTAAAAGTGGAGTTTCAAAAAGACTCAAACGACACTGCCTTCGTTGCTGAAAATGCTGATGGTCAAATGTCAGGTCTAATTCGCACAATGGGCATTAACGAGGTTAACCCAGCAATTAAGGATACTTTACCTAACGCGCCAATAGGAGCTGTTTTCGGTCCGTTTACTGCTGGAAAAACCATGTTAATTTACAAGTTGTCAGGGAAAACATTTGCACCTGATTCGGTAAAAGCAAGTCACATTTTACTTTCTATAGCCGATGCCGGTGATACAGCCGCAGTTTCTTATGCGAAGAATAAATTAGATTCTCTAAAAAGTGTTGCTCAAAAGAAAGGCAACTTTTCAGACTTAGCTAAAGAATTTTCTGAGGACTTTGGATCAGGAGAAAAAGGTGGTGATCTAGATTGGTTCACGAAAGGAAGAATGGTAGCTCCGTTTGAAAAAGCTGCTTTTGAAGGAGAGAAGGGAGATATGGTTATTGTTCAGTCACAATTTGGCGTTCATTTAATTTACATCACGGATCAAACCAAGGAAAAACCAAAGTATATCGTTTCCGCTGTAGATAGAACTATCGAGCCAAGTAAAGAAACTTCTGACGCCATTTACAGAAAGGCAAGCACATTCTCTATTGACCATCAAACGGCTGGATCCTTTGATAGTGTTGATGATATTCAAGTAGATAATGTTGATGCTATTCTTTTATCTTCTACCAATGTCGGTCCAATGACAAATGCAAGAGACATGGTACGTTGGGTATTTGAAGCCGAAGAAGGCGATGTGTCTAATCCATTTGAAAGTGAAAAGTACATAGCGGTGGTTGCAGTGAGCGGTATAAGCGAAGCAGGAACAATGAGCCTAGAGCAAGCTAAAGGACTCATCAGCTTGGAAGTAATAAATGAGAAAAAAGCCGCAAAAATCATAGCTGATCTTGGAAGTGCAGCAGGAGTAGATCAAGCGTCTTCTGCATTCGGAACTACTTCCAATACGGCTTCCAATGTTTCTTTCGGTCAAGGCTCTCTTCCAAACGGCCTAGGTAGAGAAATGAAAGTGCTAGGAACAGCTTATGGAATGGAAAACGGTCAAGTATCTTCTCCCATCATTGGAAATCGAGGTGTCTTTGTAATTGAACTTGTTTCAAAGAACATCCCTCAAGGTGATCTCGACCTGGCGAGCACAAAGCGCACGGAGTCAGCAAACATGTCTTCACGAGTAAACTCACAGGTTTACGAAGCTTTGAAAAAAGAGGCAGGAGTTGTTGACAATAGAGCAAAATTCTATTGATAAAAAATCCATTTTATTAACCCTTTCTTAATCTTCGCACGAAGACTGAATTTACCTTTGCACTTCACATGCATAAGGAAGTTCTAAGCATAATATTTTCAATAAGTTGGCTATTTGGATTAGCTCAACAGTCTTTTGACGAAAAGTTAACGACCGTATCTAACGTAAGGATGACTATCAATAACGTTGGAACTTTCGGCAATGCTTTTGGTGGAAGCTATGACGTTTTAGGCTATTCTTCTGGAGAATTCCCTGCCAATTCAGGTATTGAACACCTTTTTGAAGCTGGAATTTGGGTAGGAGCGCTTATCGATGGTTCCAACGTTGCAGTTTCCAGCGCGGCTTATGATCAAACTTCAGGTTACAGCCCAGGAAGAGCTGGTTACGAATTCACAGGCGAAATTGGAAATGTTTTTGAAGAGCGATCTTCATTAATTGATAATCCTAACTACAGCCCTGAAGCCATTTCCCATCAAGACTTTGTAGCCGACTACAGCGACAAAAACATATTGGTTCCTGGAACCCAAATACAAATCATAGGACATGATAATCCAATGAACTTAGATGTGCATTTCGAATCATACAACTGGAACTATTCCTTCAGTGACTTTATGGTTATATGTAATTACAGCGTCACCAACAATGGTTCTAACACTCTCGAAGATGTATATATTGGAATGTGGGCAAATGAAGTCGTGAGAAACACAAATATCACTCCAGCAGGACAAGGAGGTAGCGGTTTCTATGATAAAGGAGGCAATGGATTCATTGACTCTCTTTCATTAGCTTATTGTTTTGACGCCACAGGTGATGTAGGAAATACAGAAAGTTATATCGGTCATAAGTTTTTAGGGTCAGAAGATAAAAATGGATTCCATCATCCAAACACCGACTCGTTATTCAAGGTCAATTATCAAACTTGGCAGTTCAACTCAGTTGGCCAACCCATTTTCTTTTTCCCTAGCAGTGAATTGCAGCGATACGACAAAATGAAGGATGGTTTTAATCAATGGCCTTGTTGGGACGAAACCGGATCACCAGACCCACGATGCGGTCAATTTCAGGCTGAGTCAATCCAAGATCAAATCAAACAATCCGGAAATAGAAGTGATTTAGTTTCTGTTGGACCTTTTGAGTCTTTAGCTCCTGGAGAAACCATTGATTTCGCCTGGGCGTGGGTATTCGCTAAAAAGAAAGAAGATGGGAATCCAAACACGGATAACAATTCCACACAGCAATCCAACCTTATCGCCAATGCCGAATGGGCTCAGACTGCCTATAATGGGGAAGATGTTAACTTCAACGGTCTATTAGATGACGGAGAAGACACAGATCAAGATGGTGAAATCACCAGATTCATTCTCCCTACTCCACCTTCTATTCCTGAAACCAAAGTAGTGGCTAGAAACAAAAGCATTGACATTTATTGGACCCGAAATGCTGAAGAATCTATAGATCCAATTACACAAGAAAAAGACTTTGAGGGTTACAACATCTTCTTAACCAAGCTGGGATATGATGTGATCAAATCTGCTGATTTGACGACTGACCTAAAAGTGATTTCCAGCTATGATTTAGAAGGTAATGGCCTTTTTTATGAAACAAGTCTCGCGTCTATATCACTAGAGGAGCCTATTCAATTTGAAAACGACCCAAAAACATATTATTATAAATATTCAATAGATAATTTAGTTAATGGCTGGCAATACGCATTATCCTTAACCGCTTTTGATCGCGGTGATGAAGAAAGTGGACTTGAGTCATTAGAAAGCTCCAAATTAGCGAACACCTGGCGCGTCTTTCCGGGAACAGAGGTCAATGAAAAGTTTGACCAATATGCAACGCCAACGACCCCATTAACTGCACTATTTAATAAGGAATTAAAAGATAGTCTCGAGTTAATAAAGCCTTTCGCATATCCTAATCCGTATTATGCTGGTGCTTCGTGGGAAGGAAGGTCTAGTTTTGAAGAAGATCGAAAAATCACTTTTGGAAATCTGCCCGAGCGCTGTACCATTAGAATCTTTACGCTCGCAGGCGATTTAATAAAAACCATTCAACATGATCAAAACTATAACGGTTCTGATATTCGATGGTATCAGACCTACTCTAACAATGAACGAACTGCATTCTCAGGTGGCGAGCATAGTTGGGATTTGCTGAGTGAAAGCGCACAAATTATAGCTCGAGGTACTTATATTTTCTCCGTTGAAGATTTGAATTCAGGAGAAATTTGGAAGGAAAAATTTGTAATAATTAAATAGAAATCAAGAATTAAACTCAATACAATGAAAACACGATTATTCTTTTTAGTGCTCTTTATGGCCTCTATGAATTTGGTCAAAGCACAATACCCAGTAGTTACGATTGAAGATATTCAAACAGTAACTCAAAATGCTTTAGGAAACTGCGATGATCAAACCTTCTACTTAGGAGACACAGTAATTCTTCGTGCCAAGGTGGTGATGGACGGAAATCTTGCTGTACCAAGTGGGGCAAGTAACCCAAACGGCCATAAAAACTTTTGGCTTCAGCAAGGAAATGGTGGAGCGTATAAAGGCATCGATATTTTTAATTTATCAAGCGTTAGTGTTTCTGAAGATCCGCACAATTTGATTGCAGGCGATTCAATCGAAGTAATCGGAGTTGTCGATGATTACAACGGTGAGTCTGAATTACTTCCTTTAGCAGGATCTTCAATAACACTTTTGGGCCAAGGTTTACCCGTATATCCTGTTCAAGTGGACATTGCTGATCTCAATGACATTGAAAGAAATAACCTGTTAGAAACAGGTGAGCAATGGGAAGGAGCATATGTAGAAATAGTAGGAGCTACGGTTGCTTCATTAGATTTCTTCAGTGGTGGCACAAGAGTAAGTTTCAATATTGAGGATCAATTTGGAAACCTTTTGGGCGTTTCAGATCGCTTTTTAGTTCAAAAACTTCCTGGTGAAGGCGGGAACTTTGTAGCACCAAATGTTGGTGATCAATTAGATACTATCAGAGGAGTAATTGCTCACAGCAAGAACAACTGTCCTGGCTTCAACGGTCGTGGATACGAACTCTATCCTTTCCAAGAAAGTGATTATGTATATGGAGCCTCGGCTCCACGTGTATTTAATATTGCCCGAACCCCTCTTGTTCCAAATTCAAGTCAAGACGTTACCGTAACAGCTGACATCACTGATAATGATGGCGTCATAGTTTCTGCCGCTATTTCTTACGCAACAGGTGCATCAGGTGGGAGTTTCTCAACTGTGCCAATGACGTTTGTTTCTGGAGAAACATATACTGCCACAATTCCAGCTCAAGCAGATGGTACTTTGATAAGATGGTACATCTCCGCCACTGACGATAGTGCCCAAGTAACTCAGTTGCCAAACAACGACCCAAACACGAATACTTATTTATATAGAGTTCGCAATAATGGATTGAGCATATTCGATGTTCAGTATACTCCTTACGCAAATGGAATCAGTCCATATCAAGGCGAAAGTGTTAGTGTAGAAGGTGTTGTTACGTCAAGCGTAAACTCTACCGACACTGGTGATCTTGGATATGTATACATCCAACAAGAAAATCAGCTCAATTTTGCTGGCCTTTGGTTGCAGCAAGGATCTACAATAAGTCAACTTGAACGAGGTCAAAAAGTAGAAGTTGAAGGTGTCGTGTCGGAAAACTTCGGAATGACGGCACTTACTGATATTGCTTCAGTAAATGTGACAGGCGCTGGATCTATCAATCCTCTAGTATTGAACCCTGATTCATTCTCTTTATATAATGGATCAACTCAAGAGCAGTATGAAGGCATGTTGGTTCGATTTGAGAATCCATCCGCTGGAGATAGAATATATGTTGTTGAACAAAACGCTGATGCGGTAACAAGCAACAACTATGCAGAATACAGAGTAGGTACAGACATCTTCAATCCAAATTCAGGTGTAAGAATTATCGCAGGTCGCTCGGGTGGAAATAGCTCATTGTATGTTTCCTATGTCAATGATTCGCTTTGGGTCAACAACCTAAATGTGGATCCATACATTGTTGATTATGGACACAGCATGCAAAGTGTATCCGGTATTTTCTACTACAGTTTTGGTTCTATGAAATTACTTCCTAGAAACAACCATGATATTGTTGGATATGGTGACGCTCCAGTAATTGCAATGTTTACTTCTGATCTTATAGAGGTTTGTGTAAACGACACTGTTCTATTTATGAATATGTCATCTGTGATTGCTGATGATTTTACGTGGGATTTTGGAGACGGCACATCATCTTCTAACGAAGATCCAATGCAGATTTACACGGTTGGTGGATGGTACTCAGTAAGCTTGATCGCAGAAAACACCGTTGATGGAGCCTCAGACACTGCAACAGCAGTGGAATATATCTATGTAGATTCGAGTGAAGCTTGTGTGACGGTTGGTGTAAAAGAAAATAGAGTTTCTGCAATAGAGACTTTGATTTACCCAAATCCTACATCAGATTTAATTACAATTAAGACTGATTTTGCAGATCACACTGTGTACAGCATCACCATCTTCGACCTTAACGGAAGAGAGGTTTTCAAAAGAATGACAAGCCGCTCAATTGAGACGTTGAATCTTTCTTCTTTAGATGCAGGCAACTACTTCATCGAAGTGAGTTCTAACGGCAGCACAGTAGATGTTGTGACAATTGTTAAGCAATAATTTCTAGATAAAATCCTAGGTGCGAAAAAACAGATCGATAATCAGCGATTTTGCGATCAAAGCAATGCTTGGTCTGTTTTTTTGCGCCCTTTTATTTTCAAGTGCTTGTAAAAAGGACGAGCCAAAAGACAATAGTGCCCCTGAAACAATAACTTCTGTTGAAGCATTCAACTTGACAGGAGAAAACAGGCTTAACAGTTTAGTCAAGCTTGAATGGTATGGGACAGATCCGGATGGTTATGTTGTTGGATATGAATTCAGCTTTGACCAAGAAACTTGGTATTATACAGAGAGTCAAGACTCAACTTTTTTATTTTCAATAACCGCTGGAAGTGACACACTTGACATAGATTTCTATATCAGAGCTATTGATAATGATAAGCAAGCAGACGAATCTCCTGCTTATTTGAAGATTCCTCTAAAAAACACTCCTCCAGAAATTATTTTCAATAAAGACCTTATTCCTGTCGACACTTCTTTTAATCTCATCACTTTGGTTTGGGAAGCAAGTGATGCAGATGGGATCGAAACCTTGGAGCAAATCCAGCTTAAAATCAATAATGGAGAATGGACCAATATTAGCCCGAATCGATCACAAGGGACGATTGTTCCAACTACACCCGAGCAATCAGGTGAGGTTTCTTCAACCATACACTATGATCTTTCATCTACAGGTGGAAATATTTCAGGATTGCTTTTGAACGACATCAATGACTTTTATATTCGAGCCATTGATGTAGCTGGGTCTATTAGTAAAGAAGACACCATTCCGTCTATATATGTCAGAAAAAAATCGAATGATCTTCTCGTTATAGGAGCCAATTCGGCTAGTCCAAATTCATTTTACAGTTCCAACCTAAACTCTGCAGGTGTTGGCTTTGACTTTATTGACTTTGTAGCAAATGATGCTAAAAATCAACCTAAAATTTGGTCACCTACTCTCAGTTTGTTAATGCAGCAATACGATCAGGTAATGATGTACGCGAACGATGTAACGTTTACAAATGCACAAACCAATGCTGATGAAATTGTTTTAGAATTTGCTTCTTCGGCCATTGAAGAATATGTCACTGATGGAGGTAAAATATTTATTTCTTCAAGCTTTCCAGCAAATTATGACCAAACGAGCGGCTTATACGGCATTCTTCCTATAGACAGCTTTAGTTCATCTGTGGGTCTTGCTCGTCTTCCTATTGATTCATTAGTTGTGCCTATTGAATCATCTTTTCCCACTCTCACATGTTCTTCTTTTATATCTGGTTTAGATCCATTCTACCCGTCAAGTGATGCTATTGAAATGTATTCTGCTCAACTCACTAAGAACAATGGTTGGGAAGGACCAAAAAACGTAACCGTGAAGCGTGCTGCAAACGGAAACACAAACTTCATTTTTATGTCTATTGAGTTGCATAAACTCGCGGCAGATCAAACAGCAGTGCAACAATTCTTTGATAAAGTATTCAATGATGAGTTTAACTGGTAAGTCATACAATGCATATCATGCAGCGGGCCTTCCAAGATTAGTTGGGCTTGTTTTTTCAATGCTGTTATTAGTCGGTGCAGCAACCGCGCAAACCGCCACTTTAAAAGGTGTGATTTACGACAAAGAATCGGGAGAAACACTTCCAGGGGCCACCGTTGTTTTGGTCGGAACCTACAAAGGAACCAGCACTGATATTGACGGTAAATATGAAATTAAAGACATAAAATCGGGAGACTACTCTGTCAAAATCAGCTTTATCGGCTATAGCGATCAACTCTATAATGGAATAACCATTAAAAAGGGCGAAACACGCACCTTGGATTCGAAAATCAGCTTTAGGTCTAATACTCTCCAAGAAGTAATCGTAGTTGGCGAGCAAGTTATTGACCTTGAAAGTGGAAAATCTGAGATACGTATTTCGCAAGACGACATCAAAGAAATGTCGGTTAGAAACGTTCAAGACGTTGTAAAAATGCAAGCTGGCGTGAGTGAAAACCCAGATGGGTTGCAGATACGGGGTGGTCGTGTTTACGAAACTCAATATGTTGTGGATGGTATTTCAGCAAAAGATCCACTCGCTGGAACTGGTTTTGGTGTGAATGTTAGCTCTTCGTCCATTCAAGATTTAAAGGTCATAACCGGTGGTGCAGGAGCTGAATATGGCGATGGATCTTCGGGCGTTATTTCTACCCAGATCCGCGAAGGAGGAAATAAACTTCAAGTTAGCGGAAGTTGGCTAACGGATAATTATTTCACCAATAGAAAAGGTGGAACAGCTTGGAATACTGATATATGGGAAGCCACAATTGCAACTCCAATTCCAGGAACAAAAAATAGGCTTACACTTTTCACATCAGCATCCGTCAACCTCACCGATACTTATTTTGACGAAGAAGCGAGTCAGTTGCACTCTTCTCTTTTCACAGGAAATGACTCTTCATGGGCACCACGACAGGACAATAAATGGTCACACACATTAAAGTTAGCCTATACAATTCGCCCGGGGTTCAAGCTGTTCTTCACAAACCAACATTCCTTAAACATCAATCAAAACACACGAAGTTTGCAAATTGTAGGCTTTGATGCTGTTGTAAGGCCAGGGTATCAGTATGATTTCAGCAATGACTTAAACAATGCTACTACATACACTCATCAGTCCAATTTATCTGTAGTTGGAATGACATTTTCCTTTCCGAACAATAGGTGGAGTGTGCAGTCCAATGTCGGAAGATTATTTACGAATCTGCGAGCTGACGCTAATGGCAGGCCGTTTAGAGAAGAAACGATCGATCAAATTTATGACCCTGAAAGTATAATCACTGACCCCATCAGTCTATTCAACCCTGAAGATTCGATTGTTTATGTAAATGCTCCTTCTGGACTAATAAATAATGATGGCATAAGCACCATATGGCATGATCATTACGTTCAAGAGTACACCATTAAAAATATAATCAAATTCTACCCTGAAAGTAAGATTCACAAATGGACGTTTGGTCAAGAGCATAAAGAAACCCAGTATCAATGGGCTGACGTTTCCAGTCCATGGGTTGGAGCTCCAATTCAAATAAACGATACATTAACGACACCTTCTATTAGTGTTGGATCAAGTAATGATATATGGCAAGCCAATGCAACAAATGGTGGTCTGTTTGTAGAAGATAATATCATTTATAAGGGCATCAATGCAACACTAGGTGTTCGATTAAATTATTGGGCTTTTGGCTCTTTTGTTGACGATGCCATTAAAAACCCAGACGCTCTCATCCTAGATGAGGTTCGTAAACAATACACTGAGCGAACATTTGGCCTATTAGGTAAAAGGTATCAGGCACGAATACTTCCTCGACTAAATGTGTCTTTTCCAGTAACTGAAAACAACGTTTTGTATTTCAATTACGGACACAGTATGAATTTACCACACCCTCGCTTCATTTACGCTGGCCTTGATCCAGTTTATCAGGATCGTGGTTTTCTTTCACGAATCGGTAATCCCAACCTGAAACCAGAAACAACGGTTTCATATGAGTTAGGCATTAAATCCCAAGTCACTAAAAAGCTCGGTGTAACCTTTACTGCTTTTAACAATGATAAATACGATTACATCGTCACAAGAACCATAGTCCTTGAAGATCAAACGGGCAGATTGGTTAATCGCACAACGTCTATAAATCAAGATTATGCGCGAATCATTGGGCTTGAACTAGGTGTAAATTATCGAGTTGGAAAATTCATAAAAACATTCGCCAACTTAACCTACCAATCAGCAACAGGTAAATCAAATTCAGCTGCTGAATCTTTATTACAAATAGTTCAAACCGGCTTTGTAAATACTACCCAAGAACAATATCTGGCTTGGGACAGACCTTGGGACTTTAAAGCTGGAATAATAATAACTCCAGATAGCACCATTTCTATTGGTAAAATCCCTCTTAAAGGGTTCAGAGTATTTATAACAGGAACTTATAAATCTGGTTTGCGCTATACTCCTTACGAGTATAATGGCACAAATGATATTGGAAGACCAATTTACATTCGAGATGACTCGAACCCCAATGCTAATATTGGCGAAGCTTGGTCATGGGTTGACTTAAGACTATCAAGAGATTTTATTTCGAAAAACGGACGTGGGGTTTCATTGAGTATAGAGGTGAAAAACATATTCAATAGAAGAAATGCTCAAATCATAAACCCAGTAACCGGAAGAGCCTATGAAGTAGGAGATAATGTTCCCGATAGCTGGAGAGATTTGGCCTATCCAGATCCTTTAGACAGAAGCACTCCTCCTACGGACCCTGCCCGATTCACTTCTCCCAGACAAATCATTTACGGCCTATCGTTTAAGTTCTAATGAAGAAGATTTTCATCCATATCATCATTCTTCAATTGATTGCAATCAATGCATCAGCTCAACTATTGCCGAATTTGGGTGGGCAACGTGCAGGAGTTTCAACCTTATCTTTTTTGAAAAATGATATCAGCCCAAGGTCAATGGCTTTGAGTGGAGCAAACTTGACTCTTTCTGCAGATGGCATGTCAACAGTGCATAATACAGCATCCATGTCGCAACTTTCCGGAATTCATATAGTCGCCAGTGACTTAATGCTTGGAGCCGGAATAAATCAATCTTGGTTTAGCGCTATTGTCCCGCTAAAATCTAGCACAAGTGCTATTGGTGTTAATCTAAACTATCTTTCTAGCGGTGCTATGAAAGTTAGGACGGAGTTTCAACCTGAAGGAACTGGTGAATATTTCTATGCTAATCAATTTGCTGCTGGAGTCTCTTATTCAAAATTACTTTCAGACCGTTTTAGCTTTGGAACGAATCTTAAATTGATCAGAGAGAATCTAGCTCAATACTCTAATACTACAGTGGCTGTAGATCTTGGATTTCTTTATTCAACGGATGTGAAAGATTTAAAATTTGGAATTGTGGTTCAGAATTTTGGAGGAAATTCAGCGCTTTCAGGTACAGATATAGCTGAATCTTTTAATAGACAATCCGTATCTGTAGGTCAATATTCGGTGCCAACTGTTTTCAGATTAGGAGCTTCAATGAAACCCATTCAACGAGATGATCAAAGTTTAATGGTAGCTGTTCAACTAGAGCACCCTAATGACAATAGTGAAAACTTAAGAATTGGTGTTGAATACGAATTCAAAAAACTGTTTTATGCTCGCGCTGGATACAAAATCAATGTAGAAGGTGAAAACCTTCCTACCCTAGGTTTAGGATATAAAATTCGAGCAGGTAGAAATACTTTAATGATCAATTACGGAGTAAATGCTACTCAATATCTTGGCACACTACATGCCTTTGGATTAGACTTCATGATCAATAATGATAAAAGAGAATGAGAAGAACTAGTATCATATTAATCTTCGCTAGTCTTCTTCTAAACTCTTGCGAGGGATTCTTCGGTAAGAAAACAGATTTATCATTTATTGATGCGCCTGTTTTTCAAGCCCGTGATGTTGCCTATGTGCCAATACAACCAATAATTGATGGTTTTTTTGAGCCTACAGATGTAATAGCTGGATTTGATGAACTCATCTATGTGGTTGATGCTGGAAGTCAAGAGATTATTGCCTTCGATCAAAGTGGACGTGAACAAGGCCGGTATTCACTTAAAGGCGTTACAAAAATCATCCAAGACCGTCAGATGAATATTCTTGCAATTGCGGAACACGACACTACAATTAATGAGGCTGACTATACGCTTTCCGCAATTTATAGATTGGATTTAAATTCTGCCTTAGGCTACAATATTAAAAATGCTCAAATCATAAATAAAATCGTTCACCCATTCTATTTTAAGACTAGCTTCAGCAGCATCGATGCTCAAGTGAAATTCACTTCTGTAGATATTATGGGAAACAATACTATTTATGCAACTAGAACCGGTCCACGTGACAATGAAAACCAAGTGGGTGGTCCTGATGATGGTATTGTCCTCTTCAATGAAAAAGACGAATATGTGTCTAACATTTTCGTGAGTACTAATTCAGGTTTTTTCAGAGGCTATTTTAAAACCCCACTCTGTATTACGACTCTTGCAAAACCTCGACAAAGCCCATCGGTTAGTTTTTCGAGTAATTTCTTTGTTGCAATGGGAGATCCTACTGTCTCCATTAACGTTCAGTCCATTCGTTTCACTGAAACTGAATTCGGTTCTTCTTATGAAGTAGAGGTATTAGATTTTACTGACACATCTAAAGCAGATGACTTCTTGTATAGATCAAACAGATTTGAAAACCCTGTGGACCTGACTATGACAGGAGACGGAACGAACTATCTCTTTGTTGTTGACGATGCCAAAGACTCCATCTATCAATTCACCACTCGAGGATGGGAAGGGGTGAATCCTCCAGCAGGTTCTTCGCAAACAAAAAACATTATTGCATCATTCGGTGGAACCGGACAAGGTGCCACTCAATTCAATAAACCTTCTGCTGTCGCTTACCTTGATAGGGTTCTCTATGTCACTGACAAGGGAAATGGGAGACTTCTTCGATTTAAATTAACAACCGATATTGACTAAATCTTTATGAAAAACATTCTATCTGCTCTTGTTCTATCCATTTTCATATTGCAAGTGATCGGTCAAACGACATTACCTACATCCTGGGATTTCAATTCCTCTCCCGCTACTTTACCAACAGGCTGGTCTACCAACACCACGGCAAATTACAGTTCAGGACTTATAGATGTCAATGGCTCTACTTCAGTGGCAGGTAAATTGCAAGCGACAGACCATTATGTCACCATATACTTCTTTGATGAACCAGGGGAAGTGAGTTACAATCTCAAAAGCTACGGAACTCCATCTTTCGCGGGAACGCTAGAAGTGCAAGAGTCCATAAATGGAACCTCGTGGTCAACCATGCATACGTTCTCTAATGGTGATTTTGACGGTTCATGGAATCAATTCACAGACACGCCAAATATCACCTCCAGATATATTCGGTTCATTCTATCAAACAAGATTTCTGGAACAAATGCTGGACTTGATGATGTGAGCATCTTAGCCAATGTGCCAACCATTCAAGAGATGAATGTTCAATTTTTAGGGAATGACATTCCAAATAACAATTCCGTTCAATTTGCTGAAAACCTCACTTCAACTAAGGTTCTGAAATTCGGCATTCAAAACCTAGGCACCGGCAGTTCATTAACTATTGGAGCATCAAGCTTATCAGGCAGTGAAGCGGGTGACTATAGCGTAGCCAATAGCCCAACTTCTATCGCTCCTTTAAGCACAGATACACTTGAAATCAATTTCACACCATCTGCAGCTGGAAGTAGAAATGCAACCCTCTCTATCATCAATGATGATCCCAATGAAAACCCATACGTTATTCAACTCGATGGAATTGGTGGAACAGGCGCCAGTGAACCTTCTGCAAACCCGAGTAATTTGACAGTCGGAATGCTCAAAACATTCAGAGTAAGTGCAAGCTTCGATCCAAGTGTTGCTGATGGCTATGTTGTTTTATTCAAAAAAAATACTGCCATAAATGTAACATTGACCGATGGTGATGAATATGAAAAGGGCCAAGGTTTGGGTAACGCAAAAGTTGCATATGTTGGATCAAACACTACGTTTTGGCTGAATGAAGCAACGGCTGATGATACTTTTCACATTGAGGTCTTTGCATATAATGGAAGCGGTCAATTCATTAACTATAAAAATGATGCTCCACTTCAAGGTGAGATCATTACCCCACTTGCTTCAATGCAAAACGCTAACTATTACAATGGGGTAGATGCAACTCTACCAAGTTTCGTATCAGATCTGCATGATGTAATCAACCCTCATACAGTGCGTTTTTATAGCAATTATAAGTCAGATATAATCCCACAGTTTATCGCGCGTGACACTGCAGATAATAAACGCGTTGTTACGTGTGTTTATAGCAATGATGAAGTTGTTTATACTCCCCCTTTTGCTTGGACGCCTACCACAAGTTTAAACAGAGAGCACACCTTACCTGCCAGTTGGATGCCAAGCGTTGGAAATACTGGCACACCAGAATATCAAGACAGACATCATCTATTCCCTACAGTTTCAACAGCAAATGGTCAACGAAGCAATGAACCTCTGGGTAATGTTGTCACCGCCACTTCTTCCTACGGAGATGGTAAAAGAGGCACGGATGCATTTGGCAACACCGTTTATGAGCCGCGTTCGGGACAAAAGGGAAATGCATCTAGGGCAATTTTATACATGATGACGGCTTACCATGATGCACAAGGGGACAGTTGGGCATTTGATGATTTATTAAGCAACGGTTCAAATCAAAAACAGGATGTTTTGGTTGATTGGCACACCAATGATTTACCTACTGGATACGAGCATGCTCGCAACGACTATATAGATTCACTTCAAGGAAATCGCAATCCGTTTGTAGATAGCGCTCAATGGGTTTGCTATATAGATTTCAAAACAATGAATTACCGCAACACTCCAGACAGTCTTTGCTTAGCAAAAACAGCTCTTCATCCACCAATTCCAGTTGATACCGCGGATACCGCAATTGGTATAAACAGCATTGACTTTGATGATAATTGGATTCTATATCCCAATCCGAGTTCTGATTTCATTACTGTAGGTCATATAACAGAAAAGAACACCTTGATTGAAATATATAATGCTCAAGGAAGATTCATTATGTCAAAAAACTTACCCTCAAATGTCAATCAATTTAATATTGGTTCACTGTCAAAAGGGCTTTACCATATTGTGCTCCATTCAGCAACAAAGAATAAAAGACAGGTCTTCAGATTTGTGAAAATTTAAGTTCCAAACTTTTCCTCGTACTTTAGAGCAACTAATTACTTGCTAAAAGAGTCATAGTACAAATGAAGAGTGCGTTGATTTGTGGTTTAATTCTAATTTCCTGTTTTAAGGGAGTCTCTCAATCGTGTCCAAATATTGGGTTTGAAGACAGTTCTTTCGTCAATTGGACTGGTTATACAGGCAGCTACAATGATTTAATAGGTAATATGACTGTAGGAATTGATCCTACAAGACATAAGATTATTTCCGCGTATCCAGTTATGCCTTATGATTCTTTATGTGATACTCTTCTCGCCAAAGTGGCTCCTGGTTCTGATTTTTCAGTAAGACTTGGTAACTCAAATGTTGGCGCCAGACATGAAAAATTACTGTACACCCTTCAAGTAGATTCTAGCAATTTTCTTTTTACCTATGCTTCTGCTATTGTTCTACAAGACCCTGGCCATAGCATTACGAGTCAACCTTATTTTCAAATAACCCTGTTGGACACTGCTGGCAATGAATTAGATTCTGTCTGTGGTAAAATCGAAATCTTCGCAGACCCTTCAATCCCTGGATTCATTCAGTCACAAAGTAGTGGAGGATTTCAACCACCTCTCTATCGAGATTGGACATTTGGAGGAATAGACTTAACTGCCTACGAAGGTCAATCTGTGACTGTTGAATTCACAACTAAGGACTGCAACGCTGGTGGACATTACGGTTATGCGTATATCGATGCCGGTTGCTATCCAAAAGAAATTGTCACCCAATTTTGCGAAGGCTCAACGGATAGTATAAGAATGTCTGCCCCAATTGGATTTGAATATCTATGGAATACAGGAGACACTGGTCAAACCTTATCTGTTCTCCCAGAAATTGCAGACAGCGCATATTTCGTAACATGTACTTCTTCATTAACCGGCTGTTCTTTTGAACTTTCCACAACTACAGAACCTACATTTTACTATGATTTTGGAGTCAAAGAAACAAGTTGTGGAGAAGCTCAAATTCAAACTACACTGAAAATCAGCCGAGGCTCTATTGCTAATTTTTATTGGGATTTTGGCGATACCACCACACTTGGTGACACTTCCAATCTCATGACTCCAACTTATACTTATCCCGGACCGGGTGTATATGTAGTCACTCTTATTGCTGATGACGGTTTAGGCTGCAGAAGTGATACTCTGACGGATAGTGTGAACATTTATTTTCCTCCACAGGCTGATTTCATTGCAGATACGGCTTGTTTAGATTACGCTACTATTTTCAACAATCTCTCTGAAATTTCACCCAACGTTTTTAACTCCTTCAACTGGACCTTCGGAGATGGGTCAACCGATACAGCATATACTCCTATCCATGAATTTGATCAAGACACTATATTCTTGGTTACGCTTAGTATTTGGTCTGATTCATCATTCTGTGGAGACACGATAACCAAACCCATTTTAATCAGACCTCGACCTACTGCTTCGTTTTACAATTTTGAGCCCGATAGCTGCATACCTCATGAAGTACATTTTATAAATGAATCTTCATATAAGGATAGTTCAACAATCGTAAGCTATGCTTGGAACTTCGGAAATGATGATCTTGATTCTATTGCAATTCCTACGTATACATACTTACAGCCCGGAATCTTCAGCCCCTCTCTCATATTGACTGATACCTTTGGTTGCCAAGATTCTATTAAATATGAAAATCTAATCCGCGTTGCAAATATTCCAACAGCAGATTTCACCGCATCCCCATTAGAAGTTCACATCTCAGATGCGGCTGTTTATTTCACCAACAAAAGCAACGATGCCGACAGATTCATTTGGACATTTGGAAACGAAAACAATTTGGGCGTAGGCACTAGCGAAGACGATAATCCCAATTGGATATTTCCAAGGGCCGGTAATTATGAGGTTCAACTTTTAGCTTTATCAGATCTCGGATGTTTTGACACGGCATCTCTCAACATTCGTGTCATTGATGATCGGTTGTTTATTTCAAATGTCATAACACCAAATGGAGATGGTGTTAATGATGCATTCAATTTCATTGGTGACCATTCCTCAATGACAAATTTTAAATGCGCTATTTACAATAGATGGGGGACGCTAATTTTTGACACCAATAACCCAGGATTCAACTGGGACGGAAGTCTTCATGGAGAAATAGTATCTCCTGGAACTTATTTCTATACCATAGAGTATGACGGTTTCAATAATGAGTCATTCAGCTTCAAGGGTGAATTGAGCGTATTGCCATGACCCCGTTCATTCATGCAAAAAATCCATCGAAGCAGCGATAAACTCTGTTGGTTTTTCAGCATGCAACCAATGCCCTGCTCCTTCAATAGTGATGAGGTGCGAATGAGGAAATAGCACTTTAATGTCTGGCCAGTCTTCGTCTCGAATGTAATCCGATTGACTTCCTTTAATAAAAACTGTTGATCCCTGAAAGTCCATATCTTCTATAGCTTCACCAATACGTTCTAGGTTGCTCTCGATTGCATCAAGGTTAAATCGCCATCCAAATTGATCGCGCTCTTTATGAAAAAGACTCTTCATTAAAAACTGACGAATACCTGGTTGTGGAATATCGGCTTTCATGAATTGCTCTGCATCTGTGCGCTTAGCAATATCATTCAAAGGAACTGCCCGAAGTCCAGCAATAATAGATTGATGATGCACTTTGTAATATCTAGGTCCAATATCCGCCACAACGAGCTTTTCAACCCTTTCAGGGAAGTCTTGTGCAAGTTTCATGGCTACTTTCCCACCCATTGAATGCCCCAAAATATTTGCGCTCTTTAATCCCAAATCATCCATGAGCTCTATGACGTCTGTCACCATCAAATCATATGAATGATCTTCACTATGTGGTGAGTGTCCATGATTCCTCAAATCAAGAATAAAAACTTTATAATATTTCGCAAATTCTTTCGCAGGAGCTTGCCAGTTATCTAACATCCCCATTAAACCGTGCATCACAATTAATGGCTCGCCCTCGCCAAAAGATTTATAGTTTAGCTTCATGACAGTTTAGACAAATACATCTGCACAGTGTTTTCTAAGCCAAAGAAAAGAGCATCAGAAATTAAAGCGTGACCAATAGAGACCTCATCCAAATATGGAAGTGACGTGGTAAAATATTCTAGATTCTCGAGGTTTAGATCATGACCAGCATTTATTCCCAATCCAATTTCATGAGCGTGTTTTGAAGCCAAAGCAAAAGGCTTCACAGCCGATTCTCGATCAATGGAATAATTAGCCGCAAAAGGCTCTGTATATAATTCGATTCTATCAGCTCCGACTTCCTTAGCTCCATCAATTAATTGAAGGTCAGGCTCAATAAATATGGAAGTTCGAATACCGTATGAATTCAACTCCGTTAAAACTTCTTTTAAAAACGCACCATATTGAAGTGTGTTCCATCCTGCATTGCTTGTCAAAACACCCGGTGGATCAGGCACTAATGTGGCTTGAGATGGTTTAGCTTTTAGAACTAAATCTAGCCATTCGCGATTCGGATAACCCTCAATATTGAATTCGGTTTTTAGACTGGTCGAAAGATCTTCAACATCCTTATAGGTAATATGTCTTTGATCTGGTCTTGGGTGAACTGTTATTCCCTCTGCACCAAATTCTTCAATGCGTTTGGCCGCAAAAACTACGTTAGGAATATCTCCTCCTCGAGCGTTTCTGATTGTGGCGATCTTATTTATGTTTACACTTAGCTTGGTCATTCAAAATTCTACATTTGCCTTACAAATGAACGGATTTCCACGTCTTTACTAAGACTGTCTTAGAATAATAAATGTTAGCTGAAGAACTCATAGTAGATAATATCCCTCCCTTGTCAAAAAATGACACAGGTGAAACTGCTTTGAGATGGATGGATGAATTCAAGATTATGCACTTGAGCGTAGTTGAGAATAAAAACTTCTTAGGAACCATATCTGAGAGTGATGTGCTTGGCATGACGGACTTAAGTGAAAAAATTGGAAGCTACATGGAGCTTCTAAACCCTGCTTTCGTAACGCAGAGGCAACATGTTTTCGAAGTAGTAAAGGTGGTTAACGATCAAAAGCTTTCCATAATTCCTGTATTAGACGCTCATGAAAAATATGCCGGATCTATTACTATTGCTCAAGTAATGGAGATTATTGCTGATATGCCTGTTGCGAATAATCCAGGTGGAGTGATTGTATTAGAGCTCAACTACAGCGATTATTCCTTAGAGGCAATAGCTAGAATTATAGAAGAAAATAATACCAAGATCTTAGGGACATTTATTACATCTCATCCTGATTCAACGAAAATGCAGTTGACAATAAAGGTGAACACAGTTGATATCAGAGCAATTGTTTCCTCTCTCCAACGTCATGAATATTCCATCACATACTTTGAAGATAGTGGTGATTTTAATGATGATTTAAAGGATCGATTTGATTCTTTTATGAATTTCTTGAATATATAACTGCTGCGTATGCTCAGGCTGAGCCTCTTCCTCATATTGAGCATTTTGTGTTTATTACAGCTTTCGGCTCAAGAAAAGGTCGAGATCAATGAAATCATTGTTCTTGGCAACGAGCGTTCAAAAGAGCAAGTCATACTGCGAGAACTTTCCTTCAAACGTGGAGATAGTATTTCTCTCAACGACTTCGAAGAGTTAAAAGCAAAAAGCACTCAAACTTTAACGAATACCTCATTATTCAATTTTATTGAAATCAGCTATTCGCCAAGAGCTGAAGGTCAAATTATAGTAGTTGTCAAAGTAACTGAACGATGGTATATCTGGCCAGGGTTTGTCTTCTCACTAGCTGAAACAAATTTTAATAGTTGGTGGCAAAACAAGGATTTCGACAGAATTAACTACGGCCTATTTGTTCAAGATATGAACTTTAGAGGCAGGCGAGAAAAGGTGACGCTAGAATTTCAAAATGGATGGAAAAGAAAAATTGGGATTAATTATGAAATCCCCGGAATAAACAAAAAACGAACCTTAGGAGTTGGAATCAAAATGTTCTATGCCAACAATAGAGAAATCAATTACGGTTCTGCAAATAACGAACGTCTATTCTTTAAAAATGAAGAGTTTATACAGGAAGAATTTTCGTTCGAAGGTAAACTTGAGTTAAGACCACGTCTATTCAATAGACAAAGATTGGCTTTTGGATTAAATACGGTCATCATTGATGATATTATTAATACCTATAACACATCTTATCTTCCTGAAAATCGAAACAGATCGCAATACTTTTATCTTAATTATGGGTTTAAGCGAGAAAAACGAGACAACATAGGCTACCCCCTCAAAGGATATGTATTTGACGCAAGCATAGATCAAGAGGGATTAGGGTTAATTCATGAAGATGATATCATGATGACCAAAGGCCTAGTCACTTTTAACCTTCACAATCACCTGGGAGGAAGATGGTATTATGCTCAAAGCTTAAAGGGGAAGTACACCTTTTATGACAGTAAAAATGTGCCTTATTATTTCCAGCGTGGATTGGGCTATAGTTCGGCATTTATAAGAGGATACGAATTGTATGTTATTGACGGTCAACACTATGCCGCATATAAATCAAACATTAAGTATCAACTTATTAAAAAACAAACTGTAGACCTAAATTTCGGCATAGCAAACAAATTTGACAAGTTCCACTATTCCGTATTTTTGAATGCATTCGGGGATGCGGGATACGTTGTCGACAATATAAATGACGCTGTTAATCCACTCGCCAATAATCTACAGTATACGTATGGTCTTGGTCTTGATTTGGTTACTTATTATGATATCGTGGTTCGATTTGAAGGGTCTATTAATCGTCAAGGCGAACCGGGGTTTTACATCCACTTTAAAAATCCAATTTAAATGAAACCATTTGCAATCTACGGCAGAGAGTTTGGCGAAGAGCACAATAAGAGGATTATAGAATTTTTTGAATTTCTAGATTCCAAAGGAGCCAAGTATTCTGTATACGACCCCTTTGCAAAATTTCTTCAGAATCGGATTGGACTCTCGAATCAAATCACCACATACTCAAAAGAAGATTTTAATGCTTCTGAGTTTGAAATCATGCTTTCAATAGGTGGAGACGGCACCATGCTGGATACCACAACTTTCATCAAAAACTCTAAGCTTCCAATTCTCGGACTAAATACTGGAAGGCTCGGCTTTTTATCAAGTATCAATCTTGAGCATATGGAAGAAGCAATCGATCAAATTTTGAAAGGTGCATACATGATTGATACCCGATCAGTTTTAAAAGCGGTGACGGAAGAAAATCATTTTGGCAACGAAAATTTCGCGCTTAACGAACTGACAATTCATAAAAAAGACACCCAATCTATGATTGCTGTCCAAGTGTATGTTGACGGTAAGTATCTAAACACCTATTGGTCTGATGGACTAATTATTGCCACTCCAACTGGATCAACGGCATATTCATTGAGTTGTGGTGGGCCAATAATTTTACCTAGTTCTGCCAACTTCATTATCACTCCGGTGGCAACGCATAACTTAACCGTAAGGCCAGTTTTGATTTCCGATCAAAGCGTCATTACACTCAAAATGGACGGCAGAAATTCTAATTTTCTGATGTCAATGGACTCTCGGTCTACAACAATTAATGAAGATTGTGTAATAACCGTTATGAAAAATGATTTCGAAATAAACCTTGTAAGATTGAAATCGCATAGCTTTTTAAAAACCTTAAGACATAAACTACATTGGGGGTACGACAGACGCAATTAACAGAAAATGAATTGCTCATTGGTCAAAAACCTATATTTGCACCCTTGAGAAAACCTTTCTTAGTGAGACAATTAATTAGCCTTTTTCTATTCATTTTATTTCTCGTGCCTCAAATGAGTGAAGCACAGAGATGGAAGCGCTATAGACATGAGGTTTGGGGTGGTCTTGGCGGGACCAATTTTATGGGTGAACTAGGAGGCGGTGCTCAAGAAGCCCAAGACCTTTTCATGGATTTTGATGTTAAATCAAGTCGTTATGTAATAGCTGGAGGCTACCGATATAAGCTGGATGAAATTTTTAGTTTAAAAGGTGGACTAGCTTACGCAAGAGTATATGGAGCTGACAAGTTTGCTGGTGACGTATTTCGCCAAAGTAGAAACCTATCTTTTCGTTCCCCTGTAATTGAGTTAACTGGTCAAGGAGAAGTTTTCTTCATTCGAGAAAAAACGAGTAATCGTTATCGAACACGGGGAATTAGAGGTGCTAATGGAAGTGGTTTAAGTGCATCTTTAACGGGTGGGTTAGGATTAATATACTTTAATCCTAGAGGTGAATACAATGGTAAATGGTACAGCCTTCAGCCTATGGGGACTGAGGGTCAGGGACTTCCTGGAGGCCCCGATAAATACAAAAGAATTGCGATGGTAATTCCTTTTGGTATTTCCGCCAAGTATAGTATTAACAGAAATGTATCTATTTCCTTAGAATATAATTTCCGATTTACCTTCACTGATTATATGGATGACGTTAGTGGCTATTACTTTGATCCTAATGCCATTGCTGCCGCCAATGGTGGTATTGGGTCGGAATCTGGTGATGCTGCAGCATATTTATCTAATCCTGCAATTCCTCTAGAAAAAGAAGACGGAACGATTTTTATTGCTGGGGGACAATCTCCATCAAGTCCAGCGCAGCAAAGAGGAGACGCAACCACAAACGACACGTACATGTTTGCTATATTAGCCCTTAACTATAAGTTTACTTCCAAGAAAACTAATAGGCCTAAGTACTAATCACGAGAATAAATTTGATCACTTTTCGTTTCTCGATTATGAGACTGTATATGCTCATTCTTTTAATTCTTCTTTACTCTTTTCAATGCTCAGCGCAAAAATCAGGGCAAACTGATTTTGAAATTGGGTTAAGTGGAGGAAGTTCTTGGTACAATGGTGATCTAAATCCTTATGCTCATTTCAACCAAAACTATTGGCACGAATCTTTTGGAATAAGCTTGCGCAGAAATATCAATCAGCGCTTTGCATTTCGAGGACAATTCAATATTGGAGAAATATCCGCAGATGACGCTATTTCTTCATCACAATTTCAATCGAATAGGAACCTCAACTTCTCCTCTCCTCTTTACGAATTGGCATCTACTCTTGAATTCAATTTTCTCAAATTCGATGCCCTTATTAATAAATTTAGATTCAGCCCTTATTCATTCATAGGTATTGCCGGTTTTTATTTCAACCCTAGCACTTCTATTGAAGGAAGTATATATGAACTGCAGCCTTTAGCTACAGAAGGCATTTCATACTCGCGCATTGGAATTTCTATCCCCTTTGGATTTGGCTTTAAATTAGCACTCAACGACCGACTAATAATTAGTGCGGATTGGGGGTTAAGAAAAACGTTCTCAGATTATCTAGATGATGTAAGTGGTGTATACCCCGCTGCATCCGAAATTGATGGTTTATCTCAGGATATTTCAGACAGGAGTTTAGTGCAATCTGGTCCTGACGGAACCAACTGGGGAACTCAACGCGGCAATTCAGTTACGAAAGACTGGTATACCTATGCCATGCTAACTTTAGCCGTGCGCCTTGGACCAAAGAAAGGGTCATGTAAGCATCTAAGGATTTAAGTATCTTCGCGGCCTAATTTGTCTCAGCAAAGCATGAGGCATTTTTTTAGATCGAATGGAACTTGAAGATCAACTAAATAAAGAAGCAATTCCGAAGCACATTGCCATCATAATGGATGGAAATGGACGCTGGGCAAAAGAGAGAGGCAAAGCCCGAATCTTTGGTCACCGCAATGCTCTAGAAGCCGTTCAAGAAACAACGGAAACCGCGGCTAAAATCGGGGTAAAGCACGTTACTCTTTACGCTTTCTCTACCGAGAATTGGAATAGACCTCAAAGAGAGGTCAACGCTTTGATGGAGTTATTGGTAAACACTATCAATAAAGAAATCAAGAACCTTCAAAAAAACAACATTAAGCTAACGGCAATTGGAGATCTAAAATCGTTGCCATCTGCGACTAGAAGAGAACTTGCCAAAGCAATAGAAGCGACTAAAAACAACACCCAACTCGAAGTTATCTTGGCACTAAGCTATAGTTCTAGATGGGAAATCGTTGAGGGTATTAAAAAGCTGTGTCAAGGTGTTAAAAATGGTGAAGTAGACATCGATACAATAAATGAAGAAACGTTCAGTTCATACCTTGCAACAAATAATGTTCCCGACCCTGAATTGATGATTAGAACAAGTGGTGAAATGAGAATTAGCAACTTCCTGTTATGGCAATTAGCCTACGCAGAGCTCATTTTCACTCCTAAACTCTGGCCTGATTTCAGAGGCCCCGACTTAATTCAGGCTGTTATTGATTTTCAAAAAAGAGAGCGTAGGTTCGGTATGACAAGCGAACAGGTTAAGGCATAAGATTTTCATGAATAAGTTCGTCTCTCTATTTCTATCCTTGCTTTTCCTGATATTGACTTTAGAAGCATTGTCCCAAGTACGTATTGGCTCTTCCTCATCTTTTTCATACAGCTCCCCAAAAACCTATGAAATAGGCGGCATTACAGTGGAAGGCGCTGAAAATTTGGACGAAGGTGCAATCAGGTTGCTATCGGGACTAAATGTTGGCGATAAAATTGATGTTCCTGGTGAGGAAACATCAGAGGCGCTCAAAAAACTTTGGAAACAAGACCTTTTTAGTGATGTTCAGCTTTTATCTCAAAGAATAGAAGGAAACAAGATTTTTCTAATCATAAAAATAACTGAACGGTCAAGGCTATCTAGGTTCAAATTCAGTGGCGTTTCAAAATCAGAAGCAGATGATTTAAGAGAAAAAATCAACCTCTACAAAGAGAAAATAGTCACTGAAAACCTTGTTATTTCTACACAAAACAAGGTTTATTCTTTTTATGAAGACAAAGGCTTTCGGTCTGCCAA
This sequence comes from uncultured Flavobacteriales bacterium, assembly GCA_905479105.1. Classification (GTDB taxonomy): domain Bacteria; phylum Bacteroidota; class Bacteroidia; order Flavobacteriales_G; family Salibacteraceae; genus SHAN690. The sequence continues at coordinate 214,781 of CAJQLE010000001.1, forward strand.
AGTGGTCGTAACTCAAGAAGTTGATAGCCTCTTTAGAAATCATGTCATGCTGACTATTGATGTGGACAAACACAAAAAAGTCAAGATTCGAAATATTAATGTTCAAGGAAACAGCCATTTCAGTGATTCCCGTGTTCGAGCTTCCTTTAAAGAAACCAAAGAGAAAACATTTTTTAAGCCCTTTCTCGACCTTGATACGTTGAGTAAAAATGTTTCTAGAAATCTATTTAGTGATATTCGCTCGATACCAAATCACCTTGTACAATACGTCCAAAACCACATAAAGCTTAGGATTTTTAAATCCTCGAAGTATCTTCAAGACAATTTCGAGACGGATAAAGAAAGTCTCATAGCGCGATACAATCAAAAGGGTTACAGAGATGCGCGGGTATTATTGGACTCGGTATACAATGATGGATACAGCAGTGTCAGTATTGACATGAAGTTATCCGAAGGAAATAGATATTATTTCCGAGACATAAAGTGGATAGGAAACACCAAATACTCATCTGATGTTTTAAATAAAACACTAGGAATTAAAGACGGTGATGTCTATGACCCAATCAAGTTACAAGCTCGCTTGTTTATGGATCAAAATGGAGGAGATGTCACCTCTCTTTACATGGACAACGGCTATCTTTTCTTTCAACTCGATCCTCAAGAGATCTTAGTAGGTAAAGATTCGATCGATCTTGAAATCAGAATGTATGAGGGGCAACAAGCGAGAATCAATAAAGTAACGGTGTCTGGAAACACGAAGACCAACGACTACGTTGTTCTACGAGAGCTTCGCACGAGACCAGGACAGCTCTTTAGCCGCGCAGATATCATTCGCTCCCAAAGAGAGCTTTCTGTTTTAGGCTACTTCAACCCTGAAACCATGAATGTCATTCCAACGCCTGATCCATCAACAGGAACAGTTGACATAGAGTATATTGTTGAAGAGAATCCTAATGATCAGTTGACACTTCAAGGTGGCTATGGCAGTGGGATATTGGTAGCAACTGTTGGAGTGCAATTCAACAATTTTTCCACCAAAAATATTCTTAAGCCCAAAGAATGGAATGGCCCTCTACCTTCAGGTGATGGTCAAAAACTCGGAGTGCAATTCAACACAAATGGCCCGTCATACCAGGCATTTAACGTTTCCTTTACCGAACCATGGCTTGGTGGAAAGAAACCAACCAGTTTAACTCTGTCAGCATTCTATTCATTCTTTTCAAATGGAGCAAGTAGAAGAGCTCCAACAACGTCAGAGAGTCTTACAAAAGAATTTTGGGGAGTTGACAAGCCTTTATATGTGTTTAATGTTAATCGTGGTTTCTTCGAGAGGCGAGGCCTTTCTGCGCAAATAGGTTCAAGATTAAAATGGCCTGATGATTACTTCACTGCTTTTGTAGAGGTGAGCGGTCAACAGTATACGCTGCAAAATCAGCAGCAATTTATTTTCCAAACTGGTCAGGCATATAACCTCTATGCAAAGTTCAAGATTGCTCGAAGTTCTATTGACCAAGCCATCTTCCCAACGATGGGTTCAGAATTGGCGCTTTCTGGGCAGTTCACACCACCTTATAGTTTGTTTAATAATAAGGACTATTCTGATTTAAGTGCATCTGAAAGATTCAAATGGTTAGAATATCATAAATGGAAATTTACTGGAGCCCTTTACAATAAGCTATTTGACAAATTTGTTTTGTATACACGCATAGGATTTGGTGCATTGAGCCTTTATAATAGGGAAGTTGGAATGGTGCCATTTGAAAGATTTTATCTTGGCGGTGATCCCTTTTCAAATGCCGTAAATCAGCTTGACTCAAGAGAAGTAATCTCATTAAGAGGATATGCTGGTTCCAATTTATCGCCTGTTCTCGGAGCAACATTGATCAATAAATATACCGCTGAACTCAGGTATCCTTTTTCATTAAACCCTAGCGCTACCATTTATGGCCTCGGATTTGTAGAAGCTGGTAACAGTTGGGAAACTTTTGAAGGATTTAACCCATTCAACGTTTACAAATCAGCTGGTGTTGGTGTTCGTATTTTCTTGCCAATGTTCGGTTTACTTGGAGTCGACTGGGGATATCGCTTAAATGATGTAGAAGGAAGAGATGGGTTTCCAGCTTTTGATCCTCAGAGGTCAAGATTTCACTTTACACTGGGTATGAATTTTGGAGACTTATAAAATTGATTTATTATGAAATTGAAAATAATTCTTTTACTGACCATTACTTTGATCGCTGCTTCGTCAATGCAAGCGCAGCGTTATGCATTTATTGACACTGACTATATTCTAGAACAAATTCCAGCATATCAAGAAGCTCAAGCTGAAATTGATGCCCAAGCTGAAAAGTGGCAAAAGCAAATTCAAGCTCGTTATGATGAGATAGAAAAGATGTATACCGCCTACAAAGCGGAGCAAGTGCTTTTGACTCCCGATATGAAAAAAGTCAAAGAGCAAGAAATTATCCAAAAAGAAAAGAATGCAAAAGACTTTCAGAAACAAAAGTTTGGCGTAGAGGGCGACCTTTTCAAACTACGTCAAGAACTCATCAAACCCATTCAGGAAGCTGTTTTCGAAGCAGTTCAAAAAATGGCAGAGCAAAAGAGCTACGCAGTGATTTTTGATAAAGCTGCAAGCAGTTCTGCTATTATTTATGCCAGTCCAAAATATGATCAGAGCGAAGAAATTCTTCAACGTTTAGGCTTTACTGCTGAATCAGAATAATTAATACCCTTTATTTGCACCTTAAATTCATTTAGACATGAAATACATACTACTTACAATCGCCAGTTTGGCAATATTCTCAACTACATTAACTGCACAGACCAAATCCAAATTTGGACATGTTGACTCTCAAGCTTTGCTTGAAGCAATGCCCGAAAAAGCTGAAGCTGACAAAAAATTAGAAGCCTTCGCGGCAACACTTGAGACTCAATTAGGAGCCATGTCTACAGAGTGGGAAGGAAAGGTGCAAGATTACAGAGCTAACGAAGCCGTAATGTCAGATATAATCGCGCAAACAAAAGCAGAAGAAATCCAAAACCTAGAGCAAAGGATTCAAGCCTTCCAAAAAAATGCTCAACAAAGATTAGCAAAGGAAGAGGCAAACGTTTATCAACCCATTCTGGATAAGGCTAAGGCAGCCATTGAAAAAGTTGCAGAAGCAAATGGCTATTCTTACGTGTTTGACACTAGTTCTGGATCCTTGCTTTATCAGCCAGAATCAGACGATATTTTGCCACTGGTAAAAACAGATTTAGGAATCACACAATAAATTTAAATCCCGATTTTCATCGGGATTTTTTATTTCCAATTAATTCTGTGGACAACGATCAACCTATAGGTGTATTCGATTCTGGAGTTGGTGGATTATCCATTTGGAGAGAAATTCATCGATTACTTCCGAACGAATCAAGCGTTTACCTTGCAGATTCACGCAATGCTCCTTATGGTGAAAAAGGCAAACAAGCCATCATTGATCTCAGTGTTAAAAACACTGAACTTCTTTTAGAAAAAGGATGTAAACTAATCGTAGTTGCATGTAATACTGCTACGACAAATGCAATTGACTTCCTAAGAATCAACTATAATGTTCCATTTATTGGCATTGAACCTGCCACGAAACCAGCAGCAATAGCAACAAGCTCAAAAAAAATTGGAATACTAGCTACAAAGGGAACCTTAGCCAGTGAACTTTTCATAAATACATCATCTGAATTTCGCGGTGACATAGAGATTTTCGAAACCATTGGAGAAGGACTCGTTCCAATTATTGAGTCCGGAAACTTATCGGATGCAATTCCTTTACTTGAGAGATATTTACTTCCTATGGTTGAGGCCGGTATTGATAATATTGTGCTTGGCTGCTCGCACTATCCGTTTCTCATCGAACAAATAAAGAATATTGTTCCCTCGACTACCACAATTATTGATTCAGGAGCGGCAGTAGCTAAGCAAACTAAGAATATGCTAGAGATACACAATCTCCGATCAAAGAACCCTGACCGACAAACTCAATTCTATACAAACGCTGACGTGGAGATACTGAATTTCTTTCTCAGACAAATGTCCGTCACTTCATTTAAATCTTCCTACTTGAAGTTTTAGATTACTTAAACCAGCTAGAGTATTTCACGTAATTAGCCGCAATTCTAGCTATCTCACCATCGATCATTTCTTGAGACACTTCCTTTCTAAATTTTGCTGGCACACCAGCATACAGGCTTCCTGCTTTCACGATTGTCCCCTCCAATACTACAGCACCTGCCGCGATAATAGAATTGGACTCAATCACTACGTTATCCATCACAATAGCTCCCATTCCTATTAAAACATCATCATGTACCTCACAACCATGAACCAATGCGTTGTGCCCTATTGACACATTGTTCCCCAAAACTACTTTGGTCTTCTGATATGTAGCATGAATGACTGCGCCATCCTGTACATTCACTCGATTGCCCATTCTTATGCTATTAACATCGCCTCTCACGACCGCATTAAACCAAAAAGAGCATTCTTCTCCACAAGTAACATCTCCCACAATTGTAGCATTAGGAGCCATAAAACAGTCATTTCCAAATTGAGGGGAGACACCCTTCACCGGTAAAATTGTAGCCATAATTAGTTCTTTAGAACAAAGCTAAGTTAAGCCTGTTTGAATCCTACATTTGCATCAATAAATGAATGATGAGCGAAAAAAAATTACCATATATGATTTATGCTGAGGTGACTCCTAACCCAGCCACAATAAAATTTGTTTCGAACCATGTTTTAGCCCTAAATGGATCTATTTATGAATTCAATTCTGAAGCTGAAACTAAATACGCTCCGTTTGCTCAAAGGCTTTTCAGTTTTCCATTTGTAAGCAAAGTATTCATCACTCAGAACTTCATTACTCTTACTAAAATTGAAGGTTTGGAGTGGGATGACGTAATGCTAGAATTAAGAGAATACATAAGCAATTATCTTAATGCGGGTCAAGAAATATTCTTAGACGGTGTAGACGCAAAATCAGAAGAAGGAGCTGCTGAATCAACGGGTATTACAGATCATTCGAAAGCAAACACACCTATTGAAGAGCGCATTGTGGAGATTTTAGACGAGTACATTAGACCTGCTGTCGAAGGTGATGGTGGTGCGATCCATTTTAAGTCGTTTGAAGAAGGAAAATTGAATGTTGTACTCAAAGGTGCATGCTCTGGCTGTCCTTCAAGTAGCCTGACTCTAAAGTCCGGAATTAAGGCACTATTTGAAAGAATGCTGCCAGAAGTTAAAGAAGTTATTGCAGAAGAGCTCTAATAGCAATCCTAGCCTAATTCTAAATCCCATTTTTTATTCTCGATTGAATTGACCAATTTGCAAGTCTAACTTGCAGATATTCAATTGAGAACCCTTCTTGGAATAATACTACTCTTGACATTTTTGTCAAATTCAGCATCTGCTGGTCACCTTGTTGGTGGAGAAATCTTCTATGAATGCCTCGGTAACAATCAGTACATAGTTACATTGAAAATGTACAGGGACTGCAATGGACAAGGCGCCCCTTTTGATGAGGCTGTTCAAATCGCGATGTATAACGGTAGTAACAACAGTCTGATAGATGTAGTATTAATCGATCATCCTGGAATAATTGACACCTTGCCTTTTACGCAGAATATCCCGTGTTTAGTAGACACACCTGACATATGTATTTCTACAGCTAGTTATAGTGACACATTCGAATTAATCATCCCAATAGGAGGCGTTTCATTGGTCCATCAACGCTGCTGCAGGCCTCCAAATGTGATTAATATAGATAATGTATCAGATATTGGATCTACTTACTTTGCCTTTATTCCAGACAGCACCATTGCTCCTTGCAACAGCTCACCTTCTTACAATTTTGTCCCACCTATCGCCCTTTGCAGCGAGCTTTATTTAAATCTCGATTATTCAGCAACGGATAGAGACGGAGATAGTTTGACATACACCTTTTGCCGACCTTACCATGGCGGCAGCTCACAAAACCCTGCACCAACACCAAGTCCTCCTCCATTTCAAAATATTCCTTGGGAGTTAGGTTTCGATGATCAGCATCAGATAACGGCCCTGCCTGTTTTAGAGGTTGACACCTTTACTGGAATAATAACTGGAAGGCCAACAGATCTCGGAGTATATGCCTTCGGCGTGTGTGTGCAAGAATGGAGAGACGGAATTTTTATCAGTGAAAATAAGCGTGACTTTCAGCTGACAACCTTGTATTGTGAAGTTGATGCGGCTGCTGCAATAGATAGCTCATTGGAGGCGTGTATTGGTTTTGATATTGAATTTTTCAATCTCAGCACGCTTGGTGATTCGTTTCATTGGGACTTTGGAGATTCTTTAACAATTCACGATACTAGTAGCTTTCAAAATCCATCTTATGAATATCCTGACACTGGGATATACAAGATAACATTGATTGCCTTCGGAGAAGTCTGTAACGATACAACTATATCTGAATATAGAGTTCAGCACAAAATTGAACCTTACTTTGAACGCCCCAAAGCTGATTGCTTGGATGGACATAAGTATTTATTCACCCCTGAAGGATTCTTTAGAGAAACTACCGTAGCACGCTGGCAATTTTGGAATGACACGGCCTCAATAGGTGATGGTGGATTACCGACAGCTACAAAACAGTATGACACAATCGGCTTTCATTCTGTAACCCTTCATTATATTGACACTGAATTGGGTTGCAAAAAGGAGTATACCGACAGCGTCTATGTTATTCCGAATCCAACCATTGAAATTTTAGACTCGCTTCAAGAACAATGTGCTCCATTCGAATGGACCTTTTCAGCGTTTACTACTGAGGCTTTTAAACCGACCTATAAATGGCACATAGACTCCGTATTACTGTCCGATTCTATTTCCTTATATGTCGAGATAGACTCGGTTGGTGAATATGATATCGCCCTTCAACTTATCACAGATTCAATGTGCATTGACACCATAGACTTACTTTACAAAAAGCATATAGTGGTCAATGATACTCCTAGCGCTGGTATTGAAATGTCAAGTCTTTGGACAGATATGTATCATCCCGATTATACTGTTTTTGACAATAGTTCAAATGCCGTTAGCTGGCAATTTTATTTAGATGAAGAGTATATGGCTAGATCATTATCCTATGACTTCACTCTACCGGATACTGGAAATTATGTTATCGCTCAAGTTGCTGAGCATATTAGCGGCTGCAAAGACACTGCCTATCAAAAAATACGGGTGAAACCTTCATATCTCTTTTTTGCTCCAAACACCTTCACCCCAAACCGTGATGGAACGAATGATATATGGAGACCATCTGTATTTATTTACAATAAATACAACGTGTCAATTATTGACAGATGGGGACATGAAGTATTCAAATCTGAGAACCCTCTAATAGGATGGAACGGTCTTAAATGGAATACAGCTGATGTTTGTCCGAACGGTACGTATACGTACTTAATAAATGTGGAGGACGATGAAGACGTTCCTTATTCATACAAAGGCTTGATTAACCTTCTTCGATAAGATTTAAAGCCCAAGAAGAACCTGCTCTGGTTCTTTGCCACCAAACAGCATCCATGAAGGATTCTCTATCATCTCTTTCACCTTATAAAGGAAGCTTACCGATTCCTTTCCATCAATAATTCGATGATCATAAGAAAGAGCAACGTACATGATTGGTCTGATTTTAACCTCTCCATTCACTGCGATAGGCCGTTCAACAATGTTGTGCATTCCAAGAATCGCACTTTGAGGAGGATTAATTATTGGTGTACTCAACATTGACCCAAAGACTCCTCCGTTTGTAATGGTAAATGTTCCTCCAGTCATTTCATCCATGCTCAATTTCCCATCACGTGCTTTTAACGCGAGGGCTTTAATACCACCTTCAATTTCGGCCAAGGACATTTGCTCAGCATTTCTAAGAACAGGAACCATCAAACCTTTTGGAGAACTCACGGCAATTCCTATATCAGCATAATCATGGAAAACCATTTCTTGACCGTCAATATATCCATTAACAGCAGGGTAAAGTCTTAATGCTTCAGTTACTGCTTTGGTAAAGAAGGACATGAAACCAAGATTCACACCATGCTTTTCTTTGAAGGCTTCCTTATACTTCTTGCGCAAATCCATTACGTAGCTCATATCAACCTCATTAAAGGTTGTAAGCATGGCTGTTTCATTTTTCACAGAAACTAAACGCTCGGCAATCTTGCGTCTTAGAGAACTCATCTTTTCTCTTCTTTCGTCTCGAACTCCACCCCAACCCGAAAGTTGGTTTGCAGTATCAAATCCGCCAGCAAGGTACAGCTCTACATCATGCTTCAATATCTTACCTCCTTCTCCACTTCCTTTTAATTTACCTGCATTCACTCCATTATCATTCATCATCGCTTTTGCAACTGGTGTCGCTTTAGCATCAGAATTGGAGGTTGCGGCTTGAGGTTTTGGAGCATCTGATTTAGATGCTTTTGCTTCTTCTTTAGGAGCGACTACAGGAGCTGCAGCTTTCTTCTCAGGCTTTACGGAAGTATCGATTTTACAAACCACTTGACCAATCAGCACAGTATCTCCTTCTTCAACTAAGAATTCAACTTTTCCAGCAGCTTCTGCGTTCAATTCTAGCGTAGCCTTGTCACTATCGATTTCAGCAATAGGTTGGTCCAATTCTACGACATCTCCATTCTGAACGAGCAGCTGAGCTACTTCAACTTCGGTAATTGACTCGCCCGGACTGGGCATTTTCATTTCAATAATATCAGCCATTATCTGTCCTTATTTATGCTTAGTTGAATACTGTATCAATGATTAACTTTTGTCTTTGTTGGAACCTCTTCATGGATCCACTTGCTGGACTTCCACTCTCATGTCTGCTTACGCAAGCGAGTTTTTTTCCTTTCCATGTGCGCTGCAAGAAATCCCAAGCGCCCATATTCGCAGGCTCTTCCTGAGCCCATACCAATTCCACGGTATCGCCAAAAGTCGACAATACTTCGTCAATGGCCTTTTGCGGGAAAGGGTACAATTGCTCTACGCGCACCAAAGCAACATCTTCTCTTTTCTTATCTTCTCGTGCAGCAAGCAAATCATAGTATAATTTACCTGAGCACATTGTTACTTTTTTGACTTTTTTCTTATTTACCAATGTGTCATCATACACCTCCGTAAATCTTCCTTTTGCCAGATCATCCATGGTTGAAATACATTTCGGATGGCGCAATAAGCTCTTTGGAGTGAAAACAATCAATGGTTTTCTAAAAGGCCATTTAACTTGCCTGCGTAGCACATGGAAAAAATTGGCCGGTGTGGTACAATTCACCACTTGTATATTCTCCTCAGCGCATTGTGACAAAAAGCGCTCAAGACGAGCACTTGAATGTTCTGCTCCTTGACCTTCATAGCCATGTGGCAAGAGCATAACTAGGCCATTCATGCAAGCCCACTTATCTTCTGCTGCAGTTAAAAATTGGTCAACAATGATTTGAGCTCCATTAAAAAAGTCACCAAACTGCGCTTCCCAAATTACGAGGGAATAAGGGTTTGACATGGCATATCCATATTCAAATCCTAAAACCCCATATTCCGAGAGAAGAGAATTATAAATACTGAAATCGCCTTGCATGGAAGAAAGGTGCTTCAATGGAACATATTCTTCTTTACTATCCTCAAGAGTAACTACTGCGTGGCGATGAGAAAACGTACCTCGTTCCACGTCTTGACCACTTACTCTAACTGGATACGCCTCATACAAAAGACTGGCGTATGCCAATAACTCTCCAAGCGCCCAATCAAGTCGATCTTCCTTCACCATGGTTTTTCTATCCTCCATAAGCTTTAATAGCTTTTTGAAGAAAGGTTTATCCGCTGGCAAATTATTCATCTTGTCAGCCAACTCATGGAGTGTCTTTTTATCAAACCCGGTATCTGGAGACTTTAAGAAGTCTGAACTGTTTGATGTTACAATTCCCTCCCAAGACGCTTCTAGGAAGTTAGAAATTTTAGCAGTGCGTGTTTCTTTAGCTTCGCTCAATCTCCCTTGAAGAAGAGCATTGAATTTAGTTTCAATTTCCTTCGCTTCTTCAGCGGTTAAATTCCCTTCATCCATCAAACGTTGCGCATAAATCTCTTTTGGATTTTTATGCTTTGCTATCGCCTGGTATAAAGTTGGCTGAGTAAAGCGAGGTTCATCCCCTTCGTTATGTCCATACTTTCTATAGCATAGAAGGTCAATGAATACATCCTGCTTAAATGTCTGTCTGAAATCGATAGCCATCTTCATTGCATGAACAACAGCCTCAGGATCATCACCATTTACGTGGAATACAGGGGAAAGGGTAACCTTTCCAACATCAGTACAATATGTGCTAGATCTAGCGTCTAGATAGTTTGTCGTGAATCCAATTTGATTATTGATAACGATGTGAATACTTCCTCCTGTTCGATAACCATCCAACTGAGCCATCTGAACAACTTCATATACAATTCCCTGACCAGCAATTGAGGCATCTCCGTGGATAATTATTGGAATAATTTTACCCTCATCCTTCAAGTAATTGTCAATTTTTGAACGAACAATTCCTTGAACCACTGGCGCGACAGCTTCAAGATGAGATGGGTTTGGAGCAAGGGTGAGTTGCAGCTTAGTTCCAATTTCAGAAAGTATTTCTGACGAATAACCAAGGTGATACTTTACATCACCATCAAATAGATTGTCCTCGTATTCTTTCCCTTCAAACTCGCTGAATATATCAGAATAGGTTTTCTTCAGAATATTAGCCAAAACATTCAATCGACCTCTGTGGGTCATACCAATGACAATCTCTTCTACTCCAAACGTTGCACCATACTCAGCAACTACATCCAAAGCAGGAATCAATGCTTCGCCTCCTTCTAGTGAGAAACGCTTCTGACCTACAAATTTCTTATGCAAGAAGCTCTCAAACAACACAGCTTCATTCAATTTTCGAAGTATAGTTAGCTTGACATCCTTTGAAAAACTCGGCATGTTTCTATCCGCCTCTATGCGTTTTTTCAACCACGCCAATTTCTCAACGCTTCTTATGTACATGTACTCAACTCCTATACTCTTGCAGTATGTTGTTTGAAGAAAAGTAACTATTTCTCTGAGTTTTGAAGCGCCAATTCCTATTTCAACTCCCGCGTTGAAAACAGTATCCAGATCACCATCAGACAATCCAAAGTTTTCAAGATCCAGCGTTGGCGTATATTTCCTTCGCTCTCGCACTGGATTGGTTTGAGTGAACAGGTGACCTCTAATGCGATAAGCATTGATTAAATCAATCACCTTGAACTCTTTTAAAGTTCCTTCAGAAACGGCTTGATCACCATAGTTGGATTGAAAAAAATCAAAGCCTTCAAAAAACTTTGTCCATCCCTCGTCTACTGACTTAGGGTCTTGCTTGTACTGCTTATACAGCTCTTCAATAGCATTTACATCGCCATTGCCTATAAAAGAAAATTTATCCATCGAATCAATCGAGTATTGGGATAGCAAATCTAAGGTTTTAAGTGCTCTTCAATATCGTTTACATCATCTTTCGATATCGAATTTGAGTAATGTTTTCTTATCCAGACTTTTTGAAAGCACCTGAGTAGAAACAAACGACTCGCTTCTTCAATACTTAGACAGTCAATATCAATCTTCGTTGGAAGATCAATACGATAATTGAGATTATCCCATTGCTGTTTATTACTTTTCACACTTTGAATCGAATCAGTGATGGATCGCATAATTTCTGTTAGATCGAACTCTTCAGAAACTGACTCTATTGAGACGCCTGACAATTGAAAGTCCTTTGACAATTGATTGAAGGTGTCCATACGCCACTGCTTCGAATTCATTTGAATGTCAAATTGTTGAGAAGCAATTAATGAAAAACTATTATCTGACACGACACTTCAATTTTGAAAACAGGCTATGACGAAAGTATTAATCACAGGCGGAACAGGAATGATAGGAGCTCCACTGACTGAGCTATTATTAAAAGAAGGATATGAAGTGACTCATTTAAGTCGCTCTGTTACTGGAAAAGAGAGTGTACCCACATTTTCATGGAACCTAGATAGAAAGCAAATTGACGCTAGAGCCTTCGAAGGAGTTGAGAACATCATTCATCTAGCTGGCGCTGGTATTGCGGATAAACCATGGAACCCAAGCCGAAAACAAGAAATAATCAACAGCAGAGTAGATACCGCCAAAATGCTTCTCGATGGATGTAACAAAAACAACATCAACCTTAAAAACTTCATTTCAGCTTCTGCAATTGGATATTATCCACTAACCATTAGCGACTTATTATTTAAGGAAGATAGTCCAAGTGGCAATGGTTTTCTTGCTGAAGTCTGTAAAAAATGGGAAGATGCCGCTGATGATTTCAAAACGGTGGCTAAAAATGTTTCAAAAATTAGAATTGGTTTGGTATTGGGTAAAGATCAAGGTGCCTTGAAACAAATCGCACTGCCGGTTAAATACTATGCTGCGGCTGGTCTTGGAAAAGGATACCAGTCCATGGCTTGGATTCATATTCAAGACGTGAGTAGAGTTTTTGCTCACGCCTTAAAAAATAATCTTAACGGAGCTTTTAATGCTGTTGGACCAGAAATTGTGAGTAACCAAGACTTCATGCAAATATTAGCCGATGTCATGGAGAAGCCTTTGCTTTTGCCAAATGTGCCAGAGTTTTTAATTAAACTCGTTTTCGGAGAGAAATCTGATTTAATATTGAAAGGCGTCAAGCTCTCGTCCAAAAAAATTCAATCTACTGGATTTGATTTCGATTATCCTACCTTGAATTCTGCACTTATGCAGATTTACAATGATTAATTCTCGCGATCGATGAGATAATGAACAAGAGCTGAAAGCTTAGATTTCACATTTTCCTCCCCCTCAATATTGGCAAGAGTCTTAAGTGAATCATCAGAGTACCTGGCTATTTCCTTTTCAGCGCACCCTTTCACATCTAACTCATTATAAATTGCCATTACTGCATCTACTCTTTTAGCTATATCGGTAATTGAATAGGCGTCAAGAAGACGTTGATTATCATCTCCGAGTAATTCAAAGGCCTTAAGGGTCAACCAGGTTCTTTTACCTTCCCGAATATCACCACCAATCTCCTTTCCAAAGGAATCCTGATCTCCAAAAGAATCTAAGTAATCATCCTTAATTTGAAATGCCAAACCCATGCTTTCAGCAAAATGCTGAACTTGCTCTAACTGCTTTTCAGATGCATCAGCCACTATGGCTCCAAGCTGCATTGCTCCACCAAGTAAGACAGCAGTCTTAAGACGAATCATTTCTAAATAGCTCGATAAAGAAACTGTCTCATAAGAAGCGTAATCCATATCATACTGCTGTCCTTCACATACTTCTAATGCAGTCTTGGAGAAGACATCTGCCAATTTTTTCAGTTTATCATTTTGTGCCTTGAATAAGTGCTGATAAGCGATAACTATCATGCCATCACCACTGAGCAAAGCAATATTCACATCCCATTTTTTATGCACAGTGGGAAGGTTTCTTCTCACTTCTGCGCTATCCATAATATCATCATGAACCAATGTGAAATTGTGAAAAATCTCAACAGCTAAGGCCTGATCCATTGCATTAGAATAAGGCTTCCCAAATAATTCACAACCAATAAGTGTAAGAATTGGTCTTATGCGTTTTCCTCCAAGAGAAAGCATATATTCAATTGGCTCGTAGAGGTTCGCTGGATCTGAAGGCAGATCTATAGAGCTTAAATGTTCTTCTATCTCGACACGCAATTTATTAAGGTAACTATCCATCTACTTTTTAATCAGTTTCATTAGGTACTCGCCATAACCGCTTTTCAATAATGGAGTTGCAAGTTTTTTGAGCTGATCCGCTGTAATAAAATTCATTCGAAATGCGACTTCTTCAATACAACCAACTTTCAAGCCCTGCCTCTCTTCAATAACTTGAACAAATTGACTCGCCTGCATCAATGAAGGAAAAGTACCAGTATCAAGCCAAGCATAACCCCTGCCCATAGAACGAACCTCAAGTTCACCCATCTCGAGATATTTCTTGTTAACGTCTGTGATCTCATATTCTCCGCGTGCACTTGGCTCCAATTCTTCAGCAATCTTCACTACGCGATTATCATAGAAATACAATCCAGGGACGGCATAATTTGATTTTGGATTCTCAGGTTTTTCTTCAAGAGATAGGGCCTTATGATTTTCATCAAACTCCACTACACCATACCGCTCTGGGTCATTAACGTGATAGGCAAAGACAATACCACCCGAAGGATCCACAGCAGATTGAACTAGTTTGTGAAAAGCATTTCCAAAGAAAATATTATCCCCTAGGATCAGTGCAACATTATCATCACCAATGAATGACTTTCCTAATACAAAGGCTTGAGCAAGGCCATTTGGAACTTCCTGAACTTGATAGCTAAAAGCACAGCCCAGATCTGAACCGTCTCCCAAAAGATGCTCAAAGTTCGGCAAATCATGTGGCGTTGAAATAATTAATATCTCCTTAATACCCGCCATCATAAGGACCGATAATGGATAATAAATCATTGGCTTGTCATAGATCGGGAGCATTTGTTTGCTCATAGCAAGCGTCAAAGGGTGAAGTCTCGTTCCAGCTCCTCCGGCCAGTATTATTCCTTTCATAATGTGGGATTTTCTTCTTGATCAAAATCTAGGTCATCCAATTCTATATCCTCCTCTTCATCAAGAAGGGTAAGAAACGGTTCTTTGAACCATCGAGTTAGCATGGCTTTCTCAAAAGACATTAAGAATGAGGGCAATAAAATTAAGTTGGCGAACATTGCCACCATCAGCGTCAATGAAACCAAAATTCCTAACGCTTGTGTTCCTCCAAAATCAGAATAAGCAAATACTCCAAATCCGAAAAAGAGAATAATGGAGGTGTAAACCATACTTACACCTGTTTCTTTTAGCGCCAACTGCACCGAAAGACCAATGTCATTATTTGTAAATCTCAACTCTTGTCTATACTTCGCTAAATAATGAATCGTATCATCTACTGAAATACCAAATGCTATGCTAAATACAAGAATCGTGGATGGCTTGATATTTATACCAAAATACCCCATGACAGCGGCCGTAAATAATAGTGGAATAAGATTGGTCACAACTGAAATTACAATCATTCTCAATGAGCTGAATACAAAAGCCATAAGAAGAGCGACAATCAGTATCGCTAGACTAAGGCTAACGAAAAGGTTTTTCACTAAATAGTTAGTTCCTTCTAAAAACGTAATACTCGGTCCAGTAATTGAAACTCCGATGTAAGCTTCATCCAAAGCCTCCCGGAGCAGGCCAATAGATCTTTCATTGTTCGCAAATAATACAGAATCAAAATCAACCTTCCCTGTTGAGTCGCCTTCCAAATAGAGATTACTAAAGATGCGCTTTGCAGGGGCGTTCCGTTTCAAAATATATCGTGCAATTGAATCTGAAACAGCCGAATTAAGACCCTTTTCTACTATAGATATAAGAGAGTCTTGTTTAGTTCGTTTCGGATTGAATATTGCGTCAATCTTTGGAGAATAAAAGGCAAGTAAACTGTCCATTTCAAGAGTTCCAATATCGGCTACTTGCAAACTAATTCTAGCATATTGTTCGGTAGAATCAAGATAAGCCGTGAGCAAGTTCTGATCGGTTGAAGAATTATCCACGTAATCACCAAAAAAGGCTTTTTCTCTGCTCGTAATGAGCTCGTATCGATCTGGGTTACCATTGTAAAAAGCTTGCTTAATAAATTTCAAAGCATCGACTATGGAGATACTCTTTGAAAAGGAGGGATCATCTTTAAACAAGTCTTGAGTCTCTTCAATATTCTTTAAGATACTTGATTTCGTAATCTGCTTTGGTTTTTTAGCATCAACCTTAATTTCAAATGGCACAACACCACCAAAATTCTGTTCGAACCAATGCAAATCCTCAACGGTCTTGTGATTCTTTGGAAGATCATCGACAATGTTTCCTGTGGTCTGAATTTGTATCATGCCAAACAAAGAAGTTACAACAACCATGATGGTCACTGTATAAACCAGTGGTCTTCTTGTTTTTACCAGGCGGGTGAAAAAAGAAACCAGATTGACCACCCAGCGTTTTTCTAAATGCGCTTTGCTATCCTCCTCGGGAACGGGTAAAAAACTATACGTTATCGTGATAACCAAAATAGAAAGAACAAAAAGCGACATAATGGAAAAGAACGCGACAATTCCAAACTCAACCAACAATATACTTTCTGTAAACACAAACGTTAAAAAGCCTGTTGCCGTTGTAGCATTTGTCATGAAAGTAGCACTGCCAATTCTAGATACTACTCGCGTTAGTGCCTTGGCACGATTTCCATGTAAGTTTAGTTCTGAATGAAATTTATTGATGAGGTATATACAATTGGGAATCCCAATTACAATTACCAACGGAGAAATCAATGATGTTAAAATTGTGATTTCAAACCCAAGCGTGTTTAGCAAGCCAAGTGACCATATCACTCCCAAGCAAACCACTGTCATTGAAATCAAAACAGGCTTAATAGATCTGAAAAAAACCAATAAAATGATGATGGTAATGATCACTGTCAACAAGAGCAAGGTGCCCAATTCTTTCTTTACCAGAGAGCTCAAATTCTCCCTGATATAAGGCATACCTGAGTATCGGATTTTCACATTATTCTCTTGTTCGAAAGATTCGACCATTCCGAGCACTTCACCAAAGAACTCTGTTCTATCTGTGGAATTAAATCGATCATTACTCATGGAAATAGCCATGAGACTGAAATTGTTATCCGGATTATATAGCAATCCCTCATAAAATGGAAGTGATTCATAGCGCGAGCGCAAAAGGTCGAGTTCAACCTGATTCTTTACTGGCCCCTTCACCAATGGATCAATCACGAATTTTTTGATCGTAGTATCCTTAACAATATTGAATGCGCTACCAATTGAAAGAACGGTATCTATACCTTCTACCTTGGTAATGCTCCTTCCAAGCTTATACCATTCATTAAACACATCGACATCATGGAAAAGGTCTTTCTCAATTCCGATTGCAAAAACAGTAGACTCTTCTTTGAATTGATCCTGAAAACTCCTCCAATCAATAATTGTTTGAGAATCTTCTGGAAGCATTTGTGGCAATCCATACATGAGCCTAACCCCAGTTGCTTGATATAGCATAACTGAAGTAAAACACAGTAAAGCAATGATAATTGCTATCCTGTAACGAATGATTAACCGGGCGATTTTAGCCCACATATATAGGGGATTTTGAAAGTTTTCGAAGGTAAGTGAATCACAAGCCAACGACAACGCATTGAAGCATTATTTTTGGGCGTTCATGACCATAACCGATACAAGACAACTTCTAAGCCATTGGAATTTTTCAAAGGCCTTAAACGCTCTACTCACCCTAGCAAGTTACTATCGGGGTCGAATATTTGGAAGTCCCCAACATTGGGGGAAACCTATCAGCTTATCTATTGAACCGACAACAGCATGCAATTTAAGATGCCCAGAATGTCCAAGCGGTTTGAGAAGCTTTACAAGACCAACCGGAAAACTAAGTCTTGAGTTACTCGACAAAACACTGAATGAAGTAAAAGACCATTGCACATATATCAACTTCTATTTTCAAGGAGAACCCTATTTACATCCACAATTTTTTGAGATGGTGAAGCAAGCCGACAGTGCTGGAATCTATACCGCCACAAGTACTAATGCTCACTTTTTAGATGACATCAGAGCTAAAGGAACAGTTGAATCAGGTCTAGATAGACTTATTATTTCAATTGACGGCACAGAGCAAGCAACCTACGAAAGCTATCGTAAAGAGGGAAGCCTAGAAAAAGTGATAGAAGGGACTAAAAATGTAGTAAAATGGAAGAAAGAGCTTAAATCAAAGACTCCACACATTATATTCCAGTTCCTTGTTGTGAAGCCAAACGAGCATCAGGTTGATGAAGTGAAAAAGTTAGGCAAAGAATTGGGGGTGAATGAAGTAAAGTTTAAAACTGCACAGATCTACGACTTCGAAAACGGGAATGAGCTTATTCCAAGTATTGACAAATATTCGCGCTATAGAAAAGGTTCTGCAGGAAAATGGGAAATTAAAAACCCTCTTGATGACCACTGTTGGAGAATGTGGTCAGGAGCGGTGATTACATGGGACGGAAAAGTTATTCCTTGTTGTTTTGATAAAGACGCTAAGCATAGTATGGGCACATTAGCAAACACTTCATTTACTGAAATATGGAACTCTGACAATTATAAAAACTTTCGTAAAAGTGTTCTTACCAGCAGGAGTGAAATAGAAATGTGTAAAAACTGTTCGGAAGGAACAACAGTTTGGGAAACCTAAACCGTCATTATATCTTTCTCCTTCACTTCTAAAATAGAATCAATATCCTTTCCATATGTGTCGGTTAGTTTCTGAATTCGTTCTTCAGCATCTTTAGCTAAATCATCAGAAATAGTTTCTTTTTGAAGCTTCTTTATTTCATCATTAGCTTCTTTACGTGCAGTTCTTATGGAAACTTTAGCGTGCTCACCTTCAGCTTTTGTCTGCTTTACTAAATTCAATCTTCGCTCCTCAGTTAAAGGTGGAACATTTATCATGATTAATTCACCATTGTTCTGAGGATTCAAACCAAGGTTAGCTGCCATGATCGCCTTTTCGATAATGGGAAGCATTGGTTTTTCCCATGGCTGTATAGAAATGGTTCGCGCATCTGGGGTGTTGATATTACTTACTTGACTGAGTGGAGTGTTTGTTCCGTAATAATCTACATAAACACCCTCTAGCATACTTGAGCTAGCTTTTCCTGCTCTAATCTTTAGTAATTCTTTGTGTAAATGGTCTAGAGCAGCCTCCATTGACTCCCTAGCCATATCATATATCATATCAATCTCTTCCATCTCATCAAATAATTATCGACTGCAATAATAATTAGAAACTCTAAAAACTAAACCTCAACTAATGTTCCCACTCGTTGTCCCTCTAACACCCTAGTCAAGTTCCCAGGTTTGTTCATATCAAATACAATAATTGGAACATTATTCTCTCTGCACAGAGTAAAGGCCGTCATATCCATGACATTCAAATTCTTCGATATTGCTTCAGAAAAAGAAAGATTATCAAACTTAACCGCATTCGCATCCTTTTCAGGGTCAGCTGAATAAATCCCATCAACTCTCGTACCTTTTAAGATTACATCTGCTTCAATTTCTATTGCTCTTAATGAGGCAGCTGTATCAGTTGTAAAATATGGATTGCCTGTGCCCGCACCAAATATCACAACCCTGCCTTTCTCTAAATGACGAACTGCTTTTCTTCGAATAAACGGTTCAGCAATTTGCTCCATTTTGATCGCTGTTTGAAGCCTCGTTTTCAGTCCAATTGACTCTAGTGCTGATTGCAAGGATAAACTATTGATAACAGTCGCTAGCATTCCCATATGATCACCTTGAACGCGATCAATCATTGACCCATCAGCTTGTATGCCTCTAAAAATATTTCCACCACCTACAACTACAGCAACTTCGACTCCACGCTCAGCGATCAGTTTAATCTCTCGACCATACTGCATCAGTCTTTCATTATCAATTCCATATTGTTTTTCGCCCATGAGTGCTTCACCACTCAACTTCAACAACACTCTTTTATATTTCATTTCAGCCATGGAACAAACCTAATTCATTTTTATTCAGAAGAGAGGACTGAAATTTCAACGTACAATGTTGAAAACAAACCCCAAAAAATATTGCCAAAAAAAAAGCGATGAATAATCATCGCTCTTTAAAAAATTATCATGGATTTAATTCAATCCGTATCGCTTAAAACTAGTAACCGTTATGCCTCCATCAATCTCTTTGAGCATTTGCTCAACTGACTTTTTATTGTCTTTGATGAACGCTTGACTTAATAGTGTGTTCTCCTTGAAAAACTTGTTCAATTTACCTTGAGCAATTTTCTCAAGCATTTCTTCTGGTTTGCCTTCTTGACGAGCTATATCCATTCCAATTTCGATCTCTTTCTCGATCACTGAAGTAGCAACACTGTCTTTATCCAAAGCCACTGGATTCATAGCAGCAATTTGCATTGCTACATCTCTACCTGCTTCTGAAACATTCTCTCCTGCCTTATTCAAACCAACCATTGATGCAACTTGATTGCCAGGGTGATTATAGGCTACCACTGTTTCAGCTTCGATTATATCTAAAACTCCTAAATCGATCTTTTCACCGATTTTACCTATCATTTCAGTGATCTTCTCACTCACAGTTAAACCATCACCAAAAGGCTGAGACTTTAATTCGTCAGCTGTTTTCACTCCAGTGTTCAATGCAATGTCCACCATCTTTTCAGCAGTTTGACCAAACTCCGCGTTCTTCGCCACGAAGTCAGTTTCACAGCTTAAAATAGCAATAACACCCTTCTTTCCGGACGCATCAGTTTTTGCAACAACTAATCCTTCCGAAGCTTCTCTATCTCCTCTTTTTGCAGCAACTTTCTGTCCTTGCTTTCTAAGGATTTCAATTGCTTTTTCAAAATCTCCTTCGGCTTCTACTAGTGCCTTCTTGCAATCCATCATACCACTTCCCGTCATTTGACGCAAGCGATTAACTTCTGATGCTGTAATTTTCGACATCCTATAATCTATTTAATCGTTCTTAGTTCCTTCTGCAGCAGCTTCCTTCACTGGAGCCGCTTCCTTTGCTGGAGCTGCATCTTTAGCTGGTGCTGTTTCCTTCACTGGAGCTGCAGCTGCAACACTTTCTTCTTTTTCTTCCTTGTCCTTTTCAGACTTATCACGATCATTCTTTCTCTCTGACAAACCCTCTTTAATAGCTTCTGTCATTATAGAAACGATCTTATGAATAGACTGTGTAGCATCATCATTTCCAGGAATTGGAAAATCAACAGCTCTTGGGTCTGAGTTTGTATCAACGATAGCAAATGTTGGGATGTTCAACTTTCTTGCCTCACGAACTGCGATGTGTTCTTTATTGATATCAATAATGAATAGTGCAGCTGGAAGACGTGTCAAATCAGAAATACTTCCAAAATCCTTCTCAAGCTTTGCACGTTGACGATCAACTTGTAGACGCTCTCTCTTTGACATGGTCAGAAAAGTACCATCCGCCTTCATCTTGTCGATTGATGACATTTTTCTAATCGCCTTTCTAATAGTCACGAAATTGGTCAACATACCACCTGGCCAACGCTCAGTAACAAAAGGCATGTTCACTTCACCTGCTAACGTCTCTAATGAGCTCTTAGCTTGCTTCTTTGTTGATACGAACAAAATCTTTTTACCCGACTTCGCGATTTGTTTCATTGCTGCCGCAGCTTCTTCAGCCTTAACAACAGTTTTATGTAAATCGATAACGTGGATTCCGTTACGCTCCATAAATATGTATGGAGACATGTTTGGGTTCCACTTTCTTTTGAGGTGTCCGAAATGTACACCTGCTCCTAATAGATCTTTGTAGCTTGTTCTTGCCATGTTTACCTTCTTGTTAAAGCAATCAGCGGGTAGTTCCTTAGGAAATCCCGCTGATTTAGAATCTAAACTGTTATTATATAATATGAATTAACGCTTACTGAATTGGAAACGCTTACGCGCTTTCTTCTGACCTGGCTTCTTACGTTCAACCATTCTTGGGTCACGTGTCATGAAACCTTCAGCTCTTAATGCTGACTTATATTCGGCATTGATTTTCACCAACGCTCTAGAAATTCCTAATCGAATTGCCTCAACTTGACCGTTGATTCCTCCTCCAGTAACATTAACTGTAACGTCATATTGACCCTCAGTCTCTGTAGTAGCGAAAGGCTGGTGAAGCTTGTGATGCATAAACGCAGTATCTACGTATTCTTTGTAATCGCGGTGATTAATAGTAATGTTACCTTTCCCTTTTTGAAGGTAAACTCTAGCTATACTAGCCTTTCTACGACCAAGTGCATTAATTACGTCCATCTTACTTTATTGCGTTGATATCGATTGTCTTAGGTTGTTGAGCTGAATGAGGATGCTCTGATCCAGTGTACACATATAGGTTACGGTACATTTGGCTACCGAGTTTGTTTTTAGGCAACATGCCCTTAACAGCCCATTCGATTAAATCTTCTGGTTTTCTTTCAAGTGTTTCAGCTGCTGTTCTCGAGCGCTGACCGCCTGGAAAACCTGTATGCCAAAGCCTTTCTTTTGTCTCCGCTTTATTACCAGTAAGGCTAACAGCCTCTGCATTGATAACAATTACGTTGTCTCCACAATCTACGTGCGGAGTGAAATTAGTCTTATGCTTTCCTCTAAGTAGGTATGCTACATGAGAAGAAAAACGACCAAGGGTTTGATCTTTTGCATCTACAACAACCCACTGCTTATCGGCAGTTTCTTGATTTGCTGAGACTGTTTTGTAACTTAAATGACTCACGGTTCCAATGGTTTTATTCCCCTAAAAAGGGGCGCAAAGATAAAACTATTTTTAACTGCGTCAAACAGTTAAGAAAAGATTTTATCAAAGCAGTTATTTACTTTATTACTCCGAGGCTCTTTCCAACTTTCGTAAACGCAGAAATCGCCTTATCTAAATGCTCCGTTTCGTGAGCTGCCGATAATTGAACTCTGATTCTAGCCTGCCCGTTAGGCACTACAGGAAAAAAGAAGCCAATCACATAAATACCTTCCTCTAAAAGAGCATTTGCGAACTTCTGTGATAGAGCTGCATCATATAGCATAATAGGCACAATGGCAGAGTCTCCATCTTTAATGTCGAAGCCCGCTGCTTTTATTCCTTTTTTGAAATAATTGACATTATTCTCGAGCTTATCTCGCAAATCGGTTGATTCGGCAAGCAAATCAAATACAGCAATTGAAGCTCCAACAATACTTGGCGCTAAAGAATTGCTAAACAAATATGGTCTTGAGCGCTGACGCAAGATTTCAATTATTTCTTTCTTACCTGTCGTGAAGCCTCCCATTGCCCCTCCAAGAGCTTTTCCTAAAGTGCCGGTAATTATATCTACTCTACCAAGCACATTCTTTAATTCGACAGTTCCTCGGCCTGTCTTTCCTATAAATCCTGTAGCGTGACATTCGTCTACCATAACGAGTGCATCATATTTATCGGCTAAATCACAAATCTTATCCAGCTGAGCTACATAGCCATCCATCGAAAACACACCATCAGTAACGATAATTTTAAAACGAGCTTCAGAAGCCGCTTTCAGTTGCTCTTCTAATTCAGCCATATCGTTATTAGCATAACGGAACCTTTTAGCCTTGCAAAGTCTCACACCATCAATGATACTAGCGTGATTCAAAGAATCAGAAATAATAGCGTCCTCTTCACCTAATAACGGTTCAAACACACCGCCATTGGCGTCAAATGCAGCCGCATATAATATGGTATCTTCTGTATGTAAGAAGTCCGCAATTTTTTCTTCCAGTGTTTTATGAATGTCCTGTGTTCCACAAATGAAACGAACAGAAGACATTCCAAACCCATGTGTGTCCAAGGTATCCTTTGCTGCCTTAACAACCTTAGGATGAGACGAAAGACCTAAATAATTGTTAGAGCAAAAATTCAACACCTCCTGGCCTGTGCTAATCTTAATGGAAGCACCTTGCTCAGATGTTATAACTCTTTCCCTTTTTAATAAACCCGCTTCTTCAATTGATTTAAGTTCATTTTGAAGATATTCTTTTAGATTACCGTACATATCAATTCAATTTTTCTAAAAATAAAAAAGCAGCCGAAACCGACTGCTTTCTATTTTCCTGATTAGTATATCATTAAACGTGTCCTTGAGCAACCATCGCGTCAGCTACTTTCAAGAAGCCTGCTACGTTTGCACCTTTCACATAGTTCACATAGCCTTCGTTATCTGCTCCATACTGAACACAGGCCTCGTGGATACTGTTCATAATTCCATGAAGTTTTTCATCTACTTCCTCTCTAGTCCAGCTCAATCTCAATGAGTTTTGGCTCATTTCTAAACCTGAAGTTGCAACTCCTCCCGCATTTGATGCCTTTCCAGGTGCAAACAACAATTTTGCAGCGTGGAAAATCTCAATAGCTTCTGGCGTACATGGCATATTAGCTCCTTCGCTCACACATAAAGCTCCATTTGCCACCAATGCTTTTGCCTCATCTCCATTCAACTCGTTCTGCGTAGCACAAGGGAGAGCAATATCGCATTTCACTGACCATGGACGTTTTCCTTCATGGAATTCAGCGCCAAACTTATCAGCGTATTCTTTAATCCTTCCTCGCTTATTGTTCTTCAAATCCATGATGAAAGCCAACTTTTCTGGATTGATTCCATCCTTATCATAAACGAAACCTGAAGAATCTGACATCGTAACCACTTTAGCTCCAAGTTCAGTAGCTTTTTCGCATGCGTACTGAGCAACGTTGCCACTACCTGAAATTACCACAGTTTTACCGCCAAAATTTTGACCTTTAGTTTGAAGCATGTTTTGAGCGAAGTATACGTTTCCGTAGCCTGTAGCTTCCGGGCGAATCAAACTTCCTCCGTACTCAGGACCTTTTCCAGTGAGCACACCTGTAAACTCATTTCTTAGTCTTTTATATTGACCAAAAAGGAATCCTATTTCTCTTCCACCTACACCAATATCTCCTGCTGGCACATCCGTATCAGCACCAATGTGCTTAGATAATTCAGACATAAAACTTTGGCAAAAACGCATCACTTCATTATCTGATTTTCCTTTTGGATCGAAATCTGAACCGCCCTTACCACCGCCCATTGGAAGTGTAGTTAATGAGTTTTTGAATACTTGCTCAAACGCCAAGAACTTGAGAATACTCAAATTCACTGATGGGTGAAAACGAAGCCCTCCCTTATATGGTCCAATAGCAGAATTCATTTGAATTCTATAACCACGATTTACCTGAAAACCGCCTTTATCATCGATCCATGGAACACGGAACATAATAACTCTTTCTGGCTCAACAATTCTGTTAAGAATGTTGGCTGTTTGATATGCCTTATTCTCAGCGATATAAGGAATTACTGTTTCTGCAACTTCGTGAACCGCTTGAAGAAATTCCGTTTCGTTTGGATTCTTAGCTTTTACAGAATCCATGAAGCTGTCTATTTGTGCTTGATATTTACTCATTGTGAACTTGTTAAGACTGTATTAAAGTGCGGCAAAAGTATTAGATTTTGAAGTTCGTGATGCTATTTTTTAATTGCCTGTATTCCCATACTTAGATCGATATAAATCAACCTGTTCCATCCAATATCTTTTCGAGACATCCATGCCATCCAGAAAATAAAACTCACCGCCCCAATTGTGTTTAACTCGCTTGAATATTTTGATATCGATTCCTTCTTTCACTAACACACGCAATACCTCATGATTAACGAGGTTAAAGGTCTCTTCTGTAATTCCATCATCAAGTTGAGTAAAATCCTCTTTCACCTTTTCTTCGATGGTATTCGTCTGATTTTCAATTAAAACCTTTTCTGATTTGGGCTGAGGTTTTTTCGGTAATGAAGACTCCACTATTTTAGTCGGAACCTCTTCAATTTCAACCAAACTATCCGTCTCTGCGGAAACAACTATCAAGTCGGGAACTTCCAATTGCCTGGATTTAACACCATTGTCAGCCTGAGCATCCGCCAATCGACTTACCTTGATCGGCACCTTTACATAAATAGAATCTACAGATCTAGCAGCATTCTTGGCCATAAGAATATCCAAATCATTGACTTTCGAGATCAGCCACTGTTCCATCTCTGGATTGAAAGGAATGGCCTCTTGATAAGTCATACGCGCTGATAGATAGTCTCTCGACTTAAATGCTCCGTCTGCCTTTTCGAGTAATACATTATACTTGTTCTCAGCGGATATAAGCGCTTCAAATTCTTCCTTGGCCTTCTGATCACGTTTATTCAGCGGGCGCTGCGCAATTGCCGGCAAAGTCAAAATCAACATCATTATTATCAAACTAAATTTCATACTACTCCTCTTAACATCCATTTAATTTCACTCAACATCATCGCTGTTGCGCCCCATATTTGATATCCTTCGTGCTCAAAGTAAGGCGTTTTAATAAACACGCCATTGTCCAATCTAATCTTACCATGCACCACCGTCTTGTCATCCAACAGTTTTGATATAGGAAAGAAAATAATTTTTTCCACTTCTCTTTCATTCTTAACAAGTGATGGCAATTCATTGAGATAAAAAAGAAAAGGATGAACTAGAAATCTGCTTGGAGGAATATAGACTTCAGATATGGAACGAATCAACATTGGATTCGCCCTCAAAATCCCAACTTCTTCTTCCATTTCTCTTAATGCAGTGTCCACAAGAGTTTTGTCTGTTTCTTCTACTTTACCTCCTGGAAATCCAATTTGCCCGCTATGAACACCATCGTAAGACTGTCTCTCAATCAAAAGTATTTGAGCCTCACCATCAGTTAAAGGAAAAAGGGTAGCAGCCACAGAGCTTTGCCGAGGATTAGGGTCTCTTTGAAATGCATTTTTTCGTTGTTGCGCCAAAACAGGCAAAATATCATCATGAGCCTTATGACCAGGTAGAGATTGATCAGTTATTCCATGGATCTTAGAAAGAAGGAAATCAAACTTCATTTTCTAACAAATGAAATTTTACCAACGCATTGATTGGCTTTCTTTCAAATATTCCTGGTGTGAGGTTATGTTCAGCGAGAACTTGTCGTATTTCAGTTTCAAATTCGCATGAAATTGATCCTAAAAAATGATGAGGCCAATCGGGATGATTATACTTCAATAAATGCTTCTGAACAAATTCTGAAAACACATCATGTAATAGGTTCTGAATAAATTCCGTTTTGCGAAATTCCGAACATATTGGCGCGAATGATGCAATAAATGTATTTGGCAATGCGTCCTGATAAACATGATCAAGCACGTCATCTTTATCAAAATTATACACCGAATCAATATGATTTGATATTTCTTCAGGCATATCTCTATAGCATCTTGCGCGAATGAGTTCTTTTCCAATATGACCTCCACTTCCCTCATCTCCCAAAACGAATCCCAAATTATCTACGTTGTCAAGGATCTTCCTTCCATCATAAAGACAAGAATTCGAGCCGGTGCCTAAAATACTTGCAACGCCCTTAGTGAATTGACATGCAGCTCTTGCCGCACCTAATAAGTCATGATATATATGCACATTAGCACAAGAAGAGGCGTTAACCAAAGCATCTTTTACAGTTTGATTTCTTTTATCACTTGAACACCCTGCACCATAAAAATGAATAGCGCTTATTTGATCAATGATTTCTATCGGAATCGTTGATCGAAAAACGTCTTCAATCTTTTTTTGATGCACATAAAATGGGTTTAGACCCATTGACACGAGTCTGTTCTCTTCTCCGTTTTTCTCGTCAACCAAAACCCAATCGGTTTTTGTTGACCCGCTGTCTGCTATACAAATCACTTTGCAAACATATCAGGCTTATGAATGTGGGCAGCGAAAATCTCGAAGTTTTAAACAAAAAAACCCCCAATCAAATGATTGGGGCCTCCATATATTTAGTTTATTATTTATTTCTAATAAGTGTCAGATCACCTCGCCACTCGACTGTTTCGGCATCCAAGGTTGCCTCTTTTCCAGTAACAACATAAAAGTAGGTACCATCCGGCTCGTTTCCTCCATCCCATTCACCATCCAACTCATCACTGGTGAAAACCTTGGTTCCCCAGCGATTGTAGATGGTAATCTGGAACTCTTCAATTCCTTCTATATCCCAAACGAATAGGTCGTTTTGATTATCTCCATTCGGGGTGAAGACGTTAGGAATAAAGAAGTTCGTTACTCGGTCTGTGCGAATTATTACAGCATGCGTATCCGTGCACTGCCCATTATCTGCAATTAAAAAGACCGTATATGTGCCTATTTCCGGGAAAATATAAGATTGAGATTCAGCATTGCTTACATCATAGCTTTCATAGTCACCAAACTGCCAAGAATACGTTAAGCTTCCTGAGTCAGGGCTACTGAAATTATCGAATGTCAATTCCAATGGAACATTTCCTGTAACTGCACCATCCGCAGCAATCGAAACACCTGTTGTTGTGCTATCTACAGCAAACAAAGCATTAGGACTTGGCTTAACTTCTGTCTCCAATCTTGAATATGCACTTTCGCAACCAAATTCACTCACCTGAGTTGCATAAATAATAGTCGGCATATCAACTAATTCACCATAAAAGAATGGATTACCAGCACCCAATAGATCCATATCAGCCGTTGAAGGAATACTGTCCGGGCTCTCCGTTATTCCATTCCATGAATACCACTTGTACGTATTGCTTAACAAACCATCTCCACGAACATTCCAGTTATCACCTTGACAATAAGGACCACCGCCTTTAACTTTAGGACGGACAGGTGTGCGAGCAATTCTCACATCAACAATCTCTTTATTGTAGCATGTAGTTATTGTATCATATACTTCGTAGCTGAGAGTGTATAAACCTTCGCCTATATTGCTTGGCATGAAATAGCCATCGTGAAGCTCAACTAAGCTACCGCCCCATCTTCCGTCTTCTCTAGCCGTTTCTAACAAGACGCTATCTATTATGTTATCGCAGTAAACACTGTCTGCTCCAAAGATCGAAACATCCGGAAGAAGGTTAATACGGAGTTCCTCAGTGGTTGATGTCCCACACAAACCTTCTATCTCATAGGTTATGCTATATAAACCAGCTTTCATTCCAGCTGTGTTAAAATAAAACTCTCCAGAGCCAACTGGATCCTCAGTAATTTCATCACCAATCCAAATTCCGAAAGGATCTCCTTCAAAATCATTTAAGTGAATCAACAATTCCTCCCCTGCGCAAATCTTAGGTAGACTGTCAATTGCAGAACTATATTCATCAATGACTCTCAAGTCGGCTGAATCGGTATTTACACATCCACTGTCATTAATCGTATGGAAAATACGAACAGTATCAGGTGCTGTGTTTGCATAAGCACTTGGGTCAAAATCGCCTGTTGAAGTAGTGTTTGGTCCAACCCATGTGCCTCCAGACTGATATCCTTCTAACTGCTCAGATTCACTGAACTTACAGAATGGACCTTCTGTTAAAACTCTCGCATCTGGCAATCCTTTGACGCGAATATTCAGCTCTGACGTGTTGGCGCAAATTCCCTGCAGCACATAAGTTACTGTAACAGTAGTATCATTTCCAAAACCCGGGTCAACGATATCTGGAGCAAAAACTCCTTCCACAGCATTTACGATACCTGGGCCCAAGAATGTACCTCCAGGGGTTTGAGCCACTAAGGTATCAAGACCATCTGTGGCGCAATAAACAACTGTGTCTACAGTTCCACCATTAACAGGCTCCAGCATAACTGGGAACTGATTAAACACTTCAATAACAATCGTATCCGTATTTCCACAAGTAGGTGTCAAGTTACTTGTTACTACATATGCCGTTGTTTGTGATGGATGAATCCAAGGATCTTGACATTGCACACAACCAAAATTCTGTCCAACTGCAATAGGGTCTCCATATAAAACTGACCATGAGAATGTGTCTCCACCGTTGGCATCGAGTTGAATTGTATCCAAACTACATATGGCGGTATCTGGCCCTAAGAATGTTGCCGGGCTAATGAAAATATTGTAATTGTAAATATTAAATCCCGTTACAGGACAGTTGTCATCTTCTACCGTAATATTAAACGGAACAAACGTTTGCGTCACAGGAATCGAACTCCATTCTATATGCACTGTATCTGGATTCCCTCCTTGGGTACTCCATGTTGCTCCCGGCAAAACCTGATCTATATTGCACGTAATAGTTAAACTATCATTCGAGAGATTACCTGACGTATCTAAGTCAAAAATTGCAACATCGAACTCAAAGTCTTGACCCACACAAACCTCAATTGTATTTGGACCAGTTTGGACACCTGTACCTCCGAAATTCAGCAGCCCATTGGTATCCTGCTGTGGAGGAATATTCACACATGAGTCTGTAACGATAAACTGAACATCTCGCTGAGTTGTACTTATTCTAACCCCTGTTGCAGGATCATACTCAGAGACCTTTACAGCGATTGCATAATTTGAAGCAATTGCATTAGGATCTTTAAAGGCTGTGAATGTCAGCTCTCCTGTTGCACCATCAATATTTACGCCTTGCATTGGTTGAATACCTGTGTAAACGAAAGGAAAAGCAGTGTATGTAATATAGTTAAATCCAGTTACATTATTGTAAGTAGACACCGCTGTATCCAACTCCCAATGAAGGCTATCACCATCTTGTTCTGAAGCGCCCCAATTGTAAGTCACTGCTTGACCATCGCAAAAGAATGGAATTGGCTTATTCGTAGTAAATCTTGGAGAACTATTATTAGGATAAGATTGCTGTTTAAGAGTAGTATAAGCTGCAATGGAAGGTTGACCAGTATAATTCGCACCCGTATTTCGAGCGCCAGTACCATAGTAAATCACAAACTCTGAACATGATGATTGAGTCAGAGTACTCAACACCAACTCTTGTTTATACTTATACCATCGAATCCCCAAAAGACCAGTTTGCCAACCCGCAACGCAAGAATTCTGTGTTGCAGCCAATGGCGCACAAATAGGGGACGCATCAATTAATGTATCCAAAGGCGCGTTAAACGAATTGGACGAATTCAAATCTGGACATTGCACAGAAAAACCGCCATATCCTCCGGATGCAGCACTTGTTGGATTCCCATTAAACGCAGAACCACCACAATATTCAAAAAAGTCCAAGTACACTTCAAAAGTATCTCCATTAATATGCTCATACGCAATACTCATTCCCATGATATGGGTAGCCTGCACTTTAGAAAACCCTAAAACTGCGAAGAGCAGAATAATTATTTTTAGACTTACATTTTTCATTTTATCCAATTTGATATTGATCAGACACGGAAACTAATTGCAAAGTTGTCTGAAGCATGCACAAAATTTTCACGAATATATTGATACTCCGCTTTATCTAAGATTCATATTAAATTTCAAAAGAACAATCGTGCGATCGAGCGATTAGTTTAGAACCTTTGCACCAATGTCAACTTTAATAATAGGTGGTGGTTTAGCTGGTATTTGCGTTGCTGAACAGCTCAGCAAATTAAACGAACCGTTCAATTTAGTTCAACCTTCTAGCATGCCTTCTAGCACTGCTGTTGCAACAGGAATGTTCAATCCTATCGTATTCAAGCGATTAAACCTCAGCTGGATGGTTGATATTCTTATTCCTGAAATGCTTACCTTCTATCAATCACTCGAAGAAACACTTGGCATTCAGCTTATTGAGAAGCACAGCCTTTACAAGAAGATTAAAAATAAAGCTTACGAAGACTTCTGGAATAAAAGATTAAAGGACCCTGAATACGCTCCGTTCATGGGGGAAATCACCAACACTTATGGCGAAGTAAAGCGAACAGGAACGCTAGATTGCGCGCTACTGCAAGCTTCTTACCTATCCAAATTAAAGTCTGACAACCTTCTAATTGAAACTGAATTTCAGCTTGAAGAATTAACCATTGACAAGAATGGGTTAATATTCAATAACGAGACTTACGATCGAGTGATTTTCTGCGAAGGCGCTTTTGCAGCGCAGAACCCATATTTCGAATGGCTACCCTTCAAACTATGCAAAGGAGAATGGATTACAATCAAAACAGAGGAACCTGTAACGGATTTTGTGGTGAATAATGTTGTAAATATTATTCCGCTTGGTAATAATGAATACAAACTCTCGAGCACATTCACCTGGGAAGATTTAGATTGGAAAACAACACCACAGGCCGTTGACGATTTACTAAAAGATTTCACGGACCTATTTGCCGTACCGTTTAAGGTAATCGACCATAAAGCAGCAATAAGACCAACTGTTGCTGATCGCAGACCTTATTTAGGTTCCGCTCCAGAAAATGATCGCTTGTTTATCTTTAATGGATTAGGATCAAAAGGAGCTATGCTTGCCCCATACTTCTCCAAACATTTAGTCAATCACATATTTAAAAGCGAAAAGCTACTCCCAGAAGTAGATATAAAACGTCATTACAAAAGATATCTAAACCGGGACGAAAACAACTGACCAAGATCAGAGTTCATTTTCGGTAAAGCACTTAATTTTGCATCATGTCACTTCATAACAGAATAGATAAGCGCGTTTTAAAAGAAATAATCGCCAACGACCCTACTCAGCGTAAGACCTTGTCTTTTTACAAATACTTTAAGATAGATGACACTCAAGCATATCGTGATCGGCTTTATAGGGATTGGGAGGCGCTAGGTTGTATGGGTAGAATCTATTTAGCCAATGAAGGAATCAATGCACAGATGAGTGTTCCATTAGACAACTGGAACGAGTGGGTAGAATATCTGTCTACCGACAGCAACCTCACGAATGTTCCTCTTAAAATCGCTGTTGAAGACGATAGTAAATCTTTCTACAAGCTCAAGATCAAAGTGCGCAGTAAAATTTTAGCCGATGGTTTAGACGATAGCACATTTAATCCTTGGAACACGGGAAGGCATCTTAGCGCGAAAGAAATGAATGAAGCTATTGCACAAGGCGCGATCGTAATAGATATGCGAAATCATTATGAAAGTGAAGTGGGACATTTCGAAGGTGCAATTAAACCTGACGCAGACACATTTAGACAAGAGCTAAAGATGGTTGAAGAAATGCTTGAAGGCAAGGAAGATGAAAAGGTTGTAATGTATTGCACCGGAGGAATTCGCTGCGAAAAAGCTAGTGCATATTTCAAGCACAAAGGGTTCAAAGACGTAAATCAATTAAGAGGCGGAATTATTGAATACGCCCATCAAGTTCAAGAAAGTAATTTGGAAAACAAATACATCGGCAAAAACTTTGTCTTTGACGAGCGGCTTGGTGAACGGATCAGTGACGAAGTCATTGCTCAATGCCACCAATGCGGTGAGCCCTGCGATAATCACACAAATTGCGCAAATGTTGAGTGTCACTTACTTTTCATCCAATGCGATGCTTGCAAAGCAAAATATGAAGAATGCTGTTCGGATGAGTGCAATGACATCATTCATCTTCCGGAAGAGGCGCAGCGAGAAAGAAGAAAAGGAAAACAGCTTCATGGTGATGCGAGAAATGTCTTCAAAAAAGGTCGGTTTAATGGGCGTGCTGATGGAAGCATTTCAAAAGTGCCATCTGTTGATCAAATGTCAACATAAGTGGATAAGTTTTGATCTTTAGGCCAAAGAGATTGAATAATATTGCAGCTTATTCCGCATAGAAAAAACCTCCCATTTGGCATGAAAGAAATCCGGTCAGCATTAGTCTCTGTATTTAGTAAAGACGGGCTTGATAAAGTCGCTGCAGAACTTAGCGCAAAAAAAATCACCATATACTCTACTGGCGGCACCGCTGCATTCCTAAAAGAAAAAGGTATTGATGTAATCGAAGTAGAATCCATCACTGAATATCCATCCATTTTAAGTGGCCGTGTAAAAACACTTCACCCCAAAGTGTTTGGTGGGATCTTGGCTCGATCGTCTGAAGCACAAGATGCCCAAGAACTTGAAAAATTTAATATCCCCGTTATCGATTTAGTTGTCGTTGACCTTTACCCTTTTGAAGAAACCGTTGCTGCTGGTGGAACAGATCAAGAAATTATTGAGAAAATTGATATCGGAGGTATTTCTTTGATTCGAGCCGCTGCTAAAAACTTCAATGACGTTACAATTATTCCTTCAAAAAATCAGTACACTGATCTTCTAAGAATTTTAAAATCTGGAGGCAAGACTAGTTTGATCGAACGCAAATCCTTAGCATCAAGAGCGTTCGAAGTAACAAAGCTCTACGACAGCGCAATCTCATCCTACTTCCTTGGAGAAAATTGGAATGAACAGCGCAAAGCATTAAGATACGGTGAAAACCCTCACCAAGAAGGAGCCTATTTAGGCAACATCAATGCATTCATCGAGCAATTGCATGGAAAAGAGCTTTCTTACAACAATCTTTTAGATGTTGATTCTGCTCTTAGACTCATTCGTGATTTTCAGCATGAAGACCCAACATTTGCAGTAATCAAACACAATAATGCCTGTGGATTTGCAACACGAGGAGATGCCAAAACAGCATACATTGAGGCTTTAGCTGGAGATCCATTAAGTGCTTTTGGGGGAATCATCATCTCTAATATCGAAATCGATTTGGCTAGTGCTGAAGAGATAAACAAATTATTTTGCGAAGTAATCATCGCACCATCCTATGATGATGAAGCTTTAAAATTGCTCCAAAGCAAAAAGAATCGAATCATTCTGATCGATAAACTTCAAGGTTTCCCAGGTAAATCTGCACGTTCTGTATTAAACGGGATCTTAGAGCAAGACATTGACGCAAAAAATGCCAAACCAGAAGATTTGAGGAACGCAACTAAAAGAGTAGCGACAGCCAGCGAAGTTGAAGATCTTTTATTTGCTAATAAACTTGCGAAACACACAAAATCAAATACGATTGTTCTTGCGAAGAATAAGCAACTTATTGGAAGCGGAGTTGGACAAACATCACGTGTAGACGCATTAAAGCAGGCGATAGAAAAAGCAAAAAGCTTTGGTTTTGAAATTGCGGGCAGTGTTATGGCAAGTGATGCGTTTTTCCCTTTTCCAGATTGTGTTGAAATCGCAAATGGGGTTGGAATTAAGGCTGTAATTCAACCCGGAGGATCACTCCGAGATCAAGAATCAATTGATTATTGCAATAACAATGGAATAGCAATGGTAATGACAGGTGTTAGACACTTCCGTCATTAATCGAATTGTTGAGAATATTGAAAATAGACTACTTTTAGACCAATCAGAATTGAACAGGAAGAAATAAAATATGGGATTGTTCAACATATTTACAGAAGAGATTGCCATCGACTTAGGCACGGCAAACACAATTATCATTCACAATGACAAAGTTGTAGTGGATGAGCCGTCTATAGTTGCCGAAGACAGATCAACGAAAAAAATAATTGCTGTTGGCAGACTAGCTATGCAAATGCATGGTAAGACGCACGAAAACATCAGAACGATACGTCCATTGAAAGATGGTGTTATCGCAGATTTCCATGCTGCAGAGCAGATGATTCGTGGAATGATCAAAATGATTAATTACGGAAATCGTCTTTTCACGCCAAGTTTAAAGATGGTCATCTGTATTCCATCAGGAATAACTGAAGTAGAAAAAAGAGCCGTTAAAGACTCCGCAGAGCATGCCGGGGCAAAAGAAGTATACCTCATTCACGAGCCAATGGCTGCTGCCATAGGTATCGGTATTGACGTTGAGGAGCCGATGGGAAATATGATTATTGATATCGGAGGTGGAACAAGTGAAATTGCCGTTATCGCCTTAGGAGGTATTGTTTGTGACAAATCTATTCGCGTAGCTGGAGATGAGTTTACTAGTGATATTGAAGATTACATGAGGCGCCAACATAACATCTTAATTGGTGAACGTACAGCCGAGAGAATTAAAATTGAAGTCGGAGCCGCGATTACTGAACTTGAAGATCCACCCGAAGATATGGCAGTACACGGTCGTGACCTAATGACTGGTATTCCAAAAGAAATCATGGTCTCATATGTAGAAATTGGCCATGCATTGGATAAATCTATTTCTAAAATTGAAGAAGCTATTCTGAGTGCATTAGAAATGACGCCTCCAGAATTATCTGCTGATATTTATAGAACAGGCATTTACTTAGCAGGCGGTGGATCAATGTTAAGAGGGCTAGACAAACGTATTAGCATGAAAACAAAGCTTCCCGTTCATGTTGCAGAAGACCCTTTACGCGCTGTAGCTCGTGGAACTGGCATTGCTTTGAAGAATGCTCATCGCTTCCCATTCTTGATGAGGTAGCAAAGCATTAAACCGCATAATACAGTTGGTGACTGAATATGAAAAACTTCTTTCAGTTCATTTGGAATAATCAATTTACGTTTCTGTTCTTCTCATTGGAGTTCATAGGCTTTGCTCTTCTAGCGACCAATAGCGGCTTTCATAATAGTTCTTTGTACTCTACATCAATATCATTGAGTGGGAAAGTGGCCTCGGTCAACAATTCTTATGCTAAATACATGGGGCTTAAAGAAGAAAATACACGCCTGATGGAGGAAAGTGCACGACTTAAAAACCGAATTCTTAACTCTGGAGGAATGAAGTTTAGTAAGTCGCGAATTCACTATGAAGTGCGAACAGCCAATGCTATAAAGAGCACCCACAGTCTTGGAAACAATTATATTATCCTTAACAAAGGAAAAACATCAGGCATATATCCTCAACAAGGCGTTATAGGTCCAGAAGGAGTTGTGGGTATTGTAAGTCAATGCAGTGACCATTACAGTAAAGTAATCCCCTTGATACATAGTCAAAGCTTAATCAGTTGCAAATTAGCTTCAAATTCATACTTTGGAATATTAAAATGGGAAGGTAAGGACGACCGTTATGCTATCTTGGATGACATCCCCAACAATGTTGGCATCAATGAGAATGATTCTATATTGACTCGAGGTGGCTCAGGAGCCTTCCCACCCAACGAATTAATAGGCTTCGCTGTAAAGTCAGAAAAAAATGAAAGCAGTGGATTTCAATCTATCACAGTGAGGTTAGCTACGAACTTTAAAAAGATCGACAATGTGTATGTTTTAGAAAACTCTAATAAGCCTGAACTTGATTCATTGATAATGGGTGTAGGAAAATGACTAGAGACCTGATCTCATATTTCATTCGGTTTTCACTTTTAATTATTGTGCAAATCTTCCTGCTCAACAACGTGCAGTTTTCTGGTCTTCTAAATCCCTATTTGTATGTCTATTTTTTAATTGTTCTACCTGTAGACTTTTCGCCTAACATCGGCCTTTTCGTTGCTTTCGCAATGGGGATAATAATTGACATGTTCTCACAAACGATGGGCATGCATACCATTTCTGCAGTTTTCTTGGCTTATGCCAGACCTTATATTCTAAGATATATGGCGCCACGGGATGGTTACGAGTTCTCAAGAAACGTAAGTATCAAACAAATGGGATGGCTTTGGTTCCTAACCTTTTCAGGGTTAATGGTGTTTCTTCATCATTTCGTTCTATTCTTCATTGAATCATTTCGAATGAGTGGTTTAGGTTATACAATGCTCAAGGCAGTAGGAAGTTCTTTACTCACATTGACCCTAATAATAATCGTGCAGTTGCTTTTCACTAGGTCACCAAAGTCGGGAATAGGGTATGAATAACTTAGAAAACAGAAAGATCACAATCATTGCTCTTTTCGTATTTGTATCGTTCATTTTTCTCGCTCGGCTCTTTTTTATTCAGATGATTGATGATTCATATACTTCATCTGCAGACAACCAAGCTCTGCGCTACATTACGCAATATCCTGCGAGAGGAATCATCTATGATCGACATGGAAAAATTTTAGTTCAAAACCAAGCGGCTTTTGACCTTATGGTAGTGCCAAGACAAATAGACAGACTTGACACATTAAGCTTTTGTGAATTGCTAAACATCACGCAAGAAGAGTTCACTATTCGGCTCACGAAAGCAAAGAAATATTCGAATTATAGAGCCAGTATATTCCAAAAGCAATTGACCGGCTCAGAATACGCTAAAGTTGCGGAGAACCTATATCGTTTCAGTGGTTTTTACGGCCAAAAAAGAACATTAAGAATCTATCCCGATAGCGCTGCAGCGCATGTTTTGGGATATATTGGAGAGGTTAACTCCAAAGACATTGAAAGAGATTCAATTTATAAATCAGGAGACTTTATTGGAATTAGTGGTCTAGAAAAACAGTACGAACAAGTTTTACGTGGCGAGCGAGGAAGAGAGGTCCTAATGGTTGATGTGCACAATACGGTTCAAGGAAAGCACATGGATGGTGAATTAGATATTGCAGCCAAAGCAGGAGTAAACTTGATTTCAACGATCGATCTTGATCTTCAGAAGTACGGGGAGTCACTGATGCAAATGAAAAAGGGAAGTATTGTTGCCATAGAGCCGGCTACTGGCGAAGTATTATGCTTGGTCTCAAGTCCAAACTATGACCCCAACCTACTGGTAGGTGCAAATAGAGCAGCGAATTATCAATTATTAGCGCAAAATGATTCTTTAGACCCACTATTCAATCGTGCCTTAATGGCAAAATACCCACCTGGGTCAATTTTCAAAATCATTCAAGCATTGATAGGTTTAAACGATGTTGTGATTAAGGAAAACACTGGACTTACATGCAATAAATCACTCGTAGGCTGCCATAACCACCCCTCAGCAAAAAATTTACGTGAGGCAATTCAAATGTCTTGTAATCCTTATTTCCACCAAGTTTTTAAACGTCTAATTAATAAAGGCTATTCGACTAATTATTTCGAAGACAGTGCGCTCGGTTTAGCCGAGTGGCATGAAAAAGTGAGCAAATTTGGATTGGGTCAACGCCTCGCCATTGATCTTCCATCTCTCAAGAGCGGCAGTATACCAGATGTGGCTTTATACGATAAGATTTATGGGTCTAGACGTTGGGCTTATAGCACCATTTATTCTGTAAGCATTGGCCAAGGTGAGGTAGAAGTGGTGCCTCTTCAAATGGCAAATTTGGCAGCAACCGTAGCAAATCGTGGCTATTTTATTGATCCTCATTTAGTGAAAGAAATTGATGCGGAGCATGACTCATTCATTCATTATGAAGTCCATAATACTGATATTTCCAAAAAACACTACGAGCCAATAATTGATGCAATGCAATCTGTAGTTGATAAGCCAGGAGGAACTGCAAGACGTGCTCGCATTGATAGTATAATTGTCTGCGGAAAAACGGGTACAGCAGAAAATCCACATGGAGAAGATCATTCCGTATTCATAGCGTTTGCTCCAAGAGATAATCCAAAAATTGCTATTGCTGTTTATGTAGAAAATGCAGGTTTTGGCGGAACATGGGCCGCACCGATTGCCAGTCTGATGATAGAGCGGTATATCAACGGGAGTGTGAGCGATACATTAAAAGAATCTCGCATTTTAGACGCCAATCTTTTATCCCAGCCAATTGAGAATTAAGCGAAACATATTCGAAGACATCGACTGGGTGATGATAGTAATATATCTCGCACTCGTTTTATTTGGCTGGATTAGTATTTACGCTGCGACATATGATGAAATGCATCCCTCCATTTTTGATCTAGCTAAAAATCATGGAAAGCAAGCACTATGGATTGGTCTAGCACTGGTAATAGGCCTGATAATGATGTTCTTTGATACACGCTTTTTTGAAACGTTTGCTTATCCAATTTATGGATTTGCACTTTTCCTTTTACTTGCTGTCTTGGTTTTAGGAACTGAAGTAAAAGGCGCTCAATCGTGGTTTGTTTTGGGACCTGTAAGTTTCCAGCCCAGTGAGATTGCCAAGTTTGGAACTGCTCTTGCTCTAGCAAAATACTTAAGCGTTTACGGATCTAAGTTTGATAGTAAGAAGGTGAAAATCATCTCGCTAGCAATAATTTTTCTGCCTGGTGTCTTTATTTTACTTCAACCAGATGTAGGTTCAGTTTTAGTATTCACCTCATTGCTAATCGTTCTTTATCGACAAGGTTTAAGTGGTTGGATCTTTGGACTAGGTTTTGTTGCTGTCGTTCTTTTTATTCTGGCGCTTTTCCTCAAACAGTATCAATGGACACTTTTCGAAATACCAATTCAAGGGAACGTTGCCTTCATAGTTTCATTAAGTGCTCTGGCGGCTGCAGTCTACTATTTTCTTAGGAAAAAAAGAGGAAGTCTATTAATCATTGTTTCAAGTTACATTGCTTCATTGGGATATTTTCTTAGCATAGATTATGTTTTTGACAACATCCTTCAGCCTCACCATCAAAACCGAATCAACGAACTTCTGGGGATAGTTTCAGACCCATCAGGAGCTGGATATAATGTGCATCAATCAAAAATTGCCATTGGCTCGGGAGGCTTTTCAGGGAAAGGATTTCTCCAAGGAACACAAACAAAGTATCATTTCGTTCCTGAACAAAGCACCGACTTTATCTTTTGCACAGTTGGCGAAGAATGGGGATTTTTAGGAAGTTTAATACTAATTGGTCTTTTTCTAACCTTAATGGGCAGGATAATCTGGCTAGCTGAAAAACAACGCAGTGTTTTCACTAGAGTTTATGGTTACTGTGTAGCCTCCATACTATTTATTCATTTCACCATTAATATTGCAATGACCATAGGACTTGCGCCAGTAATAGGAATTCCACTTCCGTTTTTTAGCTATGGAGGATCTTCGCTTTGGTCTTTTACTCTTCTGCTATTCACATTTATTAAGCTAGACTCAGAACGCAAATATGTATTGCGCTAATTCCCGATGAAGATCTTTCTACTTAAACTAGATTCATGATCTTTTCCGGTGACAACATAGAAACCTGGATGTAAATGAGAAAGATCAAGCCATTCAGACTTCTTAGACTTTCTGGCGGAAACCACCAATCTGCCGCTCAAGTCAGTCACCTGAACAATTCCTCCATTTCCAGAATAAAGAACATTGATTACTTGATCGTAAACATCAATATTCCAATTATTCGCAGTTTGTGCTCTTGACGATATACCAATCAATGTATCAGAAGTATCAACGGGGGATTCTAGTAAATTAATACTTAAATCAGCTATTACAGGCAAATGATCGCTCATATCATAAAGAGCCGTTAGCACTGCTGCAGGAGCACTAGTATTGGTTCCATCCAAAAGAGAAAGGTTATAATGGTCGCCATCGTTCCCTACTGCCTTATAAGAGTTAGGAATATAGCTAACCATTCCTGAATCCTCTAATATCTGCCCGCTCATCAACATAATATCAAATCTATCATCCAAACCACCACCCGAAGCGCATCCACCAGAAGTATGAGTAGATTGAGTGTGTGAATAGGAAAATGATGCACTTCCACTCCACGATTCATTCGGAATCAAAGGGTCATAAAATTGATACTCACCATAGTTATTATCGGTTAAATTCTGATAGGCTGCTTCACTTGAGCTTTTCATATTCATGTCTCCAACAGCTATGAAATTTCCAGGTTCATATTCATCCTCCAAGTACTCCATTAAGGCTTCTGTAGCCAATCCTCTATCCACAACATCAGAACCAGAGCTTCCTGCTTTCAAATGCATTCCGATTAAATGAATAAAAGCTGTATCCGATCCCGCATTCAAATTTGGATCCTTGTAGTAAAAGGAACAAACATCAATGACTCTAACCAAGTTCGAGTTATTGGTCGCTACTGATACTTTCTCCTGACGAAAAAGAGCCAGTTTATTTTTATCATAAAAAACTCCATTGATCAAGCTGCTGAAAGAATTATTCTGGATGGCTGCCCGTTCATAGCGCGTTTCACCATTAATATTAAGAACATTTGCAATGATGCGGTCTGCATAAATCTGGCTCGCACCCATTTCATTTACGAGCAATAAATCTGGCTTGATATAAGTAGCAACAGTTCCGAAGTAACCATCCTTATCATTGATATTATTGTTCGATGAAGTGCAAAAACTTGTCACTTCTCCATAAAAAAGTAAATTATAAGACATTACTCGCAAAGTGTCCTTAGACTGAGCTTGAATGAATAGAAAACTAAAAAGGAGAATAGATGTGGAAATTAATTTCATAATCGAAATATAAAAGAAGAAAAATGCTTTTAGCTCAATTCTTCATGAATGTTTATGGCAGGCAGGTCCTTCACCAAGGTGTTCTCAGAAGAATTTTTCATTACTTGCTGCAGACTATCGTAACGATCAAAATACAAGTTGTAAACGGCATCTTTCATCATAGATATCTCTGTATAACCCAACCCGTCTAATGCAGTCAATACATCAGACACATAAACCTTATCAATACTCCTATGTGGCAAGAATCCAGAGTCTTCTTTGTCATTCGCCTCAACTTCGTAAATCAACCTAGCATCAATCATTAACTCAAGAACTCTTGCAGTTACACCAAATGGTAGCGATAATGAGGTTGATAAATCCTTACTTCTTGGGGCATCTTCTCCATTCTCGAAGCGCACAGAAATATTGCGTAGCAAAAGCAAAGCGATAATATGGCGCTGAGAAGAACTCAGCTTTCCTCCGTCAATTTCATTTTTTATTTCTGTAACATACTGATTGGCATAGGCCACTTCCGCACCAACAAGCGTGATTAACCAAGAGGTATTTACCCAAATCATAAACAACGGCAATGCGGCAAAACTTCCATAAATAGCGTTGTATCTGCTCACTCCGACTTGAAAATTAATATAAACCCACTCTAATAATTGAAAGGATGTGCCTGCTATAATTCCAGCGACCAATGCAGACTTAAAACTCACCTTGGTATTTGGCATAATCATATAAACAAAGGTGAAAAGAAGCCAAATCAAGGTGTATGGAATCATCCGAACTAAAAAGTGGATAAAAGGACCTATGGTTTGCAAGAAGTCATAGCCAGTAACTAAGTTTTCTAGTTGACCACTGATCACCACAGTCATGCTCCCAGCAAGAATCACAAGAATTGGAGCAAAAAGCAT
The DNA here is from genome assembly GCA_905479105.1 of uncultured Flavobacteriales bacterium. Taxonomy (GTDB): domain Bacteria; phylum Bacteroidota; class Bacteroidia; order Flavobacteriales_G; family Salibacteraceae; genus SHAN690. The sequence continues at coordinate 257,422 of CAJQLE010000001.1, forward strand.
GATCACGAAATAATCTGTAATCTTTCTGAGCCAAGTCCTACCCTTACCAACTTGCCAAATTTCATTGAACGACAATTCAACATTTGAAAGCAACTGCATTACTGTCCATAACAGGATGACAACTCCAACACCTGCGAGCAGACCTCCTTTGGTGTTTTCAAGCATTCTTGAGGCGAACGTCATTATTTGCTCTACCACTTCCTCATGTCCTTTCAGGGCAGTGGTCAACTCTTCTTCTAAAGTTTTCTCAAATCCAAATCCTTTTGAAATAGCAAAAGCTAGCGCTATAATAGGCACAACGGAAAGCATTGTGTAGAATGTCAAACCAGCAGCTTGCAGCTGAAGGTTGTCTTTCGTATAATTTTTCAATACGATCAGAACGATTCTCAACTGTTTAACAAAGAAGGCTGCGAAGGGATTAATATCCTCTAAACGAACATTCCAAATACCATCGTTGATCATTTTAATCATGCGCATATCACCCTTAATATTCAATCAAAAGAACAAAGTTCACAAATATTGAGCAGCACTTTTAAATAATAAATCGAATGAAATAGGTTTGATATATGCAAAAACACCTCACACTCATTCTTCTTTTTGTAGTGGGAATAACGATTTCCTGCCAAACTCAAGAGAAAATATTTACCCTTCAAGATTATTACAGCCACGATTCAGCGCTTGCTAAAGCCGTAGATGAAGTATACAATGACCTATCTGAGCAGCAGCGCGTTGCACAAATGATTGTGACATCACTCGGAAAACTAGGAAAACCATACGAGCAAGTTGAACCTCTTATAAAGGAGCAAAAAGTTGGTGGAATTATCTTTTTAAGCGGAGATCCCGAACAATTCAAAAAAGACATCGCATCAATCCAAGAAATGTCAATGGGCTTTCCACTATTAATGAGCATGGATGCTGAACCAAGTTTATTCAACAGAAGAATGCCTGGCACTCCTGAAATGAAACCAACCGCTGAACTAAAAACCTCAGATGAAATAAGAGCAGCGGTTTCTGCCATAGACAAAACACTTCAACACGTTGGATTTGCACATAACTATGCTCCTGTAATTGATGTTTCACCAAATAACGAAGCGATTGGAAATAGGACTTTAGGAAGCGATTCTTTAACCATTGTTCCTTTAGCAATATCCTTCATCGAGGAAACACAGAAAGATCAAATTATCGCAACAGCAAAACACTTTCCGGGTCATGGAAGGGTGAGTGGAGATACCCATAAAAAGCTGGTCTATATTGACGGTGAGCTGACCGAAGTAAGTCTATACAAACCAATCATAGAAGCTGGCGTACTATCGATTATGGTTGGGCATATTGCTGTTGAAAACAACCCTAAATACAGCACAAATGGCATGCCTTCCACCTTGAGCCCTATCATCGTCACCTCACTCTTACGAAAAGAAATGAGCTTTAATGGTTTGATCATCACTGATGCAATGAACATGGGTGCCGTTCAAGCCATTCCAAATTCAACTTTATTGGCTGCAAAAGCTGGTTGCGACATCATTCTGATGCCTCCCAATGAATCGGAAGCACTCGAATCCATTATATCAGAGATGGATAAAGATGAAGCATTCAAACAACAAATTGAGGCTTCGGTAAAACGTGTAATACGAGCAAAAATATGCCTAGGAATGGAGTTCAAACATTCCTAAAAACTCATGGGTAGTTCTGTTTTTATCTCAATTGGAACTTTTTTATGAATGAAAAAGTTACCTACTTTCAGCTCTCCCTTTACGAGCACTTCAGGTTTTTTTCCTGAAAGCAATCCCGCTAAACCGGTTAATCCAGCCGTAATCATATCGCCCATATTACCTGTTAGTTGAACTGGATATACTTCAGTAGAGTTGGCATTAATCTTAAAGGCCTTTTTCAATTGTGCATCACCTAAACTCTTTTTACCAGAAAACAATTCAAACTCTCCACTTTTTACAGTTATGGGAAATGAATTAGGATTTGAAAGCACCAAATTAATCGTGGCGTCAAGCTTACCTCCTCTTAAACTATTAACTTCGAAATCCTGAACGTTTTCAAGCTTGACATCCTTAAACTCACAGCTTGTCAAGGTGATAACCGATAAAACAATTAAGAATAAATTCAATTGAAGGCGAATCATAGGAGGATATTATTTAAGCATTTAACAATAGCAAATAAAACGCTAAAGTTTACTTTATTATTGATACTGCCTTGCATATTTTTTCTAAATCTTTCAGCCCAAAACCAGCGAGCTCAGCACTGGGCCTTTCCTCACAACAACGCTTTTGACTTTTCGTCAGGGAGTCCTATTGCTGATACAAGTTCAACAAGCGGACCAGGAGGAGGGGCTAGTATTTCTGATATTAACGGCAATTTAGTATGCTATTCAAACGGCTCAAATATTTGGCAGGCAAATGGAGCTGTAATGATGGGAGGCTCCGCATTAGCCGGCAGTTCAATGGCTACTCAATCTGCTATTATCATTCCTTCAGTCACGAGCTCTACTCGATATTATGTTTTCACCAATAGCGCCCAAAGCCTCAATATCGAGCTCAATTTTTACGATGTAGAAATGACGTTGAATGGTGGTAATGGAATGGCACTTGGCCCCAACCTTCTCCTCAATCCCTCAACCGAAAAGCTAGCGGCAACACGACATGGCAATGACAAAGATTATTGGGTTTTAGCTCATAAATATAATTCTGACGAGTTCCATGCTTTTCTTGTAGATGAAAATGGAGTTAATACAGTCCCAGTAATAAGTTCTGTAGGCATCTCTCATCTCAGCAGTGCGGGAGGAGGTGAGTACCACGGCACTATGAAAATTTCACCGGATGGACAATGGGTTGTAACGTGCATCTTCGCCTCTGGCACTGTACAATTGTTCAAATTCAATAATGAAACGGGTCAGGTAACGGAACCTTTAACCATTACCTCAGGAAACACAATATTCCCTTTCGGATCTGAATTTAGTGCAGATAGCAAGAAACTATTTTATTCACGGAAAGCATCCAATGCCTCAAATCCATTAGGTGTCCATCAATTTGATCTGGATCATGCTTCAACTGATTGTTTATTGGCAAGTGAGCAGATCGTTTCTAATGGCAATGAATTTAAACCTTATGCCGATTTACAATTAGGTCCTGACAAGAAGGTTTATTTTTTTCCCGTAAATACATACATACCTAATATTGATACCGTTGGGGCATTTACTCAGCCTGACAGAATGTGCCCAGACTGCGGTTTTGAGGATCAACACATTCAAACCATTAATAATATTACTGGTGGAGGGATCAACTTTGTCTCTAGCTTCTTAAGTGATGGCATAACCTATGAGTTTGGATCCAATTGTGAATTTGACACTACAAAGTTTACACCAGAAGATACGCTAGCTTTAGACAGCGTCAATTGGAATTTTGGAGACCCATTGAGCGGATCAAATACGAGCAATTCAATCAATACTGGTCATGTATTTAGCGCACCAGATACTTTCTTGGTATTCTTATATGCTTTCAGAGGAAATTCTGTAGACACCTTTTCGCGCAATGTTATTATTTGGGATGTCGAGTACAACCTCATCGGCAACGATACTACGATTTGCAATGGCCAACCTATTGCGTTGGATGCTTCTTGGAACAATGCATGCATAGAATGGAACGATGGCTCCACCAATAATACTCTGCCTGTAACCTCTGCAGGCACATATTGGGCTGATATTTCATATCAAAGCTGTGTTTGGCGCGATTCCATTGATGTTATTCTCATCAATAATCCACCTCAATTTTCTCTCGGGGAGGATACATTGGTTTGCTCAAATGCGAACTTTGTAATAGATCCTGACTTGCCTAATGCATATTACACTTGGATAGACGGAAGTCACGACACGACTTTTAACGTAACCTCTACTGGAAGTTACTGGTTAGCAGCTTCAAATTCATGCGGAACTACCATTGATACAATAAATGTGGAATTAAACCAATCGGCACAACCTGTTTTGGAATTCCCTGACGACACTACGTTATGCATTTCTGAAGAATTAGTATTAAACGTAACATTCGAAAACGCAACCTATGATTGGAGCGATGGATCCTCTTTGGGAATTAAATTAATTAATCAGGCGGGAACCTATTGGGTAAGGGTCGGAAATGTATGCGATACGGTCAGCGATACCATTAATGTTTTTTTCGATAATTTTTTAGAATCCTCTTTAGTGGACATTACTCTTCTCTGTGATGATTTTGATACAATTAATTTGACTGCTACAACGGACACCTCCACAGTGTTATGGTCAACGACATTGACTAGCCCAACGATAGAAATCACATCTCCCGGCACATATTCTTATGTTGTATCAAACACTTGCGGTGCACTGTTAGATACAATTAATGTAATGCAATGGGACAGCAATTATGTCTTGAGCATTGGTGGTGACACCGTTCTATGCAATGAAGAAACTAGTATTGAATTTGGTGATTCAGATCAATCCTTTCCTTGGCGTTATGAATGGTCTACGGGGCAAAACACTCCGACTATCTCTGCAAGTATTGGCTCATATAATCTGAATGCGAGCAATCGTTGTTCAACATTAGAAATTAAAAGAATACTCGAGCTGAGACCTTCTATCACCATTAATGAGGTTACAGACAAATCCATTTGTGAAGGCAAAGCTTTGACCCTTTCTATTTCTTCAAACTCGGAATCCGTCTCTTGGTCCACAGGAGAAATTAGCACTGAAATTGACGCCCGACAAGCCGGAGTTTATTTTGTCGACATCATTGATAGTAATGGTTGTCTTCAGCAGGACTCTATCCAATTAAATGATAATTGCCCAGGATTGGTGTTTAGTCCAAATGTATTTTCTCCAAACGGAGATGGAATCAATGATGAGTTATGCGTTGATCTTCAGAATATTATAGCTTATCAAATATCCATGTTTGATAGATGGGGCTTTAGAGTATTCCAATCTGACAACAGCGCAACGTGCTGGGACGGTAAAATCAGAGGTCAAAAAGCATCTTCAGGTACTTATTTCTACGTAGTCGAAGTGGAAGATTATAAAAGTGAAAAAGCCTCTTATCAAGGCTCTTTCACTTTGTTACGTTAATCTTCTTCTGTAAAATATTTATAAAACAATGGTATTGTTTCGATGCCTTTGAGGTAGTTGAAAACCCCATAGTGTTCATTTGGTGAGTGAATATCATCCGAATTCAATCCAAATCCCATCAGGATAGACTTTAACCCCAACTCTTTCTCGAACAAAGCCACTATAGGAATACTTCCTCCACCTCTTTCAGGAATTGGCTTCTTTCCAAATGATTCCTCCATGGCTTTAGAAGCCGCAATGTAACCGGGAAAATCAGTTGGAATCACAATAGGGTCACCTCCGTGGTGAGGAGTTACCTTAACATTTACAGACTTAGGAGCAATACTCAGGAAATGCTTCTCAAATAGAGCTGTAATCTTATGAGGATCCTGATAAGGAACAAGTCTCATTGAAATCTTCGCAAAGGCTTTTGAAGGAAGTACAGTCTTGGCACCCTTGCCTATGTAACCACCCCAAATACCATTCACATCAAGAGTTGGTCTAATGGACGAACCTTCCATAGGAGAATATCCATTTTCTGATCTTGTTTCACTAATTCCAAGTCCAGTTTTAAAGTCTTCAATGTCAAATGGAGCTTTTGCCATTTCAGTTCTTTCTTCCATGGTAACCTCAGCCACATCGGAGTAGAAGCCATCAATTGTAATGTGATCATTTTCATCTTTCAAAGAAGCGATCATCTCACAGAGCACATTCACTGGGTTAGCAACCGCTCCGCCATAAACTCCAGAATGCAAATCTTTATTCGGCCCTGAAACTTCAACCTCTACATATGACAAACCTCTCAATCCAACAGTGATTGATGGAGTATCATTAGCAATAATTGATGTATCGCTTACTAAGATAACATCAGCTTTTAATTTTTCTTTATTCTCCTTCACGAATATCGCAAGGTTTTGAGAACCAACTTCTTCCTCGCCTTCAATCATGAACTTAATGTTACATGGCAACATTCCTGATTTCTCCATAATCTCAAATGCCTTCACGTGCATGTATACCTGGCCTTTATCATCCGCTGAGCCTCTGGCATAAATATTTCCATCCTTCACTACAGGCTCAAATGGGGGTGAATCCCACAAATCAACTGGGTCAGCAGGTTGTACATCATAATGACCATAAACCAATACAGTAGGCTTATTTGGATCAATAATGCGCTCTGCATAAACGATAGGATGACCTGCTGTTTGATTCACTTCTGCAAAATCAGCTCCTGCAGCTATCAAACTTTGCTTGACTACCTCAGCACATTTTTGAACATCTTCTTGATAAGCTGGATCTGCGCTTACAGAAGGGATTCGTAAAAGATCAAAAAGCTCCTCTATGAATCTATCCTTGTTCAGATCTATATAATTTAATATTTGACTTCTTTCCATCGTATTTGATATTCTATTTTTCTCGTTTCAAACCACAAATATAAAGGATGCAAAATGGCTCATCACATCTCTATTAATTGCAAAAAAGAGTAGGCAAACCAATCAAAATGACCTATAAAATTGATGATTTTGCTTAAACTTGTAAGTTAGGCTTGCTGACAGTTTAAATATCATCATTATGAATTTAAGATTTACAATTTGGCTGTTTTGTTTCTTACTTCCAATTTGCGCAATATCCCAAGGAGATGCGCCAAGTAATGTTCGCATTACTGCTATTGGACAGCACCAAACTATAAACTGCACATCCGATTCAGTGCAGATCGGTATAGAAATAGAAAATTGGATTCCAAGTTTTAGTTACTTATGGAGCAGTGGCTCCAGTGATTCCATACTTCTGGTAAAACCCGAAGCCACAGAAACCTATACGGTGACAATCATCAATTCTTCGCTCAATTTCAATAGTATTGAGTCAATTGAAGTCAAGGTATTTAATTCTCCAATTCGGGTTTCGAGTTCCGATATTGAAATTGACAAATTTACTTGTGCTGGCGAAGATATAGAATTATCAATCTCAAAAACAGGAGGTTACGCCCCTTATTCATACGTCTGGAGCAATGGCTCTACGTTATCAAATCCTGTGGTCAATCCAGTTTCAAGTGAAACATACACAGTAACCATCACTGATCATTGTGGAACTCAAGTTACTACAGAAATGATTGTAGTTTTTGCAGATCATGATGAATTGAGTATGCCAAATATTGATGTCGCATTCACTTGTGATGATGAGGAGCTTTCTCTATCGCCAGATTTGAAAAGAGTGAAAGGTGGCGTTGGATATGGTTACCGTTTCTCGTTTGATGAATGGGCTAGTGAAAATACTCTCTTGAAAACCACGCCTAATGAAGGCTTAAAGATCCCATTTACCATCACTGATGCATGCGGAATCCAGCATTATGAAAGTGAATTCAGTCTCGTCAAAAATGAAATCGAATTACCAACATGCGAAGATCAACTAGTTTGCGAGGGATCTGAAGTTGATGTAACCAGTCTTAACGATGGGCTTTACTATTGGAGAGATGGCACTATGCATGCTTCCTTTTCAGAGGAAGTTAAAAAAGAAGAAATCTACGAATTGCAATTTCTTGATCAATGCGGAGAGATGCATCCAATAAAAAAGCATATCAAAACGAAAGATATAAATGCAAACTTCAGCTTTGACCTGTACCAATTTGATGGAAAAGTTCAATTGGCCGCTGACGACACAGAAATAGAGGGAGATATAAAATGGTTGGTCAATGGAACGGAAATCAGCCATGAATCAAATCCTAATATTGACTTACCAACGGGCGTTGAAAATGAAGTGGAATTAGTTGTAACAGACGAGGAAGGTTGCACAAGCCGCTCAACGAGGACCATTGTATTAAGAGATGGTATGGATGTGCCAACAGCCTTTTCGCCAAATGGAGATGGACTTAATGATTATTTCAGTGTAAGGTTTGAGGAAGAACTGAAAACATTTAACATCAAGATATTTGACCGTTGGGGGCAACTTATCTATCATTCAAACGACCAGTATTTTAGATGGTATGGATTGCATGATGAAGAAAGCCAAACTCTTTCTAGTTTTGCCTACATTTTGAAAGCAACAACTATCTCTGGAAAACAATTAGAAAAAAGAGGAACTATATCTGCCTTTACGGTTGAATAACATGAAAAAAACTTCCACACTTTTACTTTTATCCTTGCTTCTATTGCTGAATGTGACTATTCATGCTCAGCCAATTGTCACAACATCTGCGGCCCCTTATAATACCGCCACTTATCTTGTAAATAGCGTTTTGATGGGAAGTGGAGTATCCGGATACAACATTACATCCTATGGAACTGTTGGTCAACGGGGCTATTTCTACAATGGAATGAACGCTATCGGCATTGATAGTGGGGTGACAATGTCTTCAGGAAATGTATCAAATATCATGACCTCTACGGGGCCTACGGCATCCACCAATATTCCTGTTGGAGGAAATCAAGGTGGTGGAGACGTAGATCTGCTTGCTGTAGCTCAAAGTGTGCCGGCATTAATTGGTGCAGGATTTAGTGTAAACAGCGTTCAAGATGCTGCTTTAATTGAGTTTGATTTTGTTCCAACAAGTGATACGGTTGAATTCAACTATGTATTTGGATCAGATGAATATTTAACTTGGATAAACACTCAGTATAACGATGTATTCGGATTCTTTTTATCAGGCCCTGGAATATCTGGTCCTTTTTCAAATAACGCGGTTAATGTAGCCAGCGTTCCGAATACAGCTCCTGCGCTGCCGATAACCATTAGCACCATTCATCCAGGTTTAAATGGTCAATATTATAATACTGGCGGGGCATTACTTGCCTTTAACGGATACACGGACGTGATGACAGCGGTCCTGCTTGTTCAAGCCTGTGATACTTTCCATATGAAACTGGGAGTTGCAGATGGAACAGATGGGATTCTTGATACTGGCGTCTTTTTAGAAGGAAGTAGTTTTGAATCTGTTGGATTAATTGTTTCTCCTGAGCCATCATATAATCCTTATGGAGCGGATACCGCACTATATGAAGGTTGTGGAGATGTTACAATTTTCTTCACCCGAAATGACTCCGTTTTATCTGCAGATTCTTTAAGCTATGAAGTGTATGGTGTAGCGCAAATGGGCATTGACTATACAGACATTATAAACTCTGCAGGAGACCCATGCTTTTTCAATACTACAACAAACCATTGGGAGTGCGAATTGTACTTCGGAGCTGGTGTTGAAACTGATTCAATCACGTTTGACGTGTTATTTGACAATCTCAATGAAGGAATCGAAAGTTTAGTCATTGCTATCACAGATAGTATTCAGTTGAGTTGTTACGGAGGTGATACTATCAAGCTAAACATTCTGGATCAACCGGACTTAATGATCAATGCCTTTGGCGATGTAACGCTCGATTGTAATGATGGGCCTGCATTCATAGGCGTTCAAGTCTCTCAAGGACTTCCGCCATTTGTTTTTAATTGGAGCAATGGTGTCACCGATAGCACACAGAATGTGCTTCCTGCTATCACTTCTTCATATGTTGTTACCGTAGTTGATGGTTGTGCTTCACAAACCGAAGTCGACTTTGTAAATGTTGGCGTATTCAATGTGCCTTGGTCTTCTGTAAAGTTCGGAGATAATCAAACTATATCTTGTATTGATCCACCTGTGACCATGGGAGTATCAGTCATGTTTAATGACGGCATATGGCATGGAGATATTTCCTATCTATGGAGCAACGGCTCAACAAACTCTACGATCACTGTTTTTTCGACAGTAGATACTGTTTACACGGTCACAATAACAAGAGGTTGCACACAAGAAACAGTGACGCACACCTTTCATCTTTACACTGAAAACGATCCAGTAATTACTTTAACAAGAGACATTCTAGAATCCACCTTTGATTGTCCTGGAGATACCGCTTTTATGAAAGTCAGCACGAGTGGTGGTTATGAGCCGTATACATTTAATTGGAGTACCGGGTCTGTTGATTCTGCAACTTTTGTAAATCCAATGGTCACAACAACATACACCGTGACAGTAAACGATATATGTGACTTAGTAGATTATGTAGATTCAGTAACTGTTTATATGCCAGTTGCAGTGCCACTTAAAATTCACGGTATTGTGAATGATACTGTTCCATGTGAAAACGTAAAAGTGCATTTTGGACCTGGCGTTCCTGAAGGTGGATATGGTTGGGGTTATACGTTCAGCTGGGACAACTTTGAAACTATAGGCGATATTACTCAAGAAATCATTTTTGAAGACACCCCGTTTACATTATGGCTTACTGATGGGTGCAGGGTAGATACAATTTCAAAAACAGTATTCGGTGTAATCGCTGAAAAAAGTGATTTAGATTTAGAGCTTCCTAATGATACGATCATTTGCTATGGTGATGAGATAGTTTTAAGTGCTGAAGCTATTGATGGAGCCGAACCTTATACTTTTGAATGGAGTAATGGTTCAAACTCAGCAAAAACCCTTATTTCTCCTAAAGAACCGACAACCTTTGAAATGAGATTGACAGACTTCTGTGATACGGTTATTAGAAAAAGTGTTTTCGTTGATGTATCTCAAGTAGAAGCAGATTTTGATTGGGAATATCTCAATGATTATGATGTAGAATTTACAAATCGTTCAACAGGAACTTCTGAGTTGATCGGGTTTATTTGGGAATCTGAAAAAGCAAGCCTCGAATCTTTCGAGGAGTCACCAATTTTAGCTTACCCTGATGGAGAGCCTTACAAAACAACGTTAACTACAATTGATGAGTTTGGTTGTAAAGATGAGGCAACAGTAATAGTATCTCCAAAATTCAACTTATACATTCCTACAGGTTTTACACCAAATAATGATGGAATAAATGATGTTTGGAGCATTGAAAGCACTGGAATTAGAGAAATGCGATTAGAGGTTTACGACCGTTGGGGTAACACAATCTACTCAACTGCTGACAAGAGTTTCGTTTGGGACGGTGTTTACAAAGGAAAGAGATTGCCAATGGGCGGCTATGCATACCGATTAGTCTTATATACCGATAAGGATGCATACCAAGAAACTAGAGGTGTCGTGAATATTATTAACGACTTCAGAAAAAGAGACTAAAAAGTAAATCTTCAGATAATTTAAAGCCGGCCTTTACAAGTCGGCTTTTTTATTGGTCAAAAATCCGGATGCATTAACGAAGGATAGTAATTCCTCATTATCCGTTTTCAGAATCTTCTGATTATCGCCTTCCCACCATTTATCGCCTTTATGAATGAATAGGATGTATTCTCCAATCTCCATCACACTATTCATGTCATGAGAAATAACCAATGTGGTTATATTATACTCGACAGTAATCTCATGAATCAAGTTGTCAATTACAATGGAGGTTTGAGGATCCAGACCTGAATTAGGTTCGTCACAAAATAAATACTTCGGTTGTGGAGAAATTGCCCTCGCAATTCCTACCCTCTTTTTCATGCCACCACTTAACTCGGAAGGAAATAGCTTGTGTGAAGTTGGCATTTCTACGCGCTCTAACACCTCATCAACACGCATTTGCTTTTCTTTCTTGGTGAGGTTGGTAAGCATATCGAGCGGGAATCGAATGTTCTCCTCTACGGTCATAAAATCAAACAAAGCGCTTCCTTGAAAAAGAAAACCAATTTCAGTTCGAAGCTCTTTCTTCTCTTTATTGCTTAATTCTAGAAAGTCTCTTCCGTCATAAAGCATGCGACCGCTCTCTGGAGTGATTAAGCCCACTAAACAGCGCGCTAAGGTACTTTTGCCACTTCCACTCGCACCAATGATTAAACTAGTTTTTCCGGTCTCAAACACGGCTGAAATGTCTTTCAATACATGTTTGTCACCAAATGACTTATTCAACCCAACAACCTCTATCATATCAAGAATAGTTGAGTAATTAAATAATTAGCTACTAATATGATGATCGAGCTTTGCACAACCCCTCTGGTGCTAGCCTTGCCCACTTCAAGGGCACTACCCGCGGCAAAATAGCCTTGATAGGCAGGAACCGAAGTAAATATGAACGCAAATACCGCAGCTTTAGAAAGTGCATAAACCACATGGTATGGACGGAAATCCAACTGTATGCCATAAACATAGTCCGAAACGCTAACTATATCAGTAAACATTGCAATCATATATCCCCCACCAATTGAAACGAACATCGAAATAATGACTAAAAAAGGGTTAATAATTACGGACGCTATTATCTTAGGAAGAATTAAGAAGGAACTTGAATTAACCCCCATTATCTCTAGTGCATCAATTTGTTCCGTAACTCTCATCAATCCTATTTCAGAGGCGATATTAGAGCCAACTTTTCCAGCAAGAATTAGTGCCATAATTGTAGGACTAAACTCTAAAATAGTTGATTGACGCGTTGTGAATCCAATTGTATAACTTGGAATAAATGCACTATCAATATTCGCAGCAGTTTGAATGGTAATAACGGCTCCCATGAATAATGAGATCACCATTATAATTCCCAATGATGCCAATCCCAATGACACCATTTCGTCAAACAAACGTTTGCGATAGATTGACATTTTCTCGGGTTTACTAAAAACCCTCCACATCAGTATGAAGTATTGCCCTAAATGGAATAAAAAAGATGCCATCGCGACAAATGTAACGCTATTTCAGTGCTTACTTCATGAATCAATTCACTAGCTTTGAACGATGCGTTTTGTAAAAACTTCCATTTTCTTTTGCACTATTCTCACGTTGAGTTCTTGCGCAGTTTTCAAAGGCAAAAAAGATTGTGATTGTCCACATTGGGGATCATCGAATTTACAGCCACAAACAGAATTGGCGGCAGCTGCTCTCCCAAATGAGTAAAGAACTTTTCTTAAAGAAAATGAGCTCATATATGCCTGAAGAAGCCATTGACTTGGTTTATTCTTGGCTAGGACCTCATAACATCCGATTAAAAATCACAAAGCCTAGACGCTCAAAACTTGGAGACTTCAGGGTAAAAGGGAAACAAGAGCCCGCAATTATTTCGGTGAACGGAAACCTTAATCCCTTTTCCTTTCTAATCACCTTAACCCACGAAATAGCGCACCTGAAAGATTTTAGTGAACGTAAGACTTTAAGAGAGGCGCATGGTCAAAACTGGAAACGGATTTATTCCAAACTACTCACAGAAGTCATTGAAACGGGGGCTTTCCCATCTGAATTGCACCCTGCTTTGCGCAAGCACATCAACAACCCTAAAGCTGCATCATGTTCTGACGCCACTCTTTTAGATGCTTTGAGACAATACGATGATGAACCAAAATCTAGATTAAAAGAATTACCTCTCGGAGCACATTTCTTACTATCGAATGGAATGAGGTTTGAGCGAGGTGAATTAAAGCGCACACGCTATAAATGCCAAGAGCTGAATTCTAAAAAATGGTATTTGGTGCATGGTGAGGCAGAGGTTATTAATGTAGAAATGAATTAAAAGCTAACCTTAGCTTCAAATTAGAAAGTGACTAGTGCGTTACTTTCGCTGCTTGATTAAGAAAAATATGAAAGACGTTTATTGTGTGATAATGGCGGGTGGAATTGGAAGTAGATTCTGGCCTATGAGTAGACAAAGCTCCCCAAAACAGTATTTAGATATCATGGGAACAGGATCATCATTGATCCAACTCACCTATGATCGATTAAAGGCGATTTCAACGCCAGATCAATTCATGATCGTCACTTCTGACGATTATGTCAACTTGACCAAAGAACATCTTACTGAACTCTCTGACGCGCAGATCCTAAGTGAGCCATCGCGCAAAAACACTGCGCCATGTATTGCTTATGCAGCGTATAAGTTGTACAAGAAAAACCCTGATGCTGTAATGGTGATTTCACCAGCAGATCACATCATCTTAAAAGAGAAAACCTTCATTGATACACTTAATGTAGCAATTGATCACGCTTATGAAAGCGAAAATCTCGTGACCATTGGTATCAAACCAAGTAGACCGGATTCTGGCTATGGCTATATTCAATTTCATCGCGATACGGATTATGAAAATGATCAGGTCAAAAAGGTAAAAACCTTTACGGAGAAACCGAGTGTTGAATTGGCACTTCAGTTTCTTCAGAGTGGTGATTTTTATTGGAATAGCGGAATGTTTGTTTGGAAAGTATCAGCCATTGTAAAGGCTTTTCAAGAAATGATGCCAGGGCTAGCTGAACTATTCAACGAGAAAATTGATGATTTCAATTCCGATGCAGAGGCTTCTGCCATTAAATCCATCTACGGTGAATGCCAAAACATTTCTATTGACTATGGTATCATGGAAAAAGCCGCTAATGTAGATGTCGTTTTAGGTGATTTTGGCTGGTCTGATCTTGGCACTTGGGGATCGCTTTATGAACAAATGGAGAAAGATGAAAAGTCAAATGTTCTGGTAAATGGTAATATTAAAATCTACGATACCAATCAGTCTATCATCATGCTTCCTAATGAAAAGCTGGCTGTAGTTCAGGGTTTGTCAAACTACATCGTGATTGATACAGATGATGTTTTGCTCATTTGCCAAAAAGAAGAAGAGCAAAAAATAAAGCAATTCGTTCAGGACTTGAAGGAAAGCAAACTGAACAAATTCATATAAAAAAAGCCAAGCTCATGATTTTGAACTTGGCCTCTTCTAACTCTTAATTATTCCTTAGCTTAAGCTTCCAATCATTTTTGATGGATCAACCCATTGATCAAATTCTTCTGCTGTAAGGTATCCTAAATTCACTGACTCTTCTTTCAGCGTGGTTCCATTTTCGTGGGCCGTTTTGGCGATTTTCGCAGCCTTTTCGTAACCAATCTTGGTGTTCAATGCTGTTACTAACATCAACGAATTATCAAGGTTTTGCTTGATCCGCGCATGGTTTGGCTCAATACCAACTGCACAATGCTCATCAAATGATTTACAAGCTTCCCCGATTAATCGAGCGCTCATCAGCACATTGAAAGCCATCATTGGTTTAAACACATTCAACTCAAAATGACCGTTTGAACCTCCTATACTCACAGCTACATCGTTGCCCATTACTTGAGCGCAAACCATTGTCAAGGCTTCTGCTTGGGTAGGGTTTACCTTTCCAGGCATGATACTCGATCCTGGTTCATTTGAAGGAATAATCAACTCACCAATTCCACAGCGAGGACCACTTGCCAACAAACGAACATCGTTCGCGATCTTCATCAAGCTTACAGCCATTTGCTTCAAAGCACCATGTGTTTCAACCAGTGCATCATGAGCAGCTAAAGCCTCAAATTTATTTTCAGCACTTCGAAAAGGGTGTCCTGTAAAACCTGCAATCTTTTCTGCTACCAAGTCAGAATATCCTTCTGGCGTATTGATTCCTGTTCCAACAGCCGTTCCGCCAAGCGCTATTTCAGAAAGGTGATCCAATGTGTTTCTTAATGCCTTCAGACCATGATTCAATTGTGAAACATATCCTGAAAGTTCTTGTCCAACAGTGAGTGGCGTTGCATCCATTAGGTGAGTACGTCCAATCTTAACGATATTCATGAATTCTTTTGACTTCTTTTCCAACGTATCGCGCAGTTGCTCTACCCCGGGAATGGTTGTTTCAACCACCATTTTATAGGATGCTATGTGCATTCCTGTAGGATATGTATCGTTTGAGCTTTGACTCTTGTTGACATCATCATTTGGGTGAATCGTTGAATGCCCTTCTCCCAATTTCCCACCAACAATCACATGGGCTCTATTGGAAACCACCTCGTTTACATTCATGTTTGATTGTGTTCCTGAACCGGTTTGCCAAATCACCAACGGAAACTGATCATTCAGCTTTCCTTCAAGAATTTCATCACATACCTTGGAGATCAAATCGCGCTTTTCTACTGCCAAAACTCCCAATTCACAATTGGCATGAGCCGCTGCTTTCTTCAAGTAAGCAAAGCCTTGCACCACTTCTAGCGGCATGCTTGCCTCGGGGCCAATTTTAAAATTATTTCTTGAGCGTTCGGTTTGAGCTCCCCAATACTTATCTGCGGGCACTTTTACTTCGCCCATCGTGTCTTTTTCAATTCTATAATCCATATGATGTTGATTTTAAACGATTCACGGTTATTGATGAAATCTTTGTTTTTATTTCTTTCGAATAAATTAGACCTATGCTTTATATTCGCTGCCAAATGTAAAATGCCATGGGCGAATATATTGGCTTCTTTATTTTTCTTTTCTTCTTTTTGATGGCTTTTTGGATCCTTATCTTTTTGGTTGGATTCTTAGGTTATTGGTCTGTGATGGGCGGCTTAAACAGCTTAATGCCTGGACTTTTCAATAAAAAAGAAGAAGAAACAACGGAAGAAGGGTAACACATCTTCTTTATTGTTTGCCTTCTTCGGTCAGCTTACCAGCGCTCCACATTAAGAAGGCTTCAAGAAATCTATCTAAATCTCCGTTTAATACTGAGTCGGCATCCGATGTCTCAGCTCCGGTGCGTACATCTTTCACCATTTTGTATGGATGTAAAACGTAGTTTCTGATTTGGCTTCCCCACTCTATTTTCATCTTATTGGCTTCAATCTCTGCCTGCTTCGCACGCTTAGCTTCCAATTCCATTTCATATAAACGAGATTTCAATAATTGAATGGCCTTTTCTCGGTTTTGATGCTGAGATCGTGACTCTGTGTTCTCAATAATAATTCCAGATGGTCTGTGCTTTAAACGCACGCCCGTTTCAACCTTGTTTACGTTCTGTCCACCTGCTCCACCCGACCTAAATGTATCCCAATCAATATCAGATGCATTCACTTCAATCTCAATGCTGTCATCAACCAAAGGATAAACATAAACGGAAACAAACGAAGTATGCCGCTTGGCATTAGAATCAAAAGGTGAAATACGCACCAAACGATGCACACCGTTCTCTCCTTTTAAATATCCGAAGGCAAACTCACCCGTAAATTGAAGGGTCACGGTTTTCACTCCCGCTACATCACCTTCTTGATAGTTGAGCTCTGAGATTTTATAACCATTTTTTTCGCCCCACATCATGTACATACGCATGAGCATTGAAGCCCAGTCACAACTTTCAGTGCCGCCAGCGCCAGCCGTAATTTGCAAGACAGCCTCTAAACTATCTTCTTCAGCACCTAAGAGATTCTTCATTTCCAAATCTTCCAAGAGCTTCTTTAACTTCTCATATTGAGCATCTACCTCAGACTGCTCCGCCTCTCCTTCTTTCAGAAATTCGAAAAAAACCTTCAAGTCTTCTTGAGCTAGAACCAATGCATCAAAAGATTTTGTCCAAACCTTCTTTTTGTTGATTTGCTTCAATACGAGTTCTGCCGCTTTTGGGTCATCCCAAAACCCAGGATCTTGAGTTTGTTGCTCTTCATCCTCAATTTGAGCGCGCTTGTGGTCGATATCCAAATAAGATTTCAGCGATTTCAAACGCTCATCCACCTCTTTGATATCATCTATCGTTGTCATATGGCAAATGTACTTTTTGGCTTCGACTTTCTGCTTTGCCTACTGCCTCTATTCTTAGTAAATTAGGACTCAAGGTTTTTCATTTAACGCTTCAGAAAGTTCTCGTTTAAAATCACCGAATTGATAGCCTTTCTGCATAAGGTAATTTACCACCTTCTGCTTTTTACTCATCGACTTCTCGCCTTTCAAGAGACCGAGTTTCTTTTGAATTAAATGCTTTATGGTCTGCTGATATTCATCTTCATCGATCTCCGTGAGAGCCGTTTGAATCAATCTGCTGTGTATTTGTTTGGACTGAAGCTCATACCTGATTTTTATCTTCCCCCATCTTTTGGTTCGGAAATAACCTCGAGCAAAACTTCGAGCATAGCGCTCTTCATTGAGCAGGTCTTCATCCATCATTTGCATCATGACCTGATCTACTTCGTTTTTCCAAAGTCCAAGGCCATATAATTTATCCTTTACCTCTTTATGGCAACGATCTCGATAGTTGCAAAAGGTTCTAACCTTGATGATGGCTTCGTCAACGGATATCTTCTTTTGAGGAAAGGACACAAAGCGAAGTTATGTATCGTAAGAAATAATTGGCTGAAGCTTTCATTAAAAAAAGCCCCGCTAATGCGAGGCCTTTTTTTTAGAATAGTATCTCTTTTCCTTCCTTATCTAAAAACTCATAATCGAGCATCGTAAGGGCGTTCTTAGCTTCCACTGGAACCCAACGCTTATAGCTTTTAAACCAATTACGCTGATAGCCATACATGTTCTTTTTAAGGTATGCGGCTACAAAAGGATGGGCAGCCAACGTAATGACAGCATCTTTATGCTCCTCAAACAAGGCTTTCAAATTCATTTCAATCTCATCAATGATTGTAATGGCTGCTTGAACCTCACCTGTACCATGACAAGTTGGACAAACCTCAGCCGTTTTAATAGCCATTTCAGGACGCACACGTTGTCGCGTGATCTCAACTAGACCAAATCTGCTTACTGGAAGCACTTGATGCTTGGCACGGTCAGCACTCATGAACTCACGTAATTTGTTCAAGAGGTTTTTTCGGTTTTCAGAACTTCGCATATCGATAAAATCGATAACAACAAGCCCACCCATATCTCTTAAACGCAATTGACGCGCAACTTCTTCTGCCGCTTCAATATTCACCTTAATGGCGCTCGACTCTTGGTTGGCTTCGCCTTTGGCAGTATTCCCGCTGTTCACGTCAATAACGTGCATGGCTTCAGTATGCTCAATGACCAAGTATGCACCAGTTTTCATGGTAACATGTTTACCGAAAAGACTTTTAATCTGCTTTTCGATTCCAAAATGCTCCATAATGTCCGTTTTGGCCTTATGGAGTTTTACAATCTTTTCACTCTCGGGAGAGATGGTTTTTAAGTAATTACAGATATCACTATGTAAAACAGCATCGTCTGTAACAATTTGATTGAACGAAGGACTCAACAAATCGCGCAAAAGCACATTTGTTCTGTCGATTTCGCTCAAGACTTTCTTAGGAGGTTTGGATGAGGTGAAACTTTGAAATGCCTCTTCCCAACGTTGCGTAAGATTACGCAAATCAGCATCTAGCTCGGCTACCTTTTGCCCTTCAGCAACAGTGCGAACAATTACCCCACAATTCTTGGGTTTGATACTTGATATCAACCTCCTGAGACGGTCGCGCTCTTCACGCTTCTTGATCTTCTGAGAAACAGAAATTTTATCTCCAAAAGGAACCAACACTACAAACCTTCCAGCAATACTGATCTCGCAAGTTAAGCGAGGTCCTTTTGTGGATATAGGTTCTTTAGCAATTTGAACTAGCATATAGCGATTAGGCTTTACAACCTGATCCATCTTGCCGTTCTTGTCAATGTCCGCTTCAAGCGTGAAATCCGTTAGATCTCCATTCTTTCGCTTGCCGGTTATTCCTTCAGAAATATACTTCTGTAACGATGAGGCCTGAGGGCCTAAATCGTGGTAGTGTAGGAACGCATCTTTCTCGTATCCTACATCAACAAAGGCCGCATTTAATCCTGGTACAATTCTCTTAATTCTACCTAAAAATAAATCACCAACGTTAAAACCTTTATCAAGTTTTTCGTTGTGATATTCAACTAAGCCTTTATCCTCTAGAAGAGCAATATTTACTTCACCATCCCCGGAGCGAATGATCAATTCTTTGCTTTTATCACTCACTTTAAAATATTTTAAATTATACCGGGGTCACAAATGTGAAGGAGAAATTACTTCTTCTTCTTGTGACGATTCTTTCTTAAGCGCTTCTTACGCTTGTGTGTCGCCATCTTATGTCTCTTTCTTTTCTTACCGCTTGGCATAATATTATGGTATTTGATTCAACATTATTTGAGCCTCATTCCTGAGCTCTTCATTATCTTTTTCACTATCTAAAAACGCTTCAAAGTGAGCTTTTGCCTCTGCAGAACGAGCTAAATTAAACTTAGCAAGACCAAGCCAATAATTCGATTCTGCAAATTCTGCATCTATGCTTTGAACTTTTTCAAAACGTTCAACAACTTTCTCCCACTGCCCTGTTTGAGCTGAAAACCTTCCCAAATTGAGCTGCGCTCTGAAATTAGAAGGATTCTCCTCTGCAATCTGTCTTAAAAACAGAATTCCTTGCATCGGTGCTTCACTGCCAATCATGGCCAGTGCTGAATCAATTTGATTCTCTACCGAGGGCGGTTCATTATTCTCCGACATTTCTTCAGCCGAAGTCAACATACCTCCCGAGTGCCGAGGGGCAAAAAATAAAAGAACGATCAACACTAATGTCGCTCCTACAGTTATGTAGTGTTGCTTTTTCAAGCTATTAAACGACTTTCAATTACTTCACCTTCACATTCTTCTTCACCTTGTCAACAAATGTCTTTGCTGGCTTGAATGAAGGAATATTGTGTGCCGGGATAATTATGGTAGTGTTCTTAGAAATATTTCTTCCTGTCTTTTCAGCTCTCTCTTTTACGATAAAACTTCCAAAACCTCTCAGGTAAACATTCTCACCACGTGCAAGAGAATTCTTCACACTATTCATAAAAGCCTCTACCGTAGTTAAAACTTCCATCTTGTCTACACCTGTCTTATCCGCAATCTCCGATACAATTTCAGCCTTCGTCATTTTTATTCCTAATTATAAACTTTTGATATTCAGTGAATTTACCTATTTCTAAAAACGGGCTGCAAAGATAGAATCATTTTAATACTCCGAAAGCCATTCGAAAAGTATTTTCGCTGAATGATTGAAGTAATGCGCAATGAGCTTAGCAAATGGTATCAGAAGCATAAGCGCACCCTTCCTTGGCGATCAGAGCCCCAACCATATTTTGTTTGGCTATCTGAAATAATACTCCAACAAACTCGTGTAGAACAAGGCCTTTCATATTTCAACAAATTTGCCGAAGCTTATCCGAACATTGAAGGTTTAGCAAAAGCTGACCTTGATGAAGTGCTGAAATTGTGGCAAGGATTAGGCTACTACAGCCGAGCTCGCAATCTGCATTTTGCCGCAAACCAAGTGATGAATGAATTTGAAGGCAAGTTTCCTTCTACCTATGATGACATTCTAAAATTAAAAGGAGTGGGCTCCTACACGGCCGCTGCCATTTCTTCCATCGCATATAATCAGCCTCATGCGGTTGTTGACGGCAACGTAATTCGAGTAATTACGAGGTTATTTGGAATTTCTGAGTCCGTCAACCAAAGCGCTACATTAAAGAAAATTCAAGCGTTGGCTGACGAACTGCTGAATGAATTGAATCCTTCAGAACACAATCAGGCAATGATGGAATTTGGAGCGCTGCAGTGCGTTCCTAAAAATCCAAATTGTGAAGTTTGTCCGTTAGCAATAGTGTGCCTTGCAAGAGCAAATGGAACTGTTTCCGGCATTCCATTGAAAGACAAAAAAATTAAGAGAAGAGCTCGATACTTTCACTACATCATCGCAATAAACAACGGTAAAGTCATCATTTCTCAAAGAGGAACGAACGATATTTGGGGAGGACTGTTTGAATTCCCCTTAATTGAAAATGATTCAGTTGATTTTCTAACTCCATCTCAGCTCGAATCTTCCTTCCCCATTTCCATCAAATCACTTCTAAAAGTCCATTCTGAAAAAAAACATGTGTTGAGTCACCAAGACATCCACGCCAATTTTTATCATTTAGAAATTGATAATGTTAATGATGAAAAATTAAATCTTGTTGCGTTGAGCGATCTTCATACGTTTGCCTTACCGAGATTAATTGATCGATATCTTGAAAATCATGACTTGATTTCAGGTGAAAACAGGCATTAATTTTTAAGTTTGTTTAAATAGAAGAAACGATATGGCTGGAAGTGTAAACAAAGTAATTCTGATTGGAAATTTAGGAGCAGATCCTGAAATTAGAAGTTTAACTAGCGGAGCAAAAGTTGCACGCATTAGAATTGCAACCTCGGAAACATACACCAACAAAGAAGGTGAGCGCATTACAAACACAGAATGGCATTCTGTGAATCTTTGGAGAGGTTTGGCAGATATCTCTGAGAAATATTTGACAAAAGGAAGCTCGGTTTATATTGAAGGTAGGCTTCGAACCAGAAGCTATGATGATAAAGATGGCGTTACTCGTTATGTCACAGAAATAGAAGGTGATAACATGACCATGTTGGGTAGCAGAGGCGATTCAAACAATTCTGGAGGTTCCTCTAGTAACCAAAATGATCAAAGCGCTCCTGAGCCAAAAGCAAAGAAAGCTCAGCCGAAAGCTGCAGAAGCAAATGAAGATGAAGACGATCTTCCATTCTAATTAAAAACCATTCCATTGGACCCTGGCGAACCGCATTCGAGTATTTATTTAGACCTTCTTCTTCCATGGAACTTTAATGTTCTTATCGGCATATTTATAATGCTGATTCTTCTCTTACTTTCCGCGTTGATTAGCGGTTCTGAAGTGGCATATTATTCACTTTCACCCCAGGATAAAAAAACACTAGAAGAAGACACATCAAAGTCATCTCAGCGTGTTTTAGAGCTTTTTAAAAAGCCGAAAACACTCTTAGCTACTATTCTCATAGGTAATAACCTGGTGAACGTGGCGATCATTATTCTGTCTTCGCTTCTGATGAAAATGTTGTTCAATTTCGAGGGAAGTGAATTACTTGGCTTTATCATTCAAGTGGTCGCAGTAACGCTAATCATCTTAATGGTTGGTGAGATTTCTCCGAAAGTTTATGCTACTAAAAACGCAATGCGATTGGCGCTAATCATGGGCAGTGCATTGACTTTTATGAGTAAACTATTTTATCCTCTTGCACGGGTATTGGTCGTAGGAACTCGAAAAATAGATCAACGCGCCAAGGAGCAAAATGATTCTGGTAATTTTATTACAGCCGATGAGCTCAACCATGCGCTAGAACTCACTACAGATAATACAACAGGTGCTGACGAAAAACGTATTTTGAGCGGGATCGTAAAATTTGGATCAACGGAAGTAAGACAAGTAATGACCCCTAGAATTGACGTTATTTGTTTTGATACGAAAACCACCTACAAACAACTTCAAACCGAGATCGTTGAACATGGTTTTTCTAGAATTCCAATTTTCGAAGATTCATTTGATAATGTAGTGGGTATACTTTACGTCAAAGATTTACTCAACCACCTGCATGCGCCTGATGATTTTGATTGGAAACCTCTATTAAGAAATCCTTCGTTCGTAACTGAAAACAAAAAACTAGATGATCTGCTTCGAGAATTTCAAGACGACAAAAATCATATGGCTGTGGTTGTCGATGAATATGGTGGCAGTTCAGGAGTAATATCACTTGAAGATATCATTGAAGAAATAGTAGGCGAAATAAGCGATGAGTTTGATGATGAAGAATTGATTTACACAAAGATTGACGAGAACAATTATGTTTTCGAGGGAAAAGCAGCCTTGATTGATGTGTATCGCGTGTTAGACATCACAGGTGAAAAATTCGAAGCTGCAAAAGGTGATAGTGATAGTTTGGCCGGTTTTATCTTGGAATTAACAGGAAAGATTCCTCAAAAAAATGAGCGTATTAGATTTGAGCATTACCTGTTTACCATTGAAGCTGCGGACAAGAGGCGAGTAAAACGCGTTAAGGTTACCATTCAGGAGGAAAGCAAATGAAATGGACCTTCCCTCTTATAATGTTGTGCTTGATGCTTTCGTCATGCGATGAGGACTTCGCACCCAAGCCGAAGGCATATGCCCGCATTGATTTACCAGAGCCTATATATCAACAAACCGAAGGAGAAAATTGGAATTGCCCGTATTCGTTCGAATTCTCAACGCAAAGTTTTATAACCCTAGAACCGAGGTATCAGGACAGCACTTGCTGGTATAATTTGTATTATCCAAAATATAGGGCAACCGTGCACTTAACATATTCGGACATTAACGACAATTTGACTAAGCACATCGAGGAAAGCAGAAAACTGGCCATGAACCATATTGGAAAGGCTTCGCAAATTCAAGAAATTCTCATAGAAAACGATCGAGATCGTGTTTATGGACTGGTATATGATTTTGCTGGAGAAACTGCTTCTGATATGCAGTTTTTTTTGACCGACAGCAACGCTCATTTTTTGAGAGGAGCACTCTATTTCAATGTTTCCCCAAATAAGGACAGCTTAGCGCCTGTAATCTCCTATATAAAGAAAGACATTCAGCATCTAGTTGGAAGTCTTAGCTGGCAGCAAAGCGATAGCTAGCCGAGTGTATAAACTTAACATGCGTTAGTAATACGATCAGGGCAAACACTTGGTGGATTACACCCATGTAAATCGGCACTTCCATCAAAAGCGTTGCCACTCCCAAACCAAACTGAGTATAAACAGTCAATGTTGCCAACCTAGCGCTTTTCTGAAGATTACCGCTCCACTGAGAGCTGCGATAAAAAATCCAAGTTGAATATGCAACTACAATAAGTCCCAATGTTCTATGTATGAACTGAACTCCTGATCGACCGTTAATAAAATTCTGTAGGAAGGGTTCTAAGGCGGTCGCAGCTGGAGCAATAATATCACCATCCATTAATGGCCACGTATTGTGCATCCATCCTGCTCGCAGTCCAGCCACAAAAGCACCATAAACTATTTGAAGAAATAGAAGCCCCGTCATTAGGAGTACTGTTTTTCGAAATGGAGAAACCAATGTCTTCTCTTCTTGAAGATTCTTGTAACGAAGAGCGACCCAATAAATATAACTGCAAGCGATGAAGGCTGTGGACAAATGTGCTGCCAATCTAAAATGACTCACGCGAGGAACATCTACCAATCCGCTTTTTACCATAAACCAACCCAAAAATGCCTGAAATGCGCCTAATCCCAGGATGATAAAAAAGTTCTTATACATTGATCTTGGGATCCATTTCTTAGCAAGAAAAAAGATGAAGGGGAAAATAAAGACCAATCCAATCAGCCTTCCAAACATGCGATGGATGTATTCCCACCAGTAAATAGACTTGAACTCCTCTACCTCAAAATGAGCATGCACTTCTTTATATTCTGGTGACTGCTGATATTTTGCAAACTCAGCGACCCAAGCTTCCTGAGACGTTGGTGGTAAGGAACCTGAAAAACTCCAATGGGTCATTGAAAGGCCTGAATGCGTGAGCCTCGTAACTCCGCCTATCACAACCATTGCAAGAACCATTGTGATGCCCAAATACAACCAATAGATAACTAATTTCTTAGGTGCGAATTGCTCTTCCATTCAATAGAATTTTATAGATATAACAAGGTTATAGTGAAATTGCTCAGAAAATAAAACGCAAAGCGTCAAATACATTTGGAAACTTAAATGTACCCTCCTCATGCTGAGTGCTTTTATCTTTTCGTCTTTGGATGTTTTTTTCAGCTATCGCCAAAATTTCCTCTGAATTCATCTCAGCAAGATCAACTTGAGCTGAAGATTTTGAGGACAATGAAAGATCATTCTCAGAGCGCGTGGCTGATAATAACAGCAGCACGAAAGACGCAACGAAAATAAATTTTGAGAATGGTGTTTTCATTTCAATTACGAATGTAGTTTTTTTCTAAAAGAATACGCATAAAAAGCTGAGCTAGAGCGAATCTCAAGTTATCTTTGGCCGCTCTATGGAGCAGGACAAACAAATCGGAACCACTGAAGAAGCGGAAATGTCATTTCTCGATCATCTCGAGATACTCAGATGGCATTTAATAAGGTCAGTCACAGTAATTATGCTTGCATCAATTGGCGCCTTCGTTTTTAAAGGCTTCATCTTTGACGTAATCATCTTTGGCCCAAAACAGCCTGATTTTATTACCTATCAATTCCTGTGTTCCTTCTCCAAAACGATGAGTGAATTGGTTCCGGCCATGTTTCCAAATGATGCTATTTGTATAGGTCAAAACTTACCAAACTTGGTAAACTTGACCATGGCAGGGCAATTTTCGGCTCACATTATAACATCCCTTGTCGCTGGAGTCATCATTGCCTTTCCATACATCTTGTGGGAGGTATGGCGTTTTATCAAGCCAGGCCTTCAAAATAAGGAACGAAACATGGCTCGAGGCTTTGTTGCCTCTGCCTCATTTCTATTTTTCTGTGGAGTCGCTTTTGGATACTTCGTCATTTCTCCTCTATCGATAAACTTCTTTTTAAATTATCAAGTAAGTGATGAGGTATTAAACAGCCCAACACTTTCAACGTACATATCCCTCATAACCTCGGTAGTGATCGCGTGTGGCGCAGTGTTTGAATTACCTATAGTTGTCTATTTTCTTACAAAAGCAGGACTATTGACACCTCAAATTTTAAAAGCATTTAGAAGACACGCAATGGTAGGCGCGTTATTACTTTCGGCCGTAATCACACCACCAGATGTATTCAGTCAAATTTTGGTTTCTATTCCTATCATGATTCTTTATGAACTTAGTATTAGAATATCGCGTATTGTGACCAAGAAAGATGCTGCTTAAACTTGCATAGACTAAACCTTATTCCATTGAAATTTTCACCGATTTCTAATCTTAGAATTGGACTCATCACATTGCTTTTTTGTGCACTTGGGCAAGTTGCTCTTGCGCAAAAAACAATAGTCACTGGCAAGGTGATAGATGCGGAGACAGAAGAACCATTGCCCTACGTAAACGTGTTTTTTAAAGGAAGTAAGATTGGAACTACCAGTGACATTAATGGGTATTACCGCATAGAAACATACTACGCCACTGATTCACTTCAGGCTTCTATGATAGGCTTCCGAACACTGTCCAAAAAAGTGAAGAGAGACTTGGCGCAAGTAATAGATTTTGAATTATCAATATCAGGAATTAGTCTAGGCGAGGTAACTATTGTCGGAGACAAAAAAGAGAAAGATCCAGCGGTTGAAATCATGAAAAAAGTGGTTCGCAATAAATCTGCGAACAATAAGGAAAAGTTAGAGGCGTATGAATATTCGGTCTACAATAAGATTGAATTTGACATGAATAATATTGACGAATCCTTCACCAATCGAAGAGTGATGAAGCCCTTTCAATTCGTCTTTGAAAACATAGATTCAACATCAGAGGAAAAACCATTCTTACCTATTTTTTTGACAGAATCTGTATCCCGGTATTACTTTGTAAAAAACCCAAAAAGCAGCAAAGAAATAATTGAAGCCACGAAGGTCGCAGGGGTTAAAAATGAAAGTGTTAGTCAATTTTTAGGCGACATGTATCAAAGTACAAATGTCTATGAAAACTACATTTCAGCATTTGGGAAAAGCTTTGTGAGTCCACTTGCAGACTTAGGAATGCTTAGCTACAAATACTACTTATTAGATAGTGCTGTACTTGATTCAAAATACAAGTGCTTTAAAATCGCTTTCATTCCACGCAGAAAAGGAGAATTGACTTTTGAAGGAGAAATGTGGGTACACGATACCACATTCGCTGTAAAGCAGATAGAGGCTACCATAGGCCAAGACGCAAATATCAACTGGATTTCAGGGTTTAAAGTCTATCACGAATATGACCAAGTTGAACCAGAAGTTTGGATGCTTACCAAGGAACAAGTTGTAGTGGATTTTGCGGTTGCTGAGAAATCCGTTGGCTTTTATGGGCGGAAAAAGACTGTCTATTCTGATTTTAAAATTAATGAGCCCAAAGATCTATCCTTCTTTAATCCTTTCACCAATATTGAGGTTGGAGAAGGAGTCAACGACTATGATCAAGAATATTGGGATTTAAAACGGCCTGACTCCTTGAGCGCTTCTGAATCCAGTGTATATAAAATGGTGGATACGATTCAAAATATCCCTGCTTTTAGGACTTACGTAGACATTATTACACTGTTTGTGACTGGATATAAAGAATACAAGTACATAGACCTTGGTCCCTACTTTACATTCATAAGCTTTAATCAAATTGAAGGGTTGCGTCTGCGTGCCGGAGGAAAAACCAACGCAGGTTTCAGCACAAAAATTGAATTTAGCGGCTATGCTGCCTATGGTTTAAAAGATCAACGCTTAAAATATAAGATTGGGTCACGCATTTTCCTTTCAAAGCAGCCTAGGCAAATACTCAGTTTAAATCATGTAAAAGACCTAGAGCAATTGGGTCAAAGCGCTAATGCATGGCAAACTGATAACATTCTAACTTCAGTATTCAGAAGAACACCCAACAACCAACTTAATGCATTTGAAGAATATAAAGTGGGCTATGAAATAGAGTTCTTTCCAGGCTTAAGTTCCAGTATACATTTCAATAGACGAGACTTATGGTCGGTTGGATCTATACCATTTGAGAAGTATGATAATGACGGAAATCTACAAAATGTTAATCGAATTAGCACATCAGAAGTTAGGTTTAGTACACGGATTGCCATCGATGAAAAGTTCATAAATGGTGAATTAGATCGCATCAGTCTTGGAACCAAGTATCCCATAATCAGAGCTGATGCGGCCTTTGGCATCAAGGGGTTTTTAGGTGGTGATTATGAATACCAAAAAGCTTCAATTACTATTCAAGACCGCATTGCTTTCAATCCGCTAGGACAGAGTGATTTTACATTAGAATTTGGTAGAATATGGGGTAGACTTCCTTTTCCACTTTTGCAGTTGTACCCTGGCAACGAAACTTATTTTTATGATGCTTACGCGTTCAATTTGATGAATTTCTACGAATTCATTGGTGATCAATGGGCTAGTCTTTTTTGGGTCCATCATTTTAACGGGCTTCTATTCAATAAAGTCCCCGTTTTCAGGAAACTCAAGTGGAGAGAAGTAGCATCTTTAAGAGCTGCCGTTGGCTCCTTTTCAAATAAGCACGCTTCTGAATTAGAATTACCGCAAGGACTTTTCACTCTAAACAAGCCCTATGCAGAGGTTGGAGTTGGAATTGAAAATATTTTAAAGATTTTTAGGGTTGATGCTCTTTGGAGATTATCATATTTGAACAATCCTGACGTTGTGCCTTTTGGTGTGCGAGTAACCTTTCAAATCGAATTTTAATTTCATGAAATTAAGCGCAGAAAATCTAGTAAAGAAATACAAAAGCCGCACTGTGGTTAAAGGTGTTTCCGTTGAAGTAGAGCAAGGAGAAATAGTTGGCCTCCTAGGTCCAAATGGAGCTGGAAAAACTACTTCATTCTATATGATAGTTGGGTTGATTAAACCAAACGAAGGACACATTTACCTTGATGGAAAAGACATCACAAGTTTACCAATGTATAAGCGGGCCCAACAAGGCGTAGGTTATCTACCTCAAGAAGCTTCAATTTTTAGAAAACTGAGCGTTGAAGACAACTTGAAGGCTGTACTAGAAATGCGGAAGGGAATGTCTAAAGCTGATCAAAAAGAAAAGCTAGAATCATTATTGGATGAATTTGGATTACAGCGTGTTCGCAAAAACCGAGGCGACTTGCTTTCTGGTGGTGAACGGAGAAGAACCGAAATAGCACGAGCGCTTGCCTCTGATCCAAAATTCATCTTACTTGACGAACCTTTTGCTGGAGTTGATCCGATTGCTGTTGAAGACATTCAATCTATTGTAGCGACACTGAAGGATAAGAATATCGGAATACTTATTACAGACCATAACGTTCAAGAAACGCTTTCCATTACGGATCGGGCTTATCTTCTCTTTGAGGGAAATATACTCAAAGCAGGCTCGGCTGAAGATCTTGCAAATGATGAACAGGTAAAACAGGTTTACCTAGGGCAAAACTTCGAACTAAAAAAATCCGTTATAAAAAAGGGTAATAGCGATCAGGCTTCAACCAACTCAAAAGAGTAGGATTCCATAATCATGTTGCACAATAATTTGCGACACGCCTGATCAACCTTCTCTTTGGCAACTTCAGCATTTGGAGCCTCCACATGCAACTGGATATGCTTCCCAATTCTTGCATTTTGAATTTCATTCAAACCAAGGTTAACCATGGTAGCAGAAACCGCTTTCCCCTGTGGATCCAAGAGATTGTCATGCGGCATTACATCTATTTCAGCTTTAAACTTCATCTGATTGTGCTCTTTCTTTTGATTGCCAAAAGTGGCATAAATCAATGAAAGGATGAAATATCCGATCATTATTATTGGAATTATTAAATAATCAATGAGACCGTAGCCTCCTAAATAGGGAATCACAAAAATGAGATAGGCGATAGCCAGCCAAATAATGATTCCATAACTCCATTTATTTTTACCCCAACTTAACCTCTTAAATTTCAAAGACAACATGGGAATGCGACTCACCATAAGCGCAGCTAAAATCACTGATAACACTTGATAAAAGAGGGTGTTAAACATCATTTTAACGATAAGTATATCACTTGGATCCCACCTTCTAGCCTCTCCTAAAATTGCAATAAACTGGTTAGATAGAGGATGATAAAAATTCAGGTGATATTGCATTTCCAGAATAATCGGAATTCCAAAAACGAACATGCTCATCGCGGGTATTGGCATTCCCAAAAAGTGATCGGTGTGCCCAGAATCAAGATTATATCTAGCTAATCTTAACGCACCAGCCAAAGGCACCAACCCGGCAATTGCTGCATTTAAAAAAACCGGGATAGGCCAAGAAGCTACATCCACAAAATAATAACCCTGGGTAATAATGATCATCTGAAACAACATAAACCCGGGTACCACTCCAAATGTGACAAGGTCCGCTAAACTATCTAACTGCTTACCCATTTCTCCTTCAGCATGCAACAGCCTAGCAGCAAATCCATCTAGAAAATCTAGGATCAAAGCAACGGCTACGCATAATACAGCACTAACCATTTGTTCCCTGGCAATAAAGACCAATGCTAGTAATCCCATAAAGAGATTACCTAAGGTCAATAGATTTGGGATAAACTTTACTATTTGTTTCATCAAGCCAAAGATATTTCTTTACACAACCAAGCTGCACAATTTATCAGACCAAGATCAGTTATAGCCCCAACCAACGGCCATTTTAACTCGTACATTTGTTAGTTAAGCTATGAGAAAAGCACTATTTCTTTTTCTGTCACTGGTTATACTTGGTCAATGGGCTTTTGCTCAAGCACCAAAGTATAGCAATGAATTTTTAAGCATTGGAGTCGGTGCTAGGGGTTTGGCTATGAGCAAAGCCCAAGTTGCTTCAATCAATGATGTTACTGCGGCCTATTGGAATCCAGCTGGATTGGTTGGATTAAATTCAGACTTACAGGTAGCTGGGCAGCATGCAGAATACTTTGCAGGAATTGCCAATTACGACTACATCGGATTAGCCAGTAAAATTGACAGCTCGAGTGCATTAGGATTTAGTTTCATTCGTTTTGGTGTAGATGACATTCCCAACACTACTGACTTGATTGACCAAAACGGTCGAGTAAACTACGACCGGATAACCTCTTTTTCAGCCGCTGATTATGCCTTTTTAGTCTCCTATGCCAAACAAATGGGTGTGAAAGGACTTTCTCTTGGTGGAAACGCAAAAATCATCTATCGGCAAATTGGAGATATGGCCAAGGCTTGGGGTTTCGGATTGGACGTTGGAGCTCAATATAAAAGAGGTAATTGGCAGTTTGGAGCTACTGGAAGAGACATCACTTCAACATTTAATAGTTGGAGTTTTGATTTGACTGAAAGAACGATAGAAGTATTTGAAAGCACAGGAAATGAAATTCCTCAAAATGGTCTTGAAATTACATTACCTAAACTTAGCCTAGGCGCAGCGCGTTCCTTCAATATCAAAGACCGCGTTGGAATATTGGTTGAATTAAATGCTGATATCACTACTGATGGTAAAAGAAATGTTTTGGTGAGTGGCGATCCTTTTAGTGTAGACCCTAATTTGGGTATTGAGATTGACTATATGGGTATTTTCTTCCTCAGAGGAGGATTTGGAAATGTGCAGAGAATCAAAGCTGAAATTGGCAACTATAATGAATACACTTTTCAGCCAAATATTGGAATTGGAGTAAATATTAAAGAAACCTTGAGCATCGACTATGCGTTAACAGATATAGGAGACCAAAGTGTTGCGCTCTATTCAAATGTCTTTAGTCTTCGTCTTGCTATAAATAAAAAATCAGGGTGAAAAATCCAATAGCTTCGGTCATTGGCGTCTTCATGACGCTGGTTTCACTAGCACAGCCTTTTGCTAATGACTGGATAGATTATAGCCCAAACAAGACATATCTCAAATTCAAGGTTGCTCAAAATGGTATTTATAAAATTGAGCATGCTACTTTAAATTTTGCGCTCCAGTCAATTGGTCAAAACCTTGCCTCAATCGACCCACGAAGCATTCAAGTGTTTGGGAGAGGCGAAGAACAATACATACATATAGAAGGAGAGAATGACGGTGTTTTTAACACCAACGACTTCATTGAAGTGTACGCACAAAAAAATGATGGCTGGTTAGATGAGTCCATGTATCCTTCTGCAAGTGAACATACAAACCCTTTTTACAGTCTATATAATGATACCGCAACCTATTTTATTACGTGGCATACAGATGCGACTCAATCTCCTTTTAGGTATGAAAACGTAGCCTACACCACTCCAGTTTCTACCCCGATAAGTTATGTTCTTTATGACGTTGTTAAATTCTATACAAATACTTATCAATTAGGCAAAGACCTTGGCTCAGGAGTTTCAAAGGTTCCCTATCATGGTGGTAAGGGATGGATGAGTGGAAACTTTGGTTATAACAATGGAAGCACTCCAAACCTCTCCTCCGCGGTGTTTAGCACACCTTCGGTATTTAGTGGCGCTGGAGCTCCAAATGCGACTGTGGAAGTAGCACTATCAGGAATAAATATTGGTGCGAGTACAACAGGAAGCGCACATCATGTTCAAGTGCAATTCACGCCCAGCGGAGGCAGCATGAGTGTGCTGTCGGATGTTCTTTACCCTTCGTTTGACTATGTGAGAGATGCGTCAACCATTAATGCAAGTAACATGAATAGCTCAACTTCCATTAAGCTTGCTTGCTCAGAGTCAATTTCATTGCTCACTACAACCTCTGACTATTCTTCTTGCGCGTATGTTGCACTTACCTATCCAAGGTCATTAAACTTTAATGATGATAGTGAGTTCAAATTCACGATGCCATCGAATTTCTCGAGCTTGTTTTTTAATGCCTCCAATTTCACAAATAACACCACCACGCATCTTATAGACCTAGGCGATCATAAACGTTATGAAGTCGATCACAACAGTTCTAATGGAAGTGTCAGGACAAATATTCAACCTGGTGCAGAACGTGAGATGTAATTATGCTCTGAGAACGAAAAAGTAAGTGTTGGACCCTCAGATTTAATGGCTGTTGGCAATCAAGGTGCGTTTTTAAACCCCTTTGATCTTGGAACAGACAGTGCCTACGTAATAATATCACATTCTAAATTACGCACTCAATCTCAGCAATATGCTAACTACAGAAGTAGCACCCAAAATGTGGTTTTGATAGACATTGAAGACTTGTATGACCAGTTTGCTTTTGGGGTACGCAAGCACCCATTATCGATTAAAAACTTTATGGATTTCGCCATTTCCAATTGGCTTTCACCACCAAAATATTTATTCATAATTGGAAAATCTATTGAAGAACAGTCGATGAGAAAAAACGCAACTTATGCTGCAAATTCTCTTGTTCCGTGCATGGGCAATCCAGTTTCTGACGCACTACTAACCTCTGGGTTAAATGGCGAGAAGTTTTATGTTCCAGCAGTTCCAACGGGAAGGTTAGCTGCGGACAATACAGCTAAAGTGACGACATATTTGAACAAGGTTCGTGAATTTGAAAATGCTCAAAACACACAATTCAATCCTTATACCATTGATAATCGTCAATGGCAAAAGCGCATTTTGCCTTTTGCTGGTGGAGACAACGCCACAGAAAACACTAGATTTAAAAACTACTTGTTTGGATATCAGTCCTCTGCAGAAGACTCGCTATTTGGAGGTAAGGTCTTTCTTTTTAGTAAAACAAGTGGTTCAGTAATAGAACAACTTAATACAGATAGTGTAAGACTATTGATTAAGCAAGGGGCCGCACTGATGACCTTCTTTGGGCATGCGTCAGGAAACACCTTTGACTTAAGCGTAGATGACCCATCATTATGGGATAACCGAGGGCGATATCCTTTGGTCATAGCCAACTCTTGCTATTCTGGAAACATACACCTGCCGATAAGCTCAATTTCTAGTATTTCAGAAGAATACTTATTTACGCCTAATCAAGGAGCAATTGCATTCATCGCATCACCTGACATTAGTTATGAAACCACGCTTAACTTTTATACGCGGGTGCTTTATAATCAACTGTCACTGTTAAATTATGGAAAAGGAATTGGCAATCATATGCAAGCAAGTTCTGACGGCATGTCGCAAGACGATCAATACTCAGGCATTGCACTAGAAATGACCTTGCATGGCGATCCTGCCTTAAAAGTATATCCACATGAAAAAAGCTATTTGCTCTCCACAACTTAAAGCGGGATTCAATGATGTCATTGGTTCTTGAAAAATCATTGAAACGTGCTTTCCACGAATCTTGGATAATTCCGCTTCTGAAGCCGTTGAAAGCTCTATGGACCTATCTGGCAAATTCAATAATATACCGCCCTCTGAATATGCTCCTGAACTCTTTGAAAGCAATTGTATGATAGATAGTGCAGCAACGGATTTTCCCGAACCAGATTCCCCAACAATGGCCACGATCTCTCCTCTGCCAATATCAAATGAAATATTATTTACAGCGGTAAACCGACCAACTCCTGAAGGAAATTCAACCCCAAAATTCTTAACCGAAACTATGGGTAAATCATCCTTCACTTGGAAGACTTATTTCTTCAGCTTTGAGAACAGGGCGTCCGATTAATTTCAAATAAACTTGAACCAAGGTAACGACATCCTTTTCGCAGTATGTGACAATTCTAGAAAGGTTCTTTTCTTTCCAATAAACGCCCGCCACTTGGCTTCCATCAATATCATCCTTTGGAGTAGGGAGTTGAAAAATATGCGCCAATAACTTCAAAGAAGTGAAGTTTTTGAAATCTCCAAATTTCCACATCTGCATGGTATCAAGATGATTAACCTCCCACGGTTTTTTGCCTGCAGTATCTAAAATTCGTGGCAGTTTAATGCCATTTACTAGCATTCTTCTTGCGATATATGGAAAATCAAATTCCTTTCCATTATGACCACACAGAACATGCTCGTTAGAATTAAAATGCTTGTTTAGCATCTCACCAAATTCGGAAAGCAATTCTTTTTCATCATCGCTCGCAAAAGACTTAATGCGTAATTCACGATTGGTCTCTTTGTCATTGATCAACCCAACAGAAATGCATACTATTTTGCCAAATTCGGCATAAATCCCCGCCCTCTCAAAGACAGATGATGGAGTGTCCTCATCACTTTGAAGTAAAAAACGGGCTTTTTCTTCCCATAATTTTTGATAGGTTTCCTCGGCTTTTTCGAATGAATCATACTGAGGAACGGTTTCAATATCCAAAAACAAAATATTACTCAAATGCATAACTAAATGATTAAAATTCCTTTTTGATCGAGCACTGGTATGTCAATCAAGTTCTTATCTAATAAAGTATCTGGCAGAAAAATAAACTTCTTATCAAAAATGGTTTGGTCAATGTAAAAGCTTACCCAATATTGATTGTTTAAACCTACCAACTCAGGAGTTATCAATTCTATTGGTCTTGAAGACTTTGCTTTCAGGTCCTCAAAATAGTACCGAAGTTCAGATGTATTCACTTTATCATCGTCCTTCTTTCCGTATCCCCGTGTGGAGACCAACACATTGGTTAATTCCTCGTCCAACAAATTAACAATGTGAACTCTCCATGAAACATTTTCTTCATCGGTTTCTGGGATGGCACATATACCCACCTTTTCAACCTTCGGAAAGTCGATATCGTTTTTCATTCTGCTGTAAGTCTTTGAGCCATATCAATGTAATGAAACACATCTTCAGGATGAGGTATTCCACTGCCATATTTTCGTTTGTGCCCCATTCTCACCACAATGATGTCATCTTCAGGAATAACAATTACATATTGCCCCAAAATGCCCCTCATCATATAAAAATATTTGCTTTTGTGCTCACCTAGCCACCAAGAGTATCCGTAAATTTCACATTGAGAGCCGTCTTCATTTTTTAATCCCTGTTGCTGTGAAACAGATGCTGCGACATAGGCGCTATCCACAATCTGAACTCCGTTCCATCTTCCATTATTCAAATAGAGTTTGCCAATTCGCGCGAAATCACGAGCAGTGGCATTGATGCAGCAAAACGCCTTTTCTGTTCCTCCTTCATGATCCAAACTCCATAAAGCTTCGTGCTCAGCACCTAGTGGCTTCCACAAATTTTCTGATGCATATTCTGACAACGAAGTTCTGGTTACACTCTTCAACGCAAAAGCCAACACTTGTGTACCTCCACTTTGGTAATTGAAGTATTCGCCTGGCTCTTCGGTAACTTCATAATTCCTTAAAAGCAATTCTAAATTATCACCATAATTAGCTCTAGCTGGAAATGAAAATGGATTGATATAACTCTCGTCAAAGTTGATTCCTGAACTCATGGTCAGTAAATGACGGATAGTCATTTTTTCACCCAAATCACTCTCATATTGAGGTAAATACCAATAAGCAGGCTTGTCAACACTTTCAATCTGTCCTTTCTTAATAGCAATACCTGTAAGCACTCCAACGACCGACTTTGCCATGGAGAATGAATTGCTGATAGATTCCAGATCGAAATCATCCCAGTACTCTTCAAAAACTATTTCATCGTTCTTGATTACCAAAAACGAAACCGTTCCAAACTCTTCATGAAAGCTCAATTCTTCTTCATTGAAAGATGCCGCATTGTAATCAGAGCTAATTTTCCAAGGTTGAGCATCTCCTGTTTCAATAACTCGATTCGGCATATCCTTGTATTCAAGAATTCCCGGTCCTAGGCGTCCTTCAAAAACTGTACTTGAAAGTGTATTGTATATGTAATGATGTCCGGTTACCTCAACAATAAAGTGAAGAATGAAGACCCAAAAGAGAATCCAGCCAAGTCTTTTTAAAACTCTAGATTTTACATTCAATGCATTAGAATTTGGCGAGCGAGTCTTTCAACCAATCGATCACCTCGATTTCGATAGAATCTGCTCCTTTATATTCTGCAAGATACACAGTCATCCAATCACCCAAATGAATGAGGTATAAGGCTTGCTCAATTTTTGAATCACCTTTAGCGCTGTAATGGTGGATGTGTGGTGTCTTCTTTCTGATTACCGTTTCTGTTAATTCCATTCGTTTTGAAACGCGAGGATGATCGAAACTACTTGTCAGATAAATCACGCTTAAATCATGAGTTCCACTTGCCCAGCCTACCAACTCATTATGGTTCATCTCAGGATAAACGTTGTGCCAACTCAAGCCTTTGCTATTCTCACTTATTTGCTGATTCCAGCGTGTTGCAACACCCTCCAACCAATTAGATGTGTAAACAATGGGTAGTTTACTTTGAATACTTTCTGCCAATTGACGAGCTGTGGCACGAATAGACTGCTCATTGGAATTCAAGTAAGCAATTGCTTTTTCTACCTGCGATTTCCACTTAGGCGATGTCATACCATAAGCTTCAGCTAATTTTAAGAGCTGCACTATCGTCAACCCAAAAGCTGCACGTGGCGGCAATCCGCCCGGAACAGTAATTAATGGCCAGTTATTTTGAACTGCCATATCGCTCAACTTTCCACCTGAAGAAATGCATGCAATATTGGCGCCTTGCTCAATCGCATGATCTATAGCTTCTAATGTCTCTTCTGTATTTCCTGAATATGAGCATGCAATAACCAGCGTTTTACCATCTACAAAAGCAGGAATCGTATAATCTTTTGACGATTGCACTGGAACAGAGCAATGATCGGCTAAAAGCTGAGAAAGTATTGTTCCTCCAATTCCTGAGCCACCTAGTCCACAAATGAGCACATTGTTAAATTCTGGAACTGCGTCCAATTTAAATTTATCTGCAATTTCAATCGCCACAGAAAGATGCTCAGTGAAATCAGCAACCAATAAATCCATCGTTTTTTCCATAGCCGCAAATATAGGAGTCGTGGGCATTATCTGATTGCTTGCTCAATTCAATAAATTCTCACGGATTGTTAGTTCAAAAGCCGAACGATTAGCTTATGCTTTCGCTAATTATCTCCCTTTAATATTCTCGCAATTCTGTTCATCTTTGCCGCCCCAATAATTTGAATGCATGTCACAAGAATTGAACGATCAAGAAATCGAGAGAAGACAAAGCTTAAACGAGCTGAGAGAATTAGGTATTGAGCCATTTCCGGCAGCCATATACCCTGTAAACATAACAAGCAAGGCCATTAAGACTGAGTATAAGGAAGAAGATAAGAACCTTCAAGAAGTGTGCATCGCGGGAAGATTGATGAGCCGAAGAATTATGGGTAAAGCTTCATTCGCTGAAATCATGGATCACGAAGGACGCATTCAAGTGTATCTGAATCGTGATGAACTTTGCCCTGACGAAGACAAAACAACTTACAATACGGTTTTTAAGAAGCTTTTAGATATCGGTGACTTCATCGGAATCAAAGGATACGTTTTCACCACCAAAGTGGGCGAAATATCAGTCCATGTAAAGGAACTTACTGTACTTTCTAAATCGCTTCGACCGCTACCTATCGTAAAGACAGATGCTGAAGGAAATGTGCATGATGGCTTTGCAGATAAAGAACAACGCTATCGCATGCGCTATCTTGATTTGGTAGTAAACCCAGAAGTGAAAAAAGTATTTGAGAACCGTACGAAAATCGTGAATTCGATTCGTGAATTCGTGAATTCAAAAGGCTATTTGGAGGTTGACACTCCAGTGCTTCAGCCCATTCCAGGTGGAGCCGCTGCTCGCCCGTTCATCACGCATCACAATTCATTGGATGTAGAAATGTATTTGCGCATCGCTAATGAGCTTTACTTAAAGCGACTTATCGTTGGTGGATTTGATGGTGTTTATGAATTCTCAAGAAACTTCCGAAATGAAGGAATGGACAGAACGCACAATCCAGAATTCACGGTAATGGAAATCTATGTTGCGTACAAAGACTACAATTGGATGATGGATTTCACCGAAGAAATGGTGGAGAAGGCTGCACTAGACTTACATGGAAAAACAGAGCTTTTAGTAGGCGAAAACACCATTAATTTTCAAAGACCATACAAGAGAATAGCTTTCCTTGATGCCATCAAGGAATACACTGGAACAGATGTTTCGGAAATGAATGAAGATGAGTTAAGAGCCTTCTGTAAGACGATTCATATTGAGACAGATAGCAGTATGGGTAAAGCCAAACTACTCGATGAATTATTCGGTGAAAAATGTGAGCCGAATTTCATTCAACCAACTTTTGTCTATGACTATCCCGTTGAAATGAGCCCACTCTGTAAAAAACATAGAGAAAATCCTTCGCTTACGGAGCGATTTGAATTGATGATCAACGGCAAAGAAATAGCAAATGCTTATTCAGAACTCAATGATCCCATTGATCAAAGAGAGCGCTTTGAGGATCAACTAAAGCTGAGTGAAAAAGGTGATGATGAGGCAATGTTCATCGATCAAGATTTCTTGAGAGCATTGGAATATGGAATGCCTCCAACCTCTGGAATGGGAATTGGAGTTGATCGTTTGGTGATGTTTTTAACCAATCAAACTTCTATTCAAGATGTACTTCTCTTCCCTCAAATGCGCCCGGAACGGACGCATTCATGAATTCCCGCAGGGAATAATAGATCATGAACTAAATGCGTCCGTTCCGGCCGCATTCGTAAGTTCTCGGAAAACCCTAAGAATCATACGATTCTTTGACTGGCTCAATGGGAATAACGGCCTCAAACGCCTTTTGACCTGCAGACAGCATTTTGGGTGCGATCTTAAATCGACTAAAGCTGAAACTGAGGTAATACAGTAAAAAGCCAAAAGCCAAAATTTGACCTCTCAGAAATTCGTTTGCGGTGTCTTTGCCATGAAAAATTCCGATTAAGATGGCAGAAACCATCAAAATGGTCATCAACCAAAAAATCAAGAAGTAGCGAAGTCGATCATTGATCAATCTGCGGTGCGTTGAATAAAACCGAGAAGCATTGATGGTTTTGTTCTTCATCGTAAACCAGAAGTGCGTTGAAAGCATGAAGAATAGAAATGTTAATCCACTCAATTGCTTGGCCACAGGATTAATCAACCAAAAATCATAGAAGCCATGCATGACAGAGGCTAGCACAAAACCTCCAATCAAATAAGGCCATCCTTTTAAAGCCTTTTTGTAGGTAAACACCATGACCGAATAACCCACCACAGAACTGAATGTCATGTGCGCCACGGTCGACATCAAGGCACGACCATTGATCGCAAAAAAGCTTGATTTCTGAATATACATCGCGTTTTCAATAAAGGCAAAGCCAAGGGCTGAAACGGATGCGTACAGGATGAAATCGTAGGGCTCTCTCACAATTTTTTTATACCTGACGATAATCAACAGAGGAAGCAGTTTAACAAACTCCTCAACCATTCCAATTCCGATCACACAGTAAAAAAAATCATTGACGGTATCGCCATTCAATCGAAAATCCAATGTGTCTTTAATGAAGTCAGAAATTGGGAAAACCAGCCAGACTGTAACGCAACCCAACACAAAAACGATGAACATGTTGAGCCAACGCTCCGGGTCGAAAATATCAAGCTTACGCAGGTAAACAGCCCAAATGGTGCTGATCGACAAGGCAACTGCAATTCCGAGATAGGTGTTGAATGAGAGGCGTTGCATTTCATCTTTCAACGGGGAAACTACAGGAAGAAATAGTTCAATGATGATAAATCCAGCAATCAACAACCCACCAACTGTTGCCACATACTTGTGTCTACTAAACCTCCAAAACTTCTTGTTATCCTTATTCTGTCTGTAGTCCCTGATTTTGTATCTCACGAACTGAAAAAGTAGCAACAAGCCTACGATATTGAAGATGATATTGATGGTATTCCACACGTCTCAAATCTCTAAAAAAGATCAAAGCCGAATACAGAATAATCAGTTTGCACAATGAATTTCTACATTTGACGGAATGGATCAATCATTTGGTGTAATTGGAGGAGGAAGCTGGGCAACTGCCATAGCTAAAATGCTAAGCAACAATTCCTCAAAAGTGAATTGGTGGCTCAGAAGCGAAGAGAGCGTTGAATACGTGAAGAAATTTCGTCATAACGACCGCTATTTACAATCTGTTGAGTTTGACCTCAACAAAGTTCATCCAAGTAATGATTTGAGGAAAGTAGTCGAAGAAAGTGATGTTTTGGTCATCGCTATCCCTTCTGCTTTTGTTTATGAAACCTTCAACGGGTTTAAGGTTGACGGAATAGAAAATAAAATATTATTCAGTGCTATAAAAGGAATTGTTCCTGAATACCACTCTATTCCCGCGCGTTTCTTCCACAAAGAATTTGGGATTCCTTATGAACGTATTGGCATTATTTCAGGTCCGTGTCATGCAGAGGAAATTGCCTTGGAGAGACTAAGCTACCTCACTCTAGCATGTCCAAATCAAGAAATAGCCCAAATGATGGCCGATGCTTTGGCATGCAGATATGTAAAGACATCAACATCCGAAGACATCTTTGGAACAGAGATCAGTGCTGTAATGAAAAACATTATGGCCATTGCATCTGGCATTTGTCACGGCCTAGGCTACGGTGATAATTTTCAAGCCGTATTGATTAGTAATGCGATTCAAGAGATTGAGGAATTTGTTGATGCAGTGAGTCCTGTGCACAGAGATGTCAATTCTTCTGCCTATTTGGGAGACTTGCTTGTAACTGCTTATTCTCAATTCAGCCGAAACCGAGCATTTGGAATGATGATTGGAAAAGGATATAGTGTAAAAGCAGCTCAACTCGAAATGAGCATGGTAGCAGAAGGTTATTACGCTGTGAAATCGATTGTGGAAATGAATAAAAAGTTTGAAGTAAAACTCCCGATTACACGAGCTGTTTACAACATTTTGTACGAGAAAATAAGCCCGGTAATTGAAATGAACTTATTGAAAGATAAATTCGTTTAAACAGTCTGTTCAGGAATAAATATTTTGAAGGTAGTTCCCTCGCCTTCTTTCGAAATAAAATCAATTTCTCCATTAAGATTCTTCACTGATTCTTTTAAGATATACAGGCCTAATCCTGAGCCAGGAATTGTGCTGGTTCCACGGAAAAATATATCCCAAATTTTATCCTTGTAATCTTCCTTTATTCCGATGCCATTGTCTTCAATGATCAGTGTCACACCCTTCTCCTTCCATTCAGCCCTAATAGAT
Source organism: uncultured Flavobacteriales bacterium (assembly GCA_905479105.1). Classification (GTDB taxonomy): domain Bacteria; phylum Bacteroidota; class Bacteroidia; order Flavobacteriales_G; family Salibacteraceae; genus SHAN690. The sequence continues at coordinate 299,763 of CAJQLE010000001.1, forward strand.
ATAAAGCTGTTGTCCTTGGCAGAATCGGCATACTTGATAGCGTTCGAAAGCAGATTATTGACTATTATTTTGATGCGCAATTTATCAGACTGAATGCACGTTTGTTCTTCTATTTCGATAAAGTAATCGATCTTATTGTAATTGGTCTGATAAACCAAATCTGCCATACAATCGTCTACAATTTTTCTTAAACAAACGTCTTCAGACTGCACAGCCATCCTTTTATTGCGAGAATAGTCAATTACATCTCTTATGTATAAGTCTAGTCTATCTAATGCCTCGCGTTGCATGGCTAATACTGTATCCAATTCTTCGCGATCTGCAGTATCTTCAGCAAGAGAGTTTAATCCAAGAACAGATGCTATGGGAGCCCTCAAATCATGAGATATACTATAAACAAATCGATCGAGCTCCTTATTCAATTGATTCAATTCCTCATTTCTATCCTCCAATCTGAACTGAGCTCTTTTTATGTCATTGATATCAAACGAATAACCGATTAAAAACTTCTTTGGTTTCTGATCCTGTATCAATGTGATTGGAACCAAGTTTCTAATGTGATAGGTGTCTCTCCCGTCACCCGTTTTCATATTCTCCTCCCACCTAATCGTTAAATCTCCTTGCATGGCTTTGGCAACCATCTCGTCTCGAACTTGAGTAAAATCCTCCTTTAATTTTCTATAATCAGAATAGTCCTTATTTGTTTTGCCAATCATCCATTCTCTCAGCTCCGCATCCTTAATTGCATTTCTGCTGATGTAGTGATATTTTAAATTCTCATCAATTAAAATTGATTCTACAGGAATATTGTCCAATATGTTTTGATAGAATTCTTGTGTTGAAATTAACTCTAGTTCTTGATTCTTAAGCTCCGTTCTGTCTTGAACCGTTCCAAACCACCTTTCGTCATCACCTTCCCCTTCTATGCCGCATATGTAGTAAAGAAACTTCTTCGCCCCTCCTGGAATAGTATACCAAGAGCCAAATTCAAAAGCATCATTCATTTGCTTCGATCGCTTTATACCCTGTTCTATTTCAATGTGCGAAATATCTTCAAACCCTTGAAGCCAAATATTAAAGGAGTCTTGATAGTCAGTAGCTAAGAACCCATGAATATGGGCGCATTCTCCTGACCATTCAACCCTTTTATCTGACGGGAAAACACGCCAATTACCAAGTTTCGCCAATTGCTGGGCATTTCTCAATTGTTGTTCGTTCTCTTGAAGCTGCTCATTTTGCTCTTGTTGAATGGTAACATCGGTAATAGTTCCCACCAAAAAATCTCCTCCTTTTTCACTAATCAATGAAACGCTTAACCTCCCCCAAAAACTCGAGCCATCCTCTCTTCGATAGCTCATTAGAACATTACTCACTTTGCCCTGACGCGATACCCTGGCTAAAAGTAAATCTCGCTCTACTTTTGAGTTATATAAGTTGATTGGCTGGGTGCTCAGCATTGTTTCTTTAGACTCATATCCAAACATCCTTGCGAATGCTTCATTCACATAAACGAAACCATGAAGAACAGACGATTTAAAAATCGCCTCTTCCATATTATCACTGATGGTTTGCAGAATATTCGCATCCCTGGCTGACTCCATTAATGTCTCTTCAGTCTTGGCATTTCTTTTACTGGAACTCTCATATAAAACAACACCCATCATTATTGTGAGGCCTGTAGAAAGGCTGTAAGATGCAACCCTCAAACTAGTGACTTCTTCATTAGATAGCTGAGTAAGTTCTATATCAAAAAGGAATAGGATTAAAGTTCCAATTACGGTGAAGAACATATAAGAGGAAAAAACCAAGAGGTTGTTTGAAGGTCTTCTTTTAAATAGAAACAAAAACGCCAAAAAACAAATGAGCGCCATGTATTGAAAATTCGCTTCTAGTCCAAAATAGCCAGAAAGACAGAGAATCAAAATGGCAGGGTCGATTATAAAAATGTTCTTCGCAAGTGCATACTCTTTCCTTGAATTAAGGACGAGAACAGCTAAGACAGCAATTAAGTGAACGGAAATTAAAGAGAAGATAAACATCCAATGAGCTGGCATGAAATACATAGTCGTAATTCCTGCAACCCAAACCAATAAAGCTCCTTGAATCTTGATTGAGTTAATGGCACGTATCTCATCGATCAACTCAATTGATGTATCAGGGAAAATCCCCGCGTTAACTAATTTGTGCAAAACGTCTTTCACTCTTCAGCAGCGAAATATACAACTATCGCCTTGGCTTGTGACTTCGACACTACAGCAGAAAGTTGGTCTTCAGACAATTCCTTTATGCGTTCTAGACTATAAAATGTCTTCAACAGTTCTTTAGCTGTTTTTTCACCAATACCATCTATTTCAAGAAGCTCACTTTTAAATGCGTTTTTACTCCGTTTTGAGCGATGGTGCGTAATTCCAAAACGATGAGCTTCGTTACGAAGCCTCTGAATTAGCTTTAACGACTCTGAACGTTTATCAATATAAAGTGGAATAGAATCTTCAGGAAAAAATATTTCCTCCAATTTTTTCGCAATTCCAACAATCGTTATTTTGCCTCTCAAGCCGAGTTCGTCAAGACTTTTCAGCGCAGAGCTTAACTGACCTTTACCACCATCAATGATGATTAATTGGGGTAATGATTGATTCTCATCCATCAACCTTTTGTACCTGCGGTAAACCACTTCTTCCATCGATGCAAAATCATCTGGACCTTCTACCGTTTTAATATTGAAGTGCCTGTAATCTTGCTTACTCGGTTTAGCATCCCTGAATACAACGCAAGCCGCTACCGGAAATGAACCTTGAAAATTTGAATTATCAAAACATTCAATGTGCTTCGGTAATTCTTTCATTCTTAGGTCATCACGTAAAGTTTGAAGCACGCGGTTTGCATGTCGGTTCGGGTCTACTTTCTCCTGAGCTCGATGTCGGTCCAGTTTGAAAAACTTAAGGTTTCTAACTGAAAATTCTACCAATGACTTCTTGTCTCCTCGTTGAGGCTGATGAAAACTTACCCCTTCCCATTCTGCAGTTATAACATGACTAGTTAGCACTTCTTTTGCGCTGCTTTGAAACAGATCTCTCATTTCTGCAATGGTGGAAAGCAAGATATCCGTATCCTGTTCATCAAGCTTTTTCCTAAACTCAACGGAATGAGACTGAATAATAGCACCATTTACCACTCTCATGTAGTTGACATATGTAAAGACGTCATCTGAAGTTACAGAGGCCACATCAACGTCACGAATACTGGGATTTACCACCACAGATTTACTCTGATAATCTTGCAACAACTCGATGTTGTTTTTATACATTTCTGCTGCTTCAAAATCAAGTTCTTGAGCCACTCTGTTCATTTGAACTTTGTACTCCTTAATTACATCGTCTACATCTCCTTTAATCAATCTTCTGATTTCATCAATAGAGTTGTTGTAAGTTGCTTCCGTCTGTTTTCCCTCGCATGGGCCCAAACAATTGCCTAGGTGATATTCTAAACAAACTTTGAATTTGCCTTTTTGAATATTCTCATCAGACAAAGAAAAGTTGCATGTTCTAACCTTGTGCAGCTTTGTAGCCAATCCAATGACAGCTTTCATTCGCTTCACCGAAGCATAGGGGCCATAATACTCCGATCCGTCACGAACAACATTTCGAGTTGGAAATACTCTTGGAAACCTTTCTTTCTTAATGCATATCCAAGGATATGTTTTATCGTCTCGAAGTTGAATATTATACTTTGGTTGATGTTCTTTTATCATTGAGTTTTCGAGCAATAAAGCCTCAAACTCATTTCCCACGATTATGTGATCTACAGAATCAATCTTCTTCACCAATAGTCTTGTCTTACCGCTGTCATATTTATCACGATTAAAATATGATGAAACCCTTTTTCTAAGGTCCTTGGCCTTCCCCACATAAATGATGATTCCCGACTTATCCTTGAACTGATAAACTCCTGGCTTATGCGGCAAGTTTGATACCTGTTCTTTTAAATCTGGATGCATTTCATCAATCATGGCTTTTCAAAATATTTTGTGAGCTATCTATTCTGTTTAAGTTTTAAAAGCCCATACTTAAACAAGGCAAAAAAGACCCTATGTTTGTCCGCGAATACAAACTTATTGAACACTTAAGCACAGGCGTTGTTAAATGCACCATAATAATGGGAGCTTACTCAATAAAAGAATTAGAACAGCTGTCGGGCATCAAGGCTCACACTATCCGTATATGGGAGCAACGATACAGGATCATTGAGCCCCAGAGGACAGAGACAAACATTCGCCTTTACGATGACAATCAGCTAAAATATTTGCTGAATGTTGCTTTACTTACCCGGCACGGTTATAAAATTTCGCTTATTTCTAAGCTAGATGATGCGGGGTTCAAGAAAGAAGTAGAAAAGATTTATGAGCAAACGCTATTGCATAACACAGACGTCATACTAGATCTAGATGCCAATGATCTTATGGTTTCGATGATCGACATGAATTCTGAGAAATTTCATCGGATTTATGAAAATTCGGTTAGAAACAATGGATTTGAAAAAACCATCACTGACCTTATATACCCTTTTCTTGAAAAAGTTGGAATTCTCTGGACCCTCAATCAAATCAATCCTACACACGAGCACTTTATTAGTTGCTTAATTAGACAAAAGATTATCTCAGGAATTGATCTACTTCCTAATCCAACAGGAGGAAAAAAATATGTTTTGTTCCTGCCAGAAGGGGAGACCCATGAAATTGGTCTACTAATGGCCAATTACATGCTAAAGAAGAAAGGGTGTTCGGTTTATTATTTGGGTCAAAACCTACCGGACCGAGATGTAGAACGTTGCATTGAAACGATAGAGCCAAATGGAATTCTAACTTTCTTTGTTGATCCAGCCGTAGTTAGCAATGCTGCAAATTCCATTGCTAAGTACAGGGGCTTTAATCAAAACGTCCAGATTCTTATTGCAGTAAGATCTTCTCCTGAACTAGAAAGTTTAGACCTTGAAAACGTGCACTTCCTTCATGGAATGAAGGATTTGGATAAGTATCTCTAATTTCAATCTTGTTTGCTGAATGTTGAACTTCACGCTGTAAGGCTTGCTAGTACTCTTTTTTATTTTCTTCAAATATTTTTGTTTAAGGATATTACGAAATAGTTAAACGTTTCCTTGCGCGATTCAATGTAGCGACCTATATTTGTTCAAAGTTTAACGAAAAAACTTAAACAAAATGTCAACACTAGAATTTAACCAACAATTACTTTCTTTCAGAAAGCCTCTTGAATATTTTGCCTTTAGTCTAACACACGACAGTGACGATGCTCAAGATCTTGTGCAAGACACTTACATGAAAGCTGTTGCTTATAAAGACAAGTTCAGAGACGCAACGAATTTGAAGGCATGGTTGTACACAATCATGAAGAACACTTTCATCAATAATTATAGAAGACAAGTAAAGTCTAAGACAATTATTGATCAATCCGAAGATTTATATTATTTATCAAATGCTCCAGATTCTCGCGATAAGAATCCATCAAGTATTTACAATCATTCTGAAATAAGACGCTCAGTTAATGAACTTCAAGACGAGTATCGCATACCATTTAAGATGCATAATGAAGGTTATAAGTACAAGGAAATTGCAGATTACCTAAATTTACCGATAGGAACTGTAAAGAGCAGAATATTTCTTGCTCGCAAAAAACTTATGGATGTTCTTAGTGACTATAATCCTAATTAAATATTCTTGAAACCTACCGCCACCATAATAGGATCTGGATTCTCATCATTATCTGCTGCAACATCGCTCGCTGATAAGGGTTTTGATGTCACTATCATCGAAAAAAACGAAAGCGCTGGAGGACGAGCCCGCAAATTTGAACACGATGGATTCATGTTCGATATGGGCCCAAGTTGGTATTGGATGCCGGATGTTTTTGACAAGTATTTTGCTCGTTTCGGAAAGAAAACATCTGACTACTATACGCTCAAGAGACTCGACCCTTCATATCGAGTGTTTTTCGAAGATGAGCATGTAGATATGCCTGCCTCATTTCAGGGACTAATAGATTTGTTTGAGTCAAGAGAGAAAGGTGCTGGTAAAAATTTAGAAAAGTTTTTAGCCGATGCATCCATTAAGTATGATGCTGGTGTCAACGACTTAGTAACCAAACCAAGTCTTTCAATTTTTGAATTTGCCAAATGGAAAGTGATTAAAGGCGTATTTCAATTAGACCTGTTTTCGAATTTTCATGCCTTTGCTCGAAAATATTTTAAGGATGAGAAACTGTTAAGCATTATTGAATTTCCAGTGCTCTTTCTTGGTGCTATGCCGAAAGAAACTCCGGCTTTATACAGCCTGATGAACTACGCTGATTTGAAGCTTGGTACATGGTATCCAATGGGCGGCATGCACAAAATTATAGAGGGCATGGTAAAGCTCGCAGAAGAAAAAGGGGTGAAATTCAAATTTGATGAGGCGGCTGAACATATCAGTTCCGAGGGAAAACTTCACATCAAAACAAGTAAAGGAGAGTATACACCTGACTATATAATAGGCGGTGCAGACTACGCTCACATAGAGCAAAACCTATTAGATGAAAAAGACAGACAATATTCTGCTGAATATTGGGATAAGCGCGTAATGGCTCCTTCTTGCTTAATTTATTATGTTGGGGTCAATCGAAGAGTTTCAAACCTCAAGCATCACAACTTGTTTTTCGATACTGATTTTGATGCGCATGCTCAAGAGATTTATAAGTCAAAGAAATGGCCTGAGAATCCACTTTTTTATGTTTGTGCGCCTTCTGTGACTGATGATTCAGTTGCCCCCGAAAATTGCGAAAATCTATTTTTCTTAGTTCCGATTGCAACAGGCATTAATGGCGACACTGAAGAATTGAGAGAAAAATATTTTAAACTTATCTTAGAGCGACTTAAAAAGCATACTGGAGAAGACATCTCTGAAAATATTACGTACAAAAGAAGTTACTCTGTAGCTGATTTCACCTCAGATTACAATGCATTCAAAGGCAATGCATACGGATTGGCAAACACTTTAATGCAGACGGCCTTTTTAAAGCCAAGAATTAAACACAATAAAATTAAAAACCTCTACTACACAGGTCAATTGACTTCCCCAGGTCCTGGCGTTCCACCATCACTAATTAGCGGGCAAGTAGTAGCAGATTATATTTTAAAAAAGCATAATCTTAATTAACATGAAAGCACTATTTGATAAAGTTAGTCTGGAAACAAGTCGAATGACCACGCGTTCTTACAGTACTTCATTCTCACTTGGCACAAGATTTTTAGGTGCGTCCGTTCGAGATGCCATTTATTCAATATATGGCTTTGTTCGTTTTGCCGATGAAATTGTGGACACATTCCATGACTATGACAAAGAATATCTTTTAGACAAGTTCAAAAAAGATACTTACGAAGCAATAGAAATGGGTATATCTCTCAACCCTATTTTGAATAGCTTCCAAAAGGCAGTAAAAGATTTTAGGATTGATATGGCATTGATAGATACGTTTCTTGAAAGCATGGAAATGGACCTCAAAAAGACAGCCTACACCAGACAAGGTTACGAGCAATACATTCTCGGAAGTGCGGAGGTTGTTGGGTTAATGTGTCTGAAAGTTTTCGTTTATGGAGATGAAGAAAGATACAAAGAGCTTCAATTTTCGGCCATGCGCTTAGGTGCTGCATTTCAAAAAATTAATTTCTTACGCGATTTGAAAGCCGATTATCAAGAGATGGGCAGAACGTATTTCCCAGGAATTGATTTAGAAAATTTCAATGCCGAAGAAAAGAAACGAATTGAAAAAGAGATTGAGATGGACTTTATAGAGGGATATAAAGGAATCCTTGAATTGCCTAAATCTTCGCGTTTTGGAGTTTACATGGCTTACATATATTTCTATCAACTTTTCAAAAAAATTCAACGCACGGATGCTCAAGAAATTCTAAAAACAAGAATTAGAATTCCGAACCAGAAAAAGTATGCCATTTTCGTTGAAAGCTATGTAAAGCATAGTCTAAATCTGATTTGAAGAAAATAATTTTCATAGCGCTTTTTGCATTAATTGCAAACGTCACTCGGGCACATTACCCAGAAATTGTAAAGGTTAGAAGTGGTTTTATTTACGCTGTTGATCACAAAGATTCGCGTGAAGCTTATGCGCTGATGCTTGAGGGTCTTGAAAATAACATGCATAGCAAGGCCTATTTGGGAGCCGCTAAAACTTTGGTTGCTGAATGCGTTATGATGCCTTGGGCAAAGTATTCGTATTTTAAAGATGGATCTCGACTCATTGAAGAAGCGATCAAAGAAAACCCTCTCAATGCTGAATATAGATATCTACGCTTTCTCATTCAGTTTAATGCGCCATCGTTTTTAGATTATTATTCTAACTTGGGTGAAGACTACCGCGCAGTAACTTCCGCTATTAAGAGCAATCAGTCCAAAGAGGTTTGGATGGAATACTTCATTCAATTTGAAAAGCTGAACAAAGAAAAAATTGAGGCTATCCTCGAAATAAGTTAAGAGTAATGCAGACCGAAGAAGTAATCTTAGTAAATACATCTGACGAAGAAATTGGAACGATGGAGAAGATGAAGGCTCATGAGGAGGCTTTACTTCACCGTGCATTTTCTGTTTTTGTATTTAACCATAAGGGTGAAATGCTCATTCATCAGCGCGCCATCGAAAAGTATCACTCAGGTGGTTTATGGACAAACGCTTGCTGCAGTCATCCGCGTAAAGGAGAAACAACTGAAGAAGCAGCGCATAGAAGATTGATGGAAGAAATGGGGTTTGACTGCCCGGTGTCAGAACGATTTTCCTTTATTTATAAAGCAAAACTTGACCAAGGTCTTACAGAATACGAATTTGACCACGTGTTCTTTGGTTCTTTTGATGGAAGGCCACAGCCTAATCCAGATGAGGTTTGCGATTGGAAATATGTTTCTATTCGCGAATTAAAAGACAACATCAAAATGGAACCTGAGGCTTACACCGAATGGTTCAAAATCGCGATTGATAAAATGACCGAGAGTAAAATCGCATTAAAGCCCTAAATTTTGAAAGCAAGAGTAAGTAGAAAAGGGCATTTTAATGCCGCACATCGATTACATAATCCTGATTGGTCCGCTGAAAAAAATACCGAAGTATTTGGCAAGTGTAACAATCCCAATTATCACGGTCACAACTATGATGTAATTGCTAATGTCAAAGGAGAAATTGACCCTGAAACAGGCTATGTCATAGACATGAAAGTGCTGAAAGAAATGATGAATAATGAAGTTTTAGATCGTTATGATCATAAGAACCTCAATCTAGATATTGAAGAATTTAAATCGCTGAATCCAACGGCAGAAAACATAGCTGTTGTGATTTGGAACAGATTACGAAAAAGACTTGACGACCACCTCGAATTAACCGTAATACTTTACGAAACAGAACGAAATTATGTTGAATACAGTGGCGAATAAAGAAGCACTTGAAACCTTAGATTATGAGCACCATTGGAATGGTCTTTCCACTCCGATGAAAGAAAACGCACATGATCTTTCAAGTGAAGAAAAGGTGGAGAAAATTAAAGGTCATTTCACAGAAATCATGGAAACGCTAGGTATGGACTTGAATGATGAAAGTCTTCAGGACACTCCTAACCGTGTAGCAAAGATGTTTGTAAATGAAGTTTTCAAAGGGCTTAACCCAGAGAACAAACCTGAGATCAAGCTTTTCTCCAACAAGTACAAATACAAAGAAATGCTTGTAGAGCGCGACATCACGCTTTACTCCTATTGTGAGCACCATTTTGTGCCGATCATAGGAAAAGCACATGTGGCTTACGTAAGTAATGGTAACGTGATTGGCTTGAGTAAAATCAACCGATTGGTTGAATATTATGCAAAACGACCTCAGGTGCAAGAGCGCTTGAACGAACAAATTGCTCGAGCATTGAAGGAGGTTTTGAAAACTGATGACGTGGCCGTGGTTATTGATGCTGAGCACTTGTGCGTGAAATCAAGAGGAATTCAAGACACTGCTAGCAGCACAGTAACAGCGAGCTATCATGGTAAATTCAAAGAAATGGAAACTCGAAAAGAATTCTTGAGTTACCTCAACTTGAAAAGTCAATATTGATGAAATATCTAGTCGTTGGCGGCAGCAAAGGCATCGGAAAAGCTTGCACTGAGCAACTCTTAGAAGCTGGGCATGAAGTTATTGTTGCCGCAAGAACGAATAATGCAATTAACCATCTCCCAGTCGAATTCGTTGATCTGGACGTACTGGCAGATGTTTCTGCGTTGGAAGATTTTGATGAACTCAACGGATTAATCTACTGCCCCGGAAGCATCAATTTGAGGCCTTTCAATCGGTTGACAGAAGATGACTTCAAAAACGATTTCAACCTCAACGTTTACGGTGCCATCAAATGCATTCAAACGTGTTTACCCGCATTGAAAAAAGGCACTGGGTCAATCGTGCTTTTCAGCACCGTGGCAGTTCAACAAGGAATGGCGTTTCACGCATCAGTAGCAGCTTCTAAAGGTGCTATCGAAGGATTAACGCGCGCTCTTGCTTCAGAATTAGCTCCAAATGTTCGAGTAAATGCTATTGCTCCAAGCCTAACAGATACACCGCTGGCTGAAGCCTTACTTTCCAATGAAAAAAAGAGAGAAGCAAGTGAAGAACGTCATCCACTAAAGCGCGTTGGAAAAGCTGACGAAATTGCATCGATGGCGGTGCATTTAGTTTCTGAAAACGGAGGCTGGATTACAGGACAAGTCATAGGCATCGATGGCGGAATGAGTCGTGTGCGATAATCATGGCGGTTTTTACTGAAATAGATTGGGCCAAGCGAAAAGACCGCTACTGGTCAAACTTCTTCAACACACTCAGCGGAGCAAGATCCTCTGTTCTAATTGGAACGAGCAACGCACAAGGTCAACACAACCTGGCTATTTTCAATTCCTTGGTTCATTTGGGTGCGAATCCACCTTTACTGGGATTCATTCTCAGACCAGCCACTGTGCCTCGAGGCACCTACGAAAACATTCTGACCAATAAGTATTACACGCTGAATCACATTTCAGAAGCAATGATCAATGCCGCGCATCAAACTTCTGCCAAATATGAAAATGGAGAAAGTGAATTTGACGCCACCGGCTTGACGTCCGAATTTGGTGCATCCAAAGTAGCACCATTCGTAAAGGAAAGTCCGATCAAAATCTTGATGGAGTTTCAAGAAGAACATTTGGTGATGAATGGAACCCGATTAATTGTCGGACAAGTCAAAGAAGTTGTTCTGAACGAATCAGTCATTGAAGAAGATGGTTCAATAAAAGTAGCTGAAGAAAATCTCATTGCGACCAGTGGCCTTTATCATTATCACAGCGTGAAATTCAAGGTCAAAAAGGATTTTGCAAGACCATGAGGGAATTGAACTTATTCTGGTTCAGACGTGACCTTCGCCTCGAGGATAATGCTGGATTATACCACGCCTTGAAAGAAGGCAGAAACGTACAACCCATCTTCATTTTCGACAGAAACATTCTCGATGATCTTGAGGAAAAAGACGACCGCAGGGTAAGTTTTATCTACGCTCAAATCGAACGATTAAAGCAGGAATTGCAATCCAAAGGTTCAGACTTGTGGGTGTTTTATGGAACTCCGATGGATGTATTTGAGTTGTTGCTGAACGAGTACACCATCACTGGATTATTCGCCAACAAAGACTACGAACCGTATGCGCTAGAGCGAGACAAAACTGTCTATGACTTGTTTCAAAAGCAAAGCTTGACTTTCCGCGCATTCAAAGACCTTGTGATCTTCGAGAAAAATGAAGTGCTGAAAGATGATGGAAAGCCTTACACCGTTTTCACTCCTTATTCAAAGAAATGGAAGGCGAAGCTGAACGATTTCTATTTAAAGTCCTACCCTACTGAATCGTATTTCAATAACTTCAATCAAACTAAAGCAAATCCGCTTCTTACGCTCGAATGGATGGGATTCACAAAGCACGATGAAGATTGGAATGACAATGCGGTTGACAATGCCATCGTCAACAAATACCACGAAACGCGTGACATTCCTTCATTAAGAGGAACTTCAAGATTGAGTGTTCATTTACGATTCGGAACAGTGAGTATTCGCGCCTTGGCCAAAGCAGGATTAGAGCTGAATGAAAAATGGCTGAATGAGTTGATTTGGAGAGATTTTTATCAAAGTATTTTGTGGCACTTTCCTCATGTCGTAAAAGGAAGTTTCCGGCCTGCATATGATCGTATTCCTTGGATTAATGATGAATCTCAATTTACAGCTTGGTGTGAAGGAAAAACGGGTTATCCCATTGTGGATGCCGGCATGCGCGAGTTGAACGAAACGGGGTTCATGCACAATCGCGTGCGCATGATCGTGTCTAGTTTTCTCACAAAGCATTTACTCATCGATTGGCGCTGGGGCGAAGCATACTTCGCTGAAAAGTTGATCGATTTTGAATTGGCGTCTAACAATGGCGGATGGCAATGGGCAGCCAGCTCAGGTGTAGATGCCGCTCCCTACTTCAGAATTTTCAACCCCTACTTGCAAACCGAACGATTCGACCCAGAGTTAAAATACATCCGAAAATGGGTTCCTGAATTGGATTCTTCCTCGTATCCAAAACCCATCGTTGAGCATAAAATGGCGAGAGAACGTGCCATTGAGACTTATAAAAAAGAGTTGCAAAAACTGAAATAAAAAAGCCCTCCGAAAATCGAAAGGCTTTAAATAAATCATAAAATCTGACAGCTGAAAACTGACGACTGACAGCTATATAAATTACATGTGCTTTAACTCATCGGGTAAATCATAAAATGTTGGATGACGATAAATCTTATCGTTTGCTGGTTCAAACAAAGCTTCTTTATCACTCGGATCAGAAGCCGTAATATGAATAGATTCAACCACCCAAAGACTCACACCTTCATTTCTTCTGGTGTAAACATCTCGCGCCATTTCTAACGCCATTTCAGCATCAGCTGAATGCAAGCTTCCTGCATGACGATGGCTTAATCCCGCTTTACTTCTGATGAACACCTCCCAAAGAGGCCAATTTTTCTTGTTAGACATTGTGATGGTCTTTTATGATTTAAGCTGCTTTCGAAGCTTCTCTTCTCTTTTGTTTCTTATCAGCATACTCCATGGCTGCCTCGCGCACCCACTCGCCTTTTTCATATGCTTCTTTTCTCGCTCTAATGCGCTGACGATTGCATTTTCCGTTTCCTTTCACAACACCCCAAAACTCATCCCAATCCAATGGGCTCATTTCATAATGACCTGTCTCTTCATTGAATTTTAAGTTCGGATCTGGAACCTCACAACCCAAAAGCTCACATTGAGGAACGGTCATGTCTAAGAAACGCTGACGTAATTCATCGTTTGAAAAACGCTTGATCTTCCAATTCATACTTTGCTCAGAATGAGAAGATTCAGTATCATGTGGACCAAACATCATCAATGATGGAAACCACCAACGGTTGATTGCATCTTGAGCCATGCGCTTTTGTTCTGGCGTTCCTTTGGCCATTGCTAACATGATCGAATAACCTTGTCTTTGATGGAAACTTTCTTCCTTGCATACGCGAACCATAGCTCGGCTGTATGGACCATAAGAACATCGGCAAAGCGGCACCTGATTCATAATTGCAGCTCCATCAACCAACCAACCAATGGCTCCTATATCAGCCCATGTAAGTGTCGGATAGTTAAAGATGGAAGAATATTTTGCTTTACCAGAATGTAAATCTTCGATGGTATCATCACGCTCAACTCCTAAGGTTTCAGCAGCAGAATAAAGGTACAGACCATGGCCTGCTTCATCCTGAACTTTCGCCAACAAAGCCACTTTTCGTTTCAAGCTCGGAGCTCTTGAAATCCAATTAGCCTCTGGCAGCATGCCTACAATTTCGCTGTGTGCGTGCTGTGAGATTTGACGGATGAGCGTTTTGCGGTATGCATCTGGCATCCAGTCTTTAGGCTCTATTTTTATCTCGTTGTCGACTCTCTCTTGGAAAATCTTTTCTAAATCTTTTTCAGCCATAATAATCGAGTTCTATGCGAATATAAATATGAAGGTTGGTTTGGTGACTGATTGAACGTAAGTTCAATCTGAAAACAGACGAAAATCAGGTTTTGTTCAGCGATTGATGATTTAGTATTCATGGTTCATAGTTCGTGGTTAATGGTTTATAATTGAGCAGAATGCCAGCGGCAGTCTGAGGTCGCTGACGTAGGAAGCAAGTCTCGAAGACAAGCGGATTTAATGGTTCGGGGTCGCTGTCTAAGTTCTCGATACATCGCGCTAAGGCGCGCCACTCGAACTGACAGCTGGTGAGATTCGTGGTTCGTGGTTCAAGGTTTGTTGGTTCCCCAATTATCAATGATGAATCATAAATTATAAATCACGCCTTAACCCTTCAACTTTTTAACTCTTTATCTAATCCTGAACTGAGGACGCCCTCAGACGGACGAAAGAACCATGAACCACGAATTCGCGCTGTGCAACCTGACCATAATCATCTTCACCGAGGATGAAAGTGAGCATCAAAAGCAATGGACTTATGCTATTTTTACCGCCTCTAAAAATTGATCTATGCCGAAATTTCATCCATTGACTGTAAGAGAAGTGAGAAGAGAAACAGAAGACACTGTCTCCGTTTCATTTGACGTGCCAGAAGAATTAAAAGATGAATACACCTTCATTCAAGGTCAATACCTCACCTTTAAGAGAGCGTTCAATGGCGAAGACGCAAGAAGAAGTTATTCAATCTGCAGAAGTCCGTTTGAAAATGATCTACGTGTAGCTATCAAGAAAGTAGAAGGAGGATTGTTTTCAACGTATGCCAACGAATCTTTGCACGCTGGTGACGTTTTGGAGGTGATGACTCCGCTCGGAAGGTTTTATACCAAACTCGATGTAACACATGAAAAGCATTATGTAGCTTTTGTTGCTGGTAGTGGAATAACTCCAGTGATGGCTCATATGAAAACCATTTTGGCAACCGAGCCAAAAAGTGAATTCACGTTGGTTTATGGCAATAAGTCAACGGCAAGCATCATCTTCAAAGAAGAAATTGAAGACCTCAAAAACCAGTATATGGATCGCTTGAGGGTGTTCTACATCTTAAGTCGAGAAGCCAGCGAATTTCCAATGCTTCATGGCAGAATTGATGGAGAAAAGTGCGAGTTAATTCTTAAATATTTCATTGAACCAGAGAGCATCGATGAAGTTTTTATTTGCGGGCCAGCGCCTATGATTGATGCAGTGAGATCGAGTCTAGCAGCAGTTAATGTTGATCGTAAAAAAATTCACTTCGAATTGTTTGCTTCGCCTCAGCAGTTGGCCGAACGCAGCGGTGTGGTGAAAGAAAAAAAGAAAGTAATAATGGGGTTCGAAGCGAATGTTTCCATCATCTTGGATGGTGTTGAAACAAAGTTCAAAATGGATTCCCAAAAAACAAATATCCTTGACGCAGCCTTAGCTCATGGAGCTGACCTTCCATTTGCATGCAAAGGAGGCGTTTGCGCAACATGTCGTGCAAAATTGGATAGTGGCAAAGTCGATATGGATGTCAACTATTCTTTAGAGCCTGACGATTTAGAACGTGGCTTTATTCTCACCTGTCAATCACACCCAACTACCAGTGATGTCGTGGTGAACTTTGATGAAGCGTAAATAACGTTCACCGAACACCCTTTATAGATTCTTCACATCTTCATTTCAATAATTCGAGTTTTCTGAATTTCATCTACCATATTTGCGCAAACTTTAAATCATGAGCGATACGCGTATTTTAGTGATTGGTGCATGCGGTCAAGTAGGCACAGAACTGGTTGAAGAGCTAGCAAAACGATTTGGAAATGAAGGCGTTATAGCATCTGACATCCGCGACAGCGCCAATTTTGATGTAGAATATGTGAAGTTGGATGTGCTCGACAGAGAAGCCACACGAAAAGTGATTGTTGATTTCAAGATCACAGAGGTTTATCAATTGGCTGCATTACTTTCTGCTACAGCAGAGAAGAATCCAGAGTTTGGTTGGAAGTTGAATATGGAAGGTTTATTCTCCATCCTTGATTTGGCAAAAGAAGGATTAGTTAAAAAAATATTTTGGCCAAGTTCCATTGCTGTTTTTGGCCCTACCACACCACGTGAAAATACTCCTCAACGCACAGTAATTGAACCTACTACTGTTTATGGAATCTCAAAATTTGCCGGTGAACGTTGGTGTGAATATTATTTCAATCGTTGGGGAGTGGATGTGCGAAGCGTGCGTTATCCAGGCTTAATCGGATATAAATCTTTACCCGGTGGAGGAACAACCGATTATGCAGTCGATATTTTCCATCAAGCCTTGAAAGAAGGAACATACGAGTGCTTTCTCAATGCTGAAACCGCTTTACCAATGATGTATATGAGCGATGCCGTGAAAGCGACTATTGATATCATGCAAGCCCCAAAAGAAAGCATCAAAATTCGAAGCAGTTATAATCTAAGCGCAATGAGTTTTAACCCTGCGCAAATTGCAATTGAGATTAAAAAACATATTCCTGACTTTAGTATTTCATACGAACCAGATTTCAGACAAGCCATTGCTGACAATTGGCCTGCATCTATTGAAGATACCGAAGCGCGGGCAGACTGGAACTGGAAGAACAGTTATGATTTAGAAAAGTTAGTCGCGGATATGCTCGAGAACCTCATAAAACAAATCACCACATCATCATAGCGCCATTTATTCATATCAATAAATCTGACGCCTAGTCTTGGAAATAAGTTTATCCTTTCGGCCACTTTTGAAGTACTTTATTGCAATGAGAACATTCCTAATTCTTGCCCTGATTTCAATTTCATGTTCACTTTTCGCTCAGAATCAAACCAATGATGCTGGGAGAAAGATCGGATATTGGAAACTTACCGGAGCAGACAAACCAATGCCTGGATACAGTGAAAGCGCAATTGTTGAAGAAGGTGAGTTCAGCGAAGGTCGCAAAATTGGAATGTGGAAAGCGTATTTTCCTTCAGGTAAGTTGAAGAGTGAAATCACCCATGACAATGGTCGCCCGAAAGGCCCATACACGACCTATTACGAAAACGGCCAGATAGAAGAAAGAGGAAATTGGGGACTGAATAAGAACATGGGAAAATTTACCCGCTACTATGAAAATGGTCAGGTTCAACAAGATTTCACTTTTGACGATACTGGAAAAAGAAATGGTGCTCAGAAGTATTATCATGACAATGGTCAATTGATGATAGAAGGAGATTGGAATGGTGGTAAGGAAGATGGAGCCATCAAAGAATACTATTCGAATGGAGATATAAAATCAATTCGTGTTTTCAATGGAGGTAAGATGGATGCTGCAAAATCAGAATTCAAAAAAGCTTCAACACCCGCAGTAGCCATGAAAGCAGAGCCTGATCCAGTGAAAGACGCAAACAACAATGTGAAAAAGACCTATACTGTATCTAAACAAGAGGCCGCCCCGAATATCGGTGTTTTTGATGGTAATGGTCCTCATACCTTATACAATAAGAATCGTCAAATCCAACAAAAAGGTATTTTTAAGAATGGCCGATTAATGGATGGTAAAATCTATAAATATTCTAAGGACGGGATCCTTGAGGTCATTGAAATATACTCTGGAGGACAATGTGTTGGTGATGGCGTCATCACTGCAGACATGAAATAACTTCCGCATACTACCAGCATCTTTTTTCACTCATTTTCTGAAGCTTCTATAGTTTTTCAGCTTCTATCTTTGCATGCGAAATAATTGACATGAATTCAGCATTGCACGTTTACAATACCTTAAATGGTAAGAAAGAAAATTTTGAACCACTCACACCGCCACGTGTTCGCCTTTACGTTTGTGGACCGACTGTCTATAGCAATGCTCATCTGGGTAATTGCAGAACCTTCCTTTCATTTGATTTAATCGCTAGATACTTGCGGTATACCGGATATAAGGTAAGATATGTGCGCAACATTACCGATGTAGGCCACATTACCACCGATGTAGATGAAGGAATAGATCGTATCGGCCAACAAGCCAAATTAGAGCAAATGGAACCCATGGAAATCGTGCAGAAATACACGACCGATTTTCATAACATCATGGCTTCAATGAACATCCTTCCTCCTGATATTGAGCCAACAGCTACAGGACATATGATCGAACAAATCGAGATGATAAAAACCATCATCGATAATGGGTATGCATACGAATCAGAAGGAAACATCTACTTCGATGTTGAAGCTTACAAAGCAAAACACAATTACGGTGAATTGAGTGGCCGCAATGTGGATGAGCTTTTTGAAAATACGAGAACATTGGATGGTCAAAGTGAGAAACGGTTTTTTGCAGATTTCGCCCTTTGGAAAAAAGCAGCTCCTGAGCACATCATGAAATGGCCATCACCTTGGGGAATGGGGTTTCCGGGTTGGCACTTGGAATGCTCGGCAATGAGTACAAAATATTTAGGAGAGGAATTCGATATACACGGGGGTGGAATGGACTTAAAATTCCCTCACCACGAATCTGAAGTAGCACAAAACACAGCCTGCACAGGTCATGGTCCAGCAAGATATTGGCTGCATACCAACATGCTCACTTTTGAAGGTTCGAAAATGTCAAAGTCGTTAGGCAATTCTATTTTACCAAATGAATTATTCACTGGAGATCACCCTTTATTAAAGAGAGGTTTTCATCCGATGGTTGTGCGATTCTTCATGATGCAAGCGCACTATCGCAGCACGCTTGACTTTTCTAATGAAGCATTAGAAGCTTCAGAAAAAGGCTACCAAAGACTAATGGCGGGTGTTAAGGTTTTATCTACGTTGGTTACGTCAGATAAATCAGATATTGACGTAGTCGCTTATAAGGATAAGTTCACAGCAGCCATGGATGATGACTTCAACAGTCCTGTGCTGATCAGCCATCTTTTTGACGCTGTGAAAAGCATCAATTCAATCGCTGAAGGAAGGCTTAAAATCACCGCTCAAGATAAATCTGCGCTTGAAGATCTAATTCATGGAGTAATCAGCGAAATTCTGGGTTTAAGCTCCATAGAAGAAACTGGGAATTCTGATTTAGCCAATGGATTAATGGAGTTGATTCTTGACTTAAGAGCTAGATCACGTTCCAACAAAGACTGGGCTACTTCTGATGCTATTCGAGATCAATTAGAAGCATTAAAAATCGTGGTAAAAGACGGGAAAGACGGAGCAACATGGGGATTAAAATAATTCGAAAGCTTTCAGTAGTTTTTATGGTTAGCCTATTGCTTTGGAGCTGTGAAAACGATTCGAAACGAAGGTTGGAAACAAGGCCTAAAGCTGCCACTAAAACTGCAATAGTCTTAAAGGAAACTCCTAGGTTCAATCAAGATTCAGCTTACGCATTTGTCCAAAAGCAAGTCGATTTTGGCCCTCGTGTGCCTAATACTGATGCGCAATTAGAATGTGCACAATGGATGGAAGCTAAAATGAAAAGCTTCGGCTTAGAAACTTCTATTCAGCAAGGTGAAGTAACAGCCTACAACGATCAAAAGCTACGAATGATTAATGTCATGGGACGTTACCGTCCGGAGGTAAAAGATCGGATTTTATTATGTGCTCATTGGGACACAAGACCTTATGCTGATCGTGACACAAAAAACTTAAACGAACCTATAGATGGCGCCAACGATGGTGCGAGTGGAGTTGGCGTTCTGCTCGAACTTGCGCGAATTATAAGCTTAGACTCTATAGGACCAAACATTGGCTTTGACATCGTCTTTTTTGATACCGAAGACTACGGAAAACCTGAGACATCGATGGTTGGGTCTTCAAGTGATTCTTGGTGTCTTGGTTCGCAATACTGGGCGAAGAATATTCCGTTTGCGAACTATAGACCGAAGTATGGTATTCTCCTTGACATGGTCGGTGCGAGTAATGCTGTTTTCCCAAAAGAAGCAGCTTCCATGCATTACGCTCCTTTTGTCATGAATCGAGTTTGGTCTGTAGCACAGGCAATGGGTCACAAAGATTATTTCGCTAATATCAATGGAAACCCAATTACCGATGATCATATTTATCTCAATACGATTGCTGGAATTCCAACTATAGACATCATTCACTATGAAATGGGCAGGGCAGATTTTGGAACATTCCACCACACGCATGATGACAATATGGATGTGATTGATGCTAACACGTTGAAAGTTGTAGGCGAAGTATTGACCCAAGTGATATATCAGGAATGAGAATTTTTCTTGTATTTATTTTCTCCTTTTTCTTTTTTAGCAGCAATGCTCAAAACACAGATATTGATTGGTTACAGGCTATAAATGTTCATCGCAATCAATCGCTTGACCCTTCATTTAAATTAATTACCAATTCAGCCTCCGCTGTGAGTGTGCTATGCCCTATTAGTGTCTATGGTGTTGGATTCATCGCAAAGGACAGCACTCTCATGAGAAAAGGCATTTATGTCGCAGGAACAATGGCCATTTCAGCCACACTTACCTATGCGTTGAAATACAGTATCAATCGTAAAAGGCCTTTTGAGGCGTACGACTTTATTGATAAACAATCGAAAGGTGGTGGACCTTCGTTTCCATCCGGCCATACCAGCAATGCATTTGCTACAGCTACGGCAATGACATTTGCTTTTCCAAAATGGTATGTGGCGGTTCCAGCATTTAGTTGGGCTGGTGCTGTAGGTTATTCTAGAATGCATTTAGGCGTGCATTATCCAAGTGATGTTTTGGTTGGAGCAGCTGTTGGCGCAGGATCTGCTTGGCTTGGACATTGGCTGAACAAACGACTATTTCAGTCTCGAGCAAAACGATAAAAACTTCATTAATTCTTCCTTGGAAATTACCCCTACATTCTTTTGATAGGGTTATATTTCGGGAAATTACTTCCTACAATGGCTGACGAAAAAAAACTCTTTCTACTCGATGCGTTTGCACTGATTTATAGAGCATACTATTCTTTCATCTCTAATCCAAGAATCAGTAGCAAAGGCTTCAATACTTCAGCCATGTTCGGCTTTACAAACACGCTTTTTGATCTGATAAAAAAAGAAAATCCAACGCATATCGCTGTGGTTTTCGACCCACCAAGCGGTGATCAAAAAAACTTTAGAGTGGAGCAATATGCAGAATACAAAGCTAATCGAGAGGCCATGCCAGAGGATATAGCACGGTCCATTCCTTACATTAAAGCAATCGTAGAGGGGTTCAATATTCCTGCCTTAGAAGTAGCCGGGTTTGAAGCAGATGATGTCATTGGCACTTTGGCAAAAAAAGCAGCTAGAAAAGGCTACACCGTTTATATGATGACTCCCGATAAAGACTATGGTCAATTGGTGGAGGAGAACATATTTATGTACAAGCCAGCCCGCGGAGGAGGCGATGTAGAAATCATGGGAGTAAAAGAAATCTGTGATAAATATGGCATAGTACGACCAGAGCAGGTGATCGATATTTTAGGCATGATGGGTGACGCGGTAGATAATATTCCTGGAATTCCGGGTGTGGGAGAAAAAACCGCTATCAAGTTTGTGCAACAATTCGATTCAGTTGAAGGGTTGTATGAAAATTTGGACAAGCTGAAAGGTAAAATGAAGGAAAAAGTGGAGGCCAATAAGGATCTCGCTTATATGTCTAAAGAACTCGCTACAATCGTTCTCGATGTGCCTATTGAGTTAAACGAAAAAAACTTAATTCGTGATGAGCCGAATCAAGAAAGGCTGATCGAAATATTTACTGAGCTTGAATTCAAAACCATGGCAAAGCGCATGCTTGGCGAGGAGATTACTATCGTTCAATCTGATAGCTCAAGCAGTCAATTAGACTTATTCAGCACTCCTGAAGAAGGCGATGCGAAAGTTGAAGAGAATGTTGTCGCAGAAGATTTAAAATCTATTGAAAGCTCAGATCATGATTACCGCGCTGTCTCCAGTCCTGAGGAAAGAAAAGCGCTTATTACCTCTTTAATGAAGCAATCGAGTTTTTGTTTTGACACAGAAACAACAGGAATAGATTCACTTACTGCGGAATTGGTGGGCATATCCTTTTGCTGGAAAAAAGGAACCGCGTTTTACGTTCCGATTCCAGCCGACCAAGAAGAAGCAAAAGCTATTGTCTCTGAATTCAAATCAGTCTTTGAAAATGATGCGGAAAAGGTTGGGCAAAATCTGAAGTATGACATCGAAGTTTTAAACCGTTATGGAACCGATGTAAAAGGTTTCTTGTACGATACAATGATTGCTCATTATTTGCTTCATCCAGATATGCGACATAACATGGATGAGATGTCTGAATATTATCTTAAGTATAAGCCTGTATCCATAGAGTCTCTAATTGGTAAAAAGGGCAAAGGACAAGGCAGTATGAGGGATGTTGCATTAGAAGAAATCAAAGAATATGCTTCGGAAGACGCGGACATCACCTGGCAATTAAAGCAAGCATTAGACGCTGAATTAGATAAAGACCATCTCATTAAGCTCTTTACAGAAATTGAATCGCCTTTGATTACAGTGCTGACGCATATGGAAATTGAAGGAATAAACTTGGATGTAAAAGCACTTCAGTCATTCTCGAAGGAATTAGCAATTGACATTGACCAATTGCAGACTAAAATTCTCGAATTAGCAGGAATCGACTTCAATATCGATTCACCAAAGCAATTGGGAGAAATGCTCTTTGATCATTTAAAAATTGATGAAAAAGCAAAAAAGACAAAAAGTGGACAGTATGTAACTCGAGAAGATACGCTTCAAAAACTTGCTAATAAGCATGAAATTATTCCATTGATTCTCGACTATAGAAGCGTCAAAAAACTAAAAAGCACTTATGTAGATAGTTTACCTGAATTAGTAAATCCAAAAACTCACCGCATTCACACCAATTACATGCAGACGGTAGCGGCCACTGGACGTCTTTCATCTAACAACCCAAACCTGCAAAATATTCCGATTCGCACCGAACGAGGAAGACAGATTCGCAAAGCATTCATACCACGGGATGAAAACCATGTCATTCTAGCCGCTGATTATTCGCAGGTTGAACTAAGAATAATTGCTGCTCTCAGCGGTGATCAAGGGATGATTGAAGCCTTTAAAAATGGACTAGACATCCACGCAGCCACTGCTGCCAAAGTTTTCAATGTTGCTTTAGAAGATGTAACACGCGATCAAAGAAGCAAGGCAAAGGCTGTAAACTTTGGAATAGCCTATGGGCAAGGAGCATTTGGTTTGGCTGAAAATCTGAACATATCAAGAACAGAAGCCAAAGAAATCATCGACAATTATTTTAAAGAGTTTCCTGGCATTCAGGATTACAAACACATCGCTATAGAAAGTGCGAGAGAAAAAGGGTATGCAGAAACTCTCTTAAACAGAAGACGTAATCTGCCAGATATCAATTCACGCAATGGAACCGTAAAAGCAGCAGCAGAGCGAAATGCCATCAACGCCCCAATTCAAGGTTCCGCAGCGGACATTATTAAATTGGCGATGATCAACATTCACGAGCTCTTCAAAAAAGAAGGATTTAAATCCAAAATGTTACTTCAAGTGCACGATGAATTGGTGTTCGATGCTGAAAAAACAGAGTTAGAGAAGATAATTCCACTGATTAAAAAGGAGATGGAAAGTGCCTATATAATTGACGTTCCATTAGTTGTTGACATAAATTATGGGAATAATTGGCTAGAGGCACACTAAATTCAACTCCAATCTCTTATAAGTTTGCTTGAACCTAGGGTAATTATGAAAAATTCCATTATTGTTTATCTGTGTCTTGTCGGGCTATTTATGCATGGCTGCGGAGGCGAATCAGAAAAATCGGCCAAGGAAGAGAATCCTGCCAATTTCATTGACACAAGTCTAATCAAAGATGGTATGGGGGACGAAATGTATGATCGTGCCAGAACCATGTTTTATTCAATGCCCTCTCCGATTGAATTACAGACCATGATCGAACAAGCGGGAGGATATTTCAGAGCTGATTTGCTTCACAATCCGCAAACATCTTCTCAATATCAAACCACCGAGCAGCAGGCCATGGCACTTGGTGTTTACGGAACTGATATGAGCTATTCTACGGTGTTCAATCAGCAACAAGAATCTTTACTGTTTTTAGCAGCTTCGCAACGTGTTTCCAAGAAAATGGGCATACATGACCCTTTCAACGGAAATTTAATTGAAAGAGCCAATGCAAACATGTCCGATAAGGATTCAATGCTTCTTATAGTTTCAGAACTGTATTGGGAACTTAACAGCCAACTTCAAGAAGAAAACAGAAACCAACTTGGTCTAATTGTTCTTGCTGCAGGATGGTTAGAAGGAATCTACTTGGGAACTCAAATTATGGATTCTGAAAATCCTCAACAAGAAATATCTCAAGTACTGATTGATCAACGTTTTGTTGCATCCCAATTGAATGAAATGTTCATTGATTACAAAGAGGACTCTTTTATCAAGGCTACAGAACCATTTTTTAGACCTCTTATCGATAAGTTCCTAAGTTTAAAAATGGATGAACAAGCCACAACGATTAAAGAGTCTGGAGGCAAGATGGTGATAGGTGGCGCTGCCAAAGTATTATTCGGTCCTGGAGACTTAAAAGAAATTAAAACACTTGCGTCTGAAGCAAGAGCTAAAATCATCATGATATGAGACGCACACTAAAATTTACTCTTGCGCTTATCATACTATTAACTGCAGCAGCGCATTCAGCTTCAGCTCAATGCAAAAATTTCACAAAAAAGAACTGTCTATCTGAGTTGGCAGATTATACTGGCAATGGTCAATATAATGGCGCAGTAATGTTTGAAGGAGAAGAGGCCACTCTCGTTCAAACTTTTTACTCAGGAAAAGACTACAGATTGTTCGTCTGTTCTCATCCATCAATAAGCGACAGTCTATTTTTCGAAATCAGAGATTATCGAAAAACGGTTATTTTTTCGAGTAAAGAAAAGGATAGCAAAACATTTGATTTCTCAGTAGAATCCACTCAGCAGCTCTTTATTCGAGTTGCCGTTCCTGAGATGGGCACTGCTAATGAGCTGAAAAAAAATGGTTGTGTTTCCATATTAGTAGGTTTTAAAGAGAATTAATCCCAGCTAAATCTTCAAGGCTTACGAAAAGCATGCTTAATATTGCGGCATGACTTTCTCAATGACGGGATACGGCAAAAGTAATTGCCAATATAAGGGACGCGCATTAACCATAGAGATTCGCACCTTGAACAGCAAGCAAGGCGATATCAATCTGCGCATTCCCTCTATTTTTCGTGAAAAAGAGCTAGAAATGCGAGACATTGTTTCGGCTCAACTTGATCGAGGAAAAATTGACCTTCTCGTTCAACGGGACTTAGCGGAGGGTGAAGTGGCCACTGAACTCAATGAATCTTTGGTTCATAGTTTTTATAAGCTCTTCAAGAAATTGGAGACCTCGATGGAAGAAGGGCCTTCTAAGAATTCGGTTGATTATTTATCCCTAATCATAAAAATGCCTGACGTGCTAAAGCCGGCAGCCATAGATTTGGAAGAAGGAGAATTTGAATCATTTAAGGTAGGACTTAATGAATGCTTGCTTCGGGTTAATGAATTCAGAAAACAAGAAGGCCAAAAACTTGAAATTGTATTATCTGAAGGTGCTCAAAACATTAAGAATGCCTTAAAAAGCATCATTCCATTTGAAGAGGATCGACTCAATAGAATTAGAAAGCGCATTTACTCGAACTTAGGAGAAGATTCAGAAAATGCTGCCTTTGACAAAGACCGCTTTGAACAGGAATTAATTTATTACCTCGAAAAACTTGATATCACTGAAGAAAAGGTTCGATTGGAAGCCCATTGCGATTACTTCTTAAAAACACTGCGAGATGAATCTAGTAAGGGTAAGAAACTTTCCTTTATCGCCCAAGAAATGGGTAGAGAGATCAACACCCTTGGAAGCAAAGCTCAACATTCTGAGATGCAACAAATCGTTGTGGAGATGAAAGATGAGCTAGAGAAAATAAAAGAACAAGCGCTGAACGTATTGTAGAAAATGACATTACTAAACGCAAAAGGTAAGGCTGTTATTTTCTCTGCACCATCAGGTTCGGGAAAATCTACTATTGTTAGGGCATTACTCGAAAAAGGTCTTCCTCTTGAGTTTTCAATTTCAGCGACTAGCAGAGCTCCTCGGGGGCAAGAAGTTAATGAAACTGACTATTATTTTCTAGGTGTTGAAGGTTTCAAAAAATGTATTGAGAATGATGAGCTTCTTGAGTGGGAGGAAGTATACACCAACCAATTTTATGGCACTCTAAAAAGCGAAACAGAGCGCATCTGGTCTAACAACAAAGCAGTGATTTTTGATGTCGATGTTTATGGAGGGTTAAACTTGAAACAGCACTTTGGCGATCAAGCTCTCACCGTTTTTGTTATGCCTCCTTCAATCGAAGAATTGGAAAATAGGTTGATAGGACGAAATACTGAAAATCACGAAAAAATAAAAATGAGACTGGCCAAGGCAAAAGAAGAACTGGAACAGAAGAATCCGTTCGATGTTATCGTATTAAATGACGACTTGGATAAAGCCATTGAAAATGCATACAACGCAGTCAAAGAATTTTTGAATAAATGAGTAAAACCGTTGGGTTGTATTTTGGTACGTTTAATCCGATTCATGTTGGACACTTGGTTATTGCAAACCACATGGTTCAACATGCGAATTTGGATGAACTATGGTTCGTTGTTTCGCCTCAAAATCCTTTAAAACCAAAGGCTTCTCTATTAGCAGACTATCACAGGCTTGCTTTGGTGAGAATAGCGGTGGATAACAACTTAAGACTGAAGGCTAGTAACGTTGAGTTTGATCTTGCCCAACCATCTTATACCATTCATACTCTCGCAGCACTCAGTGAGAAATATCCAGACTATCAGTTCACCATCATCATGGGAGAGGATAATTTGAATACCCTTCCAAAATGGAAGAACTACGAAGAGATCTTAGCTAATTACTCAATATTAGTCTATCCACGGGTAGAAAGTGATGAGAATTTGAGTGTCAATAATGAAGGGCGAAGTGATCTTCTAGATCACCCAAAAGTCACGATGATTGATGCGCCACTCATGAAAATTTCAGCCAGCTTCATCAGAAAGTCTGTTAAAACCGGAAAAGATGTGAGATATCTGCTCACTGAACCTGTTCTGAAATATGTAGACGAAATGAATTTTTATAAAAAGTAGATCCCCGATATGAGCGAAAGAACAGAATTGGAAGAACTTGGTGAGTTTGGTTTAATAGAGCATCTTACTAAAAATATAGAGCATTATCAGCCATCGACCATTAAAGGCGTTGGTGATGATGCCGCTGTAATAGACCGCGGAGATCACTACGAATTGGTATCGACAGACATGCTTATTGAAGGCGTTCATTTTGATATGTCGTACACTCCTCTGAAGCATTTAGGATACAAAGCGATTGCAGTTAACGTGAGTGATATATGCGCGATGAACGGAAACGCCACACAAGTAACTGTTGGCATTGCTGTTTCTAATCGCTTTCCTGTAGAGGCTCTTGAAGAATTGTATGAAGGAATGCTCCTGGCTTGCAAAGCCTACGAAGTAGATTTAGTGGGAGGAGATACTACCACCAGCCTTTCTGGATTAATGATAAGTGTCACTGCCATTGGCAAAGTAGAAAAAGAGAAGATTGCATATCGATCAGGAGCAAAAGAAAACGATTTGATCTGTGTTTCTGGAGACCTTGGAGCGGCATACATTGGGTTACAAATTCTTGAGCGTGAAAAGTCAGTTTGGAAGGAAAATCCAAAAATTCAACCTGACTTAGAGGGTCATGACTATGTGCTCGAACGCTTTTTAAAGCCTGAAGCTCGAGTAGATATTAATGCTCTTTTGGCACAAAACAATATCGTGCCTACATCCATGATTGATATCTCTGATGGACTAGCGTCTGAAATTCTTCACCTATGTAAAAACGGAAAAGTTGGCGCTAAGATTTATGAGGAAAAAATTCCAGTAGATGCTGCTGTTGTAAGTCAATGTAGTGATTTCAATTTAGAGCCTTCCGTTTGCGCACTGAACGGAGGTGAAGACTATGAGCTGCTTTTTACTGTCAAGCAATCTGACTTTGAAAAGATCAATCAACTTACAGAAATTAAAACCATCGGCCATATAACTGATGCCTCAGAAGGCGTTTGCCTCGTATATCCTAAAGGTGAAGAGATATTCATTAAAGCCCAAGGATGGAAGGCTTTTTAGTCTTTTTTCAACCCTAGTATAAAAGAAAAGGCCAGGTATACTGGCCTTTATTATCTAAAGAAAGTGACTCAAGCTCTCTGAGGATTTTGAGAATCAGAAGCCTTTTTTTGCGGACATATTTAAATCAACTTCAAAACCCAAATAGCATTCCCACCAGTCCCATCATTAAAATGATGGAGGCCAAAGCAAAAATGCTCAAGGTGGATACTGATAGGATCGTGAATATTCGATAATCTGGTTGCATTGGTTCCTTGTTCATAGGTCAAAGTTGCCGCTAAACATTAGTACCTATTATGACAAAAGAGAGTGATCTTGCTGACCTTAATCATTTCAGTGATCTCTGGATCATTTCTATTGTGGCATCCAAGTCTTCTATGTAACTCATATGACCTGAGCCATTGATTGTATGCAGAGTAACATATTCAGAAATCTCGGAAAGCTCCTTGCTCTCTTGATAAGAAATTCTTGGATCCTTATCTCCAGCGATAATATGGACTGGATATGGAGGAAACTTCAGTAACAATTCTCTATTCGGTCGATCTCTCATACCAGCAAGAGCAGCAATTATCCCACGAGTTGAAGTCTGAGAAGCTTTCTCCTTCACTGCCGTGATATCCACCTTGAATCGTTTTCTATTTACAGGCCTAAAAAGCATTGGAATCGATTTTCTCACAAAACTTTTAGCGTTCAACTTCACTGCTTCAATTACTCGATCTCGATCTCGTTTCTTATCCTCAGAGTCTGCTCGGGCAGTGGATTGATACAGAACAAGGGACCGAAGAATATCAGGATTTCTCTCGGCTAAAGCTAAGGCCACATAACCTCCCATCGAATGACCAATTACATTTACCTTCCGCAACCTCAAATGCTTGAGCACAGCCTCAACAGATTCGGCCATTTCATCCATGGAATGCACATATCCAACACATTCACTTTTTCCATGACCTAAAAGGTCAATACAAATTACTCGGTGAGATTTGATCAAATTAGGAATGATGTCAGTCCACATCCAGCTTGCTTCAAGAAAACCATGAAGCAAAACAACCGCTGAACCTTCACCCTGATCAGAGTAATAGATCTCTACTCCCTTAAAATAAAGTTTAGGCATTCATCAAATCCTCTATCTCCTCTGCTTCTATCGGAATATTCTGCATGAGGTTCTTATGGCCATCTTTTGTGATTAAGTAATCATCTTCTAGACGAATTCCAAGGTTCTCTTCAAGAATATAAATACCCGGCTCGACTGTAAACATCGACTCTGCTGGAATTGGAGCATTCCATATTCCATAATCATGCGTATCTAATCCAATATAATGAGACGTTCCATGCATAAAATATTTCTTATATGCCGGCCATTCAGGATTTTGATTCTTGATATCGTCTATGGTAATTAATCCTAAATCAACCAACTCTTTTTCCATCAAATAACCAACTTCTACATGATAGTCTTTCAGCGTAATACCTGGTTTTAAAATTTCGATGGCAGCATTTTTCACCCTTAACACTGAATTATAAACGTCTTTCTGACGCTTGGTAAAACCACCATTAACAGGCACACATCGCGTTAAATCTGAACTATAATTGGCGTATTCTGCTCCAAAGTCCATCAGTATCACATCACCGTCTTTACATTCTTGGTTGTTTTCAATATAGTGCAACACACAAGCGTTGCGGCCCGAACCTATGATGGGTGTGTAAGCAAACCCTTGCGAGCGATTTCTCAGAAATTCATGCATCAACTCTGCTTCAATCTCATACTCCATTACACCTGGCTTGATGAATGGCAGAATTCTACGAACGCCTTTTTCAGTGACATTACAAGCCTGTTGCATCAAATCAATTTCTATTTGGTGCTTTACCGCTCGTAATTCGTGTAAGATTGGATTGCTTCTCAAATATAGATGTGCTGGATACTTTTTCATACACCAATCAATCCAGCGGTCTTCGCGCGTTTGCGCCTCGGTATTGGCGCGTAAGTGTTCGTTTTTATTGATATAAACACTTTCGGCCTCAGCCATTAAATTATTGAAAATAGCATGAAATTGAGGTAGCCAATACACTGTTTTAATCCCTGAAGTATCAAAAGCAGCATCCTCGGTCAGTTTCTCGCCTTCCCAAATGGCAATGTGCTCGTTTGTTTCTTTTAAGAACAGTATTTCGCGGTACTTTTCATCAGCTGCATCAGGAAAAAGTAACAGAATACTTTCTTCTTGATCTACTCCACTAAGCCAGAAAATATCGCGGTGTTGTTTGAAAGGAGTGGTACTATCTGCCCCCGTTGTTAAAATGTCGTTTGAATTAAAAACAGCCAGTGACTTGCTTTTCATTCGCTCCGTGAAATTCTTGCGATTATGGATAAAAAGGTCTTTGTTGATTAAATGATACTTCATGTCATTACTATTTAGAAAGCACTGAATTGTTTCAGCACTCATGTTATCTTATCGTGCATTGCAAAGCAATAACTTTAAGAATGTTTTGCAAGGAAATTTGCCGTTAAAGTGTTCTAATTAAAGAGGCTTGCAATGATCTTTGAATAGTTCGACTGTACTATATCGAAAGACCTAAAATCTTTTGCAAATTGAACGCATTGATTCGAAGGACGGTGTGATTTTCTCAATTCGTCTATCTTATAAAAAACTGTATCGTCTACTTTATTAAAATCCTCGACCACGACTCCCAAATTTTTATTTTTTGTAATTTCTGAATCATCTCCAATACCGTCAGGCATTATTATGGATAATCCATTTGCCCAAAACTCAGCATTCTTGATTGGCGAAATAGCCTTTTTCGAAGGTGTGGGTCTGTGCAATGAAAAAGCGAAATCTGCTGCTGACAAAAAAGCTGCAACTTGACCTTGAGAAACAAAGTCAAGTGAGAATTCATTTTCGGAGAAACCGCTAGCTGCGAGCTTTTCTCGCCAAATGTTTTTATCTGGGGATAAGATTAAAAGATGAAACTTGCCATAGTAAAAACTTCGCGCACTATTAAAAAGCTGAAGTGCTTCTTGGTCAAGATAAATCCCTCCAATTTTACCTGTGTAAATTCCGACAATGGTATCTGGCTTTATCCCAAGTTTTGCCCTCACTTTTTGTCGATCTACATCATTGTATGCAAATACAGATGAATTCACACAGCAAGGCGTAATCATAAGTTTCTCTTGATCCAAACCCTCTATCCTCAGCAACTCTTCTGCATAAATATTGGTTAAAGGAAGAATAAACCTTGCCTGTCGCTTTTCCTGGCGTTCGGCTCTTTGAAGCAATTTGTACTTCAAACTATTGAGTTTCCAAACACCATCTTCAAGCATATAGTCAGCGTGAGGCTCAAAAGACTCAATGCTAAGCGGAATGCTCAATTGATTCGAAATATTCAATACCAGCCTTCCTGCCATAACACCGCGTGCCATGATCATGTGGATCGAATTTTTAGCATATAATGCTTTTATATGCGCCTCCAAACGACGTTTATCAAATGCCTTACGCAACACATTTGCAGAAGAAGCTATTCGGAAATGCTCCAACTTATACAATTCAAATTCAGCACTTAAACCTTGCCGCTCAATCGTAAAAAAATAGATTCGATCAACATCTTTGTTGTTCGATAAAATACGCAAATGCGGCAATACAGTAGCTTGAGTTAAGCCTTCATTTATACCCCAATAGGAAACAAAACAGATATTCAAGCCCATTTGATTTTCAATGCCATTTTGATTGCCAAAAATGGCTTTAAATCTTTTAATAAGCTTTTGAAACTTACCGCAGCTGCGCGCGATTTGAAAATGCTAATCAAATTTTGATCAACATGCTTGATGTTTTTCAAGGCTTTGGCAATTTTGAAATACCCGTTTGTTAATCTTGGCACATTAGTCATTGCGCTAGCCACATGTCTGCGATAATAAAGTACAGGTTCTGATGTGAACGCGTACTTCCCCGAATTGCAGATAGAAGCATAAAACAGCAATTCTTCGCCATGAGTAAGGCCCTCTAAAAATCGATAAGACTTACCCTCTGCCCTTTTAACCATCCAAGTATTTCCTTTAAAAACCTTACCAGAAAGGGAAAGCAATTCCTGCAAAGGATTTCCTTCAAAGGCAGGTACAAACGTTTCAATTTGATGATTAATTGTATTGATGAATGAAATCACTTTCCCGTCTACAAACTCTATTTCTGGATTGGTTTGAAACACAGCTAATCGCGCACTCAAACTGTTTTCAGGCAAAAGATCGTCTCCATCTAAAAAACAGAAATAATCGCCTTTTATAGATGCCAATCCTTCATTTCTTGCTACACTAACACCTTTGTTGGTTTCAAGGTTAATTATTCTGATTTTATCTGATTGTAAATTTTCAAGTGTACGTTTTGTATTGTCTGTTGAAGCATCATTCACAACTACCCACTCCCAATTTTCGTGAGTTTGATACCTAATACTATTCCAAGTTTCTTCAATAGTATCTTGATTGTTGAATGTTGGGGTAATGATTGAAACTAAACTCATCAAGCAAAATCTTCGATTATTGATAATAGTTCATTTTTCATTTTAACGACAGCTTTTTTTTGAAGGTTGGCAAACCGATACTCAATGTCAACAAAATAGGTTAAACTTTAATAGCACAAAATGAAGAGCCAATTTCTGTAGAGTAAATTAGAATACTTTGCACCCAAATAATGGCAGAAAATTGAATTAAAAAGCATAAAAATTAGTTTAGATTGTTGAATTCAAAGGTTCGATTAAGCTTCATTTTTTTATTAATTGAATCGCACTTCTGACAACTGTCCATGGATTATTGTTAGACGTATTGAACTGTATAGATTTTAATTTTACCGCCTCTTTTCAAACACATTAAAAATTTGCCTAGCAGCATCTTTATTTATTAAACCGATCCTGATGCAAATACTCGCCCTGAGTTACTTTGAATAAACCTTATGTTGAAGACAAAACCACTTGATACAGAGCTGAAAAAGTGATTATCATTGCCCTATTTGAACCAATAATCTTAACTCAGCTATCATTTCAAAAACCAAAGTAACATTATTGGTAGACGATCCAAGGTTATTTAAGTTTCTCAATTTTGGCCCTCAGAACGCGAAATAATCTTTAATTCAACAATGAAAGTCATCAATTCTTCCACCAAATTCACATCGCTAGAAGACCTCTATAATCATCGTGAACTGCTAAGAACATTCACTTGGCGCGATTATAAAATTCGCTACGCGCAAACTACTCTAGGTTTTTTATGGGCTTTCATTCAACCCATTATTTCTATCAGTATTTTAAGTTTAGTATTCGGGAGCTTTTTACAGATAAACATCTCCGAGACACCACAAATAATTTACACAGCTTGCGGACTGTTGAGCTGGACATACTTCAACTACGTTACCCAAAGCTCGGGTAGTTCGATTATAGTTGCCCAAGAAATGATAAAAAAAATATACTTCCCTCGGATAATTATTCCAATTTCAAAAGCAATTATTGGATTAATCGACCTTGGCATTAACCTGTTCCTCTTGGTCTTATTAATGGTTTATTTTAACCAACCTTATTCTCCAAATATTATTTTCTTACCGATCATCATGCTCTTCAATATTTTGTTTTCAATTGGTATAGGCATTATATTGAGCGCAATAAATACCCGATTCAGAGATTTTCAATATGTTGTCCCATTTGTTGTTCAATTGAGTCTTTTCTTAACACCAATTGCCTACCCTGCAGATTTCGTGGTTAATCACCTTCCTTTTTGGGTAGAATCAATATATTTCTTAAACCCACTAGCTGGTTTGGCAGAAGCCTTTAGATGGTCTATTCTCGGCTCGCAAACACTAAATCCATTGGTCTTCATTAGTCTCTTCGTAGCAATACTAACCTTTGCATTATCTTTCAAAATTTTTGAACGGATAGAAAAACAAATGGCCGATATTTTATGATCGATTTTGCAATCAAAATTGAAAACGTAACAAAGACTTACGCATTAAACTCAGCTTCACATTCTGCTAGTTTACGGCAGTTTGCACAGTCATTTCTAAAAACAAAGAAACCAGAACGCTTCAATGCGCTTTTAGATGTAAACTGCACCATCTATCAAGGTGAATCTGTAGCCATTATCGGTATAAATGGAGCTGGCAAGAGCACTTTATTAAAACTTCTATCTAGAATTACGCCACCCACAGATGGACAAATTATACTAAATGGGCGAGTAAGCTCTCTACTTGAAATTGGCACAGGGTTCCATCCTGAACTTACCGGAAAAGAAAACATCTTTTTAAATGGGTCAGTTTTAGGAATGAGCAAAACCGAGATTCAATCTAAAATGGAAAGCATCTTAAAATTCGCCGGGATTTCAAGACATATAAACCAACCTATCAAACATTATTCTAGTGGGATGGAAGTTCGATTGGCATTTGCAGTTGCCGCTCATCTCGAGCCAGATATCTTGATGATTGATGAGGTGTTAGCAGTAGGGGACATTGAATTTCAAGAAAAATGCATCTCGAAAATGAAAGAATTAGCAAGTAAGGGGAAAACTCTAGTTTTTATAAGTCATAATCGAGCACTATCCTCAAGACTTTGCAAAAGAGGGTTAGTTCTCGAAAAAGGACAACTTGTGTATGATGGCGAAATTGAAGATAGTCTAGACTTTTACCAAGAACAAGTCATGAAATCGGCTCCAATGACAGAAAGAATCCTATCCAGTCAGCGGCATCTTGGAAACAGAAAATTTAATTTCTCAAAAATTTGGTTGGAAAACAAAGAAGGAAATCGAAAGTTTGATGTCAAGTCAGGAGACCACCTTTCTATTTGTGTTGAAGTGGACTCTCTGGAAAAGGTAGAAGCGAATGTCGCCTGTAGAATTTACAATAATTCAAAAACCCGCATCACAAGCCTTACTTCGTCCTACTTCAAACAAAAAATTGAAGTAGGTGCATCAACTATTATTTCATGGCACATTCCTAAATTAGCGTTAACGGAAGGCAAGTATCGCCTTGAGCTAGCTGCGTATGAAGATTTCAATGGGCAAGTATTAATTGATGAAGTGACATCGGCTCTTTGGATTTCAGTAGAAGAATCAGCATATCACGGTCATGAAGTTTCCTCAAGCCCTGGAAAAAACATGGTGTATTTCGATTTCAATGTTTCTTCAAAAAATAGTTGACACAAATAGCAAGCAAGTAAATATCGGATTTCGCCTAAACTTATTACATGAAATGAATCTTAAATTATACTTTTATCCTGCACTATCTTTGGAGTAGCTTACAGTGCTAATTTACGAATTCGATTTTTCCTTAACTGACCTAAATGGTCTAGAACGGGTTTATTCGATTTCATGCAGGTTGAATGTCGGACGATCAATCAACGTCTCTATCAACAATCTCTATTCGAACTCTGAACGTGATTACACGCTATGTGCTTTGCTGCTACAGATAGGCTTTCTTGAAGATTTGAACTCTGAAAATAATGTGTTCTGCAATGACGAACGAACATTAATTCCATGTTATCCTAACCCTACCGCAAACTTCGTAAACCTCCGTTTTACTTATTCTGGAACAGTGACCAACTTCCTATTAGAGGTATACAGTGCATCTGGAAAATTAATGATGTTTGAAAACCAATCGTTCCAAGAGGGTTACCATGAGTATCCTGTTGATCTATCAAGGTACAATAAAGGTGTGTATATTATTGTTTTGTGAAGCGACACAATGTCTCGACTCTTCAAAATAATCAAGAGTTAGCGTATAATCCCATCAATTAACTGCAGAGAATTAAGCCGATTCAAAAGTTACTTTTGCATCATACACACAAGGTACTTTGACACTTAAAAAGAGCATATTTTATTATTTTTTCTCACAATTTCCGGTAATCGTATCTGGTCTTTTAGTAAGTATAATATCATCTCGAATATTAGGTGCTGAGGGGAAAGGTATATTTGGTATTCTAACCTTCAATATTGTTTTTATTGGCCTACTCTTAAGTTTCGGGTTTAATCAAGCAAGCATCTACTTTACAGCCAATAAAAAATTATCAAACAGTGAGGTTGCCGGAACCTCTCTCTTTCATTTTCTATCGAATATTACGGCTGTAGGCCTTTTTCTTTTAACAAGTCTGTTCTTTCTTCCAGACTCTTGGTTCATGCCCGACATGGAGGATATTATTTACGGCTACATCTACACTTTTATAATATTTGGATTAAACAGACTAAACGAGTTGATTCAAAGCATTTTTTCAGGGAACAAAATGTTTCGTACAATCAATCAAGCTTCTATTTTGAAAGGTCTTCTTTTCATTATTTGTTATTCAGTCCTGTATTATCTCTACCTAAAAAATCAAATAGGCCTAATAGAAGTGCTCATTGGAAATACAATCGTATCTGTATTTACTTCGGTTTTCTGGTTGACTCAGTATATATTAAAAATAGGCGCTGTACCTGCAAATCTGAAGACCACTCTTTCGAATCTCCATCTTTTTACCAGTTTCTCCAAATTCATCTACATTTCGTCATTAGTGAATTTCCTCAATTACCGAGTAGACGTTTATTTTTTAGAATTTAATCTATCAATGAAAGAGGTTGGCATCTATCTTGTTGCAGTAAATCTATCACAAATGATGTGGTTGGTATCTGATGCGTTTTGCCGCGTACTTACCCCTCATCTTATCGGCTGGAAGGGAGAGCAAAAAAATAAAACTTTTGAAGCATTTCAGCGACTTCACACCACGATAATTTTAGTATTAACGGGCATTGTTTGGATTATTATTGACCCGCTTATCCCATTCCTATTTGGAGTTGAATTTGAGGCTGCCATTATACCAACTAGAATCCTATTGCTAGGAAATATCTTCGCTTGTTCATCCAAAATATTCAGTCTTATCCCGTACTCAAATAACAATGTAAATCTAAATTTATACGCTACTTTGTTTGGCCTAGGTGTGACCCTTGCCTTAGATATTCTTCTGATACCTGTTTTTGGAATAGAAGGAGCAGCATGGGCTTCTAACTTTGCCTATTTGACCATTCTTGTTTATTTGCTTTTCACCGTCAAGAAAAGATTCAAGGTTTCAATTTTTAACTTTTTATTTGTTACCCGTTCAGACTTTAAACATATATTATGAGGTCAGTAGAGAATTTTTACGACACGTTTGCTTCACAACAAGAAGCAATGGGCATTAACTTAAGACATAACGCTATAGACAAATGGTGTACAAAATTTGAGCTACAACCAACTGATAATGTTTTAGAAATAGGATGTGGTATAGGAACACAAACAGAGCTTCTTTCGAATAGAATAACTAACGGTCACATTGATTCATTTGACATAAGTTCTAAGAGCATTGATATAGCTAAAAAACGATTGAATGATAGAATTAACGTGACCTTCACTGCTGCTGACATACTAAAGACAGAATTAAAAAAGGATTTCTATGACTTTGTCCTGCTACCTGATGTTTTAGAGCATATACCAATTGAGGTTCATGGCATGTTGTTCGAAAAAATTTCTCATGCAGCAAAACCAGAAGCCAAAATACTCATTCATATACCAGATCCATATTACAATCAATGGGTATCAGTTCATCATCCAGAGCTGCAGCAAATCATAGATCAAAACCTTTATATGCCAATAATTGCCAAGCAAATTTATGATGCTGGCTTATACATAGAATATTTAAAAACGTATGATTTACATGTAAATAACGGTGATTATCAAGTAATCTTATTAAGAAAAGTAAGAGAAAAAGTTTATCACCCTATGATCCGATCAAAAACACTCCTTTCTAAAATAGTCTGGAAACTAGGAAGCTCATTAAAATAAAAAAATTAACCCTGAAGAACACAACCAAGAATTGATTGATAAATTGGACCACTAAACTGATTGAGGCTGTTCGGATGAGATTCTTAAATGCTAATATACTAGGCTCTCTAAAAGCTATTGCGCAATCGTTCATTGAACATCGAAAGCTGGAAGTGTCTGCTTTTAAGGTAGAAAAGTTTGGCCAAGTAATCATCAAATAGATCGCACATAGAACTTAGGGAAAATGAGTTTAGAGTAATATCTTTTTCAATTTTGGCTAATGCAGCCATCTACCTTCCTCACGCCTTCTATTTTCAAATCTTAGGGTGGATTGAAAAAAGTATTTTATTACTGCATAAATATATAGTTCTTTAACCGCTATTTTTCTCAATGGCACTGAAAAAACAACTCTCAATGTGCAGGTAATTCAGAATGCGCGAAATGATTAAAACTATTAGTAGTCAATCAAAACTTAATGAAGAAAGACCAGCCACTAATCTGGCTATTTGTCGCTCGGTATTGCAAAAAACCACAGAAGAAACTTACATGAATCAAATCAATAGAACCGAACTGAAATCTATTGAACTTGCATCGTCAATTTCTCTAAATCAATTAATAATAAAGGCTGCTTTTGAATCAAAATCGACGCCCTGGGTAGAAGATCCGTCTTTAAAATCGAGAAGTTTGGCGGAATACGCTGCTCGGTATGGCGACACAAAAAACTATAGAATTTATGTTTTAAAAGCTCTTCAAATGAACCCTTTTAAAAAATTGAATTAGAAACATATAGCTAAAGCTTTTATGATAAAATGAAAAAGTACGCTTCCAAACTATATTATGAAAAAGGTGCTCGACAGGTTTGGGCCCTTGTCCAAATTATATTTAAAGCCACCGTCAATTGGCGCTTTGAGGCAGAGCAAAAGTTCATTATTTTTGGACAAGGTCGCACAGGATCTACCCTATTAGTAAATCTAATCAATGGCGCTGAAAGTGTGTTTTGTGACGGAGAAATTTTCGGTACAGAATACCCATTCGACATTTGGCACAAAAGACTCTATATGAAGCTTAGAAGCAAAGCTTTTAAACAAAAAATTTATGGCTGTAGGATCAAAATTTATGAGCTATACATGCATCAAGGCATGAGCACAGATGAGTCCATAGCATTTATAAACACATTGGCAAAAGATGGTTGGAGAATTATTCATCTAACCCGAACCAACAAGTTTAGACAATGCTTATCAAGTCTTGTGGCAGAAGAAAGAAATGTTTACCATTTTACTGATAAAAGCGTCACAAACAAGAAAAAAGTCACTGTAAAAGCAGAAGAAATACCTGATCGACTAAAATTGTTACACAGTTTTGATCAACAAGAGCATGATGCATTAAAGGATATTTCTTTCCTATCAGTGAACTATGAAAAGGATCTAGAAAATAAGAACCATCATCAAGCTACGCTGGATAGAATTTGTACGTTCTTAGATATTCCTAAAGCTAAATCCGTGGTCAACCTTAAACGCACAAGTTCTTCAAAAATAGAAGACTATATTGAAAATCATGATGAGGTTAAATCTGTTTTAGCTTCTAAAAATCTTGAGTATTATCTCAGTCAATGACAAAACCAAATACCGATAGTGTTTTGATGATTGCTGCTTGGTGGCCCACTAAGGCTAAACCAATGGCTGGTTTATTCATACGAGAGCATGCGCTTGCCATTGCCAAACACGTTGAAAAAGTTTCAATTATTCATGTTTCTATAGAAAAGCAATCGTCATCTTTTCCTTTTTCGATAGAAATAAAGCAAAGCAACGATAACGGTCTTGAGATTTATCACGCTCACATAAAAACAGCCATTCGAAAATTTGGCATTCATGATTTCCTTGTCAAAAAAGCCTTTTCTAAATTGTTCGTGCTAGCAAGCGAAGAGGTTCGCCCTCTGTTTTTTCATCTGCACGTGAGAGATCATATTTCGAAATTGGCACTAGAAACTGAAGTAATCAAATCGCTTCCATATATTCATACCGAGCACTTTTCTTTCTATCACCGTGGCTTAGATTTAATGCCTGCATGGCAAAAAAATGAAGAAATGAAAACGCTCAAAAATTGGTTTTCAAACCCAAAATTGAAATTTTTCACACCCGTTTCTAAAGAGCTAGGCAATGTGGTTTGCAACCGTTTTCAGCTCCAAAAAGAAAAAATAGTCATCATTCCTAATGTGGTATCTCCAGAATTCTATTTCGATGAAAACGCGCTGGACAAAAATGGAAAATTCAGAATAGTACTTGCCGCAAGCTGGTACGATCCGAAAAATCCTCAGCTTTTTTTTGAAGCTCTTGCCTTGCTATCGCCCCAATTTACCGTGCATCTTAAAATTGATATTTTCGGAGAAGGTCCTGAACTTGAATTAAGCAAGACACTGATTGAGGGTAAGTTGTCTCATGTAGACCTCAATCTAAGAGGTTTTCAAAGTAAGACTGAAATAGCTCAAGTAATGAAGGTCGCACACTTGTTTGTGCACCCCACCAATAGAGAAAACTTACCTACAATAATTATCGAAGCATTGTGCTGTGGTACTCCAGTTTTATCCATGAATGTGAATGGAATTCCAGAACTAATAGATGATACCAACGGAATACTTGTTGAGGCAAAAAATGTTGAAGCACTTAAAACTGCGCTCGAAACCATGATTTCAAACAATGTTTTTTTTGACCGCAAAAGCATCGCACAAGACGCTCATGATAAATTTTCACCTGAGGTCATTGGGAGAAAATTCCACCTTCTTTACCAGCAAATTTCGGCCTAGTTTAAATGAAGAATACTACCGTAGTAATGCTACTTGACAATCCCTTTATCTCTGACTCAAGGGTAGAAAAAGAGTCTGCTTTTCTTGTAGATTCTGGGTTTGAAGTAATAGTATACTGTGTTTCTGATAATCATTTACCTGCTGAAGAAAACCGAAATGGAATCGTTATCAAACGCATTCTGAACCTATTCTTTCAAAAACCTTTTGGAAAAAACTACAGCACACAATTGACGCTATTTTCAAATGAAATCTCAAAAGAATCATTGGACATACTGCATTGCCACGACTTCATGTTGATGCCTTTAGCAGCAGCAATAAAAAAACAAAAGCCGCGAATTTTCTTTTCCTATGATAGTCACGAATACTTGGCAGGTTGGCCTTACTACAAAGAAATTCCGAATTTAATTAATCGATCAAAGGGCTATTTGGTTTGGATGAGAATGCTTCAAAATGAGAAAAAAGTAGCCAAATCAATCAATGCATTACTAGCGCCAAGCGCGGCCATTGCAACAGCATTGCAAGAACGTTTTAAACTGAGCTTTTCAGGAATTTCTGTTAGAAATATTCCCGAACCTAAAATGATAGACTCAACTATTTCACTGAGAGAAACACTTAAAATCAGTAAAGACCGAAAGCTTATAGTTCACTCAGGTAGCATCTATATGCCTCCGAAAATTATAGAGCTTTTAATAGGCTTTATAAATACTTCTGCGAATCTTTCTCTGGTTTTTATTGGTAATCGACCTATTCATAGCGACTTGAAACAGCGATATAAAGCTATACATCGCATCTATTTTGTAGACTATCAACCAAACATATTGCTTGATCAACTTGCGAGTTGCGATGCTGGCATTATCTACACAAGATCCAAGTCGTACAAAGCGCATCAACTAGGAGCTTCAAACAAACTCATGGAATATGGGCTCGCAGGTTTACCAACTATTGGTACGCAACAAATTGCGCATGAAGAATTAGAAGAACAATTTCAACATATGGAGTTATTCTCTGAAAACGACTTCGCGTCCTTCAAATCTGCCATCAACCGTATGATTGATGGCCTACCCGAGAAAAAGAAAAACGCTCAACGCATTAAATACGCGCTATCTTGGGAAAATGAATTTAGACCTGTAATTGAGCTTTACAAGAAAGTATCTGCGAGGCTGCACAAAGACTAGCTTATTATGAAGAATCATTCCAAATAAGCACTTCGTGCCATGTAATACATTTCATTCCATTGCACAAAACTTTTCGCTTCTACATTTGTCAACTTGAATATTACTACATTTTAATTATGGCAACAAAATCTGGATTCCTGAAAATTTCTGTAGCCAAAAAAGTGGCAATGGCCCTTTCTGGTTTTTTCCTAATGTTCTTTTTACTTCAGCATTGCACCATTAACATG
Organism: uncultured Flavobacteriales bacterium; assembly: GCA_905479105.1. Classification (GTDB taxonomy): domain Bacteria; phylum Bacteroidota; class Bacteroidia; order Flavobacteriales_G; family Salibacteraceae; genus SHAN690. The sequence goes on from CAJQLE010000001.1 coordinate 342,052, forward strand.
CTCTCGGTGATTAGTCCGGATACATTTAATGAAACCTCCCACTTCATGGGAACAAATGCCTTGGTGCAATATTTATTGCAGCCCGTTCTCATCTTCGGAGTTGTTTTCCATTTACTAATGGGAATGGTTTTAGAGCAAAAGAATCGCTCCTCCAGGACTATAAACTATGCTTACAGCAAACCTGCAGCTAGTTCATCGTGGATGAGTCGTAATATGATTATCACTGGCATCATGGTTATGCTGTTTTTAGGCCTTCACTTTTATGACTTTTGGCTTCCGGAGGTAAAAACAAAGTTTATTGATGGCAATATGACGGGCATGCTTGCGGATGGATCAGGATTTCGATACTACGAAGAATTAACCCACAAATTTGTTGACCCAATTAGGGTTGTGATCTATGTGGTTGCATTTGTTTTTCTTTCGCTTCACTTAATGCACGGTTTTCAATCGTCTTTTCAATCAGTTGGGATCAGAAAAAATACTTGGACTCCACTGATTCAAAAACTATCAATGATCTATGCTGTTGTAATTCCAGCAGCTTTTGTGTTCATAGCTATTTATCATCATTTAGCTCACCATTAATAATTTTCACATGTCAACGTTAGATTCTAAAATACCTGAAGGTCCAATTGCAGACAAGTGGACCAATCATAAAAACCACATTGATGTGGTTAACCCAGCTAACAAAAGATTGATCGATGTAATTGTTGTGGGATCCGGATTGGCTGGTGCTTCCGCTTCTGCTTCATTGGCTGAGATGGGTTATAATGTTAAAACATTTTGCTTCCAGGATTCTCCGAGAAGAGCCCACTCAATTGCTGCTCAAGGAGGTATCAATGCCGCTAAAAACTATCAGAATGATGGAGATTCAACATTCCGTCTTTTTTATGATACCGTTAAAGGAGGAGATTATCGGTCACGAGAGGCAAACGTTTATCGCCTAGCCGAGGTTAGTGCTAGTATTATTGATCAATGCGTTGCTCAAGGTGTTCCTTTTGCTCGTGAATATGGTGGATTGTTAGATAATCGATCTTTTGGAGGAGTATTGGTTTCGAGAACATTCTATGCAAAAGGCCAAACTGGTCAGCAGTTACTTTTAGGGGCTTACTCGGCAATGTCTCGTCAAATCAACAAAGGAAAGGTGACGATGTATAATCGTCATGAAATGCAAGACTTAGTGCTAGTTGATGGAAAAGCACGGGGCATAATTGCTAGAAACTTAGTAACAGGAGAATTAGAGCGCCATTCAGCTCATGCCGTTGTTTTAGCAACTGGTGGATATGGAAATGTTTTCTATCTCTCTACCAACGCCATGGGTTCAAATGTAACAGCTGCTTGGCGTGCTCACAGAAGAGGCGCTTATTTCGCAAACCCTTGCTACACTCAAATTCATCCTACGTGTATTCCTCGTTCTGGTGACTACCAATCTAAACTTACGCTGATGTCAGAGTCTTTGCGTAATGATGGTAGAATTTGGGTTCCGAAGCACCATAAAGATGTTGAAGCTATTCGTTCAGGTAAATTAAAACCTACTGATTTAAAAGAAGATGATCGTGATTATTACTTAGAAAGACGTTATCCTGCTTTTGGAAATTTAGTTCCGAGAGATGTTGCCTCCAGAGCAGCAAAAGAGCGATGTGATGCCGGTTTTGGTGTGAATAAAACCGGTGAAGCTGTTTACCTTGACTTCTCTGCGGCAATTATGCGCTATGGAAGTGAAAAAGCTCACACATCTCATATTCAAAATCCTTCTAATGATCAAATCAGAGAGCTAGGTGAAAAAGTAATTGAAGGCAAGTATGGTAACCTTTTCCAGATGTATGAAAAGATCACCGATGACAACCCTTACAAAACACCAATGATGATATACCCAGCGGTTCATTACACTATGGGTGGCCTTTGGGTTGATTACAATCTCATGACAACCATTCCAGGATGCTATGCTGCGGGAGAAGCAAATTTCTCAGACCACGGAGCCAATAGGCTTGGAGCTTCAGCCCTAATGCAAGGCTTGGCAGATGGTTATTTTGTTTTACCATATACGATTGGTGACTTCCTAGCTTCTGACATTAGAACAGGTAAAATATCGACCGATTCTAAAGAATTCGAAGAAGCTGAAAAAGATGTGAAATCACGTCTTGAATCACTAATCAATAATAAAGGTTCAAAATCTGTTGACCACTTCCACAAGCGATTAGGAAAAGTCATGTGGGACAAAGCAGGAATGGCTAGAGATACAAAAGGATTGCAAGAGGCAATGGCCGAGATCAAGGAAATTCGGGAAGAGTTTTATAAAGATGTCTTCGTTCCCGGTTCTGTTGACGAATTCAATCCAGAATTAGAAAAAGCAACCAGAGTTGCAGATTTCTTAGAGTTGGGTGAACTTTTTGCGAAGGATGCTCTAGATCGAAATGAATCTTGTGGAGGTCATTTTAGAGAAGAATCACAAACTGAAGAAGGTGAAGCAAAACGCGATGACGTTAATTTTGCATTTGTTTCTGCTTGGGAATGGACAGGAAACCCAAGTGAATCCGTACTTCACAAAGAAGATCTGAAATTCGAAAATATCGAATTGAAGCAAAGAAGTTATAAGTAGAATACAACCATTGGTTAAAGAAAAAAGATAAGATATGAATCTTACATTAAAGATCTGGAGACAAAAGAACCCATCTACCAAGGGAGAAATGAAGACTTATCCGGTTTCAGATATTTCTGAAGATATGTCCTTCCTCGAAATGATGGATGTACTTAACGAAGAACTCATCACAAAAGGAGAAGAGCCAGTAGCATTTGACCACGATTGCAGAGAAGGGATTTGTGGAAGTTGTTCAATGTATATCAATGGTGAACCACATGGCCCTGATAGAGGAGTTGCTACTTGCCAACTTCATATGCGAAAGTTCAAGGATGGAGACACGATTCATATTGAACCCTGGAGAGCAAACGCTTTTCCCGTTTTGAAGGATTTAGTTGTTGATAGAAGTTCATTTGATAGGATTATTCAAGCTGGAGGTTACGTTTCTGTGAATACATCTGGTAATTCACAAGATGCAAATTCAATTCCTATTCCTAAGGAAAACGCTGACCTTGCATTCGATGCGGCCACTTGTATTGGTTGCGGGGCTTGTGTTGCTGCATGTAAAAACGCCTCTGCCATGCTTTTCGTTTCAGCTAAAGTTTCTCAACTTTCATTACTCCCGCAGGGACGAGTAGAAGCTAAAGACCGCGTTCTGAGCATGATCGATCAGATGGATGACGAAGGTTTTGGAAACTGCACCAACACCGGAGCTTGCGCAATTGAATGTCCAAAAGAGATTTCTCTTGACAACATTGCTCGAATGAATAGGGAATTTTTAAGTGCCTCTATTTCAAAGTAAATTATCTATGAACTAACTATTACTGCCGTTAAATCGTCTAGTTTTTAATACAAACGTTATCACATTACTCATTTTGTGTTATGTTTGACAGTACTAACTTTAAATTAATAATCAGATGAAAAAAATTTTACTTTTAATCACAATTCTAAGCACAGCTTATTGGGCATCTGCTCAAATTATTGTGTCGGGAATTTCTCCTGCGAGTATTGAAGGAAACTACGACTTTACTTGGGCTGATCCAGGAGGAGGAGATTGGTCTTGTCCTGACTTTAACATCCCCGGGGTTTTTGTTCAAGCAGAAGTTATGCTAGTAGATGATGGTTCTACAGGAACTAATCCTCAAGGTAATCCTATTTCTGCTGAAGGTTGTTTGCCATTAATCAATAATCTTACAGGAAAAATCGCTTTGATTTACAGAAATACCTGTGAGTTTGGAGCAAAAGCTTTAAACGCTCAGAATGCTGGAGCAGTTGGAGTAATAATTATCAATCGTGATCCTGAAGTTATAGGAATGGGCGGTGGCGCTGAAGGTGTTAACGTTTCTATCCCAACTGTAATGCTTCAAATCGCTGATGGTCAGTCGCTTATTAATGAGGCAGCCAATGGCCCTACCGTTGTATTTATGGGTAATAGAGCTGGTATTTATGACAACGATTTGAATTTACGTCCATCGACTAGACTTGTTGCCAAAAGCGCTGGTATTCCCATGTTGATTGCGCAAGACGATACAGAGTTCAGCTTTGAAGTTGGCGCTAAAATCTTCAACCTTGGTCAGTCAAATGCTGATAGTGTATATCTAAGAGCTACAATTACTGATCCTTCTTCGGCTTTAGTATATGACGAATTGGCTGGTCCATTTGCGCTACTTTCTGTAACTGGCAGTGCCATTGATAGTGTTAGCGTTCATCCTGATAGTGCAAGCAGCTTTCCATTATTTTCTCAACCAAGCTATAGTGCAGGTGCCTATACTTTAACTTATGAGACGTATAATGGCTCTTTCACTGATGATTTCGCTTCTGACAATATGATCAGCTCTAATTTTGTTTTCAACGATGAAATCTTCACTTACGCTCCAGTTGATGCTGAAACTATGCCCGAACCATCGGATTTTTATAGAGCATCAGAAACTGTAGCATTCACATCTTGTTTACATTTTCAAGATCCTAATGCAGCTAGACTTGCAGTAGAGGGTATCACTTTCGCAGCTACAAATAATACTTTTCCTTTAGTGGATGAATTAGTGGGTATTGAAGTGTATGAGTGGAATGATGAATTCGTAGACCTATCTGATCCCAATGTAACATTTGACGCTTTGAACCCAATTTTGATTTCTTCATACACTTACTCTGAAGACCTTCAAAGTGAGAATGTGTATTCTGAATTTGAAACACCAATCTTCTTAGAGAACGATGTTCGGTACTTATTCTGTACTCAAACATTCAATGAGAATATGTTCTTCGGTTTTAACACGAAACTTGAATATCTTCAAAATCAGGATCTCTATTTACAACCAATTAGTGTTATTAGTACTGATGGAACTTGGAATTCAGTAGCTTTCGGAGCGGATGTTACTACTGCAATTGCAATGAATGTAATAGACACTGCTGAAGTAGTTATTCCTGTTGACACGACTGGAGAGCCGCAGGGAATTGGATCTACAAATAGTTTAAACACGTTTGTTTATCCTAATCCAACTCAAGACATCGTTAATATCAATGCTGACGCGAGTGGTATTGCTGATTTAACAATTTCTGATCTTACAGGTAAAACTGTTAGACAAGGACAGATCACTCTTAACAATGGTAAGAGCACTGTAAATGTCTCAGATCTTGAAAACGGTCTTTATATTTTCAACATAAGACTTGAAAGTGGTGAAACATCTAAGTTTAATATCATTAAACAATAGATTTTCTAAGACTTTATAAAAAAGGCGGCTCAATAGAGCCGCCTTTTTTTTGTCAATCTCACCATATAAACATTGTTGAAAGAAACAGATAATTTTCAACATCAAAGGAAGAATGGCAACCGTACATTTGCGAACTCTTCTAAACAAGGATATGCTCGAATACCCGAATACTATAAGTTCTAAGCTGCCCAAAGTCGGCACTACTATTTTCACTGTGATGAGCCAATTGGCGAAAGAAAATGATGCCATTAATCTTTCCCAAGGGTTTCCAGATTTCCCAGTGTCTCAATCACTAATTGATCTAGTATACAAATACATGAACCTTGGCTTCAACCAATATCCTCCAATGGCAGGGTTGTTGAAATTGAGAGAGACTATCGCAGAAAAAATAGAACGGCTGTACGGTTGTAGTTATAACCCCGAAGAAGAAATTACAATCACAGCTGGAGGAACTCAAGCATTATTTACGGCTATTATGGCCACTATAAATGAAGGAGATGAAGTAATCGTTTTTACTCCTGCTTATGACTGTTATGCACCAGCAATAGAGTTGGCAGGCGGAAAGCCTGTGTATGTCCAGCTAAAATCAAGCGACTATTCGATTGATTGGAAGCAGGTGAAAAAAGTGGTGTCACGGCACACAAAGATGATCTTGATCAATTCTCCTCACAATCCAAGCGGAGCCATTTTAAAATCATCGGATATCCAAGAACTAACTGGAATCACAAAAGACAATGACATCATCATTTTAAGCGATGAGGTATATGAGCACATTCTTTTCGATGGGGAAGAACATCACAGTCTTTCTCGCTACCCAGAGCTAGCAAAAAGAGCAATGATTGTTTATTCCTTTGGGAAAACATTTCATGTTACCGGATGGAAAACCGGGTATATCGTAGGCCCGAGCAATTTGATGGTTGAATTCAGAAAGGTTCATCAATTCAATGTTTTTACGGCCAATGCACCCATTCAATATGCACTAGCCGAATACATGAGTAATCCTGAGAATTACATGCATGTAAAAGACATTTACCAAGAGAAACGCGACATCTTTTTAAGCGCTGTCAAAGCCTCAAATTTCAAATTAAAACCAACCAAGGGTACCTATTTTCAACTCCTCGATTATTCAAAAATCAGTAATGAAGAAGATACCGAATTGGCCAAAAGACTCACTATAGAACATAAAATCGCATCTATTCCCGTTTCAGTTTTTTACCATAATCCAATTCAGAATAATGTGCTTCGATTTTGTTTTGCTAAAGAAACCGACACATTAAAAAGGGCTGGTGATATACTTTGTAATATTTGAGCCAAAAAGGAAACATACTATCCGTTTCCATTCTTCAGCCAAACCTAGTGTGGGAAAATCGCGATGCGAACCTAAGGAGCATCGAAGATCTTTGCTCCACCGTTTCATCAACTGACCTTATTATTCTTCCTGAGATGTTTAGCACGGGTTTCTCCATGCAACCTGAGAACGTCTTTGAAAGTATGGATGGCCACACCGTTAAATGGATGATAGCCTTAGCCAAAAAGCATTCATCTGTTATAACTGGAAGCTTGATTATTAAGGAGGATTCCTCTTTCTATAATCGTCTCATTTGGGCATCACCTGATGGTTCAACTCACACTTATGACAAAAGGCACCTATTTAGTTTTGCTGGTGAAAACCAGCATTACTCAAGTGGGAATTCACGCGTAATTTTTAATCTGAAAGGATGGAAAGTATGTCCTCTCATATGCTATGATCTTCGATTTCCAGTTTGGTCTCGAAATCAAAACTTAAATGGACTATCAAGTGATTTTGAATATGATATTCTGATTTATGTCGCAAACTGGCCCGAAGCCCGAAGAAAAGCATGGAAGACTCTATTAGAGGCTCGCGCACATGAAAATCAATCATATGTAATTGGTGTAAATCGTGTTGGTAAGGATGCAAATCAAATTAACCATTCAGGAGACAGCTGCATAATTTCTCCTAAAGGAGAAACTCTTTTAGACTTCGAGTTGCTGGAGGAAGGAATCAAAACGATAGAATTGGATTTAAACGATCTGGAATCTTTCAGAAATAAATTTGGCGCTTGGCGAGACAAAGATCAGTTCAGTATCACTTAGATTCTCTTTCACTTTTTAGCTCTGGCCGGAGTATCCATTCAATTTCATTTTGCCAATTGCTCCTCACTTCAATTTCTTGATCGTAGATATAAACCTCTTCCGGTTGTTGATGCTTCAGATATATGCCAGTGTCCCATTTACCATTTAGATTATTATCTGCAATGACTCGAATTTGATACTTACCCGTTGCTAGGAGATCATAGCCTATCTTTCCTTTAGGAGAAACAATCTCTTCAAAAACAACATGACCATCTGTTTTTAATAATTGCCAAACATATTGAGATACTTGTCCTGGCAGGACATAATTAATAATAAGCTTTCCGAAATCTTCTTTTTTTGAAGCTATAAAACTATACTTCAACGTGTCATTAGAAAGACCAAATTTATCATATACCACAGAATCAGGCATAAACAGCTGATACTTGGCGCCTTCCTTCCACTTGTGATTGATTTGAATCCCCATTAAATCGCCTTCCGCATAATCTACCAAAGAACTTGTATCACCTTCCTCAATGAAAAATGAAGTGCTAAGATCAAAACTTTTCAGTGGCGTTTTTGATTTCAGCTTATAAGCACCAAAATGATTTACTCTTCCCGGGTTCTCCGCTTTTAGCGATAGACCTTGTTGTTTTGAGGATCCTTTCCTGATTTTACCCAGTCGACTGTTCGGTTTACGGAAAAAAATTGTGTCGCTAAAACCTTGGACCTGAATATTAACCTTTAAAGAATCATAATCATCTGGCGCTTGAAACCAATAGGCAACCGAATCATTTATCAAGTTCCACTCTGTTGTCCATTGAGAAATGTCTTTTCCGCTTAACTCCACTATCTTCAAAGTATCAACCGGTCGATTAAAAATGAACGTCAGACCTTTATTGCCAATTTGAGAAAACTCCTTCACAAACTGCAGGGTATCTTCCTGCTTAAACAGCCTAATGTCAGCAATCATGGAATTAATGGTGTCATCAGGATTTTTTGACTCAATCATCTGATCAATAAAACCAATCGCCTCATCTGGTTGATCAAATAAGTAGCCATTGTTAACAGGCTCTAACGCGAATAATTTATAAGCTGCTGACGTCAAATACCTTAGATGATAGACGCCCTGTTCATCCGTTTTTGCAAAATAACGTGGAAGAGACTTATAGGGTAACGAATCAATGTTTTCAGGATAGAGCATTAACCAAACATCCTTTACTGGCTTTAGAGAAAAAGCATCTATCACCCTTCCTTTAAGCTCAAACGAATCGATGTAATCTCCCGTTGAAAAAACAAATAGATTGCTGTCCAGAACATTTCCTTCATTATTATCTACAATTCCCTTTCCAAATTGAAACAAATAGGTTGTGTTTTGTAAAAGCGTATCAACCCAAGAAACAGTCACCTTCTTTCCACGCATTGTAAACTCAACAGGAGACTCAAACGGTGGCGTTACGATCAGCTCTTTAAGAGCCGAAGACACTCTTACATACTCATCAAACTCAAAATATATGCTCGAGCCATTATAATTAGTCGCTGTATTTAGAGGTGCTGACTCAAGAATTATGGGAGCCTCAGCATCTTTTGGGCCGCCCGTTGGAGCAACTTGCTGCGCACATGAAATAAGCATGAAGACGCTTAATACAACCAGAATACTTCTATTACAATATCTTTCCACGGTGAATGCAAAGTTTTTCGAGGTTATTACGATCAACATCATCAAACGCATCAAGTTCAGTGCTGTCAATATCTAATACCCCTAAGACCTTTCCTGAATCTGATATCAAAGGAATTACTATTTCAGACTGACTCAAGGCGCTGCAAGCAATATGACCGGGGTATTTATACACATCTGGAACAATAATCGATTGCTCATTTTCCCACGCAGATCCGCACACACCTTTTCCTTTTTGAATTCGAAGGCATGCCACAAGTCCTTGAAACGGCCCTACAATCAATTCACTTCCTTCGACTAAATAAAATCCGGTCCAAAAAAAGTCAAATGCCTCATGTAAGACTGCTGATACCGTTGCTAAAATCGCCACTCTATTCGACTCCCCTTTGACCAACGCCAATATCTGAGGAATTAATTGCTCATATTTCTCGCTCTTAGAGGAGCTTCGGTCGATATTGATACTTTCTGACAAGTAGCAAATATAGAAAGGCTAAAGGCTCGTTAAACTGGATTCGGACATGCAATTGTTGCAATAGAAACTTTGGCTCCTGGAACCAATAATATGGCGCTTGCACAAGCTTCTATAGTTGCTCCTGTGGTTACCACATCATCAACTAATAAAATATGTTTACCTGTTAAGAAGTCAGGCTCAGTAACAGCAAAATGCTCATTTACATTGACCCATCTTTCAAAACGCCCCTTCTTGGTTTGACTTTCATTGGATCGGATTCTCTGAACCGCATTTAATCGAAAAGACTTTTTCATCTCTTGGGCCAAACCAACTACAATTGAGTCGCATTGATTGTATCCTCGCTTTTTAAGTTTATCCTTATGCAAAGGCACGGGAACTATGACATCAATATCGCTGTACCAAGAGTCATCTAGCTCCATTCCAAAATAACCGCCTAAAATCTGCCCGACTTCAGGTCTTGAATTGTACTTCAATTGATGCATCATTTCCTGCACAATTCCACCTTTAGTAAAGAATAAATAAGAGGTAGCTCTGACCAATTTTATGCGTCCCCAAAATAACCTTTCAACTGTGTTTTCATTTTGACGCCAATAATGCGTTCGGGGCAAATGAGCTCTGCAATCATCACATATTGGACTTTCACCTTCATCCAATGCCGACTTGCATCCAAAGCAATTGAAGGGAAATGCCAAATGACTTAGATCTCTCAAATATTTTATTAATTCGGAGGCCATTCCACACTAAAATACAATTTTGCTTTTTTAAGCTTCTAAAATAATATTGATCAAAACCGCATTTACTTTGTTACATCAAAAAACAATAGCAATATGAAAGCACTTTTTATCTCTCTATCCATCTTCAGTATGTTGATGTTGAGCTCGGACCAAACAATTTATCAATTCACAATGCCAGACATCAATGGTGAAGAAGTGAGTCTAAACGATTTCAATGGCAAAGTAGTTCTAGTTGTAAATGTGGCTAGCAAATGTGGTCTCACACCACAATATGAAGACCTTCAAAAACTTTATGATGAAAAGAAAGAAAAAGGTCTAGTTATTCTAGGGTTTCCAGCCAATAATTTCATGGGTCAGGAACCTGGTACTGAAGATGAGATAAAGTCTTTTTGCCAAAAAAACTACGGTGTATCCTTCCCTATGTTCTCTAAAATTTCAGTAAAAGGTGATGATATGCATCCACTCTATCAATTCCTTACCAAAAAAGAAATGAATGGTGTAATGGATTCCAATGTTAAGTGGAACTTTCAGAAATACTTAATAAACCGAAAAGGAGAACTTGTTGAAATGATTCCTCCATCAAAGTCCGTTTTAAACGATCATGTCATGACCCAAATTAATGAGCTACTCACAGAAGGTTAATATTCTAAAACTGAGTAAAGGTTAAATACTATATTTGGCCGCTACTTTGGGGGATTAGCTCAGTTGGCTAGAGCGCTTGCATGGCATGCAAGAGGTCATCGGTTCGACTCCGATATTCTCCACATTTTTAATCAAGCCTAAGCAATCTTGCTTAGGCTTTTTTATTGAATTGAGACTAAATCTAATAATCCATACTTGACCTTCAACTTCTTTTCACGTCCTTCATATATTGAATTCTAAGATATTTGTATACTATGAGCTCTTACTTAAGATATTCATTCTTTCTTATAGTCTTTTCGTCCTTATTGATTTTAGGTTGCAAAAAAGAAGAAGAAGAGGAAGAACCGCCACCCACGGAATTTCTAACCAATGAATTCTGTGAAGATTCTTGCTATTTCAAGAATGATGGAGATTGCGATGATGGTGGACCTGGATCATCCAGTGATTATTGCAAATACGGCACTGATTGCACCGATTGTGGCACTAGAGTCGTTTTAACCCCTAAGAGATGATCGCCAAGTTCCGTTTACTGCTTGTTATTCTGGTTTTTTGCATGGGCTCCCATGGTTGCAAGGAGCAGTTTTGTGACGATACTTGCTTTTGGCCTGCAGATGGCGAATGCGATGATGGTGGACCCAATTCAATAAATGATTATTGCCAATTTGGAACAGATTGCACCGATTGTGGTTCGCGAACGGAACAATAACCTTCACCAATTGTCTATTCAGGCGCTTTCTTAGGATCGGTTTAACAATGCTTATTCAGAAAGTAATCAGACAGCATCTTGCCCTCGATTAATTTATAATTTTGCCGCCCAATGAGAATAGAGGTTTTAAAATCAAAGATTCATCGCGTTCATGTGACTGATAGTCATTTGGACTACATAGGGAGTATCGAAATAGATCAAGCACTTATGGAAGCTGCTAATCTCATCGAAGGAGAAAAGGTGCAAATCGTCAACATCAATAATGGAGAGCGATTTGAAACTTATGTGATCACAGGTAAACGAAACTCTGGCGCGATAAGTCTTAATGGGCCAGCCGCCAGAAAGGTGATGAAAGGCGATATTATCCTAATTATTTCTTATGCTTCAATGGATTTTGAAGAAGCCAAGAAATTCAAGCCATCGGTCATCTTTCCAGATGAAAAGACAAATTCGTTGATATCTTGAATAAGCGAGTGAAATCAGCACTTCAAGTGCTTTTCTCTTTAACATTAGGGTTTTTCCTGATTTGGTTTATCTATAAAGACCTTACGGAAGAAGACAAATCCAATATGCTTAATTCAGTTAAGGGAGCCAATTATTGGTGGCTACTGGGCTCAATGTTAGTAGCTGTTTTAAGCCATGTTTTTAGAGCCTATAGATGGAAGTACCCACTTGAGGCATTGGATATCAAAATAAATCTTGCAAATAGGTTTGCAGCGGTTATGATTGGATACATTGCTAACCTAGCTTTTCCTAGACTTGGAGAAGTAACGCGATGTGCTGTTTTATCGCGGTATCAAAAGCAACCATTCGAAAAGCTTTTTGGAACCGTGATCGCAGAGCGCGTGGTAGATGCTGTAATTCTTCTTCTTCTTATCATCTTAGCTGTAGTAATGCAGTACAGCATATTACAACAATTCTTATTAGATGCATTTGGTCCTTTAGAAGAAAAAGTGCAAACTTTTGTTTTGCTGGGGATTGCTGGAGTTTTGGGCTTAGTAGCGGTATTGGTTGGTTGGCAATTTATTACTCGATCAAAACATCCATTTGCATTAAAAACTAGAGAGAAGATAGCGGGACTTGTAGATGGGTTTGCAACCATAAAGAACATGAAAGGTCAGGTTCAATTCTATTTTCATACAATGATGATTTGGGGTTGCTATGTACTGATGTTCGTGCTTTCATTCCAGAGTTTTCCTGAAACAGCTGATGTTCCATTTGGAGGTATACTGGCTTCGTTTGTTCTTGGTGGATTATCTATTGTCGCTGTTCAAGGAGGTCTAGGTGCTTATCCCTTAGCCATAATGCTCATCCTCTCTTTGTATGGTGTTTCTGAGAATACTGGATACGCATTTGGATGGATCGTTTGGACAATTCAAACGGCCATGATCATTTTGCTCGGTTTCATATCCATGCTCATTATGCCTTTGTTAAACGCAAGTAGTAACTTAGCCGCTGATGAATCCAGGTAATCCATATTCATGTATCTATTCCCTTCAAGAACTGATTACAATTCGCAAGAATTGGACCAAATCAGGAGAGCGCATAGTGTTTACAAATGGTGTTTTCGACCTTATTCACCCAGGTCATATTTTATACCTTGAAGAAGCCGCACAATTAGGAACGAAACTTATTATTGGTTTAAATTCTGACTCTTCTGCGAAAACACTTAATAAAGGTGATCATAGACCCATCAATGACGAAATAGCTCGAGCTATCGTAATTTCCGCATTGAAGTCAGTGGATGCTGTTGTTTTATTTGATAAATCTACGCCTATAAGCCTAATTGAAGCAATCAAACCAGATACCCTGGTGAAAGGTGGAGACTATTCTATCGATCAAATTGTTGGCGCGGATATTGTCATTGCCAATGGAGGTCAAGTTAAAACATTACAGTTTGTAGAAGATTATTCTACTACAGCTATCGAACAAAAAATTCAATTAGCTCTTTTAAAGAAATAATGGAACAATCGATCAATCAGATACAAGACGAGATTATTGATGAGTTTGGCTTTTTCAGCGAATGGATGGAGAAGTATGAGCACATCATTGAATTTGGTAAAGATTTACCTGAACTGGATGGAGAACTGAAGTCTGAAGAAAATCTCGTAAAAGGCTGCCAAAGCAGGGTTTGGCTTCACGCAGAACAAAAGGACGAAAAACTCGTTTTCAGTGCAGACAGCGATGCAATCATTACAAAAGGTTTGGTTGGACTAATGGTTAGAGTATTATCTGATCATACACCCGAAGAAATCTCAAAAAGTGAGTTGTATTTTATAGATAAAATTGGTCTGAAAGAGCATTTATCTCCTAATCGAGCAAATGGACTTTCTTCAATGATCAAAAAAATGAAATTTTACGCGATTGCCCACTTGGCAAAAACAGATAAAGGATAATGGAATCAGCACTAAAAAAACAACTAGAAGAATCAATCATTCAAGCGATGAAAACCGTTTATGATCCTGAAATTCCGGTTGATATTTACGAATTAGGCTTGATCTATGAGATCAAAATCAATGAAGACTTTGAGGCTACAATTTATATGACTCTTACCTCACCTAGCTGCCCAGTTGCAGAAAGTTTACCGTTGGAAGTTGAACAAAAAGTTGCCGGAGTAGAAGGAATAAAATCGGCCTCAATAGAACTCACTTGGGAGCCACCATGGGATAAAGATATGATGAGTGAAGAAGCACTTGTTGAACTTGGGATGATCTAAAATGGAGGAAATTGAAAACAAGGTAGCCAAGAGTGGATTAGTCACTTTAGAGCTGGAAGAATTGAAGCCCAATTGGAATATTGTAGGCTTTGACATGAAGGATGTGCTTTGGCAAGGTTTAGCTCTAAAGGAAAAAGATTTTCGAGAATTTGTTAAAACAAATAACTGGTCTGCGTTTGAGTCAAAATCTGTATTCATTTTTTCTAGTGTTGATGCCATCATTCCTACTTGGGCATTTATGCTGCTATCCGCATCCCTAACTGAGTATTGCGAAACCGTGGTAGTTGGTAAAAAAGAAGACTTAGAATTGGTGCTTTGGAGAAAGCTAATTGACGCCCTAGATCTTAACGACTTCAAAGACCAAAGAGTTATTGTTAAAGGCTGCAGTGACGAAACGATTCCAGAAACCATATACTTTGAACTGTCAAGTAAGCTTGTTACCGTTGTTAAGTCACTGATGTTTGGAGAACCATGCTCTACCGTTCCTATCTATAAAAAAAATAGCCCCAAATAAATTCGGGGCTATCGTCTCTCAGTTAAACGGGACTCAGTCGATCCACTGTACATAAGCATAAATTTCTTGTTCGTCAAGCATCGCCACCTTCTGTCCATTAAGGTATTTATTGACTTCAGCATAGGGATATCCACCTGATTGAAGTTCTTGAGCATAAGATTCTGCTTTGTCCATGCTTGAGAAAAGGCCTGCGGAGTATGCATAATGATAATTAGGCATAACTTCAAAACTCAATATCTCATCCATCTCATTGATTAAGCGATGACCTTGAGGTGTCTCAAATGTTTGAAAATAGACGGAGAATGAGACGGCCTCTTCGTAGATATCACCCGTGACATCGCGATCATTATGATTACCAAGCAACACAAAAGCATCTTGCGCTGAAATACTGCGTTGATTAAAAAATGGTACAAGTGATACATCCGACTTTCGTACAGACTTTGGAAGTTTTGGCAAACTAGCCAAAGCATCTTCTAAACTTCTATACTCTCCGTAATACACTACGAGTTTATCATCTGATCTCACAATAGAGAAGTCTTCGTTACTCCATGTACCGTGAACTTGTTGAGTTTCAATTCTCCATTGAAAAACAAGGTGTTTTGGTAGTTCTGGATTATGGATTTTGTTTTGTGCAGAAACTGCAGAAACCAACGCCAAAAGAAGAATCAAAACAAAAAATACTGGTGCTAAAGCTTTCATAACATTAGAGTTTTATTAGGTTAAACTGATTGTTAGTGGGTCTACCTAAATTCCAATGTTTAAGGGGGAAAAGAACTGATCTGAGATAAAGACTACGATCTGAATAAAATAGTTGCCTGAATGTTTTGAGAAAATGAATATTTGTAGAATATAATTCTGTTTTCACTCCTAACGGCAAATATAATTCGATGAATACGCCAATAGCTTCGACTTAAGCGCAAATAAAATTTTCAATAAACCTTAATTGAGATGGAAAGAATGCTTCTGACTTAAAAATCTAGTAAGCTCTTACTCGTTTTCCTTCGAAATAATTAACGAAAGCTCGATTCACAACCCTGTTACCTCCGGTGGTTGGATAGTTACCACTAAAATACCAATCACCAGTGTGATCTGGACAGGCCTTATGGAGGCCATCAATGGTTTGATAAATAATCTCGACCTCCGCCTTTATCTCGGCTGGTCTCAACAATTCAGCAATCTTAGCGGAAATCTCTTCATCCGTAAATTGTTCGTAGATTTTCTGAACGTGGTTATGCTGATTATGACTATTAGAAGATTCTAACTCCTTCAAGCACATCGCGTAAACATCCTTAATAACTTGCTCTTTACCACGTTCTTTCAACAATGCAATTGCCGCTTGAAAAGCCACAAAATCTTGCAATAGACTCATGTCTATTCCATAACAATCTGGATATCGAATTTGTGGTGCACTCGAAACAACTACAATTTTCTTAGGCCCCAAACGATCCAAAATCCTTAGAATACTTTGTTTCAGTGTTGTTCCTCTAACAATGGAGTCATCAATTATAACAAGGTTGTCTTCTCCCTTAATAACAGTGCCATAGGTAATATCATAAACATGGGCTACTAAGTCATTTCTATCACTGTCTTGGGTAATAAATGTTCGAAGCTTCGCGTCCTTAATGGCTACTTTCTCGGCCCTAACGCGTTCATTCAATATCTTTCGAAGAGCTTCTTTATCAGTGGTATCAATCTTAGCAATATCTTCCAGTTTTCGCTCATTGTGAACCTCTTCTAGGCCTTTCAGCATTCCATAATAAGAAACCTCTGCTGTGTTTGGTATGAAAGAGAAAACAGTATTCTTCATATCAGAACCAATACTTCGAAGAATATGAGGAACTAAGGTTCTGCCAAGTTCCATTCTCTCACGGTATATGTCTAAATCACTACCTCGAGAGAAATAAATACGTTCGAAAGAACAAGATTTCTTTTCGCCTGGCTGACGAATCATATCCATGCTCACCTCTCCGTTTTTCTTAATTATTAGCGCATGTCCAGGCTCAACTTCATGAACCAATTCATGCGAAACATTAAACGCAGTTTGGATAACAGGTCTTTCACTTGCAACTACAACTACCTCGTCATCTTTATAGTAAAAAGCAGGACGTATACCATTTGGATCTCGCAGAACGAAGGCATCTCCATTTCCTATCATACCAGCCATCGCATATCCACCATCAAAATCTTCAGCAGCACGAACCAGGATATTTCTGATATCCATGTTCTTTGAAATCATGGACGTTATCTCCATGTTCTCATATCCCAACCTTTTATACTTGGCAAAGAGTGTTTCATTCTCTTCATCAAGAAAGTGTCCAATTTTTTCTAAAACAGTAACGGTATCCGCTTTTTTCTTTGGATGCTGTCCTAAAGAGAGTAACAAATCAAATTGCTCATCAACATTGGTCATATTGAAATTACCTGCTAACACCAGGTTACGGGTCATCCAATTATTTTGACGCAAAAATGGGTGACAGGCCTCAATGCTATTCTGACCATAGGTTCCATATCGCAAATGACCCAAGAATACTTCACCTGTAAATGGAGCATTCGACTTTAACCATTCTGGATTATCAAGCATCGACTCATCGCCTGCTGCGCGTTCTTTTACCCGTTGCTTTATACCGCCATAAACATGGTCAAAAATATCTTGAATGGGTTTATTGCTGTTGGATCGATGCCGAGAAATGTATCGGTTTCCAGGTTTTACATCAAACTTAATATTTGCCAAACCAGCGCCATCTTGCCCTCTATTGTGCTGTTTCTCCATAAGGAGATACATCTTGTTGAGGCCGTAAAATGACGTGCCGTATTTCTCACGGTAAAAATCGAGTGGCTTGAGGAGTCGGATGAGTGCTATACCGCACTCGTGCTTAATTTGATCGCTCATTGTCTTTAGAGGTGGCAAAGGTATCAAGATTTTGATGCTTTAAGAACTCGAAATTAACTTCTGAGTAACAGCAACTAATTACTCATGCAATGCGTCTAAAACTTAGCGTTTGAAAACCAAATCACTACTTTAGAAGGTTCAAACATTTTGAAAGTATTTCTCTGTTCCATATTGATTTTGATTTCTTCGGTATCCGCCATTGTTGCGCATGAATCCGAAGAACAATTTGGCGAACTGAAATTCGAAGAAAACAAAGGACAACTTCCATCTCATATTTTATTCAGAACCTATGTACCTGGTGGAGCCGTTTTTCTTGAAGGGCAAACCCTCACTTTTAATCTTACTAGGCTTTCTGAATTAGAAGCATACTCAAAATTCAAGCATGGCGAAGACGTCAAAATGCCTGACACATTGCACGGTCATGCTTTCAAAATCCATTTAAAAAACAGTCAGAAGCCTTCGTCCATAGAAGTTAAAAATCAATGGCCAGATTATGTCAATTACTATTTAGGAGATGATGAATCGACTTGGGCCAGCGGAGTAGCACAATATTCTGAAATAATTTTTCGAGGAATCTACCCCGGAATTGACGTCAGATACTATTCGATTAATCAAAACTTCAAGTATGATTTCATCATACACCCGGGGGCCGATCCTTCTCTCATACAAATGGAATATGAAGGGGTTAATGATCTCAAACTTGGTTTCGGAAGTTTATTGATTGAAACCTCGGTTGAGCAAATAGTTGATCAAAAACCAGTGTCATGGATTGGTTTAAATGAAAATAAAAGATTCATTGAAAGCAGCTACCGTCTGAGTAAACCAGAAGGAAACCCTATCGTTTCTTTCGATGTTGAATCAAATAATCAAGAGCAAGTTACGATAGACCCAACACTTATTTTTAGTTCATATACTGGATCTACAATCAATAATTGGGGCTCAACAGCAACGTATGACTCATTAGGAAATATGTATGCTGGTGGATATATGCTCTCAACTGGTGGTTCTGGTGCAGGTTATCCTACCACAACTGGGGCCTACCAAGTTACGTTTGCTGGTGGAACAGGAAGCCTTCAAACCGACATGGCCATTTCAAAGTTTAATGCATCAGGAAATGCTTTAGTCTATTCCACTTACCTAGGAGGAAATGGAAATGAAATCCCCCACAGTTTAGTAGTAAACGATGACAATGAATTATATGTTCTAGGAACAACCTCAAGCACTAATTTCCCAACTTCAGCGGGTGCATTTGACGGCACTTTTAATGGTGGAACCACAATAGGCACGATCGGAGCGAATAGCAACTCGAGTCAAATACAATATACTGGAGGTTCAGATATTGTAATTACAAAATTCAATGCCTTTGGAACAGCGCTATTAGGCTCTACTTATGTTGGAGGCAGTGGAAATGATGGTATTAACATGAGCGATACTCTTCAAAAAGCTTATTCCGATGAATTTAGAGGAGAAATAATTGTGGACCAAAACGACAATTGCTACGTTGCAACAAGCACAGGTTCTAGTGATTTCCCAATCGTAAATGGTTTTCAAAACACTTATGGAGGCGGCATAACAGATGGAGTAATTTTTAAATTTAATTCAAACCTTAGTGCCTTGCTTTGGTCTAGTTTTATTGGCGGAGCAGAAGCTGACGCAGCCTATTCGGCTCAGTTTGACCCTAACTTTAATGTATTCTGCACTGGTGGAACAATAAGCACCAACTTTCCGACAACTGCGGGGGTTATTCACACCAGCTATCAAGGAGGAATTACAGATGGATGGCTGGCTAAAATCAGTAATAATGGTCAAACGCTGTTATCGTCAACGTTCATCGGAACCAATGATTACGATCAAAGCTTTTTCGTTCAGTTAGACTTATCAGGATTCGTTTATGTGGTTGGTCAAACTTTAGGCAATTATCCCATTACTCCAGCCTCAGTCTACTCAGTAAACAATAGTGGTCAATTCTTGCATAAACTCACCAATAATTTACAATCGACAATATTCTCTACCCAATGGGGGTCAGGGAATGGAAATATCAATCTCTCCTTAACCGCATTTCTTGTCAATGAGTGCAACAATATTTTCGTTTCTGGATGGGGTGGATCTTTGTTTGGAATTGCTGCTTCAACTTCACCAGGCGGAACAACCACAACTGGATTACCAACTACCACTAATGCATATAAACCAACAACAGATGGTCACGATTTCTACTTTATAGTTTTTGAAGACAGCGCAGCCAGCTTGCTTTTCGGCAGTTTCTTTGGAGGCAATACCGGAAATGCCGGGGGTGAGCATACTGACGGTGGAACGAGTCGTTTTGACAAGAAAGGAATCATTTATCAATCGGCATGTGCAAGTTGTGGTCAAGCAAGTTCATTCCCTACCACTACAGGTGCTTATGCAACCGCGAAACCCGCATCTGCATCTTGTAATCTTGCCGCCCTTAAATACGACTTGGTGACCTTAATAGCCGAAGTTGATATTAATGGGCCAGCAGAAGTTTGTGTTGATGATTCTTTGCAATTTATTAATGACAGTTTTGGTGGATCACTGTACATGTGGGATTTTGGAGACGGCACTGTCAGTGACGAATTTGAACCAAAACATGCATATTCAAACGTTGGCACCTACGATGTGGTGCTCGTCATAATGGATTCCGTGAGTTGTGTGTTTTCAGATACTGACTCGATTCAAGTTACTGTGAATCCCGGGCCAATTGCCGTAGTCCCAAATTACCCCAAAGTTTGCGCTGGAGATCTAGTTCAACTCAATGCATCGGGAGGTGATACATACTCTTGGTCACCTTCAACTGGATTAAGTGATCCAAATATTGCGAATCCCGTTGCAACGGTCACTGAACTAAAAACTTATGTGGTATCGGTAGAGGATAGTTGTGGAGTCGATACGGCTTGGGTTACGCTGCGCATATTTCCGGATAATACTGATGCCATTGGAGACACCTCTATATGCCAAGGACTATCGGGTGAATTATGGTCCAGTGGTGGTGTGAGCTACAGCTGGTCGCCAGGATTTTACCTCAGTTCAACCAATGTTTCTAATCCGATTGTTAGTCCAGACAGCACTATTGATTATACCCTTTCTATAATAGACTCTTTTGGATGCGAAAAAGAATACCCGATCACGGTGTTTGTTGATGGCTTTGTGCCTCAAGTTCAAGCCTGGGGAGACACATCAGTTTGCTCTGGTGATAGGATTTTATTGACGGCTAAGGGAGCAGCAGGATATGAATGGTTTCCAAAAGAGACTATTCTAAATCCATTCTATAATTCGACACCTGCATATCCCGAGGAAACCACAACCTACGTTGTTATCGTTCAAAACTCCTGTGGTAAAGCATCAGACTCAGTACAGGTAATTATCAACCCCATAAACCTCAATATCTCCGTAGATACAGCTGTTTGCTTTGGGGATACAGTAAATTTATCAGCCAGCGGAAGTTATACTTACAAATGGTCAGGTCCCGCATTTGAAGTGCCGAGCTATTCGGCCAGACCAAGCATTACTCCTGCAGAAAGTGGATGGTATAAAGTAGAAGGAAGTAATCTAGAGAATTGCTCCAAATCAGATAGCCTTTACGTTGAGGTATTTCCGATGCCTGAATTGAAAATAGCATCGAATGAAGACACCATAACTGGACTTGAAAACGTGTTGCTTGTAGCGGAGTCCAATGCAGAAAACTATTGGACTTCAAAAGGCTATTTGCCTTGCATTAATTGTGATTCAATATTGGTTTACCCTAGGGTCAAAACAGTTTACAAGGTGCAAGCCATTGACAGCAACGGATGCAGCCTTAGTGACTCCATTTCTGTTTCACCGATCAGTTTGATTTTTGCTCCGAACGCGTTCAGTCCTGATGGAGATGGTGTAAACGATCTTTTTAGGGTTAAAGGACACCATATTGATCACTATCAAATACAGATTCTCAACCGATGGGGAGAAGAAGTCTACCGCAGTAATGATATTTCTGCTGGATGGAATGGCAAGAAATACAACCTTAGCTCAGATTCACCTATTGGATCATATACTTTCAAAATAGAGTATTCCGTTTACCCTATTCAAGAACTTTTCGAAGTGGGAACTATAAACCTTATCAGGTAAACTTTGGATCGGTCTCCATAACATGTCCACATTTATTGCATGTCCGCATATCCTCACTAGCATAGAACTCCTTAAAGCGAGGTAAAAAGTCTTGTTCAATATCCTTCAAGTGAAAGTATGTCTCGTGCAATTTATTGTTGCATTGGTCACAAAACCACATTAGCCCATCGCGATGCATTGACTCTCTAACTCTTTCGATTACCAGACCCACTGAACCTTCAGAACGACCTGGGCTGTGCGGAACTTTTGGAGGTAATAAGAACATATCACCAGGTCCCAGTGGAACATCAACCGGCTTGCCGTCTTCTTGAATTCGAACATTGATATTTCCTTCCAATTGATAGAAGAGCTCTTCTGTTTCGTTGTAGTGATAATCTTTTCGAGCATTTGGACCACCCACAATCATGACGATATAATCTGAACCTTCAGGATAGAGATTTTTATTTCCGACCGGTGGCTTTAAAAGATCACGGTTTTCTTCTATCCACTTCTGCAAGTTGAATGGTTTCTTAATGCTCATGATTTCAATATTAGATGATAAAAATAGAAAAGGCAGCCGTGTGGCCGCCCTTTTTCATCAAATAGATTTTTCAACCATCTAAGGTAATATCAATCTAAACCCTTTGCCATGCTCATTGATGATTTTCACTCCTTCATCTTCCTTTAAATATTTGCGAAGCTTTGCGATGTAAACATCCATACTTCTAGAGTTGAAGTAGCTATCATCACCCCAAATGGCTAGCAGAGCTTGAGAACGATCTAGCAACTGATTAGAGTGCTGTCCAAGCATTTTCAATAGGGCATTTTCTTTTGATGTCAGGTGTTGTTCCTTTCCATCTATTACCAAGACTTGGTTTTTAAAATCGAACTTAAATTTCCCCAATTCAAAAACCGTCTTTTCCTCAATTTTCTCTTCACCCTTTGTCCTTCTTAGAATTGCCTTCAACCTCATGAGCAGTTCCTCCATAGAGAAAGGCTTTGTGATATAATCGTCTCCCCCACTCTTAAAGCCTTCCAGTGTGTCTTCTTTCATCGATTTCGCTGTCAAATAGATGATAGGGATGCTCTCGTTTGCATTTCTAATTTCTTTTCCAAGCGTAAAACCATCCTTTTCTGGCATCATGACATCGAGCACACAGCAGTCGAAATCACCATTCGCGAATTTCTTCCACCCTTCTATACCATTCTTGGCTAAAGTAGCCTCGTAACCTTTTGCTTCGAGGTATTCCGTTAGAATTAATCCCAAGTTAGGATCATCTTCTGCTACTAAGATTTTAGTCTTTTCCGCTTTTGTTACTTCATTTTCCATAATTGGCTGATATTAGTGGTAATTCGATGTAGAAAGTACTTCCTTTTTCCAACTGACTTTCCACAGAAACTGTTCCTCCATGTCGTTCAGTGATGATTTTTACATAACTCAATCCGAGACCAAAGCCTTTAACGTTGTGAACGTTTCCTGTAGGCACTCGATAAAGTCGATCAAATATTTTCTTCAGGTTATCTGATGAGATTCCAATTCCCTCATCCTGCACTGAAAGTAATATAGTTTCTCCAGTTTGTTTTGTGGAAATAGTAATACGAGGAGCATTCTTAGAATATTTCACCGCATTGTCCAACAAATTGTAAATCACATTGGTGAGGTGATTTCTATCAAACTCAAATATGTGGTCGGTTGCATTCAAATGCAATTCCACTTTACCTCCACGCTCTTTCAATTGTATCTGATACTTCTCAATGACTTCTTTTAGCAGCGCGTGTAAATCACCTTCTTCCCTTTTCAGCTTGAAGTCACCCTTATCCAACACCGCGCTCTGCAGCACTTCTTCTACGAGTAAACCAAGGCGCTTATTTTCGGTATTGATAATATTCAAATAGCGATTTTTTATAGTCTCAACCTTCGCTAGCTCTGGATCGCTAAGTGCTTCACATGCCAGGCTTATAGTAGATATTGGCGTTTTCAGCTCATGCGTCATATTGTTTATGAAATCATTCTTGATGACGCTATTTTGCTTTTGAAGAAGGATCGTTCTAATCGAGTTATAAGATGTCCAAATAAGAGCCATGACCAAAATAAGCGAAACCGCCAGCAAAGCCCAAAGGCTGTTCAATATATATCCGCTTTCATTCGGAAAGTAGATCTTTAAAAAATAAGGAACCTGAATGACGTCATTAGGAAATAAGCGGGCCGATGATGTCGACTCTCTTAATTTATTTTCATGCTCATCATGACCAAAAACCATTTCACCAGATTGATCAAACACTCCCATTTCATAATGCAGAGACAGCCCGTGTCTCTTTAATGCCATTTTTAAAAGTGAGTCCACGATAAGTGGATCAACTCTTTCATCAATGGGTTGATTTACATCTACCTCAATCAAACTTTGCACGATGTCTCCAAGGAATGCCTTTTTGGTATTGACTCTTTCTCGCAGACTTTGGACATCTGTATTAAGAGGATCCATTTTATGCTCAAGTTCTAGGTCAATCGAGTCAGCCGTAATCATTCTGAGACTCAATTCATCATCAAAGTTTTTTGCAAACGGCAAGTCATTGACAGAGTATGTAATCGTCTTTTGAGCCTTCTGATCTCCATTCTCTTCTTCGACTCTTACTGTCACCTTATCACCAACACGATCAATGTTTCGGCTCATGACATATTGAACCAACGAGTCATCTGGAGGAAAAGATGTTTCATCGCTATTCTCATCTTCTATGAAAAGATATTTGGCCTCTTGATGAGATTTAATCTTGGTAAGCATCTCATGCCTTTCAACCAAATCAACCACATCATTCAACGCTTCTGAAGCACCCCTTGAAATTCTATCCCGCTCTAAATCAATGGCATTTGTGATCCAATAAATCTGAATACCAATAAGCCCGGCTAAGGCTAAGGCAATTACTATTACAATATTTCTGAGCTGCTGATGATTCATTGATCGCAGACAAATGTAAAATCGCAGTCACGTACAAGCGCTTGTTTAACAGTACTTAACATTGGTTAACCGCCCATTAACAAAGGAGTTCAGAAGGTGAGTTTATGTTTGAATTTCTAAAACCAACCTATGAAAAAGCCACTTTTTATCGCTGCCATGTTGCTTGGATTAACTTCCATTTCATTCGCGCAATCTTCCTCACAGCACGAAGAAAAAAACATTAAAATAATCATCGAAGAAGACGTAAACGGCAAGACGACAACAACAGTGCTCGAAGGCGAAGAAGCCGAAGAGTATCTTGAAAAAATGGATAAAGAATTGGAGGAAGAAATTTCAATTCACCTAGAGCATTCTCTTAATGACCTTGAAAAGAACATTGAAATAAGTCTTGAGGTCTTAGAGAAAGAACTCGATGCCATTGATTGGGATGAGTACAGTGAGAAAATTGAAATCAAGATTGAAAAGATCACGGACGAAATACATACCAAAATCCTTGAATCTCAACCCCACTAATACGGTAAAGCACTACCAGTCATAATTCTCTATTTTCTCTGTTTAGTTAGGTTAAAAGCCCTGTCATCAATGATCGGGGCTTTTTTTATTAAACTACATTTGAGGCAAGACTTTGAACTATGGAAAAGCTGCTGAATTACATCAACGGAGAACTCGTTGAACCAAAAAAAGGTGAGTACTTCGATAATATAGAACCAGCCACTGGTAAAGTATATAGCCTTATTCCAGACAGCGATATTGATGATGTAAATGCAGCCACCGCTGCCGCAAAAGCTGCTTTCCCGATCTGGAGTAGGATGAGTATTCAAGAGCGCTCGGATATATTATTACGTGTTGCTAAACTTATTGGAGAACGACAAGAAGAATTGGCACAAGCGGAAAGCAGAGACAATGGAAAGCCATTGAAATTGGCTCGCACAGCAGATATTCCTAGAGCTCAAGCTAATTTTCATTTTTACGCTACGGGTATTTTGCATTATGCTTCAGAATCGCATTCAATGGGCGACTTGGCGATCAACTATACACTTCGTCAACCGATAGGAATTGCCGGATGCATTTCTCCATGGAACCTCCCGCTCTATCTTTTCAGCTGGAAGATCGCTCCGGCCTTGGCAGCAGGAAATACGGTTGTCGCTAAACCATCTGAAGTAACTCCTTATACGGCCTACTTGCTTTCTAAAATTTGCATCGATGCTGGAATGCCCAAAGGCGTGTTGAATATTGTGCACGGATTAGGACCAAAAGCCGGAGCTGCGATAATCGAGCATAATGACATTCCAATGATCAGCTTTACTGGCGGTACAGCAACGGGTGAATGGATTGCGAGAACAGCTGCGCCAAAGTTCAAAAAGCTAAGCCTTGAATTGGGAGGTAAAAACCCCAATATCATTTTCGCAGACTGCGATTTTGAGGACATGATGAAAACAACCGTTCACTCATCATTCGCCAATCAAGGTCAAATTTGCTTATGCGGTTCCAGAATTTTGGTTGAGCGGCCTATCTATGAGAAATTCAAAGATGAATTTGTGAAACGAGTGAAGGCTTTGAAGGTGGGAAACCCTAAGGACAATGTCAACTTAGGAGCAGTGGTAAGTAAACCACACATGGAAAAAGTATTAAGTTATGTAGAGCTTGCTAGAGACGAAGGTGGAACCGTTCTCACAGGTGGCAAGCGAGCAGAAGTTGGAGGAGAATTTTCAGAAGGATATTTCTTGGAACCAACCATCATTGAAGGATTATCACACACTTGCCGAACCAATCAAGAAGAAATTTTCGGACCAGTTGTTACCATCATGCCATTTGACACGGACGAAGAAGCATTGATGATGGCCAACAGCACAAAGTATGGTTTGGCCAGTACCGTTTGGACAAGCAACCTGAAAAGAGCGCATACCATTGCTCGAGAATTGCATACCGGAATAGTCTGGATCAACTGCTGGTTGTTGCGCGATTTACGCACACCTTTTGGTGGAGTAAAAAGCTCTGGCGTGGGCCGTGAAGGCGGTTTTGAAGCGCTTCAGTTTTTTACGGAACCGAAGAATGTGTGTGTGAAGTATTAAATTGAATGAAAGTGGGCACTCTCCACTTTCACCAGCATGCTGTGGTAGCTTTTGTACCAGCGTTTCATGCCTTCGAATTTGGCTTTTTGATGGGTGAGGTCTTTGCGCCATTCGTCAATGGATTCTTTGTCTCGCCAATAACTGATGAACGAGCCTCGTCCTTCAGATTTGTGGCTTTCGTAGCCTAAAAAGCCGTCAATTTTATAGACAAAATCCAATGTGATTTCATCCATTTCTTGATAACCCTCCAAGTCATCACTCAAGAAATAATTGAAGATGTTGGCGTAGTAAGGTGCCTCAGGAATGTGATCGTTTTTCCAAACAATCATCGTTATGCGCTTTGATCTATTTTTTTGACCATTGTCAAAATCGTAGCAATGGCCACTGTCTCACCTTCATCGTCATACATGTCGACTAAGAACTTTACGATTCCTTTTGCGATATCATCTTCACTGCGCTTTTCTTGATCGATTTTTTCTTTAACCGTAAAGCGAACACCAACCGTTGTTCCGAAATAAACAGGCTTCGTAAAACGCGCTTGCTCCACTCCATAGTTGAGTAAAACTGGGCCTTTCTTAGGATCAACAAATAATCCTGCTGCTTTTGAAAGCAAGAAATAACCGTGTGCAACGCGCTGCTCGAAAATGGTTCCATCTAGAGAAGTCGCATCTACGTGAGCATAGAAATTATCTCCGCTAACATTGGCGAAATTGATAATGTCAGCCTCTGTAACCGTGTGTTTATGCGTAAACACAGTATCACCAACCCTCAATTCTTCAAAGTGCTGACGGAAAACATGTGGATTAGCTTCAGGCATATCAGCCCCCACTTGGAACTGCTCTGTAATTCGCGTGATCGTTTCTGGGTGACCCTGAATAGCTGTGCGTTGCATGTAATGCTTCACACCTCTCACTCCACCCATTTCTTCTCCACCACCAGCGCGCCCAGGACCTCCATGGCTCAACAACGGCATTGGCGATCCATGACCAGTACTTTCCTTGGCACATCGCTCATTTAAGACCAATATTCTACCATGAAGGTGTGCTGTGTTCAATACAAATTCTTTTGCCGCATTGTCGTCAGCAGTTACGATAGAAGTAACCAACGAACCTTTTCCCATTTCAGCAATGCGAATCGCTTCGTCCATGTTTTTGTAGGGCATCAATGTGCTTACAGGACCAAAGGCTTCAATTTCGTGCACTGCAGTTTTCTCGAAAGGATTGTCGTTTCTGAAGAGAATTGGACTGAAGAAAGCTCCTTTGTTTTTATCAGCTCCAACGACTTCAAAATTGTCCATATCACCATATACAATGTCCTGCTCTTTCATGAGTAACTCGACATTATGGCGCACTCGATCTACCTGAATTTTCGAAGCCAACGATCCCATTCTCACACCTTCAACAGAAGGATCTCCGATGGTGGTTTTAGCCAACTGCTTTCCAAGAGCAATTTGCACATCTTCCATATATTTTTCCGGAACCAATATTCTGCGTATAGCAGTACATTTCTGACCAGCCTTCACTGTTATTTCTGCTCTGGTAGCCTTTATGAATAAATCAAATTCTGGAGTGCCTGGAGCAGCATCTTCTCCCAGCATGGAAGCATTCAATGAATCAGCCTCCAAATTAAATGGAACAGAATTTTCTACAATATGAGGCAGTGATTTCAGCTTCCTTCCAGTTGCCGCAGAACCGGTGAAAGTCACTACATCTTGATTGGTAACGTGGTCAATTATTCCACGCCCAAGGCCCGTAACCAATTGCAATGAACCTTCGGGTAATATCTTAGAATCGATGATTTCTTTAACCATCAACTCGGTCAAATAGCTGGTAAATTCAGATGGCTTAACTACGGCTGGAACTCCTGCCAATAAGTTCACCGCGATTTTCTCTAGCATTCCCCAAATAGGGAAATTGAAGGCGTTGATATGAACGGCAACACCACGCTTTGGAACTAAGATATGGTGTCCGATAAACGAACCACCTTTTGATAATGGAACCGTTTCTCCTTCAAAAGCGTATGGTAAGTCTGGAAATTGTTTGCGCAACGATGCATAAGCGAATAAGTTTCCAATTCCACCTTCGATGTCAATCCAGCTATCAACGCGCGTTGCTCCAGTAGCGGCACTAAGAACATAAAATTTTTCTTTATGCTCCATCAAGTGTAAAGCGAGTGCTTTTAACATTCTACCGCGCTCTTGAAATGTCATTTTTCGAAGTGCTGGACCTCCAGTATTCCTAGCATAATTCAAGATAGATTCATAATCCAATCCCGCGCTTGACAATGAAGCAAAAGCTTCACCTGTAATGGCATTTTCAGCCATTAATTCTTCTCCGTCACCAGTAATCCACGATCCAGTAACGTAGTTCTGTATTTTCATCATCATTTATCGAATTCTCTAATTTTCATATCTTTCCTCTCTCACACAAACGCCTTCAATCGTTCATTTTGAAGTTTGGTGAAATCAATGTTGCAGATGACCTGCGTGTCTGAAAAAATAATTTTTCCTATTGGTCTTTTAATATCAACAGGAGTAGGTGTTCTCTCAACAGGATATAAATCAACAAAAAACGGGAAGTTATAATCTGCTTTTTGCTTGCCAAGAGGAACGCGAGCATCCAATAATATTGTTTTGGAAACATATCCTTCAGCCATTACAACATAGGCCAAGGAGTCTTGGAGTGGTATTGGGAACTCAAATCTTCCAATTCTGGAAGTTGGGAATGTTTCAATTTTATATCCCTTCTTGCAGACTGAGATGGAGGCCTCCATTCCTTTCCTGCTTTCATTGACCATTTTGCCGGTCAAGTATATGTTTCCTACATCTGGCACTTGAGCATAACTTGACAATCCACTCGTAATTAGTGCAAGCAATAGAATGAAGAAAAATGTCTTACGCATTGAAGTAAAAGTCTTACGCGAATATAATGTCCTTAAAAAGAGCCACCAAGATTATCTATAAACTACTCCTCAGCAAGTCAAATCGGATGTCACTGAGCGACTTAGTTTACTCTTTGCTATAATTAAGTTATTGATTGCTCCATATATCATATATGTTCTCCTGCTTTGGGCGATTAGCCTCAGGCTCCCTCAATGGTTCACACTCTTTCAAAGTACTATGGCAATCTTCTGGTAGCTCCTGATAAAGCTGGGTTCCTTTGGTTTTCCAAGCAATCATATCATCTGAGACTTCTTTGACCACTATGCAAGGATTCCCAACGATCACCTTTCGCTTCTCAATCTTAGTTTTTGCTGGCACGAAGGTCAAGGCACCAACAATGCACTCGTCTCCAATTTCTGCTTCATCCATGAGCACGGCATTCATACCTATCAAGCAATTCTTACCTAAAGTTGCTCCATGAATTATTGCTCCGTGACCTACATGACTTCCTTCTTTTAATCTTACTTCAACCCCTGGGAACATATGTATTGTGCAGTTCTCTTGAACGTTGCAGCCATCTTCAATCACAATCATTCCCCAATCTCCTCTTATGGCAGCCCCAGGGCCTATGTATACATTCTTACCAATGAACACATTTCCTGTTACGCTCGCCTGTGGGTGAATGAACGCTGAAGCATCAATCACTGGTTTAAACCCATTGAATTCGTATATCACAACTATCGATTTGAAGCAAAGATGAAGAAAAACACCTTTAGATTTTGTCGTTCGACTTGAAGGGTGTTCTGTATGTTGTGTACATAAAAAAAGCCCTACTCGGGGCTTTACTTGTTGCAGGGACAAAAACCGCCAATAGTCGGTCTAGCTCGAACTTGTTTCCGCCTGCTGGCGGATATGAGCCCAACGAGCTACCTACTGCTCTACCCCGCGATTTCGAATGCAAATTTTCGATAGTTTTTAACCTCTGCAAGGTTTATTTTAATATAATTTAAAAAAAGGAAGATGTTTTTAGTTAAAACACAAAACCTGCATTTAATGGTAATTCATAGGATTTTGTAGCACAAAAATCTAACACAGACTCGATATCTATTTTTGTGAATTTCAATCAAATCTATTAAAATTGAAACTGGTTATGATTTATCCAAGCCTAAAAGAAAATATATTACACCTAAATTAGAAAAAATAAAGCAGATTAAGGATTTTTGTGAATTTGATTCTGATGAAGTATGGGTGTGCAAAGAAAATTACCTTCTAGTCATCCCTCAAGGCAGATTAGAAGGAGATCGAGGGCTCGAATTAGCCCCTAACTTTGATAACAGGTACTCAATGGTTAATTACGGAAAGTATCACTTAGAAGCAAGTGTAAAAGTTAAAAGCTTTGCCATTTCTGATTTATTTTTCCAAATGGATCCTTGCATGGATGAACTTATAAGCGAACCAGAAGGTGGCCCATATTACAATTTCTCAAAAATATTTCACTACGAAGAAGGGGAATTAGAACTAGAAATTAAAAACGACAGTGTTAAGGATACAGAGTTTAAAAAAGTTGGCTCTATGATTTATAAAAATATGAAAAACATGAATTTTTTTGAATCTGTAGCTCACCATAACTTGGAGCGATTTCATAGCGAGTGTATTAGTTGGGCATTTAATTCATCAGAAAAGATGCTACATGACTTCATAAAAAAAGTAGCAAAGCCAGATTACATTCTTGACATTACGGACGCAGAAGTGCATTGTGAGAGGCACAATACGGACATTTTAGTATCTTATAAGATGGGTGATTCACATCACTTCATTCATATAGAGAATAAAATAAAAGCCAACGAACATTTTATAGCAGTAAATCCCGAAAAAGTAGAAAAGAAATATAGTGGTATAACTAAAAACACCAAGTTGTCGCAAACTCAGTTTTATTTAATCAGAAATAAAGCTGAAATAGAAAAAGAGTTTAATGCAGGAGAAAAGGTAAAATGGCAGTATCTTTTCTTGGTGCCTGCCGTCAGCGATGAAAGGCAAAAAAATATTTGGGATGATACCAGAGAAGAAAAGAATCTCTGGAAGACCATATCCTATTGGCATATTGTCGACAATATGCCAGTGTCTACGGGTAATAAGATATTTGATGACTATCGAGACTATCTTAAAGGTCAATTTTTAGGTGAGAATCAAAGGACTCCCTACCAAGTAATAATTAGAGACGAGAGCATATCTACGGACCAGATAAATAAAAGTTTAGGGCGTAATACGATTTTAAAAAAGTACGGACTACGCTTGCATTTTGAAGCTGTAGCAGATGAATTAAGAAATTTCGTTAGAAATGAATATCCAAACGAACCATTTGAGATAAGATTTTTGACAGACACTGGGAATAATGGAGGCTTTTTATTAGAGGTGTTTACTATTGCTAGTTTACAAAATCCTAACCCTAACGTTTTTACTAGTAAAAAACCAATTGATTTTAGAATTGGATTTCAATTTGAGCAGAACAAAATCGATAAGGGTAAGTTCAAATTCTATTTCGCTGACGTGGTTTACAAGACAGGTTTAATTAAAAAAACTGGTAAAGAAGAGTATCATAATGCGGTGGGAGGAACAAACGACTCCAAAGGAATACTTAGAACTATTTTCGAAGAAGAGAAAATAGGTAAATGTAGAGATAAAAATAATAAGCTAAAATTTAATAAAAGTACCTCTAAGTCATTTTGCAGCTATTCGTATAATTTTTCATTTAGAAACAAGACAGAACTAGAGAGCATATTCAAAACAGAAATAAAAATATTAGTGAATTCTTTAAAACTACATAATTTTAAAGATTTGCTTAAGGATAAACTAAAAAACAATAATTAATAAAATAATATGGCAAAAGATTTTACAAAATACAAGTTTGAAGACTGGAAAAAAGGTATCGCAAAATCAAGAATGGTTTTAAAAGTTGTGGAGCACTATGCAAGTTCAATGGATATGAATTATGAGGAATTAAAAGAGCAATGGTGGGATGATATTCAAGGAGGTAAAGGCATTATAAGAATGGTTTCAGAAATTGACTCAAAAAATGAACGAAATTATTACATAAACGCTCCGATTACATTAAAAGATGGGACCAAAATAGCCGTTTGTAATCAATGGGGAAAAGAAAATTTTTCAAATTTTATTTTACATGCAGGGTTGTTGAATTATAAAATTATTGCAGATGTTGCAGAAGAAAATGAAGTGAGTGACGAGGAACTGACCCAAGAAAAAGTTTCGACAGTTGAAGAAAAGTCAGCAATTCAAGAAACAGTAGAGGGTTCGATAAATTGGAAGTTGCCACATGCCCTCGCATTTGTTATAAGACATACCATGTTAGCAGATGGAGAGGTAATTGAAGGTGAAATGAATTGGATGCATATCGCTTTTGATGAGTATGACGAACAAGGAATTGCAGTTCGTGATGTATGGGATGACGTAGATAGCCAATCTCAAATTTTCTGGAAAATGGGAAAACATAACGCCCTTTTGGTGAACTCTATTAATTTTTTAGCGGATCATCTTGACAACTCTCAAAAATCAAGACTTATTCAAATTCTAATACAAATCTGTGCTCAAGATAATTTAATCGCTAAGAATGAGTATGTAACGCTATTGTTGGTTGCTAATAATATTTATGACGGTGCAGCTTATCCTATAAGACAGGTATTAGATAATGCAGGTTTAACAATAGAAGAATAAATGAAGAAATTAGAAATAGAAGTATTAGGCTCAATGTATCAAGATTGGGATAATGAAGAATTTAGTTGGGATGTGGATAATATCATTAAAGTAACGTTGGATAACGAACTAGTTATCAATAAACGCTTTGGAGAATTTAATGTGTACGAAGACGAAACCGATTTGGATAATGGCATCTATAAACCAGCTATTTTGCCAAACTATTATTTAATAGATTATGTGGGTTCTTGTTCTGTTAAAACAGAGTCTGGAGATACTATAACCACACCTTATGCCTATTGTAATTTAAAAAGCGAAGGTGATGTAACTATAAAGTATGGTAAATGGCACCTCAAGGCAGCATTAGAAGTTGAAAATGAATTTAAATTGAGCGATTTAGTTTTTGTTCGTTTAGATAATTTGATTGAAGCTATTAATTCTGGCGAACCTGGATTTTCTTCATTAATATTATTGCCAGGCAAAGGAGTTATTAATTTTTCTGAAGTTGCTTCCAACGTAAAAGACACTTATGAATGTACAATTGAATAAATTTTAAAACAAAAAAATAGACAAAATATTATGGCAAGAGATTATACAAAATACACCGTAGAAGGTTTAGGAGATAACCTTAACAAAAGGCAATTAGTCTTTGAAATTGTTAAAGATTGGGCAAGTAAAAACAATCCATCAGTTGATGAGATTAAAAAAGCTTTTCCTGATGAAGTGCAAGGCAGTAAAAGTGGCCTCATCGTAAAAGAAAATGAGGTTAAAAGTCAAAAAAACTTTAACATGAAAGAGCCTCTTACCATTAAAGGAAAGGTTAGCGTGGTAGTAAGTAACCAATGGGGAAACAATTTACCCAACTTCATTAAATGTGCAGAAGAATTAGGATACAGCATATCAAAAACTAACGCTAATAAACCAGCAAGCAGTAATAAAGACCTTATTGATTTAAAAGATTTTGAAGTTTGGAAACTAGCAGAGTTCTTTGGCACAAAAGAGGGGAATCAAGAAGATTTAGACTCTATTGATGAAGAAATAGAGGCCTTATTAGATAAAAGTCCTAAATATTATGTTGTCGGTAAGCTGTTTGAAAAATATGACTTTGAATATCATAGAGATGATGTTGATGAATATTTCTCACTAGGTGAGGATGAGAGTTTTGATGAAGATGATTTACTTGATATGTTAAGAGATGAGACATTGCTCTCAAGAATAATAAAAAAGGAAAATCTTACTGATGTAAAACTGAGTCCTGATAATACAGATTTTGTATTATTATTCTCTGGCTATTTCATAAAAGCTTTAGAGTTACTTGTATATCGTGATGATAATGAAATGATTGCTGAATTTATTGTCAATCAATCTGTTCAAACAATTGAAGATGAATACAATGTTGATACTCTAATGGGCGATTGGTTGGGTGATATCACAGCAGAATTAATTGAAAATATTTATGGTTATGATATTAAAGATTATGATGGAGAATGTGAAATAGAGGCCTATTATTTTGGGCAAAACCATTCAATGGGTTACGATTTTTATAGCTACGCACAAGATATTATTGATTCTTTACTATAAAGAACTTTCAATAGTTTCTTATTCAATATAGGAAGCAATTAAACTGATATTTGTCCTTAGAATTAATGAAACTAGTATACATAGATCTAGATGGTGTTGTGGCAGATTTTGTCTCTGCCATGAACGCTCACCCCTTAAGAAACGAACTGCCTTTTAATAAAGATCCGGATACAATTCCGGGTCTTTTTAGGAGTTTGAAGCCCATAGAATCTGCGATTAGTTCTGTAGAAAAATTACTTCATTCAGAGAAATATGAAGTTTACTTCCTTAGCACAGCTCCTTGGAATAATCCATCTGCTTGGACAGATAAGCGGTTGTGGTTGGCAGAGCAGTTTGGCGATATAATAAATAGAAGGCTTATCTTAACCCATCGTAAAGATTTGGTGAAAGGTGATATTTTAATTGACGATAGACCAAACAATGGGACAAAAGATTTTGAAGGAGAATTGATAAAATTCGGTTCTGATGAATATCCCAACTGGGATTCGGTTATAAATTATTTACTATGAAGGCACTCTCAAAATCGCGATTTAAACAAGGGTTGGAATGTCCTAACAAAATCTATTTTTCAAATAATCCCGATGTTTATCACAACATAAAAAATGAAGACCCATTTTTAGAAGCACTTGCAAGTGGTGGTTTTCAGATAGAAGAATATGCTCGCCTGCACTATCCGCACGGAATTTTAGTAGACGCACCGTATGAAGATAATGACTATCAAGATTTAGCTGATCAAACTAATGAACTCCTCAAGCAAGAAAACGTAGTGATATATGAAGCTGCATTTTATGTGAATGATCTATTTATTAGAACCGATGTTCTCATAAAAAAAGGTAATAAGATTGAACTTATAGAAGTTAAGGCAAAATCAATTGACCCAAATAAGGATCATAATTTTGTTGGGAAAAAAGGCGGATTGGTTGGTGATTGGAAACCTTATTTATTTGATCTGGCTTTTCAAAGTTATGTAACTCAACTTTGTTTGCCTAACTATAAAATTACTCCTTATTTATGTTTGGTGAATAAAACGAAAGTAGCCACTGTAGAGGGCTTAAATCAACAATTCAGAGTTAAACAAGATTCTGATAAACGAACTGGCGTAGATGTTTTAGTAGATGATGTTAGGCAGCTAGGAGATAATCTGCTGCATGTAGAAGATTTGACGGAGGTGGTGGATAAAATACATGACAATGAATTTAAATATTATGATAATCTAAATTTTAATGAAGCCTTAAAATTATTATCAGAGGTAAGAATTAAGGATTATTATCCCAATTGGCCAGCGCAGTTTGGAGCTTGTAAAAAATGTGAATTTAAGAAGGATGAAAGTGAACAAGGTCAATTAAAGCAATCTGGTTTTGAGCATTGTTTTAAAACCCAATACCAATGGACGGATGCAGATTTTGCTGCACCTAATATTTTTAATGTTTGGGATTTAAAAGACCCTAAACTAATGGCAGAAGGCTTATTATTCAAATCTCAACTAAGTCCTGAGCATATAAAATATAAAGAGGAAGATGAAAGACTCCATCGCACCCAACGCCAGTGGCTTCAGATAGAAAAAGAACGAGACAATGATTTTACAGAGTTCATCAATAAAGATGGCCTAAGGGCTGAGATGGACACCTGGATATATCCACTTCATTTTATAGATTTCGAAACATCAACAGTGCCACTTCCCTTTCATACTGGGCGTACGCCATATGAGCAAATAGCCTTTCAGTTTTCACATCATATCTATCATGAAGATGGACGCATTGATCACGCCAATGAATACATAAATACCAAACCTGGTGAATTTCCTAATTTCAAATTCATTTCACAATTAAAAGAAGCTTTGTCACAGGATGAAGGTACTATTTTCAAGTATTCTACCCATGAAAACACAATACTTAATGTGATTAGGGATCAATTAAAAGCGAGTAATTATCCCAACAAGGAGTCGCTTGTTTCATTCATAGAGTCAATTAGTCATCCAAAAAATAATCATACAGATTCTTGGCCAATACCCAAAAGAGATATGGTTGACCTCTGTGATATAGTTAAAAAGTATTACTACAACCCACATACCTTTGGATCTAATTCTATTAAAGCAGTACTTCCTGCAATATTAAAGTCAAGCAAGATGGTTAAAGAAAAGTATGGTCAAGCTATTGGTGAAATAGTAGTTTCAAGTCAAAATTTTGATTCAAATCATATTTGGTTAAAGCAAGAAGGTAGCAATATCATCAGTCCTTATAAAATGTTGCCTAATGTTTTTGAAAACTTTAGCTATGATGAAATTGAATCTAAAGTCTCTGATATAAAAAACATTGATAATGGCGGTGCTGCATTAACTGCTTATGGAAAGATTCAATACAGCGATATGCCTGCTGATGAGCGCAAAGAAATTGCGGAAGCACTCAAACGCTATTGTGAATTAGATACGTTGGCTATGGTAATGATTTATGAGCACTTGAAATCCATTATTTAATGGACTTTTCTAAAAACACTCCAGATTTTATAACAGCACTAATGCAAACCTGGCTTTTACAATATAAGCAAGATCAACAAAACCCTCTTACTACTATCGGTTTGTTTCGTTGGGAATTTAGACCCAACAAACGCAAGCCCGAAAAACCGAGAAGAATTCCAAAAATAGACAAGTGTATAGATTTACAAGATTTAAGTTTTAAACATAAGGTGTATTTTTTAGAAATTGATACCAAAACACTACATGTCTATGAATCCTCAGGCATTGCCTTAGGAGGATTAAATATTGCTCATGAATATACCTTACACGAAGACGAATTTGCTCAAACAAAAGTTCT
Source organism: uncultured Flavobacteriales bacterium (assembly GCA_905479105.1). Classification (GTDB taxonomy): domain Bacteria; phylum Bacteroidota; class Bacteroidia; order Flavobacteriales_G; family Salibacteraceae; genus SHAN690. Next base: position 379,885 of record CAJQLE010000001.1, read on the forward strand.
GTTTAAAATGATTAGATAAGGTTCTGTCGCATCTAAATTATCAAAACTTAAATCTTATTCCCCAAATCAATTATATTACAAGCTGTTTACTTCAAATTAAGATTCAGTTTAAGCTACCGAGATGTAGAAGAACTTCTATCTATAAGAGGCGTAAAAGTGGATCATGCTACTATTCAGCGCTGGGTATTCAAATTCACACCCCTTGTTGAACAACAATTCAGAAAAAGGAAGAAAATAGTTGGAAAAAGATGGTGACTAGATGAAACTTATGTTAAAGTAAAAGGGCAATGCAAGTACTTGAATAATATGGTAGAGCAAGATCATCGTTTTATCAAGTGGCGTATAATGCTAGGTTTAGGATTTAAAGAATTTGAATCTGCAAAGAGAACCATATCAGGCATAGAAGTAGTTAGAATGATAAAGAAAAATCAACTGTTGAATCCTGAAAATTCAACCTATAAATCATTTATATCATTAGCTTCGTAAATCAAGATTCAAATCAAACTTTTATAATTATATTTGGTAGATGCGCCAAAACCTCCACTTCTACTAACCGTAGATGAAGAGAAACTAATGAAGATTAAAATATTTGGGTAGTTCGTATTTTATCTAACACAAGAGTGTAGCACGTATAACACAAAAATGATTATACTTTTGTAACTACTTGAAAATGAAATGATAAAAGTATATAAAATTAGGTAGTAAGGATAGTTATGAGCCCAACGAGCTAACCTCGAATGATTGACCAAATAAACGCCCTGCCTTTGGCTGATTTCAATGACTTTTCTCGTTTCATGGCCTCACGCTTTTCTGAGTGTTCCTCAGTGTAAACAACTTTCCAAGGGCGATACTTTACGGTGTATCCTTTGGTTGCCAGCTCATTATGAGATAGCATTCTTGCTTCAAGATCACTCGTGTATCCGATGTAAATCTTGTCGCTTGACTCTGAGTATAATGCGTAAACTGTAAACATAAAAAAAGCCCCATTGTGGGGCTTAAGTGTTGCGGGGACAGGACTCGAACCTGTGACCTTTGGGTTATGAGCCCAACGAGCTACCAACTGCTCCACCCCGCGATTTATGCTGCAAAGATAATATGATATTTCCATTAATCAAGCTGTAATAGCTTTAAACTTTTTGATGTAAAGAATCTAATGCAAAAGCCAATCTATCTGAGCTCTGCTCCAACCTCGCGATTGAATCGTTCGAATAAACGCTTCATTGTTTTGTCCACTTCTTGATCGGTTAAGGTCTTGTTATCATCACGCAAATTGAAAGCTAAACCATAGCTTTTCTTCCCCTCTGGCATGCCTTTTCCTTGATACACATCAAACAGAGAAACTGACTTCAAAAGCTTTCGTTCTGTTTGAAAAGCAAGTTCTTCAAGTTTAGAATACTCAATCCCATTATCTACCAAAAGCGCCAAATCTCTTCGCACTTCTGGATATTTTGGTAATTGACCAATATTGATATCGCGTTGGCGCATTTTCACCAAATCTCTCCATCTAATTTCAATGAAATAGACTTCTTTTTTGATTTCAAACTTCCTTTTCAGATCATCAGATATGGCTCCTCCAGAAGCAATAACCTTATCGCCTTTCTTCCAATCCAAACCAAATTTGAACCAATCCATCGCTGTTTCTGAACTTCTGAACTTAGAACTATCAACTCCTAAACGCGCAAGTATTTGCTCAAAAGCAGCTTTCAGTTCATACCAATCTGCATCCAAATCAGCCACTCTCCATTTATCGCTAATGGCTTGTCCAGCGAGAGTCATACTTAAGTGTTCTGCCTCTTTAAAAGAATCTCCTTTAACTCGATAAACGTTCCCAAACTCAAACAACTTCAAATTCGATTGTTGACGATTAAGGTTGTACGCTGCATTCTCTAATCCTGAGAAAACCAAAGCCGGTCGCATTATGCCAAGATCCGAGCTCAATGGATTATTAAGCAATACAATCTCCGACTCATCCCATTCTTCAGAAAATGGCGCGTATTTACCGTCTGTCATTGAATTGCTCATGCATTCGAGAAATCCATTACCTACTAATTGTTTGGTAATAACCTCCCTTGCCATTGCACTTTCAGAAGGCTTCAAATCTTTGATTGTAGAGAGCACTTTTGATGAAACCGGAACCTCATCATAGCCAAAAATCCTCAAAACCTCCTCGATCACATCAGCTTCTCTTGTAACATCCACTTTAAATGGTGGAACACTCAAATGCCATGCATCTCCCGTTTTGTCTTGAACGTTTACCTCTAGGTTTTGAAGAATATCTGCCATCGCAGCCTTGGGAATTTCGTGTCCAATTAGTGCATTGGCTTTACCTGGTCTGAATGTGAAATTGAAATCTGGGAAAGTCTCTGAATGATTGTCTTTGAGTTCACTGCTTATTGTTCCTTCACCCAATTCAGCTATCAATATTGCTGCATATTTCGCTGCATAAGCCGTGATGTTCGGATCAATTCCTCTTTCAAATCTGAAAGATGCATCTGTATTCAATGCATGACGCTTGGCTGCTTTTCTAATCCAAACAGGGTTAAAATAGGCGCTTTCCAAGAAGACGTTCTTCGTATTCTCAGTAACTCCTGATTTGGAACCACCAAACACCCCTGCTAAACACATGGCCTCATTGGCATTGCAGATCATTAAGTCATCCTGATGCAATTCACGCTCAACACCATCTAAGGTTGTAAACTTAGACTTGGCAGGCATTGTCTTTACAACCACTTTATTGCCTTCTATTTTGTCTGCATCAAATGCATGAAGGGGTTGACCGAAAGCATGGTTGATGTAATTGGTGACGTCTACCACATTGTTTATTGGGCGCACGCCAACAGCTATCAATCTATTTTGAAGCCAAGAGGGAGATGCTTGAACGGTAACATTTGAAATCGACAAACTCACATATCGTGGACACGCTTCTTTATTCTCAACTTCAACAGGAATAAACAACTCATTATTAGTGGGTTTAAACGCTTCTATTGAAGGTTTGGTAAGCGGTAGGTGCTTTCCCTTTCGATGCGCCAATGCGGCTTTTAAATCACGAGCCACACCAAAGTGACATGCGGCATCCGCACGATTAGGCGTAAGCCCAATTTCAAAAACATGATCTACTTCTACCTCAAAAAGTCTAGATGCTTTAGTTCCAATTTTCGTTTCAGAGGGTAAAACCATGATACCATCATGACTTTCTCCTACGCCTATTTCATCTTCAGCACAGATCATTCCTTCGCTAATCTCTCCTCTAATCTTTGCTTTCTTGATCTCAAAATCTTTCCCATCCGCAGTGTAAAGCTTCGTTCCAACAGTGGCTATAATTACCTTTTGACCTTTGCCAACGTTTGGCGCACCGCAGACTATGGGAAGCAACTCTCCTATTCCAATATCAACCTTAGTGCAATTGAGCTTATCAGCATTTGGATGAGGCCATTTTTCCACTACCTCACCAACTATCAAACCTTCAAGTCCACCTTTGATGGACTCAAATCGCTCAAGTCCTTCTACCTCTAAACCAATACTGGTTAACAAAGCGCTAGTTTCTTCAGGGGATTCTTCTAGAGACAAATATTGGGACAGCCAATTGTATGAGATTTTCATGTCTAAACTTCAAGTTTGAAGGGCAAAAGTAGCAAGTCAGGTTAGAGTACGGACATCATATTACAGAAATGAAGCAAAGTGATTTATGATGCACCACTGACGCATCGGATTTGATATCGGATTGATCAATAATCAAAAAAGTCAGGCCCAATAAATATTGAGCCTAACCCCAGTTAACTAACTTAACTAAACCTAATCTTTATAGATGAACTAAAGAATAATAAAGATGAGTTTGACAAATTGTCAAACTCAAGTTTATATTCATGCCTCTTCTTCAACAACAGAATCCACCATCTGCAGCTGCACCAAGCTATTCACATAAACATTCTTAGAATGATCCATGGTATTATAAAAAGTAACAAGACGTTTCTTTTCTTCTTTCAAGGCCGTAATTCGATCAGAGTATTCTTCTCCTTCGATATGTTTCAAATCATTACTTAACTTCTTACACTTATGAAAATTGATCTTATGATCTAATAGATCTATCAAAATTTCAAACGCATCTTTTGCGTTGAAAGTTGTATTGATCAAATGAAGTTCTAGGTCGGGGTTCTGGTTTTTCATAGCCTTTTGAATTGATTACAAATGTGAGTTGATTTTTTCATAACTCTTTATATATATATTTAATGCAATACATAGTTTTGTGTTATGAACTATACACTAAGACAGCTAGAGGTATTCACTAAGATTTGCGAACAAAAAAGTATCACGAGAGCTTCCGAAGAGTTACATATGACGCAACCCGCGGCTTCTATTCAATTGAAAAACTTTCAGGATCAATTTGACATCCCACTTACTGAAGTAATTGGAAGGCAGTTATATGTCACCGCATTTGGGGAAGAAATCTATGCTGCATGTCTCAACATTCTCAATGAAACTAAAAAGATTGAGCAAACGACTATGGCCTATAAGGGTCATCTCACAGGGAAAATGACCTTATCCATTGTGTCCACAGCAAAGTATATCATGCCTTTTTTCTTGAGTGATTTCTTAAAAGAAAATCCAGGTGTAGAATTGGCAATGGACGTTACGAATAAGTCTTCTGTGATTCAATCCCTAAATATGAATCAAGTCGACTTTTCTCTTGTTTCTATCCTACCTGACGCGCTGGCTATTGATAATATTGAACTGATGAGGAACACGCTTTACTTGGTTGGAGGCAAGCAAGCAAAAAAGCCCAACAAAGCTCAACAGCCAAGTTATATAGCGGACCTGCCCCTTATTTATAGAGAAAATGGCTCGGGAACGCGCCAGACCATGGAGCGATTTTTAGAAAGCAATAATATAAAACCCCGAAAAATGCTTGAATTGACATCCAATGAGGCTGTAAAACAGGCAGTAATTGCAGGCTTTGGTTATTCAATTATGCCTCTTATTGGAATAAAAAACGAATTAACACAAGGCGATGTCACCATCATCCCAGTGAAAGGAATGCCTATCGAGTCAAGTTGGAATTTGATATGGCTTAAAAGCAAAAAGTTCTCTCCTCCAGCTAAAGCTTTTCTAGAGTATATCCTAACCAATAAAGACGATATTATTCAGCGCCATTTCTCTTGGTTTGAACAAAAACCGAAAATGTAGCTCAAACATCTCTATTTCAATTCAACTTCCAAACGCGAGATCTTACCCGATCGTGAAAAGACATGATTAGACAGCTCTAAACCCAATTGAGCTCCCTCTATCTGCTCAATATTACCATCGTTGTAATACACAGAAATAGAAGCCTTATCTGCCTTTTTATAAACCACAGGCAATTGGCAATATGTAAAGGCCAGACTTCCTGATTTGAGGGACAACCTTTGTTCATTCCCCTGAAGGTCATAATACCTCATTTGGTCATCAGCATCTAAAAACTCAATGTCGCGCAGGAAGAATGGAGCAAAAGAGAGTTTTCCATCTGAGACTATCACGCCCAATTCTGCCCATCTACTTATGATATCTTCTTTTACTTGCCCTGTCATTCCTGGTTGCTGTGCTCCAGCATTCCCTGGCGTATGAGAATAGGAATCTGTAGGGAAAGCACCGTATAGATCAGGCGCTTTATTAACGCCAATTCCCGCTCTAATCTCATAGTAATGCTCTGTAAGCCTTCCCATTACCTCATCAGACGCTTGAGTTCTCTGTCCACGAAAGAGATTTTCTTGAGCCGCGAGTAATAGTTTAGAAACCATATGCCAATAGATACTTCCAAGGCCTTCATAACCAAAGAAAGTTCCCGAACGACCCGTAAAAGCCTTGTGATTAAACATCTTTTCGAACATCTCTAGATAAGCGTCATGCTCCCTCGCAACCAAGGTTGAATAACCTTTCTGAGATAATCTTGAAAGTTGTGTTTTTACGTCCGCGGCATTATGAAAATTACCATTAAAGTGGTAATTCCCTTCAATATCCTTGGTGAATAGACTAGAATCATTATTCTCCATCATCTGCAGAGCCAAAGGAGATTTTTTGATGAACGAAGCTGGAATGTTATTCTTTTCAAAAAATGAGGGCAATTCACGATCTGGATAAAGCATATAACTGTATTGATCAGACCTGAACATCTTACTCATTTTCAAAGCGTCAATGACTCGAAGCGATTCATCAGCAGAAAGAAAACCAGAGCTTAATACAGCTACTTGACCTTCCAGCATTTCATAAAGCCGATCAATCTTTGCTTCCCCATCCGTAACATGAATGAGGTTATAAGAATGATACAACCCGTCCTCTCGCTTATTGGTTCCGATAGTCTGCTCGACAAACTGAAGTGTCAACTCAAAGAATGAGACTATTTCAGAAGCTTTGAGAATACGCTTCTCATTGAATAAGCCAGAATACGCTGTTGTTCTATAATGCTCGCCTGCTATACCAAAACGATCCATGATTCTTCTACGCTCATGGTCAGAAATCTCTTCTCCAATCAAATGCTTACGAACGTGCATTGCCCGCTGTAAAGCGTCCAACAAATCTTTCACCGGTTTATTGATTTCGATTTCAGTCTCACCCATCGACTCAAATTCCTTCACACCAAACTTCAAGAATCTTCTGAGATAATAAAGGGTGACCATTGAGGTACCGTTGCCAACTAAGGCATTATTGGCGTCATTCCATTCAGGTCTTTGAGTATTCAACCAAATACCTGCATCAGGAATGAAATTGTACAGTTTGGTAAGAACTGTCACTAAGATTTTCTCCGTTAAATTGGCTCGAATAAGCCCTCCATCTTGGTTCCAGACCATCTTACCATCAGCTCCAAGCCCTTCAACTCTGCCGCCAATTATCTCAGCTTGTCTATGATCATAGTCCACCGTATCACGAGGATTACTTAGAATAGCATCGTATCCTTTTATCCGATAAGGAACATTGGCATAAACATTAACCTCCTTTTGGAGCAATTCTTTCAACTTTTCAGGATGGAATTTTGCAGACGCCTCCATCATCTTGAGTAAGTAAATAATCTGGTGATCACCCCAATATCCAATGTAGGACCATGGGTCGTCTGGTTCTATAATTTCCCAGTCAATTCCCGATCGAGTTATTCGATAAGGGTTGTATCCGTCAATCGTTGATGCATTGACAAACTTGGTAATCATTCCTTCGATGAAGTCCGGATACGAATAAGCTAATGCTTCCCAGTTCTGAAAGATATCTCGCCAATTTCCTTCGTAGTTTCTGATCTTTCTACCTTTTTCATCTTCTGTATCGATAGAAAAATAGTTCCATGGCCTACTTGGATCGCCATGTCTTCGACTAAATGATAAAGGCAAATACTCGAGACAAATTCGTTCTAAATCATGATCATTCTCCTGCGATGAGCGACTAGTAAGTTCGCTATAAGTCAACAACTTCGGAAGTGCATCAAGAAAACTCTTGTTCTTTTCGTGCGCCTTCCTGTTCATATTCTTCACATACTTTTTCAAATCAAGTATGTCTATAAAATATTGATCATCGAAGGTGCCACCACGCATAATGTTGAACAAGACATTCGAAAAGTGTCTACCCGCTGAAAGTTTATCGTTAGAGACCTGAATTCCATCCGCAGAGCCTACTTTTTTTCTTAAAGCATTTGTTCCATCGGTAATGCTTGATATGATCTTCTGAATAAGGCTGTCTTGAAATTTCAAATCTTGCTTTAATTGAGCAAGGTTGGTCATAGACTGATTTATATCTGCCACTACGTACCATTCCAAACCAGTATTTCCTGACAATTGAAACTCTGAATGAACAAAATAAGACCCTCTCTCAGCTTTAACTAGAGCCTCTTCGGTGATGTCGTGCCCTCTTCTGAATTTATCCAATTGAAGAGAAGACAATAGAACCTTAAAGTTGTCTAGACCTGCAGACCATGCTACGGTAGATTTAAGCGCTTCACTAGGTTCGGCTTTATCAATAATCATTGCACTCAGTGTGAAAAGACCAAGTTTTGACTCAGGATCTAGTTCATTCTTCTTGTATGCATCAACCAATGTACTGCGCGCATTCTGAAGTCCACTGTCAACCCCGTAAGGCAATATATTTTGGAAACCGTCAACCAATTCAATGCTTCGTGCATCTTTTGAGTGATTGATCAACTTTGATCTTTTTACGAATCCATAGGCATCAGAGAATGTCCAGCGATATTGATGGGTTAAATTTAAATCGGTATTTATCTCTTCAAACAACACCTTATTTCCAATGGCATTTTTATAAATGTTGCGTTGAATCGAATACGCGCCAGCAAATCGATCAGAATGCGGTTCCCACAGGAATGTCTTATCACCTTCAACAACACGAATTATGGTTTTATTACCGGTTATTTCTGCGGAGTCAGTAATCTTATCATCCGTGTAATAAGGAAATAGTGCACAGTCTGGGTTTTTGCGTCCCGCTGATAAAGATCCATTACTTGAAATGAAAAGCCAATGATCTGAACTACTCACGACCGTCATAAAAAACGGACGCATGGTATTGTGATTTTCAATGCGGTAAAACACCTCTCCTTCAACTTCTACATACGCTCCTGAAACATTCTTTTTTTGTTCCAATATTGGCGTTTTTCCTACAAAAAACTCTCTTCCACTCATACCTCAAAAACTAGGATTTCCTTAGATTATTATTGTTTGAAGGGCGCTGCCTTCAATTCTCACTTGTGTTGTTTTGCTGCCTTTCTTTACGACAAATTGCTTTGGCTCACTTTCCATATTCAAAACAAATAAAGCGATTGTACCATCGGGGTTTAATACGGCTGATGTCATCAATGACTCATCAGAACACTTAAAATCTATTCGCTTGGCGCCAGGCCTTGCATACTTGCTAAATTGCGCCATTACATAGTATAAAGGTGTATAGTAAACTTCATCTTTTTCCACATCCACTATGACAGGAGCAACACACCAGTTTTGAGCCAAATTAGGTCCTCCTTGTCGATCGAGCACCATATTCCAATCAATCCAACCTTCAACCCAGTTATTCAAACAACCAATAATGTCTCTCGCATAGCGAAATGCAGGAACATACTTTGGATGCATAGGCTTATCTTCTTCTGACGCCCAGTCCCATCCCCAATCAGTCGCTTCTTTTGACCAATACCATTGATCATCATTCCAGTGTGGAATTTCAGAGTCTACACATCCTTCCGTTTGAATAATGTGTTTTTCAGGTGCCAAATTGTGGGTTTGTTGAAGGTTTTCAGGAAACCAATCAAACGTGCTTGCATACCAATGAACGGCAGTGCCATGAATGAGAGGAAGCAACTCCTGATCAGTTAATAGTGCTTGACTCCACTCTTCAAGATCCCTTCCTCGGTTTTGATCAAACACCAAAATCTTAGCCTCGATATTATCCTTTGCTAATTGGGGCGCCAAATATCCTTTCACAAATTCTGCAGTTTCTTCAGGGGTGTAATGCATGCTTTCCCAGTTGGCATCATTTCCTAGCGGCTCATTTTCGACCGTGAATCCCCAAATATTAATTCCTTGTTCTTTGTAAGCACCGACATACTTCGAGAAGAATTTTGCCCATGTAGAATAATGCTCTTTCTTTAATTTACCCCCGTACCAATCATCATTGTCTTTCATCCACGGTGGTGCCGTCCATGGAGAAGCAAGAATTTTAAAGCCTTCTTCCGAATAAGACTGAGCTCCTTTGATCATTGGAATTAAGTCATTCAAATCATGTTCAATAGAAAAACTATCCAAGTTGGTGTCTCCCGCAATTGGAGCGTATGAATAGTTATCAAGAGAAAAATCACAACTATTCATGTGTGTTCTTGTAAAAGAATAATTGGCGCCTTCAGGGCTAAAATATGCGCTCAAGATTTCATTTCTCTTCTCTTGACTCATGCCACTTAGCAAGAATGCTGATGATTCAGTAAAAGCCGCCCCAATCCCCTCGATTGATTGAAATTGTGTTGAAGGAAGCACTTCTATGGTATCTGAAGGCGATTCAACATCCTTCACAGAAGGCAGTTCGGCTAGTTTGTCACCTGAAGCTGAGGTTTGTATAACCTGAACTTTAAGTTCTTCGTGAATTTGCTTAGTACAAGCCATAAAGCCAAATAAAACAAGGAGAGTCAGAAGTAAGCGCATTATAAAATCAAAGAATTACTTCAACTGATAAACTCTGACGTAGTCTAGAATATACTTGTGGGAATCCCACGACTCATCAATTCCTTGCGCTCCACCCCATCCACCTCCAACGGCCAAATTGAGAATGATATTTTGCGGTTTGAAAAAGGGCCATTCCAATTCATTTGCATTCTTGTCATAGGTGTAATAACGCTCTCCATCAAGCAGCCCATAAATCACATCCGGATACCACTCAATGGTGTACGTATGAAATTCTCCATCCATATTGGCGACTTCAATTTCACTACCAATCTGGTTTCCTTGCTTAAAGTAATAAGCTCTGGTATGGCATGTTGCGTGATTAATTCCATTACCTGTTTCATCATCAATTTCATATCCAACACATTCTAACACATCAATTTCACCGCAATAAGGCCAAGAAAGCTCGTCCTTATACTCATCTCCCAGCAACCAACCAGCAGCCCATGTTCCTCTTCCAACGGGCACTTTTGCTCGATACTCTACTTTTCCGTATAGAAATGATTCTTTCCCTTGGGTTGTTAAACGCGCTGATGTCCATGGACTTCCCATATCATTTTTTCTAGCTTCAATGACAAGATTACCTTCCTCTAAACGGGCATTTTCTGTCCTTGCATCAGTATAGTATTGTGGTTCATTATTTCCCCAACCCCAATCCCCAACATTATAACTCCATTTTGTTGAGTCCGGCAAACCAGATCCTTCAAACTCGTCTGACCAGACCAATTCCCACTCATCGCCTTCCATGCTTTGAGTAAAGCTTTTCGGTGTTGCAGTGTTCGCCTGAATCAATGAAAGATTAATTTGATCAACGAATACGCTGCCGGTTGCATGCAATTTAATCTTGTGAATTCCTGCATTTAGAGGCGACCCATCTCTTGAAGTGGATATTGCTCCATCTTCAAAGGCCATCATACCAGTTATATTATATGTGCGATCATCTGTATTTTCTATGTGATCTTCTATCCATACGCTTCCCCCTTCAGGAGCGGAGCCAATAACTTCTATTCTATATCGACCCGCTTCAGGAATATTTACTTCATAGCTCAACCACTCTTCAATGGACAACCTCATGACCTTCGCCTTAGGTATATCGTTTGAAGAGGCAGCAACAAAACTTTTAGCCTCCACAGAAATAAAATCATCGCTTTGAATTACTTCCGTTAAATCACTTGGAGCATCTGACTTCTGTTCAGGCGGAGTAGCGCATGAACAGAGAATGGTAGTTAGAAAAAGCGTGATCGAAATAGTGTGTTTATTCATAATCTTAATTCTAATCTTCTTTAACCAGTTGGGCTTCTATCTCTTCTAAAGATTTGCCTTTGGTTTCTGGAATTACTCTAATAATAAAAATTAATCCGAGAGCAGCAAATACTCCATAAATCGTAAAGGTTAAAACATTACCAAGGGTATCCAATTCCCATGGAAAAACCCACTGAACTATAAAGCTTACTGCTGAATTAATCAAGCCCACGAAGGAAATAGCTATACCTCTAATCTTATTCGGAAAAAGCTCCGAAAATAGAACCCACATAACAGGGCCTATAGATATTGCAAAAGAGGCGACAAAGCCTAGAATGGCAAATAATATCAGCATTGGATTCATGGAAATAGCCGCTGTAACCAAGTCAGTTTTAAACTGAGAAAAAATATCCGGTCCAAGAGCTGTAACCATGGCACCTTGAAATTCAATATCACTATTGTAAATTGTTCCAATCAAAGGTTCAAGGCTTGATTGATCAACTGTCTCTGGCAAAACTGCTATTGTTTCAGCAGTCAAGGAATACGTTGCTGAGCTGAATCCATAGGCCAATAAAAACATGCACAAAGCGATACCAGCTACACCAAATGCCAGTAAAGGTTTTCTTCCCAACTTATCGATGGTAAGTAGAGCTATTACAGTGAATACAAGGTTTGTAAGTCCAACCAAAATGGCTTGAATAAATGAAGCGTCCGTTCCTATACCTGATTGCTCAAATATCATTGGCGCATAGAAAAACACAGAATTAATTCCTGTGATCTGTTGCAATACTGCTACAACGATGCCAATGAGAAGAACCAATCGCAATCCTGGGCGAAGCAAATCTTTTACCTTACCTTCTTCTTTGTCGACCTGATTTTCAATGCTCTCTTTTATCGAATTTATCTCCCGTTCTGCTTCTTCTGCTGAGGAGAACCTTGTCATTACCCTTTTAGCATCATCAAAACGACCTTTCAAGATCAACCACCGCGGACTGTTCGGAACAAAAAACAATCCGAAATAATACAGGATTGCAGGAATGGCTTCTAAACCGAGCATCCACCGCCATTGGTGTTCATCGAGCATCAGCGTATGCACCCAAGGGGCGTCAGACTGAGCAAATTTCAGAATCAAATAATTTGTGAAAAACGCCAGTGAAATACCGATTACAATATTCAACTGATTGAAAGAAACCATCCTGCCGCGAATAGCTGGAGGAGCCATTTCTGCAATGTACATTGGGGCTAGAATTAGAGAAGCTCCAACTCCAAAACCACCAATCATTCTTGCGATTACAAGCGTTAAAAATGTAGGCGCAAAAGCCGAAGCCAACGCTGATATGGCATATAAGATTGCCGCATATCTCAACACTGTTCTACGGCCAACCTTATCGCTTAATGGGCCCGCAAACATCATTGCTACAGTTGCAGTAAGAGTAAGAGAGGCTACCGACCATCCCAGTTCGAGTTTCGAAAGTCCAAACTCTGGTTCAATAAATTTAACAACTCCGGAAATAACCGAGGCATCAAATCCCATTAATAAGCCACCAAGCGCCACAATGATGGCGACCATCATGACGATATAATTCTTTGATTTCATCTTTAGTAGGTTAGGTAAAGAACAAAACAATAGGTTTAATTTCGAACATAGCCATTCCCAATCCAGAAGATTAAAAATGGCGTCCAATTCTCGAATGTACTAATAAGTATCTTATGGTACTTTATACCATTACAATTTTCTCTTGAATACATATCAAGAATTCAAATAACCAATTGTAAAATAAAAGTAACATGTTCAAAGAAAGAAGCTGCAGGCAGAGAATTCAAACCATTTTGATATATTCGATACAAATCCGCACACATATGCTACGCTTATTATTAATTATAACTATCGTTTGCACTGGGATGCAGCAAAGTTTTGCTCAAGATTCCGGCCAAGCATTCGAGTATAATGCAGCTGAGACAGACGTCAATTATATTCAAGAAGCCGAATTGATCAAACACCTAAAATCAGACCCAGAGGCGTTTGAACCGAATTACAATCTTGCTGCCTACTATTACAATAAGGGCGTTGAAGCTCTTGAGCGTTTAAGTGCAGAACCTCAGTCGTCAACACCTGAAGTGTGGGATCGTTTGGAGTCTGAGAATCGTGAGATTGTTGCCATGTTTAATAAAGCTCTAGAGCCCGCATTAATTGCATTTAGAAGAAATCAAAAACACAATGAACTGCTCGGAATGCTAAGTGGCATTTACTTTGCTTTGAATGACATGAAAATGAGCGACTACTACTCAAGTCTGCAGAATCAATAATCGTTTCCTAAACAATTATTGATTCGTGTTATTTCGATTTTAACTTTGGCAACATGAATAGACAGCTGTCTTCGTTCCTTATCGTATCACTGCTTCTACTTAGTGCCTGTGAACCAACACAGGAAAGAGAAGTTACTGAAAGCTGGTCTCCAAGCCAAGCAAAAGTAGTAGGTTACTTCGTTGAAAGTGATGAGGGAAGATGGAAAACCAAAGAAGAGAAATACTACGTAGACGGTACTCAAGAATATTTTGGGTCTTTTGATAAAGCGGGGAATCGCGATGGCGACTGGAAGTACTTTTATCCTACTGGGCAATTATGGAGCTTAGGTTCATATAAAAACGGTCTGAAACATGGAAAGAAAGAAGTCTATTGGCCAGATGGAATGAAGCGATATGAAGGACAATATGCCGATGACGAAAAAAGTGGGAGTTGGATTTTCTACAATAAAGATGGCAGTATTCTTCAGAAGAAAGACTTCAGCACAAAGGAAAATCCATCGACCTCTAACCCCTAACCCAAGTTTATATCCTTGCTAATAAAGCAACATCAGTGCGGAATTGTACTTTCGTGAGTCATGATTCCTCCTCATAAAGTTGATGAAATATTAAGTGCCGCGCGCATCGATGAAGTTATCGGTGAGTTCGTTAATTTAAAGCGTTCAGGCTCTAGTTTGAAAGGTCTCAGCCCTTGGTCAGATGAAAAAACTCCATCATTCATGGTGTCACCTGCGAAGGGAATATTCAAAGATTTTAGTTCCGGCAAAGGAGGCAACGTGGTGACCTTCATTATGGAGCATGAGCACTTCACTTATCCCGAGGCATTGCGATGGCTCGCGAAGCGCTACAATGTTGAGGTAGAAGAAGAAAAGCCTTCTCCTGAGCAGGAGGAAGCGCGAAACGAACGCGAAAGTCTTTATGTAATCAATGAATTTGCTCGCAACTGGTTTGCCGAGAAAATGTGGGAAAGCGATGAAGGAAAGAACATCGGATTAAGCTATTTCAAAGAGCGTGGTTTCAAAGAAAGCGCCATCCAAAAATTTCAACTTGGCTACAATCCAGATTATTTTCAAGCTTTCACGGACACCTCAAAAGAGGCAGGATATAAAGATAAATACCTTTTAGCCACAGGGCTTGTAAAGGAAAAAAATGGTCGATTTTATGACGGCTATAAAGGCCGAGTCATCTTCCCTATTCATAATCTAAGTGGACGAGTAATTGGATTTGGTGGTCGGACTTTAAAGGCTGACAAGAACATTCCGAAATACATCAACTCACCAGAGAATGCCATTTACGATAAAAGCAATTCTCTATATGGTCTGTATTTCGCAAAGCAGTCAATAGCAAAAGAAGATAACTGCTATTTGGTGGAAGGTTACACGGATGTTATTTCATTTCACCAAAAAGGAATTGAAAACACAGTCGCTTCTTCAGGAACTGCTCTTACCAAAGACCAAATCAAGCTTATTGCGAGATACAGCCAAAACATCACGTTGGTTTATGACGGTGATCCAGCGGGTATAAAAGCAAGTTTGCGTGGCATAGATTTGATTCTTGAACAAGGCATGAATGTGAAGGTGATTCTATTACCTGACAATCACGATCCCGATTCGTTTAGTAAGGAAAACGACCGTATTGAAATCAAAGAATATTTAGGTAAAAACGCACAAGATTTCATCGCATTCAAAGCTGCCTTGCTCATGGAGGATGCTGCAGGCGATCCCATAAAAACAAACGATGTGGTGCATGCAATGGTCAATTCCATTGCATTGATTCCTGATTCAATCCTGCGTTCTATTTATGTGAATGAGTGCAGCAGATTGATGAATATTTCTGAAAGTGCGCTGATTTCAGAGCTCAATAAATCTCTTCGGAAAAACCACAAACAACAGTACAAAGGGTCCAGCAGACGAAATGAAGATTTCATTGAAGCACCGGTAATCAAAACCGATTTCAACGAAGAGAAAAAATTCGCTGATGACACCATTGAACATCAAGAGCGCGACATTTTGCGGATCATGATCAATTACCACGACCAAAAATTCAGAATGTCTCAGCCTTTAGATGAAGTGCAAACGGAAGAGCTCAATGTTTTAGACTTTTTGTTGGACGAAATAGAGGGTGATGATCTTATTTTTGAAACGCCTTCTTACCGCGAACTATTTTCAGAAGTCTCGAAAGAGTATGATGAAAAATTGAAATTCGATCAGAACTTTTTCATTCATCACGAGAAAGAAACCATACGAAGTCTTTTTGTTGATTTGATGACTTTCCCGTACAACCTGGACAATTGGGCTCGCATGGAAATTTTTGTAACCTCAGAAGATCAAAAACTAAGAAGGGCTGTTATCGAATCTCTGTTTGCTTATAAATCGAAGCGCGTAGAGAGAATGATAAGAGATAATCAAGCGGCAATGAAAGATTCCACTACCTTAGGGTCTGATCCGACTCCATTTTTAGAAAAACAAATGAAATTAGAGTCAATCAAACGCGAAATCAACAAAACCTTAGGCCGAACAGTTTTACATTGATGGAAGAATTAACCGCAGTTCTTGAATTTGAGATCTTTAGTTATAAGGATTTTTCTTTAACGGTTTTCAATATTGGAGTGGTTGTGGCGACCTATGTTTTTACGTGGTTGTTTCTAAAGCTTTTCCATCTCTTCATCAATAGGAGTATTAAGCGCAGAGATTGGATGGAGCGAAGTACGCTCTATGCACTGGAGAAGTTGGCGGCCTATTTTGCGTATACTTTGGCCACTGCCATTGCTTTAGAAACAATTGGTATTGACCTTACAATTGTTTTGGCTGGCTCGGCAGCATTATTGGTTGGCGTTGGACTCGGTATTCAACAAATATTCAATGACTTTACAAGTGGTCTTATTCTATTGTTTGGAGGAACAGTCAAAGTAAATGACATCGTTGAGTTCAACAATACTGTAGGTCGGATTATCGAAATTGATTTTAGAACGAGTAAAATTAAAACAAGAGATGGCATTACAATCATTGTTCCTAACAGCAAGTTGGTTTCAGACAATGTTATCAATTGGACAACCATGGATGACCTCACTCGATTCCATATCAAAGTGGGGGTTGCTTATGGATCTGATACCGCATTAGTGCGGAGCATCCTGACTGAAGTTTCTAAAAAACATCCTGCTGTTGATCGAACGTTACCCGTTAAGGTTCAATTCAAAAATTTTGGCGATTCCAGCCTTGATTTTGAAGTTTATTTCTGGGCAAGAAATTCTTGGGAAATTGAATTTGTAAAAAGCGAAATGCGCTTTGAAATTGATGAAGAATTCAGAAAGAATAACGTTCGAATTCCATTCCCGCAAAGAGATGTGCACCTTTTTAACAAACCTTAAACCTGCCCTAAAGTAAAATTGATTTTTACACCTATAGCCACATTGAGGTCCTTACCTTTGCAGCAAACTACAAAGATCACATGAAAGACTTTTTAAAAGAACTCGGCTTAGCTGAAACAAACGAAGGCACTTTTACCGGTGAAAAGTGGATCAATTCGAACGGAAAAGTATTCGAATCTTACTCTCCTGTTGATGGAAAACTAATTGGAACTGTTAAAGGAAGCTCCATCGAAAACTATGAAACTGTAGTTGCCCAAGCACAAACAGCATTCGCAGAATGGAGAATGTGGCCAGCACCAAAACGCGGTGAAATCGTAAGACAAATCGGTGAAGCCTTGCGTAAGAATAAAGAGCCACTTGGGAAATTGGTGAGCTACGAAATGGGCAAAAGCTACCAGGAAGGATTAGGCGAAGTACAAGAAATGATTGATATCTGCGACTTCGCAGTAGGTCTTTCGCGTCAACTCCATGGTCTTACCATGCACAGCGAGCGTGAATTGCATAGAATGTATGAGCAATACCACCCACTCGGTGTGGTAGGTGTTATTTCTGCTTTCAACTTCCCTGTAGCGGTTTGGGCTTGGAACAGCATGTTGGCTTGGATCTGCGGGGACGTATGCATCTGGAAACCATCAGAGAAAGTTCCATTATGCGCTGTAGCTTGCATGAATATAGTTACAGACGTTTTCAAGAAAAACAATGTTCCAGAAGGGGTTAACTGTTTGGTTGTTGGCGACTACGAAATCGGTCAAGCCATGAGCAACGATACCCGCGTTCCATTGGTTTCCGCTACCGGATCCATCAGAATGGGTAAAAAAGTTGGCGAAGCAGTTGGAAAAAGATTGGGTAAAACCATCCTTGAATTGGGAGGAAACAATGCCATCATCTTAACGCCAAATGCTGATCTTAAAATTGCTGTTCCCGGTATCGTTTTCGGTGCTGTAGGGACTTGTGGTCAGCGATGCACATCAACCAGAAGGTTAATCATTCACGACAGCATTTATGACGAAGTGAAAGAGACCCTGGCAAAAGCTTACAAGCAAATCAGAATTGGTGATCCATTGGATGCAAACAACCATGTTGGTCCACTTATCGATAAAGATGCCGTGCAACTTTACCTTAATGCTCTTGAAGAAGTAAAAAAAGCAGGCGGTAGTTTTGTGGTTGAAGGCGGTGTAGTTGAAGGTTCGATGAACGAAAGTGCTTGCTATGTAAAGCCTGCTATTGCAGAAGCTAAAAACGAATGGCAAATCGTTCAAGACGAAACGTTCGCGCCAATTTTATACTTACTTAAATACAGTGATTTTGATGAAGCTCTTGCCATTCAAAATGGAGTTAAGCAAGGATTAAGTTCTGCTATCATGACCACAAACATGCGCGAAAGCGAAATTTTCTTGAGTCACATGGGAAGCGATTGCGGCATTGCCAATGTGAACATCGGAACAAGCGGTGCTGAAATTGGTGGAGCTTTCGGTGGAGAAAAAGAAACTGGTGGCGGACGTGAAAGCGGTTCCGATGCTTGGAAAGCTTACATGAGACGTCAAACAAACACATTGAACTGGGGAACTACTCTTCCTTTAGCGCAAGGAATAAAGTTTGATCTATAAACGGTTCAACATCATAAATATAAAGGCGTCCATTGTGGCGCCTTTTTTATTGGACATCAAATTCTACAGCGTTAATTATTGGCATCACGATATCTGAAGATTCAGAAACGAAAGCCAATACGCGATATGCAGATGGGCTCTCTGCTAGATCTGTCAAGGAGATACTTCCATTCCAAGTTGTACTCATGTCAGAAATATCAATAGCATCACCCTCATAAGCTGTTAATAGGTGACGAATTACATTGGTGTGCTCAAATCCTTGGATATAGTTCCCTCGACCAAAATAAGGATGGTCTGGATCTGAATTTCCATAGTTGCGTTGATCATATCCTGGGCCAATTCCTGTTACAACCTTTTCCACCAAAACAACTGTGAGCATTAAATCAGATGAGGACAATTCTTCCTCTGAAAAAATGTCAATGCTTACTTCTAAGTCTGATTCAGTTTGATTTGATGAGACGTTCAAGCCAATATTTGTCGACTCGTTGATTTCATTACCCACCAAACCCCTGAAAGAATTGACCGGGTAATACACGATACTCCCATCTTCATGCCTTCTGTTCACATGACCTATCGGTGTGTAAATAGTTTTATTAATCTTCTCCATTAAATAAGAAGAGTAATCGTGGTATAAAGGGCCATACAGGTAATGGCTCATGTGAGTTACATTTTCGAGCGAATCTTCAATCTGATCAATTTCGTGATGACCCAAAGGACACGCACCGCAGCTTACACTTACAGTAGGTTCAATCAATACTGTATGTTCAATTCTAGAAGATTGATCCGCCTCGTTATGGATTTCAGGAAGACCGACAGGAGTTTCGTTCTTGGAACAAGCAACGAAAAGAAGAAGCGACAGTGCAACGAAAGAGAATCTTTTCATAATTAAGTAGACGGATGGTTCATCTAACGCGTTGACGAACAATTCCGTATTCTCTTACAAAACCCTTCTTAAAAAAAGAGTGTAAGTGGTTTGTTGATATGCATTTGGGTTCTGAACTATAGTAGCAGTGATGCGGTCATTCGTATCAAAAACATAGTTCATTACAAACGGTGCAGAAGAAGTATCTTGAAGACTATCCAACTGATTATACACATAAAACCGACCATTGGATTCCTCAAAATTGGTTGATCGAACATCTTCTGTTTCAACCCCGGCAAACGTAATGTAGCTCAATCGAAAAGTCTTTTCTTGAGCACACTTCACGTCAAGATAATATGTCAGGGTTGGTTCTTTATTCTCAGTAATTGAATCAACGGTATCTATTATGGAAACTACATGCACAGAATCCGAAACCCAAGAACCTTCCACATCAGCCTCCAAATTGCAATATTCAACTTCACTGGGAGTGATTTCTTTTATATCCACAACCTTTTCACATCCGATTAGGATGGCATATAGAAATACGACCGTTGCTATTTGTTTCATTTTGTAGAAGTATAAATTTCTCCACAATCTAAAGAATCAAAAGGTGATTCTGAAGGGTCACAAAACGTATAAACATTGCCTTGAGTATCTGAGCAGTCAATACAATTCACTTCCTTGCATGAAACAGCAATAAATAGAACCAAAAGCAACACCAATCTTAACATGCCCCGAAAATAGGAAAAGAGGACTTTTATATCAGAAAAAAAGGCCTCGTCATTACAACGAAGCCTTTTTTGGGTGTTCACAAACCACAAAGATTATTGATTCAATGCTGCTGAATCGAGCTCCGAAAAGACTTCCGTTTTATAGTCAATATGGTACTGAACTAAATTATCTGCAGGATTCTTAATGATTCGTCCTGGTTTACAATCGCGCTTAATGAGTTCTTCTTCGAGAATGTCTCCAAATAAAAAGGCCAATGTTCCTACAAACCCAACTTTGTGTTGGTGATAGTTTGAAAAGTTCGCAACATGAACATCTATAAAACGAGCCATTCCATCTTTCACCATCTCAATCACATATGGGTTCTCTTTGTGAGCTATGATGAATGGCATAAATGAGGCTAAATAAACGTTTGCGTGAGGGTTTTTGTACACCTTTTCAACGGTCTGGCTCCAGGTGATCTTATATTTCTCTTCAAAGTCACGTTGCATTTCAGCAGGAAGTCTTTTGTAGAAATAGTCTGCCAATATTTTCTTGCCGAAATAACTTCCGCTGGCTTCGTCCCCTAGTATAAATCCGAGCGCTGGCACTAGTTCATGGACTTTCTCTCCATCAAAAAAGCAAGAGTTTGAGCCGGTTCCAACGATACAGCAAATAACCGGATCTCCTTCATAAAGAGAGTATGCCGCTGCTACCAAATCATGATCAACGCGAATATTGGCATTCACAAAATACTTCTCCAAAGCCTCCTGAATAATGAGGTTTAAAGACTCTGAAGAACAACCAGCACCATAAAAGAATATGGTGCTAATTTGATCCTTTACTTCGTTTAATTCTTCACAGTTCTGAAGTGAGCTCACCACAAAATCCTCACCATGGAAATATGGATTAAAGCCTGGAGTATTAGCTTTTAGGCAAACCTCAGCCTTTCTATTTAAGACTATCCAATCACACTTAGTCGAACCACTTTCCGCAATAGCTATCATAGATCTTCTACTTTGTAATTCAAGAATTTAACTTATGAATCAAGTCAACCATTCGAGATGAATAGCCCACTTCATTGTCATACCAACCAAAAATTCTGATTAAGTTTTGATTGACTTTCGTCAATTCACTATCAAAAATACATGAGTGATGATTTCCTAAAATATCCGAAGAAACAAGCGGTTTAATTGAATATTCTAAGATTCCTGCTAAATCTTCAGCAGCATGCTTTTGCATTAAGCGGTTCACTTCCTCTGCTGTTGTTTTCTCTTCAATAAGAATAGTAGCTTCTGTGATAGATCCAGATGGAACTGGAACGCGCAATGCATTGCCGTCCAATTTACCCTTCAGTGATGGAATTACTTTTCCAATAGCCTTAGCCGCTCCAGTTGAAGTAGGTATCACATTCAGTGCCGCTGCTCTTGAACGTCTAAAATCGCTGTGAGGTGAATCTATTAATCTTTGGTCACCAGTGTAAGCATGTGTAGTGGCAATGAATCCACTACTAATAGTGAAATGAATATTCAAAACATGCATCATGGGAGCAAGGCAATTTGTGGTGCATGAAGCGCCTGAAAGAATGATATCATCATCTTGGATGACATTATCATTAACGCCTACTACTATATTTTTAATCTCACCTGAAGCGGGCGCAGAGATCAAAACCTTCTTAGCACCAGCTTGGATGTGATATCCAGCTTTTTCCTCATCCTTAAATATACCTGTACATTCTAGAACCAAATCAACATTCAAGTCTTTCCAAGGCAAATTTCTCGGATCTCTTTCTGAAAAAACCTTTACAACTTTTCCATTGATCAAAATCCCTTCAGAATCAACTGAAATCTCAGCATTTGGAACACGTCCATAAACGGTGTCAAACTCAAATAAGTGTGCCAACATTTCGGCATCCACTAGGTCATTAATAGCAACAACTTCTACTTGTGGATCAACGATCAATTGACGCATAACATGTCGTCCAATTCTTCCGAAACCGTTAATTGCAATTCTTTTCATAATTCCTATTATCTAATGATTAAAAGGTTCAAATGCAATATTAAACAATCTAAGTGTATTTTTTACACTTAGTGTGCATATTTGTACTTTTACAAAATCGATCGGCTATATTTGAAAGCGATGATCCTGAATAATAGTTAATGGCCAACTCAGCTCATATCGAGGGAACACCAAATCCCAATGTATCAATAGATTGCGTTGTGTTTGGATTTGACAACGAAAAGCTCAAGGTTCTACTCATAGAGCAAAAAAACAAGGGTAGCATTAACGCCCAATTTGCTTTGCCCGGAGATTTGGTATTGGAGGATGAAGACCTACATCAATCCGCGACAAGAATTCTAAAAGAGCTCACTGATCTCGAGGGAATCTACCTTAAACAGTTCAAAACATTTGGTGATCCAAACCGTGTCAGAGATGTAAAAGATCAAGAATGGCTTCGAACATTTAGAGAAGATCCAGAAGCAAGAGTCATTACGGTTGCTTACTATTCTTTAGTGAAGATGGAAGATTACATTCCTCAAGCCGCATCATTAGCAGGCAAGGTAATTTGGCAAAATGTTGATGAAGTTCCTCAGCTCGCTTTCGATCACAATCAAATTGTAAATGAAGCATTAGAGCGTTTGAGAGAAGAGTTTGAATATAAAAATGTCGGCTATGAATTGCTTCCTAAAAAATTCACCTTATCCATGCTTCAGAAGCTCCACGAAATTATATTGGGAATTGAACTGGATAAAAGAAACTTTCGAAAGAAAATTAAAAAATCTGAGGTTCTAATTCCATTAGAAGAAAAACAATCTGGTGTTGATCATAAGCCCGCCCAACTCTTCAGATACAAATCAAGCTCAAGGTAGTGAGCTACTTTTTAAAGTCTTTTTGAAACCAAGAGCCACCAACGGCAAAAACATTTGAAAGGGATAAGTAGTCGTTGCTTGTCTCTTTCATGATTCCTCCCGTTGGGCAAAATTGTACATCAGGGAACAACTGTCCATAAGCCTTCAATGCATCTAGTCCTCCGAAAAGGTTTGCTGGAAAAAATTTAAGTGTGTCTAACCCTTGCTCTCTAGCCCACATTATTTCACTTGGAGTGGATGTTCCGGGTAAATAAGGAAGTTTAGACGCCTCCATTTCAAATTGAAGGTCACTTGTCAAGCCTGGGCTAACAATAAAATCAGCGTTCAACTTCACCAATTGATCGATCTGTGCATTATTCGTGACGGTGCCAGCTCCAATCAAGAACCTGCCATCGTATTCCTTTTTTAGGAGCTCAATCGCTTTGATTCCTGCTGGTGTGCGCAATGTGATTTCTATGCACCCAACGTTTTGACTTATCAAATACTCGATAAAGGCAGGTGCTTCATCTGCCGAGCTAAAGGTGACTACAGGCACCAATGTGTGCCCTTCCATTACTTGTCTAATTCCGTTTTGCATGTCTGACATTTAGATAATGAATGAAGCCCCTTCTTCACTTTCGGTAACTAATGGCTTCAATCTATTGAATAGCTCGCGGCCCACACCGAATGAATCGAAGTTGTCCGCAGTAGTTATAGCCCTTTTCTCGACCTCGTCAAAATTCAAGCAAGAGAGTGTTCCCTTATGAGCGTCAAGCTCTACAATATCTCCAGTTTGAAGTTTAGCAATTGGCCCTCCCTTGGCGGCATCAGGACTTAAATGAATAGCGGCAGGAACCTTTCCTGACGCGCCAGACATTCTCCCATCTGTCACCAACGCCACCTTGTAACCTTGACTCATTAGAAGACCCAATGTTGGTGTAAGCTTATGTAATTCAGGCATTCCATTAGAATGGGCACCTTGGTTTCTGACAACCACCACAACATCTTTATTCAATTCACCACGCTTGAATGCAGTGATCACATCATCTTGATCTTCAAAGACTACAGCTGGTGCTTTCACCACGTAGTTTTCTTCTTTTACTGCAGAAACTTTGATGACCGATCGTCCCAAATTTCCTCTTAAAATTTTCAATCCTCCTGTAGGTGCAAATGGATCATTCACTCCTCTCATTACATTTTCATCCAATGACTTCTCTGGAGAATTTCTCCAAGCGAGCTTGCCGTTTTCCAAATAAGGTTCTTTAGTATAAGCCTCCAACCCTGTTCCAGCAGCAGTTTTTACATTTTCATTTAACAATCCGCCTTCTCTCAAAGTTTTCATCAAGTACCCCATTCCACCGCATGCTTGGAAGTGATTGATATCTGCTGATCCGTTTGGATAAACACGCGTCAATTGAGGAACGGCTTCAGCAACATCGGAAAAGTCTTCCCAATTGATGATAATTCCTGCTGCTCTTGCAATTGCGATTAAATGTATAGTATGATTCGTTGATCCACCCGTAGAAACCAAGCCGACCAAAGCGTTTACGATACTCTCTGGTGTGATTACTTCATAAAGAGGAGTGTATTCATCACCTTGCGCTGTAATCTGCGTTAAGCGTTTGACTGTATAATCATTGAGTGCTTCACGCAACTCTGTTCCTGGCGTAATAAAAGACGCTCCTGGAAGATGAACTCCCATAATTTCCATGAGCATCTGATTGCTGTTGGCCGTGCCATAAAACGTACACGTACCTGCAGAATGATAAGATGCTGACTCTGCTTTTAAAAGCTCATCTCTGCCTATTCTTCCTGCTGCATATTCCTTTCTGAAGTGCGCTTTTTCGTCATTGGTGATTCCTGACTCCATGGGTCCACCTGGGACAAAAATGAACGGCAGATGACCAAAACGGAGAGCCCCGATCATCATTCCTGGTACAATCTTATCGCAAATTCCTAAGCACATTCCTCCATCAAACATTTGATGTGACATACCAATGGCGGTTGATAAAGCAATAATGTCTCTACTAAACAATGAAAGCTCCATTCCTAGTTGACCTTGAGTAACTCCATCGCACATCGCTGGCACACCAGATGCTACTTGAGCAACTGCGCCATACTTTCTGGCTGACTGCCTTAATGCTTCAGGATAATATTCATACGTCTTGTGAGCACTAAGCATATCATTATATGCAGTTATGATAGCAAGGTTAGCCTTGGTTGTGCCACTGAGCGACATTTTTTCATCATCAGCACAGGCAGCAAAAGCGTGAGCCAAATTTCCACACGCCAAATCTCCACGCGTTACTGAAGCGTTTTTCGATGAAGTCATCAAAGCGATATACTCTGATCTTGATTTGCTTGAGCGTTCTTTTATGCGCTCTGTTATTTCTTTGATTCTTTTATTCATAAACTTTTTATTCTGCCCAATACACTTCCAAGTCTTTGAAATCTTGGTTCATAAATGCGGCAATAGGATAAATGTGATAATCTCTTTTTTGATCTGCTTCTTTCAATATTAAGGCCTTTTCAGCTCCATAACAATGAAGAATTAATCTATTTGTATTCAACAAAGCCCTTCTAGTAAACGTAATTCGTTGATGAGGCGCTGTCGGTGGATTTGTAATAATCAAATCTTCCTCCGAATTCAAATCAATGCCATAATCCAATTCAGGAGCGTCAGGAAAAAGTGAAGCTGTGTGACCATCAGTGCCCATTCCTAAAATCACAACACTCAATGGAAAGTGATCGGATGAAAAGGCGTCCCTTACTTGCCGCAAATTATCTTCAGCATTTTCTGCATTTTGCACAAGAGGGATAAACTGGGCTTTTGCAGCCTTGTTTTGCAGCAAATTGGCTTTGACTAAGCCTCCATTTTGATCCTTATGACCATCTGGAACATAACGCTCATCTACCAGGGATATCGTGACTTTTGACCAATCTAAATCAATGTTTGAAAGCAATTTAAACAGATTGACTGGTGTTGAACCTCCCGAAACTAATAGCGTTGCTTGACCTTTATGCTCAATATCGTATGCAAGAGTCTGCGCAATTTCAGAAGCTAGATTTGACTCTAACTCAAGTCTATTCATCGTCATCCTCCAACTTCTTTTGAGCCTTGATCACATGTCTTGATTTAACCCACTCGTGATCACCATCCATTACTTTGTCTCCAGGCCCCCATGTTCCAGCTTCGTACAAGACATTTGGCATTTTTGATTTTTCCCAGTTGGTTAAAAGCGATTCTGCCCATGTCCATGCGGCCTTCACTTCATCCCTGCGCATAAACAAGGTTTGATTTCCTCTAACCACATCCATTAATAGACGCTCGTAAGCTTCAGGAAATCGCTGATCAAAATGCTCAGCATAATCTAACTCAAGCGAGAATGGCTTGTAACGATATCCACCCGGACCAGGAATTTTAACCATTTGTTGCAGTTCAATTCTTTCTTCTGGTTGCAATCTAATGGTCAATTTATTATTGGCCATTTTTTTACGATCAGGGAATAAGTTGTGAGGCACATCTTTGAAATTGATCACAATTTCTGAATATCGATGCGGCATTCTCTTTCCAGTTCTTAAGAAGAACGGAACACCACCCCAGCGCCAATTATCTACGTGAGCTTTTAAGGCCACAAATGTTTCCGTATTCGACTCAAATTTGTCGATATCTTCTAGGTAAGAAGGAAGCCTCCCTTCGCCAGTATTTCCTCTTGTATACTGACCTCTTACAGTCTCCGTTAAAATCGAATTCTTGTCATACAAACGAAGCGCCCTTAAAACCTTGAGTTTTTCATCACGTACTAAATCTGCTTCAAGCATTACCGGAGGCTCCATTGCAATTAAACACAGAAGCTGCAAAAGGTGGTTTTGAACCATGTCTCTCAGCGCTCCATACTTATCATAAAACCCGCCACGAGTTCCTACGCCAATCGATTCGGCTACGGTAATCTGAATATTATCAATGTCTTGTGCGTTCCATGAGCTCTCAAATATATTGTTGGCAAATCGAAGCACCATAAGGTTCTGAACCGTTTCCTTTCCAAGATAATGGTCGATACGGTAAATCTGCTCTTCCGGAAAATGCAGTGCTACTTGATTATTAACTGCTTCCGAACTTTTTAGATCAGTTCCAAGAGGCTTTTCTAAAACTACACGCGCATCGGGAATGATATAACCTTGATTGTCAAGGTACTCACATATAGGACCAAAAGCCGCAGCTGGCGTAGCCAAATAGAAAACCCTGATTGAATGGAAATCCTTTGTAAACCATTTTGCAGCATGTGCATCTTCCAACTTTTTATCCGTATCAATTTGCGCGAAAGTGACCATGGATAGAAGCTTTAAAATCACTGCACCATCGGCATCCTTGATGTATTCCTTCAAGCTTTTCTCAAGCTGTTCGATAAAATCTTTTTGAGTACGCTTTGACCTTGAAACAGCCATCACTCGGCTTGATTCATCGATCTGGTGTTCATTCAAGCGATGGTAAAGCGCTGGAAATATTTTTCTGAATGACAAGTCTCCATCTCCTCCGAAGATTATGAGATCGAAATTGTCCATTATTTGTTTTTGATTAGTTGTCATATTTTCAATAAGAATCTCAAAGATAATTCACTTAGTGTAGTTTTTACACTATCTAATTCATATTTAACCTGCACTTAACAAAGCATAACTAACACTTACTATTGTGATATCAAAGCTAATCACTGAAAAAATGGAATGGATTGAACTTGGTTTATTAGGCCTATTTCTTGCGACATTTTTAGCGGCCACGGTTGTTCCATTCAGCTCAGAGGCTGTTTTGGCAGGGTTGATTTTAGCTGACTTCGACCCTGTTTCCTGCCTAATTGTAGCAACACTAGGCAATACTTTGGGTGGATTAACCAGCTTTGGACTGGGCTATTTGGGAAATTGGCATTGGATCAATCGATACTTAAAAGTAGAAGAGAGTAGCGTAAATAAATGGAAACAAACCGTTGATAAATTCGGCTCTTACACTGCGTTGCTCTGCTGGCTGCCTTTTGTAGGCGACCTCATTGCCATAGCGCTTGGGTTGTTTAAAGCATCAGTTTGGAAAGTAACAATATGGATGACATTGGGCAAAGCAGCCAGATACGCATTCGTAATTTGGGCTTTGTTGTATTCAGCCCGTTAGGCCTCTAACCGCATTACTTCCTCTAGTATTTCAGTTGCTTTTTCTAGCGTAGAAATATTCGTGAACACCAAACTCAATCGATCGTTACGCTCCCTTAATTGAACACGATTTGGATTGGTCTGAACAAACATCAGAACCTTTTCAAATTTGGGTGATTGGAAGTAGGTAGAATCCTTGTCGGAAATGAAATAGCCGATGATCTTTTTGTTTTTGAAAACTACTTTCTCAAACCCGATATCCTTTCCGGCCCAAATCAAGCGTTTGGATCTTAAAAGCCTCTCAAATGAAGGTGGAATAGGTCCAAATCGATCTTCGATGCCTTGTACGAAATGATTCAACGCTTCCATGTCATTTACATCTGCTAAGCTTCGATAGATATTCATCCGCTCGGTAATGTTATTGATGTAGTCATCAGGAATCATCACTTCTAGATCAGTTTCCAATTGACAATCACTAACATAAACTCTTTCCTTGTCTTCTTCGAATAGTCCTTTGAATTCAGTTTCCTTCAGCTCCTCCATGGCTTCTTCAAGAATCTTCTGATACGTTTCGTATCCAATATCTGTAATGAAACCACTTTGTTCTCCTCCAAGTAAATTTCCTGCGCCACGAATGTCCAAATCGCGCATTGCAATGCTGAAGCCACTTCCCAGCTCGCTGAATTGCTCAATTGCCGTGAGTCGTTTTCGCGCTTCACTTGTCAGCGTACTCATTGGTGGACACAACAGATAACAAAATGCCTTCCTGTTAGATCTTCCAACCCTGCCCCGCATTTGATGCAAATCACTTAAACCAAAGTTCTGCGCTTGATTGATAATGATCGTATTTGCATTGGGAATATCCAAGCCACTCTCGATAATGGTCGTAGAAACCAAAACATCAAATTCTCCCTCGATAAAACGAAGCATCACTTCTTCCAATTGATGACCTTCCATCTGCCCGTGAGCAAAATCAACCTCAGCCTCGGGGACAATTTTCTTGATCATTGCACATACTTCAGCGATATTCTGAACGCGATTATGAATGAAAAAGATTTGCCCATTTCGAGTCAGTTCAGCATAGATAGCATCTTTAATGACCGCTTCATTAAAGGTGTGAAGCTCTGTTTGAACGGGATATCTATTGGGCGGAGGAGTGTTGATCACACTTAAATCTCGAGCACCCATTAAAGAGAACTGCAGAGTGCGCGGAATCGGGGTTGCCGTTAATGTTAGTGAGTCAACATTGACGCGCATTGTTTTCAATTTATCCTTCACACCCACTCCAAATTTCTGTTCCTCATCAATGATCATCAAGCCAAGGTCTTTGAACTTAACGTCCTTCCCAACGATCCGATGTGTTCCAATAAGGATATCAATTTTGCCCTCCGCTAGTTTCTTCAGGGTCTCCTTTTGTTGTTTAGCTGATCTGAAACGGTTGATATAATCCACCGTGACTGGAAAGTCTTTCAATCGATCACTGAATGTCTTGAAGTGTTGCGCAGTAAGAATAGTGGTTGGTGCCAAAATGGCAACTTGCTTGCCATCGGTAGCTGCTTTGAATGCTGCGCGAATAGCAACTTCCGTTTTTCCAAAGCCAACATCACCACATACCAAACGGTCCATCGGATATGGCTTTTCCAAATCAGCTTTTATAGCATTGGTTGCTTTCTCTTGATCAGGAGTGTCTTCATAAATGAATGAAGATTCAAGCTCGGTTTGCAGATATGTATCAGGGCTAAAAGCAAATCCGTTTTTCAGTTTTCGCTCTGCGTAAAGCTTGATCAAATCGTAGGCAATCTCTTTGACCTTTTTCTTGGTCTTATTCTTAAGGCTTTGCCATGCATTAGAACCCAATTTATTGATTTTGGGCGGGGTGCCTTCTTTCCCAACAAACTTGGAAATTCGATGCAAGGAGTGAATACTCACATAAAGCACATCACCACCAGAATAAATGAGGCGGATGGCTTCCTGCGTTTGGCCATTCACATCAATTTTCTGAATACCTGAATACTGACCAATTCCGTGATCTATATGCACCACATAATCTCCTGGCTGTAAATCGCTAAGTTCTTTAAGGGTGATTTGTCGCTCAGAGTCTGCGAAGCCTTCTTTCAGCCTATAACGATGATAACGCTCAAACAATTGGTGATCAGTATAGCAAACCAATTTTGCATCATGATCAATAAATCCTTCGTGAATAGAAGTATTTATTCCTTCAAAATCAAACGTCTTTTCTGTCGTTTCTCGATTCAACAGAATGTCTTCAAAAATTTGATGAAGACGAGTAATTTGCTTTGGATTTGTTGTGAAAATGTAGTTGTGAAACCCATTTCGAGTGTGATTCGTCAAATCAGTAATGAGCAAATCAAAATTCTTGTTGAATGATACTTGTGGTGTTTGATTAAATCTGATTTCAACATCCGGCTTCATCAAACTTGGCCGATCGAATTCCACTTGTGTAAAAGCGCCCAATTGATCTAAATACAACTCCTCACTGACATATAATTCTGACGGTTGAACCTGTTTTATCGCGCCTGTTAAGCGAGCAAATTTCTCTTCCGATTTTTTGAATAAATCAGCCACATGCTCCTGAATCAGTTCAAAATTCTTCAACCAAACTACTGAGCTTTCAGGTATATATTGAAGAAATGTTTGTCTCACTTCCTTGAGTGCTTGTTTCTGCACGTCAGGAATGATACTGATGTGCCCATGATCCTTAACACTCAATTGAGACACTGGATCAAACGTGCGTAAACTATCAACTTTATCCCCAAATAACTCAACGCGGAATGGACGATCATTTGAAAAACTCCAGATATCTATAATCCCTCCACGGATGGCATATTGCCCCGGCTGATAAACAAAATCAACGCGCTCAAATTCGAGCTCTTGTAGCACCTCATTGACGAACTCCTGAGATAGGTTATCACCTACGTTAACAGTAAGTGTGTTCTTAACCAGACTCTGTTTCGTGACCACTTTTTCTGAAAGTGCATCAGCATAAGAAACAATAACGAAATGACGCTTTCGGGTATTGATAGCACTCAACACTTCTGCGCGCATCAGGCCATTTTCACCTTCCTTTTTCTTTCCTGAGAACTCCTCCATTCCTTCTTCAATTGCCTCATATGCTTTTTTATCACTATGAGGGAAAAAGAAAATTCGATTGGGCGAAATGAGGTTTTGAATATCGTTATAGAAATAGGCCGCCTCTTCTCGATCGTTAAACACAAGAAGATGATGAACTTCCTTCTTTTTGAAGGCTGCGGCAACTATAAAGCTTAAGGCAGAACCAGCTATACCTTTTATTCGGTGGCGAATGGGCACAGGAAGATCGGGTCCAAACTCAAATTGATCAATTTGCGGACTCTTTTCAAAATGCTTTTTAAGATCGTCTATTCCCACAGTTCTAACGAACCACGAAAGTCGCTAAAAGTTGATAGCATTTGCTTGAAAATCTTGAGTTCAAAAATTGCGTTGAATTCTTATTCCAATCGCTTATCGCACTCACATTCATAACAAGCCTCCAACGTTTCGAATGGAACCACACCCTCGCATCCGCCATAAATGAATTCCTCACACTGACCAGAAACAGCGTTGTAATAGTATTTAGAAAGCATGGCGTAGCATGGCCCTGCTTCTGGTGTCAATTCGCAACGCTGCGACTTTTCACAGTCATCTTCATTCTTATCGCATGAAAGACTAAAAAAGATAACAACAAGTATTAATAGAGGGTGTCTCATACATTCAAAGTTAACGAAACGCTCTTTCAAAAAGCAATATACCTTCCTGATTTAGAACACGGTAGGAGATATATCTTATGGTCGATAATAAACCCGCTTTTTCAAACCTTCAATTTCAAGGGTAAACCAACCTTCTTCTGTCACCCAGTTCATTTGGGCATTTACAAACGCCAGCTCTTTTTCACCTATTTCAAAAGAAACCACCTTGGATTCGTTAGCCTTCAGATCTATTTTTTCAAAACTTCTTAGCCTTTTCACGGGTGGAGTAATTGAAGCCACTTCATCAGAAGCATATAACTGCACTACATCCTTTCCATGTCTTGATCCAGAATTTCTCACCTTTATTTCAATCACTATTTTTCGCCCCTGTCTCAGCGTATCTGTATTCACTTTAAAGTCAGAATACTCAAAGGATGTATAACTCAATCCCTCTCCAAACGACCATTGTGGATCGTATCCATTTCCGCCATAATAATTATCTACTTCTTCGGATTTTTTGTGGTCATAGGTCAATAAATCGTTCACATATCGAGGATAGGTAAATGGCAAATGACCACTAGGATTGATCTTCCCAAAAAGCACATCTGCAACAGCCTGACCACCGCTGCTTCCCGGTTGATATGCCATGATAACGCCATCACAATCATCTACAAAAGATGAAACTATTCGAGGCCTTCCTTCCACCAAAACAAGGACTATTGGCTTTCCTGCATTAATCAATGCTTTGGCCAATGTTTGCTGGGAAGAAGAAATAGTTAGATCATGAATATCTCCTGGTTTTTCGGCCGAAGGTTCTTCACCCAGACATAAAATGATTATATCACTTTTTGCGGCAGCTTCTAAAACAGCAGGAAGATTTATCAATGAATCTTCAGAACACCCTAATATGTAGTTTGTGTTGTTAGATTTTGATCCTATTGCCGAAGAAATAGTTTCAAATGACTCCCCACTAATAATACTGTCGGTTCCCTGCCAAGTGCGAGACCATGGTCCATTGAGATACTGCAAACTATTGGCTGCTGGTCCAATGACAAGGATTTCCTTATCTGCACTCAATGGTAAAATATTGCCCTCATTTTTAAGCAATGTGATCGATTCGGCAGCAGCTTGATAGGCAAGTTCAAGGTGCGCTTTACCACCAAAGCGCTCATCTGCGTTTTCAGGAATGGTAATTGGATTATCGAATAACCCTAAATCAAATTTCAACCGAAGAATCCTTCTGACTGATTCATCAATACTACTCTCGCTTATTTTGCCTTCGTTGACCAAAGCAATTAGGTTTTCACAAAACACAAAGTCATTCGGAACCATACATATATCCACCCCAGACTTAATGGCTATTTCAGCGGCTTCCTTTCTATTGGCTGAGACACGATGAACGGTAAAAAGTCTTTCAATATCTCCCCAATCTGATAGAACAACACCTTCAAAGTTCAGCTCATCTCGAAGCACTGTTTTTAGCAGATATTCATTCGCATGACTCGGAATACCATTCAATTCTCCAGAATTTACGATCATTGAACGAACACCTTGTTCAATGGCTCTTTCAAATGGAGGTAAATAGGTTTCTCTTAGATGTCGCTCATCCATATAAACTGGCGTGCGATCCTTACCCGATAAGGGCGCGCTGTATCCAACATAATGTTTCACACAAGCAGCAACAGAAGAGCCGTCTGATAAATTCTCGCCCTGATAGCCGCGAACAGCAGCGTTTCCCATGGTTGAAGTAAGAAATACATCTTCTCCATAGGTCTCAAAAAACTGTGACCACAGTGGCTGCCGGCCAACATCTATAATGGGTGAAAAGACCCATGGAATAGCGCAGCTACGTGTTTCAAAAGCTGTTGCCTGAGCAATTTGTTTGACAAGGGGTGGATTCCAACTCGCTGCTTGACCCAATTGATGGGGAAACAATGCGGAGCCGCTTGAATAATTCGCTCCATGTATGGCATCAATCCCATAAATAATCGGTATTCGAGATGGACTTGATAACGCCATTGTCTGAATGGCAGTTATCACTTCAAGCCATTCATTTCTGCTGTGCGCTCTGCGACCATTATTCAAAAATGATCCAACTTTATATTCAAGTATCGCTTCTCTTAATTTGGCCGTATCGATTTCTATTGGATTAACGATGACGCCATTCTCTTTCTTCAGAATCACCTCCAAGTTGATTTGCGTCATCTGCCCAACTTTCTCTTCTAAGGTCATAGAAGCCACCAACGCATCAATCTTCACTTGACTATTTCCTGATTGAGAAAAAGTCAAAAACGGTATAATCAGACCACAAAAAAGATGGAGAAAAATGAATCTACATCTATTGACATATGTGGTTTTTAGCCCCATTAACCTAGCTAAAAACAATCCAGATTACCCCCACTATCAATAAAAGTCCTGCCGTAAGCAAGGCGTTAATCCTTTTGTAACCCAGCGAAGATGCAGAGTAAGTAACCAGATGTAAATTGGGATTTTCGTCAGACTTCGTCAATAGGCTAACACCAACAAGAATGATGGAGCATAGAAGAAACATGATCAATGCAAAGTGCAGAAAATTGATATCTGCCACATAGTAGAAGAATCCATTCACATCCAACGCTGATTTATTGAGTTCTAAGACCAGACGCACAACTCCGATAAAAGCACCTGTCAAAAGCGCTGACATTGCACCGTTAGAGTTAATCCGTTTCATAAAGAGCCCCAACAGAAAAACCGCTGCGATAGGAGGAGCGATATAAGCCTGAATACTTTGCAATTTTTGAAAAAGTCCTCCTTCTATTATGTTCAGCATCGGAATCCATGCCAAACCAAGGATAACCAATACAACTGTGGCTATTTGCCCAACAACAACTAGTTTCTTTTCACTGCATTGGGGGTAATACTTCTTGTAAATATCAATTGTAAAAAGGGCGGAACATGAATTGAAAACAGAGCTTAATGAACTCATCAAAGCAGCTAACAATCCGGCCACGACCAAGCCCTTTAATCCGCTTGGTAATAATTGCATCACTAATACTGGCAAAGCAGCATCATACTGTTCCTTACCATCAACCATAGGGAATGAAATAACTGCATCAGGCCCTGTGGATAAAGCATAAGCAATTACTCCAGGCAAGACAAAAATGAATAAAGGAAGCATTTTCAAATACCCAGCGAATATTGTCCCTTTTCTAGCATTTTCAAGGTCTTTAGCCGCTAATACACGTTGAACGATGAACTGATCCGTACACCAATACCACACCCCTAAGATTGGCGCTCCGAATAATATACCAGTCCACGGAAATTCAGGGTCACTCAAAGGTCTCCAAAGAGACAAATATGACGCTTCAGTTTTCTCAGCCAACCCTTCCATGCCACCCACTTGATCAAGGCCAAAAAATGTCAGCGCCACAGAGCCGCCAACCAGAATAAACATTTGAATTAAGTCAGTATACACGACCGCCTTTAAACCACCAAGCACCGTGTACGCTCCTGTAATAACCACAATTAATATAGCTCCTGTCCAAAAGTCAATTCCCAATAAGGCCGTGAAAACTATCCCTCCTGCCGCTATGGTAACCGAAATCTTAGTCAATACGTAAGCGATTATTGACACCCAGCTCAAATATCCTCGCGCTGCCGGACTGTAGCGCATTTCCAAAAACTCAGGCATAGTAAAAACACCACTTTTTAAATAAAAAGGGACAAAGAGCCAACCAAGAAGCAATAAAATGAGTGCGGCAAGAATTTCAAATTGAGCAGCAACAAAATCTCCTGAGGCACCTTGGCCTGCTAGTCCAACTAGGTGCTCTGAACCAATATTAGAAGCAAAAAGAGACGCGCCTATAACGAACCAACTTAAATCTCTTCCGCCAAGAAAATAATCTTCTGAATTTTCAAACGATGAATCTTGAGCTTTTTTGTCTTTGCGAATTACTCGATAAGCGATGTATAGAATCAATAAAAAATACCCAATAATGATGGATATATCCAAAGCATCAAGCTTGAAATTCGCTTCTCCCATAGGTCAGTTTTTTAGTAAAGCCCTGAATTCAATTCTTACAATCCAAAAGAAAACCCCTTCGCAAGCAACCTTTTATAAGCTTCTTCATCAAATGAAAATAGTCTTCCAGGCCGATGCGGCACATCAGATTGAAGCTCATTTAAATCCTTCAATAAGCCCATACTGAGTATTCTCTTTCTGAAATTGGCTTTATCAAATTTTTCATCAAGAACAGCCTCATATAGAGCTTGCATTTCACCGAGGGTGAATTTCATTGGCAACAAGTGAAATCCTAAAGGCTGATGGCGGACTCTTTCGCGCAATGTCTCTAAAGCGTCATCTACAATACTTCTGTGATCAAAAGCTAGTTCTGGCAAATCCTTAACATCAACCCAATACACGTTGTCAGCCCAAGAATTCGCCAAAGGTCTGTACTTATCCACATTTATCAATGCATAGAATCCGATTGTGGCTACCCTTCCAATGGGATGACGATCCACTTTACCATAACACTTAGTTTGTATCATATCCACATTTCGAATGCCCGTTAAATCCTTTAAAACTCTGACGGCTGAAGAATTAACATCTTCATTCGGGTAGACTAAATCACCTGGAAGTGCCATCTTTCCTAAATGGGGCTCAGCGCCCCGTTCAATTACAAGAAGCTTAATTCCGTTTTCATGGTAACCTAGAATTACACAGTCTACAGACATTGCGAATTGAAAAAACTTCTCAATGGCGATCTTATAGTATGCACTAAATTGATGACCTATTACGTCTTCTATTGTGTCAGTTTTTTTTCCCTTCATTGAAATTGTGATTGACCGCGAAATTAACCCTATTGATAAATGAACCTAATAATTATGCTGTTATGAAGAACGAAGTTTTAAGTTATATCCGCATTAATTAAAGTGCAATTTAGAAAATTTTTCAGTAATAGTACTTTGTACCAAAAGTTTTGTATAATTGTGGGACTAATCCTCTAACAGACATGTTGAAAAAACTCATACTCACCCTGATTATAGGGGCTTTAAGCTCAA
Source organism: uncultured Flavobacteriales bacterium (assembly GCA_905479105.1). Taxonomy (GTDB): domain Bacteria; phylum Bacteroidota; class Bacteroidia; order Flavobacteriales_G; family Salibacteraceae; genus SHAN690. The sequence goes on from CAJQLE010000001.1 coordinate 416,888, forward strand.
TAATTATTGCCCAAGAGACGACCATTACTGGTCAAATTAAAGACGAAACCGGGTTCACTATTCCTGGAGCAACTGTTGTTGAAAAAGGAACGACCAACGGAACTTCGACTGACATGGATGGGAATTATACCTTAAAAGTTACTCAATCCCCAACGCTAACCTTACGATACAGTTTCATTGGATATGCACCTAAGGAAGTTTTAGTTGCTGGCCGAACCAAAGTGGATGTAGAAATGGAGCCTAGTGTGGCTGCTTTGGATGAAGTCGTTGTCGTAGGATACGGAACTTCAACTAAAAAAGAACTTACTGGTGCTACATCAAAGGTTAGCGGAGAAAGCGTTGAACGTCTGAATATTCCAAGAATGGACCAAGCCCTTCAGGGTCAAGTTTCTGGAGTTGCCATCAACACTAATTCAGGTTCACCTGGAGGATCTTCGAGTATAAGAATTAGAGGTCTTTCAACTTTTGGAGATAATGACCCCCTCATTTTAGTTGATGGAGTTGTATATGATTCGGAAGGATTGAACGCATTAAACCCTAGTGACATCGCATCAATCAATGTTTTAAAGGATGCTACTGCCGGAATTTATGGTGTAAGAGCAGCGAATGGCGTAATTATCATTGAAACGAAACAAGGAAAGGTCAATTCAAAACCTCAATTTGAAGTTAGTTCCTACTACGGCATTCAACAGGCCTCGAAAAGACTTGATCTCTTAAACGCTGAGGAATATGCCGTCATTAAAAATGAAATGTTTGCCAATGGCGGAGAAACTGTTCCTTTTGCTAATACAGACCTTGGAGAAGGCACAGATTGGCAAGATGAAGTTTTTACCACTGCTGCGATTAGCAATTACAATGTTTCCATGTCTGGTGGAACTAAAAGCACAACTTACTCACTTGGAGGTTCATACTTCACACAAGACGGTATAGTAGGTGGAGACAAATCAAACTTCTCTCGCTATAACGCCAGAGTTAATATCAGCACAAAGCTTTCCGAAAAACTTAAACTAAATAGTGTTTTACTCTATACGCATGAAGACAGAAGTACACTTCCAGAAAACGGCATAGGCTCAGTTCTTTATAATACAGTAAATGCTTTTCCAACGGACCCTGTAAAAACTCCTGACGGAAATTACAGCTATCTTGAAGAAGTTAGTGACATCATCAATCCTATTGCCCAAATGGAGAATACATTCAACGAGGCTAGAGTTGATAAGATTGTAGGTAAAGAGGAGATCGTCTTTACTATTAATAAAGACTTTGACTTTACAAATCGTATCAACTATAACTATGCAATTGTTGATTCGAAAGTGTTTTCTCCTCTTGTTTGGTTTGGACCGGGTAAAGCTCAAAACAGTGCCATTAATGAAGATTTAGATCCTTCACTAGTTGATATTGGAGATAGCACTTTTATTGAGCGAGGAGCAAGTGTCTTTGAGCAAAGAGCAACTTACCTTGATTTAACTTACGAGAGTTTCGTGAACTATAAGCACGTCTTTAACACTGATCACACAGTGAAAGCTACTCTCGGTGCATCCGTATTCACTCGAAGAGGAGAAGGGCTTAACGGCACGGCATTCAACATTCCTAACAATTCAGAGGATTATGCTGATATTTCAGCCAACCAGGCTCCTGGTGGATACTTGAACAATGTTGGATCTTTCCAATATGAAGAGCGGCTTCTTTCTTCGTTCATGCGAGCAGAATACGGTTACAAATACAAGTACCTCATTTCTGGACTTATTAGAAGAGATGGTTCAACGAAGTTCGGACCAAACAACAGATATGGTATATTCCCTACGATATCCGGTGCATGGGTTTTCTCAGAAGAAGATTTCTTTACGGTTCCAGTAATCACTTTCGCCAAGCTGCGTGCCAGTTATGGTGTTTCAGGTAATGATCAAATCCAAAATTTTGCATACCGCGCTCAACTTAATGGTGAAGGCGTTTATGTGTTAGATGATGTTATTCGACAAGGCGTGGCATTAGGCCGAGCTTCTAACCCTGACTTGAGATGGGAAACTACTAGACAATTAAATATTGGTGTTGACTTAACCTTCTTTGAAGCCTTCAATTTCACCACTAATTTCTTTGTCAAGAACACGTTTGACCTTTTATTCCAACCAGATGTTTCTGGCGTGATTGGATCTTACGGACCTGGTGGACAACCACCAATTATAAATGCCGGAGATGTTTCTAATACAGGCCTTGAGATAGAGCTTGGCTATTCAACTGACCCAAGAAAAGCATTGGTTTTCTCTACCAATTTCAACATGACGGCTATTAACAATAAGGTAACGGCAGTTCCTGAAGGTGTTGACTTCTTGCCAGGTGCTTCATTTGGTGTAGGAGGAAATATAGCTACCCGATTCGAGGAAGGTTACGCGATTGGATATTTCAATGGGTTAGAAACAGATGGAATTTTCCAAACTCAAGAAGAAATAGATAACTCACCAACTCAAGAAGGAGCTCAAGTAGGTGATTTGAAGTTTGTAGATCAAAATGGAGATGGAATAATAAACTTCAATGATGAATCAGACAATGTTGAAATCGGGTCTCCGATTCCAGATTTTACTTTTGGATTGAATCTTAACACGCAGTATATGGGATTTGATGTTTCCGCAAATCTTTATTCTGCTATAGGTCAAGAAATCATCAGGAATTATGAAAGACAGCAACCATATGCCAATCAATTAAATTATGTGATTGATCGTTGGACGGGTGGTAATCCTTCCGAAGAAAACCCAAGGCTTACAACCGGAGCCACCCAAAACACAGCATTCTCTGATTACTATGTCGAAGATGGTTCATTCCTAAGACTAAGAAACGTTCAATTAGGTTATACGCTTCCTGAGTCATTAATGGATAAAATTAAAGTGGCGTCAATAAGAGTGTATGTTTCAGCCAACAACCTGCTCACTCTGACCAACTATCGAGGATTTGATCCAGATATTGGTTCCTCTGGAGGAACTCTTTCTGCGGGAGTAGATTATGGCTTCTATCCACAAGCCAGAACATTCATGGGTGGTATCAACGTTAAATTTTAAGTAATGAAGACAATTAGAATTAAAATACTATCAGCTTCAATCATTGCAATTCTTGCAACTACAATTGGCTGCAACGAATTCCTAGACACTGACCCGTTATTTACGCAGGATGCTGAGAATTACTTTCAGAATGAGAGTGACTATGAGCAGGCATTGATAGGTGCTTATGACTTACTTCAAGGCTCGTTTATCAATGTTTGGATCGGAGAAATTGCTTCTGACAATTCTATTGCGGGAGGTGAAAGTGTCAATGACACCAAAGGACTTCATGAAATTGACTTAATGACTCATGGTGGCGTTAACATCGAACTTCGAAATATTTTTCGTTGGAACTATGCCGGTGTAACTCGAGCGAATTACATCATGGAAAACAAAGACAATATTGACTTTGATGGTAAAGATCTAATCATTGCTGAAGCTCGTTTTTTAAGAGCTTACTATTATTTCCAGCTTGTGAAGTATTTTGGTGATGTGCCTTTGATAATCGATAAAAGACTAGGGAATAATGAAGTTCAAGATCTCGAACGGTCTCCTGCTTCAGAAGTATATGCACAAATAGAAGAAGATTTAAATTCAGCAAGCTCTGTTATTGATTGGACTGCACCGATTAAAGGTCGCGTGAATAAAGGCGCTGTTTTAGCCCTCTTAGGTAAAGTTTACCTCTATCAAGATAAGTTCACAGAAAGTGCTTCAACTCTTGACCAAGTGATCACCGGAGGTGGTTATAGCCTTTCGGATGACTACGCTGAACTCTTCACAGTGGCTAGCGAAGGAAACTCAGAAAGTGTTTTTGAGATCGAATACAGTGGACTTGAAGGTGGCGGCTACGATTGCTTAATATGCCTTGAAGGAAATGCAGCTCCTGGATTTCATGGCATTCGCCAATATACCGGACCAGTTTATGGCGATGGTAATAGCTATAATCTTCCAACACAAGACTTATATGACGCATTCCCGAGTGGCGACATACGCAGAGATGCAAGTGTTTTAGACATAGACGCATTTATTGCAGCCCAGCCCAATTCAGGTGATATTACTTACGCCATCGGTGGTGGAGGTCATACCGGATTCTACAATAACAAGTACATCAAAAGACAAGGTGAAATTGGTCTTCCGGACAATGATTTAACCAGTCCGGTGAATTATCGCGTCATTCGCTATGCTGATGTTTTACTTATGGCTGCTGAAGCGCATAATAGAAGTGGTAATGACGGTCAAGCTTTAATTTACGCGAACTTGGTAAGATTAAGAGCGAATGTGCCAGAACTATCTACTGGCGGAAATCAACTCACGGAAGATATTTGGAATGAGCGCAGATTAGAACTTTCTGGCGAAGGACATCGGTTCTTTGATTTAGTTAGAACTGGACAAGCTGCTGCGGCCATTGACGGATTCACAGCTAATAAAAACGAATTATTTCCTCTTCCTCAAGTTGAGATAGACCTTGCGGGTGGGAATTGGAATCAAAATACTGGATATTAAGATTTTTAAAACTTTACATTATGAAAAAGTTAGCACTACTATTTCTTTCCGTTTCGTTATTTACTCTTCAGTCTTGTAAAAAAGATTTAGAAGAATTAGGTGCACCGCCAACTGCAGCTGATGCGGCTTTCACATATAGCGCATCGCCTGAAAGTGATAACATCATCATTTTCAAGGCCAGCAATCCTGACGTAATAGCTAAATGGAATTTTGGAAATAATACGCTCGGAGCAGGCATAGAAGCAAGAGGAATCTACCCAACCGCGGATACATTCACTGTAACTCTTACAGTATTCAACAAGGGCGGAAGTGCTAGCTCTTCGCAAGAAATAGTGATTGCTGAAGATGATCTTAGTCTACTAGACGATCCTATTTTTACCTTCCTTACTGGAGGAGTAGAAATTGGATCAAAAACTTGGGTAATAGATTCAAATTATGACGGGCACTTCGGTGTTGGGCCAAACCCTACTGACCCTGCCTTTGGTGAGGTACCTCATTATTATAGTGCGGAACCCAACCAACAAACTGGAAACGGAATGTATGACGATAAATACATTTTTTCATTAGACGGATTCAAATTTGATATGATCACGCATGGTGACGTTTTTGTTGATGCATTACAAGAATCTAAATTTCCTGGAGCTACTCTTACTGATCCTGATTACGTTGCCCCTTATGAAAATCAGTTTGATAAAACTTGGAGTTTAACACAAGATGGTGAGATCATTCTCACCCTTTCATCAGGAGCTTTTATGGGCTTCTACACCGGGACGAACGAATATAAAATAGTGAGCATTGACGAAAATGAAATGGTTATTCGCAATGTTGATGCAGGTGATCCAGCACTAGCATGGTATCATAGGTTGGTGGTAGAAGGATATGATTCTGGAGATGGCAATATTGACACCACTGGCAACGGTGGTGGTGGGACAAATGATTCTACTGCATATGTTTTACCAATAGATTTTGAATTAGAAGATCCTGTGTTCAGCCCCTTTGGAAATAGCACCTATGCTGTTATCGATAATCCTGATACAAGTGGAATTAATACAAGTACACGAGTTCTGGAGACTGTTCACGGAAATGAAACTTGGGCTGGTTTATTCGTAGACCTTCAAGACAAGCTAGATTTTTCAACAGAAACTACTATAACATTCAAAATATGGGCTCCTGTAACTGGAACGGTTCGTGTAAAATTAGAAGATCAAGCTAGTTCGACCACATTTGTCGAAAAGGATGTGGACGTAACCACAGCCAATGAATGGGTTGAGTTATCGGTTGACTTTGATGGCGAGCCCGTTTCATATAACAGATTGGTTGTCTTCCCGGGCTGGGACGTTGGCGATGCCGAAACATTTTATTTGGACGATCTAGATCAACAATAAACGAACAATCTTTTACTGAAAAGCGTTCGTCTAATTGTCAATAGTTCTGATTATGAAAATCAAGATTTTTCTTCTGATTGCTTTATGTTCTTATGGTTTGACACTTTCTAGTTGCAAGGAAGAGCCTGTGGAAGATGATGTGTCACTTCCAACGAATCTTACAATGGATATTTTAGTTTCTACTGAAGTAGAAGGCCTTGTTGAGGTAAGTGCTTCAGCAGATAAGGCAAACTTTTACACCTTCATTTTCAATGAAAACGGACAAGAGAGCATAGAAGAAAACGAAGATGGCCAAGCATCCTATCAATATTCTGAGACAGGCACGTATACCATTGTAGTACAAGCAAACACATCGCATTCTGCGTACATTGATAAATCAGAAACGGTAGAAATCACAATCACAGACAATACACCCATTCCTGGGTTTATTCCAACTTCTGGATATTCAACGCCTCTTTCTTATCCGAATTACACCTTAGTATGGAACGATGAATTTGAAGGGAATTCCTTTTCAACAAGTGATTGGAATTATGAAATAGGAACAGGCAGTAACGGTTGGGGAAATAATGAACTTCAATATTATACAGACCAAAACGCGACTCTAACTGATGGTTATTTGGTCATTAAAGCGAAGCAACAATTGACCAGTGGGAGCAATTATTCTTCTTCACGGATCACTACTCAAAACAAGCAGTCATTTCAATATGGAAGAATTGATATCCGAGCAGCATTGCCTTATGGAAATGGATTATGGCCTGCACTTTGGATGTTAGGAGATAATATCTCTTCTGTAGGTTGGCCTAATTGCGGTGAGATAGATATAATGGAACTGGTAGGTGGAAACGTTAGTGGTGGTGGTGACAATGTTGTTCATGGCACAGTTCATTGGGATAACGATGGCACATATGCCAATTTTGGTGAAAAAAATTCATTGTCAAATGGAATTTTTGCCAATGAATTCCATGTCTTTTCAATTATTTGGAATGAGCAATCAATCAGTTGGTATCGAGATGATATTAAATACAATGAAATCGATATTACGCCATCAGCTTTAAGTGAATTTCACCAAGAATTCTTCTTTATTTTCAATGCAGCGGTTGGCGGAAATTGGCCTGGATCTCCAAATTCAGAAACCGTCTTTCCTCAAACTATGATCGTGGATTATGTGCGTGTTTTCCAATAAAATAGATTTAAACAGTTAGTTTACAGAACGATAAACTGAATATCTCTGAGGTTTTAGTCAATTATACTATAATTTAACAATTTTTTTTAGCTCCGTAAGCCCTTTAAAATGAGGCTTTTTTGTTTTTACAGCTTTTTGAAACAGTACTTATGGTATTTATAACCATATCTTTCGTAATATTGTATTAATCAAAAAAAATTACATATGAAAAATTTTACTTTAACATGTTTGTCGTTCGTCCTTGCATTAGGATTGAATGCTCAAACTCAAATTGATCTTCCTATTTCATGGGATAACGCCACGGTAAACTATACCACAACACCTTTTGAAGGTGGTCAATCTGCAGCTGATGTTGATCCTTTAAATGCTACTAACAATGTTCTAAGATTCACTAAGCCAGTTGGCGCTCAACCATGGGCAGGGGTTACATTAAGCACACCTACTGGTTTGGCTTCTCTCATCCCATTTGACGCTAATAACAACATTATTTCCGTGATGGTTTATTCTCCAGCTGCGGGTCTTCCAATGAGACTGAAAGCCGAAGTTGCGGGCACTCCAACACAAAGTGTTGAGACGGACGCGACAACCACTGTGGCCAATGCATGGGAGACATTAACATTTGATTTTTCAAATGAGGCTCCGGGAACAGCAGCTATTAATTATGCTTTTCAATTCAACATGCTTTCATTTTTCGGTGACTTTTTGACCGCTGCAAGTGGTCAAGTATTTTTCGTAGATGACGTTGTTTTCGGAGGTATTACACCACCACCTTCTGGCCTTGACACAATCGATCTTCCTATTTCTTGGGATGACACAGCAAACGTTGATTATACAACTACCGCATTTGAAGGTGGTATTTCTGCTGCTGATATCGATCCAACTGATGCCTCTAACAATGTGTTAAAATTCACAAAGCCAGTAGGCGCTCAGCCTTGGGCAGGAGTTACTTTAGGAAACCAAACACTTAACAACCCTATCCCTTTTACAGCTGCAGAAAACATTGTATCAGTAAAAGTATATTCTCCAGCAGCAGGGCTTCCAATAATGATGAAAGCAGAAGAAGCTGGTGGCGGGTTCGCTGAAGCAACAGTCAATACTACGGTAGCTAACGCTTGGGAAACTATCTTCTTTGATTTCTCTGCTCCAACTGCAGGTTCTCTTGATTACAATTTAAATTACGATGTGCTTTCGTTCTTTGGGGACTTTCTGACTGCTGCAAGTGGTCAAGAGTTCTATATCGATAGCGTGTTTTTTGGATTGCCAGTTCCTCCTAATCCAACAATCGACACAAACTCAGTTACATTTCAAGTTGACATGAGAGGTTACACAGGCAATTACACGACTCCTGAGGTTAATGGTGTTTTTAATGGCTGGTGTGGAAACTGTAACCCAATGACTGACGTGAATAACGATAGTATTTGGGAAGCGACAATTGATATTCCACTTGACACCATCGAATTCAAGTTTTCTCATGACGCTTGGACTGGTCAAGAAGAATTAGATTCAGCTTCTGCCTGCGTTTTAACCACAATTGATGGTAACAATGTTTTTGTAAATAGACTCATCATTGTATCCTCAGATACTGTATTGCCAGTTGTATGTTGGAATTCTTGCGAGGCTTGTGTTGAAGTACCAGTTGACACGAACGATACAGGAACAGGTATCTTCAGTCTTCCAAGTAATTTTGATCTAAATATTTATCCAAATCCAACTAATGGAATTGTAAATATTGAGACTGCTTCTTTTGAGTCATACGCTTTGACTATGATGGATGCTTTAGGAAGAGTAGTTTATACTTCTTCTAATGTGAACAACACTCTTGAAACAGTAGATGTTAGTTCATTCGAAAATGGTATTTACATGGTTATTCTGAATGCAGATGATAAAATTCACACATCCAAAGTGATGGTGTCTAAGTAATTGTTCATATGTGATTTGTAGTTTGTTTTAAAGTTAAAAAGGCCTCAACCTCGGTTGAGGCCTTTTTGTTTGTGATTGTCACTTAAACCTTAAAGGCAAGTTGTATGTTTATCAACAATACATCTTGAATCATTGCCTGTTTACATCAACCAAATAACCACAGCAGTTCCTTCACACAAATACCTTGCTGAAGAAATAAGCCTCTTCCTTGCCAATACTGCCGTAACCCCTACAGCGCAAAGAAAGGCCAGGATTGTTTCTTCGAAAAGCGGTATTGAGTCCCGATATTCTGTTCTCGAAGACTTCAGAAATAACAGTGATAAGACATTATTCAAAACTCCCGTTCCTTCTATTGAATCAAGATTGGAGCAATACAATTTTCACTCCTTGCCGCTAGCTCTGGATGCAATAAACCAGTTAGACGGTTTCAGAGCTTCGGACATAACACACATCATAACCGTTTCCTGCACAGGCATGTCGGCACCAGGATTAGAACTTTGGCTTTCGAGGGCTCTAAAACTGAACTCAACATGTGCTAAGCATGCCATTAATTTTATTGGTTGTCATGGTGCTTTTCATGCCATGAAAATAGCACATTCGATTATCAAGGCTGATTCTAATTCTAATGTCCTGATAGTATCGGTTGAACTGTGCAGCCTGCACTTTCAACCTTCTGATGATGACGATTCCATCTTAGCCAATGTCCTTTTTGGAGATGGAGCGGCAGCAATGCTCCTCAGCGCTAAAAACAACACAGATAAACCTACAATCGAGTTAATCGATTTTGAGCAGCAATTCATACCAAGCGATAACAGTATGATGGCATGGAATATTGACTCCAAAGGCTTTTTACTAAGACTAAGTTCTTATGTTCCTCAAGCCATTAAAGAAGGTGTTTTATCATTATATCAAACCTCAAAACCATCAGACAAGGACTTGTGGGCTATTCATCCTGGAGGGAAAAACATTCTAGACTCTGTTGAAAGTGCATTAGACTTGAGTGAGGCTCAAATGAACCCATCTAGGCATGTATTGAAGCACTATGGAAACATGTCATCTGCAACTATAGTATTCGTTTTAAAAGAAATACTTGGTCAAGCAAAAGAGACCTCAATTTTGCATAGTTTGGGCTTTGGCCCTGGTCTCACAATAGAAAAATTGAAAGCAAAAATTCACGTCTAATGTTTTCGTTTAATCATAGACATCCCGGTCCGGAACTGATGGACAATCCGAATGTCAATGAAGATGAGCTGACGTTAAATTTAATTGAATTAGAAACCATCAATACGCTTCTTGGCGGTTACAAAACTACTTTCAAGGGTCTTGAAAAGTTGATGAAAGATCGCAGTCGCACATATCATATTCTGGATATTGGCTGTGGTGGCGGAGATACTATTGCTGCAACGTATGATTGGGCCACAAAAAAAAACATCAACGTGCAGTTCACCGGCTTGGACATGTCATCGGCAGCAATCAAGCAATCAATGAAAAGGTGCGCACATATTCAAGGAGCAGAATTTCTTAATCTCCCCTTTCAACAACTGGCCTCAACTGAAAAATCATTTGACATCGTTATGTGCAGTCTTTTCACGCATCACTTTTATGATGATGATCTAATAACTCTGCTCAAAGTCATGCATGATCGATCCAGCATCGGTTTCGTGATCAATGATTTAGAAAGAAATAAAATCGCCTGGGCTAGCATTTCACTTTTAACACAAATACTCTCAAAGTCACACCTTGTCAAGCATGACGCACCGTTATCTGTAAAAAGAGGGTTTATAAAAAGCGATTGGACAAAGCTTCTAGAAGAAGCTGGGATAAAAAACTACCAGATAAGTTGGAGTTGGGCTTTTCGTCATTGCATAATTTCAACCCATGCATGATGTTGCAATAATCGGTGCGGGATTGGCTGGACTAGCTTCAAGCATTGAACTTAGTTCACAAGGATTTGATGTTGTGCTTTTCGAGAAAAACAGCTATCCTTTTCACAAGGTATGCGGAGAATATATATCCAACGAATCCATTGAATATCTTACTTATTTAGGGGTTAATTTAAATGCCCTCGGTGTGGCGCATATCAATCGTTTTTCATTGTCAACAGAACAAGGCAGCCAAATGAGTGCGCAACTTCCACTTGGGGGAATCGGAATTAGCAGGTATAGGCTTGATCAAGAACTTGCAAATATTTCTAAAACAAAAGGCACCACTCTTATTGACAATACAACTGTGCTTGAAACCAATGGGAACAAAATCAAAACCACAGCAGGAGATTTTGAAGCACAGATTATCATTGGAGCGCATGGCAAACGATCCAATATCGATAAACAACTAGATCGCGACTTTATAAAAACCCCCCTGCGTGAAAACCACAACTTTATAGGTGTTAAATATCATCTGCGTGCAGACTTGCCCAAAGACCTTATTGAATTACACCTGTTTAAAAACGGCTATTGCGGAATTTCAGCCATTGAAGAGGATAAATATTGCATGTGTTATTTAAGTAAGGCGAGTAACTTAAAATCAGGAATGACCTTTGAAGAGATGGAAACTTCCGTGCTTGCGCAGAATTCAATTCTAAAAGACTACCTGAGTCGCTTTGAAAAAATCTATGATCAGCCTAAAGTGATATCACAAGTAAATTTTCAAAACAAAGAAAAAGGCAACTCCTCGATATTATTTGCAGGGGATGCCGCTGGGTTAATCGCTCCTTTAAGTGGAAATGGAATGAGCATGGCGTTGCAAAGCGCGCACTTGCTTCAAAAAGAAGTTTCAAGTTTTCTAAATCAAAAACAGAGTTATGATTTAGCCCTCATCAATTATTCAAAAGCTTGGAATCATGCATTGATTGGTCGTTTCAGGTTTTCTAAGCTGATGCAAAGCGTATTTTTCAACCCTTCCTTAATGAATCCATTGGTAAAAACTGCTAACATCTTTCCACCTTTGGCAAAGACAATTATTAAACAAACGCATGGCAAAGCATTCTTCAAGGGATAACAGCAGCACTCAGATTTCAACGAGCTCGGAGAAAGATCGTGCTTGGCGGAATGCGCTAATTCTAATGCGCATTCCTTTTTCAGTTTTTTTAATGCCGGTGTTTTGGTTTGCTCTGAGTAATTCCAATCAAGATTTCAATCATTGGACGGCATTTGCCGTGTTCATTATTATCCATGTTTTCATGTACCCTGCTAGCAATGGATATAACAGTTACCATGATAAAGATGAGGAAAGCATAGGAGGATTAGAAAATCCGCCTCTTGTTAATCAAGAGCTTTTTTATTTGGTTATGCTTTTTGATGCAACCGCAATCATTGGAGCTTATCTGATTTCACCGCTCTTTGCTGCTATGGTTTTTGTTTATACCATGGTTTCTAAGGCTTACAGTTTTGATAAAATCAGGCTCAAAAGATATCCCATTGCAAGCACCGTTGTGGTTACGGTCTTTCAGGGAGCATTTACATACGGCATGGTACTCATAGCCCTGGGCTTGCCCATTGATAAAAATCAAATGATTTACGCAGCGATAAGCACATTTTTAATCGCTGGATCTTATCCCTTGACACAAATATATCAGCATAAAGAAGACCGTGAAAGAGGTGATAAAACGCTCTCTTTGAAACTTGGAATCAAAGGCACATTTATCTTTTCTTCCTTTATGTTTCTATTAGGGTTTTCTGGAATTGTAGCTTCTTATTTCATGGAAAACAAAGTAGTGGATATCGCTGTTTTAATTATCGCCACAGCTCCTATTGGTTTTTACTTCTTCCGGTGGATGGTGCGATCTTGGAAAGATGATGATCACATAAACTTCAGAAACACCATGAACATGAATGCTATTTCTTCGATCGCCCTAAGTTTAGCTTTCATAACGATGCTCGTATTGCATCATTTTAACTTCATTTATTAGTCTTTCATCACTTCATCCATCATAACCTTGCTTCCAAGATAGAGAGGTGATTTTTGATGCAGCTCTGTGGGCTGAAGCTTTAAGATATCATCCACGCCATTGGTCGCATATCCAGAAGCTTGAGATATTAGGTAAGCCATTGGAATACATTCATAAACCAACCTCAATTTGCCTTGGGGGGCTTCTCCTGTTGCAGGATAAACATAGATCCCACCTTTGAGTAAATTCCTGTGAAAATCTGACACCAATGATCCAATGTAACGACCAGTATACTGACGTTTACCTTTTTCATTTTTCTTATCCCGGCAGTATTGAATAAAGCGTTTCAATTTCGGATCAAAATCGTCAAAATTTACTTCATTAATTGAATACACCTTGCCATCTTGAGGCGTGTGGACATGATCTAAAACACGGTGGTAAGATTTTTTCCATTGCTCAAGGGTAAAAACATGCAATCCATGGCCTGTACTCAACACCATTTGTGTGCTTACACTATATAACACATAACCCGCTGCGATCATATGGCTCCCCTTCTGAAGAAAATCATTCAAGGTAACGGGAGCTCCAACCTTCGAGACTCGTTTATAAATTCCGAAAATCGTTCCAATAGAAACATTTACGTCAATGTTAGAGGACCCATCCAAAGGATCAATGACAATAACATACTGGGCGTCCTTATTTTCTTCAAACGTTACAAACTTTTCACTTTCCTCACTGGCCCAGCCCGCTATTACGCCCGAACTTCTCAAAGCTCGTTCAAAGACATTATCGGCATAAACATCTAGCTTTTGTTGAGCATCTCCGGTAGAATTCTCTCCGCCATCCGCTCCCAATATATCAGCTCCCAATCCTTGATAACCGACTTCTTTGCTTAGAATGAATGATGCTTTTTCTATAGCACCAAAAATTTTCGCAATCTCTGGCGTTGTCTCGGTAGAAAGGAAATTATTTAACTCAGTCATTCGACTTTAATTTCTGCAAAGGTGCTAATTCACGAATGTTTTTGCCGAGTGATTTTTTTTCCTCCTCTTCTACAATTGGTTTTAAGCCGGCTTGAAGAAACCGATAGCTATCAAGTGCATACACAATTTCATATCCTAATGGTAAATAGTGATATCGAATAACATTTTCAAGATCATTCTCTTTGGATGAAAAGGGCTCTTTCTTAATGAGGGAAAACAATTCATTTCCGTCTTTATCGAAAACAGAAATGTGCGCTTTTATTATTCTTCCATAATCATCACTTTGGAGTTCTCTGTAATCTGTTGATGTAATAAGCATGTCGAGCTCGTTGACGAACACATAATAATCTACTGCATACTTCACAGAAAGTGAATCGGTGAGTTTTGAATTTAGAACTTTCACCTTCGTGATAAGCTCTCGATGGTCTGCGATGCTCACTATTTGACCTTGCTCTATGCGAGTGCCAGGATCAGGTTCATTGGCCACTTCGCCTTGAAGTTTCATCCAATACTCTGCCAGTCTTTTCTTAAATCCTTGATCCTCTTTAATAACCGGAGGTTCATATGGCACGACATACGGTCGGGTTAGATGATATACAAAGTCCAAATCCATATTCATTTCAGGATCATCAGCATGAAGGTTCACACAGTTATTGTATTCTTTACCGGCTATGAGAATAGCATTGTCTAATCCCTTTCTGAAAAAGCCACGCGTGTGCTGATAGGTGTATTGTGTGCCCTTTGCAATATCCCGATCGACCTCACTCATATACTTATCTGGATGGAATGGGATAGAAAGAATGGTTGGCTTTCCCAGCGCATTTATACTATCTCGTTTAAAACCCAAATAGAGAGAATCGTTCGTTGGGCCATAATTACTTTGCCCTTGACTGGAAAAAGCAATTATTAATAGAAGTAAAACAGTCGTCAATTTCATGCGTCTAAACTAGGCTTCAGCGAAACATTGCTTTAACCAAATACTTAATATTAAGAACATAAAGCTGTGAACTGATATTGGTCAGTCTTCCTATTATCCAAACATCATACTTTAGCGACTCGACTTATTAACTTTGAAGCGGACGAAAACAAACGACTATGCCATTCTATCATAAGCTGGGAAAGATCCCACCGAAAAGACACACACAATTTAGAAAAGCAGATGGTACGCTTTATCAAGAGCAGCTTTTCGGCACCGTAGGTTTCGATGGAATGTCGAGTAATCTTTATCATGTGCATGCCCCAACGCGCGTTAAAAGTGTAGGGGATCCTATAAGCATGAAGGCTGAAATTGCCTTTGACAACAACTTGACTTCAAGAATGCTAAGAGGTTGGGAAGTGGAAGCGAAAGATGATTATCTAGAAAGTCGTGTGCCCGTATTAGTGAACAAGGATGTGCAAATCATTCTTGCTGCCCCAAAAAAATCATTGCGCTCCTATTTCTACAAAAATGCAGACAGCGATGAATTGCTTTTCGTGCATAAAGGAAGTGGTAAATTGAGAACATTGGTTGGGAATATTGACTTTAAATATGGCGACTACTTGTTAATTCCTAGAGGAATGATTTATCAAATAGACTTTGATAATGAAGACAATAGGCTCTTCATCACAGAATCTCGTCAGCCGATTTATACTCCCAAAAAATACCGCAATTGGTTCGGTCAGTTATTGGAACATTCTCCTTTCTGCGAAAGAGATTTGAGGGCCCCGCACGAACTTGAAACACACGATGAGAAGGGTGAGTTCATCATGAAGGTGAAGAAAGGAGACGCGCTGCATACTTTAACATATGACCGCCATCCATTTGATGTTGTTGGGTGGGATGGGTTTAACTTTCCTTATGCATTTAGCATCCACGATTTTGAGCCGATAACAGGCAGAATACATCAACCACCTCCCGTGCATCAAACATTCGAAACTTCAACATTTGTGGTTTGCTCGTTTGTACCTCGTTTATATGATTATCATCCTGACAGCGTTCCTGCTCCTTACAATCATAGCAACATTGACTCTGATGAAGTCCTGTATTATGTAGATGGCGATTTCATGAGCCGCAACCATGTTGAAAAAGGATATATTTCGCTTCACCCTGCTGGAATTCCTCACGGCCCACATCCTGGGGCAATGGAAAGAAGTATTGGACAAAAAGAAACAAAAGAATTGGCTGTAATGGTCGACACATTTGCACCTTTGCAAATTACCAAGCAAGCCTTAGGTATAAATGATGATACTTATTGGAGCAGCTGGATTAACGATTAAGACAAGATTATGGAAACATCAAAACGAGCGAACGTAAACTACGGCACCGACAAAATATTTGCAGACGCAGAAGACTTTTTGCCTCTTCTAGGTACAGATTATGTTGAGTTGATTGTAGGTAATGCCAAGCAATCTGCTCTTTACTATAAGACTGCCTTTGGTTTTCAATCACACGCATATGCAGGACTCGAGACAGGAGTAAAGGATAGAACCTCCTATGTGCTTAAACAAGATAAAATTCGATTGATCCTAACCACACCTTTGACCGAAGAAAGCTGGATGAATAAGCATCTCGCAAAACATGGCGATGGTGTTAAAGTGGTTGCACTTTGGGTGAAAGATGCGACAAAAGCTTGGGAAGAAACTACGAGTAGAGGTGCCAAGTCTTTTATGGAACCTACCAGAGAAGAAGATGAGAATGGATATGTGATTCGCTCTGGAATTCACATCTATGGAGAAACGGTGCACATTTTTGTGGAACGTAGCA
The DNA here is from genome assembly GCA_905479105.1 of uncultured Flavobacteriales bacterium. GTDB lineage: Bacteria > Bacteroidota > Bacteroidia > Flavobacteriales_G > Salibacteraceae > SHAN690. The sequence continues at coordinate 433,517 of CAJQLE010000001.1, forward strand.
ATTACAATGGTGTATTTCTTCCTGGCTTCAAAAAATGGAAATCACATTACAACCCTGAGCCAGTTGGCCTAAAGTTTATTGACCATATGGTAGGTAATGTTGGCTGGGGCGAAATGAATACCTGGGTTGATTTCTACGCTAAGGTCATGGGATTTGCGCAAATTGTAACCTTTGATGACAAGGATATTTCTACGGAGTACACTGCACTCATGAGTAAGGTAATGTCTAATGGCAACGGTCGGATCAAGTTCCCGATCAACGAACCAGCCAAAGGCAGAAAAAAATCTCAAATCGAAGAGTATATTGAATTCTATAAAGACTCTGGCGTGCAGCACATAGCTGTGGCAACAGATGATATTGTAGCCACTGTAACTCAAATGAGAGATAGAGGTTTAGAGTTTCTTTATGTCCCAGACACCTATTATGATGACTTGAAAGATCGTGTGGGTGAAATTGATGAAGACATTGAAGTACTTAAGCAGCACGGCATTTTAGTGGACCGAGATGACGAAGGATATTTATTGCAGCTTTTCACTAAACCTGTAGTAGACCGACCTACCATGTTTTTTGAGATCATTCAAAGAAAAGGTGCATGGAGTTTTGGTAAGGGAAACTTCCAGGCATTATTCGAAGCTATCGAGCGAGAGCAGGAGGTAAGAGGAACATTATAAACCAACTATTTTTTTTATGAAAGCAACTATTTTTTGGATAATTCTTGTATTCCTAGCAATCGCGGCTTGTTCAAAGTCTAATAAAATTCAAGCAGATCATAATTCAGAGAATCCTCAGCCGGTGGAGCAAACTTTCGAACGCGAGAAGGCTTATGAAGATTCAATTTTCAGGGTACAAAAAGAGCAAATCTTGAAATACGGAACCCCAGGAGAACTGCAGAATCACATGAACTCTCAGCAGGATTTATTTATACGGTATGAGAGGGAGTTTAAAATAATGATGATTGGAGAAACCTTGCCCGAAAACTTTCCTCAATATGACTCCGGAATGAGTGAAGAATTATACATGGGCACTGTGAAAGGCTGGTTTAAAGATAATCCTCAACTCTTAAAACCTGAATATCGGTATCGATAATCGATACTCGATTTGTCGTGAATCTTGACTGCTAAACTTTAGTTTTTTTTATAGTTATTGACTCCCGTTAATTTCGAATTATTTCATTGAATATATGCGAATCTTAGCTTAATCAAGTTTATCAATTATGAAAAACCTATTGCCCTTTTTAGCTTCTGGCCTATATGGATTTGCGCGTTTCGGGCAGGTATACTGAGCCTCCAACGCAATTTCGACTGCTGACCCTAAAATAAGCCAAGTGACCTTGGTAGGCAACTCAACTACCTTGCAAACCCCTTTATCTCCTAATGGCGCAGGTGGTCAGTCATATACTAATTTCACTGCCTTGCCAGCCCCTGAATTATCATTGGTTCTTTCCTATAATCTTAACATTCAGACTAGAACAAGTGGTGGAACACAGCACGCCAAGTGCACAAAAGCTGGAACAATGATGGAGACATCACCGATCCAGGGGAAGAACTAGGATTTATTTCTACCCCTTTTGGTACAATACCCCCTGTATTGATAATCCCATTTACGGTTCCTATAATTGCCACTCCAGGCATTACTCCAAGAATGAGAATTGTTTGTAGAGAATCTGGAAGCGCTGCAACCACCCAACCTTGTGGCTCATATACTTGGAGTGAAACGGAAGGTTTTTCTATTTTCATACTTCCTTCAGGACTTACCCCCGTAGTTCCTGATACCATTACTTTGGCCAGTTATGGTGATATAAACGCTGACATTATTCCAAATATCGTAGGTGGAACTTTACCTTACACTTAAGCTTGGTCAACGGGCATTAAAGCCCCTTGAATATTAGATTTAGGAGCTGGTAGCTATGATTTAACAGTGACAGATGCCAACGGAGATATGGCCACTGCTTTTATAAAAGTTGTTCAATCTGATTCAATTGTTTTGTCAACTTCGGTTATTACATCACTAATTTGTGATTATGATATTTCTGAAGCAGAGGCTAGTGGCACTGGAGAAAAAGCCTTAACAGATTATGCCTGGAATACTTCTGGTCTGCCTACTGCTGTTCTTAGGAGCAATAACTCTGTGAGCATTGTAAAAAACATCGGTTTAAACTTTGTATTCTTTGGTTATACGTTCAACGATTATTTAATATGATTCCCAAATTGAATATCGTTTGATGCGACTAGTCCAACAGAATGTTTTGATGGTGATGCCATTCCTAACGCGAATGCTTTCGAACCAAGAAACGCAATCTATGCTGTTTAAAACGTCAACCTAAGGAATCAAAAAGGACTTCTCTAAGTGGAGAAGTCCTTTTTTTATGATGAAAACACACACTCCACGAATACGCTCGAACGATTTATTTAATCGACTAACATGCTTTATTTTTCGACTACATAAAAAAAATATTGCCATCTTCAAATTAAGTGTATTTTAGTAAACGATTTAAAATAATAAACTATGAAAAAACACTTACTTTTTTTAGCGACTGGATTGATTCTAAGCGCTGCGAGCTTTGGGCAATACTGCACGTCTGGACTATATGGATCCGCTTGTAGCTTTGGTGACAACCTTAACAACTTCAGTTTTTCCACGATTTCAAACCTAAATTCAGGTTGCGGTGGTGTTGGAGGATATAACAACTTCACAGCTCAGTCAACCACATTGGTTCCAGGAGTTGTCTACAATTGGAGTGCATCGACAAGTTATGGTTGTTGCGAGCATTTTGCTCTTTGGATTGACTTCAACAACGATCAGGATTTTAATGATGCTGGAGAGCAAATTTACACCTCAGGTGCCACTGGCACTTCTTGGAGCGGAACTTTCGCATGTCCTCCAACTCCTGGCACTTTTAGAATGCGGGCCAGAGTAAAATATGCTGGTTCCTCAATGTCTTCAACTCAAGCGTGTTCGTATTTCTCTTACGGTGAAGTCGAAGATTACACTGTGACAATTTTACCTCCAGCTTTAACAGCTGTTGTTTCTAGTCCTATCGATCTGACTTGTTATGGTGATACAACTGCAACACTTTCTGCGAACATCTTTGGCGGCACTTTACCATATACGTACGCTTGGTCTAACGGTTCTATAGACAGCGCTCAGTTTAACATGGGCGGTGGAACATACACTTTGACAGTTACTGATGGTGTTGGAGATACTAATTCAGCATCTATAGTTGTATCTGAGCCTGATTCAATTGGTTTATCAACTTCAGTTATTACAAACCTAATTTGTGATTACGATGTTTCTCAAGGTTTTGCTAATGGTTCAGGAGGAACGGAAATTTCTGAAGCCTACACAATGGACACAGCATCGGCTAATTATAACTGGGATTCCTCAGGGACATGCACTGTAGTTCCTCTTCCCGGAAGTAGTGTTGTTTCTGGAGTTTTGGGCATTGGTTTTGATTTTGTTTTCTATGGAGACACATTTGATGAATTCCAAATCGCAAGAAATGGCTACATAGGATTTGGTGGCAACTTAGATAATGGATGTTGTTCTGGCGAACCTGTTCCTCATAACAGCATATATGAGCCAAATAACGCAATCTTCGCAGCTTGGTTTGATGTTGATGCAGATCAAGGTATTTCATATTGTCTTAGTGGAGATGCTCCGTTCAGAAAATTGATTGTGAATTTTGTGGCTTTGGGTGATCAAGGCGTTGATGACAATTACACAGGTCAAATCATACTGCATGAAACATCTAATTGCATAGAAATACAAACAGACTATATGCAATATCAAGGGTCTTATAACCAATATGACGACTGCACTCAAGGTATTACAAATATGGGTAGCACACTTGGTCAAGCATATCCTGGCAGAAATGCTGACGAAGGAGGAGCATCAGGTGGATGGGAAGCAGATGATTCTTATGTTCAGTTTTGTCCAGTTGACACTACAGGGTTAGCTTATACATGGTCTACAGGTGATGTAGGTGCAACTGTTTATGGTTTACCTGCAGGAACTTACACTGTTACTGCTACTGATGGAAACGGGTGCATAAATACGTCAGATTTGACCATTGATCCTGCGATAAGCAATCTAGTATCTGCCTTAGATGCAATAGATGTGTCTTGCTTTGGTTTTGATGATGCTACTATCAATCCTGCAATCACAGGAGGTGTTAGCCCAGTAAACTATACTTGGAGCAATGGCGCTTCTAGTGCAACTCTTGCTAGCCTTCAGCCAGGCACATATTCTGTGAGTGCAGAAGATGCCGTTGGATGTACCATCGAAGTGAATAACATTACCATCATGGAACCAGCAATTTTAGTTGGTTCTGTATATGATTTACAAAATGTTATTTGTTCGAATGATGAAAATGGTAGTGCTTCTATAGTTGTTTCAGGTGGTGTTCCTCCATACAGCCCAGTTTGGTCTAATGGTGAAATTGCTTACACGGCAACAAGCTTATCTGCAGGTGCTAACTATGTTCTTGTTACTGACGCAAATGGATGTGAGGCTTTCTTAAGTGTGAACGTTCTTTCTGACTTTGACAGCCCAACTCCTAGTATCGGAAACAGCTTCATCAGTGCAAATGGCGCTGGTGTTACTCTAAATACTCAACCTAGCTTGTACAACAGTTACCTTTGGAATACTGGTGCAACATCTGCATCTATTCTTGCTGCAAATACTGGTTTTTACTGGGTTGAAGTAACCAACTCTGCTGGATGTATTGGATCAGACACAGCTTTTGTAGAGGTTTGGCCTACTGGAGTTGCTGAACTTAAGGAGCTTGCAGGTGTAACTATGTATCCTAATCCTGCTAGAGACATGATTAATTTCAACATCAGTTCTGAAATTAATTCTTTAACTGTATCTATTGTGGATTCTAAAGGATCAATCGTTGCAACTAGTATATTCAACAATTCAGGTATTCAAAATATCAGTCTTGAGAATATTGCAGCTGGTATTTACTCTGTTCAATTCTCTGATGAGAATGGTCAGATGAGCACCAAGCGATTAGTACTTTCTAAGTAAGCTACCGAATAGCTCATAACATAAAAAAGGCGACCAATTGGTCGCCTTTTTTTGTTTCTATAACACGCTGACTAAACAGATAAATAATCTGAAATTCGAAGTAACTCCTCGTTCAAACCATTTCTTTCATTCACCGCTTTTTCAATAGGTGTAAGAACCATTTTTCGGTTAATCACTCCTACCATCAAACCACACATTCCTTGAATTAGAGACTCAACAGCAAAGGTTCCTAGTTCAGCTGCTAAAACACGATCAGCAGCAGTAGGAGAACCTCCTCGTTGGATATGGCCTATTAACGAAACCCTGATTTCATAAGACGACTGTAATTTTTGTAATTTATCAGCAACCTCAAATGCATTGCCAGTTGGGTTACCCTCCGCTACAATAACAATATTAGAAGACTTGTTCTTTGATTTCAAATAAGACAGATGTTCATGAAGCTCTTTGACGGACATTGGTCCTTCTGGAACAAGCACAGCTACAGCGCCTGTAGCAATTGCAGTGCGCAAAGCAATATGCCCGGTATCCCTTCCCATCACTTCTACCAGAAAAAGTCGGTCTTGAGAGCTCGCTGTGTCCCTGATTTTATCAATGCACTCAACAGCAACATTCACGGCAGTATCAAAGCCAATCGCAAAATCGGTACCGAAGATGTCATTATCAATGGTTCCCGGTATTCCAATAACTGGAATACTATATTCCTCTTGAAATATTTTCGCGCCTGTCATCGATCCATCTCCACCTATAACAATTACGGCATCCATTTCATACCTCTGAAGGACTTTAAAAGCCTTTTTTCGTCCTACTTTAGTGCGGAAGTCTTAACTACGAGAGCTTTTCAGCATCGTGCCACCGGGTGAGATAATGTAATTTACATCCCGCATAGTTAGTACTTCTATCTCATCATTAACCAACCCATTTTAGCCATGACAAATTCCTGAAATTTTGAGCCCTTTAGCAATTGCGGTTCGCAAAGCAGCCTAGATAGCGGCATTCATTCCTGGAGCATCTCCACCAGACGTTAAGACTCCTATGTGATTAATTTCTTCATACTATTCAGAATAAAATTCCTTGAGCATACCTCGATAGGCACTAAATATCTTCGATTTTGACACAAAACCTAAATAGTGACCTTGATCATCAAGAACAGGAAGGTTCCAAGCCATGCTCGTTTCAAACTTATTCATAACCATGTCCATGGTATCCTCTTTTCTAACGTACTCAGGAGCGTCATTCATAAGGTCGTGCACAAAAGTGGTTTCATACAGTTCCTGATTGAAGATTATATGACGTACTTCATTCAAGTTGACAACACCAATAAAACTATTGCTGGCATCAACTACAGGAAACAAATTTCGTTTTGATTTCGAAATCACTTTCACGAGTTCACCAAGTTTGTCATAAGGATCAACACACGTAAAGTCTGTTTCAATTTCTCTATGCAGCTTCATAAGAGTCAAGACCGCTTGATCCTTATCATGGGTGATTAACTCGCCTCTTCTGGCCAATTGAGCCGTATAAATACTATGTGGAACAAACTGCTTAACAGTAACAAACGAAATTGAAGCAGTAAGCATCAAAGGAACAAAGAGCTCATATCCACCTGTAATTTCAGCAATAAGGAAAATTGCCATCAAGGGTGCGTGAAGGTTTCCGGCCATCAATCCTGCCATAGCCACCAATGTGAAATTACTTTCAGGCAAATCTCCCAAACCGAAGTAATTAATAGACTTGGCAAAGAAGAACCCAAACATCGCCCCCATAAATAGCGTAGGAGCAAAGGTTCCGCCAATACCTCCGGCTCTAAAGGTGAGTGTTGTAGCGACCACTTTAAATAAACCCAACGCGAAAACAAAGGCCAATAAGACGAGTATATTATCCTTATAGCCATCAAAAAGGGAATTGCTAAGAATATCAAATGGCCGTCCTTCTATGATCGAATTAATTACTTGATATCCTTCGCCATACAAGGGTGGCATGGCAAAGAGCAAAAGACCCAAAGAAGCTCCACCGACAATAGTCTTCATTCTTTGTGTTTTCATTCTATCGAAAACCTTACTTATTGAAGTATAGGTACGGTAGAAAAACACTGAAGCAAGCCCCGTAAAAACTCCCAAACCCATGTAATATGGAAGATGCCTCATTCCAAAATTCTCGGTAATGTTAAAATGAAACAAGATATCATCCCCTAAAAAGAAATAAGAGGTTATTGTAGCTGAAGCACTCGCCAAGAGCAGGGGAATGAGAGATGCTGTGGTAAGGTCAAGCATTATTACCTCAATCGAAAAAACGATGGCAGCAATAGGTGCATTAAATAATGACGCCATAGCAGCAGATGCTGCACAGCCAATCAATAGTGTCCTGGTTTTATAGGGCAACTTAAAAAGCGTTCCAATGTTTGCTCCCCATGCTGAGGTTGTGCCAACTGTAGGCCCCTCTAATCCAGCACTTCCACCAAAACCAACCGTCATCGCTGCCGAAACAACGGATGAATAAAGGTTATGCTTCCTGACCAAACCATTCTTTTTGGAAATGGCATGTAACGTGTTAGGAATTCCGTGATTTACCTTCTGCTTTACAACTTTTCTAATAAACCATTGGGCTAAGAATATTCCAACAATTGGATAAAAAATGTACAACACATAGTTATACTCTTGGAAAAACCCACCCGTTAATATGCGTTCAATAACATGTACAGAGTTCTTCATTATGAGGGCAATAATTCCGGACAACACGCCTACAACTACGGCCAACACGTATGTAAACTGTCTCTCCGAGATATGCTCTCTTCTCCAGTCATTAATCCATAAAACCCAAGAGTAAAAGCGATTATTCGCCTCCCTTAAAAAAGGATCAACTTGAGATTTGGTTTTATCGATTAACTCGCTGGCTTTAGACACTAAATTTTAGATTATTTTATTTCAACTTTCAGGTTTAACTCTTCCAACTGCTCATCGCTGATAACAGATGGAGAATCAATCATTAAGTCACGCCCAGAATTATTCTTTGGAAAAGCTATATAATCACGAATGCTGTCCGTTCCACCAAACATTGCTGCCAGTCTATCAAATCCAAATGCTATGCCACCATGAGGAGGCGCACCATATTTAAAAGCCCCCATTAAGAAACCAAACTGGTTTTCTGCTTCTTCATCGCTAAAACCTAAAATATTGAACATTTTAGCCTGTAAATCCCGGTCATGTATACGAATAGATCCACCTCCTAGCTCTACTCCATTTATTACAAGATCATACGCATTGGCATTCACTTTCTTTGGATCGATTGAAAGCATCTCAATATGCTCAGATTTAGGAGCAGTGAAAGGGTGATGCATTGCATAAAACCTATCTGTCTGCTCATCCCACTCTAATAATGGAAAGTCTAATACCCAAAGAGGCTTATAATCCACGCCTTTTCTCAAGCCCAATTGAGATCCCATTTCAAGCCTTAGCTCATTCATCTGCTTCCTGACCTTAGCTGTGTTTCCTGCTAACAAAAGAATGAGATCACCGGTTGATGCATCGCATGACTTAGCCCAATCGGCTAGCTTGTCTTGGTCAAAAAACTTATCGACTGACGACTTAAACGAACCATCCTCATTCACTTTACAATAAATAAGCCCTTGAGCGCCTATTTGCGGACGCTTCACAAAATCCGTCAGCGCATCCAACTGCTTTCTAGAATACTCTCCTGCACCTTTTGCGCAGATGCCAAGAACCAACTCAGCATCATCAAATAATTTGAATCCTTTATTCTGAGTTAGTTCATTCATTTCAACAAACTCCATCCCAAATCTTAAATCTGGTTTGTCTGAACCGTACATTGCCATTGCGTCAGCGTAAGTCATTCTTTTAAATTCAGGTAACTGAACTCCCTTAACTGACTCAAATAAATGACGGATTAACCCCTCAAACGTCTTGAGGATATCTTCCTGCTCAACAAAGGCCATTTCGCAGTCAATTTGTGTAAACTCTGGCTGTCTATCGGCTCGCAAATCCTCATCTCGGAAGCATCTTACGATCTGAAAATAGCGATCATAACCACTGATCATCAAGAGCTGCTTAAAGGTTTGTGGAGACTGCGGTAACGCATAAAATTGACCTTCATTCATTCTCGATGGCACCACAAAATCACGAGCACCTTCCGGAGTAGATTTTATTAAATACGGAGTTTCTATTTCCATGAAGTTTAATCCGTCCATGTACTTGCGTGTTTCTATGGCCAATTTATGTCTCAGCTCAAGATTCTTACGCAATGGGTTTCTTCTTAAATCAATGTAGCGGTACTTCATTCGTATTTCCTCTCCGCCATCTGTTTCATCATCAACGGTAAACGGAGGTACAGAAGAAGCATTCAAAATATCTAGAGCCAAGACTTTAAGCTCGATTTCTCCCGTTTCCATTTGCATGTTTTTACTCTCGCGCTCTATAACTTCCCCGCTCACTTGAACGACAAACTCTCTGCCAAGCTTTCTGGCCTTTTCACCAATTTGAGCATCTAACTCCATATTGAATCCAAGCTGAGTTATGCCATAACGATCCCTAAGGTCAATAAATATCATACCACCTATATTCCTAACGCGCTGAACCCATCCAGCTAGGGTAACGTTTTCACCAATATTTTCAATGCGCAATTCTCCGCACGTATGAGTTCTGTACATAGCATGTAATTTGAGGGCGCGAAGTTAATCCATCAATTATTCTAAATGGTTTCAATTGAGGAGTTTATTCGATCTGAGGACAATCAAACTTGATCTTGAGACATATCATATTTTTTCCTTTTGATTTTCGCCCACTTTGTGAAATAAAACAGGCTCAATGACAACTAATAAAACCAACAGCAACCTTCACATAGAGGACCTTCACTTTGAGCACTCCCAATGGATCAGAAAATTAAAATTCTTAAAGGACGAGTTAAAGTTTTTTGTGGCTAGACTTGAAGAAGTGGCGGTCAGATATACTTCTATGGAAGTGCTGAAAGAACTTGAGCAATTTCAAAATAAAATTTACATCGAGTCAAATATTCTGGACGAATGGATTCATGATACAAATGAACATTAACTTGCTAGATATGCCAAGTAAAATCCAATTGCCATTGATCGTGTCACTTTCGATGACCACTCTCCTCTAAGAGATAGAATTGAACGGAATCGCGAAATGCAAATTGAGTTTGAAAAAGACTATTTGAGGTTCTTGGCCAAATGGCTATAAAGGAACTCTTGATTCACTTAAAATCATGGTTGACAAAACAATAGGTGAGGTCAGAAATAAGCACAATTCTGGTGAAGTTAGCATTCATGGAAATCAGAAGGTATCCACCTTAGAATCGAACTTCCACGACACATTTGGATTGAACGTACAAGTTTTTAGAAGAAGCGCTAACCTATGGTTACAAACCACGGTTACGGATGAATGGACATTAAGCCAGCAAAACGAAACTGCCAAAGAGTTTTCATTACGCTGATAAATAAATCTTGGTTTTTTGTTTGGCTTGGAGTCGACTAGTGAATAAAATCACAGTCGGCTTCATTTTTTCATTAATGCTCTCAAAAAGAAGAAAGCTCCAACAGCCACCATAGGAATGCTTAAAAGTTGACCCATGTTCAATGCCATATCTGCTTCGAACTCAACCTGCACTTCTTTAAAGTATTCAATAATAAACCGCGCTGAAAACAACCCGATTAAAAACAATCCACATAGCATTCCTCTCTTCTCGGCTGCATTGGTTTTGTAGTAAAGTGTGAACAACAACCCGAACAGGCATAGATAAGTCAGGGCTTCATAAATCTGTGCAGGATGACGCGGTACCAGCTGAGCATATCCTGCTTTAGTAAATAGAAATGCCCACGGACCATCCCATGGTGCTCCCACTATTTCATGATTCATTAGGTTTCCTGTTCTGATAAAAACTGCGGCAAGAGCCACAGTAATTACAATCCGGTCGAGCACCCAAAGCAACGGAAGTTTTGAGATTTTTCTACTCCAAAACCAAAGAGAAGCAAGTATTCCAATAGCTGCACCATGACTCGCTAAGCCTCCTTTCCAAATCTGAACTATCTCAATAAGATTATGCTGATAATAATCCCATTGATAGAAGAAAACATGGCCTAATCGAGCGCCAGCGATGGTGCCAATCATCATGTACATCAGTAAACTATCCATCCATTCAACAGGTAACTTCTCCCTTTTCAAGAAGTTTTGCATGATGTAATAGCCAATTAAAAAGGCCATAGCAAAAAACAAACCATACCAGCGTACAGCCAGCGGCCCAAATTCAAAAAGTATAGGGTCAACTTCCCAAGTAATATACAATAGACTATTCATGCAGTGTCAAATCTTAACTTCGTGGGCAAATATAGAATTAGCATTATGCTTCGCAGACCAAGAAGAAATAGAAAAAACGAAGTTATTAGAAGTCAAACGAGAGAAACAAATATCAGCGTTGACAATTTGATCTATCCATTATTTGTGGTAGACGGTCAGAATAAGAAATCAGAGGTTAAATCATTGCCAGGTCAATTCAGACTTTCATTAGACCATCTTCTAAAAGAAGTTGAAGAGTGCATGAACCTCGGGGTTAAATGCTTCGACCTTTTCCCAGCTGTTGATGACTCACTGAAAGATGCTAGAGGAACATATGGATACTCATCAAAAAACTTCTACTTAAAATACATCAAAGAAGTCAAGTCGCGCTTTCCTGAAGCCCAAATCATGACTGATGTAGCTATGGATCCATATAGCAGTGATGGTCATGATGGTCTTGTAAAAGATGGCAAGATATTAAATGATGAAACATTAGAAATTCTTGCTAAAATGAGTATAGCTCAAGCCGAGGCTGGTGCTGATATTATCGGACCATCAGACATGATGGATGGACGGGTTTCATACATAAGAGAAGAATTAGATATGGCGGGCTTTACTGACGTGAGTATCATGTCCTATACCGCAAAATATGCCAGTGCATTTTATGGCCCTTTCAGAGATGCACTAGACTCTGCTCCAAAATTTGGCGATAAGAAGAGCTACCAGATGGACCCCGCCAATAAAAAAGAAGCCCTCGTTGAAGCAGAATTGGATTATATGGAAGGGGCTGATTATTTAATGGTGAAACCTGCCTTGTGCTATTTAGATGTCATTCATATGCTTAAAGAAGAGTTTCCCATTCCGATCGCAGCATACAATGTAAGCGGTGAATATGCAATGCTCAAAGCCGCAGCGCAAAATGGATGGCTTGAACATGATAGAGCCATGAACGAAATGCTTCTAAGCATCAAACGAGCTGGCGCTGATGTTATTCTCACCTATTTCGCAAAAGAATTTGCTCAATTGCATAAAAAGTGAGTCGCATGACTTGACACGGTAATTCTATCTCGATAAACTATCCGAGTTCTTTCATTAATCTCCGCAAGAGTTTTCTTGCTTTAATGTCTAGGTCACTGCATACATTTTTCCAGGTAAAGTCTTAATCAAGCCCTTGAACTCCAACTCCAATAGAATGGTGGATGTTTTGCTCACCGTCCAATCACACTTCAAGCTGAGATTATCTAATGATTGTTTTTTATTGTCTTTAAGCGCCTCAAAAAGTTTCTGTTCTTCCTCGTTCAATTCCACGAAGAGTTGTTTTTGAGGAGAGTGCGTTGACTCTTCTTTTTGCCAGCCCATTAAATAAATAAGGTCGGCACAGCTTTCAATAAGTGCGGCTTGATTTGTTTTGATCAAATAATTACACCCAGCAGAAAATGGTGCATCAATTGGACCAGGAAAGGCGGCAACATCCCGATTATAACTTGTAGCCAATCGGGCCGTTATCATAGAGCCCCCTTTAACACCAGACTCCACAACTATCGTCACATCTGACATACCAGCTACTATCCTATTTCTTTGCGGGAAATTCATTCTATCCGGCTGCGTACCACTTTCAAACTCGGAAAGTAAGCCTCCATTCTCGAGCATTTTTTCAGCCAAAGACCTGTTACTATTTGGATAAATGCGGTCTAAAGAATTTCCGAGAACACCAACGGTTTGCAAACCCTGATGAATAGCCGAACGGTGCGAAATTGTATCGATTCCGTAAGCTAATCCACTCACAATTAACGGGTCATATGGTCTAAGTTCTTCTACCAGTCTTTCGGTTATTCTTGAGCCATACTCCGTGCAATCACGTGTACCTACTATACTCACTGAATAAGGCTTATTCAAATCCATATTCCCTTTTGAGTACAACAGCACTGGACCGTCATCGCAATAACGTAGGCGGTTAGGATACTCTTCGTCAAGGAAAAAGACTGTTTTAAGTTGCTTCTTTTCTAAGAACCTCAGCTCTTCTTCGGCTAACCTCATAGCGGTCGTCCTTTCCAGCTTTTTAACTATCAAAGTCCCAATACCTGGAATGAGCGCTAATTTTCTATCAGATAATTCAAATAACTCTTTGACGCCACCAGCATAAGAAACAAGTTTCTTCGCCCTATGAGCTCCCACGCCATTGAGTTTCTTTAGCGCAATTTTATATTGAAGATTATCATCCATAGCAATGAACGAAAGTAATGCAGTCTCTACATTTGATGATTACCTTCGTTGCCAATTATGAAAATTTTAGGGATAATTCCTTCTCGATACGACTCTACCCGCTTTCCTGGCAAGCCTTTAGTAGACATTCAAGGTAAAACCATGATACAGCGTGTTTATGAGCGGGCAAGTGAAAGCGAACAGCTTGACAAAGTGATTATTGCCACAGACGACAGTCGAATTTTTGAGCATGTTAAGGCTTTTGGGGGAGAAGCAGTAATGACTTCTTCTTCTCATCTAAGTGGCACAGATCGATGTGTCGAAGCTTACCAATTATTAAACGAGAAATATGATGCGGTAATTAATATTCAAGGTGATGAACCTGTTATTAAGCCCTGTCAATTGAATCTTTTGGCATTTTGTTTCAATGACGATGATTGCGAAATAGCTACTCTAGCTGTAAAGATTAGAACTACAGACATTCTTTTTGATTCAAGTAAAATCAAATTGGTGCTCGACAGCTATAACAATGCCATCTACTTCAGTAGGCATCCTATTCCATATCAGCAAAAACCAGCGGAGACTTGGCTTGAAAACCATGATTACCTCAAGCATGTAGGTATATATGGCTTTAGATCAGATATACTTTTAGAACTGGGGAAAATCCCAGCCTCTAGCCTTGAATTAGCTGAATCACTCGAGCAATTAAGATGGATGGAAAATGGCTATAAAATCAAAGTTAAGACGACCGATTTTGACAGTATTTCAGTTGATTTACCAACCGATCTTTATCGCGTCAATGAGATTTTAAATCAAGCTTAATAATCAGCGAGTATTTTTTTACTTTGTTATTGACCTTTGAATCTAGAAAACTACATATCAGAATTATTAGAAAATCATGATTGCGTGATTGTTCCAGCATTTGGCGGATTCGTTGCCAACTATGCTCCAGCAAGTATCAATCCTATCAATGATCGATTTGACCCTCCTTACCGAAAGGTTAGTTTCAATAAATTTCTAGTTCATAATGATGGTCTATTGGCGGCATATGTTGCCCAAAAGAAACAAGAGGAATATGAAAAGTCACTTGAAAGAGTAAAGAATTATGCGCTTTACCTTAAGAAAGAATTAAAGGATCACAAGCGCGTTTCAATCAATAAGGTAGGAATCATCTATCTGCAACAAGATGGAACTTTCAGGTTTGAGCAAATAAAGAATGCTGACTTTTTCAAATCAGCTTTTGGCCTTGAATCATTCTTTGCATCAAGAATAGAGAGGACACCTTCACGCCAGGTCAGCATTGATCCAAAAACGGAAGAAGAAAAAAACAATGTCAAAGCTCAACCCAAAGTAATTGCCCTTCCTATCTCAAAGCAGGTTGAGTCCGAAAAGAAACCTGAGATTCAAGCCTCTCCGAAAAAAGAAATTCCCGAAGAAAAAGTTTCAGAAGAGCCTCACCCAAAGAAAAAACGAAACTGGGCAGCTGCAGCTGCAATTATCAGCTTACCATTAATTGGATTGGGAATTTGGTTGGGATTAGGACGTCCATTGCTGAATGATCAAGCGTTTAATTACTCTAATCTTAACCCTTTTACAGCGAACGTTTCCTCAACCTATGAAGCAAGAACTTTTAGCTATAGTCCCGAAGATTTTAAAGCTGTTGAAGATTTTAATACAGAATCAAGTGCGGGCTTCATTAAGATTGACCTTGGAAATGAGGCTGATAAAACATTAGTAGTAAGCCTTTCCAAATCTGAAAAGCCGGCTTCAGCAATGAACCTTCATTACCATATAATGGGAGGCTGCTTTAGCGTAGAAGAAAACGCTACTGGCTTGGTAGACACTTATAATAGAAAAGGCACCAATGCCTCACTTATTGATATTAAAGGGAATTTGCATCGAGTAAGTATTGCAAGTTTTGCCACTAAAAAAGAGGCTAAAGCCGCCCTTGCCTCTTTCCAAAATGATATACCAGGTGCCTGGATTCTTTATAAGTAATTCTTAAGTAAGTGGCTATTGGCCTTTTTTCTTAAACTTCTTAATCCTTTTTCTCTAATCTGACGAATTCGCTCTCTGGTCAATCCAAGATTATTTGCGATTTCTTCTAAAGTCATAGGCTGCACCCCATTCAATCCAAAAGACAAACGAAGTACATCAGCCTCTCTTTCCTTCAAGTTAACTAGCACACGCTCTATATCACTTCTTAAAGATTCATGCATCAAGGTGTCTGTTGGCACATCTGAATCGGTATTTGCCATAACATTCAACAGGCTATTGTCTTCGCCTTCCATCAAAGGAGCATCAACAGAAACTTGCTTTTGAGAGTAAACAAATAAATCTCCAACACTTTCTGGATTGGACTCTAGTAATTCACCAATTTCATCGTTCGATGGCGGTCGTTCAAATCTTTGTTCAAGAGAAGCGTATGCCTGAGCAACTTTTTGAATTGCACTTACTTTGTTCAATGGCAGTCGAACTACTCGACTATTCTCAGCAATTGCTTGCATGATACTCTGGCGAATCCACCAAACAGCGTAAGAAATAAACTTGAATCCTTTTGTTTCATCGAATCTTTTAGCTGCAATAATCAACCCTATATTACCTTCAGCAATAAGATCTTCAAGCTTCAAACCATGGCCTTGATACTGTTTGGATACTGATATAACAAACCTCAAATTTGCACTAACGAGCTTATTCAAAGCCAATACATCGCCTTGTTTTATTCTTACCGCTAGCCTAACTTCTTCCTCTGCGTTGATCATTTCTTCTTTAGAAACATCGCTGAGATATTTATCAATTGACCGACTGCCTCGGTTCGTTAACTGCTTGGTTATTTTGAGTTGACGCATAGGTTACATAGTTTGGTTAATTAGCAAAAGGTTGCTGAATGTAAAAAAAAATTACTAATTAAAAATTCGCTCTTTAAAACTTTCGCTTTTATCGCGCGAAGCGACCTAACCTATGTTTGATGAATATTAAGTGTGGGTCAGCGTTCTAGCCTCGCCATTTATCTAAAAAAATGTTCAACGTTTTAGCCTCTTCAATGGATATTGCATGAAGATTTTCCTCCCATTTCATCAGCTCAACATCTATCTCTTCCAATACCTTTAAACCTTTCTCAGTAATCTTCACGTCAACTTGTCTACGGTCATGTTTGCATGGCTTTCGAGTAACCAAGTCTTTTACCTTGAGTTTGTCAATAATACGAGATACGTTACTCATTTTATCGATCATCCGATCCTTTAAAAGATTTACAGAAGCAGCCTCTGGATATTGGCCTCGTAAAATTCTTAATGAATTAAATTGCTGAGATGTCAATTTGTGATCTTTAAAAACAACACTTTGCAAAGAATTAAGCCAACTAGAGGTGTAAAGCACATTAACCATAAGCTTGCTATACTCACTACTAAACTTTTTTTGCTTGATTTCTTCACCAATACTTGCCATAAGGAATTGTTTTGGCAAAAATATGTATTTACATTATATGTACGTGTATTAATTCCTCAGCCTTTTGTACGTCTTAATGGCAATCATCAATACTACACCAACAAGAAAAAATCCAACCGTTCCATAAATCCAATTGAGCGTACCCTTTAAAATCACAACAAATACAATGGCAACAAGCCACAAAGTAGCGACCTCATTCCAGAGACGCAATTGGTTTGATGTCCAAATGATCTGGTTATTCTGAAGACGATTATACAATCGGTGAGTATATAAATGATATACCCAAAGCAGAAAGGTAAGTCCAAGCTTCACCATCATCCAAGGTTGAGTCCACAGATTGAGGTCAATTACCATCCAGACACCAAAAATTGTTGCAAGTATTGCGGCCGGCCATGCAATGATAAACCACAGGCGATTCTCCATTATTTTAAATTGGTTTTGCAGCACTTTTCTTTCTCCATCAAGTTTGTCTTCAGCCTCGGTATGATAGATGAAGAGTCTAATGATATAGAACAAGCCAGCAAACCAACTGACAAC
Source organism: uncultured Flavobacteriales bacterium (assembly GCA_905479105.1). GTDB lineage: Bacteria > Bacteroidota > Bacteroidia > Flavobacteriales_G > Salibacteraceae > SHAN690. The sequence goes on from CAJQLE010000001.1 coordinate 451,033, forward strand.
AAAAATGATGTGTAAAGCTTTCAGATATAAATACATCGACTCGAAGGTAAGCAGAAGCTTGAGATTCTACCTTTGCACTAAAATAAATTGAAAACGAAATGAAGTCAAAATTTGCTTCAGAATCAACCGCCACATCTACACACATTGTCTTACCTGATGATACTAATACATTAGGCAATCTAATGGGAGGAAGATTAATGTATTGGATGGACGTAATTGCTGCCGTTGCCGCGCACAGGCATTCACGAAGAATTGTAGTAACCGCTTCTGTAAACAACATATCATTCAATCAACCTATCAAGCTTGGTGACATTCTAACACTAGAAGCGAGCGTTACGAGGTCTTTTAACTCTAGCATGGAAGTGTTTATCGAAGTATACACTGATGACCCCCGAACGGGTGCCAAGAAGAAGAGCAATGAAGCAATTTTCACATTTGTGGCTGTTGACCAGCTTGCTAATGCCATTGAAGTGCCCGAACTAATTCCTGAAACAGCTGTTGAAAAACAGAGGTTTGAGGCAGCATTGAGGAGAAAACAGTTGAGTCTAATTTTAGCTGGTAAAATGAAACCGAAAGATGCGACAGAACTAAAAGCAATATTTGAAGATTTAGCAGAATAAGAATGGCAACCAATAACGAAAAATTAATGGAGGCGCTCAGTTATGTGATTGAGCCGGAATTGAAAAAAGATATTGTAAGTCTTGGATTAGTTTCAAATGTAAAAGTTGAGGGAAATACTGTTTCATTTCATGTAAAATCAAGCAATCCTGCAATGCATTACCGAAAGCGCATCGAAGAAGCTTGCATTCATCAGGTTAGAAGGTTTCTAGGGGATGATGTAGCGGTGATGATAGAAGTTGACTCACTTCCAAAAAGCAGTAAACGTCCAATTGAACAGCGAAAATTTCTTCCGGGTGTAAAAAAATTCATTGCGGTAGCTTCTGGAAAAGGTGGAGTAGGCAAAAGCACCATTTGCGCAAATATTGCTGCTGGATTAGCAAAAAGAGGTTATAAAGTTGGCTTGGTAGATGCTGATATCTACGGGCCATCAATGCCGTTGATGTTCGATGTTGTTGATCAAAAGCCGGGATTGTCTGGCCCAGGCGAAAACAACAAAATGTTGCCCGTAGAAAACTATGGGGTTAAGATGCTTTCCATCGGTTTCTTTGCTGAAGCAAATCAAGCCATCGTTTGGCGTGGACCAATGGCCAGTAAAGCTCTAAAGCAAATGTTTGCTGACGTTGAGTGGGGTGAATTGGACTTTATGCTCATCGATCTACCTCCCGGCACTGGTGACGTGCACTTATCATTGGTTCAAGACATTCCATTAGATGGAGTAGTTATTGTAAGTACGCCACAAAACGTGGCTTTAGCTGATGCTCGGAAAGGTGTTGGTATGTTTAAACTGCCAGAAATCAACGTTCCTGTGCTTGGGATTGTAGAAAACATGAGTTGGTTTACACCTGCTGAACTCCCTAAAAACAAGTATTACATCTTTGGTCAAGAAGGTGCAAAGCGTTTGGCTGAAGAACTGGGCGTAGCTCTGCTTGGTCAGATCCCACTGGTGCAGAGTATCAGAGAATCTGGAGATGCAGGAAGGCCCGCTGTGCTCCAAGAAAATACGCCACAATCATCAGCGCTGAACGATATGATTGATCAAGTATTGAAATCCGTTGAAATTGACTAGCAGTTCTTAACTTTGAACCTTCTATGGCAACTCCAAGACAAGAATTATTAGTTAGAGTAATCGAAGCACTTGATGAAATCCGTCCCTTTCTAAATGAAGACGGAGGAGATCTAAGTGTTGTTGATATTACTGAAGATGGCATTTTAAAAATTGAGTTTATGGGTGCATGCAGTTCTTGCTCCATGAATAATATGACTTTTAAAAATGGTGTGGAAGATGCTATCAAGCGTTTAGTTCCGGAAATAAAAAGCGTGGAGCCGGTAAATTTTGCTTTATCTAATTAATTTCCTTCTCTCCCCCAACCCTTTTATAATTTCTTGCGTGATAAGCTTTGGAAGGCAAAAGACCTCCGCTTATGAGTAGGAAATAATGAACGAGGGTTCACAGAAAATCTTTGAAAAAGCAACGCAACCTATTAGAGTTGCGTATCTTAAAGCATGCAAGCAGATTCCGATTTATTGGCGCGCTGTCGAAAGAACGACCGCAAAGCTCACAATGAGCTCTATCGTCAGTGTTTCGGTTATTTGCTAGTTATCTGTCGCAGATACAGCAACAATAAGGAAGATGCTGAGGCATTGCTCAACCAAGGGTTTTTAAAAATTATAACCAATCTCGATAAGTTTAAAGAGGAAGTGCCTTTCGGTTCTTGGATCGGACGAATTATGGTCAATACAATCATTGATCAATTCAGAAGAGATAAGAAAAGAAGAGAAAACATGAGTGGTCTCGAAATCGATGAAGTTCATTCAATGAAAAACGTTGATTTTAATGAGGCATCTCAAAATTTAGACGCAGAAGCTTTGGAGCAAATGATTCAACAATTACCAGAAACAAGTAAAAAGGTCTTCAACCTTTATGCTATTGACGGCTATACTCACAAAGAAATTGGTGAGATGTTGAATATTAGTGATGGCACGAGTAAATGGCATGTTTCTCATGCCAGGAAAGTTCTTCAAGAAATGCTTAAAAAGACGATGCACAATATGATGACGATAACGCTTTAAGTTAAATGAACAGCAAGCACGACATAGACAATCTGTTTAGAGTAAAGCTCCAAGGTCAAGAGATTCAAGGCGCTTATTCTGATGGTGCCTGGAAAGGAGCTAATGCTCTTCTGAATAAGCACTTCAAAGCCCTTTTCTTCAAAAAAGTTGCCTTTATTGGTATTCCACTCTTAGTCGGAATTACTGCGATTTCTTTATTCCTGATAGAGGAAAATAAGGAATCAAGGCTGACAACTGAGGCTGTAGCAAGTTCATCTCCAAAATCAACTAATATTCAGCCTTTTATTGAAGAGACGAATGCTGAATTCACTAAAAAGAAGACAGCGGTAAAGGTTCAGTCCAAGGCAACAACTTCTTCAACTGAAATAACAGAGGCCAGCTCTGCGATTGTTTCGTCTACAGCTTTAAATGCATCTGTTACTTCTATTGTTCCAAGTTCATCCTATAATTCAGGAAATCAGCTTGAACCAATTGCAGTTGCTGCTCGAACATCAAATAATCTAAGCGTAAATACGCCTGCTATTTCGTCCATTAAAACATCAAATTCCACCGTAAAAGCGGTTGAAAATAAATTGCAAGAAAGTCTTAGAAATGAAGAACTGCAATCGATGCCCGTGTTTAGCATTGGTGGTATGGCAAACAATAGCATTGCGGCAAATATTCCACTTCGAAGCAGCCCAACACATGAAAGTTTGATGCAAAAACTTAGAAAAATTGAACTTGGTTTTACAGCAGGAACATTAGTGTCAAATGGACTGAAAAACGTGAATCAAAAACGTGAAAGTCCTTCGATTGGAGTGTTCGTTGGTTTAACCGCAGCTTATCACATTAACGCTCGTTTGTTTGTGTCTTCAGGAGTTATAGTTCATGAACGAAGTAAATTAGCAAGTAAGCAACTAGAACAAACCTCTCCGGCTGGAGCTGTTTATTCGCTTGCTCAAAACCTTACTTACGTAGATATTCCTCTTCAAATAGGTTATAACATTGGAGCAAGACACTCTGTGTTGTTTGGTATGACCTTTAGTCCTTTGGTTGGTTACGTGCCATCTACTGAAGTGAACAATGTCGACAACTCAAGCTCTGAAACAACGAGAGCAAAATCTTTTGATCGGGATGGCTTTGCCAATTTTGATGTAGCAGGTGCTTTAGGTTATCGTTTCCAATTGACGCATAAGCTAGACTTGACTTCAGACCTGAGATATGGCTTATTTGATGTTACGGATAATCAGTATTTCAATACTGGCTTGGTTGATGATCGAAACCATCAATTCAGAGTGGGAATTAACTACCGATTTATCAATCGTTAAACCTGATGTCCTTCACCATTATCTGAAGAGACGTTTGGCCTCTGTATTCATTTTTCTCTAGAGAGTAGGCGAGGCTAAACCGTCTTCCTTTTTGAACTTCTTTTTCATGCTCTCCCAACCCGAAGCCTATTCCACCAAAAGCTTTATGGTCGGCTCCGTCCTGAGTTACTTCGAATTTGAGATGAGACCCATCTCCTACACATTTAGATCTTCCCGTATCTTTTAGGTTATGCGTTACAAAAACGGGTGTCATATTATTCGGCCCAAAAGGTGCCATGCGTTGAATTTGATTGAAAAAATTCATCGTCAATTGATCTAGGTTAACTTCTAAATCAACCTCAATAGATGGAATCAACTGATCATCGGTAATGGTCTCTGAGACCGCTTTTTCGAATCGTGTTCGAAACTCATCGATTAAATTTAATTCTAACGTCATTCCGGCAGCAGCGGGATGACCCCCAAAAGATGTCAATAGATCAGAACATTTTTCAATAGCGGCATGCACGTCAAAACCCAAAACAGAGCGCGCTGAACCAGATGCTTTTCCATTTGATTCGGTAAGAATAATAGTTGGACGATAATAGTGATCTTGAATGCGTGATGCTGCAATACCAATAACGCCCTTATGCCAATGAGGCGCAAAAAGCATGGTAGATTTTGTGCTCTGCATTTCATTATTGCTTTGAATCATTTCTAGTGCCGCATCAAGTGTTTGCAAATCAACCTCGCGTCTGTCAGTATTCTTTTGATTTACATCAGCCGCAGGCACTTCTGCTTGTTTTTGAGTCTTAGAAATAAGTAAATCCACGGCTAGACTTCCGTGCTTCATTCTTCCAGCGGCATTGATTCGCGGACCGATCTTAAAGACCACATCGGTAACCGTCAGCTCTTTTTTAATTAACGCGCCATCTTGAGCTAAGCCAGCACCCTCCAGTAATTGCGCCAAACCGGGTCTTAAGGTCTTTTCCATAAGCTTCATGCCGAAGTAAGTCAAAACACGGTTTTCACCAGTCATTGGCACAATATCAGATGCAGAAGCAATGGCCACTAAATCGATATATTTTAATGGTTCTTCCTTATCTAAATCCCAAGTTAGAGAAAGTGCTTGAACCAACTTAAATCCGATACCGCATCCGCATAGCGACTTATATGGATACTCACAATCCGATTGCAATGGGTTCAAAATGGCGAATGCTTTTGGAAGAGATTTTCCAGGAAGGTGATGATCGCAAATGATGAAGTCGATTCCTTTTTCATTCGCGTAATCAACTTGATTGATGGCTTTAATTCCACAATCTAAGGCAATCATAAGCGTCACGCCATTATCGTAGGCAAAGTCAATTCCCTGCATGCTCACTCCATAGCCTTCGGCATAACGATCCGGAATGTAATAGCTCACATTCTCGTAATGCTCTATCAAGAAACCGTAAAGCAAGGAAACAGCAGTGGTACCATCCACATCATAATCGCCATAAACCAAAATTTTCTCTCCGTTTTCGATGGCTTCAGAAATTCTCGTGACGGCCTTCTCCATATCCTTCATCAAAAAAGGATTATGAAGATGTTTTAAAGAAGGGTTAAAAAAGGACTTGGCTCTTTCAAAATCGGTAATTCCACGTTGAAGTAAGAGACTTGCTAATGCTGCGCTCGCATTGATTCCTCGCATCAGATCTTGCAAAGCTTGATCTTCCGGTAAAGTCTTATGATTCCAACGTTTTTGCAGCATTACTAACTTCTAATTTTCTTACTTCAATAATCACTGAATTCCTCCAATTCGAGAAGCTTTCTGTCATCCATAGTTCCTGAAATGATCCCAAAAGGATTGTATTCAAACTTATCATGAATGCTGATAAAAGTCTCTCCTTCAAGAATAACAACTTTAAACTTTCCATGCAATGTTTCAACCGGTTTTGACGATCTAATCAAATCAATATACCCCTGTCTTGAATCCTGAAATTCAGCCGGAAATGACTTTTCAATGATTTTAATTTTTCCTTTTTTAACCTTGACATGAAACCGTACTCTATTCACTTCAGCATTTATACCAACCGGTATAATCATACCGCGAAACGATTCAATACTATCATTAATATATCTCCCTTTTATATCATTCATGTCAAGAAAGTTGGTGTTTGAGTTGGTCTCCGAACGCTCGTCTCTAAGGTTTGTCACAACACCTTCGGGATTAACGCGTAATAAAAAATACTCCTTCAAATAAAGGGAGCTTTCCCCTTCCTTTTTAAACAATTTCAAACGATCATCAATCACAGCAGAAACAGGAGTGTTTTTTGGCTCGATTGCTTCTTTTGGCTCTCCTAAGAGAACTTCCTCCTTTTGAAACCCTTCCTTATCCAACACAGGCTTTTCATTAATCTCTTCCTGTAATATTTCAAGGTCCGTCAATCCTTCAGAAAGGGTCTTTGACAGTTCAGATAATATCGCAATCTGTTCTTCATCTGCATCAGGAACTGGTTTCTTAACTTCCTCTTCGAGAATCAGCAATTCGGTCGCCTCTTCAATGGCTTTTTGGTCCTTTTTCTTTTCGCGTTTAGTCTTTGTGCCTGTAGTCTCCGCCAACCCCATTTCCGCAGCCACTTCCATCATTCTAGCAGCTGACTCATCGGTATAGGGAATACGAATATTGATGCGAATAATAAGAGGATCTGTCAGCGCTGAATTTTCCTTTTTTATGGCTTCAAGGTTTGCGTTATACGCTGATGCAATCGCTTCTAGCGTTTGGCCTTCTAGAACCTCATGAATGTAAAAAGGGTCTCCAACAAAAATCTTTATTAAAGGATTGATATTATTGATCTCTTGAGCCTCTGAATAAGCACTTAAAAGAATGGAAAAAATTAATATTGCAAGACGCCAGGTCATGCATCGAAAATATCTCTTTCGTTCAAATTTCGATTGACAATTTCAGTTTGGCGTTTAATGGAGGCATTGTGAATGAGAGTCCACATTTCCTTGATCAGCGACTCCTCCATTCCTTGCTCTTGCCCATATTTCATGCGATCTTGTATGATTTGAATCCATCGTTCAAGCTGGAACACTGTTACTCCAGAATCCGCTTTATACTGTCCTATCTCATCTACGATGTCTAATCTCCGTTTCAGGTTCTCCAATAAATTGTAGTCTATCTCATCAATTAAAGACCTCAATCGCTCAAGTTTGTCAATGCTTACAGCGTCTACAAAATGTGTCTTTCTAAATTCCAACTCATTTAAAAACGAATCGAAATTGGAGAGTACGATCTGTTGTTTAGGGTCGCTTAAAGCTTCGTCAGGATTTGGATGAACTTCTATCATCAATCCATCAAAGGCTAAATCCAAGGCTTTCTGTGATACTTGATGAAGCAAGTTTCTTTTGCCTGCAATATGACTGGGATCAACGACTATTTCAAGTTGTGGTAACTTGGTCTTGAGCTCAATTGGAATTTCCCAATTTGGCGAATTCCTGAATATATGGTCTTGGTAAGTATTAAACCCTCGGTGCACAGCAACCAATTTGTTCAACCCCGCTTTTGAAAACCTTTCGAATGCCCCAATCCACAATTCTAAATCTGGGTTTAACGGATTCTTAATAAAAACAGGAATATCCTCCCCTTCAAGGGCATTGGCTATTTCTTGCACAGAAAAAGGATTCACAGTGGTTCTGGCTCCAATCCACACAATTTCAATTCCAGCATCTAGAGCCAATCTAACATGCTCTTCATTGGCCACTTCAACCATCCATTTTACACCAAATTGTTCTTGCGCTTTTCTAAGCCATGGCAGCGCTTCAGCTCCCATTCCTTCAAAGGTATTTGGTCTTGTACGCGGCTTCCAAATGCCTGCTCGCATCAAACGAACCTTTCCAGAGTTTGCAAAACTCTCTGCAATCTGCATGATCTGTGATTCACTTTCAGCACTGCATGGCCCAGCAATGATTAATGGCTTAGCGTCTGGCTTTAGCCATTCAGAAGTAGGTATAATATGAATGTTTTCGGTTCCCACAATGTAAAAACGAATGTAAGGATCGAAAGTTTGAATTGGACAGGATTAAATGCGCACTTGCAACGTCATAAACATCATTCTACGCTGAGCTGGAATAATTCCAGGACCGGGATAACCAGTCGCTCTTCTTGTAAAATATATCTGGTCTGAAATGTTATTTAAACTTCCTTCCAACTTGATTCGCTTCCAAGAATAGCTCATACTCGCATCCAGCACTTGATAAGAAGGAATAACACCTACAGTGGCATCAGGAAAATACTCTGCATTACTTGCATCCGTATACTGATCTCCGATCCAAGTGAATTGCACTCCCGATGCAAATCTTCCTTTCTTAAAGTTCACTCCTGTTTTATAATTGAATACGGGTACATTTTCCACTCTATTCCCATTGAATTCCTCCACCTCAGCATTTTCGTAGCGCGCGTCAACAAGGGCTATATTGTTAAACCAAGTCAGCCGCCAAGTTGCATCAGGAGATAACCATTGTGTAAAGTCAATTTCTTCAACTACTTCGACCCCAATAAAGCGCGCATCAGCTATGTTATCGCGGTAGTTCACAATTCGAGAAACTCCTTCTTCATTTTCAATCGTGGTCAAAGACTCCCCTATCCGGTTCCTGTATTGCATTAAAAACACACTTGCATCAAAGCTCACGACTTCTCTGAAGAATTTTCCTTTCGCTCCTAAATCGACAGTATAACCTTTCTCATCTTGCATATTTGGCGCAATCACGATATTGGGATTACTGACATAGATATCAGAGAAATTCATGGCACGATAGTTCTCTGAAGCATTCGCATAAAGTTCAATATCCCCTCTGCATCGCCAAGCCACACCCATGCCCATCAGGATAATGTTTCGTTCTCTTTGAGTGGAGGCATTATAGCTATTTTGACTCAACAATTCACCCGTCAATGGATGCCTATTTTGTTCTGTATAATATCCATCAGATTGAGTTGTGATGTGCTCAAATCGCGCTCCTGGAGTGAGGAACCAACATGAAGAAAGAGGAATTAGCACTTCCGTAAAAAGCGCTACATTTTGTGACGGAAAGCGAAAATCAGACCCTTCAAGAACTTCTGGATGCAGAAATGAATAATTTGGGTTATCGTCACCTCCAGCCTTGCCTTGACGATTTCTAGTATCCCCTTGATAAAGTCTTGATCCAATCAATATTGCTCCAGGATTTCCTTTGATATTATAGCGTTGAATCAATCGCGTTTCATTCCCAATATTGTTAAACTCACCCAAAATCAGGTCGCGAGCACCACCAGTATCTGTTCTTGCTATACTTCCCAAAAAGCCAAGTGCTGCCCGACTACTTGAGAGCACGAAAGTTTTGCTATTGATGGTCAGGTTCTTTGAAAGTTGGCCGTTTATGGTCGCGCTAGCTACGTTCCAATTTACTTGAAACCAATTTCGATCTCTCAGGCTCACGCTTGGATCAACTTCGAATTGACGATCAGTTAAACCTCCTGCTTGCTGTGTATTATAATAATTATGTGTAAAAGCAAGGTCTACCGACCACTTAGATCCAAGCTTTCTGCCTATTTGCGCGTAGAATCCGTTGTTTATAAAATCGGTATTTGGCCTCCACCCTGAACCTTCTTTGTGGAGAAAATAACCATAGTAATTCCACTCCCCAGCAGAACCTCCAATGCTATTAAAAGACCCTAAATAGTTATAGCTTCCTATTGTTTGTCGACTGATGATTTCTAGCGGTTTGTCTGCATTGCCTCGTTTCATCTTAAAATTTAGCAAGCCTCCAAACTGAGTTCCATATTGCAAGGAAGCGGCACCTCGAACCAACTCAATTTTTTCGACCGCTTCTATAGCTGGAGTATAATAGCTCTCTGGATACCCAAGTGCGTCAGCGCTAATATCATAACCGTCTTGCCTCGTATTGAAGTTTGTGGTCCGCTTAGGATCTAATCCGCGTGCACCAATTCCCATTTGCAACCCTCCTGCGTCCGTTTCTTGAATGTTTACTCCAGCCACTTTCGAAAATATCTGTCGACTATTATTGGTGGACTTGTTAACGGACATTTCATCAGGAAGAATAATTTCATTTTTCTTCGCTGCGTACAGTCCATCAACCTCGATGTATTTAAGGTGCGTCATTCCCAAAGAAGACCGATTTTCATTAACTACTTCAATCTCTTTTAGATCATAAGAAATCTTTACTAACTCAACTTTATAAACCGGAAATGGAAGTCCGTCTGATGCATTCACTTCCAATGATTTTGACTGATAACCTTCAGCAAAAACAGTGAGAATATGGCCTCCTTCTTCAATATTTCGAACTTGAATCTTTCCTTTAGTATCAGACAAAAAACTTTGATCCGTATTATCCAAAAACACCTCAACTCCTACTGAAGACTTACTGTGAAGGACAACATTAACATCAAACCCCGACTTCTGGGCGTGCATTAGCGTTGCTGAGCAAATCAAGGAAAATAAGAGCGCAATTATCCTCATATCTGCTCTGATTTTTGAGGAAGAATCCATTGTTTGTGCGACCAACTATCCGTTTGAGAAGCCAAGTCTATGTTCGGATCAATAAAAGGAGCGCTGGCGCGTCCATTGAGTGTTACAAAGACATCCGCCTTGACGGCAGCAGCGTCCATTCCAAGATTTGAATAATGAGCTTTCAAGTATTGGGCATATTGTATCATAAAATCAGGCTGCGTGCTCATCATCTTTTCTTGCACGGGCGTCAGGAATTCACTGTTATCAATAAGAATTTTTCTCCCTTCAGAATCTTCTACTTTAAATTGAGCATACCCCGCTTTCTCCGCTAACATCACTCTCCATCCAAATCGATAACCCTGTTCGTGCCAAAACATATTCCCTGGGTAAAGCAAGTATCGAAAAGGCAGCGCTATTTGCACACAGATGAAAAGAGATACGGCAATAAGAACCGGCTTTGATAAATAAGTGGATTTCCTTGAGTAATCGGAAAGCTTCACCCTGCCTCCAAGGAAAGAATGAATGGTATGATGAAAATCAGCAGAAAAGAAAATCAACGTTGCACCGATCATAATGAATGGAAACATCCCGATTTGAAATAAAAACCATGTCATTAAATGAAACCCTATAACAGCCAAATAACCCAGCCATCTCAAACGACTGCTGAGCAAAACAAAAGGAATCAATAAATCATAGAACATTCCTCCCCAACTAAAGGCAAATGCGGTAAGCTTATATTGAAATAAAGACCCAATCAGCGGAAAATCATCCTGAGCAGGAAGCCATATGGATAGTGGCATCGCTTCAAAAAGCCAATCAGAATTAATCTTTGCTATTCCCGCAAGAAAATAGACCAACCCCAACTGAAACATGATCAAGTAAATTGACAATGCAGGAACTGAGTCACGGAGTTTAATCAATCCAAGGCGCACATCCAATGAATACATTCTGTGAGCAGGCACGAAAATCAATAAAAACGAAATGACACTGACTAAATAGTAATGATTGAGGTAATAGGTCGCGTCTATTAATTCTATTCCTGTAAACAGGATAAAAAAGAGGGTGGCAGATATGCGATAAAAGGCTCCTAAAGCAATTCCTAGGGCAGACAAAGCCATAAGAGCAAAGCTTAAATAATAGCCCCAATCAGGTAGATTGGGCACCCAATAAAAGCCGAAATATTTAAAATGGAAATCAGGAATTATATACTGTTCTTCAATCCACCCATTAAACCAAAAGCGAAGAATACTTGCAAGCATAATAAGTCCAAAAACCACGCGAAACGTTACCAATGGTGCGATGGAAATATGCCTGAAAAGACTAGTATTTATAGCCTGTCTAATCCCCATCGTTATCCTGATAGGTTATCTGCACTCCGAGTTGAGAAGGCATATCTGTTTTCAACAGGACAACAAGATTTTGCAATTCTGTATGCAGCGCTTCTACCGCTGATGGATTATTCTCTATCTCAGATTTTAGCGAGCTATTAAGCGCACTAATTTTAGTTTCACAATTATCAAACCTATTGATAATGGCTTGGCTCAAATTTTCGTTGCCATATTTTGCGTCTAAATTATCGAGGTAATCATCAATCCCTTGACCTTCAGCTCCGATAAATAAATTCTTTATGCCAATTAAGTTGGCCAAAAGCAATTCTTTCGATTTGTCTGAATAAACGGCTTCAACAAGCTCAGGTTGAGCTACTCCAAGAGTTTTAAGCCCTAGTGGAATTGCCACTTTAGCATTTTTCAATAACTCAAAATCAAAATTGAGTTCATTCACCATCAGGCCAAGTGAGCTTCCTACAGAAGTTCCTGAATTTGATGCAAATTCTTGATCGTAACCATCATTCCATTTAGAAATCACCGTGTTGAGTTTCTCTGAGATTAAATCAAGATTTTGTTCGAAGTATAATAGTGCCTTTTCTTGAGTGAATTGCTCTAGACTATCATTTCTAAATAATAAGAAATCCAAAGCCGGAAAGCCTTTCGCATCGCTGTTTTGTGCTGAGAATAGGTCATAAGAACCTGATTCCATATTTGCCTTAAGTTGCGATGTATCCAATGGAAAAGTATTAAGCATCAAACGCAAGCTTTCTTCTGCGGCTGGACCTACCTCAAATGGAGAGCAAGATTGCCACGAAACATAAGCCGCGATAAACGAGGTTCTGACCGCAATAAATTCTTGTTGGTTAGGCGAAGATTTAAACATTTCAAAATCAGCTTCGAGCTGCTGAACATCTGATAGAAGCTTGCTGTAAGATGGCATTATTACATTCTCAGCCATTTCTTTAAGCATGTCTTCACGCGCAAAAGGAGACCCAACTGGCTCTCCTGGGTTATTGTCTTTACAGCCTATCGATGCTTGCATGAAAACAGCTGCTATGATGGCGAAGGGAATGGCTTTAATGGACATTATAATGCGCTTTTAATATTGTCCATTTCATAAATGGTCGAAAGTTGATCGCGAGCTGATTGCAGGTCTTGAGCGCTTACCTCGTAAAAATTAGCGCCAATTTTGGTCAGCACTTCATCCAACTCATTGTTGGAAATGATTTTATCTGGGTTATAGAACAACGATTCAATAAATACATACGCTTCAGATAGAACATGATTTCTGGTGTGATCATCGCCCAAATTGTCCACCGCTTCATTCAAGTGGTGAATGATGGTGGCAACACAGCCCTTTTCCCAATTTTTGCGCACTTCAACAATAGCCGCATCACGCAAATCATATTCCTTATTGTCTATTGCGGCTCTTCCCATTCTAAACGCTTCACTAAGTGATGCATTAGAAGAAAGTAAATCATTTCGTCTGTCACAGTATTTGCCCCAAAACCTCAAACTTTCAGTACTTGCAGGAAAGTCATTTGAAACTCCCAAATAACCATACGCCTCATCCCAATGGTGTTGCATAGCTGTCCCTTGTCCTTCAACAACGGTCTCATTATCAACATTCATTTTATCATTATCGAGATAAACTGCCGTTGCTTGATAATAGAATACAGCACCCATGATGGTTTTCTCAATCATCTCGGACAATTCCACCCCATTTTCATCATATAATCGGATGCTTCCCGAAGTATTCTCAGAAAAACCCGCCACACCATTAACCGCTTCATTCTGGCTGGTACTAATCAATTCGATTTGATCAAAGTACGCTTCCACCTTTTGAACGTGTGGGCCAAAACATTTATCTGATAGCTGCTTCGAAGAAGAAAATGAGAAGTTACCTCCGCCATTTTCATTGGCATTTGAGAACATTTCCATCAATACCTCAGACTCGATTTGATCTTTGGCTTTAATGGCAGTTTCAATATATGAAACCATCTCATCCAATTGATCAAGCCTTGCTATTTGACCGCTATAATCAACATTATCAAAGGAATAAGTAGAGGGAACTGTAAACTTCTTCTCGCGTATTTGAACTTCGTCCTTACAAGAAGAAACCCCCAATAGTAAAGCCATACAAGTCAGCGGAAACAATTTTGATACGAGCATTATTTTTATTTAGACTGATTTTAAATAACAATGCAAACATATCAGCAGGAGCTACTCAAGGCAATACCCTATTTGGGGTATATTCAAAAAAAAGCCCTGACAAAATATGCCAGGGCTTTCAGTATAACTTGAAGTAAATAATTTACTCCACTGTAACGATTTTGCTTGCTACTGATTCATTTACCATATAGTATTTCTTGCCACCAAGAGACTGGTTTGCAATATTAAATGAAGCTATCTGCAAGATCGCGGTGCCCTCTCCAAGCGTACTCATTTCAGCTGAGGAAAAAGTTACACTAGGCGTTGAGCCAGCAACTCTTCTAAGCAAACTAGCATCAGTTCCATAGATCGAATAATACGTTGAATCAGCATTGTTGATTGACCCATCGTGATTCAAAGTGTAACTAGAAGCTCCATCGATAGTAGATGATGTTTCAATAATCTTTTTAGTGCTAGGAAAAGGAAATTGATTAGATAATCCGTTTACAGGAGAGTGTCCATTACCGCCAGCTATACTCCATAAAACCCCGCCTGATGTACTAAATCCCATTGGTGGTATTCCATCTTCAACGTAGGTGTAAGAGTTGTTAGGATTTACATCAAGTGAACCGCTCAGGCCTCCTGACTGTGTGAAAGAGACATCCCCAACGCTCACGAAATCAGTTCCTCCATCTACAAACCACGCTACTCCTACACCTGTTCTTAATGTAGTTTCAAAACCAGATGTTTCAGTTACTGTCACTGTATTTATAGCATAAACGGCTCCGTCTGCATCCCCAAATGAAAGCTCTGGACTTTCTGCTGCGGGAGCTGGAGATTCAACTATTACACTTTGCGTTTCTGAATCAGATCCCTCATCATTCTCAACACTTAATTCAACTGAATATGTCCCAGCCGCACTGTAGGTGTGTGAAGGGTTTTCTTGAGTGCTTGTGCCACCATCTCCGAAGTCCCATGCATAAGTATCCGCATCCGTACTTGAAGATGAAAAAGTAACGGTGAGTTCATCTGCCGAATAAGTAAATCCAGCAACTGGCTCCTCAGCCTTATTACAATTTGATAAAAAAGCCACCGAAAGGACAGCAGCAATAGTAAAAGTGAATAGTTTTAAAGGTCTCATAATGTAATGTTTAGTTTGATATATTGCGAATATAAGAACTCCAACACCACAATTCATACGTTATGAAATATGTAGTAATTATTCATTCGGTTTAATGATCCCCATCTTGTGTCCCATTTCTAAAGCAAATTCTTTCATTTCAGCCGAAACCTTTGAATCACCTGTGGCACGTGCATATGTATCGCTCATGCTCAACATCATTTGATGAAAGAAGATTTGCATGTCATCAACCATCATGTCCTTGGTCCATAAATCAATGCGTAATGTGTTTTTCTCCTTCTTATCCCATATGGTTAAAAATGCTGCGTCACAAATTCCCTTTTCTTCAGAGTCGCTTGCCACCCATTCGATGTATTCTGGAATTTGATTTTCGTCCATTTTTATCTTAAACGTAATCTCTGATGTTTGTTCTGACATTTCTACGGCTTGTATTTACTATTATTTAATATGTGTTGAGCATCATTCTCCTTCAATAATGCAGCTAAGTCTATGGTCTCTTGCTTATCCATGTAAGCCCTTACAATTTGCCACCCGATATAATAACCCATTCGAGAAGGTGATTCTTTGGCCAAGTCTACCGTGAAGGGCCCGTCATTGGTGAATTTGGCGATTTGAGTGGGTAAGGTGGAGAATAGTAATTCATTATCAATAAAATATGCCCATACATATTCTTCATGTTCTTGTGCCCATCCCATCTGCTCTTCTGTGTATGCGATTTTCAATGAATCTTCCATGAATGGAAATAAGGCATCCAAACAATACAAAATCTTCCCCTGATTGATAATGATTTCGAGCAAAGTCCCGTTTGGATTATCTTCAATAAACTCAGACTCTATCCAACCTTTGATGACTGTAGGCGAAATATGTTTTGAAGTCATCCTATTTCTCAGGTAAACAGGCATTTGCAAATAATCATAATACACGCTTTTAGTGCCCAGAAACATCTCCAATGCGATTCCAACACCATTTTCCGTCAAAATTGCTGGAGTATTAAAGCCTCCTATCACGGAAATATGCTGTGGTATTGATTTACTTGGAAAATAGTGCTGATAGTAACTCCATGCCGATGTTAGCTCGTGGCGCAAATCATTGAGGTCGGGGTAAGTCTTTAACACTTGAGTTTGAACTTCCAAAATACTAGGATCCGAAACGAAACGACCAATCTGTACATCAATGTTTGAGTCTGCGACACTTCCCAGCTGCAAGACATTCTCAACGTATCGCTGATAGACTTCACCATATGCCTCGATGTTAGAATCATTCAACTTTTTGAAGTTCTCACTTGAAACCTCAAACCAACTTCTGTCAATTCTTTCTATCAAAACCCACTCAACCTGCTCTGGGTCAACTTGTTGCAAACGATTCACCTCCTGACAAGATGGGGCCGAGAAAGCAATCGTTATTAAACAAAGAAATGTTTGAAGAGCAGAGCCTTTCAATCTTCTTATCATTAGTGAGATCGTAATTTTGCAACAAATGTAATTGGGCTTATGGGAATCATACTAAGAATAACACTCAGTCTTTTCTTGAGTTTACTTTTTTCTCAAAATGTTTTTTCTCAAGAAAGCGACATGGATGACAGAAAAGTTAGATTTGGACTATTAGCGTCCCCGAATTTAGGTTGGATGACGCCAAATATTTCAGATTTTGACAAATCTGGACTGCAATCACGGCTAGGATTTGGATATGGGCTCATGCTAGATTACAAATTCAGCAACAGCCCTAACTATTTGCTGTCCACCGGAATAAACCTTGCAACCAACGGTGGTGGGTTGATTGAAGCTATAGATTCTAATTATGTTGGCCTAAATGACACTTTGCCGCCAACATACTTTACTGGAACCTTGAATAGAACCTATCGCTTTCAGTATGTGAATATTCCGATTCTTCTAAAAATGCGAACCAATGAGATTGGCTACATGACCTATTTTGGCGCTATTGGATTTGATTTAGGAATACGAACAAGAGCATTTGCCAATGATGCTTTTGATTGGGAGCCAGGCGTTATTCCTGGACCTTCAGACGAAAAAGACGTCAACATTCAAGATCGAATCAATCTGTTTCGACTCGGAATAAACTTAACCTTAGGTGGCGAGTTTAACCTCAGCGGAAACACGAATGCCTACTTTGGTATTGGCTGGCATAATACTTTCACCAATATTTTCAGAAAAACTGCGGCAAATAAAATTTTAATTGCTGACTCTGATGGAAATCCAACGATAAATGAGGCTACTAAACGCGCGATTGTGGGTGAATACAAATCTGCCGTGAGCAACTACATTTCAATTGATTTGGGAATTTATTTTTAGATGAACGCACTAGCAGTATCAAATCATATTTCAGATTGGCTTTATAGCTATAACCAATCCGCCAAAACAAAAGGATTCGTAATTGGTGTTTCTGGAGGCATCGATTCGGCTGTGACATCAACTCTCGCGGCAAGAACGGGACTTCCTGTATTATGTCTTGAAATGCCCATTCATCAATCAATTGATCAAGTGAGTCGAGCTATGGATCACATAGAGTGGTTGAAATTGAACCACGACAATGTGCAAATGGAAAGTGTTGATCTTACCAAAAACTTCGATGCGTTTATTGCTTCACTTCCCGCCACAAATTTGGAGGCTAGAGATATGGCCTTGGTAAATGCTCGAGCCAGATTAAGAATGACGACTTTATACTATTTCGCTGCATTGAATGGAATGTTGGTCGCAGGAACAGGAAATAAAATTGAAGATTTCGGGATTGGTTTCTTTACTAAATATGGTGACGGTGGCGTTGATCTCAGCCCAATAGCCGACTTGAAAAAAACGGAAGTTTATGCCATTGGCAAAGAACTCGGTGTAAGCGCATCAATCATGAAAGCTCCTCCTACGGATGGTTTATGGGGGGATGACCGAACAGACGAAGATCAGATTGGCGCAAGCTATGCTGAATTAGAATGGGCAATGGATTTTAACGGTGATCAAGAAACACTGGACGATCGTCAAAAGGTCGTGTTAAACATCTATAACAATTTGCATCGCGCTAATAATCACAAAATGGAGCCTGTACCCGTTTGCAAGATTCCTTCAGAATTAAAGTAGTTGTTTTAGATTCCTGTTACACTTTCCAAGTCGAAGAACCTCGAATCAATTTATCAAGATCTCCTTTTCCCTTCAAGCTAATTGCCCGATCAATTTGTTCATTCATTGCCTCTTCATATCGAAAGCGGTCTTCTTGATAGAAAACCCCAAACGGACGAGGCATAGCCCCTTCTGATCCAGGTTCATCGAACATCTTCGATAAGAAATAAGCTTTTGTTTCATCTTTAGAATCATGAATCCATAAGTCGTCCTTACTGACGTCACTCAAAGAAACTATCACCGGCTTCATCCCCTCAAATCGAATTCCTTTATCAGAGTCAGCACCAAAAATCAATGGTTGACCTTCTTCAAGCAAAATCACATTATCAGCTTTCGTTCCTTTATCCGTAAACACCTCAAAAGCACCATCGTTGAAGACGTTGCAATTCTGATATATCTCAATAAACGAAGTACCCTTGTGTGAATCTGCAGCCTTTAAAATTTCACGCATGTGTTTTGGATCGCGATCCATAGATCGAGCTACAAATGTTGCACTGGCTCCCAGTACCAATGCGGCTGGATTAAAAGGATGATCCAAAGATCCCATCGGACTCGACTTTGTTGTTTGCCCTTTTGGTGATGTTGGTGAATACTGTCCTTTGGTCAATCCATAAATCTCATTGTTAAACATGAGAATATTGACATCAAAGTTTCTTCTTAAGAGGTGAATCAAGTGATTTCCACCGATTGATAATGAGTCCCCATCACCCGTAATAATCCAAACACTTAAATCAGGTCTTGAAGCTTTTAATCCACTAGCCAAGGCAGTTGCCCGGCCATGAATGGAGTGAATACCATACGTATCCATATAATATGGAAATCTCGATGAACAGCCTATTCCGCTTACAAAAACGGTGTCTTCCTTTGAAATATTAGCTTCAGCTAGAGTGGATTGGAGTTGCTTTAAAATAGAGTAATCTCCACAGCCAGGGCACCATCTAACATCTTGGTCAGTCGCTAAGTCCTTAGCCGTAAGATTTACTTGTATATCGTTGGTCTTGGTCATGTTTTCTTTCTTTAGCTCAAAAGCTCAAGCAATTTCTCTTTTATTTCACGGGATGTAAACGGCAAGCCTTTGATTTTATTAAACGGAATTGCCCTTAAGTCATACTTCGCGTTGATCAAATTGATCAATTGGCCATTGTTGATCTCAGGAATCAAAACCTTATCAAAGTTCTTCATTACGTCAAACAAATTCTTTGGAAAAGGATTTAGGTACTTTATGTGCGCTTGACTCACTTTATGTCCTTCGTTAATCAATTCTCTAACCGCTGTTCGGGATGCTCCATATGTTGATCCCCATCCAATTACAAGTATGTCACCTTGATCTTCGCCTTGTTCAATTTTCTGCTCGGGGATAAAGTCAGCGATTCTATCAACCTTTTCTTGACGAACCTTCACCATTCTCTCATGATTGGCTGGGTCATAGCTCACATTTCCCGATTTAAAGTCTTTTTCAAGACCACCAACACGATGTTGTAAGTCTTTCATTCCAGGAGTAGCCCATTCGCGCACTAAGCGCTCATCTCTTGCGTATGGATAAAATGCCCCGTCTTCCAATGACTTTTCAGCATCTGCAAAATTTGGTTTGATCTCCTTAATATCTTCGGCAGCCGGGAATTTCCAAGGCTCAGAACCATTGGCAATGAATCCATCACTTAAATACATCACCGGCACCATATGCTCTATTGAAATTCGAGTAGCTTCAATTATTGTATGAAAACAATCTGACGGAGAATGAGGAGCAATCACAACTAAAGGTGCTTCACCATTTCTCCCGTTGATAGCCTGCATTAAGTCTGATTGTTCAGTTTTGGTGGGAAGACCAGTGGATGGCCCTCCTCGTTGAACATTTATAATCACTAAAGGAATTTCGAGCATTACGGCCAATCCTATCGCTTCTCCTTTTAATGCTATACCGGGGCCGCTAGAAGCTGTAACGCCTATTGCGCCACCATAACTGGCGCCAATGGAAGCACAAACTGCCGCAATTTCATCTTCAGCTTGAAATGTTTTAACTCCGTAATTTTTATGCCGCGCCAATTCATGTAATATGTCTGATGCGGGCGTAATTGGATATGAACCATAAAACAAATCGAGGTTTGCCTTTTTAGCAGCAACGATTAATCCAATTGCTGTGGCTTGGTTGCCCATGATACTCCGGTATTCGCCTTTTGGCAAATGAGCAGACTCCACTTCAAATCTAGTCGTGAACGTTTCATTGGTATCACCGAAAAAATAACCCGACTTCAGTACTTTAATGTTAGCATCTCTTATATCAGGCTTCTTGGCAAATTTTTCCTTGATGAAGGTTTCTGTGTTTTCTAAGGTTCTGTTGTACATCCAGAATAAAAACCCTAGCACATACATATTCTTACATCGATCTACTTCCTTCGTTCCCAATCCACTATCAACTAGCGCTTCACGCGTCATTTTAGAAACATCTAGCTCAATAACCCTAAACTTATCTAAGGACTTATCAAGAAGTGGACTTTGCTCATTATCATACTTAGCCAACCGCAAGTTCTTTTTATCAAACCCCGCAGTATTTGCAATGATCGTTCCGCCAATTTTCAGTTGATGCAAGTTAGCCTTGAGTGCTGCCGCATTCATTGCCACTAGCACCTCAACATCATCTCCAGGAGTAAAAATATCAACGCTAGCAAAGTGCAACTTAAAACCAGAAACCCCAGCTACTGTGCCTAGAGGTGCTCGGATTTCCGCTGGAAAATCAGGGAATGTACTTATGTCATTCCCATAGAGTGCCGATGTATTTGTAAAAAGACTTCCCGTCAATTGCATCCCATCTCCAGAATCACCTGCGAATAGGATTATGACGTCTTCTTTCTTCTCTGTAACTTTAGTCATTCGATTATTTTTCAATGCTCACAGCAAACCTTCTAATTACCTGATGCGGGTAACACTCATCAAACTGTTAAACTTGGCGTCAAAAATAGCTGTTATTTACAGCTTTTACATGCGCCAGTACTTGTCTTTTTAAGAATCACGTTTGAGTGATAATTAAGTTCTTGAATAACAGAATTTACCTCGCATCCATCGCGCTTTTGGCAGTCATATCCTTTTCTTGAAGAAGAAAAATTTGAACGCCCAATTGTAGAAAACGAAATATTAACTCCTTTTCCCACTACGAAACTAACAATCAACCAAATTGTTCCAGACACTTTAAGAGAAACTGCTGATAATGGTTTTGTCTCATTGGTATACCGAAACCCGCTTTACTCAGCAGCTCTGAGTTCGTTTCAAGAACTTGAAACGAGAGAGTTTAACCAAACAGCAAAACTCAAAAGTCTTACCCATTCCCCTCGGTCTGCCATTCGCTCTGTATCCGCAGGTCAAGTTGCTGAAGAAGGAGGAGGGATCATAGGCCAATTTATTATCAACTCTAATGGCAGTAATTCTCCGATACCGCCCATTTCCAATCTAGCTTTTGGTCCCTTGACGGTTGATGGAACTGCATTTTTCGAAACGGTGACCCTTGACTCAGGCTATATGGACGTCAATATAGAAAATCAGTTACCTGACTCAATCCCACCAACAAGGCTTTTTTCTAATACAAAAAAATTTACCATATGTTACATGTCATTTAATATTTAACGTACCTTTAAGTTATAAAAACAACAAACTATGAAAAAATTTACTCTTTTAGCAGCGAGTCTTTGCGCTGCACTCGTTTCATTCGGCCAATGGTCCGAAAACTTTGATTCTTATACTGTAGGCGACTACATGGGCGTTGTCGGAGCAGGCAGTGGTTGGACCACATGGTCTGGTTCTGGTGCAGGAACCGCAGAAGATGTTCAAGTGTCTGCTGGTCAAGCACAAAGTGGCAACAATTCTATTTACTTCGATGGAGCACCAGGTGGAGGACCACATGATGTTGTTCTAGACTTTGGTGGAGAATATGCTGACGGAACCTTCCATTTAGATATGGCCATCTACGCTGATAGTGGTTTCTACTTTAATTTACAGGGTAACTCTGCAATTGGAACTTCTTTTCCTCTTCAAGTAGCTTTAATAGATGATACGGTTCAAGTTGATGATGGTACTGCTATTTATGCACGAGTTGGATTTCCAAGTGCTAACCAATGGGCTACCATTGATATTGATGTTGATCTTGACAACAATGTATGGTCTATTTCATGGGGCGGAACCGAGATTGCCAATTTTGCAAATGCAAACATCAATCAAGTTGCAGGTATGGACATATACCCTTTAGATGGTAACCATGATTTTTACATTGATGATGTAAACTGGGACTATACTCCAGCTCAAACATCTCAAATGGTTACTTTCAAGGTGGATATGAACTACTACACAGCAGCTGCATTTACTACTCCTGAAGTGAATGGTACTTTCAACGGATGGTGTGGATCATGTAATGTACTTGCTGATGGTGATGGCGATGGTATCTGGGAAGGAACTTATGAAGTTCTTGGAGATTCTATCGAATACAAATTTTCTTATGATAACTGGACGGGCGAAGAAAGCCTAACTTCAGGTTCTGCTTGTACTAAGACTACTGGCGAATTCACTAACAGATTCTTAATGCTAGACGGAACTGATCTTGAGCTAGACGTTGTATGTTGGGAGCAATGCATCGAATGTGCTGAACCAGCAGGTGTGAACTCTCTTAAGGGTGCAGCTGGAGTTTCGGTTTATCCAAACCCTGCCACTGACCTACTTACAATTGAATTTGGTGAAGAAGCTTCAGAAATGACTATTGCTATTGTTGATGTAATGGGAAGAACTGTTATGCCAACTATGAATCAATTCAGTGGAAATAGAACTGAAATTAGCGTGAATGAGCTTCCTCAAGGTGCTTATTTCATCACTGGAACAAGTGAAGGATACAGCTTCAAGAAGTCAATCATGATTACTAAGTAAGAGTTAACTTAACTAAACATAAAAAGGGCGCCCAATTGGGCGCCCTTTTTTTTGCCAAAAAATGTTGGTTAAATAATACGTCCTTCAATATTCGAAAGCTCAATAATGAGCTATATTCGATCAAACTTAACTTACCAAATATGAAAAAGCCTCTTCTTTTGGCAGCTAGTCTGCTAGTTGCCGCAACTTCTATTAGCCAAACAAATTGGGTAGATGATTTTGAATCTTACTCCGCTGGAGACTTCATTGGTGCTTTCGGAACAGGAAACTATTGGAGCACTTGGTCCGGAGCCGCAAATGGAGCCGAAGACGCCCAAGTTTCAAATGCTGAATCTGTGAGCGGAGCTAAAATTCTCTTTATTTTGATTGTCAAGCAGGCGGGGGGCCACAAGACATCGTGCTAACATTTCCATTTCCATAGATTAAGGTTTTTGATTTTTAGATTCTTGGTCATCAAATAGGATGAGCACTGAAGGCGAATAGTCATCATCATATTGATTGGTTTTAATCGCCCAAATAAATGCTCCCAGAAATCCTAAGGCAATAATTAGGCTGACTACTATATGTAATATCATGACACTCATCTGATGTAGGTTTTTTGTTGGAGACAAAGGTGCGTCCCCGCCAATATTCGTTTAATGACCTCGGTCTGATGAAAAGCTGATATTTATCAGCCTGTTTTAATCACTGGTAGCATCATAGTCTCGATTTAATTGACCCTCAATTAGAATCCGCTGCTGCCTTTTTTCATCTTTGTCGGCAAGTTCAATTCTATGACTCAACATAAGTTTTCTCTAACAGAAGGTTACGACCACATTCAACTGGATCATCTTTTAAAAATATTAGGCATTGTTTCTTCGGGAGGTGAAGCGCATCAAGTAATAGAAGAAGGCTTAGTTAAGGTCAATAGTGACGTTGAGCTAAGAAAACGCAAGAAGCTTCGACCAGGAGACACTATTCAATTTGAAACCAATACTGTAACCATAGAATGATGAACGGACAGCAACGTGCAGATATTTCAGTAGGCAGTGAGGTTCAAATAGTGCTTAAAAAAGATCAACGATCAAGCGAGTTAACGCATGGTTTTGTTCAAGACATTTTGACTAAATCTCCATCCCACTCTCATGGAATTAAGGTGCGATTGGAAGACGGTCAAGTGGGCCGTGTGAAAGAAATTATAATTGAATAATCTGCACTTGGCATGGTAATAATTACCTTTCTGCCATGGCACTAAAATTCAAACACAAACTTGATTCTGAGGTAACCATTTCAGAACTCATGAGCCCGTCTCATTCAAACTTTAGTGGAAAAATTCATGGAGGATATATCCTGTCGATGATGGATTCAGTTGCCTTTGCATGTGCATCAAAACATTCTGGGAATTACTGCGTGACCGCTTCTGTGAACACGGTAGACTTTTTGGCTCCTATTGAAGTAGGAGAACTCGTTTCAATGAAGTCAATGGTAAATTATGTAGGCAACAGCTCAATGGTTGTTGGCATTCGTGTGGAAGCTGAAAACATTAAAACCGGAGCTGTTAAACACTGCAATTCCAGCTATTTCACAATGGTAGCAATGGATGACGATGGGAATAATGCTGAAATTCCAGGATTGATCATGGAAACAGCTGAAGATGTCCGTAGATTTTTACGTAGCATAGAGCGAATGCGCGTTAAAAAGCAGCGATCAACCGAATACGGGCATGAAGGGTTCGATCTCAAGAAGCACCTGCACAAGCTTGATAAATACAAGGTGCAAGTTGAACTTTAGCAGTATAAGTGCTATTTGATATAAAAACCTAAATTAGCTTCGAACTAACTCCTACACTATGAAACACGTTACCCCTATTCTATTACTCATTATTTCTTCATTGGCTGTAAATGCTCAAACGCAAATCAGATTCTACACCACCATGGGAGAATTTACAGTTGAAATGTCTGATTCTCTTACGCCCATCACCTCTGGGAATTTCCTTGATCTGACAGAGCAGGGTTATTATGATGGAATCATTTTTCATCGTGTTATTGATAATTTTATGATTCAGGGAGGTGATCCAACAGGAACTGGCTCTGGCGGTCCTGGATATACAATTGAAGATGAGTTTGACTCAACAGGAACTTTAAGCAATATTCAAAAGACAATCTCTATGGCTAACACAGGCCAACCAAATAGCGGGGGAAGTCAATTTTTCATCAATTTAGTTAACAATACCTACCTTGATTTCGATCAAGCTCCTTTGACATCAAAGCATCCTGTATTTGGAATGGTAATTGAAGGCTTCAATATTGTAGAAGACATAGGGAACGTTTCTGTGAACGCACAAAACCGCCCAATAACGCCTGTTGTAATGGACAGCTTAAGGATTATTATTGAAAACAACGACACAGTCGACTCTCTTCCTCCGACAGAGCCAGAAGGAATTTCATTCTCAGAAAACATATCACTAAAAACGAAAGTGTTTCCTAATCCTGTTGGAGAACAGTCCATTGTTACGATAGAGTCAGGGATAAGCGGTGATGCTATTATCAGCATCGTTGATATAAATGGTAGAGTTGTAAGTCAATTTAACCATTCACTGAGAGTGGGTATGAATCGTATAGCATCACAGTCCATCTCGAGTGAGGCTCTTGGTGCTGGCGTCTACACAATATTAGTGAGCACTCCCAACCATTCATCACGCACTAAATTCGTTACCACAGGACAGTAGTAAACGTTGCATGGAGGAAATAGTGACCTTACATGAGCTCTTAAATGGCTTCTCGAACATCCAAAGGCGTTCATTAATAATTGATAGAGGCGAATTCTTATTAAGACAAGGAGAAGTAGAAAGTCACATCTATTATATCCACTCAGGAGCAATTCATGCTTTTTATGTGTCAGACCATGAAGAGCATACAATACGGTTTGGATATAAAGGTTCTTTGATCACTTCTATTCCTTCATTTTACAATGGACAGCCATCAGAGTTGTTTTTACAAGCCATTAGAAAAACAGAAATTACCGCATATTCAAGGTGATCGTTTTTCAAAGCAATAGAAACCTCTGCAGAATTGCGGTCATTTTATTTAACCTCACTCGAACAGTTGGCTGCTCAGCAAATGGAGCGAGAGCTCGACTTACTCACCTCGTCTCCGCATGAACGCATACAACGTGTATTAAAACGAAGTCCTCAAGTTTTTCAGGAAATTCCTGCTAAATACATAGCATCTTACCTCCGTATGACTCCTGAAACACTCAGCAGAATTCTTAATTCTTGATTTGAATCAAGCTTTATAAAATCAAGGTGCTTGACTTTTGGCCTTATGAAACAAATAGAACTAATTGCAGATTTAAAGGCCAGAACTTCAGAATTAATTAAAGAAGCTGAAGCTTTTAAGCAACTCCCCGCTGAACGTCTTAATCAGAAATCATCATCTACTTCTTGGAGTGTTCTTGAGTGTCTGGAGCACCTCAATTTATACGGAGATTTTTACTCGCCTGAGATTGAGTCTTGCATTATTGACGGAGAAAAAATAAATCAGGATCCTAATTTCAAAAGTGGCTGGTTTGGTGAGAAAACTGTTCAAGATATGCTTCCAAAAAATGATAAAGTGATAAAAATGAGCACATTCAAAGACAAGAATCCCATAAATTCTGATTTAAGTATCGCCACCATTGACCGATTTATAAAACAACAAGAAGGAATGCTCAGATTGCTTGACTTGGCTTCATCTGTTCATCTTGAAAAGGTTAAAACCAAGATCACTCTACCCCTCATTAAGTTCAAACTAGGAACTACGTTTCGTTTTGTCATCTATCACAATCAAAGACATCTTTGGCAGGCAAACAATCTGCCAAAGAACTAAGAATCCAATAGCTGTGGTTATTTTTGAGGGAACTAATCTCTCGCTATGAAGAAATTGATATTCTTACTACTTCTGTTCTCGTTCGCTTATTCTAATGGCAGTTTTGCCCAAGGCACTCTTACTTTCGAGGGCGAATATGAATCTGGCAAAGCAACCTACGAGTATGTTCAAGGTGACATGCAGCAGCGTCTTCTGAGCGGAAAATTCCAATACAAGGAAATCAGGGATATCCCAACACGAAATAGTGAAAATGAAATCCTTATTACTGGTAATTTCATCAATGATAAAAAGCATCTAGCATGGGGATACACCATTAAATCTATGGTTGATACTGGACTTACTGAAAGTATCATAGGAAACTATCTGGAAGGTCAAAAATCTGGCCTTTGGACGCAGCGCATACGCAGTAATGCTGATGATCATGAAGTAAAGGTTGTTCAGGCTTCCTTCATTAAAAATCAATTCCGCGGTCCGTTTAAATTCACCTTCGAAAACCCGATTTCCGTCAACATTAAAAAACTCAACATTACAGGGAGTTTTGATGCTAAAGGGCTCATGGATGGAGATTGGAACATCAATTACACCAATGGTATTGACGAGGAATTTAAAGATGTAATGAAGTTTCAGCATGGTGTAATGGCTTACAGAAGCTTTCACAATATGACAAAAGGCGAGGTGTTAGAAACAGTCAACGAAGTAGACTTTTTGAATTCATTTTTCATTAACCTCGATCGACTTGACTCCTTTTCTATTGTTGATGATAAGAAGTACGGCTCAAAGTCTAAAACAATAGATCACCCCATACTCAAGGAGGTTTTCAAAGTTTGGACAGAACTAACGCCAGTTAATATAACCAATGAGTACAACGCCTCAATTCCAAATGGAATCATCAAAAAAGGCGAAATGGTGAGCAAAAAGGTGTTGGAAATGAATGCAGAAATCATCGATTGGAAGGAAACACCAAAAGGCAAGAAGGAGTACGAAAAACAATTGTCCATTCAAAAAGCTTATGACACTAAAATCAATGTTGCCAATATTCAATACGATCAAAAAAATTACCGTCAAGCACTTCCTCTCTACAAAGAAGCACTAGCCATTAAAAATGAATCCTTCGCAAACAAAAGAATAGCCGTCATCAATGAATTTCTTAAAGTGGAAGAAGAGAAAAAGCAATTTATCACCGTTATTAATTCACGCTATGAGTTGTGGAAGGGAAACGAAAAAATGTTAGCCGCTGAAGATTATTACGGTAAAAAGAATCACCTCTATGAAGCGTCAATCATTGCATTAGATTTTGAGAAAAAGCAACTATTGTCGGCTCACCAAGAAACTAGAGCCTTTATTGAGCGCAGAGCAATGGATGAACTCACGGTAGAGTCTTTACGTGGGTTCCAGACTGTATTGGATGAGGTGATTCGTCTTCAAGACCAAATAAAGGCACTTACAAAACGAGAAGACACCAAAGAGCTAGAAAAAACGCTCAAGAAGATGGAGGATGCCTCTGCCATTTCGAAGACAATAATGGCAGGATGATAGTATTCAGCCTCTTGGCCGAATAGCTGACGTTAGAAAACTCACAAATGCAACCACTGTCACTGAGCTAAGTGGCATCAGAATAGCCGCCACGATTGGCGTGAGTAGTCCTTGAACTGTGAAGAACGACCCAACAACGTTGTATAGAAGGGAAATCACAATGTTCATCTTAACTATGTTGATACTTCGCTTAATATACCTTAGAAAGTCTGCCAATTGAGCTAAGCGACCTGCTTGCAAAATGGCATCACAAACCGGTGAGAAGCTAAACACATCGTCAGCCACTGCAATACCCACTTCAGCTTTTTTTAGAGCGCCTGCATCGTTTAATCCATCACCAAGCATGATCACTTGATGATTGTTGCTCTGTAAGCCTCGAATAAAGTCAAGCTTATCCATCGGGGATTGCTTGAATCGCATGGTCGCATTTTTCCTGAAATTTTTTTCCATCCTTTCACGCTCACCTTCATGATCGCCACTGAGCAAATAAGTCTCAGCATTGACTTGTAACTCTCGCACTAAGTCAGGAATTCCTTTTCTAATTTCTTTCTCAATTAAAAAATATCCTTGATGAGCGTCATCAATCCAGGCGTGCACCACTGACTCATTGAAGGCTCCTTCTGGTAATTTTTGAGTGACACTATCTGGCATAAGTGAAAGTGCTCCGTGCAAGACTTTCCTATCACCTACTATTGCCTTGATACCTTTTCCTGCCGCTTCTTCAAACTGGTCAACCATTTTAATTGGACCAGCTAAATGATCTCGGATCGCCACACTCAATGGGTGAGTAGAATTTGAAACAACAGACTTGATCATCTCCACTTGTGCCTGTGATAGAATTTTACCTTCAAATCTTACACTCGTAGTATGTGATTTGGTTAGCGTGCCTGTTTTATCAAACACCACAGTATCGGTATTCGCCATCCGCTCGATTGTAGAGGAATTCTTGACAAAGAAGCCAAGCTCCCCGAGGATAAGCGAGACATTGCCGGAGGCAAACGGCATACTTAATGCCAATACACATGGACATGCAATGATCAGCACTGCCGTGAACGCATCAAATGCCTCTGTAGGATCTGCCCAAAGCCAAAAAGCCAATGTGAGCAAAGCGATGCTTAAAATTCCAATGCTAAAATACCGGCTCACCCGATCAATCAAGGCAGAAAATCGCTTTTCATCGGCTTGCTCACTAAATGTTGATTGGTTCCAAAGTCCTGTGAGGTAACTCTGTGAAACTTCCTTGATCACCTCCACCTCAATAGCTCCTCCTGTTTGCCTTCCTCCAGCGTATAAGTAATCGCCTTCTCGTTTTTCTACGAGATCACTTTCTCCATTTACAAAACTGTAATCTACGGAAGCGATTCCCTTAATAAGAATAGCGTCAGCAGGAATAACTTGGTTATTGAGTAATCGCAATCGATCGCCTTGTTCTATGTTTTCCAACATGCAGACTTCCTCTTTATCATCTTTAATTCTATTGACCGCAATTGGAAAATACGATTTGAAATCACGATCAAAAGCCAATGCCTCATAGGTTCTGCTTTGATACCATTTACCTACCAAAAGAAAGAATACAAGACCAGCAAATGAATCAAAATAACCGGGTCCTGATCCGCTGAGAATATCAAACGCACTGCGGCCAAAAAGTGTGATTATTCCGAGTGCAATTGGCACGTCAATGGTCAAAAACCTAACTTTCAAACTCTTCCATGCGCTCTTTATAAAATCAACACTAGAGTATAAAAGCACAGGAATGGCCAAGCCTAAATTCAAGTAATTAAAGAGCACTTTAAAGCTATCTAAGGAAGCATCATCAAGCGATAGGTATTCCGGGAAACTGAAAAGCATGATATTGCCAAAAGCAAAGCCCGCGACACCCAATTTGAGCAATAGTTTCTTGCTTTCCTTACTTCCTTCTCTTTTGGTACGATCGCGCTGTAAATCAGCAGGATACCCCAAGTCTTCCAACAAAATGACAAGCTCTTTCAACGAAACGACATCACTATTGAAATGAATCGTGACCTCTTTCCTTAAAAAATTCACTTCTGAACGATAGACTCCTGGATTGAGTTGCTCCATCTTTTCAAGCAGCCAAATACAGGCAGCACAATGAATTGATGGTAAATAAAGGGTGACTTTATTTCTACTCCCCTCTGTAAAATCTATGAACTGTCGTTTTACTTCTTCAAGATCAAGAAAGTCTTTATTGGTGTGATTAGATTTTATGGTTGAGCCTGGTGAGTCTTTGTCAATTTCATAATAGCTAATTAATCCAGTATCGTTAAGCAACGTATATACTGTCTTGCAGCCATGACAGCAAAAGTCATGGTCATCAAGCAAAATGACACCATCATTGCAGTCTTCACCACAATGGAAACATGATTTGATTTGTTCGGCTTTGTCCATAAAAAAGCGAGGTCACAAAAGTGCCTCGCCTAAAAGTATTAGAAACTGATCTGAGTCAGTTTTGATTCCATTTTATATCAATGCCTGATTGTAATCTTATTGACAAATGTTCCTTGGGCGGTAGCCACTTCAATAATATAAATCCCTGCAGAAAGCTGAGAAGTAGAAACCTGTGTGCTTACTGCATTTGGCGATGCAATAACTACCTCATTGCCGAGCAAATCGGTAATCCTATAGCGTTGAATTACTGCGCTGCTTGTAAGATAAATCTCTTCGTTTGCTGGGTTTGGATAAGCTCTGAATCCCGCTTCACCGATGGTTTCGACACCCGTAAGAATAACTGTAAAATCTTGTGTAGCTCCACAACCATTGGCGTCTGCGGCCATGAGAGTATAAACACCAGGAGCAAGACCTGAAAGATCGGCTGTAGATGCCGCGAATGAATCCGGGCCAATCCATCCGTAAGAATATGCGCCAGTTCCTCCTGATACTGTTACATCAATCGCTCCATCTGATCCTGTGTTTGAACCTTGAACAGCCCCAGCAATAACAAGTGCCGATGGTTCATTGACTTCCACATTCAACACATAAGAACCCGTATCATTATCTTCAATTGTAACGGTATAAGAGCCAGCACACAAATCAGAAACAGTGGCTGTATTGTCTCCTGTAGACCACGTGTAAGTATATGGTGGAACGCCTCCAATAGCGAATACAGATGCAGAACCGTTGCAGCCTCCATTACACGAAGGACCAAAAACACCATCCGCAAATGCCAATACTTGAGCACCAATGATAAATTCAGCAGAAACTATATCTCCTCCTGGAGCATCCGCCACTGCACTCAAAACAGGCCATTTTTCTCCATTGGCCATCCATCTATAGTTATGATTGGTAGATAAAGAATCATTAAAAAGCGTCCATCCGAAAAGTGGCACCTTGATCCAAACAGTATCTGTATTGTCTTCTCTAAAATATTGTCGAACACTTTCAAATGTTCCTCCCGGAGTACTAACCATTCCATGAGCATCAATAGAACCAGTTCCAATTAATGTTCTTTTTAAGCGTGCAGAATCGCAAACACCTCCAAACCCAAAAACATCACAATCCACGATTGTATCAAAAACAGCCGTGTCAATAAGGGTCGAACCCAATGACGAGGGAAACTCGATTTGGGTTGAATTTGGGTTGAAATTCGCCACTATGTTTACTCCCAGTCCAAAACCAGAACCTGAAACTCCGTCCAATAAAAACGAAGAAACTGATGACTGAAAAAATAGCGTATCTGCAGCTCTTTCTATCGCCAAGTCAGCATTCGGAAACTGACTTCCACTTATGGTGTTAGCCGGGTCAACAAAATTCAATGAGTTGATATTACTTAAAGATAGAGATGTGAAATCCCATGTTTGAAGTCCTGTTCCTCCTACATTTAATCCTGCTGGAGGATTTAAATCGTTTCCTATTGTAAGACTATCTCCAGCCTGACCGTAATCAGCTTGAGTAATTGTGATTTGTGCTGCTAATGGCAGACTCAACAAAACAGACAAAAAAGGAAGTAGCAATTTTCTCATAGTGTAGCTTTTTAAGCAATTTAATTCGAAGGTAAGACGCAAAATTAAGTCTGATGGTTTAGGCGACATCATTTAATACTTTTGCTGAATGGAAAGTGTACGACAACAAAAGGTTTCAAGACTTCTGCAGAAGGAATTGGGAATGCTTTTTCAAAAGGAATTTCAACACCTATCTCAAGGTAATATTATCTCTATCACAACTGTGCGTATCACCCCCGATTTGGGTTATGCCAAAGTATATGTGAGCGCCTTCCCTACCAAAGACCCGAAAGCTTTGGTCGAAAACCTCAATACCAACATTCATGAAATCAGTCACACCTTGAATCAAAGGGTGAAAAATCAGTTTCGAGTTATGCCAGAACTGCGTTTTTATCATGATGATTCCATGGAGTATGCGCAACGCATTGATGAACTGTTAAAGTAGAATTCTGTGAGCCTCAGTTTCTCCATTGCAAAACGCTACCTTTTTTCAAAAGGTAACCGCAATGTGATCAATATAATTTCTGGGATTGCTGCTGCTGGTGTTGCCATCGGGAGCTTGGCAATGATCATTGTGTTGAGTGCTTTCAACGGTCTAGAAACATTAGTTGCGGACCTCTATACTTCCGTTGACCCAGACATTAGAATCGCTCCTGCTAAAGGCAAAACTCTGTCTTTAGACTCCGTGAACTTGGATGATATTATTCGTTGGGATGAATTAGAAGCTATTGCTCCAACGCTGGAAGAAACTGTTTTCTTGCAGTTTAAAGATCAACAATCAATCGTCACTCTGCGAGGAGTTTCAGAATCTTATCTACCTTATTTGGGATTAGAAGAGCATTTGGTGGAAGGTGAGATAGGCATTACTTGGAATGGATATCCAAGAGCTCTCCTAGGTTATGGAATAGCCGATAATCTAAATCTTTTCATAAGCGATGGCTATGACGGCATCAAAGTGTTCGCAGCAAAACGCGATGGTGCCAACTCCCTTAATCCAGAAAGCAAGTTCATTCAAGAGCGAATAGTGCCCATGGGTATTGTTTCTCTAAACCCAGAATTTGACTATACCTATTTCTATGTTCCGTTTGATTTTGCCTCAAACTTGCTGCAATATGAAAATCAGGCCTCCTTTTTAGATATGACATTAACGTCAGGAACTGATGCCGTTTTAGTTAAGGAAAAACTTGAAAATATGCTCGGTGCAAAGTATGAAGTGAAAACTCGAATGGAGCTGAACGATGTACTTTTCAAAACCAACGCCACTGAAAAGTGGGTCACCTTCTTCATCTTAAGCTTCATACTCATTGTTGCAACCTTTAACCTCATCGGCAGTCTCACCATGCTAATAATTGACAAGAAAAAAGATATTTCACTGCTGCGATCTCTTGGTCAAACTGCCAAAGATGTGCAGCGCGTATTCCTTTACGAAGGTTTGCTTATCACAAGCCTAGGCGCATTTGTTGGGATGGGATTGGGAATAAGTCTAATTCTCATTCAACAGTATATTGGCTTCTTTCCACTGCAAGGTGGTTTGGTAGATTTCTATCCCGTGGAATTGCATTTGGTGGACGTATTGGCTGTTTCAGGAGTGGTATTTACCATCGGTCTTTTAGCAAGCGTAATTCCTGTGAAAACCTTACTAAATCAAAAACGACTTCACAAAGTGACTTCTTCGTAATTGGTTGTTACTGCTGCTAAAATTTGCATTAATGCTTTAGGATCCATCTCCGTCACCAATTGCATTCTAGTTTCTTTAAAATGTGAAATCCCTTTAAAGTAATTGGAATAATGCCTTCTCATTTCTAGCACACCCAACGTTTCGCCTTTCCACTTTATGGATCGCTCAAGATGCTCTTTGGCCGCAGCTGCTCTTTGTTCTATTGTGGGTTTATCTAGATGTTCACCTGTGGCCATGAAGTGTTTGATTTCATTAAAAATCCACGGATAACCTATCGCTGCGCGTCCAATCATCACCCCATCCACACCAAACCTTGAACGCATCTCAATCGCCTTTTCTGGCGTGTTAACATCCCCATTACCAAATACGGGAATCTGAATTCTAGGATTATTCTTTACTTCTCCAATCAATGTCCAATCGGCTTCCCCTTTATACATCTGAACTCGTGTACGGCCATGGATGGAAATCGCCTTAATACCTATGTCTTGGAGACGCTCAGCAACTTCAACGATCTTTTTAGTGCTGTCATCCCAACCCAATCGTGTTTTCACCGTGACTGGAAGTTTCGTGCTATCAACAATAGCTTTGGTGAGGCTCACCATTTTAGGAATATTCTTCAATATTCCCGCTCCAGCGTCTTTGCAAACCACCTTTTTTACTGGACAACCAAAGTTGATGTCTAAAATATCGGGATTAGTGCGCTCAACGATCTCAGCTGATTCACGCATCGGGCCTTCTTCACCTCCAAAAATTTGAATTCCGATTGGTCGCTCCTCATCATAAATGTCAAGCTTCTGAACACTTTTAGCTGCATCACGAATCAGCCCTTCAGAGCTAATAAACTCTGTATACATAAGGTCTGCTCCATATCTTTTGCACAGCGTTCTGAAAGGTGGATCACTCACATCTTCCATTGGCGCTAGCAACAGCGGAAATTCACCTAGCTCTATGTCTCCGATCTTCACCATTTTTGCGCTGCAAAGTTACATTCAATTCTAATCTTATGCGAGACGCTCTTAAAAATGCTCATCCTCTAGTACAATTATCTGCATTGGTGCTGATTGGCTTTGTGTCCATGTTCATTTTACTAGGCTTCGTGATGGTTGCATTTGTAATCAGCGGATCATCTATTGGCTTTCTCAGTAACCCAGGTTCAATATCTGACCCCAATGAACCGGCAGTATTCGCATTGAAAGTCATGCAAATCATGCAGGCGATTGGCTTATTTGTAATCCCTTACATCCTTTACAGATCATTACACAAATCGGATAATCCATACAAACTGATTCACACAAAAGGACGGCTCGGTATGGCGCTCATTTTTGCGTTGACAATGCTTTCTGCCTTGCCGTTGATAAACTATTTAGCAGAATGGAACAGCAGTCTATCCTTGCCAGAATCACTGCAAGGAATTGAGCATTGGATGCGTGAGATGGAAACAAATGCTGAGAACCTAATCAGAATCTTTTTGAATATGGAAACGGTTGGAGATTTGGTCTTTAACCTTCTTCTGGTTGCCATCATCCCAGCCGTTGCAGAAGAGGTGTTCTTCCGAGGCACCATGCAGCCTTTGTTTCTAAAGGTGACCAAGAACTATCACATAGCTATTTGGATCACTGCCTTCTTGTTCTCCTTCTTTCATATGCAATTTTTGGGCTTCTTTCCGCGCATGGTTTTAGGGGCTGTATTTGGCTATGCTGCTCATTGGTCGGGAACTCTTATACTCCCAATGATTGGCCATTTGATCAACAATGGGGTTGCTGTCTTGATCATGTGGTATATCGGTCAAGAAGCAATTGAAGAAAGCATTGAAACCATTGGGGCTAATGAAGGTGATGGTTTGTTCGCACTTATGAGCACCGCTGTGCTTTTATCAGGTTTAGCCGCGGTATATTTCTCTTCAAGAAAGCTCAAAAGAAAAGCCCCAGAAACCGAAGTCTCTGAGGCTTAATCAAATCCAAATTCTATTTATTTTTTAACCACCTTCTCTTTTGTCGAGTAGTTGATCTTTAATGCTTGAACTTTTCTGAGTTTTTGCTTCACTTCAGTCACAATTCCCATCTTGGTTTCTTTGTCAACTTTGAGTGAAACCGTGATTTTACCTTGAAGTTTTTCATCTCTATCTGCTCTTCTAGCAATGATATAGTCTTGAACGTCTTCGATGGTAGCAAAATCATCGTCCAATTGAATTTTTGGGACTGTACCATACAGCTCGCTATTCATTGCTTCACCGATATAGATATAATCTACAAGCGCCTTATCTTCCAACTTATCAATTTCAGTTGCTTCTGGTTGGTCTAATTTAATTTTTAGATCAACTTCTCTCATCACAGTGGTAACCATGAAGAAGAATAAAAGCATGAAAACGATATCAGGAAGAGAAGCCGTGCTTACTGCCGGTGTTCCTTTACTATTATCCTTTTTAAATTTTGACATAATTACCCTCCGATATCTTTAGGTTCTGCTTCTGAAATTCTTTGAGGGTACACATCGCGTATGGCATCAATCATCTCAGCATACTTCCCTGATCCCTCTTCAGACTTCGCCATTTCTTCGATCTTCTTGTATCGCATGCCGAATTTCTGCATGGCCAAATCATCGCGCAATTCAGTATAGGCAGCTGCCAATTCGTTTTGCACTTGAATGTATAGGTCGTAAGAAGTTCCGTTGTCATTTTGAAGTGAGATCACCTGCTTAGAAACTTGCATTCTTCCCAAAAGAGGAACATCAACTTCCTTAAATTCAGGTAAGTTTTCTTTCCGAGCTGGGTTTGCAATAAAATCTTTAGCTGCTTCTCTCAACTGATCGATACTAAGCAATTCGCCTTCTACCAAAAGTTGGTCGTTGGAATTCGCCAATACGACAAAAACGTTTCTGTCTTTAATCGGTGGTGGATCAGGCTGGTCTTCTAACATGGGTGGAGGCAGCTTTCGCGCCAAACCCCAACTTGTATCCATGGTAGTGGTAACAAGGAAGAAAACCAAGAGTAGGAATGCGATGTCAGCCATCGATCCTGCGTTGATTTCTTGTAATTCTCTTTTCTTCCTAGCCATAATGCCTATTTAATAAATCTCGTGAGTGAAGAAGATGCAATAGATAATACAGCTAGAACAAATAAGATGTAAAATGCATACAAACCTGCTCCACTCAATTTAGAGGCGGTTTCAGTAATATCACTTGCATAGTATGGCTCAACAGTAGCATCGGCCAATACATAGCTAATCACAAATACCAAAATCATTCCTCCCAAACCGATTAGAGATCCTTTCAATTTACCGGGATTCATAATAGCCTGCATTACTGATCCTCCTAGAGCTGCCACAACAGCCAGAACGAGAAGAATATAGCTCAATCCAAGAAAGCTACCTACTGCTGCTCCGCAGTCTGTGCAATCGCTTTGCTCAGGAGTAAGTCCTGAAGACATGGTCATTATCATTAGGATTACTCCTATGACGATAAAGACAAACATGCCTATCGTATTGATTTTTTGAAACATAAAAATTTTATTTAGTCAAGTTGTGCTTGATCATTATGTCAATTAATGAGATAGAAGCATTCTCCATGTCATTAACAATGCTATCCATTTTCGCAACAATATAGTTGTAGAAAACCTGAAGAACCATTGCAACCAATAGACCAGAAACTGTTGTAATCAAGGCAACACCAATACCACCTGCAACAATACCCGGAGATATGTTATTTGCAGCAGCAATAGCATCAAAAGCTCCAATCATACCGATTACTGTTCCGAAGAAACCAAGCATCGGTGCAAGAGCGATAAATAACGAAATCCAAGAAAGGCCTTTTTCTAAAAGTCCCATTTGAACACTACCATATGATACAACTGACTTCTCAACCATTTCAATTCCGTGATCAGCACGGTCTAATCCTTGGTAAAAAATACTCGCAACTGGACCTCTAGTGTTACGGCAAACTTCTTTTGCAGCATCCACTCCACCACTCTTAAGTGCGTTGTCTATGTCTTCAAGAAGTTTCTCGCTGTTAGTCGTAGCCATATTAAGGTAAAGAATACGCTCAATTGACATTGCTAAACCTAAAATCAAACAAATCAAAACGAACGACATGAATTCAGGACCGCCCTCGATAAACTTTTGCTTCACTACTTGATGCAATGACTTATCTTCTGCTGAAGCCACTTCTTCAGCGGGCATTTCCATAGGTGCAGCGGCTTCTTGTTGAGGCTCTTCAGCCATTACTTCACCTGAGTCTGCAGCATTGCTTTCAGCTTCCATAGATTGTTCATCTTGAGCAAATGACATTGACAAACCTGATACCATCAGAGTAACAGTCATTGCAATAGATAAAAAGGTACGTTTCATATTAACTAATTTGAATTTGGATTTGCTTTTCTTAATTAAATGTTCAAAATCGGCTGTAAACATATAAAGCACTAATGAATTGTAGCATTATGATTGTGTGATTTTTTTTCTGCGGCTTAAAAAACTACCGTATCACACACCATAAATCTGCTCACTAGCTTCATGAGAACGCTCAAATGTATAAAAAGGGAACATTCCAAAGGTTGTAACATTTAGATTTTGGCAACGGATTCATCTTTTACTGCAGGAATTTAGTCTTCTCTGGGAAATATTTACTTAGCTATTACAGGGGTAAAAGTCAACTAGAGGTGGCCTGTTGACTGTATTAAATAGTTTGCTATTTTTGAACAACTTGGTCTTTTTGACCTTTAACAATAAACCCTGCCCTACATGAAAAAATTTTTATCCTCTGCGCTTGGCGTAATACTTTTTTCTTCCGCATTCAATATTTCCGCTCAAAACAATGTGAGTTTAGAAATTGTACATGCATTGAACACCAGCGAATTCGCTATGAACACCCAAGCTGAAACTCCTGAAGGAGTGAAATTTGATCTTAATAGACTAGAATATTATATTTCTGAGATCTCTTTAACCCATGATGGTGGAGTCGTTACCGACATTCAAAATTTATGGGCTTTAGTAAACGCAAACGACAACACTGTGATCGATCTTGGCTCTCTAGATGTTACTGAAATTGAAAATATTAAGTTTTCAATCGGGGTAGATCCAGAGCACAATCACCTTGACCCTTCTACTTACGGACCATCGCATCCATTAGCTCACAAAAATCCATCAATGCATTGGGGTTGGACTGCTGGATACCGTTTCGTAGCAATAGAAGGAAATGGCGGAGAGCAGCTCAATCAACTATTTGAGATTCATGCATTAGGTGATGGAAATTACTTTGATATTAATATAGCAGTATCTGCCACAGCAGAAAATGGAGCTCTTAATGCGGTGATATATGGTGATTACTGCAAAGCATTAGCTGGAATTGATGTTTCTACAGGCATAATTTCACATGGCGAAGTTGGAGAATCCATTGATCTACTTGAAAACTTTAGAGATTTCGTATACTCAACATCTTCTCCTATTGACACTACCGACACTGCCTCAAATGAAGAGCCTAATGGAATATCAGAAGTTGCATCAGGATTGGAGTTTCAGTTATATCCAAATCCTGCCGTAAATGGAAGCACAATACTTAGTTCCTCATCTTTATCTCCTCAAAGTATTGTTGTTTTTGACCTTACGGGTAAGCAACTGATTACTGAGACCCTGAACGCTGGGAAGCAATTGAATATTAATAATTTAGAATCGGGAGTATATTTTGTGCGTGTTAATGACCTTGTTTCAAATGAGGTATTGGTTAAAAAGCTAAGTGTACAATAAGGATATATTCAATCGTATTATTCTTCTTGTAGGACTCGTTTTGCTCTTTTCTTGTTCCAAGAAGGATCTTCCTGCAATAATTGAGAATGAAGATATTGAGGCAGAATTAACAAGGGTTCCTGAAGGCTTTGAGTCTATTTTATACCCCGAAGACAATCCGTTTACATTGAGCAAGTGGGAGTTGGGTAAAAAGCTGTTTTATGACCCTGTTTTATCTGTGGACTTTTCGATAAGCTGCGCTACTTGCCATAAGCCAGAACTCGCGTTTTCTGACGATCAAGCAACGACCAATGGAGTAGAAAACAGACCGGGAACAAGGAATTCACCCTCATTAACCAACGTAGCTTATCACCCTTATTACACTAGAGAAGGCGGTGTTCCGACACTTGAAATGCAAATTTTAATTCCTATTCAAGAACACAATGAGTTTGGGTTCAATATTGTGGAGGCATGCGAACGACTTAAAGAAATAACAGAATATGTTGAAATGACTGAAGATGCTTTTGGCACAGAAATGACTCCATTTGCGCTTACCCGAGCGCTCGCAACATTCGAGCGCACTTTGATTAGCGGCAATAGCCCATATGACCTGCATAATCGAGGTGATGCATCGCTTTCATCTTCGGCTTTAAAAGGCATGACCTTATTCAACAGCAGTAAAACAAACTGTTCATCATGCCACTCAGGATTCAACTTTACTGATTATAGTTTTAGAAATAATGGCTATGACTCAGGTGATATCGGCAGAATGCGCCTCACATTAGACTCTGCCGATTATGCTCATTTTAAAGTGCCAAGCCTTAGAAATATTGAATTGACCGTGCCATATATGCATGATGGATCTTTTTCTTCCTTAAGAGAGGTGATTAACCATTACAACGCTGGTGGAAGCAGTGATTTAAAAGATCCTCTGCTTCAACCTCTCGGTTTGAGCGATTCAGAAATAGGAGACATCATCAACTTTCTAAAAAGCCTTACAGATCAAGAATTTATTTCGAATAAAAACTTTCAAGAATGAAACTTAAAAAATCAGTTGTCCTAATTGCTTTGCTCACTCCACTGGTGTTTAGCCTGTGTAAAAGAGAGCCGGAAATCGCGATTAACATGAGCAACAATGCTGCTTATGATGATACTCCATACGATCTTGATTACGGTCGTTTTGCGGAACCAGATATGGGAGACAATGCATTGACCATCGAGGGTGTCAAGTTAGGGCGTTTGTTGTTTTACGAAACACAGTTATCAAAAGACAATTCCATTTCTTGCGGAAGTTGTCATATTCAAGAAAAAGGATTTTCAGATCCTAATCGACTCTCTGAAGGAGTTGATGGTTCCTTAGGTAAGCGACAAGCAATGCCAGTATTTAACATGTTGTGGCATACGAATGAATTTTTCTGGGATGGCAGAGCTCATCTTCTCAGAGATCAATCATTGATGCCGATTCAAGATGATTTAGAAATGAAAGAAACATTGGAAAATGTAGTCATCAAATTGAATGCGACTACCCTGTATCCTATTCAGTTCATTAAAGCATTTGGTGATTCAGAAATAACATCAGAACGCATGTCATTAGCAATGGAGCAATTCATGAATTCGATCATTTCAAACCAATCAAAGTATGACAAGTACTTAGATGGCCAGGCTAGCCTGACAGACAGCGAGGAAAGAGGAAGAATTCTCTTCAGTGCTGAATACAATCCAGGCTTTCCTAATCTTTCAGGGGCTGATTGTGCGCATTGTCATGGCGGAAATAATTTCGACAATAATCGATACATGAACAATGGTTTGGATTCGGAACCTAATCAAACCGATATAGGTAGAGAGGCTGTAACCGAAGATCCTAAAGATCGAGCTGCGTTCAAAGTTCCCTCGCTACGCAATATTGAACTGACGGCCCCGTACATGCATGATGGCCGTTTTACAACACTTGAAGAAGTAGTTGATCACTATGATCACGGAATTGTGATCTCGGGATCTGTTGACCCAGCTTTAGCCTTTAGTACGCAAACTGGCTTACAACTTTCAGATCAAGACAAAATCGACCTCATCAGCTTTTTGAAAACTCTTACCGATGAAGAAATGATTGCGGATGAGCGTTTCTCCGATCCTTTTTAAATCTCAATTACAAGCAAATAAAAAGCCGTGCGATCAAATTATGGTTGCACGGCTTTATAAATCTTCAAAGAACTGTTTATCTCACCAAATTGTTTACTTGCAACCAGCCTCCTCCATTTTCACATTGAATGCCTTGTTGCTTCAAAAAACTCGTTGCTTGACCACTTCTCGCTCCACTTGCACAGCATAAAACAACTGGCTTACCGCTCTTCTTAATCTCAGAAACGTTGCCTTGAATCCTTTGAAGAGGAATGTTTTTTGATCCTGCAACATGTCCACCTTGAAACTCAGCTGGTGTTCTAACATCGATAATCACTGCCCCATTGTTAAGCATTTCTTTTACAACAGCGCTGTTGTCATTTCCAAACATTGATCCGAAAAACCCCATATTTATTCTTTTAAAATTTAATGCTGCAATGTTACATGCTCATTTTCTGTCGCTTTGTAACTAAAGTAACACAACTTCATTTAGCTGAGAAAAAGGCGGAAACAAGACTTCATTTGTTCATCGGGGTTGTCTGATCTTTCATCTTTTGTTGAATCTCAAATTTATCTTCGCAACATGCAAGCGGCACATATTATTTCTAAAGGACTTCAATTAAAAGAGTCTAACGTTTTAAGCGCCCTGGCACTTTTTGATGAAGGTGCGACCATCCCGTTCATTTCCCGCTATAGGAAAGAGCGCACGGGGGGATTGGATGAGGTGCAATTGCAAGCCATAAAAGTCTTCTACAAAACGCTGCAAGATTTAGAAAAAA
Source organism: uncultured Flavobacteriales bacterium (assembly GCA_905479105.1). Lineage (GTDB taxonomy): Bacteria > Bacteroidota > Bacteroidia > Flavobacteriales_G > Salibacteraceae > SHAN690. The sequence continues at coordinate 493,759 of CAJQLE010000001.1, forward strand.
GGCGAGCTTATGTTTTAGAGTCTATCGAAGAACAAGGCGCAATGACTCCAGAGCTAAAAGCAAAACTTATAGCCTGCCAAGTGCTCTCAGAATTAGAAGACCTGTACTTTCCATTTAAAACAAAGCGTAAAACAAAGGCCGATACAGCAAGAAAATTGGGCTTAGAACCATTAGCTGCGGCTTTAATGAAACAAGATGTTTCTGATCCAGAGAATTACGCTCAGCGCTTTTTGCGTGGCGAAGTCGTTGATACTGAAATGGCTTTATCTGGAGCGCGAGACATTATGGCTGAATGGATCAGCGAGCGAACAGTAGCCCGGGATATTGTGCGAAAACACTTTCAACACTCGGCAATGATCAAGTCAAAAGTCATCAAAGGGAAAGATGACCAAGAATCAAAATTTCGCGACTATTTCGATTTTGAAGAGATGTTATCCAGATGTCCAGGTTACCGCGTTTTGGCGATAAGAAGAGCGACAGAAGAAGGCGTGATTCGTATGTCCATTGCACCAGATAGACAATCAGGAATAGAAAGAGTTGAGCGGTATTTTGTTCGTCAACACGATGCATCCAACGAGCAATTGCGATTAGCAATAGCGGATTCCTACAAACGACTTCTTGAACCTGCTATTGAGACTGAATTTAGAAATGCCTCGAAAGAAAAAGCAGATATCGAAGCCATCAATGTTTTCGCAGAAAATTTACGTCAGTTATTACTTGCTCCTCCAATAGGTTCAAAGCGTGTTTTGGCGATCGATCCTGGATTTAAATCAGGATGCAAAATTGTCTGTTTGGATGAGCAAGGAAGTCTTCTTCACAATGAAACCATTTATCCACATCCTCCTCAAAATGAAGGCAAAAAAGCGGCTTCAAAAGTGAGCACTTTGGTGCAGACATATAAAATTGAAGCAATAGCAATTGGCAATGGAACCGCGGGGCGCGAAACAGAGCGTTTCATTCAAAGTGTTCACCTGCCTCCTGACACAGAGGCTTATGTGGTCAATGAAAATGGTGCTTCTATCTACTCCGCTTCGTCTTTAGCGCGGGCAGAATTTCCAAACTATGATGTGACCGTGCGAGGGTCTGTTTCAATTGGCCGCAGATTGATGGATCCATTGAGTGAATTGGTGAAGATTGATGCTAAGGCCATTGGTGTGGGGCAGTACCAGCACGATGTAGATCAAAAATTACTGAAAGAAAAACTGGATGCCACTGTAGAAAGTGCCGTGAACAAAGTTGGAGTCAACTTAAACACAAGCAGTGAACACTTGCTGCAATACGTAAGCGGAATTGGACCAAAACTCGGGGCGACCATTGTTGCACATCGCAATGAAAACGGACCTTTTGAATCTCGAAAGCAGTTGCTTGAAGTCACTGGATTGGGTGAGAAAGCATACGAGCAATGTGCAGGGTTTTTGAGAATTGCAGATGCTAAAAACCCATTAGACAACAGCGCTGTTCACCCAGAAAGCTATGCCGTAGTAACCAAAATGGCAAAAGACTTGAAGTGCGATATCAGAGACATTGTGCGCAACAACGAGCTGATTGACTCTATTCCAATCGATCGATACGTGAGCGATGCCATTGGATTACCTACGCTCAAAGACATTGTTGCCGAGCTTAAAAAACCAGGGCGCGATCCGCGAGGGAAAGCCAAGCTATTTGAATTCTCGAAGGATGTTCGAAAGGTGGAAGACCTTCAAGTAGGCATGATCTTACCTGGCATAGTAACGAACATTACACGCTTTGGTGCATTTATAGATGTGGGTGTAAAGCAAGATGGGCTAGTGCATGTGTCACAATTGGCCGATCGTTTTGTAAGTGACCCTCTAGAAGTTGTCAAGCTGAGTCAAGAAGTAAGAGTGAAAGTGTTGGAAGTAGATCTAGCGAGGAAAAGGATCGCGTTTACTATGAAAATCTAATGCAGTATCCGATTCACTATAAAACCAAAAAGGAGGAATATTGAATTCCTCCTTTTTGCAAATAATTAAACCTGATATTCTTAATGCACTACAAGAGGCGCTCGTTTAGGTTGACTGTTTTTTTCGTTGTCACTAAACTGAACAAAATACGTTCCTGCAGCAAGATTTAAATTGATCGCAGATTGGCCAGGGCTGACTACCTTTTGAACTACAACTTGACCAACTGAATTCATAATTTCTAATTGAACCTTAGAGTTTTCATTGTTTTGAATTCTCAATAATCCATCACTTGGGTTTGGATAAAATCGAATCGAAAGGTCATTTACTATGTTATTCACCCCCACAGTGCTGTCAGGCACCCAATCAAGTCGGTTTACGGTTTCAGTAGTATTATTCACGTACCAAATATGCCCGTCAGGGCCAATTGTTATCCCCATGATGCCTTCTTCTTCAATGGCAAGGCGCTTCAACTCCATTGCGGGACTAGCTGTCCGATCATAAATGATAATCTCCCCCGTTGCGTAATCGCTGATTAACATGTAATCACCCATTAAAGCTATTCCAGAAGGCTCAATTAACTCTTCATCAACCACAATTTCCCATGTATAATCAACAACATGTTGATATTGAGCAAGCGTTTCAAAAGGACCGTAGCTTGGAGTTCCTCCTAAGTTTCCAGATTTAGCGTCTATTTTTATTACCCGCTGATTTCCATAGTCAACTACGTACAACCAATCGCTTTCCTTATCATATTCTAAATGACTGGGCACATGATCATTTGGATCTGCGCTAACGTTCTCATCAGAAAATCTCAGAATTTCACCATCGGCATGATCATCATTACCTGGTCCATGATCAGCAACAAAATCATAACGAACAATATCTCTGTTGTAACCATCAAAAACCCAAAAAGCATTTTCAGATTCATGTGCTATGCCTTGACATTCAGGACTTTCATGAAGCATATCCAAATGACTTCCATTTCCACCTGAAGGCTGAGCATACACTTCCGGATCGCTAGACCACAATGCTGGTCCTGTAAATGCTTGTCCTCCATTATGGTTTGCATCATAAACTCCAGGAGATGTGCCAAAGTTTCCATTTTCACTAAACGCAATTCCTGTTGAAAGGGACATAAAATGCCATGCATTGCCATCTCTTCGCCACAATTCACTTTGATTCGTTTCTCCAGCATTCGAAATGGTAACTGTGCTACTTCCGGTGTTCTCTGAGTCCTTATTCAGAACCCACAACTCTTTCTTAGTTAAAACTGGGTGAAAATCAAGATCCGTTGGAATATTTACCATTTCTCCCGCGTCTGCAATTTGCACTACAAGTGGAAGCGTCACCAAATATGAGTCAATGATGTTAGGTCGAATAGGCCCAATAAAAACGGCCAGGCTAGCATCATCATTAATTGGGTTAGCGTCCAGATTCCCTCCATTCAAATTACTGTGAGAAACCGTCAATTCGTATTCCCCGTCCGCACTAACTGTCCATGGAGATGGGTGGTCAACATGTGCGCGCTCACCGTTGGCAATAGAAAGTCCAGAAACAGTTTGAGTGACTGGGCTTCCCCCGTCAATAGTATAAGATAGGTCAAGACTAGTAATAGTTTCACTTCCAGCATTAAATACTTCTGCCCCTATTTCGACATCTCCTTGCGGTTGATACGGAGCTGTATGAGCATGCAACATGATTAAATCGTATGCAGGCGGCTCAGCAGCCTCAAAAGTGAAGTAATCAAAGGACCCTAAGCTTTGGAACTCAGCCACCAGAAACCCGTTAATATAAACGAAGAATTCAAAGCCTCCATCACCCCAATCATCGACATATGCTATGCGATAGGTTTCATTTTCTACTAAACAAGCTGCACTTGACATAAACGTTGAGTTGTTGGCATATCCACCCGGCTGCTGAAGTTGCAACCCTGCCCCGCTGCACCCAACCAAGGAATTACCACCACTGAGAATAGTTCCTTGCCCGCAAGTACTATCTGTGCTAACTAACTCCCAATACCCTTCATACCCGTAGGCATCGGAATTGATTTCTATTTGAACTTCAACTTCTCCAGGAACGCACTGAGCATGAACTGCCGTGCAACCGAGAAGGCCGATGATAAATCCTATTATATTTTTTTTCATAATAAGGTTTTTAAGTTTCTAATAAATTGATGTTTTAAAACTACTCTTTACTTAATGTTGTTTTACCAACTTGATAGTTTGATCCTCAATTTTCAAGAAATAAATATTCGGAGGTAAATTTGATAAATCGATTGTATTGATGTCAGAATTTAAATTTCCGAACATCACCAATTCCCCACGCGTGGAATAGATTGTAAATTCCTTTGAGGTTGATAATTTCAGTTCAATACTCAGTTTGTCATAAAATGGATTTGGATAAGCAATCATTTCCGAACTATTAGTTTCTTCTAATATAGCCGTTGGGGGGGTCTCATAATTGAATGCAAGGTCATCTGTTAACATTACGTTTCCAGGAATATTACCACCAACCTGAATCCACACTTCAACAGAATCTCCAGCCTTAGGGCCAAAATAGATTATTGGGATATCAAATTCTGTGTAATCGACGGTGCTGGCATGAAACGCTTGTGCCCCTAAACCAGTTAGACTGTCCCCTAAATAAACATATACCACTATACTAGATGTATCTAGGCCTGCTAGGTCTTGTTTAATATAACCTGATAATGATAGCAAGTTGGAATTAATGTGCATTCGCGCATGATCCAAATCGGCATTTTTTAAATTTAACAAGGCAAACCCCGGTACTGTTTCTGATGCGCCCAATAAGGTTATCTCCTTTGATCTTAATTCCATTGCATAAGAGCCCGTATAAGCATCTTCAGACTTAACAATAAGACCATCTATAGATAAGCCTAAATCATAGTAAAACTGGGTGGTAAACTCACCCCAGTTGGCAGGTTCTTCTCCGCTAGCCACTTGAACCCAATTCTCAAAACTTCCATTTGGAATTTGTTGTGCCTGAATTGCAAATGTTGCTAAGAATGAAAAAAAGAATAATAAATGTTTCATGTTATTTGTTTTGTAGGTTTTCAACAAGAATATTTCATGAAGGTAATCTATTATTAAGTAAGATGTTGGCTTTTATTAGGAGAAGAAGGGTTTCCGAAAGTATTATGTAGTGGAGGGTGAATAGAATTTAAACAACTCTCAACCACCCGAAATTATTCGAGAACGAGGGGGTCTTTCGAGAAATCAAGTTTACCATAAAAACCTATCCTTCACATGAAGGAGTCACAAACGAGTTGCTTCGATTGAAAATGGGTGATGAATTGATTATTGGGGAATCCTGGGGAACCATTGGCTACAAGGGTGAGGGCACATTCATATCTGGTGGTGCGGGTGTCACACCATTTATTTCCATTATCAGGCATCTCCATTTCAAAAATGAAATCGGGAATAACAAACTCATTTTTGCCAATAAGCAAAAGAGCGACATCATTCTTCAGCGTGAATTTGAAGCGATTTTAGGTGAAAACTTCATCAACATACTTTCGGATGAAAAAACCAAAGCTGCCTGCTAAGGCTTTACTGCTTCTTAAAGAAAAAGGTATGTCAAGAAAATTGACGGGAGCTTCGGGGTTCAGAAAATTAATTTTAATTTAAGTCAAAGTGAAATTACACTTCTTTTCAGCTTCTAAATCAATTTGCACTTTGTGTATAAATTATTTCGACCCGCCTATTCATTGCTCTGCCTTCATCCGAAGTATTAGGAGCAATCGGATTTGTTTCCCCTCGGCTGATTATTTTCAAGTCTACATCTTCTATCCCGGCCCTTTCTAATTCATACAAAACCTGGGATGCACGCAAGATTCCAACACGATCATTTACTTCTTCAGATCCTGCATCATCGGTATGCCCTTCCAAAATAATCAACATTTTATCAGATTCTCTATAGAATGGCGCTATCGTTTTAATAATATATGAAATTTGTGATTGTGTGATTTGAATGCTATTAAAATCAAAATGATAATTCACCCCTTTTTCAGTTTGAATAATTTTGGCATAGCTTCCATCCTTATTAAGGAACTTATCATAAGAGCTTCCATATAGTGGATCTACAGGCGCTTTAAAGATAGCCCGTGGCAGGGCACTAAGTTTGTCATTATAAGCAGTCCCTGAAGAAAGCTTAGGATCAGCGTTATCAATAGTTAATTCCACATCAACCGGCTCTTGATTGTCCATCGGATTATCAACTGCAGCAATTGATCCTTCATCTGCTTGCTTCATCAAAATCGAATCTTGCTCAGTTTGTTTAGATTCCGCCCCCCCAACCACATGAAGAGAAGAGCTATCGTTAACAATGGTAACGTCCAAATTATTGGAGGAACGACTCGCTCGCGGATCCGCTGATACATCATTATTTATATCAGTTCCTTGAGCGTTATCAATAGTTAATTCCACCTCAACCGGCTCTTGATTGTCCATCGGATTATCAACTACAGCAATTGATCCTTCATCTGCTTGCTTCATCAAAATCGAATCTTGCTCAGTTTGTTTAAATTCCGCCCCCCCAACCACATGAAGAGAAGAGCTATCGTTAACAATGGTAACGTCCAAATTATTGGAAGAACGACTCGCTCGCGGATCCGATAATACATCATTATTTATATCAGTTCCTTGAGCGTTTAAATCGTTAGGTTGATTAACTGGTAGACCCAAGTCAAATATTGTTTCATTCGTCAATGGCCTCTCATTATGACTAATCATTAAATATTCTTGGAGTGAAATGATTTTTGGGTTATTGATTTCATTCCCGTTCATTGAAAATGAATACCGCGTTACTGAATCGAGAGAGCTCAAATCAAAAGTAGAATCCGAGACTACTTGCACGCTGATTATAGTTTGACTATTTTTATCTATTGCCGTTAGGCTGTCTATGCATCGGATAATGCTTTCGTTACTATCTAAAATAACGCCTTCAATAATTTTTGTCGCGAGAAAAAGTTCTATTTTTTGCTCGTCATCGATGTGGACAATGAACTCGCTTAGATTTCCAGACCAATATTTATCTAATGAGGACTCATCCAATTGATCTAGCAGCTGAATAACCGCTGATTCTTTTTCAATTTCTTGAAAAATAAAATCAGAAAATACCGAAATGGAAACAGCTTCCTCCTCATTTCCATTTGCATCAACCAACCCAACTTTGACTTGACTAGATGTGTTTTCAGGCGTTGAATAAAAGACTTTTTGATTCAATGGTAAATTCTCAAAAGTGAAACTTCCTGCAGAATCCGTTCGGGTTTCCGCGATTTTGTTACCCTTGGCATCTTTTGCTTCAACTAATATATTGCTAACTGATGCATCCAGACTATCCCCTATTTTGATTTTCGCTTTGATATTATATATTGGGGCTTCAGCCTGAATTGAACCTCTCGGAATAAGTGAATTAGTTTTTGGTAATTCGACTTTATATGTATTAAGTAATGCTGGAAGTTCTATTCTCTTGTTATCCAAGGGCCTTAATCTGCTAACATGCATTTGATCATCATATGAATCGCTATGCCGCAATGCTCTTGGGGCTAGAGTAGTATATATTTGTTTACGCTCAGTTTCTCTCGAAATAAATGTATAGAAAGCAAAGCTGTCCTTGCAACACCAATAATTGCCCTCGTAACCTGGTGTGTTTATACCAATCAACGGCAGCGGAGTTGACCAATTAATCAAAGACGTGTCCATTGATTGCGACATATAGATGTCATAATTAATAGAATCATCATAATTAGTCGCTCCATAACTATTGGTTCGGGAGAAAAAGAGGTATTTACCATCCTCGGTAATGAATGGTGTGATTTCCGATGCTGTAGTATTTATATTTTGACCAAGGGGCACAGGCTTCTCATAATATCCTTCAAGTTTGTTTTTAAACGAGATATAAATATCATCTGATTGTTTCCTTTGTTTCTCCAATGAAATCAAGCACCAGTTACCCTTAGGGTGAACATATAGATCATAAAAAGGAGTTTTTGACGTCATCCCCTTCATCTTGATTTTTTTTGGAGCACTCCAAACTCCATCAACAAGCGAACTGAATGAGAGCCCCTTCATGTTTGGATTACTATTGGAGGTTGATCCCTTTAAATAAATCGTATCAGCATTTTCCGAAACCCCAACAACAAAATTATATGGATTAGAATTTATCTCTGAATTTAATGCGGAAATTGAATCCCAATTATCATAAGCGCCAGAGCTAGTATGTACTATCTCAGAGGTATAATCTCCATTTTCAAGCTGCGTTTCAGAAGTAAAATAAGCTTCATTTTTATTGATTAGCAAACCAGTTGATTGAAATTCAACTCCAATTATTGGCGGCCAAATTGTCCTCTGAGCGTTAGCATTTAATATGTGAAGAAATAAAATTAAACAAACTAATATTTTCATTATTAATAGTTTAAAATTTAGACCCTTTCCGGGTTGGTAAAATGTAAGCGAGATAAAATTCATGTGTAAGGCCAACGCCTGTCACCCCAAGAAAGCTTTTCTCTGCGGTGTATACAATGTTAAACCTTTGATTTATATGAGCCCCGAAACTTATATTCATTGCCTTACTAGATCTGTAGCCAAATCCTAACCAAACCAAATTATTATAAATCCCGCGAAATGAAATAGAATGATCGATTGGAGACCCAAAAGTGAATCTCGTAACTCCCGCAGCCGAAACGCTAAAAAGTTGATTTATATTATAGCGGTAAGAACCATTGATTATTAAGTTTCTATCCACTAGAAGACCGGAACTATCAGCCCTGTTCCAAGATTGATTGAGGGCATCTAAAAACGCTGCCCCGAAGTAAAAATTTTGGGAATGAACATTACCGCAGAAGCTAATATTTGCACTAGAGTTAGTAAGACCGCTTTTCTGTATTTGCCCCCACGCCACGTCCGTTCCATCCTTAAAGCTAAGCCTCTCTGGATCTAGTTGAAATCTAGAAAAAGAAACCACAGGACCCAATCCAGCGTAAATATCTTTTCCTATTCTTACTTGTGGTGACCAATGCAATCGTGTTTCCAACTTACTAAACGCCCCAGCTCTATCATTGATAATCGAAGCATTAAATACATGAAATAAACCTCCCTTGCTTCTCTTTTTCCCCCGTCTTAAGGCCCCGCTCTTGTATGCAGATTTAAGATAAGCGGGTTTATTATAAGTTGTCGAGAATATAAGCTGCTGCGTATTAGGGGTAGATTCTGACCCCAACCACTGATACCTATTGAAAAGCCCGAATTCTGGACCATCTTGAATCGCAGTTAGGCTTGGGTTGATCATCGATGGATTCACAAATGACTGAGACATAAAAAAGTCTTGCTGCGCATTTAACTTCCCCCATGAAAATAAAAACAGACTAATGACCACAATTGGTTTTAATTTTTTTTTGATCATAACTTACCGAATTAAAGAGATGCTACCTGTTAATGTTTCCGCCCCTGGGACGCCTGTATCAATGAAGTAAAAGTATGCTCCAACAGGCATGTCCTTGTTTTTATATTTTCCGTTCCAAGGTTGTGAGTAACCCTTAGACTCGAACACTTTAGCGCCTAATCGATTTACTATGAGTACATTACAATCAATATAATAATCTAACCCATTGATTTCTAGATAGTCGTTTTGACCATCACCATTCGGAGAAAATGCATTATAAACAGTAACCTCATTCAAGACCAAAATACTCACACTATCCTCTTGTTGACATCCATCGATTGAATTTACCATAACCCTGTAGGTTATGCTTTCAGTAGGAGTTGCAGTAGGGTTACTTGAGTTAGGGTTGTCCAGGTAATCTTCGGGAGTCCAATAATAACTAGACGCTACTGAATCAGTCTCAACAGCTAAGTTAATAACTGAACCACTAAATATGGTGGTGTCTTTACTAATTGTGATTTTCGGAGCACCACTCCTTTTAACATTGAAGTCACACGTCACACTATTACCCATGGTATCAGACATGGTATACTGAATCGCTGTTATTCCAATATCAAATCTGGCCCCACTCTCTATGCCATTGGTGAGAACTGAATTCACGTTTAAACAATTGTCTTCGGCCATTGGGATCTCATAATTAATAATTGAATCACAAGAGACGATGTCCTCTGGGCAATATGTAATTATTGGTGATATTGTGTCTAATATTTCCACCTCAATTTCAATTGTTCCAATATTTCCATTTACATCAGATGCATATACAGATACATAATTAATCCCAAGGTGTGCACAAGAGAAGTAAGTTGAGCTCAAATAAATCGAATCAACATCACAATTATCTGTTGCTGATGCATTAATAAGATTAACCCCAAGAGTAAACTCACCAGCTAAATTTAAATACGCCTGATAATTCTCTGCAAACACCAATGGCTTAATGGTATCAGCGACTGTAACGCTAACAATACTGCTGTCGATATTTCCATTAACATCTGATACCATCAGGTAAATGTCATTGACCCCAACCAAACCACAATTGAACAGGCTATCACTAAGGAAAATTGAACCAATTGAACAATTGTCATAACTGCCGCTGTCTACTTGGGGTACATTTAACATCGCCTGACCGTTCGCATCTAAATACACCGTTGGACTTTGTGAATAAATAACCGGTTTAATCGTATCCAAAACAGTTATAATAATTTGAACTGAACTTGTATTCATTGAATAATCAGACACGGTAAAAGTGACGGTATTCTCTCCAACATCATTACATGTAAAAGTTGTGTCGCTTAGCGAATATGTCTCAATTCCACAGTTATCATAAGAGCCACTATCTGCAACTAATGGACTAACGCTTGCAGAACCATTAGAGTCAAGATAAATTGTGACATTTTGCGCTAAAGCTACTGGAGCGCTGGTTTCTAAAACAGTAACTATAGCGATGTTTTGGGACATATTGCCGCTAACATCTGTTACATATAAAATAATCGTATCCAAGCCATTTGAATTGCAATCAAAAGAATAATTACTCAAATACATTGTATCAATTCCACAGTTGTCATAAGAACCATTATTAATCTGATTGACAGTAATGTTAGCGACTCCGTTCGTGTCTAAATAGACCGTTAAATTTTGTGTTATTACAACTGGAGGAAGGCTGTCAATTATTACAACCTGAGCATCATTACTTGAACTATTCCCACTAATATCAGTCATCGTCAGCGTAACTATATTTATTGATCCTGTATCCGAACAATCAAATATTGAGTCAGATAAAATACTGCTAGCAATTGTGCAATTATCGGTTGATGCACTATCCAAGTCTAACCAAGAAATAATCACTTGACCTGAAGAATCCAGATATGCGATAATATTTTGAGTAATAACAGACGGGGAGGTTGTATCTACAACTAACAATTGTGCGGTTGCGGTTGAACTATTCCCGCTCACGTCAAAAACAGTAAGCGTAATGGTATTAATTCCACTGTCAGCGCAATTAAAAATGGTATCCGATAGGCTTAAACTAGCAACGTCACAATTATCATAAGAACCATTATCAACCTGCGAAGCTTGAGCGATTGCTTGACCATTAGCATCTAAAAAGAGAGTTAGATTCTGAGCAATTGCTGTGGGGGAAATGGTGTCCAAAACAGTAATTAATGCATTGGCAGATGCCGAATTCCCACTTATGTCAGTAATTGAGAGTGTAATGCTATTTGCGCTTACTGTGTCAGAACAATCAAAAATTGAATCTGATAATATCATCGAAGCTATAGCGCAATTGTCTGTTGAGGAAAGGTCAACCTGACTTGGCGTTACCGTTGCTCCACCATTTACGTCTAAGAAAATTGTGACATTTTGGGTCATCACAATGGGGGAGTTAGTGTCCATTACTGTAATTTGGGCACTTTGTGTTGCTGCGTTGCCACTCGCATCAGTAACAGTAACAGTAATTGTATTCACCCCAGTATCCGCACAAACAAAGTTGTAATTAGAAAGAGTTATTGTGTCAATATCACAATTATCAGTTGAACCGTTATCGACCTGAATAGCCGTAAGATTAGCAGCCCCTGAAGCGTCTAGATATAGTGTAACGTTCTGAGTTATCACGACTGGTGCAATTGAGTCTATTATTGATACGATAAACTGTGCCGAATCTAAATTCCCATTATTATCTAATGCATAGAGCAAAGTTGGATTAGATCCAATATTTGCACAGTCAAATGAAGTGTTGCTTAGATAGATAGAATCGATAAGACAATTGTCCGAAGTTGCAGAATCGGCAATAAATGCAGATAAGGTGGCCTGGCCAGAACTGTTAAGATAAACATTAACGTTAGAATGAGGAAAAACAGTTGGACTTATAGTGTCAATATAAATTGCAATGGTATCAATACAGCTAGAAATTCCGTCAGAAATAGTTACTGTGTAGTTACTAGTCACAGCGGGTGAAACCGAGATACTCGGGCTGGTGTTGCTATTTGACCACAAGAAAGAAATATTGGTTAATGCATTGTAGCCAACTGTTGCAGAAGTATTGATACAAATCATTGTATCGCCTTGAGCCAACACAGGATTGATGACACTTACATTAACGGTATCTGAGCTAGTACATCCTCCGTTATCTGTTACAGTTAGAGAATATGGCCCTGTTGCAGTACATACTTTTGTTTGTGTTGTTTCTCCTGTTGACCAATTGTAGCCAACCCAAACAGCACCGGCATCTACCGTTACTGAATCGGCAAAACAAGTAGCTAAAACGGTATCGTTAGTAAATGTGAAGTTCGGGTCGTTAACCGTTATACTAATGGTATCAATACAGCTAGAAATTCCGTCAGAAATAGTTACTGTAAAAGCTGTTGTGGTGTTTGGTGATACGTTGATTGTACTTGTAGTATCTCCAGTTGACCAATTATAGTTAATAGCCGATTGGCCAGTAAAGCTGATGATCAATTTACCATTTCCACCATTTGAGCCAGAGCTTGAATATGCGCCATAACCAATGCCTGTGTTATAAAGAGCATTAGAAGTACTTGGTGGAATGGCCGATGTGTTTGAAGGGCCATTTTGTCCGGTTGTTGTTACACCTGAACTCACAAGAGTAGGATGCAAGTACCCTGAACCACCGCCACCTGGTCTAGCGTCAGAGAATCCTCCTTCACCACCAAAGTAGCCACCGCCACCGCCACCGCCATCTGGGCTTCCTGAATTTTGAGATCCACTGGCATCTCCATTACCGCCTTTAAGTGGACTTCCATCATCTCCATTTGTGCCCGTTCCTGCAGCAGTTGAAGTAGCACCATTGCCACCGGTTGTTTCACCTGCGTTTGTTCCACCACCGGCACCACCACCTCCAGAGTAAGCACAAGTACCGCCACCGCCTCCTGCAATTAGCAAGGCTCTTGATTGACCAGAAGCGTCAAATGTCATAGATGCTGCGCCAAGGAATAATCCAGTTAATCCTCCTCCAGATGCTCCAGAAGCATCGCCATAAGTGCCGTAGCCACCGCCTCCATAAGTTGCAGAACCACCACTAGTAAAAAGTCCGACTCCTTGTCCAATTCCTCCTTGACCTACTACAACTTTTAATTGTTGACCAGGTGTTACTGCAATCGTTCCGGAAGAGAAACCACCGGAACCGCCTGCGTAAGAAGATGAATATCCTCCTTTGCCACCACCAGCGCCCCACGCGAGCACATTAATGGACGTAACACCAGACGGTACTGTAAATGTTTGGTCAGTGCCTGTGTAGTTAAATGCAATGGTGTCTGAACTAACAAAAATTTGAGAATTGATGGAAATTGAGTCTCCAATACAAATTGTCGTATCATTAGATCCAGAGTTGGTGTTAATCACACTTACGGTAACTGTATCCCAAGTTTCACACTGACCATTGTTTGATACAGTGAGTGAATACACTCCTGAAGATGTGATAGAAGTTGTTTCTGTGGTGTCTCCGTTCGACCATAAATAATTGTCCCAAGTAGATCCTGCAGATACGTTAACTGTGTCTGAGCCGCAGCTCAAAATAGTGTCGTTAGTAAAGGTGAAGTTCGGGTCAACAATGGTTACTGTAATACTGTCATAGCATTCGGCAAAGCCATCTGTTATGGTAACATAATAAGTAGTAGTGCTAATTGGTGAAACATCAATAGTGTTTGTAGAATCACCATTAGACCATAAATACTCGTAAGAACCGCCACCACCAACGTTTCCTGCGCTAGGCGCTCCATACGCAGTTGTTATACCAAATCGATTTGCTATCGAAGTTTGTACATTTTCTAACTCTACGGGAGCCAGTGTATCATCAAACATGATGACCTCCATTATATCCACATTAGAAAGTTCGTACAAATTTCCCGATCCATTTAGCGTGAATCCTCGTGGATCGGTGCCGGCATTGCTGTTACTCTTTGACTGAACAGTGGCGTTGCTGTAAAAATTCCAATTCGTTTGGTTTGCTTTCCACATAGTATGTATATATGGTACTTGCCAACCAGAACTCGAGGTTATACCCGGATACACTCTCCAGCCTTCGTAATGCGCAACATTTATACGATTTCCCCAGAATCCATGCAACCAATTTTGGTGATATGAACCAAATACACGTCCATTATTAGATCCTGTAGTTTTCGCTGCGGTAACCAAGGTAAATGGTTTTTGAAACATATAATTAACCGTATATCGGAGCTGCTGCGAATTGGTAAAATGTATGATAGGAGCTCCATAGGCTGAAGTCAGGACCAAAGTTGGTTGTCTGCTATTCGCGGTTTGAACCACATCCCTCGAGCTACCACTTTGGTCATACAAGGTTCTTACGTAAATGGTACTTACCCCAGCCCAAGATTCAATTGCAGCCACATTCAATTCACCATTTAAAAACCCGAAATCAGATAATGCATTATCGGAACTTCTTCTCAATTGAACTGCATTTCCGTTATAATCAGCGTTAATCAAACGAAGACCAAGAGCAAGTTTAAAACCTGCTTGTGTCTGGAGGGTGTTTCCTCCGCCAGCACCAAAACCTATTGTTGCTGAATCTCCAACACAAAAGGTAGTGTCGCCTTGAATAAGGATAGTGTTAATTAAACCAACAGATACTGAGTCGCTTACAGTACATCCATATTGATTGGTTACTGTTAAATGATAAACACCAGATGCAGTTGTTGTAAATAATTGAGCGCTATCTCCAGTGCTCCAAGCATAGTTTGACCATCCTGCACCAGCATCTATACTTGCTGTGTCAACATCACAATAGGCAAGTGTATCACTAGAAAAAGAATATACAGGTGCGTTTACAAATACAGTCATTGTATCGTAGCACGTAGATATACCATCTGTAATGGTCACATAATAATCTGTTGTTTGTGTTGGAGAAACATTTATAGTAGCAGTAGTGTCTCCGGTAGACCACAAAAATTGATAATTCAAAATAGGCGTGTATCTAATCACAACGATTCCTGATCCACCTTCGCCACCTTTATTGTTAGAGTTGAAGTGTGATCCGCCACCGCCACCGCCACCGGTGTTTGCGCCTGCGTTTCCGCCTGGTTTATTGGTTTGTGAGTTTGTGTTGCCGCCACCACCGGGTGATCCATTGTTTAAGCCAGCGCCACCTGTAGTGGTGCCAACAGCGCCACCGCCACCGCCACCAATGCCTCCGTTACCACCAATAGTGCTATAGCCACTGCCACCGCCACCACCAGCAAAATAATATGTCGTTCCTAAAACATCAGATTGTAATCCAGCGCCACCATTAGCATTGTAAGAGCCCCCATTAGGACCACCACCGCCTTGACTGCCAGCGCCACCGCCACCGCCAGAGCGGTGAGAACCAGCTCCATGACCACCTCTGTTTCCTTGTCCAGCGGTTCCTAAACCAGCTCCAGAGCCATTGGGTGCACCGTATCCTGAACTACCTCCACCAGATCCGCCATTGCTTCCAGCAGATTGAGGAGTATAAGGCCAATAACTTGTTCCGCCTGCTCCACCGCCAATGGCAGCAAGAAGTGATCCTATAGAAGAATTACCTCCGTTCAAAGCAGGAATGCTGTATTGATGTCCACCTGGTTGGCCAAAAGTACCTGCGGCAGGAGCGCCTGTGCCTCCTTGACCAACAGAAATATTATATGAGCCTGCTGGCAAGATAAACGTAGTGTCAATGAAGCCTCCGGCTCCACCACCACCACCCATATCCATACCACCGCCACCACCACCGCCCACTATGAGCGCACGCACTTGTGTAGTACTTGGGAAAACCAAGGTTCCGTCCGTTAAAAATTTATGCACAGCCTCTTGGCCAATAGTGTCAAGTATACCACCAGCAGCAAAACCACCAAGACTCAAGTAGCCAGCAGTAATGGTGTCGCCATTACAAATAGTAAAATCATCTAACACTGGTTTTGGTAAACTAACAAACACCGAATCGGTAACGTCACACGAGCCATCATTTACCACAATATTATACGTTCCAGAATACCTGGCAGTACAAATTTGAGTAGTGTCTAGGTTGGACCATGAGTAGGTTTGCCAGCCTGCGCCAGCATCTATCAATATACTGTCTGCTATGCAGTTTGCTGTAATGGTATCTAAATTAAATCCAAAACTTGGAGCTGTTACAATAGCTCTTACAGAGTCAATGTTTGGATTGCTTAGCAAGCATGGTGCAGCTGCGTCCACCACTTGTCCACCAGCGGTTTGCCAATTATATTGCGAAGCAATGCGGCCTTCAATGTATTCTCGCTCTGTGTCTGTAATTACATCATCGAAAATGAAAACCTCCATGATGTCTACATTGGATGTTTGGTTATTTGCTGCGTAGCCATTCAATTGAAAACCATTTGGCGGCTGAGAATTTGCATTATTAATCGTGTTTGCAGGCCACTCATTTCCATTATCGAAAAATCGGTGGGATGTGTTTGATGCACTCATAGAGGAGTGAATCCAAGTGTCAGAGCTACTAGCAGCCACCATATTAGTACCGCTATTTGAAACCCAAGTATTAAAGTGATGCCGATTTACTTGATTGGAGTAAAAGGCATAAATGTAGTTGTTGGCAGCTCCAAAAACTCTTCCACAACTGTTAGTCGTTAATTTGGCTGCGGTTACAATTGACATTGGATATACAATATCATTTGTGGTGTATCTAAGGAACGTTCCCGTTACGAAACGCAAAACAGGCTTACCATTCTCACCACTCAATATGAGCTGGGGCTGTTGCCCAGTGTTGGTGTTTAATAAATTACGGCCATTACCGCTTTGATCAAATATTGTGTGCACCCAAAGCGTACTTGCCGCCCCTGCCCATGCGTTAATGGCCGCTGAGTCTAGCTGGCCCAAAAAGTTGAATCCAAAAGATGCCGTATCATTTGCCGTTGCACTTTTTCTTAGTATTACTGCCTTGCCTTCATAGTCAGAAACGAGCAATCTTAAACCAAGAGCCAATTGCATGCTGTTATCAACGGCATCTGTCGGTGGGGTATAGGTTACATATTGAGAAGTGTAATAATAGGTTGTGGTATCGTTTAAGAAAGGCGTAGTAAATTCATTACCATAATAGATAGGCGTACCTCCAGTATCGGTGTCATACCATACTGTTTGTATCAAGCTATCTGTAGTCGCATTAAATGTGAATGTGCCTGCGCAATGCTCAATATCGGCTAATCCTACGGGCATGTTTGGTACACCAAAAACATAGATTTCTTGAGATAATGTATCTGCCCAATTTCCATTGGAAATAGTAACCGTATAAGTTGTTGTTGTTGCTGGGCTTACTTGTATAAAAGACGTGGTGTCGCCATTGCTCCAAGCATAGCTTGAACCTGTAATAACCGCTAAACTTGCTGTTGCCGGAACTGGGCTGGTGGTAGGGTAAGAGGCAATTGTTGACGCCAAAGCTATTCTGCCTAAAGAACCTGAGCCTCCTAGGCCACCGCAACCATTAGGTGTGCCCGCATTACCGCCAAGGCTGGTGATAGTGCCATTGCCGCTGAAAACACTAATTAATTTTATAGATCCCCCGGCGCCACCACCGCCACCACCCATGCCGCATCCACCACCAGTTCCGTTGCCACCGTTTTGGCCGTTACAAGTAATGGTGCCAGAATTTTGAGTAACCGAAGCACTAATGTAAATAATTCCACCACCATCTCCGCCATATCCAGGTTTCTGGCCATCTTCGTCACCGCCACCTTCGCCTCCAGCGCCACCCATGATCAATAATTCTAAGTTTGCTGTACCTACCGAAAGGCCTCCAGTGCCACCAAAATGACTACCCTGGTTAGTTCCGTTAGTTCCGTTTGATGCATAACCGCCACCAGCGCCTCCACCAGAATCTTGACGTCCGGTGCCGCCACCGCCACCATTGCCATTGGCGCCATTCCAAGTGACGCTGTTACTTCCGTTAGAGTTTCCTCCAACGAAGCCAGTACCATATATTCCTTCACCTTGAGCGCCATTCTTGTTGCGCCAAACTGCATTGTGACCAACGCCTCGGTATCCTTTTCCGCTTGAAGTAATTGTTCCTGCGTTGGTTAACGTGCCGTTTGCTCTAAAGCACAAAACGCCTCCTGTTGAGCCATCCCATGTATTACAGGTAAGTGTAGCGCCTGCAGAAATAGAAACATTAGTGTAGTTAGGTACCTTAATGGCCTGATGGATTTGCGTGCCCGAAGCATTAAAAGCATTGGTTCTTACATTAGCCAGCGTAAATGTATTTCCACTGATAGCTGTGATGATGTTAAACTCATGTTTTCCTGTCGTATTACCTGATGGGTTGGCATCTACCATTGTTATGATGATGATTTCGTCACCAATGCTAAATCCGCTGGACGATGAGACCGTCAAGGTGCTTGAGCCCGCTACATTGGTCCCTGTTACGCCAGTTCTTAATGCATCGGTGTATGCTGTTCCTGAGCCGACAGTAAGCGCTCCATCTGATCCATCACCATAATCCGCACCAACTGTACCCGCATTCAGAGTGGCAGTATCACCTAAGCAAATGGAAGTTGTGCCTGAAGTTAAAAAGCCCGTTGTGTCTTGACCTTGAGAAGACTGATGCAAAAATGCAATTGCATTCATCAATATTAAAGCCTTGAATAATCCTTGACTCACTTTTAATTTACTCATAACAATATTTTAGAATCGACAAATAAACTTATTTTCTAAATGAATATGCATATTTTGTCAGGGCTTTTTTTTGAATATAACCCAAATAGGGTATTGCCTTGAGTAGCTCCTGCTGATATGTTTGCATTGTTATTTAAAATCAGTCTAAATAAAAATAATGCTCGTATCAAAATTGTTTCCGCTGACTTGTATGGCTTTACTATTGGGGGTTTCTTCTTGTAAGGACGAAGTTTAAATACGCGAGAAGAAGTTTACAGTTCCCTCTACTTATTCCTTTGATAATGTTGATTATAGCTTGTCTCTGTGGGAAATTGTTTGGTGAATTCTAAGATATTCATCGGGAGTTCTGTTATTTATTAGAACGAATCGACCATCTCAGAATGTATTATATTTACGTTGCGGGAAATTGCAGGGGAATCAGAATAATTTCTATATTCATCCTCTAACTAACACAATATTCTTAATGAAAAACTTAATGTTAACGGTCATTGCGGCCAGTTTACTTGCATCATGCAGTACTTTAACTTCAGATGAAGCGCGCGAATTTCAAACTTCGATGGAGAAGGCAAATGCAGTTACACAAGAGCATGCAGATGCATTCTATAATGCGCTTAATGACGACTTCGCTTTCTATAATGGGGCAACGGGGGGATTATGGCCAAAATCAGAAATAACCGTAACTCCGGATTGGTTTGATGAGGATACGACTTATTCGGAATTCTTAAGTACTCATGAATCGGGTAACGTGGTAAGTGCATTCGGTAAAGGAGTTTCTAAATACGGAATGTTCGAGATAAATACTCGGTTCCACGCACTTTATACAAAGGCAGATGATGGCTCTGTGAATTGGCTTAGAAATATGGCAATCAATGAGCATCTTTTGGCTTTCAGATGGATGGATTTGAGCATTAAAGATGATGACCGATTTAGTGAATTGTTTCAAGGAATGGCAAGGTCAGCAACTACGCTTCGATTCTCTACTGCAGCAGCGTATAGTGATTCACTAGCGTCAGAATATCCAGATTATGCACCTGCTCATTTTGGTCACTTTTTGAAAGCTTGGCAGGATAACGATGAAACGGGCATGATAGATTTGGTTGAGTCAATATCAGGCAAGCTAGATAATGAAAATCACGCTGAAACAGAATGGATGATGGGCATCACTGCAGATAGTAAAGAGATGCGCACGTATCATTGGCAAAATGCTTTGAATTTATCTCCTAATGCGCCCCTGATAACTGTTTTTTATTCGTTTAATCAACCAAACGTCGCTGTTAAGGAAGCGGTTGTTCGAAGAGTTTTGGAAAGACATCCAGGGAATGCAGGATTGTGTAACGTTATGGGTTACATACTCATGGGTCAAGATAAAATGGAAGAAGCCAAGAAATATTTTGAATTCAATATGAATTACAATGATGATCTTGCTAATTCATTTGATTCAATGGGGGATTGGTATGCGAAAAATGGAGACTCTGAGAATGCTTTAGAGATGTTCCAAAAGGCGGCAGAAATGGATCCTGATAATTTCACATTTAATCCATCTCGCGTGGAAGAGTAGATTCTCTCCTAATTAAAAACAAGAAAGCCACTGATAGTATCAGGTTGAAATATTCAATCTCCTCAGTGGAGGTTTTAGTATATTCCTTAATCACTGAATTTGTGCCGATAATGAATTTATTGGCAAAAAGATTATTAGATCCTAGTGTATCAATCATGGACTATTTTCAGTTTTACTAGACCGTCTTACGTATTGAAAGTAGTTATTAGGAAATAATCAGCTACCCATGATCTGAATTTGCTGAGCCAGTAGCGTAACTCCCAGTTTTATGTCGACCCACTCCTCAAGCCAACAGGTGTAAAGCCAATGTTTTGAGCATGCTTTGTATGCAAATGCATTTAAGTAAAAAAAGGGCTCAGGAATTAATTATCC
The DNA here is from genome assembly GCA_905479105.1 of uncultured Flavobacteriales bacterium. Lineage (GTDB taxonomy): Bacteria > Bacteroidota > Bacteroidia > Flavobacteriales_G > Salibacteraceae > SHAN690. Next base: position 514,699 of record CAJQLE010000001.1, read on the forward strand.
CCAAACCCTTTGTTCATATTGCGGAGAGAGAGGGATTCGAACCCTCGTTACGTTTCCGTAAACACGCTTTCCAGGCGTGCGCGTTCAACCACTCTGCCACCTCTCCTAAATACCTTAAAATAAGGGCTGCAAAAGTAATGATTCATTGGTTAATTTCCACCAGGGCTAACGGAAGGGTCAATAGCCACAGCTTGCTGTATATAATTGTTTCCCCGCTGAATATCTCCCAGTTGATTGTAGAGTATGCCTAGATTCAGCAACACTCTTGCGTTCTCAGGTTCAATTTCTAATGCCTTACTGAAATTAATAATGGCTGAATCTGCTCGACTCATCATGGCATATACAATCCCTATTTTCTGATAAGCCGCAGCATTTTGCGGATCAACTTCTAAAGCTTTCGCTAAATACTTCTTGGAGTTGGCCAAGTCATTCAAATTTTTACCGTAAACCTCGCCTAAACTTGAATAAATCCGCGAACGCTCCTTTCCTCGCTTAATAGCAATTAAGGCCTCATATCCTTTAATGGCCGATTGTGGATCACCTTTTTCAGCAGCCGTATTGGCGACAACTTCCAAATTGGTAACAATCCTTGCATCATTGCTCTTCTTTTGAGCTGCTTGAATGAAGTAATGCACACTATAGGGGTAATTTCCCATCTCAAAATAGATGTTCCCAATGATGTCGAGGGGAGGAAAATATCCTGGGTATATTTTCAATGACTGCAGGCAATACTGTTCCCCTTCTTTTAAAATCTTAGCTTTTTGTTGTGGATTGGCAGTTTCTTTCGCCTTTTCCAGCAATTCACTTCCCATCGTCATTTTCACCTTTGCTGATCCATCAGAAGTATCGACATCCGCTTCAGCCAGTGACCGATCATTCTCCCATGCAAAATTTCTCGCAATGGTTTTTCCTGAAAATCCAACAAGCATCGCGATCAATAAAAATGAACTGACCTTATTACCCAATTTCTTTTCAATGACTCCAGTAAACAAATACGCAAAGATTAGTGCATATCCTAGTGATGGAATGAACAGAAAGCGCTCATTCATAAACGCTCCAATGTCAAAAAAGAGGTTGCTGAACAAGATGAATGTGCCAAAATAGATCAGTAAGCCATAACCAATAATACTAGCCGTTCTTCCTTTGATTCTTTGATAGAGCGTAAATAATCCATAACCAAAAATCAGCGCGTAAAGCACAAGTGATACCATAGACCAAGGATCTGACCAATCAACATAAGGTCTCGCCCCTGCTTCTAGCTCAGCGAATGTTCTGAATGGGTGAAAAGGATAATAATCATGCGTCAACGGGTGAGGCCACACCATCAACTTCAAGTAAATGCCCATTGTGAAGAAAATACTTGCCATACGCTCACTATCTGTCGCCTGCAAATAGGGTTTGTTCATAAGCTCCTGAGCCACATCAAGGCTCGCTCCTTGATCAGCAAAAACAACCAAGCGAATACCTAAATAAACCAGTGTAAAAAAGGCTATTGGTGCCATTGCGGTCAAAGATTCCTTCAGATTTCCCTTTGGGAAAAAGATCAAGGTGAGCGGAATCACTCCTAAAAATGTCACTGAAGATTCCTTTGAGAAAAGGCTCAGAATGAACCAAACTCCCGACAGCAAAAGCTCCTTGTTTGAGCGGTTGTCTATATAGATAAGCACAGATCTAAACGCGAGCAATGCGAACAGTAAACTCATGATCTCATCACGACTTTTAATATTAGCGGTAACCTCCGTGTGAAGCGGGTGAGCGAGATAAATCAGGACCGTTAAAAAGGCTAAACTCCACCACCATTTCTTCTCTTTCCATCCGAAAATGCGCCTCAATACTGAAAGCAGCAACACACCGATCAGCCCATAAAGAACTACATTGATAAAGTGAGATAATCCTGGGCTTTTTTCAAATAATTGCCACTCAATGGCGTGTGTTGTAAGAGCAAGTGGTCGATAACGACCTCCTTCAACCAAGTTTTTCTTTGACCCAAAAAATCCGACCATCAAGTCGTTGGTCCAAATGTCTTTGATGCCGCTGAATCCCTTTTTGGTGAATTCATTAGCCGTGATATAGAGCTTGTCATCTAAGGCATACTCAAACGAAATGGTGTTGGCATAAAGCAAGAAGCCAAAAGCAAACACTAGGAAATAAGGTAAATAATTTTTCTTCGGAGCTTCCTCTACCTTTTCAATTGGCGTTTCTGGAGCCTCAACCTGTTCTGGTTCTTTCTTCTTCGGTGTATATCCTTTTCGCTTTGCCATATTAACTTACAGAAAGTTCGCCTTTAAGATTCGTTGCAATTCTATCTCTTACCCACTCAGAATCATCACTTTGTCCCAACAAAAACATCAGTTTGGTTACAGTAGCTTCTAAAGTCATATCTCCACAACTTACAACACCTGCACTCAACAAACCAACACTTGTTTCATACTTCCCTTGTTCCACGTTTCCTTTCGCACATTGTGTGACATTGACAATGACAACACCTCTTTTCACCGCGCTTTCAATGGCTGTCATCAACCATTGGTGACGAGGAGCATTTCCTGATCCAAATGTCAAAATGATTATTCCTCTGAGGTTTTCATTGGTCAATACAGCCGTCACCAACTGCTCGGTGATTCCTGGAAAAAGGGTCAAAACGGCTATGCGATTATCAAACCCATCTTGTACCGAAAACTCTTCTCGCTCACAGCGGAAAAGCTCATTGAAATCAAAGTTCAAATTGACTCCCGCTTTCGCTAACTTAGGATAATTCGGTGAGATGAACGCGTCAAAAGCCTCAGTGCTAAACTTCTTAGTGCGATTCCCTCTGTAAAGCATGTCTTCAAAATAGATGGCTACCTCTTGCAACACAGGCTCATCATGCATGCGTAACGTGGCAAACTCCACCGCTGTGATCAAGTTTTCACGAGCATCTGTTCTAATCATGCCAATGGGCAATTGAGACCCTGTCAATATCACTGGCTTCTTTAACCCTTCAAACATGAAGCTCAAAGCCGATGCCGTATATGCCAGTGTATCAGAACCGTGTAAGATCACGAAACCATCGTATTCTTCGTAATTCTGCTTAACAATTTCAGCAATGGCCATCCAATGTTCAGGCTCTATGTCAGAACTGTCTAAAGGCTGTTCAAACGATACTGAACTCAGTTTAGCATCGAGCTTTTTCAATTCTGGAACTTGTTCTAACACATGCTTCAGATTGAACGGAACCAACGTTTGACGGTCTTCCGACTCTATCATGCCAATGGTTCCTCCTGTATATATTATCAATATTGAGGTCACCGTGCGAAGTTGAAAGTTTTATCGAAATAAACCCCAACTGTCGCCATTACTTGTGTTCTACCCGTCAACATTGGGTTAACTCCAGCTTCTCTAGATGAAAAACCCTCTGGGTAATTCGCTAAAGGTGAATTAGGGTCATAGAGCATTCTGCTTTCTATTCTAAAAAATCCCTTTTCGCTCGGTTTGTACTCGAGGCTAATCGTTCCTCCATAAATAGTCATTCCACCATTCGCTCTCGATGTCAAAGCAGCCCTTGAGCTACCGTCAGTGGCAACAACTGGGTTTATTCTTCTACTATTGATCGATTGCTCGTCACTAAATATTTCTCCTCTTAAGCCAATTGCAAACTCATTATTCACATGATACTTCACCGTTGCCAATCCAGCAACTAGTGGCTCAGATAGCCAGTCTAAGTTGCGCTTCCATTCATTGGCAAAGGCGACATCTACCCCCAATTGAACATCCACTTTTTTGAATGTGAGATTCGTGTAGACATTCTGATAAACCAAATATCCATCATCCAACAAGCCAACGTTCTCCTGGCCTGCCATTCCAGAATAACTTGTATACACCTTATCACTCCATTTCTTAGAAACAAGTAAACCAAACGTTTTGAATTCATTGTTATCAATGTGCAAATTGTAACCGTTGATGGCGTGCGCCTCAAAATGCCAATCGTTTTTAGTGTCGTAAGAAAGTCGTGCACCACTCTGATAGAAAGGGCCGTAGAACGTTCCGAGTGAAATGATACTCATCAGATTGTCTTTTGGCAAAAAGCTTTCTGTTCCCACGTGCGTTTTGAAAAAGCCAACATCTAACCATAAACGTTCGGCTAATCGAACCCCCGCATTCGCTTCTTGGATAAACCGATAGTTATTGGCCCATGTAATCGCTGGAATATCTCCAAAGTGAAACGTAGCCACTCCTCTCACCCTATCTGAAGTGTAGGCCCCTGTTACTTGAGCAATGTTTAATCCAAAATTGTTATGGTAAGCGCCAATGCAATCATGCTGTTGTTGAGCAACATCATCGCCCTTGGAGTACCATGAATAATAGCCATCGGCATAAGCTCCAAAAGTTAATGTAGGATCTATATCAGCTTTTAGAGAATCTTGGGCCGAAGCATCAATCGTCCATAAAGTCAGTAAAAGCAGTAGCGTCTTCTTCATGCGTGGGTATGTTAAGTTTGAAAAGGTCAATGCAGTTTTGTGTAGTCACTTGGATTATTTCATCCACATTTTTATGATAGCAATCGGCTATTTTTTGTGCCACCAAAGCCGTGTATGCAGGTTCATTTCTTTTACCTCGATAAGGCACAGGAGCGAGATAAGGTGCGTCCGTTTCAAGAACGAAGTGCGATAAGTCAATCTCAGAAATATATTGATCAATCTTCCCGTTTTTGAAAGTAACTACACCGCCAATGCCCATTTTAAACGTGCCGTAATCAATGATTTTTTGGGCTTGTTCTTTGGTGCCTGTGAAACAGTGAAAGACACCTCGTAAATGTTCATCATGCACGCGATCGAGCACTTCAAATATTTCATCAAAAGCATCCCGCACATGAATTACAATGGGAAGCTTAAGCGCTTTCGCCCATTCAATTTGCATTTCAAAGGCTTTAACTTGGATGTCTAAGGTTGATTTGTCCCAATAGAGGTCAATACCAATTTCTCCCACCGCCCAATATTTTCGAACCGGCTGAAAAAGGTGCCGCTTGATGACTTCCAGTTGTGTTTCAAAATCATCTTTAACGGAACAAGGATGCAGGCCCATCATGGGGAAAGCATGATCAGGAAGACGGTCTTGAGCGCGATGCATTTGTGGAATGCTTTCTACATCCACATTGGGCATCAAGAAATAACGAACGCCTGCATTTCGTGCCTGTTCGATCATCTCAGAGAAATCATCATCAAACTCGGGAAGATAGATATGGGTGTGACTGTCAATCAGCATGATTCAAATGTAATGTGAAAGCTGTTGCCAGCAAATGCCGCTTTTTGATTTTGCTCAGCTACATTCGTGCAAATTCGAGACCTTCGCTTTCCAATGAACCTCACCAAAATACTCATCGTACGTTTTAGCTCAATAGGAGATCTGGTGCTTACTACGCCAATAATCCGTGCGCTAAAGACACAACTTGAAGGTGAGGTAGAAATCGATTTTATCACCAAAACGGTCAACGCTGCTATTCTTGAGGCTAATCCATACTTAACTAAGGTCATCTCTATTGATAAGCACGTGAGTGAAGTTGCTGAGTTATTAAAAGACAACACGTATGATTATGTGATTGACCTTCACAGCAATCTGCGCTCAAGGCAAGTGAAGCGAGCATGCAAATCATTATCGTTCACACTGGATAAGCGAAATTTGGCAAAGTGGATTTACGTGAATACCAAGAAAGAATTACTCCCAATTGGGCATGTGGTGGAGCGAAGTTTTGCCGCGGTGCAAGGATTAGGAATTGAAAATGATGGCAAGGGTTTGGATTATTTCATTCCTGAAAAGTCAAACGTAGACTTGAATACGCTTCCTGAAGCTGTCCGAAATGGATATGTATGCTATGCCATCGGAGGCAAAATGAAAGGAAAAATTCTTCCGACAGATAAGATCATCGCCATTTGCAAGGCCATTGACAAGCCAGTGGTTTTGTTGGGCGGGCCAGAAGATAGGGCCGTTGGTGATGAAGTTGTAAAGGCCTGTGGAAAGCGTGTTTTCAATTCTTGCGGAGCGTTCAGTCTGCATCAATCAGCGAGCATTTTAGCACAATCCGAAAAGGTGATTACACATGACACTGGTTTGATGCACATTGCAACCGCATTAAAAAAACCAGTGATATCTATTTGGTTGGCCACAACACCTCAAATTGGGTTCTCGCCTTGGCAAGCATCAGCAGGATCTCAAATCGTTGAGGCAGATTGCAATAAAAGACCCACGAGCAAACTAGGAAACCGTGGATATCAAGATGGCTGTGTGTTCAATATTGATATAAATCACGTGGCTCAATTGGCAAACGCCTAATCCAAACTGAGTTCAATCGTTGGATCCCAGAACAACTTTCGAAATTCCTTCACCTGATCTTTCTGTACTTCCACACCCTCTAATACAAGCAATTCTTCCATTTCATAAGGGGGTTTAAAATGCATTTTTCCAGTGAGTAAACCTTGACTATTCACTACTCTATGAGCAGGAACTGAGGGAGTTTGATCATGCGCGTTATTCATTGCCCAACCGACCATTCGAGCAGAACGCGGTGCGCCCAGATATTTTCCAATGGCTCCATAGTTAGTAACGCGTCCGCGAGGAATTAAGCGCACAACTTGGTAGACTTGATCGAAAAAATCCTTTTCCATAAATACAAATGTAAAATGCGCTGACTGTCACCGAATGCACGTTTCACTTTATCTATCAAAAAATCTAATGATGTTCAAACTACTTTCGCGCCATGAAGTCGTTCCGGGCATTGCCACTTTTCTTAATACTGATCCATTCGGTTATCGCCTCAGGGCAAGAAGATGTTATGCGCAAAACTATTCCAGCGACTCGGTCAAGTGAGCGACCCAAAATTGATGGCGACTTGAGCGATGCTGTTTGGGAGGCCGCGCCAATAGCAAAAGACTTTGTGATGTTTGAGCCTCAAAATGGTGGACCTGTAAATAAGAACATGCAGACTGAAGTGCGTGTGTTGTATGATGACAATGCCATTTATATTTCAGCGAAGCTTTTCGATCAATCACTAGATAGTATTTTAACCCAACTAACCCAACGCGATTCTTACAATGAAAACAATGACTGGTTCGGGTTTTTCATCAATCCATATAATGATGGATTAAGCGATTTCAATTTTTGGATAACAGCTGCTGGGACACAAGCTGATGCAAAAACAACGGTCAATGGTGACGATTTCAGCTTGAATTCTGTTTGGAAAAGTGCCGTACAAATTACCGATTGGGGATGGACGGTTGAAGCGGAAATACCGTACATCGCCCTTCGATTTCCCGAAACACCCGTCAAAGACTGGGGCATAAACTTCATGCGCAACGTTCGCAGAAATCGGGAAACATCCACCTGGAATTTTCTGGATAAAAGCTCGGGATATCGTTTTGAATACCAATGTGGCCTTCTTACAGGAATGACCAACATCGACCCTCCTGTGCGTCTATCAGCAATGCCTTATTTATCCGCCTATGCTGATGATTTTGATGGTACTTCAAATTATGACATCAATGCTGGATTGGATCTTAAATATGGCATCAATGAAAGCTTTACGCTGGACATGACACTTATTCCTGACTTTGGTCAAGTAGCTTTTGATCAACAGTTTCTAAATCTATCCCCTTTCGAAAATCGCTTCGATGAAAATCGTCAGTTTTTCACAGAAGGAACAGAGCTCTTTACTATAGGAGACTTATTATATACTCGAAGAATTGGTGGCGAGCCCAAAAACATTCGTGGGCAAGACCTGAATTCCAACGACAGCGTGTCTATCAAACAAGAATATACGCGCCTGCTTAATGCAGTCAAGGTTTCTGGTAGAACTAAAAACAACTTAGGCATTGGAGTCATGAATGCCATAACGGATGATAATTTCAGCATTAAAATTGAAAATGGTGTAGAAACTAAATTGCTCACCGAGCCTTTGACTAATTACAATGTGCTGGTGCTTGATCAGCGTTTCAATCGAAACTCATCCATAAGCCTGGTCAACACAAACACGATGAGAAAAGGTGCTGCTCATGATGCTAATGTTGCCGCGCTTTTAGGTTCTTTCATTTCAAAATCAGGGAAATACTCTCTAAACGTTGCAGGAAAACAGAGTGCAATTTTTGAAAACAACACCATTGACGATGGTTACAGCGGATGGTGGGAGTTGCAGGATGTGGATGGACTTTGGAGATGGGAAATTGGTCAGTGGATAGCTACCGATAATTTTGATATTAATGATCTGGGTTTTCAGCAGCGTAATAATGAACAAGTGCAATACGCCTCTTTGGAATATAGAAGCATTCAGCCAAAAGGAAAATTCAACCGAGTAGAACACGAGGTTTGGACTTCATATCGCTTTCTACAAAGGCCATATCGTTATGAATACTTGAGTTTTTTCTACCGGGTATTTGGATTAACAAGAAGCTTTTTTGCTTCAGGTGCGGATATAACTGTTCGACCGATAGATAGCTATGATTACTTTGAAGCTCGCAAATTTGGGCGTCAGTTTAAACTACCTCCCTTGGCCGAAGCGTCCTCATTTATCTCTACTGATTATAGGAAAACTATTGCCCTTGATGCAGGAGTGAGAGGTGGTTATCAATCAGATTTTGACCGTTATTTCTATTCCATCAGAGTGGCTCCGCGGTTTCGATTTGGCGACCATTTCTTTGCCGTAATCGAAAGCATCGTGACCGATACTCGAAATGATTATGGATTTGTTCCTGACACGATTGCTAACTCCATCTTCTTTGGTCGCAGAAATACGTTTTCAGTAGAAAACATCATCAACGCTCAATACGTCTTTACGCCCACTGCGTCACTCACGTTGGCATTGCGTCATTCCTACACTGATGTGGATTACCAGTCATTCTACCTATTAGAAAACAGCGGTGATTTGACTCCAGCCAATCTAGGCGGAGTAAACGATCTCAACTTCAACACCTTTAATGTGGACTTCAAGTTTTCATGGTGGTTTGCCCCGGCCAGCCAATTGGTGCTGCTCTATAGAAATGTAATTGCCAATGCTGGAAAAACTGTTGGTGCGAGCTATTTCCAAAACTTAGATGGAACGCTGCAATCGCCTATGCAGAACAACATTTCTATCCGCCTTTCCTACTTCCTGGATTACAATACAACAAGGAATCGACTCAAAAAGAGCTAAGCTTTTTTGAAGTCGTAGCACAAGTATTTGATTGACTTGCCTTGCTCAAGCCACATTTGCTCATAATATGTGCGGATATTCATCACTTTTTGCATGGTTTCATCTAACTTATTGATGCCTTCTTCATACAGACGATCTGTATCAAACACTTTTTCGAAGTGATAGCCCGATCTTTCAGCATTGAATTCAGGAATAGACTCGTCTTTGGTATACTCGTACAATTCAGTGCTGTCTGATTTCAAATTCAATGTTCCGCCCGGTTTTAGAATGTGCTTGTACCTGTCTAAAAACAACATGCTAGTGAGTCTTTTTCGCGGCTTCTCCATTTGAGGGTCGGCAAACAAAATCCAGATTTCATCTACTTCATTTTCTGCAAAAAATGAGGCGATCATGTCAATCTTTGTCCGAAGGAATCGAACATTCGTCATGCCTTTTTCTTCCACTTCAGTGGCGCCTGAAAACATACGCGCACCTTTGATGTCCATTCCTATAAAATTCTTCTCTGGATAAATTTGGCCCATCCCCACAGCATACTCTCCTTTTCCGCATGCCAATTCGAGCACAATAGGATTATCGTTTCCGAATTCCTCCCTCCACTTGCCTTTCAATCGATAATCCTTATTCAAAATCTCCTTGAAAGGTGGTTCAAGGACGTGAGCCATTTCCTTGACTTTGGCAAATTTCATCAGCTTATTTTTTCCCATTTTAAAAATCAGGATTAATAGCTACTAAATCGATCTCTGATGGAACCGTTCCTCGCTTCATGGTCAATATGGTTGAAATCATGTCTGCTAAATCCTCTGGCTGAACAAACTCTTCTTTTGGTGCCTCCATTCCATCCCAGCTGGATGTATTGATGGATGATGGAAAGAATCCGGTAACCTTAACACCAAGCGGCAAAAGCGTTTGATGCAATAGTTTGTGATATCCCCAAAAGGCAAACTTAGAAATCGTATAACTCGCTGCTTCAACTCGTGGTTGGCGATTGACTACAGAGCAAATATTGAATATACTTCCTGACTTTTGCTCTTCGAATTTTTGGAGCAACTTCTGCGTTAAATAATAAGGTGCATAAAAATTAACCGCCATCTGAGTGTCCAATTTTTGGTCCTCGCCTTTCAAATTGTCAGGAATATAAACCCCAACATTATTGACCAATACATCCACGGATTCGCACGCCTTCAAAATTTCGTTTGCATAGTTCTCAATTTGAACTTGATCTGAAAAATCAATAGCCTGAATCATTACTTCATTGCCGGTTTCAGCTTCAATTTCACGTTTGGCTGTTTTCAATGCGTCTTCATTTCGAGCTGAAATCCAGACCCTGTAGCCTTCAGAAGAAAGCTTCTCAGCAATGCTTCTTCCCATTCCCTTTGTTGAACCTGTAACTATCGCATTTTTCATTTGGCAAAGATGGTGAGAATCTTTTCCTATTGCGAAGCATCTTTTTCTCCCTGATATTTATCAGAACTCCAATTTACAAGACAGTTTTTTCTCCTTATCGAATAGTATTTAATCACTGAACTATATATTTACCATCACCTAAACTAAACATGAGAGTATTAATTATTGGTATTGTCCTAATCGTCTTGGCCGGGTGTTCATCCTCCAAGAAAAAGCCTATTGAACAGGCTGAGGTTAATCCACTGCCTTCCATGCAAGAAAAAGCCATTGAATCAGAACCAACTCCAGAAACAGTAAAAGTTACTGAAAGCGAACTTTGGCATTCTTATAATGAAGCCGATTTGCCCGACCTTGAAAAACGAATTTCTCCTAGTTCTTTTGAGCTTTATCGATGTGACTACTCCTCTGTTGTATCTACTCTTCACTCTAATTCTGCAGAGTTAGAGCTTCCTACAAAACAAGGATATGTAATTTTCATTTTAGAAAACTCAAGCACCATGAATGAGGAGCTCGCAGCTAAATATCCTGAAATTAAATCTTTCAAAGGAAAATCTACAGACGGCCGCTTGAGTATCCGCCTAGATACTAATGCAGAGGGTCTTTTTGCAGAAATAACAGGCATAGAAACAAAGCAATTAATATCTCCTTTATTAAAAGGAAATACAACTTTTTATGCGCTTCACAACGAAGACGCTTTGCCCCAATCCCCCAGAGACGAATCATTTGACTAATTATTTATGAAACATTTTTTTACTCTTTCAATCGCGATAATTTCTTCGTTAGGCTCCATGGCTCAAAACAGCATAATGGTGGCCAACAGCCAAATTAAAACTGATTACAAATCCTTCGTGTATGATTTGGATGAAGTGGCATTTCGTTCAGTGTTGGCGAGCGCGCCATTAGAAAACGCTTCGTATAAATCAGAAAGCATTGAAATATCGATTCCTTTTCCTGATGGATCAATGAAAAATGCACGAGTAGTTGAAAGTCCAATTATAGCGAAGGAGCTTTCAGAAAAGTACCCTGAAATAAGAACGTATAAAGTAATTGGAAGTGGCTTCACGGGGCGAATTGGCCTTACCTACAAAGGCTTTCACGGAATACTCTTTTCAACTGAAGGCACGGTGTATATTGACCCTATAGAGGGTCAAGAAGGCACTTATCACGCCTACGATCGAAAAGACTATATGGCATTTTATGCTCATTCAAAAGGTCATGAATGTTTGGTAAAAGATGAGTACACTGAAATGCAGGAGGTGATTCCGCATATAAAAGAGATGGGAAATCGCACAGGTGAGCAATTAAGAACGTATCGCCTTGCATTAGCTTGCACAGGAGAATACGCTCAGTTTCATGGAGGAACTATTCCGGGCGTCTTGAGCGCCATGGTTGTAAGCATGAATAGGGTAAATGGAGTGTACGAAAAGGATTTTTCAATCACGATGGAAATCATTGGCAACAATGATCAATTGATCTTTTTGGATGGGAACACAGATCCTTACACCAATAATAGCGGAGGCACTATGCTTGGTCAGAATCAAAATACAGTAGACAATATCATTGGATCAGCGAACTACGACATCGGCCACGTTTTCAGCACTGGTGGAGGCGGAGTGGCATTTTTAGGCTCTGTTTGCGGAGGGAGTAAAGCTGGCGGTGTAACTGGAGGTGGTTCACCAACTGGAGATCCTTTTGACATTGATTACGTAGCACATGAAATGGGTCATCAATTTGGTGGCAACCACACTCAAAACAACGATTGCAATCGAGTACAAAGTGCGGCTTATGAGCCGGGAAGTGCTTCTACAATTATGGGATATGCCGGTATTTGCGCTCCCAACTTACAATCCAATTCTGACGATTATTTCCATGCAGGGTCATATAATGAAGTGGTTGCTTTCAGCCAATTTGGTAATGGAAACTCATGTGCAACTGCTACAAACACAGGAAACACACCTCCTGCGGTAACCGTTACGAATGAAGTTTATACAATCCCAAGAGAAACTCCGTTTGTATTGAGAGGTTCCGCAACTGACGCAGATGGAGATAACATCTCCTATTGCTGGGAAGAAATGGATTTAGGACCTACAGGAGATCCTGATAATCCTTCAGGAAACGCGCCAATATTTCGTTCTTTCGACCCTCTTGGAATTGGTGAGAGAACATTTCCTGGATTAATAAGCATCATTGGAAATACAACTGTAGTTGGTGAAACCTATCCAACTTATTCACGTGGCCTAACTTTCAGATTGACTGCTCGCGATAATAACATCGCTGGTGGAGGCGTTGCCTTTGATGAATTAGATATGCAAGTAGATGGCAGTAAAGGTCCTTTTCTTGTCACTTCTCCAGCAACAAACGAACAAGTTGAGGCAGGGACATTTTACACCGTTACATGGGATGTTGCCCAAACAGATCAAGCTCCTATTAACTGTCAAACAGTAAACATCTACTTATGCATCAGCAGTGGCTTGATAATAACGGATACTTTGGCAGAAGGAGTGCCTAACAACGGAAGTTATACCTTACAGATGCCCAATGTTAACGGTGCTGGCAGAAGAATCCGCGTTGAAGCCGCAGACAATGTATTCTTCAATCTCAACCCTGGAGTTTTTCAAATTGTATCTCCAACGGCTATTGAAGGAGCAACAATTAATCTCAACCTGACTCCTGACTTCGCAAGCAGCTCGCTTAATCTTGATTGGAACGATGATATTCCAAATGAGTCCAACTGGCATGTTGAGCGATCTGATAACACCACTGGAAACTTTTCTTTAATTGCTACCCTTCCAGGTAATACAACGAGCTATTCTGACGCATCGGTTTCGATGAATGGAACACCCTATTTCTATCGCGTATACGCTTCAAATGGTGCGGGAAATTCAGCATTCAGTAATGAAGTAACCTATTCTGGTGTTGGTATAAGTGAATTAGCTGCTTTAAATATTAAGGTATATCCTAATCCTGCCTCAGGCGTTTTATTCTTGCAATTGGACAACGGAATCATTGCGTCAGAAGCTAAAATCTTCAATAGTCAAAGTCAACTAATGAAGTCATTCAACTTGAAAAGTAAGACTGATCAATTGAACATAAGCGACTTGTCTTCAGGGTTCTATTTTTTGAGTGTTCAGACAGACAAAGGAGCGGTAACAATTCCTTTCCAAGCGATAGATTAAAGCCTTTAGCTTTCTTTGAAGTCGGATGGTAAGCAAAACTGTTTTAGTTGCTCCTTTGCATTGGGGCTTAGGTCATGCAGCACGCTGTATTCCAATCATTGAACAACAGCTTGCTGAAGGAAATAGAGTTCTCATTGCCGCGAGCGAAGGGCCGCGAGCCCTGCTAAAGCCGCGTTTCAATTCTAGGTGCACGTTTATTGAAATTCCATTTATGAGGATCACATATCCTAAAGATGGAAACATGGCTCGTCATTTCTTCTTCAAAGGACCGTCATTATTGTGGAGTATATGGCGCGAGCACTTGTATCTGAGGTCACTTGTTCAAAAAGAAAACATAGATGCAGTCATTTCAGACTCAAGGTTTGGATTATGGAATAAGCGTGTGCAAAGCATCTTTATCTCCCATCAAATAGAAATTAAAGCGCCACTATTTCAAGGGCTCATCAATGCACTCAATAGGTGGGTTATGAACCAATTTGATGAGATTTGGATTCCAGATTATGCTGAAAAACCAGGATTAGCTGGTGATTTGTCTCATTCTCAAAAGATGCCATTGAGGTATAAATACATCGGCCCTTTGAGTCGTTTCAATAAAAAAATAACTCAAGATACTAGTGCCGGCAAAGTAGTTGCGCTCGTGAGCGGGCCTGAACCACAGCGCACTCTTTTTGAAAACGAAATCATAGCTCGATTCAAAGCCTCTTCCGAAAAAGTAATCATCCTTTCAGGTAAACCCCACATAGAAAACAAGGAAGAAGCAAACAACATTATTATTGTCAACCATCTCAATGACGATGAACTTGTCAAAGAATTAGAATCTGCATCAATGGTAATCGCACGAAGCGGATATTCTACCATCATGGACTTCCATGTATTAGGCGTAAATGCAGAATATATTGCCACTCCCGGACAAACGGAGCAAGAGTACCTGATGCAACTGCACTCCTAGAAACTAGAGAATATAACCCCGAAAACTCTTTCTTTCTTCCTCCAAACTGAGCTGAGGGTAACTCTTCTCGAGTTGATCAATAATCTCCAACTGTTTTTTCAAAAATCTCTGAAAGGAATTGCTTTCTGGATCTAAAGGTCGATGAGATGCCGCTTGGATAACTGCAGAAATTTCCTTGCAAATAATTCTAGTCTCATCCGAGAAAAAACTGGTTTGAAACTTCTTCCACACATATTCTATCGCCTGTGGACTTGGGTGAAGCATATCAGATGCATAAAAACGATAATCTCGCAAATCATCCATCATAAACTCATAGCCCGGGAAATAGTGGCATGAATCAAATTCATCGACTACCGCATGAACAGCACTGAGCAATTGAGCTTTACTTCTTTGATTTTCAATAGCACCATCTTTCCAATGGCGAACCGGACTTACTGTAAATACCACTTGAGCTTTTAGCTTCTTCGCTTTAAAAAACTCAGGAATATGACGCAGAATCAAGTGTGTTTCTTGCTGAGATAGCAATTTTTTGGTGAATTCCTTATTCGGGATTTTATGGCAATTGGCCACTACTCGATCTTGTTCTTTATGATGATAAACCCACGCTGAACCGAGCGTTATAAAAATCACATCCGAATTCAACAATTGATCTCTCCCCTCAACTAAGGCCTTATTAATAGCCTCAAGAGTCTCTAGCTTATCTGTTCTATTAAACCTTCCATGATGCTCAAGGCTAACCCAGTGTTCACCAACATTGACCAAATCAGACGCTTCATAAGGCCTGTTATTAAGCATTCTTTCCAGCGCATTCATGATGGAAAATGGATTGAAAAGAATACCAAAAGGATTCACAAGCACGTCAATCTTCACTCCGTTCAATAACTCGCCCATGTTTTCTGCAAAACAAGACCCGATCATTGTTATGCGGGAACGATGATTAACGTCAAAAGAAAATTCAGGTGCTTCCACCTCCGTTCGAAACTGTTCCATACTTCTGGTTATTTCGACTTTTCTAGCGTAAACGAGAATGTTGTACCCTTCTCCACAACGCTTCTTGCGCTGACGGTTTGTCCATGAGATTCAATGATGTGCTTGCAAATGGCTAAACCAAGTCCTGTTCCACCTTCGTGGCGAGATCTGCTTTTGTCAACACGATAGAATCGTTCGAAAAGTCGTGGAACGTGATCTGGGCTAACGCCAATTCCATCATCGGCAACCTCTATCAAGATGTTTTGAGACATGTCAAAAAAGCGCACTTCACAGTAACCTTCTTCCTTGCCATAATTAATAGCATTCGTCAGAAGATTGGTAAGAACTTGCAAAATCTTGTTCTTATCCGCCTTGACCCAAATAGGTTTATCATACTTTTTATTAAACCTCAAGTCAATATTCTTTTCAGCCGCTCTGAGCTCAAATAATTTGAATAGCTCTTCAACGAGGTCTATCATATTGAACTTCTCCAATTTCAGAACTTCACGACCAGCTTCAAGTTTAGAGATACTATCCAAGTCTTCAACGAGAGCGGTTAGGCGTTCTAAATTTTTATCGGCTCGTCCTAAATAATCATAGTTAATCTTAGGATCCTCCAATCCTCCTTCCAATAAGGTCAGCAAATAGCCTTGAATATTAAAAATTGGTGTTTTTAATTCATGCGCTAAGTTTCCAATAAAGTCTCTTCTGAAACTCGCCTGCTCTTTAAGTGTCTGGATTTCGCTTTGTTGCACATTGGCCCACTCTTCCACATCTTTCTGCACATCACCCAATATATCGTTGGATTTTGAAACCTCTTTTAATCGCTCATCCATTTTGTCCTTTGAATGAATCGATCTAAATAAGAGTATAATTTTTTCATGGAGAAAATTCTCCACAGACCACCATGCTAAAAAATAGGTGCTGCTAGCCGTTAATAAAATATACGCAAACCAAAGCCATAATGGAAAGTATTGCCCCACCAGGAACTGAGCAAGCAGTAAAACTACAATACCTATAAATGTAAGGGCAATCGCAATGAATACTGCGATCTGTTTTGGATTTTCAATTTTCATGATTTACAAGAAAAACAAAGTTAGGACGATTAATCCTCAAACTTATACCCAACTCCTTTAATCGTTTTGATATGCGAACTACCAATTTTTTCTCGCAGTTTTCGAATATGAACATCTATCGTTCTGTCACCAACTACAACATCATCACCCCAAACAGAAGATAAAATACCTTCTCTTGTAAACACCTTGCCCGGAACTGAAATCAATAATGCCAGCAATTCAAACTCCTTCTTTGGCAGGTTAAGCTCAACATCATCCTTTATGACTACGTATCGATCTCTGTCGATACGTAGAGATTTTAAATCCCTAGTGCCCATAGGCATGATGGCTCCTTCCTTTCTGCGCAATAGCGCTTTTATTCTGCTGATTAAAACTCTCGGTTTAATCGGTTTTGAGATGTAGTCATCAGCACCGGCATCAAAACCTGCGATTTGCGAATAATCTTCTCCACGCGCGGTGAGAAAAGCAATAACTATATTCTTGGTGTCTGAATTATCTCTAAGCTGGATACACGTTTCCACACCATCCATTTCAGGCATCATAACATCCAATAGGATAAGGTCTGGCTTCTTTTTTTTCGCAATCTCAATAGCTTCTATACCATTATTGGCGGTGTAAACTTTCGCCCCCTCTTTCTCAATGTTATAACTTAAGAATTCGAGGATGTCTTCCTCATCATCTACTACAAGAATTTTAGTCTTTGAAAGCATAAGTTCAGTTTTGTCTGAGTTGTGCTTCGAATGTAGATTGGTAGACATGATGACAATTTATGTTAGCGTTATGAAAAGGTTAGACTTATTGCACTCGCTCAAAATCTAATTTATTCGAATGTAAACACTTTTAAGCTAACGAGGCTGCACGCCTTACTGCTACTGCAAATTCGAAATAATGAAATTCGGCCAAAAATCATGAAACATTAACGGAACACTTTCATAACATAGACTTAACCGCAGACTAATCCGCGGATAATCTATTGGCAATTCCTTTGCGCTAAATAAAATTTCAAACAATGAAAAGAATTTACCTATCCCCAGCAAAAGTAATGGCAGTGATGATGTCATTAGGTTTTGCACTATCTATTTCTTCTTGTAAAAAAGAAGGATGTACTGATGAAACAGCTACAAACTATGACGACAAAGCCAAAGATGATGATGGCTCTTGCGAGTATCCAGTAGCTCAAGAAGGAGAAGTTACTAAAACTGGTTCTATTACAGCAAATGAAACATGGACTGCAAACAACATTTACTTTCTTGACGGAAAAGTTGTTGTTGAAGACGGTGCTACTTTAACTATTGAGCCTGGAACTATCATTAAAGGTAAGCAAGGACAAGAAGCTGCTGCTTCTGCTCTAATTGTTGCTAAAGGAGGAATGATCATGGCAGAGGGTACTGCGGCTGCACCAATCATTTTCACTTCCGAGTTAGACAACATTACTTATGGTGAAAAAAGAGGAACTAACCTTACGAAGACTGACAATGAAAAATGGGGTGGGATTGCTATTTTAGGTGACGCACCATCTTCTACTGAAAACGGTGATAAAGTTGGAAACCTAGAAGGTATTCCTGCAGACGAAGGATACGGTGAGTACGGTGGAGACAATGCAGCTGACAATTCAGGTGTATTAAAGTATGTTTCTATTCGCCACGGTGGTATCTCTATCGGTGAAGGAAACGAATTGAACGGTTTAACACTTGCTGGTGTTGGAAACGGAACAACAATCGAAAACATTGAGATCTACGCTACTCTTGATGATGGTGTTGAGTTCTTTGGAGGTACAGTTAATGCTAAGAACATTTTGGTATTCTATCAAGGTGATGATGGTATTGACATCGATCAAAACTACTCTGGAACAGTTGATGGTTTTGCTGTAATTCATGGAGATGGTATTGGAACAGACGAAGGACTTGAAATCGATGGTCCAGAAGGATCTACTTATACTGATGGTCTTTTCACTTTGAAAAATGGTCTTTGTAAGAACGAAGGATCTGAAGGATCTGCTGCTGATTTCAAATCAAAAGCGCAAGGAACAATTCAAAATGTGACGTTCGAATATGGTTCCAAGCCAGTTAAGTTAAGAGCTTCTTTTGATGAAACTTGTGGTGCAAAATCTGACGCTGCTAAATATGTAGCTGATGATAGATTAGTTTTTGACAACTGCAACATGAGCTCTGTCGAAGTTTATGAGAACGCTGATCCTGCAACTTGCATTTCTGAAACTGCTGCTGCTCAAACTGCTGCAGAAGCTAAGATTAATGTTAGTGGTTCAGGTGGTTCAGTTAGTCTTTCAACTTGGTCTTGGGGTGCTGCTGGAAACAACAATGAACTGTAAGTATTAAAGTATAGTATTTTATTAAAAGCCCTGTGATTAAGTCACAGGGCTTTATCTGTTTACTAAGGAGAACTAATAATTCAAATAATGTCAAGAGTTTTATCATTCCTCGTTTTCTGTCTTTTTGCTACGTCTGTTCTAGCCCAAGAAAAAGGCTTCATTAGAGGTAATATTGCTGATGGTGATTTCGGTGGTCCTATGATTGGAGCTACCGTAACTGTTGATGGAATGCCGGGTGTTGGCGCGTCTACAGATTTTGATGGAAATTTTTCATTACCGCTGGCTCCTGGTACTTATGATATCTCGATCTCCTTTATTTCTTATGCTACACAATCATACCCCAAAACAGTAGTAACTTCTGGTAAAGTAACAATGATCGATGCTGTATTAAGTTCTGCCATTGAAGAATTAGCAGGAGTGGAAATTGTAGGTGAAGTGAGAAGAAACTCCGAGGTAGCCATGCTCATGGACATGAAGAACGCATCTACAGTGACGGATGGATTGTCTGCTCAATCATTTCGTAAAATCGGTGACTCTGACCTATCTGGAGCTATCAAGCGTGTAACCGGTGTTACGGTTCAAGGTGGTAAATATGTATACGTGAGAGGTCTTGGAGATCGCTACACAAAAACCACGTTAAATGGCATGTCGCTCCCAGGTTTAGATCCTGATGTAAACGCTGTTCAAATCGACATCTTCCCAACGAATGTTTTGGAAAATGTTTCAGTTTCTAAGACTTTTTCACCTGATTTAGATGGTGACTTTACCGGTGGACTGGTCAATGTGGTTACCAAAAACTTCCCTGATAAAAAATCTTCACAGATTGGATTTGGATTAGCGGTAACCCCAGGTATGACTTTTAATCCTGATTACATTCTATATAACAGACAAGCAACGGCCTTTACCGGTTTTGATTTCGGAAATAAAGAGCTTCCCTTCAATCCTTATACGAATGAGATTATTCCAGACCCCGTTCTGAATGATAAGACCCAAGAAGATTTAAGCCGGAGCTTTGACCCTCAAATGGCAGCAAAGAAAAAAACTGCACTTCCTAATGGTTCTTTCTCATTCAGTCATGGCAATCAAATCAATAAAGAGAGCGGAGCCACTTTGGGATATAATGCCGTATTCAATTATTCCAATGAAACTGTTTTTTACAAAGATTTTCAATCCAACGACTATTTGAGAGATAACAATAAAACGGTCGAACCTCTCTTCCAACAAATCAGACGTATCGGAGATGTTGGGAAAAATAATGTTTTGTGGAGTGGGCTTCTTTCCGGGGCATACAAGAAAAATAACAATTCATACTCTCTAACTATCTTGAATAGTCAAAGTGCCGAGACATCCGCATCCATCAGAAAGAACCAAGACTTCAATCAGAATCAAGCGACATTAATTGAGAATATCTTAACCTATAGTCAACGCACGCTGAGCTCCGCTATAGTATCGGGTCAGCATCGCCTCGGAATTGTAGAATTAAATTGGAGCAATGCACTTTCTTACTCTCGTGTTTACGATCCTGACTTCAGAGAAACTAGAATCTCAATTACAGATGGTGACACTACATTGAGTACTGGAAATGGTTCAGGGCTGTTCAGGTTCTGGAGAGACTTAGTCGAATACAATGAATCTTTTAAATTAGATGTGAAAGTTCCTATAGCGGAACGAGCCTTTATAAAGGTTGGAGGTATTGGCACTTATAAGGCAAGAACTTTTGAAACATTCTCTTATAAGCACACTCGTCAAAACCTAAGTGATATTGATTTTGATCCAAATTGGTATCTGCAAGAAGAGAATATATGGACTGCTGATGTTGAAAACCCAAACAATGAAGCGGGTACATATACAATAGGAACTTTTCAGCCTGCGAACTCTTATGACGCCAGACAGGATTTAATTACCGGTTACTTATTGGTAAACCACTCACTATTCAACTTCATCAAGTTGATCTATGGAGCACGCGTTGAAAGAACCAACATGTATTACACCGGAACAAACAATTCTGGATCTGTGGTATACAATGATTCATTGGTTTTGAATGAATTAAACTTGCTTCCTTCGATAAACGCTGTGTTCAGTTTAGGGAAGAAAATGAATCTGCGAGCTGGCGCTAATAGAACATTGGCAAGACCATCATTTAAGGAAAAATCTATCGCACAGATCTACGATCCAATTACCAAAAGAACATTCACGGGTAATATTGACCTTCAGCAAACCATGGTCAACAACTTTGACTTACGATACGAATACTTCATTAGTTCAAAAGAACTCTTCTCTGTTAGTGCGTTCTACAAGCAGTTTGACGGCCACATCGAATTGGTTTCTTTTGCAACAGCTCCAGACAACCTTAAGCCACGAAACTCAGGATTAGCAGAAGTTTATGGTGTGGAAATAGAATTAAGAAAAGCCATACCTGGAGTAGAGTCAGGATTCTTCAGCCGCCTATTTTTGAGTACAAACGTTTCTTTAGTTGAATCTAGAGTTGACATGAATACTGTGCTGGTCGATAATTCTGGCACAACTGAACGCGAGCTGCGAGAGAACAATCTTCGAACCAATGAAACTCTTAGTCAGTTCAGACCAATGTCTGGTCAGTCTCCTTATGCTGTCAATTTTGCGCTTTCATATGAAGACATTGAAAGACAAGCAAATGTGAGTCTTGCCTATAACGTGCAAGGTGAACAACTTACAATTATCGCGTCTGGTCGTGTTCCAGACATATACACGATTCCTTTCAATAGCTTAAACTTTAATGCTTACAAGAGTTTCGGTGACGACTTTCAACACCGCTTAACATTTGGATTGAATAATATCATGAACGATGACAGAACGCTTGTTTACAGGTCATACGGGTCAGAAGATGGCATTTACACAAGTTACAAGCCAGGAGTTGGCGTAAGTTTAAAATACAACTACACTTTCTAAGGACAGAATTGAGCATAAAAAAAGCCCCGCTATTAGCGGGGCTTTTCTATTTATAGTTTGTTTGATCTAATCCTTTTCAGCGATAACAACCGGTGCAGAAGCATTTCCGACCATTGGATTATTAAATGATCCATAATCAACTACCTGTCCATTATCAAAACGAGCGTAAGTAGTAACTGAGTTTAATGTTCTTTCTTGGTATACTTTAACAAGTTCATTGCTGTAGACAACAAAAACATCAGCTCCTAAAGCATCAGTTCCTTGAACCTTGATCTCTCCATTTTCAAGTCGCGTAAGCTCTACATCCTGCGTAGACTGAGCTATCACAGCATTTACGCCTAACATTAACATTATTGCAATTACATATTTCATAACGACCTCCTCTTTAATTCAACGTAAAGTTAACTATTTATTCGTTCAATGTTACGCCAATGTTAACTTAATTGTCTCAATGTTATGGAGCGACTCCATTGAGCTACTGATTAATGATCGCTATTTCGACCTTAAACAGCTCATTATCATATATTTTAAATTTTTAATCGCTGTATATGATGCAAATGATCTTTTTCAAAATTTGTATTAAAAAAAGCTCATTGTAACTAGAATGTTAACAGAATCTTTAAAAATCACGGGGAATTCCTGCACTCCTTAGAAGAATGAATTCACACAACTGACCCATTTAATGATAATATAACCTTATGAATCTCCACCGCCATATGCATGAAAGTACATTTGCTTCTTCACAATTTATCTGTTAATGGAAGAAACCTTTGGAGTATTTGAAACATTACGGCTGATAGGATCACTTGGCCTTTTCATTTATGGAATGAAAATAATGAGCGATGGCATCCAAAAGGTTGCAGGGAATCGCATGCGAGAAGTATTGGGTTCAATGACTTCTAATAGGTTTACGGGAGTGTTTACTGGCTTTCTCACGACCGCCTTGATTCAATCTAGTTCTGCTACAACAGTGATGATCGTAAGTTTCGTTAACGCAGGTCTGTTAACCTTGCGCCAGGCTATTGGTGTAATAATGGGAGCCAATATTGGAACAACCATTACAGCCGTACTCATCTTGATATTTGGCTTTTCCAAGTTCAGCATATCAGATTATGCCCTTCCTCTTATAGCGATCGGGTTTCCTTTGTTATTTCTTAAGAATACGCAGCTCAAATCAGCAGGAGAAACCCTGATAGGCTTTAGTATCCTGTTTATGGGTCTTGATTTTCTTAAGGACAGTGTTCCTCAAATCAGCCATAGTCAGTTAGAATATCTTATTGGACTTACCGAATATGGCATCTGGTCTACTATTCTTTTCGTATTAATAGGTAGTGTCTTAACCATTGTTGTTCAATCGTCAAGTGCCGCTATGGCACTAACAATCATTATGTGTGAGCGTGGGATGCCGCTGGATATGGCTGCAGCAATTGTATTGGGAGAAAACATTGGAACAACTATAACCGCGAATTTGGCAGCAATCATTGGCAATGTACACGCAAAACGTGCCGCCCGGGCGCATCTCATTTTCAACCTAATAGGTGTGGGATGGATGTTATTGGTGTTTCCATTATTCCTGTCGGGTATCAACTCCTATATGGAGACGACTTCTATTGGCATGCCCTCGGCCGAAAACAGTCAAGCCACAAAATGGGCCCTTACTCTCTTTCACATGTCATTTAACATTGTTAATGTTACCCTCCTCATTGGATTCTTAGGAACCATAGCACAAGTTGTAACGAAAATGGTGCCGAGTAAGTCCGAAGAAGACGAACAATTCTCTCTCGAATATATCGGGGCTGGAATAATGAGCACTCCAGAGCTTTCTTTAATTGAAGCCCAAAAGGAAATGGTAAAGTTTAGTCAAGTAACATATCGAATGCTTGGCTTTTTGAAGGAGTTGTTATTCGAAAAAGAAAAGAAAGAGCAGCGCATAAAAATCGAACGAATAGAAAAATATGAGCAAATCACCGATAAAATAGAAGTTGAGGTATCTGACTATTTGATGACAGTATTGCAAGGTGAGTTGAGTGGTGAATCAAGTAAACGTATTCGAAGTATGCTCGATATAGCAAGCGTAATGGAGCAGATTGCAGACGTTTTCTTTCAAATGTCATTGACCTATGACAGAAAAATCGATTCAAAATCGTGGTTTACTCTTGAGCAAAGAAGAAGCTTATTAGAAATGTATGATTTGATCGATCTCGTCTTTGAAAATATGATGATCAACCTTGAAAATAAGTACGATGATATCGACTTAGAAAAAGCAGAAACCTTAGAGTATCAAGTTAATCGCTTACGCGATAGAATCCGGAAAGAGCATTTAGACAACATGGGTAAATCGGATTACAATATTGACAGTGGAATGATTTATAACGACCTATACTCGTCATTAGAAAAAGTTGGAAATCACTTGCTCGAAATCAATGAAGCTATCGCTGGAAAGGTCGTGAGTTAAACCTATGGTGTTCTGACACTGCTTGGAATACAGAAATCTATAAGCTTGAAAAAACAAAAGGGCTGCTTACCACTCTGTTACTTTTATTCTCGGCATTATCTAAAATATAGGTCTCAAACCTTATGGTATCACTGTTTTGGCGAAGATTTGCCAGTCCAAAGTCCTGAACTATTGTTCCTTCCAATAACCAACCAGCTCTATTTTTAGATGACCCTGGTATCACAGAAAAGAATGCCAATGTATCACTCAAATTCTCTGGCAAAGGATACCATCGCTCCCATTTATTATCTATCAATTCGAATAAAAATGATCTAACAGTTCGTGTGGTATTAGAATCAATTGCTCCGATATGTCCAATGTCTCCTTGGCAGTCGGAAAACTTGACAGTATAGATCAGTGTATCGCGCGAATTATTGAGCATTAATGTGTCAAACGTCAATTTCGGCTCTTCTTCTTCACAATTTGTGCGTTCACATGACATAATCAAAGACGCAAACAGCGCAATACCTACTAACTTTGAAAACACGTTGAGATTGATCATAATTGACACATTCGAAGTTACAAATAGCCCACTTATTAAAAGCCATAGGTTCAGACGAAGACTTTGAGACCTTGGCAAGTAAAAGTTTCGAGCATCAATACAAACGTAATAAGTCCTTTAAAACGTATATCGATCTCATTGGTAAATCAACTGCGTCTGCAGCTGGGTCTCCAGCTTTTCTCCCTGTGGAGCTTTTCAAAACACATGATGTTAGGTGTAATGAACTAAACGACCTTCTCTTTTTAAGCAGTGGGACCAGCGCTGCAAGTGAGCGAGCAAAACACTTTGTTCACGATAAATTTTTGTACAAAGACCTAGCTACAGCTCATTTCGAAGAAAAATATGGACCTCTTGAGGATTGGGTTATTTTGGCTCTACTTCCTTCTTATATAGAGAATGGAGAGTCCTCTTTAGTTCTTATGGCTGATGGCTTTATAAAAACGGCTCATAAAAACTCGAAATTCCTTTTACACAAACCTGAAGCGCTTCTTGAGGAATTTAATCACTTGCGCAAATCGAATCAAAAAACACTTCTGATAGGCGTAAGCTATGCCCTGCTCGACTTTTGCGAGAAGCATCCCATAAGTTTCCCAGAATTAGTCGTTATGGAAACAGGGGGTATGAAAGGTCGAAGAAAAGAACTCACGAGATCAGAACTACACGATGCTTTAAAAAAGGGTTTTCCTAGCTCTGAGATCCACTCCGAATACGGTATGACCGAATTGCTTTCTCAGGCTTACAGCAGCGATGGAAAATGGTTTTCTCCTCCAAGATGGATGAAAGCATTTACTACAGAAGTAAGCGACCCATTCAAAGTTCTCGGACCGAATCAGCGAGGATTACTCGCATTTATTGACCTCGCTAACTATCACAGCTGTTCATTTATTCAAACAAGAGATATTGGAGTAGTAAATGATCAAGGTATATTTACAGTAGAAGGTCGACTTGATAAAAGTGATTTACGTGGTTGTAACCTTTTGTACACTTAACTTAGCGCAATAAATGGCATTGTCTTTTAAAACTAGTTATATGAAACGCATTCTCTTTTCATTGATTTTATTCCTTGGCCTCTCTAGCTGTTCGTCTAGGCTAATTATGAAGCAATCAGAAATTGAAAAATTTAAGCTTACTGAAAGTATCCTATCACAAGTGCAGCTTTTCAATTCTCATTATTTGGTTTTAACGCGCTATGAAAAGGGAACCGAAGATCAACTTGCCACTAAAGGAAAGGTAAACTTAAGCTATGGTCAAGAAGTCGATCAAGTTCTTATAAAAGACCTCACTAAAGGGAAAATCATAAAATTTATGGATGGTAACCGCATCGCTGTCGCATTTGAACCAGATGAATCAAAGTATCTCATTTTCGGGCCAAATGAAGGTGGTGACATTTACTTTCTTCAGGCCCTAAGTTGGGAGAATAGCCGCGGAAAAATTCAATACGGAGATAAGATTTACTACACCAATCCTGATGTTTCAAAGTGTTCTGTCTTTTACAAATTGAAAAAGGAGTATCGTCAGAACAAAAATGTACGCACAGCAAAAGGGAATAAAGTCTAGCCCATCATCTTTCGTAGCCTATCATTAACCTATTAGAGATCACGCTTTCTTGTGACAAGAGTCACGCCCATCTCTCTAGTCATCATCTAGCTTTGACTTTCATTAATCAAAACACACACCGATGAAAAAGAATATGGGCACGACCGACAAAATTGTGAGAATAACTCTGGCATTTGTGATTGCTGGTTTGTATATCACAGGAATAATTAATGGAATAATTGCCATAGTAGGACTTGTTTTAGCTGCCGTCTTTATCCTGACAAGCTTCATCGGCACTTGTCCACTGTACTTGCCATTTGGCCTCAGCACTTTGCGCAATAAGTTGAAATAAATAATAAGCCAAACAATACAAAAGGCAACCGAAGTTGTCTTTTGTATTTCTTGAACTCGTAAATAAAAACCTCCCAAGTTTATCAGAAATCAATTCTTTAATCGTAATATTGCGATGAAGCAATCAACATGGGAATTACTAAAGCAGACCTCTTCACAGAAGAACAAAATCATATCAGCTCAATCGCTAAAGTGCTTGGTCATCCAGCAAGAATTGCCATTGTTGAGCATTTACTGTCTGTGAATCAGTGCATCAATAGTGATTTGGTGAATGAACTTGGCCTGGCCCAAGCAACCATCAGTCAGCACCTTAAAGAACTAAAGTCAGCCAACATTATACAAGGAACAATTGAAGGAACATCAATGTGCTACTGCATCAACCCAAAAGAATGGGGTCTGATTCAAGGGCTATTCAATAATTTATTCAATCAATATCAGCACACCACCACAGGCGATTGCTGTTAAAATAGAAATCATGAATACAGAACAAGAACTCAAAGAAATTGTACGAGAAAAGTACAGCAAGATCGCTCTGCAGGAAAAGGACTTGAATGCAGCATCATGCTGTGGCGCGACCTCTACTTCTAATAAAATCTACAACATCATGATGGACGACTACACTGAGGTAGACGGTTATGCCTCTGATGCTGACCTAGGGTTAGGATGTGGATTGCCTACAGCGTTTGCCCATATTAATAAAGGTGATACGGTGATTGATTTAGGCTCGGGAGCTGGAAATGACTGCTTTGTAGCCCGCCATGAAACAGGAGCCGAAGGCAAGGTGATCGGTATTGATTTTACTGAAGCCATGATCACCAAAGCAAGAGAAAATGCAGACAAATTGGGCTACAACAACGTAGAATTTCGCTCAGGAGATATAGAGTCAATGCCCGTTGTTGATTCAACAGCAGATGTTGTGGTCAGCAATTGCGTGCTTAACCTTGTCCCAAACAAACAAGCTGTAATCAAAGATATTTTCAGGGTCTTAAAACCTGGTGGTCATTTCAGCATTTCGGATATCGTGTTGGTGGGTGAATTGCCTGATGCATTGAGAAAAGATGCGGAAATGTATGCTGGATGTGTAGCAGGAGCGGTTCAAAAGGGTGATTACTTAGGCTTCATTGAGCAGCAAGGATTTCATAATATCACTATTCAAAAAGAGAAAACCATCACCATTCCGAACGATATATTAGAAAAATACTTGACCACAGAACAGATGGACTCGTTCCAAAATGGAAATACTGGAATTTTCAGCGTTACCGTTTTTGCTGAGAAACCGGGCGTTAAAACACCCAAGTTCAAGGTAAAAATTGCCGACCTAAATACCTCATCAAACGCTTGCACACCTGAATCAGGTTGCTGCTAAAAACACAATTATGAAAGATCAACTCATCGCATCACTAAAGTCATTTGAAGCGAATATCTCTTCTCTGAGCGAAGAGCGAAAAGAGAAACTATTGCCTCTTGTTTATTACATCTTGGATAATCAACGAGATAACGATCCTTCTGAACTCATCTTTGTGTGTACTCATAACGCGCGAAGAAGTCATATGGCTCAACTATGGGCTGCAGCTGCTGCCTTGTATTGCGATCTTGAAAATATCGAAACCTTCTCCGGTGGTATTGAAGTAACGCGCATCCATCCAAATGCCTTGGCTTCGCTAGAAAGAAGTGGATTTGAATTTTCAGGCGATGATGATGGAAAAAATCCATCTTTTCTTGTACAACTCGGAGAAAGTATCATGCTTGAAGTGTTCTCAAAGGCTTATGGTGATGATACCAACCCACAAAAGAATTTCGCAGCGGTATTGGTTTGCTCAGAAGTAGCAGAGGCGTGTCCAAATGTTGAAGGCGCTTCTCTTCGTCTTCCTATATCCTATGATGATCCAAAAGAATTTGATGGGTCAGAAAAAGCGGAGGAAATGTATGATAAGCGAAGTGTCGAAATAGGAACAGAGATGCTCTACGTTATGAAAACTGTATCTGAAAAACTGGCTTCTTGAAAGGAATCAGCTTTTTCGAGAAATACCTGACGTTGTGGGTTGTTTTGTGCATTGGCTTTGGCATCGGAATAGGTGCATTGCTTGGTGATGATATTAAAATCATTGCCGACTGGGAATATGCACACGTAAATATTCCCGTTGCTATTCTTGTTTGGATGATGGTCTTTCCCATGATGGTTCAAATTGATTTTGGATCATTAAAAAATGTCCGTAAAAACTTGAAGGGATTAGGTCTGACCGTAATCGTCAATTGGTTGATCAAGCCTTTTACAATGGCGTTTTTCGCTTGGATATTCTTTGACAACATTTTCGCTGCATGGATAAGTCCTGAGCTTGCAGATGAATACATTGCCGGGGCAATTTTACTCGGGGCAGCACCTTGCACCGCCATGGTCTTTGTGTGGTCGTATTTAAGTAAAGGAGATGCCAATTACACCTTGGTGCAAGTGTCGGTCAATGACCTAATTCTTTTGGTGGCGTTCGTTCCCATAGTTCAACTACTCCTTGGAATTACAGATTTTCAAATCCCTTATGATGTGCTTGTTACTTCGGTCATAGCATTTGTTGTGATTCCTTTAGCCGCTGGGTTTCTTGTAAATAAATGGCTCATAAGCGCTAGAGGACTGGAATGGTTTAATGCTCAATTTCTGCCTAAACTAAAGCCTCTATCAATTACTGCATTGTTATCGACTCTTGTGTTATTGTTTGCTTTTCAAGGTGATCAAATTCTGAACGCCCCATTCTTTATCTTGCTGATTGCCATTCCGCTGACGCTTCAGACCTACTTCATCTTTTTCTTGAGTTGGTTTGCCGGCAGGTTTTTGAAACTGCCTTATCAAATATGCGCACCCGCGGCTATGATAGGTGCAAGCAATTTCTTCGAACTTGCGGTTGCTGTGGCGATTGCACTCTTTGGCCTTAATTCTGGCGCTGCTCTTGTAACAGTTGTAGGTGTGCTAATTGAAGTACCGATAATGCTTAGTCTGGTGAAAATCGCCAAGAAATGGAGCTATCGTTAATCGATCTTTTCTATTCGGCAATCACCAAGAAGTAGTTCTTTTTGCCTCTTTGAAGTAGAAGGTATTTACCGGCAATTAAATTGGATGAAGAGGAGGTAAACGCATCATCAACTTTATTCTTGTTGATAGAAATTGAATTCTCCTTGAGTGCCCTTCTTGCCTCACCATTCGAAGCAAGGAAGCCGGTTTTCTCAGCAAGTAGATCTACAATGCTCATCCCATTTTCAATTTCAGCTTTTGAAACTCGTCCTTGTGGAACGCCTTCAAAAACATCAAGCACGGTGGCCTCATTTAAACTCATCAGCGCCTCGCTTGTAGCCTTTCCAAACAGCACCTCAGATGCGTTGATTGCATTTTCCAAATCACCTGATGAATGCACTCTAGCGGTTAACTCATCAGCCAAAGCGCGCTGCATTGCACGTAAATGAGGTGCTTCAGCATGCTCGGCTTCCAATGCTTCAATTTCTTGTTGAGTCTTCAGAGAAAAAACACGCATATAGTTGCTCACATCGCCATCAGCGGTATTGAGTAAAAACTGATAGAATTTATACGGAGAGGTTCTATTCGGGTCCAACCATACATTTCCACCTTCAGTTTTTCCAAACTTCGTTCCGTCAGCTTTCTTAATTAATGGTGTCGTCAAAGCATATGCTTCCCCCGACCCCATTCTTCGAATCAGTTCCGTTCCCGTTGTAATGTTTCCCCATTGATCGCTACCACCCATTTGGATGTTGCACCCATAATTCTTCCATAAATGATAGAAATCATAGCCCTGAATCAATTGGTAGCTGAACTCGGTAAAAGACATTCCATTCTCTTGTCTGTTCTTCACTGAATCTTTGGCCAGCATATAATTGATAGAAATATGCTTTCCTACATCGCGTATAAATCCTAGAAAATCAAACTCTTTAAACCAATCATAGTTATTGACGATTTTGGCTGCATGCTCCCCATCAAAATCGAGGAATTTTTCAAGTTGCTTTTTCTGACTATCCAGGTTATGTTGAAGTAAATCAACACTCAATAAATTGCGTTCAGCTAACTTTCCACTTGGATCTCCAACCATTCCAGTAGCTCCACCAACTAATGCAATCGGATTGTTCCCAGTGCGTTGAAAGTGGGTAAGAGTCATCACCTGCACCATGTTGCCAATTCCTAAAGAATCAGCGGTAGGGTCGAAACCGATATAGCCGGTGGCTCCTCCTTTCGCAACAAGTTCTTCTGTGCCTGGAACCATGTCTTGCAACATGCCTCTCCAGCGCAATTCTTCTACAAAATTGTTCATATCTTACCTCGTTTGGGCGGCAAAAATAAGCTTATATCATCTTAAGGATAGGATGATGTCTTTACTCATTTAGGATCTCGAAAAGCTTATCCAGGTTAGGAGTAAGTATAATCTCAATTCTCCTGTTCTTTGCTTTTCCCTCAGCCGTGCTGTTATCGGCAACAGGAATATACTCTCCTCGGCCAGCAGCGGTGAGCATTGTGTTGTCCATTCCACCATCATTGGTCATTATTTTAACAACAGATGTTGCCCGCACAACAGAAAGGTCCCAATTATCCTTGATTGCTCCTGAACCATTGAAAGGATCTGAATCAGTATGTCCTTCTACCAAAATGGTTATGTCTTTTTCATTTTTAATTACTGCTGCTAAATCAAGCAGCGCCTTTCTTCCTTCTGAATTAACCACAGTGCTGCCACTTGGGAATAATAATTTGGCCTCTAGACTAACGTAAATTTTGCCGTTGCGCTGCTCTACCGTAAGGCCTTTATCAGCAAAGCCAGTAAGCGCAGCAGCGATGCGATCTTTCAATGCACGCACAGCAGCATCTTTATCAGCAATAATGCTCTCCAACTCTTTAACCCTTGCCTCTCGTTTTTCAAGTTCAACTTGAAGATCATTAAGTCTTTGCTCTTTTGCACCCAATTGTTTTTCAAGCTCTCTTAAATCATCCTCCCTTCTTTGCAGGTCGAGTTGAGTCTCCCTCAACGCTTCGAGTAATTCTCTATTTTCTCTATCTCCCTCGTTTCTTGATCGGCTTAATCGATCAGTCAATTCTTCGTTAAGCTTGTCTAAAGTCTTATACTTTGCTTCTACTTTTCTGTAGTACTTGCCATCTGTAGTGGTATCCTTCTTCAACTGCTCGAAAACCTTGGTTAGTTGAGCCAAGTCCGCGCTTAGCTCTTCATTCTCTGCGGTTAGTTTTCTATTGGTATTGGTCAACGACTCTCTATCGTTTTCACAGCTTTCTTGTTTAGCCTTCAATTCTTGATACTGACGTGATGGAACACACGATGAAACAGTAATCATCACAATCGATAATAACACAATACTTCTCATACCTTTTTGACTTTGAATATTTAGCAAAGCTACCGGCAAGAAGAACGAAGAAAATCAGAAGTAGCAGGAATTATGAACAGCCTCTTTTTCGTTATTCTGCAGCGTCCATTTTCAGGCTTTCATCAATCCAGACTTTTCTAAAGTCTCGATATTCTATACTATTTTGTGAAAAGCCTTTAACGTATTTTGGAAGTAAACGTGTAAACTCATCGTAGTATAATGGCATGATAACTGCGTCATTAATGAGCATTTGATCTAAGCTGCTAAAAATACTATAGCGCTTGGTCTCATTGAGCTCTCTGATTCCCATATGGTAAAGGCTGTCATATAATCCACTATGATAATTCACAGTGTTCAAATACGCTCCCGACTCATCTTCCATGTCTTTACCAAGAAACAGGCTTAAGAAGTTTTCTGGATCCGGATAATCAGCCAACCATGCACTCCTCCAAAATACAGAGTTTCCAGATTCAGCATTATCTGATTGTTGAGCCATACTAAGCACCTTGATGTCCACATTAACGTTAAGGTTGTCCTTAAGCATTTGCTGGATGACTTGAGCGATCACTTCATAATTTTGTCCTCCGCTGGCCGTTTCAAGAGTGATGGTTGGGAAATTTTCACCGTTAGGAAAGCCTGCTTGAGAAAGCAAATCCCTAGCTTTTTCTGGGTCAAAATCATTTCCTCGAACAACCTGATGCGGGTAGTTATTAAAGACTGGTGGTACTATTCCATAAACACCTGGTGTTCCTTCTCCTTGAAGCGTGTATTCGACTAACGATTTTTTATCTACGGCTAAATTGAATGCTTTTCTAACTCGCACATCTTTGAAAAGCTCATTCTTATGCTGAAACGCGTAGTAATGGACGCTCAATGATGGAATTACCTGTGGACGATAAGAAATCACTTCCTTTTCTTCTGTGTCCTTTAAGCTTCCCATTACCTCTCCATACATGTCAATTGGAAGGGTGAAGATCATATCTAAATCACCGTTCTTAAAACTTAGCAGCTCTGTCTTCTTGTCCTTAACAAAAGTCACTTTAATCGCGCTTAAATAAGGCAAGGAGTTTCCAAATTCATCAACACCCCAATAATTTTCATTTCTCTGAAGCACAACCAATTCATCGCGCTGAAAAACCTTTAAATAAAACGGCCCAGTTCCAATTGCATTATTTCTTAAGTCCTCTCCATAAGTCTCCACCGCTTCCTTTGGGTAAATGTAAAAAGCATTATGCCCCATGAGCCTTAAGAAAGATGAGAATGGAAAGTTGAGTTTGATTTTTACGGTATAATCATCAATGATTTCAATGCATTCTAAGTCAGGTGGATTCTCTCCTTTAAGCTTAAGTTTATAGTAGTCATTTGCTCCTCTTAACCGATCCTTCACCAACCAAAACATTTGGTTATAAGGGCTTGGAGTGCAGAGTTGCTCAAAACAGTATTTAATATCATATGCATTTAGCTCTCTGCCTTTGCCCCCACTGAAACAGGGATCATCGTGAAACATAACTCCTTTGCGTAACCTAAACGTCCATTCCGTGGCATTTTCATTGGCTTCCCAGCTTTCAGCTAATCCAGGAATTGGCTCTAACGTAGCTTGATCAAATCGCACCATGCTCTGATAAACCTGGCTCGCCACTCGATAGCCCGTTGCCTCAGTAATCTCTAAAGGGTGAAGGCTTCGAATATCCATGACTTCATTTACACGAAAAACTCCTCCAACTTGGATGCCACCTTTGCCTTCTTTTAAAGCTGGTTTTTGTTCGCCCGCACAACCAAAAAGCATGATTGAAACGACAATAGAAAATATTAGTCTTGTCATAGTGACCTAGTTCTACGCGAATAAATACCTAAGAGTTTTAAGAATTGCTATTCTCCAAGGCATCCTTTGATGTGAAAGATAATTAATCAGTTGCACAAGTTATCTTAGTTGGGAAGCGTTAATTTGAAAGAATTTCAATGAGTGCCCTGTTACGAATAATCTATGTGGCGTATAAGCCGCTGCTTATGCTTAGTGTTTTTACACTATGTTTTTCGGAGCTAAGTCGTGCGCAAAATCGAGTGATGGAGGGGCCTGAAACGATTCTTGACACCAATAGTATTATTCCAGAAAGCTTTGAATTAAAGGGCTTAGAGCGGGATCAGTATTCAATTGATTTCGCAAAAGCATTACTGACCATTGAAGATAAATCCGTTGTTTATCCATTAGAGATAACCGTGAATTTCAGAACCTTTCCTTTTAACTTTTCAAAACCCTACTTACACAAGGATGAATCGATCATCATTGCCCGTCAAAGAGTTTATAACCCTTTTAGGTCAAAGGTCGGGGATCAAAATGAAACACTATTAAATTTTGGTGATATTGAAAAACGGGGAAGCATTTCTCGCGGAATTAGCGCTGGGAACAACCAAAACTTGTCGGTTAATTCCAGTTTAAACCTCCAATTGTCAGGTCGTTTGAATGACCGTTTTAGTTTGGTAGCCGCAATTGCTGACCAAAACATCCCCATTCAGCCTGAAGGAAACACACAACAACTTCAAGACTTTGACCAAGTGTACATTCAAATTTTTGATGCTAAAACGCGTATAACAGCCGGTGATTTTCAAACCATCAGAAACGAAGGATACTTCATACGATTCAACAAACGCTTGCAAGGAGGAAGAGTTGAAAGTAAAATCGTTCCCTTTAACGGTGATACGACTAGAACAATTAAAGTAGAGGCTAGTGGCGCTGTTTCCAGAGGGAAATTTGCTCGAAAAACTATTCAAGGTATAGAAGGAAATCAAGGCCCATATCGCTTAACGGGGGCCGAAGGAGAACCCTTTATTGTAGTGTTATCAGGAACGGAACGCCTGTATATCGATGGGCAACTATTAATCCGTGGCCAAGAAAATGATTATGTCATCAACTACAACACTTCTGAAATAACATTTACGGCCAAAACTTTGATCACCAAGGATCGAAGGATTGTGGCTGAATATCAATACTCAGATCGAAACTATGCCCGATCAATGATCTATAGCTCTGCAAACTATGAAGGGCAACGAATGAAACTAGATTTGGCTTTTTATTCAGAACAAGACGCCAGGAATCAACCCCTTCAGCAATCCCTAACTGATCAGCAAAAAGATGTGCTTCGCGGAGCGGGCGATAGCGTAAATCTAACCCTAGCTTCGAGCCTAGACTCTGTTGGGTTTAGTGAAACTCAGTTGCTCTATGACTTAGTCGACACCTCCTACTTAGACCCCATTTTGAATACAGAAATTGAAGCCCGAGGCGTTCTGATATACTCTATTAATCCCGAGAAAGCAGTCTACCAAGCGACATTCTCTAATGTGGGTGCAGGAAACGGGAATTACGTTTTCAAAGAACAATTGGCATTTGGTAGAGTATACGAATGGGTTCCGCCCATTGACGGAGCACCTCAAGGATCATTTGAGCCAGTAATTCAGCTAATCACGCCAAAGCAGCGGCAAATGATTACCGCAAGAGCAGAATATGCCCTTTCCGAAAACATCACCGCGACCATTGAGTGGGCTGGCAGCAACAATGATATCAACACCTTTAGCACATTAGATGAACGCGATGATTTGGGAATGGGAACAAAAGTGACCATTGATGGCTCGCAAAAAATTTCTGATAAATGGAGCGCATTAGGAAAAGTCGACTATGAATTCTTACAGCAGAATTTTGCTCAAATCGAGCGGTTTCGTGATGTTGAATTTGATCGTGATTGGAACATTAGAGACCTTCTGATTCCTAATGACCAAAACGTGATCGGGGCTGAAATTGGAGCAAAGCACAAAGAAGATTTCAAGACGATTTATGGCATTAAATCATTTACTGCTGGTAATTCATTCCGCGGGATACAAAACTCTGCTACCGTCAGTTCTAACTTCAAAAATCTAAGAGGAAGTTACTCTGCCAGTCTTACCAATCAAGAAGGTGATCTTATCCAAAGTGACTATTTTCAGCACAACACAAACATTTCCATTCCATTTTGGAAACTAAAGCTAGGGTTCAAAGACGATCTCGAAGAAAATAGACGTTACGATCCAAAAACTGATACACTGAGCAACCTTTCCTTCAAATGGTGGGAATGGGAGGCTTCAATCTCCACTCCAGATAGCGCCAAAAACAAACACAAGGTTTCTTACTCTGAACGAACCGATTGGTTGAAAGAAAATACAGACTTAGGTCGGGCAACTTTCGCGAGAATTTATGGCTATGAAATGGGGTTGAATAAAATGAGAAACTCGAGCCTCAACATCAGGGTCAACTATAGAACACTTGATATTCTTAATAATGAGCTCACCAATCAAAAGCAGGAGAATACACTCTTGTCTAGAGCAGAATATCAATTCCGCCTTTTCAAAGGAGCTATCAGTTCTAGTACATTTTATGAGATTGGTTCTGGATTAGAAAATAGGCGTGAGTTCGTGTATATAGAGACAACGCCCGGTCAAGGAACGCATATTCACGTAGACTATAACAACAACAATGAGAAAGACCTGGATGAATTCGAATTGGCTATCCAAGCTGACCAGGTTGCTTCTGCAAATTATTTGAAGGTGTTTGTTCCAACAAGCGACTATATCAAAGTCTTTAGAAATCAGTTTTCTCAATCCCTCTTTTTGCGGCCTTCTGTGATTTGGAGAAATAAAACCGGTGTCAGGAAAATTGTGAGTTACTTCTCTGATCAATTCTCTTTCGCTGCCGATCGAAAAAATCTTGAATTAGACCTTTTAGATCAATTCAATCCCTTCCTTTTTGATTTAGCAGATTCCGTCCTTCAATCTACCAACTCCAACTTTCGAAATATTTTCTATTTCAATCAATCACACCCCATATTTGGGGCTGATCTTACATACCAACGCCTCGACTCAAGAAACTTATTGACCAGCGGGTTTGAGTCACGAGCGAATGAAAAAACAAGTGCAGGATTCCGTTGGAATTTTACTTCAATATTAAGTTTAGAATCAAGAGGAGAGCAAGGAAGAAAAAACTCCGAATCAGATGCTGGAGTTCTAAGTTCGAGAAACTACAATATTCATTACCAACAAATTGAACCAAAGCTTGTACTCCAGCCAGGGTCAAAATGGAGGTTAAGTTTTGTCTTTAACTATAAAGAACAAGAAAATAAGTTGAACGTACCTGAGGCACTCACTGGAGGTGAAAAATCAATTGCTCGAAAAAGCGGACTTGAGTTCAATCTCAGTTCACCCGAGAAGGGAAGCCTTTTAATGACCGGGAGTTTGGTTCAAATTAATTATTCTGGTGCGGCAGGAAGCCCTGTAGGTTTTGAAATGCTAGATGGTTTGCAACCTGGACTGAACGGAACATGGGGCATTTCTTATCAACGCACTTTGGCCAATAACCTGCAGATAAACCTGACCTATAATGGACGTCAATCTCCCGGACTAAGACTAATACACACCGGTGGAATTGAGGCTCGCGCTTTCTTCTAAGCTCTTATTTCAATTGAAAGGTTGTGGTTCCCATCATGTAATCCTCAGCATACATTTCTACAATGTATTTACCCTCTAGCGCTTCGTCAACCATGTCCCAATAAAGACACATATCCGTTTCCTCGCCTTCGTACACGATTTCCTCTTTTCTAGAGTAAAGCCCTTCTTTCCCGTCATAGGTAAACATGTATTCTTTCGATTGATCGAAGGACAAAACCCCACCATCAGGACCAATGATTCTAAGGTAAATGATCTTCTTTCCTGGCTTGGTAACTTCGTTTTTATCGATCGTAAAGCATGTTTTTATCTTATCCGTGCGCTTTGCGCGATCAGTCTCCCTGTGAACGGTGTTGTTTTTTACTCGCTGGCCAAACGAAATCAAGTCTACCGCCTTCAGCTTGGATCCTATTTTTACTTTTTCAGCCAGTTTATCGTTTTTGTCACTCAACTCAGTATTCTGCTCTTTTTGCTTGCTAAGCTTTGTTTCTACTTCGGCTTTTTGAACGATTAATTCTTGATTAGCCGTGTTTAATGAGTCTATCGTTACCAAATAATTCTTCATCACATCACGTAAAGTAGATGCCTCTTTTCTCAATTTGTAAATAACCCAAGCATCATCCTTGTGCTTCTCCGCCTCCTTTAACATTTTCTCGATCTGCTCTTTTTGCTCGGAAATTTGAGCAAGCATGTCTTCATTGTCTGTTGAAACTGAATCATATTGAGCAAGCATGTCTTCAAGCTCTCTAGTCAAGTTGCTTTTTTCTGTGGTTATATCTGTATTCTCTGTGATCAGTTCAACGTTCTCTTGCCGTTCATTGTAAAAGAGAAAAAGCGTGGCTATGTTGGTTATTAAAAGCAACACAACGAGCACTATGAGATTTCTTCTCTTATTATCTTGATTCTCGGACATAATACTTATGTATTAATTTTGATGCAAAGCTATTAAGGTTCAAGATTTAACGATGATTGTTGAAAATCATTTTTAGCCAAGTCAATGTTAACAGAGAATAATTGACTTTGCCAATGAATCATCCTCTATCCAGGCTTACATTTGGCCCATGTATCGCTTATTTAACATAGCCATTGGATTTGCAAGTGTCATACCAGGAATCATAATGGCATTAGGCGCGTGGCAGTATTTCCAAGAATTACCGTTGATTCCTATCTTACTTGGAAGAAGTGTAGGTGCTTTTGTTGTCATCTCTGTGGTAGCGGCCATCCAAACTAAAAAAGACATTAAGAAAGTTTC
This sequence comes from uncultured Flavobacteriales bacterium, assembly GCA_905479105.1. Lineage (GTDB taxonomy): Bacteria > Bacteroidota > Bacteroidia > Flavobacteriales_G > Salibacteraceae > SHAN690. Next base: position 553,646 of record CAJQLE010000001.1, read on the forward strand.
TCAATTGGGAATTAGCATCGGCTTTATTTGGATGCTGACAGCAATGATTTTGGAGTTAGAGATATGACTCAGGGTCATGCAGAAAGATGGTTTGCCTCAAAAGGCTGGAAGGTTTTTCCATTTCAAGCCTCTGCATGGAAACATTACCAAGATGGATTTAACGGTATCGTAAACGCACCAACAGGAAGCGGAAAGACATACTCTCTGCTACTTCCAATTCTACATTCTATTGAAAAAGGCAAAGGCCTGCAGGCAATTTGGATCACCCCAATACGCGCCCTCTCAAAAGAAATTTTGCAGTCTACTGAACGCGCGGCAAAAGGTTTAGGCGTTGAAGTAAAAGTGGCGATAAGAACAGGAGACACCTCCACCAAAGACAAAACACGCCTCAAAAAATCTCCTCCCGCTATTCTAATTACAACCCCGGAAACCATTCACCTTTTATTGGCTCAAAAAGGATACGCAAACTATTTTAAAAACGTGAAAGCCATCGTGATGGACGAATGGCACGAACTCCTAGGGTCTAAGCGTGGCGTTCAAATAGAGTTGGCCCTTTCTAGGTTAAAAACGATTTCTCCTGCGCTCCGTATTTGGGGCATTTCTGCCACTATTGGAAACATGGAAGAATCGTTGCAGGTTCTTTTAGGCGACTGGTATAATACACGGCAACATACGATCATCAAAAGCGGAATTAAAAAGAAATACATCGTAAAATCAATCTTTCCGGATGAACTAGAAACATTGCCATGGACGGGCCACTTAGGAATTCGCTTAATGGATAAAGTAATTCCCATCCTTCTCAAAAGTGAAAGCACTTTGATCTTTCTAAACACCCGAGGTCAAGCAGAAGTGTGGTACCAAAAACTCTTGGAGCATTCTCCTGACTTTGCTGGTGTTGTGGCCATTCATCATGGCTCGATGAGCCGAGAAACACGTCATTGGGTGGAAGATGCCTTGTATGATGGACGATTGAAAGTCGTGATTTGCACTTCAAGTTTAGACCTAGGGGTTGACTTCAGGCCAGTAGATACTATCATTCAAGTTGGCGGACCAAAAGGTGTTTCGCGATTCATGCAACGAGCCGGGCGCAGCGGTCACCAGCCTGGCGCAACGAGCACCATTTACTTCTTACCCACCCACTCACTCGAACTGATCGAAGCTGCTGCGTTGCGAGAAGCAGTAGAAAAAGAATTGACCGAAAGTCGATTGCCTTTTATTCGTTCGTTTGATGTTCTTATTCAATACTTGGTCACTTTGGCCGTATCAGACGGTTTTAGACCAACGGAGATATTCGAGGAAATTCGAGGAACTTTTTGTTATTCTTCCATTTCAGAAGAAGAATGGAATTGGTGTTTGAGCTTTATTGTAACCGGTGGGAATTCCCTTAATAACTATGATGAATTTCATAAAGTAGTTGCAGAAGATGGGGTATATAAAGTGATCAGTAGAAAGGTCGCGATGCGGCACCGATTGAGCATGGGAACCATCGTCAGCGATGCCATGCTCAAAGTAAAATTACAGCGTGGAGCTTACCTTGGAAATATCGAAGAATACTTCGTGGCCAAACTTAATCCTGGAGATAATTTTTGGTTTTCGGGAAGAAGCTTAGAATTGATCCGCATCAAAGAAATGACCGTGCAAGTGAGGAAATCAAACAAGCAAACCGGACCTATTCCAAGTTGGATGGGTGGCCGTATGCCACTGAGCTCTCAAATGTCGAAAATGCTGAGAAAGAAGCTCAATGAAGCGGTATTAAAAACTTCACAAGATGAAGAAATTCTCTTCCTCGAACCGCTCATTCAACAGCAACAAGAATCTTCTATTGTTCCTAAAGAAGATCAATTTTTAATCGAGAAATATGAAAGCAAAGACGGGTATCACGTTTTGATGTATCCTTTTGAAGGGCGCTTTGTGCATGAAGGAATTGGCGCTTTGATCGCCTATAGAATTTCTCTTTTACAGCCTATTTCATTCAGCATTGCAATGAATGATTATGGCTTCGAATTACTCTCTGATCAGCCCATTCCTATTCAAGACGCCATAGACTCGTCCATTTTCTCAACCGATCATTTGATGGACGATATTTTGGCCAGCATTAATTCTGTAGAAATGGCCAAGCGCAGGTTCAGAGATATTGCCAGTATAAGTGGGTTGATTTTTCAAGGATATCCACACAAACAGAAAAAAGACCGGCATCTTCAGGCCAGTTCTCAATTGTTTTTCAGTGTATTTCAAGACTATGAAAAAGACAACCTTCTGCTCAGACAATCCTTTGATGAGGTGATGGATTTTCAGTTAGAAGAGGTGCGAATGCGCGAAGCTTTAAACAGAATCAATAGTCAGGAGATTGTGGTCACCAACCCCGGAAAATTCACTCCATTTGCTTTCCCAATTATTGTTGATCGTTTGCGCGAAAAACTCAGTTCTGAAAGCCTTCAAGATCGCATCAAGAAGATGAAAATTGGATTTTGATTCTGGGCTGAGATGGATGATCTTTGAAACGATGAAGAAATTACTCTTGCTTCTTGCGTTCTTAGGCCAGTTTGGCGCTCAAGCTACAAATCTAGACAGCCTATTTAACTCGATAGCATATCGTTCCTCTTCTATTCAACTGAATGTATTAGATAGTGCTTATAAATCTATGAGACGTTCAGATTCATTGGAGTTCATAGCTTTTCACAAACGAGCTATGCAGGCCAATCTAGATTGGAAAGACAAAAAAAAGTTATTGTATACAGCCAAGTACAATCAAGCAAAATGGTTCTTTTATCATGACCAAAAAGCCAAGGGCATTCTTATTTTTTCTTCTTTATCTGAACAAATTAAAATCAAAGAATACCCTAAGCTAAAAGCACATGTGCACATTTCTTTAAGCTCCAATTACAGCGAAATGGGGTCTCCTGAAAAAGCATTAGAACAAGCTCTTCTGGCTCTTGATTGTATGCAATTCGCTCAAGATTCAGCATTTCTTCCAGTCATATATAACTCGATTGGAGAAGACTACCGAACACTCAAAGACTTCAATGCAGCCATTGATTATTACAATTTAGGCTTGTCCGTTGCCATCAATCAAAATGATTCTTTTCACATTGGTAAGATTTCTAACAATAAAGGAATTGCTTTAACGCAATTAGATCAATTTGAAGAAGCAAAAGATGTGCTGCTCTTTGGTTATGAGACGGCAAGAAAAACCGGTGATAAGTTCGGGCAAGCTATTCTTTTAACGAACCTAGGTTTTAACGCCAAAGAGAAGGGAGAATATCAAGAAGCGCTCGAATACTATACGCGTTCTTTAGCCCTTAAAGAAGCTTTTGGTAATCAACGAAGTATAGCCTACACCTTGAATGACATGGGTGAAACATACTTCTTACTTGGAAAACATGATCTAGCCATCAGATATTCCCTAAAGGCTTTGGGAATGATAGATGAAAAGTATTCTCCTTATTATGCGAAAGATTTCAAGCTCACTCTTGCTCGATCTTACAAAGGCAACGAGCAGTATGACAGTGCTTTTTTCTATTTAAACGCCTCAAGTCAGCTTCAAGAAAGCCTGCTTAATGAAGACAAACTAAAAGAAGTAGCACGCATTGAAAAACTCTCTGTTCTGAGAGAAAAAGACCTTGAAAACAAAATGCTCAAAGCACAAAACGAGGCAAGTCTTTCTGAGCTTAAGCAAGGTCAGTGGTTATTTGCTTTTGTGGCATTGCTCTGCATAACAGCCATATTTATAGGGTTTATACTTTACAGAAATAGCCGGCTTAAAAACGCCTTTTCAAAACAGCTCGAGGCGCAAAACCTAGCGTTGACACACTCGAATGAAAACTTGAATCAATTACTCAATGAGCAGAATTCATTATTCAACATTGTTACGCACGACCTGAAAGGCCCGCTCGTTAACAGCGCGCAACTCTTAGAACTCGAATCAGAATCGAAAACTTCTGAGGAGAAAGCCAAATTAAGAACAATGATAACTCGCTCCGTGAATGGTGCACTAGGTTTTATATCTGAGTTCAACGCATTGAGAGAGTTGGAAGAAAAACACGAAATTCCACAGAATCAAATTTTCGATCTCACTGCAATTATCAACGAAGTTTTGGGCCACTTTCAAAGTGAAATGGAGTCACGAAAAATTGAGGTACACTTCAACACCTCTCAAAAAATTGAGTTGAATAGCGTTCCATCGTTTGTTCGGCATATTATGCTCAACCTCATATCAAACGCAGTGAAGTATTCGCCTGACAAGGGCAGTATTTTTATCACTATTTCTCAATCTGACAATACTCGAATCTCCATTGAAGATCAAGGTATGGGTATCAAGCCTGAAAATTTAGATCGCATTTTCGAACGCTTTTTTCGCGCCCCTGCAGGATTGGTAAGTGCTAAATCAAATGGGTTAGGGCTGTCTTTGGTGAAGCTTTTAGTTGAGAAATTAAATGGTAAGATCACCGTAAAAAGCACGCTTAATAAAGGCAGTGAATTCATTGTTTCCATTCCGTAAATCCAATGTCCTTTGAGCCTCTAGCTTTTGTAATTGCTAACACTTCGGTTGTTTTCGGAAACCGTTGGATGAGCATTGGTGATGACCTTATCATTGCAGATCTGCATTTGGGCAAAACCATGCATTTTAGAAAAGCCGGTCTGCCTATTCCTCCATCTGCCCGATTTGCGGATCAATCAGCGCTGCTCGATTTAATCCATTCCGAACAACCAAAACGACTCGTCATTTTAGGAGACTTGTTTCACAGTGCGCTCAATTCTGAAATGGAAGAATTTGGAATGATCACTAGTCAATTTCCTGAAATAGATTTTCTGCTAGTTATTGGTAACCATGATATTTTATCCGATTCAAACTATCGCTCATTGGATTTGCAGGTTTTTGAAACCCTAATGATTGGCCCGTTTTTGCTTTCGCACGAACCCTTAGATTCTATGCCTGTGGGCGAAATCAACATTCATGGGCACATTCATCCCGGAGTATTACTTAAAGGAAGAGGGCGACAATCGTTGATGGTTCCGTGCTTTCATCTTCAAGGACAACATCTATGCATGCCTGCTTTTGGTGCCTTAACAGGTTTGATGAAGGTAAAAACCAAGAAGAAAGATTCGGTTTTCGGGGTTTTAGAAGCTGAAGTGGTTCAGTTGATGTGATTTTTTTGTCACTTAGAGTGGCACGTGCAAAGACATCCCACCTACCTGTCACTTAATATAAGAAAGAGAACTGACATCCCACATACCTGTCACTTCGAGTGTCCGCCAGCAGGCGGATGTATCGAGAAGCGAACAGAAGGAAAATGACTTAGTCGTTCTCGATACGATTGGTAAATTTCTGCTCTAAAAAGTACATTCATCCCGCAATCACTCGAACTGACAGAACTTTTGTCATTCAAAACTAGAAAGCGAATTGACCTAGCCTTTGTGTTTTAAACTTGAAAAGCCGGCCATTAACCCACACGCCTGTCACTTCGAGTGTTTTTTGAAGCGCAGCGAAGAAAAATGTATCGAGAAGCAAACAGAAGAAAATCCTCCTCCTTCGCAATTCTTTTCTTTTTTTGTAATCTAAATCAAAGACCATGAGCGACAAGATTAATGCAGATAAAGCACCAAAACCAGTTGGTTCATATCCACACGCTAGACGCGTTGGAAACTTGCTCTTCTTATCTGGTGTTGGTCCACGCACCGCTGGCTCTGATGCGAACGATAGTGGCGTTCCAGGATTGAAGCTCGACCACAACGGCAACTTCTTAGAATTTGATTTTGAAGCGCAATGCCGTTCGGTTTTTGATAATGTGCGTGCAGTACTTGAGGCTTCTGGAAGCTCGTGGAATAATCTGGTGGACGTAACGGTTTTTTTGGTCAACATGAGGCGCGACTTCGCAACCTATAACCGCGTTTATGCCGAATATTTCAAGGAAGCTCAACCTTGCAGAACCACAGTTGAAATCAATTCATTGCCCACGCCTATTGCCATAGAGCTGAAGTGCATTGCAACCATAGATTAAGGTGAAAGAGCCCAGCAAAGAAGACATATTGCTTTTGCTTGAACGAGAAATCAAGAAAACAAAAGCGACCATTGAAGACTACAAGTTAAGCTCGGGGCCTATCGCTCCGGATGACGCCATTGGTCGCATATCAAGAATGGACGCGATAAATAATCGAACCATTGTGCAGACCGCGCAACGTAACGCTGAAGAAAAACTCAAAAAGCTGGAGCGTATGCGAGAAGGAATTGACAGCCCTGACTTTGGTAAATGCATCAACTGTGGAAATAAAATTCAAACAGGCAGAGTCATTCTAAAGCCCGAAAGTCCTTATTGCGTGAAGTGCGCGGGGTAAAAAGTCTCTCTGAAAAATCGTATAATCGTAATCTTTTTGGATTCAAATCCAATATTATTATACTTTTATTGGATTCAAATCCAAAATTGTGATAAAACGACATCAACTTGCATTTGCTAAGGAAAGGCTTTTTAAAGGAAAGGCGTTAATCATTTACGGCCCAAGACAAGCCGGAAAAACCACCTTCACTGAGTTACTCTTAAAAGAAACAAAAGAGGAAATTCTCAAACTGAATGGAGATGATGCTGACACACGCTCCATGCTTTCCGAGGCAAACTCAACCCTTCTTCAAAACATTATTGGCAGCCACAAAATCTTAGTTATTGATGAAGCCCAGCGCATTCCAAACATCGGGGTTGCCATAAAAATTGTGGTCGATCAATTCAAAGATGTGCAAGTTATTGCAACGGGATCATCTTCCTTCGAGTTGGCTAATCATATCAATGAACCATTAACGGGTCGCAAATACGAGTTACTACTCTTGCCCATCGCTTTTCAAGAAATGGTTTCCCATACAGATTATTTGAGCGAGACGCGCATGCTTGAGCAGCGGTTAGTGTATGGAAGTTATCCAGAAATAATTACCGACCCAAGCCATGCAGAAGAGCACATAAAACTCTTGGCTAACAGCTACTTGTACAAGGATCTTTATTTACTTGAACAAATCAAAAAACCCATTCTACTCGAAAAACTTGTGAAAGCATTGGCCCTTCAAGTTGGCAGTGAAGTGAGCGTAAACGAACTTTCAAAACTGATAGGTGCGGACAATAAAACGATAGAAAAATACATCTCAGCGCTCGAACAAGCCTTTGTGGTGTTTACACTTACCTCGTTCAGCAGAAACGTGCGCAATGAATTGAAAAAAAGTCGAAAAATTTACTTCTATGACAACGGTGTGATCAATGCCATAACCGGCAATTTCACCCCAATTCATCAAAGGTCAGATGTAGGCGCGTTGTGGGAAAATTACCTCATAAGTGAGCGCATGAAATACAAGGCAATTGAACAGATGAGTGCTACATCGCATTTTTGGCGAACCACGCAACAACAAGAGATTGACTACATAGAATCTTCTTCAACTTCGATCGCTGCTTACGAGTTTAAATGGAGTATTAAGGCCAACTATAAGTTTCCGGTAACCTTCTCCAAAGCTTATCCTTCGTCTACTTTGCAAACAATTCATCCAAAAAACTACGGCTCTTTTCTAAGCTAACGTAACCTATTACGATTGTAGTTAATCGCTGCTTTCTTCAAAGCATTCTTCTTGAAATAAGGAATGATGATGTACATGGTTGTAGGCACTGCTCCAGCTATTACCAAAGCTATTTGCGATGGAGATGAAACGTCATCATTGGTCCAAGCATTATAGGCAAAAACGCCAAACAAAGGAAGCGCAACTCCCAAAGAAACTTGTTTCGCTATTGCCCAATTTCTGAACCGATTCATATACTTTTTACTCTCAGGATCAAAGTCAAAATTTCGTCTCAAGTTTCCACCATATATTCCTACCCAATGATAATCGCTCTCTGAAGCGTTTTTGTAGCTATGCCAATAAAAAAACGAGCGGCTATCGCTTCCAGTTGAGGTGAATGAATAGCTTCTAATCATATCAGACTGCACAACTAGGCTGTCATTTTCTGATTCAATTTGAGCCATTACGCTGTAAAAAGGAAATAGCAATGTGATGGTGAAAAGTAGATAAGGTTTCATAGGTGAAACAAACTTGGGGAAAAATTGAATTCAATAACTCTTCCTTGTGAATTATTGACCGCTAAAATTAGGAGCCCTCATAACTCGCCATTTCACCATTCTTTTCAACGGCCAAGTCGAATCTAGATTTTACCTTTGCCGCCTTTAAAAATCATTGGGTAGAAGGTTGACATGAAAGGATTTAAAGAACATGATGGGCTTAACCTGCCGAACATAGCTGAGCAGGTGCTAGAGAAGTGGAAGAACGAAAAAACGTTTGAAGAGAGCATTTCAACACGTGATGGCAAGCCAAGCTTCGTGTTTTACGAAGGGCCGCCCTCTGCCAATGGCATGCCTGGAATCCATCACGTAATGGGCCGAACAATCAAAGATTTATTCTGTCGATATAAGACACAACGCGGGTTTCAAGTAAACCGAAAAGCGGGTTGGGACACTCACGGACTCCCTGTGGAATTAGGTGTAGAAAAAGAGTTGGGGATTACCAAAGAAGACATTGGTAAAACCATCACTATTGAAGAATACAACAAAGCTTGTCGTGAAGCGGTAATGCGCTACACCGATGTTTGGAATGATCTGACTGAAAAAATGGGTTATTGGGTTGACATGAGCGACCCTTATGTAACCTATGAAAACAAGTACATCGAAAGTGTTTGGTGGCTGCTGGGTCAGTTGTATGAGAAAAACATGCTTTATAAAGGCTACACCATTCAGCCTTACTCTCCCGCTGCAGGAACAGGATTAAGCTCGCACGAATTAAATCTTCCGGGTACGTATAAGGATGTGAAGGACACGAGTGCAACGGCAATGTTTAAACTTTTATCAAATAATCAAAACATTGAATCCATTCAATCCTTGCTTGAAAATAATATCCCAATCTATTTCTTAGCATGGACTACAACTCCTTGGACACTTCCTTCAAACACAGCCCTCACTGTTGGTGAGAAGATTGAATATGCTCTTTGTAAGGGCCCCCACCCATACATTGATGGAAAAATAATCCATGTGATTTTAAGCTGGGATAGAGTCAATTACTACACAGACATTAAGACTTGGGATATAACCGAAAAGCATGTTGCTTTAGCAAGTGTGAAGAAAGGATTAGAATATAGGAATAATCCGAATGGTGAATCAGAATCAAAATGGTCAATAGTTGCTCATTTTATGGGGAATAATCTGCTCGGCTCACGTTACGAGCAACTGCTTCCTTATACTCAGCCGATGAAAGATGCTGATAAAGCGTTTCAAGTAATTGCAGGTGATTTCGTTACGACCGAAGATGGAACAGGAATCGTGCATACTGCGCCAACATTCGGTGCAGACGATATGCAAGTGGCAAAAGCTGCAGGTATTCCACCGATGATGGTTGAAAATGAAATTGGTGACCCAGTGCCGTTGGTGGATCTTCGAGGTCGATTTGTAATGGATGTCAAAGATCCTGTTTGGGGATTGGCGGGCGAACCAGTAAAGGCAGAGTACCTTACTGAAGAAGAAAAGGAAACCGCTTTCCAAAAACAAAAAGTTAGCCTCAAAGAGCACATTCCTAACTTAAGTAATTACCTAAGTGTTGACGAGCGTATTGCTCTTAAACTCAAATTAGAAGGGAAGGCCTTCAAGGTGGAGAAGTACCAACACAACTATCCACATTGCTGGCGAACAGACAAACCAATATTGTATTACCCATTAGACTCTTGGTTCATCAAAGCATCATCGGCACGTGATAAGATGATCGCCTTGAACAATACCATTAATTGGAAACCTGAAAGCACAGGTACAGGTCGATTTGGAAATTGGTTGGAAAACGTAAATGATTGGAACCTGAGCCGTTCTAGGTATTGGGGTACGCCCCTTCCTATTTGGCGCTCTGGACCTTATGGTCCTCTGATGGAAGAGTTTGTTGGCGCAATCAACGACTTCACAGAGAAAAACGCCTATTACATTTCAGAAGAATGTGTTGACGAATCGGGTAGTCGTTTTGATGGTCAATCTTTGCGAAAGTATCTGGGTGAAATGCGGATGGCGGGTCAAAACGTAAACAACGTTTGGAATGATCTTATTCGCTCTAGAAAAATAAAAACTTTTGCTTCTCTACCTGAAGAGATGATCGACTTGCACCGGCCAATGGTCGATTACGTGATCTTCTTTAGAAATGGGCTCGTGCTTGCTAGAGAACTAGACTTAATCGATGTTTGGTTTGACAGTGGCGCTATGCCATATGCTCAATGGCATTATCCGTTTGAGAATAAAGAACTGGTTGATAACGGAACTGTTTTCCCAGCCGACTTCATCGCTGAAGGAGTTGACCAGACGCGAGGTTGGTTCTATACTTTACACGCTATTTCATCGATGATCAAAGGATCAGTTGCGTTTAAAAACGTAGTGAGCAACGGACTTGTGTTGGATAAGAACGGCCTTAAAATGTCGAAACGTCTGGGTAATGGTATCGATCCATTCGAAACACTTGGAAAATTTGGTCCTGATGCCACACGCTGGTATATGATTACCAACGCCATGCCTTGGGATAATTTGAAGTTTGACCTCGATGGAATCACTGAGGTTCAACGCAAGTATTTCAGAGCGCTGCATAACAGCTATTCATTCTTTGCATTGTACGCTAACGTTGATAATTTCACTCATGCTGAAGCAGAAATTCCGTTGGACAACCGACTAGAAATTGACCGCTGGGTTATTTCTCGCTTAAACAGCTTAATAAAAGAGGTGGAAACCGCCTTTGACAACTACGAACCAACCAGGGCTGGACGTGCTATCCAAGACTTCGTAGTAGATGAATTGAGCAACTGGTATGTGCGCCTTTGCAGAAGACGTTTTTGGAAAGGTGATTACAGCGAAGACAAGATTGCTGCTTACCAAACACTTTATCGTTGCTTAATTACTGTTTCAAAATTAAGCGCGCCTATCGCGCCATTTTACTCTGACTCGCTGTTCTGTGACTTGAACGACATCACCAAGAAGGATGAAGCTAAATCAGTGCACATTGCAGAATGGCCTGCTATTCAGGAGAATGAGATTGACAGCGACTTAGAAAGGCGGATGGCATTGGCACAAACGGCTTCTTCTTTAGCATTATCTCTGCGCAAAAAGGAAAATATCAGAGTGCGTCAGCCGCTTCAAAAAATCATGATTCCAGTAATCAATGCAGAATTTGAAAAGCATTTGAAGCAAGTGGAGGATTTGATCTTAAGTGAGATTAATGTAAAAGCGCTCGAATATATCAAAGACGATGGTGTTTTCGTAAAAAGCATTAAGCCGAATTTTAAAGCACTTGGACCCAAAGTGGGCAAAAACATGAAGGTGCTCGCGGGTAAAGTTGCTCAGTTTGGACAAGTTGAAATTCAACAACTCGAGTCACAAGGAAGTATTTCTTTAGATCTCAACGGTGAATCATTTGACTTAATCAAAGATGACGTTGAAATCAGCACCAAGGATATTCCAGGTTGGAGTGTTGCCAGTGAAGGCCCGGTAACTGTGGCTCTCGACATAACCATCAGTGAAGAATTGCGTTCAGAAGGTATTGCGAGAGAGTTGGTAAATCGTATTCAAAACATGCGAAAAGAAAGCGGTTTAGAGGTTACAGACAAGATCATTTTGATGGTTGAAAAGCAACCCGATGTTACACGTGCAGTCGAATCCAATAAAAATTATATTTGTGACGAGACGCTTGCCTCTAAGTTATCGCTTGAAGAGGCCATCTCAAATGACAAGGCAATAAACGTGGAGGTGGAGGATGGTGTCTCCACTAAGATATTTTTACAGAAAGCAGAATAAGAAGAAGCTATGGCAGGTTCAGAAAAAACAAGGTATGCAGACGCGGAACTCAGCGAGTTTCGTGCTATAATTAATGGGAAATTGGCAGAGGCGAAGTCAGATCTTGACCTTTTGAATTCTACGATGTCATTAAGAGACAATAATGGAACAGACGATACTTCTCCAACATTTAAGTTGATTGAAGATGGTTCTGATGTGCTATCGAGAGAAGAAACCTCTCAATTAGCAGCACGTCAAGAGAAGTTTATCAAGCATTTGAATGATGCCTTAGTGCGCATAGAGAATAAGACGTATGGTGTTTGTCGCCAAACGGGAAAGCTTATTGCTAAAGAGCGTTTGCGCATTGTCCCTCATGCTACGTTGAGCATCGAAGCAAAGAACCTTCAGCCTTAATTAACCCTTTTAATTCAGGAGCTTTTGAAAAAGGCCCTTTTCATTTCTTTGGTAGTATTGATTGCCGACCAAGCAGTTAAGCTTTGGATCAAATCCAATATGTATTTGGGTCAAGAGTTTGCTGTGCTCGGTAACTGGTTCATCATTCATTTCACTGAGAACAATGGAATGGCCTTTGGTATGGAGTTTGGCGGTGAAATAGGCAAAATAGCCCTTTCTATTTTCCGCATAATAGCCGTTTCATTCATCGGTTACTACCTGTTCAAAACCGCAAATAAAGGCGCTAAAACGGGTCTTATTATTGCTGGTTCACTTATATTTTCCGGTGCTTTAGGAAACATCTTAGACTCGATGTTTTATGGCCTTGTATTCAATGATAGTTATCATCAAATAGCCGAGTTCATGCCAGCAGAAGGTGGTTATGCACCCTTTCTTTTTGGACGTGTTGTAGACATGCTTTATTTCCCTCTCATATCTGGTGCTTTTCCTGATTGGATGCCTCTTTGGGGAGGAGAACAGTTTATGTTTTTTAGACCCGTTTTTAATCTCGCTGACACAGCCATTACAACTGGCATAGGGATGATCATTGTATTTCAGAAGCGCTATTTCCCAGAAGAAAACAAGACCGAAACGCCCGCTTCCGAGGCAGCCTAAAACGCCACAAACACCATCTTTTTTGTGTCGATCGTTTTCCCATCTATGATCAAGTTGTAGAAGTAAGTTCTTACTTTCCCATACCCATGGTCATATAAAATCTCATTGACTCCCATTTTAATTGAGGTGGTCATTTGCTGCGCCATTTGACCTTGAGTGTCTGTAATAGTTATCAAAGCCTTATCGCTTTGCGGGCGATCGTGAACAATAAACCCGATCATCGTGCTTTCGTCAAATGGATTCGGCCTGTTTTGAAGAAGTTCTATTCCCTTTTTCACCTCGGGTTCGTCCGTACTCAAAATTTGAATGAATTGTTCTCCTGAAAACAAGCTTTCAATTCCATCCTCATTGACCCTAGCCACCGAAAAGAAATGGTTATAGCCGGGAATGATTTTCACTTCAGACATATTCTCAGTAACGGTGATCACGGTATCCCAATCGTTTGTCTCTGTTCTATAAGCAATTCTATGTGGATTGTTCTACTGTAAAACCTAAATCTGAACACACGTTCTGTGCTATCATGGTTGCTGCATTCGCGTTAATGACAGCGTTTCTTGCTAAGTAATTGAAATCAACAAAAAACGAGTCAAGCTGACCGTCATTGTCTGTGTCCAATCCTAAGATGTCATCACTCGTATGTTGTCGATCATCATAATTTGGCCCATTTGAAGCATCGCCATGTTCATTGGCAGAGGTGAATCGCATAGCAGGATACCCTGCACTTCGGAATGGAATATGATCACCTCCTCTGCCCGTTCTGTCCTCCGCAGTCATAATGGTCACCAAATGAGGAACTTCAACGTGCGCAAGAAGCTCTTCTTCATATTGCAACTTAATGTAACGCGCTAATTGCTTACTAGGTGAGTTAAAGCTACCACCTGAAAACAACCTAACTTGGGTACTGTCCACAGCATTTTCACTTGGACATGAAGGAGGGGAACTCGTCTCTCCACAAATCACCCCGCCTATAACATCATTATTCAAAACAGCCGCAATAGGTATGTTATTATCCCCGCAATATTTTGCCATTGCTTCCGCACCATGCAAGCCTTGCTCTTCTCCGGTAGTAAGCATAAATACAATGGTTCGATTATACTCATACTTAGCCATTACCCTTGCCAATTCCATCACCAAAGCACTTCCACTTCCGTTATCTTCCATTCCTTCGGCCAAACATGAAGTATCACATGAAGTATTGCATCTGCTATCCAAATGACCTTCAATGATGATGATTCCCGTTTGGCTGGAGTTAAAGTCCGGTGTTTGCTTTCCTGGCAAAACGGCTACTACATTTTTATGCTGAGTAATACCACATATGTTTCTATCAAATTGAAGAAAAGAAATTTTTAATCGACTCTCATTTTCATTGCTAAACTTTTCAAACATTTGATATGCCCACCTTCTAGCAGCACCAATCCCTCTTGAATCAGAAATGGTGTCTGATCCTGTATTTCGCGTTTCAAACGCACTCATTCGTTTCAAATAGCTCCGCAATGAATCAGCATTTACCCGAGAGCTAAGCTCCGCGGCAATTGCGTGTGGATCCGTAAAAGAGACGGAGGGTTGATAATCATTTGGGTTATAGTTTCCCGCCAAAATTTCAGTCACTTCGGAGTTTGTAAGGTGAATATTCACCTGTGCTATAGCAGCCACGTTTGCTAGAATAAAGCCAAGGGCAATTATAGATTTATGCATAGATTAAGGATTAGTGCAGAAAAGTAAAGAATTATCACAGTAAATTGTTCGTTTCAGATCAAGAACTACATTCGCGGCATGAGCTCAGAAGCAAAACAACAAATTCATCTTAGACGATTCATTCTGATTAGTCGCGCAGAGGGTGTGTCCTTTCTTTTATTGGTTTTGATAGGTATGCCGCTCAAGTATATGGCTGGTATGCCGCTGATGGTAAAATACGTTGGGTGGGCTCACGGATTATTGTTTATGGCCTATATCGCCCAAATGCTCTATGTGGCTTATCTCCTCAAGTGGGAAGTTCTAAAAGTTATCTATGGGTTTATTGCCGCTCTGCTCCCTTTCGGACCCTTTGTGTTTGAAAGAAGTTTGAAAAGCTAATTAAGTCCTACTGAATAATAACCCTCTTCAAAAAGGTTGACCCTTGAAGTTGAATAGACAAGGTATAAACTCCAGCGGCTATTGATGTAACATTAAGCTCATCAGCGTTCTCAACCTCTAACACCTTATTTCCAGCCAGATCATACAAAGACAGCATTTGAGGCATCTCGTTATTGCTTAGCTGAACGTGCAAAAGATCACGTGTAGGGTTTGGGAATATTTTTAAGCTCAACGACTCTAAGTTCTTTTGACCAAGAATCAGCACGGCAAATACTGTATCACTCGTTGAACACCCCGCTTCATTAAACACGGTAAGTGTGTAGCTTCCAGATGCTTCAATCGCAGTCGTTGAGTCTGTAGAACTTGTTGACCATAAATATTGATCATAGGATCCCGGTGAACCAATCACTGGTGAGCTCCAAACGAAAAGTGTATCCTCCGCAAACGACATCATGGGGCTTTCATTATCTGACTGAACCTCAAATGACGATGTAAAAGAGCAGCCTGCTTGGTCGGTAACTGTAAGATCATAAACTCCACCTGCAAGATCGGTTATGTTAGATGAGCTATCACCATTACTCCAAGCATAGGCGTAATTCCCCGCTCCTCCAATTACAGAAAGGCTTAAAGAGCCATCATTGCGCTCTGGACAAGTAGTGTTTTCAATGTCAACTTGGTTTGTGTCAAGCTCGTCATAAACCATTATCATAACCTCATTTGAATAGGCCTCTTCTCCACAAACCAGAGACACAGATTTCCTTCTAAAATAAGTGTCTTCAGTAAGCGCACCTGATTGATAGGAAGTATCTGTATTTGCACCTTGAGCCATCTGCCAAGAACCTGAGGCTGTTGAATCTTGCCACTCATACGTATATACCCCATTCGATCCCTCCGGTAAGGAATTATTCAAAAACGCAGGAGGAGTAGAATTAAAACAGATCGTATCAACAACTTGAGCTTGAACGGCCACAGCAAACCATAGAAGTCCAAAAACAGCCAAAATTAATCCTCCTATGTTGCTTCTTTTTAACATTCTAGTTTCCAATAATAATTGATCCACCAGTAAGAACTGCTGGCTCGCTTAATGTTTCTGATGTATTGTCACTGCACCCATTCGCATCGGTTACAGTCACCGTGTATGTACCTGCTGAAATTGAATTGATATCCTCAGTTACCGCGCCATTACTCCAACTGAAGGTATATGATGTCGTTCCTCCAGAAACAGTAAGGTCAATCGCACCGTCTAAGCCACCATTACATGTAACATTTACAGCAGATGTGCTTAAAACAAGAAGAGTTGGTTCAGTTACAGTAGCGCTCTCAGTATCTGAACATCCATTAGCGTCTGTAATAGTCACAGTATAAGTTCCGGCTGATAACCCAGCGGCTGTTGCCGCGGTTGATCCGTCACTCCATAAATACGTATATGCTGTTGTGCCACCTGTTGCTGAAGCGGTGAGCGATCCGTTTGCGCCTCCATTACAAGAAACATTGACGTTTCCGGAAATTGAAGCCACTAGTATAGCGGGCTCGGTAATAGTAACTACATCAGTATCTGTGCATCCATTAGCGTCTGTTACCGTAACAGTATAACTGCCTGCCAAAAGGCCTGTTGCCCCAGCTGTGCCAGCTCCATTACTCCATAAAAACGAGTAAGGTGCCGTTCCTCCAGCACCTGATGCTGTGGCTGAACCATCATTTGATCCATTACATGAGGCGTTGTTAGATGAAGCAACATTTGCAACCAATGCCGTAGGCTCTGAAATTATCACGGCATCGGTATCCGTACATCCATTTGCATCTGTAACCGTCACAGTATATGTTCCGGCTAATAAACCTGTTGCTGTTGCAGAACTGGCTCCATTACTCCAGGCATATGTATAGGCTCCTGTTCCACCAGAAGCTGTGGCCGTGGCAGCACCATTGGAGCCTCCATTACACAAAACATTGGTAGATGAAGCAATAGATGCTACTAAAGCAGCCGGTTCCGAAATTGTCGTTAATTCAGTATCTGTACAGCCATTCGCGTCTGTAACCGTAACAGTGTATGTGCCCGCAATTAATCCGGTGATTGATGCAGATGAAGCGCCATTACTCCAAGCATATGTATACGCTCCTGTTCCACCTGTTGCAGTAGCGATAGCAGAGCCCGTGTTTCCTCCATTACAAACAACATTAATAGTCGAGCCAATTGATGCAACCAATGCCGTTGGTTCACTAATAGTGAACGAGTAGTTTAATGTGCCGCATCCAGCAGCGTCCGTTACGGTTACTGTATATGTACCCGCTGTCAATCCTGTTGCTGAAGAAGCGCTTCCTCCGTTAGACCAAGAATATATATACGGTGTATTTCCCCCTGTAATGGTCAGAGAAATCGCCCCGGTGCTTGCGCCATTACACGTAACATTAGTAACTGATGTTGAAATCGTGTCAAATACATCGAATACGTGTATTTGAACCGGGTTGGAATAGGCAGTTCCGCAACTCGTAGAAGTGACTTTTCTTCTGAAATAAGTAGATTGGGTCAATGAGCTTGGCTGAAAATCTAAACTATTTGAAGCTGCAATTGAAGCCCATGATCCTCCGGAAACTGAATCCTGCCATTCATAGGTAAAAGCACCATCACCGCCTGTAGCGGGTGCAGTACTTGTCAACGAATCTGGAATTCCATTAAAACAAACACTATCAATAGTTTGTGCACTCAATATCATTGGAGCAAAGAATACTGCCACAATGCTCATTTTAGCTAGGCGAGAAAGAAGTCCTTTAATCATCATTAGTTCGTAGAAATTATTCCCCCATCTAAAAGGGCTGGTTCTGTAATTGTATCATTCGCTGATTCAGTGCATCCTGTATTATCAATTACAGTAACTGAATATATACCCGCACTTACGTTTGTAATATCCTCTGTGGCCTGGCCGCTATTCCAATTAAAACTCAAAGGGGCGACACCGCCAGTTACTGTTAAGTCTATTGCACCATCACTATTTCCAGTGCATGAAACTGCTGTTGCAGTTGTGCTAAGGGAAAGTGTATTACCGGTAATGGTCAAATTCAGTGTTGCTACTGAATCACAACCTGATGCATTTGTAAGAGTCGTGGTGTAGGTTCCTGAAGTTGTATAAGCAGTGCTATTAGCAGGCCAAGTATACGCAGCACACGCTGTGATCGTTTCTGATCCCGAATTGCTATTGTTTATGGTAAGGTTTAGAGTAACAACAGAGTCGCAACCACCTGTGCTTGTAACAGTAGTAACATATGACCCCGAAACCGTGTAAGCACTGCTATTGAGCGGCCACGTGTATGTGTCGCACTCGACCACCGTCTCAGAGCTAGAGAGGCCGCTTGTAATGGTGAGATTCAATGTAGCAATAGAGTCACAACCAGAGGCATTCGTCAATGTGTCCACATATGAACCTGATGCCGTGTAGGTCTGCCCATTCGTTGCCCAAGTATATGTATCGCAAGCAGTAACAGCCTCTGAACCTGAATTGCCGCTATTTATAGTTAAGTTTAAGGTGACGATGGAATCACAACCGGCAGCCGAAATGTTGGAGTCTATGAAATTACCGCCTGAACTATAGGTTAACCCTGTGTTGTTCCACAAATAGCTATCGCAGGCCGTTACAGGAATACTTGTATTTATTACTGAGCAAGGTGCGTCAATGACCACATCATCAATGTAAAGCAACCATTCGTCCGTGGTATTAGAATAAATAGAAACATAAATCGCTTGGCCATCGAAAGCAGACAAGTCGTAAGAATAGTCTGTGTAGCTTCCTGTTGATGGAAATATATCTTGGGCAATGATATTCGTGAAATTAACTGCGGCATTTCCTGATGTTGAAACATAAACATCAAAGTCTTCGGGATATGCTAAGCTCTGGTTTTTAGCAGAAAAACTGAATCGGTTTGAAACTCCATTGGTTACTGTAAATTGAGGTGTAACCAGATGATCGTCATGTGCTGCAGGACTAAAGGTAATGTTCGCGCTAAACCCTCCGCCTACACCTTGACCAGAAGTCAAGACCCAAGTGTTAGCATCGCCACCATTAATTACTGTCCAGCAAGGAGATCCTGCCTCAAAATCCATGGTATAGGGAAATGCAGTAATAGGTCCGCACACTGTTGAGAAAGAATAAGGGCCTGCCCAAGCACTAGTGGAACCCGCACCGCAATCGGCCTGAACATAAAAATCATATGTAAATCCGGTAGCTAGGCCCGAAAGACTGTAGGGGTTGGAAGTTGTAGCTACTGAAGTGCCCGTGCCTTGCGTAAAACCAGATAAGCCATACTCTATATTCCAAGCCGTTTCAGTTGCCCCAGCTGTCCAAGAAAGATCTGCAGTGCTGGAGCCAATATTAGTGGCTGCTACACTTGTAGGATAAGAACATGCAGAACTCAAGTAGGAAGATGAAAACAAGCCTCTACCGTGGGTGGAGGCAATAACTTCTGAGTCACTAGTGCGCGTTTGAAGCATATCTACACGAACATTAGCTAAGCCTGAGTTGGATGGAATCCATGTTGGACTAACGCTTAGAAAATTATTGGTTGACCAGACTCCAACCTCGGTTGCTAAAATCACTTCATTGCTGTCCGTTGGATTCATAAGCGACCATCTCACGGGCATGTCCGGCAAGTTTCCTTCTTTCGAAGTCCAGGTTGTCCCTCCGTTTGACGTATACCAAACACTATTAACTCCGTAATTAAAGAATGTTACGACGATTTCATCTTCTGACGCTCCAAATTCTACAGAAGAAATTGTTGCGTTTGGAAACGATGCTCCAGCAATATTGACTACTGTAGGGCTCACTCCAATATTGGCGCTAGTAACCTTATATAAATTACCACCACCTGTTCCAATAAACAGTTTCGTTGAGATGGTAGTGTATGGCGATACTTTAATGTGAGTGGCTTTTGAGAACATGCCACTAATAGTAACCGTAGAAGTGATGGGCGAGGTCCCTATTCCGCTTATTCGATAAATTGAATTAACGTCTTTGCAAGAATAAAGTATGTTCTGATTATCATCATAATCTGCAGGATTGATAAAAGAACCAGTAGTTTGATCTGCAATTAAAGTTGTTCCGAATGATGCTCCACCGTTGGAGGAATAATAAAAACTATTGAAAACATAGGATGCAATAGCTTGATTACCATTTGTTTGGTCAATAAAACAAAATGCTCCGTCACCACCAAATACCTGAGATGTGGAGTTAACACCAATAGAAGTATAACGCTGCGTGCCGTTATCTTGTGCGCCAGCCAAAAACACATTAGAACCAGTCGTTGGGTTCATGGCGCAAGCGTAGTATTGAGTGACATTGTAATATGAAACTTGGTGTGAAATAGCGCTCGGTGAACTAACCGCGGTAGATAATGAAGATGCGTAATAAACCCCACCATCATTGCCAATTACAGCCTCATTCGCTGCTCCTGGTCTAAATACGAATGCATGTTGGTCTGCATGAACCAGCGGACATGATAAAGCTGCTAGGTTATTATTATTGCTCCATTTCGAGATTTGCGACCAAGTTAACCCAGCATTCGAAGATCTAAATAGATCTATTCCGCCAACATATAATGTGTTAGCATCAGTCGGGTCAACTTCGCAGACAAGATCGTACCACGCTTGACCTCTGGTAAAGTCAGTATTGGGAATTCCGTTATCGACATCCGCGGGTTCAGTTATAGTCATCGATGACGATGAACTTGTCCATGCCGTTCCAGCATTCGTGGTTTTAATAACTTCATCTACTGCGCTG
Organism: uncultured Flavobacteriales bacterium; assembly: GCA_905479105.1. GTDB lineage: Bacteria > Bacteroidota > Bacteroidia > Flavobacteriales_G > Salibacteraceae > SHAN690. The sequence continues at coordinate 574,357 of CAJQLE010000001.1, forward strand.
GAAGCTTCAACTACAGCATAAACTACATTGCTGTTACTTGGTGCGCAAGCAATCTCAACCCGCCTATTTGATCCTCTAACGGTTGATACAGTCCAGGTCGTTCCATTATCAGAATACAAAATCGTACCACCTCCATTACCATAGGAATTGGCTCTTGTTCCGACCCAAATGCGATTGTTTGCAGCTATTTCAATATCGGCTGGCGCATAGAAGCTATTGGCCACTCCTGTTGTAGGCATTACTTGTGTGAATGTTGTACCGCCATTTGTAGAGCGAAACATACCTTGTGAGGTGTTAGCAAATCCTTGCCAAGCACCTTGATAGTACATTTGACTAGTTCCAACGTACAATGCGCTGACCCCACTCTCGTCTCTTACAACAAGGTCGTTCACATAATAATAATCATCTGTAGCAGAAAGTTGGGTAAAAGACGTTCCTCCGTTTGTGCTTTTCCAAACACCGGCTCCACGACTGCTTCCTGTTCCAAAACCTTCTCCAGTTCCTACATAAATGATTTGACTGTTATTTGGATCAAACGCTATTGTAGTAACCGCAAGATTGTCCCAAAAATCATTTACAGCTATCCACTGTGATGCCGCATTTGTAATGTCAGAATTATACCACAATCCACCCGTAACACCACCAGCCCAGACTTTTTTATTGGTTAGGTCGTTTGGGTCAAACACAATAGCCCTTGTTCTGCCACCGACATTGTTTGGGCCACGTTCAATCCAAGGAATGGTAACAGACCCTGGGATTCCCGCTTGGCTTGCTTGATAAGCATCTACTGCATTGTGTGCATTAATAAGCCGTTCGTTAGCTGGCCTTCCCAACACGGGGTCCATCGTTCTTAAAAAATCCTGCTCCCATCCCAAGTCTGGGCGATCTTCTTTCGGAATTGCTTTTAACTCTTCCTTGGTGTAATGTTTTCGTTTCGAAAATGGATGATTCTCTAAATACTGCTCATACTTTGCCCTGTTAGCGGGATCAGTCGCGTCAAAATCAGGCGTAATTACAACTGAAGGTCTTTGCGCAAAAAGCGAAAAACTTTGAATGAATATGGCAAGAAATAGTATCGATTTACGACACATCATCAGGCTTGGTGTTTGGTTAGCTAGCGCTGCTAGCTCTCAATTTCAACGAATGACTGTAAAAAACATTTAACTCCAGTTGACAAACTTAGCCAAATATTCTAGAGCAAGCGAATTGCAGATCAATCTAATTCCGCCTATTCGCAGCACAAATTTTACCTCTTCTTTGGTGGGTTGAATAGTTACCCAGTTTGATGGATAGTCTCTCTCATTAAATACCACCTTACCATAAGAAGAAATGAGTTCCTTTCCTTCTTCAAAATAGAGTTTATAAGCTCTTTTGTCAACAACGTCTCCCTCTTGATTCAACCATAGCACTTCACTTTCATCAAAAAACAGCTCTCCTTTATCGTCCAAAAAGCGCTGATGTGTTTCTCTTCTAAATCCATTGCTCAAGAATGCGTAAATCAAGGAGGTGTCTCGTCCTGATAATTTAAACCGCACATTTCCCTTTATTCCATTGCTATCAATATCATAATCAGACTCAAATAAGCTTTGGTTGTTTTCAATGATTGATCGGACATCATCCAAAGAAGCCTCAAGCGGTTCTAATAAATACTGGCGGTCTTCCGTGGGAAGGTTGCGAATAATTTGTTTTTGCTTTTGTGGAACACCATTACCCATCGGCTCACAAGAAACCAATGAAATTGACACAAGTACAAAAATTCCAATGCTGTAATTTTTCATCACAAATCCTTCACAATTTCCGCAATTTGTATTGCATTTGTCGCGGCACCCTTGCGTAAGTTATCCGCCACAATCCACATGTTTAAAGCATTAGGTCTTGAGGTATCACGTCTTATTCTACCTACAAAAACAGCGTCTTTACCTTCTGCATATAATGGCATCGGATACGTATTTGTTTCAGGAAAGTCTTGCATCACGATACCGGGTGTGCCTCCAATTATTTTTCTGATGGCTGAAAGTTCGAAAGGCTTCTTAGTCTCAACATTCACTGCTTCACTATGACCGCCCTTCACAGGAACACGGACGACCGTTGCTGTAATTTGAATGCTGTCATCACCCAAAATCTTTCGCGTTTCGTGCACCAACTTCATCTCTTCACTGGTGTTTCCGTCCTCATCAAAATCACCCCCATGAGGCAAACAATTCATATCTATAGGATAAGGATAAGCCATCTCGCCCTTTTTACCTTGGCGTTCATTTTGCAATTGCTCGATCGCTTTTACTCCCGTTCCGGATACGCTTTGATAGGTCGAAATAACCAATCGTTCGATGCCATACTGGGCATGAATTTGTTTGAGCGCAAGCACCATTTGAGTGGTACTGCAATTTGGATTGGCAATGATCTTGTCCTCCTTCGTTATAAGGTGGCCATTGATTTCAGGAACGATCAATTTTTTGTCTTCCAGCATTCTCCAAGCGGAAGAATTGTCTATGACCGTTGTTCCCACTTGCGCAAACTTGGGTGCCCATTCAAGACTGATAGAACCACCAGCTGAAAAAATAGCAATGTCTGGCTTCAATGAAAGCGCTTGAGCCAATCCTATAACCTTATGAGAGATTCCTCCAAACATGATCTCCTGACCAACTGAGTTTTCACTGGCCACTAGATATAGAGCTGAAATCGGAAAACTCCGTTCAGCTAAAACCTTCAACATCACTTGGCCTACCATTCCAGTGGCCCCAACAACAGCTATCCTCATGATTTTAACGCTAACTTAATTCGCGCTCAAAAATAGGATAATTACATTTGTTTAAATCCCTCTAAACTGCGGTCATTGAAGCGATTATTAACTCTTCTTCTTTTGTTTCCTCTGACCGTTTTTAGTCAGTTGTCCGATTCTTTTACTGACGGTGATTTTACTAATAACCCCGCATGGCTGGGCGAACAGGCGAACTTTGAAGTTGACCTCAACAATCAATTACACCTCAACGCTCCTGCTGTAACCGATACATCTTATCTCTATACTTCATCCGTTGCGATAGACACCGCAAGCTGGGAGTGCTACGTTCGCCTAGAGTTCAACCCTTCTGCAAGCAATAAGGCTAGAATTTATTTGGTAAGCGATCAAAGTGATTTGGAGGGTGCGCTCAATGGTTATTTCATACAACTCGGCAACACAGATGATGAGGTAAGTCTTTACCGACAAACCGGAATGACCATCACCGAAATCATTGACGGAGCAGACGATTTATTGAACGAGTCTAATGTTGAGGTTCTTGTAAAAGCAACGCGAGATACAGATGGTAACTGGGAATTGCTAGCAGATACAAGCTTGAATTATACGTTCGTTTCACAAGGAAATGTGCAAGACACCACTCATCAAGCCTCTCAATATTTTGGTGTGCTATGTCAGTATACCAGCACCCGGTCTGATAAATTCTATTTCGATGACTTTATAATAACTGGTAATGCTTACCTCGATAATGAGTCACCTGAAGTTCTAAGCGCAATGGCGACTTCAGCAAACACACTGAACGTCACTTTCAATGAACCTTTAGATCAAACCAGTGCAGAAACATTGGCCAATTATTCTGTAAGCAATGGACTGGGTTCACCAAGCCTGGCAGTGCTGTCATCACCAACATCGGTAGACATGACCTTCAGCTCCACCTTCACTATTGGAACAAACCTCGTTCTTACGATAGACCAAGTTGCTGATGTAAGCGGAAACGCCCTATCAAACGTCCAGACTGCATTTATCTATTATGAATTCAGCACTCCTGGATACCGCGACATTGTGATCAATGAAATCATGGCTGATCCGACACCTTCCTTTGGTTTACCAGAGTTTGAATTCGTTGAATTATTCAATCCTACAAACCTCTATTTCGACCTGTCTAACCTTTCCTTTTCTGACGCTTCCAGCTCAGGCATGGTGAGCTCTTTTGAAGTGCTAAGTCCAGGGGAATATGTGATATTATGTGATGAAGAAGATACCGCTTCTTTTAACGCACTTGGGCGTACCATCGGGCTTTCCTCTTTACCCGCACTTAACAATTCTGGCGATGATATTTCAATCATAATTGACAGCTTGGTCATTGACCAGCTCTCCTATAGTGATACTTGGTACAATGATTCCGAAAAAGCAAATGGTGGTTATTCATTAGAATTAGTCAATCCAGAAACTCCATGTAGCGGAAAGAATAATTGGACTGCCTCATTCAATTCAAATGGAGGAACACCCGGACAGCAAAACAGTGTGTATGATGTTGAGCCAGACATTACCGCTCCTATAGCAACAGAAGTATCAATCATTAGCCTTTCAGAGATTCAAGTCGTTTTTGATGAGGTCATGGACAGCGCATCTCTAGTCAACGGAAGTTACACTATAGATAATGGCATTATCATTCAGTCTGTTCTGCCCGATGCTTTTTTTGAATCCGTTTCATTGACCCTATCTGCAAACCTGGATTCAAGTATTATCTATACGCTCATCATTTCTGGCCAGAGTGATTGTGTGGGCAATGCCTTGATCAGCGACTCGTTTGAGATTGGAATCGGATCAAGCCCCGCTCCATATGATCTTATCATTAATGAGATTTATCCTACACTGTCTGAGTCATCGCCTTTACCTAATGCAGAATACATTGAAATTTACAATAGAAGCGCTAAGCTCATCTCCACTGAAGGTTTGCGCATTTCAGATGCTTCGAGTTCTTCATCACTGATCAATGGATCAATCCTGCCAGGAGAATATATCATCGTTTGTGATGATAACAACGCCTCCTTATTTACTGCCTTCGGAAAGGTGATTCCTTGTTCGTCTTTGCCCAGTTTAAACAACTCTGGTGATGCAATTTCTATTGAACTTGGTAATCGAATAGTTGATCAGATAAACTACTCTGAAAGCTGGTATGTTGATGCTGAGAAATCAAATGGCGGTTGGAGTTTAGAGCGCGTTAATCCCAATGATGTATGCGGATCATCATCAAACTGGAGAGAAAGTGACGCACAAACTGGAGGAACACCTGGCGAAGAAAATTCAATCTTTGTAGACGGTCCGGCTCCAGAGCTGGAGATTGTTTCTGCTCTGTTTACAAGTAAAACGAGCATTGAACTCAACTTTAATGGCCGCCTTGATACTCTCAGCAATCTATCCACAAAGATCAATAACGATCAATATCAAGTGCTTTTTTACGCGCTTTCTGACATCGGCATAATCAATGCGGATAATGAGTTCGAAGGAGTAAAAGTTTATTCAATAGAAATAGATTCATTAAGTAACTGCGCTGGTATCCTAAGTTATGACTTGAGCTTTGAGGTGTATTTACACGATTCTGGAGATGTTGTCATCAATGAGGTTTTGTCTAACCCCCGCGGCTCAGGAAGTGACTTTGTAGAGCTCTATAACATTTCTCAATACGATATTGACCTCAATGGTTGGGCACTGGCTTATTTTGATTCCAATGATAGCCTTCGCTTCAATGACATATCTAGCACCTCTAAAATCATTGCCTCACAAGACTACATAGCACTTTGTGAAGACAATAACGATGTGATTTCAAACTATCCATTCACAGTTGCTCAAAACCTGCACGTCATGAATCTACCGAGCTATTCAAATGGAGAAGGTTCTGTGATTTTGTACGATCAACTGGGCCGACTAATGGATCGCTTTGATTATTCTGAGGATTTACACTTTGCCTTGCTCGATGATTTAGATGGTGTTTCATTGGAGCGCTTGAGTCCCTCTCGTGCGAGCGATGACGAAGGAAATTGGCATTCAGCCTCTTCTACTAAAAACTATGCAACTCCGGGTTACCGAAACTCCCAAGACTATCAAAATGCAAGTGAAACGGCAGGTGTAGTATTAAGCAGTGAATTCATTTCCCCTGACAATGATGGATACCAAGATGTGGTAAACATCAATTACAACTTTCCTGCAGCGGGTTATTCTATGACCATTCGCGTTTTCAATGATCGAGGAATAAAAGTAAAAACAGTAGCAAGCAACCAGCTAATTGGCGCTAATGGAAGCTTTACATGGGACGGCACCAAAGATAATGGCGAAAAAGCAACGACAGGCATACACATCATTTTGGCGGAAGCCTTTAACCTTAAAAACGAAAAAGAACGGTTTCGTCTTCCCGTTGTTGTGGCATCAAGGCTCAATTAGTTAACTAATAATCAAGTTAATTAATATTTTCTTAATGTTTAATTGGGTAAACTTTTCACCTTTGCATAAATAAAAAATTTTGACATGAAAAAGCTTTTACTCTCGTTTTTACTATTGTTAGGCGCCTCATTTATATCTAAAGGACAACTCCTAGTTGAGGACTTCGATTACACTTCAGGTACTTTATTAACGGCAAATGGATGGACTGCGCACAGTGGTGCAGGAAGTAACCCAATTTCTGTTGGGGCTGCAAGTCTTACGTTTCCTGAATATTCTTCTCCGGGAATTGGCGGGGCTGCAATTAGCACTGGATCAGGTGAGGATATCAATCTTTCTTTTCCAGAAGTTGCAACTGGAAGCACATACGCAAGCTTCCTAATTAGTGTTGATGCGGTTGGCGGAAGTGGTTATTTTTTCCACTTCATGGAGGCGCTTGCTTCTTTTAATTATCGGGGCCGTGTGTTTTTTCAACAAGACGCCACAAATCCAAATGCGGTTAATTTTGGACTTTCTAATGGTTCTGGCTCTGGAACTTATGACACAACTCCATTCTTAAAAGGCGATACTCTATTAGTGGTTTTAAAGTATACCATTATTGCTGGCGCCACTAATGATGAAGTTAGCCTATTTGTTTTTGACTCATCAACCCCTATTGCTGCTGAGCCCGCTTTGCCGCTTGTTGGTCCTTTGACAGCCGGAGTTAGTGACATCAACCCCGGACGAGTAGGCGTTAGACAATTCAATAATGGTACAGATTTGACGATTGATGCAATCATGGTTGACACTGTTTGGAACTTAAGCTCTCAGATCAATCTTCCAATTACATGGGATGATACTGCAAGTGTTGACTATACCACTACGCCTTTCGGTGGAAATACATCAGCTTTGGCCTTAGATCCAATGAATGCAACAAACAATGTTTTAGAGGTCGTTAAAACTGCTGGTGCTCAGGTTTGGGCAGGAGTTACGTTAAGCACACCGGCTGGATTAGCTGCCGTAATTCCATTTACCGCGCTTGCAAGTAAAGTTTCGGCAAAGGTGTATTCACCAGCTGCTGGGTTGTCAATTAATCTAAAAACTGAAGTTGTAGGCACACCAGCACAGAGTGTTGAAACTCAGATGCTCACTACTGTAGCTAATGGATGGGAAACATTGGTATTTGATTTTACCAATAACTCACTTGGTACTCCAGCTATTAACTATGCCCTCGACTATAACATGCTTTCCATTTTCTTCGACTTTGGAGTTATGGGAGCAAACGACACGTTCTATTGTGACAGTGTTTACTTTGGTGGTAACACTCCGGCACCTGAGTTTAATTTCTTAAGTTCTGACTTGACAACAGAAGAAGCTGATGCTTCATCGTATGAGTTGATTTATACCTGCAATAATCTTACGGCTAATGCAGCTACAGTAGAGATTGCTGTAGATGGATCTTCTACTGCAATGATAGGCAATGACTACACCACGGATGTTGCTTTGCCGATCGTGATTACTGCACCAGCCTTCCAAAGTATTACTGATACGGTTGTCGTAACTGTAATTAATGACGTGACGAAAGAGAACCCTGAGAATGTGGTATTTGTTTTACAAAACGTTGTGAATGCAATTATTGGAGTCGATAACGAAATTGAAATCACCATTAACGATAACGACAACTTCCAGCCGATCGCTGACATCAACAACGATGACGCTAACGGGGAGCCAGATTCATTAGGCAATACATACTGGACGACAGGTGTGGTTTTGGGCGTTGACTTAGACGGAAACAATGGTCTTTCTTTTACCCTTTGGGATGCTGAAGGAATCAATATTTTCAACTTCAATGATGTGAGCAACTATGAAGTTGCTGAAGGTGATTCTCTTTTGGCAAGAGGTGAAATTGATTTCTACAATGGCTTAACTGAGTTTTTCGTTGACTCAATTACCGTGCTTAATTCTGGAAATCCAATTCCAGAGCCAATGCTCGTTCAAGCGCCTGGTCAAATGACAGAATCTGAGCCAATCAGAATCAATAATGTTCAAGTAATTGATGCTGGCGAATGGCCAAATGGAGGTTCAAGTAATGTAAGGTTATTGACTTGCCTTGGAGATACTATAACAATGCGAATCGATTCTGACACAGATGTGGATGACAATTGGGCGGTTGCTCCAGCTGGTCTATTCAACTTAACAGGTATTGGTGGCCAGTTTGATAACTCAGCTCCATACCTTGATAATTATCAAATCTTTCCAATGTACTTTACAGATCTTGACACAACTTCAATGCCAGCTCCAAGCTTATTGATCAATGAGTTGATGGCTGATAATGCATCTTCTTATCAAGATGAGAATGGTGATTACGATGATTGGATTGAGGTTTACAACACCAGCGCTGTTGATATGCCTTTAGAAGGATTGTACTTCACGAATGACGATTTAGACATCACCAAGTTTCAAATTGCTATGGGTGTGACTGAAGTTGTTCCTGCTGGAGGATACGCTATCATTTGGGCAGATAATGAAACAACAGAAGGTCCTCTTCACGCCAACTTCGAGTTAGATGCTGCTGGCGGCTATGTTGCCATTTCATACTTGAATGGCTGTACTGCTGAGTTGATTGACGAAGTTGATTATACAGCGCTTGACTCAAACCAATCGTTTGGTCGTGAGACTGATGGCGGTGAGCCATGGGTTGTTTTTGATATGGCAACACCAAACACAATGAACCAATACTTATCTGTTGAAGAGGTTGGTAACACAAGTGTTAAAGCTTGGCCTAACCCTAACAATGGTGAGTCTCTTTACTTCAATCAGAAAGTATCATTCAACCTTTACAGCTTGACTGGTCAATTGATGATGTCTGAAACGAATGTTTCTAGCACTGATCTTTCAGGGTTAAACAAAGGTCTTTACCTTATTGAAACAACATCTGGAGACGCATTCAGAGTTGTGGTTAAGTAATCACAGGAAATATTAATAAAGAAGCCTCGCGAATGTTCGCGGGGCTTTTTTTATATCAACTTTCAGCCTCAAGCATTGTTTCTATAGCATGGAAGAACGTTCAAGAGACACTGTGGTAACCGAAATCAGACCTCTATTAAGTTTACAGCCAACCAAAGGCGAAATAGAAGGATTTCAAAATGAAGTGATGCGCCCAATCTTAAAGTTTCAAAATGAGCTGTTGATATTGCTAGCAAAGCAGTATGTAAATAAATACCACAAAAGCTTTAATGCGCTGAAACAAGTGAATCAAGAATCGATTATCATTCAAGCGTCAAAACAGGATCCTGAGTTCAAATCATTCTTAATCTGGCCTGTAGTTGGTCTCATGTCATCAACAGAACTAGCTTTCTATAGTGCACATCGAAGCGAATTGAACAAAAGAATTAGCACCATGGCAGCCCAAAGAATAGTGAGCCAACTTGAGCGTCTGTATTAATCTATTGCTTCTTGAAATAGAGTTTATTAAAATGGAAGTCATTGTTCGGTAGCTCTATCGTAAAGCCTTTGATTACATCTTCTTTGACATCAAAATTTGCAACTCCGAAAGGAAGGAACGGATCGTTTACCTCGAACTTGAACGCATGATCATTCCACGGCTCCATATTACCCGTGAACAATTCTTTCGCTGGTAATAGTGACATGATCAATCCACTTTCTCCCATACTTACTTCGGCCTTTCCATACATCACGTCTTCGTAAATGCCCAAGTAATCAGTCACAGGAAGCATTCTTGGGTCTGCCTTTTTTGTTTCAAGTCTTTCCTGCATATTGTCAGACTCTCTTTGGTCACCACCTACCTTAAACTCATAAAACATATCCATCCACTTAGTGTAGTCCTTTCCGTTGGCCCAATCAATCACTGCATACATCAATAAGCTTGGTACAGAACTCATGTCATTTGTCAATGCAATAATCCCCAAATTATCTTCAGGAATGATGGCCACCTTTGAAATATAACCCGGCAAACCGCCTCCGTGATGAATTACTTTTTTGCCGTCATAGTCCATTAAGAACCAGCCCATTCCATAGCCTTTAAAATGTGTGCCGTTGCGTTCGTCAAAATTTCCAACGCCCAATGGTGTATGCGTTGACCAAAGCTTTTTGATCGATTGTGCGGAAAGCAAGGTGTCGCCATTGACTATACCGTTGTCCAGCCAAAAGTCTATCCACTTGCTCATATCCGCGGTGCTAGAATTTAATGCGGCCGTTGCTCCGCTGTTGTCATAACTCAACATAAAAATCTCCTTCCCTTTCAAGTGTGGTTTCGCACTATTAAAGTCCGTTGAGAATTTTTGAAATGAAGACGTTGTTCTTACCATTCCTATGGGTTTCAAAATGCGGGTTTCAATAAATTCATCCCACGTCATTCCCGAAGCGCTTTCGATGACTTCACCTGCGGTCATAAACATCAAGTTTTGATAGCCAAACTCTGATCTAAAGCCATACGTAAGCGGGCGTTCTCTGAGTCGCTTAATAGCCTCTTCTCTCGTATAATTACTTCCATACCACAGCAAGTCTCCGTCAAAGGTGATGAGTCCGCTTCTGTGACACAATAAATCTTCGATGGTAATATTTGCTGTAACATAAGGATCGTTGAGTGCAAACCATGGCAAATGCTCTACAACCTTATCGTCCCATTTGAGTTTGCCTTCATCTACCAACATCCCGATGGCTGCAGAAGTAAACGCTTTTGAAAGCGAAGCAATTGCATACAGTGTGTTTTCATTGGGCACTCCCGTTTTTGACTTTTCGCTTTTCTCGCCAAAATTGGAGTTCAGCACAACCCTTCCGTCTTTTACAACAGATACAGACATTGCTGGCAAATCAAACTTCTCATAACACGATTGCAAGAATGTATTAAACTCCTCCGCATTCGGTTGCGCGAATGAAGTCACTGAGGTTAAAATGGATACAAAAACGAGTATTCGATTCTTCATAATTAATTCACTTTAAAGGCAAAAGATTTGATGTGTCAATATTAGCTTTTTGATTCATAAAAGAATACGTTAGAATCATCTCCCTTGAGAACTACATGCAAAAAAAAGGACCGCTCATAAGAGCAGCCCTTCATAGATAGGTAGGTATAGGATCGTAGATTATTCTGTTAAAATCAATGATGTGTTTCCAGTGCCTTCAGGAGAGGTAAACTGAATTAAGTAAACACCAGGACTCATTTGGTCAAGCGACATTGAGTGTGTGTTTGCGTTCACATTAAATGATGATACCTCACGGCCTTGCGTGTCAAAGAGTGTGACTGAAGCATTATCTATCCACGTATTCGGGAAAGTAAATGAAACATTGTCTCTCGTTGGATTTGGATAAACTGCAACCTGATTTGCAATCGGGTCTTCTATTCCAACTGAATTAACCGAGGTTGAGCCAGATCCTTCGCATCCAAACGCATCAACTACAGTTACGGTATACGTTCCGTTTTGAGTAACCGTAATGGAATTTGACGTACTTCCATTTGACCATTCATAGCTTGTGAAATTTCCATTTATAAACAATTGAACATCGAAGTTAAGTGTGTATTGACTTTGAATTACAGGTGTTGGAACTGGTCGCTCAATAACAGTTAATTCTCCCGTTCCAGTGCACCCATCAGGGTTGGTCACATTCACTGTAAACACGCCACCAGAACTAATAAGCAAAGAATCTGAGATTGAAACAGAATTTCCATCTTCAAACCATTCATATTCGTTAAAGGTTCCAACAACTCCTGCCATAAAAGACTCTCCTATGCACAGATCAACTGGGCCTGCGGGGCTGGTTATTGGCTCTAAATCCTCCACGGTAAGCGTAAATGTGTCCGTTCCAACGCATCCATTATTTCCAGTCAGGGTTACAACATACGTCCCTGCCACACCAATTGTCTCAACCACTGATGTGTTGCCACTTGGCCAAACAACACTCATACCGGGAGAATTCGCTATAAACGTATACGGTAAAGCACTGGAACAAGTAGTGACATCCGCTACATCGTAATAGGGCACGGGCAACACAGTAACACTCTTATTGTCAACTGTCGCGCATTGTGTTATAGGATCAGTAACAGTGACAGAATAAACACCTGAAGAATCTACTGAAATAGAAGATGTTGTTGCTCCAGTACTCCAGTTATAATCAACTCCCATTGAACTTGAAGATCCATCTAATGTTATGATTATACCATTCTCACAATATGTTGTGTCGCTTCCAAGCTCTACTCCTGCAGGTTTGTTAGGGCCATAGCAGCCAAACATTCTAAAGGCCATACCGGAGTCAGAGGTATTCAAAAGGGCGCAAGAGTACATCGGGACAAAAGTCGTACACCCTGATGCAAAACCATTTCCAGGGTTCGACCACATAGCCGGCTCACCAACTAAATTAGAATCTCTTACCCAGTACCATTGACCTCCTCCACCTCCAAAATCCTTTCTTGCAGAAGCAACCAACCAATAATCACCAGAAGTAATGTTCACGGGTGTTGCCCACGTGGGTGTTAACCAACCATCCCCATTTAAGTCAACATCGGTATTAAATGTATCAGTGAAGACTAAGGAACCTATTGACCCAGCGTTGTTTTGGTATATTGATACTATCATGCCAGCTTCTGTTAACGCGCCAGCAGAGTAAGTACCATAAAAAATAACGGAGTCTACATACCATGTTTCACCTGCAGGAACTGTGAAGTCGTCAGCAATTTCAGTATCATAAATATTATTTGCAGCCTCGAAGTCTTGACACGCTGTACCTGCCGAAGGAGCTTGAATTGGGTCAAAAAGGATGACCTGAGCAGTCGACTCAAAAGCAAAAACCGATAAGAATATTAATGAAAGTAATCCGTTTTTCATAGTCTAGAATTTAATGTTGTTCGATGAAAATAGTTGTTTTATCGAAACTGTCGAAAGAAAAAATAATGAACCTCGTTTTTAGTTGCTAATAAATGTAAAAGATGAGAGAGTTTTCAATTGATGAAATGGCGATCTAACTTTTCAAAGTATCTTCGCCCGCATCGTTTTTTTTGAAATGTCCGAGGCTTTAGTAATCATACCAACATACAACGAGAAAGAGAACATCGAAAAGATGGTTCGTAAGGTCTTTTCCTTGCCTTCTGATTTTCATTTACTCATTGTGGATGATGGCTCTCCTGATGGAACAGCCGCCATAGTTAAATCTCTCCAAAAAGACTTCGGAGGAAAGCTTCATATTACTGAGCGTCAAGGAAAACTTGGATTAGGCACTGCTTACATTCATGGCTTTAAATGGGGATTAGAACGCGATTATCAATACTTTTTCGAAATGGATTGCGATTTTTCTCATGATCCAGATGATTTGATTCGCCTGTATGATGCCACTAAAAACCAAGGCGCGGATGTCGCTATCGGTTCGCGTTACGTAAAAGGGGGGAAAGTAGCAAACTGGCCAATAGGAAGGGTGCTAATGTCATACTACGCGTCAGTGTATGTGCGCTTGGTTCTCTGGATGAATATCAAAGACACAACAGCTGGCTTCAAATGCTACAAGAGAGCTGTTCTTGAGTCAATTGAGTTAGATAAAGTAAGATTCATTGGCTACGCGTTTCAAATTGAAATGAAATACCGCGCCTGGAAGAAAAATTTCAAGTTGGTAGAAGTTCCAATCGTATTTACGGACCGTGTGGCGGGCACCTCAAAGATGAGCTCCGGCATCTTTAAAGAAGCTTTTTGGGGCGTGCTGCAAATGCGCTTTGTGATATGAAACAAACACTTATTTCAAACGCGACTGTTGTAAACGAGGGTGAATCGTTCATTGGTCACGTGCTCATCGAAGGTGAATTCATCAAAGATGTTTTTAAAGGCAATATACCTGAAGGTCTTTCAGACGATATAGAAATTATAACTGCCGCGGGTCTTACCCTAATGCCTGGTATAATTGATGATCAAGTTCATTTTCGAGAACCTGGTCTTACTCATAAAGAAGAAATATATACTGGAGCTAAAGCCGGTGTGGCTGGTGGCACGACCACTTTTATGGAAATGCCAAACACCAATCCACAAACCACGACTCAAGATGAGTTAAAGAAAAAGTTTGATCGGGCATCCAACGTTTCGTTGGCCAATTATTCATTCTTCTTTGGCGCAACGAATGACAACCTTGATCAAGTGCTCGCCACAGACGCCAAAAACGTTTGCGGGCTTAAAATCTTCATGGGTTCATCAACTGGTAATATGCTGGTTGACAACACAGAAGCTCTCGAAAACATATTCGCAAATACAAAGCTGCTTATTGCTACGCACTGTGAAGATGAGGTAACCATCAGAGCAAACAGCGCGCTTTATAAAGAGCGCTATGGTAATAATGTTCCAATGAGCGCACACCCGCTTATCCGCTCAGCACAGGCGTGTTACCTATCGTCTAATAAAGCAGCGTCTCTTGCAAAAAAACATGATGCTCGCCTTCATATTTTGCACATCAGTACAGCTCGTGAAACAGAGTTGTTTAGAAATGACATTCCTCTAAAAGATAAGCGACTAACTGCTGAAGCATGTATTCACCACCTTTGGTTTAGCGATGCTGATTATGATTCAAAAGGGACCTTCATTAAGTGGAACCCAGCTGTGAAAACAGCTGCAGATAGAGAAGGTGTTTGGAAGGCTCTTCTCGATGATAGAATTGACATTGTTGCTACAGATCACGCCCCTCATACGCTGGAAGAAAAATCTCAGAACTATTGGTCGGCTCCTTCCGGAGGGCCATTGATTCAGCATTCTTTACAGGCAATGATGGACTTTGTAAAAAAGGGCAGAATAAGTATTGAAAGGGCTGTAGAAAAACTCTCGCATGCTCCGGCAATTTGCTTTCATATCAATAAAAGAGGCTTCATTCGAAAAGGATATTTTGCTGACTTGGTCTTAGTTGACCTTAATGCTTCTCAAACCGTAGAAAAATCAAACTTGCTGTATAAGTGTGGTTGGTCACCTTTTGAAGGACACACATTCAGCTCACTGGTTGACTCCACATTTGTAAACGGAAGACGTGTTTTCCATCAAGGAAAATTCAATGAAGAGGTTAAGGGTCAGGCGATAACTTTTGACCGATGATCCGGCTAATTCTGCTTTCTATTATTCTATTATCACTGCAGGGCTGCGGTTCTGATAAAAATCCAGCGCCAGCTAAAAAACCAACACACATTCTATCAAAAGATAGCATGGCTTTCTACCTGAGCGAAATTCATATTGTAGATGCTGCGCTTCGTCATCGAGATGTTAGAAAAAAAGGTTTGCAGGCCCAGGCAAAACAAGGATTTATCAATTATTTTGACACAGCAAGCGTTTCAAAGGCTCGCTTTACAGAAAGTCTCGATTATTGGAAAGATCACTATGAAGAAATGGAAGAAATCTACGACCAATCCATGGAGATATTAAGCACCCAATTGGTCACGTTGAAAAAAGTAGAATCTCAAGATTCACTGAAAGCCTTGAACTCTAAAAAAAGGTAACTTATCTATTGTGCTGCGCTTGATAAACTTCATTGGTATAAATGAGCGCTTCCTTTACTGAACGGAACTCATACCCTAAGCCTGTCATTTTTTGATTCGAGTAAACAACCTTTCGGTAAGCAGATCTCAAATTTTCTGAAGTCACCTTCAATGGGTTTAGCCTGACTTTTTCAAGCAGTGATAAAAGCCTAACGATAAAAAAAACTGGCTTTTTTGGAATTGAAATGGTGGGCTTCTTACTTTCAAAAAGTTGATGAAATAGTGTGAAAAACCCCTTGAATGAAATGTTCTCTCCAATTAATAGGTGCCTGCCTATCACACTCGGCTTGTTAGAAAGAGAAATTGCCATTTCGGCCACATCTCTTGCATCAACAAAGCCGTTACTTCCTGATGGATAAAACGTTAGTCCTTTCAATCCCGAAAGAAAAATACTCGTACTGCTATTCCCCCAATTACCAGGGCCAAGAATAACTCCAGGGTTCACGATAACCGCATCCAAGCCTTCTTGAATCCCTCTGAATACTTCCATTTCAGCATAGCGTTTACTCAAGGCGTAATCAGACTTGCCCTTATCAGATGTCCAAACACTTTCCTCTGTTCGCTCGCCTTCCACAGCCACATCTCCAATTGACGCTGTAGAGCTTATGTAAACAAGCTTAGACTTATTAGCTATACAAGCATTAACAACATTGTTTGTGCCCAGCACATTATTTTCTCGCAACAGTGAAGTATGAGCCGCATCAAAAGAAACTAAAGCTGCGCAATGATAGACTTGGGTGCAATCCTTGATTGCTTCAGACAAAATAATGGGGTCGGTTATATCTCCTTCAAAATAATCAATAGTATCGGGTAGGCTGTAATAGCGTAAAAGTTGTTCTAAAGCCACTAAACTCGAAGAGTTCCTGTGCAGAACGCGAACCTTCTTTCCCGCTTTAAGCAATTCAATAGCCACGTGAGATCCAACGATCCCCGTTGCGCCTGTTATTAATATCATAAGTGCTTAGAACGTGAATAAACTGACATATGTTTTACAGCTTCATCTCAGGAATCTCTCCTTCAATTATTAAGCGGCCTTCTGTCGCGGCCTTAATTTCATCTACAGAAACCCCTGGAGCCCTTTCGACCAGTTTAAACCCTTTTGGTGATAAATCAAAAACGGCCAAGTTGCTTACCACACGGGTAACACATTGCACACCGGTTAACGGAAGGGTGCATTGTCTCAGAAGTTTTGATTCGCCTTTTTTGTTGGTGTGCATCATTGCAACAATAATGTTCTTAGCCGAGGCCACTAAATCCATCGCGCCTCCCATCCCTTTCACCATCATGCCAGGAATTTTCCAATTTGCTATATCTCCTTGGTCGCTCACTTCCATTGCTCCCAGCACGGTAAGATCAACATGTTGACCGCGTATCATAGCAAAACTCATTGACGAATCAAAATATGCAGCACCAGGCATCGCGGTAATGGTTTGCTTTCCTGCGTTGATCAAATCCGCGTCTTCCTCTCCTTCAAACGGAAACGGGCCCATACCCAACATTCCATTCTCAGATTGAAACTCAACATCAATTCCAGAAGGGATATAATTTGCAACGAGCGTAGGAATTCCTATTCCAAGATTGACATAATATCCATCCCTCAACTCTTGAGCGATTCTTTGTGCAATTCCGTTTTTGTCTAATGCCATGGCTCGAATTTATAGAATAATAGTCAACGAATAGGACTTGTTTCAACCTTTACAATCGACTTTTCAAGATGAACAGACAATTGATGAACGTTCCAATAATATATAGACACGTTGTTATTGACCTTTGTGTTAATTGGAATTCGTATTCTAAACGGTTTGCTGCCCGAGATTTGCTCCGATGTATAGTACCTGTAAAGGTTTATCACATCTCGTCTATTTTCCCCTTCAGACTCTTGGCTTATTACTAACTGAAAATCACCTCCCACATTGGGAAGCCTCATCTGCGTTTCAATATCGACTGCACGAATAACAGAGGAGTCTGCGTTAAAATCCCCTTGAAAAAGTATAAAAAACGGATCTGAATAAAGTCCGTTTTGACCTATTTCATAGACCGTATCGACTTCTGCACTTCTTTTGACTTTGTTTCTCAGTAGCGCATAATCTGACCGTGCTTCTGCCACTATAGTGTCAAAATCTGTTGGATTAAAGTTCAGCTCGCTGTCTTCACTCAACATCAAGTAGTCTGCAGAAGATACTAGACTTGACTCCTCATTGCCCAATCTGAAATAGGTATAAGCGCTTTGATTAATTGAGTTTAAATACTCCCAAACGGATGGATTTCTATAATCACTCACTACAATTGGTGATTTATCATTTTCATCTGTAAACCTTTTAAGCTCTACAATCACTCCTTTTGGAATAATGTCTTTTGGCCAAACTAGAGAACGATCAATTTTGAAACTACTGAAAAAGCCAGCAATTATTATTAAAGAATACGCCATTGCCAATTGAGCTATGATTCTTGACTTTCGATCAGCGTAATAAACAAAAACAAGCGCAGAAAGCATTAATACATGCATGTAGGTCCTGTCTTGTGGCAGTGGCGAACCCAACAATATGTGCTGCGCAATTGGCGCTAAAAAAGCCAGCAAAAACAGCAAAAACATAGCGCTTGACTTATTCAACGAAAACCGCACTGTCTTATCAGAAAGATGAAAAATGATGATGCTTATAAGCACCGGCAAGAAATACCAGTATAGCGCATGAGACCCGACATAAAGAGCTGTTGTGTGTCCTAGGGTAAAATCAATAAACTTATCGGTGCCGTAATAAAGAAGGCCCTTTTGTTTTAGGAGAAACCCATAAATAACAAAAGGAATAGCGCTTAACCCCCACAAAACCGTTGGAGTTGGCGACCATTTTCCCGATCGAGCCTGAAATGCAACTGAGAGTATGAGCGCACCCATAAATAATGGGAGTAAATTCAGGTTTGCCCCAACCATAAAGCATCCAGAAAGAACTACTTTAAAATAAGAGGGTTTTTCTTTTTCTAGTGTCGCTAAAAACTCATTGATAAACCACATTAAAAATGCCAACGAAATACCATAGCCTCTGCATAAACTAAAGAAGTCTAATACTAATGTAGAATAGAAAAGCAAGAGTGATATCGCAACAGCCGAACTGGTGTAATGAAGTCGCTTTTTGGCGAAAATCATAACTTGATAAATAAGCAAACCAAAAGACAAAACATTTGGCAACCTCAACGCAAAAGGCCTATCACCAAAAGCAGCAGACGATAATATCGTCAGCAGGGAGTTTATTAGATGGTTATTTGCTTCCCACTTAGACAATCCAGGAAGAAACGTGTTAAACAGGACGAAGTCCAAATACGTTGATGCCTCATCTACGGTAAATGGGGTATTGAGCGCCTTGGTGAAAACGTATATCCACGATAGCAATCCGAGTGATAAAACCGTATACGTCCTAATATTTATAGGCTTTTGAAAAAGCACTTAGTCTAATTTCTTGACCTCACAGTTCTTTGTTCAATGCGTTTCTCAAATTTTTCACCTTGAAAAATCCTTTGAATAAAGATGCCTGGTGTGTGAATTTCATTGGGATCTAATTCGCCCACCGGCACAAGTTCTTCAACCTCAGCCACGGTAATTTTACCCGCCATTGCCATTACATGATTGAAGTTTCGTGCTGTAGCGTTAAATATCAGATTACCTGCGGTGTCACCCTTGTCTGCTTTTACAAAAGCAAATGCAGCGTCAAAGGCATGCTCCAATATATGTGGCTTATCGTTAAACCAACGCACCTCTTTTCCCAGCGCCACTTCCGTTCCATAACCAGCGGGTGTAAAAAAAGCGGGTATTCCGGCTCCTGCGGCCCGGCAACGCTCTGCCAATGTACCTTGTGGTATAAGTTCCACTTCAAGCTCTCCACTGAGCATCTGTCTTTCAAATTCATCGTTTTCGCCTACGTAGGACGAAATCATCTTTTTCACTTGTCTGGATTCGAGCAATACACCAAGACCGAAACCATCAACACCCGCATTATTAGAAACACAGGTTAGGTTCTTTGTTCCCTTTTTTCGAATGGCGGCTATTGCATTTTCTGGTATCCCACAAAGTCCGAAACCACCGAACATTACAGTCATGTCGTTCGCTATTCCTTCTAGCGCTTCCTCTGCGCTCTTAACTACTTTATTGATTGCCATGATGCATAATTTTAGTCAAATAACCCTCCTGCGTCAATCGATCCCTCATTAAAGCCTTGCCCATCTGAAGATTGATCATTGCAGTCGAATTTATAGTTTTTCAAAGATTCAGGAATTTCAAACGGACGAACCTCGAAACCAAGTGCCGAATCGGCCCAAACCTTTTTCATGTAATAACACCAAATTGGTAAAGCTGTATTGGCTCCTTGCCCCAATGATGTGCGCGTAAAACGAACACTACGGTCATCAGCACCTACCCAAACTCCTGTGACTAAGTCTGGTACGGTTCCCATAAACCATCCGTCTGAATTTCCTTGTGTGGTACCTGTCTTGCCTGCAATTTTATAATCCCAAGGAATGCCATCATAACCGCGATCTGGGCTATCATAGTGCATTCGCATTGCTGTTCCGGTTTTCTTACCCTCAGGGCCACCTCTTTCTCCCTCGGTAACACCCATCATGATGTCAAGCATTTTATACGCTTGCTCTTCGCTCATTACCTCAACTATGTCTTGAGTAGGCTCGTAGATTACTGTGCCACCATTATCTTCTATTCGAAGCAGATAAATCGGCTCCATTCTCATTCCTCTATTTGCGAACGTGCTATAGGCTGTTACCATTTCATGTAGGGTTAAGTCTGCAACACCCAATGCTAAAGATGGAACAGGGTCTATATGTGATTGAATCCCACACTTTCTTGCAAAAGCAACAGCTGCCTGTGGCGTAAACCGTTTCATTACCCACGCTGTAATGGTATTCATTGAATTCGCTAATCCATATTTTAAGGTCACCTCATAACCATATTCATCTCCCTCATTTTCAGGTGTCCAATCCTTCAGTAAGCCAAATTCTCCTTTCTTGAACGTGTAAGGAATGTTGGGAACCAAATGGCAAGGGGATAAGCCAGCTTCAAGCGCCAAAGCATACACGAATGGTTTAAAAGTAGATCCAACCTGCCTTTTAGCCGAGCTCACATGATCATATTCGAAGTGTTTATGGTCAATTCCTCCAACCCATGCTTTGATATGACCGGTGTGCGGGTCTAAACTCATTAAACCAGACTGAAGAAAGCTTTTATAATAACGAATAGAGTCATTTGGAGACATGAGAGTATCTATCTCCCCTTTCCAAGAAAACACACTCATTTTAGCTGGAATGTCAAATATTACAGCGATTGAATCTTCAGGAATAATGCGTTTTGATTCTCCACAATCTTCAGCAGAGCATACCCAATAATCCGACCCGTCAATGTTTTCTTTCTGAACATAATCTCCTCTTCTATGGCAATTATGACATTCCTGTCCGGTTAACACTCTATATCTCGATGTTCGTTTTCGAGCAGTATTCATCACTCTCTCGACCTCTTTTTCACTGAGGCTAGCAAAAGGAAAATTAGATCGTTTCTTGAGTTCACGAGAAAATGTTGGTTGCAAATATTCGCTCAAATACCGCTGAACTGACCATTCAGCATAATGCTGCATCTTACTATTAATGGTTGTAAAAACCCGCAGACCATCACTATAAATATTATATGGCTCTCCGTTTTCTTTCGCGATAAGGTATTCGCCTGTCTCAGGGTTCTTTTGGCGTAAGATTTCTTTCAATTTACCTCTTAACTCTTCTCTAAAATAGGTTGCCGTTCCATCGCTATGGTCCACTGTCGTATACTTCAAGTCAAGTGGTAATTGAGATAATGAGTCGTACTCAGCCTCCGTGATAAACTCATTCCTCAGCATTTGTCCTAGAACCACATTTCGCCTCAATAAAACTGTGTCTTTTCTATAATCCTTTACCGGATTAAATAGAGAGGGGTTCTTCGCCATCCCAACCAACATAGCAGCTTGATGAACTTTTAAAGAGTCAGGGGATGTGTTAAAGTAAACTTGAGAGGCAGATTTTATTCCTACCGCATTATTGACAAAGTCAAAGCGATTAAAATACATAGTTATGATCTCTTCCTTTGTATAATACCGCTCGAGTTTAGCTGAGATAATCCACTCTTGGGCTTTTTGAACTATACGCGTAAGCTTGTTGGTTGAGCGTTGCTTTGTAAACAACATTTTGGCTAATTGCTGAGTTATTGTGCTTGCCCCTCCCTTGCTGCCTAAATATGCAATCGCCCTAAAGGTTCCCTTCAAATCGATCCCTGGATGCTCCAAAAAGCGCTCATCTTCTGTTGAAATAAGCGCATTTACCAAGTGTGGTGAAAGATCTCGGTAGTGAACGTTTGTCCTATTTTGATAAAAATACTTTCCTAATATTTTTCCATCAGAACTATACACCTCACTTGCCAAATCACTTCGTGGGTTCTGCAAGTCCTCAATCGTTGGCATTTTACCTAAAAACCCTTTTTCAGCCAGATAAAACATTGAAAAGAAGGACAGCAGTCCTAACAAAACAATAACCCAAAAAATGATGATATATTTCTTCATAAATCACTCGCTCGCAACTTAGTTAATCGCTTTTTCAATGCGCAATCCGATATCATAAACTTCCTCAATAGTGTCGGATCGCATTGCGTGTTGAAGTTCGAATTTGTATTTTCCTCCTTGAGGTAGTTGAACATTTCTTTTAAACATAATTCGGTTATCTAAAAGATCGCCTAAGCCTGTACCATACCATTTTCCTGAACTTTCTGCAAGAGGACAATCGATAGTATCCAACTTATAAGTGTTGTTTGGATAAAAGGTTTTGAAGTATAGAATTAAGTTTTGATAGGGATAATTTGCACCGTGACGAACCTCGATAAAATAATTCATAGGTGTAAGGGTGTCATTTAACTCTGCTGTTATCATCCGAGAATCCTCAAAACCCCATTTTCCAGAATCAATTGCTGTCAATTCACTCAGCACAACAGAATCATTGCAAGAGCTTAGCGCGAATAAAAAGAAGATGGCGCAAACGGTTAATTTCATGAATTCTCCTTTTGTGAAGGGCCTTTATCGTTGCCTTTATTTCTATTTGGCTTTCGTTTTTTATTTCTATTCTGAGCCCCTTCTTTTGATTGCGGGTTTGACCCTGGCGTGGCTTTACCTTGCTGGGCGGATCTTTGTTGATTATTTCCTCCTGCCTGGGGCTTCTTCCGTTTTTTATTTCTTTGGTTTCCTTTTGGCTTATCGAACCTTGTTAGATCTTCTTGACCGACAACGTTATCGAATTTAGGCTCTTCAGGTCCCGTATCCTCTACAAACGAATATTTAGTCAAGTCATCTACCGTCTTGCCACTTTCGTTTAACGCAATTACTTCTTTCACTCGATCAACTTCAAGCGGAATAAATTCACTGAAATTATCTTCATAGGAATACCACATCATACCTTTGAAAATGTCACTTTTCTGATGAAACGCATTTCCCTTCTTTGTTTTCAGCTTTATCTTATGGTCTGGGAAGTCTTTAATTGCATCCATGTATGAGTCTAGCTCATAGTTTAAGCAACATTTTAGTTTTCCGCATTGACCAGCCATTTTCATTGGGTTGATGCTCAACTGCTGGTATCGGGCGGCTGAAGTTGAAACCGTCCTAAAATCAGTAAGCCACGTGCTGCAGCAAAGTTCTCGACCACAAGACCCAATTCCTCCAAGCCTTCCCGCTTCCTGCCTAGAACCAATTTGACGCATCTCTATACGAACCCTAAACATATCGGCTAAGACCTTAATCAATTCCCGAAAATCTACGCGTTCTTCTGCAATATAATAGAAGGTAACTCTATTCCTATCTCCTTGATATTCCGCGTCTGAAATTTTCATGTTTACGCTCATGTCTCTAACAACCCTTCTCGCTTTAAACATCGCATCATCCTCCATGGCCCTTGCCTCACGATACACTTCAAGATCTCCCTCATGGGCTTTTCTGTAGATCTTCTTCATATCTCTACTGTTCTGCGAAATGCCGCCCTTTTTCATTTGAAACTTAACCAGTTCTCCCGTTAAAGACACCATGCCGACATCATGACCCGTGGGAGCCTCTACTGTAACGGCCTCTCCAACAATTAATGAAAGATGTTCTGAATTTTTAAAAATCTCTTTTCTAGTGTTTTTGAATCGAACCTCAACGAATTCCGACTCACCAGATGCCGTGCGCTCCATTCCTGTCAACCAGTCAAAAACATCAAGTTTATTGCAGCCACTAGTGCTACAATTACCATTGTTTTTACACCCTGCTGGAGTAGTTCCACTTCCGCCATTGCTACAATTTCCACATCCCATAATTATCCTTTCTTCAGTTTTACAAAACTACTTTGAATTACTCTAAGAAACAGCGGTTGCCTTTTTACCTTGATGCACAAGCCGAACAGATTTAATACTCGTGTCGTACCACGCAATTTTAGGATTTACATTTCTCTCGATATGAAAGGATGTTTCTTCCAAAAGCTCCATAAATGCCTGCACGTTTGACGCATTAATAAACGGTGAAAAATTCTTGTAGAACTCCGCTTCCTCACCCTCCATTGGAATATGAATTTCTAACCATCCCATTCTAAAACAGCGATCAAGAACTTTTAAGGCTGATTCAATAAAAATACGCTGAGTGTCTCGGGTATTTACAGCCATTTCTTGACTCCATCCATATAAACCATAGAGGTCTCTTTTGTACGAAAGCCTCATCCAATTTCTAAAGACTTCTAGCCACGGATCACCCACATCTAACGCCTCTTTTACAGCTGCCTGAAGGTTTCCCTCTGCCCGGAATGATAAATTCATTGCTTCATTTGAATCGAGCTGAAATTTTTCACTCAAATAGTTCGCAATTTCCGGATCGGAATAATGTTCCTCTTGAAACCGTTGAACCCTTGAAAGAATTGTAGTTAAGAGTTTAGATGGTGATTCAGTCACCAAAATAAAAATGGTGTTGGGGTTTGGCTCTTCGAAATTCTTTAGCATTTTATTCCCAAACTCTTGGTTCATTCGGTCTGCGTGCCAAATAATAAACACACGACTCTTCCCTTCATAAGACTTCAACGCTAATTTACCTCTTAATGCTTTGCTTTCTCCTGCTCCAATTATCCCCTGCTTCTTTTCAATTTCAATGGCAGCATACCAATCTTGAAGTGATAAAAACGCGTTTTTCGAAACCACCTCCCTCCATTCATCAGAATACATATCAGAATGCATGTTTTTGGTGTCCTTAACCACCTTGTTTGTATTAATTGGCGACACAAAATGGACATCCGGGTGCGTCAAACTTTTATTCTTTAAGCACGATGGGCATTCATTACAAACTTCTCCATCTTGTTTGTTGTCACACATTAGATACTGGGTCAAATACAACGCAAGAGGTAAACTAGCGCCACCATTCACTCCTTGAATTAAAAGCGCATGCGGAACTCGCCCGTCATCTACAAGCCTTGATATGACTGCTTTTAAATTTTCTTGTCCTGGAATATCTTTTCTCCTCATTTGCTTTGCTTCCTTCTTTCGGGCTTAAAGTTAATTTTGCCGCTCAAATTAGCGTTATGTCATCGATAGATTCTTTCAGTTTTAAAGGTAAACGAGCTCTAATCAGGGTAGATTTCAATGTTCCCCTCAACGATAAGCTTCAAGTTACTGACTCCACAAGAATATCAGCTGCGATCCCAACAATTGCCAAAATTATCAAAGATGGCGGGTCAGTAGTGTTGATGTCTCATTTAGGCCGCCCGAAAAACGGTCCTGAAGACAAGTTTTCTCTGAAACACATCATTAAAAGCTTAGAAGATCAATTAAAGAGCCCTGTCAAATTTGTTGCCGATTGTATCGGTGAAAAAGCACTTGAAGCATCCTCCAGCCTCAAACCAGGGGGGGTTTTATTATTAGAAAACCTTCGTTTCTACAAAGAAGAAACCGCTGGCGATGAAGAATTTGCTCAAGAACTGAGCAAACATGGTAATGTATATGTGAATGACGCTTTTGGCACCGCTCATAGGGCGCACGCCTCAACCACAATCATTGCAAAATTCATGAATGAAAAGCTTTTTGGCTATCTAATGGAGGCTGAAGTAGCCAATGGATTAAGGGTTCTGCAAAGTGCGGAACATCCTTATACAGCAATAATTGGAGGCGCTAAAGTGAGCAGTAAGATTGACGTTATCACACACCTACTCGATAAAATAGACAATCTTATAATCGGTGGTGGAATGGCATTTACCTTCTTTAAAGCACAAGGTGGTAGTATTGGAAGCTCTTTAGTAGAAGATGAGTATTTAGAAACCGCAAAAAAAATTCTTTCTCTTGCTAAAGAAAAAGGAGTCAACGTTATGCTCCCAGAAGATAGCGTGATTGCTGACGCATTCAGTAATGATGCTCATATCAAGGTAGTTTCCTCCATGGAAATTGAAGCTGGGTGGATGGGTTTAGATGTTGGCCCCAAAGCCATTGAGACTTACCGTGACGTCATTTCTAAGAGTAAAACTATTCTCTGGAATGGTCCGCTAGGTGTTTTTGAAATGGAAAACTTCTCATTGGGAACGAAATCATTAGGTGAGATGATTGCTCAATCTTCCGCATATAGTCTAGTTGGCGGTGGCGACTCTGTTGCTGCGGTTAAAAAGTTCAACCTGAGCGATGAGGTTAGTTATGTATCAACGGGAGGTGGAGCGCTTCTTGAGCTACTTGAAGGTAAAACGCTTCCGGGTGTTGCGGCTATTCAATAAAAAACTACTCTTCGGTCAAAGGGGCTAAAATTTCCTCTGCACTTGACAGCCATTCCGTTTCCATTAATACAGGAAGAATAGTTGGTGCTATTGATTGTATTGGTGAAAAAAGAAGGCTCTTATTCGGTTCTGACTTCGAAAGAACAGGAATATACCTATCAATCCATCCAAACAAGTTTAGAATAATTGAAATAATCAAGGCAACCTTGAGCGTACCAAAAAGCAAGCCCGCAAGCTTATTAACGAGTTTTAAAGCAACCATATTGACGGCTTTTTCAACAACTTTAGCCAATGCGTAGACACCAAAAACAACCGCCACAAATGTTACTATAAATGATAGGTAGCCCAGCCAAGAGCCTTCTATTTCAAACCACTGCTTCAGCTTTTCTGCCGTAATCTCAGAGAAATTTGCGGCAACATATATGCCTGCAATAAGCGCTGCAATTGACGCTAACTCTATAATCAGCCCTTTTTGAAAGCCCTTCCAAGCAGCGTAAAGCAGCGGAATAAAAAGAATTATATCCCAGTGATTAAAATCCATCGATCAAAAGTACGTGGTGAGATGATGCCGCTGATATACTTTTGGACCGATGAATGAACAGGATTTTGAACAAGGTTGGAAGGTAGCAATGCAAAAAATGGAAGACCGTTTTGAGCAGCCTATTGATGTGCAAGCTGCGCTTTTTCTAATTGGCTTAAACGAACTAGGTCAAGGGCCTAAAAAACTCAGTAAGGATCAAAAAATTGACGTGATTCACATAGCGGTCTGCTCTTTGTTAGAGCCTTATGGTTACTACGTTTATGAAGGAAAAGATAAAGATGGTTGGCCTCACTTTTCTAGAAGCGAAACACTACCAAAACTTAAAGCTGAGGAACAAGAAAGAATGATGAAAGAAGCTATTATTAGTTACATTCAAGAATGGTGATAGACTCAGAGGTAATCTCATCGTTCTCCACTTGAACAAAACCTTCACCGCAAACAGAATCAACCTTTATTGATGTTATAACATTAGGGGGAAGCCCCGTTGTTGTTCTAATGGTATCATAACGAACTGCTCGCACTCTTAAAACAACAGGAAGGTCAAACTCTTCCTTGTAAACGCCAAGGCTATTTGTTCTTCCTTCTTTTCTCACTACGCAGCCTGTTTCGGTGCAATACATGATCACTTTAACCCCGCTTTGAGCTAGGTTGTCCTCATCATACACCTTAACTTCTGCAACACCAGGATCAGGTGTGTTGTCGCAAGATGTAAAAATGAATGCGAAAGACGCAACTAAGAATAATGATGCTTGAAAAACTATTTTCATGTGATTAATTCTAAAGACTGTCAAAAATAACACAATTATAAGTCGCATTTTTCGCTAAACTTTGTGAATCATTGAATTAATACCATTCTGCCATGAAAGTTTCGTTGATTTCATTCCTTTTAATTTTAGTTTCTACCGCTATTATAGCTCAGGAAAGTCGCGTCCGGCTTGTAATAGAGACCGATTCAGGAAATATGGTTGTCGAGCTTTTTAATGAAACACCCGCTCACAGAGATAATTTCTTAAAATTAGCGAAAGAAGGCTTCTATGATGGGACTTCATTTCATCGCGTCATTAAAAATTTCATGATTCAAGGTGGAGATCCAAATTCAAAAGATGGTGCTGAAGGCGCTCCAGGAAGCGGTGGACCGGGGTATACGATTCCAGCTGAGATTCATCCAGAACTATTTCATCAGAAAGGTGCGCTCTCTGCGGCAAGAAAGGGTGATAATGTAAACCCGAAAAGAGAGAGTTCTGGACGTCAATTCTATATTGTTCAAGGAAAAAAAACAAACCCTACTGAGCTAAAAAAATTTGAGGAACGCTCCAACTTCGATCAGAAAAACGCGATTTCAAGGGCGTTTTTCTCCGAACCTGAAAATGAAGAATATGTAGCTAGAATAAAAGCTGCTCAAGCAGATGGTAACCAAGATGAAATTAAAGCGGTCATGGATGAAGTTAGTCCGCTGATAGATTCCCGTTTTGAAGGTCGCTCATTCTCTTATACCGAAGAACAAATTGAAATCTATAATACCCTTGGAGGAACCCCATTTTTAGACATGCAATACACCGTTTTTGGCCAGGTGATTGAGGGGCTTGATGTAATCGATAAGCTAGCCTCCATAAAAACGAATGGTGAAAGCCCTGTGGCACCTCATAGAATGACCATTAAGGTGGTTGAATAAGTTTATTTTCGCGGCATGAACTTTTCCGAGAAACTACAATCATTGATGCTTGAACTAGATAGCGCAACCGCGTCCACTCTTGATGAGGCTGAGCAGTTTAGAATCAAGTATTTAGGTTCAAAAGGAGTTTTTAAAGAACTTTTTGAAGAGTTTAAAACCGTTTCTGCGGATGAAAAGCGCTCTTTCGGAAAGCAATTGAACCAACTCAAAGCTTCAGCAGAAGCCAGTGTTGAAAAATGGAAAGCTTCACTAAATAATTCAGAATTAACTGCGGTTTCTACCCTTGACTTAACACGGCCAGGAGCTCTATTTGAATTAGGGGCAGAGCATCCTATTTCAATCATTAAGCGCGAAATCATTGATATTTTTCATGGAATTGGTTTTTCTGTAGCAGAGGGACCCGAAATAGAAGATGACTGGCATAATTTCTCCGCTTTAAATTTTCCTCCTGAGCACCCCGCAAGAGACATGCAGGATACTTTCTTTGTTAAAAACCCCAATGGTTCCGATGACTACGTTTTAAGAACTCACACATCTTCAGTTCAAGTAAGGGTAATGTCAGAGCAAAAGCCTCCCATTCGTGTTATTGCTCCTGGTCGCGTATTTAGAAATGAAGCCGTTTCAGCAAGATCCCATTGTATTTTCCATCAAATCGAAGGGCTTTACATAGATGAGGGTGTGACCTTCGCTGACATGAAGCAAACACTAGAGTACTTTGCGAAAGAATTCTTTGGTAAAAGTAAAATACGTCTTCGTCCTTCCTATTTCCCATTTACAGAACCAAGCGCTGAAGTTGACGTCTATTGGGGTTTAGAAAATGAATTAGATTATAGAATTACCAAAGGAACGGGGTGGCTTGAAGTAATGGGCTGCGGCATGGTTGATCCAGCGGTTCTTGAAAGTTCAAACATTGATCCAGAAAAATATTCTGGTTTTGCTTTTGGAATGGGATTAGAAAGAAGCGCTATGCAGCGCTTTCAAATTCCTGATATCAGGATGATCTTTGAAAATGACGTTCGCTTCCTAAAACAATTTCAATCCGCGCTTTGAATTTAAGACTACTCTTCTTCTTTCTTTCCGGATTAGTCTCTGCATCATGCAATACTCTTCCTGAAGCAAAAGATCCCGCCATTCTTTCTGGTGTACCCACCATGGCCGATGTTGCCGACAGTCTTAATCGTGTTTCTGCCGGTGCAAGTAAATGGTCTGTTGTGGGTGGTGACTCGATTGTTTATTCAAACCATCACACTATTGATTGGGTAAAGGAGTTTCAAGCGTTTTTAAAAGATGACGTAAATAAGCAACGCTTTGCTGATGCTTATATTATTACAGACGCCTTTGAGGCTGGTGTTCGAACGGTCGTTTTTCAAGCGGCTAGTCCATCACAAGAAATTAAATCAGTGAAAATCCTTCTAGACAAGGGGCGAGTAACACACTATTCTATTATAAAAGAGCGATCCAACCTTTTATCCAGCTCAAAGCAGCTATTTACATTCAACGGTACAAGCTATGAGCTAGAAATTGAACAATCCATCAAATGGTTCTTTGATAATAAGCAGTTCGTTCATGGTGACATCCTTCCCGAAGGAACCCTATGGAGAGGCGTTTTTCAGCATAAAGAGGGTTTAATTCCTATTCAATTTGTCATCAACTCTCAAAATGAGCTAATTGTAAAAAACCATACAGAACTCTTAACTTTCATTCCGACAGAAGGCAAAAGTGACTCTTCCGTGTATGAATCAGAATATTTTAGTTCTCACTTTATCCTCAAAACTGAAACTGATTCCTCAATTAGTGGGCGGTGGGTAAATGAAAAAACTGGGGCGTCTAGAAGCATAAAGTTCCGCGCATCAAGCAAATTACCTTATAGGTTTAAGCCTCATACTGTTCCAGAAGGTACTCTTACTGGTAATCACAAGTTTATTTTCCTTAAAGAAGATGGTTCCCCAGAGGAAACGAATGTTTTATCACTGACTCAAAACAAGTTTACGCTTTCAGGATCCCTCCTTTCAGAGACAGGTGATTATCGATATCTAGAAGGAATAGTGCGCTCTGATTCTTTGTTTTTAAGCACAATGGACGGAACCCACCTTATGTACTTTGAGGGTAAGGTTGAAGATGGGCGAATCAATGGGAAGTTTCTGTCCGGTTCTTCATTTTCTCAAAAATGGTTGGCTGAATTGAACTCAACTGTTAAGCTTTCTAACCCCACGGATATTACTAAGCTAAATCCTGAATCAATATTTAAGTTTTCGTTTCCTGATGAAACAGGCTCTATTGTATCAATAGATGACGAACAATTTAAAAACAAAGTGCTATTGGTCAGTATAATGGGCACCTGGTGCTCAAACTGTTTGGATGAAAGTCGTTTTCTAAAAGAGCTTTATGACGATTATTCTCATGAGGATTTATCCATTGTCTCATTAGACTTTGAGTTGATTAGTGACTCCCTCAAGGCTATAGAAAACATAAAGAAGTATAAACGAAACCTGGATATAAACTATCCCGTTCTATTAGCCGCTACACGAGCAACTAAAACGATTGCCGCTGAAGCGCTTCCATCTTTAAATGGCATATTCTCCTATCCTACCCTGCTTTTATTAAACAAAAAGCATGAGGTCGTTCGTATCCATACCGGATTTAACGGCCCGGCTACGGGCGAAGAAAATTACATCTCATTCACAAATGAATACCGAGAGTTAATTGTTGACTTAATACGTCAGTAAAAAAAAATTACTCTACTGCGCCCCTGTATCAGCTATGCTTGTGGCTGTTAATCCAGATATGTCACGATCGAAGTGATACCAAGCGCTTTTGTCATCACCCATAAGCTTGATTTTATCTAAAACAGTTTTAGCCAGCGCCTCTTCTTCCAGCTGTTCTGAAACATACCACTGAAGGAAGTTCTGGGTAGTAAAATCTTTTTCTTCTAAACAAATACCCACCAATTCACCAATACTTTGTGTTACGGCTACTTCATGGCTATAAAGCTCTTCAAATAGTTGCTTAACGCTATCAAACTCTGATTTTGGTTGGTCAAATGCGGGAATAACCACCTTTCCATCTCTTTCATTGATGTATTTCACCAATTTCAACATATGAAAACGCTCTTCATCAGAATGCTTGTACAAAAATTGAGATACACCAGCATATCCATTCTCTTCAGCCCAAACCGCCATCGATAAGTAAAAATTACTTGATGACCCTTCCATTTTTATTTGTTCATTCAATGCGTCCTGTATTCTCTTTGCTAACATATCGTTGTTTTAATTTTCACGCGAAGTTATGTTCTCTATAACTATAATTAATGACGAAAGGTTTATAATAACTTAAAACATACTCATTTTAAATAGGTTAGATTCTGCTTCCTTTGTAATAGTTATGTCAAAACAAACTCCCAAAAAACTCGCCAAACAAGTTAAAAAGCTAGAAGGTAGAGTAAGTCGATTCTTTAAGGAAAACCCCAAATCTCTCATCAATCACAAGCAACTCGCTGCACGATTGGATATAGATGATGCTGTAGAGCGTCAAGTTCTTGCCGCAGTAATAGAATCAATGATTAAGGAGGGTTTGCTCGATGAGCCTCACATTGGAAAATTTATTTGGAAAGGTCCATTAGATGAGATGCAAGGGTTGATTTCCTTTAATAGAAGTGGAAATGCCTTTGTCGAAATAGCGGGTTTTGCAAAAGATATAATGATCCCTGAGCAATTTACTTGGAAAGCGCTCGATGGAGACTTGGTCGCTATTCGTCTTTTAAACAGTAAAAAAGGCGGAGGCCGAGCTAAGGGTAAAGTAATTGAGATAATTGAGCGTGCTAGAGAATCCTTTCCTGGTGTAGTATTCAAAACGGAAGGCCGCTTCTATATGCTTCCAGACAACCAGAAAATATCTGTTGACTTCTACATCCCCAGCGACAAGCTTAATGGTGCTAAAGAAGGAGAAAAAGTAGTCGTTCAAATGGTGGAGTGGGAAAATATGCGCTTGAGTCCTATTGCTCATGTTACTGATGTATTAGGAATGCCTGGTGATATGAAGGCAGAGGGTGATGCCATTCTCGCACAATACGGTTTTCCATTGCGTTTTCCTCCTGAGGTAGAAAAGGAATGTGATGCAATTTCGCATGAAATCACAAAAGACGAAATAGCAAAACGAAGAGATTTTAGAGATATACTCACCTTCACTATCGATCCAGCAGACGCAAAGGATTTTGATGATGCCATCTCATTTCAAAAGTTAAAGAATGAAAACTATGAAATTGGTGTTCATATCGCTGATGTAACTCATTACGTAAGAGAGGGAACGGCTCTTGAAAAAGAGGCTCAGAATAGAGCCACCTCGATTTATTTAGTGGATCGTGTAATTCCAATGTTACCTGAAATTCTTTCAAATCAACTCTGTTCATTGCGTCCAAAAGAAGAAAAATACACCTTTAGCTGTGTTTTTGAAATAGATGACAACGCCAAAATTCACAATACTTGGATTGGTAAAACGGTCATTTATAGTGACCACCGATTCGCGTATGAAGATGTTCAAGAGATTCTTGAGAAAAAGGAAGGCATCTATGAACCAGAGCTCACTGCTATTAACAACATTGCTAAAACACTCAGAAAAGATCGCTTAAAATCAGGTTCTATCGCTTTTGAAAAAACGGAAGTTAAATTCAAATTAAGCGATGATAAAAAACCGGTTGATGTGTTTTTTAAAATCCAAAAAGACGCGCATAAACTCATTGAAGAATTTATGTTGTTAGCTAATAAGGCTGTGGCTTTGAAGGTTGGAAAAAAAGAAAAAACTGGTGATCATGCTAAAACCTTTGTTTATAGAATCCATGATATGCCTGATCCAACAAAACTGAAAGATTTTGCGGATTTCATTAAACGTTTTGGTTATCGTGTTGACCTAAATACTCCTCAAAACATCGCCACATCAATTAACGATCTTCTAGTAAAAATAAAAGGAAAACCAGAACAGAATATTATTGAAATGTTAGCAATACGTTCAATGGCTAAAGCAGAGTATTCAACTAATAATATTGGTCACTTTGGTTTAGCATTTCCTTTCTACAGTCATTTCACTTCACCAATTAGAAGATATCCTGACATGATGGCTCATCGTATGCTTTTTAGTTACTTAAACAATGGCCCGTCCGAAAGTATTGATACAATAGATAAACTTTGTAAACACAGTAGCTTAATGGAGCGAAAATCTTCAGAAGCGGAAAGAGAATCAACTAAACTCTACCAAGTGATTTATATGCAAGAGTCCGTTGGTGAAATATTCGATGGCGTAGTAAGTGGTGTTACAGAATGGGGAATGTTCGTTGAGATTGTATCAAATAAATGCGAAGGTTTAGTTCGATTAAGGGATATAGATGGAGACTACTTTATTTATGACCAAAAAAATATGAGTATAGTAGGTCAGCGAACAAGAAAAACTTACTCTTTGGGAGATAAAATTCAAATAAAAGTGGAAGCTGCCGATTTAGAAAACCGCAGAATTGATCTAAAACTCGTTTAGTTAGATCATATTAATTCTTTGCTGAAGTAGATCTTTATAAGATCCGCCTACTGGCACTGTTTTCTTGTCGTTTTCTAAAACAACATTAGAATGGTCTATCTCTTTTATCTTATCGATTCTGACAATGAAAGATCGATGTACACGAATAAAATCCTTTTCAGGCATTTTACTTTCAATATCCTTCATTGTGCTATGAATGGTATATCTTCTTTCTAATGTATTGATCACAACATAATCCTTTAACGCCTCAATAAAGTATATCTCGCTGTACTTGATTTTTACAAGTCTTTGATTTGCTTTAACGAACATCATGTCAACAGAATCTTGTTTTTCAACCATACTGTAATACATGTCACGCTCCTTCTTCACCACCATTTCCCTGCTGTGCTTATATAAAGCAATTTCGATAGCAGTTTGTATATCAATTTCTTTAAATGGCTTAATTATATAACCAAATGGCTCCGTTTCTTTTGCCTTATCTACAGTGTTTCGATCTGTATATGCAGTGAGGAAAATAACGGGGATACTTTTCTTCTTTCTAATAATTTCTGCCGCCTCAATACCACTCATTTCTCCTTTGAGCATGATGTCCATCATGATTAAATCGAGATCGAATTCTTCCGCCTTTTCCACCGCTTCTTCACCTGATGAAACTACACCAATAACATCATAACCTAACTTTCTAAGACACACTTGAATGTCTTTTGCTACAATACTTTCATCTTCAACTACAAGGATATTCATACTTTACAAACCTAATTTGGAGGCAAAAGATAAAAATATTTCACTTGCCCTTCCGTAGTTATTCTTAAATCTACTTTTACCTTACTTCTTCCACCCTCAATTTCAATCCATCAACTTTAACCTCTTTACCGGAACTATATTCAATTGTAACGAAAACCGTTCCATCAATATTATAGCGTTTCCACTCGCCTTCTTTAACATCAGAAACATATTTTCCTTCCAACTTTTTAACTCCTGTATCATAATACCAAGTGTGTTTACCTTGAGCTAAATCATCGAAAAATTCTCCTTCAAAACGAGTTTTTCCAGTAGAAAGAAAAATTTGCTTCCATATTCCTTGCTTCAATCCATATTCATACCTACCCGATTGATAATGATCCCCCATCTCATAAAACCACTCCCCTTCTTCTAAACCATCAACATATTCTCCTTTGGTTACCACTTTACCTGAATCAGAATATTCTATTAACCACCCATTTTCTTTACCATTTTTAAATGTTTCTTCCCGCATAAGTTGACCTGATTGATAAAACCATTTCCATTTATCATCAGGTTTTCCTTTGCTAGAATACTTACCTCGTTGTTCAATCGCCCCATCAATAAAATAGTATATCCACTCACCGCTCCTATATCCTACTTCGTACGATCCCATTCCTTTTAACTGCCCGTCAGGATAATAGTACTCGCGCCATTTACCCACTCTTAAACCTTTTTGATTCAACTTTCCTGATGCAACCAAATACGAATTTTTAAAAATTTTTGCGCTATCAATTGTTCCATCTTCTGCAAACCATATGTGAGTTCCATGAGGTTTTTCCTTTCTATAAGTTCCTCTAAACCTTATTTGTCCATCACTATCAGGATAAAACTTTTCCTCAACATCCAAATCATCTAACTCTTCTGCATCGGTTACTAATTGCCCTTTATCGTATTTCAACGTTTCGACCAAGACACCTTTTGAAGTATATTCTTTCCAATACCCATTCTTTAAATTATCCTCGTATTTCCCCTCATTTTTAACAATCCTATTTTCATAAAACGCCTTCCATAAACCCTGTTTATTACCCCTCTTATCCTTACGATTTATCTTTTGCTGCCTAACAAAAATTCCATTTTTATATTCAGTAATGGTTATTATATCGCCCTTCAGATTAAACTCATATTCATACCCATTTTCTGCACCATGTGAATAAGGTGTTTCTGTGTGAATTGTTCCATTTGTATAATATGAAAAAGCTAAACCTTCTTTTTTATCTGATACATAAGGAGCTGAATAGATTAAAAAACCCTCATTGCTATATTTCTTAGTGATTCCTTTCCTTTTTCCGTCTTCATAAGAAATCTCTTCCGTAAGAATTCCATCAGAATTGTAAAATTTCCAAATACTATCGAGCTGGTGGCCTAATCTATTTCCTTCCGACTTTAAAATTCCGGTTTCAAAGTAATTTTTCCAATACCCTTCTGGTAATCCATTTTGTAAATTGCCTTCACTCGATAATTGTCCATTGTCGAAATAAAACTTATTGAATCCATCTGGGTTTGTTTTTTGAGCTGTGATTGATGAACACGAAAGTAGAGGGAAGATTATCCCTAGGAGAAGTCTGTATCTTATTTCTTTATGCACTGAATAAAAAACAATAAAGTTTAAATAAATATAGTATTACTATAAAGGCTGTTAGTTGTGTGGATAGAATTATTGAAAGTTATTAGGTTGATTGATTTATCATTTGAAGTTAACAGACTATAAACATCGAATGTATTAAGTGTCAGTGGTTTTATAACCTTATTAACTTTAACCATTAATGACTATTAACTGTTAAATTGGTAACAAGTATTTTATTCATTTTATATTCTTTGAGTTAAGAAAGTTAGTTGATAGATTGAACAACTAATACTTGATTTAGTCAACGTCATTTTCTCTTAAAATTATAAACGAATTCTTAATTTTTTTTTCTCCTTAGTAATGAACAGAAATAAACAGGTTATCAAAAACCAAGAGCACCTTTAACTTTGCTTCAAATTGAAAACACGATGAAAGTAGCAATTGCTTGTGACCACGCGGGATATGAATTGAAAGATTATATAAAGAATAACCTAAAGCAGCAAAATATAGAAGTTGTAGATTATGGAACTAATGGGCCAGATAGTGTTGATTATCCAT
The DNA here is from genome assembly GCA_905479105.1 of uncultured Flavobacteriales bacterium. Classification (GTDB taxonomy): domain Bacteria; phylum Bacteroidota; class Bacteroidia; order Flavobacteriales_G; family Salibacteraceae; genus SHAN690. Next base: position 611,430 of record CAJQLE010000001.1, read on the forward strand.
ATTTTGGGCATAAAGTTTCTCTTGATGTAGAATCATTAAAGGTTGATTTTGGAATACTTATATGCGGCACAGCTAATGGCATGGCAATGACGGCTAATAAGCACAAAGGCGTGCGCTGCGGATTATGTTGGACGCCAGAAATAGCCTCTTTAACAAAGCAGCATAATAACGCCAACGTAATTGCACTTCCTGCTCGTTTTATATCCAAAGAAGAAGGATGGAAAATTACGGAGGCCTATATGAATGCAGAATTTGAAGGAGGAAGACATCAAAATAGAATTGATAAAATGCATTGTGCTTAAGTGATATCTAAATTAGATATTCAGCAAGCGTCTTCTCGAGTGAGAGGAATCAGCGTTAAAACACCATTAATAGGAAATACCTTTCTTAATGATCTATGGGATTGTGAGGTTCTTTTAAAATGTGAGCAGTTTCAATCTATCGGTGCTTTTAAAATAAGAGGGGCCGCCAATTTTGCGTTGCAATTGAAACCAGAAGAGTTGAGTAGAGGATTAGTTACTCATAGTTCGGGTAATCACGCTCAGGCGGTTTCATATATGGCTTATATAATGAAGGTTAAAGCCGTCATTGTTATGCCTAAAAACTCAAACCAACAAAAAATTAAAAACGCTCGAAAGTGGGGTGCTGAAATAGTTTTATGCGAACCGACAATCGAGTCAAGAATTGAGACCGCGAATGCTATTGCCAAAGAAAGTGGATGTATAATGATTCCACCTTTTGACCATGAATGGATCGTGGCTGGTCAGTCTACAGCAGCGATGGAAATAATAGCGGAGCATAATGACTTAGATTATATAATTACCCCTCTAGGTGGAGGTGGATTGCTTGCGGGAACAAGTTTATCAGCACGATATTTTTCTCCTAACACAAAAGTGATTGGCGCTGAACCAGAAGAAGCTGCTGATGGCTATGAAGGTTTTAGTTCAGATGAAAGAGTGACAACCGTGAATGCAAATACAGTTGCTGATGGTTTACGCACTACGGTCGGAGAGATACCTTTTGAAATTATAAAGAGTAATATCCATGATATTTGGCTGGCACAGGAAGATCAAATTGTGGAGTGGATGTATAGGTTTTGGAATGAAACGAAGATGATTGTAGAACCGTCATGCGTTGTTCCTTTGGTTGCAATGCACGCCCAAAAAGAAAAATTAAAAGGCAAAAAAATAGCGGTAATTATTACTGGCGGAAACGTTGATTTTAATGCACTTCCTTAGTCTAAAACCACCACACTTTTGGCGATAGCCTCCACTTCACGTATTAAAGGAGCTTTGTCAAATTGAGGAGCGTAAGCATATCCCTCGACCATATATTGCATCCCATTGTTAGGATTGTAAAATGCCAGCGCATAGAAAGGACCACCCATAAAATAGCCTTCCATTCTCCATAAACCTCTTATCTCTTTAGCTGTTTGATCATTAAATATAATGAGCTTTGATTTGGGTAAAATGAAGCGATCGCTAACGCTCATGTAACTGTTTTGAGGCCCTTCAACATATTTTTTATTGACTTCACTTTTCCAGGCTAATAGACTCGAATCAGAAAAATCAGCAGTGTCTCGATAAGGACGCTTATAGATCAAAAACCCTTGACTTATAGTATGTTGATATCCTCCTAAAGGTTTTGATTGATCAAGTCGAAGCCAAAGAAATTCAGTTTCATCAACGGCCACTTGAAATTTATCCTGAATGGTTAGGTTAAGTCCGGTTTTTTCAAGAATGGTTTTATTTAGTGACTCGCTTCCAAAGGCTTTATTTCGTTCGATTAACCGATCAATTTCTGCTTGATGAAAAAGCTGCATTATATCCTTAATACGTGACTTTAATACTGAGGGCAGTTCTTCTAAAGTCTGAATGCTGATCACGATATAAAGTTGTTGGCGCGAGTATACATCCCGCCTTACCTTAACCGCTGTTTTTTGGTCAGTGTGAACTTCAACTTTTAATATATTTCTGTGGGTTTTAAAGAAATCATTGAAACCACTTTCTTTAATCTCTATGCGCTTCAGTAAAAGCTCATCTTGAGGTAGCCCATACATCAATTGATCCATTGAAACGCTTAATGTATCACCGGTGCTTGTTTTCCAAACGCCATCAGGAGCAACCACAGCAACCTCACCTTTGGAACCCGTATTTCGCGGAAGCAAGTCTTTTCTGCTGGCCTCACCGCAACTAATGCTGGCAATAGTTAAACATGAGATTAGAACGAGTGATGATTGTCTCATACTTTACCTACAACGATTTTTTGTCCTGGTTTCATATTATTAAAGTTCAGCTGATTGTTCCAACTTTTCAAATCATCCACCGAGATACCTTTTGATTTTGCAATGTCCCATAAAGTATCTCCAGGTCTGATACTGTAATAGACATTGTTTCCGCTTTGAACTGTTTTCATCGGTTGAGGAGCGGCAGGTTTTGGGCTACTTACTTGATCAGCGTATAAAGTTAGCTTTTGTCCGGGTTTCAAGTTTGTTCCGGACAGTCCGTTCCAATATTGAATTTGACGCACCGAACAACCATATCGCGAAGCTATTTTACCCAAGAAGTCTCCAGATCTAACGGTATAATAGATAACATCTTTAGGTACCTCAGTAACCGTGGTTGATTCTTTTTCTTTGGCTTTAGTCAGAAGAGCAACTAGGGTGTCTTCATTGGAAACCCAAAGAGCCGCTTTCTCTTTTGGTAAATAAAGTGCTTTATAATCGTCATATCCAGGCACCATATTTAAACGATAGACAGGGTTTAAATCTTGTATAGTTTTTTCATCAATTTCGAGAATTGAAGCAAGGTCTTGGAAGGATGTTTTCTGATGAATATGCACACTATCTATCTCGAATGAATAATATGGGGTGGGTGTAGCAGTTATGAAATGATCATCATGATAAGCGAACAAATAATTGACGGCAATGAAGGCAGGAACGTAGCCCCGTGTTTCTCTGGGCAAAAAGGGATAAATATCCCAATAGTTGTTTTTTCCTCCGCTTCTTCTAATTGCTCTAGCCACCCGCCCTTCTCCGCAGTTGTAAGCTGCTAACGCTAAGTTCCAATCGCCAAACATATTGTATAAATAGGATAAATATTTTGCGGCAGCCTCCGTGGATTTGATTGGATCGCTGCGTTCATCAACATAGGAGTTTATGTCTAACCCGAAGTTTTTGCCAGTTCCATACATAAACTGCCAAAGTCCTGTAGCTCCTGCCCTACTGCGTGCTTTTGGATCTAAGGCTGACTCAACAACGGCCAAATATTTAAGCTCTAAAGGCAGGTTGTATTTATCTAAAACCTCTTCGAATAGTGGAAAGTATTGTTCGGACCTACCAAGACATTTTGAACTCAACTCTCTTCGTTTTGATACATAGAGGTGAATAAACGCCTCTATTGTGGTGTTATAATTAAGATCAAAGGGAGTTTTTGCGTCTAGCTCAGCCAGCCTAGACTGATACATTTCGCCACTAAAAACAGGAAGGCTGTCTGTGAGCTTTAGATCGTCAAGTGATGTATAATCATTTAAGAGTGGCAACAAAGACTCATGATAGCAATAGATAGCACTATCTATTCTCGCAGCCAAGGGCACATCGGTTAATACTAAAGAGGAATCCTTAGTGTCTATCACAACACTGTCTGGCGAAATGGGTGCAGCATTATTGGTAAATGCTTGGCCTAAAAAAAGGAGGGTTAAAATTAACCTCATGTGTTAAAGTCGGATTATTGAGTGGTTATACAGCAAAGATGAATCGAATCAAAGGATTATGCAGACAACGCAAAGAGCCTTATTAACGAAAAATTGTTAAAGTGTTGCTTAGACTTATATTAACGAAGCCGCAGCGAATAAAGTTTTTTCGTCAAAAGATTTTCCAAGGAATTGAAAGCCTAAGGGTAAACCCTCATCAGTCATCCCCATTGGAACTGAAATAGCTGGGTTGCCAGCTAAATTCGCCTGAACGGTAAAAATATCCTCAAGATATAACGCAATAGGATCATTGGCTTTTTCACCAATTTTAAAAGCTGGGTGCGGTGTTGTTGGGCTGATAAGAAAGTCTGCTTTTGATAAAATATCATCAGTAGCGTCTTTGATCAAGCGCCTTACTTTTTGACCTTTGCTGTAATAAGCATCGTAATATCCAGTGCTCAATACGAATGTTCCCAGCATTATTCTTCGTTTCACTTCAGGCCCGAAGCCTTCCGTTCTACTGTTGAAGTATGTACTTGGAATATCTTCTGAAGCTTCGCTTCTCGCGCCATAATGAACACCATCATATCTACCCAAGTTAGAGGATGCTTCAGCGGTTGTGAGCACATAATAGCACGGTACGAGTTGCTCTAAATAAGGAAAGGATGTGCTGATTACTTTATGACCAGCAGCTTTTAGGGCGTCTATTTTCTCAAGAAAAAGCGTTTTTGTTTTTGGGTGAAGTCCGGGGCTATTTATAACCTCTTCGTAATATGCAAAGGTGAATTTTGATTGACCAGATCGCTCTTTGTGAATAGGCTTTATAGAGCTTGTAGAATCCAGTACATCTTTTCCGGCCATTATTTTATAGAGCAATTCAGAATCGTCCACTGATTTTGTGAATGGCCCAATTTGATCAAAGCTTGATGCAAAAGCAATTAATCCATATCGAGAAATTCTTCCGTAGGTTGGCTTTAACCCGACTAAGCCTGTAAAGGATGCTGGTTGACGAATTGACCCACCGGTATCCGAGCCTAAACTTGCCATACATAATCCAGCAGCAACACTTGCAGCGGACCCACCAGAAGACCCACCAGGAACTAATGATGGATCAATGGGGTTTTTGACCACACCGTATGCAGAATTTTCATTCGAGCTTCCCATTGCAAACTCATCGCAGTTGAGTCTGCCGATGATAATTGCGTCTTGGTCAATTAAACGCTGAACTGCAGTGGCGGTGTAAAGAGATTTAAACCCTTCTAAAATCTTAGACGAAGCGCCTACGTGATGATTTTTATAACAGAGGTTGTCTTTTAGTCCGATAATGGCTCCTACTAGCTCTCCAATGGTTTCTCCTGAAGCAATTTTTTGATCGAGTGAAGCTGCTGTTGCTCGCGCTGACTCGGAAAACACTTCTAAAAATGCATTGTATTTATCCTCTTCCTCCGCTCTTTTCAAATACAGCTCAACTAAGTCGCTGGCCGAGATCTTTTTAGAAATGAGGTCTTCTCTTACCGAAGCGAGGTTTACGAAAGAATAATCACTTAGAGCCAAATCTGTGAATTGTTAGTTCTTAGTGCTGTCGTTGTTGTCGTCTTCCTTAGTGGCGTCTTTAAACTCCTTCATACCTTTTCCAATTCCTTTCATTAGCTCAGGAATTTTTTTACCACCGAAAAGAAGAACTAGAACGAGTAGAACTATTATTATCTGCGTTACTGAAGGTGCCATTGTTTTATTTTATTTAAGAACACGAAGGTAAAAAAAGGAGAATGGGAGTAAGCGTGATGAGCTTACTTATCTAAAACTTTAGGAACTTTAAAATAATCACTGTCTTTTGACGGTGCATTACTCAATGCTTCGGCTTGTGAAAGCTCGGCACCAACAGCGTCCTTTCTTAATTCAAGGGGCTCGTTGGTCATATAAATTAATGGTTCAACGCCATCAGTATTTACACTGTTCAGCGTGTCGACAAAAGCGATCATTTTTTCAAGATCACCTTTCATTTTATCACGCTGCTCACCATCAAAGTTTAAGCGTGATAAATCTGCCAACTTTTCAATCATTTTATCGGTTATTTCCATAGAGCTCTTTCAGTGGTTTTTCGATGATGGCAAAAGTATCATTTCGCATTTGATTTACTCCTGATTCAGCATAGTCAGCCGGGTACAGCGCTGGGTGAATGATAACGCGTGAAGGTCCGGGGCCGCCCATTCTTTTCAATGCGGGCCCAGCCTGAAGGCGCTGGATGTTCGTCATGAAAGTAACAGGCACAATAGGCACATTCTTTTCCAGGGCCAACTTGAAGGCCCCATTTTTAAAGTTTTTGAGCATTGGAGCGTTTGGAGGAATAGTTCCTTCAGGGAAAATAACGATGTTATGACCTAAGTCTAGCTCGTCTTTAGATCGTTCGTAAGCGCTATGAGCGCCAGAAATACTTCCTCTATCTACGGAGATATTCATCCCTTTTGAGAAGAAAATGTGAAAAAGAGGCCAATTGTTCAGCTCCATTTTCCCCATAAAAATGAAATAACCTTTAAACGTTCGATACATCGTAATGATGTCGAGGTATGATGAGTGGTTAGGACAAATAATAAATGGTGCTTTTGGAAGAGCTTCTTTTTGCTCAATCTTCATCCAAATGCCTGGAACGGAGATTAGCCACCACGCCCAAGTTTGCATAATCTTAAATGCCTTAGGCCAGCGCTCGGCTTTGCTTAACGCCCAGTTCAGTAAAGGGTACAACAAGATCAAGGTGGATACGAAAAACAGGAAGAACCATATTTTCCATAAAACTCGAAAAGGTTGTAGTAGGTAATACATCTTGGCAAATGTAAGTTGAATTAAAGCTGTGTATGTTAAGAATCGTAGAGTAGAGTTATTGAAGATAAATCGCGCTATCAGTCATTCTCTTATACTTTTGACGAAATTTATTTTCATGTCTAGAATCCTTACAGGTATACAAGCAACGGGCGTTCCTCATCTTGGAAACATTTTAGGTGCAATTGAACCAGCTATAAGTACCTCGAAAGACCCAAAGAACGAGGCGTTTCTATTTATTGCTAATATGCATTCACTTACAGCCATTAAGGACGCTGAATTGCTTAAAGAAAACACATATGGAGTCGCTGCTGCTTGGTTGGCATTCGGTCTGGACACAGAGAAAAACACGTTTTATAGGCAAAGTGATATTCCTGAAGTAACAGAGTTGATGTGGTATCTAAATTGTGTCACCCCTTTTCCTATGCTGGCAAATGCGCATAGTTTTAAGGATAAAAGTGAAAATTTGAGTGATGTTAATGCTGGGCTTTTTACCTATCCAGTGTTGATGGCGGCCGACATTTTGCTATACGATGCGAACTACGTTCCGGTTGGAAAGGACCAGAAGCAACATCTCGAAATGACGCGTGATATGGCGGGCGCTTTTCATTCCCAATTTCAGGAAACATTTGTTTTACCAGAAGCCACTTTTGATGAGCGTGTTATGATAGTGCCGGGCACAGATGGAAGAAAAATGAGCAAGAGCTACAATAATTTCATCAACATATTCTTACCAGAAAAGCAATTGAAGAAGCAAGTAATGAGTGTTTTAACTGACAGCACACCTTTGGAGGAGCCAAAGAATCCAGATACATGCAACGTGTTTTCGCTGTATAAGCTGTTGGCACCGAATGACTTGGTTGTAAAAATGAGGAAGAATTATTTGGGAGGAAACTATGGTTATGGCCATGCGAAGACGGCTTTGTTTGAGCAGATCATGGAAAGGTTTTCTAATCAAAGAGAAGATTATACGCGCTTTATGTCTGACCAAGCAGAGCTTGATAATGAGCTCAGAAAAGGAGCTGACAAAGCAAGGGTTGTTGCCTCAGCTACTCTTGGACGAGTGCGGTCTGCTTTAGGTTATTAAGGCTCAACACCCAGTTTTTTAGCAAAACGCTCGTTTAGCTCAGTTTGATGGTTTGTCATATCAATCATTTGACCTTTGATGAATGCGGTTATGATTTGATTACCGGTCATGTCCAAAGCGTCTCCTTCACAAAGAAAGAGAGTTGCTGATTTTCCTGATTCGAGGGTGCCAAACACATCATCTATTCCCATCAGTTTGGCCGGAGTTTGAGTAATGGATTGAATTGCAGTTTCGTAATCAAGACCATAATGTACAGCTGTTCCTACTTGAAAAGGAAGATTTCTACTTATCATCGCCTCCATACCTCCGCTTGTTGCAAAAGCTATGCTCACGCCATCTTTCACTAAGGTAGCCGCCATTTTAAATGGCTCATCAATAGGCGAGTCTTCATGAACGGGTAGTTTATGAACGCGGTCAATGATAACGGCAATATTATTCTCTCTTAGTTCAGTTGTTACCAAGTGCGCCTCAGCCCCACCAACAATCGTTGCTTTTTTAATATTGTTTGCTCGAATGAATTGTACTACATCAAGAATGTCTTTAGCCCAGTTTACTCGGATGTATAATCGCTTGGAATCATTGTACACACCGCGCATCGCCTCGAAACGAAGATTTTTCTCGTGTTGGGCGCTATCCTTACTGTAAGCTTGTGCTTCTGAAAAGTAATCCTTGATGGTTTGAGTTTGTTCTCCATAGGTTTGGTTCACCTTTGACTTACCAGGTTCTGCCCACCAACCAGTGCTATTGTATCGATTTGGCCACGTTAAAAAGACACCTTCATCTGCTTTAACGGAAGCGTCTTGCCAATTCCACCCATTAAAATGAACAGCGGAAGACTGACCAGAGATCCCAAGTCCTGTAGGTGCAATTTGAGCCATCAATACACCATTTGTTCTAACCGTAGCGATGATCTTAGACTCGCTGTTGAAAGCAGGTAATGCCCTTACGTTTGGCAAAAAGTCTCCTACTTCTTGATAATCGTGACTTGCGAGAACAGCGTCAATCTCAGTGAGACCCAAACGACTATCCATGATTATGAAACCAGGATAGGTATGCTTACCATCTGCTTCGATGATCGTATCATAGTCTGATTCATTAATGCGTGACGTGTTTGCATCAGCGACTCGTGTTATGCTTTCACCCTGAAGCTCGATATAGGAATTATCAATTTTTTCTCCATTTCCGAGGTGAGCAGTTGCATAGCGAATCAATGTTTTATGAGCTGTTTGAGACTGCCCATTTGCGAACAATGAGACGAATGCGAATAGTATAAATATTGCTTGTTTCATTCTTGTGTGTAATCCTCTAAAATTGTGTCGCAATGATATTCTTTGGCTGGCGTTGGTTTGATTGAGCGCTTTTTGGAATCTTTATCTGAAAGCATTTTTGCTATTATTCTAGAGCGTTCTTTTTGAATTGCACGTTGCTTGCTGATTTGAGAACCCTCATCAAAGTATAAAACGCCTTCAATAAAAGTTTTTTCAACATTGGAATAGACCGACAATGGATTGTCGCTCCAGAGCACTAAATCGGCATCTTTCCCAATTTCAATGCTTCCCACCCTATGATCAAGGTGAAGCATTTTAGCAGGATTGATAGTAATCATATTAAGAGCTTCTTCCTCGCTCATTCCACCATATTTCATGGTTTTGGCGGCTTCTTGGTTTAGACGCCTGCCCATTTCGGCATCATCAGAATTAATACCCGTATTGACGCCAGCTTTCGCAAGTAATGCCGCATTATATGGAATGGCATCATTGACTTCAAACTTGTATGCCCACCAATCTGAAAAGGTAGATGCGCTGGCGCCATGTTCCGCCAATTCATTTGCTACTTTGTATCCTTCTAGAATGTGAGTAAAGGTGTTTACTTTAAAATTAAAGCTATCAGCAACCGCCATTAACATTAGAATTTCAGATTGAACATAAGAATGGCAGCTGATGAAGCGTTTTTTCTCTAGTATTTCAACCAAGGCGTCAAGTTCTAAATCTCTTCTTACTAGGCTTTGTTTTGGCGGGTTCTTTGCCCTGCTTGGACTTATGGCTTGAAGTGCTTTTTGATATTCTTGGGCCCTTGTAAATGCGTCAACATAGCTTTGCTCTACGCCCATTCGGGTTAAAGGAAACCGTCCTTTATTGTTTCGTGAATTACTGCGTTTGACATTTTCGCCTAAAGCGAATTTTATAAATCCAACACCGTCATCAAACAGCATTTCGGATGCGGTAGCTCCCCATTTAAGCTTTATAAGAGCGCTTTGTCCTCCAATTGGATTGGCAGATCCATGAAGCAATTGAACGGATGTTACTCCTCCACCCAGTTGTCGATATAAATTGATGTTCCACGGATCAATAGCATCTGAAATTCTAACTTCTGCTGAAGAGGCTTGAGTTCCTTCGTTTACACCACCTCTGATTCCGATATGGGAATGCTCGTCAACGATACCAGGTGTTAAATGTCGTCCTTTAGCGTCTAATCGGACAAGGGTGTTTGGGTATAACATTCCAGAGCCAACGGATTTAATCTTCCCATTTTCTATCCAAACATCGCAGTTCTCTAATTTACCGGTATCAGCGCATGTCCATACAACCGCATTTGTTATGACGAATGATTTTGACGGAGAAAGGTTGTCTTTTCCGTAGGCTTTATTAGGCATCAAAAAGTCAGGTCTTTTGAGCGTGTCTTTTATAGAAGCTGATTTTGCAGTGTCTTTTGCTGTCTTTTCTCGATCCTTAATGGCCGCCCAACTCAGCCAATTACCGCTTGAGTCCACTCCCCTTCCGTCCCATAGTGTGCCATTTAAGCTAATCTTACCTGAAAGCTGATAGAGTAATTGCTTCGTAGAATCATCTTTAATAATTATAGTAAGTAGACTGTTGTCGTGTATTACCTCAGTGGAAAGCTTTCTATTGTCGGCTTTTAATATTCCACTTGATTTAATTCCTTTATTGGTAACAGCAGATACGATCACCTCATAATCTCTCTCGTTGATGACTAAATTGTATTTTCCTTTTAAGTCTTTGTTTTCATAGGGCGATTCATACACTTTTTCACCAATATTCCAATGCTCAACTACTCGAAAGGAAGAAGAATTAAAATGTTCGATCGAGATGAAAAAGTTAGCCGTCATTCCTTTTTCGAGTGTGCCTAATTCCTTGTCAATTCCCAGAAAACGAGCCGGATTTGTTGTGAGTGAGGCTAGAATATCAGAATGACTTAATCCAGTTTTACTGATTGTAGATAAAGCGCTTAAGAATTCTTTGGAAGACTTTAAAGTATCTCTTGAAAGGGAAAGTTCATGCCCAGCTTCCTCTAGAATCAAAGCACAAAAAGGAGCCGCTTCCCAATGTTTTAATTCTTCAAGAGAAATCATACGGGCCTCAAAAGGATCTTTTATGTCATATGCCTTCGGAAAGTTTAATGGCAGAATAATTTGAGAATTTGCCGGAATTTCACCGAGATTTAAATACTCTTTACCGGTTGCTTTTATAGTAAAACGAACGTTGAATTCTTCGGAGATATCGTTAACATTCCGGATTGAAAGCGGGTTGTTAAGTTCAAAAATATTGATGTTGGTCGATAGGGATTGAAGCGCGTCTAAAGAAGCGTTGGTCTCTTGGAATTTAGCAGTGGCATTCCATTGTGCATCGTATAATGTTTGCCGAATAAGAGCGATAGCACCCATGTGTGATGATGGGTAGTCGTTTTTACTTGAACCCTTCGAAAAGGAAAAGTGCTGAATGGAATGATCCGCAATAATTGATTTATTAGGTTGGTCTATTCCTAAATAAAGGATTCTTGAAGAACCGCGCAAAATTCCATCTCTAAGATGAACGTTAACCACACCAAAACCAGATTTCAACCAATCGTCTTTGATTTTTTTATTGAGTGGAAAATTTGGTTCGTAGGAATATTCAGGGTGAATGGCTTCATTCCAATTGCCGGCAGAACTAGTTTTTTCCTTTGCTTTTTCAGAGGCGTTGAATCCGGCATAAGCGTCTATGAATGAGGGGTAAATCGTTAAACCATTGCAGTCATGAACAACAGAGTTTTTCGGAATATTAATGTTTGAACCAACATCAAACACTTTTCCATTTTTGATAATTAGGGTCGCAGTATCGAGTTTAACTTCAGGAGATACAAAGATCTCTGCGTTCACAAAAGCGTGAAAAATGTGCCGCTCATCGTGCACACCATTAATTGGAAATGTTTCTTGAGCTTGAGCAACGCTCGAAATGGCAAGAAGGAGGTAAAAAAGGGGAGTTTTCATTTTCATTCAGCGCCAAAGTTAAATGAGAGTTTCCATGAAAAGCGTGTTAAGTAGAATGGTATTAAGAAAAGACTGTTGACATACCACTTGGTAGCTATGTTATTGCCCCGTACTTTTGACGTCTAATTTCAAAGCGATGATTACAGGTCTTTTACATCTTCATAGTTCATTTCGATATTTAGTCCTTTTACTTATTGTTTTAGCAATTGCTGATGCCTTTATTTCTTTGAGCAATGGAAAGGCTTACACCAAGACGAGTAAGATGCTTGCTCTAGGCGCCTTGATTTTTACGCATATCCAATTACTTGTGGGTTTACTGCTTTACTTTTTGGGTCCAAAAGGGTTTAATACCATTATGACTGTTGAAGGGTTTATGAAAGATGCGACCGCTCGTTTTTATGCCGTGGAGCATATTTCCATGATGATTATCGCAGTTGTACTAATAACGGTAGGTTATAGCTCATCTAAAAAACCAGAGGAAGCAAACAGAAAGTACAAGGCCATAGCGGTACTATATAGCATCGCTCTAATAATTATTTTAGTAATGATTCCTTGGCCGTTCTTGAAAGATTTTGGCACGTGGATATAGTAATCACCCGAAACATTTTTATTCTAAAACCCACAGAGGTTAATGTCGGATAATTCAACAAGGCTTAAACCAGAAAGAGCTGTTCTGGTGGGACTCTCTCACCGTGATCAAAACGCGGAGAAGCTGTCTGAGTATATGGATGAGCTAGAGTTTTTGGCCCACACTTTGGGTCTAGAAACGATTAAGTCATTCACACAAAACTTAGACGCGCCAAATCCAAAGACATTTATTGGAACGGGTAAGCTAAATGAGATTGTCCAGTTTTCTAAGGAGAATGATATCGATGTGGTTGTTTTTGATGACGACCTCACCCCTTCTCAACTTAGGAACTTAGAAAAAGAGATTGAGCTTAAGATCTATGATAGGAGCTTGCTTATCCTTGATATTTTTCAGGCTAGAGCACAAACCTCTCAATCGAAAACACAGGTGGAATTAGCGCGGTATGAATACTTGCTTCCTCGTCTTACAAGGATGTGGACACACCTTGAAAGACAGCGAGGAGGAACAGCAACGAGAGGTGGTTCGGGAGAAAAAGAAATTGAAACGGATCGAAGGCTTATTCGAGATCAAATAGCGCTTTTAAAGAAAAAGCTGCAGAAGATTGACAAACAGATGCGCACTCAGCGGGGTAATAGAGGCGCGATGGTGAGAGTTGCTTTAGTGGGTTATACCAACGTTGGAAAATCAACCATCATGAATATTCTTAGTAAAAGCGATGTTTTTGCTGAGAATAAATTATTTGCCACACTTGACACTACGGTCAGAAAGGTGGTCGTAGAGAATCTGCCTTTTCTTTTGGCAGATACGGTTGGTTTTATTCGCAAGCTTCCTCACCAATTGATTGAGTCTTTTAAATCAACACTGGACGAAGTTCGTGAAGCAGATATTTTAGTGCACGTTGTTGATATTTCACACGGACAATTTGAAGATCATATTAAGACCGTTGAAAAAACACTATCAGAAATTGAATCCTTAGATAAGCCGACAATATTGGTGTTTAATAAGGTAGATCAATATCCTGAGCCTCCCGAGGAAGAATGGAAATGGGAAGGAGAGATTAAACCAGCAATCAAGCTGGGTGATCTTGAGAAATCTTGGATGGCACATCAAGACCATCAAACTATATTTATTTCAGCCACACAAAAAATAAATATTGTAAAGCTTAAGCAAGTGCTGTACGATAAGGTGAAAGAAATACACGCAAAGCGATTTCCCTACAATAGCTATTTATATGAGCTTCCTTCAGACCAAGAGAAAAAAGACTAGCTCTTCATGTCTTTGATCACTAGAACGGCCTCTTCAAGCGTCACGTCTTTTCTAAGATTTTTAAGCCATTTTTCATTGATTTCTGTCTTCACCGAGTCAGCTTCAAACGAGTTAATATCAACCTGAAGGTTTTTTACATCGAGTTGAACGGCTTGATCTTTCAGGCTTTTATCATAAGCGTCATCTTGGGCATCAAGCATGGCTTGATTGCTACTAAAGCTTTCATAGTTCAATGAAACAATCGTTTCATCAGTTTGAGTCTTTAATGTTTTGGCGTTTTCATCGATGTTCTGGAACAGTTTATTTTCACCCATGCGTTTTTGGCTTTTTGAAACCACATCCTTTTCATCGTATTTAGGAATCCACTTAATGTGTTCTACAGCTTTTATTTCGTCCCAAGGCATCACAAACTCTTGTTCTTTTTCGCCCATATCGAAGTAGGCGTATTTAGTAGGAACAATAATATCTGACTCCACCCCTTTAAGCTGAGTGGCGTCACCGTTGATTCGGTAAAACTTCTGAGTAGTGATTTTTACAGCCCCCAGTGGTCGGTATTGACTTGAGCTTGCTGTTAAGTAACGGTCTAGTTCAAAGAATCTTTGAACAGTTCCTTTTCCAAAGCTCGAAGCCGATCCAAGTATTATTCCTCTGTCATAATCTTGTATAGCCGCAGCCAAAATCTCGGAGGCCGAAGCGCTAAATTGGTTTAACATTACAACCAGTGGACCGTCATATTCGACCGAGCGATCATTGTCTTTCATAATCTCTGCTGGTGTATATCTTCCTTTCACTTGTACCACAGGACCTTGTTCAATAAAATGACCAGTCATTTCAATAGCATCTCTAAGGGAGCCGCCACCATTTCCTCTAAGATCTAAAACAATGCCGTCTACTTTTTCACTTTTCAGTTTGTTGATTTCTGCTTTTACATCATCTGCAGCAGACCTTCCGCCCGACTTGTTAAAATCAGCATAGAATTTCGGGAGTTTAATGTATCCTATGCGAACACCCCCATTTTCAATAATGGCAGACTTTGCATAAGTCTCTTCGAGCACAACAACATCGCGTACGATAGTAATATCCTGAATGAGGCCGCTAAATTTTTTAATGGTCAGTATAACCTTTGTTCCTTTCTTACCTCTAATAAGTTTTACAGCCTCATCAATGCGAGTATCCGAGATATCAACCGCTGGTTTGCCTTCTTGAGCGACCTTTAAAATAAGGTCACCTTCTTCCAATTCACCCTGAAGGTATGAGGGACTTCCAGGAACAATTGAGCTTACCCTGATAAAACCATCACGCTCTTGAAGCTGAGCTCCAATGCCTTCCAGTTGACCGCTCATAGAAATATCGAAATTTTCTTTGTCTTTGGGTGGAAAATATCCGGTGTGTGGTCCATAAACACCAACGATAGAATTCAGATAGATTTCTTTGAGATCGTCACGAGTCCACTTTTCCATACGATCAAAAAAGCGGTCGTTGCTTTTTCGCATATTTTTTCTCGCTTTTGCCTCCATTTCGTCAAAAGACAAAATCGTAAGTGTATCATTTTCTTCTGACGCCTTCTCCTGCTTGCGCTCCATATCATGAATACGCGTTAAAGCTTCATACTTTAGGCTTTTATGCCAAAATGACTTTAGATCTTTTTTATTCTTTTGGAAGTCACGCTTTTCTTCATCAAGCTCGATTGTTTCATTGGATGAAAAATCAAATGGATTATCCAATATATCTTGATAAAATTCTTTAACCTCAGATACGCGCTCTTTGAGAAGCTCATTTGTTAGATCGAAAAAAACGTAATTCCCAGCTTTGATTTGATCGTCAATCTTGGTTTGATATTCTGATAGCTTTTCAACATCAGAGCTCAATAAGAATCGTTTGTTGTAGTCAAGTCGTTTTAGATATAGAGAATATACATCCTCAGAGAATTGATCGTTTAGTAGTTTAGGTTGGAAGTGACTGTTTTCAATACTTTTCACTAAGACATCTAGCAGCACTTTATCTTTTGTACGATCGATCTCGGAGGTAGAAGTCGGCCTCTTTTCTCCAGTTTCATAAAGTATATATGAGCAAAAGATGATTGCAGCAGCAGTAGAGACTAAAAACTGGAGGCCTTTAAATTTCATAAATATTAACTTAGGATTCACTTGATGAACAAATTTCAAGCACAATAGTTATCAAATGTAACATTGACTCCCTTACATTTAGACCTCTGAATTGTGAAAAGAACCTAACTTATATGAGAAAAATTTACCTCGCCCTTGCCTTAATGACTGTTTTTACAGTTGGTGGTTTTACCCAAAGCAAACTGATAATTTCGACAGGAGAATTCGTAATCCCAGCATTAGAAGATGAAAATCTTAGTCAATACCTGATAAGTGATTGGCCAAAATTTAATGGTAATAGTTATGGAATTGTAGGTCTTGATAAGTTCCCTTCTAGGGTTGAGCAATCAACACTAGCAGAGAATGGAATTGAGTTTATAAGTTACTTGCCTAGCGCTTATTACTTGATTTCAATTTCAGGAAACGCTCAACTTGAGAATTTGGCATTGTTTCAAGTAAAATCAGCAGCACCTTATTTAAATGAGTTTAGATCTGCCGTGGATTTTAATTCGGCACCGTCTCGAGCTGTTGTTGATCAAGATTATGTTTTGGTAAACGCGCATCCTTTCTCTAACATAACCTTATTTAGCGTTCGTGCCGATCTTCCTCAAGGAATTGAAGTAATGGATATTCGGGAAACGTATCATCATATAACACTGAAGGTAAATGTTGATCAACTAGAAAGCATCAAATCTCATTCTGCTTTGCAATATATTGATTGGGCATATGATTATGGAGAACCAGAAAACTATACAGGGAGAACAGCCCATCGAGGGAACGTAATTAGTTCGGAGAATTCTAATGGACTTAATTTTGATGGAAACGGCATAGCAGTAATGCTTCAAGATGACGGGGCAATAGGGCCACATATAGACCATGAAGGACGAATTGCCGCACAGTTTTGGGCGGGTAATTTGGGAGATCATGGCGACCATGTGGGTGGAACTATTGCAGGAGCAGGAAACATTGATCCAAACAATGCTGGTCAAGCAAAAGCGGCTGACCTATACGTTTACAAGGCGGCCCCCGAGTATCAAGGTTATGATAGTATTGCGAATCACTACAACACATTTGGGGTAGTTATATCAAGCACCTCATATAGCAATGGGTGTAATGCAGGGTATACTTCATTGGCTAGAACCATGGATCAACAAGTGTTTAGCTTGCCATCTTTGATGCATGTTTTTTCAGCGGGTAATAGCGGTACAAGCAATTGTGGTTATGGTGCAGGAAACGTTTGGGGAAATATTACAGGAGGTCATAAAGTTGGAAAGAATGTAATAGCCGTTGCAAATTTAACGTCTTATGATGTCGTTGCAACAAGCAGCAGTAGAGGCCCAGCTCATGACGGAAGAATAAAGCCTGACGTCAGCGCAAAGGGGACCAACGTTATGTCAACGCTAGAAGATAATGAATATGGGTCGAAGACAGGAACGAGTATGTCGTGTCCGGGAGTTTCAGGAACTTTGGCGCAACTTTACGATGCATATGAATCTCTGAATGGATCATTGCCAGACGGAGGGTTAATGAAAGCGATTGTTTTGAATACCGCTGATGATTTAGGCAATGTTGGCCCAGATTTTATTCATGGATGGGGCAGAATTAATGCTCGCAAGGCTTATGAATTGATGGCGGCTAACAATATTGTTAATGGGTCTGCCTCGCAAGGAGGGCAAAACACCCACACCGTTTCTGTTCCATCAGGCGTCTCTAAGGCTCGCTTCATGGTTTATTGGACGGATCCGGAAGCCTCAATAAATGCTGCCACGGCATTAATTAATGATATAGATGTTGTGGTTGTTACGCCTTCTGGAGATACTATTATGCCTTGGGTTTTAGACCCGACACCAAACCCAGCAACATTGGGTAATCCAGCCATTCACGGTGAGGATCATTTAAATAACGTTGAGCAAGTGGAAATGAACAGTGTAGGCGCAGGGTCATATACAGTCGTAGTAAACGGAGAGTCTATCCCTATGGGTCCTCAGGGGTATTACTTGGTTTATTGGTTTGAAACAGATGAAATGACCCTTACTTATCCTATTGGCGGTGAGTCGTTTGAACCGCTTACAACAGAAGTGATTCGTTGGGATGCGAATAATGATAGCACCAATTTTGCGCTTGAATATTCAACGGACGGAGGAAGCACGTGGACGTTAATAAACGCCTCTATTAATCCTTCTACAGGATATTATTTATGGACAGTTCCAAATGCCGCATCGGGTAAGTGTAAGGTGAAGATTACACAAGGATCTTCCATAATAGAGTCGGCAGCGTTCTCAATAGTGCCAACAACGGAAAACCTAATTGTGGATTGGGCTTGTCCTGACTCAATTGGATTATCGTGGACCGCTAGTGCTAGCGCAACATCATTTGATGTCTACTCACTTGGAGAAAAGTATATGGATTCTATAGGAACATCAGCGACAACAAATTTTGTAGATTACGGGTCCAATCCAATGAGTAATAATTTGTGGTACAGCGCATCAGCAAATGGCCCAGATGACGCCAAGAGTAAACGTCAAATTGCGATTCAGAAAGCCCCCGGAGTCTTTAATTGCTTGTTACCATTGGATTTAGGCCTTGAGCAACTCTTTCCGTTAAGCTCCTCTATCTATCCGTGTTTTGGAGAGCAAAACGCGGGCTTTATTGTAAAGAATTATGGCGATTCGCCAGCCTTGTTATTCGATGCTTCTTATAGTTTAAATGGAGTACAGCAAGCAAGCCAAAGCTTTAGCGTGAATATAGCACCAAATTCAATGGACACTTTGTATTTTACTTCCACCGTTGCCTTTCAATCAGGATTGAATGAGATGAAGGTATTTCTTGATTTCACAGGAGATTTAAATCTATTCAATGATACTTTGGGGTCTTTTTACCTGAAAGTAGATGAAGTCTCCCAAGAACCAATTTGGGCGGAAGATTTTGATTCTTATTCCACGTGTTCAGATGATCCAGATTGCGGTGGAACAACATGTTTGTTGACTAATGGATGGACAAATGAATCCAATGGAATTATTGATGACGTAGACTGGAGGGTTTTCTCAGGAGCAACATTTTCTTCGGGAACTGGACCTTCGGGAGACAATACATCGGGAAGTGGTAATTACATTTATATTGAATCAAGTGGTGATTGCTCTTTTAATCAAGCGAACTTGATATCACCATGCTTTGACCTTTCACTATCATCTGCAGCTAGGCTTACTTTTTATTACCACATGTTTGGTTTAGACATGGGTGAATTGCATGTGGATGTCTATGATGGAAGTATCTGGCATCTAGATGTGACCCCGGCTCTTATTGGAAATCAAGGAGGAGTCTGGAGGTATGTAGAGGCTGATTTATCAGCATTCAGCGGAATGAATGTTAATGTGAGGTTCCGTGGTATTACAGGGACTTCATTTAGAAGTGATATAGCCATAGATGACATATCAATTATTCATTTGCCAATAGCCAACTTTGATTACATAACTCAAACGAATGGTCAAACAATCTTGTTTTCAGATATGAGCCAGTACGCAAACACGATGACGTTTGATTTAGGCGATGGGTCAATGGTTCAAGATTCAGTGCCAGAACTGCATAATTATAATCAGCAAATTAATTATTCAGTTACTCAAATAGTTTACAATGAGTTTGGCAGTGACACAATGACGAAGGAAATTATGAACTTAGGCTTAGATGCCGATCCGTCATTGGAGTTTTCAATTTATCCTAACCCAGCGCAGGATCAAATCAATATTGTTCTTAAAAATTCATACGATGGATTTGAAATTCGATCAGCAGATGGGCGATTGGTTATGTCTGTTAATACTAAGGGACTGGAAAGCACTTCAATTGATTTAAGCAATATGTCTAACGGTGTATATTTTATTTCGGCCATGGGAGATCAAACAATTCAGGCGCCACTAATAATTGCGCGTTAGAGTTCAATAAGGTTTATTCACAGTCGTTCGGGTCTAGTATTCTTAAGATTCCGTTAATTTGAAGAACTTAATTAAATTATATGCGATTATTTCGAACGTTAGCTATTTCGTCTTTTATTATCATTTTTTCGTTAAAGGTTTCGGCCCAAGTTGAAGGCATTGCCAATGATCGGGACGGAGTTGTGTTTTTCATAGAGGCTATGCCAGCGAGCTCATACAGACACTTGGGTACAGTTGAATGCTCATCTTTTAGTCCTGATGATATTGATCCTTTACTTGATCATGTGCTAAAGCAAGCAAGAAAGAATTACGAAGAGTTTGATGCGTTGATTTTTAGACCAGGAAAGGGGATGTGTAAAGCAGATGCTATTCAGTTTTATCGAGATCCTAAGGCTAAAAGAAGAAGAGGAAGCTCTAGAGGAGAACCTCAAGTTGATGAAGCTTTTAAACTTTCTAAGGCCGTTGAACGAAACGGCATGATGATCTTTCTACAGAATAATCCATCAAAGGAATATACCTTGTTAGGACGAGTAGAAACACCAGTTACTTTTAGGTCAAAGGACATTGAAGAGCTCATAACGGAGATCGGAAAAATCTCTAAGAACACATATCCTGACATGGATGCTATTGTTATAATGGAAGGAAGCAGCTTGAGAAAGGCAAGCGTTATTAAATTTAAATAACAACTATTTAGTTGTGATTCTCGTCTTTAAATAGATTCATGATCACAGAAGACGTCATACGTGCATGCGTAAAGCAAGATAAGAACGCTCAAAGGACAATTTATGAGACGTTTTATCCCCTTATGCTCGCCATACTGAGAAGGTATATTAAGGATGATGAGGAGGCCTTGGACGTTTTGAACCAAGGTTATATGAAGATCTTTAAAAAGATCGATCAATACCATTTTGAGAATTCATTTGAAGGCTGGTGCAAGCGAATTATTATTAATACTGCGCTGGATCATCTTCGATCAAGTAAGCGTTATAGAGATGTTTTTTCTTTTGATGCTATAATGCCTGCCCACAAAGTTTATAATGATGGAATAAACAACCTTTCTATTGAGGAGCTCATGGGGGTGATTGGGGAGATATCGCCCGTAAGTAAGGCAGTTTTTAATTTGTTTGTCATTGATGGTTTTAGCCACAAAGAGATTGCGGATAAACTCAATATTTCAGTGGGCACATCAAAGTGGCACTTGTCTTCAGCTAGAAAGCAAATCCAGTCGAGGTTAAAAGAGGTTTATCCTGAAATTTCAATGATGTATGGATAGCAATAATTCAGAAGAGTTAGATAAAGTTTTTCGCGAGCGATTTGATGGCCTCAAGGATCATTCTTTTGATCCAGCTGCGCAGTGGGCGAAGTTTGATGTGGGAGCGTCAGTTTCATCAGGGTCAGGTATTTCCTCCTCAGGGTCGTTTGCTTCGACATGGGGGATGGTGGCTTCGGTAGCTGGAATTATGGGTATAGCGCTGTTTACTTCTCAGGATAACAATGTCGGAACGCCAGCAGAATTTAATGGCTACTCTCAACAGGAGATTATTCAATCACCGTTAAGTCAGGATGAGATTATTCAAAATGCGTTTCATTCTAATGATGAATTTGTTTTTGTTGGGGATGAGCAATCTGATTCTTATAAGGAATCAATGGCGGCCATAGTTACAGAAAGCATTGATAATAGTGAGAAAGAGTATTTGGAGACAGATGTTCTAGAATCAAAAAACACCCTAAGTTTTCAAAGGGATGAAAGGCGGACCAACGATCTTCGAGTGGGAGTTGAAAAAATGTCCCTATTAGAGTTATCTTATAGTTTATCAGGTGTTGAAGAGCGAGACATACCATTAGATTTGACTAATGAGCATATTACTTTTATTAAAGCGAGAAGTGTCTTTATTAGAGCCGGTGCTCGAATCGGCAGTGGGGAGTCAAATACGGAGATAAGTTCAGCAAAAGCTCGGATCAATGGTGTTTTGTCTTTGGGGTATTCCTTCGCGGTTTCTTCAAAAGCTTTTGTTACGGTTGAGGCAGGATATCTTAATCGTTCTGGAAATGGGATTGAAAGGTCAAAAAATATTGACTTGGACCCGCTAGTCTCCTTGCTGTCTTCATCTAATGGTATAGCTAATGATATAGTTGCTATAGCCTCTTCTGCAAGGGTTCGTGAAAGCCTTGTTGCTACTCAAATGAATTATATACATGTGCCGGCTTTGATACACGTCAAGCTCGGAGCAGCATCAAATGCTTCAGTAGGTGGTTATGCTGATTACTTGATGAGCGCTCAAAACGATTCGTATATGGTATATGGAGGCCGGGATTACGTAAATGGTACTCTTGAATTAGGACCAACTTCCTCAACTGAAGGCTTAAGTTCCTTGCGATTTGGACTTATTGCAGGCTACGAATACGCTCTGTCTGATAGGCTTTCTGGAGATTTACGAGCGATGTTACCCGTGACTAGTGTTTACGATAGAAACAGTGATTTTTACTTGCCAAAAGAACCAAATCAAATGGTCGATTTTCAATTATCCTTATCCTATAGGATTTAAAAGGAAATTACTTTATTCTTTTTTCGCTTCTTTCCAAACTTCAAATTGGGCGCTCTGAATTTTCTTTTAGAAGTTTTAATTTTCTTCGACTTATAAGACCGCCCTTTTAAACCCTTGCTTTGGCGAAACTTTCGATTGGTGACAGCAGTCGTAAATGATTTGCTTAGCGTCACCTGCAGAAACATATAGGTGTCTTTGTTTTTTGGGTTTCCACGGGGTTGATTTTCTGTATACCAATCTGAGTTTGGCACATCAGACAAAGATGTGCTCGGGTTGGCGAAATAGGCCGCGAGTTTACCGTCACGCTCGAGGATTTTACTGTTGTCGTAATAGTAGCCGCTGGCGTCATCTATATAGTCTGTAGTTGTCCAGCGGTACGCGAAATCTAATCCTAAAGTGAAATTCTTATTTAAAAGCATGTAAACGCCCCCACCTAATGGGAATGCTAGGGCAATTCGTCTGTAAGGGTCTGGGCCGTCTAGAAATCCCTGACCGGCCGTATTTAATGGTTGAAGAGCGTAATATTGATTGTCTAATTTTCCTTTGGGGTTGAAATAAAAGAATCCGGCTCCCCCACTTATATAAGCTCCAAACCTATTTCCATCAAAGATCTTTGTAGTATTTGCGCCTGATAAATGGATGTACGAAGGTTTGATGAGGTGCAGCTCATATATTGCTGAGACCTCTATGATAGGTGACTTGAAATTGATGTTTCGATAGCGCCTATTTGGATATGTCGTCAGTGCATCGTCACCCCTAACCTCTCCATAGGTTAGATATCCGCGAATTGCTTGATACTCTCTTAAAAAATAACGCGCTCCAACTGAAGCACTGTAGCGAGTCATAGTGGGTTCTAGGTCAAAAACAAAAGGTTGACCTACACCGTCTTGCCCACCAAGATCCCCTAAAAACGCAGAAGGACCAGCCCCTAACATGAATTCCAGACGGGTTGCCTTCCAATCAATCGGGCTGTCTTTTAGTTTAGGGTCTGAATAGCTCTTGTTGGTTGGGCCTTTACTTAGCCTGGGCTTGTTAAGCTTTTGAGCGTGGGTTATTAGTGATAATGGCAGGAGCCAAATCAAGAGAATAAAGAAACGATATGTGAAAGTTAGATTCAATCCTGCAAATCAATAATGCACAAAGGTAAGGGACAATTAACTCCCTTAGAGACGAGATGCTTTAGGCCTTGGTCAAGGTGAATACCGATATTTCAGGTAAAATTCCAAATCTACCAGGATATCCTATATAACCAAACCCGCGATTGACATAAAGTTGCTGCTCTCCATCCTTGTAAAGGTCGGCCCATTCAGGATAAAAATACTTTACAGGACTCCACTTTACGCTTCCCACTTCAATTCCAAACTGCATACCATGGGTATGTCCTGAAAACATAACGTCTATATCTTGATATTTCTTTACAATTTCCTCTTTCCAATGACTCGGATCGTGAGATAAGAGCAATTTAACAGACTCACCCTCTGTTCCTTCCATAGCCTTGGACATATCTCCATATTTAGGGAACCTGCCTTTGGCCCCCCAGTTTTCAATACCAATAACGCATAGACTGTCTGCCCCCCTTATTATACGTCTGCTTTCGTTGATCAATAAATCCCATCCTAATTCTGTTCTCTGTCTTTGAACCAGGGTGTTTAGGTTATCTACTTTTTGCTGTTCATTTTCCCAAGGCACATAGTCACCATAATCATGATTTCCCAGTACACTAAAGATGCCGTCTTTACTTTGAATTTTTGAGAAAACATCCGTCCAGCCATCCAACTCATTAGCCTTGTTGTTAACTAAGTCACCTGTGAAAAACACAGCATCAGCATTTTGTTGGTTGATGAGCTCCACTCCTTTTATTACGGCAGGCTTACTCCAAAAACTACCCATGTGGATGTCTGAAATTTGAAGAATCTTATATCCTTCGAATGGAGAGGGAAGGTTTTTGATTTTTAGCTTTCTTTTTCGCACGGTATAGTCATGAGCGCCACTAAGCACGCCCCATCCCATGGTTAAGAGTGGGATAGCTGCAGAAACGGCACCAATACTTGCGAGAAACTCATTTCTTGAAACACCTTGTTCGGTTTCTGCAAGTGAAGGGTTTAGCTTTCTCCAACTGTATTTACCCAAGCGAATAATATCATCTAGGATTAAAATGAGCGCAAAGAGGAACTTACCTAGAATATTGGCTACACCTATCGTAGCAATAATCATGAGAACTTTTCTTCCTTTCTCACTTGACGAAAGGGGCTCATAAAGGATAAATGATAAAAGAGTTAAGACCGTTAAGCCCCAAAAAGTGACTTTTAGTATTTTCTGAACCATCCCTGGAAATCCATTAATAGCCACCTTTAGTCCTTGGTAGGCGTATATATCAAAGAGCAAAACTACTCCTGATAATATCACAAAAAGTAAAAGTCTATTCATAACGAGCTCAAACAAAAAAACCTCGAAAGAGTTCGAGGTTTTAGATTTATAAGTGAGGTCTCGAGCGGATTCGAACCGCTGTACATGGTTTTGCAGACCATTGCCTAGCCACTCGGCCACGAGACCTATTAAGGGCGCGAATTTAACTAATTATTCTGTTTTCTTTCAATAGAAGTTGATACGGCAACATATTCTAACTGATGACGCACAGGGGGACCCAACTTTTTTATCTGTATATCAATACGCGAAGCAGTTGAGAATGATTTTAAGAGCTCTTCTCCCAAAATACTGGCAACACTTTCTATTAGATTTTTAGGTTGAGAAAAAACACGCTCTGCTATTTCCATTACCCTTACGTAATCAACAGCATCTTCAATCTTATCTGTTTTTGAAGCAGTTGAATTATCAACGTAAATGTCTATATCAGCTTCAAAGTTACCGCCAGTGAGTCGTTCTTCTTTATGACAACCATGTCTAGCGTGAAAGCTTAAACCCTTTATTGTGACTTTATCCATTAGATAATGATTGGACACCATCCTTAAGCCTCGCTATACTTTCTTGCTTTCCCAGGAATGCCATGATATCGAATAAACTCGGCCCAGTACCTTTTCCTGAAAGTAGAACTCTTAATAAGGGCAAAACAGCGCCCATTCCCAATTCTTTTTCTTTTAAGAATGCCGAAAATATTTCGTTCAACTCTTCAGGGTCAAAGCTTGAGGCCTCGAAGCGATTGGTGATTTCTGAGATAGTATCTGCTGATGTGTCTTTCCATTTTTTTGAAATCACTTGTTCATCAAAACTGATAGGCTTTTCGTATAAATACCTTCCTTCGAGCATATCTTCAACAAAAACGGCTCTCTCTTTCATCAGATCAACAAACGCAACGAGTTTTTGAGAAGAGTACTCAATAGAGGCTTTATCAAGATGAGGAATGAGAAGGCTTACCAATTCTTCGTTTGGTTTGCTTCTCAAGTATTGTTGGTTATACCAGCGTGTTTTATCCGCGTCAAATTTGGCTCCAGACTTACCAACCCGCTCTAGTTTGAAAGAAGCGATTAATTCGTCCATTGAAAACAACTCTTGTTCTGTACCAGGATTCCAACCTAAGAAGGCGAGCATATTTATGAAAGCTTCAGGAAAAAAACCCTTTTCACGATAACCAGATGCAATTTCTCCTGTAGCAGGATCTTTCCATTCTAGAGGAAAGACCGGAAAACCTAAACGATCGCCATCGCGCTTGCTTAGCTTTCCATTTCCGTCCGGACGAAGAATCAAAGGTAAGTGAGCAAATTCAGGCCGCTGTTTCTCCCATCCGAGAAAACGATATAGCAAGACGTGTAAAGGAGCAGAGGGCAACCATTCTTCACCACGAATTACATGAGAAATTTTCATTGTGTAATCATCAACGATATTAGCAAGGTGATATGTTGGCATTCCGTCTGACTTGAAAAGGACTTTATCGTCTAAACTTGAGGTGTTTACTTGCACCCAGCCCCTGATTATATCTTGAAAACGAACCTCTTCATTGCGGGGTATTTTTACTCGAATTGTGTAAGGATCACCGCCATCCAATTTAGCTTTTACCTCGTCTGCAGACATGGTTAATGAGTTCTTCATTGTCATGCGAATTGCAGCGTTATATTGTGGGTTTGGAACCTTGGCCCTCTTCAACCGTTCGCGCATTTCAGTGAGTTCCTCAGCCGTGTCAAAGGCATAATAGGCGTGTCCTGCCTCAATCAATTGATCAGCATATTGACGATACATTGGCTTTCTTTCAGACTGACGGTATGGGCCAAAATCACCGCCTTTCCAAGGATCTTCATCGGTGTGCATTCCGACCCATTCAAGAGCTTCTTTAATATATTTTTCTGCTCCTGGCACAAAACGATTTTGGTCAGTATCTTCTATTCTTAGTATGAATTTGCCATTATTAGCTTTTGCAAACAAGTAATTAAATAGTGCAGTACGCACGCCTCCCATATGCAAGGGGCCTGTTGGGCTCGGGGCAAATCTCACTTTTACGTCTCTCACAGCTTTTACTTTTTAGGGCGGCAAAGATAGATAGTCCTTTTACCCATATGTCTTTTGAAAGATTTTCTTTAACCCGCGTTAACAGCACATGATGTTTTTGGTTAATATCTTTGAATGAATCAATGGATGGGTTAGTCAAACTAAAGCAGAATATTCACGCCTATTTGAAGCGTGTTTACCTAAGTCAGATTATTAGTGGTTTACTAATAACAACAGGCCTTTTAGGTCTTTTGTGGGTGGTGTTTTCTTTGTTGGAATATGTTTTTCGCTTTGGCTCTGATGTAAGAATGATTCTTTTCTATGGCTTTGCGTTTATAGCTATTGGTTTGGTTGTTATTCAAATTGGAATTCCTGCGCTGAGATATTTTGGTGTATTAGCACAGAAAAACTCCAGTGAAGCAGCGGATGATATTGGCCGTAAGATTGCTTCAATTGAAGATCGATTGAAGAATATTTTGAGTCTTGAGGCTACATTAAAACAGAAGGAGAATGCGCTTGCCAAAGCGGGTCTTTTGCAGAAGGCTGAACAATTGAGTGGGTTTAGATTTTCTGATGCTGTTGAGCTTAAATCAAGCTTTAGATGGATTGGCCTAACATTAATTCCAATGCTGTTTGCCGTCTTTATTTTTATGTGGGATAGCAGTATATTATCAGATAGTACTTCTCGAATTTTTGGTTACAGTCAAAGCTTTATTCCTCCAGCACCTTTTTCCTTTGAGATAAAAAATGGTAGTTTAGAAGTTGCAGAGGGAGCCTCTTTTGAGTTGGAAGTGCAGACAAAGGGGAATGTAATACCAAACAATGTTTTCTTGGTTGTTGATGGAACTGAATTTCGTATGAAACCCATTTCAATGGGTGTATTTGTTTTTGAGTTTAATAATGTGCGAAATGACAAACAGTTTCAGTTGCGAGGTGCTTCGGTTTATTCTCAGGACTTTACATTGTTAGCAATTCCTAAGCCAAAGCTTTTAAGAAATGAGGCTTATTTAAACTTTCCTGAGTACACCAAAAAATCAAATGAAACCGTTGTAAATAGGACTAAACTAGTTATACCAGAGGGTACTCAGATAAAGTGGAAATTTGATATAAAGAATTCAAATACTCGAGTAGTTACTGTTGACTCCTTGCGGGTAGAAGGTCTTGGGGATGAAAATACACTACTGATAGATCAAAGGTTTATGAATTCAGCACTTTTGAAAATAGGTTTGAAGAACGATAAGGGACTTATTGATACAGGGCAAGTCGTTATAAGCGTTATCCGTGACGCAAATCCTTTGATAACGGTTGAGGAGCGTCTAGACACATCCGCAGGCAACTTTTATTTCCAGGGTAGGTTGAGTGATGATTATGGAATCACTGAACTAAATTTTATATCTAAGATTGGTGGAGTTGTTGTTTTTAATGAAAGCCTGCCCTACAATGCTGAGATGCTTGATCAAGGATTTTCATTTGCATGGAATCCAGACTCTTTGATCAATGAACCGGGGGAAGAGTTGATCTATTATTTTGAGGTATGGGATAATGATGGTGTAAATGGCTCGAAATCCAGTCGTTCAAGAACATGGTCTTTAAAAGTCCCATCTCTTGAAGAGTTGAATGAAGAAAGCAGTGAAAGAGCCTCTAAAACGAAATCTGCATTATCTGAATCATCTTCTGATCTGGATAAGATGAAAAAGGAACTGGAAGATCTTCGGAAGGATTTATTGGATAAGAAGAAACCTGATTGGCAAGATCGTGAGGCGCTCAAGGAGATGCTTGACAGGCAGAAGAAAATGATGGAGAACTTGGAGCGGAAAGCTCAGGAACAAAGAATACAGGAGCGTCAAAATGAAAAATTTAATCGGTACTCGGAAGAGTTGATGCAAAAGCAAGAGATGATTCAGGAGATGTTTGAAAAGCTTTTTGATGATGAGTTTAAGGAGAAATACGAGGAAATGAATCGTTTGTTGGAAGAGATGAATAAGACTGATATGCTTGAGAAACTTGAGCAGATGGATTTAAATAATGAGCAGCTCGAAAAGGAATTGGACCGAACGTTGGAATTATTCAAGCAATTGGAATTTGAGAAAAAAGTTGAAGAGAATATTGAGCGGTTGGATGAGCTAATCAAGGATCAGTCTGACTTAAAAGATAAAACCGAAAACAAAGACCTTTCAAAAGAAGAATTGGCAAAAGATCAGGAGGAGTTAAATGAGCGAGCTGAAAAGCTTCAAGAAGAACTCCAGAACATGGAAGACTTGAATCAATCCCTTGAGGAGCCAAATTCACTGCCGGAAACGGAAGAATTAGCAGAAGGTGCCAATGAGGATATGGATGAAGCAAAGGAGGAATTGGATAAGGGTAATGAAGGGAAGGCATCAACAAAGCAAGGAGAGGCAAGGGATAAAATGGAGCAAATGAAGGAGGCTTTGACTTCTTTTCAGGAAGAACAGGCGCAAGGTCGGGAAGCCGAGAACTTGGAGGATATGAGACAGTTGCTTGAGAATATTTTGGATTTGTCTATTTCTCAAGAACAAGTCATGCAAGATTTGAAACCAGTGAAAGGTAGTGACCCGAAGTTTGTTGAGCTTACAAAGAGTCAAAAAAACTTGGTGGACGACACGAAGGTTGTCGAGGACTCTTTGCTGGCCTTAAGTAAACGCGTACCACAGATTGGAAAAGTCATCAATGATGAAATGACAGCGGTTAAGTATAGCATGGCGAAGTCGTTAAGCCACATGAGTGATCAGCCGCCCAATAGAGAAGATCAATATAAAGCGATGACTCTAGAAAGACAGCAGTATGCTATGACGTCTCTCAATAATTTGGCATTGCTTTTTGATGAGATCATTCAAAACATGCAAAAACAAATGGCACCCATGACTAAAGGGAATGGTAAGTGTGATAAACCAGGAAGTGGGAAAGGCGGTAAGCCTTCTGCTTCGGATATGAAAAAGATGCAAGAGAGTTTGAATAAACAATTAGAGGCATTAAAGAAAGCACTAGAAAAGGGTGAAAACCCTAATGGAAAAAAGCCAGGACAAAAACCGGGTCAGGAAAACGGAGCTAGTGGGCAAGGGGGCCTTGGGGGAGGATTGAGTAAAGAAATTGCTCAAATGGCTGCGCAACAAGCAGCGATGAGAAAGCAAATAAGGGAAATGAGTGAGTCTCTGAATGGAAATGGTGGTGGTTCAGGTAAGGATTTAAAAGAGATCGAAAAGATGATGGAACAAACAGAAGAGGATATTCTGTTTCAGAAAATATCATCAGAGACAATGAAGCGTCAACAGGATATAATGACGAAGCTTTTGGAGTCAGAAAAGGCTGATCGCGAGAGAGAATACGAGCAAAGGCGTGAGTCAAAAAGTCCCGTGACTGATTTTGTTATCCCTGAAGAAATTTGGAATAAATTTGAATTGGAGAAAAAGTCAGAGTTGGAATTGTATAAGACAATGCCACCTTCTTTGAAATCTTTTTATAGAAATGAAGTAAACCGCTACTTTAGTAACTTTCAAACGAACTAGTTGAGTACAAAACTTTCAATAGAGATTATGGCGTCCATTGAGGAATTGTCTAAAGTAGAAAATGCTATAGATAAGCTATATGAGGATGGAGGTTTGACGGATGTTAATTACGGTAATGTGATTGTGGCGTCAACTGAAGCCGTTCTGAACGCTATGAATCATGGGGCTACTAAGGATTCTGATCAAAAAGTGTTGTTTGAGATTGAAATTACCGAAAAGGAAATTATCGTTGAGGTGTCAGATTCTGGAGAAGGGTTTGACTTTTTGAATTTACCCGATCCAACTGATCCAACGAACATTGAGAAAGGTAGTGGAAGAGGAATTTTCATTATGAAGAATTTGTCTGATAGCCTGGAGTATGAAAATAATGGCTCTAAGGTTGTGATGAAATTCTCATCAGACACTCCAGTTTCCTTAGAGGCGTAATTTTGCGTCCTCATGAAGGATTATCCAATTGAAATATTTAATGAAGGAAGTTTAAAATTTGAGGAAGGAACGATTCTTCAAATTGCTGATTTTGTTCGCTCATCCATCAATACTGATTTCGAAGTATTTATAGGGTGGTTGAATATAATAATTCTGAAGACAGATGAACATACATTGTTGAATGTTAGGCATTTAGGTCATGATTACCCTACTGACATTCTTACTTTTGAATACGATGAAGAAGTTGTAATGAATGGCGAGATCTATATTAATGAGGAGGTGATGGTGGAAAATGCTTTGGAATTTGGCGTAGAGGTTGATAATGAGTTGGTAAGGTTAATAGTTCATGGTGTTCTTCACTTGGCAGGTCTAGATGATCACACTGTCGAAGAGAAGAATTTTATGACGCGGAATGAGGAGAAATATTTAAAATTAATTGGGACTAAAGGTTTCATGTGAAACATGGAGAAGGAGAATTTTGATGTTATAGTAGTTGGCGCTGGACATGCTGGTTGCGAAGCGGCAGCAGCGGCCGCGAATATGGGGTCCAAGACATTGTTGATTACGATGGACATGACAAAGTTTGCTCAGATGTCGTGCAATCCTGCTATGGGAGGTGTGGCAAAGGGTCAAATGGTGAGGGAGATTGATGCTTTAGGCGGTTATTCAGGCCTAGTTAGTGATTATAGCTCGGTTCAGTTTAGGATGCTTAACAGGTCTAAAGGCCCGGCAATGTGGAGTCCACGCACTCAGAATGATCGTGCTCTATTTACCACGCGATGGCGAGAGATGCTTGAAGATACTCCTAATCTTTTTTTCTGGCAGGATTCGGTGTCCTCTCTCATTATTGAGGGAGATAGGCTAAGAGGTGTCAGTACGACACTAGGTTTGAGGTTTGTGAGTAAGAGTGTTATACTCACGTCTGGAACGTTTATGAATGGCCTTATACATGTTGGTTCAAAGATGTTGGGTGGAGGTCGAATGGGAGAAAAGGCCTCAACGGGTATCACAGAGCAACTTGTCTCTTTGGGCTTTGAGAACGGAAGGATGAAGACGGGCACACCACCTAGAATAGATGGAAGATCTCTTGATTATTCGAAGATGGAGGTTCAGCCTGGAGATAATGATCCTTTTAAGTTTTCTTTTTTGGGAACTAGCAAGCTGAAAAATCAGTTGTCATGTCATGTTACGTATACCAATAGTGCTGTTCATGAGGTAGTAGGAGACAGTATCAATCTGTCTCCAATGTATAATGGTCAAATTGATTCTGTTGGACCGAGATATTGTCCTTCAATTGAGGATAAAATACATCGTTTTGCGGATAAGGATCGACATCAGATTTTTGTAGAACCAGAAGGATGGAATACGCATGAAGTTTATGTCAATGGGTTTTCGACTTCTTTACCACTGGATGTCCAATACAAAGCCATAAGGTTGATACCAGGATTCGAAAGCGCACTTATGTTCAGGCCAGGATATGCTATTGAGTATGATTATTTTCCTCCGACACAACTCAAGCTTACCTTAGAGACAAAGATTGTCGATGGCTTGTTTTTTGCCGGTCAGATTAATGGTACAACAGGATATGAAGAGGCAGCGGCTCAAG
Source organism: uncultured Flavobacteriales bacterium (assembly GCA_905479105.1). Classification (GTDB taxonomy): domain Bacteria; phylum Bacteroidota; class Bacteroidia; order Flavobacteriales_G; family Salibacteraceae; genus SHAN690. The sequence continues at coordinate 643,716 of CAJQLE010000001.1, forward strand.
GTTTATTAGCAGGTATGAATGCACACTTAAAGGTCAAGGAAAAGGATCCATTTATACTTGGAAGGAAAGACGCCTATATAGGAGTTTTGATAGACGATTTGATAACTAAGGGTACGGATGAACCATATCGAATGTTTACCTCTAGAGCAGAATATCGGATTTCGCTGAGGCAAGATAGTGCGGCTGAAAGGCTGACACAAAAGTCATACGAACTTGGTTTGGCAAGTGAAAAGCGAGTAAGAGATTTGGATAAATTTCTTGATCAAAGAAAGCGTGTTTTTAAAGCCATGAGCAAGGCAAGTTTGACTGCAAATGAAGCGAATGGATTTTTAGTGTCAAAGGAATCTGCTCCGCTAGAACAAACCGTGAAGGTTTCTTCTGTGATTACAAGGCCAAATATTCATGCAATTGAATTACTTGACTTGAGTAGTCATTACAATGACTTAATTGGTAAGGAGCGAATTGGAAGAGAAGTGATTGAATCTGCGGAGATATTATTGAAGTACAAAGGATATATTGAGCGCGAGAATGAGATGGCTTCTAAAATGCTTTCTTTGGATAAAATGAAGATTCCTGTCGAGTTTGGTTATATGATGCAAGAATCAATGTCGATTGAGTCAAGGCAGAAACTTGATAGGATTAGGCCTTTGAATCTTGGTCAAGCAAGCCGTGTGCCTGGGGTGAAGCCATCTGATATTTCTGTGTTGATGGTGGCCTTAAATCGGAATGTTTCACATGAAACAACAGAATAGGCCCCCTAATCCTTTTCGGGTGTGATTTGATGTCGGCACCTAGGGGAGGGGGAGATATTGCATTAGAATTAAATTTCATAATACATTGAGAAACAGGGAGTTAAAATTGGAGGGCAATATTTGGCCCGTGATTCGTTTTTGTGAGATGAAAAACTTCATTTTGGTTTTGCTACTTATATGTGGAGGTTCATTGCTAGCTCAAACAAGTGTTGGTTCGTGGAGATCACATTTGCCGAAGAGTAATTTTACGATGATCGAACATCTTGACTCTAAAATCTTTGGAGCCAATAGATATGGTTTGGTTGTTTATGATAGGTCGGACGAATCCATACAAGACCTTTCTAAAATCAATCACCTTTCCCAAACAGGCATCTCCTCGTTTAGATGCTCTGACTTAAATGGAATGTGCATTGTTGGTTATCAAGATGGAAGTTTGGATATAATAGATGTCAGAAATAACGTGACCAATCAGCCAGCTATTGCTAATGCTGCAATTGTTGGTGACAAAGTTATAAATGATATAATTTTTGAAGATCAGACAGCCTTAATATTAACTGGCGTAGGTGCTGTGCGCATGGAATTGAGCTCCTTGAATATTCTAGAGTATAGTCTTATAAATATTGACGGTCAGAATACAGGAATGGACGAGGGGGTTGTTTTTAATAATGACCTTTATTTCTCCAACGAGTTAGGTGTGTTTAAAAGCTCAATGAGCGAATTGTTTTTGTCTCCTAGTCCTGAGCTTCTTCAATTTGACCGTAAGCTTGAAAATATTTCTAATTTCTTTAGCATCGAAGGAGATCTATATCTTCTTTATGCTAATCCAATAGACAATAATGATACAATCTTTCAACTGGTCAATAATCAGTTTGTTGCGCAAACAGAATTGGCAAATACAGAGATGCGTTACATTGATGTGAGTGATGATTTTATTCTTGTTACTAGGCGTGATAGATATGAATTGTTAGATCACGAGTTTAATCAATTAGGTATTATTGATGAATACTTCTATAACTCTGGAGTAGACGCGGTAAAGGCGTCATTTTATTCTGGTGGAGATAGCATTATTATTGCTGATCGCAGTTATGGCGGAGTTTTGAGTAGTTTTTCTGATTCGGAAAATGCGGTTGTTTTTGGTTTGTCCTCACCAAGCAGAGGCGCGATTAGTGAGTTGCGCGAAATAGACAATGTGATATATGGTTTGACAGGCGGGAACAGCGCAACATTTAACACTCCCTTTTTATTCAGGTATGATAATGAGCAAGGTTGGTCTTCTAAGCTGCTGTTGTATCCGCAAAACGACAATGCCAATAATCCGGTTGACATAGCTTTAATTGATGATAAAAAATATGTCACATTAGATAGAAGTGGGTTGATGATTCTAGATTCGAATAATGACCTTTTGGAGTATTACAGTGATTCGACTAATCAAATCGGAGATGCAGTTGATGGCTACTATGGTATTAGAGGAATTGAAAAGGATGATGAAGATAACCTTTGGATGTTAAACAGTGTGAGTAACAGCACACTGAGTTTGCTGGATATTGAGGGAAATTGGTACGGAGTAGCCTTGCCAGAATTTACCCGTCCGATTGTGTTTAATTTGTTGAGGTTGTCCAACGGATACTTAGTATTTTCATTGAAGGAGTCTGGAATTGTGATCTATGACCCAGGGGACACCCCAACTGACTTTGCAGACGATCAGTATAAAATTATCAATTCAAATCCTGCTGAAGGAAGCCTGCCAAATAACAATGTAAACTGTTTTGCTGAAGACCGGGACGGTGAATTATGGATTGGAACGGACGAAGGGATAGGAATAATCTATAATCCTTCAAGTGTTTTTGAGGGAAATTTTGAAGGTGTTCAGCGAGTAATAGTTAATCAAGACGGATACAATGGATATTTATTTGAAACGGATGCGGTCATGTCCATAGCCGTTGATGGCGCTAATAGAAAGTGGGTTGCTCCAAACGGAGCAGGACTGTTTTTAATTTCTGCAGATGGACAAGAGGAAATTGTGAGATTTACTCAATCAGAAAGCCCACTTCTCAGCGATGTGGTGACAGACTTAGCGATTATACCTAAAACAGGAGAATTATTTATTGCTACTGAAAACGGGTTACTTTCTTATCAACCTGATGCCTCTGAGCCTCAAGAGGCTTTGGACGAAATTAAGGTTGTTCCAAATCCTGTTAAGCCAGGGTATTCTGGGCCCATTACCTTCACTAACCTTACAGCTGATGCTCCGGTTCGCATAACTGATGCTGCCGGAAATTTGATATTTGAGACCGTAAGCCAGGGAGGAACTGCAATTTGGAATGGAAAGAATCGGAACGGAGAAAAAGTAAGCACAGGTGTCTATTTGGTTTTCGCTGCATCTCGCGATGGATCTGGAGGAGCAATAGCCAAGATTATGATTTTGAACTAAATCAAATGCTAAAGGACAAGGGTCTTGTATTGCGCGTTATTCCTTACTCCGATTCGGCACGTATTTACCAGTGTTTCACATTAGATAATGGTCTGATTTCACTTTTTGGAAGAGTGGCTAAGTCTAAAGGATTGATGAGGCTTCAAACTGGTAGCTTCATTGTTTTTAGCGCTAAACAAAAGCCAAACACATCCTTGTATACACTCACAGACGTGGGTTGGGACCCCAGTGTCCCCACAGACAGGCCAAATGGTCAGGAATCTGCGCTTTGGATGTTCACCTTAGAATTAATGCAAAAATCATTAAAAGAGCAGCTCGCGATTCCACAGCTCTTTCATCGCCTAGCGGCATATTACGCCTATTTAACGCAAGGAGAGCTTAGTCTTAATCCATTAATCCCTCTCGTTATAGTTTCGCATGATTTAGGGGTCTGTGATTCCCAAATGGTAATTAAAATGGCTGATGATAGTTCCGTTAGCCAGCTCATAAGATTGGGAATAGGAGAAGTAGGCTCCAGTCGAAAGAAAACCGATTCATTCCAATCTAAAGATGTTTTCAATGTTGAGTTAGAGCGGTTCCAGCAGCACTTTGGAATTACCCAAGTAGAGTCAATATATTTATTAGACAGCTAAAGGAACTACCTTAGCTTGGATTGATTCGCGTGAAACAACTCCTCTCCATATTAATTATTCTCACTTTATGTCATTTAGGAATTTCCCAAGAAGATGACACAAAGCTTTCTGACTTTTTCGGAAAGAAGCTTAAAACAAAAGAACGAGCACTTTTAAAAAGTGCTTTTGCAAAAAAGGAACGCGGAAACCCAAAAAAAAAGAACCCTTTACTCCCAGACTTTTATGCCAAGACGCTGGAAAAGATTACAGAGAGAAGTCAGTTACCGTCCTTTTTTAACAAAGCTCTGGAGAAAGAAAAAGCGCGAACTCAGCAACCAGACTTTTTTTCAAAAGGGATTTTTAAAGCCAAAAGGTCAGAGCCAGGGGATTTTTTTTCAAAATCAAGTACTTCAAAAAAGAGAGGGTTTCAGTCAGATCATTTTTCATCGGGAGTTTCGGAGAAGGAGCATAGTGAAGATGATATTACATCAGGCAGAGTAACTAAGAAAAGGGTTGGCAACCGTTTTATTGGCGAACGCTTTAGAATATTTTCAAGAGACCCAAATAAAAAGTCTAAACCGAAAAAGTCTAAAAAGAAGCGAGATCCTTTCGGTAAGAAAAAAAGAGACTTGGATCGCGCTCAACAACCAAGAAATGAGTCAGATCTTTTTCCGGGAGGCGTATTGCCCAAGATGAAAGATATGAGATAAAAAAGCCCCAGTCTTGTGACTGAGGCATAACGCTCCTCCTCTTGGGCTCGAACCAAGGACCCTCTGATTAACAGTCAGATGCTCTAACCAACTGAGCTAAGGAGGAAGATGATTTTCCTTATTTTTAAAAGGGCTGCAATATTACTGCAGAACTATCAATCTCGCAAGTGCAATTTTTAAAGTTCAAATAACCACTTTTGCGGCAAATTAAAAATAAGGCGTTATGAGCACGGTAGTAGTTGGTACAATGGCATTTGATTCTTTGGAAACCCCTTTTGGAAAGGCTGAACGGATAGTAGGTGGTGCGGCTACATACATAGGTTTGTCGGCAAGTTATCTTGCTAAGAACATCCAAATGGTGAGTGTAATTGGAGAAGACTTCCCGCAAGAGTTTATTACCGACTTAAAATCAAGAGGATTAAGACTCGATGGAGTCGAGATGAAAAAAGGTGAAAAATCGTTTTACTGGTCTGGAAAGTATCATAATGACATGAATACTCGTGATACTTTAGATACGCAGCTTAACGTATTGGCTGATTTTGAACCAAACGTGCCCGCAGAAGATAGAAACGCTGACTTTCTCATGCTTGGAAACCTCACTCCCGCGGTGCAAATGTCGGTAATTGATCAAATGACTTCCCGTCCAAAGCTGGTGGTGCTTGATACCATGAACTTTTGGATGGAGATTGCTTTGGACGATCTGAAGAAGGTGTTGAAAAAAGTCGATGTGGTTACTATAAATGACGAGGAGGCACGAATTTTATCGGGCGAATATTCTCTAGTTAAGGCAGCGCGAAAAATTTTGAAAATGGGCCCAAAGTATCTTATTATCAAGAAAGGGGAGCATGGAGCCTTACTTTTCAATAATGAGGAGGTTTTCTTTGCGCCTGCTTTGCCCCTAGAAGAGGTTTTCGATCCTACTGGCGCAGGAGATACATTTGCTGGTGGGTTTATTGGCTTTCTTGCAAGATCGGAGGATATTAGCTTTGAGAACATGAAACGAGCTATAATTTATGGCTCAGCAATGGCGTCCTTTTGTGTAGAGAAATTCGGAACAGAGCGCCTTCAAAACTTGACACAAAATGAGATCGACAACCGCGTTCAGCAGTTTATCGACCTCACTCAAGTGGAAATAAAATTCTAAAGACTTAGTTGCAATCTTTAGTCAGGGTTGTGTTTACGTAGACCGTAACATCTGGCCAAAGAATACTTTTACCATCTGCGCCTTTATGAAGGTCTTCGCATACTTTATTAATTGCATGTAAAGCTTCAGATGCAGACCAAGTTTCAACGCTTAGTTGAAACTTGATTTCTAGATCGGAGTCTTTCAGGCTGTATTCTCCCGAAACAGGTTTGGTCAGACCATTCATCGTAATGTTGGCTTCAACTTGGCCCGAAACATTATCTCCTGAAACGGAAGTTAGCTCACCGGTTATTTCTTGTCCGTTCTCTAAGCTACCAAAAAAGGTTTCTTTGATTTTAGGGTCACGTGTCGGATCTCCTGAATTTGAAGACTCGGTATTGATTTCTATCGTTGTGCCCTTGAGCACATCAGAAATAGAACTTCCTGTTCCAGAATTGGCAACATTAACTTCTTCGAATCTTCCTTTCACGCCAACCCTTTCAGTGTATTTATAAGCAATCCACATTACCTCTGCAGTATCAGGACCTAGAGAATAAGTACACGTCTCAATGGCCTCTTCTTTAGCAACCGGCTCTTCTGAAACCACTTCTTTTTGTTCAGTATTACCACCGCAACCTGCTGCTAGTATAACTATTGCTAGTGTTCCGAATATATTTCTTGTTTTCATAATTATTCAAATGATATTAATAACGTGTTTTTATCGATTGCATCACCCTTGGATACAGCAATAGATTTAATGATTGCATCTGAAGGTGACTTGAGAATGTTTTCCATTTTCATTGCTTCTAAAACGATCAAAGGATCGCCTTCTTTAACCTCTTGTCCTGCCGAAACTCTAACATCTAATACAAGCCCCGGCATTGGAGCCTTCAACTCTTTAACATCTTTCTTGGCCTTGATGTTTAAACCTAGTTTTTCAAGCATGATGTCTGTCTCATCTTTTACAACAGGCCTGTAAAGCTTGCCGTCCACTTTTATCTGTGGATTTTTATCTTCATTCGAGATGACTTCAACACTAATAGATCGCCCATCAATGATCAAATTGAAACGATTGTTTCCCAGTTTGGCACTATCTACCTTAACTGTTTTTCCGTTTACAACTACAGCATTTTCTTGTTGAGAGGCCTCTACTCTGTAGATACGATCGTCAATTACTATTTCTTGCATAGAGCAAAGGTATCAATAGACCTATTATAGCCATCTTTGAACCATGCCATTTTACAGTTATTTAAAGCTCTTATTGGGGCTTTTGATTATTTCGACCATTTCTTCTTGTCAATTAATAGGCAAGTCCCAAAAAGGGTTAAGCGCGGAGGATCCAATTGTGCTCGACACCATGGACTTAAAGTTTTCGCTAGAAAAGCCACTTCCATATCGTCCTGCCGACCAGCGCCTCATTGATGTGATACATCTAGAGCTTGATCTAAGCTTTGGAATGCAGAAAGAAGAAGTTTATGGAAAAGCAACACTTCAAATAGCCTCATATGCTGAACCTCAGGAAGTATTGACATTGGATGCTAGAGGCTTTGAGCTTGAAAAAATGGAGATTGTTCAAGGGGACTCGTCTTACAATCCAAAATACACTTACGATCAGCAAAAAATTAGAATTTACTTGGCTTATCCGCTCAAGCTTAAGGATACTTTAGAGGTGTCGATAAGTTATATCGCTCGCCCTACTCTTTTGGAAAAGGGAAATGGAGGAGCAATAACCTCAAGCCAAGGGTTGTATTTTATCAATTCCAACGGAAATCAAGAGGGTGTACCTCAGCAAATTTGGTCTCAAGGCGAAACAGAGTATAACTCAGGTTGGTTTCCGAGTGTCGACAAGCCGAATGAAAAATTTTCTCAAGAAATATTTCTGACGGTTGATAGCAGCTTCGTGAGTTTGTCAAATGGTAAGTTGATGTATTCATCCGATAATGGCGATGGTACCCGAACGGATTATTGGAAGCAAGACAAAGAGCATAGTAATTATTTAGTTATGATTGCTGTCGGTGATTTTGCCATAGTTAAGGATCATTGGAGAGACTTGGACGTTTGGTATTTCGTTGATCATGAATTTGAGGGTTTAGCAAATGAAATTTTTGGCAACACTCCTGAAATGCTCGAGTTTTATTCTGAACTACTACACTATGATTATCCGTGGGATAAGTATCATCAGATAGTGGTTAAGGATTTTGTGTCCGGAGCAATGGAAAATACTGGCGCTGTGATTCATGGTGATTTTGTGCAGCAAACACCCCGCGAAATGCTAGATGGGACACACGAAGATGTGATTGCCCATGAGTTGTTTCATCATTGGTTTGGTGACCTTATTACGGCAGAAAGCTGGGCACAGATAACGATGAATGAAGGGTTTGCTACTTATGGTGAGTATCTATGGCAGGTGCGTAAATATGGAATTGATGAAGCGAGTTATCATTTAAACTTAGACTTAGAGGCCTATTTATCTGAGGCAAGTGTATCCCCAAAATCGCTGATTAGATATCATTATCAAGAAGCAGATGATTTGTTTGATAGACACAGTTATCAGAAAGGTGGTCGTGTTGTGCATATGCTAAGAAAGGAGGTTGGTGATGACCTTTTCTTTCAGGGCCTTAATCACTATTTAGTTCAGAATGAGTTTAAATCTGTGGAGGATGATCACTTGCGTTTGGCTATGGAAGAAGTCTCAGGAATGGATTTGAAGTGGTTTTTTGATCAATGGTATTATCGCGAAGGTCATCCAGTTGTGGAGGTGGATTATAGCATTGATTCAGCTTCAAATAGTCTTGAAGTGAGGGTTTCACAAAAACAAGAAGAAGCATTTAAGTTTCACGTGAATTGTTCAATTGGAATTGACGATTCTATTCTTCAAAGGCGCTTGTGTGTCGATCAAAAGGACGACACGCTTTTTATTGATCTAGAAGCTTTTCCAAGTTGGTATGCTCTTGACATTGAGGGAGATATGCTTTGGCAGGTAAAAGAAAACAAACCTTACCTGGCGTGGGAGAATCAGCTTAAGAACAGTAGGCTCTCCTCAGGAAAAGTCATGGCGATGAAAGCCATTAATATAATGCCCGATCGAGATAATGAGCATTATCAAAAGGTGTTGCTTTCTCTGCTTGAAAATCGAGAATTTTGGTTAACAAAAGCTATAGCTGGGGCAAGTTTATTGGGTGTGGATGGCTTAGACACAAACGCAGCAATGCTTGCACTTGAATCTTTGATACTCACAGATAAAAAATCAGATGTTCGATCTTTAGCTCTAGACGTAATAGACAGTCTTACAGCCCAGGATGTAAATTATTCTCAACCATTTGTCGATGCGCTTTCCGACTCTTCATATTTGGTTCTTAGATCTGCATTGTCCATCCTCATGAATCGCAATGCTTGTGAGGCAATTAAGCACATTGAAAGATTCACTCAAGAAGAAAACAAAGAATTGTTATTGTGGTCCTCAAGAATTCACGCTAAATGCGGGGACCAAACTTCTCTTAAATTTTTCGAAGAAAACGCAATGGAATTTGATGGTGTTGATGCTTATATGTTTAATAATGATTTTGCTCAATTCGCCTCTAAATGTGATAACGAAAAGGTTTATGATTCCTTAGTCAAGCACCTTGGCAAAGCTGCCTTAAACGAATCTTCTTGGTGGTCTAGAATTTCTGCGGTACAAGGTCTAGAAATGGCCAAAGCATATTATAGTTCTCAAATTGAAATCTTCGAAGCGAAACCAGAGGTAAGTTCCGATGAAACAGAACGATTGGCAGTTCTCAGAAATAAACGAGCAAGCTTATCTGCTTTGATAGAAGAGTCTAAAGAGTTTAAGGAAGACGAAGATTAATTAAGGTCTAAAGCCACTTTCAACTTCAAATGCAGCGTCTTGTTTTTGGTTTGAACCAGATGCTGCCTCAACTGCCAACTCGTCACAGCGTTCATTCATAGGATGCCCTGCATGCCCTTTAACCCATTGAAACTTCACATCATTTTTTGGGTATATCCGCAAAAAACGCACCCATAGATCCATGTTTTTCTTGCCTTTGAATCCCTTTTTTTGCCAGCCAAAAACCCATTTCTTTTCCACGGAGTCTACGACATACTTGCTGTCGGAAACGACAAGAACTTGATGACCGCCCCCTTTTATTTGCTCAAGACCTACAATTACACTCAGTAACTCCATTCGATTATTGGTAGTGTACCTAAAGCCTTCCGAGAACTCTTTTTTGTGATCACCGGATACCATCACAAGGCCGTATCCTCCGGGACCGGGATTCCCGAGAGAAGAACCGTCCGTATAAATTGAAATTCTAGCCATTTATTCGAAGGAAAAAAAGGTTTCTGGATTGATGGGAATTCCCTTCCTCCACATTTCAAAATGCAAATGCGGGCCAGAAGAATACTCACCTGTTTCTCCAATTATTGCGATTGCCTCTCCAGCGCGAACCTTATCACCTTCCTTTTTTAATAAGCTCGAATTATGCTTATAAACGGAGATTAAGTCATTGTCATGCTGTATCTGAAGAATATAACCCGTCTCAGCTGTGTAAGACGCAATGACGATAGTACCATCATCAATTGCCTTGATGCTTTCGTCTTTTGGCGCGGCAACATCAACCCCAAAATGGCTGCGCTGAACATTAAAACGGTCCATTATTGTCCCCTTTATAGGAGGGAATAATAAGTAAGCTGTTTTTGAATCGCGATTAAAATTTGGATTTAAGTTGACTAAATCTTCTTGTTCGATTTCCTTTCTCAATAGAGAATCCTCAATGCTTCTAGTATATTCTATTTCTAAGGGGTCAACTTCTACAAAAGCGGAAGCATCATATGCGGATGTGTCTATCCTTCCTTCGACCAAGAGTCTGATGTTGTTGATGTATTCGTCTCTTTGACTAAGCTCCAATTCCATTGAATCTGCCTTGAGGGCGGTTTCAATTGCCAGTTTTCTTACGCGCACTTCTTCTGCATAATCTGGCAAGTAATAACGTAGGGGAGTCCAACCAAGAAGAGCAAAAGCGGAAACAGTAATTAAAAGAAATGAAATGCCTGAAAGCACTATAACGTTGAGCGGAGTAAGCAGAAAGGAAAATCGTTCTTCAAACGTATCTATGTTGAGAACCACTAGTTTATAGTGATTTCGGAGGCGTTTGTAAAACCTTTCTTTACCGTTTTTATCGTCTTTATTCTTGGCCATCTATTATTTTTCAAATATCTCAATAATACTAAAGGCAAAAGCTTCGTTTACATCTCTTTAGAATTCAGATAAATTTGCCATCCTTTGAAAGCTCATTTTGAGAGAAATCATCTTGAAGATTAACATTTACAAATACACGATTATAATTGCCATCCTGCTAGAGGGATGTTCGCAAGAGAAAAACACGATAGTTAACCGGTCTTATCACAATTTGACGGCAAGATACAATGGGTTTTTTAACGGAAGACTTGCTCTTCAAGATGCGCATAAGTCAATGGAAGAGGCCTATGCTGAAGACTACACAATGCGATTGCCCATATTTATATCATCCAAAGACGATGCGGTTCAGCCAGTTTATCCTCAATTAGAGAGAGCGATTGAAAAGACATCTATGGTCGTTGATCGCCATAGTATGGACATCAGCGGTAAAGAATATTGCAATTGGATAGATGATACATGGCTTGTTATGGGTGAGGCTCAGTTTTTAAAAGGGGAGGTTATTCAGGCGAAGCAAATCTTTGATTTCACTAAGAGGAAGTATCCAGATCCGGAGACAAAGCAAATATCGTATATGTATTTGGGTAGGATTTACATGGAAAATGAACAGTATGAGCGTGCTGGGGATCAATTCCGGAAAGTGAGTTTGGAAGATGGCCTTCCTGAAAATAAATTAGGCGAATTTTACGCAGTAAAAACAGATTTCTATTTAAGGCAAAACAGGTTGGATGATGCCATTGAACAGTTAGAGCAGTCGATTGCTTACACGAAAAATAGACAAACTAAAACAAGGAGAATTTTTCTTTTGGCGCAACTATACAAGGAGAATGGTGAGGGGGGTACTTCTAGTGATTTGTATGCCGAAGTCATTAAGCGGAGTCCCGACTATGAAATGGCGTTTTATGCTAAAATAAACCGTGCTCTTGCCTATGACGTAACCGGGGGCAATAGCCAAGAGATAAAAGACATCCTTTTTAAAATGATAAAGGATGAGAAGAATACCGAATACTTGGATCAAATTTATTATGCATTAGCAGAGCTTGAGCTGAAAGAGGGGAATGAAGAAAAAGGAATCGAGTATTTGCATTTGGCAACGGAAAAGTCAGTAACAAACGGAAATGCAAAAGGCTTGGCTTATTACAGATTAGCTGAGATTTATTTCTCTAAGCCAGCGTATGCTATTGCACAAACATATTATGATAGTACGGTTGCTTTTTTAAGTACGGAACACCCAGATTATGATGTGATTTTAAAGAGAGCGAACAGTCTTACTCAAATGATGCGAGATATAGCAATTGTTCAAACCGAAGATAGCTTGCAGGAGTTTGCGTTGTTGTCTGAAGAAGAACAAGACAGATTAATCGAAACGCGTATTGACGATTACATTCAGGATGAGAAGGACGCTGAGCGGCAGAAGGAACTAGCCGAATTGCAAAATCAAAACGCCAAGTTTAATCAAAACGACCAGTTCAATAAAAACATGAAGAGTGGAGACTGGTATTTCTATAATCCGGGAGCTATAGGGTTTGGGGCCTCTGAATTCAAGAAAATTTGGGGCGGGAATCGAAAGAATGAAGATGATTGGAGAAGAACAGACAAAACTTCAAATGCACCGCTGCTTATTGCGGGTGACGATGGCATATTAGAAGAAGACACGATTGATGGTGCTGATGATCCGAAGAATCCCAATTTCTATAAAAAGTCAATCCCGAATACAGATGAAAAATTGACACGATCTCACGCATTGATTATCGAGGCGCTTTATGATTTGGGGTTGGTCTACAAAGAGCAGATGAACGACTATCCGCCTGCTGCTGAAACATTTGAAGAGCTGATATCGAGGTATGACACTTCAAAATACCACATCACCTGCCACTATCAATTGTATTTAATGTATGCTGAAACTGGAAACGAAGCAAAGTCCACCTTTCATAAGAATCAAATTTTATCAAAGTATCCAGACTCAGATTATGCAAAAGTGATCCTTAATCCCAATTTCGCGGTTTCAAGTGAGGCTCAGGATGCTGAACTTGAAAAGGCATATCAAGAGGCGTATGCTTATTTTGAACAAGGCTTTTATCGCAAGTCATACGAATTGGTTACAGCAGCTTTAGAAAAGTATCCGAATGGATCTTTTCAGCCTCAACTAAAGCTCTTGGAAGCGCTATGCTTGGGTTACATTGATAGTGAGGCCAGGATGATTTCTGAGTTAGAAAATGTAAAAAGTACTTATGGTGGGTCTGATGTAGGCAAGGAGGCAGAAGAAATATTGAAGTATTTCAAGAATGGTAAATCATTTGGAAACGAAGTAGAGGCCGCAAATCAAAAAATCGAAGAAGAAGCGGCTCAATTGGCAATGGAGAAGTTTAAGTATGACATTGGGGCTTCGCATAATTTTATTGTGATTGTTCCAGACTCAATGGATATGGACGTTCTTCAGCGAAATGTTTCTGATTTTAACCGTAAGTATTTCAGCACCAGGGGATTCAAAACCTCTATGATTCCTCTTAAAGAAGAGGTTTCGATGATTATTGTATCTAATGTTGGATACGCCTCTAAGGCGATGGATTATTTTTCAACGTTTAAAGGCACGGCAGATCTAAAAAGCCTGGTTGACAATGCCAGAAGTGTTTTTGTTATCTCATATGATAATTATGCCCAGTTTTATAAAGACCAAAATGTAGAGGCTTACGAGTTGTTTTTCGATGAGAACTATCTGAAAGGCAAGTAGAGCGTTAGTTTTGAAGGCATATTAATGAATCCCCTACTTTTGCAAAAAAGCTTTAGATCATGATGAACAGAAATGCGAAAGCCAACGGTAAAAATGGAGAAGGAGAATTTGGTGCTCATAACCAAATTGCTAAAGGCACGCGAATTCAAGGTGACATCAAAACAGAGGGAGTTCTTCGAATTGATGGAACATTGGTTGGATCGATTGATTCAACTGGAAAAGTTGTGGTTGGGCCATCTGGTAAAATAGAAGGCTCCATACGTTGTAATTCTGCGAATATCAGTGGAGAAGTGAAAGCTAAAGTATTTGTAAAAGAGCTTTTGACGCTGCAGGCCTCGGCTAAGCTTCAAGGTGAAATTACAACAGGCAAATTAGCTATTGAGCCAGGGGCAGTTTTTAGTGGAAGCTGCAGCATGGGTGGCGTTGTGAAAGAAATCTCTCAAAAGGACGAAGAGCAACTTGCCGAAAAAACAGCTTAAAAAAATTGTTGAAGTTTCCGGAATTGGGCTTCAACTTTCCACTACAGTTTTTCTTGGAGCTTATTTGGGTAATTATTTGGATGATACTTATCCAATAAGCCAAAAAAGAATTTATACCTTACTATTTACTCTTCTGGCAACGGGTATTGCTATTTACAACGTGATCCGGCAGTTGAATAGAAATAACGATTAAGCGTGATTCCAGCTACTAAATACAGTGCGGGTTTACTTGTACTCTTGCTTATAGCTTATGCTGGACACTGGCAAGTTCTTGGAATCTTTGGACACCCAGTTGAGTTCACACAATTGCTTCCTTTTTATTCCATGAACTACGTTTTAGGCGTCTGCATCGTCAGCACTCTTATTGCATTGTCAAAATCAAAAAGTGAAATTCTTGGTTTTGTTTTCATGGGTGGAAGCTTGGTAAAGTTTGCTGTTTTTTTCATTTTTTTTTATCCTGAGCTACACGGCAATGATGAGCTCAAAAAAGCAACGTTTAATTTGTTTTTTGTACCCTATGTAATCACCGTAATTGCAGAGGTTTGGTATTTGATTCGCTTTCTCAATAGGCGGCCCTAAATGATGGAGCAGCTGACAACCTCGGAATCTATTGTTTTTTCTCTTTTAGATTCTAACTATAATGCGTACTCTTGCAGCCAATTTTAAAACCCCTTATTAACAAAGGAGTATGCGATTAAAAATTGTATTTTCATTTGTCCTTTTTGCTCTGATATTCAATCCGTTCACAGTAAGGTCTGAGCATTCTGACGAAGGAGGAGACAGCACTGATATAAGGGCTGAGATTAAGGAGGATATTCTTCATCACCTGCAAGATGCTCATGATTTTCATTTGTTTACAGATGAAACCACAGGCACTCATTACAGCTTTCCCTTGCCCATTATTCTGCTAGACGGTGGTGTGAAGTTTTTCATGTCTTCAAAGTTTCATCATGGTGAAGAAATTGCGGAAGTTGACGGAAACTATTATGCTCTGCACCATAACCACATATACAAGACGGACGCTGAAGGAACCATTAACTATGATGAAAATCATCATGTTACCAACGCTGCACCTTTAGATTTTTCGATTACTAAGAGTGTGTTTAGCGTGATGATTGTTTCGATCATCCTCTTCTTGCTTTTCAAAGCTCTAGGTGATGGATATAAGAAGAGCGCTAATCCAAAAGGTTTGGGTAAGTTTTTAGAGCCTTTAGTTCTGTTTGTGCGTGATGAAATTGCTATTCCAAACATCGGTGAAAAGCATTACCAGAAATACATGAGCTATTTGCTGACTGTCTTTGTTTTTATATGGTTCATTAATTTAACGGGTCTTACTCCGCTTGGTATCAATGTAACGGGAAATATTGCAGTGACTTTTGCTTTGGCTTTAATGACCTTCATTATCACGCAGGTTTCTGCCAAGAGTACCTACTGGAAGCATATATTCTGGATGCCAGGAGTGCCTGTGCCGATGAAGATTATTTTAGCGCCAATCGAATTGTTAGGGGTTTTCATTAAGCCGTTTGCATTGATGATTCGTTTATATGCGAACATTTCAGCGGGTCACATCGTTTTGATGAGCCTGGTCGGTTTGTTGTTCATATTCAACAATTGGTTTGCTCGCGGAGCTTTCTTAGGTTTAACTCTCTTTTTGTCAATAATAGAATTGCTTGTTGCGTTTCTTCAAGCCTACATTTTCACAATGTTAACCGCGCTCTATTTTGGGTTCGCAGTTGAAGAACACGATGATCATCATTAATAATAAAAGTCTTTTTAACTCTTAATTTATATTTAATATGGAAATTCCAGAAATTGTAGGAGCAGGATTAGTAGTAATTGGTGCCGGTATAGGTATTGGTAGAATTGGTGGTTCAGCGATGGAAGCTATCGCTCGTCAACCAGAAGCTACAAACAAAATTCAAACAGCAATGTTAATTGCTGCTGCTCTTATTGAAGGTATTGGATTTGCTGCACTTTTTGCAGTATAATTAAGAACCTCAACAGTGGCAGCGGTTGGCTGTCACTGTTGTTTTATTCATCAAAGAAAATTAAAGAGTCGTGGAAAAATTAATAAGTGAATTTTCAGTCGGTTTGTTTTTTTGGCAAACGTTGTTGTTTCTAGCACTTCTTTTCTTACTAAGAAAATACGCTTGGAAACCAACACTTATTGCTGTAAACCGTAGAGAAAAAGGAATAGAAGAGGCTTTAGAGTCAGCTGAATTAGCGCGCAAGGAATTGAAGAAGTTGCAAAGCAGCAATAGTGCTTTGATTCAAGAAGCTAGAGACGAAAGAGAGCTGCTTTTGAAAGAAGCAAAGGCAATGAAGAATGAGATTATTGCTGAAGCTAAATCAAAGGCAAAAGAAGAGGCTGATAAAGTTTTGGCATCAGCTCGTGAAGAGATTAAAATTGAAAAATCGAAGGCTATCGAGGAGTTGAAGACTCAAGTTGCAGATTTCTCATTTCAAATTGCTGAAAAACTTTTGTTAGAGAAGCTTTCTGAAAAGGATAAGCAGAGCGATACAGTGAAGTCAGCGTTGAACGAAATTAACTTCAACTAATGAGAAGAACGAAGGCAGCAGGCAGGTATGCTCAGTCTTTGATCGGATTAGCCATTGAACGTGGTGAGCTTGATCAAGTGAAAGCAGACATGGAGTTGATCGCAAAGATTTGTGCCGAAAGTCATGAATTGGACCTCCTCCTTCAATCGCCTATTATTAAGACCGATCAAAAACAAAAAGCGCTTAAGACGATTTTTGAAAAAGCGGTTTCTAATCTTACTCTTCGCTTTGTCGAATTGCTTACAAGCAAAGGAAGAGAAGGGCAAATTGCAGGCGTTGCTTTTTCATTCAAAGAATTATACAAAGAGCACATGGGAATTGTAACCGTTGAGGTTACATCTGCTGTGGAACTTTCTTCAAATCAAGCTAAAGAAATAGCCAAATCCTTTGAGAAATTGGGTAAGACTATTGATTTGGTTCAAAACGTAGATCCTCATGTTTTGGGTGGTTTGAAAGTTAAAGTAGGCGATCAAAGAGTTGACGCTACGATAAGAAGGAAATTGAACGAATTAAAACACGAAACACACAAATAAAAGCTTTCAGCAATCTAATCAGATTAAGTTATGCCTGAAATTAAACCAGCAGAAGTATCAGCCATCCTCCGAGAACAACTCTCAGGAGCAAAAACCGAAGCAGAACTAGAAGAAGTAGGTTCGGTTCTCCAAGTAGGTGACGGTATTGCACGTATTTACGGGTTGTCCAATGTACAAGCAGGAGAATTGATTGAGTTCGAAAACGGACTTCAAGCCATTGCTTTGAACCTTGAAGAAGACAACGTAGGAGCCGTTCTTTTGGGTCACTCAAACGACATCAAAGAAGGCGACATCGCTAAGCGAACTAAGAAAATAGCTTCTATCTACGTTGGTGAAGGCATTATTGGCCGTGTAGTCAACACATTGGGTCGACCAATTGATGGTAAAGGACCAATAGAAGGTGAATTGTTCGAAATGCCTATCGAGCGCAAGGCTCCAGGTGTCATCTTTCGTGAGCCAGTTACGGAGCCTCTCCAAACAGGAATTAAGGCGATTGACGCTATGATTCCAGTTGGACGTGGACAAAGAGAGTTGATCATTGGTGATCGTCAAACAGGAAAGACTACTGTGGCGATTGATACGATTATCAATCAAAAAGAATTTTATGATAGAGGAGAGCCTGTGTACTGTATATATGTTGCTTCCGCTCAAAAGGCATCAACAGTAGCTGGTGTTGTTAAGCGGTTAGAAGATGCTGGTGCAATGGCTTACACTACGGTTGTTGCTGCGAACGCATCTGATCCTTCTCCAATGCAGTTTTATTCTCCTATGGCAGGTGCTGCTATTGGTGAGTTCTTTAGAGATACAGGAAGACCAGCTTTGATCGTTTATGACGATTTATCAAAGCAAGCTGTTGCTTACCGTGAGGTTTCACTTCTTTTGAGAAGACCTCCAGGACGCGAAGCTTACCCGGGTGACGTATTCTACCTTCACTCACGTTTGTTAGAGCGCGCTGCTAAGATCATCAATGATGACACTATTGCTTCTCAAATGAACGACCTTCCAGAGGCACTAAAAGGAAAAGTGAAAGGTGGTGGATCGCTAACAGCCCTCCCTATTATTGAAACTCAAGCAGGTGACGTTTCGGCTTATATCCCAACCAATGTAATTTCTATTACTGATGGTCAGATATTCCTTGAAGCAAACTTGTTTTTAGCCGGTGTACGGCCAGCGATTAACGTGGGTATCTCGGTATCTCGAGTTGGTGGTAACGCACAGATAAAATCAATGAAGAAAATTGCTGGTACGCTGAAGCTTGATCAAGCGCAATACCGGGAATTAGAGGCGTTTTCTAAATTTGGTTCTGACCTTGATGCTGCTACTAAGAGCGTTTTGGATAAAGGTTCTAGAAACGTGGAGATTTTAAAGCAAAATGAGAATCAACCAATGGCGGTTGAGAAGCAAATTGCGATCATCTATTGCGGAACAAAGAACTTGCTTCGCGGTGTTCCTGTGAATAAAGTGAAAGAGTTTGAGGTTGAATACCTTGATTTCTTGGATAGAAAGCACAGAGATGTTCTTGACACGTTGAAAGCAGGGAAATTGACGGACGAGGTTACAGACACTCTAGCAAAAGTTTGCGCTGAATTGAGCGCTAAGTATAATACTAAGAAATAACAGAGAACCATGCCTAACTTAAAAGAGGTAAGGGTAAGAATCACATCAGTAAACAGCACCAAGCAGATTACATCTGCTATGAAAATGGTGTCTGCAGCTAAATTGCGTAAAGCGCAAGATGCTGTTACTCAGATGAGACCTTATGCAGAGAAACTCCAAGAAATTCTTAAGGGCGTAAGCGCTGGCTTGGATACGTCTGAAAACGTTTATGGTCGAAACGATAAAGACGAGAATGTCTTGATCATTACTATAAGCTCGAACAGGGGTCTTTGTGGTGCTTTTAACTCTCAGGTCATTAAGCATGTTAAGCATCTTATTGCTGATGATTATAAAGGCAAGAATGTAACTATCCTGACGTTTGGTAAGAAAGCAGAAGAGGCATTCAGAAAAACTGATCACTTCATCAAAGGCACTCTGCTTCCTCGCCACACAAATGAAATTTTCGATGACCTTACGTATGACAGAACTGCCGAGGCAGCAAGTAAGATAATGGGAGCCTTCAAGGCGAAGCAGTTTGACCGTGTTATGTTGGTCTACAACTCGTTTAAAAATGCAGCCGTTCAAATTGTAAAAACAGAGCAATTTCTACCTGTACTTCCTCCTGAAAATGATGGAAGCGGAGTGGATGCTGACTACATTTTTGAGCCTAACAAAAATGAAATTGTTGGAGATTTGATCCCGAAGTCATTGAAGACCCAGCTCTTCAAGGCTCTTTTGGACAGCACAGCATCAGAACATGGAGCACGAATGACGGCAATGCACAAGGCAACAGATAATGCCACGGACCTTATCAAAGAGTTGAAATTAACTTACAATAAGGCTAGACAAGCAGCTATTACCAAAGAAATCCTTGAGATAGTTGGTGGAGCAGAAGCCTTGAATGGTTAGTATTAAGATAAAAAGTCTAAGGAAAGCCTCGCATTTAATGCGGGGCTTTTTCATTTTTAC
The DNA here is from genome assembly GCA_905479105.1 of uncultured Flavobacteriales bacterium. Classification (GTDB taxonomy): domain Bacteria; phylum Bacteroidota; class Bacteroidia; order Flavobacteriales_G; family Salibacteraceae; genus SHAN690. Next base: position 663,404 of record CAJQLE010000001.1, read on the forward strand.
GGCATTATTCTTGTCTACATTTATCACGTGAAACTAAGAACGAGAATTTCTTTGGCTATGCTTTCATTGGTGATAACCTCACTTTTGATTATCGGCTTAGTTACGATATGGTTTTTTACCGATCAGAATAAGCAGTATCATGAAGAACGATTGCAGCGAAAAGAAAGAGCAATCAAAACTGAAATGACATATTTTTCAAAGGAGGTAGAGCTTCAAGAGGACATGGACGTGGTCATTAAGGAATTTGAAGAAGAGGTTTTTAGATTGGCCTCTGTGCATCAGTTGGAAATAAACGTCTTCAATACATCAGGGGAGATATTAGTAGCAGCAAGGCCGGATTCAGTTCACTCACAATACATTGAGAAGAGGGTTCCTGAGTCGGCAATTTCGGATCTCGTAATGATGAATCGTATCATCATTCCAGAGCAAGAAGGCTCGAGAAAATACTTGTCTGACTATACAAACCTCTATAATGAGAATGATGAAAGAATCGCCATTCTAAATATCCCTTACTTACAAGACACATCAGTAAACCAGCAAGACTTAGAAGCGTTTTTAGGCTCGATTGGAGTGGTGTATTTGTTCATTTTCTTGGGAGGCATTGGGTTGACGTTTTTACTTTCACGATCGATTACTAGAAACTTAACGGAGTTGGGCGGACGTATGCAGAAGGTCAATCTTAATGAGCGAAATGAACCGTTCGATTGGAAGTCAGATGATGAGATTGGCAAGTTGGTAAATGCATTCAATACGATGCTAAATAAGTTAGAAGAGAGCAGACAAGAATTAGCCAAAACAGAAAGAGAATCGGCATGGCGAGAAATGGCTAGACAAGTTGCTCATGAGATAAAGAATCCATTAACTCCGATTAAACTCAGTGTGCAGCATCTTCAAGCAACAGCCAACTATGATGATGAGGTTTGGCGTGAGAAATTTAAACGAACGATGGCGACCATCATTCAGCAAATTGATTCTTTGAGCAATATTGCTACTGAATTCTCGGACTTTGCGAAAATGCCTCAAGCAAAGGCTGAGGTTATTTCTTTGAATGAAGCTGTTCGTGCTGCGGCTGAATTATATGCTGACCTGGCCTTTGAACTCGTTACTGAAGTACCTGATCAAACAATAAACTCATTTGTTGATCCAGAGCAATTAGGCAGGGTAATGAATAACCTTATTAAGAACGCTAAACAAGCGGGCTCAGACACTCAAATACCACGAATGAGGGTTTGTCTTAAAAAGGTTGGCGAGACCGCTGAAATCATCGTTGAGGATAATGGTTCAGGAATAGCAGATGATTTTAAAGATAAAATTTTTAGACCCAACTTCACTACTAAAAGCAGCGGTATGGGACTTGGGCTCTCCATTTGTAAGCAGATAATTGAAAGCGCGGGAGGTTCCATTTCATTTGAAAGTGAATTAGGAATTGGAACAACCTTTAAAGTAACTCTTCCTGCAGTGAAACCATAAAATCAATGGATTTAGGCTGAAGCTTCGAGCAAACATTAATTTCGCACAAAACCTCATTTATGAATTTCTCTCATCTTAAGATTTCGAATAACGGGTCAGTTTCAACCGTCACCATAAATAGACCAGACAAGCTGAATGCCTTGAACATGGAAGTAATTGATCAATTAAGTCAATGTATGACCCAATTGGATAAAGATCCAAGCGTCCGTTGTATTATTCTAACAGGAGAAGGTCAAAAAGCATTTGTTGCTGGCGCAGACATAAGTGAGTTCGCTAATTTTTCAGTTCCAGAGGGCACAAAATTGAGTGCAGAAGGACATGAAAAGCTCTTCAATTTAGTGTCAAAACTCAACACACCGGTTATTGCAGCCGTAAATGGTTTTGCTCTTGGTGGTGGGTTAGAGCTGGCGATGAGTTGCCACATGCGTGTAGCTTCAGATAATGCAAGAATGGGATTGCCAGAGGTTTCATTAGGTGTTATTCCTGGTTATGGAGGAACACAAAGGCTGCCGGAGCTTATAGGCAAGGGACGTGCTATGGAAATGATTGCTTCCGCTCAAATGATTGACGCAGCTACGGCACTTCAATATGGCTTAGTTAATCATGTTGTGAGTCAAGAACAGCTAATCGAGAAGTGCGAGGAAATTGCTTCTAAAATTGTGAGAAACTCACCAAAAGCTATTGGTTTTGCTATTCAAGCGGTTAATGCGAGTTCAGATTCTTCCGTTGATGGTTTTGCCGAAGAAGTTCGATTATTTGGTGAGGCGTTCGGAACAGGTGACTTTAAGGAAGGCACAACGGCTTTTCTTGAAAAGAGAAAACCAAATTTTAAAGGAGAATAATCTCTTTAATTCAGCTTAATTAGTTTCAGCTTGGGCTGTCTCACGTTAAAGCTAGTCAGCTCTTTATTCCATACATACACAACAAGTTTATCGTCTTTATCGATCAGCACAGGGATGTTATATTGATAGAACCACCGTTTCCATTGCTCAACTGCTAAATCGGGGCGGTCATTTACTTTGAAGGAATCATAGTATTTGTCTTTTCCAGTGGAGTCTTTTAGACGAATTACCACAAAGGCCTTTGATGCGGCATTGGGCTCATATTCTTTTCGGTCCAATTCAAGCTCTAGAAATACACGGTCACTTTCAGCCTCCGTAAATTCATAACGGAACGTAACATTATATTCAATGATCTCATTGTAAACAGCAGAGGGAATTGTCTCAAATGTGTCGATATGGTTTACAGTCCAATGATCATTATTTAGCGCAAGCCACTCACCCTCATAAATTATTGTTTCTGAATTATGATAAGGCTTGATATCACTTCGCCCACCGAGTTTTTGGGAATGTTCGGAACCAAGTTTTCCAAAGGCCCAGAAATAGGCGTCAGCGTTTAAATTCAATGATGGCAAGATCAGCCTATTGGCCTGATAGCTTTGTATGAAGTTGAGCAAAATACATAACATCAAAAATGATATTACCCCTAGTTTTTGAATGCGATGCTCGATGGAGTTAATAAAAAGCCCAATAGGGATTACTAGAATCGCATAGAAATCAATCATTGGTCTAGAACCAAATGACCCACCATAATGCCAAGTCCACCATGAGCTGAGAATGTAAACTACGCCAATAAAAAAGAGCAAAAAACTCCAGAAAGCGAATCTTTTTTGCTTGAAGAGAAGAACCATACTCGGAATGAGCAATAGAAAGAAAGGAGTGAAAATGAGCCATCCTCTTTTAAAACTCAATAGAAATTTGAAAAATGCTGGATTTGAGAAATAGAAACCTTCATTCGCATAGCTCCAAACAACCCAATGATCAGTTTGAGCCTTATAAAGCAATAGTTGAACGAATACGAATAAAAAAATGACGGCTATCGCTGTGAGAACAAAATGCAGTTTGGAAAAAAGGAATTTTATACCACTTAGAAAAGCATTTTTTCCGGTTGATAAAAAAGGCAGCGAGAAAAAAACTAAACCATCAACGGGCCTAATCAACACTGTGAGACCAAAGAAGGCAGAGGCCCATAAAAGGTTCTTTAGGTTTGGGGTTTGGAAATACTTAATAGCGTTATACGTAAAGACAGCAATTGCGAAAAACGAATAATTGTGCGCATAGGTGATTTCTTCTGAAACGTAGAATAGAAGGTTTGTTCCCAACCCGATAACGATGATTATGATCGATTGAATCGTGGGTTTTATCCTATAAACGGAAAGCGTTTTATAGATAAAAATTAGGCCTATTAACATATAGAAGAGTGCCGCCAGAGCCATTCCAAATTGAAATGGAATTTCGAACCCTTGTGCTGATGAACCAGAGACATGAGCGAACAGCAAGGCGGTCAGAAAAAATGGAAGCATCAGTAGAGCGCTTCCGCTGTAATATTTATTGACAGCTCCTCCTTCGGTTTCTACGATTGTTCTTCCATTCGCTATTTGATGGTCAAGGTCATCATCAATGAATATTGATGTGAGGTAGTCGTAATAACCCCTTCCATCGCCTTTAATCACCCCTTGTCCAGAATAGGAGTTATCACCGTATTGAGTCCAAGTAAATGAAACCTGAAAAACACTTGTGACCAAGAGAACTAAGGCCAAAACGAAGACGCGATTTTTAATCCATGTGCTCATCGTGAGCGAAGGTCTTGATTTTCCAAACATCCGATAGACCTTTGTTTTGATCGTGTCTCTGAGCGAAGAATCAATAGTTGAAATCTTTAACATACCTGCAACAATCTCCTGCTCTAAGGGCGTTTCTTTGTTTATCAGATGGCATCACCTTTAAAAAAACTCTTAGGTCAAACGGCTATTTATGGCTTGAGTAGCATTCTGGGTAGGTTTCTCAATTATCTGCTTACACCGCTTTATACGAGTAAAATGGTGTTTCAGCCAGAGCAGTATGGCATCATCACTGAAATGTACGCCTATGTGGCCTTTTTAGTAGTGCTGCTTACTTACGGAATGGAAACCGCTTTTTTCCGCTATTTTTCTCAGGCCAAAGAGAATCCGGAGAAAGTGTACTCAACTGCTTTATGGTCTTTACTGGTTAGTTCTTTTGTTTTTATTGTTGCTGTCTCGATGTTCGCTCAGCCTATTGCAGAAGTTCTGGGATATCCAAATGACAAAGAATATATCTCGTGGTTTGGAATTATTGTTGGGTTAGACGCGCTGATTGCTATTCCACTGGCTAAGCTTCGGGCTGAAAATAAACCAATCAAATTTGCCTTTATCAACTTTGTTTTCATCGCTGTAAATATTGGTCTGAATCTTTTCTTTTTGGCATATTGTTTACCAAAATACCAAGCAGGAGAGATCAATTGGTTAGTCTCTACTTTTTACAATCCAGACACAGGAGTTGGCTATGTTTTTATTGCTAACCTTATTGCTAGTATAGTTAGGTTCTTGATGGTTGCACCGCAATTATTCAAATTGAAGTTTGATTTTGACATTGTTCTTTGGAAAAAAATGTTCCGTTATGCCCTGCCTCTTTTGATAGCGGGTTTGGCGGGTATTGTAAATGAAACCTTAGACCGAGTCATGTTGAAGTGGATGCTTTTTGCAGACTTGGGCGAACTTGAAACGATGACCCAATTGGGTATTTATGGAGCTTGCTACAAGCTTTCAATTGTCATCACATTGTGCATTCAAGCCTATCGATACGCAGCTGAGCCTTTCTTCTTTGATCACGCCAAACAATCTGATTCACGCGCTACTTATGCCCGAATGTTGCACGTATTTTTTGCGTTTGTCATGATGATTTTTCTCGTGGTCACGCTATTCATCGATGTGTTCAAACATTTCATACCGAATGAAGCCTATTGGGTCGGGTTAGATATTGTTCCAGTGCTTTTATTGGCGAATGTGTTTTTAGGTGTATACTTTAATTTGAGTGTATGGTATAAACTCACGGATAAGACTCTGTATGGCTCTTACATTGCAATAATTGGAGCGATCATAACAGTGGTACTGAACTTTTTGTTGATTCCCATTCTAGGATTCAGAGGGTCTGCTTATGCCACACTTGTGTGCTATTTTAGTATGGCTGCAATCAGTTATTATTTTGGACAAAAGCATTTCAAAGTGCCCTATAATTTGAGTAAAATGGGGGGATATTTTGTGCTTGCATTAGGACTGTTTTTTGTCAACATGTTTATTGTAGCAGAATCTTTGCTATTTATGAGCATTATGCGTTTAGCAATGGTTCTCGTCTTCACCATGACAATTATTTACTTCGAATATTATAAACCTAGAATCGATGAGCTTGCAAATAGAGATCGTCAATAAAAGTCATCACGACTTACCGAGCTTTGCCACTATTCACTCTGCAGGAATGGACCTCAGAGCCTTTTTGCCAGACAAATCGATCAGGCTGAACCCAGGAGATCGAGCCCTTATTCCAACGGGTCTTCACATTGCGTTGCCAGCTGGTTTCGAGGCTCAAGTGCGTCCTCGGTCTGGATTGGCATACAAGAAAGGCATCACGGTGTTAAACGCCCCGGGCACTATTGATGCTGATTATCGCGGTGATGTTGGCGTTATTCTTATTAATCATTCTAAGGAGCCTTTTGAAGTTTGCGATGGAGAGCGAATCGCGCAAATGGTAATCGCCAACTACGAAATGATATCTTGGTCAGAAGTGACAGAATTGTCTGCTACTGATAGAGGACAAGGTGGTTTCGGCAGCACAGGAAAGAAATAGAAAAGTAATAATTAACCCTTATTCTCAATTCAGAGGTCACGGCCTCTGATGGTTTTTGCATTTTTGCGGCTCAAAGACTTGATTTAGATGAATTTGATCATTCCAATGGCAGGACAGGGAAAGCGAATGCGGCCCCATACCTTAATGACCCCTAAACCACTTATCCCAGTTGGCGGAAAACCAATTGTGCAAAGGCTTGTAGAAGACATTGCGGCCATGTGTGATGAATCCATCAATGAGATTGGATTTATTATTGGTGATTTTGGTGACGTTGTTGAAAAGGAATTGCTTGATATTGCATCAAGCCTTGGTGCTAAAGGAAAGATATACTACCAAGACATCGCATTAGGCACTGGGCATGCAATTTATTGTGCCGAACCTTTGCTTACAGGCCCGGTCATTGTGGCTTTTGCTGACACACTTTTTCGTGCAGATTTTAAAATAGATCCTAAACAAGAAGGAACGATTTGGGTGAAGCAAATCGAAGACCCGAGTCAATTTGGTGTGGTAAAAGTAAATGAGGTTGGGGCAATTACAGACTTCGTTGAAAAGCCTAAAGACTTTGTAAGTGACTTGGCGATTATTGGCATCTACTTTTTCAAAGACGGTGATCATTTGAAAAGAGAGTTGAAGTATTTGATGGATAATAACATCGTAAAAGGTGGGGAATATCAGTTGACTGATGCATTAGAAAACATGAAACAACAAGGCGTGGTGTTTAGGCCAGGTACTGTTGATCATTGGATGGATTGTGGAAACAAGAACGCAACTGTAGAAACGAATCGCATGATCTTGGAATTTGAGAAAGATCAAAACTTGGTTTCTTCTTCAGCGGTAATCGAAAATTCAACACTTATTCAACCCGTTCAGATAGCCGATGGCGTGAGAATTGAAAACTCTGTTGTCGGCCCTCATGTGAGTGTAGGTAAAAACGCTGTCATCAAAAATGCTCGAGTGAGTAATAGCATTGTTCGGTCTGATAGTTCAATAAACAATGCTGTAATTGAGAATTCTTTAATTGGAATGCAAACAGCTATAGACTTAAGCGCTTTAGACCTTAGTATGGGAGATTTCTCAACGATGAATTAGAAGAGGTTGCATAGAGGTGTCACATATCGGTTCTTATTTTTTACAGTTGTATTGCATCTGCTGGCAGCTCCTTCTTTTGCCCAAAAGAAGATTGAGCTTACAGAAGCTGAGCATGTAAGATTGACCACCCTTTTCTTGAATGCTGAGAAAGAGCATGTGCTAGGGAACTTGGAGGAAGCAACCAAGATGTTTCGCGGTTGCCTGATCATAGACCCCAGCAATGACGCTTCATATTTCAACATCGGAAAGATTTATTTGGAGCAAGAAATGATGGCGGATGCGGAGATTAATTTCGAGAAAGCGGCTAAACTAGACGACTCAAATAAATGGTATTGGTTGAGTTGGGCTCAAGCTTTATTGGCCCAAGAAAAATATGAGGAGGGGTCGAAGATTTACTCCAAAATGACCAAGCAATACCCCTCAGATCCTCAAATTCAGTTGGATTATGCGAGCACACTTCTGCGAGCTGGTAAATCTAAGGCTGCCTTGAAAGAGTTTGATAAGTTAGAACTAAGAACAGGCCCAAGTCATGACATTGCTCGAAGAAAATACCAGTATTACATCAACACAAGTAAATACGATGAAGCGGCAAATGAAATTGAGAAACTCTTAGATGTCTATCCAGGTGACAATCAACTTTATGGGATGTTGGCGGAGCTATACAAAGCACAAGGGAAAATTGAAAAAGCGGTGTTGGTTTACGAAAAAGCATATGAGGCAGAGCCTACAAATCCTTATATCCAGCTTTCATTGGCAGAATTTTATGATAGAGCGGGTAAGAAAGACACATCGTTTGTGTTTTTGAAGATGGCATATGAAAACCCAAACCTTGATATTGATACGAAGGTGAGCGTGTTGCTTAAGATGTTTAAAGAGGCGGAGCACTATGATAAGGTAAGAGAACAGGCCTTAGAACTATCTGCGTCCGTTGTCTATACTCATCCCGAAGAAGCGAAGAGTTACTCAGTCTATGGAGATTATTTAAACCTAGAAGGTCAGAGAAGGGAAGCACTTGAGCAGTATCGCAAGGCGGTTATTATAGATCCATCTCGATTTGCAATATGGAATCAAATTTTGTTTTTAGACTCTGAGTTGAATGACAATCAAGGCCTAATAGATGATAGTGAAAAAGCCATGGAGTATTTTCCCTCTCAGCCTACGGTCTATTTATTCAATGGGATTGCACATAATCAACAAAAGCAATATTCAGAGGGAGTTAGAAGCTTGAAACGTGGTTCTGAGTTGGTGATAGGTAATAATTTTTTATCGGCTCAGATGCTTGCTAGTCTTGGTGATGCATACCATGAATTAGATCTCACTTCCTCATCAGATAGTGCCTATGAGGCTTCCTTAAGTTATGACCCGAATAATGCATACGTCTTAAACAATTACAGTTATTTTCTTTCCTTGAGAGGAGAGCGACTGGAAATTGCTAAAGAAATGTCAGCCAAAACACTCGATTTGGAACCAAATAATGCATCTTATTTGGATACTTATGGTTGGATTCTTTACATGCTTGAAGAGTACGCTGACGCGGCAAAGCACTTGAGCAATGCTTTAGAAAAAGGCGGTCGAAATTCTGCAGAAGTACATGAACATTATGGAGATGTATTGTTTAAATTAGGGGAAGTTGATAGCGCACTAGATCATTGGAAGCAAGCACAGGCTTTGGGAAGTGAAAATCCTCGTTTGGAACAAAAAATTAACACAAAGACACTCGTTGACTAAAAACTTAATTTATATCCTTTTTGCTTTGGGCTTGGCCGCTTTATCCTCGTGCAAAGGAACCAAGGAAACACAGGCGGATCATAATTTTCCAAACAGGAAAACCTCTGAGGTTCTTGCATTGATGCAGGAGAATGAAATCAACTGTCAATGGCTGAGTATTAAGTATGATGTTGACATTAAAACACCCAAGGTTGATGATAGCTTCAAAATGTATGTCCGTTTAAGAAAAGATAGTGCCATTTGGATTTCTGCTACCTATTACGCGGTGGAGGTAGCCCGCTTTTTATTTACCCCGGATACTGTTAAGTTTATGGACAGGAAAAACAATCAGTATTATACGGGAGGCTACGAGTATATTTCTGAGCGATTTCAAGTAAATGCAGATTTTCACGTTATTCAATCGCTGATCTTGGCCAATAGCGTTGATATATTGAAGGATGAGTCAGAGAATGACAAGATGAAAAGCTCAAAGAGTGATGGAAGTTATTATTTGAGCGTTCTGAGGAAAGGGCAATTGAGAAGAGCGTTAAAAAGGGATGAAGTGAAAAAAGACCTTGACTTGGGTATTAGCGTTTGGGTAAAACCCGACCATTTTAGACTTCACAAGACTACCATTGCTGATTTTGAGTCAGATAGAAGTATTACGGCCATGTTCTCAGAGTATGAGCCCATGTGTAATTCTTATTTCGCAAAAAAGGTCAATTACATTGCAAAGTCAGCCAATGAACAAGCCCAAGTGAAAACATCTGCAATGAAGGTCACTCCGGATAAGAAAGTAAGTCTTTCCTTTACCATTCCGGAAAAATATGAATCACTGGTCCCTTAGCATATTTCTATTATTGGTCTTTGCCTTTTCAGGCATGGGGCAAACCAGTGGTGAGCTAAAGGAAAAGCAACAGAAGCTCCGCGAAGACATTAAGTACAAGGAGAAGTTATTAAAGCAAATCGAGCAAGACAGCAAGAGCTCTACTACCAAAATTGTACTCCTTAACAAAAAGATTAATCAACGCGAAGAGTTGATTACCTCCATAAAAGATGAAATTTATTTGATCGATGAGAAAATCGAAGAGAATCAAGATTTAGTAACGGCAATGCAAAATGATATTGTACGCCTCAAAGAAGAGTATTCTAAAATGGTCGTGCAGGCATATAAAACCCGGAATGTCAGCAGCAAACTCATGTACATCTTTGCAAGTGAGGATTTTGGACAAGCTTATAGGAGGCTTAAATATTTGCAGCAATTGAGTGACTATAGAAAGAGACAGGCACAAGCTATTATTTTGACGCAGAGTAGTTTAGAGAGAAAGCGATTGGCATTGGAAGAACAGCGGAAAGAGAAAAACTCAGTGCTTAACAGTCAGAATCAAGAGAAGCTTACATTAAATAGAGAACGTCAAGAAAAAGAGAGTGAACTCAAAAAGCTTTCTTCAAAAGAGGTACAGTATAAGAAGGAGCTCGCAGCAGCAGAAAAGTCAGCAAATGAGTTGAAGAACTTGATTAAAAAAGCCATTGAAAGAGAAATTGCTGCTCGAAATGAAGTGGCAGGAACAACGGGTTCAACGTACAATCTAACGCCCGAAGCACGGGAACTAGGAAATAATTTTGTTGCCAATAAAGGAAAGTTACCCTGGCCGGTCGACAAGGGTGAAATCACCGCATATTTTGGCGAACAACCACATCCATTTTTAAAAGGGATCACCGTAAAGAATAATGGCATCAGTATCTCAACCACTGGAAATAGTCGCGCCCGAGCGGTGTATGATGGTGAAGTCTCTAAAATTATAATTCTTCCCGGAGCTGGAAAAGTTGTGATGGTGAGACATGGAGAGTACATCTCAATCTATACTAACCTCAAAGAAACCTTTGTAAACACCGGAGACAAAGTGAAAACTAAGGAGGAGATAGGAGTGATAATTTCAGATAAGGGTAAAACCGAATTTGAATTCCAGCTATGGAAAGGAACGACTTTGATGGATCCTTCTTATTGGATATTTAAGGGCCGCTAAAAAAAAGCCCTCAATCCTAAGACTGAGAGCTTCCTTAATTTTCCGGTTAACAGAATTCGTCAAAAGCTGCTTTTAAGTTTTCAGCAATAAGTTCTGCAGGTCGGCCTTCAATGTGATGACGCTCAATAAAATGAACCAATTTACCATCTTTCATTAGAGCGATCGATGGGGAAGAAGGAGGATAAGGCAAGAAATATTTTCTTGCTTGAGCTACAGCATCTTGGTCAACACCAGCAAAAACGGTGGTTAATTTATTTGGCTTTTTATCATTATCAATTGCCATTCTTACAGCTGGCCGTGCATTTGCTGCAGCACATCCGCAAACGCTGTTTACCATAATCAGAGCAGTTCCACTCTTCTCATTCATTAAATTATCTACTGCTTCCGCAGTTAAAAGCTCATTAAAACCTATTTCAGTAAGTTCAGATTTCATTGGAGCTACTATTTCTTCAGGATACATATTCGTCTATTTTGATTCAAAATTAACAACTTGTCGATCAAACGGTTCATCCCGTTAACAAATGGTCAGCTATTTCTGCGCATTTGAAAAAAGCGCTGGATTATTTCTGCGCACTCGCTAGCCATTATTCCAGATAAAATCTCTGTTTTTGGATGGATCATATTTGGGTTTATGCTGTGAAATCCGCGTTTCTGATCACTTGCTCCAAACACAACTTTTTCTATTTGAGACCAATAAAGGGCGCCAGCGCACATTCCACAAGGTTCAAGCGTAACATAAAGCGTGCATTTATCTAAGTATTTGCCCCCCAGGTGGTTTGCCGCAGCTGTAATAGCTTGCATCTCAGCGTGAGCAGTAACATCATTCAATTGTTCCGTGAGATTATGTGCTCTTGCTATGATTTTACCGCGCGAAACAACGACTGCGCCAACGGGCACTTCACCTTTTGCAAATGCTAGTTCAGCTTCCTGAAAAGCCATTTTCATAAAGTATTCATCGGACATTACGTTAAGTTCCATCTCAGAATTCGTGGTTTGTGTGTTTGAGTGAGAATTTGGTTTTGGTGCGTATTGGATTAACAGGTAGATTTGCGAGTTTACGTTAAAATCCTAACTATGGCTAGAATATATACTCTAATAATTGCGCTATTCATTGGTGCCACTTCTTTTGCTCAACTTTCAGTTACAATTGAGAATTCTGAGATTTGTGCTGGTGACACTACATGGCTAAAGGCTTCAGGCATGACACTCTATGATTGGAGCGATTCAACAAACTTGGATGCTTTGACCGGTGACTCTGTAAATTTTTCGAGCAGTACTCCTGGAATTTACACAATTACGGTTCTTGGTTATACGATTATCCCTCTTGATACGGATACAGTATCAGTAATAATAACAGTGAATGCTAGTCCTTCAGCTGCCATTACATCAAGTGCTGGTGGAGTAGTTTGTCATGGGTCTAGCACCGAGCTCGCAGCTGTTTCAGGTTATACATCTTATTTGTGGTCTCCAGCCGCTGCATTGAGTAATGATTCTACGGATACAGTAGTTGCATCACCAACCTCGATCACAACGTACAATTTAATGGTCACCGATTCTAATGGTTGCTCAGCAACTGACAGTATTTCAATAGATGTAATTGCTGCTCCTTCTGTTACAATTAGCAGTTCTGCCGCAGCGACAAGTAATTCAATTTGCCAAGGAAATTCTGCAACGCTTACGGCTGTTTCTGCTGGCACTTTAACGTATGAATGGTCGCCAGTTGGATCACTTGATGATCCTTCAGCAGCTTCCGTAGTTGCTTCACCAAATTCTACTACTGTTTATACATTGCAGGTAACAGACTCCAACGGATGTTCAGGTTCAACAACCTACCAGCTTGGTGTTAGCACTACGATTCCAGTTATTGTCGTTGAGCGTGATGACAGTGTTATTTGTCAGGGAGATACAGCGAACATTGAATTAGTTACTACAGCGACAATAATCAATTGGACACCAAGCGGATCGGTTGATGCCCCTACTGCAAAAATTGTGAAGGTGTTTCCTTTGACTACAACAACCTATACAGTTGATGTGAATAGACAAGGATGTGAAAATTCGATTCAAATTGAAGTTGAGGTATTGCCTTTGCCATCGCTTTCTGCTTCTCAGTCTTCTAACGGAGCAGCTATTTGTCTTGATGAGACAGATGTAATAACCGTAAACTGCCCGAGCTGCATATCTTATTTATGGGGTTTCCCTAATTCCTCATTAACAACTACTGGTGATACGCAGACTGTTTCTCCAAACACAGTTGGTGCGAATGTGATTAGTATAACAGGGTTTGATGCAAATGGATGTAGGTCATCTGAGGCGGTTATCGTAAATGTGGATGACTGCTATATTGGTGAGCCATTCCCGCCACTAGGAGTAGAATCTATCGAGAAGGCTGAATTGAACATAGTGACAAGAACAAATGAATTTGAATTCATTGGAAATACAACGATTGAAAGCTTTGAGGTGTATAATTTGTTGGGCGAAAAGATTTCAAAAGTGGCCGCAAATCAGAGCAATTCAGTTAAGCTTTCGACCTTGAGTTGGTCTTCTGGAGTGTACATTGCTTCGTTGATCATAAATGGTGAAGTAATGGTAGAGAAGTTCTACGTCCAGTAGACCATTAAGAGAATAATAGACGGAAGCCTCTTGCCATAGCAAGGGGCTTTTTTTGTTTAGATTGGTCATCACTTTAGACGAGAATTAATCTCCAGAGCTGGATTTGTTTCTGCGACATTTCTCGCTACAGTATTTTACGCTATCCCAATTCTTTTCCCACTTTTTACGCCACACAAATGGCCTTTGGCAAACCACACATGCTTTTTCAGGTAGGTCGGCTTTCTTCATTAGACAAACGAAGTGTCTTGATTGATCTCTTTCTTTGCCTTCTTCCAAAATGCAAAGAATGACGGATAATATCCTTTGACTGAGCTCATCCATTCTCTAGCCTCTTCTGTACCTTGATAATGCGAACTTGTTGGATGTTCTTTATACACAATCATTGAAGGGTTAAGGAGCGCAGATAACTCAGCAAATTCACCCACAAAAAGTTGCATTCCTTTTATATTGCTAGTTAGGTTGAGAGCAAAATCAAGGCAGCGCTTACTTATGGGATGCGACCCAAAATGCGAGGGCTCTAACAAGAATATCCGCTGCACATCTTCATTATGGTGCCAATAAGGATCAATATTGTAATAGTTGTAGACCAGCGTTATTTTGTCTTTTTCTATAGAACACTTCTTTTGCTCAGGAAGCACGGTCGAAAGCCCAGCTTGAATGGTTTGCGTTAATTGATCGGGAATGACCATTGTGCTGAATGATTCGTATTCAACATCTAAGAAAGTGCGTTTTTGAGTGCTTTTGAAATATGTGTTGATGTTGTCTTGATTGGCATAGTATTTTTTGTTTGAGAAAGCTCCAGCCACCCATTGCCAGCTTAAATAGTTACTTGCTAAGTCTCCATCTAAGAGATGATGATACATCCATTTCGCAGGCTCTAACCAATGTGAGTTAGCAATATTGCAGCAGATACTTGCCACATACATGCGCATATGGTTGTGCATGTAGCCAGTTTCATATAGCTTCTGAATAGCTTTATCAACTTCGTCAATACCAGTCTTTGCTTCTATAATTGCTTTCGGCATTTCATAGTTTGAGATGGGTGCTTGTTTGTGTTTTATGTCGCTGTGGATCTCATTTCCTTTTGCTATCCAGACTTGTTGCCAATAGTCTCTCCAGGCAAGTTCTTGAATTAATTTTTCCGCGCTGCTCCATGGCAGGTTTAGTGATTTTATATGCTCGAATACCTGATTGGTAGAGATAACACCTCTAGAAATATAAGGACCGAGTTGGGTTATAGCGCCATCCTTAAAATTCCTAGTTGCTGCATAACCTATGGGGTCGATGCTTTGAATCCTTTTTTCTATTTCGGATATGTTCGTTGGGAAGCTCATATGAATCTTCCTAGAACAACTCAATTGGTGTGAGTTTGTTCTTGACTAAGGGTCTTTAGGGTATATCGAACCTATAACTTTTAGTTTTATCCTCCATGAAAAACCTGTGTTTCGAAATAGAAGTAGATAATGAAATTTAGAACTTCTGAAAGCTATTTGAGCTTATTCTACAACAATCTTATGGTGAATCACTGTTTCGTCTTGCTCAAGCAATAGGATATAGTTTCCAGATTTGAGGTTAGAAAAATCTAAACTCATTGATCTTGAAGAACTCATTTCAGACTTCACAAGTCTACCTTGGATATCTAAAACAGAAATATGAGGTCGTGCAAATGATTCAGGCAGGTTGATATTCAACACATCTTTTACGGGATTTGGAAAAATCACAATACTGTTTTCATTAGATTCATCTATTCCCACGAAGAGAATTGCAACCTCTAAACTATCACTTCCTACGCAGCCATTGGCATCGGTTTCATCTACATAGATTACTCCGTTTGGGCCAGCATTCCATTGCACTTGAGACGCATTGCTAGCGGCAGTAATAAGAATTCCGCCAGACAATGTCCAATCAAACGAAGAGCCTGCACTCGAAGGCACAGAGTAGTTGTAACTCGTCCAAGCTTGAACGGAATCAGGACCAGTTATTGGCCCAGCTATAGGGTTGTCAAATATTGGGTTTGAGTTAATGGTATCCGAAAGAGTAGCGATTTGGGCAACACTGTCAGTCACAGTTACAGTATAAGATCCGGCAGCTAATCCATTGATGTCTTCTGTGGAAGCGCCATTGCTCCAGGAGATGATGAATGGAGGCACACCACCAATTATTGTTAAGTCAATACTTCCGTTATTGGTATTGATGCAAGTTACATTTGAAGAAATACTCACGAGATTGAGTGCTGCAATAGTGTCAACAATAAATGTCCTAGAATTGAAACATCCAGCAGAATCGGTAACGGTAATCGTGTAACTTCCAATACTTAGAGCGTTAATATCTTCTGTAGTTTCAGCGTTACTCCATGCGTAAGAATAGGGTGCTTGACCACCTGAAACGCTTACATCTATGGCGCCATCATTAGCTCCACCTGCAGTTGGCGGAGTGATTATGCCCGAAATAACAATTTCAGAAGGCTCTGAGACGTTAAAACTGTCAATATAAACAGATGTGTCATTGTCGTTAATTGTGACTGTATACGAGCCTCCAGAAAGCCCTGTGAGGTCTTGAGAGGTTGATCCATTACTCCACGCATAAGTATATGGCGGTACGCCTCCTATGACTTCAAGGTCAATTGTTCCACTGCTGTCTCCAAAGCAGGTGAGGTTTGTGATTGTGTTGGTCACTACCATTGGACCTGAAACAATAGTTGAATCCACAACAAAACATGTGCTATCTGAACATCCATTTGAATCAGTTACGGTGACGCAATATGTTCCACTTGCAATAGAATCGAGGTCTTCAGTCAATGCACCGTTAGACCAGAGGAAAGAATATCCAGGGGTTCCACCTGAAACGCTTAAGTCGATGCTGCCGTCATTGTTAACACCTGAACTTGCGTTGGTAATCAAAGCAGTGAGAGAAAGAGAGTCAGGGGCACCTACGGTGATGGTATCAGTCCAAGCGTTGCCGTTTGAATCAGAGTATTGAATGAAATATTGACCACCTGCAAGCCCAAACTGGCTGAAGGTAGTATCAATCAAACCAGAGTAAAAGTCATTTGTCACTAACACATCACGACCGCCAGCAGAAATTAATCCCGCTTGATACTGAGAGGCATTTCCTTCGAAATATCCGGTTGCATGAACACGTTCATTCGGACCTAGGTGAATACTAGAAAAGAAGTCACTTTGAGCACCGCCAAAATTTTTACCCCAAATTTCATTGAACTGTTTTCCGATTTTACCCATAAAGGCATCTTGTCCGCCATTAGAAGAAAAAGTAGAGTCGGCATATAATAATGTTCCGTTAAACTGGCCCACAAATACCAAATAATCGTCATCAACACTTTGAAGATCGGTTACAAATTCACCTCCGCTTCCTGCGAATGTGTAAATGCTTTGAAGGGAACCAGCAGCAGAGGAGATATAACCAATAAATCCATCATCTCCGCCCGTTGAAGCAAAGCTTTGTCCGTCTAGCGTCATGGTTCCTGACCAAGAACCACCGACATAAAGTCGGTCACCGGCATTATTTATATCAATGGTCGTACAAAAATCAGTTGATGCGCCACCACCTTGTTGCGCCCAGCCCCATGTTCCATTAGTGTCTAAAGAAGCAATGAAAAAATCTTTTTGACCTTGATACGTCAGGATGTTCGTACCAAAAGTTGCTGCAGAGTTTGCTTCACCTACGGCATATACTGCTTCCACAACTCCATTATTTACATAAGCCACAACATCGTCTACAAGGTCACTTCCAGTGCCACCACCTGTTGCTGCCCAATAACTTGTTGCCAAAGACGTGTCTAAGCAAAGAACAAAGGCATCATATGCGCCATTTGAGGTATAAGTTGTTCCAGCAAGTGAAATGGAGTTTTCAAAACCACCCGCCAAGTATAGTCGACCGGCAGCATAATGAATGGCTCTAGTTTCTTCACTTGATGGGCCTCCAAATTGAACGATAGTATCAACGTTTCCTGTTGGGATATCAATTTTCGCTACGTAAGCTTGATAGGCTCCGGTGGAAGTAATAGAACTGTTTCCTATTTGGCAAGTGCCGTTAAAGTATCCTGTAACATATGTTTTGTCATCACCACCAGTTATTCCAAATCCAGCCGTAAAATCACCAGGCGTACTTCCAGAAAGCGCCCATAGTAATGTGCTTGTATTGGCGTCAAAGCATGCCGTGAACATCTCTTGAGGAGCTCCTGCGTAAAGTGTGGTTGAGTCAAAAGACACAGAATCAGCAAAGTTTCCTGTGGCTATGTAAACCGGACCAATAGATGTTTGTCCGGCCCAAATAGAGTATCCCTGATCCGCACCTGTTCCTGCACCTTGGTTGATATAGGTGTAATCGTCATTGGTAAGATTTTGAAATGTTACCGTATTTGAATCTACCTGGATCGTAATTGGCGCAAAGCAAGCGGTAATGCTATCTATTATATAACCGCCATCATTAGAGTTCCAGCAGGAAGCATCTGTTATGGTTTGATTTGTGGAAAATTGGGCGAAAGAGCCTAAACAAGAAAATAGAGCTAGAGTGGTGAGAATCCGTTTCATAGAAATTAGATTAGTTATGTCATTGCTTCATACGTAAAAGAAGCCCTGGTGGTTTGGTTCAAAAGTCAACAATTCTAAGAAGCCAGCAATGCCCATAATTCCGATTCATGGGGAATTTCTGCAATTAATGAACTGAAGCCGTGCTCTTTCAGTTTCTTGGCAGTTGAATTTCCGATGGAAATCAGCTTTGCGCTTTCAGGGAAAGAAGTATTGCCCTCAAGATAAGCCTCAACATTGCTGGGACTTGTGAAAATATAGGCCTGAGATTCAGTGAGCTGAATATGAATAGGTTTGGAAGAGTAGCATTCAACATTTAAAACCTGATTACTGGCAAGAGAAGCCTGTATGGATTTTAACGATCGAGCAGAAATAGGAAAAAGGACTTTTTTGCTCCCTACGAGCTCTTTAAACTTATGACTTACAATGGACATGTCACTTTCAGAGCCAATGAAATCAATTTTTGTAACGTATTTCCCTAAGGTGTTTGCGGTAGCGTCCCCTGCAGTGCCGAATTTCTTTGAAGCCCAGTTTTCTGGTTTTTCTTGTGAGAAAAACGACTCAACACTATTACTAGAAGAGAAAAACACCCATTCACATTCATCATGGTTAATTTGAAATGTTAATGGCGAAATAGCAATGAGTGATTTGTCTATGAGAGCGATTTTATGCTCTGCGCAAGCTCGCTTTAGGTAACTTTCTTCTGAGAGATCTCTTGAAATGAAGACTGTTGAAGGAAGATCCTTGGTTTTTAATGATTCGAATATTTTCAATCCACCCTCTAAACTGGTAGTTTCAAAACGAACCCTTTTGGAAAACGATTCCCATGCGTTAGAAAATGTGGCTCGTATTCGGAAACCTTCATTTGTTGGTGTCGCGTGCACACCAATCGGGATGTGGCATCCTCCGCCAAACCCAGAAAGAATTCCACGCTCAATTTGAATAGCATTTGAAACACCTTGATCGTGAAGGTTTGAAATGATGTCGCTGGTTTCATTATCGTTTTCGCGGCATTGGTATGCTAGCACACCTTGAGCAGGCGCAGGGATAAACAAACGAGGGTCGAGCATTTCTGAATGTATGTCTGACAAGTCTAACTCCAAGCGATGAACACCTGCAAAAGCGATCAGAATCGCATCGAATTGCCCTTCGCGAAGCTTATTAACGCGTGTTGGAACGTTCCCTCTGATGTCTTTGATGGTGATGTCACTCCGAAGCTCAGATATCTGTGCTTTTCTGCGAGCAGATGAAGTTCCAACTACAGCACCTTTTTTGAAGTTGAGTGGTTGGCTTAGGTCTATGGCATCTGGGTGAATGAGAAGTAATTCAGAAGGGTTTTCACGGTATGAAACACCAGCAATTTTCAACCCAGGAGGTGCTTGAGTCTCGAGATCTTTATGAGAATGTATAGCAATATCTATCTCATCGTTGAGTAATGCCTCTTCGATTTCTTTTGTGAAGAATCCTTTTCCTTCGATTTTATCGAAGCTTAAGTGTTGAATTCGATCACCTTTGGTGGTGATGATGATAATCTCTGAATCAACACCAATTGCTTTTAAACTGTCTTGAAAAAAGTGTGCTTGCCAAAGGGCTAAATCGCTACCACGGCTGCCTATACGAATATTTTTACTCAATGATTGGGTCTTTTAAATCTTGTTCGAGAACCACTTGCTTAGCCATTTTCATGGGTATCGAGATGTATTTTTTCTCGAGATAATTCAAGATCTTTTCAAGTGTTTCTTTGCTTTGAGGGTCGAGGGCATTTAAATCTTTGGCGAAAGTTTTTTCAAGTGCTCTGAGTTTGATTTCCTTCATTATCTGAGGAATTTCTTGCATTGCCAATTCGAGCTTTCTATTCTTGAATGCGGTTTCAAATTCTTCGATCCTCATTTCAACCAATTGCTCGCAACGAAAAACTTCTTTCTCCCTTTCCTTTAGATTTCTCTTTGCTTCTTCTTTTAGTTCTTCAATCGATATATAATCGATATCATATTCCTCAAGTACAGAACGATCGATATCATTAGGAATCGCCAAGTCAACAATTATCTTTTTTCCTTCAACGCCTAGCTGCTTAAACATTTCAGCATTTAGAATTGAATGGTCAGAGCCAGTGCAGGTAACTAAAACGTCAAAGTTTCCAGCTTTCTCGACAAATTCGTTCAATCCAAATCCTTCTCCATCAATAATTGCAGCGAGTGCTACCGCCTTTTCTTTTGTTCTGTTGAATACTTTGATGCTCTTGAAGTCGTGTTTTTTGAGATTACCAGCAATAGCCTCTATGGTTTGACCTGCGCCTACATAGATTATCGAATGATCTTTGTTGAGTTCGCGGTCGATCAGTTGACGGTAAGCTAAGTTCACTGCAGAAATGGGCTTCGTTGCAATTTCAGTTTCAGTATAAATTTGCTTGGCTGTTTCTATCGCCTTTTGAACACCGATACGAATAAAGTCGCCAGTAAAGCCATTCTTGTGCGCGCGCTCATACGCCATCCGCACTTGCGTTATGATTTCACGCTCACCGATGATCAAAGAGTCCAATGAACTTGACACATGAAATATGTGACGAATGGCATCAGGGCCGTAATGCAACCGACTGAGTTCTGCAGCCTTATCAATGTCCTCAAGTGAAAGATTGGGGTAGAAAGACTTAAAGAGATCAACGATACGTTCGTTATCAAAATTCATAGGACTTCTGAAAAAGAATTCTACCCGATTGCAAGTAGATAAAAACATGAACTCCTTCATCTCAAATTGAGACAAGTGTTCTTGAAACCTAGACTTTTGTTCATCAGGTTCCACATGGAACTTTCCGACCAAATCAAGACCTAGATGGCGATGGGTAAGTGCTATTACTTTAAAGTGTTTCAAAGCGAGCACGAAAGTCTTCTAGACAAGAAATTGTTTTGTCATGAAAGTGTCACGGAGTGAGGTGGTATACCTCCACCTTGCGATTCTCCAGTCGCTCACCATACGTCATCTTCTCAGCTTCTTCTGATGTGATAACCTCTGTTTCAATGCGGTCAGGATCAATACCAAGATTGACGAGGTACTTTTTGACTTCTTCTGCACGCATTTTTGAAATAGCGTTATTCACTGCTGGTGATCCTAGATCGCACGAATAGCCTAAAATTAATATGGGCTGGCCAGAACGACTTGCTTTTTGATAAACCTTATGGGTAAGATTATAACAGTCGTTGTTGCTTAACCGGATGCTATTAAAGTTAAAGAAGATGGTCTTTAATTTGAGATCATTCTTGTCTTCCATTGGGTTAGCTGAAGAGCCAGAGGTACTTTTTGAAGTAATCATCGGTTTTTTACTTGTCGAGCTAGAAGCTTTGTCTTTAGGTAAAAAGCTTCTTGCGTTTAGACTCGTATTATCACTCGCAAGTTTACCGGACATTGATTCTTCAGAACGAGGAAGGGTCTTAAATTGAAATCCTGTTTCGGTCATACCGGCTTGCTCAAGATATTCGTCATTCTCATTAATAAACTGAAACGATGATTGGTCGATCATACTCCTCTCACCATCAGATAAACGAACAATGTAACTCGACTCTTTCGCTAATTTTGAAAAGATGAAATTACCGTTCTCATCAGTGTAGATAGTTTCAATAACCTTGTTGTTTTCATCTAAAAGCTCCAGTTTCACGCCTTCTTTTGCTAAGCCTTCATACTTGAACGTACCCTTCACGTCCTTGAAGCTTTCTGTGATTAATAGCCCCGTCTCACCGGTATTTACATCGGCAATATTGAAGAAGTAGTCTGGTTTAAGCTTTGAAAAGAAATACAACTGATTTTGCCTTAATATTCCTGTGGTTACGTGACCATTTTTATCTACAAAGTACAGTTGGCTTTCATCCAAGTTTGAGTCGTCAAGGCCAAGCACTTGAACCTTATAGTTTTGATCAGGCTTAAGCATGGAGAACACAAAGTGACCATACTGATCAGTTGTTACTGTCTCTATAATTTTGTCATTTGCATCAAGAAGACTTAACGTCACTCCTTCTGTTGCAATGCTTTTATACTTGAATAATCCGATAGAGAATACGAAGTTTTGGCCAAGAGAAGCGTCAGAATCTTCTTCAATCATGCGCTGAAGACCATTCATTATTTCAGGATTCAAAGCCTTGTATTTGAAACCAAAGTCGTCTGACTCTGCAATACTCATTTCATTTCCATTACGGTCAAGAAAAGCTAATGATCCTTTTCCTAAGGCATCATCCGCTGGTTTGATGTTGAAATCTTGGTCTGGACGCAATTTTTTAAATGCAAATTGACCATCCTTGTCTGTTATAACTTCTTCAATCACATTGTTGTTTTCATCGTAGAGGAGAAGTTTCACACCTTCTTGAGGTAGATTTTTAAATTTAAAAACTCCTTTACTAGAAGCAGGAGAGGCAGCCATTTTTGTATCTACATCTACAAGCATCTTGAGTTGAGAAAGCTCACGCGCCTGAATCTTTTGGTATTTGAAAGCCCCATTCTCTCCGACCGCACCTTTGAATAGCTTCTTTCCTTGGGGATCCGTGTAATAGATTACTCCATTATCCTTGATGTACTCAAGTTCAGAAATTACTCTGATGCCTAAAACTGAGTTAGCATCTGTTTCTGCAAAGGCGAATCGACCTTCCTTGGTTGTTCTTGCATATTGATAGATCTTGCCATTTTCATCTTCTAGGGCTAAAAGAATACCTGATAAAGCGGTTCTATCTGCTTCGAAAATTCCTTGCATACTAGCAACAAACGCAGGCTTGGGAATGGGCTGTTGTTTAGCCACAGTTTCTTCCGTTTGAGGAGCGATAAACATACTATCATCTTCGCCCATGGCAAGCTCTTCAATATATGCACCATCCTTATTTAGGAGCATTGGGTGAAACATTTTTAAATCAACTATTGGGTGGCTAGGAACAAGCGTGTATTCTTTCTTTTCCTTTAATCCTGGAATTTCTACTATGTCATATTTACCTGTTCTATACGTACCAACAAGTTGACCCATTTCGTCAAGCACATCGACTTCAACGTTTGACATTCTCGATTCTCCAGATTCAAATACTAAACGAATGATATCAGCATCAAGAAAGACCATTTTGTAGAGTGCAGAATAAATATCACTAAGGCTGTCGTTTCTGTTACTAGAGAAATACATCGTTTCTTGAGCTGCAAATGGAAAGGCGTCAAAACCAGCAGAATTGATAGGAGCTCCTGCATTTTTTGGCGTTGTCCAATTTGTCCAGGAAGAGTCTTTTCTATGGGAATAAAAAATATCACAATCTCCGAGTCCGCCTAATCCATTTGATGCAAACATGAGCGTTTTGCCATCATCAAAAAGAAATGGTGAAATCTCAAATCCTTCACTGTTGATACTATCGCCCAACCAAACTGGCGTTGACCAGCCACCATTATTATCCTTTAAACTCACATAAAGATCTTCTTTTCCCTTGGAGTTTGAACCTTCCATTGAAATGACGATAATGTCTTCAGAAGGGGGCACATACCCACCATAAAAAGGACTTTTTAGATTGAAAGAAGGAATTGTTAAAGGAATGGGTCTCGACCAAGAATCTCCTTCCTTTAAGGATTCAGAAAAGCCAGATTGAAGACTTATTTTTTTTATGTAAGTACCAACTAAGTATAGTCTATTTCCATCCTGAGAAATGCCTATTGCGGAGTTGTTTAGATAATTATTTAAGGGCTTTAATTCGTTCGATGATGTACTCCAAGAATTTCCATTTAAGTCTGAGTACCATAAATCTTGGCCAACTGTCTTTCCTCCCTTATTGCTTGGGTGAAGCGTCCTAACGAAATAGAGTCTATTGTTAGTTGCATCGAAGAGCGGAAAAGACTCTTCGTATTCACTGTTAACGGTTTCAGAAAGCTTCGTTACAGATTCAAATTCAAATTCTACCTGCCCTATCAAGTTAGTGCTAATAAGAGCGAACAAAACGAATAATAGTTTCTTCATCAACTATGAATTAAAATATTGCCTTTTCCTTGTTGACGAGGTTCAATCCGATCATTACCTCGTGGCTTCCAGCGTTGCGTGTTTGAATAGACGTCAAACCTAAATCAAAGGCATAACCAAACCGTAGTGTGTTTGATAGGTACAATCCTACCATCGCGACAAGAGAATTAGAATTACGATAAGACAATCCAGCCCAGTAAAGGTTTTGATAGTCAAGTCTAAAGTTTAAGTCAAAAGCAAACGGGGCTTGATTAACATACCTTAAGAGTACACTCGGTGTGAGTGTCAGATTTCTTGTCATTTTATAATTGTAACCCGCAATTAAGTTGTGATGCGTTTTTAGATCTTCTAGGGTTATTTGATCATTGAATTTAAGGCGATCTTGGACCAGTTGGGCGCTAGAATAACCAACAAAAAACTTAGGATGATAAAGCCAAAAAGCAGCGTTGATATCCATTTGAGCAGTTGACGTTCTAGTACCTAAATATGCATCATAGGTTGGGTCTCCGCTAAATTCAACTTTAGCCTTGCTTTGGTCAAATGAGATATTTCTATAACCAACACTCGGGGAAAAGCTTATCGATAAGTCTTTTCTTAATGGTAAGTGAAAAGTATATGAAAGGCTGCCTATCAGCATTGCATAAGGTCCATAGGCGTCTTGTGCAAGATAACCTCCTACTGCGTGGTATGATTTGCGAGTAACAGAATTATACGCGGTTGGACTACTTATTCGGACAGAGGAAGACTCAGGGTTGATTTCAATGCGTTTTCCAATCGGGGTGTTGACGCTTACATAATATGTTGTCGGGCTATTATTGATTCCTACCCATTGTTTGCGATAACTTAGATTAACTTCTGTATAATCATGCAGGCCAGCTGTGGCAGAATTCAGTACATAAAGGTTTTGTAAATACTGACTTAGCTGATAGACTTGTTGAGCGCTAGAAGTGAACGTTAAAGCCACAAAAAGCAAAAAGGCAGAAATATATTTTATCATCACGTTCATTATTTGATGATTGTAATTGATCCAGTGAATGGTTTAAGCTCACCAACATTGAGGTCGATAATATAGAAGTAGCTTCCACTAGGGAGTGGCTCTCCGTTAAAGGTTCCTTCCCATGATTCCTGATATCCGGTGGATTCAAAAATGAGGTTGCCCCAGCGATTGTAGATTTTCACTACGTTGTCGGGATAGCTCGAAAGCTCCTTCAAGTTCCAAACATCATTGAAGTTGTCACCATCTGGTGTAAAGGCCGTAGGTAAGTCGAGACTTTCATTCACAACAACATCAACAAAATCAGTTGAAGTACATCCAAATTCAGTTGTACCTGCAACCATATAGGTTGTAGTGACAGCTGGTGTTGCGGTAGTTATTACGGTCTCGTCATTGATCAAAGAGGATTTTGGAGTCCAATCGAAAACCACTTCTAAATCACTAGTTGCCTCAAGCTCAATGCTTGACGGCAAGAATATATATTTTATATCCCCGGCATCAACGACTGGATAAGGAACGACATCAATGGTTACAACATCTGTAGTAACAGGACAAACGCCATTAACTATTCTCCATGTAAATTGGTAGGACCCAAGCTCAAGATCCGTTACTAGCGACTGGAAATCAGTAGTGTCTTCAATGGTGGCTCCATTTGTTGGCAGAATCCAACGTCCATATCCGAAGTCAGTTTCTACGGCAGTTAAAAAGACCTCATTCGTATCGCAAATTGAAGTGTCAAGACCTGCGTTCGCAGCGGTTGGGTTTACATATTCTATGATCGTCATGGTGTCTCTTTCAACTGGGCAAACGCTATTCTCAATTCTCCACTCTAAGGCTGTTAATCCTGTATCAATATCTGATATAATGGCCTGATTGTCCAACGTGTCGTCTATAGTTCCGACTCCAGCAATACGCGTCCAAATGCCGATACCGACCAATGGATCATTTCCATCAAGGGTTGCGGTGTAAACTTCACATTTTTCTTGGTCTAACCCAGCATTTGCAGCAGTTGGGAAATCATACCTCAATACTTCAAACGAACATGTATCAGAGTTGCCATAGGAGTCTGTAACGGCAAATTCGTTTACTGTAACGCCAACCGGATAGAACAAGCCGGTTTCTATACCACCTATTTGTATCACATCAAAACCAGAGCAGTTGTCAGTATAACTTGGAAGGTCAAATGTGAAAATAGTATCACAAATAGCTGTATCAGGAACGCAGAATAACACTGGTGCTGCAGTATCCTGAACTTCAATTATAAAAGAGCAGGTATCCGTGTTCATCGATTGGTCATAGGCCACATAGGTGAGCTCTGTAAACCCAACAGGGAAGAAGCTACCGCTATCTAATCCCGTGGGGTCAATTTGAATAATTGAATCGACCGTGCAGTTATCGCTTGCTGTAGGGAAAGTGAATGATACGATAGCACCACATTGATCAAAGTCATTAGAAACGATAATACCGTCAGGACAAAGAAATTGAGGCCGTATGGTATCTAGCATAGTGATGTCCAGCTCCAGGGAATCTAAATTACCATGAATGTCATGAGCGTAAAACCAAATATTAACTATAGAATCAACCGTTAGGCAGGTGAAGAGCGTGTCAGACAAGTACATTGAATCAACGCCACAGTTATCAGAAGTACTGTCATTAAGTTGCGTATAGCTCACAACATATTGACCAGCTGAGTCAAGATAGAATGTATCAGAATGAGCGAAAATGAATGGAGCAAGCGTATCGTAAATATAGAACGTAGCCGTATCAAAACTCACATTTCCATGAATATCTGTGGCAGTAAAAATTACAGGGAGTGTGTCATTGTGATTTGCACAATTAAAAGAAGAAGAATCGATGATAATAGAAGCCATTCCGCAGCTATCCCATGTTCCAATATCGACAGAATCAGCAGTAATTGATGCCACGCCAAATGAATCAAGGTAAACAATTAAGTCCTGAATAATAATTGTTGGTGCGATCATGTCAAGGATTGTAATATCCACATTGGCCGTTGATGTGTTTCCGTTAAAATCGGTGGCAGAGAAAATGATCGTTTGCGTTCCAAAATCACTGCAATCGAAAGCGCCTTGACTCAGTGTAAGATAGTTTACACCGCATGAATCCCACGTTCCATTATTCAATAAAGTTGCGGCAATGGACACTGTCCCCATAGAATCTAAATAGGCGGTGTCATTCTGCACAACTATTTGTGGCGCTATAGTATCAATAACGGTTACTACAGCAGTCCCAAAATTTATGTTTCCACTCACATCTCTTACGAATAATGTAATTGTGACTGGGTTATTCACATTAGCACAAGAAAACGTGTTTTGATCTAACCAAATGGATTCTATGCTGCAATTGTCGCTTGAACCATCGTCTATGCTGTCGGCTAGAATTGATGCGAAGCCGAAGGAGTCTAAGCCAACGGTGAAATTAGTTGTGACCACCGTAGGCGCAACGTTGTCTTCAATAGTCATCAATACTGTCGTTGAGTCAATATTGCCAGAGACATCTTCAACATATAATGTTATTATCTGTGGAGCGGCAGTATCAGCACAAGAAAAGGTAGACTGACTTATTGAAACAAGAGCAATTCCACAATTGTCAAAAGAGCCGTTGTCAACAGCTAAGGCGGTTGTTGTCGCTTGACCACTTGCATCCAATTGTAAAGTCAAGTTTTGAGCTATAACGACCGCAGGCTGAGTGTCTAAAACGGTGATTATAACTTGAACCGTATCAGCATTGCCATTAACATCGGCAGCT
Organism: uncultured Flavobacteriales bacterium; assembly: GCA_905479105.1. GTDB lineage: Bacteria > Bacteroidota > Bacteroidia > Flavobacteriales_G > Salibacteraceae > SHAN690. The sequence goes on from CAJQLE010000001.1 coordinate 691,276, forward strand.
ATAAAGTCAATAGTATTAGCACCCGTATCGGCACAAGTGAACGATGATGTGCTTATAGAAAGACTAGCAATTCCACAACTATCGTAGGTTCCATTATTTACCGAATCAGCTGTGATCGTAGCTGCACCTAAAGAGTCAAGATAGATTGTAAGGTTTTGAGTTATTAGCACGGGAGCCGAAAGATCCACTATCGTAATATAGGCAAGAGCTGTGTCGGTATTTCCGCTTGGGTCAGTTACAGTGAGAACAATTGTTTGCGTTGTTCCAGCATCTGTACAATCGAATACCGAATCAGAAAGTGCTAAGTTGAACGTGGCGCAGTTGTCAGAACTCAAGTAGCCGATTTGTGTTGCTGTTACCGAAGCTGTGCCTGCACCACTCAAGTAAATCGTAGTATCGATTGCAATGGTTGTTGGAGTAATAGAATCGATTACCGTTACAACAGAACTAACCACAGAAACATTGCCATTTACATCCGTCACGGTGAGCGTGATGTTGTTTGTTCCTACTTCCGTGCAATCAAACGTTGAGTCAGAAAGGACACGTGAAGCAATGTTACAGTTGTCAGAAGAAGCTGAATCGATTTGAGTAACGGTGATTGCTGCGTTCCCTGACGCATCCAAATAAATCGTTGTGTCAATTGCAAAAACAATCGGAGAAGTTGTATCCAGAACCGTCACTGAAAATCCGGCTGTATCGCTGTTTCCAGAAGGGTCGAACGCGTAAAGTTCTAGGTTCAGAGTAAGGCCAGCATCTGCACAAGTGAAGGCAGAATCTGAGGTTGCTAAATAGTCAATCGGGCAGTTATCAGCCGAACCGTTGTCAGCATCATTCGGGGTAATTGAAGCAGCTCCGTTTGCATCTAGATAAACCGTCAAGTTTTGTGCAGTTGCAACAGGAGCGGTAGTATCTAGCACCGTAATGTATGAAGTGTCAGTTGAACTGTTTCCGTATGAATCTGAACCAGTTAAGATGATCGCCAAAGTAGAATCAGCATCTGTACAATCGAATACCGAATCAGAAAGTGCTAAGTTGAACGTGGCGCAGTTGTCAGAACTCAAGTAGCCGATTTGTGTTGCTGTTACCGAAGCTGTGCCTGCACCACTCAAGTAAATCGTAGTATCGATTGCAATGGTTGTTGGAGTAATAGAATCGATTACCGTTACAACAGAACTAACCACAGAAACATTGCCATTTACATCCGTCACGGTGAGCGTGATGTT
>CAJQLE010000002.1 GCA_905479105.1 uncultured Flavobacteriales bacterium
AGCCTTAGCTTCCTCTTTAGCTTTTGCCTCTGCGGCAGCCTTCTCAGCTGCTGCTTCAGCCTCTGCGTCAGCTTTTGCCTTTGCCTCCGCAGCAGCCTTTTCTTCAGCTTCTTTAGCTGCTTTGGCTTCTGCCTCTGCTTTGGCCTTCGCTTCTTCAGCTGCTTTTGCCTCCGCCTCCGCCTTTGCCTTGGCTTCAACTGCTGCCTTTTCTGCTGCTGCTTCTGCCACAGCGTCCGCCTTGGCTTTTGCTTCTGCCGCAGTTGCAACTTCAGCTTCTTTTTTAGCCTCCTGTTTTATTTCTTGAATTCGTTTTTCAATAATCGGATCCTTTTTCAACTTTAACGCCTCCTCCAAATTTGAAATAGCATCTGTATAATTACCAGATTTGTTGTTTTTTTCAGCTGAACTTGTCAGGTTAGCGACCTCTTTCGCAGAACTAGCATCCTTCTCAATTTTCTTCACCTTAGCAACTTCGACTTCATCCATAGCTTGGTCAATCCGCGTTTGAATTGACTTCGTATAATCCGTGTCGTAATCAAATTCATAGATCAAGTCACTATATGAGATCTTTCCAACCGGTTGATTGAACACAACCATATTTACGTCATCATACTGCTCAAATAACTCCACAGAAAACCGGAAAGGCTCAAAACCATAATCAACACGATCGCTAGGGACGTGCGTATCAAAACGCAATCTTTTGGTCACAAATCCTTCTTTAACGAATGAGATAACATATATGGCCTGAAAATCTAAACCTACTTCAAATTTTGAATCACCCTCTATTGACTTGACTTGCTGACCATCTTTCTCAACTAATATTTTAGCTCCTCCTACTGAGCCTCCATCTATCTTAAAACGACCTTCAACAATAAACTCATTCTTTTGAGCAACTCCTTGCACGCCAAAAAGTAAGAACAATACAAAAACAAACCACTTCAGTAAGAAGTGAATGTTAAAAATTAATTGCGTTATTTTAAGTGAACTCGCGATAGTAGAATAACTTTGGATTAGATATTGATTATCATTAGCGCGGCAAAAGTAAAAGGACTAGCATATTATTAAGCAATTTCAAAAACCCTATATAAATAGTTATGAAGTTTTTATCCCTGTTCTTGTTAATTACCTCATTATCAATCATAAGCATAAGCACATTGAAAGCTCAAACTTACGATGAACATTATACAGTGGATTATATCAACAGTCAATTAGAAAAGAAGTGCCATGTTTTTACTGAAAAAAAGAATATAAGAGTTGAATTTTATGCTGGTGGTGTGCCAGTAAGAATAGACTATTTATTCCCTAAATCTTTAGATTTTGACAATGGCATCTATTTTTCAGAATCAGAAGGTTCGGTGATAGTCTCATGCTATGAAAAAGCAGGGAAATGTATCGAAAGAGATATAATTAAGCGAGATTCAAAAATTGTTTACTACAGAACTAACCTTACCACCACATGCACAAATGGTTGTGCTGGTTTAGTTGAAGCGATGAAGCATCTAATCAAGCTTTATGTTCTTGACGATGTTGAAAGAACTGAGCCCTTTGAATAATAATCTTTGATAATTACTAACATGGCGCATAAGTTTTCTTTCTGTTTTTCTGTTTTTCTCCTCTTAACAATTAGCTGTTTTGGCCAAGAAGCAGCAGATCTTATTGAAAAAGGACAAAGAGAAGTGCAAAATGGAGAATATGAAGCCGCTTTAATTGAATTCAATAAGGCTATTGATGCTGATGCTGAATATTTAGATGCTTATGTCCAAAGGGCCTTTGTATACTCCATGTTGAAAGATTATGAAAAAGCTATTATTGACTATACTAAACTTATCGAGTTAAACCCGAACTTCGCGACAGCTTATTTAAGTCGAGGAAGCGCATTTAACAAACTCGAACTTTTTGACAAGGCGCTCGTAGACTTTGATAAAGTAATTATTTTAGACCCCTTAAACTCTGAGGCCTACAACAATCGTGGTTGGTCAAAAAAAGGTTTAGGAGATAAAGATGGAGCCTGTTCCGATTGGAAAACCTCCAAAAAAATGGGCAATGGAGAAGCTAAGATAATTTTGAAAAACAACCAATGTTAAGCGATTTATGATGACTCAAAAAATCATTTTAGGAACATTACTACCACTTATAGCGATAGTGATTTTCTCATTTTCTGACACGCCAAATCCTGTTTCAATTGATGAGGTCAGTCATGACTATATATCAGTTTTAGCTGATCAACAAGATTGGAATAGCTGCGTACAAAAAGCAGATTCTGAATGGGGTGGCCAATGCCTTAACTATGGTTTCAGCGAAGCTAAGTACACTGTGCATCTAGTAAATGGTTGCAGCGAAATGGTAGATTTAATGTCTTGTGTTCAACGAGAAAATGGAGGGTGGCAATGCTTCTATCGATTGGATATGAAAAAGAGTGATACTCTGCACGCTTATGCCTGCAGAGGAAATGGAAATTATCTTAAGTGGGTGAGAAAAGCTGGTGACATTACTACTAAGTTCCCCTCTCTTGCTGAAGTAAATGATGAATACTAAACTATTCGCCAGTTACAATGCATTCATGCGTGTAAACTATTCCTAAAATATTCTTGACCTTGTAATCTACAGTGCTAATCTTGGTGATATTGCCGTTTTGAGCCGCTGTGAGAACTGAAGCATCAACATTTCGACAAATATTAAAATAGCATCTTCCTGAAGATGTTCCAACCTTGCTGCCTATAGGATTTGATGTTGCCGCAACCGGAGTTGTAATGCTGCAAGAAGCTCCTAAAACCGCAATTGCCAATACCGTAAGTATTCTTTTCATGTCTTTATTCAATCTTGACATCAAATGTAACGCATAAAAAAGCCTTGCTCGCATAAAGAACAAGGCTTAAAATATTGTTTGCTCAGCCTGATGAGACCTCTATTATAGGTTTAAGGCAGATATAAAATTCCGATCATCCGATGTTTCCCTCATTGAGGATCCCACATTTAAGGTTCGGTCCGATCTCGACTACATAAAACTACCTGACGAGACTTGAATGTTAAGCTACCAGACGAAACAAACTTGAGTAAGAACTTTCTGAGAGAGGAGGTACTTATTGAATCTAAAAAACTAAATGCTATTGATCATATAGTTCATAAATGAACCTATTTTGTTTGCAATCATAAAAAAAACCGAAGAAAAATCTTCAGCTTCAAAATATTATAGGGTTTGGAAGATACTTTCTATTGTTCTTTTTCAACTTCCTCCTGCTCACCTTCATTAGAAGTGTCATGATTCACTAACTCATCTGCTTCTTGAAGAGTTGAAGCAAGTTTCTTAGGAGATTTACGCTCAGCACCTGCGACTTTTTCTAAACTAAAAGATGCCTTGATGTTTTCAGGCTTATGGTAACTACCTTTTTCAACAACAACATGCCAAACACCAGACTTTATGGCTGTAAAATCATACGAACCTTCCTTAACACCACCGAAATACGTAAAAGTTTGATTGTTCTTATAGCGCTTAAAGTCTCTTTCAGTTAGTATCAACACTCTCGTTTTTTTCGAGATTGTCACTGTAATCTTCCCTCCTTTATTCGCTTTTATTTTACCGTGTAGATATCTCATAGTGACTGTTTTGGTTCTATCAAAGGAATCAAATTTTTCGAATCAATCAAACTTTGAAAACTTCATTCATTAATCTTTGTTCTTAATTAGTTAATTCAGTCCTTTGATCTATGAAGCAATTTGAAATCCCGACATTCTATAAAAGTGAGTTTATTGGTCCAATAAAAAACTATAGAAAGGCATTGGATCCGCGCAAACGAGACTTCACACCCACTATTGTTGATTTTGGTTCACTAAAAATTACCCTTGCTAGGCATTTCGGCTTTTGTTATGGAGTTGAAAATGCGATTGAAATTGCCTATAAAGCGATAGAAGAAAATCAATGCAAAAATATTTACATGCTTTCTCAAATGATTCACAATCCAGTGGTGAATCAGGACCTTCAGGATCGAGGATTGTCATTTATTTTAGACACTGAAGGCAATCAACTAACTCCTTGGGAAAAAGTTACTTCCAAAGACATTGTAATTATTCCTGCTTTTGGCACTACCCTGGAAATTGAGAAGCACCTCAAGTCAAAAGGAATTGAAACTCATCAATACAATACTACTTGTCCTTTTGTGGAAAAGGTCTGGAAAATGGCCAACAAGCTCGGAACAGATGACTATTCCATTATTATTCATGGTAAATTTAAGCATGAAGAAACCCAAGCCACTTTCTCACATAGTTCGGCAGAATCAAAATCAGTGGTCATTAAGGATATTGACGAAGCGAGGGTTATAGGTGATATGATACTTGGACAGCGAAGTAAAGATGAATTCTATTCGAGATTTGAAGGTCGCTACTCTAAAGGTTTCAATATTGAATCAGACCTGTTAAAGGTTGGTGTAATTAATCAAACCACCATGCTTGCTAGCGAGACGCATGAGATTTCAGAATATTTTAAATCTGTAATGATTGAGAAGTATGGTGAACCAAGCCTAAAAGATCATTTTGCTGACACGAGGGATACGCTCTGCTATGCAACAAATGACAATCAGCAGTCTACCTATGAATTGTTAAATGAAAAAGCGGATATCGCAATTGTAGTTGGAGGTTATAATAGTTCAAATACGAGCCACTTAGCAGATCTGTGTGCCACTAAGTTTAAGACATACTTCGTAAATGGCCCGAACGAGCTATTGGATAATAAAACCATAAGACATTTTGACTATGCTTCTAAGTCTCATCAGACAACAAAAGATTATTTGCCTTTAAAAGATAAAATCAATGTTGTTGTTACGAGTGGAGCATCATGCCCCGATAGTGTCATTGAATCAGTGATTGACAAATTATTGTCATTTTACCCATCGGATCTTGATAAATCCACGGCCCTCAAAAACGCTGGTGTTACTGGATAAAAGGAAGGAACGCTTCAGTATCAGTGATAGGCCTCAATAAAGCCTTAACAACTTCGAGTTGCTCTTTCTTAGAGAAGGTTGTCGTGTCAATCGCAATCGCATCCTTGGCTTTTCTCAAGGGCGCTGCATCTCGAGAAGCATCTGCTCGATCCCGTTCAATCAAGTTGGTCCTCACATACCCTTCAGAAACTTCTTCTCCTTGACCTTTAAGCTGTTTTAAGCGCCTTGAAACCCTTTCGTCTAGAGTTGCCGTTATAAAGATTTTAAGCTCAGCATCAGGCATGATAACCGTTCCTATGTCACGACCTTCCATTACGACTCCTTTATCAACAATATATTTTAGCTGCAATTGCTTCAAATACTCCCGAACTGAAGGTACAGAAGCAACTTGGCTTACTGAAGACGCAATCTGTTTATTATTCCGTATTTCTTTCTCAATATCCTCTCCATTCAGCAATAAATTATTCGATTCAGTTTCAAATATTAGATCTGGACCATCTTCAATAATCTTTGAGATTGCTGTTTGATTAGAAACATCAACTCCTCTGATCAAGCAATAATGAGTTATACCTCTAAACATTGCACCAGTATCAATGAATACATAGCCCAGATCTGATGCTAAGTTTTTAGCTAAAGTGCTTTTTCCGCAGCCAGAATAACCATCTATGGCAATATTTATCCTTTTCAATTCAATGATTTTTTAGAATACCATTCATTGAGATTCGTTGTAATTCCAAAATGATTGGATGTTCCACTCAAATGGTAATTGGTGATCGCATATTGAATCCCAAAGCGCTTTATCTTAATATTAGCACCAAATGAAAAACCTACCAAGCCAGGTCTTTCAGAGGTTGCTAGCTCCAATCTTCGTCTAAAATTATACCCTAGCATTAGGTTGAAATTATCCGAAGGAATCAATGCTACGGAAGCAGACAAGTGTCTAGCCAAATTATCCAGTGTAACTATTGGTCTACTTTCTTCTCCGGTTAAAGGGTCTATAGTTGGGTTTGCCAATACATCTCCATCAACGCCCGCTAAATCCCAAGTTTGAATATTACTGTATTGCAAGCCGAACATGATCGGTGCTTTGTCAAATTTCTTAGAAATAGCAGCATTGATGCTTGCAGGAAAAAAGTTACGCTCACCTCCTGAATAGTCAATAATTTCTAATCCGAGATTATCGATCGTCAACCCTGCTGTGAAATTGCCATTAGTGCTTTGGTAATAACCACCTAAATCCAATGCGGCACCATAAGCAAAGCTTTGATACATACTTGAGAAAACGTTCTTGAGCGTTGCTCCGTAATTAATGTGATCATTAAGTTTTCTGCCAAACGAAATTCCTACTTCGTAATCAACTACTTTGAATTCACCAAGATCATTTCCTGATTCGTCATACCCTTGAAAGGTTCCATAATCGAAGTATCTTAAATACATCGAGCCAAACCCTATGCTATCGAACATTCTGCTATATGCTATTGATGCCTGATTGATGGTAGTTAAATAATTGAGATAGTTCAAACTAACAGACTGATGAAGAGAGCTATCAATAAAGGCGGGATTATCTGACACCTGATTTACATCTCCTCTCCAAGTTGCTACTTGAGAACCACCGAGAGCAGCAGAGACAACTGAAATGGGAATTTGCGTGAAAGCAAATGCGGAATTTCCATTCTGAGCAATTCCTGTCATCACTCCAAATACAAATACGACTAATAATGAATACTTCATCTATGGCTCAAAAGTAGGTGCCTAAGGTTTACGTTGAATATTCTAAATTATTTCATCGCATGATGAATAAACTACTTAAGTCTAGGCTACAATCAGCGCATTTTTAACCTTTTTATCTTCTAAGGCAATGTCTAGAACATCAATCATGCGATCCACAAAATGAAATGTTAAGCCTTTTAAATAATGCTCTTCAATCTCTTTAAGGTCCTTTTCGTTCTGCACAGACAAGACAAGCTCATTTAACCCTAAGCGCTTTGCAGCAAGTATCTTTTCTTTAATCCCACCTACTGGAAGCACTCGTCCTCGCAGAGTGATTTCACCAGTCATTGCTAAACCGTCTTTAAATTTACGCTGTGTAAATACGGATGCCAATGCACTAAGAATAGTAATTCCCGCGGAAGGGCCATCCTTAGGTGTCGCTCCTTCAGGAACATGAATGTGAACATTGTAGTTATTGAAAACTTCTTGATCTAATCCAATTATTTCTGCGTGCGCCTTTAAGTACTCCAAAGCAATTACTGCAGATTCCTTCATTACATCGCCAAGATTACCAGTAAGCGTCAGCTTTCCTTTGCCTTTAGTAATACTCGTTTCAATAAAAAGCACTTCTCCACCTACTGAAGTCCATGCCAACCCATTCGCTACACCAGGAACATCGTGCTTATTGTTGCGATCACGCATATGACCTGGACCTAGCAATATTTCCAAATCAGCAACTGAAATAGAACTTGAGGCTTGCTCTTCTTCCATCGCGATTTGCTTGGCTTTCTTTCTAACTATTCCCGCAATTTTCTTTTCAAGCTGCCTTACACCTGACTCGCGAGTATATCCTTCAATAACTTGCTGAAGTACATTCTTCGAGAGCTTGACATCACTCTTTTTCATGCCATGCTCCTTGAGCTGTTTTGGAAGTAAATGCTTTGTAGCTATTGAAGTTTTTTCTTCTACTGTATAGCCACTTAAATCTATGATCTCTAGTCGATCACGAAGGGCAGGTTGAACTGCTCCAATATTATTAGTTGTCGCAATAAACATCACTTTAGAAAGGTCAAACTCTTCTTCCAAGAAATTATCATAGAAAGCTCCGTTCTGCTCAGGATCTAATACTTCAAGTAGAGCCGAAGAAGGATCTCCATGTCCATTTTGACCAACTTTGTCTAACTCATCCAAAATAAATACTGGATTAGAGGTGCCAGCTTTTTTGATATTCTGAATGATTCTACCAGGAAGCGCTCCGATATACGTTTTTCTGTGTCCTCGTATCTCCGCTTCATCGCGCAAACCTCCTAAAGACATTCTAATATATTCACGACCAAGAGCTTCAGCGATGCTCTTACCAAGAGAGGTTTTACCAACTCCCGGAGGGCCATTGAAACAAAGGATAGGAGACTTCATGTCACCTTTCAGCTTTAAAACGGCCAAATGTTCGATAATTCTCTCTTTGATTTTTGTCAAACCAAAATGATCTCTATCCAGGATTTTTTCTGCTCTCTTTAAGTCAAACTTATCCTTGCTATACTCATTCCAAGGCAATTCAACATAAGTATCTAGATAGTTCATCTGAACAGAATACTCCATCCCTGCTGGATTCATTCGTTCTAACTTGCTCAACTCTTTTTCAAATGTCTTAGCTACGCGTTCATTCCATTTCTTTTTAAGGGAGCGTTCACGTAAATCTTGTACTTCTTGCTCTGAGGGATTACCGCCCAATTCTTCTTGAATAGTCTTCATCTGCTGACCTAAGAAATATTCTCTTTGTTGGCGATCAATATCCGTTCTAACCTTGCTTTGAATATCGTTCTTTATCTCCAACATTTGGAGCTCCTTGGTTAGATGCGTAAGAAGCACTGTAGCTCGGTCAACTATCCCAGAAATCTCTAGCAATGCTTGCTTTTCCTTTACAGGAGCTTGCATATTAGCCGAGATAAAATTTATCAAGAATACCGGACTATCAATATTCTTAATAGCTATTGAAGCTTCAGATGGAATATGCGGTGAGTCATTGATGATTTGAAGCGCCAACTCTTTTATGGAATCTACCAAGGCCGTAAACTTTCGATCAGCTGGCTTCTTCTCTTCCTTGGTAAAGACTTCAACTTTTGCTTTAAAGTATGGATCGGTTTGAGTAATCTCTTTTATTCTCACCCTGCGCATACCTTGAATAATGATCGTAGAACTACCATCAGGCATTTTAAGCATCTTCAAGATTTTAGCAATCGTGCCAATTTCAAACAAATTCTCTGGCTGAGGATCTTCATGAGTTTGATCTCGTTGAGCGATTACTCCAATCAGCTTGTCGCCTTTATAAGCGTCTTTAATAAGTTTTATGGACTTGTCTCTACCAACGGTTATTGGGATTACAACGCCTGGAAACAAAACAATATTCCTTACAGGCAATAATGGCAGTTCATCCGGAGTTTCCTCCTTGTACATCTGTTCCTCATCCTCTTTACTCATCAAAGGAATAAACTCTGTTCCTTCATCAGATATTCCAGATAATTCAAGAAGCGAAAATTTCAATCTATCGTCAGTCATAGCATTCAGCTCGTTAATCAATCAATAAAAAAGAAAGATTATTCTCTCTCACTAACCTCAATATGACAATGTGCGTGCCACGAGCATTCTTCTGCTTTTTTGTCCGATTTCTATTTCGACATAGAAAAGTTATTGTGTAAATGGGTGTAAACTGCTACCAATTCTTCGGTTAGTTCAATATTTCTCCGTGACATAACCGTTTTCGCCACCTGAAGAGCATCAGACAATCGATAATTCTTGAATCCAGTAGCTCCGCCCCAAGCGAAGTCAGGTATATTACGATGGGGGAAATCTCCTCCAAACACATTTGCAAAAATGCCGCATACTGTGCCCGTATTAAACATGGTATTGATTCCTGCTTTTGCATGATCACCCATGGTCAAACCACAAAACTGAGAGCCCGTACTTTCACTTCTGCCTAAGGCATAATTATAGATTTTTACATCTGCATAATTATTCTTCAAATTGGATGTATTGGTATCGGCTCCTAAATTGCACCACTCTCCTACTACAGTATTCCCTATAAATCCATCATGCGCTTTATTGGAGTAGCCAAATATGACAGAATTATTCACTTCACCACCTACCTTAGAATAAGGCCCAATAGTAGTAGGTCCGTAAATTTTCGCTCCCATTTTTAAATGTGAGTGATCCATAAGTGCCAAAGAACCACGAATCATTGTTCCTTCCATCACATGTGCGCCTTTCCCTATATAAACTGGCCCCTCTGAAGCGTTTATAATACAAGGCATAAGCTCCGCACCTTCCTCTATGAAAATATCATCTCCTATTAATGTTACCCAAGCAGGAACTGATTGACTTTTTTTCTTAGCTCTCAAAACCTGCATATCAGCTTCGATCGCCAGACCGTTCCATTGAAAAATCTTCCAAGAACGGTCCACAATTTTCACTTCGACTTCTTTTCCTGCCACATCGAAGCTTTCAAGAATGTCAGAACTTCTGGTAGCTATCCAATTTCCGTTAGATACCAAACTATCTCCATCGTTTAAGCTTTTAATTTCTGAAATCAACGTTTGAGTTGGCAAAACCGCTCCGTTTACATAAACATTATCTGCACTGTGATGAGCCGGAAACACTTTTCTCAAATAATCTTGAGTCAAAAAAGAAACCGTTGCATCCGTATAATTCAGCCACTTTTCTTCAATGGTCCACAAGCCAATGCGAATTTTACCTACAGGACGGGTAAAAGTTAGCGGCAAAAGGTGATCACGCTCTGCATGGTCGGTAAGGATGATGTTCAGCATATTCAAAAATTGAATTTCAAATGTACGGCAGATGAAAATCTAGTAAACAAAAAAAGCCCTCTACATTGAGAGGGCTTCAATAATTTTATTCAAAAAGATGCTCTATTCAGCTGTTCCTTCCGTATTTTCAGTACTTTCTGAACCTTCTGTAACTTCTCCTTCCTTGATATGACGCTTGTATCTGTTGCGGAATTTGTCCACACGACCTGCCGTATCTATTAATTGCAACTTACCAGTGTAGAAAGGATGGGACTTGCTAGAAATTTCCAACTTGATAAGAGGATACTCATTTCCATCCTCCCACTTCATTGTTTCTTGCGTATTCGCACATGATCTGCAAATAAATGCATGACCGTTACTCATGTCTTTAAACACGACCATTCTATATTCTTCTGGATGAATTCCTTTCTTCATACCTACCTTGTTTTGGGGCGGCAAATATAGAAAGGATTTAAAAGAAAACACTTATAATCTGCAATAATTTAAATAATTGAGGGTTAATTTGCAGTGATGAGAAAAATTCTACTGTTCATAGGCCTCACCGTCCTACTTTTTTCTGCTTGCAGAAGGGATAATCTATTCTCAGGCAAGGCCCAATTAGAGTTTTCTACTGACACAGTGTTTTTTGACACTGTATTTACCACGGTAGGGTCGCTTACTGAAAGGATAAAAATCTTCAATCCATACAATGAAACGGTGGAACTGAAAAGCGTGTATCTCGAATTGGGTAGTGCTTCTAATTTTAAGCTTAACGTTGATGGCGTTGCAGGCAAACAAGTAAACGATGTAACAATTGCTCCTAGAGATAGCATATTTGTGTTTATTGAGGTGACCGTTGATCCAAATGGAGGAACCACTCCCATGGTAATTGAAGAAAAATTAATTGTTGAGACGGAAGAAAACTCTCAAAACATAGCCTTGGTCGCTTGGGGACAAGATGCCTATTTCTACCCTTCTATCAATTTTGGTGATTCAGATGGCAATGGTTCAGGAGATCAGTGGGTTTTGCCCGTAGACAAACCCATTGTGTTTTATGGTTATTCAGTCGTTGATACGGGATCTATTCTTACGATTCCTTGTGGCGCTAGAGTGCATTTCCATTCTAATAGTGGTTTAATAGTAGGGCATCAAGCAAGTCTGAAGATATTAGGCTGCGAAGGCGATCCTATCATTATTCAGGGAGATCGATTGGAAGGCTTTTTCGATGATTTACCAGGTCAATGGGGTGAGTTAATCGGTGGGATTTACTTAACGCAAACCAGCATTGATAACGAGGTGCGGAATGCAATCATCAAAAACGGAACGGTTGGAATTATCGTTGACTCTAACACGAATGAAAATCCATCACTTATTCTTGAAAACACTCAAATTTTGAATATGAGTTTTTTCGGTCTTCTAGCTCAGGATGCAAGAATAGAAGCTAAAAATACGGTAATCGCAAATTGTGGTGATCATGCTGTGGCATTGCGCTATGGAGGCAACTACCTATTCGAACATTGTACTTTCGCCAATTATTGGTCCGAAAATCCCAGAAGTAAATCAACACTCCTTATCAACAATAATTTTAGAGTTGATGGAATTACCTACGTCCGCGATTTCAATGCTCGATTTGATAATACAATCATTTACGGTGCTTTAGATGAAGAAGTAGAAATAGACGGTGACGATAAAGAGCCTTTCGAGTATTTCTTTGATCATTGTGTTTTGAAACGAGATACTAACGAACTGAATGACCCCACGCATTATGCCTCGATCATTTTAAACCCCATCTCACCCATTATTGATGGAATAACGAGGAATCCGCTTTTCGATGATTTATCTCTTGGATACAAGCTTTATGAAGAGTCGGCAGCTAAAGATAGCGGCAAGCCTTCTGGGGTTATAAATGATATTGATGGAAACTCCAGAGATGCAAGCCCTGATATTGGAGCTTATGAATTCCTTCCATAAAATTAATTTTCTCGGTTCTCAGGATTGGTGATTTCCAAGTAAGACCTTCCTGTGACATTTACTCCATTGCGAGTGCCATTAACTTCGCACATTCCTTCCCAATAATAGAGTTTCACAAGAGGAAGAATTTTAATCTCTAGCTCTTGTTGCTCCTTGAGCATCTTCAACTCTAATTCAATATTTTCATGCGGAATTGATATGGCTAAGGAACTTGGATATCGATCTCCGGAATTATCACTTTTCCAGTAATCAAGATCAGTGATCTGAAGTTCATCACCTTTGAGTGCTTCATAGGTACCATCCTTGTGTATGAGTGTTCCACCATAAATATTAAGGCCTTCTTTCAACCTCAATCTGTACAGCATCATCTTTTCATTTGTTTCATTGAGTGAAAGGCTCATCCAATCCCATCCGGTGGTTCTATTTTGCAATACTGAACCACAGTTCCATTGGCGATCATACCAAATACTGCCCTTAACTTTTCTGAGCTTACCATCCACCTCAATTTCACCTTCTGTAATAAGATCTGTGTAGCTGTAATAACCTGCTTTAGCATAACCCCCATAATCTTCGTAGCCGGTATTATTTCCATGAAAAACCACAGGAGAATTTGGCTTAGTCTTCAAGGAATAATAAAATGACTCACCTTCATGATCAGCATTTGCAATGAACGAATATTCTCCGAATTTACCCGACATAGACGCCTTGCTTTTTCCGTGATCAGTTGATAATTGGAGCGGTAAAGTGGCCTCTAATTGATCTTCTAAACCAACCAGGGTATGATCAAAATAGAATCGATCAGCGGAAACATCAGTGATTGCTACATTGCTAAGTAATCGATCTTTCTTGCCGTTCATTGAAAAGTGAAAAACTACGAATTCAATGCCGAAAGTGTCGCCTGTTTCCACATCATTTAACCAACCCGTAGCATACCACCACTCCAAAGAATTAGCCACATGAGGAGCTTCATCCCTCTGAATATCTGCACGATCGCAGAAAACATCACTTTCTAGGCTAGGCGGGGACACACAGCTCGAGAGAATTGAAATAAGAAATAAACAGTTTAAAAACCGCACCATGATCAATCAACAATCATTCTCGGAAATTGATTGAACCTATGGCAATTTTATTTTAAAACTGGCTTGTTCGAAGCATAACCAAAGTACAAGCCTCAATCGTTTCAATTCCTTGTATATTGGCTAATGCGCTAAATTCCGGATTTTCTGTACCAGGATTGAAAATTATCCTCCTAGGCTTCAGTCCTAGAATATAAGCATAGTGCTCAGGTTGATTTTTGGGTCCGATATACATCGTCACAGTATCAAGATCAGCAATGGTAGAAGGCCAATCGGTAATAATTGCTTTGCCATTAATTTCGCCAGCTTTTATACCCAAAGGCAATACCTCAAACTCATTTTCTCTGAGCATATTGGTTGCCAGAAAGCTATAGCGCTCAGGATTACTGCTCGCTCCTATTACAGCCGTTTTCTTGCTCATGACTAATCTTGATCATCGTCACCGGCATCGTCATCGGCCTTATCATAGCTATCTTCCTCTTCTTCCTCATAAGAAGAAGTGTCATCGTCACCAGCAGCTTCTTCTGCGAATCCTTCTTTCAAATTACCATCATCATCGTAATCTGCATCATCCTCAATGATCTGCTGCGCTTCAGCCTTGGTCATTTTAATCAGATAATAGACTTCTTCCGTTTCAAATGGCAAGGCTGAAATCTTCACTCCTTGTGCATTTTTATAACTGATCAGATTCTCCTCAAAACCAAATGGATATTCGATTTTGATTTGTGCGACAAGTTCCTCAGAGAGCTTATCATAGTCTTTCGCGATACGTGGTTTTCCTGTTGCCATTTTCAATTTTCTTTCAGGGATAAAGTAATGGCAAACGAAAACATATAAATCAATTTTCTCACTAAGATTTTTTCAATTGTAAGTTATATAGATCCTTTCTACGGTCACGAAGGTTTCTTACGCTGCCTTTCGTGTTCAATTCTCTGAGTAAATCAAGATCAACATCAACGATCAAAGTCATCTCTGTATTTGGCGTGGCTTGGGCTTTAATGGCATTCTCAGGAAAAGCAAAATCTGCTGGCGTAAACACTGCTGATTGAGCGTATTGAATATCCATATTACTAACCTTCGGTAAGTTACCCACACAACCAGCAATCGCAACATAGCACTCATTTTCAATGGCTCTTGCTTGAGCACATCGTTTTACGCGATGGTATCCATTCTGAGTATCTGTTAGGAAAGGAACAAAAAGGACCTGTACGCCACGATCCGCATATAATCGACCAAGTTCTGGGAATTCAACGTCATAACAAATTACAATACCTATTTTGCCGCAATCGGTATCAAACACCCCTAATTTTTCGCCTCCAGAAATACCCCATGCTGTAACTTCACTCGGTGTAATATGAATTTTCCTGTATACTTCAAAGCTACCATCCCTGCGGCAAAGGTGAGATTCATTGTAGAGTTTTTCGTCTTCTAATACGGGGTAACTTCCGGTAATGATATTAACATTATAAGACACCGCCAACTCTTTAAAATAAGCCAATAATGGTTCTGAGTAGGTTGCTAACTCACGCATTGCCTTTGCCTCCACCAAGTCATTATACTTTGCCAATAAAGGCGCATTAAAAAGTTCAGGAAAAAGAACAAAGTCAGAGTTATAACCTGCGACAGCATCTACGAAAAACTCGATTTGTTCTTTAAGAGCTTCCAATGAAGGAGTTGGTCGCATTTGCCATTGTACCAATCCCAATCTCACCACCGACTTTTTTCGATTGATAAGTTTATCTTTTTCTTGGTAGTAAATATTGTTCCACTCGATGAGCGTTGCATATTCCTTCGATTGCACATCGCCTTCAAGGTAGTCGTTCAAGATTTTTCTAACGTGGAAGCTGTTTACTAATTGAAAGGATAAAATTGGATCATACAGCTCATTAACACGCACCTTTTCAATGTATTCTTTCGGGCTTAGCTCTTGGACATATTTTCCAAAGCCAGGAATTCTTCCACCAGCTATAATAGCGCGGAGATTTAGATTTTCACACAATTCTTTTCGTGCATCATAGAGTCTTCTTGCCAGTCTCAATCCCCGGTATTCTGGATGAACAAAGACATCTATGCCGTAAAGTACGTCTCCATCACTATCGTGGGTTGAAAAACTGTAATCACCCGTCACCTCCTTGTAAGTATGCTCATCACCATACTTATCATAATCGAGAATTAAAGAGAGTGCTCCCGCAACCACCGTACCGTTCATTTCTACACAAAGCTGTCCTTCAGGAAATATTTCAAGTAGTTGCGCTATACTTTCTTCGGTCCAATAGCTCATTCGACTGCCTATATAAGCTTGCTCCATTGCCACTTTTAGATCATTATAATCCCTC
This sequence comes from uncultured Flavobacteriales bacterium, assembly GCA_905479105.1. Classification (GTDB taxonomy): domain Bacteria; phylum Bacteroidota; class Bacteroidia; order Flavobacteriales_G; family Salibacteraceae; genus SHAN690. The sequence goes on from CAJQLE010000002.1 coordinate 15,828, forward strand.
AAAGTCAAATGCCTAAGCACCACTTTTCTATCCTCCAATTGTTTACCCATATTATTTGTTTAATTGCCCTTTTATAGAGCTAATTTCTGTTCTTAGTGATCGTAATTCTTGTATTAGTTGTTCTTGACCCAAACCCTGACTTTGAGAAAAATCAAAGGTGGTCATTCCTTCTGCTTTCCATACTTCCAAAATATCCTCTGCTTTGATGTCATAAGGATCAAATTCTTGATTATCAGATTTCAGCGTGAGAAATTTATCTTTTAAATTATTTAGCACACGTTTGAAAACAATACCATCCGTTTCTGAAACAATAACATATAAACCATCATTCTTGATGTCATTCCAGTCCATCAGGTAGCTTCCTATGATGTAAGATTTAGGCTGAATAGGAAGCATACTCTCACCTTTTATTTGAAATACACGATACGTTTTACCCTTTGAAACCTCGATATAAGGCATATCGAAAATTTGGAGGTTTTCAATATATTCAACATCAGAATATCCACTCAAATATCCAGCGGCTGCTTTAATTGGAACCAATGTAGCTTTTTCACTATTGCTAGATGAATCAACGGTTATGGGAAGAATTCGCAAAGTAGAGCCGGTGTATTTTTGATCCAAAACGGACCCTTCTTCTAAGGAACTGCTAACAAGCTGATCCATCGAAAGTCTAAACTGTTGACATATGAACAGCAAAAACGAAATACGAGGATCGGCCCTTCCTTCTTCATAAGCACCTATTAGCGAGCGCTTAACTCCAAGGTGGCGGGCAAATTCCTCTTGCGTCCAGTTTTTCTGCTTCCGTAAAAATTTGAGATTAAATGGAATAAAATGCATGTGCTAAAAATAACAACATGCTCATAATATTACCCATGATTCCGTAATAAATTTTCAAGAGCGTTGATATGACTTTCAAATGCTTTGCGCCCATCATCTGTTATCCGAAAAGCGGTGTTGGTTTTTTTGCCAATGAAGCGCTTTCGTACTTCAATGAATTGCTTCTTCTCTAAAGCCGCAATATGGCTTGCTAAGTTTCCATCAGTTACGTCCAAAAGCTTCTTGAGCTCGTTAAAATCGACCCACTCGTTTACAGTAAGTACCGACATCAAGCCTAGCCTGATCCGATTCTCAAACGCCTTATCCAACTGATGGATGATCCCTTTCATCGGTCGTGTCGGTAGTACATTAATATTCCATAAACGATGTGTAATAAACCAAATCCAACTGCCCAAAAAATAAGGCCGAACCCTAACATCATGAAGCTCATTAAGCCCAGGATAATCTCAGATAATCCGAGATAACTGATTTCTTCTAAGCTAAACCTGCCAGCATTAATTAAGGCTAATCCGTAGAAAATTAATGTTGTCGGAGCAATTAAACCAATAAGACCATGTGAGAACAATAGAACACAAAACAATCCTCCCGTAACCAATGGAATACTTAGGTTTAAAAGCATGCGCTTGCTATATGTCCCCCACAGCGGTTGCTGTTTTCGTGAAGCTTTACGCTTGGTGAAATAGTATGATACCAATATGGACGCCAATAACACCAACAAAGCATCTATTCCTAAAAATGTGGCTACATCTATATCGATATCTACGATTCGTCCAGTTCCAAAACGAGTGTCTGTATCTCGGACGGCCCAAGGAGCTAAGTTGACCCTCCAATAAGCCGCTGCAGCACCTATGAGTGCAAAAACACCACTAAAAACTCCTGCTAATCCACTTAATGAAATGAAGCGAGAGCTTCTTTCCATGAGCGACTTGATGTCTTTTAATGCATCAAGTGATTCGTTGCTTTGATTCATATAATCTACTTTGAACTGCAAAGTAAGGGGAAATACTTAATCACTCCATTTTTCGTGAGTATTCATAAATTGGTGATAATTTATTTCAAGAAAAGGAGTCAAAATCATGATTTAATTACTTTTGGTGAAATTCACTAAAAGACTTATTTCATTTCTTTCCTTAAATCGTCCTACCGACATGTCAAGAAAACACGATCATATACTCTCATTATCCAACATTGTTCCGGACCTATCTAATGTCAATCTCAATGAGCTTTTCAAAGAGGTTTTGAAAGATGGAATGCATGGAATCGGATTTAGCCCGTACTTAGAAGGACAAGAACCGGGAGAAGAAATTTCTGAAGAACAAATCCGTAAGCGCATGGCAATTATTAAGCCTCATGTCAAGTGGGTTCGTTCTTTTTCTTGCACTGAAGGCAATGAATTGATACCGAAAATCGCTCATGAGATGGGCATTAAAACTCTCGTTGGAGCATGGCTGGGTAAGGATGAAGAGATGAATAGATTGGAAATTGAAAACCTAATCAAAGCTGCAAAGGCTGGATATGTTGACATTGTTGCTGTTGGTAATGAGGTGATGTACCGCAAAGACTTGACAGAAGATCAGCTTCTAGGGTACATTCAGCAAGTGAAAAACGAGCTCCCGCACATACCTGTTGGCTACGTTGACGCATATTATGAATTTGAAAATCGCCCGCGTATCACTGAAGCTTGTGATGTGATTTTAGCAAACTGCTATCCTTTTTGGGAAGGCTGCCACATCGACTATTCCTTACTTTATATGCAAGATATGTATCGCAGAACTGTGCGTGCAGCCAAAGGCAAAAAAGTAATCATTACTGAGACCGGTTGGCCGAATAAGGGGCAGTCATTTCACGGAGCGGTGCCTTCTCAAGAAAGCGCTATTCGCTATTTCCTCAACACCCAACTTTGGTCAAAAGCCGATAATATTGAGTCCTTCTATTTTTCATCCTTCGATGAGCCTTGGAAAATTGGTGATGAAGGTGATGTTGGCGCTTTCTGGGGATTGTGGGATAAAAATGAAAACCTTAAGTATTAATTGAGCTTATGACGAGACTAAACATTCCTTACGGCCGAGCAATCTGCTATTCAGGTTTTAGAGATGGCCAAAGTCCAGAAACAGGCATCTTCCCTTCGTATGAAGAAGTGAGGGAAGACCTTCTTTTGCTTCAAGGACATTGGAAATATTTACGCCTTTATGATTGTGACCTTCATGCTGAAACGGTATTAGAGGTAATCGAAAAAGAAGGTCTCGAATTCAAAGTAATGCTCGGAGTCTATATTGTAGCAGAGGTGAGTAATCACAATTGTCCTTGGGGAGGAATATATCCAGAAGAAGAATTGATTGCCAATCGCACTCTGAACGAAAAAAACACAGGCAAACTAATTGAGATGGCGAATCGTTATCCGGACGTTGTCTTTTCGCTGTCGGCTGGAAATGAAGCAGCTGTGGATTGGACAGATCATCTGGTCCCCGTAGAAAGAATCATGGAATATGTTTCGATGATTAAAGCCGGAGCTAATCAGCCAGTAACTTTTTGCGATAATTATGCTCCTTGGCTAGACAAGCTCGAGCCTTTGGTGAATTTGGTTGACTTTATATCCATCCACACCTACCCCGTTTGGGAATACAAAAACATTAATGAAGGCTTGAGATTCACACAGCAAAACTATTATGATGTAGCCAACAGGTATCCTCATAAACCAGTTTTGATTACAGAAGCAGGTTGGGCAACAAAATCAAACGGAAGAGGCATTGAGCCAAATAATGTAAGCGAACGATTGCAACAGATTTACTACAAACAATTGGTGCAATGGAGCGATGAGCAAAACATTATAACTTTCGTTTTTGAAGCTTTTGATGAGCAATGGAAAGGATCTCCGGAGCCACTTGAGCCCGAGAAGCATTGGGGACTATTCAAGACGGACCGCAAACCTAAATTGGTGATGCAAGAGCTCTTCAGTTAATCCAACTTCATAGACCAAAAAAAGGCCGATCAAATTGATCGGCCTTTTTTCTCTTCTAAAACTTCTTATTGAATTAAGTCAAAGCGATCAAGGGTCATCACTTTAGTCCATGCCTTCAAGAAGTCCATTACAAACTTCTCCTTAGCATCGTTGGCTGCATAGACTTCAGCAACTGCTCGAAGCTCAGAATTAGAACCGAAAATAAGGTCAGCACGTGATGCTGTCCATACCACTTCTCCTGTCTCACGATCTCTTCCTTCAAAATTCTCCTTCGTATCATCGCTCGCCTTCCACTCAGTATTCATGCTCAATAAATTCACAAAGAAATCATTGCTAAGGACTCCTGGACTCTTAGTAAATACTCCTCTGCTACTATTGTCATAGTTAGCTCCTAGAGATCTCATTCCCCCAACAAGGACTGTCATTTCTGGAGCGGTCAATGAAAGCAATTGAGCTTTGTCTACCAGCAGTTCTTCTGTTGGTAAAGTATACTGAGCTTTCGAGTAATTTCTAAATCCATCAGCCATTGGCTCCAACACTGCCATTGACTCAACATCTGTTTGCTCTTGCGTAGCATCCATTCTGCCCGGTACAAAAGGAACTGAAACATTATAACCCGCTTCTTTAGCTGATTTTTCTATTGCAGCATTTCCTCCTAACACGATTAAGTCGGCCAATGAAACTTTTCTTGTCGCAGACTTCGCGTTGAAGTCTTTTTGAATCCTTTCATATACAGGTAATACCTTCTTCAATTGTTCGGGGTTATTCACTTCCCAGTTTCTCTGAGGCTCCAAACGAATCCGTGATCCATTAGCACCACCTTTCATGTCTGAACTTCTAAAAGTAGAAGCAGACGCCCATGCCGTTGTAACCAATTCACTGGTTGTGAGACCTGAACTCAAGATTATTTTTTTCAATTGAGCGATTTCCTCAGAATTTGCCACTTGATGATTAAGTGCTGGAATTGGATCTTGCCAAATGAAGTCCTCAATTGGAGCTTCTGGTCCGAGATATAATGTGTTTGGCCCCATATCACGATGAGTCAATTTAAACCACGCTCTTGCAAAAGCCTTATTGAACTCTTCAGGATTCTCTAAAAATCTGCGAGATATTTTGTCGTATTCTGGATCAAATCGCAATGAAAGATCTGTAGTTAGCATGGTTGGCTTGTGCTGCTTTTCTTTATCAAATGCATCTGGAACCATAACCTCCGAATCTACCGCCACCCATTGATGCGCACCAGCTGGACTTTTTGTCAATTCCCATTCTGTCGCATATAAGCTTTTGAAGAAGCCTTGGCTCCATTCAGTAGGAGTAGTTGTCCATGTCACTTCTAAACCGGATGTGATGGCATCGGTGCCTTTGCCTGACTTGTAGCTACTCTTCCAACCAAAACCCTGTTCTTCAATAGCTGCTGCTTCTGGCTCAGGACCAACATTGGAAGCAGGACCAGCACCATGGGTCTTACCTAAAGTGTGACCACCAGCAATCAATGCTACTGTCTCCTCATCGTTCATTCCCATTCTGCCAAATGTTTCACGAATATCTTTTGCTGCTAATACTGGATCTGGATTGCCATTAGGACCTTCAGGATTAACGTAGATTAATCCCATTTGAACTGCTGCCAAAGGTTTTTCTAATTGACGATCGCCCGAATAGCGGTTATCTTCTAACCACTTTGATTCAGAACCCCAATAAACATTGCTTTGTGGCTCCCAAACATCTGCTCTACCGCCTGCAAAACCGATAGTTTCAAAACCCATTGACTCTAAAGCAACGTTTCCAGTTAGTATCATTAAATCAGCCCAAGAAATACTGCTGCCATACTTTTGTTTAATCGGCCATAGCAGTCTTCTTGCTTTGTCAAGGTTTCCATTATCTGGCCAACTGTTGAGCGGTGCAAAACGCTGCTGCCCTTCGCGTGATCCTCCTCTGCCGTCACCAGTGCGGTATGTTCCAGCGCTATGCCATGCCATACGAATAAAGAAAGGACCGTAATTCCCGAAGTCTGCTGGCCACCAATCTTGTGAATTGGTCATCAACTCTGTGAGGTCTCTTTTCACCGCATCATAATCTAAATCTTCGAATTTTTTTCTGTAATCGAAGTCTTCTCCCATCGGATCAGACATAGTGGAATGCTGACGCAGTACACTTAAATTTAACCTATTAGGCCACCAATCATCGCTGGTTGTTCCATTTGGAGCTGGAGTGTTACCTGTACCTTTCACTTCTGCCTTAGGCTGAGGCTGGCTTGAATCTCCTCCACCGTGCATCACGGGACACTTTCCAGCGCTAGCCATTTCTCCTTGACCAATTGCGACTGTAAAGGAAAATAACAGTCCCGTTGCGAAGAATATCTTTCTCATAGTTAATCATTTAATTAGGTTTTAGAAATAACAAGTGCAAAAATAAAGTACTGCCCTCATCATAAAAATCAATAATATGAATAAGCTTATAGATTCAAACTATATCAATTGCCTATCCTAGTATGAATACAAAATAGGCATTCCACTCGATTAAAACACTCGCACTGATTTCAATTAATTAGTTAACCATCTTCTCGGTGGGACTAAAAATAACCCAACCCTAAAAAATGGGGAAGGTGCTAGATTACTCGATATTACAGAATGATCTGAATTTCCTCCGATCAGCGACCTGCTAATCGCTTCAGCATTCCATTGAAAATGAATCCATGAAAAGGAAAGACGGCATACCAATACAATCTTCCAGCGACTCCCAATGGTCTAAACGTAGCGGTTTGAATCAATTGATTGTTCACCATTTTAAACTCTAACCAGGCTTCCCCAGGAAGTTTCATCTCAGCAAATAGCAGCAGGCGACCTTCTTCTTTATCTGCATACAATACACGCCAAAAGTCAATAGAATCTCCTACATTAATGGTATTTGGATTGGTGCGTCCTCTTCTCAAACCCACGCCACCAGCAAACTTGTCCATGATACCTCTGATTTGCCATAACCAGTTTCCATAATACCAACCTACCGAACCTCCAAGGCTCCAAATTCTTCGAATTGAGAGCTCACGATCTTTCATTTCAATGGCCCTTTGATCCTTAAAACAACCAAATGAAGGCACATTGATAAATTCAGAAATATTAAAGCTGATTCCACTGCTTGAATAAGAATCTTTCCAGCTTGATAGGATTTCGTTATTCTCTATTTTGCTGAAAGCCCTTTTCAAAGCTTCTCGATAACTGAGTGGTTCAACATCCAAAATTTCGTTGATTTGATTATCCCTACAAACCACTTCTACCTTCATGCTGTTGACCAGCGAAGTAGCTAATTGGTAAGAAGTAGATGTGACAAAGTAGAGCCAATACGAAGAAAGTTTAGGCGTCATAACAGGAACAACCATGATTTTTCTTTTCAAATTCCGAGCCTTGCCAAATTCCAGCAACATGTTTTTGTAAGAAAGCACATCTGGACCTCCAATATCAAAGTTTTGATTGAATGTTTTTTGATTGAATAGAGATTTGGACAGAAAAGAAATAACATCTGAAATACCAATGGGTTGACACTTCGTGTTGAGCCACTTTGGTGTGATCATAACGGGAAGCTTTTCTACCAAGTCACGGATAATTTCAAATGAAGCACTGCCCGATCCGATAATTATTCCAGCCCTTAAAGTGGTGAAGTTATACTCACCTTTTCCCAGTTCAGTTTCTACATTTTTTCGAGAATTCAAATGCTTAGAAAGCTCTTTCTCATTGATGATTCCACTCAGATACACAACATGCTTCACCTTGGTTTTCTGAATTGCATTTCTGAAATTAATGGCCGACTCTGTTTCCATCGAGCTATAATCTCCTGATGTTGACATCGAATGCACCAAATAATATGCACCATCAATATCCTCTGGAATATTTTCCAGCGAAGTTTTATCTAAAAGATCGAGTTTTATTACAGAGCAATGCTGCTTTATAGATGCAGGAGGATTGAAACGTTTCACATCTCTCAAACAGCACACTACTTCATGACCTGCTTCAATCAATACCGGAAGCAAACGCTTGCCGATATACCCTGTTGAACCAGTGAGAAGTATTTTCATTTATTTGAATTTATCAACCTTTTTTTCAATTGTCTTAAAAACCTTGAAGTTAGATGTTCTGAATGCAATTGATCTTGAACAAGGTTGATTTATTTTAGTCATTGATTGAAAAATAAAACATTCAACAACCATGACATCAACCCTTCTCCTTTTGCTGGTAGAAGTTATTTCTAAAAAGAAGCTTGTAGAAATGATCCATTACAAAGACATGCGGCAAAGTGATGGAAGAAATAATGATCAATAAAGCATATCCGTAGGGAATAATAAGAAGGTTGAAGTAAATCAGTGCGAATACGAGACCAAGCCCTAAAAATGATAAAAGTGAGAAAGGCGCCAGCAACTTCAAGAAGGAAAGTACTGAAGAAACTTCCTTCTCCGCTCGAAGAAAACGAAACTCCTCGCCAAGTACTTTAAATGAGTGTAGAATAATGAAATATAAGGTGAATCCAATGATCAGAGGTGTTAGATAAAATGCCGCTAGAATCAAAAGAAAAATAAGGCACTCCATAAAGAATGAGCTGACTGTGAAGGCTCTGTTGTGCAATAGCCAAAATAATGATCCAAAGGTTAGAATTGAAGAAATACCGAATGTCAGCACAAGACTGTTTAATTGATGAATTGGACTAAACAAAGCAAATTCAGGGTAATCATTCATCCATGAATGAATTTCACTTAGATTGAATAAAATAAGTGCAGAAAGAATGGATACTCCCCACAGTAAATATGAAAATTGGTGAATTAACTTCTGTCGTTTGAAATAGTGTGAGAATTGAGATTGGCCAAAATGATAAGCAGAAATACCCAAAAAAAGCACATACGCCAACAATGGAAAGGACATCCAAAGGATTACATTAAAGCCTATGATGAGGAGATAAACTAAAATAAAATATTGTTTTTGGTGGGGAGCATCTCTGCCGTGGAGCACATTATCGATGGCCCCGTGTGGAATTCCAATCATGAAAATGAAAGGAGCGCAAAAGAGAAACTGGGTAGAAAAAGAAATCTCACCAAATACGGACAATATTGGCATTAACAATAGCACAGATGCTATGAATATGAAGATTTCCTTAGTCATAAAAAAAAGGCCGCGCTGTTCCCAACGCGGCCTTCTTAAAAATATTAGGCAGTTTGTACTTTCTTGCTAGAAGTAATAGCAATATTGTAAACCACTAATCCAAAACCGATTTTGTTGATCGCGTCAGCAATATTGTAGAACAAGTCTACATTCTCTGATCCCCATCCGAAAGCAGTGTTCAACCAACCACCAGGCATACACATGTAACCTATTGGGTAAATCGCCCATCCTACCAAGACAAACCAGGCTAGAATGCGCACACCGCGCTTCACCACTTCATTATCTGATGCAGCAGCCAATTGCGCTACCTCACCAAACCATGCTGTGTAGAGTATGTAGAGATATCCTAATGTTGAAATGAAACCCCATAATACAGAATGGGTAGAATCTCCACCTTCTGGATTAAATGCTTCACCAATGTATCCTGCTACTAACATCCAAACAGACGCTATGATCAATTTCCAAAGAAGCGACAATTTTGCGCCTGCAGCTTTAGTCAATAAGTAGAATTCCACACACATTAAAGGAACAGTAAGCGTCCAATCAATGTAACGAAGAGAAGTTGGATTCTCTCCAGTCGCCACATAATAATCGCGCATATAGTAGTAATGCACTGCGGCAATAAAAGTAATCAGTCCAGAAACTAAGAGGGAGGTTTTCCATTTGTCGTCCACTCTGCTCCTTTCGAAGAAAAAGAAAATTGCAGCTGCTAACATAGCCATGTAGCCCGTAAAAAAGGTGAACGCAACAGCGTCATCTTTAGGAATAATTAAAACATCAAGTAAATTCATTTGATTTTAAGTTAATTGGTTAGTTCAATGTTACAAATTGAATTGTAATTATGTTCAATATTTTGATAAGATCAATCAATAAAAAGGTTAGGATATTAGACCATATCCAATGAATTTCCATCAGAACTCCAATAAAATATGGCCCTCCAGAATCTGAAAAAAAAATAATTTTTCTGTGAAATATTTTGTGGCATTAACCTGCTTTTGATTCAAAACCACTTTTTTAAATCACCAAAACGAGAAATCAGCGTATAAAATTTTACAATAAAGGCTTCTTCCAATTATTAGAAGATTCAAGTATACTGGCAAGCCAAAGAAATTCTGAGAAATACTTAACTCACCTCATCCAAAAAGGCCCGTAGCTTAAAGCTTCTTAACGTATTCGATCTTCACCGCAAAAATTTACTCCGTTTTCAAGCACAAATGAGGTACAATCTGTATCCGCAGGAGTGAAATTTATCACTGCAATACAAGTTGGTCGAGTGATTGGCTCAAATATGTATAAAGAAACTCTTTAAAAGTAAACCGAAGCAACCAAAACTGCTCTTCAGTTTGCTGAATGAACGGTCTGTTTTTGCAAAAATCCTCAGATTGCTATTTTGATTTAATTCCTCATCATAAATTTGAAGCAATCAAACAAAGTCTTGAAACGATAATGACAGCAATTCTATACTACGCTTCACTTCCGCTGATGTATCTGTTTTCAATTCTTCCATTCTGGATGATGCATGGTTTATCCAATTTTGTGTTCGTTTTACTTTATCATGTTTTTGGCTACCGCAGAAAAGTCGTGATGATGAACTTAAGCAATTCCTTTCCTGAAAAGTCAGAAAGTGAGTTGAAAGAAATCGAAGAAAAGTTCTATCGCTACTTCTGCGATTTGATTTTAGAGACCATTAAGAGCTTGACGATTTCTGAGTCCGAATTGAAGAAACGATTATCATTTGAAGACTTGACCGTATTCAAAAAGTACCACGCTCAAAATCAGAGCATCATTATTGTAATGGGCCATTGGGGTAATTGGGAATTGGGTGGAGCACGTTTTGCGCTGGAACCACTTCATCGTTTGTTTGTCATTTACCACCCTCTCAAAAACAAACAATACGATGGGTTAATCTATCGTATGAGAACTCGATTTGGTAATGGCCTTTATGCCATGAAAGATAGCATCCGAGGAATGATAAAGGACCGAGACTTACTCACAGCAACTGCTTTTATTGCGGATCAAACCCCTTCGGCTAAAAATGCTTATTGGATGGAGTTTCTTAACCAAGATACCCCCGTATTTACTGGTACTGGCAAGATTGCCATCAAAATGAATTATCCGGTTGTTTATGTTGGCATCAAACGCGTCAGACGCGGCTATTATAGTATTTCGTTAGAAGATCTCGTGCCAGAGCCAACTAAGATGACAGCAGATGAGATATTATTTACCTTTACCAAACGTTTGGAGAAGGACATCAAATCTCAACCTGAGACTTGGTTATGGACACACAAACGATGGAAGCACAAACGAGAAAAACAAGAGATTTAAGCGTATCGAACGGAAAGAGAAAGAATTGATTTTGGCTACAAAAAAGTATGCCTCCGAGGATAGATTCAAGAACTGGGTATTCACCATTTCGACACTTTTGTTTTTAGGCCTTTCAATGATTGGTGCGCTTTATTCATTTCCTTTAGCCATCCGGATTATTTGTTCCCTTTTGACAGGACTGTTGCTCCTGCGAATGTTCATGCTGTATCATGATTATCTGCATAAGGCAATCTTGAAACGAAGCTTTATAGCCAAGACCATATTCACTCTTTATGGTCTTTACACGCTGAACCCACCGAGTATTTGGAAACGCTCACATGACTATCATCACAAGCACAACTCTAAACTTCATACTTCCAATATCGGATCATTTCCAGTATTAACGCGCAAAGCCTTTCTGGATTTAAGTAAACGTGAGCGCAGAAACTACCTCTTCATAAGACACCCATTCACCATTGCCGCAGGTTACATTTTCGCATTTACTTGGGGCATGTGTATGTTATCGCTCATTCGTAATCCAACGAAACATTGGGATTCAGCCTTCTAGTTATATGAAGATGAATCCAATTATGAAATGGTTTACAGGTAGCATTGGTTATCATCATATTCACCACATCAATGCGCTTATCCCCTTCTATCGGTTAAAGGAAGTTCATGAAGCCTTCCCCGAATTTCAATCAGCGAAAACAACTTCGCTTAACCCTAAAGAAATGTGGCGTTGCCTAGAAGTTAAAGTATGGGATGCAGATCAAAACCGCATGCTTAAATTGAGTGAGCTGTAAAATTGAAGGCTGAATTTGATTCATATACATTTCAACTTAAGACATGTAAATTTCCTTCTTTCCCACACCGTTCAAAATCCGTCTCTAAAAGAAGGATTAAATTCTCAGCCAACCGAATCGGCTACGAATAGTCTTTTAACTTTACAGACAGCTATTATGCGACTGAAGAAAGCACTTTTTACCATCGTTTTGCTTGCCCTCTGTGTCAGTGGGAGGTCACAGGGTTTCATTGAAAACCAAGGACAATGGGAAGAGGATTTTAACTTCAAAGCAGAATTGAAAGGGGGAGCACTATTTTTAGAAAAGAATAAACTCACTTTTCACTTGATAGATGGATCACTTCAAAAAGCCATTCACGACCGCACCATTGAAGAAGGTACGCGCGTGCAACACCATGCTTTTAGCCTCAACTTTATTGGCGCCAATACAGATATTCAATTTGAAACGCTTGAGCCTTCAGCCAATTACAACAATTACTATCTAGGCGATGATGCCTCTCGGTGGAAATCAAAAATCTATTCTGTGTCTACCGTCATTTATAGAAACCTATATAACGGTGTAGACCTGCACGTGATGATCCAAGGCGATGCGCTGAAATATGAATTTCATTTAGAAGCGGGTGTTGATCCTGCCATTATTCAGCTGGAAGCAGAAGGTGTTTCTGACTTGCATTTAGACCGAGATGGAAACTTAGTCATTCCTACATCGGTTCAAGACATTGTGGAGTTAAGTCCTTACATCTACCAAACCAAGCGGGACAGAAAATTAGAAATGAACGGTGGCTTTGTGATCAAAGACAACCGCATCTCTTATAGCACCCCCAACTATGATCCTAATCTGCCCTTGGTGATTGATCCGGTCATTTCATTTTCTACATTCTCAGGTTCAAACTCAGACAACTGGGGATATACAGCAGCCCCCGACAAAGAAGGCTTTTTATACGCAGGTGGAATCGTATTCGGGACCCAATACCCAATCACCAACGGTGCTTTTGATGTAACCTTCAATCAAGGTCAATACGACATTGGCATTACCAAATATGATACTACGGGAACTTCATTGATTTACTCCACCTATTTGGGAGGAAGTGGATTGGAGCATCCACACAGTATGATTGTGAATGACGATGGTAATTTATATGTGATGGGAACTACGGGCTCAAGTAATTTCCCCACCACGCCTGGTGCTATCAACAGAACATTCAGCGGAGGACCATCGATATCAATAATCTACCAATTCAACGAAGGCGTTGATTTATTTGTATCAGCCTTTAATGCTTCTGGTTCAGCAATGCTAGGCTCAACTTATTTGGGCGGATCTAATACGGATGGCTTAAATCTTTCTTCTCAATTGGTTTACAATTACTCGGATGAATTTAGAGGCGAGGTAAACTTAGACGATGATGGCAACATTTATCTCGCCACATGCACCTACAGCAGCGATTTTCCTGTTACCACAGGGTCTTTTGACAACACCTTTAATTCTAGTCAAGAAGGCGTGGCCATGAGTTTAAACTCAAGTCTTACGACCATACGCTGGTCTGGCTTTTTGGGTGGAGAACGGGATGATGCGGCATTCGGCATTGCAGTAACAAGAGAAGGACATCTCTTTGTGGCTGGCGGAACCAATTCACTGACTTTTCCTGCAACGGCAGGTGCTTTTCAAAGTTCGTTTCAAGGCGGCAGATCTGATGGTTTTATAGCACGTATTTCATCCAACGGCCAAACGATAGAAAATTGCTCCTATTATGGATCTGCCAGTTATGATCAAATTTATTTACTCCAACTTGATAGGGCGCAGACTCCGCATTTTTATGGTCAATCCGAGAACCCAGGAACATCACTCACTTTCAATGCGAATTTCAGCGATCCAGGAGGAGGGCAAATTGTGGGTGTTTTAAATGCAGACTTGAGCGATCGTATTTGGACTACACAATTTGGAAGTACCCCAGGAAGACCAAATATTTCACCTACTGCATTCTTAGTGGATGTGTGCAACTCTGTTTACTTAACGGGTTGGGGAGGTCAACTTAATTCAAGCCAAAGTAATAATGCAAGTGATGTAGGTGGATTACCAACAACCAACGATGCTTTTCAGGCCAATCCCGACAATGACGACTCAGACTTTTATATGGCGGTGCTATCAGCAGATGGAAACTCGTTGGTATTTGGATCATTTTATGGTGGGCAGATTACAGACGACCATGTAGATGGCGGAACATCGCGCTTTGACCGTGGAGGAAAAATCTATCACTCGGTATGCGCCAGCTGCGGAGGATTTGATGATTTTCCTGTAGTTCCAGATCCAGGTGCTTGGTCAACTACCAACAACAGCAATAATTGTAACAACGCAGTTTTCAAAATAGATTTTGAATTGCCCATTATCGTGGGAGACTTCAATATTCCAAGTTTTGTGTGTGCACCATACACACTCAACATTCAAAACAATAGCATTACACAAACAAACACTTCCTTCTCTTGGGATTTTGGTAATGGTGTCACTTCAACCTTGACCAACCCAAGTGTCACTTACACATCAACAGGGATTTTTGATGTGACCTTAGTAGTAAGCGACCCCACCAGTTGTAATTTGTTTGATACACTCGTAAGAAGTATTTCTGTTGCGCTAGACACCAATTATGAACTACCTGATTTGGTGAAGTGCGTTGGTCGATCAGCCATTCTAGGACCAGATCCTGCAAACTACCCTAACTTGGGTAATGCCACTATAAGCTGGCTACCAAGTTTAAACCTTGACAATCCAAATATTCTCAATCCAGAAGCTACAGTTACCAATTCAACAGAATACCTATGCATCATTGATTATGGCGGGTGTCAAGAGCGCATTATTCAACGTTTGGTTATTGATAGATATCCGGTTGATGTGAGCGAGGACACTATAGTCTGCAGCACGTTTGATCCATTTATCATTACCGGAAATGCTCCTGAAGACACGGCAACGTATGAATGGAGTTTGAACTCTGATTTCATTAATATTCTTTCTACAAGTAGTCAATTATTGATTGAAACCCTCAAAGAGCCATTGAATTATTTCTATTTCAGAGCTACGAAAAACAATGGCTGCCAAATGATGGATACCGTTTTGATTACGGTGAGTGACCGTGATATAGAATTAACGCCTGATACTGCATTCTGTAAAAATCAAGTTTCTACCATTAACGCTACTTCTAATAACCCTCTGAATACGTTCGACTATTATTGGACCACCAGCGGCTTTTCAACGGACACCAGCGATATTATTGCTGAATTGGATCAGAGTTCCATTGAAGTGTTGTTAGATCAAGCAGACACATTCTACTTGGTAGCGATAAGCAACGTGGTGGATGGATGCCAAGCGCAAGACTCAACCATTGTAACTGTTTCGTCACTCGATTTTAATGATGTGTTGGCCTATGCAGATCAAGACACCTTTTACCGCGGAGAATTGGTTCAATTACATGGAGAACCATCTAGCGGAAATATCAGTTTTTACTGGACACCCGAACAATACATCAGTGATATCCGAGATGCAGATCCGACCGTAAGACCGAAAGAAGAAAGTAGCTATATATGGGTAGTAACAGACAATGATGTGGAAGAATGCACGTTTCGAGATACTGTAACCATTTCACCGTACGAAATCGTGTGTGATACGCCCGAAATTTATCTTCCTACAGCATTTTCACCTAATGGCGATGGCATCAACGATGAGCTATTGGTATTTGGCCGAAACATTACGTCCATTGAATTAATCATTCATGACCGTTGGGGAAAAGAAGTGTTTAGAAGCAATGATCAAGCGATTGGATGGGACGGAACTTTTAATGGTGTGCCAGCTGAAAAAGCCGTTTACGTATACCAATTAGAAGCACTCTGTATTACCAATCAGAAGTATTACACCAAAGGCAACGTTACGATCATTGAATGAGAAGGATCATAGCAGCCATATCATTCTTAGTCATCGCCAATTCAGCAAAAGCACAGGATATTCACTTCAGTGAGTTTTGGGCAACACCAATGTTCAGTAACCCTGCTCTCACGGGGCATTTTGAAGGTACATATCGTTTTAACAGCATCATCAGAAACCAATGGTCTTCAGTCTCTTCAGAGCCTTTCCAAACCTTTGGCGGAGGCATTGACATGAATGCGCCATTCAACCTCAAACCATTGGGCGTTGGGCTTTTCATTACAACTGATAATGCGGGACTTTCAGCACTCACTACCACTGAAGTACAAGGAATGATTGCCGGAAGATTCAAGCTCGGCAATTGGGAGAATATTAAGCTTCATCTCGGTGCTAAAGGGGGGATTATTCAACAGAGCATTGATTATTCTAAACTCAATTTTGGCGATCAATTCAATGGTATCCGATTTGACCCCACTTCTATTTCTGGCGACTTAACGAATGGTGGCGCAAGAACGATGGTATTGAATTTCGGGGCCGGAAGTTTCCTTGAAAGACGCATCAATGAGAGAAGGAGAATTGGCATGGGATATTCGTTGTACAACATCAACCAGCCAGACTTGAGCTATTCAAAAAGCTTTGAATCACGGGTGGCCATGAGGCATAATGCACTATTCCTTGCTTCATTACAAATGCTAGCTAAATGGGATTTCATGCCTTCAGCACAACTCAACGTACAAGGCAAGCAAAACGAGTTGGTATTGGGGGGTGCATTCCGATACCATCTTAATACAAGTCCTATGAATCCTCAAGCAGTTCGTTTAGGTGCATGGACAAGAGCTGGAGATGCCATAAACATCGCCCTTGGCTTTGAGCTCAACAACCTCTATATCGGTGGTAGTTACGACATCAATTATTCTACCCTTGAGCCTGCATCAAACTATGGAGGTGCTTGGGAAGCAAGTGTTATATATATCATTCCTACAGTGCGTGAAAAAGTGAAGCGATTAAGACAATGTCCAGATTACTTGTAAAATCCATATTCACCTTCTGCCTTGCCCTCATGGTTAGTGGTGGTGCTTTTGCTCAAACAGCCGGGCAATATATCGCCAAGGGAAATAAGGAGCAAAAAGACGGCTACTTTCAATCTGCCATCTTCTATTACAAGAAAGCCTTAAAGATGGATACCAATCTTTTAGAAGCAAACTTCGAAACGGCACAAGCTTATAGAAAGCTAAGAAATTATAAGCGCGCACTTTCTTTTTATGAAGCTACAGTATCCGTTGATGGCCGCGATCTTTTTCCAGAAGCACGCTTTTACAGCGGACTTATGCAAAAGCAAATGGGAAAGTATAAAGATGCAAAGAGGAATTTTGAATCCTTCTTGAGTATTTATCGATCGCGAGATGATATGTATCGCTGGGCAAGAGATGAAGTCATCAGTTGCGACTGGGCATTGGAACATAAAAACGACACAGCCGAATATGAGATTCTAAAGCCTGATAGCGGCATGAATACGATACACGCTGAAATGAGTCCGTATTTATACGACTCAAATACTCTCTATTTGTCGACCATGCGCTATGAAAAGGATGAGGTAAAAAAGAACAATCCCGTATTTGTAGAAGTCCAAAAAATGGTCCGCGACAGCGGCATTTGGATCATTGCAGAATTAGACCTTCCCATTGCAGCTGAAGATGCTCACGTTGGAAATGGTGTTTTTTCTGCTGACTCATCACGTTTCTATTTTTCAAAGTGTCCAGATTTCGGCTCTTGCTCTATTTATGTTACCAAAAACAAAGGAGGCACATGGAATGAGCCTTCTCCCCTGCCCGAGCCAGTTAATGTTGCAAATGCGACCAATACACAACCCACAATAGCCAAAATCGGAGAAGATGAATTCTTAATCTTCGCTTCGAACAGATCAACTGGAAAAGGTGGAATGGACTTATGGTTTGTGCCACTTAAAAATGGTGAACCAACGTCTCGCTTGAGAAATATGGGAAACAATGTGAATACGAAAGGTGATGAAATCACACCCTACTTTGATCGCTCGGACACAACTACTTATTTCAGTTCAAACCGCCATCCAGGATTTGGTGGTTTTGATGTTTTCAAAAGCCAAGGAAAGCCGGGATCATTTAACGCTACTGAAAATCTAGGAACAGAAGTCAACTCTCCAGCTGATGATTATTATTTAATGATGAAGCGCCAAGATAGCGTGGGGTATTTTGCTTCAAACAGAATCAGCGGATTGAAGAAAAGTGGCAATGAAACCTGTTGCAACGACTTATACAAAATCAGAGTTCTTCCGCCACCAGTGGAGATTTTACCTATAGATACTCTGGAAGTCGACACGCTTGAAGCGGATAGCTTGCCTCCTGCAGCTTTGGTTGAAATTGAGAACCCGAAAAACCTGAAAGAACTTCAAACCTTACTGCCGATCAGTCTTTATTTCCACAATGACAGACCAAACCCAAGAACGACTTCAAAAACAACCAAACTCACCTATGTTGAGACAGTGGAAGAATACGTGGGCTTGAGGCAAGAGTATATTGATGCAGTAAACAACAGTGCATTAGATGGTACCGCCAAAATTGAATTGGGAGATGCGTTAAAACTACTTTTTGAGCGGGATCTTCAAGCCAGCATTTCAAGGCTTAACAAAGCGCTTGATGTATTATTGATTGAATTGGCAGACAGCGCCACGATTAACTTGGCAGTGAAAGGTTATGCGAGTCCGCTGGCAGACAGTGACTACAACTTAAACCTAACCTTCCGTAGAATTGCATCCATGGAAAATTACATCAATCAATATGCTAATAGTGTGTTTAAGCCGTATTTAAAATCGGGTCAAATGACGATTGAAAAGATTCCTTATGGTGAGAGTCAAGCATCAGCAAGTGTATCTGATAGCAAAGACAAAGCGCTCGAATCGATTTATGGCATCAATGCCATCCGAGAAAGAAGAATTGAAATTTTGAGGATAGAGGAACAGTGAAACAACTTGGATTCAATAACTCGATAATTGTTGCGTCCGTTTTATTTCTCTTCGGAACAGGAGCCATATTATTTTTCACCCCTCGGACAGAAACCTTTCAGCTCTGCTTCGTTTACTTTTCATTGTATGTTGCCTTCATCGCGCTTTACCACGAGGTAAATAAAATCAGAACTGCTGCTGCCATAGGCATCTTTTCACGGTGCGTTGCTTGGCTTGCTTTCCCTACCCTCAGCGATGATATCTATCGCTTTATTTGGGATGGAAGTTTATCATTACAAGGAGTGAGCCCTTATTTGCACTTGCCTTCCGAGTTTATTGCCAATAACAACTACCCACCTTTTGACCAGCTTTTTGGTTTAATGAATTCACCAAACTATTACTCTGCATATCCAACTATTATTCAGCTTTTTTCAGGCTTTGGAGCCTTGGCTTCGAATGACATCTATCTTTCATCACTGCTGATCAAACTACCAATACTATTGGCAGAAATCGGCACGATATGGATGCTTCCAAAGGTGCTGATGAGATTAAACATCAGTCCTAAATACAGTATTATCTATATGCTCAATCCATTGATGATTATTGATGTTGTGGGCAACGCGCACTTTGAAGCAGTGATGATCTTTTTCACTGTATTGAGCGTCAAGCTCATACAAGATAAAAAACTCAAATTGGCTGGCGTTTCATTGGCTCTGGCTGTGGGTACGAAGCTCATTCCACTTCTATTTTTACCCTTTTTACTCAAAGCCCTGCCAAAGAAAGAAAAGTGGCATTTTATTTTGGGCTTTGGAGCACTATTCATTGCGCTGTTCTCTCCATTCCTGCATCCAGAGATTGCCTTGAACTTTTTGAGCAGTATTCGTCTTTACCTCCAAACATTTGAATTCAACGCAAGTATTTATTATGTAGCAAGACAATTCTCTTTTTTAATCGTTGGATACAATGCCATCTTTATCATCGGGCCTGCACTAGGAGTATCTTCACTGGGAGTGATTGCTTATCTCTTTCACAAACAAGAATCGAACGATTTACAAAGCGGTCTCAAGTCGAGTTTCTGGGGTTTGATGTGGTACCTTTTACTTGCGACAACAATCCATCCTTGGTATATCGCGCTGCTAATAATACTTGGCCTATTTACACGGAATTTCGCAGCCGTTGCTTGGTCAATGCTGATCTTCTTAAGTTATAGTGCCTACGGCAACGAGCTCAATAAAGAAAATGAGATTATTCTAGCAATAGAATATGGAGGATTAGCCGTTGCGATGTTCTATCCTAAGCTTACGAGGAGGCTATTTTCATCAGCGATTCAATGATGCTTTCTGTAGAAATGCCTTCTGCTTCTGCTTTGTAATTTCTCACTATTCTGTGACGTAATACATTCTTAGCGACTGCTCTTACATCCTCATTGTCAGGAGCATACTTTCCACGCAACAAGGCATGACACTTAGCACCCAACACCAAATATTGACTTGCTCTTGGACCGGCACCCCAATTCACAAATTCATTGGTAATATCTGGTGAATAGTCTTTTCCTGGACGTGTAGCATTGGCCAATTTCACGGCAAAATCAACTACGCCATCAGGCACAGGTACCTTGCGAACGAGTTGTTGGAAATACAATATCTCTTCGGCACTCATGATATGCTCCAGCTTAACTTGAGTAGTAGAAGTTGTTTGCTTCACAATCGCCACTTCTTCTTCAAACGAAGGATAGTCAACCCAAATGTTAAACATGAAACGGTCTAGTTGCGCTTCTGGCAGAGGATAGGTTCCTTCTTGTTCAATAGGGTTTTGCGTTGCCAATACAAAGAATGGAGCATCCAGCGTGTATCGATTTCCAGCAGCCGTTACAATCCTCTCTTGCATCGCTTCAAGCAATGCACTTTGCGTTTTTGGTGGAGTTCTATTGATCTCATCCGCTAAAATAATATTAGCGAAAATTGGTCCTTTAACAAATTTGAAATGACGTGAGTCATCCAAAATTTCAGATCCTATGATGTCTGAAGGCATAAGATCTGGCGTAAACTGAATTCGACTAAAGCTTAATCCAAGTACTTCACTCATTGTGTTTACCAAAAGGGTTTTTGCAAGCCCTGGTACACCCACTAATAAACAGTGGCCATTGCTAAAAATGGAAGTGAGCAATGCATCAATCACTTCATCTTGACCAACAATTACCTTGCTTAATTCTTTCTTTAACAACTTGACTTTTACACCAAAGTCATCAGCAGCCTCAACATCGTCCTTATATTCTTTCATACTTATCGTTCAAAGAGCGGTAAAAATAGCAATGCCACGCGAGCATTTTCTTTGTTTAAGATTTTATTTAGAATTGAATCAACCAATACCCAATGGGGCGGTCTATTTCTTCCTTCTGTTTTGATTTTTATCTCCTCTGGTGAGTGGCTTTTTGTACTTCAAAACAATCTCACGTTTATAGCGACTTCCTAAATTCACCTTACTGTTTTTTGCGCTTTTGTCATGAAATGCCGGACCTGGAGCATTTTCACCCGTCAGACTATGACCACTGACAATGTTTACTTGCTGTGGCATCTCTTCAGGGATCAACTTCTTTGATATAACTACTTCCTCTGGCAAAGGAAAAATCGCAATTTCTTGGCCCATCAAAGTCTCAATCGCTTCTTTGGCGGGAAGTTCCTTTTCAGAGAAAAGTAAGATGGTCTTTCCCATCTCTTCTGCTCTGCCTGTTCTTCCTATGCGGTGCATATAATTTTCAGGAAACTTAGGCGTATCAAAATTTATCACGTGGGAAATTTTATCCAAGTCTAATCCACGTGCTATGACATCTGTAGCGATTAATATGCGGTTTTGCCCGTTGTTGAAGTTCTCAATAGCAGCATTTCGAGTATTTTGAGTTTTGTTCGAGTGGATGATTCCCAACTCAGGACCAAAGTGCTCTAGCATTGCCTCTTGCAAGCGATCAGCCATCTTTTTGGTTGGTGCGAAAATGAGCACCTTCGAAAACTCCTTGGCATCATCCAATAAATATTCCAACAAATTGACCTTTGAGTAGAAGTTTGGAATCTCGTAACTCACTTGAGCGATATTCTCCAGAGGTGTCCCACTAACGGCAATAGAGATTTGTATTGGATCGTAAAAAAAGTCTTTAATAAGAAGATCAACATCCTCGGTCATTGTGGCTGAAAACATGATGTTCTGTCTTCGCTCGGGAAGCAATTCGAAGATGTTGGTCAATTGAAAAATAAATCCCAAATCAAGCATCACATCCACCTCATCAATCACTAGCTTTTTGACACTCTTCAGTGATATCATTCGTGCGATAACCATGTCATATAATCGACCTGGAGTAGCCACTAAAATGTCAACTCCATCTTTTAAGGTCAGCGCTTGAGTATTGATGTTTGTGCCGCCATATACTCCTATTGTCCGAACGGTAACATATTTAGAATATAGGGCGATTTGCTCCACTACTTGCTGAACCAATTCACGTGTTGGAACCATTACCAAAACAGTGGGGTTCTTATCGGTTGTGTACTTCATGCTCTGCAAAATCGGCAGCATGTAAGCGAGTGTTTTACCCGTTCCTGTTTGTGCAATTCCTACTACATTCTTACCCGAAACAATCACGGGAAAAGCCTCTTCCTGGATCGGTGTAGGCTTAACGAAACCTAAATCATCCAATGCATTGAGCAAGAACTTTGAAGGATTCAATGTCTTAAACATGTTCATGCGGTAAAGGTAGCCTCAATTAATGAACACAGAGCCATCAGAATTGACGATATAAACGCATGCCTATTAGAAGTAAAAATGGATTCTCTCTTTGAATTCACCGAGGTATCGCTCCCGATTGAAACTGTAAAATTTAGGCGGCCTTCCGATAAAATCCTTTTCATGTTTGATCTCTCCAGTAGGATAAATCAAATCACTTTTTCGGATCATCTTTCTGAAGTTCGGTGAATCCAGTTCAGTATCAAACGCTAAATCATAGATCCTTTTTACGTCAGACAAAATGAATTTCTTTGGCAATATTTCAAACACAGTTGGGTGCCTTAGTAATCCTTTTCTAAAGCGTTTCAACACAGATTTTAAGATTCGATCGTGATCAAAACACAAACCAGAAACTTCGTAAGCATTGCGCCAGCTTAGTCCTTCAGCGAGCGGTTCGTTGAACTTTTCAAAATGAATCAATCCGTAATAAGCAAAAGAAATCACACGCCCCATAGGATGACGATTTACATCTGAAAATGCCTTTAATTGCTTTTTATAGAATTCGTTTGTACCGATAAGATCCGTCATGAAGTTATTCATAGCTTGGTCTGTGTCCTCAATCGGTAATATTAGTTTACCCGGAAGACCTAATTCTCCTTCATGGGGCGGCTCGTTTTTTTCTTGAAGTAAAACCTTTAGCTCATCATCTATAAAGGTGATCAAAACCATGTCAATAGAAAATGCTCCTCTAAAGAAGTGGTCTACAGGAATGGTGGTGATCGGGTTTATCATATTCTTAATTACAATGATGCATTCAGTATATTTATAATCCGCAAAATTATTTTCTAAGCTTCAATTAATGGTGATAACACAATTAATTGTTGTACTATTTACGGTATCAATAATTATCATAGGCTCAATGTGGTAATTATTCAAATTTTAATGAGTCAGAGAGAATGAAACTAACGGATTGATAAAGTCTAAACTTCCATTTTAAATCAAACTATATGGCATCATTTACAATCAAAAAACAATTCAAGGTTTCTGCTAAAACTCTCTATGAGTCATTATTGGACTCAACGAGGCATTCGGAAATGACTGGAGGCACCGCAGAATGTTCACAGAAAGAAAATGAGTCATTTACTGCTTGGGACGGTTATATCAGTGGCAAAAATCTAAGACTTATACCACACCAGCAAGTAATGCAGTCATGGAGAACCACAGAGTTTGATGATAAGGATTCAGATTCAATTCTTGAAATTGAGTTTAATGAAAACAAAGCTGGCTGTGAAATGATTATAAAGCACAGTCATATTCCTGATGGACAATCAGATTATAAGAAAGGATGGGAGGAACATTACTTTGAGCCGATGACAGAATATTTCGAATAAAACCAATCGAAAAGCATTTTTTTTAACGACCCTCTAACCTATGAGCTTTGCAATGTCCGACTCAATCTTTATTGGTTCGGTATTCGGTGAATAGCGTTTGAATGGCTTGCCATCAGAATCTACCAAGAATTTTGTAAAATTCCACTTGATTCTGTTACCTAAAAAGCCACCTTTCAATTCACCTTTTAAATAGACGAAAATGGGGTGCGTATTCTTCCCATTTACATCAATCTTCTCCGTCAGTTGAAAGGTAACACCATGATTGATCTTGCATACTTCAGTCATCGTTTCATTCGTTTCTGGCTCTTGATTGAAAAACTGTGCTGATGGAATACCAATAACTACCAATCCTTTTTCCTTGTATTGCTCATGAAGCTTTTCAAGACCATCAAACTGAGGCGCCAACCCGCACTTCGTAGCAGTATTTACAATAAGTATCACTTTTCCTTTGTAAGATTCCATTGAAACCTCTTCTCCACTCGGTTTCCTATAGCTCAAGTCGTAAATATTCATAGTTGGTATTTGCAAGGATTAAACAGCTTTTTGACTTTTATGTTTCAATTGCATTTATGGAAATGGAATATATGTTTTATCTCCGGGAACTTTAGGGAATTTCTTTGATTGCCATTCTTGTTTTGCTTGTTCTAATCGCTCTTTGCTATGTGAAACAAAGTTCCACATTAAAAACCGCTCTTCAGGGAATGGCTCTCCGCCAAACAATAGAAGTTGAGTATGCGCCTTTAAGTCAAGAGTGCACTCATCCTCCGTTTTAGAAATGAGCATTTCTCCTGCTTCAATGATTTCGCCATCATCTACTACCTTCCCTTTTACTACCACTATGGCTATTTCACCTTTTACCTGTCCAGCTAAATCAAGCTTAGAGTCTGATTCAGCTTTCACGTCAATCATAAATAATTCTGAGTAGACTTTTAACGGTGATTTCATTCCAAAAGCTTCACCTGCGACCAACCTTACTGTTAAACCATTTGCATGCATCGAAGGCAAACTGGTTTTATCAAAGAATTGAAAATGTGGTTGAATTTCTTCTTTATCAATTGGCATAGCAACCCACACTTGATAGCCATGCATTGTGCGCGTTTGCCCATCGCGCCAATCATCTGGAATGCGCTCGGTATGTGTTACTCCTTTCCCCGCGGTCATGAACCCAACGTCACCTGCGCTTATCCGCTGAACAGCTCCTGTACTATCTCGATGCATAATAGTCCCTTCAAACAAATAAGTCAGCGTAGACAAGCCAACGTGTGGATGCTGATCAACATCCATATAACGTCCTTCCTTTACCTCAGAAGGCCCCATATGATCAATGAATGTGGAAAGGTCCAACTTGTCTTTTCTTGGCAATAGGCAGCAGTCTTCCCACCATGAAATTGCCAATATCCCTGGTACGCTCATTGACGCGAAGCTTATTGTTCATGCATCAAATCTAAAACACTCAACTGATTTGTTTAACTTGACATCTTAATAATTTGCTTATTCAAGTGTTCACTCCTGAAGAAGAAATATGGCTCCAATTCTTGGGCTTTCTGTCAGCCGCATCACCATTGGATGTGCGCATTGATGATGTGGACAATTTCATTATTGAATCGGATAAAATCTCAAGTCACTATGATGAAGCGATCAATGATTCATTGATGTTAGGCAAGAGAGCTGAACGTTTCTTAAGCCACTTTTTAAAACATCATCCAAAATATCAAATCCTTGCTGAAAACATTCAAATCATAGATCAAAAAGAGACCATTGGAGAATTGGACTTTCTTATCCAGCATCAAGAAAAAGGCTTGTTGCACCTTGAATTAGCCTGTAAGTTTTATCTTTTTAATCCCAGCGCTTCAAGGAAAGAAGAGGTTTGGTGTGGCCCAAATAATCGTGATTTTTTAAGCTTAAAAAAACAAAAGCTTCAAGAGCATCAGTTTCCTTTACTCTTTGATGATAGAACTCGAACAGTTTTGCGCACTCTGAATATTGATCCAACAGCATGCAAACAAACGCTACTCTTTCAGAATTTTAGTTTTTTGCCAATGGGTCATAAGGGCGAGCAGGACAATGTGAATACAACTAATCAGGCTGGAGTTTGGTTGACTGAAACGATATTTAATTCATTGAGCTTCGATAGAGAACTCTTCTTTCTACCAAAAAAGACAAATTGGCTCATAGATCCTATTTACAATAGAGAGTGGCACACTTTCGATTCTGTAAAGTCATCGGTATTAGATCATCTTGAAAAGAAAAACTCACCGATGCTTTGGGTACTCTATCCTAACGGACAAACCGAGCGATGGTTTGTGGTTTGGTGGTAATAAAAAAAGCCCTCAGCTTAGTTGCCAAGGGCTTTTTATTAATTCGATTTACAATTGTTTAGTCGATCAAACTCACACTTCTTTCAATAAAAGCAGTAAGCTTTTCGCCTTTCAACAATCCTTTTGAAAGCATAGCAAGGTCTGCGGCTTGTTTTGCCATTTGCTGCTTTTTATCTGCATTCTCTTCCAACAATATTTTTGAAATAAGAGGGTGATTGCTATTGACGACTAAATTGAATGAGTCCGGCATGTTGCCCATTCCCATCATTCCGCCACCAACTTCCGCTTGCTCCTTCATTCGTCTCATGAATTCACTTTGAGTAATCATCATGGGTGGATCAGTTTCATCTAAGCTTTCAAACTGAATACTGAATTTATCCTTTTCAATGATATTTTGAATAACTGGAGTCAGAGCATTCTTTTGATCTTCAGACAAATTGCTTTCAACTGCATCTGCTTTTGGAATCAGCTTCTCTAATGCATCAGCATCAACGCGCTTGAATTGAACCTTCTCCATTTTCATTTCAAACTGCTGCACTAAGTGCGATGTCAAAGGAGTATTCATCTCTAGAACATCATATCCCTTTTTGTTTGCCTTTACAATCAAACTATGCTGCGCTTCAGCATCGTTGGTATAGAGCATAATTAGATTTCCGTCCTTATCAGTTTGCTTCTCTTTAATCTGCTCTTTGTACTCATCAAATGTTTTAAATGCATCGCTTGTATTCTTGAGCAAATAAGTAGGTTGAATGCGCTCGTAGAATTTCTCATCGGTAAGCAAACCATAATCCATAAACACTTGCATGTCTGGCCACTTCTTCTCAAAGTCTTCACGGTCATTCTTAAACATCTCCGCAAGTTTGTCAGCTACCTTCTTTGAAATGTGACTGCTTATCTTTTTAACATTAGAATCACTTTGCAAGTAACTGCGGCTAACATTCAAAGGAATATCGGGAGAGTCAATTACACCATGAAGTAAAGTCAAGAACTCAGGAACAACATTTTCAACGGAATCAGTAATAAAGACTTGATTGCTGTAGAGTTGAATTTTATTCTTCGATAACTCAACCTTATGCTTCGCCAATTTTGGGAAATACAGCACTCCAGTCAAGTTAAACGGATAGTCAACATTGATATGAATATTAAACAAAGGCTCTTCAAAGGTCATTGGATATAACTCCTTGTAAAACGCTGAGTAATCTTCAGCTGAAAGCTCGGTTGGTTGCTTCTTCCAAAGCGGGTTTGGATTGTTGATGATGTTATCAACTGCCTTCTTTATTTGCTTTACGTTTCCCTTGTCGTCCTTCTCTCCACTTGGATCATCTTCGTATTCATCCTTAGTACCAAACTTTATTGCTACTGGTAAGAACTTACAATACTTTTCAAGTATCCTGGAAATTCTGGCCTCTTCAGTAAATTCAATGGATTCTTCATCAATGTGAAGAATTATCTCCGTTCCTCTTTCTGTTTTCTTCGACTTGGTAACTGTAAATTCTGGGCTACCATCACATACCCACTTTACGGCTGATTCATCTTTCCAGCTTTTAGTGATTACCTCAACTTTCTTAGACACCATAAAGGCACTGTAAAAACCAAGTCCAAAATGACCAATTATACCAGCATCATCTACTTTACCCTCATACTTTTCTAGAAACTCGGAAGCTCCAGAAAACGCAACTTGATTCAAGTACTTCTCAACTTCTTCTTGCGTCATACCGATTCCTTTATCGATGATATGCAAGGTTTTCTTCTTTTCGTCAAGCTTAATTTCAATTGTTATATCACCAAGATCAGTTGGTCCTTCTCCCATTCTGGAAAGAGCTTTCAATTTCGAAGTCGCGTCAACGGCATTCGATACTAACTCTCTCAGAAATATTTCATGATCCGAGTAAAGGAACTTTTTGATTATGGGAAAAATATTTTCCGCCTGAACATTAATGGTACCCTTCATAGCTTTCCAATTTTTAGTTTACTCTAATTCTTTCAATTTCTATCGTTGGTAGAAAAATCTCTACCATTCATCGAGTTCTGCATAAGTCAAAGGGTATGCCAGCCATAAAAAACTGACATTATGACAAGCTTAATTTTCCAAGATGTGACAAATCTTGTATGCCTGAAAACCATTAACATGAACTTTAAAGACTATTGAAAGTTATATTTGGAGAACCTAATTAAACTTTTCATGAAGAAATCGTTACTACTGATGGTGTTAACCATCGCCATTGGTCTACATTCCAAGGCAGAAAATGTACTCACTGGAAGAGCAGCTTACGAAGCTGTGAAAGGCGCTGAAAAAGTTAGAATCAAAGACTTTAGCAGTGTCCCTGCACACATTAAATTTTATGAATCTGAAAGAATTGCGTTTAGCAATTGGCAAGAATGGATGAAAAATTCGTTCTTCAAAGAAAAGTCATCCATCGGCTTCCAATTAATAGGTCAGGAAAGTGATAAACTTGGAATGACACATTATCGCTTTCAACAAACAAGTGAAAACTATCCAGTGAGCTTTGGGATTTGGATCGTTCACGTTTTGAATGGCCAGGTAGTGAGCATGAATGGTAATGTTTTCGATGATGTTCCAAACTTCAGTCCTTCACTCTCCGAAGAGCAAGCCCTTCAACAAGCTTTAAACATTATAAACGCAGACACATATAAATGGCAGGTTGAGGAAGAAGAGTCTAGACTGCAATCAGAAGAAAGCAATCCTTCTGCGACATATTACCCAACCGGGAGTTTAGAAATAATAACTACTGACCCAAGCCTTTCTAATATTGATTTACAACTTGCTTGGAAATTTAATATTTACGCTCAAGTACCTATGTCACGAAGAGAAATCTTTATTAATGCGGGTAATGGAAGTGTGGTTTTTGAAAATAATTTAATCCATCATGCTGACAGCACTGGAACTGCGAATACAGGTTATAGTGGCACTCAAACTATTATTGCTGATTACACTGGATCACAGTTTCGATTGAGAGAAAGCGGAAGAGGAAATGGCATTCAAACGTTTAGCCTAAACAATGGTACTAACTATGGTGCTGCCACTGACATTTTTGACAATGACAATAATTGGACATCAACATCAGTAGAGATTTTTGGCACAGACGCCTATTGGGGAACTGAGATGACCTACGATTACTTCTTCAACAATTTTGGAAGAAATAGTATCGATAATAACGGTTTTACATTGCGCAGCTATGTTCACTATGGTGTTAATTATGCTAATGCATTTTGGGACGGACAGCGAATGACTTACGGAGATGGCCCAGGTGGGAATGCCCCATTCACTGCTTTAGATATCGCTGGACATGAAGTAACTCATGGATTAACCAACTTCACGTCCAACTTAGTTTATCAAGGTGAATCAGGCGCATTGAACGAGAGCTTTTCAGATATTTTTGGAGCATCTGTAGAATTTGAAGCGCTAGGATTTGGCAATGGCGATTGGCTCATGGGTGAAGATCTCGGATTTATAATTCGAAATATGGCAGATCCAAATTCTCAAGGTGATCCAGATACTTACTTAGGAACCAATTGGACTTCTACCGCCATAGGAGCATTTGACAATGGTGGGGTTCACATCAATAGCGGTGTTCAAAATTTTTGGTATTATTTACTTGTTGTCGGAGAAACTGGCACGAATGATAATGGAGACAATTTCAGCGTTAACGGAATTGGACTTGCTGATGCAGGTGCTATTGCCTACAGAAATAATATCGTCTATTTAAGCGTAAACAGTAATTATGCTGATGCACGATATTTTGCCATAGAATCTGCGCTTGATCTTTTCGGGCCTTGCAGCCCTCAGGTTATCAATACCGCCAACGCATGGCATGCGGTGGGAATTGGCGAACGTTTTCCTGATGGAGTTGTCGCTAATTATACCTCAAACTCTGTTTCTGGTTGCGTTTTGCCGCATACAGTTCAATTTTCAAATTACAGTTATAATGGTGCAAATTATTTTTGGGATTTTGGTGATGGTGGCACTTCAACTGCATTTGAGCCTTCACACACGTATACCGTTGCTGGCACATATGATGTTAGTCTTTTAGTCACATCACCTTGTGGAGCAGACACGGAAATTCAATTAAGTTACATTGAAGTTGGACCTGGCGCGCCATGCGAGTATACTATTGAATCGAATGGATCTACTACCGAAATAGAATGTACAGGAGTATTATTCGACAATGGTGGTCTTGCAGGTGATTATCAAAACAGTTCAAATTCAACTTTCATTATAGCCCCGCCCAACACCGGCAGTATAACTCTTGAGTTTGTATCCTTTGACGTTCAGAATGGAGGAAGCAATTGCAATACTGATTACCTGGAAGTTTTTGAGGGACCAAATACCAATTCACCTTCACTTGGGAAATTCTGTAGTACAAATCCTCCACCGAGCGTTTTAAATTCTCAAAGTGGAGCTGTAACCCTTAAATTTTTTAGTAATGGAACTATTTCTGAAGATGGGTTCAGAATAGACTGGAGCTGCAATGCCATAAGCGAAGAACCTGTTGCAGACTTCTCTTCAAATTTGCTTGAAACGTGCAACGGAATGGTGAACTTTTATGATCAATCATTGAACGGCACAACCTCTTGGTCATGGGATTTTGGAGATGGAAACACCTCGACTGATCAAAATCCTGTTCATCTATACGTGACCAATGGAGCGTATAATGTCACCCTTGTATCTACCAATCAATTTGGCAGCAGTACGGAAGTTAAACCCAGCTTTATTAATGTAGATAGACCGATTCCTCCTACTGGTCAGAACGCAAATATCTGTCCAGGAGAAACTGCAGTCTTAACAGCAAGCAGTGCCGGTTTTCATCGTTGGTATGATGTTCCTTTTGGAGGAAGCTATATCCAACAAGGAAACTCACTTACCACGCCTGTTATTCAATCGAATACTTCTTATTACGTTGAATCTATAATTCCAGGAAATTCTCTTGACGGAGGAGCTCCGAACTTCTTTTTAGGTGGAAATCCAATACTTGAAGAATTCCCGAATACCACTCCACTATACTTTGATGCCTTGAATGACTTTCTGCTTCATAGTGTAAGAGTTTATGCTCAAAGCTCTGGCGACAGAACGTTTGTTGTATCAAATAGCTCAGGAGGCACTGTCGCAACAAGAACAGTTAATGTTCAGCAAGGAAATTACCGTGAAGTCGTTCTAGACATTAACATACCTGCTGGTAATGGATATCGCATTTACTTGGCTGGCAGCAGTGATGTAATTGATCTTTACTATAACACAAGCGGTGCTAATTTCCCTTATGAAACTCCAGGTTTACTGAGTATTTATCAAAGTGGAGGAGCCAACGGCTTGAGTGAATACTATTTCTTTTATGACTGGGACGTAAAAGAGTATTGTGTAAGCGATAGAACAGAGCTTGAAGCAAGTACATCTATTTGCTTGGGCATAGAAGAAGAATCAAATGGGTCAGTTTTCGAACTCTATCCAAATCCGTCTCAAGATTTCGTCACAGCCACATGGTCTGAATCTTTAGATGTGAAACAAATCATTGCTTATGATCTGAAAGGACAAATTGTTCAGCAAACTGTGATAACGCAACATGCAAATAGCTCCGAAATAAATGCTTCTGAGTTTAGTAAAGGTGTATATCTCATCGAACTAAGAACAGAGACTGGTAGTCAAATGAAAAGGTTGATTATTCAATAAAAAGGCAATCTCAATAAAAGCCCGATTGGTGACCAATCGGGCTTTTATTTGCTCTAATTATTAAGTATGATCAGTGCTTGATCGCTAGTGGACTTGCTTATCTCAATGTTTCCCTCTGAAATTCCCTGTTGGATAAGATAATCAATCAAGGGCTGGATTACCTTTTGAGAAAGAGTAGCTAGCTTTATTTCTTCAGACTTAGGATTCACTTCTTCAAAGACCCTGATAACGACTTTATTGCCCAACACAGCTTGATTGACAGCCGAGGATAAAGATCCAAAGTTCTTTGATTCAATATTTTTCACATCAAAGTCATATACATCTCTTAATTCTTCATTAGCACCTCGAGATCTTTCTCGAGCTGGTCTATATTGCTCAGACCGTAATTCTGTTTCACGAACATGAGCTTCACTAATAACGACATCCTCCGTTGGAAGCATTTTAAAAGAAAAAACAGTTTTATCTGTTCTGTTAACCAAGACATTTTTCTGCTGTCCGGAAATGTAAATTTCATAAATATCAGATAATCCTTCTGACGCGGCAGAAATGAAATAGGTCTTTTCAGGGATGTAGTCTTTGAATTCAAAACTACCATCTTTCTCCACGATAGTTTTTTGAATCACATTTTCCTCTGCATCATGCAAAGTCAATGTGACAACGGTTTTGGGCAGCTTCTTGTATTGAAACTTGCCTTTAAGCGAAGTCGGAGAGTCAGAAACTACGGCACCTGATTCAGCTTGTGTTCTCAACGAATAGAGCGTAATTGGCTTATTTCTTGCCAATTTTCTAAAAGCAAACACCCCTGCTCTATCATCATTGAGATAAAACAAAACATCGTTTGGATTCTTAGCTAGAAAAATCTCACTTCCCTTGAGATGATTTTGTTCCTCATCAGATAA
The DNA here is from genome assembly GCA_905479105.1 of uncultured Flavobacteriales bacterium. Taxonomy (GTDB): domain Bacteria; phylum Bacteroidota; class Bacteroidia; order Flavobacteriales_G; family Salibacteraceae; genus SHAN690. Next base: position 48,757 of record CAJQLE010000002.1, read on the forward strand.
TCTTAGGGAATAATCACCTTCAAGTAATTCCGTATCGATGCTAAATTGTCCATTTTCATCAGTAATTGTCGAACCCATCACTTCGTCATCATCATTGATAAGTGAGATCTCCGCATTCATTAAAGGCAATTTATCCCTTGTCAAGTAACCTGACAATTGATTATTACCCAACTCACTCAGCGCATGCTCTTTGAAAAGATGTTCTGGCATGCTTATATCTTTCTCTTCCAAAAGACGAATTGGACTATTCCCTCCATTTATCAAGGACGTGAATTCAAATAGATATTTACCTGTTTTTGTAACTACAATATCCTCTTCTGGATTCTCGTTCGTAAGGTAAACTTCATAAACATCCACAAGGCCAGATGCATCCTTATCGAGGCTTAAAAAGTAGCTCTTCTCTCTAGCGTCCGTATTAAAGGAGAAGTAACCCTTTTCATCTGTTTCAATAGTTTTCAGAACCTCATTATTCTGATCAACTATGTTCAGCTTCAACTTTTCTGTGAGTGTACCATGTGACGTTACTTTTCCAGAAATTGTAGTTTCTCTATCCACTACCTTGCCTTCTCTTGCAAGTTTTTCATAAGTATCATACTCGTCTATTTTCTTTCCCGAAAGTACTTTGAATCCGAAAATTCCAAGTTTTTCTTCATTCATAAAAATCATTTGCTCTCCCAAGTCATTTGCAAGGAAAATCTCAGCGTTACCCAATTCAGATCGATCTTCTTCATCAAGGGCAATCTTATAGTTTCGGTCTGGCAAGAAGGATTGTAGATTGAAATATCCATCCTCTGTGGTGGTCACAGATTGAACAATCTGATCGTTTTCATCGAGCAGGTTTAATTTCACACTCATAGCAGGAAGAGCATTTAGCTTCACAAAACCTGTTGCAGACCGATGTGCGTTCAACCTTAAAACCATCGGGTCTAAGCGATAAGAAATGCTGTATAATCTGCCTTTAGCACTCTCAGAATCAGAGAAAAAATATGCTTCATTGAGCTTTTCGTTTAATGAAAAGTATGCTTCAAATCCTTCACTGTTAACGTGCTCGCCTAGATTTATTGGCCTCGACCATGACTGCCATGTTTCGTCCAACCTTTCTGACATAAAAATATCGCCCTTTCCCTTGCTTCGGTGTCCCTCACTCGAGAAAAAAAGATGCCTACTATCCTTAGATACGAAAGGTGACATTTCAAAACCACTCGTATTTATGCGCGCACCCATATTCTTTGGAGTTGACCATCCTTCATCTGTCTTAAGACTTATATATAAATCTTCCTTACCAAAGCTATTCTCTGCATTCATTGAAATGATCACAAATGATTCATCTCGAGCGACATAGAAACCAAAATATGAACCCGAAATATTGATTTCAGGAAGATTAAGAAAGTGATCATGTATATATGTTTCACCAATCTTTTTGTAGGCTTCAATAGTTGTTAGGTCACTAATTTTTGTCTTGTTATATCGCAACAGATAAAAGGTCTTGTTTTCTGACTGTCCAATTATCAAATCATTCTTACTCGAATTTAACCCCTGATATTTGTTCGAAGGTTTACTCCACGCCCCATCATCAAAGTGACTAAACCAGATGTCTTGATCTAAGACTCCTCCCGTGTTTTCTTCATGTCCAGTGCGAGTAAACCACAGAAATGTGCCATTATCACCTACAATAGGGTTGAAATTAGCGGAACCATCATTAAAGACTTCAAATGGAACAGCTGATTGATTGAAGTCACCACTACTAAATTGACCATAACTGATGGTCGAAATAGAAAAAATGGTAAGAAATGGAAATATGAATTTATTCAAAAGATTAGGCCTAAAAGTCGTTGATTAAGAGCTGACAAAAGTAGCCAACCGAATAAGTTTGCCTTAATAAAAAACACGAAAAAAGCCCAACCGAAATTGAGCTTTTAACTAATTTACCTAAATTAACTTCCCTTGGCGTGAAAGCTAGGTCAATAGTATTTGAAAATCTCGGAATGACTTTCGCAGATTCAGTTAACGGTTGATATGAGCTAGAAAACGGCACTTCCTTAAAAATCAGCTCTTGCCTTTTTCTTTGCTCCTGCATCTTGATGCGTATCACTTTGCTTTTTTTGATTTGATTCTGCAAATTCCTTCGCCTCTTTCAAAGGAATTTTATTTCCTAGGTTAAAAGAAACTACAAATGCGTCTTCGATACCTATGGACTTGAGCTCTTCTCTGTAAGCAGCTGCTTGATCATATTGAGCAAAATTACCAACCGTCAAGATCACTAAGTCGTTCTGTTGATTCTCTTTTATCCCGTCTACTTCTAAATACTTTTCAGCTACTGAACTAGAGACGATTGTTCTGAAGGCACCCACTTGGACTCTAAAATCAACTGAACCTTGAATATGCCAATTGATGTTTTCCGCTCCAACACCTAATACTTCTTGTTCGTAGTTTGGTCTGTTCACGTCAACGATGAATGCGTCTTCATATCCTCTTTCACGGATTTTTGCCAGTAAAGATTCTGCTTGTTTTTTATATGGAAAGCGGCCAATTACATACCTGAAGATTCCATTTTCATCAACATAGACTTCAACGTTCTTGAGGTTTTCAAAATCTCGTGTTGGCTTCAAGTCAATTAATGCTGCTACTTGAATTCCATATAAAGATGTCATCGTGGTGTAAATGACTTCTCTTGTTCTCAATTCGTCCCAATCATCAAAAGGAATAAGGCGCTCCTTGATTTGAGGTTCATTTCTTTCCGTTTTAATTTCTTGTGCAATCTCAAGACTCGCTTCTTGTTCTTTGCTCAAAGCCGCTGTTTTTTCTATTGTTTCAGTTGCTCCTTCGGCATTCTCCTTGGCAGTGGATTCGGCAGATGCGATAGCTTCCTCTGGCTTTTCCTCCTCTTCTTTTCTATCGAGGTTACATTCCCTTACCCACTTTTGGCCATCTACTAAGTAATACTCATCATTATAGGTATATACCTGATAAAACTTATTCAGAGACCTCAATGCTTCCTCGCATTGTCCATTTTTAGAATATGCGATTGTCATGTAATAATATACATACTCGGGAGCCCTTCTTTCCGTTTTCGATCCTGACTCATATTCAGAAGTATAAATACTAGATGCTGTCTCTAGCAACTCTACCGACTTCGGAATTTGCATATCTTCTTTCACATAGCACAAGCCCAATAAATAGTTGAGATTTGCATTTGCTGAGTCTTTCGCCCATAGTTTTTCAAGAATCGGAATTGCCTGATTGAGCTTGTGATTAGCCAAATGCAATTTGGCTTTATTGAAATTATTGTCTTGATCTTGAGCAATAGCGCTCGAACCGATCAACAAGACAAGAGAAAGTGCAAGAATGCGATTCATATATTCTTAGGCTTAGGTATCAAACTTAACCCTATATAATGCGCATGTTAAAGATCATATCAAGAGTTTTCGACAGCTTGATGTAGATTCACTAAAAGTGGATTGTCGCAACTAAGCCTTTATGGTCTGATGGCGGTTCTTCGCTTATATGGAATGATCGCAATCCTTTATCGTCCCGCATAAATATGTAATCTAATCGCGTTGGGAAGACCTTATGAGTGGGGTTGAGTGCATTACCATATTCGAATTGGACGTCCATAAACTCATCGCATAACATACGATGGACAATCGTACCCGGAGAAGCATTAAAGTCTCCAACAATTACATCGGCACCATAAGCCAATAATAATTTTGTTTGCCGACTTCTTAGCGATATAGCCTCCTCAATAGTCGAAATAGACCATGAGTACTTTTCAGAAAGGAGGTTATAACTCTGCAAGTGAACATTTGCTATTGATACAGTATCATCGATCACTTTGATTGTGTACACCTTGGCTTCATTGGTATGAGATAACAATTGAAACACCCTATCAACTGAAATAATTTGATGTTTAGAAAAAATTGCCGTTCCAAATATATTCCCCTGCTTAGGGCTGAAGTCATGATACTCCATCTCAATCTTTTGAGCAAAATCATTGGCTACGCTTTTCGTGTCTGGCCATTTATAATACAAGCCAAACTCTTGCAAGCAAACTATATCGGGATTCTCCTTTAAAATGAGCGAAACACATTTTTGAACATTAGCCGTATCATTAGAAAACTGTCCAACATTCAAACTCAAGACCTTCAACGTTTCTTTTTGAGAATGACGATCCCCATTCGTGAATGAAAAATTGGAATGCCTAAGAAGTAATTGGGCCGTTAGAAGAAAAAATACAATCAATAAACCTAATCTTTTCAACCTTGCGGCAATCAACACGATAAGCATTACTAAGACAAAGAAGCAAACCAATAAATCGAAAGAAGGCAGCAACTGAAGCAAGACAACCGATTCAAATGCATCCATACTTGCAAATGCATTCAAGATTAAATACAACACTAAAAGTGCTGCACAAATCGTTACTATTGAGTTAATCAACTTCACGCAACAAATATGAACATAGTCAGAATCACTTTCATTTTATGCTTTATCCATATTTCTTTGAGCTCTCTTGGACAAATGTTCCCATCCATTAAAGCAGAAAATATAAATAGTGAAGAGATAAATATCCCTATTGATCTCAGCGAAAAAAAGAGCATTGTGTTTCTTGCATTTACAGCACAGGCAGAAGAAATGTTAGACAATTGGTATGAGCCAGTTTACACCATGTTTATTGATGAGTCAGGCTTCAATTCTATGGCATACGATTGTCACGTAAAATTGGTAATGATGTTCACAGGGACGGGGCAAGCAGCAGCCGATGGCATCATTAAAAAAATCAAAAGAAATGTAGATGATGAATTCAATGACTATTTGCTATTCTATCAAGGTAGTTTCAAAGAAGAAATGAAACTGCTAGAAATGGATAAGAAAAACGATGCCTATGTATTCGTGCTCGATGAACAAGGTGAGATAATATTCAAAGATTCTGGAAGGTATTCGGAATCTAAACTGGAAAAAATAGCCGACCTGGTGGAACTCTAAGCATAGTCTCTCGCCCCAAAAATTGAGCTACCAACTCTTACCATATTGCTGCCTTCATCAACAGCCAACTTATAATCACCACTCATTCCCATTGAAAGCGTTTCTGGGAGCCAATACTCCAAACCTGAGTGCTTTTGGGTTAGCCTATCAAAAAGGGATTTTAACCCTGAAAACTCTCGTTTCACTTGAGCTTCATCATCCGTAAACGTAGCCATTCCCATTAGCCCTTTTATCTTAATATTCTTCATCTCTGCTAAAGACGGTTCCAGCAGCAAGTTTTCGCATTCCTCCTCTGACAATCCAAACTTAGTGTCTTCCTCAGCGATATGAATTTGCAATAAGCATTCAACAATACTATTTGCCTTTGCTGCTTGCTTATTGATCTCCTTCAAAAGCTTCAGACTATCAACTGCGTGGATCATATGAACGAATTCAGCGATATATTTCACCTTATTGCTTTGCAAATGGCCAATTAGATGCCAACGAATATCCTTCGGCATCACTTCTGCTTTTGCTGTAAGCTCTTGAACTTTATTCTCACCAAAATCACGCTGCCCTTCTTCATAGGCTTTCATGATGTGCTCAATAGTGTGGGTTTTGGAAACTGCCACTAATGTCACATTACCAGGTAAAGAATCCTTTATACGTTTCAAATTTTCAGCTACGCTCATTGTGCAAATATCTTCTTTGATATATAAAAACCGAAGCACATCTATTGTTCAATGAGTTCTTAACACACGTCAACAAAAAAGCGTTAACAAAACCACAAAGCCCATCTCAAAGAGGCGATAGACAAGCGTAAATTGTGACCGTTTTAATACCATGGCATCAGAATTTGGCATCAGTACATTGAGCGTTATCCCATGCAGGGCTGAACCTGCAGACTCTGCTGAACAAGTAAGTCAAATTCTATTTGGCGAATACTATGAAGTAAAGGAAAAGCGTAAAAAATGGATTCGCATTGTTTGCGCTATAGACGGATATGGCTGCTGGATTGACTCAAAACAGCACCACCCTATCGACATGAAATTTGCTGAACGTCTTCAAAAACAAAAATTTATTCCTACTAGTCTCGAAATGGCTGGCTTGGCAATAAAAGATTCAGACCAAAGCATCACCCCAATCTTACTGGGAAGTTCACTGCCTTTTTTAAATGATGGGAAGTTCAAAATCGGAAAAGAAGTCTATTCATTTGAAGGCCAAGCGCAGCTAAGAGCTGAAAAGAAAAACACCCACCTTCTGGTTCAGAATGCCATGATGTATATGAATACGCCTTACCTCTGGGGTGGTCGACACCCTTTTGGAATTGATTGTTCTGGAATAGTGCAAGTCTGCTACAAAATGATAGGCCTCAATTTACCTCGTGATGCATACGAGCAGGCCTCTGTGGGAAATGCCTTGAGCTTCATTGAAGAATCTCAACCGGGCGATTTAGCCTTTTTTGATAATGCTGAAGGAAAAATCATCCATGTAGGAATGCTTCTTGAAGACAATTATATCATTCATGCTTCTGGCAAAGTTCGCATAGACCGTATTGATCATCAGGGGATATACGATAACGAGCATAGTGATTATTCGCATCGTTTGAGAATCATTAAACGAATAATCGATTAATGCGGCTTTGCTTAATCATCTATCTCTTACATTCGAAGCTGACTTATCAAGAAAGACTGAGGGATATGGCCCGATGAAGTCTTAGCAACCCGGTTGGACGGGTGCTAATTCCAACTCCAAGAAATTGGAGATAGATGAGCAAAGAAAGATTCCACAAACTTTCTTGAAGGTCAACAAAGCAATAAAGCAATGACCATAGACGATCTCGCAAAACAGCGAATTTTAATACTTGATGGAGCCATGGGCACCATGATTCAGCGGCATAAGCTCACTGAAGACGATTTCAGAAATGAAGCTCTAAAATCGTATACGACATCTCTCAAAGGCAATAATGACCTTCTTTCCATAACTCGTCCTAATATCATTCTAGATATTCACAGGGCATATTTTGAAGCTGGAGCTGATATTGTTGAAACCAACACATTTAGCAGCACTTCCATAGCGCAATCTGATTATGGACTAGAAGCTTTTGCCTATCAATTAAATGTTGAGTCAGCCAAACTCGCCAAACAAGCAGCTAAAGAATATTCAACATCAGAAAAGCCTCGCTTTGTTGCCGGATCTATAGGGCCAACAAATCGCACTGCATCATTGAGTCCAGATGTTAATCGGCCGGGATTTAGAGCAATCACAAGAATTGATCGAAGCTGGAGTTCCCGTTCTTCATTATTATTCCATGGGCAAAGCAAAGAGCATCCAAGAAGTAGCTGAAGAGGTATTTGGTAGTTAATCTGAATACAATTCAAATATTCCATAGCCAAACCATTTTAACGATGGTTCGCTAATTACCAGAAGCACAGCATCTGAAGCTGCAATCTCTTCTTTTCGAATTGCGTCTGACAAAACTTCCTTCTGATCTAGACTGTCAGTATACATTGACTTGTTATAGTAAAAGTATTTGCTATCCATACTAAACAGACCTTGATGTAAACCGAGGTAATAATAGCTCTGATAGTAACTATCACCAATTACAGTAACGCGAGGTTTATATCCCTCAGAAAAACTGAACGTTGGATAGGCCAAGTTTTCACTTTTGGGTGGAGCCATGATATTTAAAAGATCATGTAAATCTTTGTCCGTATTTCTGGGGACACTATCTACCTCTTCACTTTCAATACTAAATTTGGGCAGAGAAACCCCTTCTTGAGCGAACGTCATCCATAGATGATCTGCAGACATCGCGGCTCCAAAAATGCTCCAATGTGTGCCTTGCTTAGAATGCAAAGGATGAGGTGGACGTTGAGAGTGTTCATATTGAAAAAGATCTATTTCATCGCAAATAGAATAACCACGATGACTCAATTTCTCAATGAAAGATTCATAATTGGTCATTTTAGGTTTGCATTCCCAATCCACTTTCTTCTGATACGTGCGCCATTTATTGGGCGGAATAAGGATGATCAGCTTTTTCCCATCCAACAACAATCTATTGCGAAAATCATCGAGGGAATCAATCTTAGCATTTATAGCCTCTTCTCCCAGATAATCCAACCCGCATACCGATGACCTATAGCCTTCTTCAAAATAGTAGCCATCCTTTCCAAATACAACGTATGGATTATGCTCTTCTAAAAAGGTTAGACGCAGTTGATTCATAAAACGCACCAAGGCAGATCGAAATCCAAATGAAGATTTAACTTGATTCTCTAAAGCCATTTGGGCATCACGATCAATCCAATTTTCAATGGCACCTCCTTTGAACTCTTTGCTAAACTCGGCTCCGGCAAGAGGAATTTCTTTGATAGGATGAAAAGCAGACTGGATCAGCATTAGCACCAAAAAGGCTAATGCCAAGAAATACAGTGTTCGGTTAGTATTGCTTTTTTCGATTTCTAATTTGCTTTGTGAAGAAATATCCAATCTTGAGGTCGATACCAAAACTATTTAATCGCGCGACAAAAGGATCATTTGAATTGAATTGACCAGAAAAATCGCGTGCATCATGCAATTGATATCTGTACATCGGCTGTACAATTAAGACTATTCTACTCTTCACATAAGTTGAGATACCAATTCCAAAGTGCGCTCCAACGTAATAGTCTCTAAATAGATTCATCTCCACTCCTCCTTCTGATAAATTCCAAATACCTTGAACAGGGTCTGTTTCTCCTGAGAGATAATTGTTTCTAGCACGCTCAGAAAAGACATATCCACCCGTAATTCCAGCTGTATATATCATCTCCACTTTGCGCCTCAATCGATGATGCAGGTTTAATGATAAAGGAACAGCTGCGATGTGGATGCTCGCCAATGTTGAGCCGGCTCGTGAACCATCTTGGTTCCGAATTTGATTTCGAAATCCCTTATTCATGTATATAGCTCCTACGCTGAAACTCAGTGATGGATCAAAAAATCGTTTGTATTCCACGCCAAAATTATAGCTCAGCTTGGTTCCGAAACTGTTGTTGTACGTACCCGAATTGATTGATTTACTAAACCTTAACCACTCCGCTGTTGGGGATAAAAGCAATGTTAGTTGATACTTTTCATCTCCAGCTCGCAAACTTGGAGCCAGGGATAACAGCACCAATAAAAGGCAAATTGCCCTTCTCATTACGCAAATAAATCAGGATAATTGATAGGATCTACCTCGCTCATAATTGCATACACCTTCTCGAAGATATCCTCGTTTGATGGCTTAGAGAAATAATCTCCATCACTGGCATACGCAGCTCGATGGGCATTTGCTGCCAAAGTCGCTGGTGCTGAATCCAAGTAACGATAACCACCTTGTTCTTCCAATACCTTTTGCATCATAAAGGCTGACGCGCCTCCAGGAACATCTTCATCCACGAATAACACTCTATTTGTTTTCTTGAGACTTTCAACAATCTCCTGGCCAAGGTCAAATGGCAGTAAAGTTTGCACATCAACTACTTCTGCAGAAATACCAACTTCTCGCAGTTGTTTGGATACTTCAACACACATTCTAACCATAGAGCCATAAGTAACGATAGTAATATCCTCACCTTCAGTCATTGTTTCCACACGACCCAGTTCAACTTTGAACTCGCCAAAATTATTCGGTTGCTTTTCTTTTAAACGATAGCCATTCAAAGATTCTATTACCAAAGCAGGATCATCTCCAGCCATCAAGGTATTGTACATTCCAGCAGCTTGAGTCATATTTCTAGGAACACATATATGCATTCCGCGCAATGCATGAATAATCATACCCATTGGTGAACCGCTGTGCCATATTCCTTCTAAACGATGGCCTCTTGTGCGGATTATGAGAGGTGCTTTCTGACCTCCTTTTGTGCGGTATTGAACCGTTGCCAAATCATCACTGAGGATCTGAATTGCATAAAGCAGGTAATCGAGGTACTGAATTTCCGCAATCGGACGCAATCCGCGCATCGCCATACCAATACCTTGACCGATAATAGTACACTCGCGGATTCCAGTGTCAAACACTCTATGAACACCATATTTGGCTTGCAAACCTTCTAAACCTTGATTCACACCACCAATCTTTCCTGCATCTTCACCGAAGATGATTAGCTCAGGATGCTTGTTTAACAAGGCATCAAAATTGTCTCTCAAGATTTCACGTCCATCAACCTGAGCGTCATCCGCATATTCAACATCAGTTCCTGAAATTTCTAATGGAGAAAGTTCGGATTCTGAATGCAAATGAGAAGAATAGCGCGCTCTATTTTCTTCAAATCGCTTGTTTAACCATGAAACCAATGCAGTCTTAGATGCAAGTTTTTCATTGCGTGCATAGCGAATGGACTTTCGTACTGACTCATAAATCTCTTTACGCAATGGATCTGTTGATCCAGCAAGAGCATCTTTAATTTTATTGATGAAAGCTGAGTTTTTACTCTCCGTACCCATAGCCGAAATCAAATCAACCGCTTCTTTGTGTTCCTGTTTTATCGGTTCCAGAAAACTCTTCCACGCGTTGGTCTTTGCATCACGTGCATCTTTCCTGGCTGTTTTTTCAATCTCTTCTAATTCTTCTGCTGTACTGAGTTCCTTTGAAAGAATAAATTCCTTCATTTTTTTTATGGGGTCAAAATCTTTCTCCCATTGCAGACGCTCTGGCGATTTATAACGCTCATGAGATCCACTCGTGGAATGTCCTTGCGGTTGGGTCACTTCCTCAACATGAACCAACACAGGAACATGCTCTTCTCTTGCAATTTTAACGGCCTTCTCATAAGTAAGTACCAAATGGGGATAATCCCATCCCTTGGTTTTTAAAATCTCAAAGCCTTTTTTATCCGCGGTTCTTTGAAAACCAGATAAAGCTTCACTGATACTTTCTTTGATGGTTTGAAACTCCTTTGGCACAGAAATTCCGTGTCCATCATCCCAAATAGACATCACCACTGGAACCTGCATAACACCAGCAGCATTTATGGCTTCCCAAAACATGCCTTCACTTGTAGATGCATCTCCAATGGTGCCAAAAGCAACTTCGTTTCCAGCATTGCTGAATTGCTTTTTATCTTTTAATTCTGGGTTATTTCTATAAAACTTACTAGCCAACCCCAATCCTAACAAGCGTGGCATTTGGCCCGCTGTTGGCGAAATATCTGGGGAAGAATTTACTTGTTCGGCAAGATTTTTCCAGTTTCCTTTTTCATCGAGACTGCGTGTTGAATAATGACCATTCATCATTCTACCGGCAGAAGCTGGCTCACGTTCTACATCAGCATCGGCATAGAGCTGTGCAAAAAATTGCTCACCTGTTAGCAGCCCTGCCGCCATCATCATGGTTTGATCACGGTAATAACCCGATCTCCAATCTCCTGGCTGCCATTGTTTGGCAAGTGCGATTTGTGCTACTTCCTTGCCATCTCCAAGAATTCCAAATTTTGCTTTTCCTGTGAGCACCTCTCTCCTGCCCATCAAGCTGATCTCTCTACTAAAACTGGCAAGACGATAATCGTTCAAAATCTCAGTCTTCAACTCGTCAATCGTAATCTCCTTCTCTGCTTTAGTTTCTGTCTGGGCCATATGTCGAATATCTTTGTGGGAGCGCATGGTACGCTAGTGAATCAGAGTCGCGAAGATAGCAAATCGAGAGCGGAAATTCTAACACAAAAAAGCCCTGTTCCAACAACGATTGAAACAGGGCTTTAACCTAACTAAACAGAGAAATTGAAAAGAACGATCTTAAATTATTTAATCCGCACGTCTATTGACATGTTGTCTACGTCAATGCTAATTTCATCTTCATTATCACGTCCCTCTTTACAATCAAGGCAAGTCAATCCTTCAGAATTCATAATCCAATAATGACTCACCATTTTAGGGTCAAACATATCGGTGACATTCTGAATATCGTCCATAACACGTTTTATACTTGGGTCGAGGTAAACGACTTGACCAACTGGGATTTTCAATGTTAATCTCACTTCTTGATCTCTAAGCAAATGCATCTGAGGATAAGAAAAGAAGGGGTCAAACGTGATACTGCTCGAGTCCATAGAGAAGTTATACTGAATGGAATCGGCTCTAATACCTGCTTCTTCATTACTCTCTGCTTGTGCTGACTTTTTAACTTCAAGTTTGACTTGACTATAACTTGATTGTTGAATATCAAACTCAACATTCCCGACAATGATTCTGCGATTATCTACTTTCATCATAAAGTCGTTGTTCGCATAATAAGCTCGATTTGTTGAGATTCCAAAAGGATCATGTCCAACATTGAGATTAATGGTATCAGCTATCAAACCTCGATCAGATAATACAACGGTCTTCACTACCTTTTCTTCTTTAGAAAACTCTTGCCCTATGCTGAAGGCAGTCATTATCGAAAGGACAAGTCCGATGAACCAAAGTCCAAAAAAGCTTGCACCGAGATAAGGAACTTTAAACCTTGGAAAAAGAAGTTTTACTCCACCGTAAGCCAAGGCTAAAAAAGGCACACCAACCAATAATATAAAACCAACAATGGCTGAAAGTAGCCATGTTCCCGAGGTGAATACAATATCACCCCATTCATAGATGTTCATGCTGGAACTCCAATCGTTTGAATCAAAGTGAATCACATCCGCAACACCTATGATTCCTGCAATCATAAAGATGATGGTGAAGGTTCCGATCATTAAGAAGATCGCGCCAAGCACCTTACCAAGTACTTTAAAAATCCCGCGAAATATCTCGGCTAAAAAATGGGCAAGTCTGTCAATTCCTCGTTCAATTTTCCTGCCGGAGGTTCTTGAGAAGTTGTTCCCCGAATTTGATATTTTCTCTCCAAGGCTTCCAATTTCCTTTTCGATGGTTTTTCCGATACTACCAATATTGACAGGTTCACCCTTCATATTTAGCTTCTCAGAAGCGCTGCGCGCTTCTGGGATGATTATCCAAAGTAGGATGTAGAATATAACTCCTGATCCAAAAAAGATGAATGAAAGGCCGAAAAACAACCTTATCCACACTGGATCAATTCCAAAGTAATAGGCTATTCCGGAGCAGACACCACCGATAATTCCGTTATCAGAATCGCGGTATAATCTCTTTTTCGAGCTGTCTGAAGAGTAATTGGTGCGATACGATTCTTCTGTGTCATCCATTGAGTCATCTTCAAATTGCTCTGGATTACCCATAATAGCCGTCACAGCCGCTACATCTTCTATGGTTACTACTTCTTTTGATTCACCTTTTCGCTCAATTAATAATTCAGCGATACGAGATTCAATGTCTGAAAGAATCTCATCTTTTCCAGCACTACGATCGTATAATGAAGCAATCCTTTTTAAGTATGCCGATAATACTTCGTATGCGTCTTCGTCAATGGTGAATACCTGTCCACTTAAATTGACTTGAACTGTTCTTTTCATTTTTCCTTAGGGGGTTGATTTTCTAATACTAATTTGTCTACGGCATTCCTGAGTTCCTCCCAAGAGCTTACCAGCTCACCATAAAACATTCGTCCTTGTTCTGTTAAACTGTAATACTTACGCGGAGGTCCAGATTTGGACTCTTCCCATCGATACGTAAGTAATCCAGCATTCTTGAGCCTGCTTAGCAGCGGGTAAAGTGTTCCTTCCACTACGATCAACTCTGCGTCTTTTAGCGAGTTGAGTAAATCTGAAGGATACGCCTCTTCCTTTTGCAAAAGAGCCAACGCACAGAATTCTAGGATTCCTTTTCTAAGTTGAGCTTTTGAGTTTTCTATATTCATGATCTTTTATTGCATTACAAATATATATATGTATTCTAAGTTACTATGCAATACATAGTACTAAAATAAAACATAAGTAACTAGTAATCAAGCTAATTAATTTTTAAGCTGACAGAGAAAATGATCAAAAAAGTAATGGACCACGGTTTTTCACCGCGCAATAAAAAGTGATTATCGCTTCAAAGTGAACGAACCCGCGAATACATTGCGGTCTACATCCACCACTACTTCATCCTGATAATCCAAGGTGAAATAATAAACGCCTTCACCGGCCATTTCACCATTTATATAGCCATCCCAGCCATAGGCAATGTTCCTTGTTTCATGGACAAGTTGTCCCCAGCGGTTGAAAATGGTCAATCGATAGCTATATATATTACATGTAGTTGTGGGTCTGAATAAATCATTGATTCCATCTCCATTTGGTGTAAAGACATTGCTATACTCAACATCACAATCAATGGAAGGGCATGCAATATCATCCAGATCAAAACGAATTGACTCCACCTTAGAGCATTCACCTTTGGTAATGGTAACGGAATAGCGTTGTGTTCGATCATCAAGAACTGCCCAAATACTATCTACGGTATCTCCGGTATTCCATAAATAAGTTGCCGATGAATCCGTTCCTTTCAGTAACACAGTAACCAGGTCGCAAATGACCGTATCTGGCCCAAAATCCGTCATGAGCTCGCCATTGAAAAGCACATTCATCGTATCAACGAATGTTCCACAAGCGTTAAAGGCAGCCAGCCACACTATTTGACTTTCTCCTACATCAAAGGTTCTTGAATTGCTTGAGTCCGACCAAACAAATGAAATGCCTTGTGCGGTCGGTCTTACCAGAGTAAAGCTGGCGTCAAAACAGTTAATGGTATCGGGTGGCAGAAGAGAATCAGGCAGGTTTGGAAAAAACGATACCTGAATGCTATCTTCTATCGCCCCACAATCACTAAAAATGCTTACGAGGTATTTAGCACTGGAATCAACTTCAATGAATGGATCGGTATCACCCGTGTTCCAAAGAACATTATAACCAAAAGAAACAGTATCACCGATAACAATTGACGAAGCTCCACAGACCACTGTATCCAATCCTAGTTCATAATTCAATGGTGCCAAACGAATCACTTGAACAGAGTCTGTAACCGTATCGCATACTCCAAACAATGTCACTTTCACTAAACCAGAGTCCGTGGCGATAAAAGCTGAATCGGTTGATCCATCTTGCCATAAATACGAAATCGCACCTGGCTGGTCTATATCAAACGTAAGTACTTGACCATCGCACAAAATTGTATCATCTGGAAAGCTCACTGTTTGATTGGGGAAGATATTGACCTCAACAATCGTTGTATCAGACAAAAAAGCTGAATAGGCAATATGAGTAACTGTGTACGTTCCCGGAGTTTGATAAATGTGAAATGGATTTATAAGCTTAGAAGTATCATTCACTCCTGAAGTCGGATCTCCAAAATTCCAGAAGACTGAATCAGACGATAGATAATTAGAAAAGAAAAATGAAGTATCGCCAAAGCACTTATCCAATACTGCAATATCTCCTTCTATGAAAAATGGATAAAACTGAGGCAAACCTCTATTAGAAATAGTTCCCGTTAGGCTAACGGCATTATGATCATAACCACACAATGGACCTGGATCATTCGGGAAATTAACACAGGCCAAAAAGGGGGCTGCGGCTCTACAAACATAAATCTTTCCATCAGGCCCCAATTGCAATGCTCCACCACCAGTTCCTGTATATCCGATTCCTACCATTTGCTCAGAGGCACTTACTGTAGCAGGATCACCAGAAGTCAGATCATACTGCCTAAGGTCGGCCAGAATGAAGGATTGCACATACAAGAAATTACCATTAGGCGAAAACTCAACACCATAATTAAATGTGTCCTGCAGTGTTGGCGATATTCCATAATCATAGGTCATCTGACCTGTGACATTATCAAAATCAAACAAGTGCACTTTAAATGGATTCGTTTGTACAAATTGTGCCCAATAAATAGTCATCGCAATTTTGTCATTTTGCTGAGATCCTTTTAAGTACCCAACTTGATCGAATCCTATTAATGGCAAACCCGTATTACTCAATACTGGAGTTGTATTGAGTCCAGAAGCAGTGATTTCAAATGCATAAGCTGTATCACCAGGTTTTCTTAAAGCAACCACCCAAAAATCTATATTGTTTGGCTTGCGCAAGCAAGTCAACATTTCGGTGGTTGAATCTATCAAGGGAATGTTTTTCTCAGCAGCTACTACGGCCCCTAATCCACCATTCAAAGACATATCAATCTTTGAATAGTACATACCTCCATAAAATGACTTTACTGTAAATAAATAATACTCATTTGGGTGTTCTGGTCGAGGAACGATATAAGAATTCATAGAGGCATCTCCAGGTGCCGGACCACTGGCATTTCCAATTAACCCTGTGCTATTCTGCATAGGATTATGAGATGCATCCCACACAAAATCACCTTTTGAATAGAACAATAAATTCCCAAACTCATCAGAAATAGTTGAACACCCCTCCTCCGAATACATCTGTCCATTCAGATTTGCCACCGGACCACTGGGTGTAAAATGCATCCCTGCATTCGTTCCAAAATACCACCAATCAGCTACTGACTGCCCAATAGATATCAGCGGTAAAAAGAATAAAATGATAAGCAGTTTTTTCACGGTGCGAATGTACTATCTGGTAAGCGTAAAACTTCCACGAGTTAGCTGACGGTCGGCATCTACTACTACGAAGTCCTTATATTCTACGACAAAATAATAAACGCCCTCTGCCGCAGGTTCGCCATTGATAAACCCGTTCCAGCCGTAAGCCACATTTCTACTGTAATTAACCAGCTGTCCCCAGCGGTTGTATATGGACATATCAAAGGAATAAACATCACAATCTGACGTGATACGAAATAGATCGTTGAGGCCATCACCGTTTGGACTAAACACATTGCCAAACTCCACATCACAATCAATAGATTCACAAAAAATATCACTGCTTCTAACGCGCTTTGATTCCACCTTGGCGCACTCGCCTTTAAAAATGGTGACGATGTAGTTTTCGTCTAAGCCTACTTCCGTATAAATGGAGATGGTTGTATCGCCCGTGCTCCAAAAATAGGTGGCGGTAGAATCTGATCCCGAAAGTTGAATGCTATCTAAATCACAGATGTTGGTGTCTTCACCCAATTCTGTTTTGATCTCTCCATTAAAAAGGATGTTCATGGTGTCTACAACAAACCCACACTCATTGAAAGCCGCTAGCCAAACTTGTTGGGTAGAATCAACTTCAAAACGAGGTCCAGAAGTGCTATCACTCCAGATATAAGTGACGGAATCATTCACAGGTCTTTCTAAGATGATTTGTGCATCAAAACAGTTGATGGTATCTGGTGGCAAAGGATCAAAGTCGATCTGTGGAATTAGTTCAACGATAATAGTGTCAACGAACAAACCACAAGCACTAGAATCTTGAGCAGAATAAGTTCCTGATTTTGTGATAAGCAGGCTATCTGAAATAACACCCGTACTCCAAAGAATATCAGTAGTTGGATTTAGGAGATTTTGAAGTGTGATCGTGTTGGGCAGACAAAGTGTAACATCCTCTCCTAAATCAATAGGATTGGGTACATCAACTATCACTTCAATGGTATCAGTTAGTGTATCGCACACTCCGAACACAGTGACTGTCACTAAGGAGTCGTTATAAACTTGGATTGAATCTGAGGTTGACCCTGTACTCCATAAATACGTTACATAAGGTTGACCAAGACCAAGATTTACAGTATCACCTTCACAAAGTCTGAAATCAGATTCCCAATTCTTTGATAACCTAGGATATATAAACACTGTTTGAACTACAGTATCAATAATCGTATCAGAATAAGCAATTAGCGTCACTGTATATTCACCAGTATCCGTAAATAAATGTGTTGGAGAAAATAGTGTAGAGGTATTTTCAACTCCTGATGCCGGATCACCAAAATTCCAGTTAGCAGAATCTACACCGGCTGTATCGATGAAAAAAACTGTTGAATCACCAGAGCAGATTTCGCTAAATGAAAAGCTAGCATTGAAAAAAGACTGAATAAAAGTAGGAAGCCCAAATTGGCTGTTTGAAGTAAGAACTACTGCCGTATCAATCCAATTGCATCCAACGCCAAGCACATTGGGTTCAGTTATTGCGGACAGAAACGTTTGATTTATTCGAGCACAATAGATTCTTCCATCAGGCCCCATTTGCAATTGACCACCACCTTGTCCATTATTACCAATCATCGTCTCACTGGCAGAAATTGCTATGGAATTCGCTAAGGTTAAATCGAATTGTCTTATGTCCTCTGAAGATTCAGAAGCCATATATAAAATCTTGGCATCCGATGAAAATTCAAGTCCATACATTGGATTACTTGGCATGGTCGATCCAATTTTATAATCGGACGACACTAAACCTGTAACACTGTTAAAATCATAAATAAGAATACTATCTTGCTTATCAACTGCAGCTATCTTATCACCTGCTGAATTAATTGCCATTGTGCCGTAAGGTGAAGATACAACCCAATCCGTATTGGATACTATGGGCGATGTATTCACACCAGCTGACGTAACTTCAAACGTGTAAAACTGATTCGTTCCTACCTTCTGACCTATGATCCAAAAACCACCTGGTTTTTTCACCGCAGCTAGCTTTTCGCTTGCAGTATCAGCAAGAAATACATTCTTTTCATTCACAACTACGTCTCCATTACCTCCGTTTAAAGCCAAGTCCACTTTAGAGTAGTGAATTCCGACTCCAGGAGCGCCTCCTTGATCAACAGTGAATATGTAAAATTCAGTCGAACTGCCTGGACGCGGAATTACAACAGAAGAATGAGCGGATGAAGTTGCACCTAATAAACCAGATCCATTTGGCATGAGTACATGAAGCTTATCATACACAAGTTGACCATCAGTATAGAAAAGCAGGTTTCCTTGCTGATCAGATATTGATGAACAACCCTCTTGCGTTTGAATTTGCCCATCACCTACAGCGACAGGCCCACTTGGCGTAAAATGAATACCCGCGTTATTCCCAAAATACCACCAATCAGCCGGTGATTGACATTGGCCGACAAACTGAGCCAAACAAAAAGTGATGATTAGGGTAATCCTCAAAAGCATATACAAAAGACGGATATTTTGAGATAAAGTCGCCTGAGCTAAGGGAATACTTATCGATACGTTAACACAAGTTTTTAACGCTCGAGGATAGTTGATAAATCAGAAAACTCCTCTCCTACTTCTTCCCATCGCTTCATGTCTTCGTCTAACTGGCGTTGGACATCCGCATGCTCATAGAACATATTCGGGTTTTCTTTGGCCGCATCGGGGTTGTGCATTTTTTCCTCCATGTCAGCCAAGGACTTTTCAGCCTCTTCAATCTTTTGCTCCAAATTAGACATGGTATTCTTCAAGCGCTTCCAGTCTTTCTCCTTCTCCTTGCGCTCTTTATTGCTCAATCCGCTGTTTTCTGAAGCCTTAGTTTCAACTTTCGCTTTCTCGAGCTCTTTTTGTTTCTTCTCTTTGGCTCCTTCAAACTCTCGAAAACTTTGGATCTTGTAATTGGCTAAGAAATTGTCAATGGTGCCAATATGCTCTTTTACTTTCCCTTCTTTAAATTCAAAGGTTCGGTCTGTCAATCCTTGTAAAAACTCACGGTCGTGACTCACAACGATCAATGTTCCGTCAAATGAGTTTAGCGCTTCTTTCAATGTTTCTTTTGCACTGATATCCAGGTGATTGGTAGGCTCATCTAGAATGAGTAAGTTACTCGGCTTGAGCAGCAGCTTCGCCAATGCCAATCGAGATTTCTCTCCTCCAGAAAGCACTTTCACCTTCTTTTCATAGTCGTCTGGTCCGAATAAGAATGCTCCCAATAGTGCACGCACCTTATGAATCTTGGCATTATCACCCGTAGCCGCATCTTCGATAACCTTCTCAACGGTTGACTCCTGATTCAAGGTTTTTTCTTGGATCTGAGCATAGTATCCAATTTCAACATTATGACCTATAGCTAATTCTCCTTCGCCATGCTCCTCGCCTACCACCATTTTTATCATGGTAGACTTTCCTTGTCCGTTTCTTCCTACAAAAGCAATGCGTTCACCTCTAAAAATATCAAAGTCTACACCAGAAAAAATCGTGCTATCGCCATATGCTTTTTTCGAATTTCTGGCTTTCAACACTACATCACCTGATCGTGGAGCTGGAGGAAAACGAAACCTGATTTTAGAACCATCGGTTTCATCAATATGCACCCGCTCCAACTTATCCAGCTGCTTCATCTTACTCTGCGCTTGCTTGGCTTTTGAAGCCTTCGCTTTAAATCGTTCGATGAAACGCTCTTGCTGGTTGATGTATTTCTGTTGATTTTCAAACGTGGCCTTTTGCTGGTCAATCCGCTCTTGCCTCAAGATGAAAAATCTAGAATAAGAAACGGAATAGTCGTAGATTTTTCCCTTCACAATCTCAACCGTGCGATTGGTAATGTTGTCTAAAAACATTCTATCGTGAGAGATCATCATGATGGAACCAGGGTACTCTTTAAAGAAATCCTCTAACCACATGATGGAATCAATATCCAAGTGATTCGTTGGCTCATCCAGCAGCAATAAATCTGGCTGCATTAGAATCAGCTTCGCCAATTCTACCCGCATTTGCCATCCACCGCTGAATTCAGAAATCTTTCTTGTAAAATCTTCTCTTTTAAAGCCAAGTCCCAACAGCACTAATTCAGCGCGTTGTTCAGTTTTACCATCGTCAATCATTTCAAGGCGCATGTGAATGGCTCCTAATTCATCGATAATGGCACTGTAAGAATCACTTTCGTAATCTGTGCGATCAGTCAATTCTTTTTGAATCTCTAAATCACGGTTTTTCAAGTCATTGATCTCGGCAAATGCCTTCAATGTTTCTGACCAAATGGTTTGATTGCCCTCAAAGACGATTTCTTGAGGCAGGTAGCCCACCTTTCTTCCATCGGGAATGATAACAGTGCCAGTATCAGGTTGCTGAAAATTTAAAATAATCTTCAGTAAAGTACTTTTCCCAACGCCATTCTTACCTACAAGACCAATGCGATCTCGCTCATTAATGACCAATGAAATGTCTTTAAATAGATCTATCCCGCTGAAGGATACAGATATGTTATTGAGGCTTATCAAAACGGCTGCAAAGGTACATTTCAACGCGAGCCATTTTCAGGAAGTTTTAAATAAATAACAATAGCACGAATGGCGCTATTGCTTTACCACTTTCTCTTGGAAAACAACGTCATTCACTGATTTAGCTTGAACAATATATACTCCAGCTGAAAGCGGAGAAAGGTCAAAACTCAAGACATGCGATCCAGCACTCAATTGATCTCTTCCTAAATCAGCTACTTTTCTTCCATTGAGATCCCGAATTTCAAAATTCACTTCGGCTTGCTTTTCCACGTCAAATTCAAAGCTCACAAACTCCATTACTGGATTTGGAAATACGTGCATTTGATTAGACTTGATTTCCTCAGAAATACCAACTGATTCATAATCTGGATTTGCCAACTCAGCAATCCATGACCCTGGGCGATTGTTGCCATAGCCCCAATAACCAGAAACCCAAAACTTGCCTGGCTCATCAAATTTCCGTTGAATAGCGGTATAATCTCCCCAACGCTCTTGCGCAGAATTCATAGCGTTCACAAAGGCTTCCCCCTTTTTTATCCATTGCACTGGACCATACTCTCGTTCACTATTAAAGTAAACAGCAGAATTCCCAGCAAAAGTGGAGATTCCGGTATGATTAAAGAAGATGGCTACATCTTTGTCACCTTCACTAATGCCGACAAAATCCATGTTAGGAAATCCAAATTCACGCTCAGAATCTGAAATGATATTTCCTGTAACCGATGGATTATCATAATCATCAATAATTCCATGATAGATAGCGGCAAAGCCATTTTCTGGATTTAGTGTGTTTCCAACAAATTGAATTTCCTTGCCCATTCTCACCGCACCAAGACACCTGGCATCATTCGTCCAAAATTCTTGATTGCCTGCTTGCTTTGCATAAGGTGGATGCCAGTAAGGAACATCCGTAATGGCCAACTTCACGTCAACCTGAGAAGAAGCAACATTTACATCCCCCACAGTGCGGATTAAAAAGAATGAATCATTGGTGGTTACAAACGGTCGATTGGCTACAAAAAACATGGTATCAGATTCTGGTCCCCAAGCAGTCTTAACTGGTCGCAGATATCGAAGCTTTGATCCTTCATATTCAAATCCTGTCCAAAACTTAGTAGATAAGTTTTCGGCTCCTGTAAAACCATCTTCCAGATCCATTTGCCACAGCACCGTTTCCGCGAAACCTTCTACCCAGCCAGAATCGGGATACAATTGATTTAGAGTGAGATACACACTATGTTCGTTCATCGCCAATTGTGGATAGTCGGCCCAAGACGAATACGTGAGTGGATCACCAGGGATGCGATAAGCACTCCATTCGTCCTTCGGATCATTGGTAGAAGAAAAGAATATCACTGTTTCACTTGTTTCAGGATCACGCCCTTGCCCCAACCCATCTGCTGAAAGGAAAACCAAAATAAACCGATCATACGTTGGGTGATACAGCAATTTAGGATCAAATGGAAAATAGAGCGTAAAATTCGTATCCGAATATATATTCAGAAACTGAGAAAAGCTTGGATGCTTTGAAATGGAAGAAAATAAGTAGGTATCAGCAACCACATTGTAACCCCAAACCTGTGAATTCCATGAAGCAATAAGGTTACCGTTATTAGCAATGGCCATGGCATTGTCATTCGGTGTTCCACCTGATAATGGATTTTGATTAAACCAGAAGCTGCTCGGAAAGGAAGAAGCCACTGTCAATGTATCTGAAGTATCTCTTCCACCTCTCGCATTGGGCTTTCCATATTGTTTCGGATAATCTTTTTCCAATTGAACCTTTAAGTCATGAATATGCTGCTTGGCATTTTCTCCACTAGGAAATGGTGCTTCCTTCTGTTCTAATTTCACGCTATAATCTTCCTTAAAATCCTTGGGACTTACTGTCCATCCTTTTGGGATTTCCATGTTGACTGTTTTCACAGAGTTCTGAGCAAACAGATTGAGTGGAAGAATAAAAACGAATAAAAGCAGACGAGTCATAGTCAAATAGATTTGTTGCTAAATATAAAGCTTAGACAACAGAATTGTTTTGAAAAGCAAATTCAAAACCTAAGAATTACCCTTTTGATAGTCGGCTAAAAACTGAGCCAAGCCACTATCTGTAAGCGGGTGGTTCAGCAGTTGAAGAATTGGCTTCAACGGACATGTGGCCACATCTGCTCCAATTTTCGCACAATCAACAATGTGCATGGCATGGCGAATGGATGCAGCTAGAATCTGCGTCTCAAAACCATAGTTATCATAGATTAATCTGATCTCTTCAATCAGCGCCAATCCATCCGCACTGATGTCGTCTAGTCTTCCAAGAAAAGGTGACACATAAGTTGCACCTGCTTTCGCAGCCAACAAGGCTTGACCAGCAGAGAAGACTAACGTACAATTCGTTCTTATTCCGCGTTCAGAGAAATATTTCAAGGCCTTGATACCGTCTTTGATCATTGGAATCTTCACAACGATATTCTCGTGCAATTCCGCGAGGATCATTCCTTCGCGAATCATACCTTCAAAATCAGTCGCAATAACTTCTGCACTCACATCACCATCTACAATGTTGCAAATGTCTACGTAGTGCTTCATGATATTATCAGTGCCTGTGATGCCTTCTTTGGCCATCAAACTTGGATTGGTGGTAACTCCGTCTAAAACTCCTAAATCATTGGCTTCTTTAATCTCTGCAATGTTGGCTGTATCTATAAAAAACTTCATGGAATTGTTTTCTTAATAATTGGACTCAAAGAAAACGAAATAATGCAGATTGCACGAATGAAAAGAAGAAGCATCTTTGAATCGAATCGACTTAACGAAATCTAAGGATTCTCAAAAAACTAAACTTCATAAAAGTACCTTCGCGCTTGAAAAAATCATTTTACCTCAACATGGTAATTGCTACCCACGTAATTGCGGACTGTAGTGAATAGCCAACTAATTCAGATACTACTTTGATTGCACCAATAGCTAAAAAAATACCGTTTGAAATCACCACTCATGGCGATACTAGAATTGACAATTACTATTGGATGAGGGACATGGATCGAAAAGATCCAGAAATCATCAGTCATCTTGAAGCAGAAAATGCATATACCAAGGCAAAGCTCAAGCATACAGAGAAGTTTCAAGAAGAGTTGTTCAATGAATTAAAAGGACGCATCAAGCAAACGGATGAGTCGGTGCCCTACTTGTATGATGGCTTTTATTATTACACGAGATTCGAGGAAGGATTTGAGTATTCTATTTATTGCAGAAAGCAAGGAGGTTTAGATGCAGAAGAGCAAGTTATGCTAGACGTCAATGAGCTAGCAAAAGACTATAGCTACTATCAAGCCGCTGGAAACAGCATCAGCACCAATAACAATATCCTGGCTTTTAGCGAGGACACATTAAGCCGGAGAGTCTATACGATACGTTTTAAAGACCTTACTACGGGTGAGTTTCTTGAAGATAGAATCGATGGAACAGCAGGAGGTTGCACTTGGGCAAACGACAACAAAACCGTATTCTACACGGTAAAAGATCCTGTTACACTAAGGTCTTTCAAAGTCTACAAGCATGTACTTGGTACAAAATCTTCAGAAGATGTGGAGGTTTATCATGAATCCGATGAGACATTTAATGTAAGCGTTGGTAAATTCAAATCTAAGAAGTGGCTTTACATCCACACTGGCGCCACCGTATCGGATGAATACTTGATCTTAGATGCTGAAACTCCAAATGGAAATTGGAAAGTTTTTCAACCTAGAGAGAGAGATTTGGAATACGGAATTTCTCATTTTAACGGTGAATTTTACATCCTGACAAACAAGGACGATGCAACTAATTTCAAATTGGTAAAAACACCAGAAAATAAAACTGGCCTAGAGAATTGGAAAGAAGTAATTGCACATCGAAAAGATGTGTTTCTTGAAGATTTTGACGTTTTCGAAAATCATTTGGTTCTAACCGAGAAGTCTAACGCTCAGAGTGCTATTCGCATTATCAATTGGACCACAAATGATGATCACTACATCGCTTTTGAAGAAGAAGCATATGCGGTTCAAAGCTCCATAAACCCTGAGTTCAAAACCCAGAGTCTGCGCTTCAGCTATACGAGTATGACAACGCCTGCTTCAGTGTTTGAATACAACATGGAGACGAAGGACAGAACACTATTGAAGCAACAAGAAGTGTTAGGTGGATTTGAAAAGGATGATTATGTAGCAAAGCGTATCTGGACAACCGCGCGTGATGGAGCGAAAGTTCCAATGTCTTTGGTCTATAAGAAAACCACTAAAATTGATAAAAACACTCCACTATTATTATATGGGTATGGTTCATATGGAATCACGATTGACCCTTCGTTTAGCCCATCTCGCTTGAGTTTATTAAATCGAGGTTTTGTGTTTTGCATTGCGCATATACGTGGCAGTCAAACCATGGGAAGAGAATGGTATGAAGACGGCAAGATGCTGAAGAAGCAAAACACCTTCAACGACTTTATTGACTGCGCAGAAAACCTTATAGAGCTTGAATATACATCTTCCGAACATCTTTACGCAATGGGAGGAAGCGCAGGTGGTTTGTTGATGGGGACAATTGTCAACATGAGACCTGATCTATGGAACGGAATCATTTCAGCAGTACCGTTTGTTGATGTGGTGACCACCATGCTTGACGAAAGCATCCCATTGACAACTGGCGAATTTGATGAATGGGGAAATCCAAAAGACGAAGAATACTATCATTACATCAAAAGCTACTCACCTATTGATAACATTGAAGCAAAAGCTTATCCGAGTATGCTCGTGACTACTGGACTTCATGACAGTCAAGTACAATATTGGGAACCTGCTAAATGGGTGGCTAAGTTGCGCGAATTGAAAACTGATTCAAACGACATCCTATTCCACATAAACATAGATTTTGGGCATAGCGGTGCTTCAGGTCGATTTGAAATCTATCATGAAATAGCGTTGGAGTATGCGTTTTTAATGGATCTAGAATCCAAGTAAAAAAGGAATCTTTAAAAGCCGGAGTCTCGATATTCTTGAATCCACTGTAAGCCGGAGTCAATTCCAAACTGGGTTTCAATGTCGAACCACTTTTTGTAAACCAAGCCCACATTTCGTGCAAAGCGCTCTTCTGCGAATTGTTTGATGATGAAATTGTCTGTATCATTCACTTGAATGACCCTTAAAGTATTCTCAAAGACATCATCACCGAATGCTTCGTTCTGATCTACATAGTCATACGAGTAGAAAAGAGGTTTTTCGATGTTAAATGCATTGGCATCCCAATCCTCACCAACCTTCGGTGGGAAAACTAAAGGAACCGTTTTAATATTATTCTCTGACAATTCCGCCCTCACCCCTTGAACTACGTAGGTGTATGTGCTGACATAATTGTTTGAAGCTGTATCTGAAGTTCTCTTGAATCGCTCAAACCGATATACTGTTCTGCCCTCAAGGTCTTTATATTCCTCAACACATTCATCTCGTTGAATGAATGAGAATGTATCTACTGAGGCATTGAAATCATCGTAAACAATAGAATCTACGTCATATTCAATCCAAGCCCCTTGGTAAAGAGGTAAATAATCATAGCCAAAATCTACTTCCTGAATTTGATTATTGCGTTTACATGCACCCAGCATTAAAACAGCAAAAATCAATATGAAACTAGCTGACCTTTTCACGGTTCATCATTTTGTGACTAAATGATAATGGGATTTCGGTTGAACGAGCGATAAACCCTCCACCAATCACATCATCGCCATCATAAAAAACTGCGCTTTGTCCGGGAGCAATAGCACTAACATTATGATCAAACTCCACACGAAGACGTCCTTCGGTATCGCTATAAACTCTGCTCATCGCTCCAGCATTATTGTATCTAATTTTAGTGACCGCCTCCATGCCATCTTCAATACTCTCGTATTTCTGAATATTAGGGTTTCGAACATACATCGAGTGTCCCATCAAATCTTCTTCACGACCTAGATGAACAGTATTGGTCAATGGGTCAATTTTAGTAACGAACATCGGCTCACCAAATGCCATCCCTAAACCTTTGCGTTGACCGATAGTGTAGTATGGATAGCCGCGATGTTCACCCAGCACATTCCCGTCTTTATCAACATACTTACCTCCTTTTAAGCGTTCTTCTAAACCATCAACCTTTCGGTTTAAGAAGCCACGGTAATCATTGTCTGGAACGAAGCAAATCTCATAACTTTCATTCTTCTTGGCCAATGACTCGTAACCATGATCAATGGCCATTTGTCTTATCTCTGGTTTAGTAAAATTGCCCAAAGGAAACCGTGTGCGAGCCAATGCTTTTTGAGACAATCCCCAAAGCACATAACTCTGATCTTTATTGTCATCAAGTCCTTTTGAAATGATGTATCGACCATTCTCTTCTCTGCTCTTTGCATAATGACCTGTGGCTATAAACTCACAATCCAATTGATCTGCTCTTTTCAGTAACGCATCCCATTTGATGTGCGTGTTGCACATAATACAAGGGTTTGGCGTCCTACCTGCCAAATATTCTTCCACGAAATTGTCGATGATATTTCCGCCAAATTCTTCTCGAATATCGAGTATCATATGATGAAAGCCTTTTTCTACGGC
Source organism: uncultured Flavobacteriales bacterium (assembly GCA_905479105.1). Lineage (GTDB taxonomy): Bacteria > Bacteroidota > Bacteroidia > Flavobacteriales_G > Salibacteraceae > SHAN690. The sequence continues at coordinate 76,344 of CAJQLE010000002.1, forward strand.
CAAAGCACGCGCATCATTGATGTCATCTAAGCTGCAGCAACCGGTGGTTTTTCGGGCCCCTCCAGATGAATCATAATCCCATGTCTTCATGGTAACACCAATCACCTCATAGCCTTCTTCGTGCAACATAAGAGCAGCCACCGAACTATCGATTCCTCCACTCATTGCTACCAATATCCTTCCTTTCTTGCTCATTGCTTCAACTATACTTCTCTTGACAACTCAAAATTGAGCGCAAAGTTCGCAATTCCAATTCATTAAACTGAAAACTAAGGTTGAAATGATGTTCTTGAGGGTGATTAGCAGAATGTAGAGAATCTAACGGCCTCCAACTGGGCGGCCATTCATGAAATCATCGACAGCTTTATCTTCATCAATGACATCATCCTCGTCTAGCTCTTCTTTGAATTCTTTTATTTCAAAGCCTTCCTCTATCTTTTCTTTTACGAGTTTACCCTTGTTGTAAACCTGCTGCGCCTTTACCCTACCATCGTCTGCAAAATACATCCACAAACCATCTTTTACTGCGGCTCTATATTTTCCTTCCATATAGATTTGGCCGCCTTCAAAGTATTGCTTGTATTCACCATCAAAAGTGTTGTCGGCATATGTACCTTCAATCAGCACATCACCACTAGGGGCATATTCTTTGAATGGTCCGTTTTTGAGCCCATCGACATATGGGATTTCAGCCGCTAATTTTCCGTTCAAATGGTACACTTTCATCAATCCATCAATCTTCCCATTCTTATATGGCTCCTCTGAACTTAGAATAGCTTTATTGTCAAAAAACTTCCATGTGCCATTCTTTACCCCATTCTGATAATCTCCTTCGCCCATGACAGTGCCATTCTTATGGAAGAAAATGGCATGACTTGCATCGCTTCCTTTTCCTTCTAAATGCTCCACTTGAGAACTCTTTTCGCCCGTATCGTAGTAGTAGAAAAACACACCAATTGGTTTTCCATGATCAAACTGACCCGAATAACGAGGTTGATCTTTTGGAGCATCTGGATCATCAGGATTATTTGGGTAATTGACCTCCCAAGCTCCATGCTTTTTCCCGTCAGCATCAAGGCTATTCTTATTACCCTCTTGCGCTGCAGCGGACAAAGAAGTAATCAAAAACATCAGAAGTAGTGTAATGTGGTTTCTCATGAAAATCAAAAGTACATGGATTTAAACGCTTGTCTTCCGCTTCTATTTTGAAGTTATCACATCTATAAAGTGAAATAAAGATGGATAAGTTTCTTTAGCCTTCGCCTGAGCACCAATTCCAACGCATTTCATGCCTAACCTTTGTCCAAATTCCATATCAGAAGGGGAATCTCCAGCGATGATAGATTTGGCGAACTCAATAGAAGGATAGTCTGCACGCGCGTCAAATGCCATTCCTGTGCGTGGCTTGCGGTGACTTGGATTGTCCGCCTCCAAATCAGGACAGAAGTAAATCTTATCAATGCGACCACCATTATTGAACACTTCTTTGATCATGTGCTGATGGATTGTAAAAAGGTGGGTATCGGTCATTATGCCTTTACCAATGCCTTGCTGATTGGTTACTACAACTATAACATCAAAGATTCTTGACGCTTTCTCTAAAGCATCTAATACACCAGGAAGAAACTGAAATTCATCAATCTGCTTTACGTAATCGCCAGGTAGCTTTTCATTAATCACTCCATCTCGATCCAAAAACAAAGTCCAGCTGCCATCAATTTCGCTATGCCAATCTTTTTTCATCAAGCGAAAATTCTACTTTCAAGTTCTTGACAAAGCACATGACCTAGAGTAATATGTAATTCTTGAATACGCGCTGTATTATCCGAAGGAATTTGAAAGACATGATCAGCTAGTTTCCCCATTTCTCCTTTATGCTCGCCTAGGAAAGCAACGGTTATCATTCCGATTGATTTCGCCTTCTCGATGGCTTTAACCACATTTTTAGAATTTCCACTGGTTGATAATCCAATCAAAACATCTCCCTTTCTGCCCATCGCCTCCGTCATTCTCGCATAAACCTCATCGTAACCATAATCGTTGGCTACAGCGGTCAGATAACTTGAGTTTACGTGCAATGCCTCGGCAAATAAAGGTGCTCGATCTAGAATGAACCTGCCACTTAATTCTGCTGCGATATGTTGTGCATCTCCAGCACTTCCACCATTACCGCACAACAAAAGCTTCTTATCTGATTTAAAAGCACTTTCAATCTGATCAATACATGCGTAAAAATCATTCTGAAATTTCTGATCAGCCAATAATGATTGTCTGAGATTAACTGAAGAATTTAAAGCTTGTTGTAAGTTATTCATGCGTCAAAATTAGTGGAGTAAAACGAAATGAAATGATCAACAAATGCATACCAAGAAAACCGTTTCTTTTCTTCCTTAATTGATTCTTCAAATGCTGTGGCATCCATATTAAAGAAACGCACGATTTGATCGGCTATATTCTGAGGGTCAACCGTTGAAAATAGGCCTGTTTCCCCTTCTATCAAGAACTCATCTAAGCCGCCCACCTTTGTAATTAGAGCTGGAATATTGAAGTGTAATGCCATTTGGGTAATTCCACTTTGAGTAGCGCTTCTGTATGTTTGAGTAACAAGATCCGCAGCGCAGAAGTAAGCAGGAATTTCTTCAGAAGGAATGAAATCATTTCTCAAAATGACTCGATCCTCCATATGATGTTTTTTAATGATATCCTCATATTCATCCATGCTTTCATAACTCTCACCAGCCACGATCAAATTCACTTTTTGATTTGCTAACCTTTGATCTCCAAGTGCTTCCAAAAGCAGATCAAGTCCTTTATACTTCCTTATAAATCCAAAAAATAGAAGGTACTTGGCATGGGCATCTAAGTCAAGCTTCATTCGAGCCTCTTTCCTCGAGATTACTTCACCCAATTGATCATTAATTGGATGGGGGAAATAAGAGGATGGCTTTTTAGAAAGCGTATAAATATCTCTTTTAACGGATTGAGAAAGCGCCATAAACGCATCACAGCTCGCCATGAAATACTTCGTAAAAAACGAGTCTAATAATCGTCTCTCGTGGGGTATCACATTATCTGTGAGTCCTATGATCTTAATGTTCTTGCCCAATAAAAATGCAATAGACCCCAAACAAGGGGCCATGTAAGGCAACCAGTAACGAACGATAACAATATCTGGGTTTAATTTATTAATCCTGCGAGCAGCAAATAACCAATTTATCGGATTAAAGCTGTGTATCCACCTGCGAATTCGCACTCCATTTGGAGCGGGACCCTTATTAAACTGCGTTTTTCCTGGAAAAAGAAAATTGGGATACTGCACACTGAATGTCACCAATTGAGTATCATGACCAGCTTTTACAAAAGCACGACACATAGCTTCGTTGGTATCCGCGATTCCTCCCCTAAATGGATGAGCCGGACCTATGATCACTATTTTCTTCTGTTTTACTCCCACAGAGCTAGATCAATATTATCGGGAAAACGCTCAGCTAAAATCTTATTGGATTCAGCAAAACGGGATTTGTATTCCAAAATCATCTTTTTATCTGCTTCCGAAACAGGAGGCATGGCGGTAGAATTAAGCTTAAGATAAAGCGGGATCAAAATCTTTTCTTGCAGCCATTGAGGGACCAGAGGTTGTAATTGAAGACCAAGTCGGTGCAGTTTGGTGCTCCTCATTTTTCGGGTCTCATTTCTTTTCACAAAATCAAATTCATCATAGAACGAAGGCTCAATTCCAAGAAACTCAGCTAGGTTCTTCAATTCCTCGACACGGTTCTTGAAGACTTTTTCTAATTGCAATACATAAATTCCATCCTCTCCAAAAGCTTCAATCCATTGATCTATATAGGTGATATACTCACCCCGCTGCAGTGGATCACTTTCTGTGGAAGACGTTTCCTTTAAGTAATCTACATACGTTTTATCCAATGGAATATTTCCCAAGCGATACTTATTGAATCTAAATTGAGAATGAGCCCGAACAGAAGGTTCACGAAGTATGAAGACAATCTTAGGTTTTTGCTCAAACCCACTCAAATGCTTCAGTGCATTCTTCTGATAAATGTAGATTGGAGTGGCTTCCATAATGACCTTGGCATTAATGGCACAGTGATCAAAATATGGTAAATATCTTTCCAAGCCATGATTCATCACATTCGCTGAAGAATTGAATCTTGAATTGATGGAGTCGTCAAAAAAATGAGTCTCTTTTGTCTTTGAAGCGCATACTTCAGGATGAGAAGAAAGCCACCAATAAAGCGAACTTGAACCGCTTTTAGGTGCACCTGCAATTATGGTGTTTGGTAATGGCATAAGCCGCACAAAAATAGAATTAGAACTGCATTGAATTGAAGCATTCTGTAAAGTCTTCAAGTTAAGCCGGGATAATAGTTCTTTATTCAATTTCAATTTTACCATCCTCAGGGCATTTCATTTAAGTTTGGGCATGTTTTTCATTCTTTCCAAAATCTTAGGATTCCTTTTCATGCCAATGTCATGGATTGTGATTGCGCTGGTAGCAAGTTTTTTCATAAAGAAATACTCTAAAAAACTGCGGTTAGCGGCATTGATTATTCTTCTGTTTTTTGGTAACTCATTCATTTTAAACGAAGTGAAGTTACTTTGGGAAGTACCTGTGACCCTTGATCAAAATCTAGATCACTACAAATACGGAGTTGTTCTAGGAGGATACGCATATTACTCACCTGAAAATGACCGAATAACATTCGCAAAAAGCGGAGATCGACTCTTCCAAGGATTGAGGCTTTTAAAAACTGATTACGTTGATCAACTCATTTTATCTGGTGGTTCTGGCTATATGCTTTTTCCAGAGTTGAAAGAATCCCTTTATGTGGGAAGTTATTTAGAAGCGATAGATGTGTCATCCGATGCAGTGATATTGGAATCTGAATCAAGAAACACACATGAAAATGCACTTAACACATTTGAAATTTTAAAAAGCCTTGGAGCAGAAACTAAACCAATCGTTCTGCTAACATCCGCATATCACATGCGAAGAGCAAAAGCCTGTTTTGAGAAGGTTGGGCTTGATGTAATTCCATATTCTGCGGAATCTCCCTCAAATAAACGATTGTTTACTCTTGACCATTTACTTCTGCCTTCAGCTTCTGCCTTGGCCGAATGGAATGTTCTGATTCACGAATGGATGGGCTTCATAAGTTATATCCTTGCGGGTTATGTTTAATGTGCAAACCAAACAATCAGTGCGTATTACTCGTACAACTATACAAGAAGTAGTTTCGTCTACGTTTCACATATATTAATCGACATATTCAAGCGTCCTGTTTTGAGCAAATCTGTCCTTATTGCAATATTAATTCTTCTCTGCACTCATCCTTTGAGTGCCCAGTTTTGGATGCAAAAAGGAGGTAGTCTTAATGTTGACGAGGCATACTCTGTGGTAGTTGACAATTTTGGTAATTCTTACGCTACGGGATACTTTACTGGAACCGCAACTTTCGGAACAACATCACTCACATCTTCTGGAAGTTCAGATATTTTCATAGCAAAAATCAATAGCACGGGAGTTTATCAATGGGCCTTGAAAGCAGGAGGAACTGGCAATGATCGTGGTTTATCCATCGCCTTAGATGGATCAAACAATGTCTTTGTAACCGGCTATTTCAATGGCAGTGCTGACTTCTCGGCAACCACGCTCACATCCAGTGGCCTTCAGGATATGTTTATTGCAAAATATTCAACAGCAGGAGTGTTGTCTTGGGCCGTTCGAGCAGGAGGAACTGATTCAGACATAGGCAATGGAATCTGCGTTGACAATTCCGGAAATGTAATTGTAACAGGAGAATTTAAAGGTATTTCATCGTTTGGCCCAAGTTCACTCACTAGCGTAAATGGCTCAACAGATGTTTTCATTACAAAACTTAATGGATTAGGTGTGTTTCAGTGGACCCAACAAGGATCAGGAACCGGCACCAATCGAGGAATAGACATAGGTTGCGATGCTTCTGGAAATGTATATGCAACTGGGCAGTTCAGTGAAAACTTCACTTTTGATGTGCTTCATACAAATACAATGTTTAATGTGGTCTACTTGGTTAAATTCAATAGCGCTGGTGTAGAGCAATGGTTTAAAACAATAGGCGGAGGAACTTCGGTGTTTGCTTATGACCTTGATGTCAATTCGAGCGGAAACATTTTTATAGCGGGAGATTTTACGGGAAATCTGACTTTTTTCAACTCAACAAATACGACTCTAACAACCACCTATTCCAACGAAATTTTTGTCGCGAAGTATGCAAACAGTGGCACCACTTTATGGGCTTCAAAAAGTGGATCGAATAGCGCTGTATCAGCGAGGGGTGTCGCTGCAGACGCCAGTGGAAATGTATTTGTAGTCGGTCAGTTTGAATGTGCTTTTGATGAATACATGGAGGAATATGGTGATGCCATATTTAATTCAGTTGGATATGAAGACATTTTCATATCAAAGTTCAATAGTTCTGGAGTATGGAGCTACAGTAAACATATCGGAAGTCGGAATGAAGATTACGGACTAGGAATTGACATCAACAGCTCAGGACAAGCCATTTTTGCAGGGAGTTTCAAATCAGGCCTAAGTATTCCCACCAGTTCGAACTTTATAAATTCAAATCTAAGTAACTGGTCTTCTGCAAACTGCGCCTCAAATAATGGATATTGTGGAGACCCCGACTATGGTACTTTCCACAAAATGACATCTATTGGTAATTCAGATATAATCATTGCCAATTGTTTTGATCCTAACCGTGATCCATATGATTACTATCAAAGAAGTGGAAATGGTTGTATTAGAGACATAGTTTCAGGATGCATTAACACAGGATGCCCCGATACAGTCTCCAACTGCAACAGCGCGCTCGTAACCGCTTTTCCAATAACATGCTCCAACGTTGGGCCTTCGATTGTTTTCAATTGGTCGAATGGCGCTTCAGGAACGACAGTCAATCAAACCTTCTTCGCTTCGTCAGGCTATAAGTGGGTTGACTTTACCACAAAAGATGGATGTTTCACTCATAGAGATTCTATTTATGTGAACATTTTCCCTAATCCACCAAAGCCATTCATTGAAGATGATGTGGTGATTAATACACCAACCCCATTTCCCGTTCAAATAGATGTTTGCATTCCCGATACAGTAAAGTTGACAGGAAGCAATTTCACAGGAAACAATATTCTTTGGACTGGAACGGGCCTTCCTCCATCAGGAGTCCAGGACTCAATCTTATATGTGACAGAGACAGGTGTTTATACGTTCACAGTGGTCAATGCTTATGGATGTTCGTCACAATCTTCTGTACCAGTGACATTCTTTGACCCTCTAGATTCTTTTGAGCTGCGAGCTAACCTTCCTGATACCGTCTATATATGTGAAAATGTGCCTTACCAAATAATTCTATTTGACAGTGTCGACAACCCTCTTGGTGTGCCTATATGTTTCACTGATTCACAGCCATATATCAATACAACTATTAATTATACTCCAGCAAATTGGACGGTATTTGAAACTTGCGAAACGTTCTTTGATGTAAGTGCAATAGACACAGGTTGGTTTTCATTTGATATAACCTTAATCAGGACGATTCCATGTGATACCGACACTTTCTACTTGAGTGACTCTATCTACTTTGTTCCGTTTCCTGCTCCTCAATCAGGACAATTCAGTATAGAAATGATCGGGAGTCAATATTTCTGCCCTGGCGGAAGTGTTATGCAATACGGATCAGGAAGTAATAACTACACTTGGACAGGACCTTCAGTAAATGGATTAACCAATGACAGCTTGTTCATTAGCACTGCAGGAACCTATTCAATTTCATCTATTCTATACGACACAAACATATATGGCTGCGTTGACTCAGCAACTGCATCTGCGATAAAATTGATCACTCAAAAACCTCAACCTCTAGTAACTTCGACCTCCTTATTCTTGTGTCCGAATGATACGGTATGGTTGACAGTTGCAAATTCTGGTGCAAGCCAGGGGTTCTTCTGGGAAGGACCAAACGGACCAATTCCTGGTGACTCAAGTTCCATTATAGCTACAAATGCTGGTACGTACTTCTGTGTTGTAAATGACACCGATAGTTGTGACTTATCGAGTAATTCAATCATTCTCACACAGTACACGACTCCTTCGTTAGCTAGTGGAGGGAATTTGACCATTTGCGATGGAGATTCTGTAATTCTTAATGTAGTGTCGAGCGCAGGCAGTCAGATTGAATGGCTGCCGCCATTGAGTGGTTCAGGAACATCACAAACTGTTTATGAACCCGGAATTTACACGTGTAAAATTGTGTCTTGTGGTATAGAAACATTCGCTTCCATTGAGGTCTTCCCTTCTTACGTAGAGTCCGAAATAACACCGAGTGGAATTCTATGTTTTGACAGCACCATCACGCTATATGGCACCGTAGGAATGAGTACATATCAATGGAGCGGAAGCCCTTCGGGTGCTGATAGTTTAGTGATTTCAAGTGCTGGAACGTGCACCCTCACTACAACAGACTCAACGGGATGCTCAAAAGTTTCAGACCCCATAACTATAACTATCACTCAAGAGCCAACTCAAATAAGCATAAGTGGATACCCCGTGTTTTGCAATGGGGATTCTATTACCCTATTTGGAAACTCTAACATGAACAATTACTTATGGCTGCCTATAGGAGATACAACTCAAAATATCACAACGTTTGAAGCAGGCATATTTACTTTGAGAACAGTCGATAGTAATGGTTGCAAAGGATCATCTGAACCTTTGAGAGTGAGTATTCCTGATACAATAGCGCCATTTAACATATCAAGCGATTTGGATTTTTGCGAAGGTGATTCTGTTGATTTCAGAGCTCGAAGAGGCGGAATGGCAGAGTATCTCTGGCTTCCTGACAGCGCTGTAGGACGAACTATAACGCTCACCCAAACTGGCAAGTATTCACTTATTACAACGGACACTTTCGGTTGTTTGGCTTGGTCAGATTCGGTTAGTGTCTATGTGCAACCTAATGAAATAGACAAACCTTTTGGAGATGACACCCTGATTTGTGCCGGCTCAGTAGCTTCTCTTTCAGCATTCAATAATATTGGAACTCTAAAATGGTCAGAACGTGCTTTTGGCAACGTTATCAATGAAGGAGAATTCTTTAAAACTCCTGCGTTGTATCAATCAACACCCTACTACGTGTGGTCAGATTTTGAGTTATGTAGAGGTGATACGGGAATAATATACGTTACGACTATGGATTGCGAAACCGCGTTCATCCCAAATGTATTTACTCCGAATGGTGATGGTTACAACGAATACTTTACAATAAGGCTCAACGAAATCCAATGCTTTCATATGGATATTTATAATAGATGGGGCGTAAAGCTTTTTGAAACAGACTCTGTAGAACCAGGTTGGGATGGCACAATACAAAACGATGGAAACCCAGCCCCGGAAGGTACATATTACTACGTAGTGGATTTCTGTCGTTTTAACGGAACTAAAGGTGACTTAAAAGGCTCTTTGACCCTTATTCGGAATTAAAACTAATTCTGAAGGCATTTCCAGAAAGCCTTTCAGTCTCTTCGTCTTGAATCAATTCTTTCAAAATCATAGATCGAGCTGTTTTAGATTCTAACACCTCATCTAATGTTCTTATAAAACCCGCGGGAATTTTATGTTTGAGCAGCTCATCCATTAGCTTATCGCTATTCAATTTCGGAATATACCTCGAAATGATTTCTTGCATTTTTAATCGATGCTTCACCCGTTCAGGGTTTGTTAGAAATGGCAATATTTCAGATTCTGACATCCCAATGATATTGCCAAGCATCTTAAACTGAGCATCCGAACCTACCGCCAAAACAATAGACCTTTTATCATTGCACCGGAAAGTATCTCCATAAGGTGCAATGTTTGGATGTAAACTTCCTAAGCGCTCAGGAATGGTTTTATTCATCAACCAATTCGTTGCCTGATTCACTAATGACGAGAGCGCAGATTCCTCCAAACTCACCTCAATGTGTGCTCCTTTTCCATTGCGCGACTGATTAATCAATGCCAATAATATTGCCTCCTTCATTTGATGAGCAGCCAAAACATCGATCAGTGCAATGGGCATTTTAATTGGCCCGCTTTCAGAACTTCCATTCATACTCATGAAGCCTGTTTCAGCTTGCAATACGGCATCAAAGGCAGGTCGTTTAGGATCAGACTCAAATCCGTTGAGTTGAGCATAGATGAGTTTTTGGTTCAAGACTGAAAGGGATTTATAGTCCAATCCAAACTTTAGATCATCACCATGTTTAAAGTTTGTAATCACAATATCTGATTCAGAAACCAGACGCCCTACTTCTTCCAAATCTTTTGGTTTGGAATAGTCAAGCATCACATGATTCTTTCCCCAATTTACGCTGGCGAAATATGCGGAATATCCTTTTCGGTTTTCACCTTTTGACCGCCATTTTCTAGTGACATCTCCGCCAACTTTGGGATTTTCAATCTTAGTAACCTCAGCACCCAACTCGGCAAAGAACATTCCCACAGCTGGTCCAGCAAGAACACTTGCCAATTCCAAAACCTTAAGTCCTTTAAAAATTTCTGATTGATTATCGCTCATAGAAGCTATTGCTAAAATTCCAATTTAATGGCATTCCTAAAGGTAAACACCAAATCAGGAACTTCAGCGGGCGGGGCAGAATCATAGGTCAAATCTAAACTCGTGACAAAGCGAAGCCAACTCAACACACCAAACTCAATACTATTAGATGAGCTAAACCTGAAATCTGATAAGTAATCTAGACGCGGTTGGTAATAGTTAATGGTTTGAAACTCAAACTTCTTGAATGCTACGAAAAAGAGAACATAAGAACTCTGTCGGAAATTTCTCTCGATGATACCTGTAGTAAGTTTTTCATACTCGTACATCGGCAAACTTCCAACCCAAAGTTTTAATGAATCGTTTTCCAGGACGTTCCACCTTAACCCTGCCCCCGTCAAATGCCGAAAGTCAATGCGCTGAATACCATTGAATTGAGCTTGTTGAAACGCCTCAAAAGAAAAATGACGTTTGTTTCCAAAATCATAATTATATCGAACATGTTCATAGCCTTTATTGATGAAATCAGTGCCTCCTGCCACTACACGAGAAAGGTCTGAGAGCACCAGTAATCTATGTCGCTGTTTTAGATATTGTACAGTGCCTTTGGCTCCATAATCCAAAACATCATCGGTGTTTCTTGTAAAGTTCAAGCTTAAATTAAGCGAGCCATGCCAACCTTCTTGCGAATTATCCGATCGCTTGCTTTCTACATTGACTATTTGCGATTGGGCAGAATGCAATAAAGATGAAAACGCAAGAATGCAAAGTATCTTAACCGTTATGAAGTTCAACTTCAAAATCACTTCAAGGCAACCAATTGTTCTTTTATGGATGTAATTCTTGATTCTGCATCGTCACGCTTCTTTTGCTCAGCAGCGACAACTTGTTCAGGAGCTCCACTCACGAAACGCTCATTTGAAAGCTTCTTCATCACAGAGTTTAAGAAGCCCTGTTGATATTTAAGTTCTTCTTCCAATTTCGAGATTTCAGCAGATGTATCTATCATACCTTCAAGCGGAACTGCAAATTCCTCCGTACCAATAATAAAGGAGGCCGCAGGTCCATTTGCTGATTCTCCGAATTTCAAATCAACATTTGCGAGTTTAGAAATGATTAATTCATAAGATGAATAAGATCCCTTCTCACCCTTTTGAATTAGTCCCAAAGTCTCTCTTGGTGAGAGGTTCTTTTGAGCCCTCACTGATCTCACTTCAGTAATGATTTGTTTGGCCGTTTCAAAATCAGAAATAGCTTGAACATCAAATTTTCCAGCTTGAGGCCATGGAGCAACAATGATGCAATCTTCTTCTGACCGTTCGCGCAACGAATGGTAAACCTCTTCCGTGATAAATGGCATCATAGGATGCAACATAATCATCAACTTCTCTAAAGCATCGAGTGTGGCATTGTAAGTCTTACGATCTATACTATCTCCGTAAGCTGGCTTTATGGCCTCCAAATACCACGAACAAAACTCATCCCATACAAGCTTGTAAAGACTCATTGCAGCATCGTTAAGTCTATACTTGATATAATGATCGTTAATTTCTGCTGTCTCCTGTGCTATACGTTGATTCAACCAGTCTATGGACACCTTATTCACTTCGGGTTGAGCTTTATCCTCAACACTCCAACCCTTTATTAAGCGAAGAGCATTCCAGATCTTGTTCGTAAAGTTTCTTCCTTGCTCGCAAATAGAATCGTCAAAGGGAATATCATTTCCAGCGGGAGCTGTCATCAAGAGTCCGAGTCTTACTCCATCAGCACTGTATTTCTCAATTAGATCAATCGGATCAGGAGAGTTTCCTAAAGACTTAGACATTTTGCGTCCTAACTTATCTCGAATAATTCCCGTGAAATAAACGTTTTTAAAAGGTCTTTTACCTTCAAACTCATAACCAGCCATAATCATTCTGGCTACCCAGAAGAAAATAATATCTGGCCCAGTAACCAAATCATTGGTTGGATAATAATAATCCAACTCTTTTCTATCGTAAAAGCCATCAAAAACACTAATAGGCCACAGCCATGAGCTGAACCATGTATCCATCACATCCTCATCTTGACGTAAATCTTTAGCCGTAATTGATGAATCTATGGCTTTTGCTTTTGAAAGCGCTTCTTCCGCATTTTTCGCAACAACAAAGTTTGCGTCACCTTCACCGAAATACCATGCAGGAATGCGATGTCCCCACCATAATTGCCTGCTGATACACCAATCTTTAATATTGGTCATCCAGTGGCGGTAAGTATTATTGAATTTCGCTGGATGGAATTTGATTTCACCATTCTCAACTGCATCTAATGCAGGTTCAGCCAATGTTTTCATTTCGACAAACCATTGCAATGAAAGACGAGGCTCAATGATAGAATTGGTGCGCTCGCTTCTTCCTACCTTATTGTCATAGGACTCCACCTTTACCATAGAACCTGCCTCTTCGAGCATGGTTCCAATTTGCTTTCTAGCCTCAAAACGATCCACTCCAACTAAGATTTGAGCAGCCTCACTCAGTGTGCCATTTGCATTCAGGATGTCAATAGTCTCAAGATTGTGCTTTTGACCAAGGTCATAGTCATTTGTGTCGTGAGCAGGGGTCACCTTTAAGCATCCAGTTCCAAATTCACGATCAACGTATTCATCCAAAATGATCGGAATTGACCGATTAACTAAGGGAACAATCGCCCTTTTACCATGCAAATGATTGTATCTTTCATCTTCTGGATGAATACAAATAGCGGAGTCGCCAAGAATCGTTTCAGGTCGAGTGGTAGCGATTGTTACATACTCTTCACTTCCTTCAATCTTATAGCGAAGGTGATACAGCTTTGATTGCTCTTCGGTATAAATAACTTCTTCATCAGAAACTGCGGTTAGTGCCTCTGGATCCCAGTTCACCATGCGCAATCCGCGATAAATAAGCCCTTTGTCATGCAAGTGGATAAACGTATCAATTACACTTTCATAGAATTTCTCATCCATTGTGAAACGAGTACGATCCCAATCACAGCTAGCTCCTAATTTCTTTAATTGCTGAAGGATTACACCTCCATATTCTTCTTTCCAATCCCACGCATGGCTCAAGAACTCCTCTCTACTCAGGTCGGATTTCTTAATTCCTTTCTCTCTTAAACGCTTAACAACCTTTGCTTCAGTGGCAATTGATGCGTGGTCCATACCTGGAACCCAGCACGCATTCTTACCTTCTAGTCTAGCTTTACGAATAAGAATATCTTGAATGGTATTATTCAACATATGTCCCATGTGAAGAACACCTGTTACATTGGGCGGAGGAATGACAATAGTGAATGGCTCTTTGTCAGGATCTGGTTTTGAAGAGAAAAACCCTTTTTCCATCCAGTGCTTATACCACTTGCCTTCTACTTCCGATGGACTATATTTCGTTGATAAATCACTCATGAGAAATGCTAAAATTTGAAGTTGGCAAAGGTAGAAGCTTAATGCAATAAATACATGCGATCTTCACCCGCACATCACACACGCTCAATGCACTTTAATTGAAATGAGGATCTAGATGAAAATGTCAATGACATTTGTAAAACGCTTCAAATCTTAACAGTGTGTTAAACGAACCTGTGTCAAAGCAATCAAAACTAAATTTGTCTCAAAGAAAAAAATCCGTAACCGATGAAAAAATTATTAGTAGCTCTCGGAGCAGCGTTATTTCTCTCTCTAGGAGTAAGCGCACAAGCAGAAATCGCATTTGAAAAGGATGTTCACGATTTTGGAACAATGAAGCAACATGGAGATGCCTCAACTGAATTTGTATTCAAAAATACAGGAAGTGAGCCGTTGATCGTTGCAAACGCTAAAGGATCTTGTGGATGTACTGTTCCAGAATGGCCACGTGAGCCAATTCAGCCAGGAGCTTCTTCTGTGATAAAAGTAAAATATGATAGTAAGCGATTAGGCCCTATCAACAAGTCTGTTACTATTACTTCTAATGGCAGCGAGCAGCCAAAGGTTATCCGAATAAAAGGAAATATCGAAGCCGCTCCCAAAGCTGATGAATCAGCCATGCCAGTGAAGGAGCCAACGATGGCACCATCTGCAAACTAAGGTTTGCTAATCAAATATCAAAAGCCCTGTCATTCAATTGGCGGGGCTTTTTTATTACTCATTTCTTGGATGGCATAACTTATATTTGCCCACCGCAAAAAATAGCGGAGACCTAAACTCCAAAGTATGCCATTTATCTCAAATAAGGGCTTCGCAATGCCCGAGTCACCGATACGCAAGCTTGTTCCATATGCAGAAAAAGCAATCGATGCCGGAAAAGAAGTAATTCACCTTAACATCGGTCAACCTGATATTGAAACACCTGAGGTTGCTTTGGAGGCAATTCGCAACATTGATAGAACTGTCATAGAATATAGCCATTCAGCAGGGTACCTATCTTATCGTAAAGGCCTTGTTGAATACTATAAAAGCAATGATATCATCGTTGATTCAAGTCAAATAATCGTTACGAATGGTGGTTCCGAAGCCATCATGTTTGGAATGATGACCTGCTTCAACCCTGATGATGAAGTTATTGTTCCTGAGCCATTTTATGCGAATTATAACGGTTTTGCCCTTGAAGCTCAGGTGAATTTAACGCCAATTACAACGCATATTTCTCAAGCATATAAGCTTCCTCCAATTCATAAATTTAGAGAGCTAATTACTCCACAAACTAGAGGCATAATCATTTGCAATCCAGGAAATCCGACAGGATATCTTTATACTCAAGAGGAGCTGGAGACTTTGAAGCAAATCGTCCTTGAGAACGACTTATTCTTAATCGCTGACGAAGTCTATCGAGAATTCTGCTACGATGGCAGAACACACAGGTCAATATTGAGCCTTGAAGGAATCGATAAGAATGCCATAGTTGTGGATTCTGTTTCAAAGCGCTACAGTATGTGTGGAGCTAGAGTTGGTGCTCTGCTATGCAAAAATGAAGAGGTCATAAAGACTGCAATGAAGTTTGCACAAGCTAGATTAAGTCCTCCTACTTTTGGACAGATTGCCAGTGAAGCCGCTCTCAAAACACCTAAATCTTACTTCGATGATGTAGCGAAAGAATATGTCCAAAGAAGAGATGTTCTTGTAAATGGAATGAACGCCATTAAAGGTGTTACGTGTCCTATGCCTGGTGGTGCATTTTACGCAATGGCAGAACTTCCAGTAGACAGTGCAGAGAAATTTTGCGCATGGATCTTGGAGCATTTTGAATATAAAGGAGCCACGGTAATGATGGCACCTGGAGAAGGTTTTTATGCTACAAAAGGCCTCGGCATGAGAGAAGTTCGTCTTGCATACGTATTAGAAATTCCTAAGCTGAAGTTTGCTCTTGAAATTCTTGAAAAGGCTCTTGAAGCATATCCAGGAAAGATTGACTAAATTTCGATAGAATCGGAGTCAAATGAGCCTACCTAGTAAATTCTTTTTCTTATTTAGTTTGGTGATCATCTTTGGGTGCCAAGAGCAAAAGGAGGTTCCCGATTTAACTGTTACAGAAAAATATAAGCCCACCGAAGCTATTGAGCAAAAAG
The DNA here is from genome assembly GCA_905479105.1 of uncultured Flavobacteriales bacterium. Lineage (GTDB taxonomy): Bacteria > Bacteroidota > Bacteroidia > Flavobacteriales_G > Salibacteraceae > SHAN690. The sequence continues at coordinate 92,501 of CAJQLE010000002.1, forward strand.
CTTCAAATTCAATTACGCGAATTAAACCTGTTCGCTATAGAATAAAAGAAGGGCATGTTTCTTACGCCTATTCTGGAATACAAAGAGGTACAGAAGAAATGTATTTCAGTGACTACGGTATGCTAGAAATAAAATTCACCGAAACTGTCAGAGATAATCCATTCAGTGGTTCTGAAGAAAAGATCAGCCTCATCACATTCATGAGCGATAGCGCCATTTATGTTGTAGATAAAACAACCATGAATGCACGTAAAATTGATAACTCTCTGTTATTTGAATCAGCTCAAGAAAGTGCTTCATTAGATTTAAATGAAGTGGCTGAAAACATGTACAGAGATCGCGGTGGATTCATTGAAACACAAGAAGAAATTGCAGGTGTACAATGCGACCGTTGGTATATTGAAAGCACCAAGACAAAAGAATGGCGACATAAAGGAATTATGCTCAATACATTGGTAGATCTGCCTCGGAACTTCGTAAAAGTTGAAGCCACAGCCATAGATACTATATCAGCTCTTCCAGAAGGTATTTTCGAATTGCCAGAAAATGTAAATGTTCAAGACGGAATGAGCATGAAGAGATGGATTGAAGAATTGAGTAAGCCCGTTGAAAGAAGAAAGGTTTTTGATATAAGAAATCAAGAATCAAATTAAGTTTTTGCCCTTCCTAGTTGTAAAGGAGATAGGCCTTTCTCCTTTCTTTGAATTCTAATAATCCACTTTTCCAAGAATCGCGTATTTCATCTGCACTCATGCCAGATTGAATCTGCAGCCTTAGTTCATCGGTTCCGGCCAATTTATCAAAGAAGCCATTCGAAAGAAAAAACTTTTCCTTTAGAGGGAAATCCCGGTAAGCATTAATCATCCAATCGAGAATTAATGTTTGCTTTTCTTGGACGCGCTTCCCTCCGATCTCAGTTAAATCCCAGCCCAAACAGGGTACTCCTTCATGCTTTGGATGCTTCGCTCCATCAGTACTTTTCGGCACGAACATAAAAGAACCCATGCCCATATTTGGATGTCCAAACATTTCAAAAGGATGATCAGTTCCTCTGCCAACTGAAAAGTCGGTTCCCTCAAAAAAACAAAGGGATGGATATAGTAAAATAGCATTCATGTTTGGCAGATTGGGAGAGGGTTTTACTGGCAAAACGTATATATCAGACTTGGAATAATTACCGCACGTCACCACGCTAATTTCACACTGCACACCACCTTCCATCCATTTTTCACCATTGATCATTTGCGCCAATTCACCCACTGTCATTCCGTGTACTACAGGAATAGGATGCATACCAACGAAAGACTTAAACTCCTCCTTGAGCATTGGTCCATCGGTGTAAAAACCATTGGGGTTAGGTCTATCTAAAATAACCACTGGAATACCTTGTTCAGCGCAAGCTTCCATTACATAAGTCATGGTAGAGATGTACGTATAAAATCGTGCACCAACATCTTGAATATCAAATACCATGATATCGACCCCCATTAAATCTTCAGCTGAAGGTTTTTTATGCGATCCATACAAGCTCACTATAGGTAAACCTGTCTTTAGATCTTTTCCACTTTCAACTTTTTCACCTGCATCGGCTTTTCCTCTAAAACCATGCTCCGGTGCAAATACTTTCACAATATCCACCTCCTTATCAAGAAGCCAATCCACTAAGTGCACACTGTCAATCATCGAAGTGTGGTTGCCAGTAATAGCGACCTTTTTTCCTTCTAACAATGCTGAATATTCAGCATATCGTTTGGCGCCCACCTCAATGTCAGCATCTGTCTTAAACAACGTAGGTTGAGCAAAAACGGATGAAATTGTAACGAGAAAAGTGGATAAAAGAAGTGCTGTCCTCATATTGTCAATTTAGATTATCAAATTTGCGCATCTTCATAACCTCAATCTTTCATTGGCAACGAAGTTTTAAACAGATTCCCTTTGCAATTCGAATTTTTCATTTCTAGAAGAATGATTAGCGGCCGGAAGTCAAACCGGAAAAGCCAAAGCTCATCAACCATCGTCAAAATTGCCGTAACTGGTATTGCAATTGGAATGGCAGTTATGATCCTTTCTGTTGGTATTGTGCACGGATTTCAAAATGAAGTCCGGCAAAAGGTTATAGGATTTGGGTCTCACCTTCAAATTTCACTTTACAATCCGCAAAATGCCTTAGGTGCAAAACCAATGGATGCTGAGCAACCATTTTTCGAAAAAATTCTTGCTGAACCAGCCGTAAAAAGCATTCAAGCTTACGCATACAAAAGCGGAATAATAACTGCGAATGGCAACATTCAAGGAGTAATGAATAAAGGGGTTTCAGATGATTTTGACTGGAACTTCTTTGAGTCCAACATGGTTGAAGGAAAAGCATTTAGCATTTCTGAATCTGGGCCGAACGACAGCATCGTGATTTCTAAATCAATTCAGAACAAACTTGATCTAAATCTTGGCGAAAAAATCACAGTGTCATTTTTTCAAGATGAAAAAGAGCGAAAAAGGCGTTTTATTATTGGAGGAATATATGAGTCGGGAATGGAACAATTTGATGGCAGCATTCTTCTTTGTGACATCCGACATATTCAAAAATTGAACGGTTGGGAAGAGTCACAAATTGCAGGTTATGAAGTTTTACTCCATTCTTTTGAAAACCTTGATCAGCTCGATAAAATCGTCCAAGAACATATTTCATATGAATTCAATACGCTTGCCATTACTGATCATTTCATGGAGATATTCGGATGGCTCGAGCTACAAGACATCAATGTCGTTATTATTTTAACCCTGATGATACTTGTTTCAGGAATCAATATGATTTCCGCTCTCTTAGTTATGATCCTTGAAAGAACTAACATGATCGGACTTTTAAAAGCAATGGGAGCGCAGAACAGAAGTATCGGTAGAATATTCTTAATCAATGCTCTTTATTTAATTATTATCGGAGTAATCATTGGCAACGGAATTGGCCTAGGGTTAGGTTGGTTGCAATCGCATTTCGAATTGATAAAGCTCGATCAAGCAAATTATTATGTTGACCACGTGCCTGTTCTATTTGAAGCCTCGACTATTTTATACATTAATCTAGGGAGTATAATCGCATGCTTAATCATGTTGCTTATCCCCTCATTGATTGTGAGCAGAATTGATCCTGTAAAGACGATTCGCTTCAACTAGGTAATCTTACATTTGCCGCTCAATTCTTAGTGGATAAAATGAATATCAAACAAAACATTCTTGAGACCATTGGAAACACTCCAATGATCAAATTAAATAAAATTGCTGAAGACCTTCCAGGAACCATCTTAGCTAAGGTTGAATATTTCAATCCTGGTCATAGTACAAAAGATAGAATGGCCTTGAAAATGGTTGAGGATGCAGAAATTAGAGGTGATATAAAGCCAGGAGGAACTATTATAGAATGCACCAGCGGCAACACAGGAATGGGTCTTGCTTTAGCATGCATTATCAAAGGCTACAAGCTTATTTGCACGATGAGCGACAAGCAAAGTCAAGAGAAAATTGACATCCTTCGAGCGGTTGGTGCAGAGGTATATGTCTGTCCTACCAATGTAGCTCCAACCCATCCAGAATCTTACTACTCAGTAGCTGAAAGGAAAAATAAAGAGATTGAAAACTCATATTGGGTAAATCAATATGACAACCTATCCAATCGATTGGCTCATTATGAAACCACAGGTCCTGAAATCTGGGAACAAACAGATGGAAAAGTAACTCATTTTGTAGTTGGCGTTGGCACAGGTGGAACTATTTCCGGTGTTGCGAAATATCTAAAAGAAAAGAATCCCAAGGTGAAAATTTGGGGAGTCGATTCGTATGGCTCCGTTTTTAAGAAATATCATGAAACAGGAGAATTCGATGAGAAGGAAATTTACAGCTACATCACTGAAGGAATTGGAGAAGACATTCTTCCAAAAAATGTCGATTTTAGCCTGATTGATCACTTTGAAAAAGTAACTGACCGCGATGGTGCGCTTGTAGCAAGAGAACTCGCGCTGACAGAAGGTTTGTTTTTAGGATATTCTTGTGGGTCTGCATTTCAGGCTGTGAGACAACTCAAGAGCGAATTAAATGAAGACTCTTTAGTTGTCGTTCTTTTTCATGACCACGGATCGAGATATGTAGGTAAAGTATTCAATGATGCTTGGATGCGTGATAGAGGATTTTTGAATAAAGAAAATAAAGTAGCGCGTGATCTTTTTGCAAATCATAAAGATCTACCTCTTTTGACCATAGGGGCGTATGAGCCAATTCACAATGCCATTGCTGTTATGCGCAAGTTTGGAGTATCACAATTACCCGTGGTTGATGGCTCCAAGTTCGTTGGCAGCATCAATGATTCTAGTCTTTTGGCTCAACTTTCAGAAAATCCAAGTTTAAGAGATGCTGAAGTTAAGGTGTCCATGCAATCCCCATTTCCAGTTGTGCAAGCTACAGACCCTCTCATCGCCATTTCAAAGCATTTTAATGCAGAAAACGGTGCAGTGCTTGTGGAACTTGGTCAAGGACGATATCAGATCATTACGAGCCACGACATGGTTTCCGCAATGAGTTAATGACCGAGAAAAAACATATCGATCAAGTAGGTAGAGAAATAATGATTTCCTATCCTCCAAAACGTATCATAAGTTTAGTTCCTTCTCAAACGGAGCTTTTGCATTATTTCGACCTTGACAATGAAGTAGTAGGGATAACTAAATTCTGCGTGCATCCGGAAGCATGGTTCAGAACTAAAAAGAGGATTGGTGGCACTAAAAAAATAAACCATGCTCAAATCAAAAGCCTGAATCCAGATTTGATTATTGCCAATAAAGAAGAGAATACATTAGAAGATATTAAAAACCTTGAGAAAGATTATCCTGTTTGGGTCAGTGATATCAAATCATGTGAAGATGCACTTCAAATGATAAATGCCTTAGGTATCATAATCAATCGGCAGTCAAAATCTCAAGAATTGATAGCATCCTTGAGGTTAAGCTTCTCCCAAATAACATTACCAGTAATTCGTAAAAAGGTTCTTTACCTTATTTGGAACAAACCTTTTATGGCCGCAGGAAGGGACACATTTATCAATGAAATGCTTTCAATAGCAGGATTTGAAAATGCAATTAATGATACTTCATCGAGATATCCTTCTCTGAGTGAAGATGAAATTCACGCACTGAATCCAGATTTAATATTCCTGTCTAGTGAACCTTTTCCCTTTGCGCAAATTCATGTTGAACAGTTTCAGCATTTATTTACGCGCTCAAAAACTATCATCGTTGATGGTGAGCTATTCAGTTGGTATGGATCGCGATTACTAAAAGCACCTGCCTACTTTGAAAAGCTCAAAATAGTCATTGAATAGACGAAAACTTTCTACCGCTTTTCTTTCATAGATTTGAAGCATGCCATCCCGAGCTACACGGACACTAACCTTTATAATTATTATGCTTTCGCAATGTGCTTTAGCACAATCTGTTGGCGTAGTATTTAGTGGCGGTGGTGCTTCCGGATTAGCTCATGTTGGAGTTCTTAAAGCACTAGAAGAAAATGGTATCCCGATTGACTATATCGCTGGCGCCTCAATTGGAGCCTTAGTCGCAGGATTATATAGTGCTGGCTATAGTCCAGATCAAATTGAAGCGATGCTCACAAGCAGCAAGTTTCGAGACTTAGCCTCAGGCCAATTGGAAGATAAGTATGTCTATTATTTCCGAAAACCTCTTCAAAACGCGAATTGGGTCTCGATAAAGTTTTCATCTTTCTCAAACTTTCTTGAAACTTCTATTCCAACCAGTTTTATAAATCCTGCTGCACTTGATCTTGAATTAATGAGAATTCTTGATCCAGCCAGCATGGTCTGCGACTATCAGTTCGATAGTCTTTTTATTCCATTTAGATGCGTAGCCTCTGATATTGTAGATAAGAAATCCGTGGTGTTTAAAGATGGTAATTTGAATGTTGCCGTAAGAGCAAGCATGAGCTACCCTGCTTATTTAAAGCCATTGAGAATAGATGGCAAATTGCTTTATGACGGAGGTCTTTACAATAATTTCCCAACCGATGTGATGCGGGATGAATTCAATCCAGATATAATAATTGGTAGTAATGTATCATCCAACGAATCTCCACCAGAGGAAGATGACTTTTTAAGTCAAATTCGAAATATGGTCATAAGTAAAACGAATTATCAGCTCAATGGTGATTCAACTGTCCTGATTGAACCTAAGGTCGAATACGGAATATTCAATTTCAACCACCTTCAAGAAAGTATCGACTCAGGTTACGTTGCTACTCTAAAAGAAATTGAGACAATAAAGGCCATAGTCCATCGCAGGGTTCATCATAAAGTTATGGACGAAAAGAGACTAAAGTTCAATCGTAGAAAAACGAGTCTAGTCTTCAATGAATATGAGTATGAAGGTCTAACTAAGACGGAGACTAGATACGTGAACAGAATTATGCAACCAAAAAAAAATAGTAAGCTGGGATTTCCAGAGATGAAGAAAAACTATTATCGCATCTATGAAAATGATAAAATAGCTCGACTGTTTCCTTTTTCAACCTATAATGCTTCTGACAGCACGTATAAGTTAACCCTTAAAGTAAAGAAGGAAAAAAACATGCTTCTAGAATTTGGAGGTAATGTTTCTTCTAGACCCATAAACACAGGTTATATTGGTATTGGCTATAACACGATCAACAATACCGGGGTAAGCTTCAACGCGAATGCTTATTTCGGAAAACTTTACGCCTCTGTTTTGGCGAAAGCGAGAGTGGATATCCCAATAAGATTTCCGATATATATCGAACCCATAATAACAATTAATCGCTGGAACTACTTTGATAGTCGTGCAACTTTCTTCGAGGATAATAATTCACTCTTTCTTATTCAAAATGAACAATTCGCCATAATCAACACCGCCTTTGCTGCGAGTAATAAAACTAAAATATCTCTATCAGGTGGGCTGCTCTCTCTCCGTGATGATTATTATCAGTCCAATTCTTTCGGACAAGATGATATAACGGATAAAACCGTTTTCTTAGGCTCAACATTCGCAGCATCATTTGAAAAGAACAGCCTGAATGATAAGCTGTATCCAAATGAGGGATCAGCATTACGATTATCTATACGTAATACCAATGGAGAAGAATCCTACAACCCAGGAACAACAGCATCTGAACAAAACGTAGTTCTAAAAAATCACAATTGGATTGATGCAAAACTCAGCTATGATCACTATTACAAATCCAAAGGAATCATACGTCTAGGCTTTTATGCAGAAGTGATGTACAGCGATCAAGATCTCTTTACAAACTATACCGCTAGCTCTCTTCGATCTCCCTCATTTCAGCCTACACCTGAAAGTAAAACTTTATTTCTTGAGTCCTTTAGAGCATATCAATATGCCGCATTCGGGCATAAATTCATAATCAACATTATAAAGGATGTTGATTTAAGACTTGAAGGTTATGTGTTTCAGCCCTATAGATTTGCAGAAAATAGAAATGATCAAGGTCTGGTTCCAAATGACAAACGAAGTCTTGAAAGGCGATATACAATAGCAACGGCAAACGCTGTATATAGAAGTCCGCTGGGGCCAATAAGTTTCTCTTTAAATTATTACTACAATGTGCCCGAAGTAAGCTCAGACAATCTTGGGGAACAAAGAGTACCAATTACCTTTTTATTCCATTTTGGATACATCCTCTTTAATGACAAAGCACTAAAATAAACTTACACGCGCTATGTCACACTATAAAAAAGCCCCGACAACTTACGTTGTCAGGGCTAATATACTATTGACTTAAGAGTTAAGCCTCGCCTGTAGGCCCACCAAAATTCATCGGAAAAGGCGCAACACCACTTTGCTCTACATCCGCAATTTCGCCATGTTGTGATTCAAATTTTCTGACATTCTCATTCAGAGCCTTTAGTAATCGCTTGGCATGTTGCGGAGTTAAAATAATCCGTGACTTAACCTTCGCCTTTGGCGTTCCGGGCATCATACTAACAAAATCAACTATAAACTCAGCAGTAGAATGAGTGATTATAGCGAGGTTAGAGTATTCACCCTGTGCCACCTCCTCACTCAACTCAATATTAATCTGTCCTTGTTTTTGATCTTTTTCGTCAGCCATGCTTCTCTTATTTATCTAGTTCTTCAACTACTTGAGATGAGTCAACTCCTACCATCTGATCATACTCGTCTTGACTACCAACAATAATGCTTTGGTAATTTTTAAGACCAGTACCAGCTGGAATAAGGTGACCAACAATCACATTCTCTTTCAAGCCTTTCAAGTAATCCTCCTTACCACTAACAGCCGCTTCGTTAAGCACTTTAGTAGTTTCTTGGAATGACGCTGCTGAAATAAAGCTATCTGTTTGAAGTGATGCTCTGGTAATACCCTGAAGAATAGGACGACCTGTTGCCGCAATTGCCTCACGGAATTCGACAAGCTTCATATCCTTTCTTCTCAAGATTGAGTTTTCATCTCTCAATTTACGAGCAGATATTATCTGTCCAGCTATCACATTTTCAGACTCACCAGCATCCATTACCACTTGCATTCCAAAGATCATATCGTTTTCCGCGATAAACTCAACCTTATTAGCAATTTGGTTCTCAAGGAATCGTGTATCTCCTGGATCAAGAATAATAACTTTTCGCATCATCTGACGCACAATCACTTCGAAGTGCTTATCATTAATCTTCACACCTTGAAGTCGATATACTTCTTGAATCTCGTTTACAAGATATTCCTGAACAGCTGTTGGTCCTTTAATCGCAAGGATATCTGCAGGAGTAATCGCTCCATCAGACAATGGCTGACCCGCTTTAACGAAGTCATTCTCTTGCACTAGGATGTGTCTAGATAATGGAACTAAGTATTTAGACTTATCACCCAATCTTGACTCCACGATAATTTCTCTGTTACCTCTTTTGATTTTACCGAAAGAAACGATACCATCAATTTCAGAAACGATAGCTGGGTTAGAAGGGTTTCTTGCTTCGAAAAGCTCAGTAACTCTTGGAAGACCTCCAGTAATATCACCTGAAGACTTACCACCTGAACGTGGAATCTTTACAAGAATTTCACCAGGACCTACCTTATCAGCTTCGCTCACCATAATGTGCGCTCCAACAGGTATACTATAAGTTCTAAGCACTTCTCCTTTGTTATCAACTACATTGATAGCAGGGTTTAATGTCTTATCTCTATTATCGATAATAACCTTTTCACGGAAACCAGTTTGCTCATCTGATTCTTCTTTGTACGTAAGACCTTCTTGAATACTTTCAAAATCAAGCTTACCTGCGAATTCAGAAACAATAACTGCGTTGTAAGGATCCCAAGAACAGATTAGATCCCCTTTCTCAAGAGTTTCTCCTGGTTTCTTGAACATCTCAGAACCATAAGGAATATTGTTGGTAGCAACGGTTAAACCAGTCTTCTTATCAACGACACGCATTTCTGCAGATCTACCAATAACGATGATTTGTTTACTACCATCTTTAGCTTTCTTCTCTACCGTTCTTAATTCATCAATTTCCAAAACACCTGGTTGCTTCGCAGTAATCTTCGACTCAGAAGCAATACTCGATGCCGTACCTCCAACGTGGAATGTTCTCAGAGTAAGCTGTGTTCCTGGCTCTCCAATAGACTGAGCAGCGATAACACCAACTGCTTCACCCATTTTCACATCATGGCCATTTGCCATATTCTGACCATAACATTTCGAACAAATACCTCTTGGCATTTCACATGTAAGTGCAGATCTGATTTCAACTTCATCTATACCAAGCTGCTCTATCAATTCTGCTGTATCGTCAGATATATATCCTCCTGCTTCAACAATCATTTCATCCGTTTCTGGATTCATCACATTATGAACAGAGGTTCTACCTTGAATTCGTTCTTTAAGAGACTCAACGATTTCTTCATTCTTCTTAAGGGCAGACATAGTCAGACCTCTCAAAGTACCACAGTCGTCAGAAGTTACAATAACGTCCTGAGCAACATCGACCAATCTACGCGTTAAGTATCCAGCATCCGCTGTCTTAAGGGCAGTATCGGCAAGACCTTTACGTGCACCGTGTGTAGAAATAAAGTACTCAAGAATTGAAAGACCTTCACGGAAGTTAGAGAGAATAGGATTCTCAATAATTTCACCTCCTTGTGATCCAGATTTTCTTGGCTTAGCCATCAAACCTCTCATACCTGAAAGCTGACGAATCTGTTCTTTAGATCCCCTCGCTCCAGAATCAAACATCATATAGATCGAGTTGAACCCTTGGTTATCATTCTTCAATCTATCCATCAACACATGCGTCAACTTAGAGTTGGTATGTGTCCAGATGTCAATGATTTGGTTATAACGTTCGTTGTTCGTAATGAGACCCATGTTATAGTTCATCATTACTTCATCAACTTCCTGCTGTGCTTTAGCCAAAAGGTCTACTTTCTCTTCTGGAACAAGTACGTCAGACAGGTTGAATGAAAGACCACCTTTAAATGCCATGTAGAAACCTAGAGACTTGATATCATCTAAGAACTTCGCAGTTTTAGCAGTTCCACAAACTTTCAATACACGACCAATAATATCTCTTAATGATTTCTTAGTCAGTACTTCGTTGATGTAACCTACTTCTTCTGGAACAACTTGGTTGAACATAACCCGACCACAAGATGTGTCTACGATCATTCGTTCACCTTTGTTATTTACTCTCACCTTAATGTGTGAGTGAAGTCCTAGCTTACCCTCATTGTACGCTATTGTTACCTCTTCTGGAGAATAGAAAATCTTTCCTTCTCCTTTCATTGGCAACTCAGGCGTACTAACTCTAGACTTAGTAATGTAGTAGAGACCCAATACCATATCCTGAGATGGAACCGTTACCGGTGCTCCATTTGCAGGATTTAAAATGTTGTGAGAAGCTAACATTAATAATTGAGCTTCAAGGATTGCCGCATGCCCCAATGGTACGTGAACAGCCATCTGATCACCATCAAAGTCAGCGTTGAATGCTGTACAAACTAACGGGTGAAGTTGAATCGCTTTTCCTTCAATCATTTTTGGTTGGAATGCCTGAATACCTAATCTGTGAAGAGTTGGTGCACGGTTAAGCATTACAGGGTGACCTTTCAAGACATTTTCTAAAATATCCCAAACAACAGGCTCCTTCTTATCAACGATTTTCTTCGCTGACTTCACCGTTTTTACAATTCCTCTTTCAATAAGCTTTCGAATAATGAACGGCTTAAACAGCTCAGCTGCCATATCTTTTGGCAATCCACATTCGTGTAATTTCAATTCTGGACCTACAACAATTACAGAACGAGCTGAATAGTCAACACGCTTACCGAGTAAGTTTTGACGAAAACGACCTTGCTTACCTTTCAAACTATCAGAAAGAGACTTAAGTGCTCTGTTTGACTCAGTCTTAACTGCTGAAGACTTTCTTGAATTATCAAACAAAGAATCAACCGCCTCTTGAAGCATACGCTTCTCATTACGAAGGATTACTTCAGGAGCTTTAATCTCAAGAAGTCTCTTCAAACGATTGTTACGAATAATAACTCTTCTGTAAAGGTCATTCAAGTCAGATGTAGCGAAACGACCACCATCTAAAGGCACTAGAGGTCTTAATTCTGGTGGAATAACCGGAACAACTTTTACGATCATCCACTCAGGACGATTAACGATATGCTCATTTGCAGCTCTAAAAGCTTCAACAACTTGTAGCCTCTTAAGAGCTTCGTTTTTACGTTGCTGAGAAGTCTCGGTGCTCGCTTTGTGACGCAGGTCATAAGAAAGAGCATCAAGATCTAAACGTTTAAGCAATTCATAAAGTGCTTCAGCACCCATCTTAGCTATGAACTTATTAGGATCATCATCATCCAAGTACTGGTTTTCTCTAGGAAGTGCATCCAGAATATCTAGGTACTCTTCTTCTGTCAAGAACTCCAAATATTGAAGAGGTTCATCTTCCTTATTATTGGCAATACCTGCATTAATTACAACGTATCTCTCGTAGTAAATAATAGTATCCAATTTCTTACTAGGAAGACCCAGCAAGTAACCGATCTTGTTTGGTAGAGATTTAAAGTACCAAATATGAGCAACAGGAACTACAAGGGAAATATGTCCCATGCGCTCTCTTCTTACTTTCTTTTCGGTAACCTCTACACCACATCGGTCACACACAATACCCTTATAGCGAATACGCTTGTATTTACCACAGTGACACTCATAGTCTTTTACTGGACCGAAAATTCGCTCACAGAATAGACCATCCCGTTCTGGTTTGTATGTACGATAGTTAATAGTCTCAGGCTTTAGCACCTCTCCATGAGATCTCTCAAGGATCATCTCAGGTGAAGCTAAACTGATAGTGATTTTGTTAAAACCACTGCTTGGTTTTGTATCTTTTCTTAATGCCATTTCAACAATATAGAATGGTTAATAATAAGCTTAATCGAGTGTAATATTTAGACCTAGGCCGCGCATTTCATGAAGCAATACGTTGAAGGATTCTGGAATACCAGGCTCTGGCATTGGTTCTCCTTTAACAATAGCTTCATAAGCCTTAGCTCTTCCTACTACGTCATCAGACTTCACAGTCAATATCTCACGAAGAATGTTGGCAGCACCGAATGCCTCAAGTGCCCACACTTCCATTTCTCCAAATCTTTGACCTCCAAATTGAGCTTTACCTCCGAGTGGTTGTTGAGTAATAAGTGAGTAAGGACCGATAGATCTCGCATGCATCTTGTTATCAACTAAGTGATGCAGTTTCAACATATAAATCACACCAACGGTTGCAGGTTGATCAAAACGATCTCCTGTTCCACCATCATAAAGGAATGATCTGCCGTTTTCAGGAACATTGCCCTTCTTAGTCCATTCTTCAACGTCAGCTACAGAAGCTCCGTCAAAAATTGGAGTAGAAAACTTAACTCCTAAGTTCTTACCTGCCCAACCAAGTACAGTTTCGTAAATCTGTCCAAGGTTCATACGCGATGGCACACCCAATGGGTTAAGAACAATATCAACTGGAGTTCCATCCTCAAGGAATGGCATGTCTTCTTGACGAACAATCTTAGCAACAATACCCTTGTTACCATGACGTCCAGCCATCTTATCTCCTACTTTAAGCTTACGCTTGTTTGCTAGGTAGACTTTGGCCAATTGAATAATACCTGAAGGAAGTTCATCACCAACAGTGATTGAAAACTTCTTACGCTTCATTGTTCCTAAAGCCTCATTCGCCTTAACGCTATAGTTATTAAGAGATCGCTTGATCATTGTATTCTTATCATCATCAGTCGTCCATCCGTTCGGATTTAGGTTTGTGTAATCCAAACCAGTTAGACTCTTTTGAGTGAACTTAGTACCTTTCTTGATCAACTCTTCATTGAAGTTATTGAATACTCCTTGAGATGTCTTACCATTCACAATCGTGAATAATTTATCTACCAATCGACCATTCAAAGCATCAATTTCCTTCTCGTATCCTTTATCAATCTCATCAATGATGTTTTTCTCTTGAGCTTTCATCTTGCGATCCTTTATTGCTCTTGAGAAAAGTTTCTTCTCAATAACAACTCCAGAACCACTTGGTGGAACTTTCAAGGAAGCGTCTTTTACATCGCCAGCTTTATCACCAAAAATTGCACGTAGAAGTTTTTCTTCTGGAGTTGGATCAGTTTCACCCTTTGGTGTGATCTTACCAATAAGAATATCGCCTTCCTTAACTTCTGTTCCGACTCTAATTAAACCGTTTTCATCAAGGTTCTTAGTAGCTTCTTCACTTACGTTAGGAATATCTGCTGTCAACTCTTCTAAGCCTCTTTTCGTGTCACGAACTTCAAGAACGTACTCAGCAACGTGAAGGCTAGTGAATATGTCATCGCGAACAACTTTTTCAGAGATTACAATCGCATCCTCAAAGTTGTAACCTTTCCAAGGCATGAATGCTACCATAAGGTTTCTACCTAATGCCAGCTCCCCTTGTTGGGTTCCATAACCTTCGCAAAGAACATCTCCATTCATTACCTTTTGACCTTTTAGCACTATCGGCTTAAGGTTTATGGTTGTGCTTTGGTTCGTCTTCTTGAATTTGATTAAAGGATAAGTCTTGTATTCGTTATCGAAACTTACAAGTTCATCATCATCGCTTCTGTCATACTTAACAGTGATTGAATTAGCATCTACGCTATCAATTACTCCATCACCTTCAGCATGAATCAATACTCTGGAATCATGGGCAACCAATCTCTCTAATCCTGTTCCAACGATTGGAGATTCTGGACGCAATAACGGTACTGCTTGACGACTCATGTTTGATCCCATCAACGCACGGTTAGCATCATCATGTTCCAAGAAAGGAATTAAAGATGCTGCAATCGAAGCTATTTGGTTCGGAGCAACGTCCATCAATGTCAATTGACTCGGTGCAACTACAGGGAAATCACCCTCAAATCTGGCTTTCACCTTTTCTGTTGTGAATACTCCTTTTTCATTGATCTTAGCATTTGCCTGAGCAATCATTTGCTCATCTTCCTCTTCAGCACTCAAGTAGATAATGTCATCTAACTTAACCGCTGCATCAGCTACCTTACGATAAGGTGTTTCAATGAAGCCAAGCTTATTCACTTTAGCATAAACACACAATGAAGAAATCAAACCAATGTTTGGACCTTCAGGCGTTTCAATGGTACATAAGCGACCATAGTGAGTATAGTGAACGTCACGTACTTCGAATCCAGCTCTTTCTCTCGAAAGACCGCCTGGGCCTAATGCTGACAATCTTCTCTTATGTGTAATTTCAGACAATGGATTCGTTTGATCCATAAACTGAGACAACTGATTCGTTCCAAAGAATGAATTAATCACAGAAGACAAAGTCTTCGCGTTAATCAAATCGATTGGAGTAAATACTTCGTTGTCACGAACATTCATACGCTCACGAATCGTTCTAGCCATACGAGCTAGACCAACACCAAACTGGTTGTATAGTTGTTCTCCAACAGTTCTTACCCTTCTGTTACTTAAGTGATCAATATCATCAACATCTGTTTTAGAGTTGATCAATTCAATCAAGTACTTAATGATTTCAATGATATCAACTTTTGTAAGAACTCTGATCTCCATGTCAATATCAAGACCAAGCTTCTTATTGATTCTATAACGACCAACTTCACCTAAGTCATATCTCTTATCAGAGAAGAATAATTTATCAATAATTCCACGAGCTGTCTCCTGATCTGGTGGCTCAGCGTTACGCAGTATTCTGTATATATGCTCTACCGCTTCAATTTCTGAGTTTGAAGGGTCTTTCTGCAACGTATTATATATAATCGCGTGATCTGCAGCATTCACATTCTCCTTATGAAGAAGAATTGTTTTTACTTCAGCATCCAAGATTATCTCCATGTGAGAATCTTCGATAACTGATTCACGGTCAACTACTACTTCATTTCTTTCAATAGATACAACTTCTCCAGTATCTTCATCAACGAAGTCTTCAAACCATGTCTTCAAAACACGCGCTGCAAGTCTTCGACCTACAACTTTCTTTAATCCTGTTTTACTAACCTTTACTTCATCAGCAAGGTCGAAAATCTCAAGGATCTCCTTGTCACTTTCGTAACCAATTGCTCTTAGTAAAGTTGTTACAGGTAATTTTTTCTTACGATCGATGTATGCATACATCACCGCGTTTATATCAGTAGCAAATTCAATCCAAGAACCCTTGAAAGGAATAATACGTGCTGAATAAAGCTTCGTGCCATTAGCATGAAAGCTTTGACCAAAGAATACACCAGGCGATCGATGCAATTGAGAAACTACTACTCTTTCAGCTCCATTGATCACGAAAGAACCACGTGGTGACATATAAGGGATAGTTCCCAAATAAACATCTTGAACGATTGTCTCAAAATCCTCGTGTTCTGGATCAGTACAGTAAAGTTTTAATTTGGCCTTCAATGGAACGCTGTAGGTCAGCCCTCTTTCTATACATTCCTCAATAGCGTATCGAGGCGGGTCAACGAAATAATCCAAAAATTCAAGAACGAAATTGTTTCTTGAATCAGTGATTGGAAAATTTTCACTGAATACATTGTATAGACCCTCGTTTTCTCTATCCTCAGGAGATGTCTCCAACTGGAAAAAGTCCATAAACGACTTTATCTGGATATCTAGAAAATCCGGGTATTGAAGTTGGTTTAGAGTGCGGGAAAAGTTTACTCTTTCCGGAATATTCGATTTGGTCATGGAAAAGTTAAATTATTAATACAAACAACCACAAAGCACAAAGGGTTTAGCCCCCACCATGGGAGCTAAACCTTTATAAAGTGCTTATTTAAGAGAATTACTTGATCTCAACCTCAGCTCCAGCTTCTTCAAGCTGCTTTTTTAGTGCTTCAGCCTCATCTTTTGCTACACCTTCTTTAAGTGGTTTTGGTGCACCATCAACTAATTCCTTAGCTTCTTTCAAGCCAAGACCAGTCATCTCTTTTACTAATTTCACTACTGCAAGTTTTGATGCGCCACCTCCATTAAGGATTACATCAAATTCTGTTTTCTCCTCAGCAGCTTCTCCACCACCTGCGGCAGGTCCAGCAACTGCAACTGCAGCGGCAGCAGGCTCAATGCCATATTCATCTTTAAGTATAGTTGCAAGTTCGTTTACCTCTTTTACGGTAAGGTTTACTAGTTGCTCTGCGAATGCTTTCAAATCAGCCATTTCTATTGATTATTAAATGTTTAACCTAAGTTTTTAATTAAAATTACGATTCCCTCTCTTGGAGAGTCTTGACGATTCCTGCTAATGTTCCACCTCCAGACTTGAGTCCAGAAATAACATTCTTAGCAGGCGATTGTAGTAAGCCTATGATTTCACCAATCAATTCATCTTTAGATTTCAATGCTACTAAAGCATCAAGATTGTTGTCACCTACGTACACACTCTCTTGAATGTAAGCTCCTTTTAATAAAGGAACTGCCACCTTCTTTCTAAAATCCTTGATCAGTTTAGCTGGTGCATTACCAACCTCCGAAATCATTAGTCCAGTGTTACCTACCAATACAGTTGATAATTCACCATACTCTCTGCCTTCAACTCTTTCCATTGCTTTTCGAAGCAATGTATTTTTCACTACTTGTAATTGCACATCCCTTTGGAAGCAAAGCCTGCGCAATTTACTAGTGTCTTCAGCATTAAGACCGGCAATATCTGTAAGGTACACCACCTCACTCTTACTCAATCTCTCAGCAAGATCACTGATAAAAGAATTTTTTTCTTGACGTGTCATCTCACTTTGTTGATTAAGTTATTATGAGCTAAAAGACTTTGTGTCTACCTGTACGCTCGGACTCATTGTGCTAGACATATAAATTGTCTTCACATAAGAGCCTTTTGCAGATGCAGGCTTCAGCTTAATAATTGTCTGTAACAGCTCACTCGCGTTTTCCGCGATTTTTTGTGCATCGAAGGAAACTTTTCCAACGGAAGCATGCACGATTCCATACTTATCTACTTTAAAGTCAATCTTACCAGCTTTTACCTCCTGAACAGCTTTTCCCACGTCCATGGTTACAGTACCTGTTTTTGGATTTGGCATTAAGCCTCGTGGACCAAGTACACGTCCCAAAGGACCTACTTTGCCCATAACGCTTGGAGTCGTGATGATAACATCAACATCCGTCCAACCGCCTTTGATTTTAGCAATATACTCATCCAATCCAACGTACTCAGCTCCAGCATCCTTTGCTTCCTGCTCCTTGTCAGGAGTACAAAGCACTAATACCTTCACATCTTTACCTGTTCCGTGCGGAAGTGTAACAACACCACGAACCATTTGATTAGACTTTCTAGGGTCAACACCTAACCGTATACTCACATCTACGGAGGCATCGAACTTAGTAGTAGATATATCTTTAATAAGCGCACTCGCGTCATTCAATGAATACGTTGCGTTTTTGTCTACCTTTTCGATAGAGGCTTTTCTATTTTTAGTAAGGCTCATCTGCTTTGTTATTTAATTGCAACACCCATGCTACGAGCAGTACCCGCAACCATTTTCATTGCTGATTCAACAGTAAAGCAGTTCAAGTCAACCATTTTATCCTCTGCTATTGTTCTTGCCTGATCTTTAGAAATGGTACCCGACTTAATTCGGTTTGATTCTGCAGATCCGGACTTAATTTTTGCGGCTTCCTTTATTTGGATGGCCACAGGTGGAGTTTTTACAATAAAGTCAAAAGACTTATCGCCATAAACCGTTATAATTACTGGAAGAACTTTCCCAGCTTTATCTTGAGTTCTAGCATTAAACTGCTTACAGAACTCCATAATGTTGACACCTTTAGCACCTAGTGCCGGACCAACTGGTGGAGACGGATTAGCGGCTCCTCCTCTTACTTGCAACTTAATAAGTGCACTTACTTCTTTCGCCATTATATAAAATTTAGTTCAAGCGTTGCGCATACGAAATCGCAACTCCTAATTAATTAATTACTCTTTTTCTACTTGCATATAACTTAACTCTAGTGGAGTCTTTCTTCCGAAAATCTTCACCATCACTTTAAGCTTCTTTTTATCTTCATTGATTTCTTCAATAATTCCTGAAAAACTATTGAAAGGACCATCAATAACCTTAACTGCCTCGCCAACCACGAAAGGAATATTCAATTCCGCTTCACTCTCAGCCATTTCATCAACCTTACCTAACATCCTATTCACCTCATTCACTCTCAGAGGTATAGGCTGACCACCTTTCTTGTCCGATAAAAACCCAATTACATTAGTGATTCCCTTCACAATGTGCGGAACCTCACCAACCAAATTAGCCTCTATAAAAACATATCCTGGGTAGAGATTTCTCTCTTTAGACATCTTCTTTCCGTTTCGGATCTGGTATACTTTTTCAATAGGAAGAAGAATCTGGGAAACATACTCTTGCATTCCAAGACGATCAATCTCCATTTCAAGGTACTCCTTAACTTTTTTCTCCTTCCCGCTAATTGCGCGAACGACATACCATTTATTTGCAGTTTTAGTTTCAGACATCCTAACCAAATATTTTCAAATAAATAACATCCATCAACTGACCAAAAGTAAGATCCATCAAATAAATCAAACCAGCAATAATGAAAGTCGCAACAAGCACGACTATACCGCTACTTTGAAGTTCTGACCAGGTTGGCCAGCTTACCTTATTGGTAAGCTCGTCAGCTGCTTCTTCTATATATGTTTTTATTCCTGCCATTTTCTTTAGTTGCACGGGTGGTAGGAATCGAACCCACAGCCCCTGGTTTTGGAGACCAGTGCTCTACCAATTGAGCTACACCCGTAATTTTAGCGATGCTCACACTCTGAGTAGAACACCTATTCATAAAACAACAGAAAGTGTGGGGCCAAAATAGGCTCCACACTTCTGAATAATTAAACTGTTTCTTAGGTGAGAATCTCAGTAACTTGACCAGCTCCTACTGTTCTACCACCTTCACGGATAGCAAACTTAAGACCTTGGTTTATCGCAACAGGAGCGATTAAGTTAACCTCGATAGTCAAGTTATCACCTGGCATTACCATTTCTCTTCCTTCTCCAAGGATGATTTCACCAGTAACGTCAGTTGTTCTTAAGTAGAACTGTGGACGGTACTTGTTATGGAATGGCGTGTGACGACCACCTTCTTCTTTCTTAAGGATATAAACCTCAGCTTTAAATTTAGTATGAGGCTTAACCGAACCTGGCTTACAGATTACCATTCCTCTTCTAATAGCTTCTTTTTCGATACCTCTAAGCAACAAACCTACATTGTCACCTGCTTCACCTCTGTCAAGGATCTTACGAAACATCTCAACTCCTGTAATAGTTGAAGTCAATTTCTCTTCGAAACCAATAATCTCAACTGAATCACCAGTATTAATAACTCCTGCTTCAATTCTACCTGTAGCAACAGTTCCACGACCTGTAATCGAGAAAACATCTTCTACTGGCATCAAGAAATCCTTATCAACATCACGTGGAGGAAGTGGAATGTAGCTATCAACTGCATTCATCAAATCCATGATTTTCTCTTCCCACTTAGCCTCACCATTCAATCCTCCTAAAGCAGAACCTTGAATAACTGGAACATTATCTCCGTCATAATCATAGAAGGAAAGCAATTCTCTGATTTCCATTTCAACAAGCTCTAAAAGCTCCTCATCATCAACAAGGTCAACCTTATTCATGAAAACTACGATTTCAGGAACGCCTACTTGACGTGCAAGAAGGATATGCTCACGAGTTTGTGGCATTGGACCATCTGTAGCCGCTACAACTATAATAGCACCGTCCATTTGTGCAGCACCAGTAACCATGTTCTTAACATAGTCAGCGTGACCTGGACAGTCAACGTGCGCATAATGACGATTCTCTGTTTGGTATTCTACGTGTGATGTATTAATTGTAATACCTCTTTCCTTTTCTTCTGGAGCGTTATCGATTGAATCGAATGAACGAAGTTCAGAGAAACCTTTCTTAGCAAGAACTGTAGTGATTGCTGCAGTCAATGTCGTTTTACCGTGGTCAACGTGACCAATAGTTCCGATGTTTAAGTGTGGTTTGGAACGATCAAATTTTTCCTTTGCCATGACTTATTACCTATTTAGTTTAATTATTGAGTTTACTTATTTATTCTTCTATCTACGAGCCAACGAGGGGAATTGAACCCCTGACCTCTTCCTTACCAAGGAAGCGCTCTACCCCTGAGCTACATCGGCTTTATATAACTCTCGGGAGAGCCTTTATATTAAAGGTGGACTCCACCTAATAAATCCATCTACCATTATAATGTTTTGAGCGGGAGACGAGACTCGAACCCGCGACCCTCAGCTTGGAAGGCTGATGCTCTACCAACTGAGCTACTCCCGCTTAAATATTATAATTCGATAAACGAATCTTATTTCAAATAACAATAACCAACTCAAACGTTGGTTCTTCCACATTCTTCAGTGGGGAGAGAAGGATTCGAACCTTCGAAGGTAAAAACCAACAGATTTACAGTCTGTCCTCGTTGGCCGCTTGAGTATCTCCCCTACATTCTTGAGCCCAAAGACTCACCGTATAAACGAGCCGGTGGAGGGATTCGAACCCCCGACCCGCTGATTACAAATCAGCTGCTCTGGCCAACTGAGCTACACCGGCAAATGCATATTTCAATGAACTACATAAAAAATGCAGACCCCCTTGAAAAAGGTCTGCAAATTTATACATTGTTTCAATTGAAACAAGAGATGGATGTTTTTTTTCACGAACGTGATTCCAACATCCTGAAATACGACTAATAAACCTGTTGAAGTTTTCCTTTTTTTCTCCTCACCTGACGCCTCAGAGCCTCAGATGCAGCATCAGTTGCCTCCTCAAAACTCTTACCTTGTTTTTTAGCAAACATTTCTTTGCCAGGAGTATTCAATCTAATTTCAGCCACCTTATTTCCTTCAATACTGTTCTTATCTATTCTCAAATAAACTTCGCTAGAGATAATATCGCTATAAAATTGATCTAATTTATTAACTCGTTGTTCTATAAATTCAATGAGTTTGTGATCTGCATCAAAGTGAATTGAATGAACTTTAATTTCCATAATGATTTCATTTTTTGCTCCGGGGATGAGCTTGGTTATAAACGTCTTTTAATTTCTCTAACGAAGTGTGAGTGTAAATTTGGGTAGTAGCCAAACTAGCATGCCCCAAAAGATCCTTAATGGATTGTAAATTCGCTCCTTCGTTCAGCAAATGTGTTGCAAACGTATGCCTGAGCACATGAGGACTTCTTTTTTCCATTGTAGTCACCTTCGAAAGGTAATTTTTTACAATTTCATAAACAAGAGAAGGATACATTTTTTGTGCTTTGCCTGTTAAAAAAAGAAAAGGTTCAGAAGAATTCACCTGACCCCTTTCATCAATATAGCTTCTGAGAATCTTAATCAATTCAGGAGCTATGGGGATAATTCGTTCCTTATTTCTTTTACCCAATACCTTTAATTGACTTTGGTGAAAATCAATATCCAAAACTTTTAAGTTGATCAATTCATCTCTTCTCAATCCACACGCATAAAACACACTCAATAAAGCCAGGTCCCTTCGCCCCTCGAAATTTGCAGCAAATCGATTTGGCTCAAACAGCTGCTCGACCTGTTCGCTGCGCATAACACTCGGTAAGTGGGATGAAGTTTTTGGTCGCTGAACGCTCTTAGCTGGATTGACCTCAAGAGGTCCCTCCTTAAGTAAAAATCCATAAAATGATTGAATAGAGCTGAGTTTTCTATTGATAGACCTCGAAGATATTCCCGATTCTGCCAAATCCGCTATGAATGAGCTAATCATTCGCCTTGATACAACTCCAGCGTCATTAGTCTCAAAGAAAACTTCTAAATAGTCGGCAAATGAGTTGAGGTCATTCCGATATGCAATGATGGTATTATTGCTATATCTCTTTTGATAAGAAAGATAATCAAGAAATTTAGCAATGAGATCCTTCACAAGCTGCTTTTAATTTTGAAACTTGTGTAAAATAAAAAATCCATCCCGAAACGGAATGGATTTTCTAAAATTTATGAATAACTAGGACTAGTCTTGAGTCCCGTACTTTTCGTTTTTGTAGATAGCCTTCAATTTTTGCTCACGATTCTCCACTGAAGGCTTCGTGAACTTCTGGCGCTTGCGCAACTGCTTCATAGTGCCAGTTCTTTCGAATTTCTTCTTGTACTTCTTAAGAGCCTTTTCAATAGACTCACCTTCTTTTACTGGAATAATTAACATACTATCTTCTTGAATTGAGGCCGCGAATTTATAAATAAAATATAACTACAACAACTATTTTAGTATTTCACGTGAAATAACTAGTTTCTGAATTTCAGAGGTGCCTTCACCAATGGTGCAAAGCTTGCAATCACGGTAATACTTTTCAGCTGGAAAGTCCTTCGTAAAACCATACCCACCAAAAATTTGGACTGCTTCATTAGCACAACGCACTGAAACTTCAGAAGCATAATACTTCGCAATAGCCGACTCCTTGGTCATTTTCAAACCTCGGTTTTTCATATCCGCAGCCTGAAGTGTGAGCAACTCTGCTGCTTCAATCTCCGTTGCCATGTCCGCCAGTTTAAAAGCGATTGCTTGAAACTGTGAAATAGGCTTACCGAATTGCTCTCTTTCCTTCGAATATTTTATCGAAGCTTCCAAAGCACCTTTAGCAATACCAATTGAAAGTGCCGCAATAGAAATTCTCCCTCCATCCAAAACCTTCATTGCTTGAACAAACCCATCACCTTCTTTACCCAACATGTTTTTGTTAGGAACACGACAGTTATCAAAAAATAGGCCCGCTGTTTCGGATGCGCGCATTCCCAATTTGTTTTCTTTCTTTCCTCCGCTAAAACCCGGAGTTCCTTTTTCGATGACAAAAGCGGACATTCCATGAGAATCACCCTTCTCACCTGTTCGCACTATAACCACCGCAACGTCACCACTTATGGCATGAGTAATAAAATTCTTACTCCCGTTCAAAACCCAATGATCACCATCCTTTACTGCGGTTGTATTCATACCCCCAGCATCAGAACCTGTTCCAGTTTCGGTTAATCCCCAAGCACCTATCCATTCGGCAGTAGCCAATTTTGGAAGCCATTTTTTGCGCTGTTCATCTGTGCCAAACATCAGAATATGATTCGTGCATAGCGAGTTATGTGCAGCAACACTTAATCCAATTGAACCGCACACCTTAGCTATTTCACTTACGATTGTATAATATTCGAAATATCCAAATCCTGCTCCGCCATATTGCACAGGAACAAAAACTCCCATCATTCCTAATTCACCCATCTTCTTAAACAGCTCAACTGGAAAATGCTGTTTTTCATCCCATTCCATGACATGCGGACGGATTTCCTTTTCAGAAAAATCTCTCACCATCTGGGTGATCATGTCGTGGTTTTCATAGTGTTCAAAATTCATTTATCAGTATTTTATAAGTGAAACAACATTATCAGAATATGGTTGAAGACTTTTTCTCCCATCAAGAAGTCCTAGTTCAATAATAAAGCTATATCCTACAAGTTTAGCTTGGCTCATTCGAACAAGTTTTGAAGCCGCAACTGCAGTGCCTCCAGTAGCCAATAAATCATCGTGCAAAAGTACTCTCTGGTTTGGCTTAATGGCGTCATCATGTATCTCTATTACCGCTGAGCCATATTCCAAATCATACTCCGATTCCATGGTCTTGGCAGGTAGTTTACCTTTTTTTCGAATTAAAGTAAATCCGCAATTCAATCGACCAGCCATCATTAAACCAAAAATAAAACCTCGACTTTCAACTCCTGCAATGATATCTATTTGCTTTTCCTTAAATGGATCAATTAATGCATCCGCAATATCTGCGCATAAAACGGGGTCTGAAAGCAATGGTGTAATATCTTTAAACTGGATTCCCTGTTTTGGAAAATCAGGTACAGTGCGAATTACATCATTGATTCTTGAGGATAATTTCATTTAATCTCTAAGTAGGGTGCAATTTTAAGATAAAGCGAATCGGAAATCACGTCTGTTCTCATTATTTCCTTAACGCTCTTAAAGTTTTCGTGTTGATCTCTATACGCGATGATTATTCTAGCCTGTTTCCAAGTAAGGTAAGGATGACGCCCAAGATCCTCTATCAAGCATGAGTTGAGATCAATCCTTTGAATAACCGTTGTGTCAATTGTAGTTTTCTCAGAAAGAATAGTAAGCGTTTCATCACTTACACGATACAAATCCAAGAGCTGATCAAATGATCGAAATCCTTTATATCGACTTCTCAATTCTACTATCTGCCTCGCATAGAAAGAACCAATACCTGGTATTGACTTTAATTCAGAAGTATCAGCGAGATTGAGGTCTATCTTTTTCAATTTTAAAGAATCAACTTTTTGCTCTTGCTTAAAACCATCATTAGTCTTGAATTTAGTCGATTCTTTAAACTTTGGATCAATATCAACAAATGGAGACGCCTGGTTGACCCAACTAGTATCAATATCATAAACCTTCTTCAGATCTGATACTTCAGCGTATGGCTTAACCTTCTCACGATAATTGATTACTCGCTTGGCCATCCAGTGCTCAAGACCTAAATCAACCAATTCTTCGAGACTCACAAGATTTGGATCAAACTTTCGCCACACTATTGACTTTTCGCTATTCAATGAGGTGTCCGAAACAACTTGACTCATGACTTGAATAGGTTTTGCACGTTCTATATTCTGCGCAAATAATTCAAACTCAGCAAGCTCTAACTCGGAATAAGCCTGATGTTGATCTGGATAAAACCTTACTAATAGATGAGTTCCTGAAAGAAGTGTTAATAGAACAATCAAGGAATAAGCTCCTCTTTTCTCTCTTTTATTAAAAGTGAAATAATCGCGAACTAATTTCTTCCAAATCATTCAAGGTTATTTATAGGCCTTAATGTCACCAGATTTAACTCTTGCGAAGTAATCCGCAAGATCTTTTCTTACTTCACCTGATAAGAAATACAAACCAAGGATATTTGGAAAGGCCATGGCAAAGATCATAGCATCTCCGAAATCGAACACTTGATTCGCACTGATTGCCGCTCCAACAACTACTAAGAGACAAAATATTACTTTGTAAGTTGTGATAGAAGCTCTGCTATTTCCAAAAAGATAAGACCAAGCCTTAATTCCATAGTAACTCCAGCTAATCATGGTGGACAAGGCGAATAATATAACGGCAACACTCAGTACAACTGGAAACCAACTGATACTTTGGGCAAAAGCTGAAGATGTCAATCCAATTCCAGCTGCTGTTCCACCAGTGGATGCGGAAAGAAGTGCTTCTTCTTGAGTAAAGCTGCCATAATCCGCAAAAATGATCACCAAAGCCGTCATAGTACAAATCACGACTGTATCAATAAACGGCTCTAATAATGCTACAATACCCTCGCTCACCGGTTCGTCCGTTTTAGCAGCTGAGTGGGCTATGGAAGCAGAACCAATACCTGCCTCATTTGAAAAAGCAGCTCGTTTGAAGCCAAGGATCAATACTCCAACAAAACCTCCATACATGGCATCCGGGCTAAAGGCACCTCCCACAATTTGCTGAAATGCCCAACCAATATGACTGATATTCATACCAATAACTATCAGGGCCGCTACAACATATATAGCAACCATAAATGGCACTACTTTATCGGTAACCTTAGCTATACTCTTAATTCCACCTATAATAATTGCACCAACCACAAGAGCCATTATAACTCCGAAAATCCAACCTCGTTCATAGAACATACTTGACTCACCTCCTGTCACATCAATCAGCTGCTGAGTCGCTTGATTTATCTGAACCATATTTCCTCCTCCAAAAGAACCACCAATACACGCAACCGAAAAGATCACAGCAAGCACTTTTCCTAGTTTAGATTTCCCTTGTTTGGCTAACCCTTTACTTAAGTAATACATGGGTCCACCCGAAACACTTCCATCTTCATGCTCTTGGCGATATTTCAATCCTAAAGTACATTCAACAAACTTTGATGACATTCCTATCAGACCCGCAGCAATCATCCATAATGTAGCCCCAGGCCCACCTAGTGAAATTGCAATAGCAACACCTGCAATATTTCCTACTCCTACAGTACCAGAAAGTGCGGCAGTAAGTGCTTGAAAGTGAGAGACCTCACCACTATCATCAGGGTTGTCATATTTCCCACTGACTACTTCAATCGCATGTTTAAAACCACGGATATTGATAAACTTCATGTATACTGTGAAGAACAAAGCTCCAACAAGCAACCAAACTAATACGAATGGAATCGACATGTCACCGATCGGTATCGAAAAGAAAATGACATCCATTAAAACCGATGTAATCGGCTCCATAAAGTCATTGATTCTATCATCTATGGTTCTAGCACTAGACTGCGCATAAACAGAAAATGAAAAGAACGATAAGAGCGATAACAAAAAGTATTTGCTTAGTTTTTTCATAAAACATGATTGGATAAGCTCCAAATATATGAATCTGATTGAAGGAACTACAATCGTGATTAAATAGGGAACAAACGCAAACCTTCTTCTATGGATTTGGGGTGATAATCAAATATGCGCTTAGCTCTTTCTAAATCAAACCCGCTCTTTAGAGGACGATTCTCACTTACATTATCCACTTTAGTTTTGACTGGTATTAAAAGGTTCGCATCCAGCTGAAATGACTCAGCCACCTTCAACGCAAATTCATAAACGCTTAATGCTTCAGGACCCGATAAGTGAAGAATGCCTCGATCATTTGAAAACAAAGCCTTTCTTATGACTTCCGTAATATCAGAAATATGAGTAGGCATTCTGATTTGATCTTCAGTAATGCTCATTCTTTCACCTGACCCAAGTTTAGACGCAATCAATAAAGGGAAGTTCATTCTAGTAAGGTTTTCAAAATAACCATACACTAAAATGGGTCTTATTATAAGATGGTTTCTTAAATTTAATTGGACGACTTTTTCGCTCTCTAATTTTGTCCTTCCATACGAGCTCAAAGGGTTGGTGAGATCAGCTTCATTGTAGTCAGTCCTCTCGCCATCAAACACGAAATCTGAAGAGAAATGAATTAATCTCGAGCCATTTTTTTCACACCACAAGGCAATTTCAGATACAGCATCAACATTCAATCGTTTAGCGTCTCTAGGATTATTAAACACCTCCTCTATGGAAGTCATTGCGGCAGTGTGCACAATTATGCTTGGACGAGCTTTATCTAGAAAATCTTGGATGAGCTCTGTGCGACCGAAATCAAATGGGACAAATTGATTGATTGGCAAGTCTGAACTAGTCCTTGACGTTAAAACCACTTCATGGTGATTTCTTAATTCTGCCCAAACGCCTCTGCCAATAAGTCCAGTTGCACCAGTTAATAAGACACGTTTAGTCATCTATATGCAACGCCTGTTTGATTTTTATTATTTGGTTAATATTTCCAAGCACAAACAGTTTGGACTTTGGCACTAATTCCGTTTCTGGAGAAGGGTTTACGATTATTTTGTTTTCTGGGGTTTTAAATCCAATGATCCTTGCACCCGTTTGATACCTTTTCTCCAACTCCAAAATCGATTTATGCTCAAAATCAGGAGGCAAATTTTTAAATTGAATTTCTACCAAAGTAGACTCATCTTCCCCCATCATTGATATTTGATCTAGGAATTGCATTAGGTCAGGACTGGTAACCAAAGTCGCCATATGAGCACCTCCGACCTTATCTGGTAGAATAACATTATTGGCACCAGCGATTCTCAATTTGTGTTCACTTCTATCATCGCTTGCACGCGAAATAATATTGAGCCCTTTGTTGATATCCCTCGCAGTAAGAACAACGAATAAATTATCTGTATCTCTTGGCAGTGTAGTAATCAGAGCAATAGCCCTATTTATGCCTGCCTTAATAATAACTGAATCATCCGTAGCATCTCCATCAATAACCAAAATATTTGAATCTTCTTCTCGGAGTTTATGCACTAACTCTAGATCACTTTCAATGACCAAAAATGGCACCTTGTGGGCTTGTAAGGTTTTCACAGCCTGACGTCCATTTCTTCCATATCCGCAGATAATGACGTGATTCGAAAGTTTTTCTAATTGGTTATTCACTTGAAAGGTTTTGTAATAGATTCTGTATTGCCCTGAAATCAAATATCGCGTAATCATACTAATTACGTATGCAAATGTTCCGAAAGTGGTAATGATTAATAATGATGTGAATAACTTACCTACTGGATGCAGAGGTGCAATTTCTCCAAAACCCACTGTAGATACTGTTATCACAGTCATATAAAACGCATCCATCCATGAATAATCCTCCAGATAGATGTACCCAACAGTGCCAATAAACAATACAGCCATCAAGAACGCGATGGCATAATAAATCTCCTTGAAATATTTAAAACTGAGTAAAAGCTTCACCTAAATTAGTTTTGAGATTAAAAATCCCAAATTGTTGGCTTCTTTGACTTGAAAAAATCCTTCTGTTCTATCCAAAATAAGAGCACGAAATAGATGATTACGGGTGAGCCAAACGCAAGGAAAGAGACATAGATAAAGTATAGACGAATGCGAGATGATTTAATACCCCATTTCTCTCCTAACCAGCCACAAACACCGAAGGCGTTCTTCTCTAAAAATGATTGAAATTGATCTTTCATAGGGAGGATATTATCCATTTTCCGAAGTTGCAATTTACGCATTTTTTATGACTGCAATACTGTTGCTCTAGTTCTATTAAAGCCTGAGAATCAAGCGCATTATCAGCGTGAAATCCGAGCTTCTCCCAAATTTTGATTATTTGATTTGATTCTGGTTTGATTGATTCAAGCAAACCAATAGCCTTATCCATTAAATTTTGATCACCCGTCATTTGTCCGTAAAAAAACAAAAAAGGAGCATGGCCATTGATGTCAATAAGCTCGCTTAACAACTTAGAAATATTTGCACTTAAGATTTTATGTGCAGCTTTTTCAAGTGAATAATGATGATTCCAATGCTCATCAATTCTTAAATCTAATTTGCTCCATTGAAAATTCCCTATGGTTATTAATTCATTCAAGGCTCGAGGCATAAATTGAACCATCCCTGATAATTGGGCAACTCTGCGACTCGGAGAATTTTCTGGTCGTATCCTACCTGTTTTCCAACCTTGAGAAACCTCGACTAAAGAATTTTTGCCCTTCTGAAATTGATAGGCTCTATTGAGTTTGAAGCCATATTCATGCTTCGTATCAGGATTAAGAAAGCGGCCTACACCTAAAAACACCGACTCTAACTCTTCCTGTTCATCCACTTGCTTTGAGACTAGATTAAAGGGTAATTTCCTTGCAAGCTCAAGCATGGGAAGCTTATTGTTGTTCTGACCAAGGGAGGCAGCTATAAGACTATAATAAGTCTGTTGCCAATCTTGATTTGATTGATTGAAGATCAGCTCAACATCTTTGGTCTTTCGCTCAAGTCTCTCGATCACCACTCGATTAAGCCATGATGAACGGTTTATCTCATTAATTTGTGCTAAACTTCCTTCACAAGGAATTCTTGATTTACTCCGTTTAAGTGATTCATAGTTTTTTAAAATGGTGGCGCTTATTCTTCCCTTCAACTCTAAGGTGGGAATAGGCTGATTGTCCCTATTTAAAACAGGGACATCATCTTCAAAAACAACATGAAGAATAACATTATCGTAGGCGAAATCCTCAGAATGTCGGTGCCTATGCCAATCACTAGATTTAAGATGAATCTCCACTGATCCAGCCCATTTGGTTTCTCCTACGGTAATTTGTGCTTCTGAAAAATCAGGTCCGGAGCTAAAATTGTGCTTCCCAAATTGATGAATTGCCAACGACTCTCCATCCATTGTCTGCAATGCATTAGAGTTAAATAATTTATACTCCCAAACAAAATGCAAAAAATCCTCAATCATGCCTTTTAGAACTAGACCATCATTTCACTCATTTGAATTTGAAGCTTTTCTGCTTCATGGGCAGAAGCCTCAGCAAAATCTTCGCCAGATGAAGCGTAAATTATTTGCCTTGAACTATTTACAATAATACCCGTTTCAGGAGTCATTAAACCCTTCAGATCGGTAAGTTGACCTCCTTGCGCTCCAACTCCTGGAATCAATAAGAAATGATCAGGTGCTGCTTTCCTGATTCGCTCAAAGTATTCTGTTTGAGTAGCACCTACTACAAACATTATTTGCTCGGAAGAACCAAGATTTGCCGTTGCTGTCATCGCGGCCTCAAACACGTACCTTCCATCCTCAAGTTTCAACAATTCAATATCCTTTGCACCAACATTAGAAGTTAAGCCTAAAACGATGGACCATTTACCTTCATATTCCAAAAATGGTGTAATAGAATCTTCACCCATGTATGGGTTGACCGTTATGGCGTCACAATTTAGTGTTTCAAAAAAAGCCTTTCCATATCTGGCAGCTGTATTACCTATATCCCCTCTCTTCGCATCTGCAATAATGAGGGCTTCTCTAGGGGGAATTAATTCTATGGTACGTTTTAAAATATCCCATCCCTCAATGCCCATCGCTTCATAAAAAGCAATGTTAAGTTTATAGGAAACGGCAAAGGGCAATGTCGATTCTATAATTGCCTTATTGAACTCGAAGACTGCATCAGGGTCGTCTTTTAAAACCTCAGGCAATTTATCTGGATCGGTATCGAGTCCGACACATAAAAACGATTTTTTTCTACGAATCAACTCAACGAGCTCAGGCTTTGTCATATTCTTACAATTAAACTTCTTCTCCTGCTTTTAATTTCTCAGCATTCTCCGCCACCTTTAATTCTTCGATAATCTTTTGGATGTCTCCATCCATTACTGCATCGAGATTATAAAGTGTCAATCCTATTCTATGATCTGTCACCCTCCCTTGAGGATAGTTATATGTTCGAATCTTCGCACTTCGATCTCCAGAAGAGACCATTGTTTTTCGCTTAGATGAAATCTCAGCCATGTGCTTAGAGTATTCAATATCATAGAGTCTTGAGCGCAACATATCTAAGGCCATTTCGCGATTCGCAAGCTGAGAACGAGAAACCTGACATTGAATGGTGATTCCACTAGGCTTATGCGTCAACTGAACCTTTGTTTCAACTTTGTTTACGTTTTGTCCTCCAGCCCCGCTAGAACGCGCAGTTTTAAACTCCAAATCAGCTGGGTTAATTGTGACATCGACATCAGCAGCTTCTGGAAGAACAGCAACTGTTGCCGCAGAAGTATGAACTCTACCTTGAGTTTCTGTATTTGGAACACGCTGCACACGATGAACACCTGCTTCGTATTTCATCACACCGTAAACTTCATCACCTGTGACTTTCAATATAATTTCTTTATAACCACCTGAAGTCCCTTCTGTTTCATCGATCAACTCCACTTTCCATCCCTGCTTCTCCATGAAACGAGAATACATACGATAGAGATCGCCAGCAAATATGCTTGCCTCATCCCCTCCTGTACCAGCACGAATTTCAAAAATGGCATTCTTTTCATCTTCTGGATCAGAAGGAATAAGCATCCATTTAATCTTCTCCTCCATCTCTGGAATCTGATCTTCTAAAGAATGCAACTCTTCTTTTGCGATTTCACGCATTTCATCATCCTTTTCGGTTTGGAGCATCTCTTTGGTACTCTCAAGGTTGGCAACCAAATTTTTGTAAACCTCATATGCCTTTACAATTTCAGTGAGCTCACTGTATTCCTTATTGAGCTTGACAAAACGCGACATATCGCCCGTTATTTCAGGGTCAGAAAGTTTTAACTCCACTTGTGTCCATCGTTCTTTGATAGATTCAAGCTTACTCATTAATTTATTCATAAGCTCGTTTTAGAATATTCTAAGTTTTCGTTGCCATGTACTATTCGAAGTTCAGGTTTCTCATTTGCCTCAACATAACCAATAACCTGTGCATTTACATTGAAAGACTTAGCAATATCAATAACTGTTTGGGCGTTTTTTTCATCGAGATAAAGCTCTAGTCGATGACCCATATTAAACACCTGATACATTTCATTCCAAGACGTTTGTGAATGCCTTTGAATTAGATCAAACATAATTGGAGTGTCAAACAACTTATTCTTCACTACTCTATTGCTATTCAAAAAATGAAGGATTTTCGTCTGTCCACCTCCCGAGCAATGAATCATTCCATTGATCTGTCCTTTCAACTCAGAAAACACCTTCATCATTATAGGCGCATAAGTTCTTGTTGGGGAAAGAACCATTTTACCTGCATCGACAGGTACACCTTCGATTTTATCTGTTAAGAAATATGGTCCGACATAAGATAATTCATCAGATATAGCGGAGTTAAAGCTCTCAGGGAAACGCTTTCCAACTTCTTTGTTAAATAGATCATGACGTGCAGAGGTTAGGCCATTCGATCCAGTTCCTGCATTCCATTGATGCTCATAGCTAGCCTGACCGTCAGAAGCAATACCTACGATAACATTACCTGGTTTGATGTTTGAATTATCGATTACATCAGCGCGACTCATAACCGCAGTGACTGTGCTATCTACGATTATCGACCGCACCAAATCACCCACATCAGCTGTTTCTCCTCCGGTGGAAAAGATATCGAATCCATGTTCACGTAAAGATTGAAGAAGCTCTTCGGTACCCTCAATGATCGACTTAATTACCTCTCCAGGAATCTCACTTTTATTTCTACCAATAGTTGATGACAGAGCAATCGGACCAGTAGCGCCTACGCACAATAAGTCATCTGTGTTCATCACCACAGCATCCTGAGCAATCCCTTTCCAAACAGACAGATCACCCGTTTCTTTCCAGTAAGCATAGGCCAAAGAAGATTTAGTTCCAGCGCCATCAGCGTGCATTACTATACACTTAGAATCATCTCCTGAAAGCACATCTGGAATCACCTTGCAAAAGGCACCAGGAAACAATCCTTTATCAATATTCTTAATGGCATTATGGACATCTTCTTTCCCAGCAGAAACTCCTCGGTCAGCATATTTTTTACTTACTTCCATTCTTTTTGCCAATAAAAAACCGCATGAACAGGATATACCTACTCACACGGTTTCAATTATTTTATATATCTAATTAGTGCCTTCTGCCTCTTTCGGTACAAAATCAAAGCTCAATACTTGGAACACAGTTCTTCTATTCTTTTGATGAGCAATTTCTCTTTCCTCATTTGATGGAAGAGATGCGATTTGAGCATCAGAAACAATTGGTCTAGTCTCACCGTAACCTACTGGAACCATTCTAGCTGGATCAATACCTCTCTCGATGAGGTAATTCACGCACGTTTCAGCTCTTTTTTGAGAAAGAACTTTGTTCGACTTATCTGTACCTCTAGTATCAGTATGCGCAGCAAGCTCAACTATAATTGTTTGATTCTCTTTTAGAATGTTGAACAAATATTCCAAAGAGTCTTTAGAATTAATTGTTTCATCTATCATTAAGTCCCACTTGCCTAGCTCATATAATACCAAAGGCATTTTAATTTCTTTGTCACAGTCGGCACAAAGCAATGCGAAATCCTTTACGAATGCCGTTGATTCAGTCAATCCAACAGTTGTTTCTTGGCCTTTTGCACCTAAGTACTTGTGATCATTTGATGCTGGACTTTCTAATGCTGAAACCTCAATAGTGTAAGACGTGTTCTCCAAGATAAAGCGCTCTTCATTTTCACGAATTTCAAATTCATAATGCCCCGTTGGGTCTGTCATAACTTGACCTACAGCACCATCAGTTCCCACGAGTGAAACCTTAACATCACCTAGAGGCTCCTTCGTATCAACATCTGTAACGGTTCCCTCAAGCATGAAAATAAGTGGAGGCATCATGAAGCTGTAAATATCATCACCCCCTTTACCTCCCGGTCGATCAGATGTAAAATAGCCTCTGTCTTTATCTTCTTCCCAAATAATTGAATAATCATTGCTAGAGGAATTAATTGGCGCACCAACATTTTCAGGTTTGCCCCATTTCAAATCCTCGGGCTCTTCGCCAGTCATCTTAGCTTTGAAAATATCAAGACCTCCCATTCCAATGTGTCCATCTGAGGCGAAGAACAAATCACCGTTTTCATGGATGTAAGGAAACATTTCATTTCCTGGAGTATTGATATCAGGGCCTAAGTTAACGGCTGGTCCCCAAAGTTTTGTTTTCTTTTCGTATTTGATGTACCAAAGATCTTTACCTCCTTGACCACCGTAAATATCCGAGGCGAACAAAATTAGATCATCGTCAATAGCTATGGGGTGACCTGCTGCGGTAGTATCATCGATTCCAAAATCAAGTAATTCTGGGTCAGCCCAATCGCGCCCCTGAGCGCGAGAAGTATAGATCTGACATCCAAATGGCTTATTCTTATCGTACCCACATCGGGTAAAATAAAGCTGACTGTACTTTGAATCTAAGTATGCTGCACCTTCATTAGCAGCGCTATTCACCGTTTCACCAAGTGGTTGAGGAGATGACCATTTACCCTTGTTATCCCTTTCAGAACGATAAATATCACTAAAACTCTCGCCATATATTTCGTCTGTAGAATTACCTGCCGCACCTGGACGAGATGACGTAAAGTAGATAGACTCCAGCTTCTTATCAGCATAGATTAACGAGAAGTCATAATATTTTGTATTTAATTGAACCTCGTTATTGACTACATATCTAGCTGGATTCTTCTCTAATTTAACTGCCTTTTCACAAGCGCTAATTCCATTTTCTGCCAGCGTCTTAGTTGCTCCTGACGCCTTAGCCATTGCTTCTCTATATCTCTCGATTGCGTCATCATAACGACCTTGAGATCTAAGTATATCACCTAGCCTAACTTTCAATAATGGATCATCGTACGATGCAGCCTCAGCTTTTTGATACCACACTTCAGCTTGAGGAGCATCTTGAATTAGCCGATATGAATCACCAATTCGAAATAAAATCCTTGCCTTTTCCGATTGCTTGCTTTCCTTCGAGTATGCCTTTTTATAGGCATCTACAGCTGCATAAAAGGAACCTGCTTGATAAGTTAAATCGGCTTCCTGCGTTAAATCTTTCTGCCCAAATGCGATAGTTGAAATAATCACAAAGCAAAGAGCTCCAATTGCTCCTTTCAAATATGTCATACGCTTCACGTGTCTTTCGAGTTTGTCTGTGATGGTTAACCGTAACATTAACAGTTACGAAGGAAGCAAATCTAGTGAAATATGATATTAGCTTGCAATGAAAATTAAACAGGCCGCAAATTGTGGCCTGTAAAGAATTTTACTTCGTAAAGAGTAATTCTCTATACTTCGGTAATGGCCATAAATCGTCTTCTACAACCAATTCAAGTTTATCGACATGATATCTTATTTTCTCCAAATAGGGTAAGACTTTCTCACAATAAGCAACTGAGGCCTCTTTTGCAGAAGTAAGTGCATTTGCCTTTTTTCTTTCCTCAATCATTTGATCGATCAAACCTTGTGCAGATCCAACTCGCTCGCTGATTTCACGAATTATACGATCATGGGGCGCAGAAAGTGACTTAAAATCACCAGCGGAATAAACTTCTTTCAAGTTTCTCAGCGTTTCAATTACTTTGTTTTGATAGGATAAGGCTGCAGGAATAATATGATTTAAAACCAGATCACCAGCGACTCTTGACTCAATCTGAATTTTCATCTTATAATTCTCATGATAAATTTCAGTTCGAGCTTCAAGCTCTTGCGGAGAAAGAATATCAAGATCCTTGAAAAGAGATATAACTTTTTTGTCATGGTATTTTTCAAGGGCATGAGGGGTTGTCTTAATGTTTGAAAGTCCTCGCTTAGCAGCTTGCTTCACCCATTCTTCACCATAGCCATTGCCTTCAAAAAGAATGTTCCTTGAAGCAATTATGTAATTACGCAGTACCGCAAGAATAGCTTCATCCTTTTTAGAACCCTTATTAATCAGAGCATCAACATCCTTTCTAAACACCTTAAGTTGATGAGCCATAATAGTGTTCATCACTACCATAGATGAAGAGCAATTAGCCTGAGACCCTACAGCTCTTAGTTCAAACTTATTACCTGTAAATGCAAAAGGTGATGTTCTGTTTCGATCAGTATTATCCAATAAAATTTCAGGGATCTTACCAATTCGCAATTTCAATTCAGTCTTCTCATCAGGAGACATGCCTTTGTCCTTTATGTTTTTCTCAAGATCATTTAAAACCTTTGTCAGTTGAGATCCGATAAATACCGATATAATAGCCGGTGGTGCTTCATTCGCCCCTAGCCTATGGTCATTACTCGCTGAAGCAATTGATGCTCTTAGCAAGTCTGAATAATCATGAACCGCTTTGATTGTATTCACGAAAAATGCCAAAAAGCGAATATTAGTCTTAGGAGTATTACCTGGGCTTAAAAGATTAACTCCAGTATCCGTTGACAATGACCAGTTATTGTGTTTCCCACTTCCATTTATTCCAGCGAAAGGCTTTTCATGAAGAAGAACCCGAAGACCATGCTTATGGGCTACTTTTTCCATAATATCCATCAGCAATTGATTGTGATCAACCGCCAAATTTGCTTCTTCAAAAATTGGAGCGCACTCAAACTGATTAGGAGCAACTTCGTTGTGTCTAGTTTTAATAGGAATCCCTAATCGATGCGATTCCTTTTCGAAATCGCGCATAAAAGCAGCGGCTCTATCTGGAATTGAACCGAAATAATGGTCATCTAACTGTTGTCCCTTAGAAGAAGAATGACCAAAAAGAGTTCTACCCGTCATTACAAGATCAGGACGCGCTCTAAAAAGGGCATCATCAACAAGAAAATATTCTTGCTCCCATCCCAAAGTGGCAGTTACCCTAGTCACATTTCTATCAAAATATTGAGCAACTGGAATTGCTGCTTCATTTAGTGCGTGCAATGCTTTAAGAAGTGGCGCTTTATAATCCAATGCCTCACCAGTGTATGCAACAAAAACTGTAGGTATACACAGCGTATCACCAATAATAAAAGCAGGCGAACTTGGGTCCCAAGCAGTATACCCTCTTGCTTCGAATGTATTTCTCAAACCTCCATTCGGGAAACTTGAAGCGTCAGGTTCTTGTTGAACCAATTGTGCTCCTCCAAACTCTTCGAATGACTCACCTATTGAAGATGGCGTAAAGAAGGCATCATGTTTTTCAGCTGTTCTGCCTGTCAATGGTTGAAACCAATGCGTATAATGAGTCACACTCTTAGACAAAGCCCAAGCTTTCATACCTGAAGCAACCTCATCAGCAATATCTCTTTCAAGACCTTTACCGTTTTGCATACAATCTCTCAATCTACGGTAGGCATCTTTCGCCAAATACTGCTGCATTGCCCGATCATGAAATACACTTTCACCGAAATAATCAGATATTTTTTCAGTTCGCTCTTCAGGAAGATCAATCTTTCTATTAAGTAAAGACCCTAAAGCTTGAAATCTCAATTTTGCCATTATTTATTAAAATTTAAGCGAAATTAGAACTTTAAGAGGGGGTAATTGGTGATTTTTTGTGAATATTTATTCACAGCCCTTAAAAAAATAGGGGGTGATTGGTAATTATCTAAAAAATCAGATATAAATATGACAAATACAACCCAACGAGCAAGACTCCTTCTATTCGAGAAACCTTCATTCGAGAAAGTAAGAATGGCGTTATTAATAATGGGATGCCCAATACCCAAATAAGGTCAAAAGAAAGAATCGCAGGATTCACTGCAATAGGATGAAGAATTCCAGTAATTCCTAAAATAGCCAGGATATTGAAAAT
The DNA here is from genome assembly GCA_905479105.1 of uncultured Flavobacteriales bacterium. Taxonomy (GTDB): domain Bacteria; phylum Bacteroidota; class Bacteroidia; order Flavobacteriales_G; family Salibacteraceae; genus SHAN690. Next base: position 130,850 of record CAJQLE010000002.1, read on the forward strand.
ATTAGAGCCTATTAAATTACCAACACCTATAGATGTCTCTTTTCTATATACTGCTATTAAAGATGTAGCCAATTCTGGTGCACTAGTACCAAACGCAATAATAGAAACTGCAATAATTCTTTCTTCTAAACCGAACGATCTTGCGACAATTACAGCTCCTTCTACAAGTAAATCTGCTCCGAGGATCAAGAGTCCAATACTAAACGTCAGAATTAATATTGTTCTAATCAATCCAGTTCTTGACTTTTCAATATCCGTATCTAATTCTTCGACTTCAGCACCTCCGGAAACTTTTATAACTAACATGTTATATGCCACGAGACAAATGACAAGCATTAAAGCCTCCCAAGTATCAATGATCAAATCCCACGCAAAAAAGATCAATAAAAGCGTTGACAAAAGCATCAACGGCCAATGCAGCACTACAGATGAACGTTGAACTTTAATTGGGAAAACAATGGCTGTTAAGCCTAAAACCAATCCGAGATTGGCAATATTACTCCCTACCACGTTGCCTAAGGAAATATCTGGATGACCATCAAGGGCAGCATTCACGCTTACAACCAATTCTGGAAATGATGTTCCAAAGCTTACTACCGTCAGTCCAATTACAATGGAGCTTATATTTAAGTGAAGTGCAAGTTTAACAGATGCTCGAACTAAAAACTCACCGCCTACGAGAAGGATCAATAATCCTCCTATTAACTGCAGCAAGCCAACAATCATTTTTTGTCTTTTTCTTGATCAATACTCTTTTTCACTTCGCTTACCGAGTCCGTGATATCTCTTTGAATATCCTCAGTAGCATTTTTAAACTGCCGAATTCCTCTTCCTAAATTTCGAGCTACATCAGGAATGCGCTTAGAACCAAAGAAAAGTAGGACAAACATGAGCACCACAAATATCTCACCACCTCCTAAATTGAAAAACAGATAAATCATATTCAACATGAGCCCAAAATTGCAGCAAAAAAGCCACGCGGAGGGCGTGGCTTTAAAATTTATTTATAAGAAAAGCTTATTACTTGCTCTTCTTTGCTAAATCAACAACTAATGGTGTTGCTACGCAAAGGGAAGAGTAAGTTCCTACAATAACTCCGATTATCAACGCAAATACAAAACCGCGAATAACCTCTCCACCGAAAAAGAATATCATCAATAACACAAGTAACGTAGTCATTGAAGTAATCAATGTTCTTGATAGAGTTGAGTTTAATGCATCATTGATTACAATTTCTTGATCCTTCTTTTTGTGAAGACCAATAAACTCTCTTATTCTATCAAATACAATCACAGTATCGTTTATTGAGTAACCAACAACTGTAAGTATCGCGGCTATGAATGCTTGATCAATCTCTAATGAGAAAGGCATGAAACCATAAAGAATCGAATAGAATGAAAGCACAATTAGCACATCATGAAACATTGCCGCCAATGCACCAACTCCAAACTTCCATTTTCTAAATCGTAGAATGATATACAAGAAAATCACAATCAATGAGAATAGTACAGCCCATATTGCTCCTTGCTTGATATCATCGGCAACAGTAGGTCCGACCTTCTGAGAACTCATGATCTCAAATTCAGGGGTAACCTTTGCCAAACCTTCTTTTAGCTTAGACTCAACCACTTCATCAGCAGACTCATCTTCGCTATCAATCATAAACTTGGTCGTAATCTTTACTTGATTAGAAGAACCATACGTCTTAACCTCTGGCGCGACCTTAAGATTGTCCTCATTCACAAACTCATCTGTCAAGACTGAAGCGATTTCTCCTACGGCAAACGTTTCATCAAACCGAACTATGTAACTTCTACCTCCAGTGAAATCAACACCGTAGTTTAGACCACGTGTAGCAAGAGACCCGATTCCAAGTAGAATTACTATACCTGAACCAATGTAGAACATCTTTCTATTCTTAACGAAACCAAAGTTCACGGCTGACATTAAGCTCTCAGTAAGCTTCGTTGAAAATGAAGGTGTTTCATTTCTATCCAACCTCCATTCGAAAATCAGACGAGTAATGAATAATGCTGCGAAAAGTGACGTAGCAATACCTATAATAAGCGTAGTCGCAAAACCTTTGATCGGTCCTGAACCAAATATGTAAAGGATAATACCTGTGAGTAAGGTTGTAATATTCGCATCAATTATAGAACTGTAGGCATTCTTATAACCATCCACTATTGCCAATCGCACTCCTTTGCCAGCGCGCAATTCTTCTCGAATACGCTCAAAGATCAAAACGTTTGCATCAACGGACATACCAATTGTTAAAACGATACCAGCGATACCAGGAAGTGTTAAGGTTGCTCCAAGAGAAGAAAGAACTCCCATTACAAAGAACAAGTTGGCGAGCAATGCCAAGTCAGCCACTATTCCTGAAGATGAATAGTAGAAAATCATAAATGCCAGCACAATAACTAAGGCCAAAGCAAATGACATGAAACCAGCCCGAATAGCTTCAGCTCCAAGGGTAGGACCTACTACAGCTTCTTCGATAATCCTAGCTGGTGCTGGTAATTTACCTGCTTTCAAAACGTTTCCAAGATCTTCGGCTTCTTCCAAATTGAATTGTCCAGAGATTGAAGATTGTCCACCAGCAATTTCTGAATCAACTCTAGGAGCACTATAAACCAAGTTATCCAAAACAATAGCTATGGACTTCTTAGGATTCTGAGAAGCAGCATCACCTGTAATATTCTTCCATGTCTTGGCGCCTTCGGCATTCATACTCATAGAAACCTCAGGATTTCCAAGAGGGTCACTAACTACTCTTGCATTGGTAATAACGTCACCCTCAAGCGGTGCTTTACCGTCTTTACTCGATACATTCATAGCATATAGCTGAAGAAATTTACCGTCTTCATCGTAAGGCTTAGCAGCCCATAAAAATTTCATTCTTCTAGGAAAAAGTGAAGCTATATCTCTTCTAGCTAGCATATCATTTACTGATGCCGTATCAAAAACAGAAGCATAACCAACCGTTGGCCCCTTACCCGCGAAGTATCCACCACTTTCTTGGTCCTGATAAATAGCTGGTCTAAGTTTAGCGAAAAGAGGATTTTTAGCGGCAAAATCAGCGGCCATTTTAGACATTGAAGCACTGTCAGCTCCAGCTGAATCAACTGACTCATCTGATAATAAAGCATCCAAACTATTTGAATCCGCAGCTACCTCAGAAGCAACTGATTCAGACTCAACTTCAGCAACCGAGTTTGAATCGGTTGACTCCTTAATATCTTTTGACCTTACTCCAAGCTTTTCAGCTAAAAGGTTATTTGCTTTTTCAAGACTACCATATATTTCACCATTATCGTAACACTCAAAAAATTCAAGCTGTGCAGTTCCTTGAAGAATCTTACGCACACGAGTCTTATCCTTTACTCCAGGTAGTTCAACAATAATCCGTCCTGTTCCTGGTTGACGTTGAATGGTAGGCTGAACTACTCCAAGCCCATCAATTCTTCTTCTCAGCACTTGTTCTGTTCTGCTTACGGCAGCCTCTGCCTCATCAGTTATGGTAGCAAGAATATCTTCATTAGATGCATCTATTGGAAACTTATCCTTATTCTCTCTATTGTGAAAAATAGAAGCTAACTGTCCACCTGGGTTTAGTTCATTCCAAGATTGATCGAATAATGTGACAAAATCATCTTGGCTGTCTTTTTGTTTTGCGACTGCCAAGCTTAATGCTTGATTAAATACAGGATCGTCATTGTTATCACTTAAAGCCCTTATAAGGTCTTTAACCTGCACTTGCAGTGTAACGTTCATACCTCCTTGAAGGTCTAATCCTAAGTTAATTTCGTTTCGCTGACAATACGAGTAAGTAAAACCTAAAACAGGATAAACTTCTTGAGTATTCATCGATTGCAAATACTGCTGTTCAAAACCTTGTCTTGCAATTTCTTGCTCAAGAAGGCTTAACTCAGGTTCAGTATTAACAAGACTGTCTAATCTCTCATTTGCGTTTTCTCTTGCATCTCCTTCTACACCGGACGTTACAAATGTGAATGATAGCTGATAAAGACACGCTAACGACAGCAGTATTGTAAATATCCAGATAGCACTTTTATTCTGCATAATAAATTGGTATTAATAAAATAGCCCTTAAAAAGGGCGTGCAAATATAGAATTTCAACTTGTTCAAACGCAGCATTATGGTTTATGTATTTTTTTCAACGGTATTGAACGAAAAAGGACGCCATAATGACGCCCTTTTCATAACATTTTGAAGCTGTTAAATACTACATACTATCAAGAAGCTGGTTGGTTTTTCGAACTCCTTCAGCACTCTCTATCATCTTAGCTTTTTCTTTTTCATTTAATTCAACAGAAACGATTTTTTCTATACCATCTTTCCCTAAAATACATGGAACACCGATAGAAATATCGCTTAAACCATACTCACCTGCTAATAAAGCCGAACAAGGAAACATTTTCTTTTGGTCGCAAATTATTGATTGAACCAAAGATGAAACTGCTGCTCCTGGAGCATACCATGCAGAAGTACCTAACAACTTAGTTAAAGTAGCTCCTCCAACCTTAGTTGCCTCAACTATTTCATCCATCTTATCTTGAGAAAGAAACTCAGAGACCGCAACACTATTTCGTACTGCCTTATCTATCAACGGAACCATCCCAACATCACTATGGCCGCCAATTACCATTCCATCTACATCTGACGATGGACAGCCTAAAGCTTCTGCTAATCCGTACTTAAAGCGTGCACTATCTAAAGCTCCTCCCATTCCAATAATTCTATTTTTGGGAAGACCGCTCACTTTATGTACCAAATAGGTCATGGTATCCATTGGATTGGAGACCACGATAATAATTGCGTTTGGTGAATACTTAAGGATATTTGAAGTGACGTCTTTGACTATTCCTGCATTAATACCAATTAATTCCTCTCTAGTCATTCCGGGCTTTCTAGGAATACCACTTGTAATTACAGCTACTTTACTTTCTGCAGTTTTCGAATAGTCGCTTGTACTGCCAGTAATCTTTGTGTCAAAACCATTTAAAGACGCAGTTTGCATCAAATCCATCGCTTTACCCTCTGCATATCCTTCTTTAATATCAACAAGAACAACTTCTGATGCGAAATTTTTAATTGCAACATATTCTGCGCAACTCGCACCAACCGCTCCTGCTCCTACAACTGTAACTTTCATATTTTCTGTTCGATTAATTTAAAGGTTCACAAAGCTAAATTATCCGTTGATTAAAGCAACTGAATTTATATCTTACGTCAATTAGCTAGAATTTTAATTTTGCCGAATGAGACACCTTTTTGTAGGACTACTTTTATCGATTGCTTCGATATCAGCAATAGGTCAAAATCTTATCCCAGCCAACCTTATCACGACAAATGATACTGGTTTTTGTCCTCCTGCAACTTTTGACCTTCAAGGTATAGGAGGTGGATCTTGCGATTATTCTGTTGAGTCAATTCCATATAACACGGAGACCGTTGGAGGGACAAGCGTTACATTGTTCGATGATCAGATTTCAGCCCCTTTGCCCATAGGTTTCTCTTTTAACTTTTATTGCAACACCTATACGCAGTTTTACATCTGCTCAAACGGATGGGTGGGCTTTACCGGAGGGCAAACACAAACATGGGTAGTAAACCCAGTTCCGAGTGCTTTATTTAATGTCCCCAAAAACAATGTAATGACACCTTGGAGGGATTGGAACCCAGGAACTGGTGGAGGAGGCCCCTACATCACCTACCAAACTCAAGGTGTTGCGCCAAATAGAAAACTAGTCGTAACCTGGTCCGCAGTGCCAATGTTTGGTTGCGTTACCACATATGGGACTTTTCAAGTTGTCTTATTCGAAACAAGCAACGTGATTGAAAATAATTTAACAAATGTTCCTGTTTGTCCGACTTGGGGAAATGGAGACGGTGTGCAGGCAATACATAATTTACCTGGAAACAATGCAACTATTGTCTTAGGCAGAAATGATAATTCATTTACTGCAACAAACGAATCATGGAGGTACTCGTCCTCTACCCTCCAATGGATTTACCAGGGAGATACGGTTGGAGAGGGTCCCACATTAGAAATTAGTCCCGCAAATGGCGTCTATCCTACTCAATGCGAGTATGTATATGCTGTGCTTGACTCTAATAATGGAAGTGTGGCAATAGACAGTGTTCTAGTTTCCCCTTTCTGTCAGGTACCTCTTTTTCAAGAAACCGCAGTATTATGTAATGGTGATTCTACAGGCAGTTTAACAGCAATTGATACCAATACAGCATCATCTCTTCCAAATATCTTTTATTGGATGGCTTCGAATGGGGACACCATTCAAACCAATGTTGTAAATTCAACTACAAACACTCTAAACAACATTCCTGCCGGAACTTATTCGGTAACGATAATAGATGCTTCAGGATGCTACATAACGAATGGAAGCACTAGCTTAAGTCAGCCTGCAGTATTGGTAGCAAACACATCAAATTTAAGTGCAGTCTCTTGCCCAGGTGTTTTCTCATGTGATGCTTCTGGAACAGGAATCGGTCAAGGCGGTGTTGCACCGTATTATTATGTTTGGTCTACTGGAGAGCCTTTCCAAACTGCCAATCAACTTTGTCCTGACTCGAACTGGGTGACAGTAACTGATAACAATGGTTGTGAAGCGATAGCACTTGCAATTATCGCTGTTCCTGATACTATTCGTACAAAAGCTTTCAATGACACATTGATATGTATATCAAATCCAGCTTCTTTGGTTGCTGCATCTACAGGAGGAACACCTCCCTTTAGTTACGTTTGGACTCAAGCTTCATTGACAGGAACTGTGATTTCGACAAATCAAGCCCTGAATGTATTTCCTGAAATAAGCACGCAGTATTTCGTTTATTCAGTTGATGATAATGGATGTGCTGGAGACACATCAGAAGTCATGATTAATGTTAGGCCTCCGCTTTCATCGGAGATACCTAAGATTGATACCATATGCCCTTATGACACCATTACAATTCCTGTTACAGGGTTCGGTGGAGATTCAATCTATACCTTTTCTTGGAGTTCTGGAAATTTTGGTCCAACTACGGTGGTGAGTCCGGATGAATCCATTTGGTACCATGTGACTTTGAGTGACTTTTGTGGCTCCCCTTCTTATCTCGATAGTGTTTATGTTCAAGTAGGCGGATATAGTCAAATTGATGCGGAAATACGGGTTGAAGACGACTCAATTTGTGTTGGCGAGAATGTCTATTTAATAGCATCAGGACGCGGAGGTTTTAGAGGACCTGATGAATATGTGTATGAATGGAGTGAGGCGAATATGGATGAAGAACCAATTCAGTTTGTTCGGCCAACTAGCACAAAAACCTACAAAGTGACGATTTCAGATCTTTGTCTTTCACCTGTAAGTATTGCCATAAAAACAGTTTATGTAGGAGAACCTTACACACCTAATTTTGAAGCAACACCATCTGTTTCTTGTCAGGATACGGAAGTAAAAATCTATTTTGACAAATTACTTCCTGGATATATTTATACATGGAACTTTGGGGATGGCGAGGTCTATGAAAACCTCTATCTGGATACTGTAAATCATCGATACCGTGAACCTGGTTGTTATGACGTAACACTTTCCACATTTACAGATTTCGGGTGTTATTCTTCTAGAACAAAAAAATGTCTAGTCGAAATTTTACAGGCTCCAATAGCGAATTACAATCATTCTCCTGCAAATCCAAGCACACTTCAGCCAATTGTTAAATTCCAAGATGCGTCCTTTAATGCTGTAAAGTCTACATGGTATATAAATGGAGACACACTTTCTGAAAAGAATATTTTCACCTATGAATTTATCGATACAGGTGCATACACAGTTAGTATCGTTGCGATTTCAGAAGACGGTTGTTTAGATACTTTATCTAAGATTCTCTACCATAAGTTAGCTGAAACGATATACGTCCCTACTTCTTTCTCACCAAATGGAGATGGACTTAATGATGTGTTTAAAATTGGTGGTGAAGGAATACGTTTAGAAAATTTTGGAATGAGCATTTTCGATCGTTGGGGTAAAGAATTATTTCTTTCCAATAATCCAGATTTTGGATGGAATGGAAAATACCTCAGTACTGGTGAATATGTTCCCTCTGGAGCCTACCCATATGTCATTAAGTACACTGACCAATATGGAGAACCTCGAACTCTCCGAGGACATGTAATCATCAGCAATTCTGGAGTTGACAGAGGCTTGCGTTAATAATAGCGGCAACCTTGATCGTTATTCAGCGTCAATAACTTATTAGATGGGATTATGGCATAAACATGAAGAAATGCAACTTGTTGAAGGTTGCATTAATCAAAGTCGTAAATCCCAAGAAGAAGTGTTCTCAAAATTATATGGACGCTTGTACAGTATTTGTATGAGATACAGTGATGACCCGGACGAGGCTAAAGATGTGCTTCAAAACGGATTCATCAAAGTGTTCAAAGGAATTGAGAATTACAAAGGAGATGGTTCTTTCGAAGGTTGGATAAAACGTATCGTTGTAAATACAGCTATAGATAATTACAGAAGAAAGAAAGTGAAACCTGTAATTACTGACAGCGACCTCACAGATAAAATAGGGCAGACAACTGCTGAAGAGGAAGAGTCAGATAGCATCTACAATCAGGTTCCGGTGAGTGTTATAACTGAATCAGTTCAGCGACTTTCACCCGCATATAGAACAGTGTTTAACCTGTACGTAATGGAAGGTCACAATCACAATGAAATTGCAGAAATGCTAGATATAAGCGTTGGAACCTCTAAGTCAAACCTCTCAAAAGCTCGGTTGAATCTTCGTAAGATGCTTCAGCCACTAGTAGATAGATTAAGTCAAGAATGACAATGAATAAATTTGATCAAATAATCGCTTCAAAACTCAATTCAGCTCATTATAGTGCTGACAAGAGTGTTTGGGCCAATATTGAACGCGAATTACCTAGGTCCGCAGTTTCAGGTTCAAACATAAACGCTGCCTTTTTTGGTGGCATTTTAACCACCGCCATTTTAGTGTTGGGCTTCTCATTACTGCCTACATATGATGGTGTCATAGAATCACCCTTTGATACTATTGAGCCTACTGCGTTAGTAACAAGCGATGCCTTAACTCATTTTGAGGCCGTTGATGTTTCTATTATCACTCCATTGGATCATAAGCCTCAGGAAAGGCATGAAATTGAATTAGTCTCTCTTGAACTGGTAAGTCCTATTCAACAATCTGAAAACAAACTTAATTCAGCACAAGAACCTGAAAAAACCAATATAAAGGCTGCAAGTATTGCAATTAGTAATTCCGATCAAACTACAAAGAATCAAAGTGTTATTACTGAGCAAATAGACTTCAAAGCAGCGGGTATTCAATGTATAGATAATACTGTTCATTTTAATCCATCATCTAATGCTCTTTCTAATGTGCGTTGGATATTTGATGGGATTCATGTCGTTGAAGGAAGTTCATGTGAGTTCACTTTTATTGATGCTGGTGAGCATGAAGTAGTCATGATTTTCGATCAAGAGAATAAAACCTATTCTGTGAAAAAATCCATTCAGATTTTCGAGGCACCGACCCCTATTATAAGTTACTCTATCATATCTTCAGAATCTTGTTTTGAGCAATCTATCAAACTTTCTTGTGAGCCTAGCGCTAACAAGTATAATTGGTCATTGAATGAGGAATCTGGTCAAGGAAGCAACATTATTCTAAAGGCAACTGAAGGTGCACATAGCATTAAGCTCACTGCAATTAGTGCGGAAGGATGTGTTGCTAATCTTTCACAAGAAGTGTTTGTTGATGGAGGACTTAAAATCTTCATCCCGAATTCATTTACACCAGACAATGATGGACATAATGACGCTTGGTTTGCTAATGGATTAGAAAAGTGCTCAGCATTTACGGTTCAAGTTTATCGTGCAAATGATCAAGCTTTAGTTTATGAAACCAACGAACTTACGCCATGGAACGGCAGTATAAATGGAAGTGCAGAAAAAGCGCAACGAGGAGATAAATTCATTTACCGAATCTTAGCGACAGATGACTGCAACTATTCAAAAGAAATAAGCGGAACAATAACAACTCTGTAGAGTTGAATCATCCCGCTTAAACTTAGGTATTCATTAATTGCCTCGGATTCTAAACAGAAAGAACGTGTCTAAACGTCAATCTTAGCGTATTTCGCGTTGCGTTCGATAAAAGCTCTTCTTGGAGGAACTTCATCTCCCATTAACATGCTGAAAGTATGATCTGCATCAGCAGCATTATCAATTGATACCTGGCGTAACATTCTGAATTCAGGATTCATGGTTGTTTCCCATAATTGCTCAGCATTCATCTCACCAAGACCTTTATAGCGCTGAATCCCTATTCCTGTTTCTTTTCCAGCTCCTTTAAGCTCAGATGTAATCTGTTCCCTTTCTTCTTCATTCCATGCGTATCGCTGTTGAGCTCCTTTTTTAAGAAGGTACAAGGGTGGCGCTGCAATGTATATGCAACCTCTTTCAATTAACTCTTTCATATAGCGAAAGAAAAACGTCAATATCAAAGTAGCAATGTGACTACCATCGACATCCGCATCACACATGATGACAACCTTGTGGTAGCGGAGTTTTTCCATATTCAATGCCTTACTATCTTCTTCCGTTCCAACTCTTACGCCCAGTGCAGTATAGATATTCTTAATCTCTTCGTTCTCAAAAATCTTGTGTTGCATTGCTTTTTCAACGTTGAGAATTTTACCTCTCAATGGAAGAATAGCCTGAAACTTTCTATCCCTTCCTTGCTTTGCAGTTCCACCCGCTGAATCGCCCTCAACTAAGAACACTTCACACTTGGCTGGATCTTTTTCGCTGCAATCGGCCAATTTTCCTGGCAATCCACTTCCTGTAAGAACATTCTTTCTTTGGACCATTTCACGAGCCTTACGAGCAGCGTGACGAGCTTGAGCAGCAAGAATTACCTTATCAACAATATACTTAGCTTCTTTTGGATGTTCTTCTAAGTAATTGGACAACATTTCACCTACAGCCTGATCAACTGCACCGCGAACTTCGGGGTTACCTAGTTTGGTTTTAGTTTGTCCTTCAAACTGAGGCTCCATGACCTTTACTGAAATAACAGCGGTTAATCCTTCTCTAAAGTCATCACCAACTATGTCAAACTTGAGCTTAGAAAGCAAACCTGATTCATCAGCATACTTTTTAAGCGTACGCGTCATTCCACTTCTGAAACCAGCAAGGTGGGTTCCACCTTCACGGGTATTGATATTATTCACATAACTATGAAGGTTTTCAGCGAATGTTGTATTATACTGCATCGCTATCTCAACAGGAATGCCATTCTTCTCTCCTTCCATGTACATGGTATCAGGAATCAACTTCTCGCGTCCCTCATCAAGGAACTCAACGAACTCAGCTAAACCTCTTTCAGAGAAATATTCTGCTTTTAAATATTCACCATCATCGTCCATCTCTCTTCTGTCTGTGAGCGACAAACGAATTCCTTTATTCAAATAAGCAAGCTCACGCAGTCTATGCGAGAGTGTCTCAAAATTGTAAACGGTCGTAGAAAAAATAGTGTCGTCTGGCTTAAACCATATTTCCGTACCACTTTTATCTGCCTCACCAACTTCCTTTACAGGATATTGAGGAACTCCTATCTTATATTCTTGCTGATAAATTTTACCATTTCGATATACTGTAGCTTTCAAATCGATTGACAAAGCATTCACGCATGAAACACCTACACCGTGAAGACCACCAGAAACTTTGTAAGAACCTTTGTCAAATTTTCCTCCCGCATGAAGAACTGTCATTACCACCTCTAGTGCTGACTTTTTCTCTTTTTCATGCATGTCAACTGGAATACCACGACCATCATCGACTACGGTAATGGAATCGTCTTCATTGATGGTTACATCTATCAATGAAGCATATCCCGCAAGAGCCTCATCAATAGAGTTGTCAATTACTTCATATACCAAATGGTGTAATCCTCGTGTTCCAACATCTCCGATATACATCGAAGGTCTCTTACGCACTGCATCTAAGCCTTCAAGGACCGTAATATTGGATGCTGAATATTCGCTTTTAGGTTTTTCTTCTTCACTCATTAAACAGGGGGTTTACAAAACGCTCAAATATAACCTTCAAGGCAGCTTTTGTTTGCCTCAAATACCAATAAATACAAGGGTTTTATCAACAGTCAATTAACAGAACCTACTCCTTCCAAAAAGAATAGGTCAAACCCGCCATGACATTGAAACGCTGCACTGGATAATTGTTCCATCGCTGATACCTCTGGATAAGTAGATTATTCAAGTTAATGAAAACAGAAAGCTTCTCTGTATAACGATATTCCAATCCTATGTTAGCATCAATAATTGGGTTCAATGTCGTACTTGTAACCGCTATTTCTTGGCCATCAAACAGCTCAACTCCAACCGCTTCTGGATCATCACGTCCAATATACTCCTTATAGCCCTTTGAACTTCGAGGGCCAATAATATGAATCTCTGCTTTTAATAGGATCTTATTACGCAACTGATAAAACCCCGCAGTAGAAACTTCAAAATTTGGAAGCTGCCAAGCTTCTACTTCTCTTTCGGTTTGATAATCTCTAAAAACACCCGCTGCAACTATGTGAAGCTTCTCATCTATACGATACGTCAATTCTCCACCAAACTCAGTAATTGAAAGTGTATCATATACCATGGTGAAGTAATTCACGCCAAACGGTGTGATATTCGGATTGAACTGACTTGCGTTATAATTCACAAAAAGTGGCGCATTTCGTTCACGATAAAAACCTGCATGAAGATTGTAAGTGAATTTTTGAGATACAGACCCTCTAAATCCACCAAAAGCGTGATACTCACGATCTGTGTTTTGAAGAGGAGCTAAAGCTGGCCATAAAAATGGATTCTTCTCGGTCAGGTTGTTTAAATTATTCCTAGAAAGACCACCAGTGATTCCAAGATAAGGAATTATCACTTCCTTAACCAAATTGTATTTCGCATAGATATCTGGGTAAACCCTCAGTTTAGATGCATTTGCACTTAAATCCATTTGAGCTTTAACACCAATTTCTAGTCGCCATTTTTTAGCCTGACTTGTAATTTTAGGTGTTAGACTCAAAATGGCATTTGTTTTTGACTGAGCAACAGTATCCAACGGTTCAAAATAGAATGCATCGGCATAATTCACATTATTCATATCAGCCATGAAATCAAGGCTTCCGAGATGATTCCCAAAATACCTAGAACCTAAGGCACTGAGAACTATATTATGTTCATAGTTAGCTGCGTTTCTATCCGTAAAGTAATCGTAGTGTAAATTAAGTACATGATTGAGTTTTGAAGAATCTGTATAGAAACTCTTTAACTCTGCGTCAGCAAACAATTCATTATAAACCTGTTTGAAAACATCTTCGTTACCTTGGTATTCAAGGTATAATGGAGATACGTCATTATCATTATAATCATATCCATAGTATTGGATTATCTCTCTATCAAAGCCTGCCCTGCCGGATAATGAATGCTTTTTAAAGAATTTCTTTCCATTAATAGCTGTTTGCCATTGATTATAGTTAGCTGGAGGAAGATCCTTTAATACTCCTTGAGTGCCCTTACCATGCAAATCAACACCCAGCTCTCCTTCTCTAGATCGTAAAGAGTTGACATAACCGTCAAACATGTAATTAATCCCATTACCCAATCCACCTTTCATATAGCCTCTGTATAATGGATCCAAAGGTTCACCTTTTATTTTAGCGGCATTGATACTATCAGGGACGTAATTCGTGTTAAACATTCTGGTATCAAACTGATAAACAGCCTCAGGCTTTGGAAGAATAGTATCTATAACAGATGGTGTTTCGGCCAATTTTTTCGCATCACTAATAGTCGGCTTATAGTCAAAGACAGTTATAATCTTTGTTTTCAAAGTATCCTCCGCATTAGACCTAGATACTTGGGCTTGAGAATGAGCACCAATTCCCAACGCAATAAAGAATATGGTTAGATGCTTATTCATTGTCTTCAGAATTATTCGGTGATTCGGTCTCAACATTCGTAGGTTCTTCAGAGTTGCTTTCATCAAACTCTATTTCAAATTCCGGAATTTCTTCTTCTGCAGGAAGCTTTTCTAATTCCTCAATTGTTTGCAGTTTCTGACGCGTTGAGAGCTTCACATCATCCTCGTCTTCATAGTTTTCAAGGATACTTTCCAACGTGGCTTTTGCTTGAAAAAGGTCGCCTCTTGTCACGTAGATATCAGAGAGAAGCAATAGACTTTTCCCTAACCAATACGATTGAGATTGATAGGTTTCAACTAAATCGAAAACAAGCACTTCAGCCGAATCCAGATCGTCATTATTGAACTTAATTCTTGATTTCAAGTACATTGCCTCTGCTGACTGCGATGGAGCGCCATTCTCTATAACCTGATCCAAATATTCAAGAGCCTCAGAAGGACTTTCCAACTTTAAGTTAGACTTCGCTATTATAAGATTAGCCTCAGTTTTAATATTTTGATCAATCTTATCGTCTTCAAGCGTGATAAACGCATTTGCAATTGCACCTTGAAAATTGTTCAATTTATAATTACACCGCATTTGACCAATGTGAGACTCAAGCAGGTTGTTCTTATATTGACCCAACAATGAAAGCCGCTTATAATAAGCTAAGGCATCTGGATAATTTGCATTGGCATAATTAACCCGAGCCGCTTTCACCAATGCCGATTCAGAGAATTTGTTTTTTGGTTGATTAGCAACGTATTCGTAATCCTTTATTGCTTGATCCTCTTGTCCCATTTTGAAAAGACATTCAGCCCGATAAAACTTTGCATTAAGCGCAAATATTCCTTTATCAAAGCGATCTAAATACTTATTGAAGGCTGCCACAGCCTCTTTACATTGACCATTGAAATACTGATTCTCTGCGGACTCGTAATTGATGCTATCTAAAGCCATATCAGAGATATTTATAAAGTCCAATGATGCGATCAGTTCTTCATATTTATCTACTTCACCTCTATCAGTATAAATATTCTGGATACCTATTAATGCCTCACGAGTGTCCTCATATGTTGGATAGTCTTTAACAACTCTCAAATAAACCTTAAGTGCTTCTTCATCTTTTTGTTGATTGTAATAGGTTTGACCTATGCTTCCAAGGGCCTTTCTCACATAGCTACTACCTGGGAATTGATCGACTACTTTATTGAACTTATCTAGAGCATCTTGATTATTACCCAAAGCAATATCAACTCTACCCATTTCATAATATGAAGCGTCCAGGTAATGTGATTGAGGATAGCTTGACGTAAGCTTTTCTAGTGATTTCTTTTTCCCTTTCAAATCTTTCATCAATCCCTGAGTCATTGCCATTTGATACAATGAATAATCGGGGTCTGACTTCCCTAGTTTAACCGCAATTTCATAATACTCATATGCTGCATCGTATTGGTTCAGCATGAAGTAACAATCTCCAATTCGTAGGTTAGCATCCGTAAGTTTTACTTGATCTTTTTCCCTGCTGTATGAGGTATACCTTCTAAACCAAGATGGAGCCTCGATAAACTTATCCTGCTGAAAAAATGCATAGCCAATGTTATAATTAGCCAAGTTAAAATACGGGGTTAATACAGCGCTTGGAGCGTAAATGAAATCTTCATACGATTTAACTGCATTGCCATAGTCACCTCTATAATATAAAGCTTCTGCCTTCCAGTACTTTGAAGATGCAGCAATAATCTTATCGAACTTAAATTTTAAAGAGCGGTCAAAATATGCTATTGCATCCTTATAAAGTCTATCCTGAAATAAGGATATTCCTTTATTGTATGCAATTCGCTGATAAGCTTCTTGAAGCCTAAGGTCAGGATTCTCATAATCCTCTATTGATGCAAGAGCAGCGTCATAGTTTTTAGACGTGAGGTAAATATTAACTAGGTAATCGAACGCCTCTTGAGTTCGTACCGTATTTGGATAAGCATCGATGTACTCTTTAAAAGCATCAATAGCCCCATCATAGGGGTCGTAGCTCAATTCGTAGGATAATTGAGCATATTTAAACAATGCATCTTCTTTTAAACCTGAATCGAAATCCATTCTTGAAGCTGATCGATAAGCATTTCTGGCATAAGACTTTTTATTAGCCTTCAAGTAAGTTTCACCAAGATGGTAGGAAGCATTCTGACCTAGAAGATCCTCGCTGTAGGAAATTTTAGAAAATTGCTCTGCAGCTTTATCGAAATTATTGTTTCTGAAATACGAATAACCCAAAACATAGTAATCATCTCCTTGCTTAGGAAGACGACTTTCCATGAAATTCTCTAGAAATGGAATAGCCTCATCATAAGCCAACTTATAGTACAAGGCCTCCCCCACTAATCGACTAATCTCAGCTTTTCTCTTTACATCTTCTTCCTCTAAGAAAGGTTTCCCATAACCTATCAAGTTATCATATTCTTCTTGAAAATGATAGATCTGAACGATGTAATAAGGAATCACCTCTCCAAATTGCGGATGGTTTTCTAAACTTTGAAATGATTTCAGTGCAGTAGCATAGTTACCCTGCTCATAATTGATATGAGCAAAATAATATACACCAGGAGCATAATAAATGGACGATTCGTTTTTCATTTGGAAAAACTGATCTGCAGATTGCTCTAAATCCTCTTCTTGAAAATAGGAATAACCTTTTTTAAAGAGGTATTCACTTCTTTCAGGTTCGGGAAGATCAGAAGCTGAAATTTCATCGTAATAATTGATAGCGTCTTGCCAATCCTTCTTTCGATAATTAAAATTCCCCAGTAAAAACCAAGCCTCAGAAGATCTTGGACTGGTGCTGTAGTTTCGAATAAACTCCTTCAAGAGAAACTCTGCATCCTTGTGAAATAATTCAATTGCGCAAGCTGCTGCATAAAAATGAGCATTGGCGCTAATCTCCGAGTTTTGATCATCAACTGTAAGTATTGAGTGCTCAAACTGTGTTTTGGCAGCTCCGAACTTCTGCTTTTCAAAAAGCTCTAGCCCTCTGTTATAGTTAAGCAGATCATGATCGTAGGTCATTGTCATCTGCGCCAAAAGCAAAGTGGGCAGTGATAAAAGACCGATAATTAATAGTTTGGCAAATCGCACGTATAAAAACAATTTTAGGAATGTGCTAATGTACCCTTCGACAGCAGGCTACTTTGACGCTGCCTTCTTAAATTATTAACCCGTAAATGTTGAAGTAGAAAAAGGCTATCGATTCTTGTCTCTTGCCCAGAAAATAAAGTCGCATACTGGCGGAGTAATTTCAACTTCACTCCAAGCCATTGAGATTTGAGCGCGATGATGAGCCGAGTGGATAATAAGATGGGTTAATACCTCGTCCAGCGTATTCCTATATGTTTCACCTTTTGAGTTCTCATAGGTATGCAGTTTTCTTAGATTTCCAATCTCTAAAAGATGAAAAATCGCGTTATGACATTTTTGATTAAGATCGTGCAATTGAGCAGGCTTATGAACTTGCCACACGTCAGTATTTGATTGGCTTCCCTCTATCCTATTAACCCACATATCCAAAGCATTGAGTAAATGGCTTATCTGCGATTTGACCATTTCTGGAGATTCGGGATGATCATTCAGGACATCAATGTAACGCCCGATTATTTCTTCGTTGTATTGAAACTGACGTAAGTAATTCATCGCTTCACAAAGGAAGATAGATTTTTTGAATCGAGCATCATACTACTTAGCCTCTTTTAAGAACTCCAAATATTCCTTAAATATCTCCGGACTCTCAATACGTGGCGTAAATACTTCCAGCACTGTACACATCATCCGTTTGGGATCCATCAGGGACTGAATAGACTGTTCTAATGAATTCAAGTCGTGCGCTTCCAAATAGTCAACATCATGATATTCTACCAATTTTCGAATAGAATGCTCATCAACTTTCTCAATAAATCCTTCACTTACAGGGTGATCTTTAGGGCCATCTATAATTCTGAAAATATTTCCACCGCTATTATTAATCACTATGATGCGCAGGTTTTCAGTGCCACTCTTCACCGCAAGTGCATTCGAATCATAACGAAATGCTTGATCCCCGCTAACAAATAAAGTGACATCATCGGAAGCCTGAGCAGCACCGACTGCTGTAGAAGTGCAACCTTCAATACCGCTTACACCTCGATTTCCGAAATACGAGACATTTCTAAGCTGATTAAACAGTTGAAAATATCGGACAACACTTGAATTGCCCATTTGAACATTAGCACCCTCTGGAATAAAATCATTGATCAGTTCAAATACTTTCAAATCACTATAGGGGCATTTGGCCAAAAACGATAGGTGCCTTTGCTCCATTTGAAAAAATTGAGCTCTCCATTTATTTCCAAATTGATATTGAGTATTCTGTGGGAGATCTTTTAAGAAACTCAAAACCGGAGCTGGGTCCACCTTTATAAGCCTTGTTAAAGACTGATATGAATCCATAACCTCATCTCCAAAATTCCAATGATTGGTAATACTCGCTTTATGTCTTCGAAAGAGTGCCTTCAGCTTCTTACTGATGACATTTCCTCCTATCGTAATCAATAAGTCTGGCACATAGTCTGATTCCAATTGTGACTTCAAAAATGACTCAATCGTCCTATCAATACAGCTTACAAATCCTAAATGGTAAAGATTGGCATGCGTTTCAGTGAGAATAGCCACCTTAGAATCAGCATTCATTTCACGTAAAACATCTAAGCAATTTAAGCTATCATTTCCCTGCGCAACCAAAACCAAAATACGCTCAGCAGCATTGAATTCCGAAGCCAAGGAATCCAAGTCAATTTCTGACAAAAAAGCTTTTGGAATCATTACATCAAAAGTTTTGATTGAATCCTCATTGGATTCGACTGTTCCATAAAGTGGTTCCTTTAAAGGGACATTTATTTGCACAGGGCGAGATAATGACATCGCCATTTCGAAAGCCTCATTGATAAGCCGATTATTATGCCAATGATCATCTTCAGTGTGCTCTTCAACCAGGTTAAATGAACCAATCAAAATATTCTCCATTAACCCTACCTGTCTCATGCTTTGTCCTTCGCCTTGATCAATCCATTCACTTGGTCGATCAGCTGTAACTGCGATCAATGGAATATTTTGATAAAAAGCCTCAACTAAGGCAGGAGAATAATTCAAGACAGCTGAACCACTAGTGCAATTCAAGATCACTGGTTTTTTTTGCTGCTGTGCTATTCCCAAAGCAACAAAAGCCGCTGAGCGCTCATCAAGAATACTTTGACAATTAAAGGCACCATGACCGTTAAAGCTTATAATAAAAGGTGCATTTCTGCTTCCCGGAGAAAGCACGACATCTCGCACTCCTTTCCTAGCAGCTATCTCCACTAAAGTGCTAACAGAACTAATATTTGAAATCTCACCCATGTATCAATGCTTCCATTACAGAATTACTTTTTCTCTCCGTTTCTTCCCATTCACTTAGAGGTTCAGACTTTGCGTTGATTCCTCCTCCCACATAAACTCTTATTTGACCCTCGTAAATCTTCATACATCTTAGATTAACAAACAATTGACTCTTTTCGTTCGGATTTATTAAACCCAAATATCCTGAATATAGACTTCTTTGATGAGTCTCGTTAGCCAAAACAAATTGATAGGCCTCTTTTCTAGGAAATCCAGAAACAGCAGATGTCGGATGCAATAGCTCAGCAAACTTGATAATAGAATCTTCAGATTGCCATCTAACGTTGGTTCTCAAATGACGCAGCTCACCATAAGCCATTTCATGAACATCACCTACTTCAATAACCTCATCGCTTAATCGATCCATTATATCTCGAGATACAAGCATTTGTTCATCAAACTCTTTTTGACTGAAAAGATCATCTCCCCATTTGGTTCCCGCAAGAGCCATTGTAGAATACAACTCAAAGTCTTTTTCAACTAATGTTTCTGGACTCGCGCCCATCCAAATGCCACGCTCAGACGAAATCAATAAATAAATGAATGAATCAGGAAAATTACCACGCAGGCTCTTCAAGCTTTCTCCGATATCAATGGAATTAATCCGCTGTTCTTGAATTCGACTTAGAACAATTTTCCCATTTATTTCCTTTGATCTTTCTATCGCAGCTGAAATAGTTTTTAAATATTGATCCTGATTTACGCTTTCACTTAATGGAGCCAAAGGCATATTCTCTAAAACTATTTCAGATGGATCAATGCCTTGATCCATTTCAGCATGAATGAACATAGGCTTCAATCCTGACTCAAAAGGACGAATCACAAAACATGATTCACTATTATTCATTGATGATGAAACTCCAAAATCATTTTGCCTACAAATTTTAAAACCTGATTCGCTGGGCATCGAATAAATCACCGCGTTGTGAGTTGAACTGAATCTCATTTTTAACGAATCACAATTTGATTGATTTGAGACGGAGTGATCAAAGAATAAATACCAGGAGGCAATTCGGGAACATTAATCAACTCAATTTTTGAAGTAGGCGAATATGAATAAACAACATCACCAAGCATATTGACCAACTCAATCTTACTCGGAGTTTGCTCGCCAAACTCTACATGAAATATTCCCTCAGAAGGATTAGGGTAAATTTTCAATTCGCTCAGATTTCTCTCGGCAACTATTCCTGTAAAACCTTCACTATGAAACAATGCACTGCGATTTGTTTTCATCACTAGGTGCATCAAATCGACTTGTCTTTGAGTAAACAAATACATGCAGGAATCATTTCCATAATCCATATAATTCATAAACATATCACCATTTGGCTGACCTAAACATGAATAAGTAGGGAATGGTTTACACCCAAAATTCTCTTTCAGCTGTGTTGGAGTATCACTTATGTAGTCTGTAGAACTACAACTTTCATCATCACTTCCCCAAAGATGACGCAGTCCCAAATAATGACCCACTTCATGCACAAATGTTCTCCCTAAGTTATAAGGCTCTTTCGCAGTGCCTAAAGTTCCAAAAGCCCTCGGGCTCATAACTATCCCATCTCTTTCAGACATTTTTGAACCTGGCAGGATTGCAAAACCAAGCGTATTACCCTCTAATTCGCACACCCAAACATTCATGTAATGAACTTGAGGCCAAGGATCACGTCCACCACGAGTAGACTGATGATATAAATTCTCCGTGCCAATATTTTCAACCGTAGTAAGGGTTCTCGTGACACCTTTCGTGAAATTACCGTATTGATCCTTATCTGCTAGTCTAAACCGTATTTGAGCTGAAGTCGCCAACGCACGAAAGACCTCAGGAATTTTATCCAAATCACCATTTTCCGCATTAAAATCCCTGTTCAAAACATCAATTTGAGATTGAATCTGCTCGTATGAAATATTGTTTTCCTCTTCTCGATAAAGAACATGAACTACAACGGGAATTGTAACTTCTTTGAAACCATCGCGAACAGAAGCACTGCTTTGATCAAATTCGAATTCAGCAGATAGAGCATTTAAAAGCTGAATCCCCTCATCAAACTCTGAGTCAGAATGTTGTTCACGCAAGTTTTCCTTATCCGAAGCACAATGATCCTGCGCGGTTAAAGAAAATACATTGATAAATAATAAAAAGAAAAGCAGCTTTCGCATCATTCAAAAGTCGGTATTGTAAACCATTTTGAGAAGCATAAGGTTTTGAAAATGAAATGTTAGTTCATTCCTAGCCATAGACGAGAAATAAGACACTTCGCGTTTTAGATTTGCATAAATGTCTAAGCGAATACTTTTAGTAGAAGATGAAGAGCGCTTGCTTGAGGTGGTGAAACTTAACCTTGAGCTGGAAGGGCATGAGATCGTGCCAGCAAGAGATGGCAAAGAAGCCCTCGAACGATTTCATCATGAGCGGTTTGATCTAATCCTGCTGGATGTAATGCTCCCGCATATGGATGGATTTTCGGTATGTCGCTCCATTCGCCTGGAGAATCGTAAAGTTCCTATTCTGTTTCTTACCGCTAAAAACTCCGCCCAAGATCGTGTGATGGGTTTAAAGATTGGTGGAGACGACTACTTGGTAAAACCATTTGATTTAGAAGAACTTCTTCTTCGTGTTCAAAGATTGCTTGAACGCGGATCATCCGACAACAAAATTGGAATCTCCGAACTTTCATTTGGAGACAATGTGATTTATTTTGACCAACACAGGGCAAAAACATTCAACGGTCATACTATCGATATTGGCAAAAAAGAAATGATGCTTTTGAGATTATTGGTTAATAGAGATGGTGAAACTGTAAGTCGAGATGAAATGCTTGATCTGATTTGGGGTGTTGATGTGTATCCGAGCACAAGAAGTATTGATAATTTCATTCTGAGTTTCAGAAAAAACTTTGAGCGGGACCCAAAAAACCCAATTCACTTTCATAGTATTCGTGGCGTAGGTTATCGCTTTGTCAGCAATCCTGTTGATCAAAAATGACCTCTATTAATCTAAAAATAGCCAATAACCAACTTGATGAAGCAAGCGCTCGTCTTTAGGTTGACAAGAATATACAATGCTAAAAAGAAGTCAAGATAACGTAACACTGAAACTGAAGCAAACAGAGCGCTTTCTGCTCTATCGTGTTTCAGGCTCTGCAGCTCGTCCATTAAGATTTGATTTGATCAATTTAGATGGAAAAAAAGTAAGGAGTATTGATTTACTATACGGAAACGAATTCGTGATTCCAGTGCTTGGTCTTGAAAAAGGAGAATACCTGTACGCCTTTAATTCAATTAAAGGACTTCTACAAACAGGAGTTATTACTCTCTAACCTCCTTTAAAAGGTTGTATACTCCGATTCCTCATTATGCTGAAATGGCTGCGTAGGATCAAGTAAATCATCGATTACTTGTTTTAAAACTTTAGGAATCGTTTCCATAACTGTTGAGTCAAAACCCTTGTATGGTTTTAAACCTTGATAACCTTCCTTGAAATTTCGAAAACTAATGATGAAAGGCTCAACTTCTTCGTCATTAAGTTCATGAATATTACAATACATGAACTTATATAAAGCCAATTGCATCGATTTGCTCAGCTTTCGTTCAAAAGGCAAAGCTTCTGGGTCATATTTCAATTCAGAAGAACCCACCATGCCCGTTTTATAATCAATGATTCTATAAACCCCATCACGCTTATCTATTCTATCTGCAAAACCAAAAAGTCGCACATCTATGCCAGAAACTTGGGTATTAAAAGAAAGTCGATCCTCAATCTTCACTAATGTAACTGGACCATTGTCGCTCATATCCTTTAAATCAAAAGAGATAAAAGCTTGAACATAGTATTTTGACATCTCCAATATCAAAAGATTTCGTCCTGATTTCAAATCACTTTCTTGAAATTTCTGTAAAAAAAGCTCCTCCACTTTTTCATCTGTTTTCTCCATGATTTTCTTCAACTCACTCTGTGAAATCACTTTCCCTTCGAATGGCCTATAAACCCATTCTAAAACGCTGTGTATAATGGTTCCTGATGTGCGAGCTTCAATATCTTCTTCTACCTCATCTTGCTCTTTTAGTTTAAGTACATAGTAATAATAAAACTCCAAAGGGCTATTAATGAACTTATTCAATGCCGAAGGAGATACGCTTCGAGATAGAAAAGCTTTCACATCTTCTAGCACATCTTCCGTCTTATGAATG
Source organism: uncultured Flavobacteriales bacterium (assembly GCA_905479105.1). Lineage (GTDB taxonomy): Bacteria > Bacteroidota > Bacteroidia > Flavobacteriales_G > Salibacteraceae > SHAN690. The sequence continues at coordinate 154,530 of CAJQLE010000002.1, forward strand.
AGGGTGGGTTCTAAATCTTTCGCATTCACTTTTACATTCCATGAAGCTGTTTCCAAAGAAATATTCTTATTCTCCTCGTAAAGCTCCTCTCTTATTTGAAGCATATACCGAGATGGTTCACCGCTCGTCAAAGCCTCTGAAGTAGAATTATAGACCATATCCAATCGCTCACTCCGTTGTATCAATCTATAAAAATGATAGGCAATCAATGCTTCTGTATCCTTCCGTGTGGGCAGTTTATAAGCTTTGCGATGAATAAATGGAATATGGGTTGACAGTGCTGGATTTCCTGGAAGCTCATCATCGGTTGCACCTAATACTATTACATGCTTAAAATCGATCATTCTTGTCTCAAGCATTCCCATAACTTGAAGAGCATCGTTCTTGGGATCTTCAATAAATAATTTAGAATATCCAACTTGTCGGTGCACAAACTTTTTCAATGACTTAAGGTCATTCTCAGGTAATAGTTCATTAAACTGAGACATTAAAAGTTTCAACTTCTCAATGTAATGAGCGATGGCTTTTTGTTCAATATGTGCAATGCCCAAATCAGTGATACTTTCACTCCATTGCGACAATACATCGTTTATTCTTTGAAAAACGCCATTGACATCTGTATCCCAATCGAATAATAAAAAGAAGGCTTTTTCAGCAAATAAATCAACGGACATTTTTTCCTTCAGCCATGAAATCGGAATAAACTTAATATTTCCTTCCACTATCTCATCTCTTAACTTTTGCCAGTTAAGTGATCCACTGAGCCAATTTTTGACAATTGGGTATTCCAAAAACTCCTCTAAATGCTTGTAGTAAAAAAAGCGCTCTCCTTTGCGATTAGTAGCGGTTGATTGCAACGTCATCCAAGTCATCACAAAACGATGTATCAATGTGTTGCGGACCGGAAAACCGCTGGTGATATTGATGATGTCTTTATCCTTTTCGAACACTTCCATGAAAGGCAATAACATCGAAGAATTGGTCAAAACAACAACGGTATCCTTCCAATTATCTCTTCCGACCTCCTCTAAAATTTGCTTAACCCGAACTACCTGAGCAATTTTACCAGGAAGGGGATGATAGGTGATTTGCTTCTCAATATTTCTGAGCAAATCAACACGCCAACTCACATCTTCATTCAAAGGAAATTCCCTAAACAACCGACCAGCTTCATGGTAATAACCAGATATGTAATACTCATCAACATCGGCAAAAAGTCTAAGCTTTGATTTTACACTGACCCAATCGAGCAGCTTTCTTTCGCTGGGATTACCGGGAATAATTCCAACCCAAAAAACAACCTTATTCCCAAGGAACAACTCCAGTTCAGAGCTATTTAGTTCTGCGCTCTCTGCAACCGATCGATATATAAGACCGCGATAGGCTAATCTTAACCGATCAAGCTCTTCGCGTAAGGTTTTATAATACTTAGGCAGTCGTTGCCAAAACCGGAGAAAGGAGCCTTCAATAGGTCCCGCATTATCAACATCAAAAACCTCACCCGTTTGATGATATTCTTGAATGTGTTTGTAAAGGGAATCAATATCTCCTAAGTGCAAGTCAACATCGTTAACATCGCTTAAAAACGTAACGGCCCAAGTTGAAAATTTATCAAATGATTGAGGGACTTTTTCCGATTTACAATAGGACTCAAAAAAAGAAACAAGCAACTCTTCAGGCTCAATGAGCTTCAAACCTGAAATGTTTTGCATTAAATCATCAATGGTAGTTAGCTCAACGTTTTCGTTTTCAGTCCCAATCTTTGAAGCCAACACAAAAAGTGATCTTCTATTGGGCAAGACGACCAATAAAGGGCGTTCACCTTCAGCATTCTTGACTTCAGTGGCAAGTCTATCTAAAAATGAAACCCTATCTCGCTTTAAATCCATTCTTTAAAAAGTCAATGTATTCCTTAAAACCACTTTTTGTAGTTAAGGTATTGCGCATTAGAACAAATAGGCTCATTTCTTTTCTTGCCTTCTGCTCCTCAGCGGCAGCATCGACACTTTCAACAAACTCATTAAAGTTTTTCTTTTTAATTCTTTCAAGCAGATTGTCAACTTCAGCTAACGAATCAGCGCTATCATAATACTCTTTAGCCTTGGCCTTATAACCTAGTTTTTCTTGCAACAATCCCAAGTTGTTGTATGCAATACTATCCTCAGGATCAAGCTTTATGGCAATTTCATAATCTGCAATCGCGCCTTCAGTATCTCCCATAGCATCTTTGATAAAAGCCCTGCTGGAATATCGGTAAGGATTTTCTGGTTCAAGGGTCGCGGCATAATTCATATCCGCCATACTTGCTTCAAGATTCTTCAGATAGAAGCAGACAACTGCCCTTTCGCTATAAATTGAGGGATTCTCCTCTTCACCAATAGCATCCGAATAGTCTTTAAGAGCACCTTCAAAATCCTGTGCTTCAAACTTGGTGCGTCCAGAGATATAATACTTGTTTTGTGAAATCATGTTTTGCAGAATTAGAAATAATGACCGAACTCATCACTATCAATTACGTTTGAATATCGAAATTAGATAGCAGAAAAGAACCATGGATTTTCCGATTTATAGAAAGTACCCGAATAACAAGAGTTTCTTCAAAATTGTTGACACCGATCATTTTGAAGAAATCAAGGTGACAGGAAGGTTATTCGAAATTCACCAATTTGAAGCGAAAATCCTTCCAGACAGGAATTTCATTCAAGATATGATTTCGATGGACGATGATTATTGGGTAGATAGCACCTCTGAGGAGTTTCAGTCTGCGCTCGATGCGATCAAATAATATTCACCTCTCTTTCCAGCTCTATTTTGAACTGTGATTTAATTGCAGAAATTATTTCATCTGATAGCGCTAAAACGTCTGCACCTGTTGCACCACCATGATTTACTAAAACCAAAGCTTGTCTATCATGCACACCATAGTTACCGATACGCTTTCCTTTATAACCAGCTTTTTCAATAAGCCATCCGGCTGCCACTTTAGTTAATCCCTCGCCTCCTTCATAACCAACTATTTCCGGAAAATCTTCTTTCAAAACATTGAAATGAGAGGTGGTAATAACTGGATTCTTAAAGAAACTACCTGAATTTCCAATTTTCTTTGGATCGGGAAGTTTACTTTGACGAATTGCGATAACTGCATCACTCACTGCCTTGATGCTAACTTCACTGACTTTCATTCGCTCAAGCTCTGCATCGATAGCCCCATAACTCGTATTGAATTTTGGAGTCTTGTTTAACTTAAAGGTAACTGAAGAGATAATGGCCCTATTCTTCAGCTCTCGCTTAAAAACACTTTCACGATAACCAAATTTACAGTCATTTTTAGAGAATGTCTCAAAGCGTTTGTCTTCAATTATAAAGGCATCTAAAGAATCAAACACTTCTTTGATTTCAACTCCATACGCACCGATATTCTGCATTGGTGCAGCTCCAACACTCCCTGGAATTAAAGACAAGTTTTCAACGCCAGCCCAGCCCTTGGAGATTGCAACTAAAACAAAGTCATGCCAAACTACACCCGCCCCAACCTTAACATAGTAATGATCACTATCCTCATGAATTAATTCAATCCCAGGAAATTCAATGCGCAGCGTTGTCCCCGGCAAATCGCGTGTAAGTAACATGTTACTTCCTCCTCCAAGTACCAAGGTTGGTAATTCTCTGTATTCGTTAAAATACTCATCCAACTCCGCAGGTTGTGAGAGGTGAATCAAACGTTCGGATACACTCGACAATCCAAATGTATTGAACGGCTTAAGATCTTTATTCAGTTCTATTCGCACAAAACAAAGAACGCGAAGAATAGTCCGAAATGAATCATACATGTCAAAAGGTTGATGACTACTAAATGTTGAAAACTGCAGATCAATATTCACAAGGTATAGCAATCAAAAGGTATTCTCCTCTAACTTCGCCCGAAATGCTTACCCGCCTTTTATACTATGTCATTATCATTCCTTTATCAAGGCTTCCGTTTTGGTGTTTGTATATTATATCAGATGGACTTTATGTTATCATTTACCGGATTTTAGGTTATCGCAAAAAGGTAGTCAGCACAAACCTTAAAAACTCATTATCACACCTCAGCGAATCCGAAATCAAGCGAGTTGAAAGTTTGTTCTACCACCACCTGTGTGATTTGGTAGTAGAAAGTCTAAAAGGATTCAGCATTACTGAAGAGCAAGTGATGCAGCGCATGAAGTTTTTAAATCCTGAAGTCTTCGATCCTTTTCTTGAAAAGGGCCAGCGCGTTGTATTAGTTGGCGGGCACTATGGAAATTGGGAGCTTTTTGCGCAAGGTATAGACCAGAGCATTAAGCACAAAGCTGTTGCCTTATTCACGCCACTGAGCAACAAGTTTATGAACGAGAAGGTTAAACACAGCAGATCAAAATATGGTCTTGACATGCTTTCTATTCATGAAATCAGAGAGAATTTAGCTTCAAAAACCGATGAATTAACCGCCACGATTTTTGGTTCTGATCAATCTCCCAGTAAAAAACAGCGCGCTTATTGGCTGCGCTTTTTAGGCCAAGAAACAGCCTTGCAATTCGGTACCGAAAAATTTGCGGTTGAATACGATATGCCTGTGATTTACGGAGAAATCAGAAAGGTAAAAAGAGGTCATTTTGAAGTAGTTTTTAAAGTGGTTTGTGAAGATCCTAAAAAGGTTCCTTTTGGTTATATCACTCAAAAACACACCCGGCTTTTAGAAAATGCAATTCATGAGCAACCCGAATATTGGCTCTGGAGCCATAAGCGTTGGAAAAGAAAAAGAAGTGCGGAAGATGAACTTCACGAGAACATTTTAGATAATTAACCCTTTTATTTTGAACTAAAACCTAAAAAATTATGAAAAAAATCCTCTATTTCCTTCCACTTGCTCTCGCAGTATCTTGCGGAAACCCTGAATCTAAATCGAACGAGTCTAATGAAGAAACAACAGAAAAAATAGAAGTTTCAGAACCTAAAATTGTGGGTAAAGAAGTAACTTATGAAGGCGACAGTATTATCATGAAAGGTTACCTCGCCTATGATGAAAACCTAGAAGGCCCAAGACCAGGAGTTATCATTGTTCATGAATGGTGGGGACACAACGAGCATACAAGAAATAGTGCCGAGAAATTGGCTAAAGCTGGATACGTAGCTTTTGCATTGGATATGTATGGAGAAGGCGCACAAGCTGAACACCCTCAGGATGCGCAAGCTTTTGCTGGAGCAGTTATGCAAGATTTTGATGGTGCAAAAGCTCGTTTCAATGCTGCATTGGATGTATTGAGATCAAACAGCAATACAAATGCCAATGAAATTGCCGCAGTTGGATATTGCTTTGGTGGAGGAGTGGTTTTGAATATGGCTCGTCAAGGCGCTAACTTAGATGCTGTAGCTACATTGCATGGCAGCATTGGAGCCATTGAGCCAGCTCAACCTGGTTCGGTAAAAGGAAAGATATTGGTAATGAATGGCGAGGACGATCCTTTTGTATCAGCTGAGGCGATTGAATCTTTCAAATCCGAAATGGAAACAGCCGGTGTAGAATATGAATTTGTAAATTATCCAGGCGCTGTGCATGCTTTCACTAACCCAGAGGCTACGGAAAAAGGAAAAGAGTTTGATCTTCCTTTGGCTTATAATAAAGAAGCGGACGAACAGAGCTGGATAAAGCTAGAAGCTTTCTTGGCTGACGTTTTCAAGAAATAGAACGATAGAAATTTAAAAAGAGAAGCCCATTTCGATTGAAATAGGCTTTTTTTAATCTCTTTTTCGAGCAGCGATGGATTTTTCCTTGCGGTTGACCTTAAGCAGAATGATTCCAAAAGATCGAGTAAAAATTAGAGAAATATATTCTTACCGGCTGATGACAATGGGTTCATGAACAGTATATTGAGCACCAATAATGCTAAGAATATATACCCCAGAATTCATTGATTGAGTGTTCAAGTAATTAATTCCATCAGCTAATTGAAACCGTTCGATCAATTCGCCAGACAATGTCCTTAAGTAAGCATCCGTTTCAGAAATTTTGCTGGAAATCTCAATAGTTCATAAATCAGCTGTAGGGTTAGGGAATATTTTAATGCCTTTGTTGTCATCACCAATTTCTGATACGTTCAAATAACTTATTTTATCAGAAAAGGTCGCTTGAAGTGGGAAGTGTTCACCTGGACCTCCACCCTCAAAGAAAGGGTCTAAAAAAACAGAATCAACTTCCTTTATATTCAGGGTCTCAGCTACAAATACATTGAAGTAATTGTTTTCTACCCAAACACTCTTAAATTCAAAAGGTAGATTGTGATTATTTAATAAGTTAGTATCCCAACGCATTGTTATAGGTAATTCACCATTTCGGGATTTAATATAAATCGAGTAAGAGTTGATAACTCGCAATGGAAAACATAGAGTTTTTAGAACACTGTCGTTCATATTTGTTAAAACCCATGTTTGAAATTTTGTGCTATCTAATATCTCATTTGTCTCGCCTAGTGTTGAATCCAAAAATTCCTCAGTTGCATTAGTGTCAATAACTATCCATACTGTATCTCTTTGATTGGTCGCATCCTCAAAAGCAAGATAAAACTTGAATTGGGGTTCAACCTGTGCTTGAGATACAAAAGATGATAAGAGCAATGCTATTGAGAAAAACCAATGGAGACTATCTCTTAATGAATGGATGGATTTCATGAGTACCAGAATCTGAATTAATAATGAGGTAGTAATTTCCAGACGGATGATGACTGACGTCTATGGTGGTTGATAATTGACTTATTGAACCTTCGTTTACCCTTTGACCAAAGGAATTTAAAATGTAATACTCTGTCAAAAGGGGGCGATTAGCCTCGATTTTTAACTCATTTAAAATAGGATTACCCTGAATTATAAAGTTGTCTGATGAATGAACTTGTTGTATACCAATCCAATTAAGTGGGATCTCAGAAAATTTAAAAGTTAACGGAAAGTGCTATCCCGTGCCACCTCCTTCCATAAAAGGATCAAGATTTACAGAACCATCTTCAAAGAAATCTAACGGCCCTGCAATAAATTCATTAAAGTAATTACTCTGAGCCCAAGCACGTCTTATTTCAATCGGAAGATCATTGCTCAGTAATAAATTGGTATCCCATCTCATTACGATTGGCAACTCGAATTTTGATGCCGAAATGAAGGCACTCCATTCAGGTTCATCGGTCCCACTGACAATCGTTTTAGAGACAACAGTATCATTTGTCCAATAAAAGACTTGAAATGAAGTCGTATCGAAAACAGTATTTGTGTCTCCGAAAATTGAATCAATTTGCATTAAATCAGCCGATTCATCAATACCATACCACACAGTATCTTTTTCATTCTTCGCATCCTCAAACGCAAGATAAAACTTGAATTGGGGTTCAATCTGTGCGAATGAAATATGACTTATGTGTACGAGAACACCTGTAACCAAAAAGAAAAATATGCGCTTTATTTTGTTCATGTAAACTTGGTATCGGTCTCGCTCTAATCCTCACTTCATTCACCCACATTTGGCAAGTTAGCGACTAAATCTACCCTCAACTTCTTCCAAGTTTAAGCAAACTTGCGCGAACAATAAAAAGTTAAATAACAGAAGTTTGAGTAATTAAGGCCTCACCTATTAGGTCACATAAAGAAATCTCAGCTAACACAACCAAAGCATGGATGGTAGATGCTGGTGCAATATGCAATCCTTTTTTGCTTTAAACTTCTGCTTGACTTGAAAGAAAACACTCTATTAAAACTATGTTTTCTTAACTAAAAAGACATTATTTAATCCCTCTTTCGAGCAGCGATCATTGCATTGTTGAGCAAGTATGCAATGGTCATTGGTCCTACTCCACCGGGAACTGGCGTAATAAAGCTGGACTTTTTAGAAACTTCATCAAACTTAACATCACCCGTCAATCGATAACCTCTTTCACGCGTATCATCATCCACTCGATTGATTCCAACATCAATAACAACAGCACCTTCTTTTACCATGTCTGCAGTGACATAATCAGGCTTGCCAATGGCAGCGATTAAAATGTCCGCTGTTTTGCAAACTTCTTTTATGTTTTTGGTTCTTGAGTGAGCTATGGTTACTGTACAATTTCCTGGATATGTATTCCTGCGCATCAATATGCTCATTGGTCCGCCTACGATATTACTTCGTCCTAAAACCACACAATGCTTTCCTTCTGTTTCAATCTTGTATCGCTTGAGTAACTCAACGATCCCACCTGGTGTTGCAGAAATAAAAGCATCGAGTCCTAGAGCCATCTTACCCACGTTGATTGGATGAAATCCATCGACATCTTTAGCAGGAAGAATTCGTTCGATTACAGTCTTATCATCAATATGTGATGGCAAAGGAAGTTGAACAATAAACCCATCTAAATCTTCATTTTCATTCAATTCATCGATGCCATGTAAGAGCATCTCTTGACTTATCTCTGGTGGGAAATGCAACAATGATGATTCATAACCAGCCTCTTTACAGGCCTTCACTTTAGCATTAACGTAGGTCTCACTAGCAGCATTTTTACCCACTAATATTACAGCTAAATGCGGAGGTCTACGACCTGCTGCGACCATAATTTTCACTTCTTCTGCCAACTCATTTCTGAGTTGTTTTGATACTGCTTTACCGTCTAATAACTCCATTTAATTCTAGCCTTTAGGCGCGCCAGGCATGTTCTTCATCGCACGCATCATTTGGCTCATTTTTGTTTTATCATTCATCACGCGCATCATTTTACGCATATCTTCAAACTGCTTTAAAAGCTTATTCACTTCATTCACGGATGTCCCACTTCCAGAAGCAATTCGCTGTCTTCTGCTTCCTTTAATCACATGTGGATTCTCCCTTTCTTCATTGGTCATAGAAGTTATAATAGCTTCAATTCCTTTGAAAGCATCATCGTCAATATCAACATCCTTCATGGCTTTTCCCATTCCAGGAATCATTCCGACTAGGTCTTTCATGTTACCCATCTTCTTGATTTGGTTGATCTGACCTAAGAAATCATTGAAATCGAATTTATTCTTGGCAATCTTCTTTTGAATTCTTCTGGCATCTTCTTCATCATATTGTTCTTGGGCTTTTTCGACCAATGAAACAATATCGCCCATGCCAAGAATACGATCAGCCATTCTGCTCGGATAGAAAACATCCAATGCATCCATCTTTTCGCCTATACCAACAAATTTGATTGGCTTCTCAACCATATTGCGAATAGAAAGCGCTGCACCACCTCGCGTATCACCATCCAGTTTTGTTAAGACTACTCCATCAAAATTGATTCGTTCATTGAAGGCTTTAGCAGTATTCACTGCATCTTGTCCTGTCATAGAATCCACAACGAAAAGTGTTTCTGATGGGTTGATCGCCTTCTTGATTGCAGCAATCTCATTCATCATTTGCTCATCCACTGCTAGTCGTCCTGCAGTATCGACAATAACCGTATTAATTCCTTTGCTCTGAGCAAGTTTAATCGCGTTTTGGGCGATCTTTACAGGGTCATTATTCCCTCTTTCGGTGTAAATCTCTACACCTACTTGATTTGCTACTACTTCTAACTGATCAATCGCTGCTGGACGATAAACGTCACATGCTACAACCATAACTTGGCGACCGCGCTTATTCTTTAAGAATTGAGCAATCTTACCTGTATGAGTTGTTTTACCTGAACCTTGAAGGCCCGCCATTAAAATAACTGCAGGCTTGCCGGTGAGGTTAATTTCTTCACTCTCACCACCCATTAATGCAGCAAGTTCATCTCTGGTAATTTTCACCAATAATTGGCCTGGAGAAACAGCCGTTAAAACATTTTGACCTAGAGCTTTTTCCTTAACGGTATTGGTGAAATCTTTTGCAATCTTGAAGTTAACATCCGCATCCAACAAGGATCTGCGTATCTCCTTCATGGTCTCAGCGACATTAATCTCAGTAATCTGACCCTGACCTTTCAGGATTTTAAATGACTTCTCTAGCTTTTCTGATAAACTTTCAAACATGCTTTTAGCGCTTTATTTCAAGGGATGGCAAAGGTAATTTTTGATTAAAGAATCACGAATGATTCATACTACATTCTTTCTGGAACTCTAATTCCTAACAATCCCATTGCTGTTTTAATGGTCTCAGCTGTCAAAGCAGTCAAGGCAAGTCTGAATCCTTTCAGAGATTCGTCAGCTTTAAGGATTTGATTATCGTGATAAAACTGATTATAAGTTTTCGCAATTTCAATGCAGTAATTAGAAATGGTCGCTGGGTTCATTTCGTCAGCTGCAAGAGATACTGTATTTCTAAACTCAAGTAAATTTCTCAAAAGTTGGCGTTCCTTTTCTACTAACTCCACTTCGTTTCCAATAGAATAATCGCCCGCTTTTCGCAAAACCGCCTTGCATCTTGCGTAAGTATATTGAACGAAAGGTCCTGTATCTCCATTTAAAGAAACTGATTCAGTTGGGTCAAACATCATCCGTTTTCTAGGGTCAACTCTCAATAGGTAAAACTTCAATGCTCCAACCCCCAGTATTTCAAAAAGCTCTTTTTGCTCGGCTTCACTCATATCGTCAAGCTTGCCTTTTTCTTCAGAAGATGCGCGTGCAGCTTCCACTACCTCATCCATCAAGTCATCAGCATCCACAACAGTTCCCTCACGCGACTTCATTTTACCTGATGGCAAATCAACCATGCCATAACTTAAGTGCCTGCAAGAAGAAGCCCATTCATAACCTAATTTTTCAAGGATCAAAAAGAGGACTTTAAAATGATAATCTTGCTCATCACCCACAGTATAAACCACTTGCTTCAATTCCGGGTAATCTTCATAACGTTGAACCGCTGTTCCTATGTCTTGGGTCATATAAACCGTTGTACCATCGGCTCTAATCAATAATTTTTGATCAAGGCCATCTGGCTCCAAGTCAATCCAAACTGATTCGTTATCCTTTTTAAAAAACAATCCTTTTGACAGTCCATCTTGAACGATGTTCTTGCCTTTTAAATAAGTCTCTGATTCATAATAGAGCTTATCAAACTCTACTCCCATTCGGGTATACGTTTTGTTAAACCCTTCATAAACCCAAGAATTCATCATCTTCCATAGCGCCACTGTTTCAGGATCACCATTTTCCCAGTTCAAAAGCATTTCCTGAACCTTCTTCATAAGATGAGCTTCCTTCTTTGCTTGCTCCTCTTCCATTCCATCTTTAACGAGCTTATTAATCTGAGCACGGTAATGTTCATCAAACATCACGTAATACTTTCCAACCAGCTTATCGCCTTTTAAACCGCTTGATTCAGGTGTCTCACCTTTACCATGCATCTTCCATGCAAACATGCTTTTGCAAATGTGAATTCCCCGATCATTTATGATCTGAGTTTTCACCACTTTGTTTCCATCAAAGCCTTTTATTAAGCTTACTGAATGACCCAGAAAATTATTTCTAAGATGGCCTAAATGCAACGGTTTGTTGGTGTTAGGTGAACTGTATTCAACCAATACCAAATCTTTTGAGGTTGAGGCAGTCAACCAATTACTATCGGCAGAAATTCTAACCAACTCTTGAGTCCAATATGCATCACTCAATGACAAATTCAAAAAACCCTTGATCACATTAAAGCTTTCAACTGCATCAATATTCAAAACAAGGTATTCTCCAATAGAAGATCCTGCATCCTCAGGCTTCATTCTCAAAGCCTTTACAAACGGGAAAACTACCAGCGTATAATCACCACTAAACTCTTTGCGCGTTTGATCAATTTGAATGTTATTCAATTCAGCATTAAAATCATATGAATCTTTCAGGAAAGAAATCGTGGCGGCAGCTATGTCCTCAATAATTGTCATATAATATTATCTGTTTTCAAGTGTATAAACTGCTTTTTCTAAAATAGAAAGTGCCGTGGACGCCATTTTATTTCCCTTTTTATCCAGCAAAGGGTTTACCTCCACCATTTCAAAGCAACATACTTTTGGATCAGCTAGAAGCACCGTAAGAAGATTCTTAGCTTGATCTGGAGTGATTCCATCTTGAACAGGCGTTCCCGTTCCGTATGATACTTCATCCGGATCCATGCTATCAACATCAAACGAGACATAAATAATATCACATTCACCCAATTCTTCTAAAATTTCTTTGCCAATCTTAAACATACCCATGTCATCTACTTCAGCAACTTCATAATTGATGATATTGTGCTGCGTCATTAAATGAATCTCTTCCTTCTCGGTGTCTCGCACTCCAACAAAAATCAAATCTTGAGGTAGGATTTTAGGTGAGATACCACCCAAATTTTTCATGCGTTCCCAAAAGTCCACTGTTTCCTCATTCGGTGTGTTGCGTTGCATATCCAAATTATCAGTCGCGATACTTGCACCTAAAGGCATTCCATGAATGTTTCCAGAAGGCGATGTATAAGGCGTATGCAGGTCAGCATGTGCATCTATCCACACAACACCGAGTCTTTTATCAGGGTGAACCATTTTTATTCCTGCGATAGTTCCACCAGCTGAAGCGTGGTCTCCAGAAAGTATCACAGGTACTTTACCCATACGCATATTCCGAAGGACAGATTCAGATTGAGCGGCCCAAGTAGCCAGCATTTGCTTAATGCGCAATGCATTTGGGGTTGATGTCGGCTCGAATAAAGAATCATTCAAATCTGGGATTTGCTCAAACGGATACCTGTTAAACAACTCACTTTCTTCATTCAACGATGCCATCATTATCGCATCCGGACCAAGACTGCTTCCGCGAGTTCCGGCACCGATTTCAGAACATTGAACTAAATATTTAAGCATAAAATTGAAATAAGATGCAAAGGTAGTTTCGATATTTAATAAGAGAAACACTATTCAAGCTTTTGAGTTTGAGTTGCATGGTTATTTTTGTGACGATCTATTTTAGACTATTTGAAAAACATCATACGTCCATTTTGGTGGCTAATACTAGCCGTGACAGCCGTTAGCTGCAGTGAAGGGGGTTCGTTTCAGAAGCACATCACTGAGGGCGTAATAGAGTATGATGTGACGTATCCGGAGCTTGACTCAGATAATTTGATGCTAGAAATGCTCCCAAATGAGATGAAAATGACCTTTAAAGAGGATAAATTTAAGTCTCAATTAAAAACAGGAGCCGGTATTGTTGAAATGACAGTTATTGCCAATGGAGAACAGAAACTCCTGCACAATATGGTAAAGCTATTCAGCGACCGTTATGTTTTAACCCTTGATGAAAAAGGCGCGCATCAAATGACCAATGTGATTCCTCCATTCCAAATCAAATACATTGATGGTATTGATACTATTGCTCAAGCTTTATGCAAAAGGATATTAATCGACTTTGGAGCTGCGAAAAACGAAAGTTACATCTTCGCCTATACAGATGAAATCGCTCTTAAAAGTCCGAACTGGTGCACACCTTACCGAGATATTGAAGGCGTTTTACTTGATTATCGCATTGAAAATTACGGCATGAATATGAGATTGAGAGCCACTAGTATTAGATCTGAAGAAGTGGACGACTCTGAATTTATTGTTGATGATCGTTACGAAACTCTTACACTTTCAGAGTTCAATGATCTTGTCGTGAAGAACTTGAAAATCTTCATGGAATAGACCTGAACTTCTTGTTCAAAAACACCTTGATAACTATACACCTTACACCCCTAAAAGGCTCGAGAGCCTGATAACTTTGAGCGTTAAAGTCAAGAGTTTGAGTTATTCTAATCATTATAAGAACCAGGTCGGGGATTCCGCATCGAAATCTAAAAAGACCAAAGAAAAAAAGGATCGAAAAGGATTCTCTCTTTCTGTAGGTAATTTCGATGGTCTGAAGAACTTCTTTAAAGATGAGCGCACCAAGAATGTTATCGGGTTGTCACTGCTTCTCCTTAGCGCTATTATTCTATTAGCATTAACCTCATATCTGTTCACTTGGAAAATAGATCAAGATGAGCTATTCAAAAGATCATGGTTGAATATTTGGTTAGATCCTGAGGTTAATATTGAAAACTGGCTCGGAACTTTTGGAGCTTTACTTAGTCATCAATTAATAAACAATGGCTTTGGTGTTTCGTCCTTCACCTTTGTTTTAATAACCTTCCTTCTCGGATTCAAAATCCTTTTCAAAACGGAATTGCTGCCATTTTGGAAAACGACTGGTCATTCAGTTTTTGTTCTAGTATGGAGCTCGATTTTATTGGGCGCAATTTTCACGAAGAACTTTCTCTTTCTTGGAGGAGCTTTTGGTTACAATACAAATATTTGGTTGAGTGGAATTTTTGGAAGTATTGGCGCTTTTGCTTTGATTTTCTTTTCACTTCTTCTCTATGTTATAATATTTTGGAACATCACGATTCGCGATATGATTGCAGTCTTCAATTTTAAAAATGATGAGAATGACGAAGCGCTTTCTGCATTGAATCAATCAGAAGAAGAAGCTGACACTAATCTGAATGACGATGATGAATACATTCAAAATGAATTGGTAAGTCCTAGTATAGACCTGGATGATCCAGATTCACATGACATCTCAGATCAAGGGGTTAAAGAAGATAGTCTCGACTTAGAAATGGAAGTCGAGCTGCAAGAAGAGCCTGAGGTTGCTAACGATGAAGATAACGCAGCATTAAATCTTGATTCAGAATCAACACCGGAGAAAGAAGAAGATAATAAAGAGGAAGAGGTCGAGTTTGCTGTAGAGGAAAATACTGGCGATAGCGAATTAAGTGAAGAAGAAAAGGCAAGCAGCACAGAAATGGTTGATTACGACCCGCTTTTAGACTTAAGCAAGTATAAGTATCCCCCGTTAGACTTATTGGCTAATCATGGAGACGGGGCTATTCAGGTGGAAAGAGACGAACTGGAAGGGAATAAAAACAAGATTGTCCAAACGTTGAATAACTACAACATTGGAATTTCTAAAATCAAAGCAACCATTGGTCCAACTGTAACGCTTTATGAAATTGTTCCAGAAGCTGGAGTTCGTATCTCAAAAATTAAAAACCTTGAGGATGACATAGCATTAAGCCTAGCTGCTCTGGGAATCAGAATTATTGCACCAATTCCGGGTAAGGGAACAATAGGTATTGAAGTGCCAAACCAAACACCTGACATAGTTTCTATGAGAACGGTGGTGAATTCTGAAAAATTCATGCATGCCAAAATGGAGCTTCCTATTGCTTTCGGGAAAACCATTTCGAACGAAACCTTTGTGGTAGACTTGGCGAAAATGCCACACCTATTGATGGCTGGAGCCACAGGTCAAGGTAAGTCGGTAGGTTTGAATTGTATTCTAGCATCGCTGCTCTACAAAAAGCATCCTGCACAAGTAAAGTTCGTTTTGGTGGATCCTAAGAAAGTTGAATTGACATTATTCAACAAGATTGAGCGTCATTTCTTGGCCAAACTCCCAAATGAGGAAGAAGCAATCATAACTGACACTAGCAAGGTTGTGAATACGCTTAACTCTTTGTGCATTGAAATGGATAATCGCTATGAGCTGCTAAAAAACGCACAGTGCCGAAACATCAAAGAGTACAACACCAAATTCATCAAACGAAAGTTGAATCCAAACAATGGCCATCGCTTTTTGCCTTATATAGTCTTAGTAGTTGATGAGTTTGCAGACTTAATTATGACAGCCGGTAAAGAAGTGGAAACGCCTATCGCTAGACTTGCCCAATTAGCTCGAGCAATCGGTATCCATTTAATCATCGCGACACAGCGTCCTTCGGTTAATATCATCACTGGCACCATTAAGGCGAATTTCCCTAGTAGGATTGCATTCAGAGTGACTTCTAAAATAGATTCAAGAACGATACTTGACTCGGGCGGTGCTGAACAACTCATCGGAAGAGGTGATATGCTATACTCTAATGGAAACGATCTTATTCGACTTCAGTGTGCGTTTGTCGACACACCTGAAATAGAACAAATCACAGAATTTATTGGTAGTCAACAAGGCTATCCAGATGCTCATTTGCTTCCTGAGTTCGTCCCCGAAGGTTCAGAGGGTGCATCTTCCGATTTTAGCGATATGGATCGTGATGCATTGTTTAATGATGCGGCACATGTAGTTGTATTACACCAGCAAGGAAGTGCATCTTTGCTTCAACGAAAATTAAGGTTAGGGTATAACCGGGCCGGCCGCATTGTTGATCAATTAGAGGCTGCAGGCATCATTGGTCCATTCGAAGGAAGCAAAGCTAGACAGGTTCTTATTTCAGATGAAGTAAGTTTGGAACAGCATTTGAAGAGTCTAGACAATTAACTTAAAAAAACATGAAGAGAATTAGCGTATTATTTATTGCTTTAATAGTAGTTTCAGGAAATATTATCGCCCAACGATCAGAAGAGGATTTAAATCCGAAAGACCCCAAAGCTCAAGAAATACTAGACGCACTTAGCAATAAGGCAAAAGAGTACAAATCATTTAGTTCTGATTTCGAATATACTTTAGTTGACCAGACTGATGGCATCAACGAGACTCAGTCCGGCTCCGTTAGTATGAAAGGACAAAAGAAGTATAAATTAAATGTGGCTGGTCAGCAAATCATGTGCAATGGGGAAACCGTTTGGACGTATATCCAAGATGTAAAAGAGTTGCAAATTTCAGACCTTCCCGAGGAGGATGATCAAGACGGAAATATGATGAATCCTGCGAATGCTTTTCATATGTACAAGAATGGATTCAAGTATAATTATAGCGGCAAAGAAACCGTTGATGGCAAGGAAGCAGACGTAATTAAAATGTTTCCAATGGATCCTAAAAGCAAGCCATACCACACTGTAATCGTAAACGTTGACAAACCTAACTTAGAGTTGATCAGTATGATTGTGCTTAACAAAGACGGAAATGTTTTTACGTACAAGCTCAAAAACTTCAAGTCAAACGTAAATCTCACCGACAGTGATTTCGAATTTGACGAATCACTCGCTGACGACATTATTGATTTAAGAGATTAAAAATTAAAAAGCCATCACAGAGATGGCTTTTTTTAATTCTAAAATGAAGTGAATCCTTGTAGTAAATGGTTCAACTGTTTAATAGTTTTTTCATCTATAAGCTTGCCCTCATCATCCATCATGCTTTCGATGTGAATAAGATTGACGCGTTTTGGCAGGACCGGCATCTCTAAGTAGTGAAGGATTCCAGTAAGTTGATCCAATCCCCTTAAATTACCTGCTCTGCCTGAAGATAACCCTACCAGCGCTGCTTTCTTCCCCTTAAATTGTTCAGGCCAAACAGCATCGATAAAGGCTTTACATACCCCTGGAAAGCTTCCATTGTATTCAGGTACTACAAACACAAAACGGTTAGCGGTAGAGATGAATTGATCAACGATCGCTGAAAAACCCGGATCTGGATTTCCAAAAACATCATTTCTGAACACAAAGTCCTTAGGGAGCTTTTGTAAATCCAGTATTTGAGCCTCGATTTCCATGCTTGTTAACAATTCAGCAATTGCCATTGACACCCTAAGGCTAAGGTTCTCAGGACGATTCGTTCCGCTTATTATAGTTATCACTTCTAGTTCACAGATTTTTGTTCAAAAAAGCAGGATAAACTCTATGCAACCCATGCCTTTCTCATTAGATTTATTAGGACTTTTGAAACTTGCAAAGAAAGTGTTCATTCGTCAAACAGCTAACTTCAATTGTCTTTAAATTGTAATAACTCTGTTTGATTCTTTAAAAGAACTTGAAACATTCGATGCCATCAGACTTAATCAATGAATATTGAATTGATATGGGAAAAATAATAGCGATAGCCAACCAAAAAGGTGGTGTAGGAAAAACAACCACAAGTATAAACTTGGCAGCTGCTTTAGGTGTTCTTGAGAAGAGAACGCTTCTTGTTGATGCTGATCCGCAAGCTAACGCCACCTCCGGAGTTGGATTTGACCCGAGAAATGTCCGCACAAGTATTTACGAATGCATCATCAATCAAGTTGAGCCAAAAGACATCATTCTTAGTACTAAAAGTCCTAATCTAGATATTCTTCCTGCGCATATTGATTTAGTAGGTGCTGAAATTGAAATGATCAATCTTCCAAACCGGGAGAGAATGATGAGAATGGCATTGAGTAAGGTGAAGGATGATTATGATTTTATCATTATTGACTGTTCTCCATCTCTGGGATTGATTACTGTTAATGCTTTATGCGCTGCAGATAGTGTTATCGTTCCTGTTCAATGCGAATATTTTGCGCTAGAAGGTCTCGGAAAACTGCTTAACACCATTAAGATCGTGCAGTCAAGATTGAATCAAGATTTAAACATCGAAGGTCTTCTGCTTACCATGTATGATCAAAGACTAAGATTGGCTAACCAAGTTGTTGAAGAAGTGAAAATGCACTTTCAACAATTGGTGTTTGACACTATCGTTCACAGAAACACACGCTTAAGTGAAGCTCCGTCACATGGAGAAACCATTATCAGTCATGATGTTTCATCAACAGGCTCGATCAACTATTTGAACTTAGCGAGAGAAATTCTCCAAAAAAATGACATGACTCGCATAAACGAGAAAGACAAAATTGTAGAGGAGTATAATGGCGAATCCTAAGAAAAATGCTTTAGGGCGCGGATTAAGCGCTCTTCTTGAAAATGCTGATACAGATATTACCCAATCTTCTGGGAGATCTAATGATACAACACTCGGAAGTATTTCAGAAATTAGCGTGCTTCAAATTGAGGCGAATCCTTTTCAACCCCGCTCACGTTTCGAGAGCAATGCCTTAGAGGAACTTGCAGAAAGTATCCGACAGCATGGAGTAATCCAACCCGTTACAGTCCGAAAAATGGGCAACGACTCTTACCAGTTAATCAGTGGTGAGAGAAGATTCCGAGCGTCTCAATTGGTTGGATTAGATTCTATTCCGGCATATATTCGAGTTGCTAATGACCAAGCTATGCTTGAATTGGCATTGGTAGAGAATATCCAACGTGAAGACCTTAACCCTATCGAAGTAGCCATAAGTTACAAAAGACTGATTGATGAATGTGATTTAACCCACGAAGGTTTAAGCGATAAAATCAGTAAGAGCCGTTCAAACATTACCAACTTTCTTCGATTATTGAAATTGCCAGCTGAAATTCAAATGGCGCTGTCAAAAGGAACGATTACTATGGGTCATGCACGTGCACTCATTAGTGTTGAAGACCCCGCTGAGCAATTGGATATATTCGAGCGAATCATCAATGAAGTTCTTTCTGTACGTGACGTAGAAAATCTTGCGCGTAAGGCTAAGAAACCCAAACCCAACATTACCGAAGCAGAGCAGAAAAAAGACTATTACCGAGATGCTAAATATGGTATTAGTCAAACATTGAATGCAAAGGTTGACATGAAGTTTCTACCAAATGGCAACGGAAAGATCGTGATAGACTTCGTGAATGAGCACGATTTGAACAGAATTATTCAACTTCTGCAAGCCTCAAGTCAGAATTATTCATACTAAAAGACCATTCCTCTTTTATTGCCGTTATTTTGCATCAGTAAATGGCTAAGCCTTTTTCATATTTAATTCTAATAATCTTCCTATTGCAAGGACTGAACCTTCATGCTCAGAAGGATTCGTTAAAAAATAAACTGCCTCACAAATTTAGCCCTGACACACTTTTAAATTCAAACATTGACGGTCTGCACATCTCAGCCAAACCTTATAAAAGAAGTCCAAAAAGAGCTGCCTTACTATCTGCATTAATCCCAGGAGCAGGTCAGATTTACAATCATAAGTATTGGAAATTACCTATTGTTTATGGTGCGCTTGCCACTGTAGGATTTTTCTATTTCAATAACAGGTTTTGGTACCTAGAGTATAAAGATGCCTATCTGAATGATTTAGACGAAATCAATGCGCCTTCAGTGTATGCCCTTCAAGGCGTTACAACATCTCAATTACGCGTTGCAGCCGACCAAAATCAACAGTTCATGGAGTATTCAATGATAGGATTTGCGTTGCTCTATGGTTTGCAAATTGTTGACGCTACTGTTGATGCTCATTTATTCTATTTTGATGTTAGTGAAGACCTTTCAATGAACTGGCACCCTTCATTGCAAATGACAAGAAATCAACAATTTGCGCAGGGTCTATCCTTAAATTTCACATTTTAGTAAAATCAATAACATGACTACAATCAATACACAATGAAAATTGGAATCATTGGCTACGGAAAGATGGGCAAAACCATCGAAGAAATAGGAGTTCAAAGAGGGCACGAAATTGTTGCCCGTATCACTTCATCTTCAACAGATGAAGAATGGAACGATTTAAATGAAGCAGATGTTTGCATTGAATTCACAAATCCTGCGTCCGCTTTAGAAAATATTAAATATTGCATGGAAAATGGATTCCCAATGGTAACTGGTACTACGGGATGGTATGATCACATTGACAAAGTTGAACGTTGGCAAGACAAATACAAGGGATCATTCTTTTACGCTTCGAACTTCAGTATCGGTATGAATTTGTTTTGGCAAGTCAACAGACGACTGGCCGAGATCATGAACAACCATGAAGATTACGCAGTTTCGATCAAAGAAATTCACCACAAAGAAAAATTAGACAAGCCAAGTGGAACAGCCATAACGACAGCCGAGCAAATCAATAAGGCCATTCCAGACTTAAAAGGATGGAAAT
Organism: uncultured Flavobacteriales bacterium; assembly: GCA_905479105.1. GTDB lineage: Bacteria > Bacteroidota > Bacteroidia > Flavobacteriales_G > Salibacteraceae > SHAN690. The sequence goes on from CAJQLE010000002.1 coordinate 175,183, forward strand.
TAGTAGAGGATAATCAAAATGCAGATGTAATAGGAATTGAATCAATTCGAGAAGGTGCTGCAAAAGGAACTCACATCGTAACTTACGAAAGTGATATAGATTCTATTGAGTTAAAGCATGAAGCAAAGTCGCGCAATGGGTTTGCTTTAGGGTCAATTATGGCTGCCGAATTTCTAGAAGGTCAAAAAGGATTCTTCACAATGGAAGACATGCTAGGCTGACAAACTCAAGACTCTTCTCAGTCTAATTTTTCGCAGTATTTTTTCGGCTAAATCATTGTTTATGAATATACTATAACTGGCTATCATAAACAGTCCAAAGTCAGTAATTCCTATTAAAAAAATAATAGAAATGTGAAATGCTGCTCCAAAAAGGAGTACCCATTTCCGTATTGGTTTTATCCAAACCAAGGCAATAAAGAGCACTTGATAAGCCAAAACCATCCAAGTGAGTATTTGAAGAAAAATTGTGTTCTCTTTTAACGTATTGGCAATCCATGGAAAACCAAATTCTTTAAATGAAAGCGTCAAAAACATCGCGCTTCCATCCAACCACAAGTCACCCTTTAGTTTCCATATTCCCGAAACCAAATAGAGAATGGCAATTTGCAACCAAATAGAATAATATGCGAGATGATGGATAAATCTGCCCAAGGATGATAAATAACTCACCTCTTCAGACTTCACTCGAAATAAGAAAATATGAAAGAAGAGTAATTGTTGAATTAAATGATGCCCGCCAGTACTCACTGCTCCATTTCCAAAATGGAGATTCACGAATAAAAACCAAACAACAATGCGCGTAAATACATTATGAAATCCAAGTAATCCCGCAAGTATCAATCCTAAAAATGGTAAAACGAAATACAAATAGTAAATGCGGACTGCTGGAATATTCAACAGCATTGCGAGACGATCAGGACCGGAGAATGGATCACTAAGCAGAATGAAATAATCCTCACCCCACACTACATTGCCAATTAGAAGTAGTTTAATTGTACTCCAAAGTAAAACCGAGTACAGAATTTTGATGAACAGTTCCGAGGAAGAGCCTATACTCAATGTGAATTGCCATTCTTTCAAATTCTTGGTTATCCAATTCATCAGCGCATAGATTTAATTGGATACTGCTGAAAAATCTCCTTAGCATGAATGTGATGATCCTCGTCAAAGAAATGATGCTCTGTCTTCACTCCTACCTGAAACGATAAAATATGACTATCAGCATAGGCTGAATTTCTAGTAATATATCGCTCTGCTGCATTATGCGCAGGCAAAGAGAACCAGTTTTCATCTGTTGGATTATCAATGAAATTCACGAATATGATTCCATCAAACAATGCATTTGAAAGTCCATAGAACATATCATACATGTCAGATGCACTTCCAAATCTATTCCGCCAATGCTGCCGCATCTCTTCTAGCCCTGGTTCTTCCCAATCAGACCAACCATCGGATGTTTCAACACGAAAAACAAACGAATTAATATTATAAGTTGGGTCTGGGGCAAACATGTAGTAATTCTGATAAAACCAAGGCACAGAATATCGATCGATTAGCACATTAAGCTTTTTCGGCAGCACTTCATTTCCAAATTGATATCCCAAAACGGTAAAAAAGTGCATAACAAATCCAAGGATAATTATCCAAAGAATGGAAGACGGTAGTGTATAAGTACTGCTATTTTGCAAGGGCAATGACTACATTTGTTAGTCCTAATGACTAGGAATGTTTAATGCATAAAAATACATTTTATGAAACGTGATGAGCTGGTATTTGATCTAATCGACCAAGAAAGAGAAAGACAGGAACATGGTATTGAATTAATTGCCTCAGAAAATTTTGTGAGTGACCAAGTTTTGGAAGCCATGGGATCCGTCCTGACCAATAAATATGCTGAAGGATATCCTGGGAAAAGATATTACGGTGGATGTGAAATTGTGGATCAAACAGAGCAAATTGCCATCGATCGAGCGAAAGCACTTTTCGGTGCCGAGTATGCTAATGTTCAGCCTCATAGCGGAGCACAAGCAAATGCTGCAGTAATGTTAGCCTGTCTAAACAAAGATGACGCTATCTTAGGTTTCGATTTATCGCATGGAGGACACTTGACTCATGGCAGCCCTGTAAATTTCAGTGGTAAGCTCTATCAAAGTAATTTTTACGGTGTTGAAGAAACAACGGGAAGAATTGATTACGACAAATTAGAAGCAAAGGCGAAAGAAGTAAAGCCTAAAATGATCATTTGCGGAGCTTCGGCTTACAGCAGAGATTGGGACTATGAAAGATTCAGAAGTATTGCAGATAAAGTTGGCGCTTTGTTGCTGGCAGATATTTCTCATCCTTCTGGATTAATAGCCAAAGGAATTTTAAATGATCCTATGCCACACTGCCATATTGTAACAACCACCACACATAAAACTCTTCGTGGTCCAAGAGGCGGAATGATTATGATGGGTAAAGATTTTGAGAATCCATGGGGATTAAAAACACCAAAAGGAGCAACAAGAATGATGAGTGCTATCCTTGATAGTGGAGTATTCCCCGGAACGCAAGGTGGACCATTGGAACACGTTATCGCATCAAAAGCTGTAGCATTTGGCGAGGCTCTAACTGATGAATACATGAGTTATTGCTTGCAAGTCATCAAAAATGCGAGTGTAATGGCCGAAGAATTGATGAAACGAAATTATAAAGTGATTTCAGGTGGAACTGACAACCACATGATGCTGATTGATCTTCGTAATAAGAATATCACAGGAAAAGAAGCAGAAGCCGCGCTTGTTGCAGCTGATATCACCGTGAATAAAAACATGGTTCCATTTGATGATAAATCACCATTTGTAACATCTGGAATTCGCGTGGGAACGGCTGCTATTACCACAAGAGGAATTACAGAAAAACAAATTCCTTGGGTAGTAAACCTAATTGATCGTGTAATCATGAGTAAAGGAGATGCCTCTATCATTGAACAAGTAAAATCTGAAATAAACGCAGAAATGAGCAAGTATCCATTATTTGCGTGATAAACGAAAAACACATGTTAGAATCTAATAATCCAAGAAGACAAAGCTGGGTTGAGATCCCAGAAGACAGCGACTTTCCAATTCAAAACTTACCATTTGGAATTCTATCACGCAATGGTGGAATTAAAAAAGTTGGCGTGGCCATAGGTAACTATGCGGTTGATCTTTCTGCTCTTTACGATTTCGGATATTTAGACCCTCATGAATTCTCTCATGATCATTTTCAAAATGATTATTTAAATGACCTTTTGAGCTTAGGAAAAGAAAAAGTAAGGGCTTTACGCGAACGAATTTCATTCCTTCTCAGCACTGACTCAAATGAGCTGAAGAACGACACGAAACTCAATCAAATTCTTTTTAAAGCAAGTGAACTTGACATGCACCTTCCCGTTAAAATTGGAGACTACACGGACTTCTATTCAAGTGAAGACCATGCTCGGAATGTGGGTAAAATGTTTCGTGATCCTGAAAATGCATTGTTGCCGAATTGGAAACATATACCGGTTGGTTATCACGGGCGTTCATCTTCTATCATTCCATCTGGAGTTGCTATTCACCGTCCTAAAGGACAAACAATTCCGAAAGATTCTGACCAACCAATTTTTGGTCCTTCCAAATTATTAGACTTTGAGCTTGAAATGGCATTTATCACTTATCCTGGAAAGGAACTTGGTGATAGCATTTCTACTTCAGAAGCTGAAGATTACATCTTCGGAATGGTGATAATGAATGACTGGAGTGCGAGAGATATTCAGAAATGGGAATATGTGCCTTTGGGTCCATTTTTAGCGAAGAATTTTGCTTCATCAATTTCGACTTGGATCGTTACCATGGATGCTCTAGAACCTTTTCAAACATCTGGACCAGTGCAAGACCCTGAAGTGCTTTCCTATTTAAAATACGAAGGAAACCATCATTACGATATTCATCTTGATGTAATGATTAAGCCTGAAAATGCCGAACCGACAATCGTTAGTCAATCAAATTACAAGCATATGTATTGGAATATGGCTCAACAATTGGCTCATCATACTGTTAATGGCTGTAATATCCATGGTGGAGACATGATGGCTTCTGGAACGATTAGTGGTCCAACTCCCGATAGTTTTGGTTCAATGCTCGAAATCAGTTGGCAAGGAACGAAGTCAATCACGCTCTCTGATGGTACTGAAAGAAAATTCATTCAAGATAAAGACACCGTCATAATGAAGGGTTATTGTCATAATGAGGATGTAAGAATTGGATTCGGAGAATTATCTACAAAAGTTCTTCCAAGCAAATAGATATCTTTATTTGGTTCACTTCGTATATAAAGTAAGTCCTCATTGAAGACATGTCTGAAGAACAACTGACATTAGAACGCAAAGCGATAGCGCGTGAGTATAGAGCCCTGCTTAAAAACTCAAAGCGAAATGCTACTGATGCGGATAAAATTTTAATTCGGAAAGCTTTTGACCTTGCCGTTGAGGCTCATCAAAACATGCGTAGGAAGTCTGGAGAAGCCTACATCTTCCATCCTATCGCAGTGGCAAGAATTGTTTCTGAAGAAATTGGTTTAGGAACAACTTCCATAGTATGCGCATTGCTTCATGATGTAGTGGAAGACACTGAAATCAATTTGGATGATATTGAAAGTTTATTTGGTCCACGAGTGCGTCTTATTATAGATGGATTAACCAAAATAAAAGGAGCACATTTTCTTGAAAACGCCTCGATGCAAGCGGAAAACTTCCGCAAAATGTTGCTTACACTGTCAGATGACGTTAGGGTAATATTGATAAAGCTCGCAGATCGATTGCATAATATGCGAACTCTGGGATCGATGCGCAATGACAAGCAGCAAAAAATTGCTTCAGAGACATTGTACCTGTATGCTCCGCTATCTCATAGACTAGGACTTTACAACATTAAGAGTGAGCTTGAAGATCTATGTTTAAAATACAAGGAACCTGAAGTTTACAGCGAGATTGAAACTGCCTTGGCAAAAAGTAAAGCAGTCAGAACCCGATTCATCAATCAGTTTACTGTTCCTGTCCAACGCGCATTGAAAATTGCAGATTTTGAGTTTGAGATTAAATCAAGAACTAAATCAATTTATAGCATCTATAATAAGATGCTGACGAAGAATATTCCTCTGGAAGAAATTTATGATGTGTTCGCAATTCGAATCATTCTGAATTCTAAACAGGAAGATGAAAAATCCGATTGCTGGAAAGCATATAGTATAGTGACAGACTATTACAAACCAAATCCTGATCGATTGAGGGATTGGATAAGCACACCAAAGAGCAATGGTTATGAATCATTGCATACCACTGTGATGAGTCCATCGGGTAAGTGGGTTGAAGTTCAAATTCGCACCAAGCGCATGGATGAGATTGCTGAAATGGGCTATGCTGCTCATTGGAAATACAAAGAGTCGGCAAGTGAACATGCATTGGATGAGTGGATCACTCGAATTAGAGAAACTCTTCAAAACCCAGATCCGAGCGCGCTAGAATTTATTGATGATTTCAAATTAAATTTATTCTCTAAAGAAATCTTCGTTTTCACTCCAAAAGGAGAGTTAAAAAACTTACCTCAATCAGCTACTGCACTGGATTTTGCGTTTGAAATTCACACCCAAGTTGGAGCGCAATGTATTGGAGCTAAAGTGAATCACAAGTTGGTCCCATTAAGCTCTCAATTGAACAGTGGTGATCAGGTAGAAATTCTCACCAGTTCAAAGCAGAAGCCAAAGGAAGACTGGCTCAGATTTGTGGTAACTGCAAAAGCCAAGTCAAATATCAAAGCGCTTCTCAAAGAAGAACGCAGAAAAATTGCAATTGATGGCCAAGAGATTCTAGGAAGGAAGCTAAGAAATTTAAAAATCAATAGCAATGATGCAAACATTAAGAAAATACACAGCTTCTTTAAATTAACTTCCCCACACGAGTTATACTATAAAGTAGGCACAGAGCAAATTGATCTATCTAAATTATCCAATTTAAAAAAGGAAAAAGGACAACTCAAGTACAGAAGTGCTAGAAAGAAAAAAGCTTCATCCATTAAAGACATTGTCAAATCAATTGACACTAAAAACACCAACCTAGTTATTGGTGATAGTATGGAGAGCTTGGATTACAAAATTGCCAGTTGCTGCAATCCCATCCCAGGTGATAATATTTTCGGTTTTGTCACTGTCAGCGATGGAATTAAAATTCACCGTCAAAATTGTCCGAATGCCATAACCCTAATGTCTAATTATGCCTACCGCATCATTAAAGCAAAATGGACCAATGCTGAAGTTATTTCATTCTTGGCAGCCATTAAAATCATAGGCATAGATCAAGTGGGGTTAGTAAATGATGTTACTAAAGTAATTTCAAGTGAATACAATGTCAACATGCGAAGTATTTCTTTCGATACAGATGATGGCATTTTTGAGGGAACAATTAAAGTTTATGTAAATGACACTACCCATCTTACTGAGTTGATGAGAAAATTGAGTGCAATTGATGGCGTTACCAAAGTAAGTAGAATCAAAGGCGAACAACTTGAATCAACAGTTAATGTAGCTAATTGATACCTTTGATCGCTGAATGAAGTCCACTGAAATAAAACAAGAAGTACGTATCATCTTCAAACGCTATCTCGAGGAGCATAAACATCGCAAAACTCCGGAGAGATTTGCCATTCTCGATGAAATCTACAACTCAAAAGGTCATTTTGATGTAGAGGCACTTTATGTTCAAATGAAGAATAAAAAGTACCGTGTTAGTCGCGCAACTTTATATAACACGATAGACCTTCTGCTAGCTTGCAATCTGATTAGAAAGCATCAGTTTGGTAAAAACATGGCGCAGTTTGAACCGAGCTACACCAATAGTCAACATGATCATATCATTTTTACCGATTCAGGAGAAGTACAAGAATTCTGTGATCCTCGGTTGCAGCTTATCAAAAAATCTTTGGAAGACGCATTAGGTATTAAAATTCTTCATCATTCATTGAATTTTTATGCGGTGAAAATTGATGAAATAGAATCCGAAAAAGACTAAAACCCTCTCCCCTTTTTCTGTTTCTTCATAGACAGTTTACTTTACTCTTTTGAGAACTTTGATTTTATTGCTCACAAATAGTGTAAAACTCAGTTGATTCTGCAGGAAGAATCGAGTCCCGTCTTGGTCAAAAAGATAACTTTGCTCGCTTATTGTAAAAGGCAAACGTATGCAAGTCGATGTATTATTAGGAATGCAATGGGGTGACGAAGGCAAAGGAAAAATTGTTGACGTTCTAACTCCGAAATATGATGTGATTGCGAGATTTCAAGGAGGACCAAATGCAGGTCACACTCTTGAATTTGACGGCAAGAAATTTGTCCTACACACCATACCCTCTGGTATTTTCCATGAAGGAACAATGAACTTAATTGGCAACGGTGTTGTAATCGACCCTGTAACGCTTCGCAAAGAAATCTACAATCTGATTGATCAAAAAGTTCCTTTTACAGAGCGATTGCTCATATCCAGAAAAGCACACTTAATTTTACCTACACATCGCCTGTTAGATGCCGCTTCGGAAAAAGCCAAAGGGAAGGACAAAATAGGATCAACGCTTAAAGGAATTGGCCCGACCTATATGGACAAAACCGGACGTAACGGATTAAGAATCGGTGACATTGAAACTCCAGATTTCAAAGAAAAGTATGAGGCATTGAAAGAGAAACATCTCCAATTGCTAGATCGAATGAATTATGAAGTAGACGGCCTAGATGAAATGGAAAAAGAATGGATGGAGTCCATTACGTTCCTTCAGCAAATTCCTTTCGTGAATTCAGAATACTACATCAACCAAGCTCTTCAAGAAGGGAAAAAGATACTCGCGGAAGGTGCACAAGGTTCTCTTTTAGATATTGACTTTGGTTCTTACCCTTTTGTTACTTCATCTAATACAATATGCGCGGGAGCATGCACCGGACTTGGAATAGCACCAAATAGAATTGGAGAAGTATACGGTATTTTCAAAGCATACTGCACAAGAGTTGGTAGCGGCCCATTCCCAACTGAATTGGAAGATGAAATTGGTCAAAAACTCAGAGATATAGGTCATGAATACGGAGCTACTACAGGCCGACCAAGGCGTTGCGGATGGCTTGATATGGTCGCATTAAAATATGCGGTGATGCTCAATGGAGTAACCAAACTTATTATGACAAAAGCAGATGTATTGAATGCATTTGAAACCTTAGAAGTTTGCACATCCTACACTATGAATGGTGAAGAAACATTTGAATTCCCTTTTGATCATGCTAACCAGACGATCAAAACCAACTGCAAGACAATTCCAGGATGGAATCAAGAGGTATCAGTTGATAAGCCTTTACCTTCTCAATTGGAAGACTATATTGACTGCATAGAAAAGGAAACTGGTTGTCAAATTGTAATCGTTTCAATGGGACCAGATCGCAAGCAAACAATGATTAGAGATAATCAACCGGCATAACTAATGCATTTGGTTAGACTTCTATTTCTTTTCACGTTGCTTCTTATTGGAGCTAAAGGGTTTTCTCAAACTCCAGAAATAAAAGAGGAAAAACCTAAAGAAATTGAACTCATCCATGCTGATAAATTCACGGTAGATAAAAAGACTCCTAAAGGAGCTTCAAAATTAGTTGGGAGTGTTAAACTCAGGCATCAGGAAGCTTTCATGTATTGTGATAGTGCGTACTTGTATGACAACAATAGTTTGGACGCATACGGTCATGTAAAAATAGAGGAAGGCGATTCTCTCGTCATGACGGGTGATTCACTTTTCTATGATGGAAATAAAAAATTAGCACGTGTTAGAGGTCGAGTAAGGATTGATAATAAAGCATCTGTGCTTACCACACCTTTTCTAGACTACTATCGAGAAACATCCATGGCACATTATTATGGAGGTGGGACAATAGATAGCGAGAAGGAAAAAACACATTTAGTCAGTAAAATCGGTTATTACTTCAGTGATATTAAGCTTTTTCACTTTAAGACCGATGTGGTTATGACACATCCTGACTACGTGATTCATACCGACACCATGCACTATGCTCCAGACAGAGAAAAGACATGGTTTTTTGGCCCTACCACTATTGATTCCGATAATAAGAGTATCTATTGCGAACGAGGCTGGTACGATCAACTCAATGACAAGGCAGAATTTATAAAGAATGCCGAAATAAACTCTTCAGGACAAACCATGAAGGGCGATACCATCGAATATGATCAAGCTACAGAAATTGGAATTTCGAAATGCAATGTTGTATTAATTGACACCAATGAAAAGTTTGAAGTGAATGGAGACTACGCCATTTACTATGAGAAAGACAGCACGAGCTATGTAACGAAGAATGTCATACTCAAGCAGGACATGGAAGGTGATACATTCTTCCTGACCGCTGATACACTCTATTCGCTTTTAGATACTGCTGGAAATCGAATCATGAAGACATATCACCACTCTATTTTTTATAAAAGTGACATGCAGGGTGCGTGTGATTCATTGTATTATCATACCAAAGACAGCATTATCTATATGTTCCACGATCCTATTCTTTGGTCTACCGATAATCAGATCACTGCAGACTCGATTCGAATGACCATGAAAAATGGGGTAATGGACAAGATGTACATGGATAAAAATGCATTTATTATTGCCTATGAGGATAGCATTTTCTACAATCAAATCAAGGGCAGAAACATGATCGGTCACTTTGAGGATGAGGCCTTGCGTAAAGTTGATGTATTCGGAAATGGAGAAACCATTTATTACCCTAGAGAAGAAGACAATAGTCTCATTGGGGTGAATGAAACAAAATGTTCTACAATGTCAATTTATATCGATAGTAACACCATATATAAAATCACATTTTACGACAAACCAGTTGCCAAAATAATTCCTACTGATGAAATGCCTATTGGTGGAAAAAAATTAGATGGATTCAATTATAGAACCAGTGAGCGCCCTGTATCTTCTATTGATATACTGAATAAATACTTGGCGCTTCTGAATAAGGAAATGATTGCTTTAGATAGTTCTCAGACAGATTCAGTGTCTGGCATCACTACAGATTCTATCCTTAACGAAGTAGAAAAGGTTACCCAAGAGGAAATTGACGCTACAATGAAAGAGGCGATTGACTTGCTTTCTCCTTCATTAGATAAAGGAACCAATCAAGAAGGGATTAAGGAAGAAGATTAGCGTGCCAGCTGTTTTTCACAGTTATTTCCCAACTCGTTTTGAATTCACCCAAAGTCTGGACTACATTATTAAACACGAAGGTTGAATCATCTACTTCTCCAGATTCCAACATTTGAGCAAACGAATTCATATCACATTCTAGAATGTCTTCACCAGACCGATAGGCAACCTTTATTCTATTCAAGAGATCCAAACTATGCTGATCATCAATGGATTGAACGGTATGCATCAATTTATCCACTGAACAGCCCGTAGCTTGAGCCATCGCTTCGTCAACAGCGATGACAATAAATCTATCGAATTTAATCTCGAACGCAGCGAATAGGCTCTGTCCGTGAGCTGCCCAATCTTTTAAAAATGCAATTAGCTTGGAACTTATTTCAGTCCGCATATCTCCTTGCAAAACCTTAGAAGACTGAAATACCCAAATTCTTGAATGATCAGCGAGGGTTGAAAAATCCGTTACAGATTGAGTAACTATCATAAGTCAGCAGCTTCAGCGATAAGTTCAGCAATGTCTTTCACCTCAATTTCATTCTCCTTATTGAAGTGCTTCACACCATCCGTCATCATTGTATTACAAAACGGGCATCCTACCGCGATGATGTCTGGCTTAACCTCCAAAGCATCTTCGGTTCTCTCAATATTAACTTCCTTATTACCTTTCTCTGCTTCCTTGAACATTTGAGCTCCACCGGCACCGCAACAAAGTCCACTTTGTTTGCATCGCTTCATTTCAGTTAACTCTGAGTCCAATTTTGAAAGCACTTCACGTGGTGCCTCATAAACTCCATTTGCACGACCTAGATAACAAGGATCATGAAATGTGATCTTCTTACCTTTAAATGTACCACCTTCAACAGTAATCCGTCCTTCGTTCAATAAACTTTGCAAAAACTGGGTATGGTGAATCACTTCATAATTTCCACCAAGCTCCGGATATTCATTTTTCAAGGTATTGAAGCAATGTGGGCATGCCGTTACAATGCGTTTTACATTATATCCATCCAATACCTGAATATTGGCAAAAGCTTGCATCTGAAAAAGGAATTCATTCCCAGCTCGCTTTGCTGGATCACCAGTGCATGATTCCTCTGCTCCTAGAACAGCAAATTTTACGTTTGCCTTATTCAATATTTTCGCAAAAGCCTTAGTAATCTTTTTGGCACGATCATCGAAGCTGCCCATGCAACCTACCCAAAAAAGCACTTCAGGTTCTTCGCTTGCGGCCATCATTTCGGCCATTGTTTTTATTTGTAGCGACTCCATTTGTCAATCTTTTTAATTCATGATTAAAAAATCATGCGTTACGCTTCGTCTTTCCAATTCAATCTATCAGCCTGAGCAAACTGCCAAGGCGCACCGTTGTTCTCAATATTCGTAAACATGCCATTCAACTCTGCTGGTGCAGCAGATTCCTCCATCACTAAAAATCTTCTCAAATCCACAATAATTGAAAGTGGATCAATATTTACAGGACATGCTTGAGTGCAGGCGTTGCATGTAGTGCATGCCCACAGTTCTTCAGAAGAAACATAATCGCCTAGCAAGCTCTTCCCATCTTCACTTTCAGATCCATTCGCACGTTTATGTTTTCCTAACTCCTCCAAGCGATCACGGGTATCCATCATGATTTTCCGAGGAGAAAGAAGTTTTCCAGTTTGATTGGCCGGACATTCAGAAGTACATCTTCCACATTCTGTGCATGAATAAGCATCCATCAAATTCTTCCAAGAAAGGTCGGTCACGTCTTTGGCTCCGAATCGCTGAGGAGCCACATCACCTGCATCAGGCGCAGGAGCCGCAAATGGATCAACATTCGGATCCATCATCATTTCCACTTCTTTCTTCACACTTTCGAGGTTATTGAATTCACCTGAAGGCTGAAGTTTAGAGTAATAAGTATTCGGGAACGCAAGGAAAATGTGAAAATGCTTCGAATAGGGCACGTAGATTAAAAACCCCAAAATGCCTGTAATATGGATCCACCAACACGTTCTTTCAATGTAGAACAAAGTCATAGGATCATCCGGCATAAACCCAGTCAAATAAGCACTAACCCAAAACGAATCTGGAAATTCAATCCCCGCATAATGATCAAGTCCAGCTTGCATGACCCAAGTATCTTTCATCATAAACAACACACTATCTGCCGCATTCATAGTAAGCAGCGCCAGCATTAAAAAACACTCTACAATTAAAATGATGTTGGCATCAGATTTTGGCCATTTTGTCATTTCTGTTCCAGAAAAACGCTTCAGCTTACCTATGTTTCTTCTAATCAAGAACACCACACACGCAACAAGTACTAAGAAAGCTAGAAGCTCAAAAGAACCAATGAGTACGTAGTAAAGATCACTTCCTATCAAACCATAGAATAACCTGTGCGTGCCAAAAACACCATCTATGATAATTTCAAGGATTTCGATATTGATCAAAACAAAGCCTACATAAATGAGAATATGCATAAAGCCAGCAAGAGGTCTTGCTACCATTTTGCTTTGTCCTAATGCCACACGCGCCATGGTTTTCCAGCGCTCACTTGGATTGTCAGACAAATCCAAATCTCTGCCTAGGTTAATATTACCTTTTATTTCAGCTATTCTACGAATGAAAATAACAGCGGTAGCTACTAAAAGTACCGTGAAAATGATGCTTGAAATCATGTGTGTTATTCTTTACGATCTTTCTTTTTAGGCTTATCCTCTTTGTCTTCTTTCTTACCAAAAACAGAGATGTGAACATATCGTTCAGGGTTAACCCTTAAGTCTTCAGCAAGTTTATCGATTTCAAGTGAAGCTTGCTCAAGATTTTTGTAAAGTTTATCGTCATTTAGCAACATACCCAATGAACCCTCTCCCTCATTGATCTTAGTAATCATGGAGTCAAGTTGCGTTAACGCATTTGTAGCATTTTCAATGGCTGCTGCATAATTAGCTCTTGTTAATGAATCGCTAATTGTAGCTACATTTTCAAGAATCGCATTGATGTTTTTACTGTTGTTTCTAATGTTGGAGGCAATCGCTGTAATGTCTCCTAAAACTCTGGTAAGGTTTTCGTTTTGAGTAACTACCAATTTATCAATATCCCTCGTGGTTTTATTGATTATATCCATGCTAGTCTTGGCCTTCTCTATGGATTCATTGGTAGTAGTTACCAAAATCTTAGTAGTGGTTACCAAATCTCTTGCTTCGGCTATCACACCTTCTATCTGCAATTGCAGTGGTGCTAATTTCTCTTCAATAATACTTTGTAAGGCTTCATCAATATCGCTAATAAGCGTATCTCCGCTCACATGATAAATTGTGTCTTGTGTAAACTCTAAAGAAATCGCTTTGGTGCCTAAGACATCTTCTGAAACAATTCGTGCCACGGAACTATCTGGAATATTAAGTTGATCCTCTAAAATTTCCATTTCAACCATGATCAGATTTCCGTTCTCAGGAATAAGTGTAATGCTGGCAACACGACCTACTTTAAATCCGTTCACAAGAACAACATTGTCAGTACTCAATCCATCAACCTTTTCGTAAATGGCGTAAAAGGATCGTGACTTAGAAAACACATCAGAACCTTTCAAATAATTCATTCCAAAATAAAGCAGCCCAAGAGCAACAATGATCACTGCCCCTACTTTTATTTCGCTACCTATCTTCAAATCAATCTGTTGTATTTATTGCTCTCGATATCTCCAATGCTTTCGAAAGCCCAATTCGTTCGCCATTATAAAAAGCTGTAATAAAGGCTTTCGGATATGCATTTTCGCGCACCGTACGCTGCAAAGAAACAGCTTTTTTATAATCTGTTACTTCTCCTATGGTATACTTATAAAGACCTTCAACTTCGTATGACTTAACCTCTTCTAATCCATTAAAATTTTCAGGTTTCAGATCAATCGGATTGGATGAAGCCATTAATTGAATCTTATAAAAAACGGGCTCAATATTCTCGGATTTAGCTTTCTCTTTCACAACTAAATTCTCTTGTTTAACATCAGGCTTAGTCGTTGGCTTTTCGTCTTTTTTAACTTCCACGATTGGAGCTTCATCCGTTACTTCAGGAATATTCTTTTCAAAGTCTAGAGTTGAAATCTCCACCCCTTCAATTTCAGCTTTATACTGCTTAAAAGCCCTATAAATTGCACTAGCCATATACACCTTACCGTTGTCACTATTCAAAAAATCCTCTTCTCCTTTGTTGGTAAGAAAACCCAATTCAGTAAGAACACTAGGCATGGTTGTGAAGCTAATCACCCAATATGGTGCTTGTTTTACTCCGCGATCTCTCCTACTCACTCTTTCTCGATATTGCTCCTGAATATGTGCTGAAAGCGTTAAGCTTTGATCGAGGTAAACAGATTGTGCTATTGAGCGGGCAATTAATGATTCTGGTGAATCAGGATTAAACCCTTCATAGGTCTGCTCATAATTTTCTTCGAGTAAAATCGAAGAATTTTCACGTTTTGCCAATTCTAGGTTTGCCGCAATTTTCGTCATGGACATTACAAAAGTTTCTGTTCCAAATGCTTCTTTATTCGCAGCAGAATTGCAATGAATAGACAAGAAAAGATCCGCATCTGCCTTGTTGGCGATAGTGGTTCGCCCCTTTAACGTAACGAACTTATCCTCTTTTCGGGTATAAATAACATCAACATTCTCATACGCACGCTCAATGTATTCGCCCAATTGAAGAGCTACTTCCAATGAAATATCCTTCTCAGATTTTTTATAGCGACCAGTGCCTGTATTACCAGGATCATGCCCACCATGTCCTGCGTCAATCACTACCTTAAGCACTCCCATTTCAGCTATTTTAGTACCTCGGTGATTGGGAACAAAGGATGAGAAAACCATCAGAACAAAAGCTGTGGCTCCGAAAGTCAATAGCGTCCTCAGACGCCATCTTGAAAGTGGTTGGTTAACCTGCATAAAATCTAACTGGGTATTTACCTAGTAACTAACAAATGTAGTTTAGGCTAAGGCATTGCTTCAATCTAATATATAGAGTATTTCACCCTTGAATGTTAATAGGGACCACACTCTTAATCGTATTTGTAGTGGAGAATTAACAACTTTTGAATGTTGTAGCACATGTGATTCACAACCTGAAGCGTTTAGATTTGCACTCCGAAGATAATTTAGCCCCAATTTGAAGTTCAGCCTCCTATTTCATTTCGTCTTATTCATGCTATTGAGCACATGGATTTTCGGGCAGAGTGCTGACAGCAATTCTTCTGAAAGGCCTGATACGCTACAATTTGTATCAGATAGCACTGAAATTGATTCGCTTTCTTTAATCAACGATTCATTGGCTACTGATTCGAGCAAGAATAATATTAAGCTTAAACGAAAATCGTCACTCGAGCATGAGGTGAATTATCAAAGTGACGACTCTATGAAGGTTGATCTACGCAATCAAATGGTTTATTTATACGGAAACGCCATAACCACTTACGGAGACATTGAGCTGAAGGCTAATTATATTGAAATATCTCTCAAATCAAGCGAATTGAGTGCAAAAGGATTGCCTGACAGCACGGGAAAAATTGTTGGCGAACCAGTATTTACCCAAGGATCACAAACGTTTGAATCTAGCGAAATGCGTTACAATTTCAAATCAAAACGAGGTTTGAGTAAGGAGGTGAAAACGCAAGAAGGCGGTGGTTATTTGCATGGCAGCGTGGTGAAACGGGATACATCTGAAATTATATACATCAAGAATGGGATGTACACCACTTGCGAATATGATGATCCGCATTTTCATATTCACGCTGGTAAAATGAAGGTGATCCCTCAAGACAAAATAATTACCGGGCCTGCATACTTAAGTATTGCAGATGTTCCAACCCCTTTAGCAGTTCCCTTTGGATTCTTCCCAAACTCAGAAAGTCGTTCTAATGGACTCATCATTCCGTCTTACGGAGAAGCCGTTAATCAAGGGTTTTACTTGAGCCGAGGTGGATATTATTTCGGGCTGAATGACAACATGGACTTTGCGCTTACAGGAGATGTTTATACAAGAGGAACGTGGGCAACATATCTCAACAGCAGATATGTAAAACGATACAGATTCAATGGCAATTACTCCATTGATTTCGTCAATTCAAAATTTAGCAATAAAGAATATCCTGATTATTTCAGCGCAAGAACTTTTAACGTAAAATGGAGACATACTCAAGATGCGAAAGCAAGACCAGGAAGCGCTTTTAGTGCTGATGTGAATGCTGGTTCGTCTAAAAACTTTCGAAACAACCTACAATCAAACTCTACGAATTACTTACAAAGTCAATTAAACTCTAGTATTCGTTACTCTAAGACTTTTGACAATACTCCATTTTCGTTCTCGGCAGCTGCTAGTGGAAACCAAAACACTCAAACCGAAATCATCTCAATTAGGGCTCCTGAAGCTAGCTTTAACATGGCGAGGATTTTCCCATTCAAAGGGAAGGTTCCTGCAAGCTCTACTTCTTTTAAATCTAAGGCAGGAATTGATAAGATTGGTATTAATGCTTCAACAGATTTCTCCAATAAATTAGTAGGAAAGGAAGATACCTTATTCAATAATTTTGACAATCGGATGCTTAAGAATATGGATAATGGTATTCGCACTCAAAGTACCGCCAGCACGAGTATTAAGCTTTTAAAATACCTTACACTATCACCAAGCACATCTCACAGAATTGTCGCCTACAGAAAGACCACTCAAAAAGAGTGGAACAGTGATAGCAATAGAATTGACACCAAAAAGCTAACCGGCATTGATGGCTTTTATGACGGTTCGGCTAGCTTAAGTTTGAGTACGGTTGTTTATGGTACATACCTCTATAAAAGTGAGACAATCAAAGCAATGCGCCATCAAGTAACTCCAACCGCATCAGTGAGTTATCGACCAGATTACAGTGATCCATTTTGGGGATATTTTAGTGAAGTTCAATCTGATTCACTCGGCAATACCACTCAATATTCATATTTTGAAGGTGGCCTTTATGGTGCCCCAACAGCCCAAGAAAATGGAGTTGTAAACCTCTCTTTAAACAACACTTTCGAGCTGAAAGTGAGAAATAATAAAGACACCACAGGAAAAGACGAAGACAAAAAGCTTAGGATCCTTGACGCGTTCAATTTCAGCACAAATTATAATATACCTAAGGATTCTTTAAACTGGAACCCACTTTCCATAGCGCTGAGAACAAATGTTTTGCCCGGATTTACAATCAACGCGAGTGCAACGTTAGATCCGTATTACATCAATCCGAGCAATGGAAGAAGAATCAATGATTTTCAATATAACAGAACTGGAGATGTAGGAAATTGGACACGAGCCAACGTGGCTTTCTCGTATAACATTCAACCTAAAAAAGGAAAGGAAAAACAAGAGGAAAAGTCCAATGAGTTGAGCGATGCCAACATGTATTACACCGATTTTGTAGACTTTGATATCCCATGGAGTTTGAGAATCAACTATAACGTTAGGTACACGAACACCGTAGTTACGGAAAGCGTAAGTCAAATTATTGATTTGAGCGGAGAAACGAATATCACGAGAAACTGGCGGGTTGGTTTTAAATCTGGATACGACCTCACCAATAAACAGATTACCTATAGTTCACTAGACATTTATCGTAACTTACATTGCTGGGAGTTCAGCCTCGGAGTTGTGCCTTTCGGACCACGTCAGAGTTATAATTTTCAAATCAACGTGAAGAGCGCGATACTGCAGGATTTGAAATTGAACAGAAGAAGGCAATCTTCTCTCCCGGAACGTTAGTAGCCTTTATATTCTGCCTCGCGTTCAATAAATTGAATTCCGTATTCTTCTAATTCCACCAACACCGGTTCGTATATCTCCTTCTTGATGGGAACGTGAACACCTGGAGTGGATATTTTACCATTCAGAATCATCTTAGCAGCAATACCAACCGGCAAGCCAACTGTTTTAGCCATAGCGGTGTGCACTCTATCCTCCCCTTTAATTACCATGTATGATTCTGTAGCATGATTCTTTCCGTTCAACTCATATCCAAATAAGTGATACATCACGATCATGTCAAGATCAGTGTCTTTCATGGTCCATTTTCGCTCCAAAATATGCTGAAGCACTTGAGCTGGAGTAGCATTTGGAATACCAATCTTAATTTCTTCAAACAAGTCTAGCCATTTCAACTTAAACATGACATCACTGTCTTGCTCTATGCGCAAATAGTGCATCAACTTCAACTCCACAGAATCGTCAGGATTAAACGCCAAGAAAGAATTCAAGAATTGACGAAAGGTCATGTTCTCAGAATCTTCAATGACGTATGAATCATCCGTAGCGCCAAGTTTCACGAAGACGTCCCAAGCTTTTCCGAATCCGGGTTTTCTAAAAGTACCTCGATAAATTGTAGGTATATCTTTCAAACCATAAGCCTCTCGATACTTCAAAGAATCACGATTTGCATACCCTTCAAAGCGCCCATATTCAGGCAATTCAATAATCTCTGTTCTTCTGAATAATTGATGGTATGGAATGTACTTATAGCGCCCTTCTTGTTTGAACTTCACTGCTCCACCCGATCCTGCTAAAACCACATTGCGTGGATTCCAAGCAAACTTGTAATTCCATGGATTGTTATCAGATTCAGGAGCCACTAAACCACCGGTAAAACTTTCAAACTGGAGAATTTTCGCTCCTTTAGATTTAATTTGATCAATCACACGCATGGCGCTCATGTGATCAATTCCTGGATCGACACCAATTTCATTCATTATAACAACCCCAGCATCTTTGGCATCTTGATCGAGTTCCTCCATTTCTTTAGAAACATAGGATGCTGTTACCATGTGCTTTTTGAGTCCCACGCATTGCCGTGCAACCTCAACATGCATGTGCGCAGGAAGCATTGATATTATCAAATCCGCGTTTGAAATCTCCTTCAAACGTTGAATCTCATTTGTCACGTTAAACTCAAATGCCTCTGCCCGTTCGTGATCTTTCACTTTGTCTTGAGCATTCTTCAAGTTCATATCTCCTACCCTCACAAACCAATTTTGTTCTTCAGCATTTCTCAACAAATAATCGATCAACACCGATGAACTCAAGCCAGCTCCAAAAACCACTATTCTACGCATTCAATAATCAATTTAAGGCGAATGTAGGATTCGTTATGGAGGATTGATAATTAATGATTGATGATTTATAATTCGCTTTGGCGAACTCATGGTTCGGAGTTAATAGTTCATAGATAGTTGGTTCTCTAATCATCAATGATAAATAATCAATTATCAATCTTTAATGGTGCATAATTCTATTTGAACTGCGAACTTTGAAGCTTGAATTCGATTCATTCTATTGTCAATCTTTAATTCAAAACAATGAAAACGAAGCCTTTTCACCTTCTTTTTGGATCATTCTTCGCAATGACCGCTGTGATTCTTGGAGCGTTTGGCGCACACATGCTCAAAGAATTATTGAGCCCTGAGCAATTGCAGTCCTTTGAAACCGGAGTGCGTTATCAAATGTTTCACGGTATCGTATTGGTGATGATCGCATTGAAGGGTCATAGTTTTCATTTACCCAACGAAAAAACAATCACCACCTTATTTGGAACAGGCATTTTATTGTTTTCGGTCTCCATTTACTTTCTAAACCTTCAAGATGTTTTAGGAGTGAGTTTAAAATGGCTCGGCCCAATCACTCCCATTGGTGGAACGCTGTTAATCGCAGGTTGGGCGCTCATTTTCGTTGGCGCTATCCAATTGGTATTCAAGAAAAAAGGTTAATTGTGTATAAAATGTGAGTAAAATCACTGTTAACAAGCCAAATCATTCCCAACCTTTGCACGGTCACAAACGCCCTACGATAACTTTAAGTAGGCACAAACTATACATATGAACGAATTCGGAAGAAAGGCGAAGAATGCTACTATTGCAGATCTCGGCCTAGGGAACGTAAGGAATGCGTATTGGAATCTTGAACCTGCCGAGCTGGTTGAAGATGTAATCATTCAAGGAGAAGGTTTTTTAACCGACACAGGCGCCTTGGCCATCGAAACAGGAGAGTTTACTGGTAGATCTCCTCAAGATAAATTCATCGTTCGCGATGACATCACCGAAAACACTATTTGGTGGGAAGGAAGTTTCAACAACAGTTTTGATCCTGATAAAATTGAGCCTCTGCTCCATAGAATGCAGGCATATGCTATGAACAAAGATGTTTATGTGCGTGACTGTATAGCATGCGCTGATCCAGCTCATAAACTCAACATCCGTGTAATCACCGAAACTGCTTGGAGTAACATCTTCGCAAGCAACATGTTTATTTGCCCATCGGACGAAGAAATTGAAAACTTCGAAGCCGAGTGGACTATACTCTGTTTGCCCGGTTTTATGGCAGATCCTGAGGTTGACGGAACACGTCAACACAACTTCTCGATCCTTGATTTCAAGCGAAAAATGGCCCTTATTGGTGGTAGTGGATATACAGGCGAGATTAAAAAAGGAATCTTCACTGTATTGAATTATGTGCTTCCACAAGACAAAGGTGTGTTGAGCATGCATTGCTCTGCTAATACCGGAAAAGATGGTGATACTGCTGTTTTCTTTGGATTATCTGGGACAGGGAAAACGACACTTTCTGCCGACCCTAATCGCGCCTTGATTGGTGATGATGAACACGGATGGACAGAAACTGGTGTATTCAACTTTGAAGGTGGATGCTACGCAAAGTGCATCGATTTAACGGAAGAAAAAGAACCGGAAATTTGGAAAGCAATCAAGTTTGGCGCCTTACTCGAAAATATTCAAGTGTATGAAGGCACCACTCGCGTGAATTATGAAGATGGTTCTATAACCGAGAATACGCGTGTTAGTTATCCAATTGATTATATCGAAGGAATTGCTAAACCATCTATGGGAGGAATTCCTAAAAACATATTCTTCTTAACCGCTGATGCATTCGGTGTATTGCCTCCAGTTTCTAAATTGACTCCTGGCCAAGCGATGTATCATTTTATCTCTGGTTACACGGCAAAAGTGGCTGGCACAGAAGCTGGAATTACTGAGCCTGTAACTACGTTCAGTGCATGTTTTGGAGCTCCTTTCTTGCCACTTCACCCTACGAAGTATGCAGAAATGTTGGGTGAGAAAATGAAGAAGCATGATGTAAACATTTGGTTGATCAACACAGGTTGGAGCGGTGGCGCATACGGTGTTGGGTCTCGCATCAAATTGAAATATACACGTGCTATGATCACCGCTGCGCTTACTGGACAATTGGAAAATGTGGAATACAAAACACACGAAGTATTTGGATTAAACATGCCAACAACTTGTCCTGATGTTCCTTCTGATATCCTTGATCCAAAGAACACTTGGACGGATAAAAATGCATACGATACGAAAGCAAATAAATTAGCTTCTTCATTTGTGAAGAATTTCTCAACGTTTGCAGACAACGCAAGCGAAGAAATCATGGCAGCTGCACCAAATGTCACTACTAACGCTTAGTAGTCACACTAAACCACTTAAAAAGCCCCTCCATTGGTGGGGCTTTTTTGTTTCTTTGACCTTATGAAACACGCGGCCGACTTACCTCGTTTTTATTTACCCAACGCTCAATTGGGCGCTATTGCCGAAATTGATTCGGAAGAAGCAAAACATGCACGGGTATTGCGATTAACTGAAGGCAACGTTGTGCATTTAATTGATGGAAAAGGAAACCTGTTTGAAGGCTCAATAATGAAAGCTGGTAAGAAGATGGAAGTTTCCATTGACACCTTAATTGAAGAAGAAACTCAGTCTGCGAAAAAATTAATTTTAGCTGTTGCACCAACCAAGAACATGGCGCGCTTTGAATGGGTGATAGAAAAAGCAGTGGAAGTGGGAGTAAATGAAATCATGCCTTTGCAATGCGAGCATTCAGAACGCGTGTTCATTAAAGCCGAGCGCTTGCATCGCATTGCTCTCAGTGCAGCGAAACAATCAAAGGCACTTTTCTTACCCTTGATCCATGAGCTTCAATCGGTGAAAGAAGCCTTTAAAATTGAAGCTGATAATAAATGGATCGCCCATTGCAAAACGGCTGACAAGGCTTCCATTTTGGCACTTTCGCAGAACAAAAGTTCCCAAATAATCTTCATTGGTCCAGAAGGCGATTTTAGTCAAGAAGAAATTGACCTGGCGGTTACTCTTGGATTCAAAGAAGTAAGCCTAGGCGAAAAGAGACTCCGCACAGAAACTGCTGCCATTGCAGCCATAATCGCCTCTAATGTATTTCAAGCTTAAAGCCTTATTTTCACCGAAATGAAAAGACTTTTACTTATTGCTTTTTTATTGGCAAATGTGTCATGCTTTGCACAAGACTCCTATAAAATCGCCTTAGTGAAATATAGTGGAGGTGGCGATTGGTATGCGAACCTTGAAACATCACTTCCGAATCTTATTGAATTTTGCAATAGAAACCTTGGAACCAACATTTCAAAAGAGCAAGACATCGTAGAAGTTGGTGACCGAAGTATTTTCAATTATCCGTTTGTTCATCTTACTGGTCATGGAAACATCTCATTCAATGATCAAGAAGCGCAAAACTTGAGAAAGTACTTAACTGCTGGCGGCTTTCTGCATATTGATGACAACTATGGCATCGATCCATTCATTCGGGCTGAAATGCAAAAAGTCTTCCCTGAGTTAGAGTTTATTGAACTTCCACCAAGTCATCCCATTTTTCACCAGAAATATAATTTCAAAGATGGCTTGCCTAAGATTCATGAGCACGATAATAAACCTCCGCAAGCATTTGGGTTATACTTTGAAAGTCGATTAGTGTGTCTCTACACTTATGAATCTGATTTAGGCGATGGATGGGAAGATCCTCGTATACATAATGATACCCAATCGAACCATGAAAAAGCGCTTAAAATGGGCGCCAAC
Source organism: uncultured Flavobacteriales bacterium (assembly GCA_905479105.1). Classification (GTDB taxonomy): domain Bacteria; phylum Bacteroidota; class Bacteroidia; order Flavobacteriales_G; family Salibacteraceae; genus SHAN690. Next base: position 198,334 of record CAJQLE010000002.1, read on the forward strand.
ATTATTGAATTTGTATTCTTGAGCAATGAGCAAGCAGGATAAGAACAGTTTTAAAGATGAACTATACACAATTATTTTCGGTACCGAAACTAAAACCGGTAAATGGTTTGACGTAATATTACTTATACTCATTGTCTTAAGCACGCTGGCTGTTATGCTGGAGAGCGTTACTCAACTGCGAGATAACTATGGCAATTGGTTTACATATGCTGAATATGCATTTACTGCAGTATTTTCAATAGAATACATACTAAGATTGTGGACTGCTAGAAAACCGCTAGGATATGCAACTTCCTTCTACGGAATAGTTGATTTACTTTCAATTCTTCCTACTTATTTAGCCTTGATTGTTTCATCCACTCAGTATTTAATGATCATAAGAATCTTTCGATTGATGAGGGTGTTCAGGATTCTTAAAATTGCCCGATTCATGAATGAAGCTGATTCCTTATGGAATTCGCTGAAGGCTAGTCGCGCAAAAATTGGAGTATTTCTATTTGCTGTTTTCAATGTTGCCGTAATTATGGGAACCATAATGTACATTGTTGAAGGAGGTGAAAATGGTTATACAAGTATTCCTAGGAGTATTTACTGGGCAATTGTCACCATGACCACCGTTGGATTCGGGGATATTCATCCGCATACAGACTTGGGTCAATTCTTTGCTCTAATTCTAATGATTTTAGGTTATGGAATTATCGCGGTGCCTACAGGAATAGTCGGTGTGGCCATGTTTAACCCGCCTGGGACTGAAAATCCGGCAGTAAGTCAACCAATAATAAACCCTATCCACTGCAACAATTGTGGTCGAACAGGACATTTAGATGACTCCAAATATTGCATGCAGTGCGGCTCAGAACTTTAGCTAACATTCCTAAATTTTCATCACTAACCGATTAACATAAACACGGATATTATATTTTCGCGCAACGTCTAGGAGACGACTAACGTCTTTTGAGATATAAACTCATAAACTCACTTACAATGAAACACTTTACTCGATTATTTTTTCTTTCAATACTTGTTGTCTCCAGCTATGCAGTGAATGCGCAAACATATGATTTGGCTGTTACGGAAATGTCTGTCACTCCATCCACATCCACTGGTAATGTGCCTGTTAATGCTAACCTTTATATTCTTGCGACTCTATCAAATGTTGGAACTACTATAATCCCTGATCAAGCTGAATTTGATATGCATTTTATCGTTGACAATGATACATTAGAGAGCATCACTTACACATTCCAAGGAGCTTTTAATCCAGGAGCTACGGGTGTTGCAAACTCAAGTGCATTTGTTTTGACTAATCCAGTTCCAACAGATTTTTGCGCTGCCGCTATTTTCACAACTTTAGTTGATCCAGTTTTGACTAACAACTTTATGTGTGAGACAAATGTGAGTGTAGGAACAGCCGCTAACGTAGATCTATCCGCTGATAGTGTCGCTATAGTTGCTCCTACAAATATTGATGGGTTTGATGTTAACAACGGAACCGAAACTGTTCCTGCAATGACCGAGTTATTAGCCGTATTCACTAACAATGGTAATGTTGAATATATCGCGGGATATCCAATTTCATACTCTATCACTTTAGGAGCACAACTATTTAATGTCACTGGAACGCTGCAAGCACCAATGGCGCCAGGGGAAAGCACAATTAGAAATATTACAAACGCAGCTATTATCCCTAATTCTCCTCAAGAAGTGGGTACGTATGATTTGTGTGTTATCGTAAATGAAAATGATGCAAATAGTAATAACGATACTTCGTGCTTAGCATTCTCAATCGTTGATAATTACATTCCTCCGGCTCCTATCGGTGTTGCTGAGGTAAATACCAACGAATACAATGTGATATTCACCAATGATTTCATCACTGTATCTAACGTAAACAGTAACCTTAACGCTTCTATCATTGACATGAATGGTCGTGTTATAGCTACTGAGATGATTGTTGAAGATATGCGTATCTCAACGAGTGAAATCACTTCAGGTATCTACTTCCTTCAAACTGTAAATGAAAAAACAGGTGAAGTGAAAATGAACAAGTTCTCTAAGTTCTAAGAACTACCTTGAACAAAACAAAAAAGCCCCGCTTATGGCGGGGCTTTTTTTATGCTTTATAGTTTCCAATTAGTCAATCATTCCTTCGAAATCAGTTTCTGAGATAATCGTTACTCCAAGCTTGTCCGCTTTTTCTCGTTTGGATGGCCCCATGCCCTCACCCGCTAATATATAGCTGGTTTTTGAACTCACTGAACCTGAGTTTTTACCTCCGTTCTTCTCAATCAATTCTTTCAACTCATCTCTGCTGTGTCCTTCAAATACACCTGAAATCACAAATGACAACCCTTTCAGTTTCTCTGTGTTACCAGCAAACTGTTCTGCAGGAATTTCAAACTGTAATCCTGCCGATTTAAGCCTATCGATTAGCAGCTGATGTTCTTCATTCTGGAAATATTCTACCACACTCTCCGCAATGCGCTCGCCAATTTCATCCACAGCAACCAAAGTCTCAACGTCCGCTTCCATCAATTTATCCAGCGATTTAAAATAACGCGCTAACTTCTTTGCAACAGTTTCGCCAATATATCGAATTCCAAGCGCAAAAAGTACACGCTCAAAAGGCACCAGCTTTGATTCTTGGATACCAGTCAGCATATTCTCAACGCTCTTTTCGGCCATGCGTTCGAGTGGTAGCAATTGTTCAGAAGTGAGGTCATACAAATCCCCAATGGATTTGATCATTCCAGCATCATACAATTGATCAATGGTCTCACTTCCCAATCCTTCAATATCCATCGCCTTGCGGGAAATAAAGTGCTCCATTTTGCCTTTTATCTGAGGTGGGCATCCCAAGTCATTTGGACAATAATGCTTCACATCACCTTCATTGCGTACCAAAGCTGTTTCACATTCCGGGCAATGAGTAATGTATTTAAACACTGGCGCATTTGGATCTCTTTTCGCAAGATTTACAGCTGTCACTTTAGGAATGATTTCGCCTCCTTTTTCAACGTAAACATGATCTCCAATACGCAAATCGAGCTTTTCAATTTGATCGGCATTATGCAGTGAAGCGCGCTTTACAGTTGTTCCAGCTAAAAGCACAGGTTTCAAATTAGCTACTGGGGTAATAGCTCCCGTTCTGCCTACTTGATAAGCTACAGATTCAAGAACAGTGGTTACTTCTGCCGCTTTGAATTTATACGCAATTGCCCAGCGAGGCGATTTAGCTGTAAACCCAAGTTCTTCCTGTTGTCGGTAGTTATTCACTTTTATAACTATACCATCAATCTCAAAATCAAGGTTATGTCGCTCTGTATCCCAATGATTGATGAAGTCCGTAATTTGATCAATGTTCTCACATTTAGCGATCATTTTTCGTTCTGCAATCGGGATCTTAAACCCCCATTCTCCTGCATATTGAACGCTTTCAAAGTGAGAAGAAGCAAGTGTTTCTTTTGAATAAACACCATACAAATAGCAATCTAACCCGCGGGAAGCCACGATGGCTGAATCTTGCATTTTCAATGTCCCACTAGCCGTATTTCTTGGGTTCGCAAAGAGCGCTTCTCCTGCTTCTTCCCTTTGCTCATTGAGTTTCTGAAAACTTGCCAATGGATAGAATATCTCACCTCTAATCTCGAAATCTGAAGGATAGTTGTTTCCTTTCAATTTCATGGGAATAGTGCGTATGGTGCGTACATTGTTGGTAATGTCTTCGCCTTTGGTTCCGTCACCACGTGTCACCGCTCTGGTCATAGCTCCATCAACATACTTAATTCCGATGGCTACACCATCATACTTTAATTCGCAGACATACTCAAGCTTACCATCTGCAATTTTCCGAATACGATTCTCCCATTCAACAATTTCATCTTTTGAGTAGGTGTTTGAAAGCGACATCATAGGAAAATCATGGACGACTGCCGCAAATTTCTTGGTGATATCGCCACCAACTCTCTTGGTCGGACTATTGGCATCCACGAAAGCTGGAAACTGCTCTTCTAATTGCTCCAACTCCTTTAAAAGTTGATCAAATTCGAAATCTGAAATTGTTGGATCGCTCAGCACATAATAGCTGTGATTGTGCTGCTCCAATTCACGACTTAGATTTTCAATCCTTGACTTTACTTCTTCTGCTGTCATTTACCAAATAGCTTTTTCACTGACGCCCATCGCTTTGCTTCTCGCCATTCATAATAATCACGTTCTGCTTGAATGGCTTTAGGTTTAAAAATACCCTTATATATATATCCCAAAAATATTTTGAGCTTGAAGTCAATATAGGTATCTCTAAAGGCTCCTTTCAGCTCTAAGTCTTGAATACTATTGACATATCGGACTCCAACTCCTGAACCTAAGCCAAGCCAAGGAAAAACTTTAAAGTGTCCGTTCAATCCTATATCAAATACACCAACGTTGTTGACAGTGTCTTGACGAGAGAAATTAGGCACTCCTCCTATGTAATCATAGTTTTTCACCACTATGCTTCCGCTTCCAAATTGAGCGATCGTAGAAAATTCCCATCTAAAATTTCTTAGGAAAACGATCTCTGCAAAATAGGTGGAGTAATTAAAGGATGCACTTCTGAATGCTGTATCAACTCTAAAAGGAGGCTCTATTCTATAAAAGCCATTGTTCTGATAAAACCCAAAACCCGTTCGAAAGCGCTTATAAAATTCGACTCCCAGTTTTATGCCGTTCATTCTTCCTCGAACGTCATAATAGCTTTCCGTTCTATTATCAATTTGAAAAATGAAGTTGGAAAGGAAACCAGCCTTCGGTTTCGGAGGTGGCGGAGTGGTATCAATAGCCAATTGCCCCAACAATATAGAATTGAGGAAAACCAAAGCAACTAATAAGAACCAATGTTTCACTTTGCAAAATTCATCATTAAGTAAATCCGTGAATTGAGGGACGCAAGAAGATATTAAGATTCTGTGTTGGTAGCCTTAGACAGCACTTCTACCAAATCACTTGGTGGGTTTATTGGCTTTTTCGTATTAAAATCCACGAAAACCAATGTGGTTGAAGCCTGATTTAACAGCTCATTTTTCTCATTGAAGGTTTTATAGCTGAAGAAGATCCGAGCGCCTTTTACTTTCTCTATATTGGTTTCAATTCGTAATTCTTCATCGTAATATGCAGGCTTGAAATACTTGATCTGATAATCAAGCACAGGGAGAATGATTCCATCATCTTCAAGCTGCTTATAGGTCACTCCTAACTCACGTAAGGCTTCAACACGCGCCACTTCAAAAAATGCCGCAAAATTTCCATAATAGCAATAGCCCATGCGATCAGTCTCAGCGTACCTCACGCGAAGTTTTGTTTCAAAAATCATAGATCAATTATACCTTAAATAACACAAATGGCGCTGAAAATTGATCAGAACGAACCTATAATAAACCCCACTTGCGTGAATAACGAGTTCATCTGTTGATTGTTTATGATTGGGTTATACTTCATGCCCAACGTAAGCCTATAACCAATAGATGCGCTCAAGTTTATTTTAGGAAAAAGCTTTACAAAAACATCGGCTTGTGGTGAGCATTGAAAAAACTCGGTGCTATAGGCATCTATTGTTTGTACATCTTCTCCTTCACCACTTACTTTCAATTCTGATCCGAATCCTCCTCCAGAGATCGATGTTGATAATGCGAGGTTGAGCTTTTTCTCAGGAAATATAAAACGACCTACCCAAAGACCACCTTGACCAAGGTATATACGAGCTGGCAACCCAATGTATTGATATACGAATCGATCAGCAATATTAGCCTGAGCAAATCCCCCGATGATCCACCTATGATCAATCACTGCAGCACCTCTTCCACCTATTGAGTAACACAACTCTTGTTTGGGGCTAGAAAGGTCAAAATACATTCCACCTATAATTCCAATTTTGGATGGAACAGTAGATCTTCTCGAAAAAATGGTGTCTTGTCCAATAGCTTCAGTAACAACAAACATCGAAACTAGCGCAACTAGCAATGCATTTTTCATAGTTCAGTGGAATAAATGAAAAACGTTACTGTCTTTGATTTAGTGCCTTAAAAATTCAATGCTCTTTTGCATCAAATCGTGGAGCACCACATCATCTTCAATGAAGGGTACATTTTCTCTGAAATCGATTCTCAGCTTTTCGATAATTGGTGACGATTTGCCTTGTCTAAAGTCAGCAGCTTGAGCGGCAGTTAGCAACTCGATGGCCGTAACTTTTTCTAAGTTTTCGAACACGCGTAGCGCTTTAGTGGCACCATTAGCGCCCATGCTCACGTGATCTTCTTGACCGTTGGACGAGTCAATAGTGTCAACTGACGAAGGAGTGCACAATTGCTTATTCTGACTAACCACCGATGCCGCAGCATATTGTGCAATCATGAGTCCACTATTGAGACCCGGATTGGCCACCAAATAAGCCGGCAAACCACGCTGACCTCCAATTAGCTTATAAGTTCTACGTTCAGAAATACTCGCCAATTCAGCCATGGCGATGCACAAGAAATCAAGCACCAAAGCCAATGGTTGACCGTGGAAATTTCCTGCAGAGATGATTTTATCTTCATCGGGAATCAACGTTGGATTATCTGTTACAGAGTTAATCTCCGTCTCAACGACTGAATTCACATAGGCGATTGCATCTTTACTCGCTCCGTGCACTTGAGGAATGCATCGAAAGGAATAAGGATCTTGAACATGCTTTTTAGGTTGAGTAACCCAATCACTTCCTTCCAAATTTAAGCGCATTGCTGCGGCTGTTTCTCGTTGACCATTATGCGGACGAACGGCATGAACAGCATCATCAAATGGTTCAATTCGACCATCGTATGCATCCAAACTTAACGCTGCTACTTTGTCAACATGCGCAACGTGTTTTTGAAGCTTGCCAAGAATGTACGTAGCATAACCAGACATGAATTGTGTTCCATTCAAAAGTGCCAAGCCTTCCTTCGCGCTCAACTCAATAACCGATAGTCCTTCGACCACCAATGCCTCACGAGCAGAAACAATTTCTCCATTGTAATGAACTTCTCCCAAGCCTAATAGCGGAAGTGAAAGGTGAGCTAATGGCGCTAAGTCTCCCGAAGCGCCTAAAGAACCTTGTTCATACACTACCGGCAAAACACCACTATTGTATAAATCCAAAAGCGCTTCTACCGTTTGTAGTTTCACTCCAGAATTACCCTTTGACAGCCCTAAGACTTTCAACACAAGCATGTACTTAACGATCTCAGGATCAACAATATCGCCAAGGCCGCAAGCGTGAGATTTAACCAAGTTCTCTTGCAATTTCCCTAGATCGTCAGGAGCAATTTCAGTATCGCAGAGGCTTCCAAAACCCGTGTTGATTCCGTAAATAGGACTATCTGCTCGTTCTATGAATGACTCTAAGAATGACCGGCCTTTTTTAATGTTAGCAATGAGTTGTTGCGATAACTCTAAGGATTCTTTTGAATCGATAAGTTCTCGAATCTCAGAAATGGAATAGCCGTTGTGGTGGAGCTCTATCATTTAGGAAAGTTTATCGTTGATAAAGGAAACCAATTCTTTCTGAGTAAGCGAATCTTGATCTCCAGAAAGCATATCCTTCACTGTAGCCATTTTTGCTTTGAGTTCCTCTTCTCCGATAATCACAACAAAGCGCACGCCCTTATCATTGGCATACTTCATTTGCTTTTTCATTTTAGCCTCATCCGGATAGACTTCAGCAGAAAGGCCTTCGGTGCGTAAATCAGCCGCCAAATGAATGGCAGTCAGGACTTCCTCCTTTCCAAAGTTTACAAAAAGCACTTGACTTGAAGCTTTTAACGTTTCAGGAAACAAACCTTTGTCCTCCATCAAATCGTAGATGCGGTCAGCGCCAAAACTCACACCTACTCCACTCATGTCATTCAATCCAAAAATGCCTGTGAGGTCATCATAACGTCCGCCACCGCAAATACTCGATGGGAAATCATCATGTCCAACCTCAATAATGGCTCCCGTATAGTAATTCAACCCTCTTGCAAGGGTCAAGTCCAATTCAACTTTTTCACGCACCGCCTCTGGCAAAGCTTTCAGTACTGCTTTCACTTCTTCAATTCCTTTGTAAGCTTCTTCAGAACCAACTACCGCACCAGCCAACATCTTAAGAGTACCCGAAGCCTCGCCTTTCAGTTTGATCAAGTTCAATACTTTCTTCACTCCAGCTTCTGGCAATCCATTGCGCAACATTTCTTCTTTTACGCCATCTGGACCAATCTTATCCAATTTATCAATGGCTACTGTCATACTCTGAAAATGCTCGCTCATTCCAGCAGAAGCCGCAATTCCACTTAATATTTTTCGGTTGTTGATGCGAATGCGCACATCGCTCAATCCAAGGTTCGTAAACACCTCATCAACGATGCAGAGCAATTCAGCTTCATTGAGCAGCGAATTGCTACCAATCACATCAACATCGCACTGATAAAACTCCCGGTAACGTCCTTTTTGAGGACGATCAGCACGCCAAACAGGTTGAATTTGATAGCGCTTGAATGGGAATGAAAGTTCGTTTTGATTCTGCACTACAAAGCGTGCGAAAGGAACTGTGAGGTCATAGCGTAAAGCTCGATCACTGATCTCAAATGTCAATCCTTGAGAGTCTTTAGCTGCAAGTTTTTCTTCACTTGCTTTTGCCAAATAATCTCCATTATTAAGAATCTTATAAATTAACCTATCGCCTTCTTCCCCATACTTGCCTAAAAGCGTATCCAAATTCTCCATTGCAGGCGTTTCGATCGGCACATAGCCAAACTGCTGAAACACTTTTCGCGCGGTATCAAAAATGAACTGCCTTTTTAGGCTTTGTTCTGGAAGGAAATCACGTGTACCTTTTGGTATGGAAGGTTTGTTCGCCATAGGGCACAAATGTAGGATGATTGATGATTCAACAGCTGTTTCAAAACCAGCGTTCTGAGACAATTATTGTATATTCAACCAACACCACTAATATTAAAAGATCGGAATGAAGATTCGATTCATCATAGTAGGGTCAGCTTTATTGTTCAGTTTTTCTGGATTTACTCAAGAAGACTCAACAGCAATTGCACTAAAAAACACTTTCAAGGTTAGTGTAGGTGACGTTTTATCCGGCAATGCTGCGCTATTCTATGAGCGAAGATTAAGCAAAGGAAACAGCTTCGAAATAAGCTTGGGATATCAGTACCACATCCTTTTCAATTCCAATCATGACAACTTCAGCACTCTACAATTAAAAAATTCAAAAGGAATCACCTCGAGTTTGGGATACACATTCATGAGTAACAAGCACCCGATGCACGGCTTACAGCTCAGGCTTGATTATAAATATATTCAATTAGACTCCATTGATAAAAATTACGAATGGACCCAAGGTGATGGTACTGAGTTTGAAGGAAATCCTTCCCTTTTTTTTCCCATTGAATATGAAATAGGAAATGGGCGTTATAGTATTGTAAAAATGACAGAAAGAAGGCATGTAATAAAACAGCAGTTCTTTTGGGTGATCCGCAATAAACCGCATAACAAGTTTTTCATTGAGTTTTATACCGGACCAAGTATTCGATTTGCGGCATTTCTCTACGATATTCATACTATTTGGCCAGGATTAAATAAAATAGAAGGCGAATTCAATTTCAGCGACTAAAAGGTCGGTCTTTGGCACCTCTACCCTATGTATCACTTAGGATTTAGAATTGGATTAAGAACATGAAAAAGCACTTTCTATACTTGATATCAGTATTAAGTTTAACCATTTTCTCTTGCGTAAAAGAGTTTCCAGACAATGAATTCGATTCCCTGGCTCCTCAAGTAACTTCAGAAGACACCTTACAAAGTGAATACTTCATTTCGGTTGAATACAAAGACACAATAGCTGAAGTAGAAGCATCAATCGAAAAAGCCCCATAAGTATTCTTTCGTGCTTATTGACGATTGAATACTCTAGTGCAAATGACGGTCTACTTCCATACTTGTATGAAACCGTGAATCGATGTTCTGAATCGAATATCTACGACTATACCTTTCCCAACTTCTTGTATCGAATACGCTTAGGTTCTTCATCGCCCAAACGTTTCTTACGGTTTTCTTCGTAGTCGCTGTAACCACCTTCGAAATAATAGACTTGACTATCTCCTTCGAACGCCAAAATGTGCGTACAAATGCGGTCTAAGAACCAACGGTCGTGAGAGATTACCACTGCACAACCTGCAAAATTGTCTAAGGCTTCTTCTAAAGCTCGAAGTGTGTTGATATCCAAATCATTGGTTGGCTCATCAAGCAACAATACGTTAGCACCTTCTTTCAACGTCATGGCCAAATGCAATCTGTTGCGCTCACCACCTGAAAGCACGCTTACTTTCTTGCCTTGCTCGCTTCCTCCGAAGTTGAATTTAGAAACATAGGCCCGCGCATTGATTTCGCGTCCACCCATGTCAATGATGTCATTGCCACCGCTGATTACCTCGTACACTGTCTTGCTCTGATCAATGGATTCGTGTGCTTGATCAACATAAGCAACCTTGACTGTTTCACCCACTTTGAATTCACCTTCATCCGGCTTTTGCTGCTCCATGATCATTCGGAAAAGTGTTGTTTTTCCCGCACCGTTCGGACCAATGATTCCAACGATTCCCGCTGGTGGTAGTCTGAAGTTCAAATGCTCATACAACAAGCGATCATCAAATCCTTTGGACACATCGATGGCTTCAATCACATTATTACCCAATCGTGGGCCTGGCGGAATGTATAATTCCAAGTTATCTTCCTTGGTTTTTTGCTCCTCGCCCATCATCTTATCGTAGTTAGACAAACGTGCCTTACTCTTCGAATGACGTCCTTTTGGCGACATGCGCACCCACTCTAATTCCCTTTCTAGCGTCTTTCTGCGCTTGCTTGCAGTTTTCTCTTCTTGCGCCATGCGCTTAGATTTCTGATCTAACCACGAAGAGTAATTTCCTTTCCAAGGAATTCCCTCACCTCGATCCAATTCAAGAATCCATCCAGCAACGTTATCTAAAAAGTAACGGTCGTGTGTAATTGCGATTACAGTTCCAGCGTATTCTTGTAAATGATGCTCTAACCATTCTACAGATTCAGCATCCAAATGGTTGGTAGGCTCATCCAAAAGAAGGATGTCAGGTTGTTGAATCAACAAACGACAAAGTGCCACACGTCTGCGTTCACCTCCAGATAGATTCTTAATGGGAGTATCACCTTCTGGTGTGCGCAATGCATCCATTGCACGCTCTAGCTTAGAATCCAATTCCCACGCGCCAACTGCATCAATTTTATCCTGTAAGATTCCTTGACGAGCCATCAGCTTATCCATCTTATCGGCATCTTCGTATACTTCTGGCTTTGCAAAATCGAGGTTGATTTGCTCGTATTCGTCTAACAAAGCAGTTACTTCTGAAGCACCTTCTTTTACGATGTCCATTACGGTTTTGCTATCGTCCAATTCAGGCTCTTGCTCTAAGTATCCAACAGAATACCCATCACTAAAACTCAAATCACCTTGGAAATTCTTTTCAACACCAGCGATAATCTTGAGTAATGAAGATTTACCCGATCCGTTTAAACCAATAATACCAATCTTGGCACCATAGAAAAATGAGAGGTAAATGTTCTTTAGAACTTGTTTGCTTGGCGGATAAGTCTTGCTTACCCCTTGCAGTGAAAAAATGATCTTTTTATCGTCTGACATAATCTATCTTAATAAGGATTTCAAAGGTATTATAAGGGATTCAAAAGCGCCTAAAACCTGAAATAAATAAAAGGCTGACCATCGCTGATGGCAATTTGTCCTAAGCAAAGAATAAATAGAACCAAAGAAATTACTGATTTAAGAACCATATTTCTTCCATTATCTCCATGAAAGCTCTTCATCAAATGATGAGACATCGGTGGCAAGAAAGAAAAGACAGTAGCCAAACAAAGCATTAACCATTGGCGTGGAGTCACCTCCAAAGCAGTATGATCTTCAAAATTTAAAAGCTCGCCAAAGTAATTTAAGGCATCACCTAATGTTTCTGCTCGAAACCAAATCCACCCTAGCATCACCAAAACAAACGTGAGCAAAGACGAATAAAAATGATTCATGCGCTTGAAGAAGATCGAAAAGCGATCAACAGTGAGGAATAAGCCATGCCATGCGCCCCAAATCACAAAATTCCAGCTGGCGCCATGCCATAATCCGGAAAGTAAAAACACAATCCACAGGTTTCGCAATACAATCCATTGACCTTTTCGACTTCCACCCAGCGGAAAATATAAATAATCGCGCATCCAAGAACTCAATGTCATGTGCCACCTGCGCCAAAAATCTTGAAATCCTGCTGCGGCATAAGGCCAATTGAAATTCTCAGGAAACTTAAATCCCATCAACATTCCTAAGCCTATAGCCATATCGGTATAGCCACTAAAATCAAAATAGATCTGAAAGGTGTAGGCCAATAATCCAAGTAAGGCTCCTATGGCACCCAATTGATCCGAAGCAAAAGCGGCATCTGCCAATGGAGCCAATCCATCTGCGATCAACACTTTCTTAGTCAATCCTAAAATGAATTGTTGAAGTCCTGATAATTTAAATCCCCATTTATCTTGATGCGAACGATCGATGAGCTGATTTGAGATATCCTTATATCGGACAATTGGGCCTGCAATCAATTGCGGAAAAAGGAATACAAACAAAAGATAATCAAGTAACGATTTAGCCCGAGGCGTTTCATTGCGATAAACATCTACGAGGTAACTGATCTTCTGAAAAGTGAAAAAGGAAATTCCGAGAGGCAAAGCAATTTCCATATAGGAAGGAAATGCAAGTCCCATGCCTTCTAGGACACTTCGAACATTTTCAGTGAAGAAATTAAAATACTTGAAAATGAAAAGAGTTCCAACATTTATGATCAATCCTGCAGTAAGCCATGATTTTCGATTTTCCTGCTCAAACTTTTGTGCAATGACAAAATCAAGGGCGCTGCTCAGCAGCAATACAAGGCAAAAAATAGGCGCTCCCCAAGCGTAGAAAATAAAACTACCCAGAAAGGCTGTTGGGTTCTTGAATTTAGCGGGAACCAATTGATAAGCCACCAAAAAAACGGGTAGAAACCAAATCAGAAAAATTGCACTGCTGAATAACACGGAGCTAAATTAATCTACCTCTCCAGAAATGAAGTCATTAATACATTCCAAATTCACATTTTCGATCTATTATAGTTCAGCAGGTCCTGCAATTGATTCCATGGTTACTAGTATCGCAATAAAACATATAGTAATGACTTTCATTTTAATCATGGTTTCTTCGTTTTCTGAAGCAAACCTAAGGGAGGCTGTCAGGCCTCTCAATCACGGAAAACCGCTAAAACCAACACTTTAGCCGAAAACAGCTACAGAACAAAATAGCTGTCGAGATATAGACTTAAGCCGCCTTTGCTTCATACAGCTCACTAGAACCCGACAATCCAATCTTACGAAACTCATCCGCTTTAAGCATATCCATACCCGCTCCTGCTCTATCGCCCAATGACAATCTAAATTTACTTCTCACTTCAAAAGCTTCTGTATTTCTAGGGTCAACTTTAATGGCTTTATTAAGGTCGCTCATGGCTTTGTAGTCCATGTCTAGCAAACGATAAATTTGTGAACGCTTGATGTAGAAAGCAGACACGCTTTCATTTAAGCTGATAGCCATCGTTAAATCATCCAACGCTCCTTTGTGACGTAATGCTTTCATGCGCAATATTGCTCTTCGGTAATAATTCATCGCATGCTTGGAATCAACCTTCAATGCTTTGGTGAAAAATGCTTCCGCTCTGTCGTAACGCTTATCACGAATTGCTCTGAATGCAACTTCTTCTAAATGAATTCGCCAAGACTTCACGTTTTCATTTTTCACATAGTGAAGTAAGCTTTCATCTTGAATGATAAGTTTACCTTCTGTAGAGATCAACATAAGGTATGATTCCCTGCAGGTAATATCGAGCATTTCATTCCAATCCTCACCGCGCAAGTATGCTTCCCACACTTTTCGTGCTTGTTGGATTACATGTTGCCAAGCAACATCAGAAAAATGACTTGGACGATCGAAAGAATTCAGAAAGATGTTTAGTTCGTTAGTACTCATGGCTTCAGATTTTTTGGTTTGTTTTCTAATCTGAGACCAAAGCTCTATGCCAAGAATGTAATGTATTTACGTTGTGAAATTAGGACTGTAATTTTCCACTAAATAGCAGGAAAACAGCAGGTTTCTTCCCTAAAATAATTCCTGATTTTTTCCAGAGCTCAATTGATTTTGTTACAATCGACTCATTTGGAGCTGTCAAATTTGCGGCAACACATAAATCCGTTTGGGGAGATAAATGCTTCAATAATACCGTGAGTATTTTATCATTCCGATAAGGCGTTTCGATGAACATCTGTGTCACATCTTCTTGACGTGATTGTAATTCCAGGACTTTTATCTTCTTGATTAAATCTACATCCTCTCTGGGTAAGTATCCATGAAAATGAAAATGCTGACCGTTCATTCCCGACCCCATGAGCGCCAACAATAGTGATGACGGGCCAATTAATGGAACTATTTCAATTCCGCGCCTGTGTGCTTCTCTCACAATTATCCCACCTGGATCTGCCACACCAGGAACACCGGCCTCTGAAATCAAGCCCGTATCTAATCCTTGCTCACAATATTGAAGCAATTGTTTCAAGTCATCTTCACCATGCTTATTCAACTCCATGACTTCAACTTCACTGAAATGATGAGGATAGCCAATAGACTTTAAGAAATGACGCGCAGTTTTCGCACGTTCAGTAACGAAATGTTTCAATGCAAAGGTCGCATCCAACGTGTCCTGTGGAAACTGCGCAGCACTATTACTTTCAGCTAGAGCTGAAGGAATCATTATAAGCTTTCCTTTTTTCACAATTCACTCAAGACTTTTTCTGCACTGCGAGTAAGCAGCTCATATACATGCTCAAATCCTTGTTGTCCTCCAAAGTATGGATCAGGAACCGACTTGTTTTCTCCAGGATAAATCTCATTGAGCATCATGCTGACCTTCGAACGATCTTCATCGTTGCGCGCCAACTTGATGACGTTTTCATAGTTTGATTCGTCCATCACATAAATGCGGTCAAATGCATCGTAATCTGAAGCTGTCAAATGCCGAGCTCTTAAATCACTGATATCAACTCCATGCGATTTTGATGTGGCTTGCATGCGATGATCCGGGGCTTCACCCACGTGCCAATCACCTGTGCCAGCCGAATCTAATTCAACTTCAATACCTTTTTCTAGAGCAAAATGCCTAAAAGCTCCTTCTGCCATGGGAGAGCGACAGATGTTTCCTAAACAAACGAAGAGTATTCTGGGTGTATGCATATTCGATCAAACAAAAAACCCAATCACGAAGTTCGGATTGGGTTTCAAAATTGTGAAATCAGATTTATTGAATTGCCATTTTCTTCTCAAGATCAGTGATGTAACTTCTGAACTGCTTATCAGTTTCCATCAAGTTGTTCACCGTCTTGCAAGCGTGCAATACAGTAGCGTGATCTTTTCCTCCGCAATGAGCACCAATGCTCGCTAAAGATGCTTTAGTCATTTGCTTGGAAAAGTACATTGCAATCTGACGAGCCTGAACAACCTCTCGCTTACGGGTTTTAGACTTCATCAATTCAATAGGAAGATCGAAATAATCACACACCACTTTTTGAATGTAGTCGATAGACACTTCGCGAGCAGTATTGCGCACAAATTTATCGATCATCTGCTTAGCTAGGTCAAGCGTAATATTTTTCTTATTCAATGATGCCTGAGCTATCAATGAAATCAAAGCTCCTTCTAATTCACGAATATTAGTCGCGATGCTATAGGCCAAGTATTCGATAACTTCTTTTGGAAGTTCAATTCCCTCAATATACATCTTCTTTTCAAGAATAGCGATACGTGCTTCCAAGTCTGGGACTTGAAGATCAGCACTCAATCCCCATTTGAATCGGCTAAGAAGACGCTGCTCCATTCCTTGCATTTCCACTGGTGGCTTATCGCTCGTAAGAACAATTTGTTTTCCAGTTTGGTGAAGGTGGTTGAAGACTGTAAAGAATACATCTTGTGTCTTTTCTTTACCTGCCATGAATTGCACATCATCAATGATCAATACATCAATCATTTGATAGAAATGCACAAAATCATTGGTGGAGTTATTTCTTACGGCATCGATAAACTGGTGCGTAAACTTTTCAGATGAAACGTAAAGAACAGTTTTATTCGGATGATTTCTCTTAATCTCGATTCCAATGGCATGTGCAAGATGAGTTTTACCCAAACCAACGCTACCATATATTAGAAGTGGATTGAAAGACGTTCCTCCTGGCTTTTGAGCCACGGCAAAACCCGCAGAACGAGCCAAGCGGTTGCAATCTCCTTCTACAAAATTTTCAAAGGAATAGTTAGGGTTTAACTGAGAATCAACGACAACTTTCTTTAAACCCGGGATAATAAAAGGGTTCTGAATAGTCTTACTTCCAATATCCAAAGGCATAGAAACCGAAGGGTTTTTAACCGTTCTAATATTCGAAGTAGGAATTCGTACCGTGTAAGGCTTAGATGTAGTGTAATTATTCTCCATAATGATACTGTACTCCAATCTTCCTTCCGGACCAAGTTCTTTCTGAACTGTCTTTTTCAGTAGACTGATGTAATGCTCTTCCAACCATTCGTAGAAAAATTGGCTAGGCACCTGTATCGTTAAGGTATCGTCCTGAAGCTTGACTGCCTTGATTGGCTCAAACCAAGTTTTAAAACTCTGGAGGCTAACATTGTCTCGAATAACTTCTTGACATCGTTCCCAAACTTCTTCGTGTAATTTACTCATATACAAAAAACTTTTGATGTCACATCAAATTAATTGAAGTAACGGTTACTTTAAATTAGGTTAAGGTCGGTCTGATCACAAAGAGGGTGTCTTTATTTCACAAAGCAAATATTGACCAAATAAAATGAATAAAAAAGCTTCTTGGGGCTTGATTATGTGAAAAGTTTTACAGCTACGGTTTTACATGTACCAACCTTTAAAAGCTTCAATCCATAAGTGATTGAGCAGTAGCCTCGTGAATGCTTTTCATTGAAGTTAAAGAAATGAACAACATATTGTGAATAGCGGAATTATCAGAACACAAAAGATGTGTTTTCACCCTGATCTTGATATTTTTTCAACGAGTTTACTAACGCTAACTTAACCCTTTCTTTTAATTGCGTTGGAGAAGTCACTTCTACCTGATCTCCAAATCCCAAAATCAACGTAACCAACTCCACCGTAATTAAAACATCCAGTTCAATCACTAATCCATGCTCTGAATTGGAAATTATTGTCTGCGATTGATGAATGGGTTGCGACATTATATAGGGGCTCAAAGAATCACTAAATTTCAAGCGTACTTTTTCAGGCTTTTCATCCGTCACTGTTATACCCATAGCGTGCTGAAAAAAAGAAGCGGTATTGAATGTATCCAATCTTTCAAATGACCGTTCCTTTTGTTCCACTTTACTCAATCTATCTAGACTATAGGTGCGAAGCGCATTTTTAGACTCATCAAAGCCAATTACGTACCACCTACCTCGATACTCTTTCAATAAATAAGGATGAAGCAAAATCGACTGAGATTCACTTGCATTAAACTTCTGATAATCGAAAGTCACGACCTGATCATTCTTTGAAGCAGAAAACAAAATTCCAAGATATTCAGAGCCTTTGTATTCAGAACCTCGTTCAAACTGCAGAACATCATGATCAGTTTTGTTATCATCAAAAGCAGAAATCTTCATTCGATCCAAAATCTTCTCTATCGCTGTATCAAACTGTTTGAAAAGAGGAATATCCTTAAACTGAAACAACGTCTCAGCCGCAGATTTGATCGCATTTAGATCATCTTCATTCAGAGGCAGCTCCGAAATAGTGTAATTGGGGTCTTCATAAAAATACCCTCCTTTATCCTTACTGAATTTTATGGGCGCATAAAAACCAAGCTCCCCTTCATTGCGCATTGCCCAGATATCTTTATCGATAGTTGACATCGATATATGTTCACCATCACTGCCATAAAGCGCCTCTTCACAGGCGGATCTTAAATCATCTTTCGAAGGAAAAGGGCGTTGTTTATTGCGAATAGATCGATCAATTATGCGATACCTTAAGAGTGCGTATTTATTGGCTGGCATGATTTATTTAGATAGAAAGTAATCTTTGAGACAAACTTTGTCTTTAATTTTGAGAATAACAACTATGTTTGCCGCCCGAATTTCGGCCTCGTAGCATAACTGAATAGTGCACCACATTACGGCTGTGGAGGTTGCAGGTTTGAATCCTGCCGAGGTCACCAAGAGAGAGAAGTCCAACTCAAATGAGTTGGACTTTTTTCGTTCTACAAGCCAAGTCGGAGACTTGATCGCAGGAAATAAGGAAAAGGCCATGATGAGTGAAACGAATAGGACTTTACTTTCGGAATTCGGAGCTTAAATGATCACGAAGTAATCCTGCCGAGGTCACTAAATGATAAAGCCCTTGGCGAAAGCGTTAGGGCTTTTTTCATATCGGACACCGAACCTTCTCAATTGGGTGTATATAAAAAAGGCCAATGGACGTAAAAGCAGACACAAAGACATAATCCAGTCATCGGGCAAAACAGGATCATGAAATAACAACAGCTTAAAGTCAAGAAAAAGAGAAAGTGAAATTCAGACAAAAGAAAAGTCAACTGCTATTATATTTGCACTCCTTTTAAAGGCCCCGTAGTTCAACTGAATAGAATATCAGATTTCGGCTCTGACGGTTACAGGTTTGAATCCTGTCGGGGTCACTAAAAAAGCAAAGGCTCGCACATAGTGCGGGCCTTTCTCGTTTTAGGACTAGTCCGAGAGTGACATCTCGCGTGAAATGTTAACAACCAAAAAGTACGCAAATCTCTCGAAAGCTATTTCTTTTGTGGATGACCATTAATTATACAAATAATTAGATTTAATGGGTTACGAACAACACTTCTTAATGAATAATTCCACATTAGCCTTGATAAGCTTGTAGGTTTTAATACTTTTCGATTCAAATTAATTTCTAGTGGATTACGTTGAAGTAGTGTTGTCATTTGAAGAAAGTGTTTTCGGTGAAATTCTGGAAGCAGAGCTCGCAGAGATTGGGTTTGAGAGTTTTGTCAATGAACAAAACACACTCAAGGCCTATATCAGCGTTGACAATTTCGTTAGCTCCGATTTAATGGCAATACTGACATCATATTCTGATAATGTGATGGACAGCAAGATCCAAAACATAGCCCACACAAATTGGAACGCAGTTTGGGAAGCATCCTACGAACCCGTATTAATCGAAAATAGCATTTACATCAAAGCCCCTTTTCACAAAGACCATCCAACGGCAGAAATAAGCATTACACTAGATCCAAACATGTCATTTGGAACTGGACACCACCCTACCACACACATGATGCTGAAAGAGTTATCACTCATCGACCTCAGCAACAAACGCCTATGCGATTTTGGATGTGGCAGTGGGATTTTATCGATTTATGCTTCAATCAAAGGTGCATCTGGAATAGGAATAGAAATTGACGAACACGCTGCAGAAGCCGCTCGAACTAACCTTAAAATTAATGATGTCTCTAACTTTGATATAATCACAGGTGATATAGCCTCTTTAGGCGAGCAATCTTTTGATATTATCGCAGCCAACATCAATAGAAACGTAATAGAAGAATCTTTAAAACAATTTAAAAACGTGATACCTCCAGGAGGAAAACTGCTCTGTGCAGGGTTTTTAAATGCAGACGAAGAAGGATTGACTAAAAGACTGAACAAAGCAGGATTCCAAATCATCAGAAAGGATGAAAAAGAAGGATGGACAATGCTTTCAACACAATACAGCGCATGAGAAAATTGCTAATTCTATTCTCCATCATCACCATTCCTCAGATAATGGTTGGTCAATCATTTAAGGAGTTTAACAGTCAAGCAACGTTCATTGAAGAACTCAAACAACAAATCGTAGAAAAATCTCTGGGTGATGCCAAAAAGGTTCACAAAGACATGATTGATAATTTCGAAGAAATGTGGACTGAGCTTAACTCATTCACTCCTTCCGAAAAATCAAAAATCTACAACACCAGCAATAAGATTCTAGATTCTCGATTAAAGGTGATTCCTGATGTCCGCGATTATATTGAAGCTATCATTATCATCAAAGAATCCGAATCAGGAGCCTCGAAATTAAATGACTGGCACGTCATACTGGATGCAGTGTTGGGCGGAAGATCTGCCAGAAAAGAGTTCGGAACATTCCTAAGCTTCAGCTCTCAACTTTATTCTAAGAACATTATTTACCATTCAGCCTCTACAGAGTGGATTTCAGACAATTCAAACTACAGATTTGAAATAGAAGATGGAAACCCGAAATTGATAATCCCATCGCTTAACCTTAAATGCCTATCGAAGAACTCAGACCTTGAAATTAAAAACACAAGCGGAGTTTATTATCCATTGGACGAAAAATGGATTGGGAAAAATGGAACGGTTACTTGGGAAAGAGCTGGACTTGATCCAAATCGAGTTTATGCCGTCATTAATGACTATGACATTTTAATGAAATTCTCAAAGTATGATGCTGATTCAGTTACTTTTTACAACGTAGACTACTTTCCAGATCCATTGTTGGGCAGACTAGAAGATGCGGTGCGCGCTAATGTCACTGAAGAAAACTCTTCTTTCCCATCCTTTGTATCGTACAGTAAACGTCTAAAAATTGCCAACATTGATATAAATGTGGATTATGAAGGCGGTTTCACCCAACGCGGTGCCCGATTTATTGCCAGTGGGTCAAAAGAAGATCCAGCTTACTTGCTCTTCTACCTCAACGAAAAACCCTTCTTAGAAGTGAAATCAATCAGCTTCAGTATTAAAGAAGATAAAATCACCACTACGGATGCAGCTGTGAAATTCATTCTGCATGATGACTCAATTACTCATCCAGGTCTTGATTTTAAGTACAATCGCGAATCTCGCCTTGTAAATCTTTTCAAGTCTTTTGAAGGGCTTCAAAAAGCTCCATATTTTGATAGCTATCATGCCATTGATATTTATACAGAATTAGTGACTTGGAAAATTGACCAACCAAGGATTGAATTCACCACTATACCAAACAGCTCGGACAACAGAGCATTTTTTGAATCGGATTATTATTTCCGAGAAAACAGATTTGACCAACTTTTAGGATTAAGCATGACTCATCCAATGGTAGAACTTAAGGCCTGCTTTGAGTCAAGAGGTAGCAATTTGATTTGGGATGAAGATGTTGCGAAATGTCTTCATACAGACCTTACAGACGCTCAGGTCTTACTTCTCAATTACACCAACCTTGGACTTGTAGACTATGACCCTGAGACCCACAGAGTAAGAGCTAAAGAAAGGATGAATCACTATGTGGCGGCAAAATCTGAAAAAGAAGACTATGATGTCATCCAAGTTAGCTCTGATATTGGGACTATGGAAAACGCGAGCATGAACCTCATCGATGAGGTATTCACCTTGAAAATTAATGGGATAAAGAACATAACACTTTCCGATTCACATCAAGTAGTGCTCTTTCCAGATAAAGGAACCATTACGATGGGAAAAAATCGAGATTTTGATTTTTCAGGTGTCGTAAAAGCAGGTCGTTTAGAATTCTTTGGAAACAATTTCAAATTCTCGTATGACATGTTCAATATCGACATGCCTAATGTTGACTCGCTTAGATTGATTGTTTCATCCGGAGAACGAACAGCGACAGGACGAGAACGTCTCGTTCGTGTAAGCACAGTAATTGAAGATGTCACCGGCACCTTAGAAATTGACGACCCAGCGAACAAATCAGGACTTGAGCAACTAGAGCAATACCCGATATTTACCAGTATTGAAACCTCTTTTGCATTTTATGACAGAAGCAGGATTCATAATACGGCTTACAAAAGAGAGAACTTCTATTTCGAATTGGACCCTTTTGAATTTGACAGTCTAGACAACTTTAGAAATGAGCGGGTTCAATTTGACGGAAACTTTGCAAGTGCTGATATATTCCCTGAATTCAGAGAAACATTAAAAGTTCAGCCCGACTACTCATTAGGTTTTGTCAGAACCACTCCTAGAGAAGGCTACCCTATCTATCGGGGCAAAGGAACTTACAATGACACGATTAAAATGAGTCATGAAGGGTTGAGAGGTTCGGGTAAACTTAAATTCTTAAGCAGTACGACCAAATCAACAGACTTTTTGTTTTTACCCCAAGAAATGCAGACCATCGCCAGCTCCTTTGTGATTGATGAGCAAATGGGTCAAGTGGAATACCCGCCTACAACAGGTAAAAACATCAAGCAAGATTGGAAGCCTTATGACGACATCTTACACAATGAAACTACAGATGCTCCATTTTTGATGTACGATGGATCACAGTTGACAGGAGGTCTAGATTTAACATCCAATGAACTGACCGGAGCTGGACTATTCGCCTTTGACAAGGCAGAACTTGAATCCGAGCTTTTCGAATTTAAATTCAGTGGCTTTCACAGTGATACGGCTGACTTTAGACTAAAGTCCAATGTTTCTTCTTTTGAAGGCTTTCAGTTTAAGACCAACAATGTGGAAGCGGATATAGATTTCACCAAAAGAAAAAGTGATTTCGTATCAAATGACGGAACTTCTATGATGGAGTTTCCTGCCAACCAATACGTTGCCTTTATGGATCGATTTACTTGGTTTATGGATCAAGAAGCGATCGAACTTTCAGGTGGTAAAACAACCAAAGGAACTAGTGCAGGAGCTATGCAATTTGAAGGTTCGCGATTTATTTCTATGCATCCTGATCAAGATTCTTTAGAATTTTACTCTCCTGCCGCTCGTTATGACGTAAAGAATTCAATCATCGATGCCAGTCAAACCGAATTCATTCAAGTAGCAGATGCACTTATATATCCTGACAGCGGACTGATTACTGTTCTGCGAAAGGCGAAAATGAAAACCCTCAAGAACTGCAGAATTGTTGCCAATGCCATTACGAAATACCACAAAATCGATAGTGCAACGGTGGATATTTTTGCGCGCAAAGACTATTTCGGAACTGGTTTATATACATACAAGGATGCCGCTGGTGGTCGTCAGCAAATCCGGTTCAACTCCGTAAACGTTGATAGTTCATATCAGACCTATGCTAAAGGAAGTATTGCTGATGATAGAGGCTTCACTTTAAGTCCATATTTCGAATTCAAAGGTGATGTTCGCCTAGAAGCAAGCAACAAAGACCTCACTTTCAATGGGTATTCCCGCCTAAGACATCAATGTTATGAAGCAATTCCTTTGGAATGGTTCAGCTTCAAAGCCGCCATTGATCCTGAAGAAATCTTCATACCAATAGGGAAGACCCTCAATAACGAGGATGATGATTTACTTACCTCTTCAATTGTTCTAGATAAGGATACAGGCGAAATATATTCATCATTTGTATCCGTAAAAAGAAGCGACAAAGACCCGAATCTATTGCCAGCCAGCGGCTATCTCACCTACAATGATGACGCTAAAGAGTATAGAATTTCAAACATCAATAAATTAACGCAAAGCTCATTGCCTGGTCAATACATGAGCTTAGCTTCAGAAGAATGTAAGGTTTATAATGAAGGTAAACTGGGCTTTGGTTTAAACCCTGGTCAATTAGACCTCTCTACAGTTGGTAATATCACACATGATTTAAAAGACCAAAAAATAGAACTAGACGTCCTGATTCTTTTGGATTTCTTCTTTGAGAACAAACTCATTGATGACATGGGTAAAACAATGGCTGAAAATGCATTGGGCGAACCTTCAGATTTTGAAAGAGACACCTACCAAAAAGGCTTAAGAGAATTCATCGGAACCGATGCTGCTGATAAGCTCATCGCAACCATAACGCTTACGGGTGAATTCCGGAAATATCCGTCTGAACTTGAAAAAAATATCTTCCTTACAGAAGTGAAACTGAAATGGAATCCAGAAACAGACTCCTACCAATCAGTTGGGAAAATTGGTGTCGGAAATATTGGCAAACGCCAAGTAAACGTTAAGGTTAATGGCAAAGTTGAGGTTGAAGTTGGACGAATTCCAGCAATTTCTATCTACCTTGAAGCAGATAAAGAAACTTGGTGGTATTTTCAATACTCTAGAAACATAATGCAAGCCTACTCGAGCCTAGACGAATTTAACTCTACAATCACTGAACTTAAGCCAGATAAGCGCAAATTGAAGGTAGACAAGGGTGAGTCTGCTTATAGCTTTATGCTATCGAGCAAGAGACGCAAAGAAGATTTCATGAGTAAATTCTAAAGGTGAATTTTAGGCATAATGCTAAATTCGCGTTCACGAAATGGTAACAATTCCAACAATCGTTTCCTTATTGATCGCCTACTTGCTTGGTTCAATCCCTGCTGCTGTTTGGATTGGCAAAGCATTCTATGGCGTTGACGTGCGCGAATATGGAAGTGGCAATGCTGGCGCTACCAACACATTTCGCGTATTAGGAAAAAAAGCAGGTATTCCGGTTTTATTAATTGACGCGTTGAAAGGATACTTTGCCGTCAGCCTAGTATATATTTTTGCGGAAGAACCTATTAGTGAAGCTGCTTTCGTTAATTATCAGCTTGCCTTGGGAGTTTCTGCAGTTATCGGCCATATCTTTCCTGTTTTTGCTGGTTTTCGCGGTGGAAAAGGAATTGCAACACTGCTCGGTTTAATGCTAGCTGTTCATTACCAAGGTGCCCTTTTAGCATTAAGCATCTTTATTCTTGTTTTCTCAATTACTCGCTTTGTCTCTCTCGGTTCGATGGTTGCGGCCCTCAGTTTCCCTTTTATCATCGTATTGGTTTTTAGCGCGACAGTTCCAAGCCTGATTGTCTTTTCAATGTTTGTTGCCATTTTGGTGCTCATAACCCATCAAAAAAATATTGAACGTCTGGTTCGAAAAGAAGAAAGCAAGGTAAATTTTTCGCTAAAAAACCTAATTAGACAAGTAGGCGAAGACGATTAATCCTTGTTTTTGCGTTATTCACATTCAATTGATTAAAATCATTGATTTATAAGGTTTAATCTAGAACCTTGTTTAAGACTTTTACCTTGCACTTAAAAGCACCTTATCGAAAGTTTTGAAGGTTTATCAATACATCATCATCCTACTGCTTTGGCTCCTGAACGTCCCTGTTTTAAACGCACAGGAATCCGAAGAAGACCTCAATAAAAAGGCACTTGAATTATTCGAACAAGAAGAGTTCGAGCAGGCATTCAAGATCTATTCGACCCTATTAAGTATAGAAATGCAAAGCCCAGAGTATAACTTTAGGTTTGGGGCATGCCAACTTTTCACTGCCCAAGACAAAGAAGAACCGCTGAAGTACTTGAAGTTTGCAGTTGATAATGCCAGTGCTCCAGCACTTGCTCATTTCTATTACGGCTTAGGGCTTCACTTGAATTACCAATTCGATAGAGCCATTAAGGAATACAAAAAGTATCAACCCGAAGCCACTAAAAAAGAAAAGGAATCAGCCTTAGTAGTTCACCACATCGAGCAATGCGAAAATGGAAAGACGCTTGTCTCAAACTTTACTGACATTTCAGTTATTCAACGAAGCGTACTTCCTCGTAGTGACTTTTACCGCAATTACGATCTAAGTGAGTTTGGCGGCAAAATCATTGTGAAACCAGAAGATTTCATGTCCGAAGAAGACAAGAAGCGTGATGCATCTTTTCTCATGTATTTCCAGCAGGAAGCCGACTTGATTTATTACGCATCGTATTCTGAAAAAAATGCCACTGGAAAAGACCTTTATTTCATCCAAAAACTTCCTACTGGAGGTTGGAGTGAACCTAAGAGATTGAGTGATGAAATCAATACGTCATTCGATGAGGATTATCCATTCATACGTCCGGGTGGCAACATGCTCTATTTCGCATCTAAAGGCCATAATAGCATGGGTGGCTATGACATATTCAAAAGTGAGCGCAGAGGTGATGGTTCTTGGACCAAACCAATCAACATGGAATTCGCCATTAATACACCTTGGGATGAATTCATGTTCATTTCAGATAAAGAAGAAAATTCAGCTTGGTTTGCGAGCAATAGAGAAACAAACAATAAGCAAGTCACTGTATATCACATCGGAATTGAGCGCATTCCTCTTGACTTGACACTCATTAAAGGAAGCTTTGAAGCTGAAGGATCTAAAAAAGCCACCATCACCGTTGAGGATATGATCCAAAATAAAGTGGTTGGCGTATTTGACTCAGAACGACAACTAGGTGGCTATTTGCTAGATTTAAAAGGCAGCGGAAAATACAAGTTCATTGTTGAGGCAGAAGAAAGTAATTCCATTCACACAGGAATTGTTGAGGTTCCGCGCGAAAAAGGTCTTAAACAATTCAGGCAAGAGATGATTCTTGCTACTGTTGATGGCAAAGAACAACTTCAAATCATCAATCATTTTGACGAACCTATTGAAGACGAACAACTTCTAACTGCCGATATCCTAAGAAAGCAAGCTAGCCTTTCAGTGAATTCTTCTGAAGAAGATATAGTTAGAAGTGTCGAAATTATTGATGCGGGTGATACTCCTGAGAAAAATAGCAATCCATCCGGACTAAGTCAGAAAGAGCGAGTAGCGCTAGCAGGAACTGCCGTAAACACCTTAAAAGAGGAAGGTAAGAACATGGATCAAAAAGTGTCTGCTCTCTATGAAGTAATGCAAGAAAATATAAATTCTGATGATCCAGCATCAATAGCAAAAGCTGCTATAGCGAGTGAACTTGCAGTAATCTACAAAGATGAAGCAGAAAAAAGACAAGTAGCTGTTCAAAGGATGGAAGGAACGCTCTCTACTTTAAGAACAGGATCGTTGGATGAAGATGCGTTTAACGCGCAATACGCACAATTAGCAGCAACTCAAAATAATTTTAAGACACTCGAGAAATTTGAAACTAAGATCAGTTCAGATTTCGAAAAACGAATGGATCCTACTCTTTCGGAGTATGAAAGCAAAAATCAAGAAGTGCAAACACTTGAATCAGATATTACCTCAATTGATGAAGAGGTTGCTTATTACCGAACTGAGATAGATAATTCCAAAGATGATCTGATCAAAGAAGAACTGCAGATTCAGATAGATGAAGCGCAAGCAGCTAAACCTCAAAAAATAGCTGCACTAGAAAGGGCCAAAAAAGAATTTAAATCACTTGAAACACAAAAATCGAATGCAAAGCGCTACCTCGATTTATCCTCAACTCTCTTGGCATTAGCAGCACAGCAAGCTCCTCAAATGACCAACATAGTGAGCTCTGCCGCAATCAATGCAATGCAAACTGCGCTAAGCATTAAAGCCCAGTCTGACCCAGCGCTCATGGCTTTTATTAATCCTGAAAAAGCTGAAGAGGCCATCGCTGAGAATTTAAGTGATAACAGAAAAGCTACCGATGAATCCTCCGAAGAAAAAACATCAAACCCTGAATCAACAGGATCTGCTGGATCCTCTAGCCAAGATGTCAATGACGAAATAAAAGCAATTGAAGCAAAGGAGTCTGCTCCTGAAATAGTCTCTGGAGACTATAACACCCATTTCCAAGAGCAATTAGCCATGGCATCAAATGCCGAAGACCCTATAATTGCTGAAAGTAGAAAGGCAGAATTGTATGACCAATGGGCCGAGAACATTGAAGTAAGAATGGACTCCATTGAAATTGCAAAATCCAAAACTTCAGATGCTGTCCAAATTTCTAATCTGGATGCTTTGTTGATGAAATTAAATGAAGAAAAAGCTGAGAAAGAAGACTTAGCAATGGATAGCTATCAGAGCATTGCGAGCCTCAGTGAAGCAGCCGCAAATAATTTCACTGCTCCAAATGAAAATACTCCATCCAATCAAAATTCGAATATCCCTCCCGTATCACAGGAGCTTCTAGAAGGTGATGGTTTCCCGCCTTCAGTCGTTCAAATCAATGAAACGTACAACTCGGAACTAGAAAGCTTAACTGCCGCAGCTGAAAATGCTAACACAAGTGAAAACTTACTGAATCTTGCCAAAGGCTATGATAACTGGGCAAAAGATTTGCAGGTGGAGTTGGATGTATTAGCCTCTCAAATAAATGTCGCAACCGATGAAGAAACAAAAGCTATACTTCAATCAAAAGCGGCTGAAGTTGGCGAATTACGTTTAGAAAAAGTTAGTAAATCAACTGCACTCAAGCAAGAAGCATCAACCACTAAAGACGCAAAGGTTGCTGCTGCTTCCCAATCAGAGCTGCAATCTCAGTTATATGAGTACGTTGAGAATTACAATAGCCAGGCATTCCAGCAAATTCAAAACCAGATTAACATCATTCCTGATGATAATTTAAAGAAAGCACAGAGTGAAACATTAAATAAAAACTGGATGATCGGCATTCAGAATGAAAAAGTCAAAACTGAGGCACGTCTATCAAATACCACCGATCCAAAGCAAATGTTTGATCTTCAAAATCAGTTAGCCGCCTTAAATGCAGAAAAAGAAATCGTGCAAGGGCGTTTAGATTCTTTAAATATCGATCAAAATATTGCTTCAGGACCATCAGCACCTGCAAGTGTCATGGTGAAAGGAAGTGAAAGGTTCGAAGGTTACATTCCTGTTGAAAGCGCCTCAATAGAAGAATACTCGATTGAAGCTGATAAAAGCTTATCGCTTCAGGAAGATATCGGAGATGAACTTTCTGCATTTGAAACACAGCTTTCGGAAACAAAAAAGAAAAAAGTAAAACGAGAAATTCAAGCTCAAATAGAACAGAAAGAATCAGAACAGCGCGTAATAAAAATGCAAGCAGATTTCTATACTGAAGCAGCTATCAAATTAGAGTCTGCAGAGACACAAGTACTCACCATGGAGGTGGGTGACATGCTCCCTTCAGAAAAACAACAGCAAATCTCAAACGCGCTAGCATTAGAAGCAGAACAAGCAACAACCGAAGCTGTGACAGCTCTTGAGACTGCTGAGGCTATCAAGAAGAAAAAGACAAGGAAAGCCGCTGTAACAAATGCAATGATTCTGCAGAATAACGCAGCCTTAAAGCGTCAAAAAGCGGATCTGTCTCAAAATTTAGTGGGTGAAATTCAAGCCATCGAGAATGCTACTATCGCTAAGAATTTCATTATTCTCCCAATGCAGGAAGTGGTATTACCGGTGACCAATAAAACACTCAACCCTAATGAAGTTGAAGATGTAAAGGCAACAAACGAATATACTTTCTATCAAGCTGAAAAAGCCAAATCCGACTCCATCAGAACTGAAATTATCCGACTCGAATCTTTAGAAAAACAATACACCAACCGCGGTCAGTTTTTAATGGAACAATCTGCTTCAACACCATTGGGAAATGGAGCCGCCCAAGCCAGACTAGAATTGGCAAATCAAGCCTATGAGGATTTTGAGCGTGCAGATAGTATCTCAGAAAATGTAGCAAGGTTTAAGCGTGAGGCCACATATATTGAAAATGAGGCCAATAGAAGTTTGCTTACTCTTCCAGAAGAGGCATACATGAATATATTGGCTTACTACAATAACCCGAATGGAGTTGACGCGATTTCACCTCAAACTACTACCGAAGAAATTCCCGCTTTAGCTAATTCGTCAACCTCAGGAACAGATCACAACCCCTTTGCTCAAGAGAAAGCCTTTAAATTAAATGCTCCCACAGCAGAGGATAATTCATCTCTTATTGTTGAACAGGATTACCTGACTAACACCATATTTGAACTAGAAGAAACGGCTCCAGTGAGCACATATAGCGAAAGAAATCCTATTCCAGTGGATCCTCCATTACCAACTGGATTAATGTATAAAGTGCAAATAGGTGCGTTCAGAAATGCCATAAAGCAGGATGCTTTCAAAGGAATAGCACCTATTGTTGGTGAGTCCACTAATTCAGGATTTACAAGGTATTCAGCTGGTGAGTTCAATACGTTCAGCAGCGCTGACGGTGCTAAGGTTAAAATCCAAGGTATCGGTTACACAGACGCTTTCGTTGTGGCTTACTTGAATGGTAAGCGCATTTCTATTACTGACGCAAAAACAGCTGAAGCAGGCGGTCAAATTTCAACGGCAGGTCAAGGAATAGCCGGAACGAACGCACCGAGCAATGCACAAACTAGACCGCAAGCAAATTTCAAACCTTCAATCATCAAGCAAGGAAGCATCGAGATCAACGCTGTGGAGAATATTGGTGGAACATTCTTTACAGTTCAAGTAGGAGTTTTCTCTAAGCCTGTTAATTCAGCAGCTATATTCAACATCACACCACTTAATCAAGAAAACCTTACGAACGGAACTTACCGCTACTCAACTGGGAAGTTTGACAATGAAAACATTGCTACCCAAGCGCGTGATGAAGCTCGTGCATTGGGTGTAAGTGATGCCTTTGTTACCGCCTACAGAGATGGTGTAAGGGTTGCAGTGGAAGTGGCGCGTGGAAACACTAACAGCACTACTCCAAAGCCTCAGGTCGCACCGAAGCCCGCACCTGTTCAAAACACACCGATCAACACATCCTACAGAATACTATTGGGAAGCTTCATAGGCGAAGTTCCTTTAATTGAGGCCACTCAAATCTTACTTTTAAGTGGCGAAGGAGTTGATAAGATCAACAACAATGATGGAAGTAGCAGCTACTACTATGGTGAGTATACGAATCAATCCGAAGCCACTTCAAGGGCTTCAGAATTGCGCAATGCAGGCTTAACCCAAGCAAAAGCTGTAGAGCAATAAATATTCTCTCAGACCATTTACCTTTGCATCTCACATTTTGTAAAAGATGAGCACAGCATACGAAACAGACGAACTTGTTGAAGAGAGCATTGACCTAGATAATTCTCACGCAATCATTTTATATAATGACGATGAGAATTCATTCGATCATGTAATTGATTCATTGGTCGATATCTGCAAGCATGAACCTATGCAGGCCGAACAAGTAGCTTGGATCGTGCACACAAAAGGCAAATGCGATGTTAAACATGGTGCTTTTGACAAGCTTCATCCACTTTGCAAGGGCCTTCAGTCTAGAGGGCTTTCTGCAGTAATTGAGCAATAATCATGAGTGCTAGCATTGTCATCCTATTATTGATAATCGCCATAGGATTGGTGCTGATTGAAATTTTTCTCATTCCAGGAATTGGAATTGCAGGTATTGCAGGTGCAATTCTAATAATCACTTCTCTTGTTCTAGCCTATGAAGTAGGCACAGCTTTCGGTCACTATGTTCTAGCTGGTACAGGTCTAATTTCTATTGGGTTAGTGCTTTTGGCCTTCAGGACAAAAACATGGGATAGACTTAGCTTGAAATCAGATATTCACTCGAAAGTGGATAATCACGCCACTAACCTTTCTCTTGGCGAACGAGGAAAAACCGTTAGTCGTTTGAACCCTATGGGAAAAGCGATGTTCAATAATAAATACTTTGAAGTTTCATCAAAAGGTGCGTACATTGAAGCGGATTCTGAGATTGAAATTGTTCAGGTCGACCATAATAAAATCATTGTCATTCAGATAAATTAATACTATGCTTTCAGGAATTGGACTTCTCGTTGTGATTGTAATACTATCCATTGTTGGATTGTGGGTCTTGTTGTATTTTGTTCCCGTTGGATTGTGGTTTCAAGCCATTTTAACAGGTACGAGTGTGCCCCTACTCCAATTGGTTTTCATGCGATGGAGAAAGGTTCCACCGGCAATTATCGTTAATGCGATGATCGCAGCCAAAAAAGCGGGCATTGTCATCACTTCCGACCAATTGGAAGCCCATTTCCTGGCTGGAGGTCATGTTCAAAATGTAGTGAACGCCTTGATCTCCGCTGACAAAGCAAATATTCCATTAGACTTCAACATGGCTACAGCGATAGATCTTGCTGGTAGAAATGTGTTTGAAGCGGTTACCATGTCTGTAAACCCTAAAGTGATTGATACACCTCCTGTTACAGCGGTGGCTAAAGACGGTATTCAATTAATTGCTAAAGCAAGAGTCACGGTAAGAGCAAACATCAAACAACTTGTTGGTGGAGCTGGTGAAGACACCATCTTAGCGAGAGTTGGAGAAGGAATTGTTACTTCTATTGGATCAGCAGAAAGTCATAAAAAAGTTTTAGAAAATCCTGATTCAATTTCCAAAGTTGTTCTGTCAAGAGGACTAGACTCTGGCACAGCATTCGAAATTCTTTCAATTGATATTGCGGATGTAGATATAGGAAAGAATATTGGAGCAGAACTTCAAATGGATCAAGCGGAAGCGGACAAGAATATTGCACAAGCTAAAGCGGAAGAAAGAAGAGCCATGGCAGTAGCTGAAGAACAAGAAATGAAAGCGAAAGCGCAAGAAGCTCGGGCTAAAGTAATTGAAGCGGAAGCTGAAATTCCTAAAGCTATTGCAGAAGCATTTAGAAACGGCAACTTTGGTGTTATGGATTATCAGCGATATAAGAATATCCAAGCAGATACTGAGATGCGAGATTCAATAGCTAGACCACCTGAATCAAAGTTAGGCCCGGTAGGTAGGTCAAGTAAAAAGAAAGAAGACGATAAATAATTAAGCTTCAATTATTGCTTGGAACTTATTGGCATCGATAGAAGCACCGCCAATTAATCCTCCATCAACATCTGGTTGAGCTAATAACTCAGCAGCGTTTTCTGGATTCATACTGCCGCCATATAAAATGCGCAGTTTATTTGAGACTTCATTCCCGAACTTCTTTTGTATTGAAGTTCTGATAAAGGCGTGCATTTCTTGTGCTTGCTGCGGAGAAGCTGTTTCACCCGTTCCAATGGCCCATATAGGCTCATAGGCTATTATCATATTAGATACTTCATCGGCTGTAAATTCAAAAACAACTGATTCCAATTGATGAAGAATAGTTGATTCATGATTTCCCGAATTACGATGATCCAAATGCTCACCACAGCAAAATAAAGGAGTCAGGTTTTGATCTAAGACACATCTGATTTTGTTCACTAAGGCTTCATCATTTTCTGCGAAGTATTCTCTGCGCTCAGAATGCCCAACAAGCACCAATGATGTTCCTATTTGATGAACCATTGAAGCAGAAACTTCACCAGTGAAAGCGCCATTTTCTGTGGCTGCTACATTTTGGGCTCCCAATTCAATTTTGGAACCTGAATTCTTTAAGAATTCAAAAGCCGATCTCAAATAAATGGATGGTGGAATGATCGTAACATCAGCATTCCTCCAATTGCCTTCACTTTCTTTTTGAACCAATTCACTGATAAGGGTCATCGCCTCATTCCAATGCATATTCATTTTCCAATTTCCGGCAATTAATCTTTTTCGCATGCTACAAAAATACCCAGAGATTGAGTTATTCGTTCAGTAAAGTAGGGTCGAAATAAGGCATGATCAATTTGAGCAGCCAATTGATCAAAATAAACGTGGTTGAAACCACAAGTGTTAGACCGATGATCACAGGGAAATCTTGATAATCTATTGCATTAAGCAGCAGACTTCCCAATCCCTTCCATCCGAAAACAAACTCAACAAAAATCGAACCCGTAAGCAACGCAGCCATCCAACCGCCCAATGCAGATAACACTGGATTAATCGCATTGGGTAGAGCATGTTTGAATAATATTTTCCTTTCCGATAATCCCTTGGATCTTGCTGTTCGAATAAAATCCTTCTTCAATACCTCAACCATGCTATTGCGCATCAACTGACCAGAAACACACATTGGTCTTATCGACAAGGCTAAAGCCGGAAGAATCAAGTTTTGAAATTGAATGATTTCCTTCCCTTTATACACATCATACTTAAAAAGACTGCCAGTAATTGGCAGTCCCAAATAGTCATTTAACAAGTAACCCAAGAGCCAAGCAATCAGAATAGCCGCTACAAATGAT
Source organism: uncultured Flavobacteriales bacterium (assembly GCA_905479105.1). Lineage (GTDB taxonomy): Bacteria > Bacteroidota > Bacteroidia > Flavobacteriales_G > Salibacteraceae > SHAN690. Next base: position 232,318 of record CAJQLE010000002.1, read on the forward strand.
GGAACAGCCAGTCCGAAGGAAGTCAAAATTCTCAATAGCGTATCAAGCGTACCGTTCGGTTTCTGGGAAGCATAAACACCAATGGGAATACCAATAAGCGCTGCTAAAAACAAACTCGTAAAAACCAAGGCAATAGATTCTGGTAAAGCATCCAATATCATCTTAGAAACCAAGGTCCTATTCGTATAAGATTTACCCAGATAAGGCCACTTGAAAACAACTTCTGCTGATTTTCCTAACTCAATCGAAAACCATTCACTCCAATTATGATCAGTTCCAGGCTTTTTAAAACTCACAAAGCTCAAATCATTCATGAAGTATACAAATCGAACCGGAAGAGAGTGATTCAACCCTATTTCATTGCGAATCATCTCGATCTGCGAATCATCTGCATGTTTTCCTCCAAGAAGTTTTGCTGGATCGCCAGGTAAAACATTGAATAATAAAAACACAATTGCAGCAACCCCAATAAGAGAGAAAATCGCTTTGGATGTTAGGTTTAAGATATTAAAGGCGGTGAACACGTATCATCGAAGATACTCCGATTTGAACGTATCATAAGTAGGAAGATCATTATAATGCCATTTGCCGATAACCGTTCCTTCCCTCAATAATATCAATCCAGGATTGGATCGGATGATAGTCTTCAACATGGTTGCATCACCAGTCAGAACATCATAATTTACTTGATGCTCATGACGATAAGTATTTATTTCATCGTATGTATTGGACGCTAATCCATACATAAATGGTCCTCCGTCTGGATCGTTTGCAGCACCATCATTCAATGCATTTAGTGCCGCTTGAAATTCAGAATTACTCTCTTTGATATCATAAGAAATAGCCAAGAATATAAATGGTTCGGCTAAAATATCTTCCGTGTAATCATTGCCATCCGCATCTTCTAAAACGAAGTCATGAATAGGTGGTTCGCATCCTTTAAAAATCAATTCTGTTTCTCGATCCACAAATTCAGCACCTTCAATTTTCCAAGGTTCTTGAGCCGTTTTATACGTCTTCACTTCACCATTTACACGATAAAACCATGTGTCATCATATACGTCTTGAGGTGCGTCAGGTGGACATTCTTTTAGCTCAGATATATTGTTCCCAATCTTATATGGCCTAAAATCCTTTATAGGTAAATGCATCACGCAATAGGCGCTGAACCCAGCGCTGATAACGGTTGCAGCTGCGGCCATAATCCAATCACGTGAATCGCTTTCCATCAAGTTCTTAATTCCAAGTAAAACTCCGAATGTTACTAGAGCAAACACCATCGGAAAATACCAGCTTACCATTCCGAATGAGAAGACAGCAATAAGTAAACCACTGATAACCAAATTCATCAAATCGGTTTTCAAACCTTGAGGTTTGGTTTGATCTCGCTTTATAAATATGATTACAGAAAAAACCAACAGCACCACATCTTTTGCAAATGACTGCCATGGAGTAAGCTTAATAGCATCACCAAAACAGCCGCAATCCTTCATATAACTGATGTCTTCCCTCGCTACGAAACCAAAAATACCTTCAAAGAAATTGGTCAAACCAGACGCAGGATTATCAAAAAACCAATTGGCAATGGCCGTGTAACCGGTTAAAAAGGTGAAGAAAATCATCAATATGAGCAGCGACCAAGAAGCTAATTTCATTCTAGCACCAAACAAAACAGCAACACCCAAAACGATTTCGGCAACACAGACCAAAATGGACAGTTCCAACGCCCAAGGGTCAAGCCATGGCATATTGAATACGCCAGCAGCGAAATAATCATTCAGTTTATATGAAAACCCAATAGGATCGTTCGCTTTTATCAATCCTGAAACAATGAATAGTGAGCCAACGAGTAATCTTGATATTCTACTTAGCATAAATGTCTTGTTTAATAAGATTCGCAAAAATATAACCTGAACTCACTCGAAGAGTTCGATTAACAGAGGATTAACTAGTCGATTATGTAACTGTTCTTTTTAGAGCATAAAACCTTACCCATAGAATGGATGTTTACCTCTAAATTTGAAGCCATGAGCGCAATTCTATCTATCAAACCATTAGGATTTCCATGGGAAACCCAAGACCCATTCTTATTCTGTGTTTATCACCGCGATGAATTTCCTGAGGGAAACGGAGAAATGGGTGTTGACAGAAAACACCTAGCCGGAAGAAGTATTGGAAATGACTTCACCATTAAAGATGGATGGCGTATGTATCATGGGCAAAGTATCCCAGGGTTTCCGTTTCATCCACATCGAGGTTTTGAGACTATCACCATTAACAAAGAAGGTTTTGTAGATCACACCGATTCGTTAGGCGCAGCAGGACGTTTTGGTGCGGGTGACACACAATGGATGACCGCTGGGTCTGGCGTTCAACACTCAGAAATGTTTCCATTGATCAATACAGACAAAGAAAATCCACTAGAGATTTTTCAGATTTGGTTGAACCTTCCCAAGGCTAGCAAGTTTGTGGAACCACATTTTAAAATGCTCTGGAATGAAGATGTTCCAGTATTAATAGAGGAAGATGAAAATGGTTCTAAAACAGAAGTACAAATCATTGCTGGAGAGTTAAAAGGCAAAAAAGCGCTCGCTCCTACTCCAGATTCTTGGGCAGCCAATCCGAAAAATCATGTAAGTGTGCTCACCATTAAAATGGATACGAATGCAAAGTGGACACTTCCTGGATCATCCAAAGAGGCGAATAGAACATTATTCTTCTATAAAGGAATTACTGTGACAATAGATGGAACAGATGTGAACGCTGGACATCTCGTTCATGTTGACCCAACAGCTGAAATTGAAATTCAAAATGGAGATCAAGAAGCATTCATGCTAATGCTTCAAGGAAAGCCGATCAATGAGCCCGTTGCGCAGTATGGCCCTTTTGTGATGAATACACAAGAAGAAATTCGTCAAACGATGATTGATTTCCAGAAAACTCAGTTTGGCGGATGGCCATGGCCAAACCAAGAGCAAGTGCATGATAAAGATGCTGGACGCTTTGCCCTGCATACTGACGGACGTAAGGAGCAAAAATGAGCCTACCAAGAAAGCAAGATGTAATTGCTGCGGCTATTTCAATCGTGTCTCAAAAAATTGAGCGAATCAAAGCCGAGCTCGATGATTTGAATGATGGCAACGCACAAAATTCAAAAAGCACGGCTGGAGATAAGCACGACACAGAGCGCGCCATGGTTCACCTTGAAATCGAGAAACTTTCAAAATCACTATCTGTTGAATATGCCATTAGGAATGACTTAGAGCAGATCAAAGCGGATAGTGTAAACTCAGTTATTTCAAATGGAAGCCTTGTTGAAACCTCACGTGGAGTATTTCTGATTGGCGCTGCTTGCGGCAACGTTTCATTGGGTTCAACTTCTGTATTCTGCATTTCTGCTCATAGTCCTTTAGCAATTGAACTCAACTCAAAATCTGTTGGCGATGTTGCTGAGGTCAATGGCAACGACTTTCTAATCAAGTCGATTCAATAAAATTATCATAAGTATCTGTGCTCGAAAAGAAGGAATGAATTTTCATTTTTGATTCACTTAGTTTGCAGTGCGCAATCTCTGTTGCATGAAATCTGAAGAAAAAGCCATACGTACCACATACTTTAGCCTTGTTGGAAATACACTTCTGGCAATCATAAAAGCCTTGGCGGGCATTTTCGGCAATTCATTCGCGCTCATCGCTGATGCCATTGAATCTACAACTGACATTTTTTCTTCGTTCTTGGTATTACTCGGATTCAAATACGCACAGCGGCCAGCAGATGAAAACCATCCTTACGGACACGGAAAAATAGAGCCACTCATTACCTTTTTGGTGGTGACTTTCTTGGTCTTGTCAGCAGCCCTAATTGCACATCAAGCCATCGAAAACATTCAAACTCCTCACCCATCTCCAAAGTCATGGACGCTCTATGTCTTAGGCGCAATTATCATTTGGAAAGAAGTCTCTTACCGTATTGTGATGAAGAAGAGCAAAGAGACACACAGCACATCTTTAGCCGCTGACGCCTGGCACCATCGCAGTGATGCCATTACTTCTGTCATGGCATTTGTTGGAATCAGCATTGCGGTGATTTTTGGCGAAGGCTATGAAACTGCAGATGATTGGGCAGCGTTGCTTGCCTCAGTGTTCATTCTATACAACGGTTACCTCATCTTTCGCCCGGCACTGGGTGAAATCATGGATGAGCAGGTATATGACGACCTCATGGAAGAAATTAGAGTTGTATCATTAACGGTAGATGGTGTTAGAGGTACCGAAAAATGCTTCATTCGAAAAGCTGGAATGCACTACAATGTTGATTTACATGCAATTGTCAGTGCTGATATTAGCGTAAAAGAAGGCCATCATATTTCACATCAATTGAAAGACACTTTGCATGATGAAATCGGAAATTTGGGCCAAATTTTAATTCATATCGAACCGCACGAGTAGTCCATTTCAATCAAAACTTACATTATGCCTAATAGAAAATTGATCCTGTACATTTCATCGTCCGTAGATGGTTTTATCTCAAAACCAGGAGATGACCTGAGCTTCTTAAAACCAATGCATGTTGAAGGAGAGGATTACGGTTATGCTGATTTTGTTTCTTCCATTGACACAGTGATCATGGGCAGAAAAACCTATGATTGGGTAATGAAGGTTGTCGATGCTTTTCCGCATGCCGATAAAGAGGCTTATATCATCACGAGAAGTGAAAGGCCTTCCATTGGAACCACTCATTTTTATAATGGTGACCTTACTGAATTGGTGACGCGTTTAAAGAAACAACAAGGCAAAAACATCTATTGCGATGGCGGTGCACATTTGGTAAATGAGCTGCTAAGGCTTGATCTTATTGATGAACTCATCGTTTCTGTGGTTCCCGTTTTATTGGGTGATGGAATCAAATTGTTTCAAACAGGTATTCCAGAGAGAAAGCTCTCTTTAAAATCTGTAAAAGAATACCAAACAGGGATGGTTCAGTATCATTATGCATTATCAATGATATCTGATTTCACTGCCTCCCACATCGGTAAGTCCACCGAATCCTCAATCTAGCTAGCTTTCTTCATTTCATCTTTCTAGTTTTCAATTCTAAAACTAAACAGATGAAAAAGATATATACACTTCTAACAGTTGCAATATTCATGGTTGTTGGACCCATCCAAGCTCAATGGAGTCAACTTGGATTAGACATCGATGGAACAGCACCAAATGATAGATTCGGAATGAGTCTTTCTATAAGCTCTGATGGATCAACCATAATTGCCGGTGGGATGTACAATCATGCTTTAGAAGTTGGAGCCGGAAACGCTAGGGTATATGAATGGAATGGAACGGCATGGATACAAAAAGGAAATGATCTTTTAGGCACAGCCGCAGATGATTATTTTGGAAGCGCAGTCTCAATAAATTCTGACGGACAAATTATCGCAATCGCATCAAATGGATACTCTGGAAATGGATATGATGAAGGGCTCGTCCAAATATTTGAATGGAATGGTAGGTTATGGATACAAAAAGGAGGCAATATAATTGGAGAGTCCAGCAGAGATAGAAGTGGTAGTTCAATTGCCATAAACTCTGACGGCAATACCATTGCAATTGGTTCCTCAAGAAATGATGGAACACCAGCCAATAATTTTGACATAGGTCACGTCCGCATCTTTGAATGGTCTGGTTCCAATTGGATTCAGAAAGGAATGGATATCGATGGTGAAGCAGTAGGTGATCAAAGTGGAGCAGCTCTTGATATCAGTGATGATGGGGACATTGTAGCAATTGGAGCAACTTCAAACGATGGCGGTGGCTTAAATTCCGCGGGACATGTTCGAGTCTTTGAATGGATTGGAACCTCTTGGGTCCAAAGAGGATCTGATATAGATGGTGAAGAAGAGAGTGTTCAGAGTGGTGGAGCTGTCGCCTTGAATTCAGATGGAGATGTTTTAGCAGTCGGAGCGCGACAAAATAGTGGAGCTGGATCGTATGCAGGTCATGTCAGAATATTTGAATGGAATGGAAATAATTATGTTCCAAAGGGACGTGACATAGATGGCCTAGCACCCAGAAATTACAATGGTGTCTCCATTTCAATGAACAACGATGGAAATAAAGTCGCCATTGGTGCACCTCAAGGTGGAGTTAGTTCAGGTGGATATGTGCGCATTTATGATTGGTCTGGTACATCTTGGATTCAAAATGGAAACACCATTCATAGTGAATCAAAGGATGATTTTTTTGGATATACTGTTGCGATGAATGGAGATGGAAGCATAGTTGCAGCTGGAGCCCGCTACAACGGAAATGAGAGGCAAGGGCAAGTGCGTGTTTTTTATGACGTTTTAAGCCTAGGCTTTGAAAGTGAAATATTGAATAATCAGTATCAGCTCTACCCTAATCCTAACAATGGAAGCTTCAAAATTACTTTAGGTGATAACTACTCTGAAATGAATATTGCAATCACCGATTTAACTGGAAGAATGCTCCTGTCAAAATTTTTTTCAGGAGGACAGGTACTCGATATCTCAATAACTGAGCCAGCAGGTGTTTACTTGTTAACTCTTCAGTCAAAGAAAAGCACAACCACCATGCGATTAGTAATTGAATAGTACTTTGCTTTACGATAAAGATTGGATTGGTTTCTAACCATGACAAGTTTCATTAATCTGTTGCAAATAATCCTGCAAAAAGTCTCTTATTATATAAACGTGTCCTTTTTTATGTGTTTTTGGTGTACATTCAATTAACGTGAGTTTAAATACACCATATAAAATACTTGATAAACTTCAGACAATAAACAATTGAAGCTGTAAGCAGAAAATCCGATCACGCACACTTGACGTCCAAATTTTAACGGATCCACAGATGATTTTGATCAAACTAAAAATAAAAAATATCAGATGCATTTTCTTGAGCCTTATACTTGGACTTGCAGTTCACAGTCAAGAAGTGATTCCATTTAAGCTCAATGCGCACAACAACCTTTCCAATGAAGCGGTATTGAATAACACAGACACGCTACAATTGATGTTTCATACTGCAGCCAGCGATATGACACTTACCACAGCAGCTACACAATGGATCAAGAGTGTGCAATGGGATCAGGAAAATAAGGTGAAGAGCTGGGGCGGAAGTTCTAATTCAAGAGTAAGTGCAAGCAACACCTTGAACATTGGCACTTTGCATTGGGATAGCCTTGCCATCTGGGAGAATGAACGTTCAGGTCCAGGTACCGATGGCAAATTTGGCCTTAACCTTTTCGAAGGAAAAATCATCGAAATCAACTTTGACAAAAGTGAAATGATCATTCATTCATCATTGCCAATACAGATAGAAGGTTTTGTGAAAACTCCCCTCCTATTTGAAGACGAGTCCATGTTTATTGAAGGCATCAGCACCATAGATGACGAAGCTTATCCAAATCGATTCCTTATTCACTCAGGTTATGGTGGTACGATATTACTGGACGATAAGTTTGTGGCTGAAAGCAACATCGGAAAGCGCGTGGAAATCATAGCCGAAAAAGAATTGAAAGACTCCTATGGCAATACCATAAAAACTAAAAAAGGATTATTGACAAGGTTTACCATTGGAAATTTCGATTTCGAAAATATGCCTGTCGGCTTTTTCGAAGGCGCCATTGGTCGCCAGCAAATGAGTGTATTGGGCGGTGACCTGCTCAAACGCTTCAACATCATCATAGATGCTGAAAGGGAATTCATCTACCTCAAGCCAAATGAACTTTCAAGAGTTGAGTGGGCGGATATTTGATGGGGATTTAAATAGTAAAGGAACAGCCGAAAGTGAATCAATGCCATCAAAACAAATTGATCGCGTTAGCTTTGAAGCCGAGAAAAGAAAAACGGAAGAATATATCCCATGACGAACAATGATATCATAAGGCGCGTGCGCTACCTCTTTAACTTCAGTGACAAGCAAGTGATTGAGCTCTTCAAATTGGCCAATGAAACCGTCTCGATAGAGCACGTGAGCGGTTGGTTAAAAAAAGAAGAAGACCCCACATTGATAGAGATCTCAGATAGGGATTTGGCTGTTTTCCTCAACGGATTAATCATTCTAAAACGCGGAAAAAAAGAAGGTCCTCAGCCAGAACCCGAAGATCCTTTGAGCAACAATATGATCCTTAAGAAATTAAAAATTGCGTTGGATTTGACAAGCGATGACATGCTAAACCTCTATGCTTCCATTTATAAACCCATAGGCAAACATGAGTTGAGTGCTTTTTTCCGAAATCCTCATCATAGAAAGTACGAGCAATGCATGGATCAGTACCTCAGGAACTTCCTCAATGCGCTTCAAACAAAGAATAAGTTAGGACAGCATTCAATAGAACCTAAAAACAAGTAAATTGGCAGGTTTGACGCCACAAATGGGCTCAAATCATGCATAATTAGAATTACGAAATGGGGAACATTGCACAGGTCAAGTGCTTGAAGCAATAATATTACTTTATCGTTGATCCCTTCACATAAGGTGCTTTGGCCTCGACCAACTCCTGCTCTAATGCTGGAATTTGCTCATTCACCATCTTGCTCAATTCTGCTCTCAGCTTTTCCAGCTGGTTTTGTGCAATTTGAAGGTTTTGCTTATGCGTTGGAGTTGGACCGTAAGTACTCAAGCTTGTTCCCAAAGCTGCAACCGATAAGCGGTCACCAATCGTGGCTGTAGACTTTTCGCCAACCTCATTTCGCTGTGGATCGCCATTCAACTGCTTATCCATGGTTTGAAGTTGGATGCTTACATCATGCAAGCGCTTATCCAAATCGCCTGGTGCACCCTGACTGAGGTTAATGGCAATAGACATCATTTTAAGCTTTTCTAGGTTCTCTTTCACAACCACATTTGTGCCACTTAACTCCAAGTTGATGTCCTCTAACTGACGCCAAAACGCTGCTGTTGCATCTGGCGTGGCGCCTTCAAGCGAACCTTTCTTCATTCGTTTGACCGTAAATTTTTGAGGAGCAGCCAAGTCAGTAGTCTGGCCATCGATCATTTTAACCAATGTAGCCGTGTATTCGCCCGGTGCTGCCATTAAGCCTTTTGGCGCTTCATCTTTTTTCTCTGGTACTTTTGATGAACGAATGGCATCTGTATGCGGGTATCGAAGATCCCATGCAACCCGATGTACACCTTTTTTGGCAGGAGATTCAACCCTACGGATAACGTTTCCATCCAAGTCTTTGATGATTAAAAAGACGGCTGGTTTTTGCTGGAGTTTTTCTTGCTCTAGAGTCTCCCAACCAGGAAATGTAATGTCCTGGCTTTTCATTTTCTTTTCAGCGGCTTTTCGCTCCTCTTCCAACGACTGATAATCTTGCGCCAAATGATAAGTGATTATAGCTCCAAAGTCAGGATTTGGCGCCACAAAATGATCCGCACCTTGAGAACTCTTTTTTTCAAAACTGAGCACCGGTCGAGGTATATACCACCAAGCATCTTTGATAGGAAAAAGATGAGCTTCTTCATTCATACTTTCCGCACTCACTTCGCGCAGTGGACTATAGTCATCGAGGATGTAAAAACCACGCCCGAATGAAGCACCAACCAGGTCATTTTCTCTTTTTTGAATCGCGAGATCACGGAATGAAATAGTGGGTAATCCACCTTTTAATTGATGCCATTCAGCACCACCATTCAGTGACGTATAAATCCCGAATTCTGTAGCCAAAAACATTAAGTCTTTTTTAACATGATCTTGCACCATTCGCCAAACCAGAGTTGTATCGGGAAGATTGTTTGTCATCTTCTTCCAGGTTTTACCCTTGTCGCTGCTTTTGAAAAAGTAAGGTTTGTAGTTGCCATACTTGTGGTTATCCAAACAAGCATAAACCGTGTTGGCGTCATACAAATCTGCTTTGATGTCGTTGACAAACGCGGTAGCTGGAGCTCCGAGTGCAGACACCTGCATTTTACGCCACGAATCGCCATCGTTTTCTGTGACTTGAATCAGGCCATCATCGGTTCCTGCATACACCAATCCTTTTTGAACGGGCGACTCTGAAAGCGAAGTGATGGTGCTGTAGTTTGACATGGCATAGATATCCCATGCATTATCCCAACTCTGCTTTTTCCCCATAATAGGCAGCTCTATTCGCTCCAAATCTTTGGTTAGATCGCTAGAAATGGCAGTCCAGCTATCGCCTCTATCAGTTGATTTCCAAACACGTTGCGAAGCAAAATACAAGGTTTTAGCATCGTGTGGGCTAACTAATATCGGTGCATCCCAATTGAATCGCTCCACTGGATCCCCTTCAGCTGGCTGTGGTTTTATGTAAACCACTTCTCCCGTGGCTTTGTCTACTCGGGTGAGGTTTCCTTGCTGCCACTCAGCATATACGATCATTGGATTACCAGGCTCAGTGGCGGGTTGATGGCCGTCACCAAAAAGGGTCACATACCAATCTGAATTCATGATGCCATGCACATTGTCTGTACGTGAAGGACCACCTTGGGTATTGTTGTCCTGAGTTCCACCATAAATATTGTAGAACGGCTCAGTGTCATCAACCGCGAGCTTATAGAACTGCGTCAGCGGAAGATTGGCCATATATCGCCAATTTTCTCCGAGGTCAAATGATTCGTAAAGTCCGCCATCACAACCTACCAATAAATAATTTGGATCATCCGCTCTAAACGCCATCGCATGATTATCGCTGTGCTTGTATTCTTCTGGCATCTGAGTAAATGTCTTTCCACCGTTTTCACTTACTTGAGCGCGTATATCCATTAAGTAGATTCGATCGAATTGGTGTGGAGATGCATACAATTCTTGGTAGTAATGTGGACCTGTGGCGCCAGAAACAGTTGCCGACATTTTCTTCCAACTTGCTCCGTAATCTTCGCTTTTATACACCTCGCCTTTTCTGCGGTCGAGTTCAATAGCTGCATAGATTACGTTCGGTTTTTGAGGGCTGACAGCAATACCCATTTTGCCCAGATTCCCTTTTGGCAATCCCGTTTTTAGCTGTGTCCATGTTTTTCCACCATCTGTGCTTTTGTGGATTCCTGTTCCTGGTCCTCCGCCCATATATGCTGCTACGGTTCGGTGACGATCCCAAGTAGCTGCATATATCACATCTGGATTTTTAGGATCAAGCTCGATATCCGTTACTCCAGTCCATTTATCATTTCCCAAAGTTCTTGTCCAGGTTTTTCCACCATCGGAAGTCATATAAAAACCACGTTCGCCACCGCTGGTCCATAAAGGTCCTTGAACGGCTGCAAACACGACATCAGAATTCTCGGGATGCACAATGATTTTAGAAATGTGCTCCGACTTTTTGAGGCCCATATTTTTCCATGTATTTCCACCATCGAGACTCTTGTAAATACCATCACCAAAACTGATGTGACGTCCACCAACATTCTCACCTGTACCAACCCAAACCGTAGTCGGAATGATTGGATCGATGGTTACACAACCCGTGCTATAAACCTTTTGCTTATCAAAAACTGGATCCCACGTAATGCCGCTATTCTTTGTGCGCCACACTCCTCCCGAGCCAACTGCGATAAACCAGACATTTTCGTTTTCTGGATGTATCGCTATGTCTGCAATTCGTCCCGACATAAATGCTGGGCCGATGCTTCTAAATTTAAACCCGGTCAATGTAGAATCCGTGATGGATGCATTCTGACTTTGAAGACCAAGGGTCAAAAGAATAAGTATAGAAGAGATCGCGTGCTTAATCATAGGGCATTGATGTTACAGATAAATGAAGGAATTGATTACAAGAATAATACACTTCGCTTAAAGTTATTCTATTAAACAATCGGGAATTGATCAACAGTTGATTACTATTTAAAATGGCCAATATTAAAATATTCCGGTAATCAAACCCACTGGGAGAATCGAATGAAGAAGACCTGAGATTATTACTGGATTACTAGGGAATAGAAGATCAAATGCGTACTTTTCAAGTGCGATCTCAAACAATGAGAATGAGCAAAAAAATGAATAGATGGCATTCATAGATTACTATAAAATCTTAGGCATTTCTAAAACGGCCAATGAAAAGGAAATCAAAGCTGTCTATCGCAAACTAGCGCGGAAATATCATCCAGATTTAAACCCTGAGAACAAGGATGCGGAACTGAAATTCAAAGAAATTAATGAGGCCAATGAAGTTTTAAGCGACACTGAAAAACGCAAGAAATACGACAAATACGGTCAGGACTGGAAACAAGGCGAACAACAAGAAAAAGCCCAACAGCAGCGTCAATCTCAGCGCCAATCAAGCCAGCAAGATTTTTGGGGTGAAGATTACTCCGATTTCTTCGAATCAATGTTCGGAGGAAGGAGAAGCGCCAACAGACAAGGTCAAACACCAAAATTCAAAGGACAAGACTTCAATGCGGAATTGCACCTGGATCTAAAAGAAGTTTACACTTCTCATCAAAAGGTCTTGACCGTCAACGGCAAAAAAATCAGACTCACCATTCCAGCAGGATTTGAAAATGGCGAGATAATTAAAATCAATGGAAAGGGCGGACCGGGAATAAATGGCGGACCCAGCGGTGATTTATTCATCACGTTTGTGATCAACAATCACACAAATTTTAAACGTGAAGGCAGTAATTTATATGCAAATGTTGATTTAGATCTCTACACCTCCATTTTAGGCGGTGAGATCACGGTTGAAACCTTTGATGGCAAAGTCAAGCTCAATATAAAGCCTGAAACGAAGAATGAATCGAAAGTGAAATTGAAAGGAAAGGGCTTTCCAAAATATAGAGACGAAGGAAAATATGGAGATTTAATCATTACGTATCTCATTAAAATTCCTACTGATTTGAGCGAAAAGGAAGTAGAGTTATTCAAGGAACTTCAAAAAATTAAAGCGCATGATTGACGAGCATTTCATACCGACACAAACGCTTTGTTCGCAGTACAACATTGAAATTTCATTTGTAGATGCTTTGAATAGAATGGGGCTCATACAAATCGAAATCATCGAAGAAACCCAATTCATACATCAAGACCAACTTGGTGATCTTGAAAAAATCATACGACTTCATTATGAATTGAATGTGAATCTCGAAGGCATTGATGTGGTGTTTAATCTATTGGAGAAGGAACGTGAAATACGCAAGGAATTAACCGCCCTTCAGAATCGTTTAAGGCTCTATGAAAACGAGTAGATCCGACCTACGCATTTAACAAGCCAATTTTTATTCTTCGCCTCAATCCACTAAGACATATACTCGGTGCTGCGCATTGTTCAGTCAAGACTCACTCGACTTATAGTATATTATACTTTAAGCACTATATTCGTGCATCAGAGACCTTTAATTTAGGGTTTCTCCGTAGCATGAAGTGCAGAGTACCAAACATCTTAAAATCTGTAAATGAGCGCAATTTCGCTCAGAATAGTCTCCATCAAACTTTAAAAGTGTGTTGGGTGATAGCACTGATCATATTGACAAATTTCAGTCACGCTCAAATGACAATTGGTGGCTCTTCCGCCTCATTACCAAACAATTGCTACCGACTTACATCAGCAGCAAATGCCCTTTCGGGTTATGCATATGATAGCCAAAGCATCGACCTCAACAACGCCTTTGATTACAGTTTTTCTGTCAACTTAGGAAACAATGATGCTGGTGCTGACGGTATCATGTTCGTTCTGCGAGCATCGCTGGATCCATCACAACTCATTGCCGGTGGCACTGGTGGCGATATTGGATTCACAGGCACTGGTTTCGGAAACGGATCAGTAGGTATTGAAATCGACACATATCAAAACGGTGCATACGGAGACCCAAGCTTTGACCATTTTGGCATTCACAAAAACGCATCAGCCAACCACAACTTGTCCACTTCACTGATTGCACCTGTGCAAGCATCAAGCACCAGCGCAAATATTGAAGATGGAATTGATCATTCTTTCAGGGTAGCATGGAACCCAACAACTACAACGCTGAGCATCTATTTTGACTGTGACTTGCGTTTGGAATACACTGGCGATATAGTGACAAGCATATTTGCAGGCAATCCAAATGTTTATTACGGCTTCATAGGAACAACAGGTGGAGTAAATAATGTTCAGTCGTTTTGCTACGCACAGCCAATCGATAGCTTCTTAATCGACCTAGTCAACGACTCTATTTGCAAAGGAGAATCTGTGCAGCTCGCAGCAGGAACTGCTCCTGCCTCATTTTCGTGGAGTCCAAGCGCGGGGCTTAGTGCAAGCAATGTTCCAAATCCAATTGCCTCGCCAGCAGTTTCCACAGACTATATTGTGACAGCCGATTATTTGTGCGAAACCAAAACAGACACGGTAAATATTCACGTTTTTGAAACAGATGCCAATACCTTCTCTTTGGGTAATGATACCACCATCTGCACTCCAGATGCCGTCACGTTTGATCTATCGGCCACGAATTACGTTGGATACATCTGGCAAGACGGTTCGATTGGAAAGCAATACACGAGCAACACTTCAGAGCAAGTCATTATTTCTATCACCGATGTTAATCAGTGTACCTTCTCAGATACAGTGAATGTTCAAGTGAACAATACTCCCATATTATCGCTTGGTGCGGATAAAACTTCATGCAATGGTGAAATTGTAAATCTGAGCTCACCGTTTCCAGCAAGTGGTTACTTATGGTCAAATGGAGGATTGAGTTCAGCTATTTCCACCAGTACGGCAGGCACGTATTGGTTACGTGTCACGCAAGATGGAATCTGTTTCGCAACCGATACGATCATCGTTAAGACTCCTGAGGCACCACAATTAGAACTTGGCAATGACACTACCATTTGCGCCAATCTGCCGCTTGAACTTTCTGCTGCATTATCCAATGCAGACCAGTATGTATGGTCAACCGATGAGCAAGGCTCAACAATTTTCGTGAAGGATTCAGGCTACTATTGGGTTGAAGTGAAATTAGGCCAATGCTTCTACTCTGACAGCATTCTTGTAACTCCAAAACCATCAGCTAGTCTAGATTTGGGTGCGGACACCTCCATTTGTCGAGGAGATACTTTTTCCTTAAACGGTAGTCTTCCAAACGCTGTCAGTTTTCAATGGTCAGATGGTTTTCAAGATTCAACTCGAACGATTTCTGTATCTGGAATTTATAGCCTGCAGGTAATTTTTGAAAATGGATGTGAAACATTTGGAGAAATAGAAATCTTCGAATCTATTTGCGCAACCACACTCATTATGCCGAATGTTTTCAGTCCAAACAATGATGGTATCAACGATCTCTTCGAGGTTTATAAGTTATCAGGAATTGAATCCGCTGATGTTCGGATCTACAATCGCTGGGGTGAAAGCATGTACAGAGGAACTTTAGAAACACCTTGGGATGGCACCATTAATGGAAGACTTTGCCCGAGTGGACCATACTTCTACACCGTTGATTTTATAGATGTTTATGGTAAATCATCTACAGAGCAGGGGTCGCTCACGCTGATTCGATAATGCGCTGTAAAGACTAAGCCAACCTATTCTTCGCCTCAATCCATTTAGACATATACTCCGTGCTGCGCATGGTATGATGCTTAAGCATTTGACCCATGAAATTGGAGCTTCGGTGCTTCGTTAAGTTCTTTTGAATCGCTTTTAATCGCTCGATAAAAACTTGAGAATGCAAGCCTGCATCAAAGATTCCTTTCAGAATAATAGACCCGTTTTGCTGAGCTTCCGTCCACAATTTCTCATCTTGATAAAGCTGAACAGCTTTTTCAGCGTATTCAGCTGCATCGTCAGCAATAAAACCATTCCATGGCAATTGACCGTGCATGGCTTCTGCACCGATGGAAGAAGTAACGTTGGGCGTTCCGCATTGCATAGCATTCAATAGCTTGCCTTTTAATCCTGCGCCAAAACGCAATGGCGCCAACAAAACTCGAGCATTTCCGATCACTTCAAAGGCATCCTCTGCCCTTCCCTTGACGATGAAACCAGAGCTTGGATCATTCATTTCCAGAACTTGCTGGGTTGGATAAGCGCCATAAACGTGCAATTCTGCATTCGGCATCTGCTTTCTAATCAGTGGCCAAATGTCAGACTTCAAATACTTTACAGCATCCAAATTGGGAGCGTGATGAAAATTGCCAATCGACACAAAATGCTGGCGATCTGAAAAAGTCTTGTCGCTTTTCTGTTCTTCCGCATCCACCATAAATGGCAAATAATGCAGCAAACCAGCATCTACTTTAAAAACTCGCTGCAATAGATCCATCTCCACCGCTGAGATCATCAATGTGATGTCTGAACGCAGAATAGCCGCCACTTCTCGAATGGCGACATCTGAAAGGAGATCGTCATCCTTAAATACGCGCTTTTCTTGAAACGCTCGCTGACGCGCATAGCGCAAGCAGTGTAAGTCTTCCGTGTCTAATATCCGCAACGCATTTGGAACGTATTTCGCCACACGCCAGCCGAATTGTTCTTCGGTCATGGAGCGATCGTATATGACCATGTCTGGAGCGAGATTTTGAATCAAAGCATCAAAACCAATGTCATTTACTTTAATGCTTAGCTTATTTACGCCAATACCAGAAAGGTCTATTGCAAAAGGACTTTCAGCAGCGGTTGAAGCATAATGAACTTCCCAGTTAAGTTGTTGAAATAAGCGGATGATTTGAAGCATCCTGCTCCCAGCTGCCGTTGAGTTTGGCTCTAACCAGACCGTACTGAGAATGAGAATCTTCAAATGAATGTGGGTTTATTCGTTCAATCGAATCAAGGCGAAAAGCGCGTAGTTCATCATGTCTTGATAATTGGCATCAATGCCCTCGCTCATGATGGTCTTTCCTTTATTGTCCTCAATTTGACGAATGCGTAAAATCTTCATCAAAATCAGATCGGTCAATGAGCTCACGCGCATATCTCTCCAAGCCTCACCGTAATCAGTGTTCTTTTTGATCATCAAATCACGCGTCAATGTAGCTTTAGACTCATACAGCTCTTTGGTTCTTTCCAAGGATAATTCCATGCCCTCAGCATCGGACAATTCTAATTGCAATTGAGCCATGATGCAGTAATTCACAATACCGATGAACTCATCTTGCACGTCCTCTCCCACCTTATTCTCACCTGTTTCTTCTATGGTGCGAATGCGCTGCGCCTTGATGAAGATTTGATCGGTCAAAGATTTTGGTCTCAGCACACGCCAAGCTGTTCCGTAGTCAGCAGTTTTCTTCAAAAAAATGTCTCGGCATTTTTCTAAAGCTTCATCGTATTGTTTAAGTGTATGTTCCATCTATTTTCGTTACCGATATGGGCCAGCAAATTACAGCAATTCCAATGAAACAAACCATCAACTGCCGAGGCAAATTGATCGACTTCTCCACACCACTTGTGATGGGTGTCATCAATGTTACTCCCGATTCTTTCTTTGATGGTGGAAAATACAACAGTGAAAGTGGCATCATCGAACGCGCTAAAATGCATTTAGAAGCAGGAGCAGCCATTCTTGACGTTGGAGCAATGTCAACCCGCCCGAAAGCAGAAATGATTGCTGAATCGGAAGAATTGGAGCGATTGATTCCAGCAGTAAAACTGTTGAGAACAACTTTTCCTGAAGCAGTCATATCTGTAGACACCTTTCGATCTTCTATAGCTCAAGCAGCCATTGAAGCAGGAGCAGATATGATCAATGACATCAGCGGAGGAACAATGGACGATGCGATGTTCACCACCATTGCAAAACTTCAAGTACCTTATGTATTGATGCACATTCAAGGTACACCCGAAACCATGCAAGACAATCCTCATTATAATAAAGTCACCCAAGAAGTCATCACCGACTTAATGCTTAAGGCTCATCAATTGAAGCAATTGGGCGTGCATGACATCATCATTGACCCGGGATTTGGATTTGGAAAAACGTTAGAACACAACCTAAGCTTGCTTCAAAATTTAAATCACTTCGCAGTTTTAGGACATCCCATTTTGGCTGGACTTTCCAGAAAAAGTATGATCAATCGTGTGCTGGGCACAAAACCCGAAAACGCACTAAACGGCACTACCGCTTTGAATATGATTGCCTTAGAACGGGGCGCCAGTATCTTACGTGTTCATGATGTGAAGGAGGCCATGGAGTGTGTAAAGTTGAATAATGCTATATCTAATTCTAATTCTAACTTTGGCGATTCTTAAATAGAAACACCTATGGCAGTTTACCTCGAATTTGAAAAACCGATTCAAGAGCTTCAAGAGCAATTGGAGAACCAGAAGCAGGTTAAAGAAAAGAGTAAATTAAAAAGTGACGACTCCATTAAGGAGCTAGAACAGCGGCTGATTGAAACCAAGAAAGAGATTTATGCAGGTTTATCTCCTTGGCAGAAAGTACAAGTAAGTCGTCATCCTGAAAGACCTTATACATTGGCCTATATAAATGCAATTACTGGCGGTGATTTCATTGAATTGCATGGTGATAGAGGCGTGCGTGATGACAAGGCAATGGTAGGTGGTTTTGGAAGTATTGATGGGAAGACCTTCATGTTTGTTGGTCAACAAAAAGGCATCAATACTAAGATGCGTCAGTACCGAAACTTCGGTATGGCAAATCCTGAAGGGTATAGAAAAGCTTTACGCCTCTTCAGACTAGCAGAGAAATTCAATAAGCCCATCGTTTGTTTCATTGATACTCCTGGAGCATTTCCTGGTTTAGAAGCAGAAGAACGAGGTCAAGGTGAAGCTATTGCAAGAAACATCTATGAGATGTTCAATCTGAAGGTTCCTGTTATTGCGATTGTCATTGGTGAGGGAGCTTCTGGTGGTGCACTGGGAATTGGAGTTGCTGATAAAGTATTGATGATGGAATACACATGGTATTCGGTAATCTCTCCGGAGTCTTGTTCGTCTATCTTATGGAGAAGCTGGGACTATAAAGAAATAGCGGCAGATGCATTGAAGCTAACTTCAGACAACATGCTCGGTAATGGTTTGATTGATGGCATCATCAAAGAGCCAATTGGTGGAGCGCATAGCAATCATGTGGAAGCATTTGAAAGCGTGAAAGCTGAGATCATCAAGCAATACGACTCACTCAAAAGATTAAAGCCAGAGGTTAGGGTCAACAATCGTATCGAAAAGTATAGCTCCATGGGAGTTTTCGTTGAAGGCGACTAAATTTCCTAGCTAAATACTGGATGAACCAGAACGCATCTGACATGTTTTACTTTATACCATGACTGAAGTATTCTGGAAAAAATATACCCTGAATTTTAAGAAGCCAAGTGGCACTTCACGTGGTGTCTTGCTAGAAAAGCATAGCTATTTTTTTATTGCTAAAAATCTAGACTTTCCCTATCCCGTTCTTGGAGAGTGCAGTTTGATAGAAGGCTTGAGTCCAGATCCTGTGGACGGCTATGAAGACAAACTGACCAAAGTTTGTGATTGGCTTAATAAAAAGACAGCTGACAAACCAGATCTATCACTCTATCCAAGCATTGAATTTGGATTAGAAACCTTTGAAGCTGACCTAAAAGCCAAAGGCAATAAAATCTTTTATAATGATGGCTTCACCAAAGGTGAAGATGCCATGCTCATCAATGGGCTCGTTTGGATGGGTGGGCCAAAATTTATGTTGGATCAAGTTCAAGAAAAAATTACTCAGGGTTTCACATGCGTTAAGTTGAAAATTGGCGCCATAGACTTTCAAGAAGAGCTAAACATTCTGAAACAAATTCGCAATCAGTTTGGAAACGATCTTGAATTAAGAGTTGATGCCAATGGAACGTTTTCAGCGGATGAAGCGCTGAGTAAATTAGAAGCCTTAAGCGCGTTTAAGATCCACTCTATTGAGCAACCCATAAAACCCGGACAATGGAGAGAAATGGCTCAGCTGTGCCAAGAAACACCAATTCCCATCGCTTTAGATGAAGAATTGATTTCTGTTATTGATTTTGGTCAAAAAACTGAACTATTAGACACCGTCAAACCGCAATTCATCATTTTAAAGCCAAGTCTCTTAGGTGGACTAAATGCTTCGAACCAATGGATTCAACTGGCTGAAGAGCGCAGTATAGCTTGGTGGATGACTTCAGCTTTGGAGAGTAATGTGGGATTAAACAGCATCACACAATTCACCTTTTCAAAAAACGTTAATCTACCGCAAGGATTAGGCACAGGTTCGTTGTATTTAAATAACTTCGAATCACCCCTTTATATTCAAGGTGAAATGATCAAATTTGACCCTGACAACTCTTGGAACTTGAACAACCTTATTCTATGATCAGCGAGCTTACTACAGAATGGAAAAATTATAAAACTCTGTCCATCAATGGCAAAAAGCGATCGTTGCACGAGTGGCGTGCACATGCTCAACAGCAATTGCAAGAGGGATATGGCATGGGTGAATTGGAAGAAATTCTGGAGTTTGTGGTTGATTGGAGCAACACCAAAGACTGGATTCAAGCGCGTACTTCAGGAAGTACCGGACGGCCAAAGAATATTAAAATTAAGAAAGAGCACATCTTAGCTAGCGCCTTAAGAACCCTAAACTTTCTCGATCTCAAGCCTGAGAATTCAGCGCTACTTTGCATGCCCAACAAGTTCATTGGCGGTAAAATGATGATTGCCAGGTCAATAATTGGAGCGTTGGATCTTTACATAGCAGAATCAACTTCTTTACCGGAAATCCCTGAAGGCAAAAGCATCGATTTTGCTGCCTTGGTGCCTTTGCAACTCTTCAATATTACCGAAGACGCAGAAGCTACCGAGCGATGGAAAAAAGTAAGTAAAATTATTGTGGGAGGCGGACAAGTTGATCCACGATTAGAAGAAAGAACCAAAGATTGGCCGAATGAGATTTATGAGTCCTTTGGCATGACAGAAACCATTTCACACGTGGCATTGCGCAGGGTGAATGGACCCGGAGAACGCATGCCGTTTAAAGTGCTCGAAGGCATAGAAATAGAAGCGGATGAGCGCGGCTGCTTGGTATTGAAGTCTGAGTTGTTACCTGATAATCCTTTAATCACAAACGACATTGTAAAGATTGAAGATGAAACTTCATTTCATTGGATAGGTCGAGCAGACAACATGATCAATAGCGGTGGTGTGAAGATCATTCCAGAGGTGATAGAAAAGTTGGTTAAACCAATGCTCAACACAAAGTTCTTCTTCGCAGGAATGCCAGATGAAAAATTGGGTGAACTCGTGGTGCTTGTAATCGAAGGCCAGGCATTGAGTGAAGACGATCAGAATGAACTCACAGAAGATTTAAAAGTAGCCTTGCACAAATATGAACTCCCTAAAGACATTCATTATGTCGATGCGTTTGAAGAAACGGAAAATGGGAAATTGCATAGAAAAAACACACTGAAGGAGCTTAAGTCCAAATTAGCAAAAGCTTAACCCTTATTTTTAATTGCGCTTTACGATTTAATTTCTTCTACTTCAAAAGACTCTTGCCTTCTTCTCTTGCGCTCATTTACGATCATAGTATATTCTTTACCCATATGCCCTGAGATGGCTGAATTCTCTTTTGCTCTGCGCATTAAATAAGGCAATGTTGCCTTTACTGGTCCATATGGCAAGTACTTCGAAACATTGTAACCAGAAGCAGCCAAATTGAAGCTCATATAGTCACTCATTCCATACAACTGAGAAAAGTAAATATGTGGATGATTGTTTTGCAGTCCCTTTTGTGCCATCAACTCTGTGAGCAACATTGAGCTCTCTTCATTATGCGTTCCCGCGCATATTTCTACCCAATCAATATTATCGACACTCAACGCCAATGCCGCGTTATAAAAATCATCCGTAGCTTGTTTTGTAGGATTGATTGGAGTTGGATAACCCATTTCTTTAGCGCGTCTATTTTCCTTATCAAGGTATGCACCTCTCACGATCTTCATACCTATTTTAAAGCCTTCTAATCTACCTCTCTCAATAAGTTTTCTGTAATACTCCAAACGATCATGGCGAAACATCTGAATGGTTTGAAAAATGATAGCGCGTTCCTTATTATATCTAGCCATCATGGTTTCCACCAATTCGTCTATCGCATCTTGCACCCAGCTTTCTTCAGCATCTACATAAAGTGGCACATCGTTATCAAAAGCAGCTTGACAAATACGCTCAAAGCGCAATTGCCAATTTGCAGCTTCTCTTTTTTCAGATTCATTCAGATGCTTCTTTGAAGACAGCTTTTCGAGTAATGAATTAGAAACTATACCACTCACCTTGATGCATGACACTGGAATGTTCTTATTCTCCTTTGCCAACTGAATGATGCGCACAATTTCGGTCTCTGTTTTACCAAATTCAATCTCCTTATCTTGACCTTCTACTGAATAATCGAGGATGGCACCAATCTGGTTTACACCTAATTTTTCTACCGCCTGCAACGACTCAAAAATGGTTTCTCCACCGCAAAAAACACGGAAAATAGTCGGTTTTACAGCCCAGCGAATAGGTAAGTTCCATTTTAATGCTAGCTCGGCCAGTTTTATTAAAATGGTTGTAAGCCATTCGTTATTCATCATTCGGAATATCCAATATGAAAGACGAAGCTCATTATCGCTCAAGTGAGCGAATGACGTTGAAAAGTCCCTAAAACTTAAGGGAGGAAATTCATTGTTTTCACTTTGAGGTATGTCCATCGCCTTTATAATCTAGCAGCTCATCTATGCTGTTTGATGAAACGGAATGATAATTAGGTCTTGCCTGCGCGTATATCG
Organism: uncultured Flavobacteriales bacterium; assembly: GCA_905479105.1. Taxonomy (GTDB): domain Bacteria; phylum Bacteroidota; class Bacteroidia; order Flavobacteriales_G; family Salibacteraceae; genus SHAN690. Next base: position 254,986 of record CAJQLE010000002.1, read on the forward strand.
CAGTTGCTCTTTCTTTCGTAAGATCAGCCTCGGCCAATGCGGTATAAATCGGCATTAAGAATTTTCTTCTTCCTACGCGAATCAAAAACTCTTCAATGGCATCATCAGCCAAGCTGTAGCTGTTCTCAATGGAGCGAAGGAACCATTCAGCCGCTATCTCACTATTTCCTGTTTTTGTCAATGAAAAGCGGTTGTCGAGGTCTTTCATTTTTACAATGCCGATATTTGCAGGAAGTTGACGCAAGAAATGCAACCATTGGTGCGTAGTCCAATTGGCCGTATCAATTGCTGCAGCCTTTCCATCTTCTGCTAAAAAGTCCCCTACTTGCGCATTGACTTGCTCAAATAGAGTAGATGAAACTTCGATACAATTGTCTGGTAACCCAGGGCCATACACCCACTCGTCAATTTTCAGTTCTTTGTATTTGGCTTCATCATTCAAAAGCAAATCTTCTTTGAGGTGAGTTAAAAACTCCTCTGTGATAATAGTTTGGAACGCATTGTCAGAAAAATGCTCGTTTAAGAATTGATCAAATTTTCCCCTACCTACATTCTCCTCCATCGTGCGCAAGAAGAAATAGCCTTTTTCATAGGCAATATCACTCATTCCATCATCTGGATCACGACCTTCTAAATCCAGTTTTAAGTGGGTGTCATCTGGTGAGTCTGCCAAAGCTTTCAATTCCTTGTCCAAGTCCTGACGACCAAGCAGCGTAAGCATATCTGCATACTCCTTACCATAAACGTCCTCCATGATTCTTCGCTCAAAGTAAACTGTAAAGCCTTCATTCAACCAGAAGTCATCCCACGTGCGATTGGTAACCAAGTTTCCACTCCAGCTGTGCGCCAATTCATGCGCCACAAGAGCGGTTAATGATTTGTCTCCCGCAAGAATTGTGGGCGTGGCAAATGTTAAACGAGGATTCTCCATTCCACCAAAAGGAAAACTTGGCGGCAATAAAAGGACATCGTATTGGTCCCAAGCATACTTACCATAAATACTTTCCGCTGATTCCAGCATCTTTTGCATGTCTTCAAACTCAAATGCAGTCGCTTCAATCATGCTCGGTTCAGCATAAACTCCTGTGTTTGCTCCTACGGATTGAAAAACCAAATCACCCACAGCCAATGCCATCAAATAACTTGGAATCGGTTGATTCATTTCAAAGTGATACACACCTGAAGAATCTATCTCTGTGGGATTAGAAGCACTCATAAGAGCCATCAATCCAGATGGAACGGTGATTGTAGCCTCATATGTATAACGAATGCCTGGACTGTCTTGACAAGGAATCCATGTTCGGGCCAAAATAGCTTGCGATTGAGTGAACAAAAATGGTTGCACTTTGCCCGCAGTTTGCTGAGGATTGAGCCATTGCAGTGCTTCAGCACCGTCAGTCGTGACATATTCAATGCTTACACGCTTTGCTTGAGGAGTGATTGTGATTTCCAAAGCTTGACCCAAGAATTCCACTTTAGGACCAATCCACCAATCTTTGGTTTCTGTGCTATCAACAAATACCTTAGCAATGCTAAGATTCCGTGTATCAAAAACGATTTTTTGTGCATCGTCTGACGTTTCGATATCGTAATGAGCCTTAGCGTTTAAGACGCGGTTTTCGAAATCCACTGAAGCAATTAAGTTCAAGTGCTTCACCTTGGCTTCAGATGGCCTGGCGAAGGAATGGATGAGTGCTTTTTCCTCTTTTACTTCCGTATCCTGATTTGATTCTTTTGGCCCACCGCACGAAATGAGGGCTACTAACGTCAACAATCCAACTACACGATGCATCATAATTCATTACTAATTAGAGGACGAAAGTAATGCGCAGAATTGAGGAAGATGCTATGATTTGATCATAACATTAATTGAAGTAAAAAGGTGCTGAATCGTTAAAGTAGATGTGCATTGAAAAGCCTACTGCTTTATGAGTTTATATGAAGCTACTTGGCCTGCCGTTTCAAAATTGACAAAGTAAACTCCCGCTGGATAGTGCGCTAAATCAAGACTATGAATGGTGCTGTTTTGCATAAAGCTTTCCATGCGTTGACCAATGGCAGAATAAAATGTTGCTTTGGAACCAATCAAGTTTTCATTGACACGAATCTGAAGCTGGTCATTTACTGGATTTGGAAAGAATTCAATTTGACCTGATGAGTTATCTTTTAATCCGGCTGGACTACCTGTCGTATCTTCTTGATAGATGCGCACATAGTCAATAATCATTGGACTTTCTGTGAAATTCGAATCTATCGCGCCTTGCATTGCCACGTTCAACAGGATGTATTGCTCTGCAATGTATGGCCATGTATCCATATTCTTGTCTTCAGGCGCATAGGTGTAAAACACATAACCATCTAAGCTGAAGTCCATTTTTTCTGGAGTCCACACCAATGAATAGGTGTGGAATTCTGTAGATACATTTTCATCTACCAATCCACCATGATTAACCGTAGCACCAAAAGAAGAAGGCGTGTGCAACGCACTCGAAACATAGTTTTGATTGTTTCCCCAATGCTCCATGATGTCAATTTCTCCGCATGCTGGCCATTGAGCTGCTCCATACTCTTCATCCCAATATCCTCCATCTTCATCGATGTTTTTGCCTAAGGTCCAAATGGCTGGCCAAGTACCGACTCCAGTTGGAAGTATGGCCCTTACCTCTACTTTACCATATGTGAACGCAAACTTTGAATTTAACCGAGCGGAAGTGTATTGCTTTGTTTCGCCTTGATTAGTAAAAGTTTCTTTTTTTGCCATGACGTGCAATTTACCATCTTCCACAAAGGAATTTTCCAGTCTATTGGTGTAGTGCTGAACTTCGTTATTAAACCATGATCCACTTGGAGGTAATTGTGTTTGATGAAACCATTTGTTCGAATCAATAGCACCATCGCTGTTAAACTCATCGGACCAAATGAGCATGTCATAGACTGGATCAGGCTCTGGAAGCACAATGGTTCCGTCATAGCTAAAATCATCAAAATATGCCACCACTTGATCGGAATTATTCTCTCCATTAACTTGAATCAACACACGGTTCAAATCATCTCGATTGATAGGATCAGATGAGCCGGCATCTAAGTTGATGAACGGGTCGTTTTCAAAATCAAACGTTATGGTTTGCCATTGATCTAATGTAATGGCCTTGATTACTTCTGTTTGAGTGCTCCAAGGTTCCCCCAAAGTGCCGTCTTGCAGTTTTAGAGAAACTTGATTGGTTTGTGCCCCAGTAATTGAACTGGCTGGAACATAGATTTTGAGTGTAAACGTGTGATCATTTGACAAATCAAAATTCGAAGGAATATCAAAGCGCACATTAGCATAAGCACCTCCTTGATCTGAGTATTGCATTACTGTAGCTGATCCATTGGCGCCATCTAAGAAAGGATTAGCAAACCCATCATCAATTTGACAATCATCACCATACCAAGATGGTATGGTTCCGTTGCCTTCAAAATCGTCTTCAACAGTTTGAGATGAAGATGGAAAAGGCAAAACGAATGCAGCAAAAAATAGAAGAGTGTAATTTTTCATTGCACTCAAAGTTAAAAAATTCTCAGATCATTACCATTGCAAGCGTATCGAGTTCGCAATATTTCAACAACGCATTTTTAATGACCTCTCTTTCCTGATCGCTGATATTGGAAATTATACATGGCATTGCAATCATCATTTGGCACATATTCAAATTGCTATAAAAGACAATTAACTGGGCGTAAGATCGATTGGTATCTAAATTAGGTTAATAAAATATGATTTAAACGCGTTCATCAAGCCCGATTAAGATCGAAGAAATAGATTTACTTTTACCCAATCCAAAATGAATCTTAACCCTTGTGAAACAAATCTTTACGATAATTATCATTTCAGTTTTTTCTTTGAGCTCATCCGCCCAAACGATTGACATTCTAAGCACAATCAGCGCTAATCTCAATCAAAATAGTTGCTCACCAATGTCCTTTACGGTGTCGATTCTTCAAGGCTGCGCCAATTTTACTTATTTGGGCAATAGCTCATCCGTCTCCAACGACACCATCTATCTTAATATTGATTATAGTGGAAGCTTCATTTGTTTTGGTGCCCTATCTTATCCAACATATACAGTTTCCGTTCCCTCTTCACCTGCCAATACTTACGTAGTATATGCGAAGAGCTATGTAAATGGAGTGATAAGCGACATACACGTTGGGTTTCCGCTCACCGTTACCAACATAGGATGCTGCCCAGCAATCGCCCAAATTGGACTTAACCAAGATCCTGTGTGTTTCGGAGATACATTAGAAATGCAAAGCACAGGGGGCGGAGCAACGAGCCAAAATTGGTATGTGAATGGCTCGCTATTTTCCATCGATACGATTGCCTATCAACCCGCTAACTCTCCTACCCCTTATAATCTAGAACTGATTGTAACTGATGGAACATGCAGCGACACGGCTACACAAACAATAAATGTTCAAATGCCGCCTTCAATAAACTTGGGCAACGACACTTCCATTTGTGATGGATCTGCTCTAATAAAAACAGTTTCAAACACCTATTCTCAATACATCTGGTCTGATAGTTCTATCACGAACAGTGGTGCAATTAGCTCTGCAGGAAGCCTTTCGGTCACGGTGCAAGATGCGTTTGGTTGCGAAGGATCAGACACCATGTCTATATTATCACTCATAGACCTTACAAACGTCAGCTTATCCATGGATTCAGTCTCTTTTTGTCCAGGAGATAGCGTAGCGGTTACCGTTAGCTCAAACACACCCGGTGCTGGATTTTTGTGGAGCACTGGCGCACAAACACCCAGCATTTTCATCTCTTCAGGAGGTAACTATACGGTTACCGCTTCCGCGAACGATCTCTGTGCTAATGTAGACACAGTAGTTTCTGAGATCTTTGAGATAACACCCATTGACTTTAGTTTAGATTCAAATCTATGCCCTCCAAGAGCAGTTGAGGCAAACAACGATTACGTTTCCTACAGCTGGGACAATGACGCTAATAGTTTCGGAACAAGTGCTTCAGTGGATGAAACATTAACTTTAACGGTGATAGATGTTAATGGCTGCACCACCACTTCAAGCGTCTTTGTTGACGTTAATGATAATCCAGTGGTGGACTTAGGAAATGATACAACTATATGTGCAAATGGAGGCTCTGTATTGCTTTCCTCGAATACAGGAAATGGACTCACTTTACTCTGGAATACTGGTGATACAACTGCAAGCATTACTGCGAATGGTGCTGGCTCATATTCAATTCAAGTGACTGATGCTTTTGGATGCACAGGTTTTGATACGATTGTTGTTAGCGAAGTGCAATGCCTCGGCATTAGCGAGCTAGGTGAAAAGCGATCATTCAGCGTTTTCCCAAATCCTGCGAAGTCTGAAATCTTTATTCGTTCAGAGTTAACTAATGACTTCGAACTAATCGATGTAATTGGAAATGTTGTAAGAAGAATATTTGTGACAGAAAGATCTACAAACATGAATATTGAAAACCTGCCTTCCGGCATTTACATTTTGAGAAACAACCTGAATCAATCTACAAGAATTATCAAGCAGTAAGTTGATTTAAACGAGACAAAAAGAGGGGCGATTTCGCCCCTCTTTTTTTATGTAAAAATTCGGTTTTATAACCCTTTACAGGGCTAAAAAATCTTCCCCGGATTCAAGACGCCTTTGGGATCAAATACCTTTTTGATGGAGCGCATTAGCTCCATGTGAGAAGCTGAAAACATGATATCCATGTAATCGCGTTGCACCAATCCTATGCCGTGTTCACCAGAGATGGTTCCTCCCAATTTCTTGACGCGCTCAAACAGTTCACGAATGCCCACTTTCACGGTCTTGTTCCAGTCTTCTTCGCACATTTCATCACGCAGGATATTCACGTGTAAATTACCATCGCCCGCATGGCCATAACACACGCTTCTGAAGCCATACAATTTACCCACTTCCTTCACGGCCTTCAATAAAGCCGGCAATTCAAAACGCGGAACAACCGCGTCTTCTTCTTTATAAATCGACTGTGCTTTAACGGCCTCTCCTGCCCTTCTGCGAAGTTTCCACAGCTGGTCTTTCTGGGTTTGGTCTTCGGCAAACAACACTTCTCCCGCTTCGTATTGAGCTACCACTTCTGAAATGCGTTCGCAGTCCATCATCAACGCATCCAAATCATTTCCATCCACTTCAATCAACAAATGCGCTTGATCCTCCGCAGCCAATGGCACGGGTTCTTCACCGATAAAATCCATGGCATACGTAATGGCATCGCGTTCCATGAACTCCATTCCTGATGGCGTAATGCCTGCTCTGAAAATGGCACTCACCGCTTCGCATGCCTTTTCAGCTGACTTGAATGGAACCAACATCAACAAATCATGCTTTGGATGTGGAATCAATCGCATTACGATCTTCGTAATCACGCCTAATGTTCCTTCGCTGCCTACCATCAATTGTGTGAGGTTATAACCTGTACTATTTTTCAAGGTATTGGCGCCTGTCCAAATAATCTCGCCCGACATCAACACAACTTCTAAATTGAGCACATAGTCCTTTGTAACACCGTATTTCACAGCTTTTGGCCCACCAGAGTTCTCACTCACATTGCCACCAATGAAGCAACTTCCTCTGCTGGCAGGATCAGGCGGATACATCAAACCTTTTTCTCGAACAGAATCCTGAAATACTTGAGTAATCACTCCTGGCTCAAGCGTTGCCTGGAGATTCCTTTCATCAATGTCAATAATTTTATTGAAGCGCTCCATGCTCAATCCTATTCCAGCACGAATAGAAAGTGCACCGCCACTCAATCCTGTTCTAGCACCAATTGGCGTAATAGGAATTTCGTGTCGAGAAGCAAGTTTTAAAATGGAAGACACTTCTGCAGGAGATGAAGGTTTCACCACAAAGGCTGGAGGGAAATTGAGGTCTTCCGTTTCATCATGGCCATATTCTTTGCGTGTTTCTTCATCCGAAAACACAAACTCCTTTCCAACGATTTCGACTAATTCTTCCTCTACTCGATTCATAAATCAATATTAGTGATAGACTAGAAATCCTTTCTCAGTACTTACTTAAATTTTGAACAATCGAGCTTCGTTTCATCACACTTTTCAACACAAGCATCAATACTCGTCCAAAACCACCCACATTTATATACTTTCGGCTCCTTCACCAACTAATTGGCCTATGATTTTTAGAAGCACCCTATCCTTAATTTTAGCAGTTCTCGTGCTAAGTGTTTCCGCTCAAGACCTCACTCTAGAGGATATCTGGAAAAGTGGTAAGTACCAACAAAAGTCTGTTTATGGTCTTCGTTCAATGAACGATGGCAAACATTACACAACGATTGACAGGGAAGATAATGGTGCCATAATCAATAAATACAGCTATGAAACAGGCAAATTAGTTGAGACTTTATACAGTTTAAGCAATTTGAAAATAGCGCTGAACAATCAATCAGCTTCCTTTGACAGCTATAAGTTTTCTGACGATGAGAAAATGCTATTGTTGAGCTATGACGTAGAAAACATTTACAGACATTCTACCAAAGAGCATTACTACCTCATAAACCTTGAAACAAAGAAAGTAAAGCAATTAAGTGAAGGAGCAAAACAGCGCCATGCAACCATTTCTCCTGACAGTAAAAATGTAGCCTACGTGCAGGGCAATGATCTCATCATTCAAGAAATCGCTTCTGGAAAAATAACTCCCGTCACCACTGACGGAGAGTACAACAAGATCATAAACGGTTATGCTGATTGGGTATACGAAGAAGAGTTTTCTTTTGACCAAGCATTTGAATGGGCGCCTGATGGAAGCAAACTTGCCTACTACCGTTTTGATGAAAGTGCGGTGAAGGAATTTCACATGCCTGTTTTCAACGGCCTATATCCCGAAGATTACAAGTTTAAATACCCTAAAGCTGGTGAAGACAACTCGAAGGTGGATATAAAGGTGTATGTCCTAGCAAAGAATAAAACGATGACTCCTGACTTGGGAGCCTATGAATACATTCCAAGGATTAAGTGGACAGAAAGCTCTGACATGTTGGCCATTGTAAAAATGCCCAGACTTCAGAATCAACTGGAGGTGATGCTATACCAAACAAATGACGGCTCAACAAAGAGCATCTATAAGGAATCTAGCGATACATACATTGAAATCAATGATGACCTTACGTTCATAGAAGACAATGCTGGGTTTGTCATGCGCAGTGAGAAAGATGGGTTCAGCCATCTTTATAAATACTCGATGAATGGCGAAACTGAGACTCAACTAACCAAAGGAAGCTGGGAGGTGAGCAGTGTTCTGGGTGTTGATTCACGAAACGCCATGATTTATTTCACAGCACATAAAACAGCTCCTTACAACCAAGAAGTATATGTAGTTTCTATGAACGGAGGCGAGCCAACGTTATTAAGTCCTGCAGATGGGGTTAGCAGTGCATCTTTCAGCAAGTCGTTTGACTACTTGATTTTAAACCACAGTACTGCAAACAAACCTGTAAATATTAGCCTCAATGGCTCATCAGGATATGAGGTCAGAGTATTGGAAGACAACGAAGAATTAAACAAAAAATTAGGCGGATTAAACCTTTCAGATAAGGAGTTTTTCGATTTCGTAACGAGTGAAGGAGTGACTTTAAATGGTTGGATGATTAAGCCGGCCAATTTCGATGCATCCAAAGCATACCCCGTTTTAATGTATGTGTATGGTGGTCCTGGATCACAAACAGTGACCAATGCCATGGGAGGAAATTATTTATGGCATCAATTTATGGCTCAAAAAGGCTACATCGTAGTATCTGTTGACAACAGAGGCACAGGTGCAAGAGGAAAGGCTTTTAGAACCCAGACTTACCGCCAATTAGGCAAATATGAAACCATGGACCAAATTGAAGCTGCTCGTTGGCTGGGTGAGCTATCATACGTTGATGCTGCACGCATTGGCATTTGGGGTTGGAGCTATGGTGGCTACATGAGTAGTTTGTGTTTATCAAAAGGTGCGGATGTATTCAAAACGGCTATTGCTGTCGCACCAGTTAGCAACTGGAGGTTTTACGACAATATTTACACAGAGCGGTACATGGGACTTCCTCAAGATAATGCGGATGGATATGATGACAACTCTCCGATCAATCATGTAGCTAAAATGGAAGGCAATTTTCTTCTAATTCATGGCACGTCAGATGATAACGTCCATTTTCAAAACTCTGTAGAAATGGTAGATGCGTTGATTGAAGCAGACAAACAATTTGATTTCTATATTTACCCCGATCGAAATCATGGTATTTATGGTGGAAACACACGCCATCATTTGTTCACCAAGATTACGAACTTCATTATTGATAACCTCTAAACACTAATAAACACCCCTATGAGCGAAATAAAAACTGGCCATCCTAATGGTTTAATGACCCTCTTCTTTTCAGAAATGTGGGAACGTTTCTGTTATTATGGAATGAGAACCCTTCTTACGTTGTATCTCGTTAAATCATTGATGAAAGGTGATGCAGAAGCATCCTTACTATACGGTGCATATACAGGTTTAGTTTATGCAGCTCCGATTCTTGGAGGTCGAATGGCCGACAAATACCTTGGTTACAAATACGCTGTAATCTTAGGAGCATTATTGATGGCCTTAGGTGAGTTTTTGATCCTGGGAGGTGATGAATTCTTCTTATTTGCAGGTATGGGCGCTTTGATCGTTGGAAACGGTTATTTCAAAGCAAACATCTCAACCATTGTTGGCAAACTATATGAGGAAGATGATCCCAGAAGAGATTCAGGATTCACCATTTTTTACATTGGAATCAATATCGGTGCTTTACTTGCCACGACAATCGTTGCATACGTAGGTGAGACTTACGGTTTTGACAAAGGATTTGGACTGGCCGGTATCGGTATGTTATTAGGAACCTTCATATTCTGGTCTGGAAGAAAAACCTATGCAGCAGCTGAAGGATTAGAGCCGACTGAAGAAGGAAAAAAGAAAGTACTCGGCCCTCTAAATATGGTTCACGCAATCACAATTGGCTCTTTCGCCTTGATACCAATGTGCTACATTCTGATTATGCAAAATCAGATCTTAGATTACATCCTTTTAGGGTTGTTCATCTATATCTCTTACTCCATGATTATGGCCGGTAAAAAAGAAGATGCCGGAGCAGACATTCCAAAGTGGCGAGACAGAATGATTGCACTCATCATTTTTATGGTGATTAACATTACGTTCTGGGCCTGTTTCGAGCAAGCAGGAACTTCATTAACACTATTTGCTGATAGAAATGTAGACCGTGAAATCATGGGTTGGTTAATGCCTGCCTCTATGACTCAGTTCTTCAATCCGTTCTTCATCATTGTATTTGGATCTATCTTCTCAGTAATGTGGGTAAAGCTTTCTAAGATTGGAAAGAATCCAAGCATTCCTTTAAAATTCGCTTTTGGTATCATCCAATTGGCATTAGGGTTCTTGGTAACGCAGGTCGGTTTCATGTTTGTAAATGAAGCTTTCCAAGTTCCTTTGTTGACGTTATTTTTCCTTTACATGTTGCACACCACTGGTGAGCTTTTCCTTTCACCTATTGGATTGTCAATGGTTACAAAACTGTCGCCAAAAAATATTGCCGGAACAGCAATGGGAGCATGGTTCTTGAGCTTTGCCATAGCCAATTATGTTGGTGGTAAAATTGCAGCCCTAACTGGAGGTCACGGAGATGATGGCGTTGTTTTAACAGCAGCTGAAGGATTGGATAAATACTTGAGCGTATTCTCTATCATTGGCTTTGTGCTCTTGGGAATTGCAGCTATTTTAATCTTGCTTTCTAAGCGCTTAGAGAAACTGATGCATGGTGTAAATTAAATCACCAAGCATTCTAGCATAACAAGAAGGCAGTTGTTAATATCGTTTAACGGCTGCCTTCTTTAGTTTTAAAACGTCTCTGAAATTATAACTTTACAGCATGAAATTGTTATTTACCCTTCTTGTACCTGTTCTGATTAGTGTTTCAAGCTTTGCTCAAAGCAAGGTGAATTGGATGAGCTGGAATGAAGCTGTTACTGCTTCAACCGAAAGTCCAAAGATGATTTTTGTAGACACTTACACCGATTGGTGCGGATGGTGTAAAAAAATGGATGCCAGCACCTTTTCAGATCCTGTGATTTCAAAATACATGAACGAAAATTACTACTCCGTAAAGATGGACGCAGAGATGAAAGACACCATTGATTTCAATGGCTACCAATTCGTAAATCCAAATCCGAACGGAAGAAGAAGCACACATCAATTAGCCGCTTCATTGCTAGACAATAAGCTGAGCTATCCAAGTTTCGTCATTCTAACACCAAAGTTTGAGCGCATGCAAATCTTACCAGGTTACAAGAGCGCCAAAGATTTTGAGCCCATTATTCGCTACTTCGTTGAAGGCGCATCACAAGGTGTAGAGTTTACCGAATATATGAAGGGCTTTTCCTCCCTGTATACTCAGAACTAAATTCAAAATTCACTGTTTCTAGCGGATGTCCATTCCAATAGCTTGGTCTGAAATATACGCGCATCCTCTGCCTGAAGGCCATCGCTTTCCTATGGAAAAGTACAGCCTGATTCCTCAGCAGTTAATGCATGAAGGAATTATCACTAAGGATCAACTGTTTGCTCCATCACCATTGAAAGAGGAAGATATTCTGCGCGTGCACAGCCAGGAATATTGGGACAGATTAAAGAATTTAAAACTTACTCCACGCGAACAACGCATAAGCGGTTTTCCTCACAATCTAGAGCTAATTTTAAGGGAAACCATCATTGGTCATGGCACTCTGATTGGTGCTTTGGCCGCGCTCAATCACACGCAATGCGCATTCAATGTTGCAGGCGGCACACATCACGCCTATCGCGATCGTGGCGAAGGTTTTTGCCTGCTCAACGACATTGCCATCGCCTCGGCATATTTGCTTGAACACACTGCAGTAAGGCAAATATTAGTTGTTGACTTAGATGTGCACCAAGGAAACGGAACAGCGTGCATTTTTCAAAAAGATTATCGTGTTTTCACCTTTAGTATGCACGGTGAGAAAAACTATCCGTTCAAAAAAGAAACATCTAACCTAGACATTGCCTTACCAGATGGTATTTCAACTGAAGAATACCTATCGATCTTGCGTAAGAATTTAAATAACCTCCTTGATCGGATTAAACCCGACTTTATCTTCTTTCAATCTGGCGTAGATATTCTCGACACAGACAAACTAGGAAAGCTGGGCGTATCAGTTGATGGATGCAAGGAACGTGACCGCATTGTGTTCGAGCACTGCAAGTCAAATGGTATTCCTGTTCAGGTCTCGATGGGCGGTGGTTACTCTCCTAAAATTGCAGACATCGTGAATGCCCATGTCAATACCTTTCGTCTGGCGAGAGATATGTTTGAAAGCTAGTGCTCACCATAGTTCTTCTCCCCTGCTACAACTTCAAAGTCAAGGTCATTTGCCTCTGGAGGAAGCGGACATGAAAAACCATCGCCATAAGCACAGTATGGATTATAGCACAAATTGAAATCCAAACTAATCAATCCACTTTCTGACGGAACATCGATATCCATATAGCGGCCACCGCCATATGTTTCTTCGCCAGATGTATGGTCTTTAAACGGTATAAACAAAGAAGGCGGATAATCTGATTCATATCCTTCGGGCCAAATGCGCTTATACGCATTCAATGATTCAGGTGTGCCTTCATGGTAAAATGTGATCTTTCCAAAAACGTAAAATTGCTTGGCCTTGCCAGACGATGTCATGATATCAATGGTGTCTCCGTTTTCAACCAGAGCAATTTCCACTTCCTTGTCCCAAGCTTTATCAATTGGGAAATAATTGAGCTGATCAAAAGCCTTTCGGTCCTTCTTTTGAAGAGGAGAACTCTTCTTTGATTTAAGCTCTCCATTCTTCTCCGTTCGAAGTTTTTCAATTTGAGCTGTGTAATCGTCTTGAGCTTTTGCGATCAAAGTGAAGCAGAATAGTACAAGGAAAAAAAATACTGTTTTCAAGGGAGTGAAGATTTATACGAACTTAGCATTTGCCTCGAAGAAATGACTGACCTTGCGCAGCATTATGCAGCTACTTGATATTTATAAAACTAGAAACCACCCATTATTGTGAAAGCCGCAGTTTACGAAAAGTATGGCCCACCAGAAGTTGTCTTTATTAGGGAAGTTCAAAAAACTGCACCGGAGGACAATGAGATATTACTGAAGGTTTACTCAAGTACAGTCAACCGAACGGATGCTGGATTTCGAAGTGCTGTCTATGTTATTTCACGATTCTTCTCGGGTCTATTTCATCCGAAACGACAAATCCTAGGTTCTGATTTTGCGGGAGTAATAGAAGCCGTTGGTAAAAACGTGCGCAGCTTCCAAGCAGGTGAAAAAATATTTGGCTTCAGCGATCAAAAGTTTGGAGGCCATGCTGAGTTCATGACCATAGCAGAAGATGACGCTATTGCTCATATGCCATCTTCAGCAAGTTTTGCTCAGGCTGCTGCTCTTCCAGAAGGAGCACACTATGCTCTGAGCAATATTAGAGCGGCCAAAGTGAAAGCAGGACAGGATGTGATGGTATATGGCGCCACGGGTGCAATCGGGTCAGCTGCTGTGCAATTGCTAAAGCATTTTGGAGCAAAGGTGACCGCAGTATGCAACACCAAAAACATAGAGCTGATAAAAGGATTGGGCGCTGATGAAGTGATAGACTATCAAACTCAAGATTTTTCAAAAACCGAAAAAAGATTTGACTTCATATTTGACGCAGTTGGCAAAAGCTCGTTTGGTGCTTGCAAGCCATTATTGAAACCAAAAGGAATTTACATTTCTACTGAACTGGGAAAAAACAGTGAGAACATTTGGCGATCCATCACCACATCTTTTTCAGGCGGCAAACGCCTGATGTTTCCATTACCTGAAACGAAAAAGGAAGACATGGTTCTCTTAGCTACCTTATTCGAACAAGGCGAATTCAAACCTGTGATCGACCGTAGTTATTCACTCGACCAAATCGTTGAAGCTTACCAGTACGTTGAGTCAGGACAGAAAACTGGAAATGTAGTGTTGGAAATTCTTAGTGAATAATCATTCCGCTGATTCAGCAACACCTGCTCCAGCGAAATACTTCTCTAAATCCTTTAACGTTTCTGAAGACGTACTAATATCTTTCACCATATTTCCTTTTTCCAGCAAAACGATTCGCTCACATACTTCCGTTACATGGCTGATGTCATGACTTGAAATCAGCATGGTCACACCACGATCGTGCTTTAGCATTTTCAGTAATTCTTTCAGTCGAATTTGCGTGGACGGGTCGAGATTGGCGAATGGTTCATCCAAAATCAAAACCTTCGGATCAAAGAGCAATGCAGCAGCAATTCCAACTTTCTTCTGATTTCCTTTAGAAAGATCTCTGATAAGTTTTTTCCCTCCCAAAACCTCACCGTTAAACAACGGTTCCAGCATTTCAATCTTCGCTTTGATATCAGCATCGCCAATGCCGTGAATTGCACCCACAAAATCGAAATACTCTTCGGGCAATAAATGTCCCACAAGGAAATTCTCATCCAAGTAGCTGCCTGTAAATGACTTCCACTGTTCTGTTGCATTCGTTGCATTTCCATCGATATATACACATCCCGTATTCGGCTCTAATAAATCAATGACAGCGCGAAATAAAGTTGTTTTTCCAGCGCCATTATTACCAACTAAACCAAAGCTCTCCCCAGAATGAATGAGGAGCTCAGGAATATTAACGGCTGTGTAATCGCCATAAACTTTGGTGAGGTTCTGAATTGAAATTTCCATGCTTATTGATTTCTAAAATCGTTTGAAATATTATATCGTTGATCGGTTAACCATTTAGCTAAAAGGGATATCCAATATTTTGTTCCGGCCAAAGAAAGAAGCCCAACTGCCCCTAAAAACAATATTCCTCCCATATCCCCCCAAATCAGGTAACCCAAACCGAAAATGGCCAATGGAAGTACAAGCACAGGAATGACCATCAAAAACTGCGCAGCACCCACCCCTTGCCAATTAAATACTGTAGTCTGAGAAAGGTCAATTTTCTTAGGGTTCATAGAACCAAAAAACATGACCATATGACTGCTAACACCCATATTAAAAAGAAAAACGCAGAATAGTGCGATCAGCACTTCCCATCCGAAATAAGCGTAAGGAATTGATAAGATCATCGAGCCTCCTCCAACTATTGCAAAGAGTAAAAACTTGCTCATATAGTAATCTTTGAACGAAACATTACGCGTAAGCACATGATCAAAGTATGAGCCTTCCCAACCTAATAAATATTGACCGTAATTCATCATAAACATGCCTGTGATCACAATACTAAAAAGTACATACATCAAGTAATTTCCGGCATATTCAGGATTGGGAAATATGAATAAGCCGTAGCCCAAAAACAAAAAAGTCATCATGAATACAGACTTTGACCGCTTATTGCGCCAAATGAATTTAAATTCCAACTCTGTCAATCTTCCAACCAATCCAAAACGCGATAAAACTCCATTTCCCGAGTAAGAAACTGCGTTCTTCTTGACCTTAGAAAGCTTACTCAAATACATATTCGCTTTCAAGAATTTGAAATTGAGCCCGTATGTTACTCCAATAAGAAAAAGAGGCACAACCAAAGTCCAAGGATGCAAAAAGAGTGCATTGAACATCAAACCAGATAGGGCTTGAAAGTCTAAAACATCAAACCAATCCAATGCTATTATAGAGATAAGACTGGCAAGCATTCCGACATAAACTCGTGCATCAACATCTGACGTTCGCTTTATAAAGAGTAAGAAATAGTTGCTCGCGAAGACCAATAGCGTAAACCCTGTGCTCCATCCAAAAGCCTGCATAAAATCCAGGTTTTCGAAAAGCTCAAACATGAACGGAATAAAAATCAAGAAGTGGATTAAGTTAAAAGGACTCCAAATACTTTTCAAAAGCATGAAGTGAACTAACGATGATCGATTTATGGGCAGATGCAGGTATGGCTGAACCGACATTGCCGGCAACTTTTGCATGAAGTATCGAATGATGAAATCGAAGAAGAAGTAATAAATTAAAAATTGATCCAACCGCCTCAATACAAAGCTTCTTCCGTAGGTGTTGAAATCTATTCCATCTATTGGAATATTAATCAAGATGTCATCCAAAAAGATACCAAGAACCAATAAACTACCAGCTAAATAAACGAATGTCAAAATCAAGAAAAGGTTTATAACCAGTTTCCTGTGCCATAAAGGCGACCTGACCTATTCCTTAAAATCGAAGTTGATAATATGCAATATTGGATTCATAGGTAACGCAAAGTAGGATGAAAACTAAGAACAAATACTTCTAAAAATGATGAACGGTGAAATGCATTCATAGGTGAGTTATAAACATTAAAATAAATCTTTAACAGGTTTTCGACATTGCCCAATATTTTAAAACGGACAACCTACCTTCGCGACCAATTCGAGCAATTGAAATCCCACTTGAAAAATGCCTAGAGATACAAGCATCAAATCGGTCCTCATCATAGGGAGCGGCCCAATCGTTATTGGTCAAGCCTGCGAGTTTGACTATTCAGGAACACAAGCCGCTAAATCTTTGAGAGAAGAAGGAATAGAAGTCACCCTGATCAATAGTAATCCCGCTACGATCATGACAGACCCAGTAACGGCTGATCATATTTACCTTAGACCTTTAGAGCCAAAATACATTCGTCAAATCCTAGAAGAGCAGCCTCAAATTGATGCAGTGCTTTCGACCATGGGCGGACAAACAGCATTGAATCTTGCCATTGATTGTGATAAGCAAGGCTTGTGGGCCGATTTCGGTGTAAGAATGATTGGTGTAGACATTGATGCGATTGAAATCACTGAGAACCGAGAAGCTTTTAGAAAGCTCCTTGACAAAATTGATATTCCTTATGCGCCATCTGCTATCGCTCGTTCATTCTTAGATGGAAAAGAAATTGCTCAAAAATTTGGATTCCCATTGGTTATTCGTCCATCCTACACATTAGGTGGAACGGGTGCTTCTTTTGTGCACCGCCAAGAAGATTTTGATAAACTTTTAGAAAGAGGACTGCACGCATCTCCTATCCATGAGGTATTGATCGATAAAGCTCTTTTTGGATGGAAAGAATTTGAGTTGGAGTTATTGAGAGACAATAACGACAATGTCACCATCATCTGTTCGGTAGAGAACATGGATCCAATGGGAATTCACACAGGAGACTCCATTACCGTGGCTCCAGCGATGACGCTTTCTGACACGACATTCCAACGTATGCGTGATATGGCAATCAAGTTGATGCGTTCTATCGGTGACTTTGCTGGTGGATGTAACGTACAATTTGCGATCAGCCCGGATGAAAAAGAAGACATCATCGCCATCGAGATAAACCCTCGTGTGAGCCGATCTTCTGCCTTGGCTTCAAAAGCCACTGGTTATCCAATTGCAAAAGTTGCGGCCAAATTGGCTATTGGGTACAATTTGAATGAACTCAAGAATCAAATCACAGGAAACACAAGCGCATTCTTCGAACCAACGTTGGATTATGTAATTGTAAAAATCCCACGTTGGAACTTTGATAAATTCAAAGGAGCCGTTAGAGAGCTTGGTCTTCAAATGAAGTCAGTCGGTGAGGTGATGGGAATTGGACGTTCTTTCCAAGAGGCTCTTCAGAAAGCATGTCAATCTCTTGAGATTAGAAGAAATGGATTGGGCGCTGACGGCAAGGAATTAAAGGATCAAGATGCCATCTTGCATAGTCTTGGTCATGCCAGTTGGAATAGATTATTCCATATCTATGATGCCATTAAGTTGGGAATTCGCTTCGACACTATTTACGAAAAGACTAAAATCGATCCTTGGTTTCTGCATCAAATTGATGAGTTGATCAGTATTGAAAAAGTTATTGAAGGGCATACATTAGAAACTCTTCCGAAATCATTGCTTTTAGATGCGAAACAGCGTGGTTATGCAGACCGTCAAATTGCTCACCTTCTAAAATGTCTTGAGAGTCAGGTGCGTGAAAAGCGAAAAGCTCTAGGAGTTAATCGTGTTTACAAAGTGGTTGACACATGCGCTGCTGAATTTGAAGCTCAAACGCCATACTTCTATTCTACGTTTGAAGGTGAGAATGAAAGCGTGAGGTCAGACAAGAAAAAAGTTATTGTATTAGGTTCAGGACCAAACAGAATTGGTCAAGGAATTGAATTCGACTATTGCTGCGTTCATGGCGTGCTAGCTGCAAAGGAGTGTGGTTATGAGACGATCATGATCAACTGTAATCCTGAAACTGTTTCTACAGATTTTGATACCGCTGATAAATTATACTTCGAACCCGTATTCTGGGAGCATATCTATGACATCATCGAGCATGAACAGCCCGAAGGAGTCATCGTGCAGCTGGGTGGACAAACAGCACTTAAGCTTGCCGAGAAATTAGAGCGTTTCGGAATTAAAATCATGGGAACAAGCTTCAATGCTCTTGATTTAGCCGAGGACAGAGGTCGATTCTCTGACACGCTGAAAAAACTGAATATTCCCTATCCAAAGTACGGAGCAGTAGAAACTGCAGAAGAAGCAATTGAGTTGTCTCGAGTATTGGGTTATCCACTATTGGTAAGACCAAGCTATGTCTTAGGTGGCCAAGGAATGAAAATCGTTATAAACGAGCAGGAACTCGAAACGCATGTGATCAACATTTTCCGCGACATGCCTGACAATAATGTATTGTTAGACCATTTCTTAGAAGGAGCCATTGAAGCAGAAGCTGATGCTATTTGTGATGGCGAAGACACCTACATTATTGGAATAATGGAGCATATCGAACCAGCTGGCATTCACTCTGGTGATTCAAGTGCGGTTCTTCCAGCTTTCGATTTAAGTGAGAATGTGCTCAGAAAGATTGACGAATACACCAAGAAAATTGCTGTAGAATTGGAAACTGTGGGTCTGATAAACATCCAGTTTGCAGTTAAGGATGAAGAAGTATATGTGATCGAAGCAAATCCGAGAGCATCTAGAACAGTACCGTTCATCGCAAAAGCTTACCGAGAGCCATATGTGAACTATGCTACCAAAGTGATGCTAGGCGCAAAAAAAGTGAAAGATTTCGACTTCAAACCTTACAAGAAAGGGTATGCCATCAAGCTTCCTGTATTTTCGTTTGATAAGTTCCAAAACGTTTCAAAGGAATTAGGACCAGAGATGAAGTCAACTGGCGAGTCCATTTACTTCATTGATGATCTTAAAGATGAGTACTTCAAGAAGGTGTATTCAGAACGTAATCTTTATTTATCGAGATAAATGGGTTTGTTAAGATTTGCCGCGATTGCCTTCGGAATTTATCTGATTTTCAGATTGATTGCACGGTTCTTATTACCGCTTCTAGGCAAGTATTTCGTGAAGAAGGCCACGCAAAACATGAAAGATCAGATGAAGACCAAAACGGAAGGTGAAAAAATTTACCAAGACGAAAAGGTGATCATTCGAAAGACAAGCCCAAATAAGACAAACAATTCAAAATCAAATGATGATGAATTCGTAGACTTCGAAGAAGTTTAAGGTTTCTGAATGATTGTCAAATCAAGGTCTGTGTCCTTCCTTTTTTTTGATTTCTTTGTTTACTATCTAAAAGTTACTCATTCATGGATTGGAAAAAAGCACTTCCGCACCTTGTCTCAATAATAATAATGGCCGCTGTGGCCATTTTGTACTGTTCACCTGTATTACAAGGCAAAATTCTAGCACAGGACGATACGATTAAAAGTATTTCGCAGTCGAAGGAAAGCAAAGACTTCAGAGAAGAAACTGGAGAAGAAGCCCTTTGGACCACACGCGTTTTTAGCGGCATGACCATTTTTCATATAGGATTGGTTGTTTCGACAAACGTAACAACCTATATAAAAAATGCTCTCTTATTGGGGATGCCGAGAACTAGCAACATCATATTTGCTACTTTTCTTGGGTTCTATCTATTACTGATTATAATGGGTGTAAACCCATGGTTGGCGCTGGTACTATCGCTGGCTTATGGGCTGTCAAGTAACCTAATCGTCTCAATTTTGGCAGGACACAATACCAAAGTATTATCTATTGGGTTTCTTGCGCCTGCCGTTGGAGGATTGATTTTAGGCTTGAATGGTAAACGCTATCTCGGAGCATTTGTCACTGTGCTGTCATTGAGTATGTTGGTGATCAGTAATCACTATCAAATCATGTATTACTACTTATTGATTTCATTATCAATTGGTGCGGTTTACCTCTTCTACGCTATAAAAGAGAATACGGTACCTGATCTCATGAAGAATGTGGGGCTCCTCGTTGCAGCTGGACTAATTGCATTGTTGCCCAACATTGGTAAAGTTTACAACACCTATGAGCACAGCTCTGAAACCATTCGTGGAAAGAAATCAGAGCTTACCGCTTCCAATCAAGGTGGTGAAGGAGCTACCGGAACTGGTTTAGATAAGGACTATGCCATGCGTTGGTCATACGGCCCGTTAGAAACATTTACGCTGGTAGTGCCATCATTTATGGGAGGAGCTACCGGTGAAGCGCTTCCAGTAAAAGGAAATGTAGAAGAAAGTCTTAAGGGCTACAATCTCAACCGACAACAGAAAGAGTCAATTCTAGCACGCGCCCCATTATATGTGGGGGATCAACCTTTTCTTTTAGGAACCGTGTATTTCGGAGCTGGATTTATCTTCCTGTTCATCCTATCTCTATTCATTTTCAAAGGCCGAACAAGAGCATGGGTGATCACTATTATTATTCTTTCATTGATTATGTCTTGGGGACGACACATCGATGTAATCACTGGATTTCTGTTTGATTACTTCCCGATGTATAATAAGTTCAGAACACCCTCAATGGCCCTAGCCATAGCTGGATTAGCCATCCCATTGTTCGGTGCACTTGGATTACAGAAAATCCTGAATAAAGAGATAGATTCATCAGACTTCAAAAAGGCCTTTAAAATGGCTTTATACATTGCTGGAGGCATGATGGTGCTATTACTTCTGTATGGATTAATGAATGATTGGATTGGCCCGAAAGATGCTCAATACCAAACTAAAAACTCACCATGGGGCATTGACGCAGTATATGAAGCTTTATTGGCAGATCGAAAAGGAAGATATCTTTCTGATTGGATGATAAGTGCCGTAATCATGGCGATTACTGCCGGACTTATATGGTTTTATCAAAAAGGAAAAATGAGTCTTACAATCGTCATTGTAGTTCTTGGCGTTGTATTTACTGGCGATATGTGGCGTGTAAGTAAACGCTATTTAGACAATGATGATTTTATCGCTAAGCGCGAATGGGATGCAAAGTTTGCTCCTTCACCTGCAGACCTCGCAATTTTACAAGACAAAGATCCTCACTATCGAGTATTGAATGCAACATTGAACCCATGGACTGACGGGCAAACTTGCTATTACCATGAAAATGTTGGAGGTCATCATGCGGCCAAGTTAAGAAGGTATCAAGACCTGATAGAAAACGAACTTTCTACTCAACTTCAAAAATTGAATCAAGGTTTGATGCAGGCTGATCAGCGCATATTACTGAACCCGGATGTTGCTTTGCAAATGCCTGTTTATAACATGCTCAACACGAAATATTACATCATTCAGGATAACAATCCTGGAGGTGCGGTTCTGAATAGAACAGCATGCGGCAATGCATGGTTTGTTGAAGAGGTTAAGCAAGTGAATTCGGCAGATGCAGAAATGTCTTCACTGGCCAATTTTGATCCTTTGAAAACAGCGATCATCCACTCAGACTTTAGCGAGGAAATTTATGGCTATAATTTTGGGAAGGCTTCTAATGCGAGTATCAAATTGGACGAAATAACACCGAAATACTTAAAGTATTCATCCAGCAACACTCAAGATGGATTGGCTGTCTTCTCTGAAGTATACTATCCCGATGGATGGATGGCATTTGTAGATGGTCAGCCGGCTGAAATATATCGAGCTAACTACATTCTAAGAACGGTAAAAGTGCCCGCAGGAGATCATACCATTGAAATGAAGTTTAACCCTTCTTCCTACCAAATAGGTAAGAACCTATCGCTTGCAGGATCTGTGATATTCGCACTATTCGCAGCCGGAATGCTATTTCTTTACGTCAAAAAACGAGAAGAATAGACCTTGAAAAAAGCGCTGATATTGACCTATTACTGGCCTCCTGGATCTGGTCCAGGGGTTCAGCGATGGTTAAAATTCAGTAAGTATCTTCCTCACTTCAATGTTCAGTCTACCGTTATAACGGTGAAAAATGGTAGCTATCCGAGTGTTGATCAAACTCTGTTAAAAGATATTCCAATTGGTTTAGCGGTTCATCGCACAAAAACTATCGAACCATTTGCCTTGTACAATGCTTTGCGCGGCAAAAAAGGCCGTTCTGTGGAAGTTGGTATGGGAAATTTGAAAGACAATCCTTCAACCTTATCAAAGCTGGCCAACTATGTGCGAGCCAATTTCTTTATCCCTGATGCTCGTAAAGGATGGAATTCCTTCGCCTACAAAAAAGCCCAAGAAATAATAAATGCGGAAAAGCCTGATTGTATCATAACTACTGGCCCGCCTCACAGCACTCATTTAATTGGAGAGCGTTTAAAAAGAGAAACCGGAATTCCTTGGATTGCAGATATGCGCGACCCATGGACAACCATTTATTATAATGCGTTTCTCAATAGAACAGAAAAATCCAAAAAAAGAGATAAAGCTCTCGAAGACCTTGTGCTTTCTAGCGCTTCGGCAATAGTTGTTGCTTCTCCAGCAATGAAAGATAAGTTA
Source organism: uncultured Flavobacteriales bacterium (assembly GCA_905479105.1). Classification (GTDB taxonomy): domain Bacteria; phylum Bacteroidota; class Bacteroidia; order Flavobacteriales_G; family Salibacteraceae; genus SHAN690. Next base: position 277,840 of record CAJQLE010000002.1, read on the forward strand.
AGTAACCGCTCAGAAAAAATCACTTTCATTCCAAATGGATATGATGAAGAAGACTTCGATGCCTTGAATATTATTCCTCGGGAAAAATTCATTCTAGCTTACACTGGCAACTTAAAGTCCAATCAAAATTGCAAAGCTTTATGGCAAGCAATTAAGGAATTAGCAGAGGACGAACAGTTTAAGAACAACTTCAGTCTTGAAGTAACTGGAAATGTGGATCAAGGAATTCTAGCCTCATGGAAAGAATTAGGAATGGAGAAGGTGATTAAGGTTCAACCCTTCGTTCCGCATAAGGAATCGATCAATATTATGCACTCATCACACATGTTGCTTCTTCCAGTGCCGCAAAGTGAAAACAACAAGGGTATTATTACCGGTAAAATTTTTGAATACCTTGCCTCAAGAAGACCAATACTTAGCATCGGGCCTAAAGATGGCAATGCAGCTGAAATTCTATCGTTTTGTGGGAAAGAAGGTATGTTAGATTATTCAGATAAGAAGGGAATAAAACAGATGATTAGCGATGCCTTTGTGAGCTATCTGTCAAATAAAGAACTGGCGAACACTGGAAACGAAAATTATAAAAACTACAGCCGCTTAGGATGCACTGAGCAGTTAAATGATGTCATTAATCAGATCAATAAGTGAGAGCATTCATCATAGGAAGTAAGGAACTCAGCTGTGTCATTTTAGAGACAATGCTCGATTACGGCTATGAAGTGCTTGGTGTTTTTTCTCGTGATAGAGAGCCTGGCATGAATACCTGGCATGACCTAGGGCATAGATCGCTGGAAATTTTGGCAAGAGAAAAAGGGATTCCTGTTTATGACAGCATGAAGGTCAACTCTCATGCTTCCTTGGAATTACTTTCTTCTCTGAATCTTGATCTCATCGTATCATGTTTTTGGAGTGAACTTTTCAAGGAGGCGATATTGAACATTCCGAAACTTGGTGTTTTCAATATTCACACCGCTTTATTGCCAGCGAATCGAGGCTCAAGACCAGGACCATGGGCGATCATCAATGGCGATGAAAAAGCAGGTGTCACTTTCCATAAAATGACTCAAGGTGTGGACGATGGACCGATAGTAGATCAGATTGCATTCGACATTTCCAACAATGAAACTGCAGCATCATTATATCAAAAAGTCAACGATTCAGCGGTTGAATTGGTTAAATCAACACTTCGAAAATTCTTAGACAACTCTTATACTCTTACCCCTCAAAACTCAAGTAAGGCCACATATCAATTGCGAGGAGAACCATTTGGTGGTCAAGTAAATGCTTTTTGGAGTGAAATCAAAACAGATCGTTTTAAAAGAGCGATGACGTTTCCTCCATTCAAAGCATATCGATTGAGTCCTCACCATTCAGACAAGGCTGAGTTAGTATTGACATTTATCAATGAAGAAACGTATCAAACGATAGACATTTTAGATCTCAGTCTTTTTAAGGATTCCCTGAGTGGTGGAAACGCTTGGCAGCGCAAATTCCTAAAATCTTTAATGACAAAAGATCAAAGACCCATGGCTTATATCAAAGCAATATCTAATTTCAAAGAGTATCAGCCATTGTTAGAGTCCTTAAAAATGAGAGGCTATAAGTCCACAATTGGGAAATCAATAAACTCAATCGAATCCGATGATTTGGAGTTTAGCCAACCCCATAGAGAGACCAATGGGATGCTTATTCTACCCGTTCTAAAACTCGATGAACACTGGACTAGGACCTTTTCAAATGCGAATAACATATCCATCGAAAAGAATTGTCCCATTTATTTAATTATAGATGAAAAGGACTTAGAGACCAGCACATCAAAGGAATCACTCTCACAAGAGATATTAAATTTAGGAGGCCGATTGGCTTCGATTGATGAAGTTTGCACAGAATTTGACATGAAATATGAAAACATCAGCACTTGAATCATTTGACACAGTATTAGTTCTTGCTCCTCACACGGATGACGGTGAGTTGGGTTGTGGAGGAACCATACACAAGCTTATTTCTCTTGGCAAACGCGTGATTTACGTTGCATTCTCAACATGCGAAGAATCTGTTCCAGAAGGATTTCCAAAAGATGTCTTATCAAAGGAAGTGCGAGAAGCAACCAAAACACTCGGAATTCCTGAAAGCGACTTGGTTATTTTGAACTACCAAGTGCGCTATTTCACACGTGATAGACAGGCTATTCTGGAAGATATGGTGAGGTTAAATAAAGAACATAAGCCTGATCTAGTATTCTGTCCTTCAGGGTTTGATGTGCATCAAGACCATGGAACCATTCACCTAGAAGCCAAACGCGCCTTCAAAAACATCACCATTTTCGGATATGAGTTTATTTGGAATAATTACCAGTTTGCAACGCAGTGCTTCGTTGAATTAGAGGAAGACGATATCCGTAAAAAAGTAGCTGCAATGGAGTGTTATGCTTCCCAATCAAAGCGACTTTACGCAAAGGATAAATTAATTAGAAGTGCTGCAAATTACCGGGGGCTTCAAGTGCAAGTTGAATTTGCTGAAGCGTTTGAAGCGATCCGATTGATTATTCGATGAGCCAATCAACAGAAATAATATTCATCACAGGGTCGGGGAGATCTGGAACAAATATTTTAAAGAAAATATTCAGCCAGCATCCTGAGATGGCTTCACTGCCATTTGAATACCGGTTCACCATTGACCCAGATGGTGTTTTAGATTTTTACAACTCATATCCAGCGAGTTGGTCGCCTTATGGAGCAGATCATAAAATCAAGCGCTTAGAGACCTTCTTACTCTCACTGGCTGATCAATCAGATGAAAAAAGAAAGAAAGTTGAGGCTTCTAAAAGCACAGATAAGCTCCTACTCAGCGGTCCAGCTTATGCAGGATGGGAATTGGACAAACATATACCTGGATACTCAATCTACGTCAAAGGGCTTATCCATGATTTAACCTCGTTCAAACACCCCGGGATCTGGCCTGGAACCAAAGAAGGTATCGAGAATAATGAGATGTATTTTTCAGCGCCTCAATCTAAAGAAGCTTTAAAACCTATAATAAGATCTTTTCTAAAAAAGTGTTTTGACGCCATTTGTCAAGATCAGAAAAAACCGATTTTACAAGAAGATAACACGCATAATCTGCTTTATGCAGGGGATCTTCTATCGATGTTTCCTGAGGGTAAAATGATTCATATCATTCGTGACCCAAGGGATGTCATCAGCTCTCTAAAGTCGCAGCGATGGGCACCGAACAACATCAATGATCTGGTTGCATGGTACAGTGCGGTGATGAGCCAATGGCAAACCCAAAAATCGCAACTGGATAGCACTCAATTCAAAGAAATCAGGTTTGAGAACTTGATTGACAAACCTGAAAAAACTGTACATGAGATTTGTGGTTTCCTTGGAATCGAATACCATTCAAGGCTGCTGGAAATAGACTTATCCAAGCATAATATTGGCAGGTATAAAAATGATCTCACCGCACCAGAGATTTCCGCAATTGAGACAGGCACTGCAGAATTACTCCAAGAGTATAATTACAATTAGAACTTATTTGAGGTTTCTTCTTTGTTTGAAGAATCGATAAACAGGGTTTCTAGGATCAAGTACTTTCTTTCTAATCTTGGATTTCATCTCGGTTTCATAATCGAAATGAGAACGGATTGGCATTGCCATAATTTGATCAAACTCCTCACTGGTCAAATCAAACTTCTTAACCACATAATCATAATCCAATTTCAACTGTTCTTCGTCATACGGAGATTCTTTGAGCAGAGATAAGGCTTCATCACGAGAAAGAATTTCATTGCAAATCTCAGTCGATAGGTGTGCTCTTCTTTTATCAATTCCAAACTTTTTAGGAAGGATATAACCTTGATAAAATCTCGTAAAAACAGACTCATGATGCTTCCCACCATAAGACTTCCATTTTAATTCAGCCTTAATAATCTCCTCTACTTCCTCCTGATTGAAATCTATATAATTCAGCGGGGCAAACGTTTTGAGACCGTTTTTTTCTAATGCACTGATGCGCTTACTATCGATTATTGGATAAGTATTCAAGGTTCCTTTACCATGCTTTTTGTTAATGTCCAAAAGATTCTTTCTGTCAATCTTTAAGAATGTCCAAGCCTTTGGTATAATGCTCTCTGTATTTCTATTATATCCTCTCAATAAGTATTCTATTCCATTCTCCTCAGCTGTTTTGTACAGTGCAGCTCTAATAGCATGATCAGTGGGCACCTCAATATCAATAACAGATGATCTTAAATAAGCCAATTGTAACTCCTTGAATTCATTCCAATCAATTACATGAGTATGAAGATCAATATCAAGGCTGATAATAGTGTTGTTGATGTTCTTCACCGCTAGTTTAGAATTCCAGCCATTGTCTAGATGAACAGCCAATGGACGAAGTCCATATTCCTTAACCGCTAAATAAGCCAAATAGGAACTGTCTACACCACCACTTAAACCAATGAGACAATCATATTCTTTTCCTTTTCCCTTTTGCTTGATTTCTTCAACTATTGCCTTGAGTTCACTTTTCAAACCTTTCTTAGCAGATTGTTGATTTCCGCGCATTGACAAATAATCCTCACAGTGATTGCAATATCCTTCCGAACTAAAAGTAATTTGAGGATCACTCGTATCCATCACACAACGCTTACATATTTGATATTTTTTAGCCATTGAATACTTCGTTCAAATCTTCTAATTCGGGATAATTGATCATCACAGCACTTTTACGCCCAACAAAAACAAACATACTTCCTGCAGCCAGAGCTGAAGCTCCTGCTTTATGACCTTCAGCAAAATCATCAATTGAATTGGCACCACCGCAGGCTATGATCGGAACAGAAGAAATCTTCGACACGCGATCAATAAGTTCAGCATCGTAACCCATCCTTGTTCCATCCTTATGAATCGCATTGATCATTATCTCTCCTGCTCCAAACTCTTGAGCTCGCATGACTTGACCCTCTAATGAAACATCATGCTTTACGGAAGCACCTTTTGAATAAAGATTATAGCTTGAAGTCACCTCATTCCATTGAGCATCAATGGATAATGTTATAGCTTGGCTACCAAATATGGCAGCGCCTTGTTCAACCAAGCTTGGGTTCGCATAAAAAGCAGAGTTTATAATCACTTTCTCTGCACCTGCATCAATCATTTTTCGAATGTCATCCACGTGGTTTATTCCACCCCCAACTGCAAAAGGCATAAAAGCTTCATCTGAAATCCCTTTCACGATTTCAGGATCAATGGTTTGCCCATTTTTTGATGCATCAATGTCTAAAAAGATCAATTCATCCGCCTCAGCATCATTGAAAATCTTGACCGCATTAATAGGATCGCCTAAATATCTCGGATCAGCAAAGTTCTTGGTCTTAACCAAACCACCATTATGGAGCAACAAGCATGGTATGACTCGTGGTCTAAACATTAAAGGATGCAAAATTTTTCAAAAGTCTCAGTCCCTGACTATGACTTTTTTCTGGATGAAACTGAACTCCAATAATATTTTCTCTAACCATAGAACTGGTAAATCGAATGCCATACTCCGTCTCGGTTAAAACGTTATCGCTATTCGTAGATTCCACATAGTAGGAGTGAACAAAGTAAAATTGCTTGTCAGTAGAAATGCCATCAAACAAAGGATGCGTAATGTTCTGATCTAGCGTATTCCACCCTATATGAGGGACTTTTAAATGACCTAAATCAGGAAATTTTTTCGTCTCCGAATCTATAAAAGAAAGCCCTTTTGTTGATCCTTCTTCACTAAAATTCGAAAGCAACTGCATACCCAAACATATGCCCAAGAATGGTTTCTTTCGTTCAAAAGCAAGTCCCTTTATCAAAGGAATTAAACCTGACTTTTCAAGCTCCGCCATACCATTTTTGAAATGCCCTACTCCTGGTAATAAGATTCTGTCTGCATTAGAAATCGTTTCGTGATCGTTGGTTACAATACATGGCTCATCAATCCTCTTGAATGCCTTCTCGACAGACCTTAGGTTGCCCATATTGTAATTGATAATTGCGATCATTTGCTAAGAGTGCAGTTAAAGGTTCGAAAATGATAAAAGATCATTAGAGAAGCACATTTTATTTTTAAGAAAAAGCCATAATAGCGCTTGTGACCGTAAAACTTAGTTTTTGCCAAGTGCTCGAATTCCTTCTATTACTCGAAACCTTGAATTTCCATCGATGCTGTAAACCCTTCTGTTTAGATAATTCTTTCTGGTCTCGGATATGTCTTTGGCGTTACCATCAATCACACTTTTAACCGTCTCTTCCAACGTATTGTAATCCTCGCAATGCCTAGCAACACCGTCTTTAATGTAATTGGCAGAGTCAATTCCGTTGTAATCAACCACCAAAAGCTCTTTATTAAAATATAACGCTTCAGCTCCTGCTGTGCTGTAATACGTAATCATAATATCAGTCACGGCCAGTAATCCATACAAATCGTCAAACCTTATTTCTGGCTTCACTCCTACTTCCTTTGCTATGCCTTCAAAAAAGGACATATCATTTTTCTCATTGGGATGGGGTTTAATGATCACGCGAAGACTCGGATGGTTTTTTTGAAGCGTCAGAACATCCATTAACAATCGTTTTCTAATCTCCGGTTGATGATATATAGGCTGACTTGCGAAAAGCACTATTGTTTCTCCCTCCTTATAATCTGTCAGTATAGAAGATTTTGGTTGCTCGAGCAATGGTTTCACAACATCGGTTCTAACTTGTCCGACTACCTTGACTTTTCCTTCTGGATATGAAGACTGTTTGCATAATCTATCCAATACATAATCACCCCAGGTCATAGTGACATCCGGAAATGGATCGTATTTCACATCCTTCTCCAAAAACGAATAATTCAAGTTAGATGAGCTGATTCCGCCATGTTGAAGACCAAATGATGGCACACCCAATTGCTTCGCAGCAGCAATCAAGGGATACTTCAAGAATGTTAGTTCATCATCACCACCAATGGAGTGTGGTTTAAGCTTCTTGAGAATAGCTAGTCCCAAATCATATCTAAATGCAGACACAACAAGTAAATCCGATGCTTTTAATAACTGATTAAGAATCATACTATCAAAACCCTGAGCATTCGTCAATGCCTCCGAAATATTTCTTTTAAGTCCATTTCGATATGAAAAAATCCTTTGAAGACGATTCACATTCAACAGACCTAAGCCTGCAAATGTCTCGTAAAACTGAAAATTAGCAATATTCTTAAATGGCTTAAGACAATCCTTAAACTTTGGCAAAGCAACTGCACCATAGTTCTTCAGCATCAATAGATTACTGAAGTCGCTCGATTCCTTCAACTCATCTTGCAGATAACCATAGTAAAAATCGCCATCGATCAAACGAGTGCCATCAAGACTAAAAATCTTATGAGCAACAAAGGATGAATTGAGAAATATATGCTGCCCTTTTCGAATTGGTTTGAAAAGGCCCAAAAAGAACCTGGCTAAAAAAACTAAAGCATATTTAATGGGTTCTTTTTTAGCCCTTGGTCTTGAAACCGAATCACCAGAAATCACCTCAGCCCTGACCAATGAGTTCAAAGCGCTGTGGCTAGAAAATATTTGAAGCTGTCCAGTATTTCCATGGTCTTTCTTAGCCAAGAAAAACCATCTGTATTCAACGTAAAGTTCATGCAGATCTAGAAATAGCTTATTCCTGATCATGAACCAAGGATAAAACTGTTCACTATAGGAAGTAGTATCAATCAGCTTTGAATGTAACTCTGCAAATGATTTATGACCAAACTCCAAAATCTCCTGCATGAACTCCGAAATCAATTCAGATTTAGAAGGTCCTTCAAACAATGCAGATGATATTCCTTGATCCTTTAAGCTTTCTTGAACTCTGCTTTCGAATGTTAGAACCTTGATGTCATTTCTAGCAAAAGCAGAGCGTACTTCAGCAATTTCAGTAGCATCCAAATCCCTAAACACAAACACGGTCAAAGTGGTTTTCAATTTCTTTCTAATGCGTTCATTTAATCAAGCTTGTGAAAGCTGTGTGCCATTAAATCTATTAAGGCATGAGCAAATTACATTTTTGGCAACAACTTCAGCTATTAGTATGGTCATCTGTCTAAAATCAACCATTCATCAAATTTTAAAGCTATTCTAAGCCGGCTGAAGCTGCTATTTACACTATTCCTCCCAAGCCGTTGGAACGCGAGGTCTAGCAGCCTTAGGTTTGTGGGCGCAAAAAACCAAATTATATGTTTGAGTTTTACCTTTTACAGCATTCATAAAGATTCGCCTCCAGTTGGCTCTATCCAGACTAATATCTTTTACTTCTATATCAAATCCTGCATGATAAGCTGCAGTTCGGTATTCACAAAGACGGTAAAAAATATCTGTTCGATCGTCATTCTTTACTTCAACCAATCCCTTGAAATTAATTGTCTCGGCTCCTCGGTTATGATAAAAATCATTAGAAACTGTATCCCTTAAAAAAGGCTCTTGGGCAAGGAAATAACCGCCATCTTTTAAAGAATCAAAAATTGCCTTAAAGGATTGGTATAAATTGTCTGAGTGATGAAGCGCCCCCATCGTTATTACATAGTCAAAATGGTTTTTTAAGGGGATATTATTAAAACTTCCCCTAACCAAGTTTACCTTTTCGTTATCTCCATTCACCGTGTCAATAACTTTTGGAATGAGTGATTGTATGGCATTCTCATTAATCTCCATGGTATAAATCTCCTCAAGAGAAGGATAATTCTCCAATAGATATGCCGAACACCAGCCATCTCCAGCTCCCGCATCCAGCACCTTGCCTGTGAATGTTGAGTGCCCCGTCATTCTTAGTAGACGCTTCAATGCACGAATACGCATCTTAATGGACCTTCTGCCAAAAATTTCCTTCTTCTGAAACGAATTTTTCGCTAACTCACCGTGATAGAGATTGTGTATTTCAATCTCTTTCTTTTTTAAAAATGAGTCACTCTCCGGACTCCAATCCAATACCTTCATTTTAGCGCTTTAATCGTGTTAAAAGTTGGTGAACAATAGTATTAAAATCAGGCGATACTTTAAGCCAATATATACTCAATCCAGAATATCCACAGATCAAAGTGCTGTTCACGAACATATCTAACAATGGGTTATCGCTATTGAATTGAAAAAAGTAATAAACTATCAGCGGAGGGATAAGCAATAATGACTTCATCGATTGCCTTGAAAATGGCCATATTTTAAAATAATGGTATACAATAAAGATCATCAGTAAATTGACAATTACAAGCGAAGACATGGATGCGACTGCGGCTCCTATAATACCGTATCGTGGGATGAGAATTAAATTGAGCACGATCGCTAAAACACTCAAGATAATATTCACAAACAAGTTAAATCTATACACTTTAGATGCCTCAATAATTTGGCGATTGACTCCAGTGATTAAGTCAAAAAGCATCCCTATCCCAATAAATAGTATCACATATTTTCCTGCCGCATATTGCTCTCCATTCGGCATTAATTCAAAAATATCATCTGCATTAAACCAAATAACTGCAAATGCAACGAAGCCCAATAAAAACTGACTGATACTTGACTTGAAGTAAATGTCTTGCACTTCAGCCCAATTATCACGCAGAATCAACTTCCGAATCACGGGAAATGAGATTTCAGCAATTGTTCTCCGTGGAATGGATATAACGGATACCATATAAAAGGAAATAGCATAAATACCATTAGAGACAAGCCCCTCCTTCGAGCTGATCATTAGGCTATCGGATATTTGAATAATGACACCTGAAATACTAGCTGTAACTAAAGTGAAATTATACTGTGACGTACGTTTTACAATTTCCTTCATTTTAGATACGGCTGGTATCATTAGCCTTCCTTGATTCAACCAAGCTAAGTAAATCAACAGGAGTATCAATGGAAATAAGTAATACAATGCCATATAAGTATACACGAATTCTGTGCGAGTGAGAACAGGCCAAAACCCATAAAGAATTAATAAAACAGCTACTGAAAAACGGGTAACCGTTGTGTTCAAAATTGTTGGCACTGTTGTCCTAAGAAAAACAACCGATACAGACCTGAAAAAGAAAAAATAGGCCGACATAATCCCTCCAAATAAAGGAATATAGAGATAAGATATTAGCTCCGGCGATTTGTCATAAAAGGCGCCAGCGATAAGATCTTTGAGAAAATAATAAAGCACTGAGCTTACGGCAGTAAAAAATAGAAGCACTAGAAAATTTGTAAATACTATGCCCCCATCCGTATCATTCTCCTTGAAGTCATTATAGTATCGTTTTATGACGTGACCAGTGCCGAACACTATAAATGGCGCCACCAAGCCAGACATATCTATGATTGTCTTGACAAGTCCAATCTCCCGTGCATCCAAGAATTTTGGAAACAAATAGAGCATGGTGACGGCACCAATGGCAATCCCAACATAAGTAGCAACTGCCGACTTAGCAGCTTGTCTAAGGATAATTCCCATATGCAAGGTTATCTAGATTACACACAAACACCAGATTATTCAAACTATTTAACTCAATTAATCAGATTTCTTCAAAGATTGACGGAATTAATCAGATTTCTTCAGCCATCTTGAAATCAATTTGTGAGACAGATTCATAGATGGTTTTTCAATGAGATAGAAAAAGACTGTCGCAACGATAACAACCAAGGTAAACGATAGTAGGAATTTAAGTTGCGAGGCAATTTCAAGCATATTAACCCTTCGAAGCACTGCAAAATGAAGGAGATAAAAAGAAAAACCAATAACCCCAATATGCTTGAGGGGTCTGAAATTAAAAACAGCTCCAACATATGGATTTCCCTTATATAGGGAATAAGTGAATAAACTAAAAACTAAACCAAAAAATAAGGAGAAGAATCTAAATCCAAAAAACGGTCTTTCTAAACCTAAAAAATTATTGGAGATAAGACCAACAGTCACCAATATCAAAACGAAGAATATACCCGTTGCCCAAAGATGGATTTGTCTCTCATACCTATCTAGTAAATCAGATTCAAAATTTACTAAATAAGCCATGGCGAGGCCAGGAATAAAAACGTCAATGAAAGTCCCTCTTTCAAGAGTATTTGGTGAGAAATAATGAATCCACTCGATTTTCATACCAAACTTGAGTAGATAAAGAGCAGCATTCAGACCCGCCAATAAAAATAGAAACATCAATCCTTTAGACCTCCACTTGATAAGTATCATCACCATTATTGGAACTAATAAATAGAATTGCATCTCGGATACTATTGACCAAAACACTCCATCACCGCGATAAAATATTAAGTGCTCAAAATAGCCCGTCCATCCATTAGAAATATGGAGGTACAATTTATGATAAGAACCAAAAATCAGCTGTTCAATGAACACTCCAGAAACCACTACGTAATACAATGGCGCTATTCGAAGAAAGCGCTTAATAAAGAATTTTTTTAGAGCTTTTATATCTAAGGTTCTAGAAAAAAGGCCCAAACCCAAAAGAAAAGAGGATAGCGTAAAAAAGAGATAAACTCCAATGTGCCCAATACCTGCAAAGTCAAGCCATGGAGCCAAAGCTTGACCACGTCCCGATGTATGGGACAAAAACACGAACATAACTGCCAAACCCCGGAGTCCATCTAAATATCCAACCCTGTTCATGTATTATCAGTGATTTTTAACTGACATTTTTTACGAGAATATTACACTTTCAATGCAAATACCTATCAACAAATCGAAGTGTTCACGCAGTCTATTATGTGCAATTTTAAGTTTTTTAAATCCTTCCTAATTATTTGGACTCCGTTTTAAATCATTATTTTGTCTGTGCATGTAGCTTTACCGATTTAAATAAGATGATATTACCTAAAGTAAGTAACCAAGCATCTCCAGAAGATGTAGTTAAAGAATTAAACCGCAATGGTATTGTGGTTATCGAAGACTTCTGTCAAAATGTTGAATCCTTGAAAAAGGAAGGTCTCCGAATACTCGATGAAATGGGTGGCGCTTCTGAATATAAGTTTGGAAGATATGCAGCTTTGCGCACCCAGAAAGAAGTTGCGAAGCATCCGATTTTGCATTCCTATTTCACGCAACCTTTTATCAAAGAGACCGCCACGGCCTTTATGGGAGAGAAGCACTATTTGTTAAATGCCCTCTACATCACCCAAGAATATAACGCAACTGAAGATCTTGCGAATAACGGACACCCTCATTTTGATCAAGATTGGTCATTTAAATTTTTCCTTTACTTGACCGATGTTGATGAGGATAGCGGAGCGTTTAAATGCATCCCTGGCACTGCGCAAAAAGGAAAAGAACTTCGAGAAAAATCTCATAAAGAGGTGAAAAAGATTCCCAATATCAAAAACAGAATACTTAGGGATTACGAAGATTTGGGATTCACGTTAGACGATTTCATCCCTGTTGAAGGGAAGGCAGGAACGCTAATCATTTTTGACAGCGACACCTTTCATTTTGGAGGTAACATTAAAGAAGGACGTGAGAGAATGGTTATGCGCTCTCACAATACCAAGGAATCATCCAATGATCTGCTCAGTAAAATGAAGAAAGCCTTCTCAGGATTAATCAATACGTGAGCTGACAGTTCTATTTGAACGTTTCTTTGATTTCTTCAAATGCTTTTACAACACGATCGAAGTCAACACCATCGATGGTAGGAAGATTTAATCCCTGACGCGAAAGCAATTTACTAGCATCAAGATTTCCGCTAACGTAAGTGGAATATATAGGCATATCACTTAGTTGGTAGAAAAATGGCCTCGCATCAACTCCATTATCCCTTAGCTGCTGAATAACTCCATCTCTATCAATGCCGTCTTCTAACAAAGCCGCAACTAACCATGTGACACGTTTATTACCATCTATTTTTGGCTGCCATTTCACAAAACTAAAGTCAGCCAATACTGATTGATATTTACTTTCAATTTCTGCTCTACCTGCAATGATTTCATCTATTCTCTCCAATTGAGCACAACCAATTGCCGCCTGTAAGTTCGTCATCCGGTAATTATATCCGATATGCTCATGCCAGTAGCGTTTTTGTTTACTCATTCCATGATCTCTCAGGACCCTCATTCTATCATTCAGTTGGTCACTATTCGTTACGACCATCCCTCCTTCTCCTGTTGTAATAATTTTATTACCAAAAAAAGAAAATGTTGCGGCATGTCCGATTGAACCAACTTTTCTCCCCTTGTAAACTGCTCCATGAGCTTCTGCTGCATCTTCAACAACAAAGAGATTATGCTTTTCAGCTAACGCCATTATCGGATCCATATCACATGGTTGTCCATAAACATGAACTGGAATGATGGCTTTTGTTTTTGGTGTAATCGCCTTTTCAATTGCTTCAGGACTGATGCACCATGACACAGGGTCAACATCGACAATTACAGGCGTAGCGTTGGCATGTAAGACTGCATTAATCGTAGCCGCAAATGTCAAATCAGGAACGATAACCTCATCTCCTTCTCCGATTCCGAATGACTCTAACGCCAGATGAATGGCTACAGTTCCATTTGATACTGCAACACCATACTTCGCTCCGCAGTACTCTGAGAATTCAGATTCAAATCGATTAATGTAAGCGCCAGCACTAGAGATCCAAGTTGACAAAAAAGCATCCGTTAAATATTTGAACTCATTGCCATTAAGCTTTGGTTCAGCAACCGGAATCATTTTAACCCTATGCTCATATCTAAAGTAATCTACTGGCTTTCCTTCGGTATCAATGATGGGGATTATCCGAACCTTCTTATCCGTCTTTTTTAAGATGTCCTCGAGTTTCTCGCCTTGATTTGCGAAAACATAAGAACCCAAATCTTCTTGTGCAATTTGAGCGTTGAGATCAACTCCATTGAGCAGCATTCTTCTAATATCCCCATCGGTGAGCACACCAATTAGTCGTTCTTGTTGATCTATTACAAAAGCCACTCCAGATGGCTCTTCATTAATTGAAGTCAACACATCACGAACAGAGGAATTTATAACACAAATCGACCCTTTCATCTCATCAAATCATTTATCAAATTATAACTACTCTTCAAATCATCGAATGATGAATAAACTTCTAATGTAAAATCTCTGTCTTTCAGTTTGGATCCTTTCAGAAAACGAAATATTTCTGAGTTTGAATTTAACGTCCCATTGGAATCGGTTAGACCATCATTATCACTCAAGTGAATATAATCTGTCTGATCACACAATTGACTTGCTTGATCTTTAAAATCCAAGCCAAGTGAATTGCAACTGACTTTCAGATGCGCCAAATCGATCAACGGAGTAAATCCATTCAAACGCTCTAGCTCAGTCATTGTTGAAGAATCAGTAAATAAAAATGGATTTACCTTATTGTATTCTTCAAAGTTTTGCAATGACAAAACGTTGTTTTCGACATAGGCCTTTACCCCACTTACCTCGGCTTCTTTCATTACATAATTGAAGTTTTCGGCAAACCTTTCAATTGCTTTCGATCGGTCAAAAAGAGAACGTCTTTTGACTTTCAATCCTATTTCTGACAATGGAATATCAAGCAAAAAGCCCGCATGAAAAGCATACTTATCAGCACCCAATGATTTTGATAATCTCAAAGCCTTAATTACATGGTCACGACTCATTTCAGATATTTCATCATTCAGTGAGGCCAAATTCAGCACAAAATCCTTTTCTGGTGGTGGGAAGTAATTATGACACAATAAGTTGAGCTCATGCTTCTCCTTAAGTTCAAGTAGATTATTCTCTAAGTCGGGATACAAAGTAGTTCCACCTGACAGTTCTATATTTTGAAATCCATTCTCAGCCAAAAACTTAACACTGTCCGAAATTTTCGGAAACTTGACGCATGAGCTTGAAACGTAAATCATTTGATGCGTTTTACTGGATTACCAACGTACGTGCCTGGTTCTGAAATATCCTTAATAACCACAGCACCTGCACCAATTATAACATTATCGCAGATGGAAATATAGTCTCGGATAAAGCTACCAGCTCCAATCATGCATGAATTGCCAATTTTCACTCTACCTGAAATGGTAGCATTGACTGAGATATGACAATGATTACCAATGACACTTTCGTGCTCAATAACCGCGGCAGAATTGATAATGTTATTATCCCCAATTATTGCTTCTGCCCCAATTAAAGCTCTTGGCATTATTAAGTTCGCTTGTCCAAGTTTAGCACTTGAAGAGACTATAGCTGAAGCATGACTGACGGTTGTTTTCAAGACATTAGAAAGACTCCCGAAATATTCCATTCGACTGTAATTATCACCAATAGCCAAAACACATTCACTTCCTTTAGGAACTAAACTCACAAACCCCTTTAAAGGAACCCCGACAATTTTTTCATCCTGTCCTGAAAAAGAATCATCGTATACTCCCTCTACGTCAAAACCTTCATCCATTAGTAATTGCACCACTGCCCTTGAATGACCACCCGCTCCTATGACTGATATTGATTTACGCATCAATAATATCGTTGATGTTAAAATCTCTCTTGGCAATTGTTCCGACTAAATCTAAATACTTCATGGGAGAAATACCAACACCGCCCGTGCGTTTGGCAACTAGATCCTCTTCCTTAATCAATGCCCCTGCTTTTATAGTTCGAGCTGCGACTAAATACTTTTGAAGCGACTTTCTTGTATGCATTTCTGAGTTTGTTGGTTTTTTTTCTGATGACCCCAGAAACAATTCAATCCTTCTTACTTCAAGCACAAACTCTTTAAGTTGAGCTGGATCGAGAGATGCTCTATGATCAGGACCGTCCGCTAACTTATCTATCGTAAAATGCTTCTCAACCACTTTTGCTCCTTTTGCCACGGCATATGGTGCTGCTCCTAATCCTACACTATGATCTGAATATCCAACAAGCCCGCCAAATTCTGCACCGTACGTATCCATCACATTCAAATTAGCTTCAGAATCTTCGATTGGATAATTGGCAGTGCATTGAAGAATTACGACATCCTTATTGAATTCGTGAATGGTTTGCATTGCACTCTTAACCTCATCCAAAAAAGACATACCAGTAGAGAGTAATATTGGTTTTCCTGTTAATGCAATTTTCTTGAGAAATGGAAGGTTAGTTGTATCTGTAGAAGCTACTTTATACGCCTCGACTCCAAGCTCTTCAAGCTGACCTAAGCTAAATTTATCGAATGGGGTAATCAGAAAAATAATTCCTTTTTGTTCGCAATAATCTTTGAGTTCCTGATACTGGTCCTTGCGCAATTCCAATTTCTTCAGCATGTTAAACTGAGATTCACTAGCTGAAGTTGTCTGCTGCTGGTAAGGGGCTTTTTCGACCGATTCGAGTATTAGATTTTCAGTCTTAAAAGCCTGAAACTTCACTGCATCGGCACCGCTTTGAACAGCTATATCAATCAGCTCTTTTGCAAGATTCACATCACCTCCGTGATTCACACCTGCTTCCGCAATAATAAACGCAGGGTGATCATTTGAAATAACCTTATTACCTATTGTGATATGTTTTGAAAAAGAATACTTCATGAAACTATTGCTTAACAATTGAAAGGATAATGTTCTGATTTTCCTTAATGTCTGAATTAAGAATTTTTCCTTCAATTTTTGAAAATTCAATTGGGGGAAGTCCAGGGTTTTCGTTCCTCACGAATTTCACATCAGTCCTATGCAAAACAGACCCTTCGCTTAAATCTCGGTTAGCCACAATACTCTTTTTCTGAAACTTACGGTATTTCAAATCGCTTGCACTAAAGTCCTTTATTTTGCTTGTCCCAAATGCTCTGAACGCCATTTGAACGTCATTTACGTACTGCTCAAATTCCTTTGGTTCCAATGCTGCCTGATAATCAATCCCTTTTTCCGAACGATCTAGGGTTATGTGCTTTTCTAAAACTGACGCACCCAAACCGATTGCCACTAAATCTGCCTTTAAACTAAACTCAGAACCACCTTCGGTATGATCAGCATAGCCTACCTCATAATCTGGAAAAACACTTCTTAAAAGATTAATTCTGCTGATATTAAGATCGTCAATGCCTGTTGGGAAGTTCTGAACGCCATGCATTAAAATAATATTCTCCGCCCCGTTTTCCTCCAATGTTGCTATTCCTCGGGCAATTTCCTCCATGGTAGACGCCCCAGTGCCTAGAGTCAGCGGAATTCCAGATTTCGCCACCTCGATAAGTACCTCAGGGTTAGACAAATCAGATGAATTCAGTTTAATTCCATCTGCACCCAAAGATGCAGCTAGCTTAACACTCGGCACATCATATGTGCAGACAAAAACTTGAATTCCCTTTTGCTTACCGAAATCGAATAACTCTTTCCATTGAGCATCTGAAAATGCAATATCACATAAGATTGTATAAGCTTCATGACTTGGAGTAACCGTTTCATCTGGTACAAAAAATTGTAGTTGAACAGCATCTGCATTTGCCTTTACAGAAGCTTCAATAAGTGCTTTCGCCTTATCAAAACTTCCATCGTGCGCGCAAGCCATTTCTGCAATTACGAAAGGCGAATTTGTTCCACCCAGGATTCGATTACCGAATTGAGATTTAATTGGCATCATTATACCCAAGAGTTTTTTTTCAAAATTTCTTTTAAAACTGCCACTTCGTTAGGTGTTGTCTGTTTCATTGGCTTACGTTCAAAAGGCTGCATATGATCTGTAATTGAAAGCATAGCCTTAAGGGCTGGATGCCATCCCATGGGGACAGTTGCTTGAAACAAGGGCAATTCAAGACCTTCAACGATTGATTCAGCTTTTGCATTATCACCGTTCATCATTGCGGCAAAAAACTCAAGTTCCAAAGACGGAACGAAGTTTCCAATACCACCTAAATATGCTTTTGCACCGCGTTGTTTGTCGCGTTTTAAATACCTGCTCATTCCTCCACCAGCGCCAATAATAATAGCTTTATCAGCAAGATTCTCCACCAACATATTGCTGTATTCTGGATCTAGCGCTTCTTCTTTAACACCGCAAATTTTGTCCATGGACATTAATTTGGTCAAAAGCTCAAGAGAATACTGAACTGTTCCAGGACCCAAACCATTTCTCATCGGCATCTCATGGATCAAGATATTGCATGATGAATTATCAATTATTGATTGAAAGAATTCAATGATGTAATCATCACCATAATGACGTTCAGGATAATAAGCCAGTAAATAATCTGCTCCTATTTCATCAACGTGCTTTGCAAAATCAATTGCTGATTTAGTGCCTCCAGTAGTAGGATTAGCGACAATACTAATGGCCTTTCCTGCCGCAGCTTGAGCAACCACTCTATTGACGTTTTTACATTCTTCTGTCGACAATAAATTATATCGACTTGTGCCCACAGTAGTCATCACATTTTTAATGCCTGCATCAACTAAAAAGTGTGTGTATTTTTCCAATGCGGCATAATCCACATTTTGATTTTTATCGAATGGCACTGGTATTGGAATAACCGGCCCCGTAATTTTATTCAAGTCTTTCATTCTTGTTCTGAAATTTGTTTTGCTATAATCTCTGCAATTTGAAATTGATAAGGGTAATCGATATCGAATGACCTCAGTTGAGGCATTTCGTAGTACAACATTTTTTCATTGAAAAAAGTACCCCTGCGCTTAAACGCTTTAATTGATGCCAGATAAATTGCTCCATTCGGATGATACTTCTTTTCTATGTTTTGACTTCTTGTGGTCAAATAACCATCCGTATTTTCCATTTCGACCACCTTTCCATCCCTCTTTTTTAGGGCAAGTTGAATAGGGAACTCATATTCTACTACTCCTATCAGGAACTCATTTTCTTTATTCTCGAAAAACAAATTGGCAGCTGACTGGACATCTTCAGCCGTTCGAAATGGACAAGTAGGCAACAACGCTGCAATATTGTCAAATTCGTTTTCTGCGTTGGTTCTCTCCAAATACTCTTTAACCACCTGCACTTTTGTGACTTTATCGCCCGCCATTTCCATTGGTCGTGCATCAACTTCTACGCCTTCTGAGATCGCGACTTGGGCTATTTCATCATCTTCTGTCGACACCACAATCTTATCAAAAACACCTGAATGCTTAGCACTGCGTATGGTGTAGGCAATTAAAGGGATACCGTTTAGAGGTAAAACGTTTTTTCTTGGAATTCTCTTTGATCCTCCGCGAGCGGGGATTATGCAGAGTGTTTTATTCATTATTTATTCTAAATCAAGCACAAATATAATTCTAATAAACAGCTCTAACTTATGCTCAAAAGCCTAATATCAAATGCGCGAAAATTGATTGAATAACTCTGAAGAATAAGAATTTAATTTGCACTTTGGTCGAAGAACTATGAGCGAATTAGAAAAGGTTATTACAGAGGGCGGGGATGAACGCATAGAGTTGAAAGAGAATGGGTTGAACAAATATTTTGTTGATCCGAGAACTTCAAAAGGTCACTTAAACCGTGGATCTTGCACGTGTTCTGCACTATCCGTTGATGTCAGAACAAAAGTCAGCACTGTATATAATCGCCTTATAACCAACGAAGTATCTGTAGAAGATATTCGAATTAAGCAGCGGTTTCGAATCAAAGCCCTATTGCAAGATTCTTACACAGACGATTTCAACATTTTCTTCGCGCCATCAGGAAGTGACTTGTGCTACTTCCCTTTGATGTTTTCTCAAATAAAGAATCCTAATAAGCCAATACTAAGTCTCATCACATGTCCTGAGGAATTAGGAACGGGCTCAATACTTGCGAATACTGGTAAATTCTTTTCAGATAAAACTCAAATTGAGAAAAGTGTAAACAAAGGCGCTCCGCTAAAAGCTGACCTGCACGTTGACTCAATACTGTTCCCTGCGAGAAATGAAGATGGGTCAATAATTGACCACAAACAGGCAATTTATGATGCAATTGATGAACATCGAGACACCCATCAAATCATTGTAAACCTAGTGATAGGAAGTAAAAGCGGTATTGAAGACAATATTTCCATCATTACAGATGGTCCTGCTGATGTAACGTGGGTAGTTGATTTATGTCAAATGCGCGCTACACCTAAGCTTTTCAATGAGTTGCTAGCTAAGAATTGTCTTTTAATGATTACAGGGTCGAAGTTTTATCAAAGCCCGCCATTCTGCGGTGCATTGTTGGTTCCAGAGCGCTATGCTAAAGAGATAGAGCATGGAGATATTGATAGCTCGCTGGTTGAAGGATTTGATAAAATATATTCAAAATTTGATATCCCACCTTCTTATAAAGGGTTACGTACTAAATTCCCCAGTTTTGAGAATATAGGATTTACACTGCGATGGGAGGCGGCAATATGTGAGTCGGAATTACTTGCAAATTATAGTGAACGAGATGCAACCTATGCAATCAGCAATTGGAATAAGCACGTTAAAGAATACTTGGAAACAAAAGAACTCTTTAACATAATGGTAGATCAAGATGTAACGAATAGATCCATCATTTCTTTTAAAATCGCAAAAAATGGGCAGACGCTTACGAACGATCAGCTCAAAAAGGTTTATGAACATTTATGCCTTCATGGAAGTAAGTATTTCCCTAAATATGAGCGGCTTTCTACCGGGCAGCCCGTCACCTATGAGTCGTATTCATTCTTGCGAGTAGCATTGGGATCAACCAATATTAGAAAGCTCATTGAAGAGAATCACGACCTTTCTGATGACTTTAAACTCATTGATGTAATCGAGCAAATTACTAATGAACTCTGCTGATGACCATCTGATTTCATTAGAAACGGCAGCAAATTTAACCTCGGAAATTGTTGACCAAAGCCTTTTGGAAAGCCACGACACATCTTTTGTTGTGTATGACTACCGTAAACTTGAGGAGAAGTTAAATCTCGTAAGAAACTCTTTTCCATCATTTTGGAAACACGCTACTGCAATCAAAGCAAATCCTCTTGCAAAGATTATCAAGCACATTGGTCAATCTGGTAATGGTTTGGAAGCAGCTTCTTACGAGGAGATTTGGTTAGCGCAAAAAGCAAAGGCACCATTTATAATTTGGGATTCTCCAGCAAAAAGCGAAGAAGAGATTTCTCTTGTATTTAATGAAGCTTCCAACATCATTATCAATGCAAATAGTCTTTATGAATTAAAAGCCCTGTGCGATCGCGATGCAAATGATAATATTCAACTAGGACTCAGAATTAATCCTGAAATGAGCCTCAGCTCCATGTCAAGCATGACAGTTGGATCAACAGGATCAAAATTTGGCGAACCGATTTCAAACGCTGCAGACATCGTCAACTACTTTAAGAAATCTGGATTAAACTTAGGATTGCACATCCACGCAAGTTCACAAAACAACAACTTAAAAGAATCAGTTTCAGCCGTTAAAAGGATTTGTGAGCTGGCTTTAGAAATTGGCCTTAACAGAATATCCTATATAGATATTGGAGGTGGATTCCCTGCTGATTACGGCTTCGAGAAAACAGTTGAGATTTCAAAGTATTCAGCGTTACTGAGAGACGAATGCCCTATTTTATTTAATGAAAGCGTTGACGTATATACAGAGTTTGGAAGGTACTATCATGCCAACGCTGGTTTTCATGTCTCTAGAATAAATGAAGTAAAAGCGTTCCCGAGTCAACAGACTTTGACTAATCATCTGGGAGCAGACATGTTTTTAAGAGAAAGCTATCAGCCAGGAAAGTGGGAACATCGCCTAGGTATCATGAACAAGCATTTCAAATTAATATCTGAAGCTGTCATTAAAACTGATGTTGGAGGTCCATTATGTTTTGGAGGTGATTATCTGGCAAAAAATGTGTCACTTCCACCTGCCACAAACAAGGACTACCTGATCATTATGGATACCGGAGCAAACTCATTTGCCCTTTGGTCTATGCACTGCAGCAGAACTTTCCCTAAGGTCATAGGCATAAATCAAAACGGAACTCCATTCATTCTAAAAAAGCGTCAAGCGCTTGAGGATATTGAAAAGTTCTGGAGTTAATTAAAAAGCTCGTTCGAAACCAATCAACCAACGAAAAGCTAAATACTCATCGCCCGCTGGAGGTCGATTCAAAAAGAGAGGCATATCAAATCGAATCTTTACAGGTTTAAAATCTGAAAAGCTTCCCCAACGTTTTATTTCGAGTGTCGCACCTGCTCCAGCATCAATCCTAACATTTGAAAATTCCAGATCCTCTGCAGTACGATTTATATTGATGATACCCGCATCCGCAAAAAGGTAAGTCTTCAATTCCACAAACCTTTTAAGCCCTCTGGCTAATGGCAGAACATCATCAAATTCCAATTCAGTATTAAAAGCAACCCCAGTATGCCCGACATATCCCAATCTAAGCAAGCTATCGCTATTAGTTTGTGGCATGAGGTAATTGTTGTATCCGCGAAGGTTTAATCCACCGCCCGCCTGGTATTGACCAGTAATATTAGATATAGAATAAACTCCTTCAGGCGCATAACCCATTGAACGCGTAAGAGGATTTTCCATCATTTGTTCTGGACTAGCTCCAGCCGCATACAATTGCGATTCAGGTGCCCAATTATCTCCTTGTCCAAATTGACCAAACACTCTTGTTCTCCAATTAAAAACACTGAATCGATTATTATTAACGACATCAACATTTATAAAGCCATAGGAGTAATCAGACATAAAGAATGGACTCCTCAACTCACTTTTAATTACCCCATTACTTTTGCCATAATCGTAGACATGCGTCAATTCCACCTTGGTGAAATTATTCCATTGCTGTGTATTCCAAAGGGTTGGATAAATCAAATAATTCAGATCGCTTGAATTTGGTCTATACAAACCTTCAAGTCCCAATTTCAAATTGGTCTTATTATTAGGAAGGTCTTTTTCAAGATAAAAATCATTCGCTAACAGCCCTTCAATCCATTTAAACTCATACGTGTAGGACAATCCTGAAGAAATTCCTCTCAGTGGATCTGAATACTTAATGCGGTAATTGAATAGATTAAATGCATCTTGATCCGATACCGCAAATTCATCAGATTGCTGCAGTAACCCTGTACTGACCCATAATTGAGCTTCTAATTTGTGATATGTCTCCATATAGTTCCCCTTAAAAAACAAACCAAGTTTCAACCCATCATATCCATTATATAAAAGAGTGGGACTCCACTCCATAGCATAACTTTTCTCGAATCTATTTCCAGTAAAATCATTAAACTCAAACGAAACCGGTGTCTCTGAAGAATTGTCCAATTGATATATATCTGCCAATCTTCCAGAAGGATCAATCACCACTTTATCGACATCCGCATCTAGATCAATTTCAACGTTATAATCCTTATTAAAATCACCCCAACCATACCATTTAGGAAGTATAGTGGCATCCGTATTCTTCTCGAAATAAGTATTGGGAACATGATATTTATGTTCAACACCTTCATTATCTATAAGACTGAAATCAATGGGCATCTGCATACCTTTTCTACTTAAGCTGACATCGTACTTACCCTTCTTTCTTTTTAAGCTTTTCACCTTATAATCTATCGTTTCTTCGGTTTCTAGCCATTCATCAAAAAACCAATTCAGGTCAACCTTGGTATATTGAATAATACTTTCTCTGAAATCTTCAAAATATGGATGGCAAAATTTCCACTGATTGAAATAATGCTTCATCGCATCAAGGAAAAGTTCATCACCTAAAACGTATTGCAAATTATAAAGCATAGTTGCCGTTTTAGAATATACCTGACCATAGAGATAAGGCTCCTTAAAATGATCCGAATGTGTATTTAATCTTGGACTTTCGCCTTGCATCACACTCGCATAATAATACCCGTTATAAACCTGATGGTCTCGCACGCTTCGCTCTTCTTGGTAAAGCTTATTCAAGGTTTCCCCATGAGGATTGTAGCCTATGGTATCTCCTTCAATTGCTGTGATCGACCACGCTGTTAAAAACTGAGTAAACCCTTCGTCAAGAGATGCGCGGTAAGTTTCGTTGTTCCCAACCATACCGAAAAACCAATTATGACCTATTTCGTGAGCGAACAAACTTCTGTAGTTTGGATCACCTCCGTCATCCAGTGTAAGCATGGGATACTCCATTCCGTCTCGGGCATCGGCTACAATCATTTTATGGTAAACGTATTCCCCAAAATCATTAGAATAAACATCAATAACCTTAGCTGCATAGTCGGCTGCGTTTTGCCAACGAGAAGCATGTGGTTCTTGAGCCAATGCATAGCAAATCACTTTGTGTCCGCTTTTCAATATTGTTTCAGACACTCCAATTCTGTAAGTTGGGTCTGCTGTCCAGGCAAAATCATGTACGTTTTCAGCATGAAATTTCCACACCTTTCTCATGGATGAGGTAGGAATAATTTCAGAGGGTTTTTCATTCCATGGCTTTTCAGCAAAATTTGAAATTGCTAATTTTTCCATCAAGTCACTCGGAAGAACTTCACTCCTATTCGATAAAAAACCCGTCCCATCCAAAACGTACTGTTCTGGCACGTCAAGTTCAACATCAAAAGCACCAAAATCTCCGTAAAACTCTTGACCAAGGTGTTGATCTGTTGTCCAACCAAATTTATGGTCATAGACAGATATTCGTGGATACCAATGCACAACATTAAAATGCTTAGACCCCCATGCATTGTACATTTTCATTCTGCCATGTATGGGGCCGAATTGTGTTTGAAACGAGCAATCAATTTTGGCAACATCGCCAGGAACCAATGGCGAAGCAAGCCTTACAAACATGATAGAATTGTCGTAAACAATCTCAACAGACATATCATTTACAGTGAGGTCATTCACTCTTATCTTTTGAAAGAGTGTGTCTTCCTTTCCTGGATAAATGCCATTAAAATCTCCTGCATAAGAGTCTTTGTCAAACGCATTTTGATAAAGATGGAATACTAACTGACTTAAGGTGTCTGGACTATTATTTGTGTACTCCAAATGCATCAATGCAGAAATCACATCCTTTTGGTCGTCAAGTCTTGCGTCAATTTTATAATAAACATCCTGCTGCCAATAGGCTGAATGAGGCTTTTTGTTCTTCCAATAATTTGGGTTATCGTCTGCTTGAAATGTGTTTGGAGCTTGGATAGCATTGTGCTGTCCTAAAGCAGAAATGGAAAGAACAACTAAAAATAATACCGAGAAGAATAACCTCATTACTTGATGATTTTCAAACTTAAGTCGAGTGATTTTACAGAGTGGGTTAAGGCTCCAACAGATATAAAATCAACCCCAGATTCAGCATAGCTTTTAATGGTGTCTATTGTAATACCGCCCGAAGATTCAACTTCAAACTTTCCGTTTATTAATTGAACGGCCCTTTTTGTGGCTTCGACAGTAAAATTATCTAGCATAATACGGTCTAATCCTCCATGAGACATTGTTTCTTCTAGTTCGTCAAAATCTCGAACTTCAACTTCAATGCGTAAGTCCATATTCTTATATGTCAAATAATCATGCACACGATTAAGTGCATCGGTTATTGACCCAGCAGCATCAACATGATTGTCTTTAATCATGATCATATCAAACAAACCAAATCTGTGATTGACACCTCCACCAATTTTTACCGCTTCTTTTTCAAACCAGCGCATTCCAGGAGTTGTCTTTCGTGTATCCAACACTTTGGCCTTTGTATGCGCAATAAGTTGAACATATTTACTGGTAGTAGTGGCTATTCCAGACATCCGTTGCATGAGGTTTAAAACCAACCTTTCCGTTGTTATTATGCTTCTTTCACGACCATGAACTTTGAATGCAATTTGCCCCTTAAGCACAGCATCGCCATCGTGCAGTATTTGCTCAAATTCAAGCGTTTCATCAAACAATTGAAAAACTTTCTTTGCTACGTCAACGCCAGCAAGCACTCCGTTTTCCTTTACGATCAGCTCTGCAGACCCAATGTCTGTCTCTGAAATACAAGAGAGTGATGTATGATCGCCCTCTCTAACATCTTCCTCTAAAGCTCTTTGAACAAATTTCTCCAGTGAAAATGGAGCGTGATTAGTTTTTTTCAATCTCTATACTTTGAATTAAATACTTATCCACCGATTTATGGAGATATGCTGTAATGCGGAATGAGCCATTGCTTGTGATTAATTGAAAAATAAAATAATGGACATCACTTTTAGACTCCCCTTTATGTACAATTTCAAAATTTCGTGGTTCATGATCTAGAAAAAATGAACGCATCTTATTCTCGGCATCACTTCTTCCCATTGAAGATGACTTGCCATCCATTGAAAATTCCACTGTAGAATCAAAACTCTTAGACAATACAGATGCATTACCTTCGGAAAATGCATTATCAATAGAAGTGTAATCTTGGGCTGACAATGACACCGTCAGGAAAATTAATAGAACAAGAGTTGCATATTTTTTCATAATGCTAATTTATTTAATGAGGTATTTCAAAGATATCGAACTATGACGATTCGCGTAATTTCTATCGGAAAAACAAACATTTCATACATTAAAGATGGATTAGATGAGTATGCATCGAGACTAAAGCATTACACTAAACTTTCATGGGAAGAGCTTTCCGACATAAAGAAAATTGACCGCAACAATCGGTCATTATTAATCGAAAAAGAAGGCGAAGCTTTTCTTTCGGCAATTGACGCAAGAGAAACGGTCTTTTTACTTGATGATGGAGGGAAATCAATGGATTCGATACAGTTTTCAAATTGGATCAATCAACATCAGATTTATGATCAATCAAACCTGGTCTTGATTATAGGCGGTGCTTATGGTTTCTCAGAAAAACTGATTCATCGATCGAAAGGAAAGATTTCCCTATCGAAATTGACCTTCAATCATCAAATGGTTCGATTAATTCTGGCAGAGCAGCTGTACAGGGCCTTTACAATCATCAAAGGCGAACCTTATCACCACTCTTAGACTTATTCAAAAACTGCTGCCATTTCCATGCTGAAGCCATGGCATCTTCTATGCCATATTGTAGATCCCATTTCAAACCTTTTGTTGCTTTTGAGTTATCAGCAAAAATCATTTCAACATCACCTTCCCTTCTTGGGCCTAAGAGGTAATCTAGTTTTCTTCCTGAAACTTTCTCAAAGGCATGAAGCACTTCTAATACAGTAACTCCATTTCCTGATCCAAGATTAAAAACATCATAATTTGTTTCGGATTCGGATTTATTAAGGAATTCTAACGCCAACACATGTGCATGAGCTATATCACTGACATGTATATAGTCCCTAATTGACGTCCCATCGCGTGTTTCG
The DNA here is from genome assembly GCA_905479105.1 of uncultured Flavobacteriales bacterium. Taxonomy (GTDB): domain Bacteria; phylum Bacteroidota; class Bacteroidia; order Flavobacteriales_G; family Salibacteraceae; genus SHAN690. The sequence continues at coordinate 305,060 of CAJQLE010000002.1, forward strand.
TAATCAGTTCCATGTACAACTAAATCATTTATCCAGCCGCTTGCAAATTGAGTCACAACAGGTACTAAATTGTTTGGTCTCCCTTTTGGAAGCTCACCATTCAAACCTGAAATATGTGCACCAACTGGATTGAAATACCTCAAGGACAATGCTTGAAAATCTTTTTTCGTCTTAGCGAAATCAGACAAAATCTTTTCACCAACGAGCTTCGTATAGCCGTAGGGAGATTCTGGTATTTGAGTAGGGGTAAGTTCGGTTACAGGTTGATGCTCGGCATTTCCATAAACAGTGCAAGAGGATGAGAAGATAAAAGAATCGACATCAAATTTTTGGGCGCACTTAAGCAGATTAATCAACCCGTTCAGATTATTCTGATAGTACATAACCGGCTTGGCAACGGATTCACCAACGGCTTTCAGAGCGGCAAAGTGAATGACACCATCAATATGGCCTTCCTTTAAGAAAAACTCCGTTTTAAGTGAATTGTATGATGTAAGATCAATGTTGTAATTCTTAACCCGTTTACCAGTAATCGCCTCAACACGATCAAACGTATTGGGATCAGAGTTTGAGAAATTATCAATAGAAACCACTTCGTGATCTGTATTCTCTAAAATATCGATAATAGTATGAGACCCAATATATCCAGCCCCACCTGTAACTAGAATTTTCATTCAATAAAGCAATTAGCGCACAAATGTACTTTCTATTCAAGTCTTTTATGATTTCTTCGTAGCAAATACTCACAAAATCTGATGACTAGTCAATACTTTGAATTATGGGAAGGGCTGCTGCTGCCTGTTTATCTCCTTGTTATTCTTGGTATCGGCTACGCAATAGCACCTAAGCAAGAAAAACGGCTCTTCATGACCGGGCTTTCTTTGCGCTTGGGAGGATCCATAGCATTCGCTTCAATTTATCTTTTCTATTATGGAGGAGGCGATACCATTGCTTATTACCAAACAGCGCAACCTTTCGTTGTTTTGTTTTATGAGCAACCCATGCTTGCGTTAAAAGCCATTTATTCCAGCTATTCATTGGAAAACTATTCATTTTTTAGTGTTGAAACAGGCTACCCGCTACATTACATTTATTCTGATAATCAAACATTTACAGTATCTAGAATACTCTTTCATCTACTACTTTTTAGTTTCAATAGTTATATAATTTCAACCGTTGTTTTAGCAGCTATTAGCTTTATAGGACCTTGGAAACTTTTCTTAATGTTCAAAGACCTTTATGGCAATAAACGGAACGCAGCCATAGCAGCACTTTTCATTCCTAGTGTTTTATTTTGGGGAACCGGAATATCTAAGGACACCATTACATTGACTTCAGCCACCTATTTAGTCTATGGGATCTATTACACTTTCTATAAAAATGAAATCAAAGTGTCTCGAATGCTAGGAATGGTCGTATCACTTTATTTCATTCTGGCAATCAAGCCATATATTTTCATGGCATTGACTCCTGGAATAATCTTATGGTTGATAAGCAGTCCAATTTCACGACTAAAAACTCCTTTTCTCAGGCGTTTCGCTATACCCTTCATTGCTGTAATCAGTTCAGTAATTTTTGTACTTATAGTGCAACAATTGGATGATGTTTTAGGAAGTTATGCCACTGATCAAATCATAGAAAAAGCAATTGTGACTCAGGAAGACCTGAAGCAAGACTATTATGGTGGAAATAGTTTCGATATTGGTGAGGTATCTGCGACATTTTTGGGCATATTATCCAAAGTACCAATCGCAACATTATATGGCCTCTATGCTCCATCACTTTTACAGGTGAATAATATTTTAATGTTGCTCAGTGCCCTTGAAAACACTTTCTTACTATACCTAACCCTTAAACTCCTGTGTACTTTTCGATTCAAACGAATTATTACCACTTCATTAGATCACCCTATCTTACTTTTTTTCATCATTTTTTCTCTTTCGCTGGCTTTTTCAATTGGTTTCACAACACCAAATTATGGAGCTATGATTCGATTTAAAATTCCACTAATCCCATTCTTCGTATTCTATTTGATGAGTTTAACTATGCTCATCAAGAAACAAAAAGGTAAGCCATAATGAAATTAATATTTGCCTCAGGAAATAAGCACAAGCTTCAAGAACTTCAATCTAAACTGCCTTCCCACATTCAACTTGTTTCCATGCGTGATGAAGGGTTTTCAGGAGAAATAGAAGAGCCAGGGAAAACTCTTGAGGAAAACGCGAGGATCAAGGCCAAATTCATCTTCGAACGTTTCGGAGAGAATTGTTTAGCTGATGACTCGGGAATAGAAATTGAAGCATTGAACGGAGAGCCTGGCGTTTACTCTGCTAGATATGCTGGTGAGAATTGTTCTTTTCTTGATAACAACCTAAAAGTCTTAAAGAATTTAAAAGGCGTGCATAATAGACGTGCACGCTTTAGAACTGTAATTCATCTTTTTTTGGAAGGCAAAGAATACTTCTTTGAAGGAAGTATCGATGGTGATATTACCGCATCCATTAAAGGAGCCGATGGATTTGGTTACGACCCAATATTTAGACCAAGAGGAAAGAAAGAAACCTTTGCTCAAATGACGCTAGATGAAAAGAATCAAATTAGTCATCGTGCTTTAGCGGTAGAAGACCTCATTCAGTTTTTATCGACTTTCGAATGATCTACAAACATCTCTGAAAGAGAAATATCAAAAAAGGTTTCAAGATCATAGCCAGCATATATAGCTTGTTGAGGCAAAATACTCGCATCACTCAAGCCAGGAGTTGTATTAGGTTCAATCATATAGGTTGCATCATCACACACCATAAAATCTACCCGTATCATCCCTTTGCAATTAAGATAAAGGTATATCACTTCAGTCAGGCGCATCACTTCATCATACCGATCTTTAGGCAAGCGAGCGGGAGTAATTTCCTGAGTTCCATCTGCCGTGTATTTTGATTCGTAATCAAAAAATTCATTTGCTGGAACAATCTCAGTAACTGCTACTGCCTTAGCTTGTCCATTGATATTAATACAACCACAAGAAACTTCCATCCCATCTAAGAATGACTCAATAAGTGCATCAACTCCCTCCTCTTGCGCATATCGAATAGCTTCGTCAAAGTCTTCTTCTTTTTTGACCTTTGTAACGCCAATACTCGATCCACCATCACACGGCTTCACAAAACAGGGCAAACCAAGTTTCTTAATTATCGCTTTTTTATCATACTCATGTCCTAAGCGAACCAAATGAGATTTGGCTACTTTAATCCCCGCTCCTGCTAAGAATAAATTACATGTGAGTTTATTGAAGGACATCGCTGACGACAGAACATCGCAGTTGTTATAAGGCATATTGATTACATCAAAGTAGCCTTGCAGTTTACCATCTTCACCCGGGGTGCCATGCACTGCATTAAAAACTCCATCAAAATTGATTTTTTCCCCTTCAATTATTACTGAAAAATCATCTTTTGAAACTGGATATGAATTACCATTAAACCAGGCAGTCCAAGCATGATGATCAATATCAATGAGATAGGAGTTATACTTTTCAATATCGAGGTGCTTTTGCACAAGATGTGCACTCTTCTCTGAGATTACTCTTTCTCCAGAAAAGCCACCATAAACGATTGCAATATTCTTTGTTGTCAATTGATTTCAGTCTTCACTCAAATTTAGATTGAAGACTGAACGTCAAATGCAAAGACGACAAAGATTATCAACATCAACGATGTTAGTTCATTAAATCACCGATCAAGACCTGCAGGCCTTCTTTGAGTCGCGTATTTGGCTTGTAGCCAATATGGTTCTCAAGTTTAGCTGAACTGCCGAACCTCCTACCTACTTCGTAATCATAACGCTTTTTTGGAGCATCAATAAATTTGATTTCAGAACTTGATTTTGTCAACTCCTTAATCAAATCGGCTACCTCACCAATTGTTGACTCACGCTCATTAGCAACATTGAAAATTTCAAAGCCTTTGCCTTTCTCTCCCAATAGAATAGAAGCTTTAACTGCGTCTTCAACGTAGGTGAAATCACGTGTTTGCTCGCCTGTTCCAAATACTGTAATTGGATCATTGACAGCGGCTTGCTCAAAAAACCTTGGAATAACCATGCGATTATCCTGTCTTAACCCATAAACATTAAAGAACCTGATCGCAACAGAATGAATGCCTTTTTCTTCGAAAAGCGAAGCCAAGTAAATCTCATTGTAACGTTTAGCCATTGCATAACTCGTTCTTGGATCGACTAAAATCTCTTCATCTACACTTTTTTCCAACGCCAAATGCCCATATACACCGCTTGTCGAAGCGTATACAATCTTTTTAATTTGGTTTTGAATAGCTGCCGCGGCAACGCTTTGCATGCCGTTAACCTCTGTTTCCATTGTTTCAATAGGATTATCAGCAACAATATCAACACCCAATATGGCAGCGAAATGATAGATAATATCAGCTCCTTTGGAAATTTCTATGACCTTCTCTCTGTCCGTAACATCAACCCTGTGAAATTCAATTTTCTTGAAAATTTCTTGAGGGATTTTATTTCCTCTTAGCAAGATGTCAATAACCACTACTTCATTTCCAGCTTCCACAAGCTGCGAAACCAAATGAGACCCAATAAATCCAGCTCCTCCTGTAACAACAACACGTTGATTTTTCATCTATAAACCGTTTAGCTCACAAATGTGAGAAAATAGCTTCAATTCTTTCCATAATTCGCGTGAACTTCTCAACTAAAGTTCAACGTATATTTGACAGCTTTATGTTTAAGTATATATTCTCGAAGAAATTTGCTGTCCAATTTATCCTTGCGCTGGCGCTAGTAACCACTGCTATCGCTGGAGGCTACATTTACCTTGTTTCATATACTGAACAAGATGAAGTTGTTGAAGTGCCGGAATTGAGTGGTTATGATGTTTTTGAGGCAGACGCAATCCTCAACGAAGCGCATCTCAGCGCAGACATTGTTGATTCACTCTACTTGCCAGAAAAAAAAGGTGGTGAAATAGTTGATCAAGAGCCTATCGGTGGTTCATTCGTTAAAACTGGCCGGAAAATATATTTGACGATATCTCGTTATGGAGCTCCTATGGTTAAGCTGCCAAACATTATTGATCAAACTCTGCCCTTGGCTATGGCGAAATTGAAATCATATGACATTAATGTGGATCAAATAATAAATAAGCCAAGTGATTGCACAGACTGCGTAATTGGAGTGGAAATGAATGGAAAAAAACTTGTCGCAGGATCTAAACTCTCCAAGGGTTCTAAAATTAACCTAATCGTTGGTGAAGGTGCTACCGGAGAAAAAATATCCATTCCTATGCTTTATGGACTGTCATTAGACGAAGCTCAAAAGCTGTTAAACTTAGATGGCCTTAACATTGGTGCTACTCCATATATAGATTGTGAAAATTCTGAAGACAGCTTAAATGCCAAAGTGTTTCGTCAAAACCCTGCACCATCTGAAAACACTATGACAACCAGAGGCTCTTCCATTGACTTGTATTTAACCTCAGATTATTCGCAAATACCCGAAGTTAATCTTGACTCCATAAAATCATTATTGAAGTGAAGAACTTGAATCATTTAGCACTATTTCTTCTCCTATTTTGGATAGCCTGTGATTCAGGTGCCCAAGAAACACTTCGCGATTTAACCTACAGTTTACCTCAATCTTCAACTGCTAAAGAAGTATCAAAAAATACTGAAAGAATAAACCTCGTAAAACATCCATTCATATATGTTATTGACACACTATCCCTCCCTTTTTTCGATGATTTCACAAGGGATAAGGTTAAAAAGTACGAGGCTAAAAAGAATGATAATAATGTTTCGTTGAAGATCAATTATGACTTTTCTGTGAACGGTCAAACTCCAAAAACACTTGAATATCGAACCGAGCCCACCTTTTCAATTTTAAGAACTTTATCTGGGGACATCATTGAATCGGAGAATCCAACACTTTACATCAATCTATTTGAAGAAGGGAAATTAGTAGCTAGAGACACTGGTTGGACCAACTTAATTACTGAGTTTGACCAAAGTAGTGGCATAGTAACGTATGATACCCTTTTAGCAGAACGAACCTTGATCAATACTCCTGACACTTTTTATCGGGTGGCTGATGACTTTACGCTTTGGACACCTGCTATTGATTCTTTTGACTCTGCCCGTGCCGCGCCACTGATTAACAACACATTCGCTAAGAACCCAATAACTCAAGGTGTGGCGACTTTTGATGGAACAAATAGATTGGGAAACCCATATGACCAAACATCCGAGACAACATATGGTATCTGTGATATGCTTCTTTCTAAGCCTATATACCTTGATTCGAACATGGAGGATGTGTATTTGAGCTTCTTTTATCAAGCTGGTGGAAATGGAAACCTTCCAGAAGAGGAAGATTCGCTCGTTTTAGAGTTTTTTGATTTAGCTGATTCAACATGGAGGTTTGCTTGGAAAGCTCAAGGCCCCGAGGAAGAAGACAGTCTGTTCTCAGATCAGGTATTTCTAAAAATTGATGGTCGAAAATATTTGCAAACTGGATTCAGATTCAGATTCAAAAATTACGGCACTCAGTCAGGAAGTTTAGATCACTGGCATATCGATTACGTGCGACTGGATAAAAATCGCGACACACTAGCGGATGACACAACACTGAACGATGTAGCCTTTATAAGTGGGATAAAATCCTTTCTTAGCCCCTATGTCTCGGTCCCATACTCTCACTATAACGCTGACCCTAATTTTTTTGACGCCTCTTCTGTTTCAGTTGTCAACTCAAATTTGAGTGCCCTCAACCTAGTTCTTGGCGGCTTGCGTTATGAAATTTTTGATGAATCTGGCAGCCTAATCCTATCCGAGATTACAGTAGATCCTAATATTTCTCCGAGAACCGTGCGTAAAACTAATTACCCCATTTCCGTTTCTCCAATTTTTCCTGACCTAGGAACAAAATTTGCCGAGTTTCCTTATCTCTCGAGATTTACATCAACGGGAGTAGGTAATAATTTCAACATCAATGATACCATACACGGCTCTCAATATTTTGGAGATTACTATGCCTATGATGATGGTTCTGCCGAAAAAGCTTACGCTCTAACTGGCGCGGGTGTTAGACTTGCTTGCGAGTTTAACAGTCCCACAGAAGACTCGTTAAAGGGGTTTCTTTTCAACTTCCCTAGGATGCTTCACAACGATAATGAAGACCTGACTATTGAACTTCTTATATGGACAGACCTATTTGACGATCCGATTTATACTGCAGAATTATCAGTGGAACCTCTTTACACGAATGCAAATGAGTTTATTAGAATACCGCTCGATCAACCAGTAAATGTAGAAGGTCAATTTTTCATCGGATACAGACAAATCGAGGCAACAAAAATTTACATTGGTTTTGATGTAAACACAAATAACGTTCAAAAGCTAAACTACCAAATAGGAGAAACTTGGTATACAAGCTCATTTCAAGGTTCGTTGATGCTTCGTCCTGATTTTGGGGATGGTCAAATACTTGGAAACCAAGAACAAACTGCAAGAAACGAAAGCTTCACAGTATATCCCAACCCCGCTCAAAATGAGGTTACAATTAATATTGAAGCTTCTACAGTGAAGTCAGTAAACGTATATGATATTTCTGGTAGGATATTCAATATTTCTAGAACGGACTTGAATAAGCTCAATGTTTCTAATTTATCGAACGGAGCATATTTTATCCAAATAATTACAACTGACAATCGATCTCTTACTCAAAAGCTAATAGTAAGCCATTAATAATTATGACCAACTATTACTCCGAAGATGAAGAGCAAGATGAAGAAGACAGTTTCGAACACTTCAAAGTCGTTGCTGACCCGGGACAAACTCCTCTGAGAGTTGACAAGTTTCTTATTGATCGAATTCCTCAACTATCAAGAAGCCGAATATCTGCTGCATCGAAAAACGGCAATGTTGTTGTAAACGGGGTTTCAGTAAAGCAGAACTATAAAGTGAAGCCTAATGACTCGGTTTCACTCGTTTTCGCCCATCCAAAAAGAGAACTTAAGTTAATATCTCAAGACATACCGCTGGACATCGTCTACGAAGACGATTTCCTTCTGGTGATTAATAAACCAGCAAACTTTGTCGTACACCCTGGACATGGGAATTATTCTGGAACCCTTGTAAACGCTCTTATTTTCCACTTCGGGAACCTTCCGACAAATCAAAAAAGTGAAACCGCCTATCCAGGCCTGGTTCATAGAATTGATAAAGACACCACTGGGCTTCTTGTAATCGCGAAACAAGAAGAAACTTTGACCAATCTAGCTGCCCAGTTTTTTGACAGAACTACAGCCAGGTATTACTATGCTATCGTATGGGGCGATATGGAAGAAGATGAAGGAACTATTGTAGGTAATATTGGTAGATCTCATTACGATAGAAAGCAAATGACCGTCTATCCTAATGGCGAAGAAGGGAAGCATGCTATCACCCATTTCAAAGTCCTTGAGCGCTTAGGATATGTAACACTAATACGTTGCAAACTCGATACGGGAAGAACACATCAAATTAGAGCTCACCTAAAATATATTGGACATACACTTTTTGGTGACGAACGCTACGGTGGAAATAAGATTCTAAAGGGTACAACCTTTTCTAAGTACCGTCAATTTGTGGAAAACTGCTTTCAGATCCTTCCTCGTCAAGCTTTACATGCGAAATCTTTAGGATTTACGCATCCCATAACTCAAAAATGGATGGAGTTTGAATCTGAGCTACCTCAGGACATGGTCGAAGTTTTAGAAAAATGGAGAACCTATGTTAAAGCAAAGACAGTTAATGGCTAGAATTTTGCACAAGGAATAATAAACCTGCTGCGCCTTCTTTTACGCTTTTTTCTGTCGCTGGCTATTTCGTAGATAACAGATATTTCATGCGCGCCTCCAGAGTTGGTGATCAATTTTGAAACTGATAAGTCATACGTATAGCCAAAGACCAAATCTTATACTTAAAATAAGCTCCTGCATCAAGTTGATCCCATTTGCCTTGAGCCTTATAATTATCAACAAATGTCACCGTTGAAATATCTTTCTTCTTTACGCTCTTCTTTATCGTGACATTATAACCGCCACGCAAGGAAAACCTCATTGGAAGCCTGCTCTCTAATCCAAGATGATAATGCTTGATTATCAGATAAAAAAATAATTACCTTAGCTCAAATCCTTTTAGTTTGGAACACTACAATATTTGTGTAATTGGAGGTGGCCCCTCAGGTTACGCTGCAGCCATGAGAGCTATAGACTTTGGAAAGAAAGTCGTACTAATAGAAAAAGGAAAGGTAGGAGGAGCCGCCATCTATGATGGGGCATTAACTTCTAAAACTACTTGGGAGCTTTCCACCAAAATATCATCCATCAACGAAATGTTATCGGCTCATGACAGACCGCTCTTCGAGATGCAATGGGATGACGTGCAGCAAACAGTGAAGGAGGCAATTTTCGACAGGAAGCAGCAATACTCTGCTCACATCAAACTATTACAAGAAGAAACTTCCACTGTCAGATTTAGATATGCACGCGGAAAAGCCAAATTTTTGAGCCCTTATGAAATTGAAATCACAAGTAAGAAAGGGGTTGAAGTCATCCATGCAGATCATACGATCATTGCTACTGGAAGTCGCCCTAGAAAACTTCCAACGATAGAAGTTGATGAAAAAATTATCATGACTTCCGATGGCATTCATCACATTGACCGATATCCAAAGAGTCTCGTTATTTTAGGTGCTGGAGTTATTGGTTGTGAATATGCAACCATCTTTTCAAATTTCAATAAGACCAAGGTTTACCTCATTGACCGTGCCGACCGAATCTTACCTTTTGAAGATGAGGATATTGCGAAAATGGTGGGTGACAATCTTAAAGAAAAAGGTGTGACCATTCACAGCACAGCCAAGCTTGAACGCATGGAAATTATTGATGGTGAAGTCGAATATGAAATCAGTAATAATGATGGCACACGAGAAGTGATTCGGGTTGAAAAAGCGCTCTTATCCGTTGGAAGAATACCAAATACCGAATCACTAGGACTTGAAAACGCAGGCGTTACAGTAACAGACAGAAACTACATCACTGAAAAAGACACCAAAACCAATGTTCCAAACATCTATGCTGTAGGTGACGTCTCCGGGCATATTGCTCTTGTAAACATGGGGGAAATTGAAGCTAGACATGCCGTGGAAAGAATAGTCGACTATAAAGAATTAGACACTTCTGTTTCTTACGACAATATCTGTACAATAATGTTTCTCAATCCTGAAGTGGCAGCCGTGGGATTAAACGAGCAGCAATGCGTGGAAAAAGGACTACCTATAAAAGTAGTGAAACTTGATTTTAGCTGCATTGCCAGAGCCATCGCCATGAGAAAGACTCAAGGCTTTTTCAAGATTATAGTCACAGACGATGATGAAATGAAAATTTTAGGCATGAGAGCTATTGGTGAGCATGCATCAAGTGCCATCCAAGCCATCGGACTATTAATTAAAATGGATGAGTCAATCGAAGTGCTTGCAGATTTAGTGCACCCTCATCCATCAATTATTGAAGGCATTCAGGAATGCGTGAGGATGCTTTTGAATAAATCAATCTTTAAATCCGCAGTGTTTAAAGATGCGATGCAATGTTACCGCAGAAAAGCTGAATTAATTGAGGACCTCCAAGAGCTTTAAGGCACAAGAACAGGATTCCTTGTAAAGGAGCTATCGGTCATGGTTAGCATAAATGCAATCAGAGCATTTTTTTCAGAACTATTTAGTCCAAGCCCACCGCTATTGGCTTTCTTCATCAAGACATCTACATTCCTATTGTTCTGCACACTATCGCTATAGAAGTCTACAACTTGCTCAAGGGTTTGAAATCTGCCATCATGCATATAAGGTGAAGTAAAAGCCAGATTTCGAATTGTTGGAGTCTTAAACTTGCCGAAATCTGATTGATCATTGGTAACGCTATATAAACCCGATTTTAAATCAGCATCTCCATCAAGGCCATTATTATGGAATGAATTGTCCGTGGCCAGAATAGAACCATGGCAATGAAAACAATCACCACGTTCAGAGTTAAAAATTATTCTTCCCATTTCTTCCTCTGGTGTAAAAGAAGCCTGCCCCTTAAGCCACGCATCAAACTTGGTTTCCGAACTTACTAATGTCATCTCGTATTGTACCATCGCTTGAGCGGCCAAATTTGAATCAATGACACTCGTTCCAAAAGCGGCTTTAAACATCCTTGGATAATCTGAATCGGCTGAAAGTCTTTTGACAGCCTCAATCCATCCCAAATCCATTTCCAATGGATTATTCACAGGTTGCAAGGCTTGATCTTCTCTAGATTTAGCACGTCCATCCCAAAAAAATTCATTCATCCACGCTATATTGAATATCGGCATAGAATGAAAAGTAGTTGCTGTGCCATTTGTACCGATACTAAGGGCTCGAGGATCAGAAAATGAGCTTGACTGCAAGTGACAAGAAGCACAAGAAACGTCACGGTTTTTAGATAAAATAGGATCAAAAAATAATTTTCTCCCCAATTCCACCCCTTCATTAGTTAAGGCGTTTTGTTGTTCTAGAAAATAATCTGGAAAACCTTGAGGCACCTTCAAATAATAGGGCGTTGGCTCAATAGAGTCCGCACTCGAAGGAGAAACATATTTATCCTTTTCGCATTGCGCTAAAGCAAGAATGACAAATGTAAAAACTCCAAACACTACAACTTTTTTCACTTCACGAGCTGAATTAAGCGTTGATCAAGAATTTGAGAATTCTCAATTCTTACTAAATAATTTCCCTGATCAAATCGAGAAAGGTCAACCTGCTCAGTCTCTCCATTCATCCATGTTTTCAATAGTATCCTACCCGATAAGTCAAAAACGGTGATGTGTGTGTCAGATCCATTAAGTCCAGAAATAAATATTGTGCCATTCGAAGGGTTTGGAAAAACCTGAATAGAATTAATCACCACATTCTTACTTCCTACAGGGAATCCCAGAAACACTGACTCAGAATAATCGCATCCAATTGCATCCTCAATGGTCAAAGTATAGCTTCCTGATGTCAAAGAAATTAATTGGGCTGTATTATCCCCATTGCTCCAATCATAAATATATGGTGCTGTACCTCCATTTACTTCGGCTAAAACCGTCCCGTTCGATGCAGTTGAAGGCTGTGGATTAGTAATACTAAAATCTATTGATATCGCATTTGGTTCAACTATATATATTTCAACTATCGTAGTACATGACGATGTTTGATTAATAGCAGAGACATAATAATAGCCGGAACTCAAATCTGTCTTTGTATTTCCTTGACTACCGTCATCCCAAACATATAAATCAGCTCCATTAAGAATAACTGACCCATCTGAACCTCCAGGACAAGTTACATTAGTAGATGATTGCGAAACTATTGGTCCGGTAATATCGGAAACAGTAAAACTTTTTACAACCGTTTCCGATGAAGCATCTGTTGCCGTTAAAGTGTAAAACCCAGGACATAAATCCGTGATTAGTGAGGTTGACTCTCCTCCTGACCATAAAAATGAATAAGGTGGAATTCCACCTATAACATTGGCTTGAATAGAGCCATTACATGCACCACAAGCGGAGGCGTTGATATCGGCCTGGACTGCCAAACATGAATCTAATACACTAGAAACAGCTTTATAAAGATTTAATCTACCCGAAGTTGCTACAAGCCCATCCAAACTCATTAATTCGTCAACCCCTTCGTCAAGCAGTTTTGATCTGACATAAAGAGCGAGGCCACCTGGAGAAGCTGAGTATTCGTTCAAAGTCTCTGAACATATAGCACTATACATCAAACCGACAGTGCCTGCAACGTGCGGTGTAGCCATTGAAGTGCCGGTAAGCCGGCCATAACCAGAAGGCAATGTTGAGTAAACCTGAGTTCCAGGTGCGGCTAGATCGATAGTTTGAATGCCAAAAGCAGCGCCATTATTCTTGACATCAGAACTAGTAGAGTTTGTAACACTTAGCAAGAAATCACTATCACAAGCAGTAGGAACATCGCCTGCCTGATCGATGTTAATATTCAAGTTTGCGGTAGCTGCTGCACTCAAAACGCCTTCATATCCGAGCGAATCATACATTGCGCACCACAACGGATACTCCGCTGGATCGCCATAATCAACACCAAAAGAAGAATTCGTAGCAACAACATATGCACCTTTTTGACCATTGGTTTGGTTGTAAAGTCTTCGCATGTCAAGGATATAACCATATGCACTAACTACCGTAGATTCAACTGAAGATGCTCCAGAAACAGGCATCACTTTCACATCCCAATTCACACCTGTTACACCAATTCCATTATTTCCTTTGGCACCTACTGTGCCAGCAACGTGAGTTCCATGATTATCATTAAAATGAACACCACTATTTAAATATGCATTCCACCCTTGAACATCATCTATGTATCCATTCTGATCATCATCGATACCATTAGCGGGGATTTCTAAATAGTTTTTGTAAAAATTTTCTTCGAGATCTTCTTGTGTGAGCATAAACCCTCCGTCAACTACTGCCACAACAATGGTGTCGCCATATTGAGTCACGCCTCCTGTGGTTAAATCCCATGCTTCTGAAGCGCTGATATCAGCTGCACCGGAACCACCATTAGAACCATTATTATCGAACGCCCATTGTTCAAAGAATAGAGAGTCATTCGGAAGACTGCGGATGGTTAAATCAGTATGGTTCAATTGAGCGATATTGACTTTTCTGTTTTTTTCAATTAACAGCAGTGCATCGGCAGTAGAAAGAATACCATCGTCAAAACCAAGCAACCATAAATTCAATGATTGGCTTAGTCTCTGCCTAACAATAAAATTCCCATCAGATGATGCATTTTGCGAGGTCAGCCATCCCTCAATTTCCACATCATTTTGAAATAAGACCATCAACTCACCTTCAATGTAGTTGATGTCCGAATTTTGGCAAACGGCCAATGTCGAAATGATGAATGCCGCAGCTAGTGTAATTATTGTTTTCAAATCAATTCTTTAATTAATAAGACGAAAATCGTTTAATAAAGTTGAATTTTGGCAATATGTTGCAACCAAGACCCTTTTTAGTGTACAAAAGTTCAGCCGGTTCGGGCAAAACATTTACACTATCAAAAGTCTTTTTGAGTATAGCTTTACGTTCACAAGACCCTCTTTACTTCAAGAAGATTTTAGCGATCACATTTACAGTGAAAGCTGCAAATGAGATGAAAGAGCGCATCGTTAATTATCTATCTAGTATCAGTGGTAACCATAACTCAACACGAAAAGACGCCTCCTTCATGAAGGCTGCTTTAATGGAAGAGCTGGGCCTTAGTAATGAAGAAATAGAAAACAAATGCGGTATTATTCTTCACAGCATTCTTCATAATTATGGAGATCTCTCGGTCCTAACTATCGATAAGTTTATTACGCGTCTCGTGAAGTTATTTGCCAGTGAACTTTCCTTATCACCAGATTTTGAAATTGAAATCGATCAAAGTTTATTTCTTGATCAAATCATTGACCTACTTTATGATAAGATTGGCGAGGACAAAGAATTAACTGATCTCGTTCTTAAGTTTTTACGATTCAGGCTAAATGATGAAAAGTCTGGAAAACTGGATGACGCCATAAAACGCACGGCCTTTTCACTACTCAGCGAAGAATTCTTCTATATCCAAGAAAATTTCAGAGAATACACCCCGAAAGAAATTTTCAAACTCAAAGATCAGTTAGATGAAGACACCGCTAAAATTGAAGGCTCAATAAAAATTATGTCTCAAAAAGCGCTGGATCTTATCGCGGTTTCAGGAGTTGAAGAGAAAGACCTTTACTACGGAAAGTCCGGTATTCTATCTTTCTTCAAAAAAACAGCCTCAGGTGATATGAGCGCAATACTTGACCCAGGTATAAGGGCCATTAAAACATTAGAAGAAGATAAATGGCATTCAAAAACCAATCATCCCGCAATTCAAAGCATTAGCACAGAACTCGGGCAGATCGCTAAGAACCTACTTAATCAAAAGGATGAAGCACAAAAGTTTTTTCTAATCACCGCAGCACGCAATGAGCTGTTTCGACTAGGATTCATAGGGGAATTAAGCAGGTTGATTGAAGAATTCAAGGAAAGTGAAAACATTCGACTGTTAAGTGACTTTAACCGTATGATTTCTGATAAATTTCTCGGTGAACAGGCTCCGTTTATCTATGAAAGACTAGGCAATCAATTTGACAACATACTAATAGATGAGTTTCAAGACACATCAAATTTACAATGGCAAAATCTGATCCCTCTTGTCGAAAACAGCTTGGCCGAAGCCAAAACCAATTTAATCGTTGGGGATGCAAAACAATCGATCTATCGCTTCAGGGGAAGCGAACCTCAACAATTCACAAACCTGCCTGAAGTTAATCACCCAGCACAAGAGCTTTTCAAATCTTCATATGAAGAATTTGTGCTGAATTCAAACTTTCGATCCGCAAGTAATATTGTGGAATTCAACAATCGCTTTTTTTCACAATTCAGCACCAACATTTTATCAAGCGACTTTCAAAACACTTATACCAACCTAAAACAACAGCACATTTCGAAGGAACTTGGAACGGTAAGATGGTGGTTTACTTCCACTGAAAGCAAAGCGAAAAAAGAAGATGCACTTCAATTGATGATTAATAGAGCGTTGGATCTTGTATCGAAAGAAAACCTTTCTTCTGGTGATATTTGCTGCCTATTTAGAGCAAACAATGACGCTGCTACTTTTGCTTCAGCGATGCTGAAACATGATCTAGGCGTAATAAGTGAAGAAAGTTTATTGCTTAAAAACAACCCTGCAGTAGCGCTTCTGATTTCAACCTTATCAGCATCTAGATATTCCAAAGATCCTTTTCACCTCCAAAAGTGGCTCTCTAAGTTTCATCATGTAAAAAGAATCGATGAATACCATAAACTAGCTCAGCAGCTTAAAAAAGAAAAGTGGAATTTCAAGGACTTAATGAATGCTGTAGGTCTAAATTTTGATCCTCAATTATTACTGCAAGGTGAAATGTTCTCAAAAACATTCAGACTTGTTGATCTTTTCGAACTAGATATATCAGATCCTTTCGTTTTGAAGTTCATGGATTTTTGCACAGAATATGAATCGTCTGCAGCATACCTCAAAACATCGTTTCTCGACTTTTGGGATAAATGGTCAGATTCGCTTAGTATTCAGCTACCAGAGGATAAAAATGCGATTAGAGTTATGAGTATTCATAAATCTAAAGGTTTAGAATTCCCCGTGGTGATGGTCTTTTTACCGGAATTAGCAAAGGGGAGAAATACAAATGATGAGAGCTGGGTGAGTCTTAAAGAAGAACTTGGGATTGAACAAATGCCTTTAAAAACAAGTGCTCTGAAAAACACCCAATTTGAACATATCCTAAATCTCGAAGAAGAAAAATCCTCCCTTGATTTCATCAATCTTCTATATGTCGCATTTACTCGAGCCGAAACAAAGCTTGAAATTTTTTCAAACCCTCCTAGTTCCAAAAATGATAGTACTGACTTTATCAAATCATGGGATCAATGGAATGAGGAAGAAAATTGCCTCAAGTTCTCCTAAATTGTGCCGAACATTTGTTCTAACTTTTGAGACCGATACCTGAATATTGACTCTAACTGTCTCCTCACAAAAAGCCAATGCGCAAAACGGCCAAGCGGACCTAAAGGAAGTGCATAATCGACTATATCCATTAGCTCTACTCCTCCATCAACTGCTTTAAAAAAATGCTTGTGATGCCAGAGAGCATAAGGACCAAAGCGCTGCTCATCAACAAAATACACCCCTTCTTCGACATGCTTTATCTCCGTGGTCCATCGCATTGGAATATTCAATAAAGGAGTTACGATGTAATTGATGATTTGTCCAGAATACATTTTATCCTCTAAGATATCCGTCAGAATTCTAAATTTCAGGTCATCAGGTGTAATCTCTTGCAGGTTCTTGGGAGAAGAAAAATAAGACCATGCATCTTCCAGTGATAACGGAATTTTTTGTGTTCGAGATAATCGATATACTTTCATGGATACATAAACAAACCAAATCCAATGAAGTTCTCCAACGACATCACTTTTAAGATCAATCGTTTCAAAGATTTAACCTCAACCGAAGCATTTGAGTTACTAAAACTTAGAAGCAAGGTATTTGTAGAGGAACAGATTTGCGTCTATTTGGATCCAGATAAAAACGATTTAGGCTCTGATCACGTCAGAGGACTTTCGAAAAGCGGAGAACTGTTGACATATTGCCGAATCTATAAAAGTGAATGTTGGCATATAGGAAGAATAGCAACTAAGAACTCCGCAAGAGGCGGTGGACTTGGCGCTCAAATGGTGGTTGAGTCAATAAAGTATTGTCATTCCAAGCAATCGAGTCTAAGCATAGAAATGTCTGCACAAGTTTATCTTACTGATTTTTACAAAAATCTCGGATTCACACCTCAGGGTAGAATGTACCTCGAAGATGGAATACCTCACATAAAAATGTCTTATCAAAACAACCTTTAATTCATTGTTGATTAGTGGTGTACAACTATTGCATAACTCTCATAATGCTCATCACTCTAGCAATGCGTTGTACACTTCAAAAGATAACGCAAGGTGAATAAGTTTGAACCCAAATCGCAGTGTTGCCGTAAGCGTTATTTACCTTTGAAACATGGAAGAGCCTAAAGCTTCGCAAGAACAGAAGAATAGCGGATTAAGCGTTGTAAGAAACAAAGTTAACAGTCCTGAATACGGTAAATTACCACCTCAAGCTACCGATTTAGAAGAGGCCGTTCTTGGTGCCCTAATGCTAGATAAAGAGGCGTTAACAGACGTTATTGATGTTCTGAAAAAGGAAAGCTTCTACAAAGAAGATAACCAACTTATCTACGAATCAATACTAAGCCTATTCGAAAAATCAGAGCCCATTGATATTCTTACTGTTACCCAAGAACTAAAGAAACAAGGAAACCTGGAAATTGTAGGAGGTGCTTTTTATATAGCTCAATTAACAAACCGCGTAGCCTCTAGCGCCAATGTTGAATACCATGCAAGAATAATTGCCCAAAAGCATATTCAACGAGAATTAATTAAAATCTCTAGCGACACTATTAAAGAAGCTTATGATGAAACTGTCGATGTTTTTGATCTTCTAGACAGCGCAGAGTCCAGACTTTTCGAAGTTGCCGAAGGTAATATCCGGAAAAGTTATGAAGGAATGAACAAGCTGCTTCATAAGGCTATCAAAAAATTAGAGGATATCAGCAAAAAGGATGGAACAAGCGGAGTACCTACTGGTTTTGGAGCTCTAGACAGAGTAACTGGAGGCTTTCAGCCTTCTGATATGATTGTTATTGCTGCACGACCAGGTATGGGTAAAACAGCCTTCGTACTTTCTTTAGCGAGAAATGCAGCTGTAGACTTTAAAAAAGGTGTAGCTGTTTTTTCTTTGGAAATGTCTTCTCTTCAGCTAGTAAATCGTCTAATCGCATCTGAAACCCAAATCTCAGCCGAGAAACTAAAAAAAGGCACATTGGAACCTTATGAATGGGAACAATTAAACTCGAGAATAGGTAAACTTACGAATGCTCCTATTTTTATTAATGACACACCTGGATTGACCGTATTTGAACTTCGCGCCCAATGCCGAAGATTAAAAGCCGAAAAAGACATCCAGATGGTAATCATTGACTATCTCCAATTAATGAGTGGTTCGAGCGAAACAAAAGGAAATCGAGAACAAGAAATCAGTACCATTTCAAGAGCAATTAAAGGAATTGCAAAAGAATTAAGTATTCCAATTCTTGCTCTGAGTCAATTGAGCCGAGCAGTGGAAACACGAGGAGGAGATAAAAGACCACAATTAAGTGACCTGCGAGAATCTGGAGCAATCGAGCAGGATGCCGATATGGTAATGTTTATTTACCGCCCTGAATATTACAACATACTTCAGGATGCTGATGGTAATAGCACCCAAGGTTTGGGAGAACTTATTATCGCAAAGCATAGAAATGGCTCTACCGAAGACGTCAAAATCAAATTCGAAAACCATCTCGCTAAATTTGTTGAGTGGGAAGAGAATACTTTCGGACTAAATACTCCTCCAGAAGGCAAAGTTCAGGTGGATGATCAATATGACCGCCAAATTCTTCAATCCAAAAAATGGGACGCAGCAGACGATGACAATGATGAACCTCCTTTCTAATATCTTTCTTGTTGTATTTATGTTTCTTGCAAACGCTTCTTTTGCAAGACATATTCTTATCCCTATGGATGATGCTCAAAGCAATCATCTTAAATCATATGGAATAGCATATTGGTCATTAGAGCGAGAAGTTGAAGTTCAATGGCTTTTAAATTATCGAGGAGGCAGTTTTCTGATTGAATTCTATGAAAACATCGAAAAAGAACTGATAATTCGAGGCGTTACTTATGAATTAATTCCTGACGCGAAAGCTGCAGCTATCCTACTTGACATATCAAACCCTCAAGTAAATATGGATGCGGTGAAACTAGAAACAGTTCCAAAAATCGCAGTCTATTCACCTAAAAGCGCTCAACCTTGGGATGATGCCGTTACTTTAGTGCTAGAGTATGCAGAGATTCCTTATGAAGTTATTTATGATGACGAAATCATAAATGGAAACCTTCATTTGTTTGATTGGCTTCACCTTCATCATGAAGATTTCACTGGTCAATATGGAAAGTTTTACGGTTCCTATAGAAATCATAAGTGGTACAAGGATCAAGTATCTGAATTTGAAGAAACTGCATCCAGACTAGGTTTCTCAAAAGTTTCCGAATTGAAACTAGCGGTCGCATTAAGGATAAAAGAATATACAGCCGGAGGTGGTTTTCTATTTTCAATGTGTTCAGGTACCGACTCCTATGACATAGCATTAGCAGCCGAAAATGTGGATATATGTGAAAAAATGTTTGATGGAGATCCTGCTGATCCCATATCCCAAAAAAAATTGGACTTTACTCGATCATTTGCATTCGAAGATTACAATATCAGCATGAATCCCATGGAATATGAATTCTCTGAAATTGACGGTACTCAAATTCACGCTAGAACTCCACCTACTGAAGATTTCATTACAATATTTGATTTCTCTGCTAAATGGGATCCTATTCCAACTATGCTCTGTCAAAATCATCAGCAAATAATCAAAGGGTTCATGGGACAGACAACCTCCTATAAAACCCAATTTATAAAACCTGAGGTTCTTGTTCTTGCTGAAAACAAAGGTTTAGGAGTGGCAAAATATATTCATGGTGAATTCGGAAAAGGTCAATGGACATTCTACGGAGGGCACGACCCTGAAGATTATCAGCACTTTGTAGGAGACCCTCCCACGGATCTTAATTTACATCCCAATTCACCAGGATATCGATTGATCTTGAATAATGTTCTGTTTCCTGCGGCTAAGAAAAAGAAGCAAAAAACTTAGTTTTTAAACTTCCAGTCAATTGTTATTTGCAGATAACGCGGAAGAATCGGGTATCCAGGCGCAATCAAAGGATCATCACTAAACAAGCCATAAGTGACATTAATATAACTAAAACTAATGTCTACACTTTGAATCTGAGCTCGCGCAAATGGATCTATCTGAATATACTCTCCATACCTTTTATCATTCTGAATATACATTTGATCAACCATAGGATGATAGCCTCTCGCATAATAGTCAGAGAAGAACAAACCTTGGACCCCAATCTCCAAACCGACCTTCTTTTTAAATAATCGAAATAACACTGAAAAATCAGAATTTGCTATCCAATTTGGAAGGCTATACAGCGTATCAAGATTATTAAATTGATAGGTAACTTTAGAGTGCGACCTGAACCTTTCTCCATCAAATCTATATCCTATAGAAGGAGAGATCAAGTTAATCGACTTATTTGACTGTACACTTGTGAAATCCCCAAGATAAAATACAGCATTCTTCAATGACTCAGTTTCAACTCCCAACTGTATAGAACTCAGTTTTGAACCGTAAACTATTGTACCACCCGCCTTAAGCGATCTCGTTTTTTCATAATCTATTCTAACGCTCCCGAATTGACCATCATAAAGCTGATAAATCATCAATGGTTCGACTAGTGAATAATTTCCAAATAGCTTAAACCCAAAACCAACAGAAAATGCTGAAGGCTTGCCTAAACTGCCCAATCCAAGACTTGTTCCTAACAGTATGTCACCCACATTAAATCCAGAAAAATAGTACGTGCTCTTTGCTTTAAATTCATAAGAATCTGTTGTATAACCGAACTCCTCTTCAATGGAAGCATTAATAAAGTTCCTAGACAAGCTATTTGATGAATAATCAACAATATCGAATGAAACACTTGTCCTCGCATTCAGGGTCTTATTTGAATCAACCTGTCGCGAATAATCTAAAAATAACGAAGTGCCCGCAGAAATAGATCTTATAGAATCTCGAAAAGACTCAACACTATTGACACTTTTAAAAACTGAATAAAAAACACTATCGGGACTTTCGTCAGTATAGACAAACTTCAAACTATGCAGATTTCCAGTAAGTCCAGTTAGAATTTTAGAGCGTGAAGTGTTAGATATCAATCTTTTAATAGAAACACCTCCATTAATTGATGTTCTTCTCCAATAAGCTTGATTCAAAAAGACATCAGAGGATATACTACCAAAATCTCTTTGACTCTGGTCGCCTGAAATAGAATATAAATCACCCTTTAGACCACCATTCATTTCATTATCCTTGATAAATGCATCTATTGATGTTTCTATTATAAAACCACCAATATCGAGATTTGAGTACTTTCCTCCTATGTCAGTTCCTCGAGAAAAGGAACGTGCCATCCATCCTGGATACGCTAACCTATTGAAGTAAACTAAAAAGTTCTGATCATCGGATATCGGTCGGGCTAATAAGGCAGTTAGTTTCTGATTCGCATTAGCACCCAACATATAACTAATGCGTGAAAATGAACTAGTGTCATCGTCTAACGAATCTCGTTGGACAAGATTATAGTAACCAATAGCATCTTCATTTAGAAAATCCATTGCCCTAAATCCACTAAAATGAGAACTATGAAAGCCTTGGAGGCTATCATCCACCCAATTTAAATTACCATATTTAGATACAATCTGCCCAAAAGAAGAGGAGCCTATTAATATTAAATACAAAAATATGATATAGGTAAAAAGTGATTTCAAACTATTGTATTAAACTAATGCAAAAAAAAAGCCTCGCACTAAAAGTACGAGGCTTTTTAAAACCGGCAATGACATACTCTCCCAGGTATTACCCTAGTACCATCTGCGCAAGTGGGCTTAACTTCTCTGTTCGGAATGGGAAGAGGTGATCCCCACTGCAATAATCACCGTAAAATCATAAATATTATAAAATCTCGGATAATATAGAATGTGTAGAAAATCTACGGGCAATTAGTATCGCTCGGCTGTGGCATTTCTACCTTTACACCTACGACCTATCAACGTCATCATCTTTAACGACCCTTAAAAGAAGTCTCATCTTGAGGTGAGTTTCGTGCTTAGATGCTTTCAGCGCTTATCTCGTCCGAACATAGCTACCCTGCGATGCAGCTGGCGCCACAACAGGTACACCAGAGGTTCGTCCCCTTCGGTCCTCTCGTACTAAAAGGAGGTCCTCTCAAACTTCTAACGCCCGCAATAGATAGGGACCGAACTGTCTCGCGACGTTCTGAACCCAGCTCGCGTGCCACTTTAATGGGCGAACAGCCCAACCCTTGGGACCTTCTCCAGCCCCAGGATGTGACGAGCCGACATCGAGGTGCCAAACCTCCCCGTCGATGTGAGCTCTTGGGGGAGATCAGCCTGTTATCCCCGGAGTACCTTTTATCCTTTGAGCGATGGCCCTTCCATAAGGAACCACCGGATCACTATGCTCTACTTTCGTACCTGTTCGACTTGTCGGTCTCACAGTCAAGCACCCTTGTGCCATTACACTCTGCGCACGGTTACCAAGCGTGCTGAGGGTACCTTTAGAAGCCTCCGATACTTTTTTGGAGGCGACCACCCCAGTCAAACTACCCACCAAGCAATGTCTCCATAAAGGATTAGAATTCAAACGATTAAAGGGTGGTATTTCAAGGACGACTCCACACAAACTAGCGTTCATGCTTCAAAGTCTCCCACCTATCCTACACATCAATAATCCAAATTCAATGCTAAGCTGTAGTGAAGGTTCACGGGGTCTTTCCGTCCCATTGCGGGTAAGCGGCATCTTCACCGCTACTACAATTTCACTGAGCTCATGGCCGAGACAGTGTCCAGATCGTTACACCATTCGTGCAGGTCGGAACTTACCCGACAAGGAATTTCGCTACCTTAGGACCGTTATAGTTACGGCCGCCGTTTACTGGGGCTTCAATTTAGAGCTTCTCCCGAAGGATAACCCCACCTCTTAACCTTCCAGCACCGGGCAGGTGTCAGGCCCTATACATCATCTTTCGATTTAGCAGAGCCATGTGTTTTTGATAAACAGTCGCCTGGACTTATTCACTGCGGCCTCCTAGCAAGCTAGGGAGGCGCCCTTTCTTCCAAAGTTACAGGGCTAATTTGCCTAGTTCCTTAGCCATGATTCACTCAAGCACCTTAGGATACTCTCCTCGACTACCTGTGTCGGTTTAGGGTACGGGTTGCATATATCTGAAGCTTATTGGCTTTTCTAGGAAGCACTTTCCCTACTTCGCTTCGTCCGAAGACTAGGCTCAACGTGCATTTCCGTCAGCACGTAGTAAGTACGGTTCTTCGTCCCCACATCGCAATATATACAAGTACAGGAATATTAACCTGTTATCCATCGACTACCCCATTGGGTTCGCCTTAGGCCCCGACTAACCCTGATCTGATTAGCATTGATCAGGAAACCTTAGTCTTACGGTGTACGGGTTTTTCACCCGAATTATCGTTACTTATGCCTACATTTTCTTTTCTAGTTACTCCAGCATGCCTCACGACACACCTTCAACGCCACTAGAATGCTCCCCTACCATAAATCCACAGTTTCGGTGATATGCTTATGCCCGATTATTATCCACGCTCGACCGCTCGACTAGTGAGCTGTTACGCACTCTTTAGATGAATGGCTGCTTCCAAGCCAACATCCTAGCTGTCAATGCAGTCAAACCTCGTTTGAACAACTTAGCATATACTTCGGGACCTTAACTGATGGTCTGGGTTGTTTCCCTCTCGGACATGGACCTTAGCACCCATGCCCTCACTCCCGGACATATGTCATAGCATTCGGAGTTTGTCAGGGGTTGGTAGGCGGTGAAGCCCCCTAGCCCTATCAGTAGCTCTACCTCTATGACACTCGATTCCGAGGCTGCACCTAAATGCATTTCGGGGAGTACGAGCTATTTCTTAGTTTGATTAGCCTTTCACCCCTACCCACAGTTCATCCCAACACTTTTCAACGTATACGGGTTCGGTCCTCCACTCTGTGTTACCAGAGCTTCAACCTGACCATGGGTAGATCACTAAGTTTCGCGTCTACCCCCAGTAACTACACGCCCTGTTAAGACTTGCTTTCGCTTCGGCTACTTCCATCAATGGAATTAACCTTGCTACTGAGGAGTAACTCGTAGGCTCATTATGCAAAAGGCACGAGGTCACCCGAAGGCTCCCTCCGCTTGTAAGCAAACGGTTTCAGGTACTATTTCACTCCCTTGTTCAGGGTGCTTTTCACCTTTCCCTCACGGTACTTGTTCACTATCGGTCTCTCAGGAGTATTTAGCCTTACCGGATGGTCCCGGCAGATTCAGACAGGATTTCACGTGTCCCGCCCTACTCAGGATACTACTAGGTAATGCATTTTTTTCGTATACGGGACTATCACCCTCTATGGTAGTGTTTCCATCACTGTTCCACTAAAAATACATATTCCACATTGTAGTCCTACAACCCCAACATTGCCGAAACAACGCTGGTTTAGGCTGTTCCCCGTTCGCTCGCCACTACTTAGGGAATCACTATTGTTTTCTTTTCCTCCGGTTACTTAGATGTTTCAGTTCACCGGGTTGGCACCACCGAAGTGGCAACAGGTCTTCAACCTGCTAGGTTTCCCCATTCGGACATCTGCGGATCGAAAGTTATTTGCACTTCCCCGCAGCTTTTCGCAGCTTGTCGCGTCCTTCATCGCCTCTGAGAGCCAAGGCATCCACCGTTTGCTCTTGTTAATTTTCTACTCTATATTATCCAAGATTTCAAAGAACTACACTCATCACTTTTGATGAGTTTGTGTTGGAGATGGATTTGCACCATCAAAATACTATTCCAACAATTTAAAAAGATAGAAAACCTGACTAGTGGAGAATATCGGAGTCGAACCGATGACCTCCTGCGTGCAAGGCAGGCGCTCTAGCCAGCTGAGCTAATCCCCCAAAATTTGGGTAGTCCCGCGCGGACTTGAACCGCGGACCTCTACATTATCAGTGTAGCGCTCTAACCAGCTGAGCTACGGGACTATACATGAGCCCGAGCCCTTCTGGAATCCCTGAATGGGATTCGGGACGCACAACTCAGTTTTCTATTTTATAATAGATGAAAAGATAGCCAGCATATACCGATTGTTTTCTCTAAAAAGGAGGTATTCCAGCCGCACCTTCCGGTACGGCTACCTTGTTACGACTTAGCCCCAGTTACCAATTTTACCCTAGGCAGCGCCTTACGGCAACCGACTTCAGGCACCCTCGGCTTCCATGGCTTGACGGGCGGTGTGTACAAGGCCCGGGAACGTATTCACCGGATCATGGCTGATATCCGATTACTAGCGATTCCAGCTTCATGAAGTCGAGTTGCAGACTTCAATCCGAACTGAGATCGGCTTTAGAGATTCGCATCCACTTGCGTGGTAGCTGCCCATTGTACCGACCATTGTAGCACGTGTGTAGCCCAGGACGTAAGGGCCGTGATGATTTGACGTCATCCCCGCCTTCCTCACCGCTTGCGCGGGCAGTTTCTCTAGAGTCCCCGGCATTATCCGCTGGCAACTAGAGATAGGGGTTGCGCTCGTTAAGGGACTTAACCCGACACCTCACGGCACGAGCTGACGACAACCATGCAGCACCTTGTAGACCGCTCAAAGAGAGGACTTGTTTCCAAATCGGTCGTTCTACATTTAAGCCCTGGTAAGGTTCCTCGCGTATCATCGAATTAAACCACATGCTCCACCGCTTGTGCGGGCCCCCGTCAATTCCTTTGAGTTTCATTCTTGCGAACGTACTCCCCAGGTGGATTACTTATCACTTTCGCTTGGCCGCTGACAGTGTATCGCCAACAGCGAGTAATCATCGTTTACAGCGTGGACTACCAGGGTATCTAATCCTGTTTGCTACCCACGCTTTCGTGCCTCAGCGTCAATGTTAGTTTAGTAAGCTGCCTTCGCGATCGGTGTTCTGAGGCATATCTATGCATTTCACCGCTACATGCCTCATTCCGCCTACTTCAACTAAATTCAAGGCTATCAGTATCAATGGCAGTTTCCCAGTTAAGCTGAGAGATTTCACCACTGACTTAATAGCCCGCCTACGCACCCTTTAAACCCAATAAATCCGGATAACGCTTGCACCCTCCGTATTACCGCGGCTGCTGGCACGGAGTTAGCCGGTGCTTATTCGTACGGTACCTTCAGCCTCGAACACGTTCAAGGGTTTATTCCCGTATAAAAGCAGTTTACAACCCGTAGGGCCGTCTTCCTGCACGCGGCATGGCTGGTTCAGACTTTCGTCCATTGACCAATATTCCTCACTGCTGCCTCCCGTAGGAGTCTGGACCGTGTCTCAGTTCCAGTGTGGGGGATAACCCTCTCAGGCCCCCTAAACATCGTAGCCTTGGTAAGCCGTTACCTTACCAACTAGCTAATGTTACGCATGCCCATCTTTAACCGCCAAAGCTTTAATATGTCCAACATGCGAAGGACATATATTATGGAGTATTAATCCGAATTTCTTCGGGCTATCCTCCAGTTAAAGGTAGGTTGCATACGCGTTACGCACCCGTGCGCCACTCGTCATCAATCAGCAAGCTGACTATGTTACCGTTCGACTTGCATGTGTTAAGCCTGCCGCTAGCGTTCATCCTGAGCCAGGATCAAACTCTCCGTTGTAAAAACTAATAATACAATCAGATCAAAATCCCATGGATACATGCTGGCTTTTCTATCTTTTCAATCTTTTCAAAGAACATCCTTCTTTCAAAGGGAGCGCAAAGATAAAACCATATTTGATTTGCGCAAGCCTATGCCATAAAAAAGATGAAGAAAACAGACCTCAAACAGCTCATTCATGATTAAACCTCTGATTATCAGATAAAAAAAATTAGCCTTTAGGGTCAACTTTTGACACCTGAATGATCTTCCCACTCATTAATTGTCCAGAAGTCAATGAAAAAGCAACTATGTATTTCGCCATATTTTCAGGATTGACTTGTGAAATGTATCCAGGAAATGCCTCTTTGAGCATCTCTGTATTCACCGCGCCAAGTGCTAAGTAATTGAAAGAAAGTGACTTACCTCCATGTTCAGCATCTAAACACTCAGTTAGGGTCGCTAAAGCGGCTTTGCTTGCAGAGTATGAAAACAGTCCTTCAAACTTTAAACTGCCCTGAACCCCACCCATACTGCCAATATTCACAACATGAGCCCCCTCGCCCAGCATACCTTTCGTTATAAGAAGTCTTGTTATCTCTAATACATTCCAAACGTTCACCTTCATATGATTATTGAAACCCTCAATCTTATCATCTGTGATATTCCCTTTACTTAAATATCCGGCATTATTAATGACAATATCGAATTTACAACCTTGCATCACCTTTATAAGAGTTGCCGAAAGATCATCGAAATCGATCCAATCAAATTGAATATGGTGATATGATGGAGACTCGGTTGCATTACGGTCATCTTCCCTGCTAATACCCCAGACATGATGGCCTTGAGATATAAATTCATTTCGGAGTGCTTTACCAATTCCCTTGGAGACTCCTGTGATTAATACATTCATATATTTCATTGACAAAGTGAAACTCGCTTCGAATACAATATTCTTTAAATTTACCGACTTTATAAGTCAACTTTAAACATATTATAAGCGTCTAGCAATACATATTTATTATATACCCAGTTTTATGACCAAAGGATACTCACTGTTTTTGATAGTAATGTTTGCTGTTTTAGGCTCCTCAGTTGCCCAAACCGTTACTTGTCAATTAGACACCCTGAAATACACTTATTCCAAATCAAGCAACTTCGACACTCTTAGTTTAAATCCGCTTTTAACTAGTGCTGTATATCAATACTATGAAGCTCCTCAAGACATATCTATTAGTGGTGTCAAATTCTATGGCTTCAAAACTGATTCATTTGACGCCAATTTGAACTACAGTGATTCTATGTCTGTGATAATAGAAATTAGGAATGCGACAGTAGACAGTGTTCCAGGTAATAT
Source organism: uncultured Flavobacteriales bacterium (assembly GCA_905479105.1). GTDB lineage: Bacteria > Bacteroidota > Bacteroidia > Flavobacteriales_G > Salibacteraceae > SHAN690. Next base: position 333,595 of record CAJQLE010000002.1, read on the forward strand.
TCTTTTAGCATCTGATACAATCAATATTGGCTATATAGATACAACGGATACAGTATACTCTTTTGATTACTACTCTAACGTTTCATTATTCAACACAATAACAACAGGTAATTCATATACAGTGGTCATAAGGACTGAGAATGATTCTAACTCCTTTTCATTTCTTCATAATGAATATGATCAAGTTCTAGGCGGTGGAGATGGAGATCAAGAATGGCTATCAGGGGCATACCAAGGCAGCGGATGGGTGAAGTCAGATGTTTTCTCTCCGAATCCAAACGGGATAGCCTTTGACGCAGACTTCTTTATTGAGCCGCTTGTAACTTATAGCTTAACAGCGAGCTTCATAAATGATCCTGAGTGTTTGTTTGATGAATTGGGAGATACTGTGGAGTTTTTCAATGATGCTTCCATCCTTGTTGACCATAGAATGTATAACAGGTACGCCTTCTTCAATCAGCCAGGAGCTCAAACTTGGAATTATGGGGATGGTTCTCCCGTTCAACAAACCTCTAACCCTTTGCACTTTTATCCTACTAATGGACCTTTTGCAGCAACTTTAACAGCTCGGATATTTAGCTGGTCGCAACTTAATTGCCAAAGTTCAAGAACTCAAATTATCGATGAAAAGCCAGAACAAGGGTTCTCTTATATAACCAGCAACCTAGATGTTGATTTCACAAATGAAACCCCTGCAAGTTCCATCTTCACGAATATTTCATATGATTTTGGAGATGGTAATACTAGTCAATCTGAGGATCCTTCACATAAATATTTACAACCCGGAACATACTGGGTTTGTCAGACTATGATGACGTCATGTGGCGAAATAACCGAATGTCAAAATGTTGCCGTTGCAACCAACACAGCCCTCAATTGCGGAAAAGATAGTGTAAGATATACAGCTGCGAGAGGAACCGACACAAGAACACTTGCCATCAAGGCTCCACTTGGATCTCAGAGACTTGTAGGGTTAGGTCAGCGTTTTGACGCACCTCAATCAATGATCGTGCATGGGTTTTCATTCTACGCAAATCATGAAGGTTTGTACAGAGATAATTTCGAAGTGCTTGGTAAAATTTGGCTTGAAGGGCCAGGAAATGTACCTGACACTGCGATCGGAGCTCTTGCTTCCTCTAGCGTTCGCATCAACAAATATGATGTTGACACCAACTATACAGGAAGGCTGCGTTACACGGCTATTTTCAACGAGCCTGTCAATCTATTAAGAGATGATGATTACGTTTTAACCTTGGAGTACTTCGGAGAGACCCCAGTGCTTATAAGCACAACAGACTGGGAAGAAGGTGATGGAGATCAAGATTTACTTGCTGTGGGTCAAGTTGTAGCGGGAGGCGATACATTTTGGGTTACTCCAGCATCGGTGTCCTTGTTTAATGCAAATGGTTTGCCATTCGATGCAGATGTATTAATTGAACCCTTAATTGAATACAACTTCAATGCGAATTTCAGCTATGGTTTTGAGTGCCTTACCTTTAATGAAGATGGAGAAAAAATCGTTGATTTCTCTAATAGTTCGTCAAGAATAGCGTCAAGTACTATGTATAATTCTGGTGTGTTCTATAATTCAACCTTGAGCGCTTATGATTGGGATTTTGGCGACAGTACCGCTATTAGCAACCTTACCAACCCTCAACATTTATTTCAAGCTCCTGGACCTTTTGACGTTGAGTTAACTATTATAATGGACGGATGGACTAACGACTGTCAAAACTCACAAGTATATAACATCCCTGTTGCGCCTACTGGAGGCTTCTCATATGAGCAAGTGACTTCGACCGTCAAGTTTATTGACGAGTCTTTTAATGCTGATGAATATTGGTGGACATTCTCTGATTCAACTTATAGTTCTCTAAGCGATCCCAGACACTTCTTCTTGAGGTTAGGTGAGTTCGAGGTTTGTCAATATGTTTCGAATGTTTGCGGTTCAGACACCACTTGTGAATTGATTACAATAAATGTATTGGGTATTCCTGAGGCTTTCATGGAACAGATCAGCATTTACCCAAACCCTGCTTCCGACCACATAAATATAGATGCTAATTTAACGTCTATGAAGTCTTTGGAATTAATTCTTCTTGATTACAGCGGGAGAATCGTGAAAAAGGCAAGCTACAATGATTCAATGGTGAATGAATCGATATATGTTGGCGATCTAGCGAAAGGTGCTTATATACTAGAAGTTAAGGCTGGAGAGTACAAAGGCACTCAAAAGCTGATTATCACCAACTAGAAAATTTAATACACAAAAAAAAAGCCGCTTATTAGCGGCTTTTTTTTTGAAACAACATCTTCTATTAACTCATCATTTTATGCAAAGCATTGCTGTATGTGTCATAAAGGTTGGAAATAGTACCGAAGTTAATATCATTGATTTTAATACTATCACCTTTAGACTTACCAAGCATTGAAAAAGGAACTGTAGCTTTTTCCATCTCCTTCTTGAATTGATCAAGTTTATCATCTTCTATCGCCACCATGACTCTTGACTGAGATTCACCGAACAAGAAACCATCTAACCTTCCTTCAGCGCTTATATTGACCTCTACCCCTATTCCGTATGTAGTGGTCATTTCAAGCAATGTTGTAAAAAGACCCCCATCTGAAACATCATGTGCCGCTGAGACCAGTCCAGATTGAATTATAGCCAAAAGCGCACTTTGCATTTGAACCTCCTTATCTAGATCAAAGTTTGGCGATTTAGACAATTGCTCTTTGTGATACTGAATTAGATACTGCGAACTCGAAATATCATCAGAATGCTCCCCAACTAAAATCAAATTCAATCCTGTCTTGGCAATCGCCAGTGAGGTGATATGCTCTTTGGATTCAATCAATCCAATCATTCCTATCGTTGGAGTCGGGAGAACTGGCACTGTTTTACCGTCAATTGTAGATTGATTGTAAAAACTAACATTCCCGCCAGTAACTGGAGTTTTAAAAGCCAGGCAAGCCTTGCTCATTCCTTTAATTGCTCCAACAAATTGCCAATATGCCTCTGGACTATATGGATTACCAAAGTTCAAGCAATTCGTAATAGCGGCTGGTTTACCTCCAGAGCATACAATATTTCGGGCAGCTTCTGCAACGGCCATAGCACATCCTTCTTCAGGGTTTGCATAAACGTATCTAGCATTGCAATCAACCGTAGCCGCAATTGCCTTATTGGTTCCTTTTATACTGATGATTCCTGCATCACTCAGCTTGTTGGTAGACATATTAATTGTCCCCACCATAGAATCATATTGGTCTGTTACCCATCTTTTAGATGCGATATTAACATGCCCAATTAGGAATTGAGCAACTTCTTTAAGGTCAGTTGGCTGTTTAACTATAGACTGATCAAATGCCTGAGCCTTTGCAAAATAAGCTGGCTCGGTATATTCTCTTTCATAAACTGGAGCTCCTCCACCTAAAACTAATGAGTCTGCAGGAGCCTCGGCTACCAGCTTATCATCCATAAAATATCGAAGCTGATTACCTTCTGTTACAACGCCAATTTCAACGCAGTTCAAGTCCCATTTATCGAAAATATTCAGAACCTCTTGCTCTCTGCCCTTCTTAACCACAACAAGCATTCGTTCTTGTGACTCACTCAATAAGATTTCAAAAGGCAACATATTCTTTTGACGAGTTGGAACTCGATCTAAATATATATCCATACCACATTCACCTTTAGCGGACATCTCGGAAGTAGAGCATGTAATGCCCGCTGCGCCCATATCCTGCATACCAATAATACAATCCGTATCAGCAATTTCTAATGAGGCTTCAAGCAACAACTTCTCTTGAAATGGATCGCCAACCTGAACTGACGGCAAGTCATCCGCACTATCATCAGATAAATCACCTGAAGCAAATGTTGCTCCATGAATTCCATCCTTTCCTGTGCTCGAGCCAACAATAAATACTGGATTACCAGGTCCTTCAGAAATTGCAGAGATCGTTTTATGTGTTTCAACAATTCCAATCGACATCGCATTTACCAATGGGTTTTGATTGTAGGATTCATCGAAGTAGACTTCACCACCAATCACTGGAATTCCAAAACTGTTGCCGTAGTCCCCAATTCCTTTTACAACGCCTTTAAGCAACCATTTTGTTCTTTCAGAATTAGGATCACCGAATCGAAGACTGTTCAACTGACCGACTGGCCGCGCGCCCATTGTAAAAATATCTCGATTGATACCTCCAACTCCTGTTGCAGCTCCTTGATAAGGTTCAATTGCTGACGGATGATTATGCGACTCTATTTTAAAGGCACAGGCTAAACCATCACCAATGTCTACTAAACCCGCATTCTCTTCTCCAGCCTCCGCTAGAATTGCCGGTCCTTTTTTTGGCAGAGTCTTTAGCCACTTGATACTATTCTTATAAGAACAGTGCTCTGACCACATTACTGAATAAATAGAAAGCTCAGTGAAGTTGGGTATTCTACCTAAATACTTAACAACTTGACTGTATTCTTCCGGCAATAAACCAAGTGTTTTTGCTGTTTCTTCTGGACTGTAGTCTGTTGGTTGACTCATGATTCAAATTTGAGCGCCAAAATTAACTTTTCATAGCTGGTATTCATTTCTAAAGTCTGATTTGTTTTAAGAAGATTTACTTTGAAGTGTGCAAATCGAAGGAATAATTTTCAGTGGAATTTGGTATTTAATCTTTATATGGTTTCTTCTGAAATGGAGAGGCGGTATGTCGAGCACGCGTATTCTTGGATTATTCACTGCAAAAGTACTAGGGACTTTCGCCCTTCAATGGCTATTCACTTATTATTATACCGATCGATCCACTGCTGATATTTATCGTTTTTTTGATGATGGAATACTTCTCAATCAGGTGTTTTATGAAAATCCAATTCATTTTTTTAAAATCATTTTCAATTTGTATTCCGATCAAGAAGCTTTCAGATTACTCTATTTTGAGCAAATGAATGCATGGATTAAACCTTTTGATTCAGGCATTTATAACGATAATCATTTTATGATTAAAGTGAATGCGCTTTTAGCTTTTCTAAGCTTTGGATACTATGAAGTGCACGGACTTTTCTTCAGCTTCTTAGCATTCATTGGCATAAAATGGTGTGCAGAGTCATTAATCGACAGTGATAATGATAAAAACCTTGCCATTACACTAGCCGTTCTTTTCCCATCAAGCTTAGTATGGATGTCGGGTGGATTGAAAGAGGCTCTCTTAATCTTCGGAATTGGGGCGTTTTTGAAAGTCAATTTTGCACACTTCAAACCTAAACTCACATCTCTAACCTTAGCTGCTGTATCCCTGCTTATTCTATTCTCTTTAAAAATCTACTTTATTGCGGCTTTAATTCCTGCTTTTGCAGTTCATGTATTGAGAGAAAAACAGAACATCAAGCGACTTAATCAAGTATTGATTTGGACGGGAATTCTATTAACAGGATCATACATGGGTTATCTCGCAGGATTCGACCTCATCGAGTATATAGTGCGCAAACAGAATGACTTTCTAAATCATGTCCAGGTTATTTCTCCTGGCAGCTCATTTGATATGCCCTATTTAAAAGAAAGTATTCTATCGGTAATCGCATCAATACCTCAAGCTTTGGCCAATGTGTTATTTAGACCTTATATATATGAAGTAAACACATTGCCAGAAAGCCTCATGTTTTTGGAGCTATAATGAGATATAGATCTCCTGCCATAGTTTTGCTGCTTATAATACTTATTCCTTATCTAAGGTCCTTTTGGTTACAACATAATTACAATCGTTCATGAGAATTACCCCTTTTATATTGGTCTTTATATTACTAAACGCTTGTACTTCAAGCACTCAGGTAGATCTAATAATTCATAACGCAATTATTTACACCATTGATGACTCCTTTTCCAAGGCACAAGCCATTGCAGTAAATCAAGGCAAAATTGTGGCTATTGGTGCTGAGCATCAAATCCTCAATGGATATAAGGGCAAGCAAAAAATTGATGCAGCCGGTCGCTATATTTATCCTGGATTTATTGATGCGCATTCTCATTTTTTAGGCTATGGAAATGAAAAACATCAATTGAACTTGGTAGAAACCACTTCTTTTAATGAGGTGGTGTCAAAAATATCGAGCTACATATCCAATTATGAGGGCAAGTGGATTAGAGGTAGAGGTTGGGATCAGAACGATTGGGAAGTAAAGGAGTTTCCTAGGAATGATACGTTGAGCAAGCTTTTCCCTGATCATTACATAGTTTTAAAACGAGTGGATGGTCATGCAGTTTTGGCTAGTGAGAACGTATTGAACCTTGCTGGTATAACAAGCGAAAGCAAAATAGCAGGCGGAGAAATAGTCCTTTTCAATGGCAAGCCGACTGGTGTTTTGATTGATGAAGCGGAAAGTTTAATCCAGCCTGTAATTCCAAAATATTCTAAAGAGTTCAAATTGAACTCTTTAAAAATAGCCCAAGAAGATTGCTTCGCGCTAGGTCTAACAACTGTTTGCGATGGAGGATTGAGTAAAGAAGAAATTGACCTTATAAATGAAAGTCATGAGTCATTTTTAAAAATGCGGGTATATGCTATGTACAGTGCAAACAACGATTTAATTGATAGTCTTAAAACCTTAGGATATAAAACCGAGCGTTTAACGGCTAAGTCAATCAAGCTATATGCTGATGGCGCTCTCGGATCAAGAGGTGCGGCATTGCTGGCTCCCTATTCTGATGACAGCTTGAACAGTGGTCTGATCATCGCACCAGAGGACTCAATTCGAAAGTGGGCTAAGGCTTGTTTTGAAAACAACTTCCAATTAAATGTTCATTGCATAGGAGATCGAGCTAACCGAATCACCTTAGATGCGATGGGGTCAGTATTGAAAACAGCCAACGACAGAAGATGGAGGGTTGAACATGCGCAAGTCGTGCATGAAGATGATCAAGACAAGTTTGGAGCATATACAGTGATTCCATCTATGCAGCCTACTCATGCTACTTCAGATATGTATTGGGCTGAAGACCGATTAGGGTCAGAAAGGATTGGTCAAGCATATGCCCTCAAAACCATGATGAATCAAAATGGTCTAATCGCACTAGGCACCGACTTTCCTCTAGAGGATATATCACCAATCAAAACATTCTATGCAGCAACTGTTCGTAAAGACCTATCTGGTTTTCCAGAAGATGGTTTTGCCATAGGAGAATCACTTTCAAGACAAGAAGCGTTAAGAGGCATCACAATTTGGCCTGCAGTAGCTAATTTTGAGGATTCTGTAAAAGGAAGTTTAGAAATTGGGAAATATGCAGATATGGTGATGTTGGATCAAGATTTGATGAACTGCAGCGATCAGGCATTGAAAGAGGTTAGTGTATTAAAAACATGGGTAAACGGTGAATTGGTTTTTGAGAAATAGAATTGCGCTAGTATCGGCTTTGACTTTCATGTTGAGTTTGAATCTGCATGCTCAAGATAATGACATATTTAAGCTATGGCCGGATTCTACCCTAGCCAAAGCGAATTCAGCATCACATGTTGACTTCTTGTCTGAAACAGAAAAGGAGTCCATTTTCTATATGAACCTTTTGAGGATTAATCCCCGTCTTTTTACGGAAACATATTTTGCTGATTATATTAAGTCTAAGGATATTAAAAAGGACAAATTGGTAAAAGATCTTATCAAAGAGTTAGAAGAAACTCCTAAAATGAATCCTCTCTTGCCCGATAAACAGTTGAGTGATTTTGCCAAAGCTCATGCTATAGATATGGGTCAATCTGGCAGAACCGGTCATAATTCTTCAAAAGGAAAGCCGTTTAGAGATCGTATTTCTGACCTCGAACATCATTTTATGGCTATTAACGAAAACTGTAATTATGGCAATGAGGACGCGGTTGATGCTTTTATTGATCTATTAATAGATAGAAATGTCCCCAATTTCGGTCATCGAAAAAACATACTTGACCCTGAAATGAAGCTGGTTGGCGTGTCATTAGAGCCTCATGAAAGATGGCGCTTCAACTATGTACAGGACTTTGGTATTGCAAAATAAAATATTTCTTGCGACCTAGGAGGTCAGGAGTTAAATTTGGGTGCTAACCAAAACACTGACCCATGGAAGTTACTAGGCTTTTCGATATACCATACTTTCAATTAGAAAAATTTCCTCAAGATGATTCACTTGCTGCCAAGGTTGATGGCAAATGGGTTAAAACATCTACTAAAAGCTTTGTTGACCAAGCAATGATGGTGAGCAAAGCATTAGTCGAAGCTGGTATTAAACCAAACGATAAGGTCTCGATGATTTCTAACAATAGACCTGAGTGGAATATCGTAGATGTTGGAATTCAAATGAGCGGAGCCATAAGTGTCCCAATCTATCCGACTATATCTCCAAAAGATTATGAGTATATACTTAATGACGCAGAGGTCAAGATTTGTTTTGTCAGTAGCACTGACTTATTAGATAAAGTAAATGAGGTAAAAGACAATGTTCCTTCCCTGAGGTTAATCGTCTCGTTTGAAAAAATTAATGGCACGGAACATTTTTCAGACTTCAAAGCTAGAGGTGAGAAAACTTCTACAGAAGACATAGAATCAAGAAAAGCTGCAATTAAAGCAAGTGATCTAGCTACTCTTATATATACTAGTGGAACAACTGGTAATCCGAAAGGAGTAATGCTTTCTCATAATAACATCGTATCAAATGTTATTGGCAGCAGAGAGCGTATTCCATGTGATGAAAATGCAAAGGCAGTAAGTTTCCTTCCACTTTGTCATGTATATGAGCGGATGGTACTTTATCTTTTAATGTACACTGGCGTTTCGGTCTATTATGCTGAATCAATGGACACTATTGGAGATAATATTAGAGAAGTACAACCCCAAGTTTTCACGGCTGTTCCTCGATTACTAGAAAAGGTATTTGATAAAATTATGACCAAGGGGTCAGAACTTACTGGTATTAAAAGATCTCTATTTTTCTGGGCTGTGGCCTTAGCTGAAAACTGGAAACCTTATGGTGAAAATGGTGCTTGGTACGAATTTAAGCTTGGTATTGCCAATAAATTGATCTTCAATAAATGGCGAGAAGCACTAGGGGGTAATGTAGAAGTAATAGCTAGCGGTAGTGCCGCCCTTCAGCCTCGTTTGGCATCCATTTTCTGTGCTGCTCAAATTCCAATATTAGAAGGTTATGGACTTACTGAAACATCTCCTGTCGCATCCGTAAATTCCTTTGTTGATCGCGGTTTCATGCTTGGCACAACCGGACGGAAGTTACATAACGTTGAAATTAAAATTGCTGAAGACGGTGAAATTCTAATCAAAGGTCCTAACGTGATGATGGGATATTACAATCAACCAGAATTGACGCGTCAAGTCTTGTCAGAAGACGGATGGTTCAGCACTGGCGATATAGGCACATTAGTAGATGGCCAATATCTAAAAATCACCGACCGTAAAAAAGAAATTTTCAAAACCTCAGGAGGAAAGTATGTTGCTCCACAACCGATGGAAAACACCTATAAATCCTCCCGATTCATTGATCAAATCATGGTGATTGGTGAAAATCAAAAACATCCAGCTGCATTGATTGTGCCAGATTTAGACTTCTGCAAGGATTGGTGTAACAGGAAAGGATATAACTGTCAGAGCCAAGCAGACCTTTCAACGAATGAAAAACTAAAGCAGCGTATTTGGGAGGAAATTGATAAGATGAATCAGGGTTATGGTAAGTTCGAACAAGTCAAGAAGATTGAACTTTGTGAATCTGCATGGGCCATTGATTCTGGTGAACTCACACCCTCTCTAAAACTGAAAAGGAAATTTATAATGGCAAAATATGCCCATTTGGTTGATGAAATCTACACCTAACTCATTAACGACCCATCTTGATTGGGTATTAGTCATAATCATCTTTCTTTTTGCGCTGACGAATATCAAAGGACAAGAGCAGGTGAAGGAGTCAGCGCCATTCGTCAATATAAGTGGAGGTTTTGGAAATATTTATGGTGGCTATGGAACCAATGCAGAGTTGGGATCAGGCCATTTCGCACTCTACGGTACATTTGGATATGCTAATGAACGAGTGATTGACACCATTAGATTAAACTCTTCCTTCAACTATCAACTGGGTCTTCGTTACTACTTTAATGTTGGCAGTGAGGTCTTGTTTCCTAGAATTGGCTTTGGATATGGCTGGGTTACCAACTATTACAACGAACAAATCGGGAATGTCAAATACGATCAAACAGTTTTCGGGATCAATATGCACGTTGGAACTCAAGTATATTCTGCAGAAGGGTTTATCTTCAGTTTTGACATTAACGTGGCAAGTAAGTATACCATATCAAACGAAAATAGACACCCCTTTTTCTACAGTCTATACGTTAGACCGAACATAGGGATTGGTTATGATTTAACTCGATTATTCAGCCAGTCAAAACGCAAACGACATATTAAAAATAAGGCAATTAACCCTTTTGAATAAAAAGGTATAGTGCTAGTAGAAAAAAGATGATTAGTGATATTAAACCAATAATCGCACTGATTGACAAACGTGATTTCCCAGAATTACCATACGATTGATCGCGACTTAAAATTGTCTCTATAACCTGAATCAAATCATATAGACTTTCATTAGACTTGGGAACAAATTTCTCAATACCCATTTCCATTACTTCATCCTTTTCCGCTTGATCTTTTATAGAGGACAACAGCACCACACTAGGACGAACATCCATAGAATTAATAACTCTCATGACATCCTTTGCTGACAGGTCATTTTCGAGGTAATAATCCAAAATAACGATTGTTGGTTTTAGCCTTTTTATAGATTCAATGGCACGAGCTCCCGAATTCTCAACATAAACCTGAACATTTCCCAAGTTATTTTTGAGGTAATGGGTTACTAGCAATGAAAATGTTTCATTGTCTTCGATGATGATTATATTCTTTGCTTTAGCCATACTACGCCTGCAAATTACAAAAATGCATTTTCAAGTTTGTGCTCTTTATAAAGCATTTTGATCACTCCATCAGAAACACCAATCTTTGGGATATAAGCACTCTTTGCTTTGCTCCAGCGCATTACACTGGTGAATATTTTTCCAGCAGGTACAATTACATCCGCTCTATCAGGATTTAAGTAGAGTTCTTGAATGCGGTCTTCTGATGACATACCTCTCAATCGTTTATATAAATTATATAGCTCATCATATGAAACGGATTCACCATAATCCCTCATCAATAATTTACAATACTTATTGATATTTCCTCCGGATCCAATAATTGCTATCTCCTTATCTACTGTAGATTGAATATCCTTGACCCAAGTTTTCATTTCATCCCAATCCCGATCGGGAACCATACCTAGCAACAATCTAATAGAACCAATATTGAAGGATCGAGAAGTTACCGCTTCATGATTATTGAAAAGGGTGAGCTCTGTACTTCCACCCCCAACATCCATATACAAATATGTCTTATCGACATCCATATTCTCTCTCAAACCATTGGCATAGACCACTTCTGCTTCTTCTTTTCCAGAGACGATTTCTATTTTAATACCAGTTTCATTATAAACCTGATTAACTATTTCCACACCATTATCGGCCTCACGAAATGCGGAAGTAGCCAAGGCACGGACTTTCTGCGGACGATAAACATTCAACAAATGCTTAAACGCATGCATTGTATCAATAAAATCTCTGACTTTTTCTTCTGGGAAATGTTGTTTTAAAAAAGCATCAGCGCCTAATCTTATTGGCACTCTAATAAGCGATTGCTTTTTATAAGTGACTTTAGCTCCATCTTCAAAGACATTGCTCACCAAAAGACGCACAGCATTAGAACCGATATCAATAGCTGCGAATTGGTATGCTTTCATCCTTGTTTGCTCTTCTTTTTATAATACTCGTGCAACACGTACTGAGAGCGAATATCCTTTTTCTTATCGGCTTTATCAACTATATATTTCCCGTCTGGCATGAGCATCCTAGCCTTTGTATTATCTGAAAATTGAATAGTTAATACATCATCAATTTCCTTCTTTAGAGATGAATCGTAAATTGGACATGTAACTTCAATTCTTCTATCGAGGTTCCGAACCATCCAATCAGCACTGCTAATGAAGTAAAGCGGATCATTATCATTACAAAAAACATAAATCCGAGCATGTTCTAAGAAACGATCGATGATACTAATAACCTGAATATTTTCACTTAAACCTGGAATACCCGGAACTAAGGAACAAATACCTCTGATAATCAAACGGACTTTCACTCCGGCCTTACTTGCTTGATATAACTTATTGATCAAATTATTATCCACCAGGCTATTTAGCTTTAGCGTCACATAAGCGGGTTTTCCTGCTTTTGCATTCCTAATCTCAACATTAATAAGTCTAATAAGTCTATTCCTCAAGTAAAAAGGAGAAAGCACCAAATGCTTAAACCGGTAATTGGGCCAAATGGCATTTTCGAATAAGTCAAAAACCTTATGAATTTCACTTGTAATATCCTTTCTTGCTGTCATTAAAGAAAGGTCTCCGTATAAAGCGGATGTCCCTTCATGAAAATTTCCAGTTCCAACTTTAGCGTAATACTGATTAGCCCCATTCTCTTTTCGTGTGACGAGACAAATTTTTCCGTGCACCTTCATTCCAGGAAAACCGAAATATACTTTCACACCTTCATCCTCCAAAATATTGGACCAGTAGATATTATTCTCCTCATCAAAACGAGCCTGAAGTTCAAAAACTACGACTACTTTTTTACCATTTCTAGCAGCATTTATAAGTGCATTAATAACCTTGCTTCTGCCAGCAACGCGGTACAAGCAAATTCTAATCGATCTCACATCTGGATCCAATGCTGCTTCTTTTAAGAATTCAATCACATGATTGAAACTTTGATACGGATAGTGCAATAGCACATCCTTCTTTTTGATAGCTGTGAAATAGCTATCATACTTCTCAAGATGAGGGTGCTTATTGGGAGATAATTTTGTATAGTATGCTTTAGGGAGATTAATCTTAGGGAAAGACATCAAATCCTTCAAATTGTGATATCGTGCTCCGGGGATAAAGGCATCTTCATCCGTGGTCAAAGACATTTTTTTTGCTAAATAACGCTGCATTTCCTTTGGCATAGCTGCATCAAACACGAATCGAACAGGAGCTCCCCTTCTTCGCTGCTTGAGACTCTTTTTCATTTTCTCTAGGAAACTTTTGGAAATATCGTTATCCAGATCCAATTCAGCGTCTCGAGTAATCTTAAAAGCATAAGCGTCAACTTTTGATGGCTTAAACACTTCAAAGACAGAATTCAAATTATGACGGATTACGTCATCAAGGATAATTATTGACTTTTTACCTTCTTCTTCAGGAAGAACAATAAATCGAGGTAAAGAGGCAGGGACTTCGACCAACGAATACTGATGCGTAGGCTTCTTGCCTTCCTTATTAATTGTTAACCATGCGGCCAAATAGATCGCTTTATCTCGCAGATGGGGGAAACCCTTAACCTGATCAAGCATTATTGGTGAAATGACTGGATCAACTTTCTCATTGTAATATTCCTCTACAAAACGTTTTTGAGATGCATTCAACTGTTTCTCGCTTAGAATAAAGACATTCTTTGCTCTTAACTCTTCAATTATCTCTTGGTAAATCCGCTCATATTTTTGTTGTTGACCAATAGTGATTCGTTGAATCTGCGCAAGAATATCTCTAGGATCATCGTGTGTAGCTTCTATTTTTTCATTCAGGGCAGCCCATCTTTTCACAGAAGCTACTCTGACCCTAAAAAACTCATCTCGATTATTGGAGAAAATTCCAAGAAACTTAAGCCGTTCTAATAAAGGCACACTGCTATCTTCTGCCTCAGAAAGAACCCTTTCATTGAAAGCCAACCAACTGATTTCTCTGTTTATTATCTTAGGTTTTATCGCCATTGTATTCTATTACAAACGAAGGTAACTCTGAGTCATCACCGAAGCAACACCTACTCGAGCTCATTTAACGATCTGATGATATTATGGACATCAAGAAATAACCAAACACCCTAAATCATCGTTGAAAACTCTGTTGATAAGCAAGGGACGAAGCGACTCAAAGCCGCGTTTAATAAGGTCTACATTTGGTCTAGTTAAAGAACCAACCTCTCGAAAGAATAGATGTTTACTATATTTAAAAAGAAAAAGCTCACAGAAGACCAGCTGGCCAACTTCTTTGTAAACTCTATTGTAAATCTCGTGGAACAAGGATTTCAGGATGTAGTCGAAATCATTAATAACGACCCTGAGTTCGTTACCACACCAAATATTTCAAAAGAAGACTATGACAAGTTCCTTCTTGTTGTGGTTGCAGGAAATATTAAGTTAATGAGCGAGCACTTCGACTCCGTCAAGGATGTTCGAATAACTGAAAAGATATATCGCAAGCTTGGTTCAGCTCTTTCAGTTGAACCAATGACTCTAAAAGAAACTATTGCAAAATATCAATCTTGGATGTCCCGAATCAATCATCCATCCAAGAACACGAGATATGCAATGTCAAAAGGTGTGTTTTTCAAGTATGAATTGAATCAGTTCCAATCTGACTATTTCCGAAACATGAACACTCCTAATCCAATTTTCCTTAAGCGATTAGATGAAGTCATTTCTCAGTTTCTATTTAATTGGAATGACATTAAGGAAAACTATAGAATTTCAAGCTAGTCAAGCTTAAAGTAGTCCGAAGCCATTTTTCTTACTTCTTCACCAATAGCTAAACAAGCAGTTGCTGCCGGACTTGGCGCATTCAACACATGGATACAGTTGTCTTTGTACTCGATTTTAAAGTCATCAATCATATCACCTGTTTTACTCAGAGCCATAGCACGAACACCTGCCCTCTCCTCATCTAAATCTTCCATTTTTAAATCAGGGATCAATCGTTGAAGTGTACCCAAAAACAATTTCTTCGAAAATGCTCTGCGGTACTCCTCAATACCATAACGCCAATGCTTCGCAAAGAACTTCCAAGTCCCAGCATACTCCAAAGCATCAGCCGTATCTTTTAAATCAAAATCAGTCTTCTTATACCCTTCTCTCTTAAACACAAAAACTGCATTAGGCCCGCACTCCACATCACCATCAATCATTCTGGTAAAATGCACACCTAAAAATGGGAATTCAGGATTCGGCACTGGATAGATAAGATTCTTCACTTTGTGTTTTGCCTTCTCAGATAAGACAAAATAATCTCCACGGAATCCCAGAACAGTCATATCAAGTTTGACATCGGCTTTTTTAGCCAATCGATCAGCCTGAAGACCTCCGCAAAAAATGACATATTTTGCTCGAATGTCACCGCGGTTTGTCTTTAGGACGGTCGCATTTGTTTCATGCTCAACTTCTTTTACTTCATGATTTAGCAGAATTCGACTTTTAGCTTGTGCATTCTCTAGCAATTCACCCAGCTTTTCTGTTACAGCTCGATAATCGATGATTCCCGTGCATGCCACACGAATACCAGCAATACCTTTACAATACGGTTCAATTTCTGTGATTTGTTCAGCTGTTATCCGTTCTACGCCTTCAACTCCATTTTGAATACCCCGATCATAAATAAAATCCAAGTGCGGTAATTCGCTTTCTTCTGTAGCCACAACAATTTTCCCGCATATATCATGAGCAATTTTGTGCTCTTGAGCGAAGCCAACCAGTTCACGTCTGCCATCCACGCAAAGCTTTGCTTTATAAGATCCTGGTTTATAATATATGCCTGAGTGAATAACACCAGAGTTATTCCCGGTTTGGTGATTGGCCAACTTGGGCTCTTTCTCAATCACCGAAATACTGGCATTCGGATAAGCTTTTTGCAGCTTATAAGCTGTTGCCACTCCAACTATCCCACCACCAACTATTGCAATATCAAATTCTGCTATCACGTAAAATAAATTAATCTGTTAAAGGTGATATACTCTTTTGAGGCTTCACCATGAAAAGTAGAAACAAACCTATAATGAAAAATGCCATCAAGACCAAGGCAGAATTCCTCATACTTGAAGTCATTCCTTCAATAAATCCAAAAAGAAATGTACCCACGACAATTCCTAGTTTTTCCAGCACATCATAAAAGCTAAAATACGATGCATGGTCCTGTGTTTCGGGCAACATTTTAGAATAAGTAGATCGCGATAAGGCTTGAATTCCTCCCATTACCAATCCAACCAATGCTGCCAGCAAATAAAAGTGAGTAGGGGTTTTAATAAAATATGCGGTAAAACAGATAAACACCCAAATAACTAAAGCAATTCCTATCACTTTAATATTCCCCAATTTCTTTGATAATCCTGCAAATGCGTAGGCTCCGAAAACTGCAATGAACTGAATAATAAGAACACTTATAATAAGCCCAGATTCTCCTTGATCACTCCACTCTATTTCTTTATTGGCAAAAAGCACTGCCATAATTACGACAGTTTGAACGCCCATGCTATAAACGAAAAATGAACGGAGGAACCTTCTTAGATTAATTTGATCTGCTAGCTCAAACCAAACCTTTCTCAATTCTTCGTATCCTTTCCAAATAATTACTTTTTCTTTTGGCTGTCGACCATAAACATTGTCTGGAAGGTAGTGATAGGTTATTTGTGCAAATCCAGCCCACCATAAAGCAACAAGCGGAAAGGCAAACTTGGCAGGCATAATATTCGTTTGAATCAGTATCAAAATCGCAACCAATAAAATGGAACTTCCCACATAGCCATAAGCAAAACCTTGAGCACTCACTTTATCGTGATGAACATTATCAGCAACCTCTGGTAAGAATGCATTATAAAACACCAAACTACCCCAAAACCCGATACTAGCGATCATTACAAATAGCATAGAAAGCTCCAGATATTCAACATCGAAGAAGAATAAAAGTGCACAACCTAGCGACCCTAGATAGCAGAAGAATTTAAGAAACGATTTTTTGCTTCCAGAGTAATCGGCAATACCAGAAAGAATTGGAGAAATAGCGCTAACAATTAAAAAAGAAAAAGAAACAACATAGCTGTAGATCTCTGTATTGATAAATTCATAACCAAAAAATTGAACCTTCTCATTTAACACACCTTCAACATCAGTGCTGGAAGTCATCTTTTGATAAAAGATTGGAAATATGGCCGTACTGATAACAAGGTTATATGCTGAGTTAGCCCAATCATAAAAGGCCCATGCTCTAATCGTTTGACGGTCGTTCTTCTTTATCATTTGATCTTAGCGAAAATAGAGAAGCCTCGATCTCTCGAGGCTTTTTCTTTGAATTTATTCTTAAGACCTATTCTTTGCTGATCACTTCAAAGACTACTCTTCTATTTTGCGCTTGACCTGCAACAGATGCATCTTCAGTAGATGGGTCAAAGTCCTGGAGTCCAACAATCAAAAGCTTATTCTCATATGCTCCCAACTTTACCAGCTGATCTTTGACTGTTTGAGCGCGTTGCAATGACACATCACCGGTTACTTTCACCTCTTCCACTGGATCTGTATGTCCAGTAATCTTGACCTTGTACTTTGGATGCTGCTGTAAAAGAGTGGCCACTTTTTGCATATCAACTTTTGCGTCTTCCTTGATAACTGAACTTGCCTCATCAAAATATATTCTGGTCATTTCAATATCTTCAGTGACATCCAGTTCCATTTCTGAACTTATTTCCTTTGAATATTTCACTTGAAGAGAGCTTCCACTTGCATCAACTTCACAATCACAAGATTCAACACCAGCCATATTCATTACTGAAACATCGTCAATATAATAGTATCCTGTTCGTGCTTGTGAACCGATTATTCCTTTTGGCTTCCTGATTTTTTCTTCTTGCGTTTCAGATGAAGGCGCAAAGTTTCCAATGGTCAAGTATTTCTCATTTCCATTTGCAATAAAAGTGTGACAAATATCTTCCCAATCAAATTGCTCCATGAAAATCTTATTCTGAGAGTGAATTATCTGAGGTGTTATCGCTCCGGCTTGCAGGGCCTCAATATCCATCGGCTTTTCACTCAAATACATTCCTAGGTTATTGCAAGCATACTTAGATAGCAAACCGAGCATCACACTCATTTTAACGCAATAAACTTTTTCTTCTTCAAGACCCGAGCTTAATTTAATTTGAAGGTAAGTTTTCGGCTCGGCATCTTTGTATGAATACATCACAATTCCAGCATATCCTTCACCATCCTTTGGAGCACCATCACCATAAAGATTCATAGGAACCCCCCAATCTTCACCTTTAGATTTCGGGTTGAAAAGATCAGCCTTAGCCTCTGTGCCAGAATTCCAAGGGTATGCGTAAACAATAGAACCTTGCTCTTTAATCTTTTTAGAAACAGATTCAAAACTTCCGTTTTGCACCAAATTTCCTTGAGCAAAAGCTGATCCTGCAGCAATTGACAATAGGGTTATGAAAGAAAATAATCTCTTCATTTTTATGATTTTAATTCTTGCTTGATTTTATAGTATCGATAAACAATTTCACTTTTCTCCAGTCCGTATCTGGATAAACACCATGGCCTAAATTAGCAATGTGTCCTCCACCAGCAAATGATCTTAACATCTCATTAGTCTTTTGAACGACAACATCATCGCTAGCATATAGCAACGTTGGATCCAAATTTCCTTGCAAAACTTTTGAAGGGTTAATGGCTCTAATAAACTTAGGATCCATTGTCCAATCTAGGCCCACAGCATTATAGGAACTTGACATTAAATCTTCCATTGCAAAATGAGCCCCTTTGGCAAAAACAATATTCGGAACGCTATTCACTTCTTGAGCAATTCGATTTAAATATGGCATACAAAACTCTCTGTAGAGTTCTTCGCTCAGCACACCAGCCCATGAATCAAACACTTGATAGAGAGAAACTCCAGCTTCAATCTGAAGCTTCAAATAATTGATTGTTGATGTTGTAATCTTCTCCAATAACATATGCGACTCCTTCGGATTGGCATGCAACCATTTTCGTGCATTAGAAAAAGTCTTACTTCCCTGCCCTTCGATCATATAGCACAAAATCGTAAAAGGTGCACCGGCAAATCCAATGACAGGAACACGACCATTCAGACGTTTCACTGTCTCACGTATGGCATCATAAACGTAGGTCAACTCTTCACCATTAATAACGTTAAGCTTCTCAATATCGGACTTTCTTTTAACTACTTCAGGAAAGTGAGGACCTTTGCCTTTTATCATCTCATAAGGAAGACCCATCGCATCGGGAATCACCAAAATATCAGAGAAAATTATAGCCGCGTCTACCCCAAGGATATCAACCGGCTGAACCGTAACTTCTGCCGCTAAATCAGGAGTTTCAACTAACTCCTTGAATCCTGATAGACTAGCGCGTAGCTCACGATATTCAGGAAGAATACGTCCTGCTTGACGCATAACCCACACTGGACTTCGCTCGGTTTTCTCACCTCGAGCTGCTCTAATGATTAAATCGTTCTGCACTTATTAGTTTATATCTATAAATCTGATTAGTTTGAAGACGCTTGTCTCTTGATTAAATTCAGTGCACTTCCGGCCTTATACCAATCTATTTGAGCTTGGTTATAAGTGTGAGCCAAAGAAATAAGATCCTTACTCCCGTCTGTGTGCAAGACCTCAAGTGTTAAGTTCTTGTCTGGAGAAAAGCTTTCAAGATCAATAAAATTGAAGGTGTCATCTTCTAATATTCTATCGTAGTCGGCTTCATTCACAAACGTCAAGCCAAGCATTCCTTGCTTTTTTAAGTTGGTTTCGTGGATTCTAGCGAAAGACTTCACAACAACCGCTATCACTCCAAGATGTCTTGGCTCCATAGCCGCGTGCTCTCTAGAAGAGCCTTCTCCATAATTGTGATCTCCAACGACTATCGAAGGCACATTAGCTGCTTTGTAAGCTCTTGCAGAAGCAGGAACCTCCATTTTATCGCCAGACAATTGGTTCACTACTTCGTTGGTAGCTCCTCCAAATGCATTGACTGCACCAATAAGAAGGTTGTTTGAAATATTATCTAAATGACCTCTATATCTCAACCAAGGACCTGCCATTGAAATATGATCGGTTGTGCATTTACCAAAAGCTTTAATGAGAAGTTTTAATCCATTGATATTACCTCCATCCCATGGAGCAAAAGGCTCAAGCAATTGAAGTCGAGAAGACTCTGGATTTACCTTGATCTCAATTCCACCGCCATTTTCTGCTGGAGCTTGATATCCTGGATCTTCAACATCAAAACCTTTTGGAGGAAGTTCAAACCCCGTTGGATCATCAAACTTCACCTCTTCACCTTTATCGTTGGTTAAAGTATCCGTAAGTGGATTAAAGTCAAGTCTACCACTAATTGCAACAGCCGCAACCATTTCTGGTGACGTCACAAAAGCATGAGTGTTTGGATTGCCATCTGCGCGCTTAGAGAAGTTCCTATTAAATGAGTGAATAATAGAGTTCTTCTTTTCATCACCTGCTCCCGCTCTATCCCATTGACCAATGCACGGTCCACAAGCATTGGTAAACACCATTGCTCCTAGCTGCTCGAATATGTCAATAAAACCATCACGAGCGATCGTATAACGCACTTGCTCTGACCCAGGATTAATACCAAACTCGGCTTTTGGCTTCAGACCTCTATCCACAGCTTGCTTAGCTATAGATGCCGCACGACTAATATCTTCATATGAACTATTTGTGCATGATCCTATCAATCCCCACTCTATATCTTTCGGCCAATCTTTTCCACTAAGCACTTCTTTCATTTTAGATACTGGAGTAGCCAAATCTGGAGTAAATGGACCATTGATATGTGGCTCCAACTCATTTAGGTTGATTTCGATTACTTGATCAAAATATTTTTCTGGGTTTGCGTACACCTCATCATCACCAGTCAGGTGCTCAGCAACTTGATCAGCCAATTCAACTACTTCTTTGCGTCCAGTAGCAGTAAGGTATCGCCTCATGCTATCATCATATCCAAATGTTGATGTGGTAGCTCCAATTTCAGCACCCATATTGCAAATGGTTCCCTTACCCGTGCATGAGAGAGATAACGCTCCTTCACCGAAATATTCTACGATGCATCCGGTTCCACCTTTTACTGTAAGAATGCCCGCTACCTTAAGAATAATATCTTTTGGTGATGTCCATCCACTTAGCTTACCAGTTAGTTTAATTCCAATAAGTTTTGGAAATTTAAGCTCCCATGCCATTCCAGCCATTACATCTACAGCATCAGCACCACCAACACCAATTGCGACCATTCCAAGACCACCAGCATTCACTGTGTGGCTATCTGTTCCGATCATCATTCCGCCCGGAAAAGCATAGTTTTCCAAAACTACTTGATGTATAATTCCTGCACCTGGCTTCCAGAAACCAATTCCGTATTTACTAGAAACCGAAGACAGGAAATTGAAAACCTCGTTGTTCTTATTGATTGCTTCTTGAAGATCCTTATCAGCGCCAATTCTAGCTTGAATAAGGTGGTCAGCATGCACTGTAGAAGGCACAGCAGCCGTTGGCTTTCCTGCTTGCATAAATTGCAAAAGAGCCATTTGAGCCGTGGCATCTTGCATCGCTACTCTATCTGGCGCGAAATCAACATAACTTTTACCTCGAGCAAACTCTTCATTTGCAGCTCCATCCCAAAGGTGAGTATAGAGAATTTTCTCAGAAAGAGTTAGTGGTTTATTTAATAGTTTTCTGGCGGCAGCAATGCGTTCTGGGTACTTTGCATAAACTGCTTTTATCATGTCCAAATCAAAGATCATTTCTATTTCTTTTTAGATTAGCAATATTAATAGATAGTAAGCTTTTAGAATGACTTAAACAAACAAAAAAAGGGAAGCCAATGGCTTCCCTTTAATTCTATGTGTAAGAAGAATCAATTATTCTCCTACTACTTCAAATGAAATGGTTTCAACCACATCGCGGTGGAATGCAACCTCTGCTTCATATTGACCAACTGTTTTGATAGTTTCTCCTTTGATTTTGATGTTCTTACGATCAATTTCAAAACCAAGTTTTGTTATCTCTTCAGCTAGTTGAATATTGTTTACAGAACCAAAAATCTTTCCAGACTCTCCAACTTTAGCACCTACGGTGATGGACATGTCTTTCATTTTATCAGCCATTTTCTGAGCTGCTGCTCTGACTTTCTCGATTTTCTTAGCTCTTTGACGTACTGTTTCAGCGTGCATCTTCTTCACAGATAGAGTTGCTAAAATTGCGTGGCCTTGCGGTATAAGATAATTACGACCGAAACCATCCTTCACTTCCACTAGATCATCTTTGTAACCTAGCTTCTCAATGTCTGTTTTTAATATAACTTCCATATCGATCTATAATTATTTCATCATATCAGTAACATAAGGCATTAACGCCAAATGTCTTGATCTCTTAACTGCTTGAGACACTTTTCTTTGGTACTTCACAGAAGTTCCTGTAATTCTTCTTGGAAGAAGTTTACCCTGTTCGTTTACGAATCGTAGTAAGAAATCTGCATCCTTATAATCTACGTATTTGATACCCGCTTTCTTGAACCAGCAGAATTTCTCCTTCTGTGTTTCAATAAGTATTGGGGTTAAATATCTAATATCATCAGCCATTTTTTCTCTTATTAAGCGTTAGCAGTTTTCTTTGACTTGTCTCTTCTACCTTCAGCAAATGCCAAATGATCTTTGTCCATCTTCACGGTTAAGAAACGCATTATTCTTTCTTCACGAATGAATTCCGTTTCGAGTGGTCCGATGAATTCAGGCTCAGCCTCGTATTCAACCAAATAGTAGAATCCAGTGGACTTCTTCTGGATAGGATAGGCCAATTTCTTTAGGCCCCAGTTTTCCTCATGGGTGATTTTTGCACCACCATTTTTGAGGAAAGCCATAAATTTCTTCACTGTTTCCTTTGTCTGGTCCTCAGACAAAACGGGAGTTAGAATGAAAACAGTTTCATAACGATTTGTCATAAACTTTCTATTTACTTTTTAAAAATGGGCCGCAAAGATACGAACTAGTTCTTTGTTTACAAGCATTATATCCATTCATCGCAGAACAAAGAATAAATGCAGGTTTATCTTCTGGGCCAATTTACTGGATGGCTTAATTACTGAATACATAAAGTACTAAGAATTAATTCAAGAAATATACTTTTGACGCGATGTCAAACGGTCAAGAAAAATTCATTGTTTCTGCGAGAAAGTATCGTCCAGAGAGCTGGAAAGAGGTAATAGGTCAAGAGTCTATCACCGAAACCCTGCTTAATTCGATTCAGCAAGATCACATGGCCCATGCCTATTTGTTCTGCGGACCGCGAGGAGTTGGCAAGACTACTTGCGCTCGAATTTTCGCAAAAGAAATTAACCGAAGCGAGGATCATGGGGAAGATGAAGACTTCTCATTTAACATATTTGAACTAGATGCTGCATCTAATAATAGTGTAGATGACATAAGGTCTCTGACGGACCAAGTTCGCATTCCACCGCAAGTAGGTAAGTACAAGGTCTATATCATTGATGAGGTTCATATGCTGTCCAAGCAAGCTTTTAACGCTTTCTTAAAGACTTTAGAAGAACCACCTAAACACGCCATCTTCATATTAGCAACAACTGAAAAGCACAAAATCATTCCAACGATTTTGAGTCGTTGCCAGATTTACGATTTCAACCGAATTGGAATAGAAGATATTGTGATGCAATTGAAGGGCATTGCTGAAAAGGAAAACATCAAATACGAAGAAGAAGCATTGCATGTAGTAGCTCAAAAAGCAGATGGAGCCATGCGTGATGCTCTTTCTATCTTCGATCAGCTATCAAGCTTTACCAACGAGAATTTGACCTATGAAGCGGTTTTAAAAAACCTTCATGTTCTCGATTATGACTACTACTTTAAAGTCACAGACTTTCTTTATAAATCGGACTTTGCAGAGGTATTGGTAATCCTTGATTCGATTTTAAAACAAGGTTTTGACGGTAGTCATTTTATCAGCGGTTTAGCGGGTCACTTTAGAGATTTACTTGTGTGCAAGGACCCGCGTACGCTCGGGTTACTCGAAGTAGGTGATTCTGTAAAAGCGAAGTATAGAGACCAAGCTCAAAATATTGACAGTGCGTGGATATTAAGTGCGCTCACCCTAGCATCGGAAACAGACTTTAAATATCGCAACGCCAGTAATCAGCGATTACTACTCGAGACATCTATGCTGAACATCGCAAGTTTAGACCTAGAAAAAAAAAACTCTCAACCTGAAGTAAAAATTCTTCCAGCGCCAACCGAAAAGAAGAAGCTAGAAGAGTCTCCCAAAAAAGAAGCCGCTACCATACAAGAGAAACAACCTGCTGCTGATGAAGTAAAAACCGAAGTGCAGGAAGAGGCAGAAGAACCATTAGAATCTAAAGACCCATCAGACTTAGAAGATTTTGAAGATTCGGTAGAACCGCATGAAGAAAATCTAGAAGAATCAGAAGAACCTTTAGTAAAAATTCAGCAAGAGTCTACTCCTCCTGAAGACGCTCCGATATCTCGCAGAACCAGGAGAAAACCGAGTACGGTTTCGTTGAAATTGGAAAATACGCTTGAAGAAAAGGCTCCCGCAGTCAAAGAAATCATCGAAGATCAAGTTGACGAAATCAAAGAGCAAGCAATCGAATCTTCCGAGGAAAAATTAGAATTAGAATCGGCATGGAAAAAACTAAGCACCGAATCTTTTGAAGAAGGAAAAAGTGCTCTTTACAGCATCATGGCAAAGCAAAAAATTGCCGAACAAATTGAAGACGAGGTAATAACGGTAATCCTTTCTCACGAAGTAGATCAGGAAGAATTTATACAGCACAGTGCCCATGTTTTAATGAAGCTGCGCCAATACATGCAAACACCTTCATTAGGATTAAAAACCTTGGTTCAAGAAACAAAACATGAAACCAAATTATTCACCGCTCAAGATAAATTTGAATATTTAGCCAGTCAAAATCCTGTATTACGGAAACTCAAGCAAGATTTGGACCTTGACATTTCTCATTAAATCAACTTAAAATACATGAAAATTAAATCGCTCATTTTAGTGCTTGGCATTGCATCAATAGCCTTCACCTCATGCTCAAATTCAAGTCAAGAACCAGCAGCAGAAGCCTCAAAATACTCCTATGAGAGTGTAGAGAACGATCCGTTTGGATTGCGCATTTACACCTTAGATAATGGACTTAAAGTGTACATATCTGAGAACCATGCCGAGCCGCGTATTCAAACGAACATTGCTGTGAGAACGGGAAGTAAGCAAGATCCAAAAGACGCTACTGGATTGGCTCATTATCTGGAGCACATGTTGTTTAAGGGAACATCTGACATAGGTTCTTTAAACTGGGATGAAGAAAAGAAACATCTTAAAATGATTTCTGATCTCTATGAAGAGCATAGAAATACAGAGGATATGGATGCTCGAAAAACCATCTATGGCAAGATCGATAGCCTATCTCAAATCGCAGCCACTTTTGTTTCTACCAATGAGTATGACAAAATGATCAGCGGATTGGGCGCACAGGGAACGAATGCATACACGAGTAACGAACGCACGGTTTACATCAACGATATTCCGAGCACTGAATTGGAAAAATGGTTAACCATTGAATCCGAAAGATTCAGTGAATTAGTGCTACGCCTTTTTCACACAGAACTTGAAGCTGTTTATGAAGAGTTCAATCGCGGTCAAGACAGCGACCGTAGACAAGGATATTATAAGTCATTAGAGCTGTTGTTTCCAAATCACCCTTATGGACAGCAAACTACAATTGGCACGAGCGATCATTTGAAGAGCCCGAGCATGGAGAAAATTCATGATTATTTCAGCAGAAGATATGTGCCGAATAACATGGCCATCATATTGGCTGGAGATTTAGATCCTGACAAGACCATAGAAATGATTGACAATCACTTTGGTGGTATGAAGTCTCAACCAATCGAAGAAATCGCAATGCCAACGGAGAAACCAATTTCCGAACCAGTTATTGCTGATGTGATGGGCAGTGAAGCAGAATTTGAAATGGTATCATTTCGTTTAGGAGGAATTCACACTAAAGATGCTATGTATGCTGAATTATTGGATGGGATTCTTAGTAATGGCAATGCCGGTTTAATTGACTTAAATCTCAATCAGAAACAAAAAGTTCTTCGTGCCTACGCCTCTGCTTCTGTAAATGAAGATTATTCATGGTTTATGCTTACTGGCTATGCCAGAAACGGCCAAAAATTGGAAGAAGTCCGAGAACTTCTATTGGCGCAATTGGACAGTGTGAAAAATGGAAATTTTGAAGATTGGATGATTGACGCTGTTGTTCGTTCTTTCAAAAAAGACTTAATGAGTCAAATGGAAGCCAACTGGATTAGAGCCTATATCATTTCTGACGCCTTCATTCTGAATGAAGATTGGAAATCGGTTGTGAGCAAGTATGACGATATGGCCAAAGTCTCAAAGGATGAATTGATCGCTTGGACGAATGAGAATTTCACCAATAACTATGTGGCCATGAACAAGCGTATTGGAGAAAAGAATGTCTCTAAAGTAGACAAACCGCAAATCACTCCAATTGACATTAACCGCGAGGATAATTCAGACTTCTTTACCATGATCGATACCATGGAATCAATGCGTTTAGAGCCTCAGTTTATTGACTTTGCATCTGCCATTCAAAAATCAACCATTGGTGGAAAAGTACCATTGCATTATGTGAAGAATGAGATGAATGAGCTTTTTACAATGAATTACTTACTTGACATGGGTAAGAACCATGACCAAAAAGTAGCATTGGCAGTTGACTATCTTCCTTACTTGGGAACAGATGAATTATCTCCTGCTGAGGTTCAAAAAGAATTGTTCAAGCTTGGAGTGAGCTTCGATGTTTACACCTCTGCCGACAAATCTTACATCACGCTTACCGGATTGGAAGAAACCTTTGAAGAAGGCGTTCAGCTTTTCGAAAAGATTTTAGCTTCTGTGGTTGCTGACGAAAACAGCTACAAGGAAATGGTTATGGGTGAGTTGAAAAAGCGCTCTGACAAGAAGTTAGACAAAGGTCAAATCCTATTCAGAGGAATGGCAGACTATGCCAAGTATGGGGCTGAAAATCCTTTCAACGATTTGATCTCTGCAGATGAGCTGAAAGCAATTGACCCTAACGAATTAACCGACCTCTTGCATCAACTCACAAGCTTTGAACACCGCATTTTATATTACGGTCCGCAAGACATTAATGCAGTAAGCACTGTGCTTGAGGCCAATCACAAGATGCCAGAAACATTGATGGCGTTGCCTGCTGAAAAGGAATACCCTGAATTGGCAACAGACAAGAATGTTGTTTACTTCTGTGAGTATGACATGGTACAAACTGAGTTAATGATGTATCACCGCGGTGGAACTTTTGATGAAGGCATTCTACCTGAGTCCAAAATTTTCAATGAATATTTTGGTGGAGGACTTTCCTCCATTGTTTTCCAAGAAATTAGAGAATCTAAAGCATTGGCCTATTCAGCTTATGCTGGTTATTCCATACCAAGTGAAGCGGATGATCATAATTATGTGCGCGGTTACATTGGAACTCAAGCCAACAAATTAGGTGATGCTACCAATGCATTGCTTGAATTGATGAGCAACATCCCACGTGCCGACAAGCAATTTGAAGGAGCGAAGTTGAGTGCGATGAAGCAAATTGAAACCAACAGAACAACAGGAAGCAGCATTCTGTGGAGCTATGAGCGCGCTCAAAAACTGGGTATTGATTATGATCTCAATCAAAAAATATATCCTCAATTGGAAGGAATGACTTTCGAAGCACTTCAGGCATTCTTTGATCAAAACATAAAAGGTAAAACATATACCTACGTTATGATTGGCAAGAAGAGTGAAACAGATTTTGAGGCGCTGAAAAAACTTGGCCCGGTAAAAGAACTTTCATTGAAAGAAGTATTCGGATACTAAGCCAAATTTTATTGATGACCTAAATCATTAAAGCACATTTCATAAAGGGGAGCAGAAGTCTAACTTGGCTCCTCTTTTTTTAGAACAATAAATCGATCGACAGATACATATGAGCACTAAAAACCCAAGCATCATTTACACGAAAACAGACGAAGCTCCTGCTTTGGCTACTGTTTCATTTTTACCTATTGTAAAACGCTTTGTAAAATCATCTGGTATTGAGATAGAGACCAAGGACATTTCATTAGCAGGTAGAATACTTTCTAGTTTTCCAGACTTATTGAATGACGACCAAAAGGTAGAAGATGCCCTAGGTGAATTGGGTGAATTGGCTAAAACACCAGAGGCAAACATCATCAAGCTTCCAAATATCAGTGCTTCTATTCCACAGCTAAAGGCTGCCATCAAAGAATTGCAGGGTCAAGGATTTAACATTCCTGATTATACCGATGAGCCATCTACAAATGCTGAAAAAGATGCCAAATCACGCTACGATAAAATCAAAGGAAGCGCAGTAAACCCCGTTTTACGTGAAGGAAATTCAGATAGAAGAGCACCTAAGGCCGTGAAGGAATATGCCCGTAAAAACCCGCACAGAATGGGTGCTTGGAGCGCTGATTCTAAAACACATGTGGCCAGCATGACAGGAGGTGATTTTTATGGCAGTGAAAAATCTGTGTGCGTGAACAAGGCTGGCGATGTGAAAATCCAATTCGTTGGAGCAGACGGAAGCAATAAAGTGTTGAAGGCCTCTACTCCTTTGCGTGCTGGTGAAATCATTGACGCATCTGTGATGAGTAAGAATGCTCTCACTCAATTTTTGGCAGAACAAAAAGAAGACGCCAAGCAAAAAGGAGTGTTGTTTTCAGTGCATTTGAAAGCGACCATGATGAAGGTTTCTGACCCCATCATTTTTGGACATGCTGTGAAAGCTTATTTCAGCGATGTTTTTGCAAAGCACGCAGCCACTTTTGAAGAAATCGGTTTCAACCCGAACAATGGTTTGGGCAATTTGATGAATGACATCAAAGATCTTCCCGAAGCGAAGCGCAAAGAGATTCTAGCAGATATTGATACTGCTTATGCCGCAGGACCTGATGTAGCAATGGTGAATTCTGATAATGGCATCACCAATCTACACGTTCCTAGTGATGTTATTATTGACGCCTCCATGCCCGCAATGATTCGCACATCCGGACAGATGTGGAACAAAGAAGGAAATGCACAAGACACGAAAGCGATCATTCCAGACAGAAGCTATGCTGGAATCTATCAAGCTACGATTGACTTCTGCAAGCGCAATGGAGCGTTTGACCCAACAACCATGGGAAGTGTATCCAACGTAGGTTTGATGGCACAAAAGGCCGAAGAATATGGCTCACACGACAAGACGTTTGAGATTGTTGGAAACGGAACCGTTAAAGTGACCGATGAGACAGGCAGCATATTGCTTGAGCACATCGTGAAAGATGGTGACATCTGGAGAATGTGCCAGACGAAAGATGCACCCATTCAAGACTGGGTAAAGCTTGCAGTGAATCGTGCAAAAGCAACTGGCAATCCTGCTATTTTTTGGTTGGATGAAAAACGAGGCCATGATACTCAAATCATCAAGAAGGTAAAAACATACTTGGCTGATTATGATACGAAAGGATTGGATATCCGAATTATGAATCCTACCGAGGCTACCGAATTTTCTTGCCAACGCATCATTGAAGGCAAAGACACAATATCGGTCACCGGAAATGTATTGCGTGATTATTTGACTGACCTCTTCCCTATTTTAGAAGTAGGCACCAGTGCTAAGATGCTTTCTATTGTGCCATTGATGAATGGTGGTGGTTTGTTTGAAACAGGAGCTGGCGGATCAGCGCCAAAGCATGTGCAGCAATTTGTAGAAGAAAACCATTTGCGATGGGATTCGTTGGGCGAATTTTTAGCCCTAGCCGTTTCCTTAGAGCATTTAGGCAATGCCTACAAAAACCCAAAAGCCGTTGTATTGGGAGAAACGCTGGACGAAGCCACAAGCAAGTTCTTATTGAATGACAAATCTCCATCACGTAAGGTGGGTGAATTGGACAACCGAGGAAGCCATTTTTACTTGGCCATGTATTGGGCGGAAGCATTGGCAGCGCAAGACAAGGATGCCGATTTGAAAGCTGAGTTTAGCTCATTTGCAAAAACACTTGCAGAGAATGAAACGAAGGTTGTTGGAGAGCTAAACGGAGCACAAGGACCCGCAGTGAACATTGGCGGATATTACCATGCCAACGATCAATTGACTGCCGAAGCAATGCGCCCAAGTGCAACGCTGAATGCATTGATTGCTGGTTAAGCATCACGCTGAAAATGATTTGGAAAGTGCTTTTACATTCATTTGTAAAGGCACTTTTCTATTTTAGTAGAACGCTAATGAAAAAATGAGGAAATCAATTTACACTATTTTGGCTGCAATCAACCTTTCAGAACATAATAAACATCTCTACAACTCAACAAAAATGGTTGGTTTAGGCTTTGACAACTAAAAAATATATTAGTGACTATCACTATTTACAATTGTTAGGCACAATAAAAAGAAACAAAAACGTTAGACAAGAATGACGAAAAGAAACTTTGTGATATTAATGGCTCTCGGGTTTACCTCTATGCTGATAATCCTTGAATCCTGTGAAAAGGATGATGATATTATTGACTCAGGCAGAACTGCACTTGACCATGCTTATGAATGTGAAGAAGTTTTGGGGCCACTGCCAAAATTCAGTTGTGCAGATGCCATAGAAGTACCTACAACAAAAAATGGAATCCCAGTAACTTTTCCATCGGGTGAAGAAGGTAATGGTAGCACAAATCCAAATGACTGTGACCATCCATGGGCTTTTGGAATGGCTTGTCAAACAGGAAATAAGGTAGGTCGTTATCAAGGCTTAAACTCGGATGGTTCTGAAAACCCTGATGTCGTATTTATAACGTTTTGCCGTGATGGTGGATTAGGCGTTATTGGACATAAACTGTCGACAGGTGAAACTTGTTTTTTTTCAATCGTTGACGATGGTAACCCGAATAATTCTCCGAAACCAGGGGAGAATGGATACAATGAAGCATGGATGACTCCAAGCGTTGTAGCTGCTGATAAATGTCAAAATTGTCATATGGCAAGCCCGTTTTTGCATACACCAGCGGTTGACCAACTAAGAAATCCTGCAGACACATCAGAGTCACTTGTACCATTTACAGGAAACAATCCTTATTCAATTATCGGACAAGAATTTGATCAGCCACATACTACAAATATTCAGAACTCTTGTACATCTTGTCACCGACCTCAATGCACCCAACACTTTGAGAATTATCCTTTGGATGAATTAACTATGCCACCACCATTTCAAAATGCAACTGATTTTGATCATAGTTCAATTTCGGATGCGGACAGACAAGCGATTAGAGATTGGTGTAATACTTTCAACCTTAAATAAATACTGTGCCTAACAATGGGTATAAAACATAGGGCGGACAGTGGTTTCCGCAAGTTTTCGGCACTTAGCAAGATTGGTTTCGGGCGGACAGAATTGTACTTCGAAATGCCCTACGTTTCATACCCGAGCCGTTGGCGTGCATTTAAAATGAAAAAATTTCTGCTCATATTTCTAGTTGGGATTTCAATGGGATTTTCTGTTCACGGACAGAACTATCCTCTCTTTGGTAAGATTGAAATTTTTCCAGAAAACCCAAGTACCATAGACTCAGTTGAACTAAGAACATGGATGGCAACTCCTAATCATGGCTGGTCGATTGATTTACCGAATTAATGAAGTTCAAATCTGGATATTGAAATGTCGTTTTCATTACGACTAAAAATAATAAAAACGTTCGCCAACAACATCTCAAAAAAACAAACTGCGAGAACGTTCAAATAGACCATTTATCTTCCAAGCCAAATTTCTTATGGCTAAGACATTTACGGTTTTAAAGCCGCACTAGCCATAGCCAGGAACGTTAGCAAACATTTAAAAAACTCTCCATGAATGCAGTTTAACTTCAGAATCAGTGTTTTAACAGCCATTGCTTTTTTGATCGTCCCTTGCTCCTTCGCTCAAGAGATGAGCAAATTTTTAAGCCTTGGAGACTCTTACACGTATGGAGAATCAGTGCCAAGTAATGAAAAGTTTCACGTTCAGCTTTATGAGGCCATCAATGATGATTACACATGGACCGAACCCACAGATATTGCACAAACGGGTTGGAGAACTGATGATCTTCTCAATGCCATTTCTGAAGCGAAACTTGATTACAACTATGATTTTGTAACACTGTTAATCGGTGTCAACAATCAGTATCAAGGCAGGCCATTTTCTCAGTATGAAAAAGAGTTTATAACCTTATTGGATTCCTCCATTCTATTTGCCCAAAGCGACCCAAACCATGTATTCGTCTTAAGCATTCCTGATTATTACTTCACTCCTTTTGGCCAAGAGCAAAAAGGCGAATGGGTTTCAGAAGAAATTGATAGGTACAATGCTTATGCAAAAAGTGTTTGTGACTCTCTCCACGTATCATTCATTGATATCACACCGATTTCGCGCAGAGGCATTGAAGAACCTGAGTTAATCGCAAATGACGGCTTGCACCCTTCTGGGGTTCAGTATAAACTTTGGGTAGAAAAGCTGTTGATGGAAATGGAAAGTCAACAACTGCGCTAATACGCTTCCAAAATAATTTAATAACCGTAGCTTTCGGCCCGTTTGAAAGGAGAATACTATGCAAGAAAACACAATGCTCGATTACGTCAAAAAAGTTTTAGAAAACATGCCAATTGGTTGGTTGAACCTAACAACCCATCGCTTAGATATTTACGATGAAAGTTTGGCTAAAACTCAATTCCTAGAGCAGTTCGAAAACCTTTTCAACGCCAACAATGCATCGGCATCAGTACTTAATGAATTACCCACTGCGTATGATTACATTCGGTTGGGTCATCCTCTATCTTGCGTTCTGGAATGGGCAATTGCTCGGCTGCATAATTTAACGCCAGAAAATGTAATCAGCTTTTCGTCTGCAACTATGCCTTTGTTGGCTATTCTGAGAACTAACTTATTGTCAAATAAAGATACTCGCATCGTTTATACCGATGCCCTGCCCCACTCTTTTGATGAAGCTTTGCTAAAAGAAGTATATGGGTATAAATTTGAGTTAGAAAAGGTTCAGCACGCACATGATCTTTCTACTTTTAACGGAAGCACGGTTTTCTTTTCAGAAGAAGCTATCGTTGGCAAAACTGATTTAATTGAGAACGTTGACTTTTTCGTTCATACACACGTTGACCTAGGTAGCCTGCTTCTTATCGCAGGCAAAAACAACAACAGCTACGTCTCGGCAATTCAGCATGTAAGAAGAAGAGAAACGATCGCAATGACTCCGGCCAATTGTCTTCCTGCGTTAAAATCTCTTGTTGAACGATCTGCTATAGTCACTCCAAAAAGTAATCTAGCCGCAGATAAGACATCGGTTATCAATTCAATCAAAACCATTACAGGTTCTAGTACAAAGGCTTTAGTAGGTTCCAGTGGACTTTCTGTGCAGTATGCCATAATGATGGGACTGATTAATGATGCACAAGAAAATCATCAAAGAAAAGCCATCAAGTTTATTGTTCCACCGAATTGCTATGGTGGAACGAATGATCAGGCAAGACGCGTTGTTGCCAGCGTTGCCAATGTGGAGGTGATAGATCTGCCAGTAGATGGCCACAACGATATGGTTCAAAGCGTTGAAAGCATCTTAGCCAAAATCGCTCTAGAAGATGCTGTGCCCTATATCATTGCTGAAGTCCCAACCAACCCTAGGGTTGAAGTTCCAGATCTGAAAAAACTAAGAGATGCATTGAGTAAAGAGCGGAAAACTGCAAAAGGTGAAACCGCTATCGATCCCGTTTTTATTCTAGATCAAACATTTTGTCCAAACGTTCTTTTCTTAGGTGATGGTGAAATTCTCTCAACAGTAAGAACCATCTCTTATGTTAGTGGATCGAAATTTCCGAGTGGCGGAAAATGCACTGCTGGATATTGTGTAGGAAACAGAAAAACAGATGCATTGATGAACAGTATAGAAAAACACCTTATCCTCTGCGATAACGAAGCAACCAAACTTCAATATGAGCTATTAGCCAAGCAACTGCCATCTATGGTTCAACGCATTGCCGATGCCTATAAGAATACACGCGCGTTTGTCAACTTCATAAAGGATAAATTACCTACAGCCAAAATCAACTTCGTTTCAGAAGAGCTGGCGCAACAAGGATTCACCCCTTCCGTATTTTCACTAGATCTTCCAACGAAAGGAAACAGTGATGAAGAAAGAGAAACTTATAAAAGAGCATTGAATTTGAAACTGATAGATTTAATGATCACAGAAATTCCTGAAGAAAGCAAATATTGCGTGAGCTACGGGCAATTAAAAGGATGCTATTGGACTATACCAGCAACGTCTACTCAAGGCACAACCAAAGAAGGCGATAAAGATTACATCGCCCGTGTTGCACTCTCTGCGAATATGGATCTCGAGCGTCACAAACAGGTGTTTCAAGATTTCGTAAGATCAATATAACCCTGCTTATCATTTTAGCTAAAAGAATAAAGCAGAATTCAACGAACTTGGTTTAGGAACAAAAACGCCTTCTAGCGGCTACCGCTTGTTGAATAAAGACGGATCGCTCAACGTAAAAAAGGCGAACATCGCTTTTTTTCAATCGAGCAGGGAACATTATTTTAAACTTTTTAGATGATCAAGGGAATGTCATTCCTTTTCAAAGCATTGAAGAAAAGGCAAACGAAATGATGATTTCAATTCGTTCGGGTTATTTTTGCAATCCAGGTATTGATGAGATCAATAATCACATCACCGATTCTGAAATGAGCGGCTATTTCTCAAGTGAAAAGAGCGTTGACTACTATGACATGGTTACACATCTAGGGAAAATGCGCGGAGCGATTAGGGTTTCTGTCGGAATCGGAACAAATACGAAAGATTTAGATCGCTTTATTCAATTTGCCAAAGCAGTGGAAATCTAACTTAACCTTTCCAAAGACAAAAACCAAGTTCAAACCTAGCTCGTAGTAGCAGTTTCGAGCAGGTCAAATAACTAAATCGCAATTAAATTGTTATACGTTCATGAAAACAATCATCATCATATTAAGTGCTGCAGCACTCATCTTTTTCATAGCTCAAGCCTTTATTATGCAATCAACTCAAAAAACGGAAAAACACAAGTATTCTGTGCTCAAAGATTTCGGTTCATTTGAAATTAGAAAGTATGAACCTGCCTTATTTTCCTACGTTGTTATGCAGGCTGATTCTTACAAATCAGTTTCTAGTAAAGGATTTGGCAAGCTGGCAGGATACATTTTTGGAGGAAACGAAAAAGATCAGAAAATTGCCATGACCACACCGGTCGCAATGTCCATGGACGACTCTGTAACAATGAAGTTCAAAATTCCCGAAGGCATGACGTTGGATGAGATGCCCAAGCCAACTAATTCTGAAGTTCGGTTTCAATCAGAACCAGAGAAAATTGTGGCTACCATTCGATTTGATGGCTGGTCATCAGATGAAAGCATTGAAAAAAATACACAGAAATTACTCCAGCTATTGGCGGAAAACAACATAGATCACAACGGAAACATTAGCTATTTGGGTTATAATCCTCCTTTTGAATTAATAAATAGAAGGAATGAGATTATTGTTGAGGTCACTTATCCATAGGGGTTAAATTACATTTGAAGGCTAGCCAAAACTCCTTTAAGTTTACAGCCTTACGTTATCATATTATGCGCTCAATACAATTTATTCTAGCCTTTATTATTTCATCTTTTACCTTAGGAAGTTGCATCCAACGGTCTTCGCTTCCTGATCCTCTTCAAGCAGGTTGGAATGGAGCGTCTGTGTGTCAAGTGATAGAGGATAATGAGGAGTTAAGAGTATTGAAGTGCACTTTCCCTCCGGGCGTAGGGCATGAAAGGCACTACCACAGTGCTCATTTTGGGTACACTTTAGCCGGGAGCACATTTCGCATCAAAGACACTACTGGAATTAGAGAGGTTCAAGTTCCTACGGGCAGTAATTTTCAAAACGAACGCATTGAATGGCATGAAGTGCTAAACATTGGAAAAGACACTGCCGTATTTCTAATCATAGAACCTAAATAAAAATTAAATAATTTTGGGACGCGCGATACCAAGCGAGAGAGTTTGCGTTTGGGGAAAAACCAAATCAGTATTTCAAAAAACAGATCTCCGATCTTAAGCCAAGAAAGCTTTTAATACCTGCTGAGGGTGAAGGAAGAATTGCAATTTATGCAGTCACTTTAGGGTGGGACGCTTCTGTTTTTGACATGAGTTTTAAAGGAAAAATGACAGCAGAACAATTGGCGTCTGAAAACAATGTAAAAATTTATTGTAAAATTGAGGAATTGGCGATGAAGAAGTACCTGCAATCCGAGAATGGATGAAGTATTCAACAGAACTTAATATGATTTGCATTGAACGAAATCCAATGTCAGAAAAAACTAGGATTCAGTTTCAAAACTTCACACATCTATCCAATAATTTTTCATTATATGTATAAAAGCATCTGTTCTCGAGAGCCAAGATGCAAATAGCCTTAATTTTGAAAGAAATCATCCTAGAGGTTAGATTGACCGTATGAAAAATCCAGATCCTTTAGAATTATTGAAAAATCTTAAAAGCAAGAATAATTCGAAGAGTCAACAAAACACTTTTTCGATTCTTCTTTTTTTAAAGAGGTCACTCATGTTTTTAGGCCTTGTCTTCGGCACTATGCTTTCGCTAGCATTCACAGACATTCCATTCTATGCCTATGCCGATTTAGGAACGGTAGAATCAAATTATAGCGAATCTCCTGAAGTGATCATCCTCCTAGGAGGCGAAGGCATGCCAAGCGCAGACGGGTTAATGCGCTGCTATACTGCGACAGAAAAAGCATTATATTATCCCAAAACAAAAATCATCATTGCCCTCCCTGAAAATAAATTGTCTGATGAACCTTTGCTAGCTTCAGAACTTATGGCAAACGAACTGACCATACGGGGAATTGAAAAATCACGAATTTCATTTGAAACCCAAGGTACCAACACCCATGAACAAGCCGAATTAATCTTCAAAAAAACAGAAAGCGCAGCACGCTTATTGATTATCACCTCTCCCGAGCACATGACTAGAGCGGCTGCATGTTTCATAGAGGAAGGATTTAAGTCAGTTGGTTGCTCACCAACTTTTGAACACGACCTTTCAGCTGAAAGTCTTTTAGAGAAAAATGGTGAATCATATACTCCAAGTCTGGCTTTGCGCTACAATATTTGGAGTTACTTACAATATGAAATTCGAGTAGGTAGAGAGTATGTTGCTCTCGCATATTACAAGTTGAGAGGTTGGATTTAAATCAACTCTTCAGCACCTCTAGTGCTAGAAATACTTCATCAAAAATCGCATGATTTTTTGCTTTGAATTGGTGTATGGAGGAGCCAAAAACTCAATACTGCTGAATATTCTTTGATCCAAAATTGCCCGTTGATTAGAAAATTCTAAGAAACCAAAGTGACCCCTAGACTTGCCAATCCCACTATTATTAACGCCTCCAAACGGCAGATTAGAGTTGCCAATATGTAATGCGGAAATATTGATACCTACTCCACCTGAAGCGGTATTCTTTAAAAAGTAATCAATATTTTTTCTGCTTTTTGAATATACATATAGCGCTAAAGGCTTTTCTTTAGATTCAATGAAATCAATGACTTCTTCTTTTTTGCGGTAGGTAATAAGTGGAAGAATAGGTCCAAATATTTCGTTTTGCATCATCTGCCCGTCCATAGAAACCTGATCGATCAAAGTTGGGCTTATTACTTTTTCGTCTTGCTTCGTGACACCACCATACAGAATGACAGCTCCATTAGTGACGGCTTCGTCTAAATAATTCGACAACCGATTAAAGTGCTTTTCATTTATAATGTGAGCATAGCTCTGCGAATCTTCTGGATGCTTGCCGTAATTTTTCTCAATCTGATCAGACATTTTTCTCACAAAAGCTTCTTTTTGCGACTCATGAATAAGAATGTAGTCTGGTGCGATACACGTTTGTCCGGCATTGATAAACTTGGCCCATACAATTCTTGGAACTACAGCATCTAAATTGGCAGTTTCGTCAATTATGGTAGGAGACTTCCCTCCCAATTCCAAAGTAACACTGCTTAAGTTTTTGGCTGCGGCCGTCATCACCACTTTACCAATCTCAGGGGCGCCAGTAAAGAAAATATGATCAAAGTTGAATTGGAGAAGCTCAGTAGAAACATCTACATCACCCTCAACCATAACCGCTTCATCTGCTTCAAAGCAATCAGCAATTATGCGATTCACAACTACCGAAGTATGTGGA
Organism: uncultured Flavobacteriales bacterium; assembly: GCA_905479105.1. Classification (GTDB taxonomy): domain Bacteria; phylum Bacteroidota; class Bacteroidia; order Flavobacteriales_G; family Salibacteraceae; genus SHAN690. The sequence goes on from CAJQLE010000002.1 coordinate 371,983, forward strand.
GTATATTCTGACGGCTTCAAAATGGCCGTGCATCCGGCAGCTATTGCTGAAACCAAAGGCGCGAGCAAAAGTTGAAACGGATAATTCCACGGTGATATTATCAATGAAGTTCCCTTGGCGTCATACTTAATCTTGGAAGTAGCACCGAGTAAGGTTATAGGAGTTGGAACATGATCATCTTTCATCCATTCCGAAAGATTTTTGACAGCAAATCGAATCTCCAATAAAACAGGATAAATCTCCGTAAAATCGACTTCTGTAGCTGGTTTTTGAAAATCCTTCCACATCCCTTCGCAAATAGCATCGCGGTGTTGGAGAATAGAACGTTCTAACCTTTTTAACTTTGCCTTGCGCTCCTTAGACGAACTGCCAGCAATTAGTCTTGTTTTCGATTGTTGACTTTTAAAAATCTGTTCTAAATCCATCTAGATGATTTGCTTTAAACTCATTTTAAGTTAGAATTAAATCTAACCTTGATCAATTGTTCTTGGTGCATAAAACTAACGACCTTTGCCGCATTAAATCCAAATACAGAAGAAATTATTGCCAATGCTTATTCATTTTGATTTCATGTCCTGCTCAAATAGGCAAATTGTGGGTCACTAATTTTTTAATAATGACAGATAATACTCAACCCAACAATCCTCTTCATGGAATCAAACTAGCTGCAATTGTTGAATACTTAGTTGAGGAATATGGGTGGGATGAATTAGGCTATCAAATTAATATCCGATGTTTCAACGAAAACCCTTCTGTCAAATCAAGTCTTACTTTTTTAAGACGGACACCTTGGGCAAGAGAAAAAGTAGAACAACTCTATCTTCGAACAATATCTCGATAAAGTGTTGCTTCAAAAAAAAGAACCAGACTAGGATTTCATGAGCACGAACAAAAAGCAAGGCACACGCATTAATAAATACTTGAGTGAAATAGGTTTTTGCTCAAGAAGAGAGGCTGATCGAATGATTGAGCTTGGAAGAGTGCGGCTTAACGGGCGAACGCCTTTAATTGGGGACAAAGTAGGGAGACGTGATAAAGTTTATATAGACGGCCATCTAATTTCGGAAAACACTGAAGATGACATTTACCTTGTCTTTAATAAGCCTACAGGAATAGTAACTACAACTGACACGGCTGGAGAAAGAGACAACATCATTGACTACATTAATTATCCTAAGCGAATATTTCCGATTGGGCGACTAGACAGAGCAAGTGAAGGTTTGATCTTCCTGACCAATGATGGTGATATCGTCAATAAAATTCTTCGTGCACACAACAATCATGAAAAGGAATATGAAGTAAGCGTGGATAAACCCGTTACGGCAGATTTCATTCAAAAAATGGCCAACGGAGTTCCTATCATGGGAACTATGACACGCAAATGCAAGGTCGAGCAAACGAGTCCCTACAGCTTTCGAATTGTATTGACGCAAGGCTTAAATCGTCAAATAAGGAGGATGTGTGGGCACTTTGAATACGAAGTTCAAAAACTTAAGAGAACGCGGATAATGAATATCAAATTGGATGTTCCGCCTGGTCAGTTTCGAGACTTCACAGAAACAGAGTTAAATGAGTTGAATACTTTGCTAGCTGAATCCTCGAAGACTCAAAAAACAAGTTCTCAAGGCTCTTCAGCAAAACCTAAACCAGCCTCCAAGACCAAGCCTCCGAGACCAAAGCAATCTGCGAATCACAAAACAAAACCTGCCGGTAAAAATAAATCGAAGCCCAAACCAGGATCTAAAAGTCAGAAACCAAAAAGCAGAAATGCCAGCGGAAGAAAGAGAAGATAGATTATCCTAAAAAACAGCATTAAATCCTTCTGGGTTGCCCGGAGTTTTGTCAGCAAAAAATGCTTCAAACACCTTTTTATCCTCTTCCCAATCTCCAGTTGGATAGAATGGCGCGTGCGTGGTAAACTCCTTTTTAGCATAATCTATTCCGTGCATCACAATCGGCAAACCTGCATCAATGGCCACATAATAAAAACCCGTTTTCCATTTCTCAACACGCTTGCGAGTGCCTTCAGGAGTAAAAACAATTTGCAACTTCTTACCAGACTTCAGCATCGCTTTCAGACGATCAGTCAAATCCGTTTTCTGCGAGCGATTTACAGGAATACCGCCTGTCCACTTAAAAAACCACGAGATTCCCGGTTTAAAAAATGAGTCTTTGATAAGGTATCTAGCCTTCAATTTATAAACATTGCGGGCTAATATACCCCACACAAAGTCCCAATTACTCGTATGCGGAGCGACTACTATGATGCAATTCCTAATATCATCTGCATACAATCCTTTGACACTCCAACCAAAGATTGCCAATACCCATTTTGAAATCAATGCTTTCATAAAACCAAAATTGCAAGTTTAAGTTGGTAATGTAGTAACAAGTTCTTGATGAAAGTTTATAAGATAAACATGTGAGCTTGCCCTTGTCAATGCTGTATAGAGCCATCTAAAATACGAACGATCTAGCATTTCTTCGGTAAAATAGCCTTGAAAGATCAACACGTTCTTCCATTGACCACCTTGAGATTTATGACACGTAATCGCATAGGCGTGCTTAACCTGCGCGGCATGAAAATAAGGATTTTGAAAAAACTTTTCATAAGCCTCGCTCTCGTCAATTTCACCAGATTCAATCAAGTCATTTCTCAGCTTTAATATTTCCTTTCCCGGAATCGATGGCCCTTCAAAATCAAGCGCATTCAACATTAGAATTAAATCAAAAGAAGATTCAGGGTCATCAGAGAAATAAACTTGAGCCTCAGCAAATCGAAATTCACCAAACTGACGAATAGTATGAACGCGTTCTACAGTAACCATATCGCCATTGGCAAGAAAATTCTGTCTTTTTCCCGGTAATTTCCAATGGTAATTATTCTTTACAATCATCAATCTATCACCTGCTTCTAACTCGCTCTCGCGCATTAAAATACGTGCTCTAATTTGCTGATTAAACTGATTAGCGTCTTTATTGGATCGGCAAATAATAACGCTTTCGTGGGCTGCTTCACCATAGAAGAACTGAGAAAGTCTATCCTCTAAATCATAAGGATCAATTGAAGAAATATCTTCGTGAGCTGACTCTTTAAGTTGTAGTTTTTCAAAATCTCCAGCCGAGATTTGCGAGCGAATTTCAGTAGCATTCTTAAGAATAAGGGACTCCAATTGCTGCCTCACTACTTCTGTAAGTACACATCCGAATACTGATGAATGCGTGATACTTGCTAAGCGCTTTTTATCCAGTGCTGGACTTAAATCCATTCCTACAGGAGGCAACTGTGCATCATCACCTATCAGAATTAATCTGCATCGTTCTCCAGAATAAACATATGAAAACAGATCTTCTAGCAATGATCTAGCTGACAATCCATCCTCTGGATTTGCCTCTCCAATCATTGAAGCCTCATCCACTATGAAAATGGTTTTCTCTGACTTGTTTTGCATCAGCTGCATTTGCATCCTGCCATTCTCATTTTCTTTAACCGAATAAATTCTTCGATGAATGGTAGATGCTGGATAGCCCGAATGAGATGACAATACTTTAGCCGATCTTCCTGTGGGTGCCATTAATACTGTTTTTCGATTAACCTGATGAAACCATCTGATTAAACCGCCCATTAAAGTCGTTTTACCCGTGCCGGCATAGCCACGCAAAATGAAGGCTGATTGAGGCCCACCATAGAAAAGAAATTCATACACCGACTTAAGTGCTGACACCTGATCTTCCTTTAAGGGAACATCAATCAATTCCGAAACCTCTTCAATAAACGCACTTTCCTGCTTCATTTCGCCCGAAAAATAGACTTAATCTTATGCTAACAAACAAGTATTTTTTAGGATTGGAAAAATTGTAGATTTGTCCTTCTTTTATTCACGTTTTACAGAATTATGAGCGACTACAAAAAGTATATTTTCCCAGCGGTATTTACTCTAATCGGTATTATAGCTGTAATCAATGGTTTTACATCCCATCAAAATGGCACATTCATGCTAGGCGCTTTTGCAATTATGCTGGCTGGCGCTGTGAGTTTGGTCACGACTATGGTTCATCTGAGCAAAAATGTTCGATTAATCATCAGTATTGTCTTGGGCTTATTTGTAAGTGGTCTAGCTTACTCGAACTACATGTCTATCAAAATTCCAATTGAATTTCAGGCAGAAAAAGTCAAAAGATATGCTCACGTAGTGGAGCATTTAAAAGATATCAGAACTGCACAATTGGCTTATAAAGCCAAGTATCAGAAATTTCAAGCAAATGCTGACTCTTTAGTTGCATTCGTGAAATACGACTCTATTCCATTCATCAAAGCAATTGGTGAAGTGCCAGATACAATGAGCTTAGAAGATGCTATTAAATCTGGAATGGTATCCAGAGATACAATTTACGTAGGTGTTTTGGATAGCTTGTTTGCGAGTCATAATAATGAAAGATTAATGGCTTTCAATGCCGATTCAATGGTAGTAGTACCATTTTCCGGTGGCGCTAAATTTGACATTCAAGCCGGTAAAATTGAACGTTCCGGTGTGAAAGTTCCAGTTTTTCAAGCTACGGACAGCAAGCCTTTTGATCCAAGAGATCCAATGCAAGTTGGCTCGATGAGTGATCCAAAGACCAACGGAAACTGGGAATAATATTTTGGTGACACTATCAACGGATACAGAAGAGTTTTTTGATCTAACGTATTCTAATGAACCTGCGTCATATTACTACCTAATCTTAGAGGTCAAAATCCATTCGGTGAAAGCTGCTTGGTACCATTCCACCAAGAATCTAATTACCGGCTTTGCGAGCTATCCTTTTGATGGAAGTTTCAGAAGACTTTTAGAGTCTTACCCATTTCTAGCTTCTGAATTCAAAGAAGTTTTAGTTTGCGTAGAATCTTCGAACTACTTATTGGCTCCGAAAAATATTATTGATGGGGCCAACCCGGAAATATTCCAACTTTCTAACGCACTAGATAAAGACTCGGAGGCACTCAGAACCACAGACTTGGTGAATTTGAAAAGTGAAGTTGTTCACCCAATTTCTATGGATCTAGAGAGTGAAATTACATCTAGCTTCAAACATGTGAAGATCATCTCCCACATCGCACCCCGCATTGAACATGAATTAAATACACTAAGATCTGTTCAATCGCAAACGGCTATTTATGCTCATATCGCCCCAGAATCTTTAGACGTTAGAGTTTATCTTGAGAACAAGCTATCTCTCGCAAATGCCTACTATCAAACAGGAAAGGAAGACATCGCTTATTACTTGCTTTATGCAAGCGAAGTGATGGATGTGAACCCAGAAAAAACTAATCTAGTACTGAGCGGTGGAATAAATATTGGAGATGAAGTGTGGGTACTACTTTCCAAGTATTGGAAGAATATTGCACTAGTAGAGCCTCTATCTCGTATTGAAATTAGTGATAAATTAAGCGGTGATAAGGCGATTCCATATCACCATCTAACGCATGCTCTATTGTGCGCATCATAAGCGGTAAATTTAAAAGTCGTAGGCTAACCGCACCAAAATCTATCCCCGCTCGGCCAACAACTGATTACGCAAAAGAATCTCTTTTCAATATACTCAACCACGAAGTATCTTGGCCTGAAACCAATATGCTTGACCTATTTGCAGGAATTGGAGGAATAAGTATTGAAGCGATCTCCCGCGGTGCAGCATCTGTAACATCTGTAGATATTAATTACCATTCGATCAGTTGGCTATCCAAAATCAATAAAGATCTCCAGATAACGAATTTAAAAGCACTTAAAGCTGACGCCATTTCCTGGTTAGGCAAGAATGAAACCCAATTCGACCTTGTTTTTGCAGATCCCCCTTATGACTATGAACACTATGATCTTCTCATTTCAAACGTGCTCGAAAAAGCCACGATGAACGAGGGTTTGTTCATACTTGAACACAGACGAAATATTAGTTTCGAAGAACATGCGAACTTTGTTGAAGATCGTAAGTATGGCGAAGTGAAGTTCACCTTTTTCAGAAACAAAGAATTATGAAGACAGCCGTTTTCCCGGGATCTTTTGATCCATTTACATTAGGACATGAATCCATAGTGAGAAAAGCCCTTCCTCTTTTCGATCGAATTATTGTTGCTATAGGCGCAAATTCTATGAAGAGCGGCACGTTCGATCTTGAGAAACGCACACAGTGGATTAAAGAAACATTTGCTGATTGCCCATCGGTTGATGTCGTTCAATTTCAAGGATTAACGGTAGATTTTTGTCAAAAGAACGAAGCGCAATTCATCCTTCGCGGATTAAGAAACCCGAATGATTACCAATATGAAAGTTCAATTGCGCAAATGAATCAAGCTATGAACTCAGAGGTGACATCAGTCTTTCTAATCTGCGATCCAGAATATGCTGCAATAAGTTCAACCATTGTGCGTGAAGTATTCAAAAATGGTGGTAATGTGTCTCAATTTCTTCCAAAAGCAATACAACTTGATGCTTAGACTTTTAAAGATCTCCTTACTTAGTATATGCCTTGTAACAGCATCAATTAACGGAATTGCAGAAGAGACACTTATTCAAGGTAACGCATTCTCCTATAAAGGGAAAACAATAGAAGTACGCCAATACTTAGACTTTTTCACGTTTAAGTCTTCTGTGCTTGAAAAAATGGAAATTCAGTCAGACGGAAGTTTCAAATTCAAATTCAATGTAGAAAAAACAGGTCTATTCCTTATCAAAATAGGAAGGATTAACGCCCACCTTTTCATTGAACCCGGTAATCAATACACCATGGTTTTTGATGAGCCAGAAGGAGAAGAAAGCTACAATCTTGCCAAAGACATTTTCGTTCTTCCAGACATTTTCGAATCGGAAGGAAAGCTTAATAAGCACATTACGAACATTGAAAAAACACTTAATCAATTTCTTATTGATAACTCCAAATACTATGGAAGAGGTGTAAGTCAGCAGATAATCCCCAAAGCAGATTCAGTAGTGATTCTATTGAATGAACTTTATGCTGACAATAGAAATGAGTACTTAAAAACACACCTTCATTTCAGAATGGCAGCATTTGAGCTTCAAACGAACCATGGAAAGAAAAAAGTCTATGATCGCTATTTCAAAAACCATGAACCAGCATACGACCATCTAAGTTTTTCCACTGCATTTGGATTTTTCTTTGAAGAATATTTGACATTTCTCAATCCAGCATCAGAATATCGCTTTCAATCGACAGCGGATTCTGCAATTGCCAACTCCGACTACAACCTCCTCTATACGTGCATGGAAGTTGATCCTTTTCTTGAAAAAAGAACATTTCGAGAACTACTTATTGCATCTGAATTATATGAGATAGGAACAGAACAAAAAACAAACTTGAAAAATGTATTGGCTCTGCTTGATTCGTTAATAATGAATGCACAGGACGATGCTTGTAGACTAATCGCTGCAAATGCTGAACAACTTCTAACTAAGTTTTCTCCAGGAGCACTTGCCGCAGATTTTGAATTTGCTGATGCACTAGGCAATACTTATAGAATGTCTGAGTATAAAGGAAGGTTTGTGTACATACAATTCTTCGATAAGTTCACACCAGAAACTCTTAAGGAAATGAGTTTGATGAAAATCTTAAAGGAAGGTTACGGTACTGATATTGCGATGTTTAGTATTTCAACAAGTGAAAAGCCTGCGAAACTTAAAGCATTTACCAATAAGTATGATTTCAATTGGATTTTTGGCACCGCTCAATCACCTGAGCAAGTATTAGTGAACTATGATTTAAGAGCATTGCCAGCTTACTTCTATCTAGATAAGGATTTGAAATTCATAAAAGTTCCTTCCCCTCCTCCAGGCAGTAGGATTGAAAAGTTATTTGCAAAGACCTGGAACGAAGAACACCCGAATAAGCCTCTATTGTTTAAACTTCAACCTCCTGAAGTGACAGAAGAGCCTTCCTTGCCACATGATAATTAGGCGAAATAATTAATCACTTCTCTGATAGAGAGATAAGCCTCATCAATTAAGTCGCTCGAAACGGGAGTTGCCACCCACCTTGCTTCTAGGATATCTTCTTCAGTTTGCGGAACCAACTCAGACTTATCGGTCGAGCGCATTTTATACCAAACAGATTCCTTTACGATTGTTTTCCCTTTTTCATTGTATAAATGAAACGTTGAGAAGGCCTCTGAAATGATAGAAAGTCCGGATATTCCACACTCCTCTTCCACTTCGCGAATGGCGCATTCTTCAATTGTTTCCCCCTTATCAAGCTTTCCTTTTGGCAAATCCCAAAAGCCTCTTCTAAAAATCATCAAAAGATCACCGTGATCATTCAACACATATCCTCCTCCGGCTTTTATGAACAATAAAGCTGACTTGACCTCATCCAAGAAAGATTGCAAGTCACTAATCTCCACCACAGTATCCTTAGAAAGATCAAGATTTAGCAGCCTGTCTATCCAATACTTTGTTAATTGTGAACTAATTTCTTGGAATTCCGCTGCCTGTCTAAAGGTTACGGCATTTCCCTTGATGAAAAACTTATACTTTTGACTCATGAATTATAGCTTCAATTCTACGCACAAAGTAGCAGAGTTTTTACTTCAGATTAAATCAATCTCTTTACGTCCGGATAATCCCTATGATTGGGCATCAGGATGGAAGTCACCAATTTACTGTGATAATAGAAAAACACTGTCATATCCTCAAATCCGAACTTTTATTCGTCAGGAGATTGTTAAGGCGATCGATGAAAATTTCGGCCGACCTGATTTAATAGCCGGTGTTGCAACAGGAGGCATTGCTCAAGCAGCTTTGGTCGCTCAAGAATTTGGATTGCCTTTAATTTATGTTAGACCGAGTGCAAAGGCACATGGAACTCAAAGTCAAATTGAAGGTGTAGTCGAATCAGGTCAATCCGTAATTGTCATAGAAGATTTAGTTTCTACAGGTAACTCTAGTTTAATTGCGGTTGATGCGCTGAGAGAAGCGGGATGCTCAGTGAAGGGGATGGTAGCTATATTCAGTTATAATTTCGACTTGGCAAAGAAGAACTTCCTTGAACATAAATGTCCATTAGTAACCTTAACCGACTACGAAGCAGTTCTCGAAAAGGCCATAGAGAGTAATTACATTCAAGAATCTGATTTGGAATCGTTGAAAGAATGGAGAGCTAACCCAAGTACTTGGAACCCACAAACAGTATAATGTGACTTCATTTAACAGCGATATTTATTCACTTTCAGCAAAGCAAGTTGAGGTTTCTCAATTTTTATCCCAGCCAGCCAATCTGCATGAGATCTTGCCTCAAGACAGAATCGAAAACTGGAAGGTAGATGGTGATCAATGTTCTTTTAAAATAAAAGGCTTGGCAGATATCGCTCTAAAACTAGAGAGCACTTCAGACTCGCAGGTGATTTATGCATCAACCTCGAATAAACCTTTTTCCTTTAAGCTAATTATTGTGCTGGACGCAAAAGATGACGGTTCAACCATCAGCGCTAAGTTTGATGCCGATGTGAATAGCTTTATGGGGATGATGCTCAAAACGCCACTAACCAACTTTCTCAATTCATTGGGAGAATCGATTAACCGAAAGTATTCCTAAAGGTTATTTTCCCATTACTGTAGGCACGAACGCCCTCTTTCTCACTTAACATTAAGTGGCCATCGGCTGTAACTTCTCTTATCACTCCTTGAATTGATTCCCCATTTCGATCAAACGAAACTAATTCTCCTCGTTTATAGAGCCTCTCATTGAGCTGGTTCATAATTTTTGAACCGGAAGATTCTGCTTCATTCAGTCTCAACTTGATTAAATCAACGACAACCTCAAGCAAATCATCTCTGCTATACGATAACTGCCGGCCATTTTCAAGTTTTATCGAAGTCGCAGGCCATCGAAATTGAGAGAAATGAACTTGATTAACATTCAGTCCAATTCCAACAATAGAATATTCTATCCGATCGCCTTTCAATTGATTTTCAATAAGCAGACCAGCAATTTTATGGTTATTCACAATAATATCATTGGGCCACTTTATAAGTGCATCGCAACCGTAGTGATCTAAAGCTTCAACCAGAGCCAAACTGACCGCTGCCGAAATCAAATATTGATTGGACACTCCTATCTTCGGTTTGAGTAAAACACTGAAGGTTAAATTCTCACCGGCTTCACTTTCCCAGACTCTTCCTCGTTGACCTTTGCCTCCGGATTGATAATCCGCAGACACAATTGTCCATGGTTCAATGCCAGATTGGCTCAATAATTCTGTGGTATGCATATTGGTTGATACCAATACCGATAAATGAAGTCTTTTACCGCTCATAATGCTTAAAAAACAGGGCACATAATCACTTCAAATGACGGCATTTGAATCGTTAATTTTGACATTCGCTTGAATAACAACATGACAAAGAAAAATAAGCTCTCGAATTCGGAAATATTGGCAGCCCAAATCATTGAGGGTATCAAAGAGAAAAAAGGTATAGAAATCGTGCAAATTGATTTGCGTAAAATTGGAAATTCCATTTCAGATTTCTTCATCATTTGTCATGGAAGTTCCAACAGACAAGTAGATTCTATTGCTGAATCGGTAATGGACGTGGTAAGAGATTCGATTGGAGATCGACCAAATTCAGTTGAGGGTAGAACTAATGCAGAGTGGATTTTGTTAGATTACGTAGATGTGGTAGTTCACGTGTTTCAAGAGAGTGTGCGTGAATTATATTCGCTTGAAGATCTGTGGGCGGACGCACCAATTGAAAAAATAATTGATTAATAGAAGTTGTTCAATAAGGAGACAAATTAGATGAGTGATACAAACAAGATGAATGATGGATCTGGGCAAGGCTCTAGCGATCCAAAGAATAAGAAGAAGAAACCACTAGTAAATCGTCCGTTTAATCCCTATTGGATTTATGTGGTGATTGCTGTAATTCTGATCTCACAGCTGCTATTCAGTTTCAGTTCTGGAACCAAGACCGTTGAGTGGAAAGAGTTCGTAAATGAAATGTTGCTTGAAGGAGATGTTTCTCGAGTAGTCGTTGTTCGATACGAAAATCTCGCTGAGATATACATTGATCCAAGTGCCCTTTCAAGAGAAAAATATTCTGAGGTTCAAAAGAAAACTTTTGGCCAAGTCAATAACTTGGGTCCACACTATGTGCTCTCAATCAGCACCGTTGAAAGATTTAGTGAGGAGTTGGAAAATGCACAAGCAGATCTACCAGCAGATGAGCGCATTAAAGAAGAGTATGACAACAGAAAAAACTGGGGTGGTGAAGCTTTAAGTTGGTTAATCCCATTGGCACTGATGGTGGGATTATGGATTTTCATAATGAGAAGGATGAGCGGCCCAGGTGGTGGTGGTGGTCAGATTTTCAATATTGGAAAATCAAAAGCCGTTCTCTTTGATAAGAACACACAAGTAAAAATTACATTCAAAGATGTAGCTGGCCAAGAAGAAGCGAAGGAAGAAATAGAAGAGATCGTAGATTTCTTAAAGAACCCTGACCGATACACCGCGTTAGGAGCTCACATTCCAAAAGGAGTGTTGCTCGTAGGACCTCCAGGTACTGGTAAAACATTACTTGCAAAGGCCGTAGCAGGTGAAGCCCAAGTGCCATTCTTCTCCCTATCAGGATCTGATTTTGTGGAGATGTTTGTGGGTGTTGGAGCTTCTAGAGTAAGAGACCTATTTAAGCAAGCAAAAGAAAAAGCTCCTTCGATCATTTTCATCGATGAAATTGATGCAATTGGTCGTGCTCGTGGCAGAAATGCTGCCCAAGGTTCCAATGATGAGCGTGAGAACACTTTGAATCAACTGCTTACAGAGATGGATGGTTTCGGAACAAATAGTGGAGTCATCTTGATGGCGGCAACAAACAGAGCCGATATTCTTGACCGAGCATTACTGAGACCAGGAAGGTTTGACCGACAGATCCATGTTGATATGCCCGATTTAAATGAGCGAAAAGAAATCTTCAAGGTTCATTTAAAGCCATTAAAGCTTGACGATAAAGTAGACGTGGAGTTTTTGGCAAAGCAAACTCCAGGATTCTCTGGCGCGGACATCGCAAACATTTGCAACGAGGCAGCTTTAATTGCTGCAAGACATAATAAGAAAACTGTTGATAAACAAGATTTTATTGATGCAGTAGATAGAGTGGTTGCCGGTCTTGAGAAGAAGAGTAGAATTATTACTCCAAAGGAAAAGAAGACGATCGCTTATCATGAAGCAGGTCATGCTTCCGTGAGCTGGTTAACAGAGCATGCTTCACCTTTGATTAAAGTGACCATTGTTCCAAGGGGAAGATCTTTAGGAGCTGCTTGGTATCTGCCAGAAGAAAGGCAAATCACAACTCCAGTTCAAATGCTAGACGAAATGTGTGCTGCACTTGGTGGAAGAGCTGCTGAAGAAATTGTTTTTGGTGAAATTTCTACTGGAGCGCTTTCAGATTTAGAGAAGATCACAAAGCAGGCCTACAACATGGTTAGTATTTATGGTTTGAATGACAAAATTGGTAACGTCAGTTTCTATGATAGCAGCGGACAAAGCGACTACTCTTTCAATAAACCATATAGTGAAAAAACTGCTGAAACTATCGATGCCGAGGCGAAAGGGATCATCGATAAGGCTTACATCAGAACCAAAGAAATTCTTAACGCAAACCGTGATAAGTTGAATCAATTGGCTGAATTACTTCTTGAAAAGGAAGTGATTTTCAAAGAAGATATGGAACGAATTTTCGGCAAGAGACCTTTCATAAAGGATGAGGCACCATTGATCCACAATGATGACGAAAAAAAGAACGTTGATACTGATGAAAATCCAACAGAAGTAAAAGTCGAAGAAACAAAAGCTGAGCAAGAGTCAGAAATTGAAAGTAAAACTGAAGAAAAGCCGGAGTCCGATAAAAACGAGAAAAAGGATGAATCAACCAGCTGATAATTGGGTGTTAGTGTTCAAATCTACTTCAGAGTATGAGCTGAGTATTGTACAAGCCATGCTTTCTGAAAAGGCGATTAAGTCAGAAATGATTTCAAGCCAAGATCATGTAATCAGCGCACTAACGCAAAATCAAGAATCAGCACTTTACGTTCATAAAGGCGATTTAGAAGACGCCACACGAATAATTAAAGCCTCAGAGCGTGAGTAATCTCGTTAAGCGAACTATATCTTCAATTGTATTTGTGGCCCTTATCTTAGGGCCGCTCTTCTTGACTGAGCGTATAGCTTACTCCGTTTACTCCCTTCTAGGCTTTTTCACATTATCAGAACTACTAAACCTTACTCAAAAAACAGGCTCATCTCCCTTAAAAGTATTAGGCTTCACAACCTACGGAATCCTTGTAGCCCTCGTTTACCAGTGGATCTTTCACGAAAGTGAACATAGCCACCTTCTTTTATTAGCGCTTGGAGCAATTGTATTAGTCGCTTTCTTTATCGAAATATTCCGGCAAAATCCAAAGCCTTTCGAGAGTATTTCTGCGCCACTAACAACATCTCTATTCACCGCTTTATCATTTTTAGGAGTCGCATATTTTTATGTGTATCGAAGTGATTTACCTTCTCCTTGGATTACTATTAGCGTGTTTGCACTTATTTGGATTAACGATTCGGCAGCATATTTAGTTGGTAGAAAAATTGGAAAAACAAAGTTGTTTGAGCGTCTTTCACCTAATAAAACAAGAGAAGGTAGCACTGCAGGATTGATATTTGCTATGCTTGCTGGATATGGTTTGAGTTTTATAGAAGGCATGCCTCATTGGGGTATTATGATTGCATTTTCTCTTGTTTGTGTCATTTCAGGTTCACTAGGAGATTTATTTGAATCCAGAATCAAAAGAGCAGCTGGAGTAAAGGATTCAGGTGTTTTTCTACCTGGTCATGGAGGTTTTTTTGATCGATTTGATGCAATGATGCTCGCAATTCCAACTGCTATTCTTTTCTTTGAGGCCCTACTTCCTAAGCACTAATACATGAAGTTTCACCGAGAAGGACGAGTGTCCATCCTTATTGCAACAGTGGTTTCAATCGGAATCATACTACTTGCCTACTTTGTTTTTGCCTCACACAAGGCATTTCAACCTATCGCCTTGGCTTTGGCGACCCTGTTGATGGTAGCAATTCTTCAATTTTTTCGCTACCCTAGAAGAAGGATGCTTCAAATGGATGACGCCATTATTGCACCGGCTGATGGCAAGGTCGTAGTGATTGAAGAAGTAGAAGACTCAGAATACTTTAAAGGGAAGGTGAGACAAGTAAGCATCTTCATGTCTCCAACCAATGTGCATATCAACTGGTATCCAGTTTCAGGAGAAGTCATCTACTCCAAATATCATCCTGGAAAATACCTAGTAGCATGGCATCCAAAATCTTCCACCGACAACGAACGTCATAGTGTTGTGGTAAGGCACCCGAGATTTGGCGAGGTTTTATCTAAACAAATCGCTGGTGCAATGGCAAGAAGGATCGTTAACTACTCCAAGCAAGGAAATCAAATCGAACAAGGAGAGGAAATGGGTTTTATAAAATTTGGAAGCCGTGTAGACTTATTATTCCCTCTAGACGCTAAAGTTGAAGTCAACCTAAATCAACAAACAATAGGCGGACAAACGATTATTGCTTCATTTAAGAAGTAAATCTGGGATTTCAAGTAGCGACTTAACTGACTTATATTCATGCTTTTCATCATTAATGTTATAATGAATTGCGTCCCAACCAAAGTTAGCCGCTCCCACTACATCGATTGCCAGGTTATCACCTATCATTATTGATTCGTGAGGTAGCGCTCCAGTTTGCACTTGAGCATATTCATACACTCTTTTGTTCGGCTTTTTAGCTGCTGCTTTTTCTGACGTGATGATTTCATTAAAAAAAGGCATCAATTTACTTTGTTCAAGCTTAATTATCTGCGTTTCATGAAAGCCGTTAGACAGAATATGCATCTGAAACTTGTCTTTCAGAGCCTCCAGCACCTCAATAGCACCTTCATTGAGTTTTGTTTTGCACGGGCATATATCTAAGTATGCATTTCCAATATCCTTCGCAAGTTTCTTATCCTCGATGCGCATATCTCTCAAAGCATATTCAAACCTAGCTTTTCGCAAACGAGACTTACTCATTCTATCTTGCCGATACATTTCCCACATTCGTTCATTATGAAAGACGTAGCGCGTTATAAAGTGATCAGAACCGAATTTAGGAGCGCGTTCTTCAAGATTAAAAAGCACGTATAACTCTGCTAACGTTTCTAAGCTGTTAGAATGAAAATCCCAAAGGGTGTGATCAAGGTCAAAAAAGATATGTTTGATGTCAGTCAAATAGAGGACCTACAAGGGCTGTTAAAGTTGTTAATACAATAGACCAGAATACGACTGAACCCATTAAAAAGGGAATTGTTCTTCTGTCGTTTCGAAAATATCTCGATGCCAATAAGCAGCCTAATGGTATGGATAATAAAGTAGGTGTAATTATGGATAGTCCTATTAATCCCCAGGAGCTTTTAACCTTGATTATCAGGCGGTTTTTTCTATTGAAAGGACTTTTAATCCTACCCCTGGAGAAACGATCTCCAATATATTTAAATATCGCGCTTCCTGTGTAGAAGAAGACGAAAACCCCTAAAGCTCCTCCTACTATTGTAATAGCTATAGTTTCAAAATATGAATAGCCAGATAAGTATACTGTAGATGGCGCCAAGAAAAACTTTAGGCTACTAAATAGAATCAAACCAATTATTTGAAGTGCTTCTATCAACATCCTACTAGCCTTGTTCTTTGGTTCCGAATGCCAGGTCTCCGGCATCACCTAATCCAGGAACAATGTATTTATGATCATCAAGGGTTGGGTCAATAGCTGCAACCCATAAATCAAACGAGTCCTCTGCTTCAGCTTTAATATATTCAACTCCTTCTTCACTGCCTATAACCGCAGCAAGAATTACTCTTTTAGGTTTTCCATATTGAACTAAAGCTTTCCAAGCGTTAATAAATGATCGACCTGTTGCCAGCATAGGATCGTTTAGTATAACGACCTTCCCTTCTAACGAAGGACAAGCGACATACTCAACTTCAATTTCAAATTTATCTCCATCATGCTTACGATAAGCAGATATAAAGCCATTATCCGCCTGAGGAAACACATCCAATATACCTTGATGTAATGGCAATCCAGCTCTCAATATTGTCACAACAACAACCTCGTCTTCTAGAACATTTTGCCGATGTGCTTTCAAGGGTGTTTGAACCATTGTATTCTTATACTTAAGCGTCTTGCTTATCTCATAGCCAATAGCACGTCCAATTTTCTGAATGTTGTTTCTAAATTTCTCGCGATCGTTTTGAACCTCAATATTTCTAAGTTCAAACATGTAATTATCCAATGCAGTAGGAGCTTCTGAAAGGTTGTGAATATTTATCACTTTATAAGTCTATTTAAGGGCCATTTCAGCCTTGATTCTGTCAATTGCAAATATACTTTATGCTCTGCTCCAAAACCTCCATAGAAGTAAGCCAATCCAGGGTCATTACTTCCTTCAAAATCTAATACAAAAGGTCTGCCTGAATATTCTTTGATTATGGCATCAACAATGGCATGCATCGCGCCAAACTGCTTGCCGATAATATTGGACGCACTGAACAGGAATAATAAGCGATTGTTTGAATTCAACACCAAAACTTGTGCGACTTTTTCGGCCTCCGAAAAAGCTGTAAAACAAAGTGCAGAATCACGTTCAGCAAAAGCCTTAAAGACATTTTCTACTTGAATGTAAAAATCATCCTTAAGCGCATTTATTTCAATTCCCTTAGAGTGTTTGAATGTTTCCACACACCATGAATCAAAATCATTTGATGATTGAATAGTCAACTTCGCTTTTTCAGACTTTTTAAGGTTCGACTGAACAGTTCGATTATATCCTTTGATTGTATAAGGTAAAGACAAGTCAAGCTCAAAATTCTGATGCTGCTCTAGTTCACCAATTAATTGACTTTGCTGGAATTGGTCATTTAATTTAATTCTAATGTGAGCAAAATGACGCTTCAAAAAAAGCAGACCATTCTGAACTACTTGACCATCAATAGAAGCTCCATAAGGTCCCAGCTGCTGAGAAAGTAATGGCTGATAAACTCTGGAAACAGGGAATTTTTTAATGGGTACTGGCCAAACCCAAGAATAATCTTCATCCAATAAGCCCATCCAAAACTCACACGCTGAATCCATATAGTAAGTCAGCGCGTAATGACGGAAAAACGGACTAGAAATCACACAATTATCCCACCGCTGTTCATCTATTTCCTCTCTTGGCAAGAGCTTCATGTTATTCATGCGCTAAAAACTGCTCTAAAAGATTGTAGGAAGGCCAACTTCCAGTTTGGGCAGTCATTACTTCTACGTGCCAAGTAGTGATCATAATCCCTCCTACTCGTTCGATAGCCTTCTTTAAACTTATCATTTCCTCAAGGGCCTTTTCTGAATTATGATGTTGTTTTATGGAACAAGCATCCATCGTGCACATGGGATATATCGTGATGGGTGTTATTTCATCGCGCTCAAGATCGAAAAACCTAAATGGCTTGCATGTTGATGCTCTAAAACCATTGAAATCTGTAAACCCCACACTGTAATCTTCCGAAATTCCTAACTCACTCAAATTTCTAAATGTTTTCGGAAGTTTATACCGGAGATAATGCTGCCTGCTCTTCGAAACAGGAGTCGTTAGTATAGATCTCAAACGTTCTATTTCAGACTCCATTTTATCAAAATCATCCGATGTATAATAACTAGGGTGCACTCCAACATCCGCAGACAAGGCCAGCTCATTTATCCTCTGCTTTACCTCATTTAGGTGTGGTGGGTTATTGATATCAAACCGACTGTTCTCTCCCACTTGAAAGAAAAAAGTCAACGGTACATTATGAGATTGGCAAAGGCCTATAATCTTATCATAAATTTCATTGGGGTCAGGAGTTCGACCTGATAAAACTGCGATCCTTGCAAGCAACCTACCGCGGAACCCATCGGCTATAAAGCCTAGAATCGACCTTGCCAACCCTTTTGCTCTAATAGCAAAAAGCTGATCCACGTCAATGGTAACGGAAATGCTAGATGATGTTTCAATTTTCTTCAATTCAGGAAACTGCTTCTGCAGCCATTCTGAAAGCTCAATAGCATAATGCTCGACTAAAGGCAATTGATGAACCTTATGTTTTACCACAACACTTTCAGCGAAAGAAAACCTCCCATGAGCATCCTCCCGATGAGGAAGGTACTGTTCATACATACTCAGAAAGTAAAATGCCGCTGCAAAAGGGTCGAATCCAAGTTCATTAGCCTTCGTTGAGTAAAGCCTGAACAAGCCATCGCTAATCAGATCCAAATCTTGTTCTTGCACTCGTTTTTCAAAGATCAACTTTGCCGGAAATATATGAGGAACATCCTCAATTTTATGCTCTGAATAATTCAGACGTGGTCCAGTGAGGTTTCTAAATTCATCAATGTTGGTTACAACATCAACCTCCAATCCCATTCTGCATTCAACGAGCTCGCTTATGATATAATTAAGACGATGATTTCGTTTTACTGAATAGATATAGAGATGGTTATTATTCATCTATATCATTCCTTGATCAGCGAAGCTGAAGTACTCATTATTAGCTATTATGATATGATCAAGTACACTAATATCTAAAAGCTTTCCTGCTTCTTGTAGTTTTCGAGTAAGAGTAATATCAGCTTGACTGGGACTTAAGTTTCCTGATGGATGATTGTGCGCTAAAATTATACCTGAAGCTAGTTTCTCCACAGCCGATTTGAAAATTAGCTTTGAGTCTGCGACCGTCCCCGATACTCCACCCTGACTAATTTTAACTATGTCAATCACTTTATTGCTTCTATTAAGTAACATGGTATAAAATTGCTCGTGATCCAAGTCAGCAAGATATGGGTATAATGCCTCAAATGCCGTTATACTCGATTCGATTTTCACAGTCTTATCATCCCCAAGAGTTTTGCGTCTTCGCCCTAGTTCTAATGCTGAAAATATACTGATGGCTTTAGCCTCTCCTATTCCCTTGAACTTCATTAAATCATTCAACGAAAGCTGGCCCAATCTATTGAGGTTATTCCCAACAGAAGACAAAATTTTCTTAGACAACTCAACCGCTGATTCATTTTTATTTCCTGAACCAATTAAGATGGCAATAAGCTCAGCATCAGAAAGAGCAGAGCGTCCCTTGGCCATAAATTTTTCTCTTGGGCGATCATCCTCTGCCCATGATTTAATACTTAAACTATCATTATTGGTCAATTCTTTAGCACACATCTTGCCCAAAAATAAAAAAGGCCCTTCTAATGAAGAGCCTTTTCTAAAAATATTACGATATAAATTATAACGCAGCTACGTGCTTTGTCAAACTTGACTTCAAGTTTGCTGCCTTATTCTTATGAATAACATTGTTCTTAGCTAGTTTATCAAGCATAGAAGCAACCTGAGGTAGCAAGTCGCTCGCCTCTTTTTTATCGCTCAACCCGCGAAGCTTTCTTACTGCATTACGAGTTGTCTTGTGATAATAAGCATTACGATCTCTACGAACCGAATTTTGTCTTATTCTCTTTAACGCTGACTGATGATTTGCCATAATTTAATCTATTGTAGCCCGTAGGGGAATCGAACCCCTGTTACCAGAATGAAAATCTGGCGTCCTAACCCCTAGACGAACGGGCCGTCTTTTAAAAAGGACTGCAAATGTAATTATATCTTCAACTGACACAATAGATAATTTAAAAAAATCAAAAGTCTACCTCATTTTCCTCGTCAGCTTGAAATCTGAACCCCAATCTCTTAGAGGTTTGAAGTTTCAAACTCTGTGTCAAGTCCTGTATATCACTCAATTTAACTTCTTTAAAAGCAGAAAACGGTGGGGTATACAATTCGAAGTTTAAAATGTACTTTAAAGCAAGTTCAAGCACTTTTTTGAGCTCCTTTTTGGTTAATTCAGCCTTATTAAAATCATTAAATAAATATCCTAGTTGCTGCTGACCCTCCACAAAAAAATGTCGTTCTCGATTTATAAATATTCTCGCAATCAAATATCCACTGTCATCCATACGCTGATAACGGAATGAATCAGTGAGGAAATTGAACACATTAATTACACCGCAATAGCCATTCTTAGGTTCTTTCATGACATATGGGCTGCGATGAATCATGTGTGAAGGTGGAAACATAAACACATTGGTATGCATTTGAAAAATAGTCGTGTCACCTGCTAAAGTCATTTGACATTCGAAATCACTAGGAGCGTTTAGTTGAATACTTATTCTTTGATCAGATCTAGCCGTAAAAGCCTCTAGTTCTGAGGCAATACCTGCAAGCACCTCTTTTAAATCAACAAAAACCTCTTTAGTAACCGTGTAAACATCTTGCTTTACACTAGACTTAGATATTATGAGCTCTTCAAGCTCTGACATTCCAATGTTTGATTTTGCCATTCTAATAAGCTTTTGCAAATACAACTCTTCCTTTTGAAGGATTCCCAGTTCTTATGCATTTACCATCCTCCTTTTTTTGATCCAATAGAATACACCGTATGGTAGCTTTAGTTTCTTGTTTGATAAGTTCCTCTGTTTCAGCCGAACCATCCCAATGAGCATATATGAAGCCACCTTCATTCGCAATAATTCGCTTGAACTCATCATAATCATCAACATAATGAGAAGACTCATCACGATGTTTCAAGGCCTTAGCATAAATATTCTTCTGAATCATGTCCATTAAGCCATAGATATGCTCGACTGCTTCACCGCCTGAAATGGTACTTTTCTCCAATGTGTCTCTTCGAGCAACCTCAACCGTTCCATTCGCAAGATCTTTTGGACCAATCGCGACTCTAACTGGAACGCCTTTCATTTCATATTCAGCAAACTTAAATCCAGGCTTATGAGTGTCTCTATCATCAAACTTAACTGTCAATCCCTTTTGTTGCAACTCATTTTTCAATTGCATTGCATATTCTGCAATCTGAGCCAATTGCTCTTCGCCTTTATAAATAGGAACAATTACAACATGTATTGGAGCTAATTTTGGAGGAATAACTAGTCCTAAATCATCTGAATGAGCCATAATTAAAGCTCCCATTAATCGAGTTGAAACTCCCCAACTAGTAGCCCAAACATATTCTTGAGTTCCCTCTTTAGTAGCGAACTTAACATCAAATGCTTTTGCAAAATTTTGCCCTAAAAAATGACTTGTACCTGCCTGAAGCGCCTTCCCATCTTGCATTAAAGCTTCTATGCAATATGTCTCTAATGCTCCAGCAAAACGCTCGCTTGCTGTTTTCAATCCCTTTAAGACGGGTACCGCCATAAATTCTTCAGCGAATGTTGAGTAAATCTCAAGCATTTGTTCGGCTTCTTTTACTGCTTCATCTTTAGTTGAATGAGCGGTATGTCCTTCTTGCCATAAAAACTCAGCTGTACGCAAAAACAACCTTGTTCTCATCTCCCAGCGAACCACATTAGCCCATTGATTTAAAAGAATAGGCAAATCACGGTATGATTGAATCCAGTTCTTATAACTGTTCCAAATTATAGTTTCCGATGTTGGTCGAATGATCAGCTCTTCCTCCAATTTAGCATCAGGATCGACTATAAGTCCAGAGCCATCTTCCGCAGCCTTCAAACGATAATGGGTTACTACTGCGCACTCTTTTGCAAAGCCTTCAACATGAGCCGCTTCTTTACTTAAATACGATTTTGGAATAAACAGTGGGAAATAAGCATTTGAATGCCCTGTGTCTTTGAACATTTTATCCAAAGCGGATTGCATCTTTTCCCAAATGGAATAACCGTATGGTTTAATTATCATACATCCTCTCACGTCACTATTCTCAGCGAGGTCAGCCTTCGATACTAGTTCATTGTACCATTGAGAATAATTCTCAGCTCTACTTGTCAACTTTGCCATTCTTATCGTCATTTATTTGACGCAACGAAAATAGCCATACACTATTTGCATCTTTAGAGAAATTTAAAACATCTCCATTAATAGAAGCGTTGCATGACTGAGTAGAAGATCGTGTTATGAATCTTTAAAGTTTCATCTTGTCCGATTATCTATGTCTATATTTAAGGAATAATCGAAGATAATTTTAAGTTTAATAGAGTTTGGCACGATCTTAGAGTTTATGTTTCAAAATTGGAAGTCATGAAAGAATTTAAATACATATCAATAATCGTATTAGGAATAATAGCTTCATCATGCTCAAGTCAACGATACGTTTCTTCCGAAACAGATGATATCTACTATTCAGCTTCTGATCGATTTGCTTCAACTCAAAATGAATTCAGCACAGTCACTGAAGCAGAAGGAAGTGAATATGCCACTCAAGACGATTATAAATCTTCAGACAACGGCTATTTTGTGAAAGGATCTTCATCCAAACAAAATGAGCAAAACCCAAATTCAAAAAATGCCTATGCTAATTCTGAGCAGGTCACGCCTACTGAATTTACAGTTGTAAATGATTCACCTGCCTCTGATGGCTCAACAACCAACAATTATTACGGAAACACTACTGTTTATAGCGATGATTACTACGACCAAGATTATGCGTCACGCTTGAGAAGATTTAATTCTTCAGGCGGTTCTGGATATTCTTATTATGACCCGTTTTTCGTAGATCCTTATTGGAATTATGGGTGGTCAGCCTGGAATCCATATCAAAATAATGGATGGAATGTAGGATGGAACAGCTGGTCTGGATGGAACGTAGGTTATAATATGGGTTGGTCACCTTACTTCAACAACGGTTGGGGGTACTCTGGCCTATGGGGCTGCAACCCATGGAACGCAAATTACTATAATCGTTTTGGATATGGAAACCAATTTGGTTTTGGAGGCAATAACTGGGGAGGAAATGGTTTCAATAATGGTTATTACAGCGGATTCTATGATGGCTTTTATGCAAACAATAATAATGGTGGAACAAGCCGAAGAGGTGTTTACAACGGCCGAAGGGGCTTATCAAATAATACCGGTATTGTAGGAACTAATAGAAGGGGGACAAATCCAAATGATGCCTTAAGAAATCGGTCTGCAAATTCAAGCCAATCGAATAAGGTATCTATTGCTAGCTCTCCCAACACCTCTCAAACTGCCAGCTCGGAAAGAATTGGATCACGATCAAACATCTACCAAATAAATCCTGTTAAGTCGCCAAACCAGTCTGTAAGAAATGCGGCATTAAATCCAGAGAAGGCTAATCCTAACTCAAAAATTTCTTCAACTCGATATAGCTCACCCAACAATACACGAACTGTAAATTCTCGAACTAAATACGAATCAAGCAACTTATCGAGAGCTGAAAATGCAAACAGGAGGTATCGAGCGCCTAACACTGTGAACAATAATGCTAGAAGCACTCCCAACAGCGTGTCTAATCCATCGAGGGTAAACGGTAATTCTAGGACACAACCTAGTTCAACTGCAAGAAGTACAAGCCCAAACGTTAGATCAAGCAATGGTGCAAGAAATTCAAA
>CAJQLE010000003.1 GCA_905479105.1 uncultured Flavobacteriales bacterium
CTGCACCACTCAAGTAAATCGTAGTATCGATTGCAATGGTTGTTGGAGTAATAGAATCGATTACCGTTACAACAGAACTAACCACAGAAACATTGCCATTTACATCCGTCACGGTGAGCGTGATGTTATTTATTCCTACTTCCGTGCAATCAAAGGTTGAGTCAGAAAGGACACGTGTAGCAATATTACAATTGTCAGAAGAAGCTGAATCGATTTGAGTAACGGTGATTGCTGCGTTCCCTGACGCATCCAAATAAATCGTTGTATCAATTGCAAAAACAATCGGAGCTAAGGTATCTAGGGTTGCGCTACAACTATTGCTAATACTGTCTGATTGAGCAACCCAGTTTGAGCTATTACCGTTTAAAGCAAAATTGTTAAGCGCCCCATCATGACCATTTCCCGAACTATCCCCAAGAACAATTTGGCCGGCGTTATTTTCTGAGCTTAAAGCGTTTTGGTTGTTGAAACTGTAATAAGCAAGTAAGCCACATTCGTTGCCTGAAAGCTCGCAGTTGGCCTTGGCTTGAATTTCTGCGGTGCTCATTGCTTTACCCCAAAGACGCACTTCATCAATGTTCCCGTCAAATTGCTCAGAAATACTATTTCCGCGCATTCCAATTCTGAAATGGCTTGGGGTGGTTGATAGTGTTTTTGTTGCAGTGACATCTAAAACACCATCAACGTAGAGATTTGTTGTGGTGCCATTATGTGTCATGGCTACATGATGCCAGGTACCATCATTGATAGTAATTGTGCCTTCTAGGTCATTGGACTGACCAACAAAATAGAGATGACTGTTTACGCAGAGCAAACCGGATCTTTGATTGACGTTTACCGCACCGTATTCAAAAATTGAACCATTCCCATTCTTGGTAGTTCTGATCCAAGCTTCCATGGTTCTAGCGCTGTTTCCGCTTGGGAAAGCAGCGTCAGATCCCTGTACAAAATCGTTTGTGCCGTCAAAATTCAAAGATCTTTTCTTAGTGTCAGCATATTCTTCTATCATATTGTAGATCAATTGACCAACGATGGTATCGCTCAACGCTGCTCCAGACGCCCCAGACTGAACGTAATTTCCTGCGTGACTGAACATTAAGACATGACCTGTGCCAAAAGCGCGATATACTAAACCTGCGTTGGAGGCTTGCATCATTAAAGTTACTGCGGGATCCGTACCATAAGCTCTCATAGATCCTATGTTGGCGCCAGTATTGGTGAGTGAAAAAGACGCAGGTATGCCGCTAAGAACGGGATGACTAGCCTGGGCAGGAACAGTAGTGTAGGTGATGTTTTGAGTTTGACCAGATGATCTCACTATTGGGATAAGATCTACCATAGTTAGCATCTCTGATTCAGAAACTTGATAGGCGTTCCATTCAAAGCCCACGTAAACTCCTCCTTCGTTTTGCACAAAATTCACTAACGCGGCTTGACCAGCAATTGGCATTTCTGTAGCGTAAGTTGAGCCGTTTAAATGAATTACTGCATGGAATCCAGTAAGTGAGGGGTTGGTGTTGTTCCAAAAAGATTCTGAAGCAGCGCTTATAGTAACCTGAAATCCTTGGTTTTGAAGAGATGTTTTTAATGCTAGTGTATTGGTATTGGTTGGTGAGTCGTCATAAATGATCAATACATTCTGCGCAATAGCAAGGGATGATGAACAAATTAGAAAGATAAGGGCGAATATCTTTTGAGTGATATCAACTAAGTAATTTGGACGCATGTACAGTATTCTAATTTGTGCAAAATTCCATAATTTATTTAACAACAAGGCGTTTCCTCTATAATTCTGGGAAAAACCCTAAAAAATAAAAGGCTACTGACATAAAATCGGTGGCCTTTTGTATAAGTTATATAGGGAGTAAATATTAACTACCGCACATTTCGCAATCGTCTGGGTTTTCCAGCGAACAAGCGATTTCAGCAAGGCGCTGTTCTTCGCTTTTTGCCTCAGACTTGGCTGCGTTTGGCTTAGCTGTTTCTAGTGCAGGCTCAGATAATGTGCTTTTGTCTACAGTGAACTTAATTGCATCACGTGCTGCTTTCGTTCTTAAGTAATACATTCCTGTTTTCAATCCAGCCTTCCAACCGTAAAAGTGCATTGAAGTCAACTTAGCGAAATTGGCATCTTCCATGAAGATATTCAACGACTGGCTTTGATCAACATACGCTCCGCGGTCTGCAGAAAGATCAATGATCACTTTTTGACTGATTTCCCAAGCAGTTTTGTACAATTCTTTGATGTTCTCTGGAATCTCATCGATGTTTTGAACTGATCCGTTTGAAGAGATCAACTTGTTTTTCAAGTTTTCATTCCAAATACCCAACTTAACCAAATCTCTCATCAAGTGCTTGTTTACTACTACAAACTCACCTGAAAGTGTTCTTCGGGTGTAGATATTTGAAGTGTAAGGCTCAATGCACTCATTGTTTCCAAGGATTTGACTTGTAGATGCAGTAGGCATGGGAGCAAGCAACAATGAATTACGCACACCATGCTTTTTCACTTCTTCTCTTAATACATCCCACTCCCAAAGATCAGTTGCTTCTACTCCCCAAAGGTCTTGTTGGAATTTACCTTCAGAAATTGGAGATCCTTTATAGCTTTCATATGTTCCGTCAATCTTCGCAAGATCTTTAGAAGCAGTTAAGGAAGCGTAATAAATGGTTTCGAAAATCTGCTTGTTGAGCAACTTAGCTTCAGGGCTGTCAAATGCATGACGCATTAAAATGAACGCATCTGCTAATCCTTGAACACCTAATCCGATTGGTCTGTGACGAAGGTTTGAATTCTTCGCTTCAGGCACGGGGTAATAATTGTTGTCAATGATCTTGTTTAAGTTTTTCGTTGCCACATAAGTGATCTCGAATAACTTGTTGAAGTCAAACTTCCCTTCTTTCACAAACATTGGAAGCGCAATAGACGCCAAGTTACATACCGCTACTTCATCAGGAGCAGTGTATTCCATGATTTCCGTACACAAGTTTGAAGACTTGATGGTACCTAAGTTTTGCTGGTTTGATTTAGAGTTGGCAGCGTCCTTATAAAGCATGTAAGGTGTACCCGTCTCAATTTGAGACTCCATTATTTTGAACCAAAGCTCTTGGGCTTTGATGGTCTTCTTGCCCTTTCCTTCTTTTTCGTACTTCGTGTAAAGCTTCTCAAATTTTTCACCCCAAACGTCAGAAAGACCTGGACACTCATCTGGACACATCAATGTCCAATCTCCACCTTCTTCCACGCGCTTCATGAACAAGTCTGGTGTCCACATTGCATAGAATAAATCGCGGGCACGGTTTTCTTCTTTACCGTGGTTTTTCTTCAAATCAAGAAAGTCGAAAACATCAGCATGCCATGGCTCGAGATAGATCGCAAATGAACCTTTACGCTTTCCTCCTCCTTGGTCAACATAGCGAGCAGTGTCATTGAATACTTTCAACATTGGAACGATGCCGTTGCTGGTTCCGTTTGTTCCTCTGATGTATGAGCCAGTAGCTCTAATGTTGTGAATAGACAATCCGATTCCTCCAGCAGATTGTGAAATTTTAGCACACTGTGTAAGTGTATCATAGATCCCGCTGATGCTATCATCTTTTGTAGTCAATAGGAAGCATGACGACATCTGAGGCTTTGGAGTGCCTGCATTAAATAATGTTGGTGTTGCATGCGTAAACCATTTTTGACTCATTAAGTCATAGGTCTCAATAGCCGCATCAATATCTTCTTTGTGAATACCGATTGAAACGCGCATCAACATGTGTTGTGGACGTTCAGCCAGCTTGTTATTCATCTTCAAAAGGTATGAACGCTCTAAGGTTTTGAAACCAAAGAAGTCATATCCAAAGTCGCGATCATAGATGATGTGACTATCCAACATTTCCGCATTTTCTTGGATGATTTTGTGCACGTCATCAGCGATCAAAGCTGCTTTTTTGTTGGTCTTCGGATCAACATAGGTATACAGTGCCTCCATCGTTGCTGAGAACGACTTTTCAGTGTTCTTGTGCAAGTTAGACACCGCTATTCTTGACGCCAACAGGGCATAATCAGGATGCGTAGTAGTTAACGAAGCTGCAGTTTCAGCAGCAAGATCATCTAATTGCGTGGTTGCAACACCTTCGAAGATTCCTTCAATCACTCTCATAGAGATTTTGACGGCATCAACACTTGGGTGAAGACCATAGCAAAGTTTTTTAATTCGTGCAGTGATCTTGTCGAACTTCACTGCTTCAGTTCTACCATCTCTTTTGACTACGTACATGGCTTTTGGTTTAATTCAGGTTATTATAAAGGGAGGAGGTTATCTTAAAAATCTTCATCTAATTTGAATACTTGGCCTTCTGAGCCATTTGCAACACCAGATTTCTGATATTCAGCAACGCGCTTTTCAAAGAAGTTGGTCTTGCCTTGTAGGCTGATCATTTCCATGAATTCGAATGGGTTTTCAGATTTGTAAACCTTATCGCATCCGAGTTCAGAAAGTAATCTGTCTGCTACAAACTCAATGTATTGCTGCATCAATGTTGCATTCATTCCAATCAATGAAACTGGAATAGCATCCGTCACGAATTCTTTTTCAATTTCAACAGCATCAGTAATGATCTTGGTTACCGTTTCTTTAGGAAGCTTATTTACTACGTGCTCATTATAAAGCAAGCAAGCAAAATCACAGTGCATTCCTTCGTCACGAGAAATAAGCTCGTTAGAGAAACTCAATCCCGGCATCAAGCCGCGCTTCTTCAACCAGAAGATAGAGCAGAAAGATCCTGAGAAGAAAATACCTTCTACAGCTGCAAATGCAATAAGGCGTTCCGCAAAAGATCCGTTTTCGATCCACTGCATTGCCCAATTTGCTTTTTCGGCAACACAAGGAATAGTATCAATGGCGTTAAGCAGTTTTGTCTTCTCTTTGCCGTCCTTAATATAGGTATCGATTAAAAGAGAGTAGGTTTCTGAATGAATGTTTTCCATTGCGATTTGAAAACCGTAGAAAAACTTCGCCTCTGTATATTGAACTTCTGCCAGAAAGTTCTCCGCTAAATTTTCATTTACGATGCCATCGCTGGCAGCAAAAAATGCCAAAACATGTTTGATGAAGTAACGCTCATCATCGTTCAATTTATTTTCCCAATCGTGAAGGTCTGGACCCAGGTCAATTTCTTCTGCTGTCCAAAAGCTTGCCTCTGACTTTTTATAAAATGCCCAAATGTCATCATGCTTAATAGGAAACAGTACAAATCTGTTTGGATCTTCTTTTAAAATTGGTTCTTCAGTCATAGTATTCTTCGTTTCTAGTGTCGTGTTTTGAGGAAGCACTTCCTCTATGTTAGCTTCTGTTTTTATCTTGTCTTTTTGTTCAATCTTATAAGGCCTGTTTTACTGGCGTTTCAGGTTTAATTAGAGCCAAAAATTTCCAGTGCCGCTTAACAACGACATTTGTCTAACGAATTGATTTTCAGCTTATTTAGTGCAAAAACTACTCTAGGCGTAAAAGGGAGCCCTCGCCCCCTTCTTTTTTTCTGCTCAGCAAAACTTGACAAAAAAGGCTCCCCTGTCAAACCATTTTTATTGACAATTGGAGGACTTTTTGAACACTCTAAAAAATGTCAGTTTGTTTAAAAATTTAATTTCGAAACATTAACTCAGTGTTAACGCTTGGTTGAGGAATAGTGACCTGTTAATTGCCGGGCAAATTGAAAATAATGTTTGCTTTTGTCAACTATCTAACCCATTTTATAGTACTCCTCTGCGGCCTCTTCTAAAGCTGCATACCACTGCTCACCGTACTTGCGGATCAAAGCGTCCTTCGTGTACTTAAAAACAGGCACTTTTAGCTCTTTTCCTAAACTGCATGCTGGACTACAAATATTCCACCTTTCATAGTTAACCGCTTCAAATTCTGAGTAGCGTTTTGTCCGGATGGGATAGAGGTGACAAGAAATGGGTTTTCTGAAAGAAGTCTTCCCCTCTTTCCAAGCCAATTCAATGCCGCACATCGCGGTTCCCTTTTCATCAAAAACAGTATAAGCACATTCTTTACCATCGCGCAATGGAGTAACCCACTCGCCATCGGTGTCTTTTACAGATGTACCCTTTTCAGAAACCGAGGTTTGACCTTCCGCTCTTATATATGATTTGAATTTTGGATATTCTTCTTCTATAATTTTCACTTCCTCATCTGTAAGAGGCGCACCGGCATCACCTTCCACGCAGCATGCTCCTTTGCATGCATTGAGGTCGCAAATGAAGGCCTCGTCAAGTACATCTGTAGAAATCAATTGGTCGTCTATCTGAATCATTGCTGCAAATGTATTCTTAACCTCAAGTTTTTCTTTATACAATCAAAAGCCCTTCTACTTTTGCCGCTATGAATCAAGAGGATAAATTCAAGAATGTTGTTTCTCATGCCAAGGAGTATGGGTTTGTTTTTCCATCAAGTGAAATCTATGATGGTTTAAGTGCTGTTTATGACTATGGTCAATTGGGTGCCGAGCTTAAAAACAACATCAAGCAGTATTGGTGGAAGAGCATGGTGCAGATGCATGAAAACATCGTGGGAATTGACTCGGCTATTTTTATGCACCCCACCACATGGAAAGCATCAGGTCACGTTGATGCGTTCAACGATCCTTTGATTGATAATAAAGACAGCAAGAAACGTTACCGCGCTGATGTATTGATTGAAGACCACATTGCCAAGATTGAAGGGAAAATCAATAAGGAAGTAGAAAAGGCGGCTAAGCGATTTGGTGAGAGCTTTGATGCTGATATGTTCAAGCAAACCAATCCGCGTGTGTCTGGATATCTAGCTAAAATCGATGCCATTGAGCAACGCATGAAAAAATGCTTGGACGAAGGCGACTTAGAAGATTTCAAGCAATTGATCATTGATGAAGAAATTGCTGATCCAGTGAGCGGTTCTAGAAATTGGACCGATGTTCGTCAATTCAATTTGATGTTCAGCACAGAAATGGGTTCGGTGGCCGAAGGAGCAAACACGATTTATTTGCGACCAGAAACGGCTCAAGGCATTTTTGTGAATTTCTTGAACGTGCAAAAAACGGGAAGAATGAAAATTCCATTTGGCATTGCCCAAATCGGAAAAGCCTTTAGAAACGAGATCGTTGCGCGTCAGTTCATTTTCAGAATGCGTGAATTTGAGCAAATGGAGATGCAATTCTTCGTAAAGCCCGGTACAGAAATGAAGTGGTATGAGCACTGGAAAGCCGAGCGCATGAAGTGGCATTTGTCATTAGGCATAAAAGAAACTGAATACCGTTTTCATGATCATATTAAAATGGCCCATTATGCTAATGCAGCGGCTGACATTGAATTCAACTTCCCGTTTGGCTTTAAAGAGTTGGAAGGAATCCATTCGCGAACATACTTTGATTTGAAGCAGCACGAAAAGCATAGCGGCAAAAAATTGCAATACTTCGATCCGGAAGAAAACAAGAATTATGTGCCTTATGTAGTGGAAACGAGCCTCGGCTTAGACCGCATGTTCTTAGCCATTCTTTCAACTGCCTACGAAGAAGAAACATTGGAGGATGGCTCTTCAAGAACGGTATTGTGCCTGCCTGTAAAACTGGCTCCGTATAAAGTGGCGGTGCTTCCCTTGCTTAAAAAGGATGGATTGCCAGAGAAAGCCCGTGAGGTGCTCGATGGATTGAAGGCAGAGTTCATGTGTCAATACGATGAAAAAGATGCGATAGGACGAAGATATAGACGTCAAGACGCCATCGGAACGCCATTTGCCGTGACTGTAGATCACCAAACCTTGGAAGACAATACCGTAACCATTCGCCATCGCGACAGCATGTCGCAAGAGCGCGTTGCGATTGAAGATGTTGAGGCGATTGTGAGAAAAGGTTTGAAGGCTATCTAATCACCTGAACCGTTCCATTTTGAACGGAAGATTGTTCTGAAGCACGACTTTGATAGCGAATGGTATAAAAATACACACCAGCAGAAGCGGGAATTCCATTTACAAAGCCGTCCCAAAAGGCAAGTACCTGATTTTTAGATGAGCTCACCATGTCATTGCTCACCATCAATTGACCCCAACGGTTATAAATGGAAAGCTTGATTTTTACTTGATCGCAGCTGGACTGGACAGTGAAAATATCATTGATGCCATCTGCATTGGGTGTGATAATATTGGGCATTGTTATTTTACAATCGGAAGTATCGCATTCATCACTAACTACATCAGTTGAAATTATTTTGACGCATTCATTAGCGGTGATGCTCACCACATATTCACCTTCTTCTGTAACGTAAATGAAGGATGAAGTATCGTTTGTACTCCAATTGTATCGGGCACTGTCGGTAGTCACATCAAGTAAGACACTATCGTTGGCGCACAAGATGTATTGAGGCAACAGCTCGGTTTCAATCTCAGGTTGAAAGCTTACGCTAATATCATGCGTGTCTGAACCACACACATTAAAGGCGATGAGCCGATAGGTTCCAGAATCATTCACCAAACGACTGCTTAGCAACACACTGTCGTTCCATACATAGTTTACGAGCGTATCGCTTTCTAAGGTGATGAACTGAGGCGGTTGATCACAATAAGCAGTATCGAAGGGCAAGTTGATGTTTGGCGCGGAGGTAAAAAACAGGGCAATGCTGTCGCTATCGGAGCCACAAGTATTTTGGGCGAGCAGTGTAACCGTTTGGGAAGTCGTTGCTTGAAAAGTGCTGCCACTTGATCCATCATTCCAAAGTACGGTTTGTGCAAAGCTCAAGTCGGGCTTAAGCGAAACCGAATCTCCAATACATGCGATGCTGTCTGACCCGAGATCGAAGCTCAATAAACTATCAATGCGCAGTACGAACGTATCTCGAAAAACTCCACACGCATTGGTGAGTGAATAACTGAATGTATTGGTCTCCAAAAACTGAACGTTCAAATCACTCTGCCCATCAGACCATTGAATCAATCCGCCTGTGTTGCTTAAATCGACCACAAGCGTATCACCTTCGCAAATGGCGGTATCTGGCAACAGATCATTGACTTCAATGGGTTGAGAAACACACACATGCTGGATAATGGTGTCGGTAATGCTGCCATGCGTAAGCCAAAGGTGCAGCGGATGCTCGCCTGCTTGAGTAAATACATGCTCAATGGAATCGCCACTATACACCGCAGCCGTGTCGCCCGTTTCTGGGTCAAAGAATATCCAAGTGGCCGAGTCTGCACAACTCAAAAGATCGATCTGCGAAGTGTCATTGACACAAAATGCACGTGGACTGATGAGGCCATAGCGGTTGGTTGATACTTGATTGGTGATACCGCCTCCAATTTGTTGACTGAAGTTGACGGCATTTTCCAAGATTGTGACATTGCCATTTTTATCTATGGTTATTTCATCAAGTACCAAGTTGCCTGACACGTTAGGAGCTTTGTATATCTTTCCATCTATGCCCATTCTTATGCTTTCTGAGGGGGGGCTATTATAAATTACCTCTGATGTTGCAATGGCAGAAGAGTCATAAATGCTTAGGTCAAATACTTTTAATGTAGGATTAATTCTATCTCCTACCATGAGCATGTCTCCGCAGGGTGAAAACTCAAGTTTACCAGCATTCGTTGTAATATTTGGCGACATAGGTAACACTATAGGGTCCATAAGGACACCTGTGACCCTGTCAAACTTTGCTAAGAAAATGGCATAGCCCAATTGTGCATTTGTATATTGGGTGGAGTAATAACTGGTCACTCCAGCAATTAGCTCCCCATTGGGTGAAAATTTCAAATCCTTAAATAGAAAACGATTATAAAACAAAGGGCTTTCTACTGGACTATTGCTTATTCCTTGTTCGGTTATTAAATATGATTGAAACGATGCTGGAGGAATTTCGCGTTGCGTCACAAGCCAGAAGTCTTTGTTGTTTGCATGGTGGGCAGCGGCAATTGGATAATTTGTTTGATTAGAGTCAAAGACAATATTTTTTTGGTTGGTCATGACATCCCCTAAACCACTATTGAGGTTCATATCTACCTTAGAATACAAGAGGGAAAGTACCAACGGATTTATGGGTTGTCCAAATTCACCCACACCAAAAGTGTTGAAAATGAAGAATAGTCCCGAATCTCCCGGTTGTGGCACAGCCAAACTTGCTTGCCATATAAATGATCTGTATATTAATTCAGTTCCGTTTGGCATTAACACATCATTTCCTGCCCACACATTGCTGTCGTTAAAATAGAAAAGTAAGTTCCCAGATTCATCAGCAATAGATGATGTGCATTCTTCCAAATGAGTTATTGAGCTTGTATTTGGATAAGTACCGTAGCAGCTAAATACCAACGAGGCGTTTGTGCCAAAAGTCCAATGGGCATTTTGAAGCGGGTAGATTTGGGCCTGTAGTGGGATGCTATTGAGGATTAATATATATTTAATAGCATTCAATACCCACTTGTATGAAAAAGCTTTTATTCTTTTCAATTTTTTCGTTTGCCTTTTTTCTTTCAGATGCTCAACCGTTTGGAGACACTATAAATATAGTAAGTAATAATAGTTCATGCACACTAGCCATAGAGTTAGAGTTAAATGATGGGACTCCTCCTCTTTGTTCTCCTAATTGTTGGGTTAATAATTCAAACACACTTATAGTTCCGCCATATTTTACTGGCTTCATAACTTTAGGGTGTCCAAGTGCAAAAGTAACGCGAATAAGATTCTCGGAAACTGTTACGCCAGGATCTATTGTTGGGATTGTATGTAATACTATGATGCCACAAACCATTTCCTTTCTCTCGGCCTGTACTGGCGGGTCAACGGTGTTTTTTGATCTCGCATTACCGGCCTCATGGCCTTCAGTGCTTGATATTTCAATCTATTAAACTGTAGATTTCTACTAGGATTTATAGTGGTTCTTATTCGATAATTTCTCTTCACTGGGGTTTATTATCTTGACTAGCGCAGATTCTGATATAGAAGAAAGGTTACTGGGCTTGCAATCAATATTCAACAGTTGAGCTTGAACGATAGAGATAGCTTGACCCGCTCCCGCTTCCTAGTGCCATCTCGACAGCATGACGCAAGAGCGCGTTGCGATTGAAGATGTAAAGGCAATTGTGAGAAAGGGGGTGAGGGGATAATTGCTGCAATTAGAGTTTGGGGTTCTATTCAGTCAATTTCCAACTACTTTTGCCTTCTTGTGCTAAACCGAATCATCACAACGGGCTTTTTTTCACTCTTGGTGGCATTGCTTCTGATCCAGATGCAAGGCACTTGGCTTGTTTTCAAGTTGCAACAAACCGCTATTCGATATGAGGTGAAGCAACAGATTAAAGCTGGTGTGCCGGCATCTGATTTGGTGACCTTGCACATCGCAAAGGTTTGGGAAGAAACACCCAATGCTCGTTTTGAGCGCGAACACAGCAAAGAATTTCGCTTTGATGGAGAGATGTATGACATCATTCGCAGTCGAGATGAAGGCGACACAACCGTGTATATCTGCATCCATGATGTGAAAGAAAGTGAGCTGTTTGCCGATTTAGAGCGATTGACTGTAGAAAAAATCGATCAGCCCGTCAATAAGAAAAGCCGTGAATCAATGCAACAATTGATAGCTGCTAAATATGTTCAGAAATCTTTTACTCTTTCCTTTGTATTGTCAGCTTCGACTAATGCGCGTTCGCCAATGAACGAACTGATGATCTCAGAGAACTTGCAGATTGACAGTCCGCCCCCGAAAATTTTGAGTTAGGATTTATGATAGTCTGAGCGCAGCAGGTGTTCAGCAAAAATCATGTTTTACTCAAAAAAATTACCATGCAGAAAATTGTATTAGCGTGTCTTTTTGCGCTTTGGGGCTCGTGTTCCTTCGCGCAATTGGTCACCATTAAAGATTCGGAAACGGGTCAACCCGTGCCGTTGGTTACGCTCGTTAGCCAATCGCCAAAAACATCAGTTGTTGCCGATGCCAATGGTTCGGCAGACATCAGTTCATTCAAAGGATCAGAAGTCATCGAAATCAGGATGATTGGCTTCGCTTTTCAAACCTTGAGTTATGATGAGCTCAACGCAATGGATTGGAAAATCACCCTTTATCCAAGCACTATTTCACTCGATCAAGTGGTGATTACATCCTCTCGTTGGAATCAATCGCAACGAGATGTTCCCGCAAAGGTTACGACCATCACACCCAAAGCAGTGGCGCTGCAAAACCCCCAAACTGCAGCCGATCTGCTGGCCGCATCGGGCGATGTGTATATTCAAAAAAGCCAGCAGGGCGGAGGAAGTCCTATGATTCGTGGGTTTTCTACCAATCGTGTGTTGCTTACCGTGGATGGTGTGCGAATGAACACGGCCATTTTCAGAAGTGGAAATGTGCAAAACGTCATTTCATTGGATCCATTCGCTATTGAGCGCACCGAAGTGTTGTTCGGCCCTGGATCAGTTATATATGGCAGCGATGCCATTGGTGGTGTGATGAGCTTTAGCACATTAACACCAACGCTTTCAGCGACCAATGAACCTGTTGTTTCGGGAAAGGCACTCGGGCGATATTCATCGGCCAATGGCGAGCAAACTGGTCACTTTGATGTGAATGTAGGATGGAAAAAATGGGCGTTTGTATCCAGTTTCACCACAAGCAATTTTGGCGACTTGCGCATGGGCAAATACGGCCCAACTGAATACTTGAAACCATATACCATTGAGCGATCTGATTCCATCGATCGCGTAGTTGAAAATCAGGATCCTTTGGTGCAAAGTCCATCGGCATATTCGCAGATCAACATGATGCAGAAAGTGCGGTTTAAGCCCAATAAGCATTGGGATTTCACCTATGCGTTTCATTACAGCACCACGAGTGATTATGGTCGCTATGATCGTCACCTCAGAACACGCAACGGCTTGCCGCGCTATGCTGAATGGAAGTACGGTCCGCAAGAATGGATGATGAATAATTTGACCATCGTGCACAGTGCCGATAAGGGCATTTACGATGAATTGACGGTTCGATTGGCTCAACAGCATTTTGAGGAGAGCCGCATAGATCGCAATTTGAACTCTAATATGAGATCAAATCGCATCGAGCGTGTGGATGCTTATTCTGCCACCATTGATTTATATAAAAACATCGGTGTGCGGCAGAAGTTCTATTATGGAGTTGATGGTGTGCTGAATGATGTGACCTCGATTGGTCGTGATCAAAATGTATTTACAGGAAGTCAAGCCATTGGACCGAGTAGGTATCCACAATCTACATGGTCATCGTATGCTGCTTATGCTACCTATCAATTTAAGTTGACCGAAGACTTGATAATGCAGGCAGGTGCGCGGTACAATGCATTTGACTTAGCCGCGAAGTTTGACACCACCTTTTATCCGTTTCCATTTACTGAGGCGAACATCAATAATGTCGCACTTACGGGAAGCGTAGGCGCTGTGTATTCGCCAGGAGAAACTTGGAGTGTGCGAGCGAACATCAGCACAGGATTCCGCTCGCCCAATGTGGATGATGTAGGAAAGGTGTTTGATTCTGAGCCAGGAGCCTTAGTTGTTCCCAATCCTAACCTCAGTGCCGAATATGCTTACAATGCTGAACTCGGCATCGCCAAGGTTTTTGGTGATTACTTGAAGTTGGACGCGACTTTCTATTACACCATTTTAGAGAATGCACTGGTGCGCAGAGACTATCAACTTAATGGCTTGGATAGCATCGATTACGATGGAGAATTGAGTCAGGTGCAGGCCATTCAAAATGCCTCCCAAGCAACTGTGTATGGAGTTCAGGCAGGCTTTGAAGCAAAGTTGCCTTCGGGCTTTGGCTTATGGGGAAGGTTTAATTATCAAGCGGGCGAAGAAGAGTTGGATAATGGAACTACTTCACCATTGCGTCATGCGGCTCCGTGGTTTACCACCGCGCATTTGACCTACAGCGTAAAACGCTTGAAATTTGATTTGTATGGCATATATAATGATGAAGTAAGCTTTTCAGAATTAGCTGCCGGAGAGCAAAGCAAGAATGAGATCTACGCCATCGATGAGAATGGCGATCCTTATTCACCGGCATGGTATACGCTCAATTTTAAAGCAATGGTGCAGGTGAGTGATGACCTTGCCGTGAGTGCAGGATTAGAAAATATCACGGATGTTCGTTATCGTCCGTACAGCTCTGGTTTAGCGGGAGCAGGACGCAACTTTATTGTGTCAGCTCGTTTGCTGTTTTAATGGAATTGCCTCGAGGTCATTGATCTCGGGGCATTTTATTTATCGGTTGTTATAATCGCTCATGGTGCGAGCGAGGCCAGCGGTGCTGAAGGCCAGTAGCGCTTCTTTTGCCAAGTTGAGTCGCTCATCTAATGCGGCTACTTCATCTTGATTCCAAGGGGATAGCACATATTGTACTTGTTGTCCTTGGCCAAAATCATTTCCCACACCAAAACGCATGCGCGCATAGGCCTGAGTTCCTAGGACTTCTTCAATGTTTCGGAGTCCGTTGTGTCCACCATGACTGCCTTTGGCGCGGATTCTGATTTTTCCAAATGGCAGCGCAAGGTCATCTGTTATGACCATCATCCGTTCGAGAGGAATTTTCTCTTCTTGCAGCCAATAGTTGACCGCCTTACCGCTCAAGTTCATGAATGTGGTTGGTTTGATCAAGATCAACGTGCGGCCTTTGTGTTTCACTTCGGCCACGTCTACCAAACGGCTTGGGGTAAAAACAACATTGGATGCTCCGGCAAGAGCGTCCAATGTTTTAAATCCTATGTTATGACGGGTTTCCGAGTATTCGCTACCTGGATTACCTAAGCCAACAATGAGATACTTCATAGAAGGGATTTTATCCTTCAGTAGACTCTTCAGATGCTGCATCGCCTTCAGCGGCTCCTTCAGCGGCTCCTTCAGCTCCTTCAGCAGCTTCTTCAGCTTCTTCGTCTGCAATAGCTTTACGTGAAGTCTTAACTGCAACAACTACGCGGTTTGCAGCTTCAAGCATTTCAACACCTGGAATTGATACATCACCTACTTTGATGGTGCTACCAATTTTCATTTTACTAATATCAATTGTAATTGTATCAGGAAGTGTGTCAACAACGCCCTTTACATAAAGAGCCTTGGCATTTCTTCTCAAT
This sequence comes from uncultured Flavobacteriales bacterium, assembly GCA_905479105.1. GTDB lineage: Bacteria > Bacteroidota > Bacteroidia > Flavobacteriales_G > Salibacteraceae > SHAN690. The sequence continues at coordinate 15,105 of CAJQLE010000003.1, forward strand.
ACACCACCATTCTTAACTCCAATTGAATTTCCTGCCAATGCAACTGGAAGCTTCAAAGCAACAGCCTTACCTGGAACAACTTCTATGAAGTCCATGTGTAACGTTTTGTCGCTTACTGGGTGATACTGTGCTTCTCTAAGTACTGCTTGTACTTTCTTATCTCCTAACGTAATGTTGATAAGGAAAACATCTGGTGTGTAAACCAGCTTGTTTAAGTCGCGTTCGTCTGCGTGGAAGTGAACATTTTCTCCACCACCGTATACTACGCATGGAACGTGGCCTTCTCTGCGCAACTCCTTAGCAGACTTGCTGCCTAGAGCCTCTCGCAAATGCCCATTGATTTCGATCGTTTTCATTGGTCGATTCGTGATTAATTAAATAATAAATTGCGAACTAATTGATTCATGACTTACAATGCTTCGCATGGTGTTCGCAAATAAATCTGCCACACTAAGCACTTTTATCTTGTCAGACTTCTCCTTTAATGGAATAGTGTCTGTAACTACCAATTCGGTTAATCTAGAGTTGTTAATTCTATCGTATGCAGGACCGCTAAGCACTGGGTGAGTGATCAAAGCGCGCACTGAGCTTGCACCATTGTCCAACATCATTTCAACTGCCGTAGTCAATGTGCCTGCCGTGTCGATTAAATCATCAACTAGAATCACATCTTTTCCTTCTATATCGCCAATTACGGTCATTGACTCAATTTGATTCGCCACTTTTCTTTGCTTGTAGCAAATGGCTAAATCGCAATTCATGAATTTGGCGTATGCATTCGCTCTTTTGGTTCCCCCTGTATCAGGGGCTGCCATGATCAAGTTTGGAAGGTTTAAGTCTTGAATGTATGGCAAGAAAATGCTTGATGCAAACAAGTGATCTACAGGCACCTCAAAGAAACCTTGAATTTGATCAGCGTGCAGATCCATGGTCATTACACGAGTCACGCCTGCTGCGCTGAGCAGATTAGCAACTAATTTAGATCCTATCGAAACACGCGGCTTATCCTTTCGGTCTTGACGCGCATAACCGTAGTAAGGTAGAACGGCAATGATGTTTTCTGCTGAAGCTCTTTTAGCTGCATCTACCATTTGCAATAGCTCCATCAAATTATCTGCTGGAGGCATTGTGCTTTGGATGATAAAAACGTCTGCACCGCGCACTGTTTCTTCAAAAGAAGGCTGGAACTCACCGTCAGAAAAGGTCAAAATGTTTACGTTCGCTAGGTTGATACCGTAGGTCTTAGCGATTTTCTCACCAAGCGCTCTAGTAGCCCTGCCGCAACATATTTTTACTTCTTTTGACATAATGCGTCCCGTTTTGAGGGCTGCAAATGTAACTAAAGCCTTGTTGAAAACTATGTTAAAAGCAAGAAATTCAATTCAATGCAAAGTCGGCAGGCTTAAGGCTCAGAAAAGTTGTTCTCAACTCAATTTCATTTTCAATCGTTAGCGGATAATGAAACTTTCTATATTTTCGCGCCCCGTTCCAAAAATGCCCGGGTGGCGGAACTGGTAGACGCGCTGGATTCAAAATCCAGTTTCTTCGGAAGTGCGGGTTCGATTCCCGCCCCGGGTACTGCAAGGGAGGCTTTCGTAGGATTGTCTCCCTTTTTTCTTTTAATTCTTAAATTTCTTGTTCTGACATTTTAGGCTGTGAAGGATTTTGTTCCACTTTAATCCCACCCACTAAAATTTGACTGGCTTTTTTCTTTTTTGAAATAGCTCCGATTTTAATCGGCACTGATATTACTGCGCTAAACCCTGATTATGCGCGCACTGCAGCAGCGGATACGCTAAGTCTGCGTTAGTAGACTTCAGAGGTACCATATAAGCGTGGGGGTGTTGAATTTAATAGTGAATTTGAAATATGTATTACCTGTTTCGATAATTGTAAGACGTCAGCCTAATGTTGACACCTTAAGAGAGATGAAGTCAAGTAATAGTTTATTGTCTTGAAAGACATCTTTCAAGACTTTATCAAATCTTAAAAAAGTAAACTACGCCGCAATAATTATTTGATAATAAATAGTTTATGAACTTCTTTGTTTTTTGTTTTCATTAAATAGGTGCCGGATTTGTAATCATTTATTGAGAAAGTATTAGAACCTTTATGTAGGTCATAACTATCAATAAAACCACCTTTCATATCGAAAATTTCGACTCTTGCATCAATTGTAGAGGATATAAATAATTCATCAATTACTGGATTAGGATAAATTTTTATTTCGGTATCAGGGTTTTCTTTTTCATTGATACCAACAATATATGGTGCGCCAGCATAACGAGATATATCTGTTTCTTTAAGTTGATTCCCCTTAAGATACATGAAACCAGGAATAGAATTAATGACCCCTTTCCAGGCACCAACCATTAAAAGGTGCATTTCAAAATTAGCATTAGGGGGTTGTATTGTAGTTAAAGCTTGAGTATGCGCGTGATAATGATAACCGAAACCATCACCATGATCATGCCCACCAAAATCGTCTAATGAAATATTAAATCCGTTCATACTTGAAAAGTTTGATTCATACTTACCAAAAATGGCAATGCCATCGTAGGCTATTCCGATTACTGGCGGATGATTTTTCCCATCATAATCACTAAGATTATAAAGGTTGAATCCATTTCCATTGAAGGCGTGTCCATCAGCATGGTAGTGGAGCTCTAGACCTCCGCCTACATGAATTCCTGAGCTGGTTACCTCGGCCGCTTCCACTGCGTATACTAAAGTATTATTCAATGCTGGGTATATAGTAACGCCATCAACGGCTATTGCACTTGATGAAGTTGATGCATAATTGAACGTGCTTTTAGTTGTAGTGCCTGCATTCGGGTCATTTTGATCAAAATCTGAAGCTAAGTCATTATACTGGGACAGGTCATTGTCTAATAATGATGAAACTAATCCGTAATCTTTTAGGGGGATTTTTATTAAAAATTCCCCAAACTTCCCGTTTCGAGTCACTTGAGATTCAGCATATCCTGGCCCACCACTAGCTCCAGGTGGCCGGTTAACATCCTGAAGAAAGTTTGGTCTTGATGCTACTGCAAAACACGCAACGACCATAAACGGATGATGTACTAATTTATCGTCTAGTGCATTAGTAAAATATACTGAGTGGATATTATTTTCACCTAATCTGATATTATAGATATCAGAAGATTCGATGGTATGACTCAGCATATTTTCTCTTAAAGCTAAGTAAAAAGATTTAGGATACCTAAGAGTGGCTCCTTGGTTGGTCAAGTCAGCTTCAATTTGATCGAGCATTATTGAAGCGTTTTCAGCAGCTGAAACACCATTTCCGAGTTGAGTTACATATTTTTCCTCGAGATCCATACTGATATTATTTAGCTGGCTTGCTTCGAAGCTGGCTACTTCAGGGATTTCAGCAGTGGCATTGGGTTGATATGCCGTGCTTGACGGATTGAAATCTGATCCAGAAGCAATTTCAATATTTAACAACTTATTTGCATCAGCCAAGAAAAAATTGGACGCGTTATTAATGTCCTCACTCCAGACCAAGTTTTCGCCAGAAATTTGAAGGTATTGATCCGTAAAATTGGTTAGTTCAATTATTTCTTCTGAATTTGAATCATACTTCCACTTGCTAACGGCTTTGATAATTGATGAATTGGCTGCCCCAATGAAATCAACGATTAAATAGCCTGTATTAGTTTCTTCAAACACATAATATGTTCCACCGTCTGTCACAATCGCTTTATCATTTGAATTGCTGTTTAGATTAAAATAACTATGCAGTAATGGACTTACTTTATATGTTTCGCTAAGCGGTGTGTATGGACCGCTTCCTGCACTAGGGTCATTTTCTAATGCTGAATTTTTATCTACAATTTGAAACACACTTCGCATTGCAGAGCCGTAACTTGCTTCCCCACCAACAATGCTGTCGATTGATTGGATTTTTAAAATGGACTTATCATTTGCCCCAATCATTATTGCTTTAGATTGGGTTTGTTCATCAAGAATCACAACATACTTACGATTTTTAATGGCTGAGATTGCCGAAGGGGTCCAACTTGCGTCTATTTTTTGACTAAGAATGTGGTCAAAAGTGGCCGGTCCATGAAAGTCGAATTGGGCGCAAAGTATGAATGGCGTAAGAAGAAATAATAATGTAATTTTTTTCATTCGTATAAATTATTAATTCGCAAAGATGCATAGAATGGTTGGGCATAAAATATGACATATAGAAATTATTGGCGGTCTGATTAACCTCCATTCAGATTATTTCTAACGTTCCATTTACGAAGGCCAATAAAAGCTTGAGCCCAGTCAGATCTCTGACGCTAGCCGATGACTGCAAACTCCTGAGTTAGGAGTTTCTGAATCCCCTTTGATCCTAACCTTTGCGATGATTACTAGAACCACGGCTAAAGAATTGAGCAATTATAATGTAGACGCGGTTTTATTTTATTCATTACTATAATCAATACTTATAGCTACTCAACACGTTATAAAAGATGTTGTTAAGTGATGTGTTACTCTTAGAAAGTGTCGAATTGAACCTCTCCTTCTTGAGCCTTGTCAACATGATTGATACACTCATCTGTATGCTCTGTGGTAGAGTGTCCCATATTCTTGGCAATTACAGATTGATTAACGCCTTTTTCAGCTTGTAACGTTCCGAATTTGTGCCTCCAAACTTTTTGCCTGTATTATTAGCCATTCTACTCTTAACTATTATAGAGAGTAATGCTTTGAGAATTGTCGTTGATAAATGGAAAAAAAAGTGTCCTGAAACCGATTTAGGGTCAGGGCTTATAATGTTGATAACTGTGGTTTCGTTTCTATTGTAAACCAAAAAAGATTCAATTGTAAATGGATCTCAGATACCTCAACAATAGATGTGAAATTTCAGAAAAAAGGTAACTATAAGACGATTCTTATTGTTCAGCATGATAAACTCGAACCTCAAACCGATGCGGAGATTATACGCAAATTCTGGAAACGCAGCATTCCAAACATGATTGAATCCCTCTATTTACCAATCGGGGCACGCGGCAGGGTCATTCTCATGACGCCTAAAAATGTCCCTAAACTTAAATCCTTCCAATCCCTTTACCGGTTCTTCCCGACAACCCGGAGCTCTGTTAAATCTTATTCTAAGATGCATATATGCATTTGCTTTATAAACATCTGAACGAATGAAATAAGGAAAGAAGTGCTCTGTGCCTATCGTTAAAACCCATAACCTCAGCGCTAACCCTAAATGCGGGTCTCGGTAGTTTTCCAGTGAAAATGGCATTGCGACCATTAACCATCTTTTCTCAAAACGGGGCGTTACGGCTATAAGATTGGAGCGTTCTGAACCATAGGATGAAGGGAAGCTTAAACGTTGTGTATATAGTCCGTTTATGAAAAGTCCATTTTCAAAATTATAATCGAACTGAGCATTCACACCCATTGGTAACCACGCTGTATACTTATCTCCATCCTTAGAAACTGCGCTCATATCAAGTCCATCTGAAATTGAATTCAAATATTGATCGGTTCCATTTGAAATTGAATTCAAATATTGATCGGCTTCTTCATCGGAATCAAAACGATTGTATAGAGCCCCACGTTTCATTCTTATTCCACCAAGATCGACAAGCGATACACTAAACTTCCACTTATATGGCAAAGTATGGCATCTGACTCCCCTGCCATGAGGCACATAGTTGGTTACATCATCTAGCATTCTCTTATAAGTAGCGCCAAGACTCGCACTCCATCCGCTTCCAGCCCTAAATGCTGGAGTTGTGTGTGCATACTTCCCACTACCATCCAATAACTCTCCGACATTATTTTGTATAAGCATTTCTCCATCATCGATGAACAATGCTGCACTTTGAAGCCCGAAAAGTCGATTCACGGTCACTGCACTGGTTATCAAATGCTTGTCAAACTGATACAGAAGTCGACCATATGTGAGCCCGATTTCTCCCCAGACCAATGTCTTTATTCTCATGTTGTTGACTGTCAACACAGTTGAATCTTCATCAGACCCCTCATTTATTAGATAATCAGCATATTCAATGGGAACTTTACTCACGTTGCCTGAACCTCTTAATGAAAAATGTATACCAATGGCCTGTTTACCAATTGATAAGCTTGCGCTTGGACCTAAAACTTGTGCATTCATTTGAGCCCAAACAGTTTTACGTTCTAGATTAATTGCGCGGTTTCCATAGCTTTTAAAATTCAGCAGTGTTGATTGATTTAGGTAGGCGAAATTGTTCGTAGCATGAACATTAGCGCCTGCTAGATGTATGTCTAGCCATGGCTTTTGATCTACAATTGCCGATGGATTTAACAACATCGCATTTGCAGGAGTATAATTATCAATAGTTGCCCCGATCCATTCTTGTGAAAAAACAAAGCCTGAACAAAATGATATGTAAAATATGGTTAAATACTTTTTCAATTCAATAAAAGACACACCAAATAAAGAGATATTCGATGAATATGCAGAAATACATACAAAGCTTGATTCAATATTCAGATATACGCGAGAAGTTGATTTAACGGTTTTCATAGGTTTTCAATATGCACTACTTATATGGGCCGTTAAATGCTTTAAAACGCTCTCTATTGATTCTGTGAATTACCTTATCCGACTGAATATTATCTCTGTAAAACTTCACTTCCTTCCAACTAACAATATTTCAATATGAAACTTTAATTTTTCGGGTGAAGAGTCGACTGTTTCTGATGAAAAGGGTACGTCCATATGCGGTATCGAGTTGGCTTGAGAAGATGGAAGGCTTCTTTCAGAAAACCTATTTCTTATTCTTTTATCCAATCCTCAAAAAACGCTATTCCTCAATCAAGCCATAGTGTTTAGTAAGGTTTCCATAATTGCTTTTTAACCATCTGAAAATTTTCGCATGTTCAGAAGCTCACACCCTTGTCAAAAAATATCGGTCAACTTAGGATCTTATTCTCCCAACCTTTGTGAATGAGCTGAAAGATATATACGATGAAAAGGCTTTCTGGGTGTCTCAAACGGAATGTTAAATGATGCTGATCAATAAAAATGGTTTGACAGGAGAGCCTCTTTAATAAAGTTTTGCTGAGCAGAATTTTTAGTTGGCTCTAACTAAACCTATGAAAGGACTAATTATTTCAGCAATCACTTGCCTATTGATGGTATCATCTCAAAACAATTCACATTGGTTCTAGGCAAAACAACTCCACCCTGTAGTCTCCTAAACATTCCGGGAACAACTGATCAGATATCCTAAAATCGGCTTGAACTTGAGTAGAATCTCCGAGTGATGCAGTGAAATTAAACTGAGAAATATTAGCCGGCTCATAAATCAACTTGTCGGAGATTATTATAAAAGTACAATCATTCGAGATATTCGTTCTAACAAGGACATAAGTTTCTGAACATTCAGCAACTGAATCTTTACAACCGATATTACTCAAGTTAACAAGGGTGAAACTGATGTAAAGCGCAGCTTTGATCAATTTAGATTTCTTGTTACTCAATATTTTCATATTCGATTTTATTCATTAATTCACCCTGACTATTATAGATTTTCAGATCCCCTGAAATCTTTCCATCTTTCAAAAATGCAGAGCTAACAAGGATGCCCTTATTATCAAAAACCTCCCAGTCTCCATGCTTCTTTCCGTTGATGTAGTTTCCCTTTTCCATCCATATGCCATTTTCATGATACGAGGCATAACTCCCTATTCTTTGATTCTCTATGTAATTGCACTCAGATTTGATTTGACCGCTCGGATAATAGGTCAAGTGCGGGCCATGAAGAAGATTATTTCGATAACTCAATTTTTGAGAAATAATTTTTGAGTCAATATGGTATGTAAATGATTGACCTTCGAGCAAACCAAGATGATAGTTTTCGTTTTTCAATAGAAAACCAGATTCTGAATAGAAAGAGCGCATTCCGTCTCTTAATCCAGTTTTAAACCTTGAGACCTCCTTTATTTTTCCAGATTTAAAATAGTTTATTGTAATTCCTTCATTTACATTACGTTTATAGCTGCTTTTCTCCATCAATTCGCCAGTTTCATAATAGAAGATTACTTTGCCGTGGAGTAAATTTTTACGGTATTTACCCGTATACCTCAGTTTTTGCGATTGCGTATAAAACCTTTCAAAAGGACCGTTTTGTTTACCCTTTTTATAGGTCAACTTCTGCTCAACAAACCCATTTTGATCCGATAGTATCCATTCCCCCGAGAGTTTGTTTTTTCTGTAACACCCCCTTTGGTCAGGGGATCCATTTCTGTAAAACGAATGATAAAAGCCGGAGCGGATTGTGTCTCCTGTTGAATTTATTTTAGCCAAATAAACTTCCCTCACTATAGCGGTCCCTGAATAATGTACAACTATGGTGTCGGGTTCCATTGGAATAATTGAGGAAAACAATATCCCAAAATAAACGGATAAAACAGACATTAATTCAAGATGGTTTGTACCCCTTTTAAATCAGCATTTGGGCTGTAATCCATCAAAACGCTTAACATCGCTTTAGCATAGTCGTGTTCAGGAATCACAATAGAAAGAGTCTTCTCTGCCCCAGGCAATAAATTAACCACCTTTTCATCAAATTCCATTTCCTCCCCGGTCAAAATATTTGTTAGAAGAAAAGTAACCTTTGCCTTTACTCTTGCGTCACCGGTGTTTGCAATCCTAACGTCATATCCTAAATCGGTCTTCTCAGGGGTGAAAATTTCGGCATCAGGCTGAGCCTCATCACTGTGCATATAAACCATTATCGAGATTGCAGGTTTTATTTTGACGCCCGCCCCCAACGAAGTAACTTCTTCAAGGACCGAAACTTCGTTTTCAGCAATTACTGAGAGCTTAGCCCACTTCATCTTAGATGCGATTATAGGCTCTATAGAGAGCGTAAAATAACCTTTTTCATTTGGTTGTAATAAAATCGTTGAAGGTGAAATATTCATTTCACCTTTTAATGTGTGGGATGTCGAACCAAACTCGGCTGGCATCTTTTCCCCTCCCTCCTCTATGATAAAATCATATTCCTTGACATTAAAAATTTTCGGGGAGTCGGTATGGTTAAAAATCATAACATCTCTTACAAAACGCCCTTGGCTAGCATTAGCCTCTATCAATACGGGACTCACCTCAAAATCTTGCGCAAAAAGCGTTTGAGAAAAAAAGAAAAAAAGAAAAAAATACTTCATAGACAGTTTTTAGCAATAAAAACAAATATAGTATGCAAAAGCACTATTTTCGTTAACTATTATATAATCAATTAACAATGAAAAAAATTACTCTACTAGGTTTATCAGCAGCTTTGATGTTTGCAGGAGTTAGCTCCCAAGCTCAAGCGGTGCGTGATCGAAATGTAATTCCGGTTGCGGTGAATCTCAATCAAGTACTCAGAATGTCCATCTACGATGGTGGTAACATTGAGTTTGTATTTAACACCATAGATGATTACCGTGATGGTCTTTCAGGTGATGCTGCTGGAGCTGCTAATGATGCCACGTCTGCCGGGTTTTATCAGTCATCTTTTACAATTTCATCATCCACTGAATGGGATTTGATGTACGGAGCTGAAAATGCAACTTTTATTGGAGTAGATGATGGAACAACTCCGAATACTCTAGCCTTGGATAATGTTGGATTACAGATTGTTGCAAATGGTGCCCACACTCTAGCAACAGGTGAAATCATTAGCGCCCCAACGACACTGGGTACGGTTGTGGCTGATTTAGACCTATATCCTCAAGAATTCCTTGGTTGGGATAACACTGGGGCTTCCAATGCAGGAGACGAGGCAGATAATGATTTTACTATTCAATGGAGATGCGGTACCGCTGAAGGTGACATGAATGCTGTTTCATTAATAGAGCAAACAGGGGTTGATCCGGATAGATACGTAGTAAACGTACTTTTCGAATTACAGATTTCAGATAACTAAACATTTCAAAATAAAGGCGAACCAATTTATTGATTCGCCTTTGTTTTAACAATGATTTGTCTCCGTCACTCTATTTTTGTTTTTGCACTTTTTTCGATAAACCAGGCTTTTGGTCAATGCTCTCCATGTAATGATCCTGCACCGGTTGGTATTATTGATTTTAATAGTGCCAGAATCAGTGTGCTCGCTGGTTCAAGTGTTGAATTCAATTTTCAGACCATAGATGACTATAAGAATGGAATATCAAAAACCAATAGTACAGTTATGGGTATATCGGTTTGTAATTGTAATTCAGAAGGGGGGACTTCTCTAGACCCTGTAGGTGGTTCGACCATTACGGGTTATTCAATATATTTTGACACCGATGATGCACAATTCACAGGTTTGAGTCCTTCAAATTCACTTCCACTTTGCGCCCTTGAAGCATTAGCAAATACATCATCGGGATTTGCAGCCTCTGCGGTGACGATTTCTAATACCAAAGTGGCTTTGGGTCAAATACCAACTGTAGGGGGGGCAATCTTTAAAGAAGATAATGGAGTTAATGTGATTACTGATCGATTTTGGACAACTGACCAAATAAGCATCGATTACTTTATGGGAGTAGCTCCGGGGATTGGTGGTTGTACTCTAGCTGTACCTTTCATAGATGCAGCGGGAGGATATGTACCTGACTCATACTATGTAACCGTCTCCTTCACTTTAGTTCCAGAATGCACAACATGCACAGACGTGTCATATTAAATAGTTATTGAAGGATGCGTCTCGGTCATATCATAGCCTTGTTCATTTTATATCCGGCTGTGTTTTTTCCTGCTTTTTCGCAAGGTATTAACGACAATGTTCTTGAATTAAACGACAGCTCGTTGAATGATCTTGCAACAGACAGTTTGTTATTTATAGATAGCATTGCTAAATCTGTTGACCCATTTTTTGATCAATCGAATGGTCTAAATCCTCAAAATTCAATCAACTCATTCGATAGCATCGGGGAAGAGTTGAAATTTTCGATTTATAAACAAGATATTGACGACCAAACTTCTGTTTTTAATAGCTTGGTTTTTGTAAATAAAACGAATAAGCTCGTTTCAGGCAAGATCAATTTGCAACTACCAAGCGGCTGGATTCATTTAGTCTCCCAGCAACTGGAGTTTATGGCTAATCCCGGTGAGACTATTTACATTCCAATGCGATTGATCGCTCCTAAAAATATGGAAGGGGGAAAATCTTACATAATAGGCGCCACTGTGAGTCTTGATGATGATAAAAAAATAAAGGCTTATGCATACATCCAAAAAGCAGCCCGTTTTGATTTGAGTGTGATAAATCAAAATAATTCAATTCTTATCAATCCGATAGAGTTATCTGGTGAGACAGGAATACGAATCATTAATCAAGGTAATGTGAGTGAAAATATCAATCTCTCATTTAACTATCCCTTGGACTATAAGTTAATTGCACCTGTCACAAGTTTTTCAACTTCTTTCAACTTAAAAGCAAAATCAGACACTGTGATTCTTATTAAACTTAAGCGGACAGTATTGACGGATTCATTGCGAAGTGAAAATTTACCTCAAGAAAGGTTAAAATATTCTATATATGGATCAGGCCGCCAAATAGAAGGTAGCTTTTTAATTGAAAACTATCAATCAAGTTTAATAGATGAAACCTATAAAGAGCTCTCACCTCTATACATTACTGCAGGAGTATTTAATATTGGCAATCCGGGTGGAGAGCGGTACATGTCTGCTGCAGGTGGCAAGCTTCAATTAAATGCCAAAACGGATGTTAATTATTATTTAGGAAGTTTTAACTTAGGTCAGGTTGGAATTGCATCACTTGGAGAAGGAACGACTCGAAGTATTTACCAGTATAGACTTGGAATTAGGAGGGGATTGAGCCGTGTTGACTTGAGCAGTAATTTTTACAATAAGCATATTCCTTTGAGATATCAGGGTTTGAGATATAATTATCAAGGAAAAAAAATCGTATTCGCCACGGAGGCGGGTAAAAGTTACTTACCCGACACATATGTGTCCAGCACTTCGCTAAGCATCAATTCATTTGCTTTACCCTTTAACTTAGGATATTCCACAACCTTTGGAAATAATAATTTCAATGTAAGTGCATTCGAAGCAGGCGTTAAAACCCCAGTATCTCGTTTATTAAGATTGGGTGTTGGCGCCACATATTATTTAGGAGAAATAACCTCGCCCGGTGCAGTTGCGCCAAGAAATATTAATCGGCTTGGCTATTATGCCGCAGGAGACTTTAATGCAGGAAGGCTATCAATGTCCGGACGTTGGAACTTTAGACCCACCAATGGGTTTGCTATTTCAGGTGACCGCAGTTCATTGGTGATCTCCGGGAAAATAAAGACGGATAAGGCCTTCCATCACCGTTTTAACGCTACTGACATTCGTCAAGACTTTACTCGCGGTGATTTTTCTAATAATTTAGAAAATCGTTTTGCATCTTGGACAACAACCTACAATACTGCTTCAAACTGGATGATAAGTCTCAATCCTCAGTATCGCAGTATAGTTAGGGAGAGTGTGTTGCCATCCGTTACTACCCGATTAAGTACATTTTACTATGGATCATCCTTTGGACTAAGTAAAAGGCTAAACCCCTTAGAAGTAGTTTCTGTTTTCGCGAACCCTATGATTACGAATGCAGTTTATGATTTTGAATCAAGTCAATCTGGTAGTTACACTATGCGAACCGAGCTGAGTCCTGCATATAATTTGGGGCTTCGCTATTCCAGAAATAATGCATTAAACATAACAGGAGACATATTTAGAGGGCCTTTCTTCATCTACAATTATTCCGTATCCACTTCCGACACTTTACTCATTCCATTCTCCTCAGGTCTAATAAGATTATCTGCCGGATACAATAAAGACTTTAAAATTTCGAATATTAATTTAAACCTAAATTTAAGAGCCTTTTATAGCTTGGATGTTATTACCAAAGCGGAGCAATTGAATATTGGGGCCAATGCCATTGCCTCACTTCCGCAAGGAATAAGAATAAGCAGCTATATTAACTGGTTCGCATCTTCCTACGAAAGCCGTTCAGGAGAGATTAGTAATAAAAATATCAACATCAACGCAGCTATTACAAAGTCCTTCTATTGGCAGCAACCTTACGAGAAGTTTTACAAAATGAACATTTTATGTTATGAGGACCTGAACGGAAATGGAAATAGAGAACCCCATGAACCAGCATTGCCCAGCATAAATATTAACTTAAAGGCTGAAAAAGAAGATTTTATTGACAAAAAGCATTCGCGTTCACCCAATACCGATCTAATCACAGATGTTTCGGGCAGGGTAAAATTCAACAAGATTCCTGCAGCTACCTATGATGTTAAATTCTATGAGCTTTTTAGTGTATCCGATTTGCATCCAACTTATGGATTCGTGCAGGAAATATTGCTAAATGATGATAAAACGATCGAAGTTCCGTTTATTAAGAATTATCACGTCCGAGGCAAAATATCCATTATAAAATCAAAGAGGTCGCGAGTTTCATCCTTCAATATAGAAGGTCTTATTATCATCGCAGAGTCTGAGAAGGGTGAAGTTTATAGAACATTGACAGATGAGTTTGGAAACTATAATTTAACTATCCCTGGTGCGGGTGTTTACAAGCTGACCTGCAAACATGGCTATGGAGAAATCCTAGAAACTAAAAATGATGAGACTTTAGTTGATTTTAACGGGATGAAAGAATTCAACTTCGATTTTATATACTATGAGAAGGACCGTGTGATTAATTTCCCGGGATCTAAGCTTGAGGAAAAGCAAGTAGAGGAAAGGCAAGTAATCGATGAATTGAAAAGCGCTCCCAAATCCAACGAAGCAGCAGATTTTTCACAGTCTTTGGCTAACGAAATACAGAGCGATAAATTAGAATCGTATGAATACCCTGAAAAAACGATTTCTCGACAAGAGGCTATTGAACAAATTGGTGCCGATTTCGAAACAAAAATTGATTATCGGGTAGTAATCGGTCGCTACAAAGACTATTTAAAAAACGAAGATTTAGAGCGAATGCTTGATGTGGTTAAAGGCAATCAAATCAAAATTGACGTCTTAAACAACTACTTAGTAGTGAACCGAGACTTTAATGACAAAGAAAATGCTGATAGATTTTCTGATAGTCTCAGAAACATTGGGATTGAAACTTCTGTAATGCTTGGGAAGTACCAAGATGTTCTCATCAACCTGGAATAGTCAGGTGAGTTTAACAAAAGTTGCTAAATCCGAAGCTTTTTCTCAAATTACATAGATAGGTTAATCTAGGATTTAGGTCCACTGGGAGTGGTTTCATATTCGTGGGAGCACTGACTATCGCGCGGTATTTTCTTTTGGTTACAATTGGCCTTGATACTACTTATTCACAATAGCAGTCCAAATACTCAGCTTGCCACTATCGTTTCTTGTCCAGACAGGGCGCACCACTCCATTGACTGCAGAAATGTTGTTGTAATCGCCAAAGAACACATCTTCTGAGGGCTCAAAAGGGCCTTCGCTGATTTTACAATTTTCGAATGTTTCGCCACTATCTTTTGAAATGGCGAGGTAAACATCCGTTTTGGTGTCGTTGTGGTTTCGCCTATCGTAGAAAACACAGTAAATAAAGCCAGTGCTCTGATCGACCGTCATCCACGTAAAAAATTGATGTTTTCCAGGTGCATCATCGTTTACACGAATGTGTTTGCTCCACGTGGTACCGCCATCTGTTGATTTGATCAACCAGATATCTGTATCATCCGCGCCATTGCGCTGATCTGCCCAATTCACATAGATGTTTCCGCTGTTTTTATCAAAAACTGTAATCGGCATTCCATTGGCTCTTCCAATACCAGGGATATCAAACGCCCAGTCTGCTTTTTGGTCGACAATGACGCATTCTTTGGCTTCATAGGAAGCGGGATTTTTAAAGCGGATTTTATTGAAAAAAAGCTTTCCATTAAGGCTCCAAGCGACTAAAATATTGCCTTCATTATCAATGGCGGGTACTGCGCCTTCTACGGTTTCACTTTCATCTAGACAATTCCCCGGAATGCCGCTTATGGATATAGGGTCGGTCCATTTGCGGCCATTCTTTGAGGTCGACAGCATGATGTTTGATTCGCACGTTGGGCTTTCGTCTCCGTATTTATCAAACTGCGTCCACGTAACTACGAGTCGTTTATTGATGGCATCCCAAGCCGCCCATTCTTTATCTTGATCTTTTGGATGATTGAGTCCGATACCGCTGCCTTTGGTCCATTTTGTTAACTTTCTATTGCTGCGCTGACAAACGATTCTGTCTAATAGGGCATTATTTTCCCAGCCCTCGCCCGATGGATCGCTCAAATGAAAATAGTAAAAGTGATTTTTGTCATCTGCTATGATGCACGGGTCACCATAAACGCCATGTTTTGAAGTGAGGGAATTAGTGATCCAAGTTTTTCCAGTATCCGCTGAGGTGTAGACATAATTCAATACAGACCCAGCAACTATTTCGGCTGGATTATTTGGGTTGATAGCAATACTTGGTTCACACGGAGCGTAATCGCCAGCAATAGGTTGATGAATTAGAATATTCTGTTGAGCAGAGGTGTCAAACGACATAAGACTCACTAGTGAAAGAACAAAAGCTATGTTTTTTGTTAGAGCCATTACTTCGGAGGAAAAGAAATGTTTCCGGAAGGGAATGCATCATTCTTAGAATCAAGATCAGCAATTTTTTGGAAAGGATCCAACTCAATGCGTTTTATGGATTCGAATGGAATAGTAAGCTCTACGCGGTAGAAAGGATAAGCCCAAGGCCAATCATTTTCTTGTTTCCAATCTTTAGAAATTTCATTTGGTGCTGGTTTTGCTCCACGCATTATTTCCAATGGAATGTAGCTGTATTGAACGCCTTTTTCGCTGGTTACTTTTAGCTCTAGCGGCATCGCCAATGAGCCAATACGTTGGATTTCAATGATGGTTTTCTTTCCCGAAGAAGTGACGGTGTGTATTCCATAGTCTATGGTTTTTGTGGTTCCTATCCACGCATCAAAATACCAATCGAGCTCCATGTTGGAAGCTTTTTCCATAATACGCTTGAAATCTAGTGGTGTTGGATGCTTGAATTTCCATTGGTTGAAATAACGCATTATGGCTTGGTCAAATGTTTCCTGTCCGACTATGCCACTCAGTTGGTCAAGAAAAACGCAGCCTTTTGAATAAGCGTTTGAGCCATAGGCTCGATTCGTTTCATAGTAATCTGCTCCAGTTGATAAAGGTTCTTCTTTACCAGAAAGCGCATTACTTATATAGCTACGTTGACTTCGCTCTTGAGGGTTGAGGTTGTTTCTTTTAAAAAGAGAATCCAGTACTATGTTTTGGGCGAATGTGGTAAACCCTTCATCCATCCATGGGTATTTCTGTTCGTTGCTAGCAAGTACTCCGTAATACCAGTTATGAATGGCTTCGTGAACTGTGACGCTTACTAGACCGCCAAAACTTCCTGTGCCTGAAATCATTGTGCACATGGGATACTCCATGCCGCCATCGCCACCTTGAATTACGCTGAATTGAGCATAAGGATACACTCCAAACTTGTCGTTCATGATGTTGAACAGCTGCTCGGTGAAAGGAACTAAGCGAGTCCAACTTTGGTTGATTATTGAATCGTTTCTGTGGAAGAAATGCAGCTCGGTTCCGTTTGAAAGGGTCGACTGTAAATGCGTGTATTCAGCATCAGCTGCCCAGGCAAAGTCGTGCACATTTTCGGCCTTAAATTTCCACGTTGTTTTTTCAGAAGCAGGCGTAGTTTCACTGTAACCATGGCCAACCTCATTTGGGTTTTGAACGATGCCTGTGCCTGCTAGTGTATATTTAGAATCGATGGTAATATCTACCTCAAACGTTCCGAACACTCCGTGAAATTCGCGTGATACATACGGTTCGCTGTGCCATCCATCACGATCATATTCCGCTAATTTAGGATACCATTGTGTCAAGGTGTAATCCACGCCTTCTTCGTTGTTTCGTCCACTTCGTCTGATTTGAATCGGAACTTGGCTGTTGAATTTCATTTCGAAGGTGGTCGACTTTCTAGGCAAAAGAGGCTGTGCCAATTGCACTTCAGCCACTGTGCCTTCCACTGAAAAGGTCACTTTCTCTCCGTCTTGTGTGAGCTTTTCAATTTTGTGAAAACCTATTTCGTTGGGCTGTAAATTGTTGATTCTGTCTGCAATGCGCGGGTCAGGATCAGCGATAGTGCGAGAGCGCACATCCATCATACTGCCTGGCTGAAAGGCATTGAAATACAAGTGATAAAAAACATGATCAAGTGTATCTGGCGAATTATTGGTGTAGACCAAGGATTGTGCCCCTTGAAAGGTGTGATTCTCAGCATTAAAGTCAATATCCATGCAGTAATTTACGTTTTGCTGCCAATAGCCATCTTGAGCTGATGAAGCGAAACTGGCGGCCCCAATGAAAAGGAGAAGTAAAAGTCTTTTAGTCATTCAGAAATTGTGCTTTATCAAGATTCAACCAATCTAATGTAGAGGTGCAAAATATATCTTCAATCGCTTCGTTTGAAAGGCCCATTTCGGTGATGTATTTTCCAATTTCAAGGTCGCCCAATGGAAAAGGATAGTCAGAGCCAAGGCAAACTTTCTTGGACCCTTGATAACTGAGGATGAAATCTAGCGCCTTAGGGTCATGGGTTATACTGTCTACCCAAAACTTGCCGATATAATTTCTTGGGTTGTTCGGATTATCAATGGCAACTAAATCAGGTCGGCAATTAAAACCGTGCTCTATTCTTCCAATAGTGCCAAAAAACGAACCGCCAGCATGCGAAAAGCAAACGCGCAAGTTGGGCAACTTGTCAAATAATCCCGAAAATATCATCGAGCACACGGCTCGTGAAGTTTCGCTTGGCATTCCAACCAACCACGGAAGCCAATATTTAGTCATGTTGGGCATGCCCATCATATTCCAAGGGTGAACCATAACAGCTAACCCCAGCTCTTCGCAGGCTTTAAAAATTGGGAAGAACTGTTCCTCGCTCAAGTTTAGGTCGTTGATATTGCTACCGATTTGGATACCCGGCAGATGCAGTTCTTCTTTAATCCGGTGCAATTCTTTGATCGCCAATTCAGTGTCTTGCATAGGCACGGTTCCGAGACCGATGTAGTGTTTCGGATTTTCTTTTGCCAACTGCGCTATGTGATCATTGAGGAATTTAGAAAGCTCCAAACAGTCTTTTCCTTTTGCCCAATAACTGAACATAACAGGAATGGTGCAAACCACTTGTACTTGAGTTTGATATTGAGCGTACTCTTCAATTCTCAGCTTTTCGTCCCAGCAGTTGGGCTGTATCGTTCTAAAAAAGGCGTCTCCTTTTATCATGTCAGCAGCGCCATCTTCTCGGGATTCCAAATAAATAAAGTCACCGTATCCAAATTTTTCAGCGAAGCGCGGGAGCTTCGCTGGCAGTATATGGGTGTGCATGTCAATTTTTAACATAATAGAGCCTTTTTGATGGCCTCGAAAATAGAATTACTCCTCGAATAGCATTGTCTTCTTATTATAAGAAGTGAATTCTGCTAAATTCGAACACGATCGTAATCGCCATGAAGAATTTCTTTGTTCATTCTTTAGTATTCATTAGCCGCATATCAACCTTACATTTGTCGCATGCAGATTGAAAAAAGCAAAGCGGAGCTTTTGGCTAAACAGGAGCGGTATGATAAGGCTTATTTGCGGTTGGCATTGGAGTGGGCAAAATTGAGTCGTTGCAAGAGAAAGCAAGTTGGTGCGATCATCGTCAAAGACTCTACGATTATAGCGGATGGTTATAATGGAACTCCGACAGGCTTCGAGAATGAATGTGAAAATGAAGATGGGCAAACCAAATGGTATGTTCTTCATGCCGAAGCTAATGCAATTCTTAAAGTGGCTAGAACCACCAACCAAGCAGCCGGAGCAACACTTTACTTAACCCATTCGCCTTGCAAAGACTGCAGCAAGTTGATTTTACAGTCAGGCATTGAGCGCTTGGTCTATACCGATGCCTATAAAGATGCAAGTGGATTGGAGTTTTTAGAGAAGGCAGGACTTCGAATCACTCAAATTATGAATCCTTAGAATATGAACTCATTTAGTTAGAAACTGTTGAATCAACATTGTGAATAAAAGAGCATATACCCCTTTATTACTTGGAGTCTCTATGGCCATTGGTTTGTGGTTAGGCAGCGGTGTGAATCATCCATTCGAAAAGGAAACCTCAGAAAATTGGAATAAGGTTGAGCAGATCTTACAATACGTAGAGAACGACTATGTTGACAATGTATCAAGAGATAAACTGGAAAACGGGGTAATAGCCTTCCTATTGCAACGATTAGATCCTCATAGTTTATATATATCAGGAGAAAAGCTCGATGCGGCCAATGAATCGTTGGATGGGAATTTTGAAGGAATTGGAGTTCAATTCAACCTACGGAAAGACACGGTATATATTGTCAATGTTATTGCCGGTGGACCATCTGAAAAGGCAGGATTAAAACCGGGAGATCTCATTGTAAAAGTTGATACTTCAGTTATAGCTGGAATAGGACTCAATAATGAGATGGTAATGGGCTTGCTGAAAGGACCATCAGGTAGTTCCGTTAATGTAAGCGTTCAAAGACTTGGCCAAGGGTTATTATTAGACTTTACGATTGAGCGGGGTCAAATTCCAATCAGCAGTTTTGATGCTATTTATATGCTAAATGATTCAACCGTCTATGTGCGCCTTGCGCAGTTTTCATTGACTACCTATGATGAATTTAAAGAACGCGTTTATCCGCTCAAGACGAATGAGGTGAAGGCTTTTGTGATGGACTTGAGGGGCAATGGAGGTGGATACCTTGATGCTGCAGTTGCCTTGGCGGATGAATTCTTGGCAGGGGGGCAATTGATCACCTATACCGAAGGAAAAAATCGCCCTAAACGAGAATATTTTGCATCAAAAAAGGGAAAGTTTGAAGAGGTGAGTTTGAGTGTGATCATTGATGGTTACAGTGCAAGTGCCTCTGAAATATTTGCCGGGGCAATGCAAGATCTTGGTAGGGCTGAAATTGTGGGCAGAAGATCTTTTGGCAAAGGCTTAGTGCAAGAACAGAATGAATGGGATGACGGCAGCGCAACGCGCTTGACAGTTGCGCGATACTTTACGCCTAAGGGAAGAAGTATTCAAAAGCCTTATGACAGCTTCTCAGATCATGAATTGAGCGCAAATGATACGATTGAAGGTGGCATCAATCCTGACTTGTGGGTCGAGAATGACACCTCGGGTATCACATGGTTTTATGCAGAACTCGTACATAGTGGCGCACTCAATGAATTTTCATATGCTTACAGAGATGAGCATTTTGCTGAATTGCAAGCATTAGGTTCTGAAGAATTCATAGTAGATTTCAATGATGACGATTTGAAGACAGCTTTTCGGTTGTTTCTCACAAATAAGAAAGTGCCCTTTCTTGAATACGAATGGAATAGATCAATCGATAAGATTGCTCTGCGCTCAAAAGCTCTGATTGGCCGAAGCTTGTATTCAGATGAGGTCTATTTTAAGCTCATTAATCAAAAGGATCCTTTCGTACTCAAAGCACAGGAGGTGTTTGTAAAACCGAAGCCAAAGGCCTCTGTTTAGATTTTTGTTTTAATGTGAATGACCTTCTTCGCTGTGATCGTGAGCAGCTGTAGTGTCAGATATTGCAGAGTCTGCCGCTGGAGAAGCCTCTTCTGCGGACTCATTTAAAGACTCCATAATTTCACTTACTTTTTCATCAACCATTTCCTCATTTTCTTTTTGTGCAGCTTTCTTTTCTTCAGCATTTGGTCCGCATGATATGAGCGCAACACAGAGAATGGCAACAGACGATAACAGTTTTTTCATGTTTAAATGGGGGTTAAGTCGTTTAGAATTAAAATATTTGAGCGAAATTAATTAAAATCCTACACGACTGGGTTGAAACAAAATAGAAAGATGTCGTGTTAATTTCAAACAACGTTTAACCTTTAAACAAATAACAAAATGGCATTTGAATTACCATCACTCGATTATGCACATAATGCACTCGAGCCACACATTGATACTCGCACAATGGAAATCCATCACGGAAAGCATCATGCGGGTTATACCAGCAAATTAAATGATGCGATTGCGGGAACTGATTTAGATGGAAAGTCTATTGAAGATATCCTTGCCGGATTAGACATGAATAATGGAGCCTTAAGAAATAACGGAGGGGGATTTTATAACCACAGCTTGTTTTGGAAAGTAATGTCACCGAATGGAGGAGGAACACCAACAGGTGATTTAGCTGCTGCTATTGATGCGGCCTATGGTTCATTTGATGCATTTAAAACCGCTTTCGCTAACGCAGCTGCTACGCGTTTTGGATCTGGCTGGGCATGGTTATGTGTTCATCCTGGAGGAAAAGTTGAGGTTTGCTCAACGCCTAATCAAGATAATCCAGTGATGCCAGGTGTGTCATGCGGAGGAACTCCTGTCCTAGGATTGGATGTTTGGGAGCATGCATATTATTTGAACTACCAAAACAGAAGACCAGATTACATTAACGCGTTTTTTAACGTGATTAACTGGACTGAAGTTTCTGCACGCTACGCAGCGGGTAAGTAATGGAGTTTATAACATAAAAAACCCCCAAGTACATCTGTGCTTGGGGGTTTTTCTTTTCTAAAAGGTATGCTTATTCGACAGTGAAAAACATATTACAGGTGGGTACACTCCCTACCTGACTTTCAATGTTTTAATCCAATCAAATATCTTCTCAGTACATCAATACAAACGTGAATATCCCGAAAGGGAAATTATTAGAAAAAAGGTATGGGAACTCCACAAAGAAGGTTGGGGATACACTAAAATTCATCGATACCTGAAGAACAATGGGTTTGAGGTAGGGAATAGTAGAACTACAGTAGATTCTATGATTAAGAAGATGAAAAAGAGATATTTCGTCACCAAAAGGGAGTTTTCACTATGGAAGTATGTGGATTTCAAAATCAAATTCTTTAGAAGGTAATCTCAATTTTAAATTACTCAGGTTAGGATGAGGAGGGATTAGGAATCACTCAAAAAATCTAACTTCCTTCAATCCCTTTCTACCCGATTGAATATATCACAGAAATTATTTTGAGAAATAATGTGATTTTCTATCGTTTAAAGTTTCAGAACCATATTTATAGGTAACCTAAGTGTTCCAATCATAGGGATAAAACACTTATCACCCATGAGGGACGAAAGTTAGTTAGTGGGAAAGACATCGGATAGTAATCTGTAGGATTGAAATAATATCCGAACATAACGGATGAGGTTTCTCCGGTAGGGTTAAAAATGGTTATGGTATAAGATAGATATGGGGGATTCAAACTGACTGGTCTAATCGAAATCCAATAACTGAAGAATGGGTTCATTCATTAACGGATACACAAATCTGTAAGGGGTTTGGTGTATCTAATTGATAATAGGTTAATGAATAATAACTGGAATGTTGAGGATTCACACTACCGTATGAATCACTCAACGATGAGATGATTCTGATGAAATCAGAACCACTCATCATACTTGATTAAATACTGAAAGATTATATAACAAAGGAGAATAACAATATGAAGAAAGATACAGGTCAACTACATGGGGAGTTAATGAACTCACTCTATCAATTAACAAAGGATATTGGAATACACCTCCCCCCGGACAAAATAGAACCCACTACAACCTCTCTAATAGATGTCTTCATTAACTACGAGAGATACAGAAAGTCTATTCAGGAAGGTGGTTTGAAAGTACTGGAGAAAGGATTTGGTCAATTACCAATAGAAGTTCAGAACAAGATAAAAGAACAGTATGAGAGAAGATAAACTAATGACTAAATATGAAGTGATGGATTACCTCAACATCAGTAGAAGACATTTTGAGAAATTGGTAACTGAAGAAAACCTACCAATAATTAAAATAACTCAGAATAAGAGGTATATGAGGTTATCTGACCTCAATAGGTATATGAATACTAAAATGGTAAATAAACCTCAGGAGGTCAACCAAGAATCACAACCTGATTTCGAATGGAACAACATATGGAGTAAGAAATGAGATTAAATGAATTCAAATTTGAGAACGACATAGAATCTAAGATTGATGAGTTTGGAATACTATCAGATAAGATTGATAAAGTAAAGATGGAACTGAGTGAACTTTCAAACCGATACAAAGAGATTGAAGGAGAGTTACGACCCATCTTAGAACAACTCCACATTCAGAATATGAAATCCATTCAGACGAAGAAGTACTTGGTAACCCTGAAGAGAATGGGGTACAATAGAGATAACTTCAAATACAAAGAGAGTTTTGAAGAATCACTTACCAGAGTGAATCAACAAACCAAAAAGGTATTGGAAGATATCTTACAATCCACTAAAACGGTAAGTAGAGTTGTATCTACTATTGGTGTTCAGAGAATGGATGAAATCTCTTTAAAATCAATGTTGAAGAAGTTGGTATCTCCCTTTAAGAAACTCTTCAGTAGGTTGAAGATGAATACAAAGAGTATGAATGATTTGAATGGGGTGTTGAAGAGGATGGTGGGTTAGAATGACTTATTCCATATGGGTAATTTCTTTGAATCACTATAAATCCACTGAAGTATTTGAGACTCCAAGAATGTTGGGGATACCTCATTTTTTATTTTAAATATTGTAACCGTTATAGAATCAATACTTTCCTTTTTCATTTCAGATTTAAAAAATTCTGAAGAACTTACATCTTGACCATCTTCATCCTTCTTTCTAGAAGAAACTAGTCTTTTACGAATATCATAACCCCCATTACCATATTCACCATTATCCAGTCTTTTAATTTGACCAGACATTCCCACATAGAGTATTTCCTTGGATTCTGTATCACTAATGATGTAGACACCATGAAAACCAATAGAAACCTTCTCTCTAATTATTGAGTTATAATTTATGGACCTACCATTTCGTCTAAAATCAGTGATTGAAATATCAAATGAATCTTGACTTACAAACCAATTCTTACTTCTCTGAACGATTGAGTTAAGATGTATTTTCAACCTCTTAAACTCTTTGTATTCTGATTGATTTTGTACATCTGGTAGGTTTGGATACCGGTTAGAAGGTTATTGGTTTGGATTGAAGAGTTTATACTAGACAATTCCGTTGTTAAAGATTTTTCTAATCCGTAAAAAGACTCATCTATTACAAATGATAAGTTGTCCAATTGACTAACAAGTTTTGACTCCATACTTTCTATTGACTTCAATAATCCATTCATTCCAGATTCTATTTTGGACAGATTAACGTTGACTTTTTCTATGTTATCATTTAGGTCGTTTAATTTCCCAGAAATGTCGTTCTCATAATTACTATTGAATATATTTAATTTGTCAAACTTCTCGTACGTCTCAAAACATACAATTAAATCGTCTTCAACTATAGACGTAATCATTTTAAGAGAATGTAACAATAAAATTTGATAGGAATAAATTTGTTTATTTAGGGTCTGTAGTCGACTATTTAATTGTTTCTCATTTTTCACCCTTCTGGTTAAGACAAAAAACTTTTGAATATTATCTCTTTTAGTTTTTAGATAGTTGGATAACTTAACAAAATCTTGAACACTTATATTATCTATATTATTTATTTTTTGTTGATGTTTCTTGACTAAATTGAGTAGGTCATCGTTAATCTCTACAATGTCAATAATTCCATTACTATCTTTGTCTAATCTTTTAAGTGTTTCGTTTTTTTCATTAAAGAACTTCTCTTTTCTTATTCTTTTTTCTTCCTTTTGTTTTTCTTCGTTTTGAATTTGTTTGACTTTCCTTAGTCTTTCTTTCTCTTTCTTCTCCTTTTGAAGTCTTTCCTCTTCTTCTTTCTGAAGTCTTTCTTTCTCTCTCTTCTCCTTTTGAAGTCTTTCCTCTTCTTCTTTCTGAAGTCTTTCTTTCTCTCTCTTCTCCTTTTGAAGTCTTTCCTCTTCTTCTTTCTGAAGTCTTTCTTTCTCTTCTTTGTTAGAACCGAACAGTGATTTGAATATCGACATATGTTAGTTTTTGATAATTAATTCATCTCAAAATTAGGAAAACAATGATATAATAGAAAATAAACCTTGATTCTGAGGACGAAGTTCCGTAAATTAAAAACGTTAAAATTAACTTACATATGAGTTCAAAACGAAGAAGAAAAGAAACTAAACAATTGAGAGATTCATACCCAACTGTTACACTGAAGGAATTGGAAGAAAAAGGTGAAGTCCCTAAATACTTTCACCTATCCGATTGGGTAGACATGAAGGAGTACCAACTCGAAAACAAAACTGATTGGTGGAAGAAGATGAGTGAATCCAACTAAGGGGGTGGGGGTATTTTCTTGTAATCCCATTCAAACCTTTGTATATAAGTCTGAACTTATCTCTTTTGTTGTCGAAGTCAGGTTTTTAAAGTTGGGGGAAACCTCAACTCCACTCTTTAAACTTATAACCCATCTTGACTACCCAATCTTCAACCTTCTGAACACTATGGGTATCTCCTTTAAATGATTCCCAATTGGAATGGTATATCTGATACCTTGAATACGGTACATATATTTCTCTCAGTTCTATCTTTAATCGATGAACAGAGACTTTTTCTGAACTCCAATCACCCCCTCTCAATCGTTGAATCATCTCTCGTGTCTTTTCCTCATCTCCAACGTATATATTCTTCAAATACTTCTTATCAGAACTCTCAATTCTTATATAAATCTTAGGATTAGATGTAAGTTCCTTTCTATCATATTGGGATTGAGTTCTTACTAACTCCTTGTTAAACCTTGATTGGTTCTTCACAGATTTTGATTTCCGATTTCTGAATCCAACAGAACAATAAAACTCAAACTTCTTGGATAGAAAACTGATGTTGGTATAGTTCTTCTTCATAATGGATTCCCATCCATCGTGGTAATCATCTCCTTTGATTTTACCCTTTACTATTTTGATTTCCTCTTTGAGTTTCTGAATCTGAGATTCTAACTTCTTTATTTTCTCATTTCCATCATGTATCCATCGATGGTTGTTTCTGTATGTCCTGTATGACTCTCTCTCTGATTCACTCAGATTATCAAATACCTCATCGGGGAGATAATCCATAAAGAATATATCTCCTTCACTTCTAAACTTCTTCTCTTTTTTCATAACTCTTATATGTGGTGGTTAAACACCAAATATAGCAAAATACCACCATAATTACACTATTATATTTACTATGTAATAATGAGAGATATGAATGTATTAAAAGAGATTAAAAAAGTGGTGGTGAAAGGTTTATTGAGTGTAAATACCACCATAAATAGATGACGACCTTAGTAAGGTAATAATGAGAGATAAATTAAATAAGTAATCAATTAAAATTTAAATATTATGAAAAATCAAAAATTAGAGGAGTTTGTAAACCGATTAGGTATGGAGTTAAAATTGAAACCCTCATTTGAAACAACAAATATTGAGGGGGAATATTTTCTCAATGGGAAAGAAAAAAGTTATACAAAAAATGGAGTGTATCTTGGTAGAATTCAACATTTGAAATGGTACGTTTCTTTCATAGAGTCAGATGATTCGAGTATCGAACTTTTCATGATAAAGGTTAATAAAAACTACCGAGGAAATGGAATAGGGATAGACTTAATCAATACCATTTTAAATATATCGGATGAGTTAAATATTAGTATTAAACTAATACCATATTCATTTGATACAGATTCGGATGAAGTCCAAAAGTGTTTAGATAATTTAAATTCCCCTAATCAAGTATTAAAGATTTATAATCGGTACAAATAAAGAATAAAAAGAAATACTTATTCTCTGATTAGATGGTATGAAAGTTTTGGTTTTGAAAGAATTTATCATTCAAATAGTCCCTACTTAATCTACCAAAGTGAGTATCAAAAATTAAAATTGGTAGGATAATGAAATCATACAACAACCCCCGAAACAACGGAACTCCATCAAAACGGAAATTCAAAGGATTCAACTTTTACATTCAATGTAATGGTAAGTTAAAACAATCCAATAGGGAAAGGTTATTAAAGGAATCAGAGGTTCACCTTAATGAGGTGACCTCTTCCCTTCCTCAAACTATTGAAGAATTAATCCGAATGGGTGTAATATCCGAATTAGATTCATCCCTTACTGATTATGAATTATTGGAACAATGGAATAAGATGTATGATGAGTACGGATATCTAATGAGTGAGTTCTCTGAACAATGGGAGAAAGAGAAGTTGGGAACCATACCACCTCAGAAAACTCCATCAATTGTTCAAACCCTATTGGACGAG
This sequence comes from uncultured Flavobacteriales bacterium, assembly GCA_905479105.1. Lineage (GTDB taxonomy): Bacteria > Bacteroidota > Bacteroidia > Flavobacteriales_G > Salibacteraceae > SHAN690. The sequence continues at coordinate 42,436 of CAJQLE010000003.1, forward strand.
ATTGAATCGTTGAAGAAGAGAGTTTCTGAATTAGAGAAACTAAAATCACAACCTATCCCTTCAGGTTCAATCGACTTTTAAATCAAAACTAAAACGGAAGTGATTCACACCGTTGGAAACCCCCGTAAATCCTTGATTTCCTGATAGTTTCCTGTTAATTTTAAAGTGAGATTAAAAAGGAAGTGATATGAGAGTTAAATACAATCGGGTTTCAACCCTTCAACAAAGTGGTGATAGATTCACTGTTGACCAAACAGATTACGATTTAGTACTCTTCGATAAGGTTAGTGGTTCGATACCATTCAAACAAAGAGAAAAAGGAATTGAACTCACTAATCTTATTCAGAAGGATAAAATATCTGAGTTAGTAGTGGAAGAGTTTTCACGATTGGGTAGAAATACAGGAGATGTTATCCAAACCTTAGAGTGGTTAGAAGAGAATGAGGTGAATGTAGTGGTTCGAAATCTTGGATTACAATCCCGACCCAACGGAAAGAAGAACCCAATTTGGAAGATGATATCATCGGTGATGAGTTCACTCTATGAAATGGAGTTAGAGAACATCAAAGAAAGAACGATGGTAGGACGACAGGTGTATGTTCAAAAAGGTGGAAAGTTGGGAAGACCAGAAGGAACATCTGAATCAATGAAACGATTTATGGAGAAACCTAAGAACAAAGAGATATTCAAACTCTTACAACGTGGTTTGAAATACTCAGAGATTCAGAAGGTAGTTGGGTGTTCACCAAAAACAATTAAGAAAGTAAAAGAACAAATGAAATATGAAGAAAATAATATTTAACGATAATCCAGAGAATACTCTCTATGTGTACTGTAGAGTTTCAACTTCAGGTCAAGAGAAAGATGGGAGTTCGTTGGATGTACAAAAGAATAGAGGTATAAAGTTTTCTGAGAAATTGGGTTTAAATCCAATCGTGATATCAGAACAAGGAAGTGGATTACAACCTTACATACCAAAAACTAATGAGAAAGGTAAACCAGAAGGAAGACCTTTATTTACTGAACTCATTGATGGTATTGAAGATAGTTTGGTGATGAACATTTGGGTAGATGATGATACTCGATTAACAAGAAACGATACAGACCTTCAGTTTCTCCATCTTACTATGAAACAAAGAGGAGTAAAACTATTTGTTGGTAGTTCTATGGAACCTAAAAAGTGGGATTGGACAACAGATTTAGTTGATACGATTATAACTAAGGTCAACCAACAACAAATCAGAATCCAAGTTAGAAAGAGTATCCGTTCAAAACGAAAGTTATTTTCTGATGGATGTTATATGAAAGGTGACCCACCATTCGGGTATAAACTGGAGAACAAAAGATTAGTTCCTGATGAGGATAGAAAAGAATGGGTACAAAAGATTTATAGATGGTATGATGATGGAATGACCACAACCCAAATTCAAAAGATACTATTTGAAAACTCCATTTTTCCACCTAGGTATAGTATATCTAATAACAAGTGGTTCCCATTAGAAACTATCGTAAACATTCTTTCCAATCAAAATTACATTGGTATAGATGTATATGGTGACTTAACCAACCAGTGTCCACCATTGGTTGATAGAAGAATCTTTGATTCAGTACAGAAGAAAATCTCTGATAAGAAAGGTTCTAAAATTGAAGTTAAACACGATGGTTTGTTGAAGAACATATTAAAGTGTCCCGACAGAAAGATGATGACTGTATTAGGTGTTAAGAAACACAGGAAACACCCTCTATATACTTGTGGTCATAGAGAGAGGTCGTATAAAAAGAGAAGTACCAATGATTGTCCAATCAAGAAATCTCTTCAGGTGGAACTGTTAGATGAGTATATATGGAATCTATTCATTGATGTGATGAAGGACTCCAAAACAATCAGAGAGAAGACGAAAAAGGAACTTATAGGGAATCAAAACACCTATTCCATTAGAAGTATCAACAATAGAATTAAACGACTTCAAAAGGAGTTAAATGGTTTGAATGAGAGAAGGTTGGAGTTAGATAAGAAGTTCTACATCAATGAAATCCCCAAGAAGAACTATCAAGTTCTTTCGGATTCTATAACTGAAAAGGAGACATCAATAGAATCTCAGATTAAAGTTGAGGAACTCAAAATCAAACAACTCAGAAGTGATGAACAATGGATTGATTGGTTGGATGTTCACTTTAACCGATGGGAAGAAAAACGAAACCGAACCGAACTGAAGGAAAAGAAGAAGGTACTCAGTGAGTACATCCACGAAATCATGGTGAAAGATTATGATGATTCAACAAAGGAACATCACATTGAAATTCACTTCAGAATTCCTATCATAAATGACAAAATTCACATTGATAGGAACAAAGATGGTAGTATTTCGAGGGATAAGAAGGGTCTTCGGAAATATAAAGTATTAGAGGGAGAGGGGAGTTTGAACAACCCTCTCACCCACCAGAAATTATTCGACGGTCACACTCTTCGCCAAATTTCTTGGTTGATCTACGTTGCAACCTCTCATTACAGCGATATGGTATGAAAGCAATTGCAGTGGTATAGATGCCACTAATGGCGAGAATATCTCTTCCGTTTCAGGTATTTCAATACTGTAATCGGCCATTTCGGTCACTTGAGTGTCGCCTTCGGTTACTATGGCGATAATCACGCCCTTCCTTGCCTTTACTTCTTGAATGTTACTTACTACTTTTTCATATGAAGGACCTTTTGTTGCAATTACAACTACAGGCATATCTGCATCAATCAAGGCAATTGGACCGTGCTTCATCTCTGCCGCAGGATATCCTTCAGCGTGGATATAAGAGATCTCTTTCAATTTGAGAGCTCCTTCTAAAGCGACTGGAAAACAATATCCTCTTCCGAGGTATAAGAAGTTACTGGAATCCTTGAATTTCGTTGAAATTTCTTCAACCAGTTTATCTGTTTTAAGGGCGCGTTCGATCTTTTCAGGAATAGCCTCTAGACCATAAAGCAAACGCTGATATCGGCTTCTTTCTATGGTTCCTTTTTTGCTTCCAAGCATTAAGGCCATGAGGGTTAAGACAGTTACCTGTGACGTGAACGCTTTTGTACTTGCAACACCAATTTCTGGTCCTGCATGCGTGTACGATCCGCCATGTGTTGTTCGAGCGATGGAAGAACCAACCACATTACAAACACCTAGAATAGTCGCGCCTTTTGATTTTGCCAGTTCTAAAGCAGCTAATGTATCCGCTGTTTCTCCTGATTGAGAAATGGCGATTACAACATCATTCTCAGTAATAATCGGATTTCTATATCTGAATTCTGAGGCGTATTCTACTTCAACAGGAATCCGAGCCAAATCTTCGATTAAGTACTCGCCAACTAATCCAGCATGCCACGATGTTCCGCATGCCACAATGATGATGCGCTGTGCATTGATGATCTTCTGTTCGTAATCTGCAATCCCACCCAAGTGAACAAGGCCTTTAGCAACGTTTAAACGACCGCGCATACTATCATGAACACTTCTTGGCTGCTCGTATATCTCTTTAAGCATAAAATGCTCATAACCACTTTTTTCAAGCTGCTCTAAATGCAGCTCCAACTCTTGAATGTATGGCGTAACATTTTGCTTTTTAGCCGTGAAAAGCCTCAATTCTTTGCCAGGAACTATCTCCGCTATTTCGCCATCGTCCAAATAGACAACGTTCTTCGTGAACTCAACAATGGGAGTTGCGTCTGAGGCAATATAATAGTCTCCCTCGGCACCTATTCCAATTACTAAAGGACTACTTTTTCTTGCGGCAACCAAAGTTCCGGGTTCGCTTTTAGACATAACGACAATGGCATATGCCCCGATTACCTCGTTAAGAGATTTGCGTACCGCTTCAGCTAAACTTACATTTTCGTTCTTCTTGATCTCTTCAATCAAATTGACTAAAACCTCAGTGTCAGTTTCTGATTTGAAAACATATCCGCGCTGCATCAGCTCTTTTTTGATGCTGTCATAGTTTTCTATAATACCATTGTGAATAAGCACTAAATCTCCTGACATAGATTGATGCGGATGCGAATTCGCATCATTTGGCTCGCCATGTGTCGCCCATCGTGTATGACCAATTCCATAGTGTCCTTCTGTGTTTGCAGATCCAATATGACTCAATAAATCCGACACTTTCCCTTTGCATTTATACAGATTCAAGGTATCACTCATGAGAGCAACTCCAGCGCTGTCATAACCCCGATACTCGAGTCTTTGAAGACCTTTAATTAGAACTGGAAAAGCTTGACCTTTTCCTGTGTAACCTACTATACCGCACATAATTAATCGTTTATATCAGTGTAGAATATTTCAAGCACAATATTATCAGATCCTTGCAATACAGTTTGGGTGCGTACATTTCCGTTAAGAACAGGCACTTGTGCATTGAGCGTAAAACCTAAGTTGACGTTGCTTCCGCCTTGCGCAGATTCGATTATTTTTTGGATTTGACGAGTAACGTCAAAGCTGTATTCTGATTTATCATCAGAAAGTTCTCCGCCATGTCTAGATGTACTAAACGTATAGTCTAAATTAAGTGTCTCAAGAGTATCGCCAGTTGAAGGATCTACTTCAAAGTCTAGCAAGATCAACTCTGGTGAATAATCGAGCCCTGAAGGCTGCATATCAGATGTTTTAATTCTTAATCGTGTAAGATTGACAGCTATATCAGTTGCCTTTGCGAAATTATTCAATGATGGAAATAACAATTCTGTTCTCACCCCAGACATTCCTTGAACGAAGAGCAATTCTTTTCCTTTTGATAAATCGTTGAGATAATTGCTCACCAATGCGGTTGATCGATCGTTGTCAAAGCGATTGATCCGAGATGTTGAAGTGGAAGTTAAGAATGTTAGGGACTCTGCTTCGTCAGCGTTAGAGCTATTTTTTGGGTGGAAGTAAAGAGTTAACCCAGTGCTGCTTCCTGAGGTGATGAAGCTGTAAATGGCGCCATTTTGAACACTATTTGAAGCGTTGGTTTCAATTAGTAGGCCTCGGAAGTATTCTTGAAGTTGAGCCGAAGTAGCATATTCCCTACCTATGCCTTGTAAGAGAAACTCACCTAAGTCTTTGTCAAGATAGAATTGAAAGCCGTCATAGTCAGCGCTATTGAACAATTCGCCAATTTTATCTTGAGATTCAAATGAAATAGGCGCTGTGCCAACCGGCTGATCATCGGTTTGAAACGCTTTATCTGAAGTATAGTTAGAGTCACTAATGATCTCTTCATCAATCACAAAAACCTCTAAAAGTTGAATTTCAGTAGGGTCCCCATAAGAATTGCTTGCTCTTATGTTTAGGATTAGTGAATCAACTACATATTCTTCAGGCTTAAGGTCAAGAGCAATGTTTTCAGATTCTAAAATAAAGTTCAAGTAGAGACTAGCAGATGAACGGCCAAAGACATCGTTGTTCATCGTTCCAACGAAGTTTTGAAAATTGGTGGAAACCTGCGGTTCGTCTAACAATACAGTTTTTGCTTGTACGGTGAAGCTATCCAATTTTTGAATAGGATCTAACGAGCCCTCGGGCTGCACCTCAAGTCCAAGCAATTGGTCGCCCTTGCAAGCTCCCAAAGAAACTAAAAGCACTAAAAAAACAACGGCTCGCCATAAGGCAAACCGCTGTTTATTTGAATGTCTATGTGTTTTATTCACGTTGTTATTCTGCTACCACAGTTGATTCTGCTGCTACTTGAGAGTAGAAATCATCGAATACACTCATGAGTTTTTCCTCTGGTTGCGCATCTAAAACTGGCTTTCCTAATGAGTTAACGTAGGTTTTTATTTCATCGCTGACATATTCTGAACCAAATACAATACCGTCAGAATATTTAGCCGCTAATTTAACCCAGCTATCATACGAAGGATTTGCCATCAACTCAGCGTCTTCCAGCTCAATTCCATCATATTTTAACTTCTCAATGAATCGTGGATCCATAGTCTCCTCAAAAGATTCATCATAGATAGAGAAGACAACTTTCGCATCTCCAAATAATGGATCGTCAGCATAAAAGGTCTTTTGATAAACGGCCATTAAAGCACTGAACCAGCCATGACAATGGATGATTTCTGGCATCCAGCCTAATTTTTTTACCGTTTCGAAAACTCCACGGCAAAAGAATATTGAACGTTCGTCATTGTCTTCGAAGAAATTGTCTTCTTCATCAAAGAAGGTAGCCTTGCGCTTGAAATACTCTTCATTGTCTATGAAGTAAACCTGCATTCTGGTCGGCTGAATAGAAGCCACTTTAATAATCAACGGATGATCCGTGTCGTCAACAATAAGGTTCATACCTGAAAGGCGGATAACCTCATGCAACTGATGTCTTCTTTCATTCACACAACCAAATCTTGGCATGAACAGTCTGATTTCTTTTCCGAAATCTTGAGCCTCCTGTGGTAACTGTCGGCCAATGTATGACATGTAATTTTCTGGTAAATAAGGGTTGATCTCGTGAGAAACGTATAAGACGCGTTCGTAATTACTCATATATAAATCCTTGGGTTTAAGAAAAGAACTCTTTTTTTGCGAAAAAGTGTTGCAAATTTACGCATTTAAGGGCTATACATCAATATCAACAAGCTTTTGTCAAAATGAAAATTGCTAAAAACCGTGAAGAACTGAGTATTTGCTTAAACTCTAAGACACAGATTGGGTTCATTCCGACTATGGGAGCGTTGCATGATGGCCATCTTTCATTGGTCAACGAGAGTAAAGTTCGAGGCCTGACCACCGTGGCAAGCATATTTGTTAATCCCACTCAATTTAACGACCCTAAAGACTTTGAAAAGTACCCGATTGATACAGAGGCAGATTTGGAAAAATTGCAGTCTGCCGGCTGTGAAGTTGTGTTTCTACCAAATCGACAGGAAATTTATCCGGTTGGAAGTGAGGACCTTTATTTGCATGATTTTGGCGATTTAGAAACACGGTTCGAAGGAGCTTTTAGGCCTGGACATTTTAAAGGTGTTGGCCAAGTGGTTCATATACTATTTGATCTTGTAAAGCCGAACACAGCTTTTTTTGGGCAGAAGGATTTTCAGCAACTGCAAGTAATTAAGCGACTGGTTCAGCAGGAAAATATGCCGATTGAAATTGTTGGAATGCCTACGATTCGAGAAAGTGATGGCCTCGCAATGAGCTCTCGTAATAGGCGTTTAAATGAGAGCCAGCGCTTTGAATCAACCTTACTGCACAAAGTGCTCACCTACTCCAAGACAAGGTTAAAACAGCAGTCGTTCAATGATATTCGTCTAGAAGTTCAAAAAATGTTTACTGATTCAGCCGAACTTGAACTTGAGTATTTTGATATTATTTACCCGGATCAATTTATTCCAGCGGATAGGTTTCGTGAAGACAAGACATATCATGCGGTTATATCAGCATATGCCGGTGAAATAAGATTAATAGATAACATGCAGCTTGCATGAACAGTCCAATCAACGTAACCTTTGCACTGGAAAGGCACAAAAGATGAAAGAACTTACGGATGATTTGCTACAGAAAATTGAAGGGATTCGCGACCATGTGCAAGAGTTTCGCAATGAAGGCCGGACCTTCTTTGCGAGTTCATCCTTCCAGACACACAGCTTGCCTATGCTTCACCTTTTGGGTCAAATTGCGCCAGAGATGCCCGTCTATTTCATTCAAACAGGGTTTCATTTTCCAAATACATTAAGGTTTAGAGATGAAGTAGCGAAGGCTTTTGGCATCAATGTATTGAATATTGAATCTCATGTGCCTAAAGTGCAGCAGCGTGATGCGAAGGGAAATTTCTACTTCACATCAGATCCGGACTATTGCTGCTTCCTCAACAAAACACAACCTATGCAGCCGCTACTAGAGCGATTCGATATTTGGGTAAATGGAGTGCGCGCTGATCAAAACGCGAATCGTAAGAACTTAAAATCATTTGAAAACACTCCTCAGGGCGGTATGCGTTTTCATCCAATGCTCGATTGGAGTAAGCAAGAAATATGGCAATACATCAGCATTATGGATTTGCCACGCCATCCGTTGGATGCACAAGGATATGTGAGTATTGGATGTGAACCCTGCACCATGAAACCAGCAATGGGCGATGAACGCGAAGGAAGATGGGTGGGGCAAAATAAAACGGAGTGCGGCCTGCACACAGAATTGATTAGTAAGTAGATATGAGAATATTAGTTACAGGAGGAGCTGGATATGTAGGCACAGCGCTATGTCATTCTTTGCTTCAATTGAAAGAAGTAGAAAGCGTTACAGTATATGATAACTTGAGCAGGCATAACTATAACCTTTTCATTGGGATAAAGAAATTTGATGCTCGCTATCAATTCATTGAAGGAGATATTCTTGACAGCCGAAATTTGAGAAAAGCAGTCTCAAAAGCGGATGTTGTATTTCACTTGGCAGCTAAAGTAACTACACCTTTTGCTGATCAAGATGCACACCTTTTTGAGCAAGTGAATCATTGGGGAACGGCTGAAGTGACCTATGCAGTGGAAGAAAGCAATGTGAAGCACCTAATTTATTTGAGTTCAGTTTCAGTATATGGCTCTGGAGATATGGCTAAAGGAATCGATGCTGAATTGAACCCAAAGACATTTTACGGCATTTCAAAAATGCGCGCTGAAGAGCACGTACGTAGATTGGAGGATAAAGTAAAAACTACTATCATTCGTTGCGGAAACGTGTATGGTTATAATCGGAGTATGCGTTTTGATGCGGTGATCAATAAACTCTTATTCGAGGCTAATTTTCACAACAAGATCAACATCCACGGCACGGGCGATCAGCACAGACCATTTGTTTTTATAGATACAGTAACTGCTGCTTTAAGCCAACTCATCAAAGAAGATTCACAAAGTGGAACGTTCAATTTAGTGGAGCACAATTACAGCATCAATGATATTGTGGAGGTTCTGCGTGAATTATATCCTGAAATGGAGATGATTTTCATCAATAACAACATGAAGCTGCGTGAGCTGAGAGTAGAGACTGACAAAGGAAATCTGACGACTTCTTTAGACCACTTAGATGTTCTCCGCAAACGTCTTGCAGCGTTTAAAAAGGAGTTTAGTTTCTAACTACCACTTCACCACCACTTTACCTATCGAGCCTCTTCCCTCTAGTCGCTCGTGTGCCTTGGCGATGTCTTTGGCATCAAACACAGAATCTACCGTAGGCTTTAGAATGCCTTTTTGGTAATGCTCATAAACGGCTTCAATGGTTTGCTGCAAGTAATCGGGCTTGTTTTCTCCAATGCGCAGCATGTTGATTCCGATCACTGCTTTTGCCTTCATCAATAGGCCGATTGGATGAAGGAACCCGAAACCAAAAGCCAGTTTCAGCTTTGCCATGAGCCCACCATTTGAATTGCTCCACTCACTGGCGCCAAACGTTACGATGCGTCCTCCAGAGCCAAGCATCTGTATAGATTTTTTGAAGTTAGAACCTCCAACGGGATCAAATACAATATCCAATCGATCTTCTCCCAAAATGCGCTTCAATTCTTCTGAAAAATCGTGCGTTTGATAATTGATAGCATGGTCTGCACCTTGTGCTTTGATGTATTCCAATTTTTCTGGTTTACTGGCGGTGCCGATTACTTCGCAGCCTTTCCATTTAGCAATTTGCACCAAGGCAGTTCCTACACCACCAGCAGCTGCATGCACTAGCACCCGATCTCCTTTGTGTAAATTGATCATGTGACACGCTGAAAACCATGCGGTGCAATATTGTGTTGCCAAAGCGGTCGCTTCTTCTCTGTTTGTTCCATGAGCTAATTGCACAACTCCGCGGTAATCTGCAACAGCATATTCAGCGTATCCGCCAAATTGGGTGAATCCTAAAACTAGATCACCCACTTCATAACGCTTAGCGTTTTCTCCCACAGCTTCAACTTCACCCACTACTTCGTATCCTAAAACGCATGGAAGAGGTGGACGGTCATTGTAAAGGCCCTTCCGCGCCATAATGTCAGCATAGTTCAATCCGAAATGACTCACCTTGATGAGCACTTGATTGGCGCTAGGACTTGGTTTGGGTATATCTTGAAATTCGAATGCTTCAGCAGCAGACCCTTCTTTGGTTACAACAATGGCTTTCATGTTGCAAAGATGGACAAGAGATCAACTAGTTCGCTAATGATCTTCTCGTCTAATCACTGACCTGAAGTAAAGTCTTAATATCCAAAACATTGCCCGTTTTCATGGCAACTACAAAGCATGACACACCCCTGTGCTCTAAGCTCTGTTTTTTCAGCAGAGCTTCACGATAGGTGCTGAAGTTTGGCACAAAATATTTGTATAAACCAGCAATTGATTTTCTTTCAACGTGTTCATTTAGGCCAAGGATTTTTTCGACTTCTTGAGTTGATTTGGGAGACGATAAAGCAGCGACTTGTAAATAAAATGACACCCCTTCAAAGGTGGTGTCGTAGAGTGCCCCCTCATCTATTGTTTCATTCACGCTTGTTCTTTCAATGGGCTTAACTTCTTTCTCTTTGCTTGCAATGTCAGTAATCGGCCTCACCTTTACTGGCGTCTCAACGTGCTGTTCTTGGAGGGGTTTATTTGGTAATACTGTCTCGCTCGAAGAGGAGTTTGAGTTGCTTTGGTTTGAAAGCACAATTGCAGAGTCTTTTTTAGTTTGAGAAGTAGTGATTTCTTCAAAAGCATTAAGCTCCAAGGTACGTTTTACGGGGTCATCCAGTTTTAAGATTTCGTAATTGTTTTCACTCTTAATTTCAGACTGTTCATTGGTTGAATCAGCTTGATTTTGCGTCTCAGAGGGAGTTTTTTCAGCATGACTCTGCTCAGAACTTATGGCTTCTTTCTCATCTTTATTTTCAAACGAAATATTTGCCAAAAACGGAGAATGCGTTTCTACAACAATTTGTTTTGGAGCATCACTTGAAGGGCCTTCAGCACTACTTTTTTCTTTAGCAATAGTCGGGGTGTTTAGATGGGCTTTTTTACCCAAAAATGCTGCTATTTCTGAGGCTTGCTTATCGGTTTGTTCGTTGATTGCGAGTGGTGGTAATTTTGCTATCGAAGATTTTTGAATACTTGTTAGTGGGGTTCTGTTTTTATGAATTTCTTCAGCAATTTGAACCGCTTTTTTAGATGTTGATTTGGAGATTTGAGATTGATATTTTCGGGTTATAGTCTTCTGAGAAGTAGAAGGTATGATTGGTTTGCTGAATGCAGATTGTTGCGCAACGATATTTTTTAAGTAGTTCTCAAGGGAGGTCCTGCGCAGAGTAAGCAAGGTTCCTATATCAATGGTGTTTTGTTCAATGTAGGATGCTTTTTTGACTTGGTGGCTTTGAATTATTCGAGAAGCAACGGCTTGCTGTATACCAATAGTTTGCGACAAACCATGAATGTTGCCCACAATTATGAGAAGTATCGTTGCGAGTATTCTCACTGATTAATTTTACGATTGAAAAAAGGCTGATTACAGCGTCTCTCGTGATGAATGAGGCTCTGTAATCAGCCATGTTATTAATAAATCAAACCTTTATCTGAAGATTCTTCCAATAATAGGTAACCTTCCTAATGTATTGGAAATAAAACCTCTTTTATTCTCTGAATTTTGATTGTTCATCCCCACGTTGAGATCCGTGGAACTTACAGAGCCACCTTCTGTTAGTGCCAAGAATTTTTCGAATTCATTAACTAGAGAAGTTGCGTTTTCTGATGCGTGCAGTAAGTGTGTGCTCCCAAAACTAGACCCATCCGTGTTTCCATCGCAGCAGCCAGGTCTTGTGTCAACGGCATATGAAGCTTCGGTCAAACCACCTTGAACGCCTTCTATTTTTGCAAAACGCTCTAATTGTCCAAGACGGTCAGATACCGTTGCAGAACTTGTACCTTCCGCTCCTGCGCCGGCGATACGAGGATTTTCATATAATGCCCCAAATCCGAAAACTTTAGCGGTGCTAGTTGACCCAAAAAGCCTTTTGGTAGAGCTGACACTGTAAATAGGATCTACTAATACATGGACATTATTATCAGAGATAGCATTAAAATATGCTTCTTGTTTCGCTTGCGACTCAGATTTGTGTTGACGGGAAGTCTCTCCAGAAATAGATTTTTTGAAGTTGATATCTAAATCTGCTACATAGTTATCAGCTACCATTATACCTGAAGGCTGAACATCTTGAGTACGATACGTGTGCTTCATGCTCACGCATGACGTAAGAAATGCGGCGGATACAAGAAAGATGAGTGGATTAAATTTCATAAGATTAGTTTTAATTTTTAAGAATTTTGTCAAATTAATAGACAAATTGTTCTCACGGATTAATTTTTGTATGTTAATATGTGTTTACACTTATTTTTGATCTACTAAGCCAGGATATTAATTTCTCTGATTATGAAAAAATTCTTTTTGATGGGTGCCGGATTAATAATGGCTTCAACTATCCAAGCCTTTATTCCACCCAGATTAGATACGCAGTTAATTCATCAAAAGATTGATAGCTTAATACAGGAAAAAGACATTATCCAGTTTAAAAGTGATTTTTTCACTAGTCTTATCTATTTAAATGATAGCATAGGGTATTATAATCCCGAGGGTACATTGCATTTGTTTGAACTTAACTTTAATCGCAACCCTGTTTCTGTTAAAAAATTAAGTATTAGTAAATATCATGGGCATAATTTTAGGCGATGTCTATTTATTTATGATTCGGAGATTTATAGCGCTGGTGGTGAAGGCTTGTTTAACACTTTCAGTGGAATACTGAAATTTGATAGAACCTTGAATGAGTGGTTATTATTGCGTTTGAGTGGTTTTCCTAAAATGTCTAGTAAGATTAATGCTGCTTGGCTTAATGGAGATTCGTTAAATGTTATTCTTACGATACCGAGTAATAATTCAGAATCGTATCTCTATGGTAAAATCGATTTAAAAACTCGGACCTATTTGAACATAAGAAAGCTTGAAAATTTAAATAGGGCAGACGTTGAAAGAATAGGAGGCTATGTAGTGCATGAATCTCAACACTTTTTAATTCTTCAAATAAGGCTTGAAACCAAATGCAGGTATATACTTTTCAATAAAGAAACCCGTGAAGAAATATCAACTACTTTTTTTAAAGAGGTTCCATGTATTGATGGTAAATCAGCTGTTTACGCTAAGAATGATTTTATATATTATCGTGATTCAAATGGTAACTTAGATTCAGTTCAATTATCGGAAAATATTATTTACCAAAAGAAAGGGTTAATTCAGAATGAGGAAAGTTCGGATACGAAAATCAATTACTGGATGCTTAGTATTGTTCTTTTTACGATTTTAGTAATCGCGCTTTTCAAATCCCTAAAAACGAAACTATTAACAAGTCTTGCTAAATATTCCTTCCCTAATACTAGTAGTGAACACGATGAACTTATTTCTGAATTGGAGCAGCTTTTATTGGCAAGTAGAGGAGCTACTCTAGTTGGTGCTTCAATGGATGAAATACTAAAGATTTCTCAATATGCATCTGATACCATTAGAGCAAAAAGAAGTGCGTACATTAAAGCTATAAATAAGCGAGGTGTTTTGCGGATAATCAGAGTGCGTAGTGAAAAAGATAAAAGGTATTTTGAATATAAAATTGAATAGTTTTTGATAATCTATTTTAGATCTTAACCTTTGATTCTTGTTTTGAGCAAAAAAAGCTGAATCTATATTCTTCTTTTACCTTAGAAAACAGCATTTCTTCTCATTCCAAGTCTATTCGTAAACGCCTTTAGGTGCGCAGGCTGGGCCATCACCCGATTTTATTTAAAGGTCTATAATGTTTTGCTTTTTGCCATTCGGCAACGGCACGCAGTTAGTAGCGGTACTCAATGCCTTTTTAGTACCAAAACTGGAATGTTTAAAAACCAAAAACCTCCTTAACTGCTGATATTAAAGGGTGTAAAGAGGCTTGTTAAGTGCCCGGGGCGCGAATGTCTATGGGTATAACCGCAGCATGCGTTTTGACGCGGTGATCAATAAATTTATGTTTGACGCGAATTTTCAGAATAAAATCAACATTCACGGTAGTGCAGTTTGTATAACGTCAGCAAAAAGTGAACTATTAAGGGTTTAGATTTAAGAGAGCTATTTTTGTTGGTTTTGTTTCTGCCAATTGCATTTTGCGCATTTCAAACGCCTGATCTGCCCGGCCTTGTATTATGAGGTAAATACCTTTCATTTCTTCGTTTTGAGCGATTTGATTTCAGCGCCCTCAATCACTAACACAATTTCCCCTTTGTATTTGTTTGCTTCGCCTTCCAACAGCAGTTCACTCAAGGTTCCTCGATGATACGTTTCAAACATTTTGGTCAATTCGCGCACTACACATGCCCTTCTGTCTGGACCAAAAACTTCAGACGCTTCTTTTAATGCCTTCAAGATCCGGTGCGGAGACTCGTACATGACCATTGTTCGTTGCTCTTCGGCCAAGGATAACCAAAAGGTTTGTCGGCCTTTTTTCTGAGGGGGAAAGCCGAGGTAAACGAATTTTTCGCAGGCAAATCCGCTGCCCACAATCGCTGGCACAAGGGCGGTGGCGCCCGGAAGGCACTCCACCTGAATGTTCGCCTCAATGGATGCACGAACCAATAAATATCCTGGGTCGCTTATTCCCGGAGTGCCAGCATCGGTGATGAGGGCGAGGTGTTCGCCAGATTCCATTTTTTGAATTAGAGAACGGGTGATTTTGTGTTCGTTGTGCTGGTGAAAGGGCTGAAGCTTATTGCTGATACCGTGATGCTGTAGGAGTTTTCCGCTGTGGCGAGTGTCTTCGCAGAGGATGGTGTTGCAATCCGTCAGGACTTTCAGCGCACGCAAGGTGATGTCGTCTAGATTACCGATGGGCGTGGGCACCAGAGTCAACTTACCCCCCATCAGAGAATGTTTTTCAAGTTGGGCAAGTAGCTCACAAACTCACGCACGCAGCCATGACCGCCTTTGGATTGAAGCACAAAGTCAGCCTTGCTTTTAATTCGATCTACCGCATCCGAGGGACACGCCTTGATGGCTACCTTGTCGAACATCTGCAGGTCGTTGATGTCGTCACCGATGTAACCACATTGATTCCATGCCAAGTCTAAGTCGGTGAGCCACTTTTCAGCAATGACCAGTTTGGGGTCTGCTCCAACGTAAATGTGCTTGACGCCAAACATATCAGCGCGATGCTGAATGATTTTTTTGTTCACTCCAGACGAGATTATTCCGAATTCCACACCATGTTTCATCGCCTCTTTGATGGCCATTCCATCCTTTGTGTCGAAGCGTTTGAATTCGTCTCCGTCATCCGTATAAAACATTCCGCCTTCTGTCATCACCCCATCTACATCCAAAAAAATGAACTTTAGGGTTTGCCATGGAAACGTCTGCGCTTCCAAATTATGGAGCAAAATGCTCTCCACCGGGCACCCGGCGTTCTCAGCCAAATTCTCCAATTGGGAAAGGCGGGGATCGTCCCCCAAGCTTTGACTTAGCTCAGGATGTTGATCCAATAGAAAGCGAATATTTTGTTGCAAAAACCTCATTTGATTGTTCTTCCTACAGCGTTCGCCACCGGTTTCAATTCCTTGAGTAATTGTTCAAACTGATCGTGATACAATTGCTGGGCAGCATCGCTTTTCGCAACCGCTGGATTTGGATGTACCTCTACTAAAAGCCCATCGATTCCCATGGCCACGCAGGCTTTAGCCAAATCAGAAATACCATACCGATAACCCAATGCGTGTGAAGGATCCAACACCACAGGTAGGTTGGTGTATTCTTTCAACCAAGCCACCCCGCAGAGGTCGAGCGTAAATCTCGTTTTTGTTTCAAAGGTTCGTATCCCGCGTTCGCACAAAATCACATTGGGGTTTCCCCCACTTAACACAAACTCAGCCGCCTGCGCAAACTCTTGCAAGGTGGTTCCAAAACCTCGCTTGATCAACACCGTTTTTTGCGTTTTTGCACAGGCTTTCAGGATGCCGTGATCGTACATGCTTTTGGCTCCAATTTGAATCACATCTGCGTGCTCGATCACGTCATCCACATGGGTGGCATCACGCACTTCGCTTACGATTGAAAAACCGTATTCATCGCGCATTTTGGATAGCAGTTGAAGGCCTTCTAAACCCAATCCTTGAAAGGAATAGGGAGATGTTCGCGGTTTATAGCATCCGCCTCGAAGCGCGGTGATGCCAAGCCGCTTCATCAATTCAGCACTTTGTCTAATTTGTTCTACCGATTCTACCGAACAAGGGCCTGCGATTACTAGGGTGTTTTTCGTGTTTCCACCTATCTCCGTATTTCCAATCTTCACGGTTCGGGTTTCAGTTAAGTAACTGCGACTTCCAAGTTGAAGGTCGTCTGCCATTGGCCAAGACTTCTCGACAATGCCGGCAAATTGCGAGGGCACTTCCTTCATTTTTGAAGGGGTCACCAACACGAATCGAGCGCCATCGTGAAAAATGGCAGATTTGGTGGATTGGGCAATCTTGTGCGCTTCGGCTTCAGAAACCGTTGATTTTGTGTGTATGATCATAATTCTCCTTTCACCAGATTGAGGAATGAAACCACTCCTTTCACTTTTCCCTGAGCATCTACCACGGGCAGGTAATTGATGGGGAAATCGAATGTTTTTATTTTTTGCAGCATGGCCTTAACGGTGATATTTTCTTGAATGGATATTGGATTTCGGTTGACCATGCCACCCACACTAATTTCTGAGTGCGAATCAACCGTGCGCAAAACTTCCCTTCTTAAATCGGCATTGCTAATGATGCCTTCCAAAGAGTGATCAGTCGATTCGAGCATGGTAAACCCAAGCTTAAAATCTTCGATGCTCTGCAGCACCTCTTTCAGGCTTCGAGCATTCGGGCCAAGAAGAGGAGATTCTTCCCTCGTTCGCATAAAATCTTTCACCAAGTATTGGCTTTCGATTTCATGGGTTTTGAGGTTGAGCAATGCCGCGCCAACAGGCATGTTTTTAAACAAATAGGAACCAACAACAGAAGATCCCACGCCCATGCTGCGAAGCACAAAACTCACCTCCGCATTTACGCCTCCATCTACATGAATCGCTTTTCCAGGAAACTGACGTTTGAATTCGCGAATCTTTCGAAAGTTGATTTTGTCAAACTGTCCGCCACTTTCACCTGGGGTTGTTGCCATGAAGAGGACAAATTCATAATAATTTGCACCCTGTTCAAAGGCAGAAATATCGGTCGAAGAAACGAGGCTAAGTCCCATTTTGGACTGCAAACCTCCTCGGTATTGATAGCCATTCAAGTCCTCAAACTGAAGTGTGACCAACTCTACTTTCAGTGCATTTATTCGATCAAAATATTGCTCAGGATTGGAAGTAATGAGGTGAAGATCAATCGGGGTGGAACTCCATTGCTTTATTTTTTCGATGTCGTCAAATACTCGCTCATCATCTCTGCAGTCGATGTGGAAATAATCAATTCCATGTTGGTCAAGATCTTCAATGAGTTCTTGAAGCGGACTGTCTTTACTGGAGTATACGGATGCTGATATCTTCATATGAAAGTGAGACGAAGGTAGTTAGTACGGCTGAATCTAATTTATGATGAAAGAACTCTTATTCAAGTTGGGTAGTGTTCTAAAAATGAATTCTTGAGCAATAGTAACTTGATCACTAAATATTCGTGATATATTCGGTCACTCCAGACAACTATTTAACCATGAACTGCATCTTATATCAAGTTTTGCCCCAATGATGACTGACGAAGAGTTGATTGAGAAGTGTTTGAAAGGAGATCAGAGGGCACAACAAGCGTTATTTGAAAAGTTTGCGGGAAAGATGATGTCGGTTTGTATGCGTTATGCAGGAGACCGTGAAAAAGCCCAAGATTTGCTTCAAGATGGATTTGTGAAGGTGTTTATTCACCTGCATAAATTTAAAGGGGAAGGAAGTTTTGAAGGTTGGATCAGAAGAACGATGATAAATACGGCATTGGACGAATTGCGTAAGAGAAATCGAATGCATATTGATGCTGATATATCTGAGGCTGAATATTTGGCTGGAGAAGGCGAAATGTCTACCAGTGATTTAAGGGTTGAAGAAATGATGAAAATCATTCAAGCCATGCCAACGGGATACAGAACAGTATTTAACATGTATGCCATAGAAGGCTATTCACATCAAGAAATTGCCGATGAATTGGGGGTGTCTGAAAGCACTTCAAAAACCCAGTATCGCAAGGCCCGCACTTATTTAATGAACATAATTGTAGAACGAGAGAACATATAATGTCTGATCAAAAGGAAAATATTGAAAAAATATTCAGGGAGGCACTTCAGTCTTACGAAGTACCTGTAGGTCCTGAAGTTTGGGCATCGATTCAATCTTCATTGAGCGGTGTGGGGGCGGTTTCGTCAGCAGCGGCTAGCGGAAACCTTTTCCTAGGAAAAGCAGCAGCCATTATTGGTTTTGCTGGCTTAATTACCGCAGCGACTATTGCTGAGGTTGAATATCAAAATTCTGAAACTGCATCTCTTACTGAGGTGGAATTTTCAGAAGAGCAGCAAGCAAATACTGAAGAAACCAATACATCTTTTGAAGAAGAGCGTGTAGTTGTTGAAAGCGCAATTCAACAAAACAGCGCTGATCAAAACACAGATGCTCCTATTGTCGTAATTGACGATACTAGATCAGAGAAAACAAAAGCATCAAATAAACCAGGTATTGAAGGTTTCTCAGAGAGCCCTTCAAATAACCCAACGGAAGAAGACAACACGCTGTCAGACCACTCTGAAAGCTCTGCAAAGTTGTCTGAACCGAGAGTGGAGACATCAGAAGAAGTGAAAAGTGATGTTCAAAATGGATCTACTGTTTCTTCAACCGTGGCTAATAACCAAGCAGAAAAGGTCGAAGCGCAGGAAGAACCTGAAATTGAAAAAACAACGGCTTATTTTACGCACAATGCCGAACAAGTCATTACTCCAAACGGAGATCCATACAACGAATATTTCGAGGTGAATGGATACGGTATAAAAGACTTTACACTTCGTATTATGACAAGAGGCGGACAGCTCGTTTTTGAATCGAATGACATTTCAGTAAGATGGAATGGATTGGATCGCTTTGGAAACGCACTTCCATCTGGGATTTACTTTTACGAGATCCAAGCAGTTGGCGATGATAACCTGCCATACTTAGAAAAGAATGCTAAGGGCAGCGTAACAATCGTTCGCAACTAAAACCCTTCTTTAACAAAGGAGGTGATCAGCTGAAATACTTCAGAGTAATTGGTTAATGGAATGTTTTCAGGAACATCATTAACGTCATGATAGTGTTTGTAATCTCCTTCGGTGTAGATGAAAAAACTAGGCACCCCTTTTTCATAAAACGGATAATGATCGCTGTTTGCAGCAGCTCCGCGTGCCTTCACTTGGTTAAGTAAACTTTCTCTTTCATTGATAGCATTTAGACGATCAAAAGCATCGTTGAAAATTGATCCATTCACAACCGTGATTCCTTTTTTAGCATCTGCCATTAAATCCAGGTTGAGCAAAAATTTGATTTTATTTAAAGGGAATAAAGGATGTTCAACAAAGAATTTTGATCCTACAAGTCCAGCTTCTTCCCCTGCAAACCAAATAAATATTGTATTGTACTTTGGGGGATGCTCTACGTAATAATCAGCAAGATCTAACAGCATGGCACTTCCGCTAGCATTATCGCTGGCGCCTGCTATGTAAGTGTCTTTGCCCATTCTTCCCAAATGATCAAAGTGTGCGCTGAAAACTACCATTGAATCAACTTGCCCAGGAATAAATGCAACAACATTTTGTGATTGATAATCGCTTATCCACTCTTGGTCAATGGCGAGGTCTACCGTTTTTATTTTTTTGTCCAACCCTTCTTTTGAAACATCAAGAATCGTTGTGTTGTAAGTTCGTCTGCTAACCCACCAAGTAAGCTTTTTGTCTTTTAAGAGAACATAACTTTTCGCATTCAAAGGGTTTTGGTTGATGCCTTTTGAAAATTCTTCAATTATGGCATTTTCCGAAGCCTCATCAATTACAACAAATCGGTTTTGTACTTTTTTCTTCGAGGCCGTTTTTAATATTTTTTCTTGGTTCTTGACCATGTTTGGCTTCAGGTAGAGAACCTTGTATGAACCATTTATTTTCTGCGAACCAGGATTAACTTGATAATCAACTCCCGTTTGCAATAATTCGCCATTGAACTTGACGCTCATGTCGCCAGGAAAAGTGTTTACGCCAAGCGTAAAGGATTGAGCATAAGAATTACCAAAGGACTTGAGCCCTTTTTCTTTGCACTGCCGCTCAATAAATGATGCAGCCTTCACATCTCCTTGAAAAACATATCCTCTACCATGATAGCGAGGCGCGCAAAGCGAATCAATCATTTCTTTCGCGTACGAAGAATCTTGTGCGTTTGAAATTCCAACTAAAAAAAGGGTGAACAGAAGTAGAGCAGAGCGCAACATTATGAGAAACGTCTTGAAACCAGTGTTTTAAATGCAACAACGGTTTCGTCTTCTTCGTTCCAATGGTATTTTGAAGAAAGCTCTTCATCCATTAATCGTATAGCATCACTAATTGACTCAAGATGATTTAACTCCTCTACAGCTTTTGAAAACGCATTCATATCGCCATTGAATAAGACATTGGCAAATAGAAACCGTTCGTTTATTCCAATGGCTTTTTTAATGTCGTTTAGAGGCTGAATACGCACTTTGTCTGCGAGGGATACAGATTCGGATTCAGGAATCTGTTTGACTATGGATTTGCCTTGTTCTTGAGAAAACTCTTCAATAGTTCGCATGATCGCTTCGTGCTGCTGTTCTTCGTTCACTTCTAAAGAGGATGATTTTTCTTCTTTCATCATTTCTTGAGGCTCTTCTTCTGAGACTATTGGCTCTTCAGCTTCCTCAGGTTCTTCTTGAACAAGCGATGGCGATTCATCTTTAATAGCAGGATCTCCTTCTATTGCGGCTTCTATAGTTGCTCTCATGGCTTCTAAGTCTTCCTTTAATAAGTGAAGCTCGTTTTCCTTTTCTGCAAGTTGTTTTCCGAGGAGTTCTATTTTTTCAATCAAGTCTTTCATATTCATGCCTTACAAACGCTGTTCAAAGATGGCAATTGTGCCTTCGATTTACTAATCTTTAAGAAATGATGGCAATCAAGTCATATTTTGCAAGCTATTCCATGATGAATATAGAAATTCGTATTTAATGTTTTTAGAGTATACAGGTAATAAAAGGCATAAGTATGGCTGGATCGAAGTGGTCTGTGGCTCTATGTTTTCAGGAAAAACGGAAGAATTAATTCGAAGATTGAAGCGCGCCCAATTTGCTGGTCAGAAGATTGAAATCTTCAAACCGGATGTAGATGTGCGATATGATGATGAAGAAGTGATCTCCCATGATGAAAACGCAATAAGTTCAACGCCTGTCGAGTCTTCTGGAAATATTTTGATTTTGTCCAATGCTGCTGAAGTTGTTGGAATAGATGAAGCTCAGTTTTTCGATGTTGAATTGGTTAATGTGTGCAATCAATTGGCGAACATGGGGAAAAGAGTAATTGTTGCTGGTCTAGATATGGATTACAAGGGCCGACCTTTCGGACCTATGCCAGGCTTGATGGCAATTGCCGAATATGTCACAAAGGTGCATGCGATCTGCGTAAATTGCGGGTCCCTGGCGAATCATTCGTACAGAGTTACGGGAAGTGATAAACTCATAGAACTGGGAGAAACCAATGAATACAAGCCACTATGTCGTGCTTGTTTTAATTCAGGAACTATAAAATGAACTATACAATAGAAAGCATTGCAGACTTTTGTGCGGGCAAGTCACAAATTGCTTTTCTTGGTTCAACGGTTTCGCGAATCAATATCGACCATAGATCTGCCAAACGCGATAATGCTTTATTCGCTGCGATAATAGGCTCACGTTTTGATGGACATGATTTTATTCCAGAGTTACTGGAATTAAAATACCATCATTTTTTAGTGACAGATGAAAGAGTAGCCAAACGCTATGAAGGGCGAGCTAATTTCATCATCGTAAAAGACATGATTCCTGCACTGCAATTAATTGCTAAGGAGCACCGAGATAATTATTTATTACCCGTATTGGCCATTACTGGAAGTAATGGAAAGACAATCGTTAAAGAATGGCTTAACAGCTTGCTCGAAAGCGAGTTTAAAATTTGCAGAAGCCCTAAGAGCTATAATTCACAGATTGGTGTGCCGCTATCTGTTTTTGAATTAAGCAGTTATGACTCTCTAGCTATTTTTGAAGCGGGAATATCTCTGCCAACAGAAATGGAGAGGCTTGAGCAAATCTTAAAACCTACGATCGGGCTCATTACAAATATTGGTGATGCGCATTCTGCTCATTTTGATTCTGATCAAGCTAAGTTTCTAGAAAAATGGAAGCTTTTTATGACGGCCAAAAAGGTGTTAGTATGCAAGGATCAAACATGGACGAAATGGATACCTAAAGACGACATAGAAAAGTGCGTGTTTTGGTCGAAAGAAGATAAGAGCGCTGATATCTATTTCTCTTCTATCAAGCAGCAGTCTCACTCCACGTTATTCAAGGCAATTGCCGAAGGAAAGAATTACTCTTTTGAGATCCCGTTTACCGATCGCATTAGCATTGAGAATGCTGGTCATTGCTTTGCGATGTGCATTATCCTTGGCAAGATAAACTCAAGAGTCCTTTCAAAGTTCGAAGACCTGTCTCCTATTGCCATGAGAATGGAGGTTAAGCAAGGACTTGAAGATTCCTTAATCATTGATGATACCTACAATTCAGATCTTGGCTCTCTTCAGGCTTCAGTAGATCAACTGATGACCCATGCGGATAGAGATAAGTACGTTATACTTTCTGATTTGGAGCAAAATGCTGATAACCATGAGTCTTATGTGCAAATAGCGCATATGCTGCGAGAAGCCGAAGTGACGCATTTGATCGCTATTGGCTCGGAAATCGCTAAGAATAAGGATGCTTTTGAGCCAATTTTGGTGCGTCATTTTGACTCAGGAGATGAGTTTTGGGAGCAGCTTGATACAAAAACACTCAGGCACAAGGCTATTTTGATAAAAGGCGCGCGCAAGTTCAAGTTGGAAAAGTTAGTAACCCGACTACAAGCAAAACAGAGGATAACCACGTTGGAAATTGACTTAAGAAAGCTTAGACAAAACCTCACATACTTTAGAGGGAAGATCAAAGAGTCGACCAAAGTGATGGTTATGGTTAAGGCCTTTGCTTATGGAAGCGGAAGTTATGAAGTTGCGCACTTCTTTCAATCAAGAAAGATCGTAAACTACCTCGTGGTCGCTTATGCAGATGAGGGTGTTACATTAAGAAAAAAGGGAATAAGCCTTCCGATAATGGTGATGAGTCCTAGTAAAACGGCCTATGAATCCATGATTCAACATAATCTGGAACCGGAGATTTATTCGCTGAATACACTGAAGGACTTCATTCGAGCGACAAAAACCATGCGTCATTTTTTTGATGAATACTCAATTCATTTGAAAATTGATTCGGGTATGCATCGACTGGGGTTTGAAGAAGATGAGCTTCGTGAGGCACTTCTCCTAATCAAAGAAATTGGATTTCTTCGAGTTGCCACAGTATTCACCCATTTATCAGCGACTGATGATGAGGCTCAAGATGATTTTACAAGGCAACAGATTGATTTGTTTTTGAGCGTGAATCAGATAGTTGTTGATTCTTTGGGGTATCAGCCAGATAGGCATACACTGAATTCAACAGGAGTATTAAGGTTCCCAGAATATCATTTTGAAATGGTACGACTTGGCATAGGCCTTTATGGCTTCAGTGACAGTGATGATAGTCGCTTTTTGCATGCGTTGGGCTCATTGAAGAGTTACATAGTTCAGATAAGAGAAGTGAGGGCGGGGGATTCTGTTGGTTATGCCAGAAAAGGAGTTGGTCAAGTAGATCGAAGAATTGCTACCGTGGCTTTGGGTTATGCCGATGGGTTGGATAGAAGATTGAGCAATGGGAATTGGCAAATCGAATGGCAAGGGGTTAAGTGCCCAACGGTTGGCAATATCTGCATGGATATGACAATGATTGACGTGTCGCTCACAGAAGCAAAAGAAGGGGATGAGGTTGTCATTTTTTCTGGGAATTCTGACATACAGAAGATGGCAGATAAGCTGGGCACCATTCCTTATGAAATCTTGACAAAAATTCCTGAGCGAGTTCGAAGGATATATTTACAAGAGTAATGGACAAGATTTCTGTTGTTATAATCACCCTCAATGAAGAACGCAATATTGCTCGTTGTCTCAAGAGCGTGAGAATACTTGCCGATGAAGTGATAGTTGTTGATTCTCTATCTAACGATGCTACAAAACAAATTGCCGAATCTCTTGGTGCCAAGGTTATTGAACAAGCATTTTTAGGCCATATTGAACAAAAGAATTTCGCAAAGAATCAAGCCAGCAATGATTGGATTTTGTCTTTAGATGCGGATGAATCACTGAGTATTGAGCTTCAAGAGTCAATTCTTGAAGCAAAGAAAAGCGGCTTGAAAGGCGGATATTCAATGAATCGACTTACTAATTATTGCGGAAAATGGATCCGACATAGTGGATGGTATCCTGATATTAAGCTCCGTTTGTTTCAAAAGAATGATGGTGAGTGGACGGGTGTAAATCCACACGATCGATATGAGTTGAGTTCTGACTCAGTGATTACTCATCTTAAGGGTGACTTGGAGCATTTTTCCTTTTATTCGATGGATGAACATCGCGAGCAGATTGAAAAGTTCTCTGATATTTCTTCTAAAGCGAAATTTGAAAAAGGAATACGCTCAAATTGGTTCAAAGTAATGTTGAAACCAGTTGCGAAATTTTTAAAGAGTTTCTTTATCAAACAGGGGTTTAGAGATGGATATTATGGTTGGATCATTGCTACTTATTCTGCGTATGCTACTTACTTGAAGTACTCTAAATTGCTACAAATTCAAAGATCAACATGAGGGTCCTGCACATTTCATCACCCAAGACTTGGAGAGGTGGAGAGCAGCAGCTCATCTATCTCGCTGAAGAGCTAAAGAAACTCGGAGTTGAGCAGGTAATCATGTGTCCGTTCAATTCACAAGTGCATAAATATTGCCTTAAGAATCACCTATCACACGTAACTTATTTTAAAGGTTTTTCTGCCAACCCCATGGTCGCTTTTCGTGTTTCACATGTGTGTTCAAGAGAAAGAATCGATTTGATTCATGTTCATGATTCACACGCACACAATTTTGCTGTGTTGAGCGCTGTATTGACCAAAAATGAACGACCGATTGTCGTTTCAAGAAGGGTTGATTTTGCCATTCAAGGCAGCTCAATGTCATTGTTTAAATACAATCATCCGAATATTCGAAAAGTCGTTTGTGTTTCAGGGGCAATTAGAGATGTTATGCTCGGTTTTATTGAGGATAAAAGCAAACTTGAGGTCGTTCATTCTGGTATTGATTTGTCCCGTTTTGAAGGAGTTGTTTCTAACGGTAAATTGAGATCAGAATATCAGATTCCAGCGGATTATGCGATCATCGGAAATGTTTCAGCCTTGGCGCCACATAAAGACTATCAAACTTTTGTTGATACGGCAAAGATTTTAGTTGCTAAAGGTCTTAAGGCGAAATTCATTGCGATAGGAGAAGGGCCAAGCAGAAAAGAAATCGAAGAGTATATTGATCGGCAAGGGATGCAAGGGCATATTAGTTTGACAGGTTTTCGAAGAGACGTGCCAGCGTTATTAAAGGAATTAGACCTGTTCTTAATTACTTCTAAAACGGAAGGTCTAGGCACATCTATCCTGGATGCCTTGGCTTCTGAAGTACCCGTAGTTGCAACCAAAGCAGGTGGTATAGTAGAAGTAATTGAACACGAAGTCTGCGGACTACTTTGTGAGGTTCAAGAGCCGAATCAGCTAGCGGAATCTGTGAATAGAATGCTTTCTGATGCGGCATTGAGGTCAACTTGTATTGCTGGGGGCATGAAAAAAGTAAAGAAGTTCAGTAAATCTGAAACGGCTAAAAAGTCGTTCGCTATCTACGAAGAGGTACTGTCATCTTCTGACAAAGCTTGAATCCCGAATAATAATAACACATTGAAAAATGCGTAGAGTGTAACACCCGTTTGTGTCTCTAAGGTGTCTTCATTAAGCATACTTGCGTAAATGACTATAGCAAAGCCGATGTATAAAAAGCTATTTGCGCTTTTCATAGTGATAAATGGGAGAATAATCGATAAAAGAAAAATAGAAAGACCCAATACACCAAAAGTTACCCCAAACGCCAGAAATTGATTGTGGGCCCTTAATCTGTATTTTTTATTGACTTCTGTATCACTTTGGTTATACATTTTCTCGTAGGAAGCATTGATGTCTCCTGTTCCGGTGCCAAATAGCCAGTTTTCTTTAAAAATATTGAAACCTGTTTTCCAAAAAAGAAAGCGCTGGGTTACAGAATGTCCTTGAACGCGTTTTTCATTCATCATCCTGTCAAACTCCCAAATGACCGTATAAACACGATTATCAATTGGGTTCCCGTAAAGAAAGCGAACGTTGGCTACTCCGTTTTCAATGGCCAGAATGTCTTGATCGGTTAAGGCATTAATTCCAACGGAGTCTTTAGTGAGGCCTTTGCTCGTTAAGTAACGGATTATTGTGGCATTAATGGGCTGTTGAGTGCGATCTAAACTATCCCAGAATGTTAGGTTACTCCGCTGATTCCACTCCTTTTCTAATTCGTAATTGGCGATATTAATATTGATATAATGACCGTTTTCGAGCATTAAATTATTCGTGTCGTGATCGTAATGTGCCCCACCGGCTGTTTCGGTTTTTAATTCGGAGAAGTCGGGTTGCTCATTCGGGTAAAAAGCATCAACATGAAATGCAATGTAGGAGCCAATAATCAAAGGGGCAATCGTAATTACAGTTAAGGAAATGATACGAAAAACTGATATTTTAATGTATGACAAGGTGTAAATCAGCAACAGATAACTGCACAGCAGCCACGCCACTATTCCAGTCATGGATTGAAGAATAAAAACAAAAATGCTTAACCAAACAGCTAGGAGAATATAGCTGACTCTGGCGCTCTCATTGCTTTTTTCATTCCAAGCCAAGTTCAGAAGTATCAAATAGGCGATACAAACCATTAAGGCGTATCGTATGTGACTTGTAAATAAAGAGATTGACCTGAAATCAAATGAAGGGTTGTCCTTCGTTTGGAAATACTCCCAAGTTGAGAGAAATGAAGTCAATAGCACGGTAGATGTAAAAACACCAAGTACTAAATGCAGTTCTTTTTTCGAGAGGGGTTTTGATAAAGGGATAATGATTGGAAAAAGTAAAAGAGGGAGCTTAATTCTTATATCCTTCAATGCATGGCCGAAATCACTGGTCCAGATCAATGCAACTAAGTGCATTAGAAATACACTAATAAGCAACAGTATTATGGGGGAGGAAATTAGCGTGCGAAACTTTGCCTTCAGATTACCTTCTAGCAAAAAATTGACAGCTAGCGTAATTCCACCAATGCTTATGAAAGCTTTGGAGAGAGGTAACCCTATCGCGACAAGACATAAGCCAATAAGAAAGAGCCATCGATGATGGGTCTCGTTAAGGATCATAGGTTTGTTTAAAAGTGGGTGAATTTAACCCTTTTTCGTCAGGCAACCTTCACACGTGCCGTCAATAACGGAATCGTAGTAGCTTTTATTATTTAGCACCTCAAGAGCCTTGATTATTTCTGGATCGTGCGACATAAATGCTCTTATTCGGCCACGCGAGTAATAATATCTACTCGCTATCTCGTTTTCAAGAATAACTTCAATTTCTTCTCTGAATTTGAATAGATCTTCACGCTTATCTCTTTCTAGTTTTGCTGAGAGTGCTTTGAACTCCTCAGAAACATCTTCCATAAATTCATCTTCTTCGATCATTTCTCGAAGTTCTTTCATCATTTCTGTACTTCCTGTTTTATATTGAAAGTCATGCGTTAGAGCAAATTCCACAAAGCTTTCAAACTCTGAATCTGAAAGCTGAAACTCCTCTGGCTGAGCTATGCTATCGTGATTGAAATAGTAGTTTGTAGCAAATTGAAAAACGATATTTTCATTTAGCAATGTAGCGAGCAAGGCACTATATTGTTCCACTTCCACTTCAATATCCGGAGTAATTCCTTCGCCATCTTTCACGACTCGCCCATTCGCAGTTGCATACGCTGTAATCAAAGAATCCGGCACATTAACCGCCTTTCCTTTTGCGTCACGCTTTCCGTAATCAATTCGTTGAATACATCTTCCACTTGGGATGTAATATTTGGCAATGGTGATTTTCAGCATGGAATTGTAAGAGAGTTCCGTGGTAGTTTGAACCAATCCTTTACCGAAACTATTTTGTCCAATGAGAACTGCCCGATCTAAATCTTGAAGACTCCCTGAAACAATTTCAGAAGCAGAAGCAGAACCATCGTCAATAAGGACAACAAGCGGAATTTCAAGATCGAGAGGTGAGTTTAAGGCTTTGTGCAAACTATAATGCTCCTTTAATTTCCCCTTTGTTTCTACAATTTTCTCACCCTTTGGAACGAAAAAGTTCACAATGTTGACCGACTCATTTAAAAGGCCTCCTCCATTACCGCGCAAATCAAGGACAAGCTTTTTCATTCCTTTTTCACTTTTCAGTTCTTCGAATGCTTTTTTTACTTCTCTACTGGCGGTTTGAGTAAACCCTCTTAAACTAATGTAGCCGACTTCTTCATCAATCATCCCAAAGTAGGGGACATCGTCTAATTTAATCTTCTCTCGTGTGATAGAAGTCGTAATGGTTTCATCCGTTGATTTTCGGTAGATGGTAACTTCCACATTTGTTCCCGATTCACCTTTAAGCAATTCGCTTAGTTCACCAGAATTCTTCCCTTTGGCGTCAATGTCTCCTACCTTTAAGATTATATCTCCCGCAACAATTCCTCCTTTAGTCGCTGGTGAAGATTCATAGGGTTCGGTGATAATAATATCACCATCGCGGGTTCCGATTAATGCACCAATTCCACCATATTCATGTGTTGTCATGAATTTGTAGTCTTCTATGTCTGCTTCTGCGATGTAATTTGTATAAGGGTCTAGCGACCCAAGCATGGCGTCAATTCCGGTTTTAATAAGCTTTCCAGGGTTAGTTTCTTCCACGTATTTAACGTTGATTTCTCGGTATACTGTGCTGAAAATATCCAAGTTTTTGGAAAGCTCAAAATAGCTTTCTACAAAGCCAAAACTGAGGAAGCTAGTTACCGCAACTGCAGCAATTATTATGGTCTTTCGAAAAGTAGAATTCATATTAAAATAGTTAAGGAACAGGATCATAACCGCTACCGCCCCAAGGATGGCATGAACCAAATCGTTTGATAGTTAACCAACCACCTTTAAGGGCTCCATGTTTTTTCAATGCCTGAACTCCAAACTCAGAACAAGTAGGAGAATATCGACAATTTGCCGAAAAATATGGCGAAATCGCACCTTGATAAAAACGAATTAAAAGAATGAAAAATTTACTCAGCATTCATTACCTGTTCGGTGATTTCATTCAAAAGTAACTTGATTTTGGGCTGAATGAGGTCAAAAGAAATGTTATCGTTTTTAACCGTGATGAAATGAATCACAATTTGCTTGTTCTTTTGGAGAAGAGTGTTTTTAAGATCACCACTCTGTGTTCGGTAGGATTCTCTGATCCATCGCTTGATTCTATTGCGATCATGTGCTTTCTTGAA
This sequence comes from uncultured Flavobacteriales bacterium, assembly GCA_905479105.1. Classification (GTDB taxonomy): domain Bacteria; phylum Bacteroidota; class Bacteroidia; order Flavobacteriales_G; family Salibacteraceae; genus SHAN690. The sequence goes on from CAJQLE010000003.1 coordinate 72,228, forward strand.
GTGCTTTTTTGGAGCACTAAACCCTATTTGAGCGCGAACATCATGTTGCAAATCAGCATAAGACCAAATAGCCAAAACGGGGTATTGAAAAGCTCTATTTCCCGTTTTAAAAAGAACATCGAAAAGCTTTTGATGTGTTAGCTTCTCAGACTTAGGAAATACATAGTTGAGCTCCATAATTGAAGGTCAAAGGTGCTCAAAAGAAATAGTACTTACTTCAGTTGTGACTTCACATACGAATTAATCGCAGCGGTCATCGAAGAATATTCGGATGTGGGAGCGGTGCAGTCAAGTCTTAAATTGTGATCAGCAACAGCCTTATGAGTAGTCGCTCCAAACGCTGCAATGCGAGTTTCTCCTTGAACAAAATCAGGAAAATTATGGAAAAGAGACTTGATTCCGCTCGGGCTAAAAAACACGAGCATATCATATTTAACGTCTTCTAAATCACTCAAGTCGCTGATTACAGTACGATAAAAGATTGCACGAGTGAACTTCACTTCACTTTCTTCAAGTTGATTGGTAATATCCTCTTTTAGCTTATCCGCAGAAGGCAATAAGTAGCGTTCGTTGATCTGCTTTTTAATAAGAGGCATTAAATCAGAGAATTTACGCTCACCAACAAAAATCTTTCTCTTTCTGTAGACTACATACTTCTGCAGATAAAAGGCAATTGCTTCAGACATGCAGAAATACTTCATCGTTTCAGGAACGGTAACGCGGGATTCTGTAGCAAGTCTGAAAAAATGATCTACAGCATTTCTTGAAGTGAAAATGATTGCAGTGTGATCAAGGATTTGAATACGCTGCTTACGAAACTCCTGTGCAGTAAGACCTTCAACATGAATGAAAGGTCTAAAATCAATTTTCAATTTGTTCTTTTTACCAAGATCGAAATAAGGTGACTTATCGCTTTCGGGCTTGGGTTGACTTACAAGAATTGTCTTAATTTTCTTCTTCGCTGTCGCTTCGCTGCTCATACTTCAATCGTGATTTATCCTAGTCCGGCTCTCCAAACTACCATGACCACTAAAGTCGGTGGTAGAAATTCGAGCGCGCAAAGGTACAAAACATTATATAAGAGAGGGATACGCGCTTCGGCAAGGAAAAGAGTGAATAGCCTGAATGAACGAATTAAATATAGCGCCACAATCATTATTAAACCTGCAATAATTAAAGTGTTATCAATCATGTTTGGGCCAAACGTGTATAGAATGTTAAGAGCGAGAATTATAAGAGCGAGAATGAAGTTGTTAAGAAGCCAATGAAATGTGTGTGCCCGATGTATATAATTGAGCTTGAAAAGAACACTTAACCCGAAGTAAATAGTGCTCCTTAATGCGGTTACCGCAATGATTAGAACGCTTAACGAAAAGAACAGGGATAGGAATGACCAGTCAGAGAAATAATTGAAATGATGAAGGGTCTTTGCGAAGAAAAATGACAACACTGAAACCACAAGGATGACTAATGGTATGGCTATTTTATTAAAGGCTTTTTCTTCTCGTACCTGCTGACTAATAAGGGAGGAATTCGTGAACGCACGCAGAAAAAGACCCAATCTTACAAACTCATTTTGGCGCATCAATCCTAATAATGCGAGAAACAATGTGAGCATTATAAATTCAATGGAATGATTTTGACTGACTTTATCTATCCAATTCATTGTTAGCAAAGCTAGTCTCAAAGTGAACAAATTGAGGCAAACATTCTTCTAACTTCGCACTATTAATTTTAATGCAGACATGGCAAATCGTGAAGACCGCTTTCAAGGTGTAGATTATTACAACATCGATGATTTATTGACAGAAGAGCATAAGCTTATTCGTGATACTGCCCGCGCTTGGGTAAAAAAAGAAGTAACGCCAATTATCGAGGAGGCTTACGAAAAAGCTGAATTCCCAAGGCATTTGATTAAAGGACTAGCGGAAATTGGTGCTTTTGGACCATATATTCCTGAGGAATATGGCGGGGCTGGCTTGGATCAAATATCATATGGATTGATAATGCAGGAGCTTGAACGTGGAGACAGTGGATTACGTTCAACGGCATCTGTGCAGAGTTCATTGGTTATGTATCCGATATATGCATATGGATCTGAAGAACAGAGGAAAAAATATTTACCAAAGTTGGCCGCTGGAGATATGATTGGCTGCTTTGGTTTGACTGAACCCGACCACGGGAGTAATCCTGGTGGAATGGTAACTAATTTTAAAGATGCCGGAGACCACGTTATTTTGAATGGGGCTAAAATGTGGATTTCAAATGCGCCTTTCGCTGACATAGCTGTTGTTTGGGCGAAAAATGAAGAAGGGCGAATACATGGATTGATCGTTGAACGCGGAATGGAAGGCTTTTCAACTCCTACTATGCATGGCAAGTGGTCTTTGCGAGCTTCAGATACCGGAGAGCTTGTGTTTTCAAATGTGAAGGTGCCTAAGGCGAATATTTTACCAGGGAAATCGGGACTCGGAGCACCACTTGGCTGTTTGGATTCTGCGCGCTATGGTATTAGTTGGGGCGCTATAGGAGCGGCAATGGATTGTTATGATTCTGCGCTGAGATACGCTAAAGAAAGACAACAATTCGGTAAGCCAATCGCTGCCTTTCAATTGCAACAGAAGAAGCTCGCTGAAATGGTTACAGAGATTACCAAGGCGCAGCTATTGGTTTTTCGCCTTGGACAACTTAAAAATCAAGGAAAGGCTACCTCAGCTCAGATTTCAATGGCTAAAAGGAATAGTGTTGAAATTGCCATTGAAATTGCGAGAGAATCACGACAAATATTTGGCGGAATGGGGATTACAAACGAATACCCAATCATGCGTCACATGATGAATTTAGAATCTGTGATTACCTATGAAGGGACACATGATATCCACCTGCTAATAACGGGCTTAGACATTACTGGGGAAAGCGCTTTTTCTTAGAGGTCCATAAGCGCTAGACTGCTGTGTTAACTTCTCATCTATTAGTTGCAAGTACAACCGTATGATTCGTAATCAGCAATGGCACTGTTATAGTCGTCCTTGTTAGCAGCGTCATTTTCGCATATTTCTGCATCAATTGATTCAGTGCCATTTGAATTAATGAACGTCACTCCTTCATCGCAGCTTCCACAGGTAACGCATTTGTTGCATGAGGAGAGACCAAAACCGAAAAGAGCGATCAGCGCAAGAATGAATACATTATTTTTCATGTCTGTTGAGTTTTTTCAAAGTTAACTTTAAGGTTAAGCTTGTTTTTTAGGCTATAAAAGCAATTTTATTTCTCTCGGTCAATTGTGAACTGAACGAGTTGAATTAATGAATTTCGTGCATCTGTTTCTGGCAGTGATTTTATTTCATCAATGGCATTTGACGCATAATTTCTCATTTTTTCGTCTGAGTATTCAATGCCTCCAGATTGCAGTACATAGTTGATCACATGATCAACTTCCTTTTTATTTTTACTATTTCTCTTGACTATTCGTAGGATTCTTCTTTTGTCGCTGCTAGAAGCATTATTGAGGGCATAGATAAGAGGTAAAGTGCTCTTTTTTTCCTTGATATCGATGCCTGTTGGTTTGCCGATTTTTCCTCCTAGACCATAGTCAAAAAGATCGTCTTTGATTTGAAAAGCAATGCCAATCTTTTCTCCAATATTTCGCATTTTTTCTATCATTTCATCATCAGCTCCCGCTGATGATGCGCCACATGCACAGCAGCTTGCAATTAATGTGGCTGTTTTTTGTCGAATTATTTCAAAGTAAATATCTTCCTTCAGGTTTACTCCGCGACTTTCTTCGATTTGAAGTAATTCCCCTTCACTCATTCCTTCTACAGCCGCAGAAACGATCTCTAATTGTTTAAATTCTTTGTTTTTAATCGCTAAAAGTAAGCCGCGAGATAAGAGATAGTCTCCCACTAAGACAGCAATTTTATTTTTCCAAAGGGCATTTATAGAGAAAAAACCTCTTCGTTCGAAGGAGTCATCAACAACATCATCATGAACAAGGGTTGCTGTATGCAAGAGCTCAATAAGGGCGGCTCCTCTGTGTGTACTTTCAGTAATTCCTCCAAGAGCTTGAGCAGAAAGAAAGACAAACATGGGCCTAATTTGCTTGCCCTTTCGTTTTACAATGTAATGCGTGATTTTGTCGAGCAATGGCACAGAGCTCTTCATTGACTGTCGAAACTTGTCTTCGAAAGAATCCATTTCTTTGGCGATTGGCGCCTTTATGCTGTCTAATGATATCACTGCGCTCCTTGCAAATTGATGGTCAAACTTACACTAATTCTATGCCTACTTTGCCTCATGAAGTTGATTAAGATCTAATTTCCCATACCGGTAGAATTTTCCATCTGCGGCAAGCAGGAATGTGATGTTTCCAAATTGCGGTGCACCTAATGCTGGAACGAATACAAAATCTGATTGTCTGCCCTCACCTAAGGTTCCACTTGTTGCATTGTCAGAGCCATTAATTCTCGCATATTTCATTATGGATCTATTCGTATTACTCATCACAAAATCATTAGAAGTATTGACATTTTTGAAGTGATCATTATAGAACATAAAAATGTCTTTATTGTGCTGCACTAGTGCTTGCTTTGTGAAAATACTTGGGGAGTCATAATCAATTTGCCTCTTGTTTACAGAAACGGTTTTTTCGTTATTGAATACATTTTCGAATGCAACAGCGTTGAAATGGAATTGATCAGTACAAGTCATTATTCCCGTATGTGGATCTGCCGTGCAAATGCGGCTTTTATATCGTTTTTCCATTGCAACCCATGTTTCAGTTTCGGTTTGAATTGTCGTAACTAAAAAGAGATCCTTTATGTTTTTGATACCGCCTTCGTCCTCTCCAAATTGGGCTATTATTTGATTGTTAAATGTCGCTGCCAAACGGGTTTTTACCTCTTTTCCATCCTTGGAAAGTTGAACAAAAGTGTATCCCGTTGATTTGTCTTCCACTAGGGGGTCAGTGCTATACAAACAGCTGATCATAGCATTTTCTTGAGAGGTGGTTACAATCAAGTCAAGAATGAAAAATTCATTGGAGGTAAGGTCAAACTCTGTCAGAGTTTTCGACTCGGGATGATAGCTATAAACAAGGTATTTCTTGCGAAACGGACTGTTCAGTTTGATGCCTGTTTCAGTTGCGAAATATACAATACCAGAGTTGTCGATGGCAGCACCAAGTAATTCTACGTCATCACTATCAAACTTACTAGGAAGTGCTATGTTTTCGCTGCTATTTTCTCCAGAAACGATTAAATTGAATTGAGCTGTGGACTGTTTTTCGTATGATTTTTGTTGACACAATAATATTTGTTGTCCATCTTTTGATGTGCTAAAAAACAAAGGTCGAGTCTTATTCAAAGAGAACTTTTTATTAGGACTAACTACTCTTTCAAAGACTCTATCTGCTCGCGTACTTTTTAGTTGGTATACCACTAATTTGTACTCAGTTTTTTCATCTTTTATTTGACTTTCAAGGGTGAATAGCCGATCATTTATCACATGATACTGTTCTAGAGTTTGGTCTTGATCAGTGCGGATAAAGAGAGGGAACTCTTGAGCTGGATCCGTGAAAGAGCGCATTATGATGGCCTCGCCATATTTTGATATCAGGGCAGGTATGGTATCTTCTACCAATATGAAGTCGACTATGTCTTCAGATTTTGGAATTTCAAGAGCTGAACTCCATTTTATACTATTGTTTTGAGCAAGGCCGCTAGAATTGAAAAGTACTAGGGTAAAAAGAAGCAGTATTTTATGGATTAACTTCAACGGCAGCTTGATTCTTATTGGCCAATTGACCGCAAGCAGCATCGATGTCTTTGCCTCTACTGCGTCTAATATTTACGGTCACTTTATTTTGTTCAAGATATGCCGCAAAGGCATCTACTTTATCTTCATCGGCTTGCTCAAACTCACCATCATCTATTGGGTTGTATTCGATGATGTTGACTCTTCCAGGAACTTTTTTATGAAATTTAACCAACTCTTCGGCATCGATTAGTGTGTCATTAAAATGCTTAAAAATGATGTATTCAAAGGTGACTCTATTCTTAGTTTGACTATGAAAGTAATCTAATGCTTCAGCGAGACTTTCCAGAGTGTTCTGGTCATTAATCGGCATTATTTCGCTTCGTTTTTTGTCGTTAGCAGCATGCAATGAAAGCGCCAACCTAAACTTGACTTTATCATCGGCTAATTTCACGATCATTTTTGAGATGCCGGCCGTTGAAACAGTTATGCGTTTTGGAGACATTCCTAAGCCAATGTCATTGGTAATTCGGTCAATGGAAGTGACCACATTCTTATAATTAAGTAGAGGCTCTCCCATGCCCATATAAACGATGTTTGAAAGCGGTTTTTGGTAATATTTTTCGGCTATTTCTTTGACAGCTACCACTTGATCAAAAATTTCATCAGGCTCCAAGTTCCTCATTCTTTTCAGCTTACCTGTCGCACAAAACTTGCATGATAGACTGCAACCAACCTGTGATGAGATACAAGCCGTCATGCGGTCTTTAACGGGAATTAATACGCCTTCTACAATTTTGCCATCATGAAGTTTAAAAGCAAGCTTGACAGTGCCATCGTTACTGAGCTGCTCATCAGCAATAGAAAGTTCATTTATGATAAAATGCTCTTCTAAAATTGGCCGCATTTCTATTGGCAAATTTGTCATTTCATCGAATGATTTGACTTGTTTTTGCCAGAGCCATTGCTCGACTTGTGTCGCACGAAATTTAGGTTGATTGTGGTCAGCAAAAAACGCAATGATTTCATCGGTACTTAAAGACCGTATGTTTCTTTTCTTAGGAAGCATTAGGGCAAAGGTAAGCCTCAGTTCTTAGTCATTCCCAAGATAGCCTCAGCGATTTTTAAATCAGCTGGTGTAGTTATCTTGAGGTTAGTAGACTCACCTTCCACTAGATGGATAGAGTGGCCAGATCCTTCAAAAACGGTGGCGTCATCGGTAAATGTTTCGTCAAAAGATTTGTCGTAACAAGGTTTAAGCAACGATAAGTCGAAACATTGAGGCGTTTGAACTTCCATGATTCCTTCTCGACTCATTGCTTTACTGTCATTTCCGCTAACCTTTCTTAAGCTTTGGGTGACTGGAAGAACGGGTAATGCTGAGCCATTTTTATCTACTGCCGCTAGGCATTTTTGAATAAGTTCAACTGAAATTAACGGGCGAACACCATCATGAATAGCTACGAGTCCCTCGTCAGGGCAGTTATTCAGGCCATTCTGAACAGATTGATATCGCGTAATTCCGCCTTCTACAATGGTATGTTCTATATCGAAATCCAACTGTCTACACAGGCCTTTCCAAAATTGTATTTGATCTTTTGGAAGCACAAGAATGATCTGAAGACTTTCATCGGCAAGCGCAAACCTTTCCATAGTGTGCATGAGAACAGGCACGTCAAGAAGCAACATAAATTGTTTGGGCAGCTCGCTTTGCATGCGAGCACCTTTGCCACCGGCAACAATGAGTGCGCAGCGATTCATTTATGTGAGACTATGTTAAAATGAGCATAGCATCGCCATAGCTATAGAAGCGATATTTCTCCTTGATGGCTTGAGAATAAGCTTCCATGATTAAATCATAGCCTCCAAATGCTGAAATCATCATCAGAAGGGTTGATTCTGGAACATGGAAATTAGTAATCATGCTATCAGCTACACTAAAATCATAAGGAGGAAAAATGAATTTGTTCGTCCAACCACTATATGGCTTCAACATATTGTCTGTTGAGAAGGACGTTTCCATGGATCTCATCGAGGTAGTTCCAACGGCACAGATTCTTTTCTTTCTCTTCTTTGCGCTGTTCACAATATCACAACATTCTTGTGGTATTTCAACTTGCTCTGAATCCATCTTATGCTTTGTCAGGTCTTCTACTTCTACAGTTCTAAAAGTTCCTAAACCGACATGAAGTGTGAGTTTAGCAAAATCGATTCCTTTAAGCTCTAACCTCTTCAACACCTCTCTACTGAAGTGAAGTCCAGCAGTAGGCGCAGCAACCGCACCTTCAGCCTCTGCATAAATAGTTTGATATCGAGCTTCATCTTCTGGCTCTACTTCTCTATGAATATATTTTGGAAGAGGAGTGTTTCCTAAGCCCAAAAGAGTTTCTCTAAACTCTTCATAACTACCGTCAAACAAGAAACGCAGCGTTCTACCTCTTGATGTAGTGTTGTCTATTACCTCAGCAACCAATGAATCATCCTCACCAAAGTAAAGCTTGTTTCCAATTCTGATTTTTCTGGCAGGATCTACCAATACATCCCAAAGTCGACTTTCTCTATTCAATTCTCTCAGAAGGAAAACTTCAATCTTCGCCCCTGTTTTCTCTTTGTTACCGTAAAGTCTTGCAGGAAAAACTTTAGTGTTATTCAACACCATAACATCTCCCTCATCAAAGTAGTTAACCACATCTTTGAAAACCTTGTGTTCGATAGTTCCGTTCTTAACATCAACGACCATTAATCTGGCCTCATCTCTATGTTCTGATGGATATTCTGCTACTAGTTCCTTTGGAAGATCGAATTTAAACTGTGAAAGCTTCATAAACGTTTTAGTTTGAGTATATCAACCCTTAAAAAAGGGTTGCAAACATAACATTAAAAAGCACTTTTCCGAATGCTATTATTGCGATTCTATATCGGCAGTTTCTATTGCTTCTATGGCGCTTTCAATGGAATGGGCATTTTCTATTTTGAAATTACCTATTTGTGTCCTTCTTAAGGACGTTAAATGCGCACCTGAGTTGAGGGCTTTTCCAAAATCATAAGCCAAGCTTCTCACATAAGTTCCTTTACTACAATCAAGTATGAAGTTAATGTCCGGGAAGCTTGAAGGGTCAATGTCAAACTTTTGGATACTAATTGCTGCTGGCTTCAAGTTCACCTCCTTTCCTTTTCGGGCGAGATGATATGCTTTTTGTCCATTCACTTTTTTTGCTGAAAACGCTGGTGGCATTTGTTCAATTTCGCCAACGAATTGTTGAGCTACTTTTATTAAAGCTTCAGAATCGCGTGGAGGAAGCTCAAAGGTTTGATCTATTTCTGTTTCTAAATCATATGACGGTGTAGTGCCGCCAAGTTTAATTGTTCCAGTATATTGTTTTGACAAGCCTATGAGGTCATTAATCAGCTTCGTATGGCTTCCAACACAAATGATAACCAAACCAGTAGCAAGTGGGTCTAAAGTTCCAGCATGACCGACTTTGATTTTTTTTCTTCCAGTAACTCTTTTTGCCGTGTATCGGAGTTTGTTCACGACATCGAAGGAGGTCCACTCGATAGGCTTATCTACTAAAAGAGTTAATCCGAATGGTTTTTTTTCTGCTGTCAAGAATTGATGAAATTTAGTGGCTGAGCTGTGTCTGACTTCTACAAACTTATTAATATGGCAATGGTGCCAACAATTAAGCAGTAAAAGCTGAAGTATTTAAGTTGGCTTTTCTTCACCAGTGATATCATCCATTGACAAGCGATTAGGCCTGAAATGAATGCAGCCAGAGCTCCCAATACAAGAGGTAGTATCTCCATTTGTGATTTAGCAATTCCACCTTCCAATAAGTCTTTGGCCATTTTCCCAAGAATAAGAGGCACAACCATGAGGAATGAAAATCTTGCGGCTCGTTCTCGATCTATACCCAAAAGCACCGAAGTTGAAATGGTGGCGCCACTTCTGCTTATACCTGGCAAAATAGCAATGGCTTGAGAAATTCCAATAAGCAATGCGCTGCTATAGGTTACCTTTTTGTTGGTGTTTTTTGCCCGATCAGCAAGGAAGAGAAGCAACCCTGTAAGAATAAGCATTGCGCCAACGAGTAAGATTTGTCTCGAAAAAAGAGCTTCAATCTGATCATTGAAAATAACTCCAATGACCGCAGCAGGGATCATAGAAAGAATAATTTTTACTGAAAACTCAGCCTGTTCATTCCATTTGAATTGTAAAAGGCCAGTAAATATTTCAGCAATTTCTTTTCTGAAAATAACGATGGTACTTAAAGCCGTTGCGAAGTGCAGAACAACTGTAAATAGTAAGCTTTCTTCTGGTAAACTTTGATCTCCAAGGACGGCCTTCGCCAATTCAAGGTGACCACTGCTGCTAACGGGCAGGAACTCAGTTAACCCTTGAATAATTCCAAGGATAATAGCTTCAATCGCACTCAATTAAATTACTTTTTAATGATTCCCCACATAACGATGCCATACCCTGCGAGAATCGCAATAGGTGCAACGTACATTCTTCGAGCACTAAACACATCAGGATTAAAGGAAGAAGCATCTTCAGCTCCACCGCCACTCATCAAAAAGAATCCGATGATTACAGTAAGAACTCCGATTGCTATTAGGATGAAATTTTGCTTTCCTAGTGGAAATTCGTGGTGGTCATTTTGTTGGCTCATGATCAATACAATTTGTCGCTTCGAGTTCTAATAAATTTTCTCACTGCAAGACTAGTGGAAACCCACGAAATTACAATTCCCAAGATCATAACAATTACAAATAGATATGCTAAAATTTCTATATCCTGAATTTGAATCAAGTCTGGAAGGTATTGTTGAGAGTAATACATCACTCCCATAATCAACAGAATAGCAATCAGAGCACTGTAAATTCCATGAACGACACCTTTTTGGACAAAGGGTTTGCGAATAAAGGGTTGCGTTGCTCCAACCAACTGCATACTCTTAATAAGGAAGCGTTTACTGTAAATGGAAAGCCTTATGCTATTGTTGATTAATGCAATTGCAACGACTAATAACAGCAAGGAAAAGGCAAGCATAAGCACTCCAACTCGCTGTATGTTCTCTTGAACCATTTTCACAAGTGACTCCTCATAAGAGATTTCTTTGACTTTTGAGCTTTTAATTAATTGAGATTTGATGTTGGCTAGACTATCAGGATGCGCATATTCAGCTTTCATCTTTACCTCGATACTGGCAAGAAGGGGGTTATAATCTAAATACTGCATAAAGTCTTCTCCTAAATCCGTTTTGAGTAAGTCAACGGCATCATCCTTGGAGATATATACTGTTGAAAGGGAATAGGGTGAAATATCTATCGCTTTCTGAAGGCGTTCAACATCTACTTCTTTGATGTCGTCTTCTAGGTAAATGGTAAATCCTATATTTTCTTTTACTTGAACACTAAGTTTTTGGGCGTAGAGCATCACAAGGCCTAGCATTCCTAAAGTGAAAAGTACTAGAGAAACACTAAGGATCACAGAAATGTATGACCCTCTTAGTCTGCGTTTTTGAAAACTTTCTTCTGCTTGCTTCGCCATTATTAAAGCGAATCTAGATAAAACGGATGCATCGCCATTATGACTTGCGGAAAGTAACTAACAACCAAGCGTAAGTTATTTGTGGTTTATTGAATGAAGTCACCGCGAAGACTTCTAAACCTTTTTCGAGCCTCAACTACGAAAAGACTGCTTGAATATTCAGTGAGTATAGTTTCGTAAATACCCATTGCCTTTTCTTTATCGTTCAGAGCCGTTTCATATAGCCTACCGGCCTCAATCAGAGCATTGTCTGCAAGAATATCACTAGGATATTTTTCATAAACAGCCATGTAATTTTTTATCGCCAAAGGATAGTCACCTCTGTCATTGGCAATAGCGGCTTTTTGAAATAGAATATTATCTGAAAGTTCATGACCCGGGAAGTTTGATTCTATCAACCCCAACATGTAAAGGGCACTGTCATATTTATGTTGAGCAAGCATCAGTTCTGACTTTGAAAATATACTCAGCGCCTCAGTAGTAGTGTCAAGACCAGTATTATCAGATATAAAAACTGATAATTCTAAAGCATCATTTGAAATCAGCTTTGAAGTGGAACCTTTGAGCGCGTCTAATTGGGCTTCGGACCATCCAAAATCACCACTATAATAGAAAACCTTTGCGTTCTTCAATTTAGCCTCAAACCCAATTTCATCATATTTAAACTTCTTTTCTACTTGACCATAAAGAAGTGAAGCATCCCAAATAAAGCCCGTTAGCACGTAAATGTCAGCCAGTTCAATTTTCGTGAACGCTAATTGACGGTCGTCTAACCCTGGAATTGATAATCCGTTTTGCAATAACTCAATAGCTTCTTGGGTGGCTGCATTGTTGTATTTACTTTGATAAAAGGCCTTTATGTGCGCAAAATCAACAATCAATTGAGAAGTGGAAGGTCGTCTACCAAACTCTTCTAAGGCTTTCTGATATTCAAGTATTAATTGATTAATAGAGGATTCGGAGTACGCTGAGTTAATTACTTTGAGCTTCATTGCCTCCAACATTGCTATGTAGGATTCAGTATAATAATAATTGTTTGGACCTTTGGATTTTAAGTAGTTATATCCATCAATAGCAACATCATATTTGTAATTATTGACAGCGATCTTTGCTAATGACACCACACGCTGTCCATCTTCTTTATTTCGCTTGTCCAATGCTTTCACTTGGATCATAGCCGCTTCGTATTTGTTTTGCTGCATTAACGCCCAAATCAACATTTGAGAGTAAATGTCTGATTCAGGATTTTTCTGAATGCGGAGCATTAATTGTTCCTTAAGAATAGCGTTGTATTTACTTTCCTCATCAAACCCTATGACTCTATTCAGTGTGTTTTGAACGCTTTGGATATATCCAGTACTTATTTCCAACACATCTAGATACTCAGTAATCATACCTTCAATATTCCCTTGTTGACCTAGAATTTGAGCTATTTGAAAATTGAAAGGATAGGCCTTGCCGACTTGCTTTCTTCCTTTATAATAAACTTCTAAAGCAAGTTGGTTTTCATCAATTTCAGAAAAAGCCTTGCCCAGTTCTAGAATCTGGCTCACAGAAGCCTTATCGAGGCTTTTGATGATCTTCGAGTATTCTTTTTCGGCCTTGGATTCGTCTCCCGACTTATTGTAAATGGTTCCTACATCTACCTTATATCGCATGGTAGATGGGTGTTTTTTGACTTGGTTTTCAGCTAATTTTTCTGCTGATTTATAGTCTTCAAGGGCAAGAAAGCACTTTAGGAGATAATTGTAATTGTCGTCTGAAGGGTTGTTTTCATAAAGGCGATCATAGTAGATGACAGCCTTATCAAACGAACCTTCACGATAATAATAAGCAGCGAGCTGATCATCAGTGGTGCCTTGTGCATTAATATCACCGAAGGAAGCTGCGATAAGCAGTATAAGGAGCAGGTTATTTAGATACCGGCTCAGAACCATAGATGACTGTTTTTATTGAGTCGATAATGCCTTTAGCAAGGGGCTTAAACTTTGTAAATCTTGTGTCACTCATTTCGTACTTGCTTTTAAGCTCATCAGTGGCATCCACGAGTTTTGCAATTGATTGAGATTCAGTATTGAAATAGCCGCTGAATTCTTCTTCGCTGTAAAAACTATTTTTTACGTCATTGCGCAAAGTTTCTAGTTGCTTCTTGCTGAAGCGCAGCTCTTTACTTACTTCATTATACCTCGATTTTGCCTGGCCTAGAAACTTACCTGTGCGAAAAAAATCGCCAATTGCTATGCCTTCTACCCTTGCCAAGGTGTCAGTAATATTATCACCAAGCCACTGGTTTGTCTGATTGATATCAGCAATTCTATTTTCTATGAGAACAGAATCAAGTTCGGCAATCGTCTCTTCCACATAATTTAAATGAATGCCTAAACTGTCTATTCTTTCTAGGCGTTCCTTTTTGGTAGCGCTATTACAAGAAGTAATTGACACGGTCAAAAATGCGATGTAAAGAATTGCAGCTACAGTTTTCATTATGAGATGGTTTCGAATTTAGTGTAAGGTACAAGAACGGCAGGAATGTTGATTTTTTCGCCATCGAAATTATTCTCTAACAACGCAGCAACAATTCTGGGGAGAGCAAGAGCACTGCCATTAAGAGTATGCGCCATTTCTTTTTTCCCGTCTTTTCGTTTAACGCGGAGTTTCATCCTATTGGCTTGGTAGGTTTCAAAGTTTGAAACAGAACTTACCTCTAACCACCTGCCTTGTCCAGCAGAATAAACTTCTAAGTCATATGTTAATGCCGATGTGAAACCCATGTCCCCGCCACAAAGACGCAAAACGCGGTAAGGAAGCCCCAGTTTCCTCAATAGACCTTCAACATGAGCAACCATGTTTTCTAAGGTTTGATATGACCTTTCTGGAGTTTCTAATTGCACAATTTCAACTTTATCAAACTGATGCAATCGATTTAAACCTCTTACATCTTTGCCATAAGATCCGGCCTCTCTTCTAAAGCAAGGCGTGTATCCTACGTTTTTAATTGGAAGATCGGCTTCATCAACAATCATATCGCGATACATATTGGTGATTGGAACTTCAGCCGTTGGGATTAAAAACAGGTTATCTTCATTCGCATAGTACATCTGGCCGTCTTTGTCAGGCAATTGTCCTGTTCCGAATCCTGAAGCTTCATTAATAAGAAGTGGCGGAATTACCTCAGTATATCCAGCAGAATCAGCTTCATCGATGAAAAATTGAATTAACGCTCGCTGAAGTTTCGCCCCTCTGCCTGTATATATGGGGAATCCTGCGCCTGTTATTTTAACGCCAGTCTCAAAGTCGATCAACTTATACTTCGAAGTTAAATCCCAGTGCGGTGTGTGGTGTGGTGCGTCAGATGCGTCACCCCAAGTTCGAATTGTTTCATTGTCTTCGCTGCTTTTTCCAGCCGGAACGGAAGAATGAGGTGCGTTAGGAATAGATGAAAGAATGGTGTTTAATTTCGATTCTGTTTCTTTCAGAACACCATCCAATTCTTGGGTTACGACTTTAAGGTCTGAAGTTTTGCTTTTTGCTGCTTGGGCTTCTTCTTGTTTTCCTTGCTTGAATAGCATTCCGATTTCTGAAGCAAGCTTTTTACTCTCATTAAGGTTTTGATCCAATACCTGTTGAGTGCTTCTGCGCTTTTCATCCAACGCAATTACCTCATCAATCAATGCTTCAGCATCAATATTTCTTTTTTTAAGAGAAGCGATTATCTCGTCTCTATTTGATCTTATGTTTACTAATTGTAGCATGTTTTGAATGCAAGAAAAATTATTTACGAAACGAATCAACACAAAAAATCCCGATCTGCCGCAGGCAAAATCGGGACTTTAATATGATTTAATGCGGCTTTAGCTTTCTGTGTTCGGAACAACCGACACAAAAGATTTATCACCAACTCTTTTTCTGAATTCGACAAGACCATCAGTAAGAGCAAAAAGAGTATGATCTTTTCCAATTCCTACGTTTTCGCCTGGGTGGTGTTTAGTTCCACGCTGACGCACGATGATGTTACCTGCAATCGCTTTTTGACCACCGAAGATTTTCACTCCGAGTCGTTTACTTTCTGATTCGCGACCGTTTTTAGAACTACCTACACCTTTTTTATGTGCCATGATTTAAGTTTTTCTAAAGCTTATGCTTCGCTTTTGGTTTCTTTTTTAGTTTCTGCCTTTGGAGCCGCCTTCTTAGCCGGTGCCTTTTTAGCTGGTGCTTTTTTGACAGGAGCTTTCTTAGCAACTGGCGTTTCAGCAACAGCCTCAGCTATTGGAGCCGCTTCCTTCTTAGGAGCTGCAGCTTTCTTTGCTCCAGACGCAACGATGTCGTTGATTTGGATCTCTGTCAAATACTGACGGTGTCCATTTTTCTTTCTGTAACCTTTTCGTCTCTTCTTTTTGAAGACGATTACTTTGTCACCTTTTAGGTGCTCTAGAACGGTTGCACTTACTTGTGCACCTTCGATAGCTGGGGCGCCAATGTTTACTTTTCCTTTGTCATCAATCAAAAGAACACGATCGAAGTTTACCTTCTTTCCTTCTTCTGTATCTAACCTGTGAACGTAAACCTTTTGGTCTTTTTCAACTTTAAATTGCTGCCCTGCTATATCTACAATTGCGTACATAGCTATAATTTTACTTTAATAAAGGGGCGCAAAAGTAATCCTTTTCGAGTTATCAACAAACTAGATTGTGAATAAATCAATAAATGATTAAAAGCTTGAAAACCATAGGCCTAATTGCCTTCATTCTTATAGGGTTGACTGGAGTTCTTTTGAGAATGAAAAATTGGCCTTTTTCAGAACTCCTGTTGATGATTGGTTTCTTGGGCTTTCCTATTCTTTATGGATATGTCACATGGCCAGTTGATCGCAAAATACCAGATGTCACATGGTTTGGTACTATTGGGGCAATGGTGTTATTCGCCCTGATGATATTGAATAAATTCTGACTTTCTTAAGCGTAATAGAGGATAATGGGAATAAGGAAGCTGACCATCAATAAGGCTAGTCCTATTGCATTTTCTTTGAGGGTAGCGCGCAGAATAGATATGATTAAAGCAAAGAGACCCGCAAAAAAGGCTATGAAGAAACAACTGAAAATAGTGACTTGAATGATGAAATACTCTTTGTAGACGGCTTCGCTCATGGCTTCATTTAATTCCTGAGTTGGCGCCTCAGGAATGATAATGAGGCAAAAGGTTTCTATTAGAAGTAAAATGAGAGCGAGAACTGCTATTGGGCGGAGAATTTTCATCCTGCAAAGAAAGCTTACCTATCTGAAAATTCGGTTGAAAAATCGACCAGGAGCAGATGAATTTATCAAGAATATTCCTACCAAAATGATTGCCATGTAAGCCACTTGTTCCAAAGAGATTTGTTCACCATCAAATACTCCCCAAGTTAAAGCTACCACAGGGATCAAGTATGTGACAGAGCTCGCGAAGACAGCGGTTGTTTCTTTAATCAAGCGGTTGAAAATAATTACTGCTATTGCTGTACCTACAATTCCTAAAATTGAAAGATAAAATACGCCCCACAGCGCATCGGGTTTGGTTGAAGCGGTGGTTATGAAATCTGTTGTAGAAAACAAATAAATGGCTACCGGAGGACCTATCAGCAAAAACGAGAGGGAAGTAATCTGAGCTGGTTTGATATCATGCAAGTAATATTTAATAATGTTTACCGCTATTCCATAACAAGCAGATGCAATCACTACAAGTGATGCGTATTTAGCATAGGTTCCGAATTCCGTTAAACTGCCAAAACCTATAAGCCCTAAAGCCCCAATTAGTGCGGCAATCACTCCAAGGATCTGAAAACGCAAAAAAGCCACTCTAAAGAAGATTATTCCAATGGCGAGTGTAAAAAGTGAGGTTAATGAATTGAGTATTCCACTTAATGAACTTGGTATTTCAGTTTGCGCAATGGCAAATAAAAATGCAGGAATTCCATTTCCAAACAGCCCTGCGATTAACAATGGACGCCAATTTTTGCTGAGAACGCTCAAGTTTGGCAACGAAAACGGCAAGAGAACCAATGTTGCAACGGAAATACGATAGGCCGCCACTTCTTGTGGCGAGAAATATTCTAACCCCTTTTTCATGAGAATAAACGAACTTCCCCACGTAATGGCCAAAAGAGCCAAGGTTATCCATTGCACAACCTTATTACCGTAATTGATGTTTACCATTGAGTTTTTAAAAGCGGGCAAATGTAATCTTTGCAAAACCCGCATTAATTCATATTGTTGATAGATGAAGATTTACACGAAAAAAGGAGATGACGGAAGTACAGGTATTTTAGGAGGAACAAGACTGCCTAAACACCACTTGCGCATAGAGTCATACGGTACTATAGACGAATTGAACTCATTCATAGGTTCTTTGCGTGACGGTTTGACTAACGAAACTCTGAAGCAAGAATTGATCAAAATCCAAGAAGAGCTTTTCACGATTGGATCACAATTGGCTGCCGACCCAGTGAAAAACAAAATGGTGCTACCTATGATTTCATCGGATGATATCGTTTATTTAGAAAAGCGGATGGATCAAATGGACTCGAATTTGCCAGAAATGCGGTTTTTTGTGCTACCGGGAGGTCATCCATCAGTTTCTGCAGCGCATATCTGTCGTTGCATATGCCGCAGAGCAGAGCGTCATTGCGTTGCGCTCAAAGAGCATGAAATGGTTAATGAACTGATTTTACAATACTTAAATCGATTATCTGACTACTTTTTTACCCTTTCAAGACAACTTACGATGGAATTGGGGGCAGAAGAGATTCCTTGGAAACCGAGAGGATAGACCTAAACATATGTTTATCAGCATTATAAGCGTTTGAAAAAAGAACTTGCACAGATTCGTCAAAATGATATTTTTGCGCCAATTAAGGACCTTATAAAGAGGAAAAAATGTATTGGACATTAGAATTAGCGTCATATTTAGAAGATGCCCCATGGCCAGCCAGCAAAGACGAGCTGATTGACTTTGCCATGAGAACAGGTGCTCCACTAGAAGTAGTAGAGAATTTACAGGCATTGGAAGACGAAGGAGATAACTACGAGACCATCGAAGATATTTGGCCGGATTACCCAACAAAGGATGATTTCTTCTTCAATGAAGATGAGTATTAGCGCTTATTAAGCGCCAAAAAAACGGAAGCTTTCCATCTATGATGGAAGGCTTTTTTTATGTTAAATATTCGCCTTCTTAAGCCCCTTCATTCTGATTAACTTTGACGCCCTTTGAAAAATTCAAATGGCATTTTGGCAGAGTTTTGATTTTGGCAAGACCATTGACTAAAGGGATATAATTAATAATAGAACATGTTAGACCTTGTAAATAAGACACTCAATAAGCTTTTTGGCAATAAGAGTGATAAGGATATAAAAGAGTTGACGCCAAATGTGGAGTTGATCAATGGATATTTCGCGAAGTATGGTCCACTCTCAAATGATGAATTGAGAGGTAAAACGGCTTCTTTTAAAGACAGAATTAATCAAGCGACAAAAGAGCTCCAAGATCAAATTTCGTCTCTGAAAGAAGGACTTAATGATGATTCCAAGGAGATCTTCGAAAAAGAAGAGATCTATGAGCAAATAGACAAACTTGAAAAGTCTATGACGAGCCAAATTGAAGAGGTTCTTACTGAAATTCTTCCTGAAGCGTTTGCTGTGGTTAAAGAAACTGCTCGCAGATTTAAAGAGAACCAAGAGCTTGAAGTAAGCGCAACAGAATTTGATCGAGAATTAGCAAATTCCAAAGGGCATATTCGCATCGAAGGTGAAAAGGCAATTTGGAAGAATTCGTGGGACGCAGCGGGAAGTGAAATCACTTGGGATATGCTGCACTATGATGTACAGTTAATCGGTGGTATGGTTTTACACGGAGGTAAGATTGCTGAAATGGCCACTGGTGAGGGTAAAACCTTGGTAGCAACACTTCCAGTTTACCTAAATGCACTCTCAGGTCGCGGAGTTCACTTGGTTACGGTAAATGACTATTTGGCTAGACGTGACTCTGAGTGGATGGGCCCTCTTTTTGAATTTCACGGCCTATCTGTAGATTGTATTGATAAGCATAGACCTAACAGTGCGGAAAGACGAAAGGCTTATCAGAGCGATATTATTTACGGTACAAATAATGAGTTTGGCTTCGATTATTTAAGAGACAATATGTCAAGTCGCACACAAGACTTAGTGCAGCGAATTCATAATTATGCTATTGTAGATGAGGTTGACTCGGTATTGATTGATGACGCTCGAACTCCTTTGATTATTTCTGGTCCAACTCCTAAAGGAGATCAACAACAATTCATTGAATTGAAGCCTCGTGTTGAAAGACTAGTTGGAGTGCAGCGGAAAATGATCAATGAGCTTCTTGCAGAGGCTAAAAAATTGTTGGCATCCAACTCAGAGAATACACCGGATAAAAAACAGCTTGATGCAAATCTCAAAAAGGGTGGTGAACTGCTTTTGCGCTGTTATAGAGCCTTACCAAAGAACAAAGCGCTTATTAAGTTTTTAAGCGAGTCTGGAATGAGGGCAGTTCTTCAGAAGACGGAGAATTATTACATGCAAGATCAGAGTAAAGAGATGCACATCATTGATGATGAGCTATTTTTTGTGATTGATGAAAAGCAAAACAGCGTTGAGCTCAGCGAGAAAGGAATTGATCTTATTACAGATCAAGGAGATGATCCGTCATTCTTTATTATGCCTGATATTAGCTCGTCTCTTTCTGATTTGGATCTGCGCATTCCTGATAAAGAAGCACGAGCGATAGAGAAAGACAGATTGATTACCGACTATGCCGAAAAGGCGGAGCGAATTCATGCAGTAAACCAACTCTTAAAGGCTTATGCGTTATTTGAGATTGATGTTGAGTATGTTGTAATGGACGGCAAAGTCAAGATTGTTGACGAACAGACCGGTCGAGTTATGGATGGCAGACGCTATTCTGACGGCCTTCACCAAGCAATCGAAACGAAAGAGAATGTAAAAGTTGAAGCGGCTACACAGACCTATGCTACTGTTACTCTTCAGAATTATTTCAGGATGTACAGTAAATTGTCAGGTATGACAGGTACTGCTGAAACTGAAGCGGGGGAATTCTGGGAGATTTATAAGTTGGATGTGGTTGTTATTCCTACTAACAGACCAATTCAAAGAAAAGACCAAGAAGACCTAGTGTTCAAGACGGCTCGTGAGAAGTATAACGCTGTAATTGATGAAGTTGAAAAGCAACGAAATGAAGGAAAGCCAATATTGGTTGGTACTACCTCAGTAGAGATTTCAGAATTGTTGAGTCGAATGCTTAAAATGCGAAAGATCCCTCACCAAGTATTGAATGCTAAGCTTCATCAGAAGGAAGCTGATGTCGTGGCTGAAGCAGGTAGGGCTGGTACTGTAACGATTGCTACGAATATGGCCGGTCGTGGAACGGA
Organism: uncultured Flavobacteriales bacterium; assembly: GCA_905479105.1. GTDB lineage: Bacteria > Bacteroidota > Bacteroidia > Flavobacteriales_G > Salibacteraceae > SHAN690. Next base: position 92,978 of record CAJQLE010000003.1, read on the forward strand.
TATCAAGCTAAGAGAAGGAGTTAAGGAAGCTGGTGGACTGGCTATTATTGGTACTGAAAGACATGAGTCTAGACGTGTTGACCGTCAATTAAGAGGTAGATCTGGTCGACAAGGAGATCCAGGAGCTTCACAGTTCTTTGTTTCTTTAGAGGACAACCTGATGCGATTGTTCGGTTCTGAGCGAATTGCCAAACTCATGGACAGAATGGGCCTTGAGGAAGGCGAAGTTATTCAGCATAGTATGGTGAGTAAGAGTATCGAGAGAGCTCAGAAAAAAGTAGAAGAGAACAATTTTGGTGTTCGTAAAAACTTACTGGAATACGATGATGTCATGAATTCTCAACGAGAAGTGATTTACAAGAAGAGAAGGTATGCATTATACGGTGAGCGAATGGGTGTGGAGACAGCAAATGCCATCAACGATACATGTGCTGCAATAGTCGCTGAGTTCCAAGATTCAAGAGATTTTGAGGGCTTTGAAATGGAGCTCTTCACAACGCTGACGATACAAAGTCCAGTCTCAATGGATGAGTTCTTAGAGCGTTCATCAGAAGAATTGACAGATTTGGTTTTTTCAAAGGCTTTGGAGCACTATGTAAAGAAAACTACTCTTATTTCACAAATGGCTTTACCGGTTATTCAGCGTGTACATAGCACGCAAGGTGAGCAGTATAAGAATATTGAAATTCCATTAACTGATGGCAAGAAGGCACTGCCTCTTGTCGTGAACATGGAGGATGCTTTAGCTAAAGAAGGAAGAAATATTAGATTGGAACTTGAGAAAGCAACTACTCTCGCTATGATAGATCTTCACTGGAAGGAGCACCTCAGAGAGATGGACGACTTGAGACAATCAGTTCAGAATGCCCGATATGAGCAAAAAGACCCATTGTTGATTTACAAGTTTGAGTCTTTCGGGTTGTTTGAAAAACTGATGGAAAAGATTAATAGAGATATAGTAAGCTTCTTGTTCAGAGCAAATCTGCCGAGTCAGCAGGCTAATGAGGCACATGCAACTCCAGGAAGACAAGCAGATCCATCACTTGAGAAGGTTTCTGCTACAAGAAATGATTCCACGTTAAATCCTAATCAAGCTTCAAATGTTTCGACCAATGGGGGTCAAAGATCAGAAGCAAAAAAAGAACCTGTTAAGGTTGTAAAGAAGCCTGGCAGAAATGATAAGGTTGAAGTGCGCGATTTAAAAACAGGAGAAACACAGGTAGTCAAGTTCAAAGCTGCTGAGCAAAAAGTTGATCAGGGTTTTTGGGAGATACTAAGTGTGATTGAAGATTAAATATGATCAAAGAATAGGAAAGGCGGGCTGCGAGGTTCGCCTTTTTTTGTGCCCTAGTTTTCAATGGTATAAAAGACAAACCCTCCTTTTTCGGAAAGACGCAATGCATTGGGATATTTCGCCTTAAACTTCTCTTCCTTATTCACTTTACATGAAATCATGATTGGCTTATCAGAAAGTGTCAATTTTTGATCTTGCATATTATGAGTGTTTTCGGGCTGGATGCGACCATAGAAATAGTGAGCGTAGCTCTTGTATCCGTATGTTTTGAGGTAAACAGCCTTTCCTTGCTGACGTTCGAAAAACTCAATTGCTGATCGCTGACTGATAGATTCAATCATAGGAACAACCAAGCGCATCGTTGAGAACAGCACAATCGCAGTGCCAATAAGCAGGATAGAAAGTCCTTTTCGAAGATTCGTGCGGAGTTCCATAAAGCAATAGCCTACCAAAATCAGATATAGCAATCCAACAATCCATTCCCAACCAGCTACATCAACTGGAACGGAAAGATTCCCCTGTGCAAATTCATCTTGAATCATCGAGGACCATCGTGCTTTTGTCATTAGCGCAATAGGAACGGCACCTATGGCTATTGCTAGAATACTGCCTTGAATAAGCAACCAAATGTTTTGCCAATTGGGAAGTCGGTTGCGGTCTTTAATGAGTCTATACACAACCAGAGCGGCTAAATAAGAGAGAGGTATGTAGGCCATTGAACTGTAGTGCACAATCTTGGTCGTAACAAGGGTGAATAAAATCATAACAACCCAGAACAGGTATTTCATCCATCGTGAAAGGTGGAATGAATCTCCGTTGAACCTTCTGCTGAACACTGGCAAGGCTAAAACGGACAAAGGGAAACAGCCTAATAAAACCACCAAGAAGTGATAGAAAAAGGGTTGTTTATGCCCTGCTACTGGATGCAAAAAAAGGTCCAATTGATAATTAAAGAACTCTACTAAAAACCAAGGACCATTGGTTAAGGTTTCATAGCCAAACCACAATGAGCTTACAATGGCCGTTGAAGAGGCAAAAAGAAGTATTGCGGAAAGCTTTGCAGGCTTTTTGAAGCGGTTAAAAACCCACCAAACCAAGAATGTCAAAAGCAGTAATAAAAAGCCCACTGGGCCTTTTGTAAGTATTGCCAATCCACTAAAAACTCCCGCAAGCGCAGCATTCTGATGTTGCTTGTTTTGACCGTGTTCAATGGTTAAATAGAGAAAATAAATAGATAGAAAGATGAATAGATTGAACCAAGGATCAATGATTCCTGATTTAAAGTATAAGTGCGGAAGAAAGCTACCCAAGTAAAGTAAACTCCAAATTATTCCGAACGAAGTGCCATGCCATTTTTTACCTATTGCATACATTACCTGAATAGCGATTATTCCAGCTACTGCATTGGGGAAACGAGCTGCATATTCGTTGATTCCGAATAGCTTCATTGAAAGCACTTGCATCCAAAAGAAAAGCGGAGGTTTTTCCCAGAACGGCTCAAAATTGATCTGTACTTGAAACCAGTTTTGAGTGATGAGCATTTCTCTAGCACTTTCAGCAAAGTTGATTTCGTCCCAATCAAATAAATGCACTGAACCCAGAAAAGGAAGGAAGAGAATCATACTCAATACGAGAAGCCCTATTTCATTTTTCCATCTCATTTTATAGTGTCAAAAAGCTCTACAAATCCCTTTTCTCCCCAAGACATATCTATGAGGAGTACAGAAGCTAAAAAGGTGAATGATGCACCGATTATGCCTCCAACGTAAATATCCTCAAAGAAATGCTGACTGATATACACCCGACTAAAGGCTACTAGAAGTCCCACAGAAAAGAGCATAACTTGGAGGATAGGCTTGCGGGCAATGAGCGCAAGAAAAAAGAAGGTGCTAAAAGCCGCAGTTGAATGACCGGAAGGAAATGAAAAATTGGAGTGAAGGTTTACGCCATCAATAAAATGCAAATCTGCCATTTGCTCAAAAACTTTTGATGGACGCAGTTGGTCATCAAAGACCTGCCGCTTCAAAAATTGAGTGATAATTGATGAGCTTAGTAATCCGAGTAATCCGATAACACCAAAACGAATTCTATAAATGAATCCTAGAGCAACGATAATTGCTGCAAAAATACCATCACCTAGATGCGTTCCATACTTGAAAAACACATCAAAGTATGGGTGATTAAAATTGTTGAGGTAAAGATGCAACGGTTCTTTATCAGTAAATGAAATAACGATAGCACCGAAAATTATCCAACCTATAAGCAGGGCAATGAAAACTTGAGTTCGGGCTAGTGTGCTTCTCATTTCTTTACCCGAAATATCTTATTGCTACCAAGGCCTTTTTTACTTGCCCAATATTGGACAGAAGTTTTTAAAACACCAAGTCCGTATGTTGTGCTTCGAGAGAAGTTGATTGAAGATGCTTCCTCGAAATACTTGGTAGGACAGGTAACCTCTGCGATATCAAATCCCGCATGAAATATTTGACAAATCATTTGATTATCAAATACAAAGTCATCAGAATTGGCTTCGAAGTCAATGGTCTCAAGGATTGATTTTGAAAATGCGCGGTAACCTGTATGGTATTCACTTAATTTCTGGCCGATAAGGATGTTTTGAGTAAGAGTGAGAAAGCGATTTGCAACGTACTTATACATTGGCATCCCTCCTCTTAACGCCCCTTTTCCTAATATACGGCTTGCTAAAACGCTGTCGTACAGTCCGCTGGCGATCATATCAGCCATTGCAGGAATTAGCAGAGGAGTGTATTGATAATCAGGATGAACCATGATGGTGATATCAGCATCTAGCTCTAAAGCTTTTCTGTAGCAAGACTTTTGATTGCCTCCATATCCCGTATTTTTTTCGTGGGTAATCACATGCTTAATCCCGATTTCTTTGGCTAGTTCGGATGTTCGATCTGAACTTTTATCATCAACCAAAACAACATCGTCAACGATATCGAATGGAATTTCATCATAGGTGGTTTTCAACGTGAGTTCAGCATTATATGCCGGCATCACCACTACTACTTTTTTGCCTTTGATCATGGGGGCGAATTTAGGGAACTCCGTTATTTTATGGACAGCAATAAAAAAGCCCAAATGAATGGGCTCTTTTCAATATGTAATTATGCAGAGTTTTATTCAAGAATAAATCGCTGAGTCTGTGTTTTCCCATCGATCTCGAACGTAATAAAGTAAACTCCAGCACTATAATTATTAAGGTCTAGCTCTGCTTGAGCACGTCCATTTGTGAGGTTAACTCGATCATTGAGTATTGGGCGTCCCTCTATGCTGAATACGGTATAGTTAATTTGACGAGAGCCAACCACATCAACTACAACATTTAAGAAGCCTTGTGTTGGGTTAGGGTAAAGTACAATCTAACCATTTAAAGCATGTTCATCAACACCCAAGCAATCATCTTCGTAAACTTCTGTCTGTGCCTCTGAAGAACATCCATCTGCGCTGGTGACCTCTGCTGAATAGGTTCCAGTCGCAGTGACATTGATAATCTGCGTTGTTTATCCTGTTGACCAGTTAAAAGTCGATCCAGAGTTTTGAGCGTCAAGTGAAACTTCACCACCAGCGCAAAGTGCATAGGCACTGTCGAATAAAATTGTAGGGTCAGGATTAGTGAAATCAACACTTCCGTTTGCTTCAGCTACACAGCCATTGTTATCTGTAACGGTAATGAAATATAAACCTGTATCTAATGCATTAATTTGACTGGTTGTTTCGCTAGTTGACCAAGAAAATAAAAAGGGAGAGGTTCCACCTGTGCTCAGGGCTTCAATCTCGCCATCACCGGAATCATGGCAGGTAGCGTCTGTTATTGTTAGAGCGACAAGTAACTCATTTGGACTATAAATGGTGTCAGTATAGATATCGTTACATCCATTTTGGTCGGTGACCCTAGCAGAGTAGACGCCCGCGCCAACTCAAGAAATTAAAGTGTCTGTTGATGAATTTGACTAAAGAAAGTCTAGCTGCCCTAATCCTCCCTCTGCGGTTAACACAATTTCTCCTGTTTCATCTCCAAAGCATAGCACAGAATCAACAATGCTTACTAGAGATATTATCACAACCTCTGGGGCTACAATTGTATCAATTGCAACCAATTCACAACCATTGTCATCTGTAATCGTGACTTGATGAGGACCGGCATCTAAGCTGTCGGCTATAGCTCTCTTATCGTTATTAGACCAAGAATAGGTGTACGAGCCAAAGCCTCCACTGGGCACCACCTCGATAGAACCTGTGGCTTGACCAGCGCACGCTGGAATAGCTAGAATACTTGTACTCGCGGCAAGGGCAGTTGGTTCGTTTATAGTTGTTGAGGATTGACCTATACAACCATAAATATCCGAGACGGTTACCGAATAATTACCCGTATCTGTAGTGTCGATCATAGCTCCGGTCATGCCGTTTGACCATGAATACGTGAAAGGAGCTGTTCCTGCTGAGGACGATGCTGTAATTGTTCCTGTAGAATCGCCAAAACATAAAACATCTTGAACAGATGTAAAAGACACTATTGGGTTTGAGACGATATTGACCACTAGAGAACCGCAAGGAGACAATGAATTATTGTAATAGTTGGCGGCATAGTAAGTGGTTGTTGAAGTAATTGGAACAACAATGCTGGCGCCAGAATCTATGGGTGTTGATCCACAGGACCCGGTATACCAATAAGTTTGATCTCCAAAGGGATTTGAGACAGTCAAGGTAACAGGGCCAAATCCATCGCAAATAAATGTATCATTGGCTGAGATTATAGGAGTGGGGATGGCTTCTTCCGTCACATATGATATGCGGCAACCTGGAGGTGCTGTGCTGCAGGCATCATTAGAGAAAATGTGCATTCTCACAGTTTGAGGAGCGAGAAGCCCAATTAGTGCAGAGGAAGTGCCAGAATCAATTACTGTATTTGAAAGAGTTGAAATAGTCAAAAAATCTGTTGCTACGCTCGTTTCAAACCTCCAAATCCCAGCGGGAAGGCTTACTGTTGCATAATCTCCAGGAAAATTGCAGCTTAAAATTGTCTGTTATCCAACAAAACCACCGCTTGCGCTTAGGTTTCCTGCTGCAACTGTTGCAATGCATTGTGCGTTCATATTAATCCCCTGAAAAAGGAAAATAATAGACACGAAAAAAGCAGTTAAAAATCGTTTCATATTATCAGTAGTTTACTCGTTCAAATGAAGGGGTGACTTATACGTTTGTTCGTGCCTAAGGTTTCGTTCGGAGTTTGCTTTATTTCAACTGAGCTGTTTTGATTAAAGAAAATAGGGTCAATTGGGCAAATAATCTAACTCTTAACTACTGGTTTATTCTTATGCTTTCAGCCAGCCCAGCTTTCTCGATCTAAACTTCGAAATTGAATGGCTTCCGCCAAATGTTCAGGCTTGATTTTTTCAGAAGCCCCAAGATCAGCAATGGTTCTTGAAACCTTTAAAATTCGGTCGTAAGCTCTAGCCGAGAGTCCCAGTCGCTCCATAGCTCGTTTTAAAAGCGCCTGGCCGGCAGTATCAATTTCACAATAGGTCGCAATCATTTTCTTTGTCATTTGAGCATTGCTATAAACACCTTCGAACTCTTTGAATCGCTCCGTCTGAATATTGCGGGCGCTCATAACACGCTCACGCACAATTTCACTTAACTCAGCCGGGCGTTTATCTGACAATTCATCAAAGTTGACAGGTGTCACTTCGATATGGATGTCGATTCTGTCAAGCAGCGGACCGCTAATCTTATTCAAATATTTCTGCACCACTCCTGGCGCACAAACGCAATCTTTTTCGGGGTGATTGTAATATCCACAAGGACAAGGATTCATCGAAGCGACCAACATGAATGAAGTAGGGTAATCAACGGAAAATCGCGCGCGTGAAATTGTCACTTTTCGCTCCTCCATAGGTTGTCGCATTACTTCTAATACGGAGCGCTTGAATTCTGGTAATTCATCTAAGAATAATACGCCATTGTGAGCCAATGAAATTTCGCCTGGTTGAGGAAAGCCTCCGCCTCCAACCAGCGCTACATCACTGATAGTGTGATGTGGGGATCGATACGGACGGACAGTGATGAGCCCGTTTGAGTCGCTTGTTTTCCCTGCCACAGAGTGGATTTTTGTTGTTTCTAATGCTTCTTGCAAAGTCATTGGAGGCAGAATCGTTGGAAGCCTTTTTGCTAGCATGGTTTTCCCAGCTCCTGGCGGACCAATCAGAATAACATTGTGTCCACCTGACGCAGCTATTTCAAGAGAGCGTTTGATGTTTTCTTGGCCTTTTACGTCACTAAAGTCAACTTCAAAATCATTGAGTCGATTGTAGAATTCTTCTCTGGTATCTAAGAATGTGGGAATGATTTTTTTCTTCCCTTCGAAATGATCGATTACATCTTTAATATGGGTTACCCCAAGAACTTCAAAATCATTTACTATAGCAGCTTCCAGTGCATTTTTTTCAGGAAGAATAAAGCCTTTGAAGCCTTCTTTTCTTACTTGAATAGCGATAGGAAGCACTCCTTTGATAGGTCTTAACTCTCCATCAAGGGCCAGCTCTCCCATAATGATGTATTCGCTTATATCATCTGAACTGATTTGTTCAGAAGCAGCCAAAATTCCCATGGCGATCGTGAGGTCATAAGAAGAGCCTTCTTTGCGAATATCCGCAGGCGCCATGTTAATCGTAATCTTCTTTCCTGGAATTTTGTATCCTGTATTATTCAAAGCAGCATCAATCCGATGTTGACTTTCTTTTACAGCACTATCAGGAAGCCCAACCAAAGAAAAATTGATTCCCTTGTCGATATTTACTTCAACAGTAATGGTGGTGGCATCAACACCGTGAACAGCACTTCCGTAGGTTTTTACAAGCATAAATCCGTTTATGCATGCAAAGTACTAAAGCTCAGCCCAATATTGCAAATAGTATTATTTCGAAAAGGCAGCTTTTCCAGCTTCTAACCAATGAATATACTTCTCTATATCTGGGTCATAAGCAGCTGTGCCGTTCAATGCATCAAGATTCTCATGACCTACGACAACATACTGTGGCTGAGAGTTTGATTTGAAATGCTTGATTTGAAAATCTGCCCATTTGTTTCCTATTGTCTTTACTTTTTTACCGGTTTCATCAGATACGTACTGCTCTTCTTTTGGAAGGGCTGTTTTTTCATCGACATACAAGGAAATAAGCACAAAGTCATTAGAAAGCATTTCTAAAACACGCGGATCGCTCCAAACGGTTTCTTCCATTTTTCTGCAATTAACACATGCCCATCCTGTAAAGTCTAATAGAACAGGTTTGTTCACTTGTTTGGCGTATGCCAATCCCATCTCATAGTCGTGGAAGCAGTTTAAATTATGCGGACAGTGACCTGGGTCAGCGCCATCTGGTATGTTTCCATTTGTGGCATTAATGTGAGATACATTTCCACCACCTCCACCAAATCCATTCGGAGCTTCGCTGTAAAACATGGGTGGTGGAAAACCACTGATCAATTTTAAGGGAGCACCCCAAAGGCCAGGAATGAGATAAATTGTAAACATGAGGAAGGTCGTTGCCAATAATGATCTAGGCACAGAAAGGCGATCTAAAGGTGAGTCATGAGGCATGGTAATAAAACCCAAAAGGTAGAGGGTGATCATGGCTGAAACAGCAATCCAAATGGCAATGAAAACCTCTCTTTGAAGAAGGCCTGCTTGAACTACTAAGTCAGCATTTGACAAGAATTTAAATGCTAATCCAATTTCTAAAAAGCCAAGAACAACTTTCACTGAGTTTAACCAGCCTCCTGATTTTGGCAAAGAATTTAACCATCCAGGGAAAGCAGCGAATAAACCAAATGGTAACGCTAATGCGAGTGAGAAACCTCCCATTCCGACCAATGGACCCGCTACTCCACCATTAACGGCAGCTTCAACTAATAATGTTCCTATGATGGGACCCGTGCAGCTGAATGAAACAAGAGCCAATGTAAATGCCATGAAGAATATTCCGATCAAACCACCTTTATCCGATTGCTGATCAACCTTATTTACGAAGGAAGAGGGCAAGGTGATTTCGAAGGCGCCTAAGAAAGAAATAGCGAAGATGATTAGTAAAAAGAAAAAGGAAAGGTTAAACCAAACATTGGTTGATAGCGCATTCAACGCATCAGCACCGAAGATAACGGTGACTGCAAATCCAAGCAATGTATATATGCCAATGATGAAAAGCCCATAAATAATTGCGTTGCTAATTCCTTTGGCTTTCGTTTTAGATTGCTTCGTAAAGAAGCTCACCGTCATCGGAATCATTGGGAAAACACAAGGTGTTAGTAATGCAGCAAATCCACCTAAGAAACTTAGAAAGAATATTCCCCAAAGGCTTGATCCGCCATCTGATTCAGTTGATTTTTCTTCATCAATAATATTTCCTTCAAGGTTTTCTGGAACTGCTTGTTCCCCAGCAAGTGTAGCTGTTGCTGCATCTACTTCAAATTCTATGGATTCTGGTGGTAAGCATTTTTCTTCATCACAGGTCATGAAATAAACTTCTCCAACAATATTCTCAGATCCATTGATCTTGAAGTCCTGTTCCAAAACTAGCTCATGGCTGAAATAATTCAGGTCCATCATGAAATTGGGATCATAGACCTGAATCAGGTCACCGATTTCTCTCAACTCGCCTACTTTTTCAAAGGAACCGGAAATGAAATTTAATTCGGTAGCTGCCGGGCCGTCATCACTGGGCAAATCTTTTGAATAGACATGCCAGTGCTCTTCAATAGTTGCAGTCGCAACTATTGTGAAAACTTCCTCATCTTTCTTTTTAAGCGAAATGGTCCAATCAACGGGGTCCAATATTTCAGAATTTCTCTCAGCGCTGTTGTCAAAAACGTCATTTTGGTCGGTTGCGGTAGGTTCTAATTCTGATGTTGGTATTTTAGTTTCTGCAGGAGATTTAGCAATAGGCGTTGCAGCAGTGTTCGGCTTAAGAGCAGCTTCTATTTCAAAATTGAAATCAATGTATTCTGGTGGAAGACACTTGGTATCATCACAAGTCATATAGGTCAACTCACCTTTGACGGTGGCCATTGGTGCCGTTAACTTTACTTTTTGACTGATCGTGACTTTGGTCTCAAACCAAGAAAGCTCCATTTCAAAATTTGGATCGTATTCTTTATGTGGTTTAGGTTCTTTGATTTTCCCAACTAACTCTGCTCCATTGATATCGCCAAAGACAATCTCAGTGGGAATGGGGCCCATATCGCTTTCTAATTGGGTAGCGTAGACATGCCATCCTTGTTCAATGTTCGCAGTGAATTTTAATATGGCATGCTCATCACCTTCAAGGGAATAGTCAAATGACCACTTTACCGGATTGTATACTTGCCCAATACTCGAAAGCGCTGAGAGTAAAATAACGAGGAATGTTAAGAACCTGAGCTTCATTTGCTTGAAATTATAAGAACACAAAAATAAGTAAATGCCACAGCGCGCTGAAGAAAGCCGCATTCATGTTTGGATTCTTAACATTTCAATTACTGCTAAAACTGGTTTAAAAGAAGAAGGTGCTTTGGATAACACCAAAACACCTTCAACCAACCTACTACCTATGAAAATCTTTTATCTAGATGTGCAATTCTTTATCGCCAGCCAACTTATAGGCTAAACGGGTTTTTAAGTAATACATTATCGGAACAACAACCAAGGTTAAGAACGTAGCGAATGTTAATCCGAATATGATAGTCCAGCTCATTGGTCCCCAGAATACAACATTGTCTCCACCAACATAAACGTTGGCTCCAGTTCCATTAAGTAAACCAATAAAATCGATGTTCAAACCAATGGCAAGTGGAACTAATCCTAATACCGTTGTGATTGCCGTTAATAATACTGGTCGTAGACGTTTTTTACCGCCTTCGATCATGCAGTCTATGAGCACAGGAATGGGAAGCTTAGAGTTTTCAGGTAGATCCATTTCACTCATTCTACGGTCGATGATCAACTTGGTGTAATCAATCAATACGATGGCATTATTTACCACAATCCCTGCTAGAGAAATGATGCCGATCATGGTCATGATGATCACGAAGTCCATCTGAAATATAACTAGTCCAAGGAACACCCCTATCAAACTCAATACAACCGAACCAACAATTATGAATGGCGTCAAGGCTGAGTTAAATTGAGCAACTAAGATTAGAAAAATCAAGAATACAGCGACCAATAGAGCAGTACTTAAAAAGGCCATCTCCTTTTCTTGGTCTTCTTGCTGTCCTGTGAACTTAACGCCCACTCCCTCTGGAGTATCATAAAGGTCTAACGCCTCTTTTATTTGTGCGACAACTTCGTTCGGATTATCACTTTCCAATACATTGGATGAAATTGTAATCAATCGAGTTTGACCTTTACGCTTTACAGCGCTAAATGTGGTAGAATTGCTAGCGGTGGCAACGGCAGATATTGGCACTTGTTGAATTTGACCATTCGACTGATCGCGGAATGTTATCTGCTGATTCATCAAGGCATCCTTGTCATATCGATACTTGTCTTGCAGGCGAATCATGATTGGATATTCGTCTTCTCCTTCTTTGAATGAGCTTACTTCCATTCCAAAAAGAGAATTTCTCAAAGTAGATCCGATTTGCCCCGTTGAAACGTTTAGTCTTCGCGCTTTCGAACGATTGATTTCCAATGGCATTTCTGGTTTCCCCATTTGCACATCCAGCTTCAACTCTTCGATACCCGGGATGTTTTGCGAATTCACAAATTCCTTGATGTTTTCGGCTTCAGCCAAAAGGAGATCGTAGTCGTCTCCGCTAACCTCGATGTTAATAGCCTTTTTTTGCGGTGGTCCACCCGGATCTTTATCTACTGTAATTTGAACACCTGGTGCATCTCCTACCAATTCGCGTATTTCATCCATTACTTGATTAGTGCTCACACCACGTCTGTATTGGAATTGAACGAAAGACACCGTTATTCGTGCTTTGTGAGGAGTTGCTGCCATAGAAGGCCCTTCATTCGGATCAGAAGTGCCAGCCCCAACTTGTGCAATTATTGATTCGATTAGAAAATTGTTCCGATAAGAGATGCCGTTTTCTTCTGTGACAACTTCATACTGAGATGCATAGTCGATTAACTTTTCTTCTAATTCTTTGGTTGTTTTATTTATAACTTCTATATCAGTTCCGATGGGTCCTTCTAAGAAAACGTTCACGTAGTTAGGCATGTTTGCTGGAAAGAAAACCACTTTCGGCATAAACAGCCATAACAAGATGCCTGAAAAAACCAAAAGGCCGATTGATCCAAAAAACAATCCTAATGGTCGTTTACCTTTAAAGGTCACAGCCAACGTTTTTTCATAGACTCGCTCCAAATACGGAAGCACTACTCTTTGGAATTTATTCGTGGCAGGCGTCAATAGGAACTTGGTTATAATAACCATTGCGCCTAAGAAAATAAGAAGGTTGCCCAACCAAGTTATTCCGAACGAAACAAGAAAGCCTAGAAGCATAGTGATTGATCCAATTGTGATGGCTCTTTTGGCTGCCATCTCAGGTTCTTCTACCCGCATGTAAAGCATGGTTAAAACAGGATTGATCACCAAAGCCACAAAGAGAGAAGAGCCCAATACGATAATCAATGTAAAAGGAAGGTAGAACATAAACTCGCCCATCAACCCTGGCCAAATCATCAATGGTAAGAAGGCCGCAAGTGTTGTTGCAGTCGAGGCAATAATTGGCCACGCCACTTCTCCCACTCCATATTTTGCAGCATCATAAGCACTTGATCCTTCGCTCATCAATCGATAAACGTTTTCTACCACTACAATACCATTATCAACCAACATTCCTAGGGCTAAAACTAATGCGAAAAGCACCATCATGTTCAGCGTTACGCCAGTCAAGCTGAGGATGAAAAACGAAATGAACATGGAAAGCGGAATAGCCACTCCAACAAACAATGCATTCCTTAATCCTAAGAAAAATAAAAGGACAAGAATGACGAGTAGCATTCCGAAAATGATCGAGTTTTCAAGTTCGCTCACTTGAGTTCGAGTTTGCTTTGACTGATCCCCTGTTACACTTATGTCTAAGTTTTCTGGAAAGTCATTCTCCTTAGCCGCGGCTAATATTTTAGCAATATTGTCGGAAGCTTCGATCAAGTTTTCACCAGCACGTTTCTTCACATCAACCATCACCACCGGCTTCTCGTATTCACGAGCATAACTTTCAGCTTCTTTTTCTTCAAAAACCACCTCAGCAATGTCTCTTAAATAGACGATGTCTTGATTTTCTTGCTTTACGATGACATTACCCAGATCTGCAGCATTCTCTATTTCACCAATCACACGAACAGATCTTCTAATGTCGCCCTCTAAAATATTACCAGCACTTATCGTGAGGTTTTCATTGTTGATAGCACCAGCGATGTCATTGAAACTTAATTTGTTGGCTTGAAGCTTAAATAAGTCAACATTTACCTTCATTTCTTTATCCTGAACGCCTCTAATGTCAACTTCAGTGATCTCGCTAAGCTTTTCAATTCTGTCTTCAAGAATCTCGGCATAATCGTTCAATTGATCAATGCTGAAGTCTCCAGATAAGTTGATGTTCATAATAGGAGTGAGTTCGGAAAGATTCATTTCGAAGACGTTCGGATCTGCCGGTAAATCTTGTGGGAAATCTTGATCTCCTTTTGCAATATCAACCTTGTCTTTCACTTTTCTCAAAGCTTGTTCTGGGGTAATACTGAAATCGAATTCAACCATAATAGTTGAATAACCTTCTACAGAAGTAGAGGTGATTCGGTCAATTCCTGATATCGAGCCTACTTCTTTTTCAAGCGGACGGGTAACCAGTTTTTCAATATCCACAGGAGAGTTACCCGGGTAAGGCGTTCCTATATAAATAGTAGGGATTACAATCTCTGGAAAAGCTTCTCGAGGCATGCTTATGTAGCTGCCCAATCCTGCAATTACCATTATAATCAACACTACCATCACCGTAATTCGGTTGTTGATACTTGCGGTTGTCAGCCCAAATTGCCGCAGAAATTTATTTTTATTCGTTTGTTCCATTATAGTCTTTTTAAAATCTGCTGATTAGGCTTCTGTTTTTACTACATCGCCATCTTTGATTGATCTAGCTCCTTGGCTTACAAGCGTTTCTGAGCCTGTCAATCCTTTTAAAACTTCGCTGTTATTATCATACGTCATGCCTGACTCGATCATAGTTTTAACAACTGTTTTTTGCCCACCGTTTTCTTTTATCACGTACACAAACTCTTCTCCTGTTGGAGTGATCTGAATGAGTGAAGTAGGAATGACAACTGCGCTGTCTCTTTTGTAGTCGCGCACCTCTAATTCACCAAGCATATTTGGCTTCAACATTTTATCAGAATTGTCGAGTAATAATTTGATTTTGAATGATCGGTTGTTTGGGTTAATAAAGCTTCCTATTCTGTGGATTTTAGATTCAACCTTCGTGTCTGCAGATGGAAAATGGATCATCACCTTATCGCCTTCTTTTATTTGACCTATATAGCGCTCTGTAATGTCGGCCTTCACATACATTATTTCCGTGTTTATTAATCGAAAAGCTGGCATAGCGGGGTTTGCCATTTCGCCAATCTTTGGGTTAATTTCATCTACTATTCCAGCAAAAGGAGCTGTAATGTTGTACAGTGCCTTTTGGGCTTGTAGCGTTTCTAAGTTCTGCTGAAGAGATTCATAGTTGTTCTTGCTTTGTAGGAATTGAATCTCAGAACCGATGTTTTGTTTCCAAAGAGCTTCTTGCTTTTCAAAAAGGGTTTTGGTAAGCTCAAGTCTTGATTTTAACTCATCGATTTGGTTGCCAATAATCTTGCTATCAATGGTCATTAGCACTTGGCCTTTGGTCACTTGATCGCCTTCTTTTACGTTTATGGAAGTGATTTTTCCAGCAGCTTCCGCAAAAATTTGAGCGTTTTGGTCTGTCTCGACCACACCTTGTACATTGAAGAAATGCTCGAAAGGTGCAGTTGTTAATGCTAACACAGTCACATTAGTGACGCGTTCATTAATGTTTGTGTCTACATCGTTTATCTCTAGTTCAAGTGCTTTGAGTTCATCCGAAATATTGGTTCGAGCTATTTTCAAAGAATCTCTTCTAGATTGTAATTTCCCTAAATCTGTTGTGGCTTCTTGAGCGCATGAGGCGAGAAAAAGGGCAACAATGGCAGTGTAAATAAAAAGTTTCATGGTTATATATTGTAATTGTTGGCGAATGGAATTAATTATTCCCTAGTGCTTTGTCTAGGTTTAGTTTTGCTTGGAAAAGGTTCTGAGCTGTGTTTATGTAGGTGGAAAGTGTTTGCAAGTATTGTGACTCAGATTGAGCGTAGTCTAAACTTGATACAACACCCTCCTTGTACTTTGTGTTTGTCGTTTTCTTTATGCTTTCTGCTAATTCAAGATTTTCTTTTGCTACCGACATGTTTTGAAGCGCGCTGGCATAATCACCTTGAGCAGTTTCAGCTTGCATATTCAAGTTTTGTTCAATTTGACGTTTTTGACTTTGAGTTTTCTCAAGCTCAAGTTTGGCTTGTTTGGTTTTGTAAAAACGCATTCCAGAGCTAAAAATTGGGACATTCAATTGGAGTCCTGCAATAGTTGTCGGGTAAAATGTATTGGAAAATAATTCAGAAAAGTCTTGGCTAAAACCATTTTGGCTATGATTGAAGAATGCCGCTAACTGAGGATAATTCTTAGTTTTTTCGGCTGAAAGCGAAAGCTCAGATAGCTCGATACCTTGGTTGACCGTTCTATAATCAATATGGTTTTCGATGGAGAAAGATTGATCTAAAATGGCCATTCCTTCTACTGTTCCTAAGAGTTCTTCAAATGTTTGGCTCAGCGTGATTTCCTGATCAGCAGCAAGACCGATTTGAAATTTAAGCGCATTCATTACTGATGCTCTTTGTCTTCCGATCATGTCGATCTGATATTGTAAGTTGGATTGTGCTAAGCGCACTTGATCAGCGTCTTGTTTTTCAGCAAAACCCACTTCATATAAGGCTTTAGTCTCAGCAGAGCTTTGATCAACAGTGAGTTTATTCGCTTTTAATGATTCAAGCGTCTTATCTAAAGACAATAGGGCAAAATACGTTTGAGCAATTTGATTTCTGACTGATATTTCAGTGCTTTCTTTGTTTAGTTGAGAATAATTCAGGTATGCCTTTGATGCTTTTAAGCCTACAAAATAGCTTCCATCAAAAAGCAATTGAGAAGCCGTGATTCCGGCTGTTGCTGAAAATGGAAGACCGAACTGCAAAGGCACTAGAATATCCGCTGGAGCTGTTGGATCGAATGTACTCGCTGGTGCCACTTGGGTAGGGACATCAATGTAGTAGTTCATTCCCGCTTCTCCGCTCAATTGCGGTAAACCTATCGCTGTTGTCTCTCTGACTTTAGCCTCAGAAATCTGAATGTCGAAACCCGCCTGTTTGAGCTGTTCGTTATTTTTTATGGCATAAGCTTGCGCCTCTGCAAGCGTAAATGTTTGCACTGAAGCACTCTGCGCTTGAATACTGGATATACCAATACACAAAGCGATAGCCGTTATAAGTAGTGATCGCATGAATTATAATTGGATGTTTTCTTGTTTGATTTTTTCTTTCAAATAGGCGAGGCCTTTATCGCTAGCGACACCTCTAATGTGATAGCGCATCATTTCAAAATGAATAGTCTTGAAGTCGTATTTATCAGCTGGAAAGACCTCACTATCACTGCACATGTCCATCTTGTTGGCGTATAAACGAGAAACAATAAATGAGTCTAGATTGCTTCTATACAATCCTTGATTAATTCCTCTTTCAAGATTTTCCTTAATACAGTCGGCAATGAAAGTCGTTCTGAAATCTTCGTAAATCTTCCACGCCTCTGGGTGATATTTCTGCATATCATAATTGATTGATGGATGCATCTGACCAAATTTTTGCGCAACATCCTTGCTCAGCGCAAACAGCATATCAATCGAATTATCGTGAATCTCGCAAAGATGATTGGAAAAGTCTTTTTCATGCTGTACGATTTGTTGCATCACTTTCACAACAAGATCATTTTTATCTGAAACGTACAAGTAAAGAGTCTTCTTAGAAACTCCTAATTGTCGAGCAATATCATCCATTGTCATGCTCTTGATACCAAGGCGCATGAACAGATGAGCTGTTTTTCCTAAAATTTCAATTCCTTTTTCGTCCATTCGAGTTTCTCCTTTGAGAATGCGAATGTAGAGACATTAATAACACAGGAAACAAAAAATGACAAAAACGTTTCCTGTGTGTTGAGTGGTTGTTTTTTGGGATGAACGAATTAGTCTTCTATATTCATTTCATCCTCATGCTCTTGAATAGCCTCTTTTAGAACATCTCTGTTGTAAAACCAAGCTGCCCGTTGAAAATATCGGTCAGCGGCATAGGCAATTGGGAATGCACCAAGTGCAATAAAAGAACCTGCAAAATAGGGTGCAGGATTCATCGTAATTATACTTCCTATTGTGCCCAGAACGGGACCTCCAATTGCTAGAAATAAAGCGCCAAACAATTTCTTTCTATACTTCCTGTATGAATCAATGGCCATATCACTTCCCCTTAACTCTCTTCTTAGGCGATGATTGAACATGCCGTAAGGATAAAGCTTGCCATTTATTTCATAATTATGGCCTGCAATAATTATACTCTCGTAGTCATAAGCATCCATAATTTCTTAAGAAAGTGAAGGTGTTTCTTCTTGGGCATTTAAATCATTTGAAAAACTAAAAAATGCAATTGCAGTTAATAAGCTCAAAATTACTTTGGTCATTGGCTGAAATTTTTTGTCTAAAAATGATTGGTTTCCTCAATTTCAGCTTACAAGGTTTCACTTATTTTTGAAAAATGAAAACTGCTCACATCAAACAAATTTTATTCGGATTATTTACCGTTGGCATTTTACTCACTTCTTATTCCTGTAAGCGAAAAGGTTGTAAGAAGAATCTTGAATGCATATCAAATTATGACTCAAAGGCAGAGAAGGAAGGCGATTGTAACGGGTGCACTGTTTTTGGAGCTTATAATTATTGTCCAGAAGCAGACGTCAATAGTAATCAGTGTGTGTTTGTTCGTGAGTTTTATACCGAGTTTTCGAATGATGGCTGGGTTGATGTTTGGGTGGCAGACTCAACAGATAACAGTTCCCCTGATCTTCTAAGGTATGAAGGGAAAATATCCGCGTTTCCAGTAAATATTCCAGAATGCGAAAGCTCTGATAGTACACTTTCTGTTATTAGAAGACCAGGTGAATACTATTATGAAATTGAAACCCAAACCGGAATCCTTGAATGGGGTTGGGTTATTTTCCGAGAAGAAGGCTGCAGACTTTTGGACGTTTACTAGCATTTTGTAGCTCTCAGAAATCTCTTCATTTGATTGGTCTCCAATTCATTGCTACTTCTTTCCTTTGCAACTCAATATTGAATTGCACATCATGAATATTAAGGAGATCATCGATAAAGAGCCAATTGGTCAAGAAATCGAAATCAAAGGCTGGGTTCGAACATTTAGAAGCAACAGATTTATTGCTCTTAACGATGGTTCTACTGTAAAGAATCTTCAAGTAGTGGTTGACTTTGAGAATGAGTCAGAAGACACACTCAAGCGCATCACTACTGGTGCTTGTTTGAAAATTGAAGGCGTTGTAGTTGAGTCTCAAGGCAACGGGCAGACCATAGAGTTGAACAGCAAAATGATTGAGATTTTGGGTGACTCTGACCCTGAAGAGTATCCTCTTCAACCCAAGAAACATTCGATGGAATTTTTGAGAGAAATTGCTCACTTACGTCCGCGCACCCAAACTTTTGGAGCCATTTTTAGACTGCGTCATGCGCTTCAATTTGCCGTTCACAAGTACTTTAATGATAATGGCTTTTTCATGGTTCACACTCCAATTGTGACCGGTTCTGATGCCGAGGGCGCGGGAGAAATGTTTCGTGTGAGTATGCTTGATCCAGCTAACCCTCCTAAAAATGAGGATGGAAGCATTAACTGGAAGGAAGACTTTTTTGGAAAAGAGACAAATCTTACTGTTTCAGGTCAGTTAGAAGCAGAGTTATTCGCCCTAGGTCTAGGAAAGGTATACACGTTTGGCCCAACATTTAGAGCCGAGAATTCCAACACCACACGTCATTTAGCAGAATTTTGGATGATCGAACCTGAGGTGGCCTTCAATGATTTATTCGATAATATGGACTTGGCAGAAGACTGTCTTAAGTATGTCATTCGTTATGTAATCGAACAATGCGGAGATGATTTAAACTTTTTACATGAAAGACAACTCCAAGAGGAGAAAGGGCTTCCTGAAGATAAGCGGTCAATGCCTTTATTGGAGAAGTTGAAGTTCGTCTCTGAGAACGAATTTGTGCGTTGCAGTTATACAGAGGCAATTGATATTCTACGAAATAGCAAGCCCAATAAGAAGAAAAAATTTCAGTACATCATTGAAGAATGGGGCGCTGATTTGCAAAGTGAGCATGAGCGTTATCTTGTTGAGAAGCATTTTGGTAAACCAGTGATTCTCTATGATTACCCAGCATCCATAAAGGCATTTTACATGCGTCTAAATGAAGATGGTAAAACGGTCCGAGCGATGGATATTTTATTCCCTGGCATTGGTGAAATTGTAGGCGGCTCGCAAAGAGAGGAACGATATGATATACTCAAGCAGAAAGTTGCAGATTTTGGAATTGAAGAAGAATCCTTGTGGTGGTATTTAGAAACGAGAAAATTTGGAACGTGTGTTCACAGTGGGTTTGGCCTCGGTTTTGAACGATTGATCAACTTTGTAACGGGCATGACGAACATTCGTGACGTAATTCCTTTCCCGCGAACACCAAAAAATGCCGAATTTTAAAGCTGTAAATTAATCCTATCGCTCTCTTGAGCCAAGAATAGAACAATGGCGTTAAAGCAATCATTACAGCAGAAAATGCTTCAGAAACTGAGTCCTCAGCAGATTCAGTTGATGAAAATGTTGCAGCTTCCGACCATTGCTCTGGAAGAGCGAATAAAGGAAGAAATGGAAGTAAATCCCGCACTTGAAGAGGGCAAGGACGAAATTAGTGACGATGACTATCAAGAAGACGATTACGGAGAGGAAGTAAGCGAATCAGAGAAGGAGTTTGACTTCAGCGACTATATGGATGATGATGATACGCCTGATTATAAATACCAGGCAAGTAATTATTCATCGGATGACGAGGAAAAAAGTGTGCCGATTGGCACTACATCTACCTTTCACGATAGACTGTTATCACAGTTGAATCTTTCAAGATTAACGGAGCAAGAAGCCATTATATGTGAGCATTTAGTCGGTAGCTTAGATGATAGCGGTTATTTGAGAAGGGAGTTGTCTTCCATCGTTGATGATATGGCCTTTACTCAGAATATCATGGTCACCGAAGAGCAATTGGAAGAATTACTTGTAAAGCACATTCAAGATTTGGATCCGGCAGGAATTGGAGCACGCGATTTACGCGAGTGTCTTTTGATTCAATTGAAGAGAAAAGAGCATGCAGTGACTATTCGTACGGCTATTGAGGTTTTGGAGAAACACTATACTGAGTTTATCAAAAAGCATTACGATAAAATCACCCATCGACTTGAAATAAGTGATGAAGATTTAAAGGATGCTATTGAAGAAATTACACATCTTAATCCGAAGCCGGGTAACTCGTTAAACGAATCATCGAGGCCTATTGAGCAAGTTATTCCAGATTTTACAGTGATCAATGAAGGAGAGAAATTGCTGGTTTTACTCAATGGGAGAAACGCGCCTGAGTTGCGTCTTTCTAAGAAGTATTCAGAAATGTTGGATGATTTTGCGCGCATAAAGGGGAAGCCTAATAAAGCACAGCGGGATGCCATGACGTTTGTGAAACAAAAGCTCGATAGCGCAAGATGGTTTGTTGACGCCATCAAACAAAGGCAGAATACGCTTATCATGACTATGGAAGCCATTGTAGATTATCAACGTGCGTTTTTTGAAACTGGAGATGAAACGAAAATGAGGCCAATGATTTTGAAAGATATTGCCGAAAGAGTGAGCATGGACATCAGCACAATCAGTCGGGTTTCGAATAGTAAATATGTACAGACATCATATGGTACAGTGCCACTCAAGTATTTTTTCTCGGAGTCTCTCACCAATGATGAAGGGGAGGAAGTGAGTACCCGGGAAGTAAAAAAAATATTGCGAGACTTGATTGATTTAGAGGATAAACAAAAGCCTTGGACAGATGAGCATTTAGTCAAGGAGCTCAAGGATAAAGGTTATAATATTGCAAGAAGAACTGTTGCCAAATACCGCGAGCAATTAGATATTCCCGTGGCGCGGTTAAGAAAAGAACTATGAGAAAGGTCGCTCAAATTACTTCATATGTGTTTCATCCGGTTTTTCTTCCTACCGCTGGGTTGTTGATTGTTTTTAGTCTGAACACCTACATTTCTCAGACAATGACCACTTCTGCTCAATTGTTCATCTTAGCTGGGGTATTCATTAACACGGTTCTTTTGCCCTTGCTTTTCACCCTCTTTCTTAGATGGCGAAACTTGGTTGATTCGATGGAACTTCATTCAAGAAAAGATCGATTAGTACCCTTTGCCTTTTCAATGGTTCTTTATTTCATCAACTATTATTTGATGAAGGGAATCCCTCTACCAGAGCTGTTTTATAGTATATTTTTAGGCAGTAGCTTAGCCGTAACAATGGGTTTTATTCTGACCTTTTACACCAAAATCAGTATTCATATGATAGGAATGGGAGGGTTAACAGCAGGAATTTATGCAGTCGCTCAAGTATACGACCTTCCTATTGTTGGGTTTGTAATGCTTGGATTGGTTGCAAGTGGATTGGTAGGAAGCGCAAGGTATATTCTAGAGTCTCATGATTTGAGACAAATCTATTTTGGATGGATCACTGGTTTTCTGACCGTCTATATCCCTATTATAAATGGTTGGGGCTAGCTAAGAGCCAACTTTCTCAACTTCTAAAAACTGAATCCCCCATTCCAACGGATGAATGTCATTTCTTGTGAAGATGATCATTTGCATATTCATGTAGAAATGAGCGAAAGTGAATTCGTCTAATTGCAAACTATATTGTGGGCCAATTGCCCCCATCTGCTTGTCAATATGCAAGGTCATTTTTTCTTTTAAGAGCTCATGAACTTCAGTACTAGAAGATTCAACTGTTAATGTTTCTCCAGCTAAATCAATAGTAATAACGGTAGGCTCGGCTGTGCTCGTTTCAATTTTTTCACCCTTTAAGTTAACGTTGAGCTTTGAAGTTTTGAAAACATGAATATTGTCCTGTGCATTTAGCGTTAGGACAAACAGTGTTAAGACTAAAGTGATAATACCTTTCATGAGCGTAGATTCTTACTTGATTCAAAAGTAACGATCTTATGAGTGATTGCGCTAATTTAGTCTAAGTCAGACGTGAGGTTTTTCCTTTTGGCGCTCTCATAAATGATTGTTACAAGAAGCAAATATCCAAGTAAATATATCAAGTCTTCTGCTGGTATTGTGCCTAACCTAAGACCCATATTTTGCATGTCATTGTACCAAACAATGGGTTCTTCTGTGAACATTCCGGTGAGCCATCCATTCATAATTATAAAAGGTATTAGACTCACAAAAAAGCCGAGATAAAATCTTCCCATCCAAGGAAATTTGAAGAAAAAGAATTGAAGTGATAGCAAGATGGCAGCAAAATAAAAGTTGACCGTAGTGTAAAGCTTTGGCGAAAAATATGTCCCTAAAAACAACGTGCAAAGAAGCAAGAAGAAGGTAATAGACTGATGGTACTTTCCAAGTAGATCTTTCTTGACAAAATGGTTCAGTACTTCATAAATGAACAGACATGCAAAAGGAACGGTCAGGAAGAAATTGAACTCTTCGATCGGCAAACGGCCAATGTAGATACCTAGTAAGTAGCGTTCATTGAAACCCCAAACTTCCAAGGCAGTAAATAGCTCATCCCAAGCCAAGAAAACACCTCCAGCAATTGCTGTTGCAGTGAATATCGCCCTCCAATTACTTAAAAAACGAATTCTAGGTTCATAGCTTTGAGCGAGAGGATAAGCTATGGTGAGCAGATTGATGAGGATATAGTGATACTGGTCTGGAATCATTTGCTACGCATTGCTTCTCGAAAGTACTTGATCGGGACGATCAACATTCCAAAACATTCTCCATGCTCTTTCCCCAAGTGTTTGTGGTGAACTTTATGGGCTTTTCTTATAGCTCTGAAGTATAAATTATCGGTTCTTTTAAACCATGATAGACGCTGATGAATAAACACTTCGTGTACCAAGAAATAGGCAATGCCATACAATGCAATGCCTGAGCCAATTGACACTCTGATGTCATTTTCTGCCATCATGCCAAACATGATTAACAACCAACTAGGGATAGCATAGATTAGAAAATAGACATCATTTTTTTCAAAAACTCCTTTCGTAGGTTGATGATGGTCTTTGTGAAAATACCACCCAAGTCCATGCATTAAATACTTGTGAGTAGCCCACGCCATGAACTCCATCACGAAAAATGTCAAAAACAATATGAGGATGTGTAAGATCACAATTGAATCAAATTTAATACTCCAAAAAAGAGAATTTCGATCCCATAAACAGCTATGGCCATTTGAGTGTTCAATTTCATTTTATTCAATTGCCAAATGAACGACAAAGCAAATGCTATCACAAACCATGCTGCATAATTTGAAAAGGGTGGAACACCGCTTGTCCAAGTCCAAAAATCATAGGTGATAGCTACAGGCTCAATTATGTAGTCCAGAATAACCATAAAGGCAGCAGAAAATAGAGCTTTTGTAATCGCAGTTTGTCCAAATTTTTGCGCTATAGCGTTCGTTGCGTAGAGTAGGATAAGCCAGTTTACCCCTATCATTAAGGGCGTTTCAAAAAGTTTGTATCCTAGCGCTTCTCCGTAGACGTAATTCCCAAAAGGGAAACCTGTGTTTACACCTATTAGTTCTACAATATAACCAGCCAAATAAGTGAATATGAATACCCAAGAGAAATGACCTTTAGGATGATTTATTGCTATTAAAAGTGCTGTTAGCAGTAAGTTGAGAGGCGTCAACATTAGAAATTCTTGTGCATCGCCAAAGACTACACCTCCAATTCCAACAAGGTGAAAAATGATCAGAACAGCAATCGATATATTTACCTTACTAAACAAAATTTAAATCATTTCAGATGTGATTTTCCCTGATAGCAATGCAAGTGGAATTCCTCCACCTGGATGGACACTGCCTCCGCAAAAGAACAAATTGTCTATGGATGAAGAGAAGTTTGGATGCCTTAAAAAGGCAGCAAATTGACTGTTAGATGCATTACCATATAAAGCGCCTTGGTGGCTTAGAGTATCTTCCTCTATTCCTTGAGGTGTCCAAATTTTTTCTTCTTCTATCAAGGGCTCAATGTCAGTGTTGAGTATACGATTGAGTTTTTTAATCACAGCTTTCTTTACTCGTTGGGATATTTCATTCCAATCTTGATTCTTATGATTGGGCGCATTGACCATTACAAACCAGTTTTCACAGCCGTCAGGAGCATCTCCTTTTTCAAGTTTATTGGAGATATTGATATAGACTGTAGGGTCGTCAATTATGTCACCTTCATTAAAAATGCTGTCAAACTCAGCTTTGTATCGCTCACTAAACAGGATGTTATGCAAACCTAGGTTCTTGAACTCTTTTTTGATGCCCCAATAAAAAACAAGAGCAGAACTGGATCTTTCTTGATTCAGAATTTTCTCTGGAGCTTTAGATTTCAAGAGCAGTTTTCGATAAGTATAAAACACGTCCATATTGCTTACAACCTTTTCTGCCAGTATTTCCTGTCCGTTGACGGATACACCAATTGCCTTTTTATTTTGAAGAATTATTTGATCAACACGACTATTGAAGTGAAATTGCACACCCAATTCTTCAGCTAGACGATGCAATGATTTCGGAATTTGCTCCATACCTCCTTTTGGAAAGAAAGTACCAAAACCATGCTCTAGCCATGGAATGACATTTAATATCCCCGGTGCTTTATGTGGATGTGAACCATTGTATGTAGCAAATCGATCAAAGAGCTGGACCAAATGTGGTTCACCAAGTCTGATCATATTAGCGTGATGCATTGACTTGAAAAGATCATATTGCCTAATCTTTAAAAGAGCAGTAAGTGTTTCTTTTGAAAGCCAGGTATTGGATTTATGCAAAGATTTTTCAAGGAAAATTGAAGCAGAGTGATCGTAAATATTTTTAATATGATCAAAATAATCCATCAATTCACTTGCAGGATAATTGAGCACTCGAGCAGCTTCATTTGCAAAATTCTGAGGGTCACTTTTGGCAGATAGTACTGTTTTATCTTCCCAAAAGTATGTGCAGGCCTCATCTACTTTTTCGAAATTGAAATAGTGTTCTGTGACTTTACCTGACTGCTCAAATAGCTCTTCAACATATTGAGGCATAGTAAATAGGGAAGGACCTCCATCAAATCGATACTTACCTAAAGAGAAAGCATGCAATTTCCCTCCAGGATACTCATTGGCCTCATAAACGTCTACTTCATATCCTTTGAGACGTAATCTAATGCTTGCTGACAATCCTGCGATGCCGGAACCTATAATGGCAATTTTCATGGGGTTGTTTTCGATAGAGGGTTCAAACATACTCAGCTATATGATTGTTTCGCCTTTATGAAATTCGGATTTTTAGGAAAGTCTTTGTTAGTCGTGTTTATTGGGTTGATTGCATTGGCCATCATTTCCAATCCAGCTCAAAAACAGCTTAAAATAAAGCAGCTTGATTTCAAGGTTTTGGAATCTGATGAATTGTATTTTAAAAACTTGAGGCAGTATTATTACGAAAAGAAAACAAGAGAGGATGCTGGCTTTAACCTGTTGAAGTTAAAGGAGTCAAACGCAAACCAGGAAATTAGGAAGTCATATTTTACGATTGTAACTGACTGGCGAAATGACGCTGCTTACATTATGCTTTCAGTGGACTCGTCCTTGATTATACCTCATCGATTAACAATATCAAGCCCACTTGATACATTCATTATTTCTGAGATGAATATGGAAAGTCATCAACACGTGGCTTCGAAAGTATATACAGCCTTAGAAGACGAAAAAGTCTCTTTTTTTCTCATTTCAGCTCAAAATAAGGAGATGGAGATTTGGGTAGATAATGAAGAGAAAAATCTCTTAAAAAGGATTTTAAAAGACTATTTCAAATTAGTGGGAGCTTTGTAGTTTCAAAGGAATACGAACGGTAAAAGTTGACCCTTCTTTTTCTATGCTTTCAGCATTGATTGTGCCTCCAATGCCATTAACCTATTTAATTACCATACGGAGGCCTAAATCTGCACCATACTCATTATTTGCACCTAAGATTGACCCGTCACCTTTGATCAATATTTTCTAAAGTTTTTCTAAAGCAATATCTATTCCAAAATCATGAACTTTGGTAATTGCGAAGTCTTTGTCTTGCATGTACTCTATATCGATTTCAGAATCGTGATGAGAGTATTTTATTGCATTAGAAATAAGGTTTCTTAGGATAAGTGACGAGGCCATACGGTCTGTTTCTACGCTTATGCTTGAATGTGCTTTTACGTTGATTTTAATGTTTTTAAGCTTTGCCAAAGGCTTAGATATGCTTATCACTTCTTCCACTACATCTGACCACTTAAATGGTATGCGTGACGGTATATAACCATTGCGTTGTGATATTGCCCAGCCAACGAATGAGTCAAACATTAAAGCTAAGTCGGCACTTTGCCGATAAAGATCTTTTGATAATATGGCGAATTCTGCGGCATTGATGTCCTTCGATTGAAGCAGTTCTAATGTAAGCTTCACATTATTTAGAGGACCTCTAAAGTCATGACTAATCATTGAAATAATGCGCTGATTCACCTCGAGAGAGTCTTCTAAAGAAGACACAAGTTGTTTGAGTTCGAGCCAGTAAATGAATATAATGACAGATAGAATTAATAATATAATAAGACCCACGCCAATGAAGAGAACGCGCATATTGCTTTGCTCTAATTGCAAAGACTTGACTCTTGATTGATACTCAAGATTGTATATTTCATTTTGCTTCTGTTCTCGAAAGAATGCAACTTCCAGTTGCAGAGCGTGCATAGAATCTTCCTTGTCTCTAAATTGAAGTTTCAATTCAGCGAAACGCTTGAAATAATCAAAGGTCTTTTTAGGGTCAGAATCTTGATAGATTTGAAATAACCCATCTAAGGCTATCATCTCTTCATAACGATCAAAAGCATCAACTGCAATTTTCAACCCGGTGACCAACCTAATGTGTTGTAATAATCATCGATCAAATGATCTTGCTTGCTATCCCTGAATTCTTTAATCCGCAGTAAATATTTTTTTGCTTTTCGATGATCATTCAATTGATCATAAACGTCAGCCATTGACATATACAGTTGGGAAATGGCTTCTTCATCATTTCTGCCTAGATATCTGTTTTCTGCTTCAAGATAGTACTTTATAGCCTGAGGCCACCGCTCAAAAAAGGACTCTGATGCACCTAGTCGATCGAAGTAGGCCTAAGAAAGAAGGGTGCTTAACGAGGAGTTGTTCAATCCTTGATTTGATTTCTTTGTTCTTGGATGTGTCTCCCTCGCACTCCCGCATTTCCATTTCTTGAAGTAGCCCCAACATCAGGAGAGAGTCGTTGTTTGCATTTTGGCATAATTCAACAAATTCAGCTGAACGATTTACTCCTGTGCCACATAAACTGTAATAGCGATAGAAATGGAAGGCTTGTAAATAAGCTTTTTGAGTGATTCTAAAAGCAGGTTGTTCGCTAGAAATAATGCTAAAGGCACTATCATAGTGAATTGCTGCAGCATTTTCGTTAGCCGTCACTTGGTCAATTACCGCCTCCGTTAAAAGCCAGCTTATTTCAATTTCTGCTGAGCTGTTTTTCTTTGCTCTAGACTCTGTTAAGCAGATTTTAGCGCTGTCTACCATTGCATATTTAGCAAATGCTTTGCATTGGGCTCATTTGAACATTCGGATTTTAGGATTTTTATCGGCTTGAATTCTCAATGAATCCAACTCAGGGGTTTGACCGTAGGTCACTGAGTAAATAACAATGAATAAAAGTGATTTGAAGAATTGTAATGGTTTTAACTTATAGTGCCGTCTTTCTTATGCCTGCTGCTCAAACATCAATAATTTTAATTAGATCGAGGATATTTATGGATGAGGCTAGGCAAGGATGAGTAGTATGTTGCTTTGATAATTGAACATATGTGTCTTAAGCGATGTTTTAAAGTCATGCAATTGACTGATTTGGAATTTGACCGTGTAATCGAAATGGCCTGGGAAGATCGAACTCCTTTTGAGGCGATTCATTTCCAATTTGGCCTTACTGAGCAGGAGGTTATTGAGGTGATGCGCACTCATCTAAAACATTCAAGTTTTAAGCTTTGGCGCAAACGTGTCAGTGGTCGGAAAACAAAACATGCATCTCTTCGATCGTTTAATGAAGGCAGACACAAAAGCTCACGACAGAAAACCATTTCGAACAATAAAATATCGAAGCGATAAGAAATTTGCTTCATTTGCTTTTATGAATCGAGCCACACGTCAAAAGGCTGATGCCCTCTATTTATTTTTAGCAACCATATTCATTACAGCATTGATCGTCTGTAATTTGATTGCTAATAAGTTCATTACAATCGATTTAGGCTTTAAGATATTTACTATTTCAGCGGGTGTATTGCCTTATCCGATCACTTTTCTTATCACGGATGTGCTATCAGAAATATATGGTAGAAGTAAGACGAATAAGGTTGTTTTAATGGGGTTTGCCGCGCTCATTTTCACGTTATTCATATTATGGCTCGGCAGTCAGTTCCCATCGATAGAGGCATCTCCATTGTCCGATGAATTATATCAAATGGCTTACGGCAACTCCTGGAGGGTTATCATGTCTTCTATGTTTGCCTATATTATAGCCCAGTTGGTGGATGTTCGCTTATTTCATTTTTGGAAAAAGCTCACTGGAGGTAAACACCTTTGGTTGAGAAATAATGCCTCCACGATTGTCTCGCAATTGGTAGATACAACACTCGTAGTGATGGTGCTTTTTGTTGGAGAATTGGAATGGGCAACAATTGGGGGTTTTATTCGAGACGGCTGGATGTTCAAGGCATTAGTAGCTCTTGCGGACACGCCATTCCTTTATGCTGCAACGTGGATAATTAGGAAAAGGTTGAAGCTGAAATTTGCTCAAGAAGCAGCTTAAGGCTTAGCTACCTTGCATCCTTGTTGAGAAGTCACTTCTTTTATCAGGAAAACACCTCTTCCCTCGAAGTTCAACAGGTATTCTGCATCATTAATCAACTCCTTTCGAAAGGCTAATTTTCTTCCGTTTATATCATATAAGGCGAATTCAAGCTGCTCTCCTTTTTCGATAAGAAAATTGTCATTAATAGTCAAATGCACTTTTTGACCTTCTAGTCTGCAAGTTAAATCAGTGATGGATTTTGAAGGTTGATTGAGGCTTGTCAACTGAACGTTAGGTACAGTAATATCAATAGTTCTGTCACACATTGTGAAGTCTTCAATTACGACTTGATATGTTCCTGTTATTAAAGAATCAGCAACAGGTCCTCGCTGACTGAGGCTATCGTTCCATGCAATTAAGTATGGAGGAATACCTCCAAAAACATCAAGAGAAATCATCCCTTTTCCTGCTGAATTAGTATCAGGAACGACATCAATATATGCCAATATTTGATCTGGTTCATTGACATTGAAAGAAGTATCCTTAGAGCAGTTGTAACTATCGCTTATCGTTAAGCCATAATTACCAGTCGGGACGTTAATTGTGGAAGAAGTCTCTTGGGTAGACCATAAGTATTGATACGGTGCTGATCCGCCTGTGGGAAAGACCGATATCATGCCGCTGCTATCATCATAGCAAAGCGCATCTTCATAAGAGCCATTGAAATTAATAGGAGTGAAGTTGGTTGGACCATATATTATAACAGAATCGGTCACTGCGCATTCACCTTGATCAGTGATGGTTACATAGTATACACCAGGATTGAGATGGCCAAGACTATCAGATGAAGATTGATTAGACCATTGATATGAGTAAAGAGCGTTTGAGTCAGCGGGAATTAGATGGATTGAACCATCAGTAAAACAACTTGCTATTTCTGATTCTATAGTGTAAGCAGGGTATTCTCTTTCAATTATCGAGATTGGAGAAGAAGCTGCGGAAACTCCAAATTGATTTGTCACTGTAACGAGGTAAGTTCCAGCGGACGATATATAAATGCTATCAGTTGATTCTCCTGATGACCAAGTTACATTGGGATAATCACCATTGATTGTAAGAAGAATTGAATCATCGGAGCATGAGGTTAAATGTGTAGAGTCAAACGTAGGCACCATTATTACTGGTAAAGGTTTATGCACGCCACACTCACTGATAATAATGGTTTGATTGGGATCAATATTGTAAATTGATGTTAGTCCACCTAAAGGCCACTTAACTTTGATTGAATCGATTATTGATGAACCAAGGACGGGAATATTGATGTTCGTTGAGTTTTGCCCTAAAAAGCTTTGTGAACCATGAGTTGAATATAAGTTGGATGAGCCTCCAGAATAAGCATAAACCTTAGCTCCAATTGCATCTCTATTTGACATACAACCTTCAAGTTTAACAGTCAGCAAGTCTGATACCTGAGGTGTTTTGTTTTCCCAGATCATAGATTTTATATTCCATGAGTTATGCACTGCAATGTCAGTTACGCGATCATTGTTTAAATCGCCTATGGCATTTGAGAATGACATAAGGGAGTCACCCGGAAAAGTGAAGCTGGTGAATGGGCCACCTCCACCATTTAAATGAATTGCACTTGGGTTTGTATTATTTGTTGGGGCGTATTCTGCGGAAACATATAGGTCTTGATCACCATCTGATTCCATGTCAAAGAAATTATTTCCCCAGCCAAGTCCTCCTGCAAAGTCAAGGCCCATTGCCGTGCCCACTTCTGTGAATGTTCCATCATTATTATTGCGAAGTAGCTTACTATCAACAACTCTATCAGTAATATGAATGTCTAGGTCCAAGTCGCCATCAAAATCTCCAACCGCTAGCCCCATAGCATCTAATTCCTGATAAGCCCCAGATGCTATACTTACATCAGAAAAGGTTGAGTCACCATTATTTTTGTATAGTGTATTTCCATCGTGTAAATCATTACCAACGTACATGTCCACATAACCATCATTGTTATAATCAAGAACGACTGCATGAAAGCTTCGTTTAAACCCATTTGCTGTGCCTGAAATCGCTGTGACATTCTGAAAAACCCCATTCTGGTCTTGAAAGAACATTCTGTTTTGATGATTAGTGCTATAGGCACATAAATAAAAGTCAAGCAGACCATCATTATTAAAATCCCCGAAAACGCCTCCTCTCAGAATAATGCCAGTGATACCAGAAAGACCTACTGATGCTGTTACATCACTGAATGTACCAATCGAGGTTTGATTAAAAACTTGAACTCCACTCCATTCAGATATGGAGAATAAGTCTTTATCGCCATCATTGTCATAATCTATCCAAACTGAGTAATACTGAGCACTGTAAGCAGTATTTATCACGAAGGACTCAGTAAAGGTTCCAAAATGATTTTCATAAAAATGAACTTTATCACCGACCCAAGTTGTTAATGTGATATCGTCCCAACCATCTTCATTAAAGTCTGTGAAAGATACGCCACCGGTATAGAAAGGGAAAACGCTATAACTGGCGAAGTTTGCCTTTTGCAATGGAACTTTCGAGAAAACGGGCTGACTGAACAACTTCAAGCAGTTAAGCATCATCGAAGCCAGAATCAAGATGAAAAAAAAATTTATCCGGTTGATCATTGATTTAACTATTTGTCTTCGAATAAAAAACCTGGAAGCTTCACGATCGAATTATTTTGCATGATTGCCCATCATTTGTACTGATAATAATGATACCAGTTTGCTCGGTGAATATATTAGCATTACCTGAATTATCAAAGATTACGTTGTGTTGAATAGATTGACCGAGTATATTTTGGATAATCAAATTCTTTTTGGATAAAATGTCAGAGCATTCGATCGAACTCACTAAAATGGAGTTTGCTTGATTGGTGCAAATCAAGTCGCATTCGTTTGACCTAATAATTTGATCACCATTAATATTGGAGTTTGGAACGGTCAATTCAATTTCTCGAAGGCAGAGACGCGAATCGTTGATTTGTGCAATGTATTCTCCCGCAAATAGATTAATTGCAGAATCACCGGTTTGATTTTGCAGATCATTCCAGACTATCGAATACGGAGAAGTGCCTCCGAAAACATCAAGAGAAATCGCCCCTTTTCCGGCTGAATTAGTGTCAGGAGTGACGTAGACATAGGCAAGGATTTGAGCAGGTTCATTGACAGAGAAAGAAGTATCCTTGGAGCAGTTGTAACTATCACTTATCGTTAACCTATAATTACCAGCGGGGACGTTAATTGAGGAAGAAGTCTCTTCAGTAGACCATAAAAAATCATAGGGGTCAGAACCACCGGAGGGTAAAACAGATAAAATACCACTGCTATCATTATGGCAAAGCGCATCTTCGGAAGAGCCATTGAAATAAATAGGAGTGAAGTTGGTTGGGCCGTTTATTGTTACAGAATCGCTTACCGCGCATTCACCTTGATCAGTGACGGTTACATAGTAAACACCGGGATTGAGATTACTAAGACTATTTGAAGTAGATTGATTCGACCATTGATATGAGTAGATAGCGCTTGATTCAGAGGGAATTAGAAGTATTGAACCATCATTAAAACAACTGGCAATTTCCGATTTTATGGTGTAATCAGGGTATTCTCTTTCAATTATGGAAACGGGAGAAGAAGCTGCAGAAACACCAAATTGGTTTATCACTGTAACAGTGTAAGTTCCCGCGGATGATATGTAGATGCTATCTGTATTTTGTCCACTAGACCAGTTGACAATTGGATAGGTTCCATCTAATTTGATTAGAATACTATCATTATCACATAAAGTAGCGTTGTTGTTCTCAAAATCAGGGACTAAAATTACTGGAGCAGGAGAGGGAAGTGCGCATTCCTCAATAACAAGGGATTGATCCGAAGAGATATTAGACAGTGTGGTCGTATTACCAGATGGCCATTTTACTTTTAGGGAATCTAGGGTGGGCGCATTGACAATTGGAATAATTAAATTGCTTGAGCTTTGTCCTAAAAAACTTTGAGACCCATGGAATGAATATAGCCGAGCTACACCATTTGAATAGCTATACATTAGGGCGCCAATCCCATCTTTGTTTGAAGCGCATCCCTTTAATCTGATTGAGATGGATGAATTCGAAATATTGGTTTGATTCTCCCAAATTAATGCTTGGGTTTGCCAAGAGTTATGCACTGCAATGTCTGTCAATCGGTCATTATTGAAATCTCCTAATACACTGCTAAATGAATATAGAGTGTCTCCAGTTATATTTGAATTGGTAAAAGGCCCTGAGCCATTATTAAGAAAAAGCGCACTAGGCACGGTCACATAAGCTGGGTGTGTAACTCCCGCAACATACAGGTCTTCATCCCCATCTAGATCTGCGTCAAAAAAATTATTTCCCCATCCAAATCCTTGGGCAAAATCAACCCCCATTTGTGTCCCAACCTCGGTGAAAGTTCCATCATTATTATTTCTCAATAATTTACTATCGGTTAACCGGTCAGTAATATGAATGTCTAAGTCTAAGTCACCATCAAAATCCCCAACAGCCAAACCCATTGATTCCATTTGTAAAAAGGTGCCAGATCCAACACTTACATCTGTAAATGTAGAATCACCATTGTTTCTATAAAGGGTATTACCATCAAATATGTCGTTCGCCAGATAAAAATCTACTAAACCATCGTTATTGTAATCAATCAAGGCACCCTGAAAGGTTCTCTTCAATCCGTTTCCTGTTCCAGATATAAACGTGACGTCTTGAAAAACATGATTTGAATCTTGAAAGAACATGTGGTTTTGGTTAACTAAATTATACTCGCAGACATATAAGTCCAATAGCCCGTCATTATTGAAGTCGCCAAAAAGTCCACCTTTGAGAAGTGAAAAAGGAAAACCGGCTAAGCCAAGAGCAAGTGTAGCGTTTACGTAATTTCCTTGGTGGTTTTGAAGCACTTGAATCCCCCCTAGTTCTGATATGGAAAAAAAGTCTTTATCTCCGTCATTATCGTAATCAATCCAAACGGAATAAATATGCTTGGTGTAATTCGTCAGAATTGGAAACGTTTCTTTAAAAACACCGAAAGTATTCTCATAGAAGTGAACTCGTGCGCCAAAATCTGTTGTAAGCGTTATATCGTCCCAACCATCTCCATTGAAATCGTAAAAAGACATTCCACCGCCATATGTAGGGAAGGCACTGTAACTAACGAAGTCCGCCTTCAATGATTCAAGCTTTGTGAAAACGGGCTGACCAATACCGTAAATAGGTATAACCAATAAGAGCCCCCAATTAAGAATGGAAACTAGTGATTTCATAGATTAATGATTTTGCACTGCACATCAAGGCTTTCGCTTTGAATCAGGAGACCACCTTTTTGCTTGCAATTGATTAGTCCGCTATTCTGTGATGTCAAAACGAAGTCAAAATTGAGTTTTTGCCCATGTAAGTTGAAAACTTCAAATGATTTTTTTGATACATCTAAATTACAAATACCAGAACTATTAACCACTATTCCATGAAGTTGACTTGAACAACTTATTTGACAGACATCCTTTGTTGATGAGCCTAAACCCGCAACTAGGATATTAGGAACGCTTAATGTCAATTGCCTCTGACATAGGTTCCCATCTTCAATGTCAACGGTATAATCACCGGGGGCTAAATTAATGGCCTCTTCACCCAATTGAGAATCTGACCACGTGATGTTGTAAGGAGGCGTGCCACCAAAAACGTCCAATGCAATCGAGCCCACACCCGAAGAGTTCGTGTCAGGGATGAGATATATGTAAGCAAGGATTTGGTCTGGTTCATTTATTGTGAATGATGTATCTCTTTGGCAATTATAATTATCTGCCACAGTCAAGTGGTAATTTCCAGCTGGCATAGCAATCGATGAAGTGGTTTCCTGGTTAGACCATAAGTATTGATACGGTGCTGATCCGCCCGTGGGAAATACAGATATAATGCCGCTGCTATCAGCATGGCAAAGAGCATCTTCAGAAGAGCCATTGAAATGAATATGAGTGAAGTTGGTTGGGCCGTTTATAATAACAGAATCGGTCACTGCGCATTCACCTTGATCAGTGATGGTTACATAGTATACACCAGGATTGAGATGGCCAAGACTATCAGATGAAGATTGATTAGACCATTGATATGAGTAAAGAGCGTTTGAGTCAGCGGGAATTAGATGGATTGAACCATCAGTAAAACAACTTGCTATTTCTGATTCTATAGTGTAAGCAGGGTATTCTCTTTCAATTATCGAGATTGGAGAAGAAGCTGCGGAAACTCCAAATTGATTTGTCACTGTAACAGTATAACTTCCTGCAGAATTGACATAGATGCTGTCAGTAGTTTCACCACTGGACCAAGAGATAGTGGGGTAATGACCATTAAGAGTTAAAAGTATGGAGTCACCTCCACAAATGGTCAACCCTAAAGAATCAAAATGTGGAGCTAATATGGTCGGTAAAGGCCTCGGGCTGGAACATTCACTTATAATTAAAGTTTGGTTAGACTCAAGGTTATAATGAGATGTTTGTTGACCTGATGGCCAATAAATAATTAGAGAGTCTAAAAGATTAGACCCTATTAATGGGACTATTTTTTCATTCGAGTTCTGCCCCATATAGCTCTGGGATCCATGGATAGAAAAAAGTCTTGCGCTGCCTCCATCATAGGCGCGAAATGTTGTGCCAATAGCATCTTTATTAGACTCACATCCTTCAAATCTGATGGAAAGAGATGAGTTTGCGACTTGTGTTCTGTTTTCCCAAATTATTGACTGCATATTCCAAGAGCAAAGCACTGCAATATCAGTCAAGCGATCTTTGTTGAAGTCACCAATAGTATTACAAAACGCAAATAGTGAGTCTCCAGGAATACTAAAACTTGAGAATGGACCGGAGCCATTATTAATAAACATGGCACTAGGTAGCAGATTGTTGATTGGTTCGTACTCTGTTGTGACATACAAGTCTTCATCTCCGTCTTGGTCCGCGTCAAAAAAATTATTTCCCCACCCAAATCCGTTTACAAAATCTACGCCCATACTAGTGCCTACTTCTGTGAATGTTCCATCATTATTATTTCGTAATAACTTACTGTCTTGTCCTCTGTCTGTTATATGAATGTCGAGGTCTAAATCACCATCATAATCACCCAAAGCTAATCCCATAGCATCAAGTTGAACATATGCTCCCGATTGAGCACTAACGTCTGTAAAGGTAGAGTCACCGTTATTTTTGTAAAGGGTATTGCCATCGTGAAAATCATTTGCTATATACATGTCTAAAAGCCCGTCATTATTGTAATCGATGATCACAGCATGGAAACTTCTCTTAAACCCATTGGCAGTTCCAGCAATGGATGTCACATCCTGAAAAACATTATTCGTGTCTTGGAAAAACATTGTGTTTTGATGAGCCAAGCTATAAGCGCATAGATAAAAATCAAGGAGACCATCATTGTTGAAGTCCCCAAAAACACCACCTCTCCGAGCGACTCCATTCAAACCAGAGAGTCCAACCATTGAAGTGACCTCTGCATATGTACCGGCCGCATTTTTACTGAATACTTGCATCCCACCAGATTCTGAAACGACAAATAGTTCTTTGGACCCATCATTATTGTAATCAATCCAAACTGAATAATACTGACCATAAAGGCTCGTGCTAATAGGAGAAACCTCTGTGAAATTTCCAAAATGATTTTCGTAAAAGTGAACCCCATCACCTTGCCAAGTGGTTATCGTAATGTCGTCCCAACCGTCATCATTAAAATCCAATGCTGACATTCCCCCACCGGGAAAAGGTAAAACACTATAGCTAGTAAAATCAGCCTTTGCTCTTGGTACAAGGTTGAATGACGGCTGACTGTTAACGCTCCAGCTAAATTGAACCAGTAATACCACAGCCAGAAGTTTAAGAGTCATTCGGGATTTCATGGAAGATTTAATCAGAATGGTCGGCCAAAAATACCAATTCATCTAAGAATCAGGTTTATTTCTGAGTCTGACCAACCCTTTAAAAGTTTGATGTAGGAATTTGATGTTCTGTTTTTATGTAAAGCGCCTTTTAGAACCTAGTGATTCTAAGAACTTTGCACGACCTTCCAGTGTTATCACGGATTAAAAACACTCCCTGTTCATCCGTAACAATTTCTTTTTTGGTCGCACTAATTTGTCTCGACTGAAAATTTATCGGTAGCCCCTGAATATTAAAAACATTCATTTCCTCAGTAGAAAAAGGTTGAGGACATCGGTCAGGTAATTGAACCAATATAGAGTTTGCTAGATTGGTGCAAATCAAGTCACATTCTTTTGACCTAATAATTTGATCACCATTAATATTGGAGTTTGGAACGGTCAATTCAATTTCTCGAAGGCAGAGACGCGAATCGGTGATTTGTGCAATGTATTCTCCGGCTATTAGATTAATTGCAGAATCACCTGTTTGATTTTGCAGGTCATTCCAAACTATTGAATACGGAGGTGTGCCGCCAAAAACATCAAGAGAAATCATCCCTTTTCCGGCTGAATTAGTATCTGGAATGACATCGATATAGGCAAGGATTTGATCAGGTTCATTTATTGTGAATGATGTATCCCTCTGACAACCATAACTATCTGCCACTGTCAAGTGGTAATTTCCAGCTGGTATTGCAATCGATGAAGTGGTTTCCTGGTTAGACCATAAGTATTGATATGGTGCTGATCCGCCTGTGGGAAATACAGATATGATGCCACTGCTATCATCATAGCAAAGCACATCTTCTGTAGAGCCATTAAAATAAATAGGAGTGAAGTTAGCCGGGCCGTTGATTATAACAGAATCGGTCATAGCGCATTCACCTTGATCTGTGACAGTTACATAGTATACACCAGGGTTGAGATTGCTAAGACTGTCTGAAGTTGATTGATTAGACCATTGATATGAGTAAACAACGCTTGAGTCAGAGGGAATTAGACGTATTGAACCATCATTAAAACAACTTGCTATTTCTGATTCTATGGTATAATCAGGGTATTCTCTTTCGATGATTACAACTGAAGCAGACGTTGCTGAAGCCCCAAATTGATTTGTCACTGTAACGGTGTAGATGCCCGCGGAATTAACGTAAATGCTGTCGCTTGTTAATCCGTTAGACCATACAACATTTGGGTAATCTCCATTTACACAGAGTAAAACTGATTCCCCAGAACAAGAAACCAATCCTTGAGAAGAATAATTTGGAACCATAATAACAGGCAGAGGTCGAGTAAGAGAGCATTCACTAACTATAAGTGTTTGATTTTGCTCTATGCCGTAAATTGTTGTCGAGCTCCCATTTGGCCATGTAACTGTCAGAGAATCCAATGTTGCCCCATTAAGAATCGGAATAATCTTTTTATCTGAATTTTGCCCTAGAAATGTTTCACACGACTGAAAAGAATACAGTCTAGATTGAGTGCCATCATAGGCTATAACTTGCGAACCGAAAGCATCTTTGTGAGTCGAACAGCCCTCTATTTTTAGGGTGATTCTACCAACATTGACAGGAGTTTCATTCTTCCACATTTTCATGGGATCATTATTTGAACTTAGGACCCCGACATCAGTCAGTCTATCATTGTTGAAATCGCCTAAAACATTGACAAATGAATATCCAGAATCTTTTAAAAGCTGAATGTTACTATAATTGCCAGATCCATCATTGATGTAAAGAATGCTTGGTTCGGATAGTCCGATTGGTATATAAGTGCTAGAGACATACAAGTCCTCATCACCATCAAAATCTGCGTCAAAGAAATTAGTGCCCCAGCCGAATCCATTATAAAAGTCAACACCTTTTTGTGCCGCTACTTCGCTAAAAGTCCCATTCGAATTGAGTTGGA
Organism: uncultured Flavobacteriales bacterium; assembly: GCA_905479105.1. Classification (GTDB taxonomy): domain Bacteria; phylum Bacteroidota; class Bacteroidia; order Flavobacteriales_G; family Salibacteraceae; genus SHAN690. The sequence continues at coordinate 132,526 of CAJQLE010000003.1, forward strand.
GTAGGTTGCTATTGATTTTATCTGTCACATAAATATCAAGGTCCAGATCACCATCAAAATCTCCAACGGTTAGCCCCATCGCATCAAGCTCAACATTTGTTCCTGTTATTTGACTGACATCTGTAAAAGTACTGTCACCATTATTTTTGAAAAGAGTGTTTCCATCATGACCATCATTGGCTAGGTAAATGTCAATATTCCCATCGTGATTGTAATCTATTAAAACACCGTGAAAAGTAGCTTTGAGAGAGTCTCCTGTTCCTGAAATATTTGAAACATTTTGGAAAAAATGGTTTGTGTCTTGAAAAAACATTTTGTTCTCTTCATCGTAGCCGTAGTTGGGTAAATATAGATCCACTAAGCCGTCATTATTAAAATCGCCAATGGATGCACCCGTTCTAAATATCCCACCACCAAGACCGGATAAGCCTACTTGAGCTGAAACTTCAATGAAGTTCATGTTTCCTTGGTTTTTATATAATTCAACCCCATCAAGCCTTCTTATACTTAAAAAATCTAAATCGCCATCATTGTCGAAGTCAATCCACATAGAAGAAAATTGTTGATGTAAACCTGTGGTTATGATGTTCACTTCTTCGAACTCTACACCAAATCGATTCCTAAAAAATTTTATTGTTCTTCCTGTATCGGTGCTCATTGTGATGTCATCCCAACCATCCTGATCAAAATCCCTAAAAGATAAACCGCCTGACCAAAAAGGGAGGACGCTATAAGTCTCCGTAAGTCCCAATTCAGGAGCTTTGTCCACAAATTGAGGTTGTGCTACTAGAATGCTTTCAAAAAGAAAGAATACAAGAAGGGCCAAAAAGTGTACGCGACTTTTTTTCATGGAAATATTACAACCATTTGTCTTACAAAAGTACCAATTCATCGAAACAATAATAATTTTATTATTTGTAAAGTCATCAAGGGTTCTTCGTTTGCAGAACTGACTATTATCAGCTACTTTTGCACATATTTTAGAAGTTATTTAGAATAAATCTAAATAGAACTAAACTAAACGATAAATAAAAGGTTTACACACTATGATCAAGGTTAGCGATACTGCAAAAAATCAGGTTTTGAAACTAAAGGCTGATGCTGAAGTTGAAATGGACGCTTTTATCCGTGTTGGAGTGAAAGGTGGAGGATGTTCAGGTTTGACGTATGTCATGGACTTTGATACTTCAGTCAAAGAGGATGATAAAGTGTTCGAAGACAAAGGAGTTAAGATCGTGGTAGACAAAAAAAGCTTTCTATACTTAATAGGCACAGAGCTTGATTTTTCAGGCGGTCTGAATGGGAAAGGATTTGCTTTTGTTAATCCCAACGCGAGCAGAACGTGCGGTTGTGGGGAGAGTTTTTCAATATAAATTTCAAAGAAGAGAGAATGGCTTATACAGAAGCAGAACTGGCCAAAGAGCTTAAAGACAAGAAATATGAATTCGGATTTGTTTCCAATTTCGAGTCAGATAAGGCTCCTATAGGGTTGAATGAGGACATCATTCGATTGATCTCGGCAAAGAAAAACGAGCCTGAATGGATGCTAGAATATCGACTGAAAGCATTCAAAGTTTGGCAAGAAATGACTGAGCCAACCTGGGCTCATGTGCATTATCCTAAAGTTGATTTTCAAGATATCTACTATTATTCAGCGCCTAAGACAAAGAAGAAACTTAACAGTTTGGATGAACTGGATCCTGAGCTTAAGAGCATGTATGATAAGCTTGGTATTAGCACAGAAGAGCAAAAACGTTTGGAAGGAGTTGCTGTGGATGTTGTTATTGACAGTGTAAGCGTTGAGACTTCTTTCAAGGAGAAATTAGGAGAGCTAGGAATCATTTTCTGCTCTTTCTCAGAGGCGGTTCAGAATCATCCTGACCTAATAAAAAAATACTTAGGATCTGTTGTTCCTAACAATGACAATTTTTACGCAGCACTTAATTCAGCGGTATTTACAGATGGGTCATTTTGCTATATCCCAAAAGGTGTGCGATGCCCCATGGAGTTGAGCACATATTTCAGAATCAATGAGGCTCAAACGGGGCAGTTTGAAAGAACTCTCGTTGTGGCTGATGCTGGAAGCTATGTGAGTTACTTGGAAGGCTGCACCGCTCCAATGCGTGATGAAAACCAATTGCATGCAGCTATTGTAGAATTAATCGCCTTGGATGACGCTGAAATTAAGTACAGCACTGTTCAGAATTGGTATCCTGGAAATGCAGAAGGCAAAGGTGGGATCTACAACTTCGTTACAAAACGAGGTTTGTGTGAAGGCCGAAACTCAAAAATTAGCTGGACCCAAGTAGAAACAGGTTCCGCTATTACTTGGAAATATCCGAGTTGCATATTGAAAGGTGATAATTCAGTGGGGGAGTTTTACTCGGTTGCTGTAACCAACAATTACCAGCAGGCTGACACCGGTACTAAAATGATTCACATAGGAAGAAATACGAAAAGCACGATTATCTCAAAAGGTATTTCAGCAGGAAAAAGTAATAACAGCTATAGAGGGTTGGTGAAGGTTTTACCGAAAGCAACAAACGCTAGAAACTTTAGTCAATGTGATTCTCTTTTGATTGGCAGTGAATGCGGTGCACACACATTTCCATACATCGAAGCACAAAACAAAACAGCAAAAATTGAGCATGAGGCTACGACCTCAAAAATTGGTGAAGACCAAGTTTTTTATTGCTTGCAACGAGGAATTGACGAAGAGAAAGCAGTGAGTTTGATAGTCAATGGCTATGCTAAAGAAGTATTGAATAAACTTCCTATGGAGTTTGCCATTGAGGCCCAAAAGCTGTTGAGTATTTCCTTAGAAGGAAGTGTCGGATAACCATAGTGCTCCATTTTAAATTTTTGAACAAGAAAACAATAACTAATCATGAGTGATTTTTTAAAGATAAAAGGACTGAAAGCTTCTATTGAAGGAAATCAAATCCTAAAAGGCATTGACCTGGAAATTAATCCTGGAGAAGTTCACGCTATTATGGGTCCTAATGGAAGCGGTAAAAGCACCTTGTCATCAGTGTTGGCAGGCCGAGAAGAGTATGTAGTTGATGGTGGTGAAGTTTCTTTTTTAGGCCATGATCTCTTAGATCTTGCACCAGAAGAACGAGCACGAGAAGGTCTTTTCTTGGCTTTTCAGTATCCTGTTGAGATTCCGGGCGTGAGCAATATCAATTTCCTTAAAGCAGCCATCAACGCTAAGAGAAAGCATCAAGGGTTAGAGGATATTTCCGCAAAAGACTTCATGATGATGGTGAAGGAAAAACAAGCATTGGTTGAGTTGAAACAGTCGCTTGCAAACAGATCTGTGAACGAAGGCTTTTCTGGCGGGGAGAAGAAAAGAAATGAAATATTCCAAATGGCTATGCTTGAGCCTAAGCTTGGTATTTTGGATGAAACAGATTCCGGTTTGGATATTGATGCGCTGCAGATTGTAGCCAATGGTGTAAATAAGTTAAAGAGAGAGGACAATGCTTTCATTGTTATCACGCACTACCAGCGCCTATTGAATTATGTTGTCCCTGATTTTGTTCATGTTTTATACAATGGACGTATCGTAAAGTCAGGAGACAAGTCCTTGGCCTTGGAGCTTGAATCTAAAGGATACGATTGGATTATAAACGAATTAGAGCCCGCATAAAGCATTGAGCAATTGAGAGAATTCACCAATTGCTATCGATTAGAAAAAGAGAAATGTCAAAACAAGATTTTTTAAGCCAGTTTGATCAAATTGCCGCAATTCTTCCGTTGCAGGGAAAGGCAAGAGCAATTATTCATAATGGATTAGACTTTCCGACTATTCGAGATGAATATTGGAAGTATACCCGCACGGCCTCAATCACATATGGAATATTCAAGCAGAATAATCCGGCTATTGAGTCTTTAGACGGGTACCTTATACCAGCTTTAGATGCTCATTTGGTTGTTTTTGTAAACGGAGAGTATAGCAAAGAGTTGTCAAATAGTAACTTACCTCAGGGCATAAAAGTGGTGGCATTATCAGAAGCCAGTGCGTCAGATAAAGACGCAATGTGTGAGCACCTTGGGTTGCATATCAATAGCGAAAATCAGGCCTTTAATACTTTAAACACGAGCTATTTTAAAGATGTTGCTTTCGTGAAGGTTGAAGACAATGTTGAAGTAACTAAACCAATTCATGTACTCAGTATTTGCGCGGGAGATAACCAAGCTGTGAATATGCGCAACCTTGTTGTTTTGGGCGCTAACTCTAAAGCCAACGTCATCACTCAGTTTGAAGGGGAAGGTAATACGGACTCATTTACCAATGTGGTTTCTGAGGTGGTTGTTGGTGATGGAGCCAAAGGAGGGTTGTACATCATTCAAAATGAAGGAGAAACGACTTCACATATCAACTCTACTCAAGTATCTCAATCTAATAGCAGTCAATTTAGTGTCATTACAGTCACTAAATCAGGCAAGTTGGTTAGAAATAACCTGAACTATTCAGTGAATGGTGAAGGCTGTGAAAGCAATATGTACGGAGTATATTTTACGCGAGATAATCAACACGTAGATAATCATACTTATGTGGATCATTTGCAACCTAATTGCAATAGCAATGAGCTTTACAAAGGGGTGATGAATGATAAATCAACCGGAGTTTTCAATGGAAAAATCATGGTTCAAAGAGAGGCTCAAAAAACAAATGCATTCCAAAGCAATCAAAACATTTTATTATCAGATACTGCCTCCATTTTCACAAAGCCTGAATTGGAAATCTATGCGGATGATGTGAAGTGCTCTCATGGCTGCACCGTTGGTCAGTTGGATGAAGAAGCCACTTTTTACCTTCAAAGCAGAGGGTTGAGTAAAGATGACGCGACCAAATTGTTGATTCAAGCATTTGCATCTGATGTCATGGAGAAAGTTGAAATAGAAGCGCTTCGCGATTCTTTAGAGACGTTCATTCATAACCAATTTGCAGTTTAATGCTTGACATTGAATCCATAAGAAAGCAGTTCCCCATTCTTGAGCAGCAGGTGTATGGTAAGCCTCTAGTTTACTTTGATAATGCAGCATCATCGCAGAAACCATTGCGTGTAATCAATGCTCTAACTAAATATTATTCAGAAGAACATGCTAACGTTCATCGCGGGGTGCATTTCTTGAGTCAACAAGCAACTGATAAATTTGAGGCGGTAAGAAAAAAGTCGCAGGCATTCATCAATGCTGAGCATGATCATGAGATTATTTTTACCAGAGGAGTTACTGAATCAATCAATCTTGTTGCCTCCAGCTTTGGTAAGGTTTTTATTGAAGAAGGTGATGAAGTGTTGATCTCCGCCATGGAGCATCACAGCAACATCGTTCCCTGGCAATTGATGTGCAACGATTGGGGCGCAGTATTGAAAGTGATTCCAGTCAATGATGAAGGGGAGTTGATCATGGAGGAGTTTGATCAGGTGCTTTCAGGTAAAACGAGAATTGTTGCCGTAAACCATGTGAGTAACACGCTCGGGACAATCAACCCTATTAAGGAAATCATTACTAAAGCACATAAAGTTGGTGCAGCAGTTTTGATTGATGGAGCTCAAAGCGGGCCTCATATAAAGGTTGATGTTCAGGATTTAGATTGTGATTTTTACTGTCTTTCTTCCCACAAAATGTATGGTCCAACTGGAATCGGAGTTTTGTATGGCAAGGAAGAATGGCTGGAGCAAATGCCTCCTTATCATGGTGGTGGTGAGATGATTGAAACTGTAACGTTTGAAGAGACAACCTACAATAGCCTTCCCTTTAAATTTGAAGCTGGAACGCCCAACATTGCAGACACGATTGCTTTTGGCGAAGCACTTGGCTTTATAAGTGAGTTGGGAATTGAAGAAATTGCCCATTGGGAAACGGAACTTCACAATTACGCTGTAGATAAGCTGATGGAGATTGAAGGAATGCGTTTTGTTGGCACCGCCAGGGAAAAAGCTGGTGTGATTTCTTTTCTTGTAGGAGATATGCATCCTTATGATTTAGGAACTATTTTGGATCAGCAAGGGATTGCCGTGCGAACTGGCCACCATTGTACTCAACCACTCATGGATCGCTATAAAATTCCTGGCACTGTCAGAGCCTCATTTGCGGTTTACAATACCAAGGCGGAGGTAGATGCTTTTGTTGAGGGTCTGAAGAAGGCTGTTAAAATGTTATCCTAAAAAAGCATTTATTTTCTTCAAATCAACGCATATTCGTGGTTGACTTATGGCCAAAACTAAATCAGCTTTCGTTTGCCAAAATTGTGGCTCAAACTATCCTAAATGGACAGGCAAGTGCAGTGCTTGTGGTGAGTGGAATACCTTGATTGAAGAAATCATTCACAAAGAATCAAAGAGTGGTTTGCGCAGGAAATATTCCGACAACCTCTCTAAGAAGCCAGTTCCGATTACAAAGGTTAGCGCTGATGTAGCAGAGAGAATTGCTATTCCTGATTCTGAATTGAGTCGAGTGCTCGGTGGAGGGATTGTGCCAGGAAGCGTAATGTTGATTGGTGGAGATCCGGGAATCGGAAAATCAACCTTGCTTTTACAACTTGGGTTGAATTTTCAATCGGCTAAAATCTTGTATGTTTCTGGAGAGGAAAGCGCTAATCAAATAAAGATGCGCGCTGAGCGTATCGGCAATTTGCACGATAATTTGCTCTTGCTCACCGATACTTCTCTCGAGCGAGTTATGGAGCGAATTGATGAATCTGAGCCGGATTTGGTAATTATAGACTCTATTCAAACCATGCAGAGCCCAGAAATTGACTCTGTGCCGGGTTCAGTAGCTCAAATCAGAGAATGCACTGGGGAATTAATTCAGTTTGCAAAGGAGTCAAATACACCCGTTATTCTCATTGGGCACATTACCAAAGAAGGCAACATTGCTGGCCCTAAAGTGATGGAACACATGGTTGATGTGGTGCTTCAGTTTGAAGGTGATCGTCAGCATTTGTATCGTTTATTGCGAAGTTCTAAGAACCGTTTTGGTTCTACCAACGAGCTAGGTATTTATGAAATGCAAGGAAGCGGTTTGAAAGAAGTAGATAATCCATCACAAGTCTTGCTTTCTCAGCGAGATGAAGGATTAAGTGGTTCAGCTATTGCGGCAAGTATGGAAGGCGCGAGACCTATGATGATAGAAGTGCAAGCCTTGGTGAGCACAGCGGCATACGGAACGCCACAACGCACAACTACTGGATTTGACCAACGCAGGCTGCATATGCTTCTGGCTGTTTTGGAAAAGAGATGTGGGTTCGCTATCGGCAAGTTTGATGTGTTTTTAAATATGGCTGGAGGCATCCGAGTGGATGATCCCGCGATTGACTTGGCTGTAATTTGTGCAGCACTATCTAGCTCAGAAGACTACCCAATTCCAGGTCAAACATGTTTTGCCGGTGAAGTTGGATTGAGTGGCGAGATTAGACCAGTAACCCGAATCGAACAGCGAATTCGTGAGGCGGAAAAACTCGGGTTTGAAGAAATCTATATTTCTGGTTACGGATTGAAAGGGCTAGACTTAAAAAGCTTTGGAATAAAGATTCGGCAAGTGAAGAGAGTGGATGAAGTATTTCAAGGTTTATTCGGATAAGCCCTCAACTTCTGGCTTCCACCACTTGCTATGCCCCACTTTGTATATTCCTAGCTCATGATGATAGCCGATAGTGTCTGTAATGTGGTATTTTAAAAAGGTGACACTGTAAAACGAGGTGTCTAATACTAAGGCATAGTCAACGCCATTGTCAATCAATGGATCAAGATCCTCTTCATTATAAAGGCCCGAAAGCTTGGTGTAGCCAGCACGATTCAAAAAGAAAAGACTGATGTTGCTGCTTTCATCTTGTGGGACAACAAACTTGGAAGACTTTGGAATGTTGTTATCTTCTAAAAACACTTCAATGTCATAGAGGCTTTCAGATAAATCAAGGTCATAGAACCAGCCTTGATAGCTCGATTGAGATTTTTCAACGGCTGCATTGCTTGTTTGCCATGAAACTATTGCAAGGATTAGTATGCTAATATATTTGATCCGATCATCTTTTAATCTTGTTTCCAATGATTTTAAGGCTTGAACGATAAAACCTAAAATCAAGAAAAAGAAAGGAATGAAGTAATAGTCATGATCTTCTAAATTGATGAAGAAAAGCAAACCATATGTTATGCTTCCCAAAAGCAGAAACAGGTTGGTTAATACGATTTCTTTCTTAGCCGATTTAATAAGGAGAAGAACCATAATAACGGCTGATATAGTCACTCCTGCGAACCATTTTGTGAAAATAATCGGCAACCAAAATTCAATGATCCTTGTCCAAATTCGTGAGATGGCCTCACCATCAAGTTGCCAAATAGGTCTAATGGATGTAGCAAAATAAGGTGTTTGATGCAATTCGTTGTACCAAGAAATATATTGATACCAAACGATTATGGGGATGAGGGTTATCAATAGAAACAGAAGCACTTTGAAAAGGCTTTTTAGATTTTTTTCATGAAGTGCTTTGGTGAAAACGCATGCTCCGATCAAAGCGAATAAGGGCAGTAACATTGATATTTTAGTCAATCCAGCCATGATGAATGCCACGCTGGAAAAAATTAAATATCCGTTCGAAGGAGACTTGTGATACTTGACCAACAGACTTGATCCAATGAGAGCCATTCCAAAAGCTGCAGCATCGGGTAATGTGCTAACAGTATAATTCATAAAAGTTGGCGAACATAAAAAGAGAAACATTGAAATGATGGCAAATAGCTTATTCTCAAAATACATAATCAAGCCATCAAGCATCGCTAAAAGGCCTATGATAAGAGGTAAGAAAAGAATAAACCGAAGAATAACAGGATTATACCCAACGACACTGTAAGCCTTTCCAGCTAGAAAGTAGAATAGAGGAAACTCACCTCCTGCACTGCCATCATCTCCAAATTGATTGAAAATCTTCGGTTTGAAAATGCTGTTTCCTTCTTCATCAAATATTCTTGCCATTGATGCGCCATCGGATTGGCGCCATTGGTGAATCCCTTGTGGAGGCTGAGTAATGGTCTGGTCTAACCCTAAATCCAAGAAGAAATAACCAAAAGCAATCAGAAATAGTAAGTGGTAAACGATTTTGTGCCTGATCAACTTTTGCATCTGTGATCGAAATTAGCTTTTATTTCAGCACGTCAATTTAATTACCCACTTACATTTGTCGCTTTATGACGAGCCAACAAATTGATCTAGTATTACCCGTTTACAACCCTCAGAAGGGATGGCTAGAATACGTCCAAAAAAAACGGAAGGCCCTTTCAATAGCTTGTGGTAAGACGGTCAGATTAATTATTGTTGACGATGGGTCAACTGAAATGTTAGAAGCTCAAAAAATTCAAACAAGCCCTGATATTGAGCTCGTAAGGTTCCCTAGAAATCAAGGGAAAGGCGCAGCTCTAAGGCGTGGCTTTGAAAAAGCCAACGCACCAATTGTGTTGTTTACAGATATTGATTTCCCCTATGAAATTGCCAGTATGGTGCAAGTCGCACATTCGATAGAAAATGGCGCTGATGTGAGTTTGGGATATCGTGAGGATGATTATTACGCCCGCGTGCCTTGGTTTCGGAAACTATTATCCGAATCGTTTCGCTTCGTGTTAAAAACCATTCTTCGTTTTCCCATAACAGATACTCAGTGTGGACTTAAAGGAATGAGCCAACGGGGAAAGTCCATTTTCCTTCAAACGAAGATTAAAAGATTCTTGGTTGATATGGAATTCATTAAACGGGCTGTAAAATCTAAAGAAGTGAAGATTGAGCCAGTAATAGTTCAACTTAGAGAAGACGTGCTTTTCAGTAAAATGGGGATTCGAGTAATTGCAGGTGAATTGGTGAACTTTATACGGGTCTTCTTTGTCTAATCTGAAGTTGATTCAATTATCAATTATTACGCGAGACTATTTATTAATAAGAACCTATGTTCGGACTATTTAAAGGAAAATCAGAGCTAGAAAAGCTCAATATCAAATACAAAGCGTTGCTCTCTGAAGCGCATAGACTTTCAACCATTGATCGACAGTTGAGCGATAAGAAAGTCAGTGAGGCCAATGATGTTTTGGGGAAAATTGAGCAATTGAAGAAGAGTGAGTAGATTGCACTAGCCATTTTTTTGTTTGGTCATGAAGTACTCGAAGTAGATATTTATTCCTCTAATTATTCATTGGATTGTCAGTTGAATTCATAATATTTGGTGCAACCTACTAAACAATCTATGAAAAAATTACTCGCAGCTGCTTTTCTGATTTTGGCTTTAAGTACTTTAAAAGCACAATCTTTTAAGAGTGGTGAAAACACTAAATGCGAAGTACAAGTTGCCTTTGCAATCTCAGAGGGTGATGGTTTCGGTGAATATTCTATAACGCGATTGGTTCCTTTGCAGCCAGGAGATGTCCACAGTTTTAGAAATGAGGAATTCGCGAGCAGACAGATTTACAGCAAAGTTGAATGGGACGAAATGTTCATTGTTCGTTTTGAGCCAACAGGAATCACCCACTTTTTAGATGCTACAGTTCCCAATGGTTATGAAACTTATTTGAATGGAGGTTGTGCACTTACACAGAAAACATTCTTCAGCCGTGATGGCGAATTTATAATTGACGCTTCGTCCAATTAGAATAGATAAATCAAAATAAAAAAAGGCGATCCATTTGGATCGCCTTTTTTGTTGTTTTAAAGTGGAATATTACCGTGTTTCTTTTTCGGTAATGAGCTAACCTTATTTTCTAGCATTTCGAAAGCCTTGATTAGCTTCTCCCTAGTTTTTTCAGGTTTAATTATTTCATCAATATATCCTCTAGCAGCTGCGTTATATGGATGAGCGAAAAGCTCTGCATATTCATCTTCTTTTTCTTTCAGCTTCGCAGCTGAATCGTCAGCTTCTGCGATTTCTTTTCTGAAAATAATTTCAGCGGCTCCCTTCGCTCCCATTACAGCAATTTCTGCTGATGGCCACGCATAATTCATGTCAGCGCCAATATGTTTGGAGTTCATTACATCATAAGCTCCACCATAAGCCTTTCGTGTAATAACCGTTACTCTTGGAACCGTGGCTTCACTAAATGCATAAAGCAGTTTGGCTCCGTTAGTAATGATGGCATTCCATTCTTGATCTGTTCCGGGTAAGAAGCCTGGTACATCTTCAAACACGAGTAGAGGAATGTTGAAGCAATCGCAAAAACGAACAAATCGGGCAGCTTTCTTAGATGAGTTAACATCCAACACACCGGCTAATACAGCAGGTTGGTTTGCCACGATTCCGATGCTTCGACCAGCTAATCTGGCAAAACCAACAACAATATTTTCAGCGTAATCTTTATGAACTTCTAAAAATGATTCTGAATCTACTGTGCCAGAAATGACTTCACGCATGTCGTATGGCTGATTGGGATTCTCAGGAATAATTTTGCTTAGTACATCACGCGTCTCATCTCCAGTTGTATAAGGCATCATTGGCGCCTCATCTTCACAATTCGATGGCATATAGCTTAGAAGTTGCTTGATTTTTTCTAGTGCCTCAATTTCATTCTCACAGGCAAAATGGCTTACTCCAGACTTAGATGCGTGTGTATCCGCTCCTCCAAGTTCTTCAGACGTCACATCTTCATTAGTAACTGTTTTAACTACGCTGGGTCCTGTAACGAACATATAGCTCGTGTTTTCCACCATGAGAATGAAGTCTGTTAATGCCGGAGAATATACTGCTCCTCCAGCGCATGGCCCTAGAATAGCACTAATCTGAGGGATAACTCCACTTGAAAGTGTATTGCGATAAAAAATATCAGCATAACCACCAAGAGAGACAACGCCTTCTTGGATACGTGCACCGCCAGAATCATTTAGACCAATCACAGGCGCGCCATTTTGCATGGCTAAATCCATGATTTTTACAATTTTTTCTGCATGGGCCTCGGCTAATGACCCGCCAAGAACAGTGAAGTCTTGAGAAAAAGCATATACTAATCGACCGTTTACTTTTCCGTAACCAGTTATTACTCCGTCACCATAAAACTTTTGTTTGTCCAATCCAAAGTTGGTGCTTCGGGGTGTTACTAACATGCCCATTTCCTCGAAGCTTCCTTTGTCAAAAAAGAGTTCGATGCGCTCTCGAGCGGTTAGTTTTCCTTTTTTGTGTTGTGATTCTATTCTTTTTTCACCCCCACCTAGTTTAGCTTCAGCGATCTTACTATCTAGTTTTTCAAGCTTTTCGTTCATTCTGCTTTGATTGTATTAATCTTGTGAAAAGACCCCCGAAGGGAAGCCCAAATCTAAGTAAACTTGATATTCCTAAGCTGCATTAAGTCATGCGCAATTGAGTAAGTCATGAAATTTCGATTGAATAGTCCAAATCTTGCTTTTTTGCTGGTACTGCCTGTTTTTAGCTACATCAATCTCAGAGCGTGGTTCTTGGCATTTACCTATGATGAGTCGTGGACATTTTTGGGTTATGCAACCGAAGATTTTTGGAAAGTGGTCACGAATGAGTTCCCAGCAGCAAATAATCATGTATTGCATTCTTTGATCATGGGTTGGGTCTATGAACTTTTCGGTCAACAGGAATATATACTCAGGCTGCCAGTGCTATTGTCCTTTGTTGTCTTTGCCTATTTCAGCTATGAAATCTCTAAAAGTTTATCGAAAAAAATGTGGTGGTTGCCATTTATCATGGTCATTTATCAGCCCTATTTGCTCGATTACTTTGTCGCTGCACGTGGCTACGCTTTAGCCCTGGCTTTTATGATGGGCGCTATTTACTTTTTATTCCGGTTTTCTAAGCAATTACGCTTGAAGTGGGCTTGGTATTCTCTAATATTTGCTGCTTTAGCTGCGTATTCAAATTTCACCTACTTGCTATTGTTTATAGCGATTTCCATGGGAGTGACGCTTTTGGGCTTCACCCAGAAAAAAAAGTTTGGAGCTATGCTTCCTGTCGTAACTATTGGATCAATATTAGGATTGATGGTCTACATACCAATCACTCAATTGATCATGGCGAAGGAGTTATACTATGGAGGTGAAGATGGTTTTTTTGAAGACACCCTTATGACATTAGCGCGAAGCTTCATTTATGGATATAGTGAATCAAATGTTCTTGCTTGGGTTTTCGTTCTAATAATTGCCTTGGCTGGAGTTTTCGCTATGCAAAAATTGTTTTTAAAAGCGAAGTTGAGCATGGGTTTTTGGATCACATTTATACTAATCATTATTGAAATTGGCAGCATTCTTCAGCATCATTTGCTCGACTCTCCTTATCTTATTGATCGCACAGCAATTTTCTTTATTCCACTTATTCTTTTTGCATGTTCCTGGATTGTGTTCCAATTCAAAGAGAGCATAATTAGAAATATTGTTGCTTTTATGTTTGTGGGCTTATCGATACTAAACCTGCTCATAGCAGTCAATTTTAGCTACTTATTGGACTTTAAAGAACATTCGGATACCAAAAGTGCGATGCTTCTAATCGCAAATGACCATGAATTGCCTGAAGATGGTTTCGTTTTGGGTAAATCCGTTTATATGAATGCTACTATCAATTTTTATAGAGTAAAACTTGGCTTGGAAAGGATAGAGCAGTCAGGTTTGGAGTTTTGCGAGGAAACTGAAAAAACGAAATACTATTGTCTATTCGAAAAGGATATTTCGTGTTTGGAAAATAAGGATGTAGAGTTGATGCAATACTTTCCAATCTCCGAAACGTATCTCTATCGAGCGCCATAAAATGAAGAAGGCCCTATTCAAAATAGAGCCTTCTTGCAACCTAACTAAACAGAGAACGATTTCTTAAAACATCAGCTGCAGTCCCACATCAAAAGGCATGAGTTCATTAGCAGTTTGATTGGATTGAAATAATGGATTCAATCCATAGTTGGCGTAAATATTTACTGGTCCATAACCTACGGATGCTATTGCATGGAAGAGGAACGGAGTTAAATTGTAATCTGATCTAACTCTAGGCTTATAGGTTTCACCTCCCGAAGTATATTCTTGCTTTAAACGAGAATTAATTCTCCAAGAAACTTGTCCGCCAAACGCAAGTCTGAATGCCTTGTCTTCATCTTTATTGGTGCTGAATCCGAGCATTAGTGGAGCAGTAATGTAAGTTGCTTTGAGTTTATTTTTACTCAAGTTGACAGTGCTATCCGTGTTATAGGTGAAAGGAGAAGTGTTGTTAAGAGTAACATATTTACTTGTAAATGTGTAGTTAGCAAAATGCATTCCTAGGCCGGTAACTAACTCAACATGTTGTTTGTAGAGTCTAAAATCTTTTTCAAAAAGGTTTAAATCCCAACTAACGCTGCGTCCGTAATCAAGCTCTAAGTTCTGATCTGATCCTACTAATGGAAGACCTTTGTCGCCATTGGTATAACCATTTACGCCAATTCTGATACCAGCCCAATGACTAACATTATCGCCTTTGCCTTTTTTATCACCCTTTTCATTGGTGTCGCTTACGATTACTTCTCCGTCAACAATTACAGTATTAGTCTCTTTTTCAGTATCGTTTAAGACGATGATTTTCATTCCAGCCACTTTCACGATTGTCGAGTCTTGACCTTTCTTTGGTGAGATGACAACTTCAACATCGTCAGAATTATTTTTCGTGGAGTCAGCTGGCGTTTTTTCTTGAGCCTTAGCACTTGTAGCGGCTATAAAGGCAAGTAACAATAGGGTGATTTTGATTTTCATAATTTCTTGATTTAATATGAGACGGGGCGGGTCTATAAAAGTTACAGAGAGCTTTAATTATTTATAGCTAACCCTTTTAAAACCAAAGTTTCCGGCTAAAAACTCAATAGTTTTTTTGTCAGAATCATCATCTGAAGTATTGAGTGCGACATTATCTCTATCATCAATGGTCTTTACAATACTTTCTTTCATCAATGCCATAGTTGTTGGAGTTTTATCTGGGCTTAGCCCGAAAAATTGCTTCCCAATGAATTGGGTTAAATTAAGTTCTTCCGTCTTATTTGCAGACGCATAAGCGACCGGTTCTTCCTCTGTCCATTCTGAAACTTTAGGCTGATAGGAGATGGACGCTCGTTCATTCACTGAAGCCTTAACCTGGGAGATTTCTGAATTGAGTTTAGAAATCTGAGCCAAAGGTGCGCTGCGCTCAATGGATAATTGTTTAACATTATTCTCAGTTTGAGCAGATTCGCTTTGAGCATAGACTTCTTCAGACTTAAGCTCATCCCGTTCTATCTTTTGATTAATCATTGGTTCAATGAAGGTGTAATCTTCAATGCCGTTTCTTGGCACATACATTTCCTCATTAATAACATTCCAAATCGTTACACTGCCTAAAGCAATAACAGCGATAGCTGCTGCGCGATATACAATTTGAGAAGTGTTTTGCCAAAGAGGGATAGACTTCCTTAAAGAAGACTTTGAAGGATACACAATATCAAAATCTGGACTTAAAATAGTTTTTTGGTAGAGTGAATACTCCTTTGCTATGACAGAATTTGAAGCGATGAAGCTTTTCATTTCATCACTTTCCACATCATTAAGCTGTCCTTCAACGGAGCGAATTAATAGCTCTTCGTAGTTGGTTTCGTTGATATTCTTAGAGCCACTAAAATCTATTTTTAATACGCTTTTATCGAAAGATGGTCCTGAAGAGGATTCCAATGTTTCAAAATCTCTTAGTGCATCTATTTCATCTGCAATTTCAGGGTTGAGGATTAAAAACGCATCAAAAGAAGTCTTCAGCTCAACGCTCAATGCTCCGTCAATGTAATCCATTGCGTAGACTTCGTAATTTGATATGTTTATTTCTTCACTCATAATACCGCTTCAATACTTCCTATATATTCTTTTAATTTTTGCCTTCCTCTGAATATGTAAACCTTTACTTGTGAAAGGGTCAACTCTGTTACCTCTGCTATCTCTTCATAATTATATCCTTCATAATCACGAAGTAAAATCACACTTCTCTAAATTTCAGGAAGTGTATTCAAGGCTTGATGCAAAATCTCTTGTAGGTCGTGAGATTTTTGAGAGGGGCTTTCAGTAATTACAGTTTGATCAATGTCTTGATGTTTGCTAGCTCTTCTAAAACCATCTATTATTTTATGGTGCACAGTCGTAAACAAATAGCTCTTGACCTTAGAAGGGTCAACGTTTTCTTTACGTTCCCATAATTTCACGAAAGCATCTTGCACGCCATCCTTTGCAGCATCTTCATTCTTGCACATAGAATATGCGAATCGATACATGCCGTCTGCATGTTGGTCTACTATCCTATTGTATTCTTTTACAGTCAAGGTTGGTTCAGTTGCATCAATGAGACGACCTCATTAATGCAAAGTTACAGGCAATTGAAAAAAAATTCAAAATCCCTTCAATATTTACTGATTATGTTTGTTCTAAGATAAGACGAAAGATGTCAAAAAGATACGCAGTTATTGGTCTAGGCCAATTTGGTAGAGCTATTGCCTCCGTGCTTGCAGGAAAAGGAGCAGAGGTAATTGCCATCGATAACAACCCTAGTAATATTGAGTCAATAAAGGATGATGTGGCGCATGCCATTACTATGGACGCGACAGATCGAAAAGCATTGATGTCTCAAGGAATCAATGAAGTTGACGCTGTTGTATTGGCAATTGGAAAGGATTTTGAAGCCTTATTGCTTATTGCATCGCACTTATTGGAGATGAATGCTAAAAGAATCATTGCGCGTGCACATGGAAAACACCAGCGTATGATTCTAGAACGTCTTGGTGTTACAGAAATTTTATCGCCAGAAGATGAAGTAGGTAAAATCGTTGCAGAGAGGTTGCTAAATCCAAACATTTTAAGCTATTTGGAACTGCCTGATAGCTATGAAATTGTTGAGATAAAAGCACCTAAAGGAATAATAAACCGGTCTTTAGAGGAGATAGGTTTAAGAGATAAATACAAATTGACAGTCATTACTATTAAGCGTGAATTCTTGGAAAAACAGAATGGTCAAACTATATCTGAACAGCACGTACTAGGCGTTCCCAGTTCTCAAACTACGATTACGGAAAACGATACTTTGATGGTGTTTGGGTTGGTAAAAGACATTCAACGCTTTACCGATATCAATTGCTAGACGTCTAGGATTACAGTCTTTGTGACCTTTTATACACTTTGACCAGTTTTCAATTCGTTATTTTCGTCATCCTAACTATATAGACATAATGAGATTTTATTCGATTTTGGCGGCTTTGCTGATTATTACTTTTTCCTCGCAAGCCCAGCAAGAGTGTGGGCAACATATAATTGAAAACGTTGAGCGATTAGCTGATCCAGAGTTTGATGCGGCATTTACCGAAGCTGATGAACAAGCAAAATTGGAATCTAACAACTCTACCACACGAGCCGAAACGCGCGTTATTCCATTGGTCTTTCATGTACTTCATCAAAATGGCCCCGAGAATATTAGTGATGCTCAAATTCTAGATTGTATTCGAAGTATGAACTTAGATTTCAACGAAGGAAATATTGAGTTGGATGAAATCATTCCTGAGTTTCAAAATGACATTGGAAATGCTGAAGTCGAGTTTCGATTAGCAACACTAGATCCAACCGGAAACCCAACCAGTGGGATAGACCGAATTGAATCGAATAGAACTTTTATTGGGGATGAAACTGCAAAATTGAATATCTGGCCCAGAGCGAAATACATTAATATTTGGGTGACGGATGTTATTACTGTAGGTGGCTTAGTGAATGGCGCTGCTGCTTACACTAGACGACCTTTTGCAGCTCAAAACAGCCCAGGCACAGATGGAATCATTACTAATCACCGATATGTAGGTAGAATTGGCACATCTTCAGTTCAAAGAAGTAAAACTCTCAGCCACGAAATGGGGCATTTTTTCAACCTAAAGCATACATGGGGTGATTCAAATAATCCGGGCTGTGATGGAACATCTACCAACCCGAATGATCCATGTTTTGGAGTAAATAATTGTGCGGATGATGATGATGTTGGTGATACACCTAACACGCTTGGAGTAGATAATGGATCATGCAATCTCAACGCATCTGGCTGCAGCAGTGGGACAATAAGTAATGTCCAAAACTTTCTTGATTACTCTAGTTGCGATGCCATGTTCACTAAAGGGCAAGTATCTAGAATGAGAAGTGCTTTAAGTAGTTCTACCGCTCAAAGAAATCAGCTTTGGATGGCCTCTAATTTAGAGGCAACAGGCGTAAGTGTGTTGACAGCGGCAAACTATTACGTAGAGCGCTCTATCGCTTGTCGAGGCGAGTTTGTTCAATTTTTTGACGAGTCAACTTATGAACCAGAGTCTTGGAGCTGGGAGCTTATTTGCCCATCAGCTACATTGACATCAAATGAACAGAATCCAATATTTGAAATGAGGGATCAGGGTATTTACACCGTTAAATTAACTGTAACCCAAGGAGGAGTTACTGAAACTATAGAAGATGTAGATGCTTTTGTGGTCTCTGATGTTTATGGTTCTGCCATGCCATTTCAAGAGACTTTCGATGGAGAAAATCGAGGCTGGGTTTCTACTACTACTCGCACTGACAATAGCGAATATGGTTGGAAGCTTAGCAAAGCACACGGGTTTAATGATAGCTACTCATATAAAATGAATAATTATGGTCAAGAATCAACAGATGGATTTGATCTTTATTTCTCAAGCGTTGATTTTCGTCCAATGACCGCGATATCTATGAACTTTAAAGTTGCTTATGCAAGACGCAGCAGCTTAGACGGGGATAGATTGTCGTTGTCGGTTAGCGATGATTGTGGAGAATCTTGGACTTTATTTTGGACGGGGATATCATCATTTATGAATAATGGAAAGTCAAATACATCATCTGCTTTTTCTCCAGAAAGTGCTTCAGATTGGATTTCCGTTAATGTGCCAACGATTCCTTTGTCATGGGTTTCTCAAGATGCTATTTTTAGATTTCGATTCTCTGCTGGGGGAGGAAACAATCTCTACCTTGATGACATCAATATTGATGGTAATTATGAAGATGTACCTTATCTAGTTTATCCATTGGATCAATCTCCAAATAGGCCAAATGACGTAAACTTAAATTGGAGAGCCGTTGATAAAAGTTCTGAGTATGAATATGAGCTAAGTAAGTCTGAAGAGTTTACTTCACTCATAACTTCTGGCACATTGGCAACTATAGATGATGAATTCTCTGAAGGAGCTGACACAGAATATAAAACAGAGGCTCTAGAAAATGGCACGACATACTTTTGGAGAGTGAGAGCCAAGGTTGGATCGTCTATGAGTGATTGGAGTGAAGTTTGGAGCTTTACGGTTGATGAAGAGGGCGTTGGCGTAAATGACTTGAGTAACGCATCTGGATTATCTATTTATCCAAACCCAACATCTAACCGTGTTAATGTAACGGTTAATGAGGATCTGCAAGATGTATCTATCGTCATCTATAACTTGAACGGACAGATTGTTCAAAGATCATATGTTGGCCCAATGAATGCTTCAAGTAAAGTTAGTCTTTCAACAAGCGACTTAAGCTCCGGTAGCTACATTCTTGAAGTTTCTTCTTACAACCAAAAGTGGAATCAACTTTTGATGATCTATAGATAATTATTAAGCTTCAGTTGGAAGTTTTTTAGACTTTCTGAAGCTCACAAGATAGACTCCACTGAAGATTAAAGCTGCGGATAGCACTTTGATCCAGTGGAGTTTTTCCATTCCTAGAAATATGCTCATTGACCCAGCTAACACCGGTTGTAAGTATATGTAAGCACTCACTATCGAAGGACTTAAACTTTTCATTGCATATACGTTTAGGAAATAGACCAAAAACGTGACGCAAATAATTACGTATGCCACTCCAAATAAAACGTCAGTCGGCATTGCAGACCAATCTACTGCCAAAGCCTGGTCGTATCCAAATGGAAAAACCATAACACAGCCAAAGGTGAATACCCATTTAATTACGGTCATTGCCTCATACTTTGCCATCAGAGGTTTTACGGTTACGAGATACACTCCATAGCTTAAGGCATTAATAAGGATCATTCCATCGCCAAGGGGGTTGCCCGATTTCCATTCAATTTGACTTAGACCTAATATTACAGGGAGAACAATAAGCATCAATGAGCCAATCAATCCAAGACTTATCCCGGCAATTTTAAAAGGGGTAATTCGCTCTTTAAGGATAACGGCAGAAGCCAATAACACCAATACTGGATTAGATGTCATTATGACACTAGCGTTTATTGGTGAGGTCAGGTTAAGGCCGTTGAAGAAGAATAATTGATTCATGGCTACTCCGAAGAGCGCAGCTTGAATGAATCGAGGGTAGTCTTCTCGCTTTATTTTTTCTTTTGAAATAAAACGGTGCACAATCCAAAAAAGAATCGTTGCGCCAAAAACCCGATAAAAAATGAATCCAGAGGGTCCAATATAAGTAGGCATAATTCCCTTAGCCACTATATAGTTGATGGCGTAAAATATACCAACAACAAAAAGAGCTAAATGAGCCTTAAGGACGCTACTCACTGAGGGCTGCTTTAATTTCGGAAACATTTTTCTTGCTGTTTCCAATAAATGCTTTTTCCTTGATCATATAGATTGGTCTTCGAAGAAAGGTATACTCAGTAAGAATTAGCTCACCCAATTGATCATCCGTTAATAGCTTTTTATTCCAGCCTTGCTCTCTGAATTTTATGGCTCTTTTATTAAAAATGGCTTCATAAGAACCCTCTTGAGCTTTAATTTTATCCAATTTTTCTTTGGAAATATGTTCTTGTTTGATGTCCTGAAGTTCGAAACCGTCTGTTCCTGTTTCCTTCATGATACGCTTACAAGTGTCGCAAGTAGCTAAGTAGTATATTTTGTTCATTGATGATCTTTTCGGCCTCAAAGTTAGTGCTTGTCTTCAGTAAGAAATCAAATCAAATTCATATGTTTTCAATGAAGTGCCAACCGGCTTAAGCGTTTTCTTTGTACCTAGCGATTTCAAATGGCAAAAAAGCGAAACAGCCCAATCAGACAACTGATGAGCCCCGGGAAAATCCTCATTCCCATTGGGATTGGACTTGCTATTGTTGCCTACTTCATATTCAGTGATTATAACGAACAAAAAGAAGCTTTGAGCACCATTAGTTGGACCTGGAAATCTACTATGTGGTTTGCTGTAGCGCTTATTATGGTTGCGCTTAGGGATGTGGGTTACATGATCAGAATTCGAATTCTTACGGATAACAAGCTGAATTGGCGACAAGCCTTTGATGTCATTATGCTTTGGGAGTTTGCTTCTTCTATCACGCCATCAGTTGTAGGAGGTTCGGGAGTTGCGATTTTCATTGTAAACCGAGAAAATGTTCCTCTTGGAAGGAGCACGGCAGTGGTCATGATTACGGCATTCTTAGACGAATTATTTTACGTTTTGATGGTTCCATTGGTCCTGCTGATTGTTGGGCTAGACAATCTTTTCCCCTTGAGTATGCAGAAAGAATTTTTTGGTTACATGCTCGGTGCCAGAGAAATATTCATGGTTGGGTATGTTTTCATCTTGATGCTATTAAGTGCGATTTGGCTCGGGATTTTCAGGTTTCCAAAAGCTGCGAGGTCACTTCTTTTGAAATTGTTTTCCTTAGGGTTTTTAGAGCGTTGGAGAAAAGGAGCTGAAGAAACAGGTAATGATTTAGTCATTACAAGTGCTGAGCTCAGATTGAAACCATTTTCTTTTTGGTGGAAAGCATTTGTCGCCACATTTCTTTCTTGGACAGCCCGATTTTGGGTGGTAAACTTTTTGATTCTGTCATTTACAATGATCGACCTCTCTCTCTTAGATCACTTCTTGATTTATGCACGCCAATTAGTCATGTGGGTTATTCTGTTGATTTCACCCACTCCTGGTGGAAGTGGAATTGCTGAAGTTGCTTTTTCGGGCTTTTTACAAGAGTTTATTGCTCCTGCAGGTTTGGCCATTTCAATTGGTGTGATATGGCGTCTTATCTCCTATTATCCCTACTTACTAATGGGGGCTATTATATTGCCTCGATGGATTCAACGCGTTTATCTTGGAAGGAAATTGATCACTTTTAAGAAGCCAGAATCTTAAGCTTCAATTATTCTTAACGATTCTTCTTGGTCCATTCTATAATTCAAGAGAATCTTAGTAAGACTTTACTTTCGTAATTATGAATGATAAAATGAAATTTGAGACCAAGGCAATACACGCTGGTATAGAGCCTGATTCGGCTACTGGTGCAATCATGACGCCTATTTATCAAACTTCTACTTATGCGCAGCCACGCCCAGGAGAGCACAAGGGTTATGAGTATAGCAGAACGCTTAATCCAACAAGACACGCACTTGAAAAGAACCTTTCTGCATTGGAAAACGCAAAACACGGCTTAGCTTTTGGAAGCGGTTTAGCAGCGATAGATGCCTGTATGAGATTGCTTGATCCGGGAGATGAAGTAATCAGCACGAATGACCTTTATGGAGGGACGTATCGCTTATTTACAAAAGTTCATGAGCGATATGGCTTGAAATTTCATTTTGCCGGGATGCAAAACTCTGGTGGTATTGAAAACCTCATCAATGAAAACACCAAAATGATATGGGTGGAAACTCCAACAAACCCTACCATGAATATCATTGATATTGCTGCATTTGCTGAGGTTGCCAAGAAGCACAAACTGATCCTTGTGGCGGATAACACCTTCGCATCACCATTTCTTCAAAACCCATTGGATCTTGGGGCGGACATTGTAATGCACAGTGTTACGAAGTATATCGGAGGACACAGTGACGTGATCATGGGATTTTTGGCCTTAAATGATGACGTTTTACGGGAAAAACTAGCATTCATTCAAAACTCAGTCGGTGCAGTTTGTGGTCCGATGGATGCGTTTTTAGTGCTGAGAGGCATCAAAACCTTGCACTTGAGAATGGAGCGCCATTGTGAGAATGGAGCGAAGGTTGCACATTGGCTGAAGGCTCATCCAAAAGTGGACAAAGTACATTGGCCAGGTTTTGAATCTCATCCAAATCATGCAGTGGCTAAAAGTCAAATGAGAGATTTTGGCGGTATGATTAGCTTCTCTCTTGTCGGGGATAATATTGATCAAGCATTTGACCTTATTTCAAAAATGCGTGTATTTACTATAGCTGAGTCGCTTGGTGGTGTTGAATCTTTAGCCGGTCACCCTGCAACGATGACTCATTCAGCAATTCCAAAGGAAGAACGAGCCAAAATTGGAATTACGGATTCTTTGATTCGTCTTAGTGTTGGTATTGAGCATATTGACGACATCATCGCTGATTTGGAGCAAGCCTTGTCATAACGAGGCATAGAAAACTGAAGGATTTTTATTCGGTTTATTCCATATTTGAACCGTGAACAAATCTTTCTTTATTGCCTTCATTAACTTTTGTCGATGGCCTAATTTGGTCATGATTGTCTTGCTGTTTCTATTGTTTGACCAATTTTTGATTGATCCACTTAGACATCTTGTTGAGGCTGAGCAGGCGTTGCAACGATGGCAATTCGCTTTACTGATTCTAGATGTTCTGATCGTTACGGTTATAGGGTATTGGTTGAATGATCATTATGATAGAAAGGTTGATGCAATTAATAGACCTGACCGGTTTTTGGTTCGTTTTCGCATAGCTGAATCACAGTTTTACAGTTGGGTTTTTTCTCTGCTCGCGGTAGGCGTGATCATAACGATATACCTCGCCATTCAAGCTGATAAATTAAATTGGATATGGATCTACCCTCTCACCATCACATTGCTCTGGAGGTACGCTAAAAACGGAAAGCGCTGGGGTATTTGGGGCAACATTCTTGTGAGCTTATTTATCGCTTGTATTCCTCTGTTATTTCTATTGGCCGAGCAATCATTAATCACTGAGCTACGCGCAAACCATGAGGATAATTATAATCGCTTTATTCTTGTGCTTTCGCTATTTACTCTTTTGATGTTTTTACTCAATCTGTCACGAGAGATCGTAAAAGATCTTCAAGACATGACCGGTGACGCGGTAGCTGGTTCAACATCAATTCCTTTATTAGTCGGTATAGTTAGGACAAAAACCATTATTGTATTCGTTTTAGCGTTAAGTGCATCTGTCCAGTGGAGTTTGTTTTTTGTGTTGAATAATTCTCAAATCGTTTTTGCCTATTCTGTATTGGTTTCAATATTGCTTTTAATTACTGTTGTAAGACTCATGAAATCTGATACTTCAGCAGGATTTGGTCAGGGAAGTTTAATGCTTAAAATTCTTATGATTTTTGGTCTTTTTGAATTAATCTTCATTCCAATTGCTTGAACTGATAATTGACAAAGGAATTTCTATTAATTTCTCACCCTATTTAAGATTTATGAGAAACCTTGTCCTTCCCATTTCAATAGTAATGTCATTATTCTTTGCTTCTTGCGGCCCGTCAGGCGATTTGTCTGTTGCTGAAGAAGCAGAAGTGGTCAATGATTTGCCAGCAGTTTTGGTAAATGGAACCAATGAACTAGATCTTTCTGAGTATTTCATGCCTTTTTCAATGTATGTGCCTGATTCTAACCGAGGAATTCCAGAGGTTATTGAAACAGGTTATGGCGAAACTATCGTTAAGGTTGGCCCAACATTTAACATGATCATTGCTGAAGGCGGGGATATGGCGAATCGCAAGAACGAAATTTCAGATGATTTGATGTATTCGAACACAATTATCGAAGAAGGCGATGGATTTATTATCTTTAAATCCGAAATTGAGGGTTCATTTGTGGATCCAGAGTTTCATTTTTATGCAGTTAAGAATATAAATGGCGTTGATTTTGAGTTCAAGGATAACAAAGATGAAGGTCCATTTGCTGAGAGTATAGCACGTTTTATGGTAGAAAGTATCAATCATATTATACCAAATAAAAGTGCATCATAACGTCAGAATAAATGGAATGCTAAATTTGTGCTTCTAATGAACCCATTTGAAACCAATTCAAACGAAACCAATCTTCAGATGAGGCTTTTGCTCGCGTTTCTTCTTATCCTCAGTACCAGCCTTTCATTTGCTGGTAATATCGTACTTGAAGGCAACTATCAAGGCAAGAATCTTTATGTAAGAAATCCTTTTGCTGGGTCAGGTGTGGGTTTTTGTACGTATGAAGTTACCGTGAATGGTAGTGTTACTACTGACGAATGGAACTCAAGCGCATTTGAAGTTGATTTGACACTTCACAACCTTGATCTTGGAGATCACATTGTCGTTGTTATAAAACATAAAGATGATTGTGCACCAAAGGTTTTAAACCCTGAAGTTCTGAATCCGAAAAGTACATTCGAAACTCAAAGCATTGCGATATCAAATGAATGCATCTTAAAATGGTCAACTACCAACGAAGCTGGAGTTTTGGCTTATGTGGTTGAGCAATACAGATGGAATAAGTGGGTATATGTTGGTGAGGTAGAAGGCGCAGGCCGGACTGGGGCGGTAAATAACTACTCTTTCAAAATTACGCCTCATTCAGGTGAGAATAAGTTCAGGGTTAAGCAAATAGATTACACTGCCGTTCCTCGTTATTCTCCAACAGCTACCTACATGTCTAGTAAACCAGTAGTTGATTTCAACCCTAAAAAGGTTGAAGCCAATATTGAATTTACAGCGGAAACCATGTTTGAAGTGTTTGACATCCATGGAAATATTGTGAAGAAGGGTTACTCCTCTAAGATCGATGCGACAAACTTGAAGAAAGGACTTTACTATTTGAATTTCGACAACGCTACTAGCGAGTTTATGAAGAAGAAATAGTGTTAAGACATATTTTTATTTTTTTCCCCTCCTAGTGAGGGGGTTTTTTTGATCGGACGTATGAGAAAAATTGAACACATAGGAATTGCGGTTAAAGACTTAGCAGCAGCCAATGAGAACTACTCTAAGCTTTTCAATGCGGCTCCTTATAAAATGGAAGGCATAGAGTCAGAAGGCGTCAATACTTCATTCTTTTTAATCGGAGACTCGAAAATTGAATTGCTTGAAGCCACCAATCAAGAAAGCGCAATTGCGAGATTTATTGATAAAAAGGGCGAAGGCATTCATCACATAGCTTATGATGTCAAGGATATTGTAGTTGAAAGAAAACGTTTAATCGAGGAAGGCTTTCAGGCTATTGGCGAGATCAAGAATGGTGCGGACAATAAACTGGTTTGTTTCTTTCACCCTAAGAGCGCCAATGGGGTTCTTGTGGAGCTATGTCAGGAGAGGAGCAAATAAGGCTTCTAAAGAATCGTTATCCTTCATGTGGTAAGCTTTTATACCAAGCTTCAATGCACCTTCAATATGCTGAGGGGAATCATCTACAAACAATGTGCGCTTAGGGTCTAAGTTGTGTTCATCAAGAATGATCTGAAACGCTTCTTTATTCGGCTTCCTAAGCTTGATTTCATGCGATAGGTAAGCTTTATCAAATAAGTCCTTGATATCCTCTACTTCTGTTTGTTTCTTCAAAGTCTGATTGAATGCTTTGTAATGGATACTGTTGGTATTGCTCAGTAAATACGTAGGAAAAGCTTCAGCGATTCTTCTAACAGTGTTGATCCTTCCCTCGGGGAAGTCCAGCAACAAGGCATTCCAGGCATCGATTATTTCTTGATGTGTGGCATGCAGAATGCTTTCTTGAATGGATGAGACAAACTCTTCTTCAGAGACCTGTCCTGTTTCCAGGAGATCAAATAAACCAGATTGCTGAAGTTTGGAGTATTGCGCTTCAAAATTCGTGAAGCCAAGTTGCTTAAAAGCTTGAACTGTGAGGTTGTAATCGATGTTTAAGATTACACCGCCCAGGTCTAAAATTACAGCGTCAAAATCAGTTTTTTTCATTTGTATTGCGAAAGGTACGAATCAATATATTTGTCGCCCTTTTGAAACGCAGTGACTTGCCTTCGTAACTCGGAGTAGATTAGAACAGAATCAAAAGGAATGGTCCTATAGCTCAGTTGGTTAGAGCACCTGACTCATAATCAGGTGGTCCCTGGTTCGAGCCCAGGTGGGACCACGAAAAAACCCTCATCGTTTTGCTAGCGTTGGGGGTTCTTTATTATGAGCCAGAGGTCGTCTTTGTTTTATTGAAAGTGTTGGTACGACTAGGTTTCATGATTGTTTAAAAAACAATAACTCACCTTTTTGCTCAACCAACTTTCGCTAAAAAAGAACCCAAAATCGTTCTGTATGCTCAAAGCATTAAACTGGTGTAAAGGTACAAAAAACATCCTTTTAGACAGTTTTCAGACAGTTATGAGACAGTTAATGTACCTTCAATGACGATGTCAATTTGATGTATTACCCCTAGATATTTCAAGCTGATGCTTGTGGACCATCTGCCTTGATATATTTAATAATTCAGCTATACCAGTAGTAGACATTTCAGGCATAGTCTTCATTACCATTCTAATCTTATCCCTTGTCTTCAGTTTAGGATTTTCTCTAATCCTTACCATTCTAGCCGTGATTGATAGATATCGCTTCAGTTCACGGTAGTGTAAACTATCCTGTTTTGATTGTCTTTCAGACAGTTCTTTTCCGTAATTGTATGTCCAGTAATGAATTTCATGTAACGGTTTTCGATACTCATCGTAGCAGTCTATGCTATGTTTCTCCCATTTATTTCCCTTTAGACGATGCTCCCAGATGTAACTATGTCCGTTGTATCTTACCCTATGGTTCTTCTTCCTAGACAGCTTCTCCAGGTCGTCATCTGACCAACTTGTTCTTGACATTATAAGTGAATTTTAAGCGTTCACTTATATAATTACCTGGTTTACAAGAAATTTGTGAAGGTGTAAACCTTTTTCATGTTAACTTATTGAATATCAACACAATAAAATTTAAAAACAACGTCCTTTATATACTGACATGTCTAAGTTTATTTATCTCTTCGAGATGTTTACTGTGACTACATGTTAAGGGTTGTGTTGAGTAAGTCCTAAGGGTGACTATAACACCCCTTACTACCACATATCTGGGTTAACAAATACTACCCTTTACTGCATTGAAAGGAATAGGATTCATCACGCTATGGTTATGTTATACAGCTTGACCTTATTTGCTGCATTATCTTATGACATGGTATATTTTTTTTTCTTTAAAAAAAACTAAAGACCAACATGCTATATGTTGACTATGCTATATGTTGACTCTCTAAAGGTTTGATTAATCCCTTGTAAAGTTTAATGCTTTGAGGTAAAGAGGATTTTTCCTAAAAAAATCTTAAAACATGAAGTAACCGTTTGTGTAACTGTGACATAATAGATGGTGTTACCCTAGTGTAACCAATCACACCGTTAATTATTCAGTTATCACCTCTATCAACAACAACTAGCATCGACATTCAAAGAATAACTGTAATGCTTCATTAGTTCTACTGAGTGTTATGCGCCCCCTGATACGTTTAAATGTTGTTGCTAGGAACGGGTTAGCATTGTTACTGGGTAAGCTGTATAACTGATGGCGCATGGGCGAAACGTATAAAGGAATCACAGTTGCAGTTCTTACGCAGATTTTGTTTTACCTGGTCCAAGTAGCTTCCAACGTTTATTAGGTGCTACAAGTATTCGGCAGTTCTTATGCTACACCGACCACATGGGAATTAATCTCTTTCTGAGAGTTGACAAGATACGGATAGATACAGGCATGGACAAGGCCTCGTTTTCCACATGGGTTTAGAAACTGTTGATTAAATCAATAACAGTGGTTGTCTAGACACCAAAGTATTGTAGAGAGGATGCCATACACCCAGATGTGGCATGTAAAAAGTGTAAACTTAGCTAGTATAATACTAAGTATATCCTTACTATGTTTACAGTTATGTGATTCGCTGTATTGGGTTATACTATACATGTGAAATCTTAACCAAAACAGAAAACCGATTTATAACAACCCACCCCCAAGGTGATTCGATGCCTTAGGTTTTAGGTTTCAGGTTTTAGTTGATTTTCAATCAATTACTGAGGTTTTCGATAGCCACCCCCTACACTCCAGAGTAACCCCTAACATTTACTCGGGACCCAATCCAAACTGAATGATTATTTTAATACTCACTAAGTGAGATACTGAATAGATGTAACTATATTGGCTACCTGAATTAAATGATTCAAATATGAACCGAATAAAAGAGGTTTTGGAAAAAAAGGGAATCAAACAAATATGGTTGGCTGAAAAGCTTGGTAAGAGTTACAATATGGTTAACTCTTATGTAAAGAACAGAAGACAACCAAGCTTGGAAGATTTATACAGAATTGCAGAAATTTTAAACGTGGAAGCCAAAGAACTTTTACTAGACAATAAGAACAAAAAATAATATGGCAATAAAGAAATCAGAATTATACAGTAGCCTTTGGGAAAGCTGTGATAAGTTAAGAGGAACTGGTGGTATGGATGCATCCCAGTATAAAGATTATGTACTTACCATGTTATTTGTGAAGTATGTATCAGATAAGTATGCTGGTAATCCTATGAGTTTAATTGAGATTCCTAACGGTGCTTCATTTTATGATATGGTAGCATTGAAAGGACAACCAGATATTGGTGACCGTATCAATAAGGAGATACTTAGACCCTTGTTTGCATCTAATGGTTTGGAAGGTTCTTTGGAGATTGTAGATTTCAATGATGATGAAAAATTAGGTAGTGGAAAAGAGAAGGTTGATTTACTATCTAAGTTGATTGCCATCTTTGAGAACCCAGCATTGAACTTTAAAAACAACCGTGCAGAAGATGATGATGTACTGGGTGATGCTTATGAGTTCTTGATGCGTCACTTTGCTACCGAATCTGGTAAGAGCAAAGGACAATTTTATACACCAGCTGAGGTGTCTAGAATATTATCTAAAGTTATTGATGTAGATAAGGCTGACAAGCCTTCTTATACTGCTTATGACCCTACTTGTGGTTCTGGTTCATTGTTATTAAAAGTAGCTGGTGAAGCACCTAATGGTTTGACTTTGTATGGTCAAGAAAAAGATGTGGCAACCAAAGGCTTAGCGGTAATGAACATGTGGCTTCATGGTTATCCAGAGGCTTCTATTGCTGGAAAGAACACGATTTCATCACCTCAATTTACTGAGGATGGTAAGCTTAAACGTTTTGATTTTGTGGTAGCGAATCCTCCGTTTTCAGTAAAGAACTGGGATAGTGGCATTGTGCCGCTTGATGATGAATACAATCGTTTTAGAGGTTTTGGAGTGCCGCCCGATAAGAATGGCGACTATGCTTTTTTACTTCACATCATTGCATCTTTAAAGAGCACTGGTAAAGGTGCTATTATTCTACCTCACGGTGTTTTGTTTAGAGGAAATGCAGAAGCTGAAATTCGTAAAAACATCATTGAGCGTAAATGGATAAAAGGCATCATCGGGCTACCTGCCAACTTGTTTTATGGTACAGGTATTCCAGCATGTATTATTGTAATTGATAAAGAAAATGCAGAGGAACGTGAGGGTATCTTTATGATTGATGCCAGCAAAGGATTCATTAAAGATGGGAACAAGAACCGATTGAGAGAACAAGACCTTCACAAAATTGTGGATGTGTTCAACTTCCAAAAGCCAGTAGATAAATTCTCTCGTTTTGTGCCATTTGAAGAAATTGAAAAGAACGAGTTCAACCTCAATATTCCACGATATATAGATACCCAAGAGGAAGAAGATATACAAGACCTCAACGCTCATTTAAGCGGTGGAATACCTAATAAAGATATTGAAGGTCTGAATCGTTATTGGGAAGTATATCCTAGCCTTAAAGCCAATTTATTCGCTCATTTAAGAGAGGGTTATTCCAAAATAACTGTGGATGCTACGGAAATAAAAAACACCATTTACAATCATCCAGAGTTTACAGGCTATAGCGATAAACTGAATGCCGTATTTGTTTCATGGAAAGATAAAGTTTACCAAGAGTTGCAAGGTATTAACGATACCAATGCTCCCAAAAAATTAGCAGACTTGATTTCCGAAACCTTGTTGAACGAATACAAGGACAAACCGCTAGTAGACAAACACAATATGTTCCAGCATCTGATGGATTACTGGAATGATATCATGAAAGATGATGTGTACCTATTGGTAGAAGATGGCTGGATAGCTAAGACCAAACGTGTTTTAGAAACAAATAAGAAAGGGAAAGAAGTGGACAAAGGCTGGACCTGTGACCTTATTCCTAAGCAACTGGTTATTGACAAGTATTTAAGTAGTGAACAGACAGCGTTGAACGACTTAAATGCCAAACTAGAAAGTACACAAGCTGAAATAACAACAACCCAAGAAGAACATGCTGGTGATGAAGGTTTGTTAAGTGATGCTACAAATGATAAAGGGACCATTACCAAAACCACCCTTACCCAATACATTAAAGAAATTAAAGCTGACCCAACTGAAAAAGAAACATTGGCTTTGGCAAATGCGTTATTGAAACTATTCACCGAAGAGGCAGCACTAAAAAAACAAGTAAAAGCCGAAGAAGCAGAATTGGATGATTTAACGTTAAAGCAGTTTGGGAAACTTACCGAACCAGAAGTAAGAGCCTTAGTGGTAGATGACAAATGGATTGCCTCTTTAAATGCCTTAATGCAAAGCGAAATAGATGCCATTTCTCAACGCTTAACTGGGCGAATTAAAGAATTGGCAGACCGTTACGAAAACACTTTGGGAGAGTTAACCACTAGTACCAAGACCCTAGAAGAAAATGTAAGTAATCATCTTGAAAAAATGGGATTGGTATGGAGTTAATGGAGAAACTAGGATATAAGCAAACTGAGGTGGGTTTGATTCCAGAAGATTGGGAGGTGATTTCAATTGACGATGCAATAAAAAGCACACAGCTAGGCGGTAACTATCAAAATTCTGAAAGTGAAAATGATTATCCTTTGATGAAGATGGGGAATCTAGATAGAGGTTTTTTTAAATTTAATAAAATTGAATTTGTTGTAGGACAGAAACCAAGCAAACGAGATTTGCTGAAGTATGGTGATGTTATTTTCAACACAAGAAACACTCTTGATTTAGTTGGAAAGGTTGCAGTTTGGAAAAATGAACTAGATAAAGCATATTTTAATTCGAATTTACTGCGTTTTGAATTTGATGAGAATAAAATCTCATCAAGTTTCTTTTTTAATTATTTAATTAATACTAAAAGAAATATTTCTCAATTAAGAGCTATTGCCACTGGTACTACAAGTGTCGCAGCAATTTACAGTAGAGATTTAACTAAAGTTTTAATAGCGAAACCAACCCTCACCGAACAAAAAGCCATAGCCACCGCCTTAAGTGATGTAGATGACCTTATTGCCAATTTGGATAAACTCATTACCAAAAAGAAAGCCATTAAACAAGGTGCTATGCAGCAGCTTTTAACACCACCACAAAAAGGCGGTAAACGTTTATCTGGTTTTACTGGGGAGTGGACTGAAATAAGATTAGATGACTTAATCCATGATTTTCAAAATGGATATGCTTTTTCAGCAATAGGTTATGAAGACCACGGTATAAGAATAATTACTATGGCTCAAATTGGACTCGAAGGACAGTTTCAATTAAATGAATCTAAAGGTAATTATTGGGATGCATCACAGCTGCAACCTCTAAAAGATTTTGTTTTGAAAAAAGGTGATTTAATAATGTCTATGACCGATGTGACACCTCAGAAAAACTTAATTGGAAGGATGACTATAATTGAAGATGAGGGTCCATTTTTTCTTAATCAACGTGTTGGTCATTTACGTGTCAATAAAGAAAAAGCCAATACAGTTATTTTAAAACATCTATCTAACATGAGAAGTTGGAGAACTTATTCAAAAGGCATTGCATCACTAGGTGTTCAAGCTAATATAGGTACAACAGATATTAAGAATGGAACATTTAACCTTCCTCAGATTGAAGAACAAAATGCAATTGCTCAAATTCTTTCCGATATGGATACAGAAATCAAGCAATTAGCCACTAAAAAAGTAAAATACCAAGCCATCAAACAAGGGATGATGCAAGAATTATTAACTGGTAAATCAAGGTTGGTATGAGTAATCAAATAGGTAAACCAGAACGTGCCTCCCAAAACAGAGTTATTCAACTTTTCCAAGATGAATTAGGATACACCTATTTGGGAGATTGGGAAGAAGAAGTTCGCACCCAGCCCATTGAAGAAGACTTATTGTTTAAGTATCTAACAAAAAACAATAGGTATTCTAGTGAGTTGGCTCAAAAGGCATTAGATGCACTAGTAAAAGCAGCTACCAATCTTTCTGATGATTTATATGAAGCCAATAAGGAAGTATACAAGCTACTTCGCTATGGTGTAACAGTTCGTGAAGAGTTAGGTCAACCCAAAGAAACGGTTTGGCTAATTGATTGGAAGAATCCAACTAGTAATGATTTTGCTGTAGCAGAAGAAGTAACTGTAGCTGGTAAACATACAAAAAGACCAGATGTGGTGCTCTTTGTAAATGGTATTGCCCTTGGAGTAATTGAGTTAAAAAGAAGTAAAGTTGGTGTTGAAGAAGGTATTCGTCAAAACTTAGACAATCAAAAACCAGAGTTTATAGAAAAGTACTTCACCACCATGCAATTGGTTATGGCTGGTAATGATACCCAAGGTTTAAGATATGGAACCATTGAGACATCTGAGAAGTACTACCTAAAATGGAAAGAAGATGGTGACAAAGAGTTCGATTACTTATTGGACAAACACATCTCTCAACTTTGTGAAAAGTCTAGAATCTTAGAGTTGGTTCACGACTTTGTGGTATTTGATAAAGGCGTTAAAAAACTATGCAGACCTAATCAGTACTTTGGAATTACAGCAGCACAGGAAAACAT
This sequence comes from uncultured Flavobacteriales bacterium, assembly GCA_905479105.1. Lineage (GTDB taxonomy): Bacteria > Bacteroidota > Bacteroidia > Flavobacteriales_G > Salibacteraceae > SHAN690. The sequence continues at coordinate 166,350 of CAJQLE010000003.1, forward strand.
ACGTACTAAACAAGGAGGTATTATTTGGCACACCCAAGGTTCTGGTAAATCCCTTACCATGGTTTGGCTTACCAAGTGGATTCGAGAGAATGTAAAAGATAGTAGAGTGCTTATCATTACAGACCGTGAGGAACTGGATGACCAGATAGAAAAACTGTTTACTGGTGTGGATGAGAAAATCTACAGAACCAAAAGTGGTAGAGACCTCATCAATGTATTGAACCACAAAACAGAAATGTTGATTGGTAGCTTGGTGCACAAGTTTGGTAGAAAATCCGATGAAGGTGATTACGATTCTTTCATTGAAGATTTAAAAGCCAGTTTAGGAAGCGACTTCAAAGCGAAAGGTGATATCTATGTGTTTGTAGATGAATGTCACCGTACCCAATCGGGTAAGCTGCATGATGCTATGAAGCTGATTTTACCAGATTCATTATTCATTGGGTTCACTGGTACACCACTACTTAAAAAAGACAAACAGAAGAGTATTGAGATTTTTGGTCCATATATCGGTAATCCATACAAATTCGATGAAGCAGTTGAAGATGGTGTGGTACTGGACTTATTATATGAAGCTAGAGATGTGGAACAGTTCATCACCGACCAGCAAAGTATAGACGAATGGTTCGAAGCCGAAACCAAAGGCTTAACTGATGTTGCTAAGGTAGAATTGAAAAAACGATGGGGAACCATGCAAAAGGTTCTGGGTTCTAAATCAAGACTTGAGAAGATTGTTTTCGATATCGTAAAAGATTTTAAAATAAAACCAAGATTATCCACTGGTGAAGGAAACGCCATGTTGGTATCGGGTTCAGTGTATGCAGCGTGTAAATATTATGAGTTATTTCAGAATGCTGGATTTAAAAGCTGTGCCATCATTACATCTTACCAACCTCATCATGGTGATATAAAAGGAGAAGAAACAGGAGAAGATAATCCCACCGATAAGCTGTTGAAGTATGAAGTGTATACTAAAATGCTTAACGGTAAAACCACTGAGGACTTTGAAGCGGAAGCAAAAGCTAAGTTTATAAAAGAGCCTAGTAAAATGAAGCTGCTTATCGTTGTAGATAAGCTATTAACTGGTTTTGACGCACCTTCTGCATCTTACCTATACATTGATAAGAAAATGCAAGACCATGGCTTATTTCAAGCAATATGCCGTGTTAATAGAATTGATACCGATGATAAGGAGTATGGTTATATCATCGACTACAAAGATTTATTTAAAAGCCTTCAAAATTCCATACAGGATTATACATCAGAAGTGTTTGATAATTACGATGAAGATGATGTCCAAGGATTATTGAAAGATAGGCATACAGAGAGTAGGGAGCGATTAGAAACGTCTTTGGAAGCAGTAAGAGCCATGTGTGAGCCTGTTCATCCAAAAGATGAGCCATCGTTCATAAAATTCTTTTGTGGAAACACAGAGAACCCACAGGACATTAAAGATACCGAAGAGAAAAGAGTTGCCTTGTATAAAGCAGTGGTATCATTAATAAGAGCCTATTCTAATGTGGCTAACGAAATGCACAAGTTGGGTTATAGCGATGCAGAAGCCAATTCTATTAAAGATGAAGTAAAGTATTACTCCGACTTAAGAGAAACCATTAAACAAGCAAGTGGTGACTATCTGGACCTTAAACGATTTGAGCCTGGTATGCGTCAGCTGATGGATATGTATTTGGATGCAAAATCAAGCACCAAAATATCTGATTTTGAGAACAAATCTCTAGTGGAGCTAATTGTTAAGCTCGGCAATGATATTGATGAGACAGCTCCCGATAGAAAGAAGAAAAGACAAGAAGCCGTTGCTGAAACTATTGAGAACAATGTAAGGAAGGTAATCATAGAAGAATCACAAACCAATCCTAAGTATTACGAGAAGATGTCGAAGTTATTGGATGAGATTATCCAATTAAGGAAACAAGAAACATGTGACTACCAAGACTACTTAGAAAAGATTAAAGAGTTAGCTTCTAAAGTTGCTGAACCTTCAAGTGGTGAGTCATATCCAAATTCAATCAACACAAGAGCGAAGCAAGCACTTTATGATAATTTGAATTCTGATGAAGAATTAGCGAATGTTTTAGACCATGTTATTCTAGATAATAAACTGGATGGCTGGCGTGATGGTGGGATAAAGGAAAAGAAACTGATGTTGGCAGTAAATGGTGTTATAAGTGACCCAGAAAGGACATTGGAGTTGATGAAAATAATAAAAGCACAAAGTGAGTACTAATCAAGAAACCATAGCTTTTGCCAACATTGAAATAGATGTAGTTCGAAAGGATATTAAAAACATGCACTTGGCTGTTTATCCACCGCATGGTCGTATCCGATTGTCCGCACCCAGTAAGACAGATGCTGAAGTGTTAAGATTATTTGCAATCTCTAAACTTGGCTGGATAAAGAAACATGTAAAGAACTTTAAGGAACAAGCCAGAGAAACAAAGCGTGACTATGTTTCTGGTGAGAGCCATTTCTTTATGGGTAAACGATATCTGTTGGATGTAAATCACCATGATGGTTACAACAAAGTGAAACTAATAGGTACTAAGAAAATCCAATTATGGGTAAAACCAGAAGCAACAGTTCAAGACAAAGCTACCGTCATCAAGGAATGGTATAGAAAGCAATTAAAGAAACAATTACCTCAACTTATAGCTAAATGGGAAAAGGTTGTTGGTGTAAAGTGCAATGATTGGGGCGTGAAGCAAATGAAGACGAAATGGGGTGCTTGCAATACCGATGATAAACGCATTTGGCTAAACCTTGAACTAGCTAAAAAACCAATTCTTTGTTTGGAGTACATCTTAGTTCATGAGTTGGTCCATCTACATGAGAGAAACCACAATGATAGGTTCATTGCACTGATGGATAAGTTCATGCCCAAATGGAGATTACACAGAGATGAATTAAATAGCTTACCCATCGTCCATAATGATTGGGGGTATTAATACCCGTGTAAGTTCAAGCACATTGCAATCCTCGTCCCTGCGGTTGCAAAGAGCGCATTAAAACAGCCGCTTATACTAAACGTTGCAAGCAATTGAAGAACTCGAATAGGCTTCAATCATCACCCGACTCGATGCCAAAGTCTTGAAAAGACGATGCTATACACCCACACATTGGGTTATACTATGCATCTGAAATCTTAACCAAAAAAGGAAATTGATTTAGAATCATACACCCCCTGAGGTGATTTGAGGGTGTGGGTTTTTGATTTCAGGTTTTAGTTGGTTTGTGTGAAGGCTTTCTATTTCATATTTTCGTGAGATAGGTAATGAATTATCTTAAAACAACTAGAAATGAAAACATTGCTCACTACCTCAATCATGTTGCTAACATTCGGATTAGTAACCGCTCAGAATAACAATACTGTTGATTTATTTAATTAGTCATACTTCCCACAATCCTCTTTTGCTAATCTTCTTACTTCCTCACTGAATTTATTAGTTCCTACATAACTTTTAGGTATTTTACTTCTGTATTTATCGTTACATTTTAACATTAAATCTGTATCAGTTCCTCCATATCCATAATCTCTTCCATTTAAATAATTATCACACTTACATGCAGATGGACCACAACTAAATAGAAATAAACTAATACTTAATACCATTAATACCATTAATACTTTTTTCATAATTCCTAATTTTTATTTATATTCAAATATATTAATGTGGAAATAAAAGGGAACAAGTCTACTATTGCGGAACTGGCTGAACAGAGAAATAAACAAGGAGTCACATACCAAGGCAAGGGGGTTTATAAAATCGTAGAGGTCGGCAACACGTTTAAGGTAAGTCTCAAGAGGATGGAAAGAGATGCGAGAGAAAAGGCAGATGACCTGGTAAAAAACATGGGAGGAGCGCAATACGCTGATATTTCCCTAGATAAAGTAGGAGCCGCTTATGGGTCATACGCACAGGTCAGACTAACCATTGTCGTTCAAGATTATATGCAACAACCTGTGCTAAAAAGAGGAGAGGACAAAGAAAATGCGATTGAAAAAATCAAAGAGTTGAACTCTTTAAAGGAGCAAGGAATAATTTCAGAAGAGGAGTACAATAAAGCCGCTGCACCATATAAAGCTATCATTCTCAAATAGGCCACGAATCTGAATTAGGACAGAAAACCGATTTAGAACAACGCACGCCCTGAGGTGATTCGGTGCCGTGGGTTTTAGGGTTCAGGTTTTAGTTGGTTTGGGAAAGTGTTTGGGAGTTCAGCCCTTACAATGCTCGTCAATTATACCGTGAATATCTTCAAAACCTAACTCAACTGCCTTTTTCCAGTCCTCACAAGCTCCTGCCTCATCATCTAAATTGACCTTTGCTATCCCTCTGTAGAATATGGCCTTTTCATGTGTAGGGTCGAGCTTAATTACGGCATTCATCTGAGTTAATGATTCCTGAAACATCTCCTGCTGACCGTACATATAGCCTCTATTAAAAAGTGCTGCTGTGTTTAAGGGTTCTAACTCAAGTGCTTTAGCTACGTCATCATATGCCTCTTGGCGTTTATTGAGACACCGATATGTAATTGCCCTATTCACATAGGCATCAGCAAAATTCGGGTCAAGATTAATTGCAGATGTGAAGTCCTCATAAGCACCTTGATAATTATCTCCTTTTCTCAGTCTAACTAATCCACGGTCAAAAAAATAAAGACTATCGGAAGAAGTTCCATCTAGAATCCTGTATTTCTTTCCTTCTCTCTCAATTATTCTGCGTGTCATCGTGACTTAATTAATAATTTCTTCTTTATTCAGGGCAAGTATAATTGCTGCTATTTAAAACTACAAAAGGCGAGTATCCTATTTCATCAAACAACATTCTTCAAATCATTTTAGAACGAGTCTAGAAATGATGGGTTTTCCTCTACCATTTCTGCGATTTTATCCATTGTCATCTTAGTTCCATTATGAATTGCCCTCTCCACTTTGCTCTGAGAAGCCTTTTTATGCCAGATAAACATGTAATTTCCTTCAACCCAATCCACATTCCAATAGAATCCCCCATAGCGAGAACAAATCACGAAGTCATTGGAGGAGTCGGTTTTAAATTCAAGCCCTTTTTTTACTAAAGTATCAATATCGTATTCATCGGCATTCATGGCAGCGATACTGAATAGTTCATCATCTTGAGAATGACGGTTGTTGGAATCATTGATGTTAAAGTCCTGTATGAACTGACTCTCTCCACCGAGGTACTTTTTGGCGACTACATCCTTAGGAATTAAAAGATTGACGAGTTCTATTGCGATTGGCATAATTGTAAATCAAATATATATCGGGACTTTCAAAGAGTGCATCAACATTTAGCGTCCTGGACGTAATCTTGATGCCGAGTTCAATAGTACCATGACATTCAAACTGACCTGCCTTTATGTCGACATATCATTTCATCTCTATCCTCGTCTAAACCTGACTCAATTGACTCAATTTTCTCTTTGTAATTATTGAGTAATATATACTTGGCAGTCTCAGTGTCATCTTCACCTCTTAGGGCATTGGTGATTATTATTTGGTCTGTCAAATAGCGTAATTTCTCCATTCTTCTCTCCGCCCGAGCTTTTTGCTCTTCCAATTCCTTCTGGTTAATCTGTTTTTTGAGTGTCTGATTTTCTTGGTAAGTATTTATGACGTCTGGAAACACTGCATCGCCAAATTTGGTGGAAATGACATAAATTACTCCTGATATAGATGGTATTAATAATACTGACAAATCAACCCACTCATCTCGGCCATTAATATCACCTTGATAAACATGTACTATAAAAAACAGCACTCCACCTAATCCGCCAAAGAAGACAATGAATGCTGTTATTTTTTGAAACATAATTAGCTCGAAAATAAAGTTTTGATTCTTATTGCACCCGACACAACACCAAAGTATTGTAAAGACCTTGCTATACACCCACATATTGGGTTATACTATACACTAATAATTCTAATCCAAAATCATTTAAAATAGAAAGCTGCACCTAACACTACCTAAGCCACATTAAAACGATGGCTTAGCTGCAAACCGTTAGCACTCATTGTAAAAGTAGAATTGTTATTTTTACACAAAAAATAAAACTTAACAGATGAAAAAATTATTTTGCCTATTAATTGTTACATCCCTATTTGTTTCTTGCTCTGAATCTTCGTCAGAAAATGTCAATACGAAAAAAGAAATTATTGAAAACGGGGACCCATTAAGCGGAATTTTCACCTCATATGACGCTAAAGCTGAAACCTTATTAAAGAATATGAATCTCTTTGCAAAAGCAGATTTTTCTTATGTGAAGCAACTGTTAGGAGAGGACTTTACATTACAAACAGCAGGAGATACCGCTACTGTTGCATCAGGTGGAGCTGAGGCAATTACCTATTGGAATAATATTCATAGTATTTATGGAGACATCACCTTTTCGGAAGGTAGACTTCAAACGTTTGAATTAAATAATGGCGAAGTGTGGTCGGCTTACTTTGGCGAGCTTTACGCAGTGGGCAAATTTTCAAAAGAGAACTACGCCATTCCATTGCATGTTTGGATTCAATGGGAGAACGATAAAATTATTCGTCAAGTTGACATGTTAGACTCAAAGTTTATTGCGGCAGAAATAACGGCAAGCGAAGCATCTAACAATAATGAATAAGGGCTGATTTAGTCCCGTCTTAAGTCATCAAAAGCCCTCTTTTTAGAGGTTTTTTTGATTTAAATAAATAATACATTAAAAATATTTAGGATAATGCCTATCAATAAGAGTTAAATGAAAGTTCAGGAGTGTATTTTATTAAAATAAACTCTAATGGAAACAGTGCTTATTAAAAGGTAATCAAAGAATAAAACGAAATGCTAACAATGTATAAACCCCATTAAAAGGAGATTTATACTAATCGTAAGCAATTGAAGAACTCAAATAGGCTTCAATCATCATCCGACTCGATACCAAAGTATTGTGAAGACGGTGCTATTCACCCACATATTGGGTTATACTATACCCTAGAAACCGCATCGAAAACAGAAAACCGATTGAAACCAATCCATCCCCTGAGGTGATTTGAAGGTTTAGGTTTTAGATTTCAGGTTTTAGTTTGTTTTGAGGGATAATTGACGTTTTTTGAGTCAAAAAGCACTAAAAATGGTCAAAAAGAGGTGAAAACAATCCATTTTGGACAAAAACTCAGTTTATTGAAATCTTAATATTTCCGATTAAGAGAATAAAAAGCAATGAATTATTCTTGTTGCAGACTTTTTACGTGGAGGTCTATATAGTTGACCAATCAAAATCAATAGTAAAGGTAAGAAATTCACATTAACTATCTTTGAGTGAATACATCAAAAGAACATGAGAATATTACTAACGCTATCAATTGTTCTGATAACCCTAGAGGGTTACTCACAGAACATTCCTTCATACGTTCCGACTAATGGACTAGTTGGGTTTTGGACGATGAATGGAACACATTTAGATTCCTCACCTAATCAGAATCCAACCACGAACTATGGTGTAACATTTGGAGGATATCGTGACAACCCGAACAATCAGGTTGGGATTTGGGAACCTGATACGAATTGCAATACTGGTTTGGTAGTTACACAACTTGATACCTCAGGGATGTATGATGGTTTCACATTAAGTTTTTGGGTTAAGTTAGATTCAATTCAAGATTGTGATGGTCCAAGATATCTCCAGATTGGTAGTTCTTTCCAAATTGGGGTTTATCAACACGGAAATATTCCACCAGGTGGTTTATGGTATGGACATAATAATGGAATTAATAATGTTGGTATGGATATTACATACAATGTGCTGGACTGGAACCATATTATCTACACATACGACTCGGACTCCATAAGACTTTATATTAATAATAGTTTACAAGGTTCGGTTGAGAATACTCTTATCTCTAATTCTCCAGGGATTAGTACACAACTTCGATTAGGACACTCACAGTCTAACTCTGGAAGTATAAATGGTGAAATGGATGATTTAGGTATTTGGAATCGTGTATTAGATATTAACGAAATAGGAAGTCTCTATGGAGGTTCTTGTCAGGTATATGATACTATCACAATCTTAGATACTATTCCATATTCAGTAACTGATACTTTATTTATTGATGTTCAACTTACATCAACCAATCCTATTCAATTTCAGAACACGATAAAGGTCTACCCAAACCCAACCAATGATTACCTTCAAATTGATTGTGGTGATATTTCTACAATGAATGGATACTCTATTAAAATCATCAATTCATTAAGTCAAACAGTTTTTGATGAACCCGTCTCTCAATCAACATTCAATATCGATATGAATGGGTGGAGTGGAAATGGTCTATACTTCTTTCATCTTATTGATGGAAGTGGAAACATTACTGATATCAGGAAGATAGTCCTTCAATAAAGTTGAATTAAATAATAGTTAAAGGAGAATCAGAAATGGTTCTCCTTTTTCATATCAATTCACCAACCTTCATCTCATAAACATCCTTCGCAATTAACCCTTCTTCAAAGAGTGATTCGACACCTTAGATTTTAGCTTTCAGGTTTTAGTCGGTTTTGAGGGATAATTGACGTTTTTTGAGTCAAAAAGGACTAAAAATGGTCAAAAAGAGGTGAAAATGATGCGTTTTAGGTTGTATTGAGTTTACCTAAACCTTAGGCATATCCGCCTCGGTTAATTCAGCCACCTCTAAGCCCCTTAAATACGTTAGGGACACATTCAGGCTTGAATGACCCATAACCTTCTGTAGCTTGACTAGTGAGCCTGTACGCTTGTAGATTTCTATAGCCCCAGAGTGTCTGAAAGAGTATAGAGTCTGATTGGTGTCAATCAGCTTAGATTGGCTCTTAAATCGCCTCCAAAGGCACTTAAAGTAGTCCTGGTTGTATGCCTTCTGATTACCACTGAACACATTACAGTTTAAGTCTCCAGCATGCAGATTCTCTCGGATGTACTTTGGGACAGGAACTATCCTGTTTCGTCCTGATTTATTCCGATGCCCTGATAGGTGTATTTGACTCAGGTCGTTGGAGAAGTCACCCCAACATAACTCCCTTATTTCTCTATGTGGCCTGAGGAGGCATCCGTATGTCAGAAGACAGCACAGGTAAAGGTTACTGTCAAAGTCCCTTATCTCATCTAGAATGAGGCCGATGTCTCTGAAGGGTTTATGGAGCTTAGCCTTTGCCTTTTTACTCTTATTCTTCAATAGGTCTCTCTCATCCATACCCAGGTTCACAGCCTCATTTATTAGGGCGTTTACATGTCTTCTAAAGGTGTTATAGCTTGTGGCATTGGTGTATCTGTTGAGCATAGCACTTAGTTCATCAGCGCATAGTTTATTGCCATTGGAGGCATCGACAATATCCCTGTAGGTGTAACGAAGGGTTGTTTTGTATTTGACCGAGTAGTTGCTATTCAGCTTACTGTCTAAAGCAAGCTTGAGGTACTCTAGGTCAGATAACCGACCTGATTGGATTGTTTCTCTTCGATATGACTTTAGAACACCCCCTTTGGTGATGTGACTGTAAACCTCCGCAGCTAGTAAATTAGCCATTGATAGACGATGTTCTATGGGGTGGTCATTCGGGTGTAATGAGCTGTTAATTCTCTTGCCGCTATACAACCTTATTTTCTGATTATTCAGATGAAACGAGATGAAGACTTTAAGGTCTTTGGTTTGACCAACCTTGGGGTAACTTAGATTTCTCACAGACAGTTATTAGACAGTTAAACATTTATTAAACGTTTAATGTCCTGGTATACAGTAACTTGTATGGGGTGAACTCATGACTCATAATCAGGTGGTCCCTGGTTCGAGCCCAGGTGGGACCACGAAATAAACCCCTAAGTATTCAAATACTTGGGGGTTTATTGTTTGGTGTAAAACAATTTTGAAAGAATTTGAAATCGTGGAAAGAAAACTTGATTTTAAGAAGAACTAACTCTTCAAGTCTCGAAAGATCCTATCCATCTCAGAAAGGTTCTTCTTCCAAGTATCCAAACTCCCATCTATTTGGTTCAGTTCATTGGTGATAATCTTCTCAATTTCGATTGTATAGACCTCCATTTCAATCAATATGTGATACATATCTTTAATAAAGGACGACTCAATTCCATCACGGAATTCTTTTCTACCATTATCAATGAGATGATGCACTGGCAATATATGACTTCCAAAAGGCTAGAGAAATTGCTACACATCTTGACTGTAGAGATGAAGGTAATTCTTGGGATGGTGATTTAGTTTGTCCTAAAAGTCAAGCATTCCTTAAGATTATTATTCAGGAAGCAATCTACATGGCTGACAATAACTCTTTTGAGAAAGCTTTTGCTGCCATTGAAGAAATTAACGGAATAGCTTTCTATGGCAAATTATTTAAAAGTGGAGTGATTGAAAAAAACCAGTCTGAGCAAAAAGACGATTTATACTTGAGTGTAATTTCAAAAGGAATATCACAAGAAGCGTTTACTAAAGATGAAGTTGAGATTTATTTAGTCAAAGTAAAAAGCGATTCAATAAAAAAAGAAATACGTAATTTATTAAAATAAAAACCATGAAAAATATTTTAACAATAGCATTAGTATCAGTGATGCTATATAGTTGCGGTAATAATGAGCGAGAAGAGTCGATGGAGAAGACTGAAGAGTGTCTTGAGGATAAATATGATGATGGAGATGGTGCTTCAAAATACAAAACTATAGATGAAGCAATTACTGCTTACGATTTTGAAGGAGCGAGGAGTCTTTTGGCTTGCTATGAAGATCAGGAGTGGCTTGACGGGTCACGCTATACCGGTGCTAGTGGTGGTTCCGAAACCAATGAGCACGCGAAAAGACTAGAAAAAATTGTCACGGCAGAGGTTACTCACTATATGAAAAACGGAGAAGAAGCTTTAGCCAAAGCTGCAGCTCAAGAGTCAAATCTTAATATAATCTACAGCCAAGCATTACCTGCATTGGTAAACTCATTAATAGATAAGGGAGATATTGAAAAAGCTCTATCTATCCTATCAAAATATACATTCGCTTCAGCCTTGCCTCCTAATGTTTTCAGTGCGGACGATGAAATTAAAGATGCATATAATGATGAAGCAAACTTATTTAATGATATGGTAAATTCTTTATTTAACTACGCGCTCCTTGAAAAGGATCAAGCTATACTGCAAAAATGTCTATTACTCTACGTTCAAAATATCTCTGGTTATGAAAGTGACAGGGATTACAATACTAAAAACACTGCCAAAGCAAAGTTGAAAGAAGCAGGAATTGTATTATAAAATTTATGTTTGGATTCGGTAAAAAATTAGGTATTTCTTTTTCTCTTAAACGGTTGGTTGGTATAACTGGTTTAAAAAGCTCTATTGCTCATAAAACCGGTATTCCTCTTACAAAAGGTGGAGTAGAGCGTAAAGTCGGAAGGGGGATCATCAGAACAGTATTTGGAAAAATATTTAATTGGTAATAGTAATATCAGAAAATGATTATCTCTCGTGATAATGATCGATGGCGATAGTTCCATAGAACTTAACGCTGCTTTCGGTGTCGAAGAAGGGAAGTTTTAAGTCTAAAAAATTACTTATTTTATTCCTCCACTCGCCACACACCAAGCATACTCCGCTTTGTTTGGCCATCGCTTCTAGGTAGTCTGATCGTAGTTTGATGTATAGATCTTGTGCCTTTAGTACTTCTATTTGTCAAGCTTACGCTGTCTTATGATCTGCTTGGCAGTTTCAACTGCTTCGGGCGGGTAGTCTTGGGCAGATTCAACAATCTTCACCAAGTCCGCAAGGGGTTTATTCTTGTATCGATCGATTAGGCTCATAGGTCTGGTGTGAAAAATAAAAATAAACCTCTTTTCAATAAAGCGTCAATTTAGATAAAAAGTAGTTCGTTTGCAGTATCAAGTAAGCATGTCAAATTTTTGGAAGGATAAAGTCGTTTGGATTACCGGTGCATCAAGTGGCATTGGTGAAGCACTGGTGAAGCAGCTTGCCGAAAAGGGTGCGCGCATTATTCTTTCCAGCAGAAATGCCGACAAATTAGCGGAGTTGAAAGCTAAGCTGCCGAATACTGAAGAGCATAGCATCCTGCCTTTGGATGTATCTAACGAAAATATTATCAATCAAGCCCTAATTAGCAGGAAAGAGCTAATTAATAGCGTGGATGTGTTGATCAACAATGCTGGAATAAGCCAACGTGCATTGACGTGGGAAGCATCGCGCGAGTCAGAACGATTGATTATGGAAACCAATTTTTTTGGAGCTACGGCATTAACTAAGGCTGTTCTTCCAGGTATGATGAAGCGAAATGCAGGAAGCATCATTTCATTGAGTTCTCCGGCAGGAGCATTCGGATTTCCCCTTCGGTCGTCTTACTCTGCGTCTAAACATGCTATACACGGTTATTTTGACTCATTGAGGGCAGAACTCGATGCTGCCAAGAAAAACATTCATATCATGCTGGTATTGCCTGGAAGGGTAAGTACAAACATGTCATACAATGCACTGAAGCAAGATGGCAGTAAACAAGCTGAAGCAGACCAAAGATTGGCATCGGGGTTATCGCCAGATGAATGTGCAAAAGGAATTATTAAAGCTGCTGAAAAACGAAAAGCAGAAATCTATTTTGGTCGCGAACAAATCCTCATTTATATCAAGCGATATTTGCCCGGATTATTCAGATCTATCGTAACTAAATTCAAGCCTGACTAACGATGATAAATGGCATTCAACAAGTAGGAATTGGCACGCCAAACGTGCATGATTCATTCAAGTGGTACAGACAAAATTTTGGATTTGATGTACCTGTGTTTGATGAGGCAGCCGAGGCTCCATTAATGACGCAATACACTGGAGGTGTGGTGCAGTCGCGTCATGCGATCCTGGCCATGAACCTCAATGGTGGTGGTGGAATGGAGATTTGGCAATATACTAGTCGAGAGCCAGCTGCTCAATTGAGTTTTTCTTTGAAAAGACCAGGTCTTTTGGTAACGAGAATAAAGTGCGAAAACGCAAAAAATGCCCATTCTGAATTATCTAAAAGTAAGCCTAGCAACATCACCAATGACCCGATGAATAAGTCATCGTTTTCTGTGATTGATCCCTATGGCAATCCTTTTATCGTGGCTGAATCAAACAGCTGGTATAAGAAAAAGCCAGGGCAGTTTGGGGGCATTGAGGGAATCATGATTGGGGTGACCAATATGGAGAAAGCGCTAACCTTCTACCGTGATGTTATGGGCATCGATAGGGTGTTGTTTGATGAAGAACGCGTATTTGATGATTTAAAAGGCCTAGAGGGCGGTCATGAAACCTACAGAAGGGTTCGATTGACACCAAAGAATCGAAACAAAGGAGCCTTCTCTAAAGTGTTTGGTGATTTCTTCATTGAGTTATTGGAGTTGAAGTCGGGTGAGCCGATGGACCATAACATGAAAGGCCGCTTTTGGGGAGACCAAGGTTTTATTCACCTATGCTTTGACGTGAATCAGATGGATAGCATTAAAAAGCGTGCAGAAGAATTGAATAATGCATTTACGATTGATACCGGAGATTCATTCTCAATGGGTGAGGCTGCAGGACGATTTGCTTATGTTGAAGACCCAAATGGTACACTGATTGAATTGGTAGAAACGGAAAAGATTACCATCTCTAAGAAGTTGGGCTGGAGGATTAATCTCAGTCCTAGCAGAAAAAGAAAACCTCTGCCAGATTTCTTGTTCACCGTAATAGGAATGACAAGAGTGAAAGACTAGTTTGGTGAATTACTCAAGCTAGTAACCTCATCCAGTAAAAACTGGTAGTCGTCTTTTTGTTTGATATTTTTCCAATTATAATAGGCCATTCTAAATTCATCCACAACTTCCATTCCGATCATTGTGAGTATGATCATGATCATTGGAAAAGCGAATCCGTAAATTCCAAATGAAGCTAAACCAATGATCAATAAAATAATCGCTTGGATAAGATAGAGAAGAACACCACCAATCACAGTTACAGTAGTAGTGAAGATTTTGTCCTTTATTTTATTTTTTATCAGCCAATTGGTGATGCTATTGGGTATTAAAACCATTAACCAAGCTAAACCGACAAAAGGGGCAAGCAGAATGATTTTGAATAGAAACTTAAATTGACTGTTGTTCTTGTTTAGAAGACCTTCGTTTTCAGGTCTGAGGATCAGTGATTGTGCTTTTGCTTTCCATTCATCGCTTAGAGCGTTTTCACCCAAATCGTTAAGCTTTTGAACCAAGTTGTTCTCTAAATCGAATCTACTTCTATCAGCCGGAGACCATTCAGAGCTGATTGTGTTGAAGTTGAGTCTCAATGCCATTAGCGCTTTTTCCGTCCATGAATCATCGCTGTATTCTTTCTCAATGATGAAGTCTTGCTCAAGTCTTTTTGTGATTTCTTTCGTCAAGGCTTCATACGCCTTATTTGGATTTTCTGCATAGAGCTCGTTATAATCACGGGCATCAATAGGCTCACCGAAGTTCACCATAGCGGTAGCTCTAAACTGTCTAAATTGAGTAGAGCTTGCTGCTTGAGTAATCACATAAACTTTTTCTCCTCCATGCTTATTGAGGTAGTCAAGTGCCAATCGTGCAGTGCCTTTTCTAAGCGGTTGAAGAACCTTTTCTTGAACGCAGACACCTTCTGAAAAGATCAAAACTTTTCCATTCTTATCGAAGGTGTTATAGCATTCCTTAAAACTCTGTTCGTTTTTATTGAGTGATGTATAACCATCTCGAAATCTATAAACGGGTAACATGAAAATTGCTCTGAACATGGCATTGAGCATTTTTTTCTCAAAAACATCGCCTCTCACCAAGACATACGTTGGTTGATGGTGAATCAGCGGACTGAATAGATAATCTATGGCTGAGTTTGGATGCGTGCTGGCAAAAATGATAGGTGCATCTGTTGGTAATGGCGCGTGATAGTGCACGTAGACGCGCTTATACCACATCCGCATTCCAAGTGTAAGCCAATATTTGAAAAAGTAAAAAATCACGAATGCAAATGTAGGTTTGAGAGGGTTTGAATTGCGAGATTAATTTCATGAAACCCGATATCGTGTATTACTGAAAACTAGTTGTATTATTTACAATCAATCGACATGAATATCATGGAAGCTTTGTAATCTTGCGTCAAAGAAATTTGGCAATGGAAGTATTATCTATCAATCCTTGGAACCTTAAAGAAATTGAGCGTTTTAACACGCATACTGAGACAGAAACGAATGAAATAATTGAGTCTGTGGATGCGCGTTTTCAAACTTGGAAACGATCAGCCTTCTCTGAGCGTTCAGCTTTGATGCATCGTGTAGCTGAAGTATTGATGACAAATACGCAGAAATATGCAGAGCACATCTCTTTAGAAATGGGAAAGCCAATAGCAGAAGCTAAGGGTGAGGTTGAGAAGTGTGCCTGGGTTTGCCGTTATTATGCTGATCATTCAGAAGAATTTTTACGGTCTAAGGTTATAGAAACAGATGCATCGAAAAGCTATGTCTCTTATGAGCCACTAGGTGTGATTTACGCCATCATGCCTTGGAACTTTCCTTTTTGGCAAGTATTCCGTTTTGCCGCACCCACACTTACGGCTGGGAATACTGCTATTTTAAAGCACGCACCCAATGTGACGCGATGTGCATTGGACATTGAAGAAATTTTTGCTGAGGCTGGTGCTCCAGCGAATGCATTTAGAACATTGATTTTGGATAATGATCACGCAAGTAAAGTAATTGAGCATCCATTAATCCGCGCTGTTTCTTTAACGGGAAGCGAAAGGGCAGGAGTGGCCGTAGCATCCACAGCAGGATCAGTTTTAAAGCCAAGTTTACTTGAGTTGGGAGGAAGCAATGCTGTTATAGTTTTGGATGATGCGGACTTAGATGCAGCAGTTGAAACCGGATTTAAATCGCGGTTTCTTAATGCTGGTCAAAGTTGTATTGCGGGTAAACGATTCTTGGTTATGGATAGCATTTATGATGCGTATATCGAGAAGTTTAAAGCCAAAGTAGAGCAATTGAAGTTTGCTGATCCAATGTCTGGCGATGCAAGCATAGGTCCTTTGGCCAGGGTTGATCTAGCAGAAGGGATAGAGCGCCAAGTGAATCAATCCATTGAAAATGGAGCAGAATTGGTGTGTGGTGGTAAAAGAGATGGAGCTAGATATGATGCTACTATTCTTAAAAATGTAAAGCCGGGAATGGCTGCTTTCGATGAAGAAACATTTGGACCAGTGGCTCCCTTTGTTCGCATCAAGGATTTGAATGAAGCGATTGAGTTAAGCAACATGTCATCTTTTGGATTGGGAGTAACCATCTGCACTGGAAATGCAGAGCGTATCATGCATAGAATTTCTGAGTTTGACGAAGGTGCTGTGTTCATCAATGAGTTGGTGAAGAGCGACCCAAGGCTGCCTTTCGGAGGAATTAAGAAATCGGGATATGGAAGAGAGCTATCAGCAGACGGTATTCACGAATTTGTGAATGCTAAGACGGTGTATGTGAAGTAGGTTCTTCAATTTTCTTGGTTGGCTCCTTTTCTGTTTTCTTTTTTGAAGAACTAAAAGAGAAAGCGAGCATACCTATTAAGAATCCGACTGCAGCGCAAATCATCATAAGCAGTGCTTTCGAGATTTCCAATCCCCAAATCAAGAAGGTTAAGTCTACCATTTCGGCATTCTGAATAATGAACACAACGAAGAGCAGTGCGATGGCAAGAACGACTATTGAATAAATGCGTTTCATATTAATGCAAGATAGAAATAGATTGGCTTGAAACGCCATTATTCGAGGTAAACTTGACGATATATAAGCCTGAATTGTACCCTGAAGTATTCATCAAGATCTTCTTTGAAGATCTAATTGCTTGCAGCAAAAGAGACCTCCCCTGTAAGTCAATCAGCTCTAAAGTTCCAGTTTCAGGATGCTGAAAATTTATAGTTAAGGAATTATTTACGGGGTTTGGATAAACCTTGAAATTTTGGGAGAGAACTTTATGTTCTTGGCTTACACCAATTGCGAAATTGCTTGTCCTTGAATAGAATTTTAAGCCACCTTCTCCTGTGCCGCAAAGCAGTTCATAAATTCCGTCATTGTCAAAATCGACTGTTGATGGAGTCAATCTTCCAGCATTGAAGAAAAGAGAATCTACATGCTCAAAGCTGTTGGTTAATACTTCGTTGACTTTAAAAACATCAATGCGTTTTTCATCGCTTCCAACGAACAGGAATTTACCATTACCGAAAGCTGTGTTTTCGATCATTTTTGGGTGCGCATGACCTACACAGCAAGCTGCACTTATGTCAATCCCGCCCAATTCATTAATGGTAGGAGTAGAAGAGAAGAAAGGATTTTGAAATGAACCTGAGTTTTCGAAATAATGCACTGAGCCTAACAGGTTGCCAACGAGCAAATCAGGTAAGCCATCGTCATTTAAATCTACTATTTCAGGAGAAGCATTTGACGATACATTTATTGCCATGTAATTGGATACAGCTATTGTAAATTCTGCTACACCCGCAATTGGATTGTTTTCAAAGTAGTGCAAAGCACCAGAACCATCACCAACGATTAAATCTTGGTCACCATCTGCATCCATATCCCCAAGGGCAATATTTGCAGCCACTATTTGCAGGTTTGATAGGCTGGCAAAATCATCATCGATCAATGTAAAACTCCCATTGCTTTCTTGCATGAAATAGTTGATGCGACTTCTATGGTATTGGCTTGAGTTTTTTAGGTAGTCACTTGCGATTAATAAATCTTGCTTTCCGTCACCATTCACATCGATTACTTCAGGATCGGTATTCGAACCAAGGTCAACCATATCTCCTAGAAGGAATTCTGTACTTTGAAGCTGATAATCGGCCGAGCTGCTTGAAAGGTTTCTGTAATACCAAACATGTCCATTGTTATATGAACTGTCCACAGAATTATTTGTGGTCATGAGGAGGTCTAAAACCCCGTCTCGATCAATATCTAATTCATATCCGGCCACTAAATAATCTATTGCTACTGGATTGATGGAATTAGGGAAGTCAGTGGTTTGTTGATTGACATCTATTGTGGCTTCATTTTCATCGCCAATGTTTATTCCATAAACCACACTATTGGTTTGAATATCGCCAATTACCAAATCTTTGTCTCCATCACCATCTGGGTCTATTAATAGAACAGTTGATCCAGCATGCCTTGACCCACGACCATTTGGGGGAACTACTCCTTTGCAGGAAATGGCTTCAAGTTCAGATGAGTTTGAAGGTTCTTGAACCTTACCCCAGCACTGCGTTGGGACTTCAAAAACAAGGCTGTCGCATGAGTTATAAAGATCCTGAGAAAGGTTTCGGTGGAATTCAATGGAGTTTTCTGAGTTTACCGTTCCGAAGGTGAGGATGTCTATATCACCATCATTATCCACATCAACGATGGCTGGGATATCACCGGCTAATACGTATGCATTGCTCGTAAAAGAGCCATAATTAGATCTTATTTTATCAACGACCTTTTCAAAGGAGAGCTCTTGATTCGAAGTATTTTTATAAACACGAAATGCGGCCTGATTATAAGTGAAAATGTCTGCCCTGCCATCACAGTTGTAATCTTTCAGGATGACAAATTCTTTCAGGTCACTGGGGAAATCCTTCTCAAATTCAGGTGAATAAGTGTATTCATCAGTTGATGGATTGTATAGATAGGTTCGAATCACATCATTGCTTCTGTCGAAAATGAAAAGATCGTCATCACCATCTAAGTTCAAATCAATGAATGAAAACTGTGGATTTTCTAATCCTCCAACACAGGATTCGGCTAGGATGTTTCCAGCTATAGTGAAGTTTAAGGTTTGCTCTGTTTCGCGGAATCCAAGGTTGAATTGTGCGCTGAGTTGCAAGGAGCTCAACAAAGAGAGAAATACGAATGCTTCTTTCATTATTGTTTAATCAACCTGGCATTGTGTTGAGTTCCATTTTGAAAAATGGAAATGATGTACAAACCATCGGCATAAGAAGAAAGGTCGAGGTTGTAGTTTATTGCTTCTGTTGAGCTGATTCGTTTTTCTGAAAGCATATTACCTGAAATATCCATGATACGTATCCATATGGCTTCATTTGAACGGGCGTTAAATGAAAGGTTGAAGTGCCCATCAGATGGGTTAGGAAATACTTGAATGGCTGATTCGGAGGAAGATTTGTATTCGGCTATGCCTACTGCAATTTCTTTTGCCCGAGTTAATGCGAATAAGCCTCCAGTGCGCTGACCAACAATTAATTCATCTCTAAAATCACCATAAATATTTGCTCCGGTCATTGATGTGAATGTGGCATCTAAAATTATCGAGTCTTGCGGAATAAGATCTAGCGTATAATCGGAAATTGGTCCATATACCAAGATGGTACCATCTGCATTTGATTGCAGAATGTAAAGGTTGGTTCCAAGACTGTCAAGCTGCCGCGTGAAGTAAACAGAAGATTCTCCGCCAAAGGTTTGAAAGGTTTGCACATTCCCCATTTTAAACAAAGTGGCATTCATGCTAAAGTCATGTTCTTCTGGCGTTCCAGCATTTTCATGGTAGTGAAAACGCCCATAATAATCACCCACGATCAGGTCTAAAAGTCCGTCAAGGTTTAAGTCGAAAAGGAAAGGATGTGTGCTTAAATCGTAATCGATGCCTGCGTAATTGGCTTCGTCCAGTACGTAAAAAGGAGCTTGCGGAGTACCGTCATTTCTGAACAAGTGAAGAATACCTTGATCGGTGCCAATCACCATGTCATTATCCCCATCATCGTCTAAATCTCCAAAAGTGGGATGAATGTAACCGTAGCCGTAAGTTTTGAGATTAGCAAAATTTTCATCTTGGAGCTTGTAAATGGCATTAGTCGAATCGCCAACGTTTTCATAGAAAGTCAATGAAGCGGGAGCAGTTCCGCCATAGATGGTGTAACCTTCATTACCTACTACAAGGTCTAATAGTTGGTCGCCATTCAGATCTACCATTGCCGGGAATGATCGTGCTCCTATATCTATCATTTCCCCAGAGAAAAAACCAGCTGATTCAAGCTCAAAATTGGGATTCAGATTACTTCCAGTATTCCTATAATACCAATCAACTTCCTTGGTTATGGAAGTGTCAAAAAAGGAAGTGGCGCCATCAGTCAATTGATTGGGAGCGACCAGCATGTCGTTAATTCCATCGCCATCAACATCTTCTATGTATGCTGCGGGAATATTTGGTAAAATGACGGGTTGGTTATAAGCAGGAAATGTGGTGTCTGAAAGTGTTAGATCTATTTCTGCGTCAACATTATCCATGACGTTAATAAGGCTGCGGAGGTATGGATTGTAAGAATCGCCCGTTAAAAGGTCTTTAATGCCATCATTGTTTAAATCAAGAGAAGTAAGCGTTGTGCCTCCATGTCGTTGTCTTTGACTAGCAGCTCTTCCTGTATCGCACACATATTCCGTCCAACCTGTTTGAGAAATATATTCTCGCACATGACCCCAACAAGGATTCACGAGTCTATATTTTAGGCTATCAGCAGTGCCGTAAAGATCCATTGATTGATTTTCGATATAGAGCAAAACAAAAGGGGTAAGATCTACTTGACCTTGCACTAGCACATCTAAATCCCCATCCCCATCAAAGTCGCTAATAGCTGGTAAATCATTACTTGGAACTGTAAAGTAGAGTGAGCTAGCTCCCAGCCTTGAGTAGGTAAGGCTTTGTTTTATAAGTTCAAACTTCAATGCCGTATCGCTGATATTTCGATGTACATCAAATCCGAAATTATTGTATCCAGAGGAAAAGATGTCTTTTTTTCCATCACCATCATAATCTCTAAAAAGCACGAAGCTGCCGTCAAGCTTAGGTAGTAATTTGTGACTAGTCATATCCGCTGAAAAACCTCCATTGGCGTCACGCAAAAAAATGCGAGTCACCTCGCCATCACGCTCAAAGGCATAGAAATCATTCAACCCATCTATGTTTACATCAAGAGATGAAAATTGAGGATTATTCAATCCACCAGCCCAAGGAAAATTGAGTGTGTCTGTCCCATGAACTACAGCAATTTGATCTAGATGCTTGAAACCAAGGTTAAATTGAGCCTTCGCAGCTGCCACTAGCAGTAAAATTGACAACAGACCAAACAGCTTTTTCATACTTGAAAGACGTAAAATTAAAATGCTTCGTTGTATTCCATCACTCACAACAAAATGCATCACGTACATTTGTCCCCCAAGATAAAAATTATGCTTCGAGTTTACGGTTTAGTCCTTGTTTTAGTTTGTCTTTCCAATGTTGGTTTTTCACAGGAAGACCCATCTATTGATTCAGCTGCAGCCGAGATGGTGGAAGAGGATAAAGTCAAGCATCAAGACTTGTTTTACATTGATTTAAATTGGGACCGTCTCTTGGGAGTTTCTGCTCCTATTGAGCAAAAGTGGTTTGGAAGAGGCATTGGCTTGGGGTTACTTTACGATCAACCTCTTAATAAAAATGGAAATGTGAGTGTTGCCGCAGGTGTTGATTTCACTTCGCACAACTATTATATGAATTCTATTGCCACACGATTCAAGGGCCCAAATAATTGCTATACAGACTTCAGCATTGTGAGAGATTCTGTTTATACGAGAGGGAAAATTTCAGTGAACTATGTCGATATTCCCTTCGAATTGAGGTTTCGATTAAATCCAGATAAGAATGGGAATCGCTGGAAGTTGGCTCTAGGAGGGAAAGTTGGTTATAAGATCCAAGCTCATGAGAAGATCATCAATAATCAAGACATTAAAATCAAAACGTATGATTACCCGCATATTACGCGATTACGCTATGGACTGAGCGGCCGTGTAGGTTATGGCAGTATTATGCTTTCGGCATTTTATTCTTTGACCCCATTTTTTGATGAAGACCACAGTATCAATCAATACAACACGTTTACGCTTGGTGTAACGATCGTTCCGTTTTAACTTTTCCTTCATTTTCAGTTAAACCTTTTTTCGTCTTTTCATAACGCTGAGCTAAGCAAGAATTTACACTATGCTTTGACTTTTGCCTCAAACAAAATCAAAGTATATTATGAAAAGAATTTACCTATCCATTTCATGCCTAATGTTAAGTGCCATTGGCCTTGCTCAAGTTTCTCTTGATCATGTGTCAACACACTTTACAAATTTGTATGACGAGAGCGCTGCAGAAATCGTAACCTACGATGCAGGTTCTCAAAAAATATTTTTTAGCAACGCTTTTGACAACAGTGTTGGGATTTTAGATTTCTCTGATCCAACTAACCTTTCACTTCTTTCTACAATCAATCTTAACCCTTATGGAGACGGTGTAAACAGCGTAAGTGCATTTGACGGAATGCTTGCTGTTGCTGTTGAAGTTGATGGTGAGCCAGGTATGGTAGTATTTTTTGATCATGACGGGAACTTCCAATCTCAGGTTGAGGTGGGTTATTTGCCGGATATGCTCGCATTTTCTCATGACGGAAACAAAGTAGTTGTAGCGTGTGAGGGTGAACCTGCAAGTGATTATCTAATGGACCCAGTAGGGTCAGTTGCCATCATTGATGTGTCAGGTGGTGTTGCTTCTGTTACTCAAGGCGATGTTACCATTACTGAAATTGGTTCTTACACTGGCTCATTGAACGGTGTGCGAATTTTTGGTCCAGAAGCGATTTATGCTTTTGAAGAGACATTTCAAGACACGGCAATGGAGCTGAATCAATTTGTGACTTTCAATGAATTGAGCGCTGGTCCATGGTACTATGACAGTTTCATGGACGATTATTTTGCTGAAGCCAATGGTTTTGGTGATGATACTGCAAGCATCGATTGGTTGATTTCAGATTTAATCGACATCACCAATTTCACTGACGCTTCTGTTTCTTTCTATTCTGCAAAGAACTTTTCTGGTGGTTCTATGGACTTCTTAGTTTCTGATGATTATGATGGAATGGGAGACCCTACCACTGCAACGTGGGATACATTAACTGCTATGGCAGCTTGGTCGCCAGGTGGATACCTTGACACCAACTCAGGCGACATCAGCTTATCTTCTTACATCGGATCTGAAATTGCTGTAGCTTTCTTATATAAGTCTACTGGAAACGGTGGAGGAAACGGAGCACTTTGGCAAATTGACGATATCGTTGTTGCAGGATCTCATAGCGATGCCAGCAATTTTGAGCCAGAATATGTGGCCATTTCAGCAGATAACAGCACAGCTTTCGTTTCTCTTCAAGAAAACAATGCCGTTGCTGTCGTTAACTTGAGCAATGGAAACATCACCGACATTTTGCCTTTAGGTTGGAAAGATCATTCAGTAGATGGAAATGGTTTAGATGCAAGTGATAAAGATGATGAGGTGAACATCACTACTTATCCTTTTAGAGGCCTTTACCTTCCTGATGCTATTGCCACTGTGAATATTGCAGGAACTGATTATATCATTACCGCTAATGAGGGAGATGCGCGCGATTATGATGCATATTCTGAAGAAGAGCGTTTGAAAGATGTAGACTTAGATCCAACTGCATTTCCTGATGCTGCAACGTTGCAAGCTGACGAGAATGGCGGACGAATTAACATCACCACCTCTATGGGCGATACTGATGGTGACGGTGATTTCGATGAGATTTACACCTACGGAGCGCGCTCTTTCACAATTTGGGACGCAAGTGGAAACGTGGTGTTCGATTCAGGCGATGACTTTGAGCAAATTACAGCAACTGAATATCCTGCTGATTTCAATAGTGGAAACGATGAAAACGATGATTTTGAAGGTCGTTCTGACAATAAAGGACCAGAGCCTGAGGCTGTCGAAATAGCTACAATTGGAGATAAAGTGTATGCATTTATTGGCCTAGAGCGAATTGGTGGTGTGATGATGTATGACATCACAGATCCTGCAAATGCAACTTTTGTAACTTACGTAAACAACCGCGACTTTTCTGTAATGGATCCTGAGACCAATGCAATTGGCGATTTAGGATGTGAAGATGTATTGTTCATTGACAGTGCATCAAGCGCTGATGGAAACTACTACATCGTTACTTCAAACGAAGTGAGCGGTACAGTTTCTGTTTTTCAAATCAATGGAGTAGTGGGAACAAAGGACATTGACAATGCTACGAAATGGGCGCTTTACCCAAATCCAGCTAACGATGTTATTAAGCTTTCAGTAAAAGGCAACTATCGCATCACTGACCTTTCTGGTCGTGTGATGGGAGTTGTTTCTAACACCAATACGGTAGATGTTTGTTCTTACAATGCTGGAGTTTACTTCATCAGCAATAATGAAGGAGAGACCAAATCATTTATTAAGAACTAAGCTGACCTTCATAGTTGATTACACCCCGCTTGCCTTTGGTGAGTGGGGCTTTTTGTGTCCTGAATAAACAATTTAATGGACAGAACCTTAACAGAAACACATAAATGAAGTTCCGATGGGTAAATATGGTTTCGGGGTGCTTGGGTTAATTATCAGCTTTCACAAACTTCGAAAGGATTTCCTTCAAGCCATTAGGTCGTTGTGTTCCTAGAGTAACCACCTGACCATCTTTGGTTTCAAATTCTACACACCAATGCCCATAGGTAAAAAAGCGCTGGCTGTTTTTCTTGTGTAAGTTGAACATTGGCCGATTTAAAAGGAACTTTGAATAAGGTTTTACTTCAACATATTTGATGCCGTCAAGGTCCATCTCCACTTTCTTGAAAGTCATCGGGCCAATCAATGTCAACTTTGATCCATCTAATCGGGTTTCTAGATGCTGGATTAGCAATGATGCTATAGATAGCACCAAAATGACGATGGCCAGTAAAAGAAAAGTTTCTTTCATTTGGTCGTCCACTTCAGACAAGAAGTACACGGCAAGGCAAAACAAAGCAATGACTGTTCTGCGTATGATGCCGAATCGGTTGTAACCGAGGTATTGTTTTTCGCTGTAATCGTGTTTAGTTGCCATAGCGTCCGAAAGATAAGGAAAGAATTTGCGAAGTCTTAGCATCAATTTTACACCAGTCTGCAATTTGAACTTCAGGTATCCAACAAATTCTACCGTCTGAAGTTTTTAAGACGTACATTTCTTTCAATTGGGCAGGTCCAAATCCCTTTTCTTTTAAAAATTTCCTCACATCTACTTTATAGTCTAAACCAAGGGGTTGAAAAACGTCTTCAGATTCTATCATAGTGAGGGTTAACGGAAAGGAAATTGCCTTTGAGTCAAGACTTGCAGTATGCTCGCTGCCTAAGTTCATCACTCCATTATAATCTTTTGAAACCACTTCTATGAACACACTTCCATTGTTGAATTCGCCAACATGGGTTATAATTATTGTTTCGTTTTTTGCGCCATCTTTTAGAATAACATCCACTGCATTTTTGCGCAAAATGGCTTCATATCTTGGTGATTCAATCTTCTTTCCCGCTTCGCTTGCTTTCAACAAATCTTCACACTGAGTGCGGTTAAAACCGAATGGACGCAAAGCGTGATAGAGCCAAGTGGCTGTGGATTCGGTGGGTAAAGTTTGTAAATCAATTGAGTAGTTTGAGCCAATGTTGTTGCGCAGTTTGTCGGCCATAGCAGTCATTGCCATGGCATCTTCCTTTAAGTTTTGGAAACTGGTCGAGAGTTTCTTGTCAGCATTCGGATCCAATGAATCGAGCATAGGAATCAGATGGTGACGTATGCGATTGCGCAGATAAGCATCTGTTTCATTGGAGGCATCATCACGATATGGTAAATGATACTTTTGAGCGTAGTTGGTGATTTCTTTCCGATTTGCCCATAAAAGCGGACGAACTATGTTGTCTCTCTTCACCGGAATCCCTTGCAGACCATAAATCCCTGTTCCTCTTAATAGATTTATGAAAAAACTCTCGGCATTGTCCTCTGCATGATGTGCTGTGGCAACCTTAGAATAGCTGAATTCGTTGCACAAACTGTCAAACATTCTATAACGCTCCTCTCGCGCGGCCTCTTGGATGTTGAGCTGAGGAGTTAAGTCCCATTGCACTTCTTGTGAATGAACTTTCACCTTGAGCAACGCACCGAATTCATCCACTGTTTTAGCATCTAAATCAGAGTCTTTACCCCGCAGCATATAGTTCATATGTGCAATACCAATATTAAACCCAGCCTCGTGAAGTAAATTGGCTAATACCATGCTATCTCTTCCTCCACTTACTGCAACCAATACTCTATCATCTTTCGATATAAGATCATGCAGTTGGCAGAATTCAAGAAGCTGTTTTTTCATCCTTCAAAGGTAGAAAGGTAGTATTGGATTGTGTGAAATGCTTTTGAACCAATTCTAGCAGCGGTGTCACCTTTACCATGCACTCCTCATATTCGGCTTCGGGATCTGACAAATCAGTGATTCCTCCTCCTGCATGGCAAGACAAGTACTTGTTTTCTTCGTTATAAATTAGACTTCTAATTACCACATTGAAATCTGCGCTTCCATCAGGTTGGATGAAACCAATTGTTCCGCTGTATATTCCTCTTTTACTATGCTCTAGCTCCTCCAGAATATGCATTGCTCGAACCTTCGGAGCTCCAGTCATGCTGCCCATCGGAAACGCTTTAAGCAGAGCGGTTATAATGGGCGTATTTGGCTTCAATTCTGCTGTTACCGTAGAATACATTTGATGCACTCTTGTGTAGCTTTCGATGCGATAAAGTTCTGGTACTTTAACGGATGCCTTAGTTGCAAAATGAGAGAGATCATTCCGCACTAAATCAACAATCATAACATTTTCACGCCTTTCTTTTTCTGAAGTGCGCAGCGCTTCTTTATTTGCAGCATCTATTATCGCGTCATTCGATCTTGGCGCTGTTCCCTTCATAGGTTGCGATGTGATGATGTTATCTTTCACCTTTAAAAATCGCTCAGGACTGAAACTTATAACTGCTTTTTTACCGGTTTTATAAAACACGGAAAATGGATTTTGCATTGCGGCAAACCCTTCATTAAACAATGTGGCGCTTGACACCGAAACACCTTCCCAATAAAACTCTTGACAGAAGTTGGCTTGGTAAATATTACCTCTTTGAATGTGCGTTTTAAGTGTGACTAAATGATTGAGGTACTCTGCCTTTTTCACTCTTTGATTTACTGAAATGCGCTCGCCTGGAATTGCTTTTATCTGCTGACCAATGATGGCATCAAGGCATTGCCGAATATATTGCTCTCCTGTTCGGTTTTTGTGAAATGAGAAGGTCGCTTCATCTTCTTTGAGAGTAATTATCACTTCAGGAACAAAGAAGGCTAACTCAGGAAAACCCAGATGGTCTTCATTGTTCGAATGCAATAGCTCTAGTTGATTCTTGACATCATAGTTGAGATGGCAAAACAGCAGATCATTGGTGTTCTGAAAAAAGTCTTTTGCCTTTTCAAGACCTGTTTCCTCAAAAGATTCATACTCTCCGAAACCTGCCAATAAGCTTCCATCTATTTGCCAACCTTTTCCTCTGAAGCACATTGCTAACTCCTCTTGCTCCAGCCAAAGACAAAGCTTGTCAGAGAAATCATGGTCAACCTGAAATGATAGGCTGCTCCGCATAGTTAGTGTGTTTTCACTAAGTCTTCTAAGGCTTCAATCCACAACGGATGATCGTTTAAACTCTCTACCAATTGTACTTTTTCACCACCGTGTTCTTCAAAAATCTCTTGGTATTCCTCACCAATCTCGATGGTTGTTTCTAGGCAATCTGCAACAAATGCAGGCGAGAATACGAGTAGTTTCTTAGCGCCTTTTTTGGCTTGTTCTTCTACTACTTTATCGCTGAATGGCTCTAACCAATTTTTATCCAATCGAGATTGGAAACAGACGGTGTAGCGGTCTTCAGGAATACCCAAAGCAGCAGTCAATAATCGTGTAGTAGCAAAGCAAGTGGCCTTGTAGCAGAATTTATTCTCTTCGGTGAGCTCCGTCTCGCAATGCTTTTCATTACAAGGACCCTCGTCATATACTTTATCTACATGTCGTTCTGGTAAGCCATGATACGAGAATAATACATGATCATAATCTTGCCAATTATATTTCTTACCACGTTCAACAAAGGCGTTGATGAATCCTTGATGATCCCAGTATTGACTGATAAATGATAGTTCAGGAATAACCCACCACTTTCTTATTACATCCATTACCTCTTGTAAAGCCGATCCAGTGCTAGCAGAAGCGTAATGAGGAAACAATGGAAGAACGATGATTTTGCGTGGATTGGACTTTCTGATCTTTTCTAGAACAGAAGGCACACTTGGATTTTTATAACGCATGGCCAATTCTACATCATAGTCTTCACCAAGCTTTTCTTGCAATAGATGCTTGACATTTTCTCCATGAAGAATAATTGGGGATCCTTTTTCAGTCCATAATGATTTATAAATTTTGGCGCTTTTTGGCGCTCTAAATGGCACAATGATCAGATTCACCAAAAATTTTCTCAATAACCAAGGAATGTCAATAACCCGTGGGTCATTCAAGAATTGTGATAGGTAACTTCTTACATCTGAGACGCTTGGGCTGTCAGGAGTTCCTAGATTTACTAATAATACGGTTGCTTTCTTCATTCTATAAAATTCTACTTACTTAACAACGGTTGATTCAATAGGTTGGTAATATCGATTATTGAGATTCAATTTCCCCGGCTTAAGCACATTGAGATTACTTGGTTTGAATAATATTTCATCAATGAGCACTTTCATCGAGGGGCCATCACGGTGCAAAAGAACTTCAAAATCGCTTTGATTCGTTTGCGGAGTAAACGGATAACTAACAAGCGCCCATTCCCCGATAATTGCCGTTATATGGTCCCCAATTTCTGTAGCTTCAAATAGTAACTCATCATCGTTTTTCCGTTCCCAAAACCATATTTGTGTGTTCACGGCATGCTGATCACCAGCGTAAACCCAAAAGCTTAATTCATAGCGTTGGATACTGTCAATATATGTTCCTCTCGGTAGCAAGGGAAACCAATTCATACGGACAAATTCCTTGGCTCCGATGCCGTTAAAGGCTCTGTTAGTTTTTAATGAATCCAGATCTAGACTATTAAAATAGATATACTTATCGGAAATAAATGTGATCGGATTGTTTAATCTAAAACTAGAATCAGTCATTGATTTTGCGAAATCTGTATTCATCTCAACTAAATCATTTAGAGTCTTGGCGTGCAAATCAAAAAGCTGGTAGCCATCCTGCTCAAAGACAAAAGTTGCAGAGGCCACTAATTTCGTTTGATGATAGGGTAATTCGATATTCGGATCGATCATCAAAAGCCAATGCTCATTTTCATGCTGATTGACAATTTCTGAGGGCACCAATCGCTCTCCTACAAGTGAAACGGTTTGCAATGATTGCGATAGAGAAGTTCGACTCATTTGAACAGAAACCAATGGTAAACCACTCGCGAAGCTCAGTGCCATAGAAGAGGTCATGATTGGCAGTGTCTCCACAGTTCTGAAATTCTCAGAACCTGTATGATAAAAGGGTAGTGGCAGGATAGCTGAGAAACTACTAAAGTCTTGATCTCTCCATACATTATTTGCAAATTGGTCACTACCGTCTTGAGTCAGTTCATTCACTTCTCGAGAAAAGTAGGCTCCTTCAGAAAAGAGGATTAGCAGAGCGAATAGAGAAGCTGTGATTGCCGCCTTTGATTTGGTTTTTAAGTAGTGCGATATGGTTACCGCAGCAAATAGATTCAGTGCATAGAAGAATACAAAGGTGAAGCGGCCGATTCCTCTGAATTGACGAAGGGGACCGGCTTCTTCCAATAAATGCTCAAAGCGCCAATGTGTGAAAGGGAGGCCAAGAGCAAGAAATAATACAGGCAATGATGCAATTAGGGCTATAAAAGCAAAAGTAAAAGTGTTGCTTGACCGCATTTTTTTTGACAAAAACCAAGCGACTAATCCTAGAAGAGAACAGATAATTCCAAACGCTCCAACGTAGAAATTACCCTCTTGAGCAGGTTGGTATATTCCTTCGATGTTCTTGTAAAAAAATGCTCCATGAGGTAAATCAAGGGGTATAAAAACGGAGGATAAAGTAGCGCGATAAAAGAGGTATCCATAAGGCACATCCGGTCTGTCACCTACTGTGTCTGTAATCCACATCAGTCCTTGAAAAACGATAAGTGGAATTGCAGGAATAAGGACTGCATAAAGCCAAGCTTTGAAGTTTAATAGTTGGCCATTTTTTACAAGCATCAATACCAAATAAACGCCAGCAAATAAAGAGAGCATTACTAGGAAATAGGGGTGAATAAACCCCGCCAGTAATGGAAAAATTGCAAGCCACCATTTCGATTTAGTTGAATAGAATTTCCAAGCGGCAAAAAGCATAAGAGGAATGATTATTCCATGCGCAAGCGAATAGTGGCCTTTAAGCCTCATCCATTGGGGAGAAAGAAAGATTATTCCAATACTCGCAAAAATTGAAAACCAGTCTTGACCGCCTGTAGTCTGCAATATTTTAAATAGAAAATATGCACCACCTAGAAACGATAGCAAAAGGATAATTGGAAGCAGGAACGACAAATGATCGGCAATTGGGAAAACCCAATTGAGTATTTTCAAAAAAGCTGCCAGCAGGGGTTGATTATCGGTATACATCACGTGCTCGCCAAACGGATAATTCATACCATCAAACCACCAAAAAGATGCACTATGCTTAATATGAAATGCTAGTGTGAAAAAGTTCTTGGCGCCATCCTCGCTTTCTCCCATAAGCTGACTGGTCCATTTCAACAATGCACTGCCATGAAATAGGATTGCCGTTGTGATAAAAACAACAATGAAGGCAGCGTTTGTTATGGAGGTTTTAGAGCGCACTAACGTGGTTAAATCTTCGCGAAGCTAAGTTATCGCGGAGTTTATCGGGACTTTTATAGTTCGGTATTTGTTGGGGATAGTATATAGACAAAGTCTTAAAATACCTTATTCAATGGCCTATCATCCGATGGCGAAAGCAACTTATATTATCTTCATCGTCTTGAAAACGATCCGAATAATTAGAAAAATAGATTTTATGCAAATGTTTAAGAAAGCAATTGGAGCGGCACTAATGTCCCTAACATTAATGTTGAGTGCCTTGAATACTCAAGCGCAAGAAAAAGTGAATATCGGAGATATGATTCCGATGATGAGCTATAAAATGATGGATGTTTCTGGTGAGAAGTTTAATCTTAGAGAACTCAATAAGGATCAAGGATTACTTGTTATTTTTTCATGCAATACATGTCCATTTGTAATTCAGTGGGAAGATCGTTACAACGAATTGAAAGATATGTGCGCAGCTAACGACATCGGAATGGTGCTTGTAAATAGCAATGAGGCAAAGCGCTCTGGTGATGATTCATTTGAAAAAATGCAGGCAAAGGCAGAGAAAGAAGGATATAAAATGCATTATGTAGTGGATGAGAATCATCAATTGGCAGATGCGTTTGGTGCAGCTACTACGCCACATATATTTTTATTCAACACGGATGCGAAATTGGCTTATCGTGGCCTTATTGATGACAATGGGAAAGACAAGAGCGCAGTTACTCAGCCATATTTAAAGAACGCTATTTCAGCTATGGTAGCGGGCGAAAAAATCAATCCAGAAGTGACTAAATCGATTGGCTGCAGTATCAAGAGAACACTCTAATTTTAGAAAACAATACAATAGAAAGGCGATCCGTGTGGGTCGCCTTTTTTTATTTCATTGCAGTGTGAGCAGGCATCTTTTTATTTGCACTCTGAAATGAAATGAAAATGAAAAAGCTGCGCGTTTTATTGCTTGGTGGAGGAGGAAGAGAACATGCAGTGGCATGGAAAATTTCTCAAAGTGAAATGTTGGATCAATTGTTTGTTGCGCCAGGTAATGGAGGAACGCAGGAGATTGCTACTAATCTAGCGTTCAGCGAGACAGATTTCGAAGCATTAAAAAGTGCGTTGCTCGACCATAAAATTGATTTGGTTGTAGTTGGCCCTGAAGCCCCCTTAGTTCTTGGAGTGCGTGAATTTATTGAGCAAGATGCGGAAATAGGTCATGTCAAAATAGTTGGGCCAGGTAAAGTAGGTGCTCAACTAGAAGGAAGTAAGAGCTTTTCAAAACAATTCATGGAACGACACAACATCCCTACAGCGCGTTTTGGAGAGTTTAATGCTTCTCAATTAGATGAGGCTGTGAAGTTTTTGGACAGTTTTAATCCTCCATATGTCATAAAAGCGGATGGATTAGCAGCTGGGAAAGGTGTTTTGATCATTGATGATAAACAAGAGGCAGCAGACTCTCTGAAGGAAATGCTTCTTGATGGGAAATTTGGCGATGCCGGAACGAAGGTGGTTATTGAAGAGTTCCTTTCAGGTATTGAACTTTCAGTTTTTGTATTGACCGATGGAAAAGATTATGTGATTCTTCCAGAAGCAAAAGACTATAAGAGGATTGGAGAAGGTGATCAAGGTTTGAATACTGGTGGTATGGGATCAATTTCCCCCGTTTCTTTTGCGAAAGGAGCATTTATGGATAAGGTTATTGATCGGGTTGTAAAACCCACCGTGAGCGGATTAAAGAAGGAAGGAATTGCTTACAATGGCTTCATTTTCATTGGTCTTATGAACGTTAATGGTGAACCTCAGGTGATTGAATACAATTGCCGATTGGGAGATCCAGAAACCGAGAGCGTAATGCCAAGAATAAAAAGTGACTTCTTGAATGTACTTTGGAATTGCGGTAAAGGTGAAATAGCCGGAAGTGAACTTTTAATTGATGATCGAACAGCAGCCTGTGTTATGGCGGTTTCAGGTGGTTACCCAGAAAGCTATGAAAAAGGGAAAGAAATAAAAGGCTTGAGTAATGTAGATGGAACACTAATTTTTCATGCGGGAACCAAGTCAAATGATGGAAAAATCATAACAAGTGGGGGCAGAGTAATCGCTTTTACATCCTTGGCAGAAAACCTTGAGGATGCCCTTTCAAAAACGTATGAAAGCATTTCGAAGATTGACTTCGAAAAGATGTATTACAGGAAGGATATAGGGTTTGACCTAAATTAAGCGAATTAACGCAACGTTCCGTTTTTGTCCGCCTCTTTATTAAAGTCGCTCATTTTTTTGACCCAAATCACCATAAGAATGGCGATTATTCCAATTATCATCCAGTTAAAACCGTTTTCCAAAAAACGAAGGATCGCGAAAGAATCCGTGAATAATTGTCCAATTGCGTCTACAAACTCTGCATCCATGATTTTAAACTTTACGCAAATCTAAAAAACGGATCAATACTGAGGTATGGTCATTTAAGTTTGTAGTTCAAAATATTTCAATTGCTTAAAGCGCTTTTAAAAAATGACCGATTAATAATTCTCATTTCTCCGCTGATTCTGTTGGCAGGAGTGGTGGGTAAATTGGTCAGTGGTTTAGAGCCTTTGCATGCCGACTCAATTTTCTATTTGGCTTTTATTCAATCATGGCCTACTTGGCTAAATTATATCCTAGGTGCTGTTTTTGCCTTAATCGCTGGATTTATAGCAAATCAAACAATTCAGAATCTGGGTGTACTTGGAAGGATTTCGAATCTTCCGAATTTACTAGTGGTTCTTCTCTTTTTTATACTGCCAGATCGAGGTAACTTCTTCTATTTATGGGTTATCTTTTTTCTTCAATTAGCAGTATTAAGATGGGTTGAACAAATACCTGACGAGCAAAAAAAAATCCAATTATTTGTTTTCAATGCGTCTTTGGTGATTGGGATTATGTTATTACTGCAGTCATGGTCTGTCCTTTATTTTGTTTTGGTTTTTCAATCATTGGCAGCCGTTGGTATGGTAACGCTGCGAAGATTAATCATCGGTGTTTTGGGTTTGGTATTACCGTTTTATTTCTATGCTTCCTTTCAATATATCACTTCAGGGCTGCTGAAAGTTCCTTCATTTGACATTATGCTCACTGGGCTTTTATTTCCATTTGATTGGCAATCTCTCTTAGCTTTAGTATTCGTGGCCTTCTTGTTGCTTATGGCGTTAAGTTCTTTGTTTGCCACATCGGGGTCTAGTACGCTTCGTGTGAGAAGAAGGTGGATGATAGTTGTTTCGTACCTCTTTATTACTGCTTTTATTGCTCTAAACAGCGGCTTTATAGATATGGCCATATTTATGATCTTGCCTTCTGCTATTGTCTTTTCTAGAGTGCTTATGACGATGAAGAATCAACTATTAGGCAACCTTTACCTGATTATCTTTTTCATAATACTTTTCTTATACAATACATAGCGCTTCGACTATCAACTATTGCTATTTTTGAGCCTTAATTGACATGCAAATGAAGTTTGGAGTAATTACTTTCCCAGGTTCTAATTGTGATCAGGACATGATTTACGTTTTGGAGACCATAATGGGACAGGAAGTAGAGAAGTTATGGCACAAGGATCACGATCTTAAAGGATGCGAGTTTATAGTCCTTCCAGGTGGATTTTCTTATGGTGATTATCTCAGGTCAGGCGCAATAGCCCAGTTTTCTCCAATTATGAAAGAAGTAATTGAGTTTGCGAAAAATGGAGGTTATGTTTTTGGAGTATGCAATGGCTTTCAAATATTATGCGAGGCTGGTTTATTACCAGGAACTCTCCAGCACAATAATAACAGGCAGTTCATCTGCAAGAATGTTTATCTAAAAACTGAGAGCAGCAATTCTTTGATAACGAGAAGTATAACAGAAGGAAGCGTGTTGAAGATTCCGATCGCGCATGGGGAAGGAAATTATTTTGATAAGCCAGAAGCCATTCAGAAATTGGAGGATAATGATCAAGTATTGTTCAGATACTCTACTCAAGATGGGGAAGTGAATGATGCTGCTAATCCTAATGGAGCTGTTAACAATATCGCTGGAATCTGCAATGAGCAAAGGAATGTGTTTGGTATGATGCCACACCCAGAGAGAGCTTCAGATGCTGATTTGGGCAATGAAGACGGCAGAGCGATTTTTGAGTCAATCTTGTCCGAAGTTATTGCTTAGGTTATAGATTTAGAATTTTTGTAAATTGATAAAGATTAGAACTTTATAATTGACGTATTGTTTCTAATTGAAAACCGATAGTTGGTATGTCTGAATCATCTTTTCCTGCTGGAGAATTTTTATCTCAAATCACTTATCCTAAGGACTTAAGGGAGAATTTTTCTGTGGAACAATTGCCCCAAGTTTGTGACGAACTACGTGATTTTATTATCGATGTTGTATCTCAAAAGGGAGGTCACTTTGGCGCTAGTCTGGGCGTTGTAGAGTTGACCGTTGCTCTTCACTATGCTTTTAACACCCCAGAAGACCGGCTAGTGTGGGACGTTGGACACCAAGCTTACGGACATAAGATACTTACAGGTAGACGCGAGGTTTTTCACACGAATAGAAAATATGGAGGCATTAGCGGATTTCCTAAAATCACGGAAAGTGAATACGACACTTTCGGAGTAGGCCATTCTTCTACCTCAATTTCTGCGGCACTTGGTATGGCTGTTGCTTCGAAGTTTAAAGGAGACGAAAACAGACAGCACGTAGCGATTATCGGTGACGGGGCCATGACGGCTGGTTTGGCCTTTGAAGGGTTGAATCATGCAGGAGTTGAAAACAGCAATTTATTGGTTGTGCTCAATGATAATTGCATGAGCATCGATCCTAATGTTGGAGCTTTAAAAGATTATTTAACGGATATAACTACATCTCATACTTACAATAAAGTGAAAGACGAGGTCTGGCACTTATTAGGCAAGGTGAGTAAATTTGGTCCTTCTGCAAGAGAAATAGTTCAGAAAGTAGAGCAAAGCATAAAGTCTACTCTCTTGAGTCATTCAAACATGTTTGAGAGTCTGAACTTCAGGTATTTTGGGCCAATTGATGGACATGATGTAATTCACTTGACCAAGGTTTTAGAAGACCTAAGAGATATTCCTGGGCCTAAAATTTTACATTGTATTACCACCAAGGGTAAAGGTTATGCACCTGCGGAGGCTGGGTCTCCTACGAAGTGGCACGCTCCAGGTATTTTTAATAAGGATACTGGTGAGATTATTAAGGTAACACCAAATAATCCACAACCGCCAAAATACCAAGAGGTGTTTGGTCACACTATTGTTGAACTAGCTGAGAAGAATGAGAAGATAATGGGTGTGACTCCAGCGATGCCTTCTGGAAGTTCATTGAATATAATGATGAAGGCGATGCCAGATAGAGCTTTTGACGTTGGAATTGCGGAGCAACATGCTGTGACATTTAGCGCAGGTCTGGCATCTCAGGGTTTGGTTCCTTTCTGCAACATTTACTCATCATTCATGCAACGGGCTTATGATCAAGTAGTGCATGATGTTGCGATTCAAAATTTGCATGTGGTATTTTGTTTAGATCGGGCTGGATTTGCAGGTGATGACGGACCTACGCATCATGGTGTATATGACATTTCCTACATGCGCTGTATTCCAAATTTGATCGTTTCAGCTCCTATGAACGAAGAGGAATTGCGAAACTTGATGTACACTGCCCAATTGGATGAGACTAATGCTCCATTCGTGATACGATACCCTCGCGGTCAAGGAGTTATGCCTGAGTGGAAAACACCAATGAAAAAAGTAAAAATTGGTTCAGGGAGAAAAGTAATTTCTGGAACTGATATCGCGATTTTAACTTTTGGTCATCCAGGTAATTTGGCCGTTGCAGCTGTCGAGCAGTTAAAGAAAAAAGGAATTTCTGCCGCTTTGTATGACATGCGTTTTGTAAAGCCATTGGATGAAGTAATGCTTCACGAGGTGTTTGGAAAATTTGATCACGTTATCACCGTAGAGGATGGATGTGTTCAGGGAGGTTTTGGAAGTGCTGTATTGGAGTTTATGGTGGATCATGGATATAAGTCGAAGGTTGTTAGACTAGGTATTCCAGATCGTATCGTTGAGCACGGTTCTCAAGCACAGCTTTGGGCTGAATGTGGATTTGATGCTGATGGCATTCAAAAAGCTGTAGAAAAAATATTGGCTTCGGCTGCCGGTAAAAAGAGCAATATAGCTTGATAAGCAGAAAGAAATAAAGACAAAAAAAAGCCCCAATTAGATTTCTAATAGGGGCTTTTTTTTGTTTGAAATATTTTAGGACATCAGATCCTTTTTGAAATCCCATTCCTCTAAGAACTTCGTTGTGATTTTACCATCTCTAAACTTTGGCTGTTTCATCAATTGTTGATGAAATGGAATGGTTGTTTTCACTCCTTCAATGATGTATTCGCCTAACGCTCTTTCCATCTTTGTTATGGCCTCTTCTCGTGTTTGAGCTACTGTAATCAGCTTAGCAATCATTGAGTCATAGAAAGGAGGAATAACGTATCCTGCGTAAACGTGTGTGTCTATTCTTATTCCATGTCCACCAGGTTCGTGATATTCAGTGATCTTACCTGGGCTCGGACGGAAATCATTCAACGGATCTTCAGCGTTGATACGACATTGAATAGCATGTCCTATTGGCTCGTAGTTTTTACCACTAATCGGAATGCCAAATGCAATCTTTATTTGTTCTTTAATAAGGTCATAATTGATTACTTCTTCGGTAATGGTATGCTCTACTTGAATCCTTGTATTCATTTCCATGAAGTAAAAATTGCGGTCCTTATCCACAAGAAATTCTACAGTGCCAACTCCTTCGTAACGAACAGCTTTACCAGCCTTAATAGCTGCTTCACCCATTTTCTTTCTAAGTTCCTTCGTCATGAAAGGTGAAGGAGTTTCTTCAACAAGCTTTTGATGTCTTCTTTGAACAGAACAATCACGCTCTGATAAATGGCACACTTTGCCTTGTTGATCTCCTGCAATTTGAATTTCAATGTGACGAGGTTCTACGATGAATTTCTCCATGTACATCCCATCGTTTCCGAAAGCCGCTAAAGCCTCTTTACGAGCAGAACTCCATGCTGTTTTCACTTCTTCATCATTGATGCACATTCGCATACCTTTTCCACCACCACCGGCAGTAGCTTTCATGATGACGGGGTAGCCAATTTCTTTTGCAACTTTAAGAGCGTCATCAAGTGATTTAAGTAAACCTGCCGACCCTGGAATAGTAGGTACTCCAGCATCATTCATTGTTTTTTTAGCGTTTGATTTATCACCCATTCCTTCGATCTGCTCTGGAAGAGCACCAATGAATTTGATGCCGTTTTCTTGACAGATTTTGGAAAATTTGGCATTTTCTGAGAGGAAGCCATATCCAGGGTGGATGGCATCTGAGTTAGTTATTTCAGCTGCTGCAATG
This sequence comes from uncultured Flavobacteriales bacterium, assembly GCA_905479105.1. Lineage (GTDB taxonomy): Bacteria > Bacteroidota > Bacteroidia > Flavobacteriales_G > Salibacteraceae > SHAN690. The sequence goes on from CAJQLE010000003.1 coordinate 204,636, forward strand.
ATGCTTGGAATCTTCAAATAGGATTCGCTGCTGGCTGCAGGGCCAATACAAACTGCTTCGTCTGCAAAGCGAACGTGCAAACTGTCCGCATCTGCTTTAGAATAAACCGCTACGGTTTTAATTCCCATCTCTCGGCAAGTGCGAATGATACGCAATGCTATCTCCCCGCGATTTGCGATTAATATTTTGTTGAACATATACTTTCTAAGATTTTATGATTCTAATTATTGTCTTACGAAGGATCAACAAGAAAAAGAGGTTGGTCGTATTCAACAGGAGAAGCATCATCTGCCAAAATCTTAATAATCTTACCTGAAATTTCAGCTTCGATTTCATTGAATAACTTCATAGCTTCAATAATGCAAATCACTTTACCAGAGCTAATGTCATCACCTACGTTCACAAAAGAATCAGATTCTGGATTTGCAGAGCGATAGAAAGTTCCAATCATAGGAGATTTAATCGTCACATATTTATTATCATCACCATTTCCTTTGCTAGCTTGATTTCCAGCTGCTTCTTGAGCAGCAGGAGCTGGTGCGGCATATGCAGGAGCGGGTGCCATTTGCTGTGGCATGTAGTTTTGCTGAGGAACAGCAACCATTTGAGTTGTTGGGTCACCAGCTTTATTTGTTTTGATATTGATTTTGAAATCCTTTGTCTCAAGCTCTACTTCGTTCACACCTGATTTAGATACAAACTTGATTAACGATTGTATTTGACTAATATCCATATGGGTTTATTTTTAAGGGAATACTAAAGTAAATTAATATAAGTGATCAGCAAGATTATGAAGGATCATATGCCCATTTGAGGTAAACAGCCCCCCAGGTAAATCCTCCTCCAAATGCTGAAAGAATAATGTTGTCTCCTTTGTGGAGTTGTTTTTCCCAGTCTGCTAAGCAGAGTGGAATGGTGCCATTGGTGGTGTTTCCATATCGATCAATATTGATCATCACTTTTTCTTTTCCAACGCCCATTCTCTTTGCAGTAGCATCAATGATTCTGAGATTTGCTTGATGGGGAACCAGCCAAGCAATATCATCTGCTGTAAGTTCATTGCGCTGCATGATTTCATAGCTCACATCGGCCATTTTTGAAACAGCAAATTTGAATACTGTTTTTCCTTCTTGAAAAACGTAATGCTCTCTGCGTTCTATAGTACCTGCAGTAGCAGGACGCTCAGATCCGCCAGCTTTTTGATGTAGGAATTCTTCTCCGGCACCATCGCTTTTTAAAATAGCGTCTTGGATACCATTTCCACTTTCATCTGCTTCCAGAAGAACAGCGCCAGCACCATCTCCGAAAATGATACAAGTAGCTCTATCTGTATAATCAATAATAGATGACATTTTATCCGCCCCTATTACGACTACTTTTTTGTGGGTTCCGCTTTCTACGAACTTAGATCCAGTGGTCAATCCATAAATGAATCCAGAGCAGGCTGCGTTCAAATCGAAGCCAAAGGCATTGTTCATTCCAACTTTTCTGCTTACAATATTTGCAGAGGCTGGAAATACTTTATCTGGCGTTACGGTGCAAAAAATTACGAGATCAATCTCTTCAGGACCAATACCTCTTTTTTCAAGGAGTCTTTCAACAGCTACTTTAGCCATCTCAGTTACTCCTTTATCTTCTCCTTTTAATAGTCTTCTTTCTTTTATTCCTGTTCGGCTTACAATCCACTCATCATTGGTTTCAACCAATTTCTCGAGCTCCTCGTTCGATAAAATATAATCAGGAACATACGATGCAACCGCAGTGATAGCAGCGTTAATTTTTGTCATAGGGTTCTACTTAAACACTTTTCTGATTCGATCTGCTAATTTAGCTTCAGCAGTATCAACAGAAAGCTTAATCATATTTTTCACGGCATTCGCATTAGAAATACCGTGTCCAATGATAACATTTCCATTCACACCAAGCACAGGTGTGCCGCCATAAATTTCATAATTAAAGCGTTCAAAGTATTCGTCTTTGATGCCTCTCTTGCGAATAAGTGTATAAAGTGCTTCAGCTTGCTTAAGTATTACGTTACCAGTGAATCCATCACAAACAACTACGTCAGCTTTTCCATTGAAAAGATCACGACCTTCAATGTTTCCAATGAAGTTATACTCTTGAGAATCTTTCATCAATTGATGGGCAGCTTGAGTAAGCATATTGCCTTTTTCTTCTTCCTCGCCAATATTGATCAATCCAACTTTTGGATCTTTGATATTATAGATTTGCTCGGCTAAAATGCTACCTAAAACACCAAACTGGTATAAAACGTCTGCCTTACAGTCAGAATTTATTCCAACATCTAGCATGATGCTCATCCCACCATCTAAAATCGGAAGAGCCGTTGTGATACAAGGTCTGATTACTCCGGGAATAGTTCTGATAGTGTACATCGCAGCAACAAGCATAGCTCCTGTATTGCCTGTACTTGAAAAGGCTTGAATGCTATCTTCTTGTAGAGATTTGAAACCTAGACCAATAGAAGAGTTTGGTTTTTTAAGAAAAGCCTTGGCTGGATGCTCACTCATCGAGATATTCTCGGTGGTGTGAACTATTTCAAACTCGTCTTTCGATTTTCCATTTGACTCCAGAATAGATTCAATGGATGCTCCATCACCAAATAGGACAATAGAAGCCCTGTCACCAAGATCTTCTTTCGCAGCAATTGCGCCAAGAACATTCGCGTCAGGGGCGAAATCTCCGCCTAAAACATCAAGGCCTACCTTCATGGCCATCTGATGTTAGGCCATTGATTCTTTCTCCATCACAACTCTACCCTTATAGTAAAGTTTTCCTTCGTACCAATGTGCCCTGTGAAATAAATGAGGCTGACCAGTAGTCGGACAAGTGGCAATTGTCGGTAACTCAGCTTTGTAGTGAGTTCTTCTCTTGTCTCTTCTCGTTTTCGAGATTTTTCGTTTAGGATGTGCCATTTTACAAGCTTTAGTTTTTAAATTTTTTGAGCGCCTCCCATCTTGGGTCTAACTCATTGTCTTTCTTTTCTTCTTCTTCTTCAGATACTTCTTCTAAATATCTTAACACAGCAGGGTCACATTTACCCTCTTCATGAACCACTCTTGTCGGCACGCCAACTATAATGTATTCATACATAAACTGACCAAGATCTATCGAAGTGTCATTTTCCTTTAAGAAAATTACTTCATCATCTGTAAAGTCAGATTCTTCTGCAAATCTAACGACCAAATTGTTCTCGACACTCAAGTCAATTTGCAGTTCTTCTCCGCATCGATCGCAAATCGTTTTAATGTTGCCATCGATTTCGAAATCGAAGCTCATCAAACGTTCTTGTTTATTCAGATAAACAAGAACAGAACAGTTTACCTCATTAAAATCAGTTGATCCTTGAGTCTCGAAAAGCGATGTATCAACTTGATAGTTGAATTCATGCTTGCCAATTGCCAGGTTCACAAAATTAAGATCGTATGAATATTTAGGTTTCAAAGAGCCATCTAAAAAAGGGTTGCAAATGTAATGAATACCTTGAAAAATAAGCGAGTATTATTATTTTCAGGATCATTTAGAAATAGAAAGCGGATTTGAAGAGATTTCTCGATAGTGTGTTCGCTCATTGGCGATGTCGCAAGCGGTTAAAATTGCTTGTCGTAATGAGACTTCTGACGCAATGCCTTTTCCAGCTATATCATAAGCAACACCATGGTCTGGAGATGTTCTGACGATAGGCAGTCCGGCTGTAAAATTAACACCTTCCTCAAATGCTAAAGCTTTAAAAGGGGCTAAACCTTGATCGTGATACATGGCCAAAACACCATCGAAATTTTTTCTGTTTGGTGATCCAAAAAACCCGTCTGCCGCAAAAGGTCCGAAGGTTAGAATGCCCTCTTCTTTCGATTTTTCAATGGCTGGAGAGATGATTCTAGACTCCTCTTCACCTAATAATCCGCTATCTCCATTATGAGGGTTCAATCCTAAAACAGCGATTTTAGGTCGGTGAATCCCAAAATCTTGTGTCAATGACTTTGCGAATACTTGAAGCTTGGTAAGTATCAAGTCCTTCGTTATATGGGAAGCAACTTGCTCTAAGGGAAGGTGACCTGTCACCAGAGCTACGCGCAATTCATTATGAACCAGGATCATTAAAGGATTGTCTTCATTGGCATAAGCGGCCAAGAATTCAGTGTGTCCTGGAAAGTTGAACTCTTCTGACTGGATGTTCTTTTTATTAATAGGAGCAGTCACTAGAACATCAATTTTAGTTGATGCAATATCTTCAACGGCAGCTTTTAAAGATTTGAATGCGTATTCACCTCCAGCAGAAGTGGAATGACCGAATTCTAGTTTTACTTCATCTTTCCAAACGTTTAGGACATTTACTTTATTGGCATCCGCGTTTTCAGCGGCATCAATTGAATGAAAATGGAAGCCATCAAGTTTTAATTCATGCTTCTGTTGTTTTACTAGTCCTTCTGAAGCATAAATTATCGGAGTGCAATGTTCGTAAACCCTAGAATCTGAAAGCGCCTTCAAAATAATCTCTATCCCTATGCCGTTTATATCTCCACAGGTTATACCTACCCTCAGTTTCTTATGCCTACTCATACGTTAAATTATTACACCGAATTCTTATCCTTTCAACATTTGTCAAGCCAAAATGTATTACTTTGAATTACGGTGATCAAAGGTATGAATAGCAGTTACAACGAAACACATCATTTTAACGTCTTCAATGTTGTCATGAAGAAGTCTATGCGTGCTTTGCTTTTGTTGTTTTCTATTCTATATGTGAGCGGTGCTTTTGCCACGCACAATAGAGCAGGAGAGATCATTTATTCACGCGTAAATTCTACCAATCCATTTTTATACGAGATTTCGATCGTCACTTACACTAAAACAGGTGGACAAAGTGATGCGGCTGATAGGTGCGATCTTGAGTTGTTTTTTGGTGATGGGTCAAGTGCTGTTGTAAGTCGAGTAAATGGACCACTAAATCAGGGTTGTGACCCTGGAGTTGGTGTCGGTGAGATGATTGCCAATCAAACACGCTTTAACGTTTACACTACAACACATGAATTTCCTGGAGCTGGCGCGTATAAGCTTAGCATGGAAGATCCAATGAGAAATGGAGGTGTTTTGAATATTCCTAATTCTGATAACGTGCCGTTCTATCTTGAAAGTTATCTGACAATAGATATCGCAACTGGTGGAAATAGGGCGCCAATCCTTCAAAATCCGCCTATTGATAATGGGTGTGTCGGGATTCCTTTTTACCATAATCCAGGTGCAGTGGATGAAGATGGTGATAGTCTTGTGTATTCCATTATCGCAAGCAGGTCTTTTAGTGGTCAGCAGATTTCAGGATATCAATTTCCAGATAATGTTGAGCCCGGATTGAATAACGTGATGTCTATTGATCCGAACACAGGAACACTTTCTTGGATCTCGCCTCAAACCGCTGGAGAGTATAATGTCGCTGTTTTGATTGAAGAGTATAGAACAAACCCAAATAGTGGAGCCGTGTTCAAAGTGGGTTCGATTATGAGGGATATGCAAATTGATGTCGGAAATTGCCCTCCTAATTCTCCGCCAGATATTCGATTGGACGATTACGCATGTGTTACTGCAGGTTCCATTTTGGAGAGAACTGCAGTAGCAACTGATGCCGAAGGAGATCGTTTGAATTTATCTGCCGTAGGATTCCCTCTTGATGAAGGAAACGGAGGATCGTTAGGGCCGGCAGATAGTGTCACTGGAATTCCCCCGATTGAATTAATTTTTCGCTGGCAAACGTCATGTGAATTTGTTAGAAAATCACCTTATTGGGTTTACTTTAAAGCGAAGGAAGACGAAGGTCTAGCATCGGATTTAGTGTTTTTTAAAACCTTAGAGATAGAGGTGAAGTCTCCCGAAGTTGAAATTACATCTGTGTCGCCTCAAGGAACTAGCCTGATAGTTAATTGGACGAGAGCAATATGCGATCAAGCCACTGGGTATGATATATATCGATACAATGATAGTTTAGGCTATCAGGCACCAGAGTGTGTTACTGGAGTGCCAAGTGAATTGGGTTATAGATTAATAGGAAGCGTAAATAGTCTTGAAACAACCAATTTTAATGATGATGATAGGGGAAGGGGACTCATTCATGGTCAGCGGTATTGCTATATAATAGTGACCACATTTGCTGATGGTTCAGAAAGCTATCCATCTCAAGAAGCCTGTGGGAAGCTTATTAGAGATGTACCGATTCTTAATAAAGTTTCAGTAAACTCTACAAATGCTGAAAATGGTAGTGATAGTATTGCCTGGTATAAACCTGTAGAGATGAGGCTGAATTTATTTGGTCCTCCTTATCAGTACAAGTTATCAAGAGCTGAAAGTGAAAATGGACCTTTTGAAGTGGTATACATAAGCATAGAATCAAATGATCCTTTCTCATTGGATACTTTGTATGAGGATAATGGTTTAAATACCCTTGAAAACCAATATTACTATTCGATTGAAATGCTTAGCGGACCAAACAAGGTTTCAATAGGTCGCTCGGTTTCAGCAGCGTCCATTTACCTGTCATCTGAGTCAAGTGATAATACCTTGACACTTAGTTGGAGTTTAGATGTGCCTTGGAAAAATAATGAATATGTGGTCTACAGATTTTCTAATGATCCAGATTCGCTAGAGAAATTCTTTGTCTTAGATACTGTTAAAGGAACCTCCTACACTGATACTCGACTTGCCAATTTATTCGAGTACAGGTACTTTGTTAAATCAATTGGCGGGTATACTGCTGAAGACTTAAATGGAGTGCTGGTAAATTGGTCTCAGATTCATACAGGGATTCCGATAGATAATGAACCGCCATGTATTCCTCCAGATTTATTGATTGAAGGAGATTGTGATTTGGAGCAAACATATATCAGTTGGTCGAATCCAAATGATAACTGCGAAGACACTGATGATGTCATTGGATATCGAGTTTATTATTCCCCATTCTTAGGACAGGGTCTTTCTTTATTGGAGGAGATAAATGATCCAAATCAAAGTGAGTTTGTGAAAGAAAGCGAGGGTTCAATTGCAGGTTGTTATGCATTAGTGGCAGTTGACAGCTTTGATAATGAAAGCGCAAGGACGCAAGCGCTTTGTGTTGATAATTGTCCTTTATATGAATTGCCGAATGTATTTAGTCCTGGAAATGACAATGTGAATGACTTGTTTATTCCATTCCCATATAAGTTCGTGGAAAGTATCGACTTAGTGGTATATAACCGTTGGGGAGTGGAGGTTTTTTCTTCTCAAGACCCTGATATCAATTGGGATGGCACAGAACAGAGGTCTGGGAAGCCACTGCCATCAGGAGTGTATTTTTATGTTTGTCAAGTAAATGAAATTCGTCTAACCGGAATTGAAAGTCGAGAGCTTAAAGGCTCTTTGCATTTGATTCGTGAAGGTGAAGACGAACCACCAGCATATTAAAGAATTAGATGTTTACAGGAATTATTGAAGCTTTAGGGCGAATCGAGAAGATAGAAAAAGAGGGTTCAAATATTAATTACTGGGTTTCCACTCCATTTTTTAATGAATTAAAAGTCGATCAAAGTGTGGCACATAGTGGCGTTTGTTTGACCGTTGTTGAGCTGAAAGATGGATGGCACAAGGTCACTGCCATAGATGAGACGTTGAAGAAAACTAGTTTGAGTGCATGGGAGAAAGGAGGGTTTGTGAATCTTGAAAGGTGTTTGTCTGCATCTGGCCGGTTTGATGGTCATATTGTTCAAGGCCATGTGGATCAAACGGCAAAGGTCGTTTCGATTGAGGATGTCGAAGGCTCGTGGAATTTCCGGATTGAATTTGATCAACCTGAAGATGCATTAGTCGTCTCTAAAGGAAGTATATCAATCAATGGTGTCAGTCTAACTGTTGTTGAAGCTTCACAACAATTCTGCTCGGTTTCAATTATCCCGTTTACCTATAATCATACCATGTTCAAGTATCTTACAATTGGAGATAAAGTGAATATTGAGTTTGATATTTTAGGAAAGTATGTTCTCGAAGCACAAAGACGAATTAGAGCGTAGAAAGAATTAATTATAGAGCCTAATAGTTTCTCCATTACAGCCTTAAATTTCATGTATTTTCGCAGCCAATTTTTTTAGTGCATGAAGCACATTAGAAACTTCTGTATAATAGCTCATATCGATCATGGAAAGAGCACTCTTGCCGATCGTCTTTTACAAGTTACAGGCACTGTAAGTGAACGTGATTTGAAAGAGCAGACCCTCGATGATATGGATATTGAGAGAGAGCGAGGTATTACGATAAAGAGCCATGCGATCCAGATGGATTATAAACTCAATGGTGAGCAGTATGTGCTTAACTTAATTGATACTCCGGGTCACGTTGATTTTTCATATGAAGTTTCTCGCGCAATTGCTGCTTGCGAAGGTGCTCTGCTCCTAGTGGATGCTACGCAAGGTATTGAGGCGCAAACTATTTCTAATCTTTATTTGGCGATGGAACATGATCATGTGATCATACCTGTGTTGAATAAAATGGATTTGCCTTCAGCAATGCCCGAAGAGGTCAAGGACCAAATGGTGGAATTGCTCGGCTGTGAAAGAGATGAAATCATAAGTGCAAGTGGTAAAACAGGTGAAGGAGTAGATGCTTTATTGGCTGCCATTATTGATAGAATTCCAGCTCCCAAAGGAGATCCGAATGCACCACTTCAAGCATTAATTTTTGATAGTGTTTTTAATCCCTTTAGAGGAGTTATTGCATACTTCCGAATCATGAACGGAACACTTCGTGAAAAAGATTTGGTCAAGTTTTATTACACCAATAAAAAATATATTTCTGAGGAGATTGGTGTTTTACGCATGAAACCTGAAAAGAAAAAGGAAATTTCGGCTGGTAATGTAGGTTATATAATCTCGGGTATCAAGCAAGCTAAGGAGATCAAAGTGGGTGATACACTTACACATTTTGAGAAACCGTGTTCGGAAGCGATTGATGGATTTGAGAACGTGAAGCCGATGGTTTTTGCGGGAATTTTTCCTGTTGAAACTGATGATTTTGAGGAGTTAAGAGACGCAATGGATAAACTCCAGTTGAATGATGCTTCTTTGACATTTGAACCGGAATCATCAGCGGCACTTGGTTTTGGTTTTCGATGTGGCTTCTTAGGTATGCTTCATATGGAAATCGTTCAAGAACGCCTTGAACGTGAGTTTGATATGACGGTGATAACCACGGTTCCTAACGTATCTTATTTTGCAACGACCACGGATCAGCAGCGTTTAGTGGTGAATAACCCGTCTGATTTCCCTGATCCATCGCGATTAGAATCAGTGGAAGAGCCATTTATTAATGCCCAGATTATTACCAAGTCAGATTACGTAGGTTCAGTAATGAATCTTTGTATTGAAAAGCGAGGAGCGCTTAAAAACCAAGTTTATTTGACCTCTGATCGTGTTGAGATGTCTTTTGAGATGCCACTGGCTGAGATCGTTTTTGATTTTTACGATCGGTTAAAGTCTATTTCTAAGGGTTATGCTTCGTTTGACTATCATCCAATAGGCTATCATGTTTCTAATCTAGTGAAAATGGATATCCTTCTCAACGGTGATCAGGTTGATGCGTTAAGCGCACTGATTCATAAGGATAATGCGTTTCATCTAGGCAAAAAGATTTGTTTAAAGCTCAAGGAGTTAATACCGCGTCAACAATTCGAAATCGCTATTCAAGCTGGTATTGGGGCTAAAATAGTAGCTCGCGAAACAGTCAAAGCACTTCGTAAAGATGTTACGGCAAAGTGCTATGGTGGAGATATTAGCCGTAAACGTAAGTTACTAGAGAAGCAGAAAAAAGGAAAGAAAAAGATGAAGCAAATTGGAAATGTGGAAATTCCACAACAAGCTTTCTTGGCTGTTTTGAAGCTGGATTAGTAATTTGAGATTTCTATTTTTTACAAAGGTTTCTATTTCATCTTTTTTCTAAAAAATCTTTGATCTCAACCCAACCTTATTCGTTAAATCTGCGTGAATCACCTTGATTATGCGGAACAAGCGCATTTTCCCTTTAAATTTGAGTTTGAAATGAAATTTACTATGCACCTATTTACCCGATTTTTCGTTATTGCAGTTATTGCTTTGTTCAGCACATTGATGTATTCAGTGGATTCAAAAGCGCAATCTGTAAGTATTACAAGTGTTGATGTTTTGAATGAGTCTTGCGCTGGACTATCTGATGGGCAGATTACAATCAACAAAGCTGGAGGAACAGGTCCTTTTGGATTCTATATCGTTTTCTTTAATGGGACTTCACTAGATACAATAACGCAGATTTCCAATGTATTCCCGAATTTGGCAGCCACAAACTATGACACATATGTTGTTGATAGTAATGATCTTACAAAAGATTCTGTGACATCAGTTAATGTCATTCAAGGAAATAACTTTATTTTTTTAGCCTTTAGTAATATTTTACCTGCTTGTGATACACTATGCAATGGACGAGCTTCTGCTTTAACTTTTGGCGGAACAAATCCAAAAACATATTTATGGGATGACGGGTCGACTGCAGGCCCAACCAATAACGCACTCTGCGGAGGAGTTAGAGCTGTCACTGTAACTGAGTCAGGTGGTTGCGAAGCAACTAGTTCAATAGTTATTCCCGATGGCCCAGCCATTTATGCGGTGCTTGACTCAACAAGTGATGCATCCTGCAATGGTGCAAATGATGGGCGAGCTTATTTCACTCCTCATGGTGGTTACGGACCGTCAACTTCCACGGCTAGCTATGTCATTGATCAAACCCAAAATTCTTTCGAACCATATGATACAGCATTCACGGGCGGAACGCTTGTTACTTTGACTGATGATCAAGTTTCGGCAAGTCTGCCTATCGGATTTAGCTTTGAGTTTTTCGGCAATACATACACTAATTTCAGAATTTCATCAAATGGCTTTATTACTTTCTCGGGCAGTTCTAATAATGGTTGCTGTGCGGGACAGAATATTCCTGCAGTAGGTCTTCCGAATGATTTAATAGCGGGTTATTGGGAAGATTTAAATCCAGCTGCAGGGGGTAGAATAGAATTTTATACCATGGGAGCCGGATCTAATGAAGCACTCGTTGTTAATTTTCTTGAGGTTCCTCATTTTGGTGGAGGGAATCTTGTAACGTTTCAGATAGTGCTTTATGAAACATCCAATATCATTCAAATTTTTGGATTGGATCTTAATTCTAACGGAGGTGATCATACTCAAGGTGTCGAGAACAATGCTGGAACGGTTGGTTTTACGGGCTCAGGCAGAAATGCTGCGGATTGGTCAGCTGCTAATGACTACATCGCATTTATTCCTGAATCTCAAAACTTCACTTACAACTGGTCGTCTATCGGATCTGGCACTTCGGCCACCAACTTAACAGCTGGAAATTATATTGTTACCATAACAGATACGAGAAGTTGTAATGATACTATTCAGTTTCAAATTGCGGAGCCATCACCAATCGTTATTGATACAGTTCTAACACAACCATCTTGTGCTGGAAATGCAGATGGAGCTATTACTGCTTCCGCAACCGGATCAAACGGTGGCCCTTTCACGTTTGCCTGGAGTACAGGGGCGACCACTGCGACAATAACTGGTCTCACCGCGGGAACTTATACTGTAACGGCAACAGATGTCACAGGATGTGCAAACTCTTTGGCAGCTGCGTTGACCGACCCAGCTGCTGTGGCTGCTTCAATTAATCTGGACAATGATGTTAGCTGTTTCGGAGGAGCTGATGGTCAATTGACTGCAAATGGAGCTGGTGGAAGCCCTGGTTATACATTCTTATGGACGACAGGCTCGACCAATCAAACTATTTCTTCACTGATAGCCGGAAATTATACTGTAACTGTTACAGATATTAATGGTTGTACGGATACTACATCACAAGTGGTTTCTCAACCACCAACATTGGTAACGGTAACGACTTCCTCAACGGCTGTGAGCTGCTTTGGTGGGAATGATGGAACTGCCACTGCGAATAATGCAACAGGTGGAACACCAGGTTATACTTATTTGTGGAATACGGGCGCAACAAGTCAAACGATTAATACCCTGATTGCAGGAACTTATATAGTGACAGCCACAGATGCTAATGGATGTACCGATACTGCTCATGCAATCGTTGGACAACCCGCAACAGGAGTTGATGTGACTGTAAACTTAGTCACTGACGTTTCGTGCAATGGATTAACGGATGGAGGAATTACTATTAATAATCCTACAGGTGGAACACCACCATATACTTTTTTATGGTCAAACGGATCTACATCACAGAACTTAAGTGGTGTAGGAACTGGAACATACATTGTCACAGCAACAGATGCTGGTGGATGTACAGATACTGTTTCTGCCTTTGTAGATGAGCCAGCAATATTGGCTGTGGACACCACATCAACTACTCAACCAACATGTGCTGGGAGTACAAATGGATCAATAACTATTGCCGCTACTGGAGGAACAGCACCAGTAACGTTCTTGTGGAGTACTGGTTCTACTGCGACAACCGTTAACGGGCTGGTTGCAGGAATCTATACTGTGACGGCTACTGATGTTAACGGATGTACAGATAATCTTTCAGTGACGTTAGTGGATGGACCAGGTGTTACAGCAGATGTTTCTCCGTTTGATCCCACGTGTGCAGGCGAAAATTCAGGTTCTGCAATTGGCGGAGTCATCTCTGGAACAGGAACGCTGCCATTCAGTTATGCATGGTCAACAGGTGCTTCAAATCAGTTTTTAACTGGACTTACAGCAGGTACTTATACCTTGACTGTCACTGATGGTGCTGGATGTCAAGACGATACTACGTTTACTCTGATTGATCCACTTGCGGTTATTGCAACTATCATTGATTCAATCAATCCTACGTGTGCAAATAACGATGGATCTACCCAAGCCCTTGGGACAGGTGGTTCGGGAGCGTTGACTTACGCTTGGAGTAATGGTGGTAACACTGCATTAATTTCCAATTTATCAGCCGCGACTTACACGGTAACCGTAACTGACGCTAATGGATGTTTTGACACAGCTAACGTTGTGTTGGATGTAGCTCCGTTGCTTACCGCGAATGGAGTTCTTATTGCTAACGAAACTTGTATAACGAATGACGGGTCTGCTTCAGTTGCCGTTGTTGGCGGAACGGTTCCTTTCACATTTGCTTGGACAGGAGGTGGAAATACACAAACCATCATTAATCTTGCCGCAGGAACTTACACTGCAACTGTTACGGATGCAAATAACTGTTCGGATACAGCTCAAGTAATTGTGGCTGATAGTTGTGCCTGCAATTGGACTGCATCTGGCGTTTTAGTGAATGATGCCCTATGTAATGGTGAGAATTCAGGAAATGGGACTACAACTAACACGGGTGCGACCGCTCCGATTACTTACCTGTGGTCTGATGGAAGCACAAATGATTCGCTTATTAATGCTCCTGCTGGAACTTACATTGTTACTCTAACAGATGCAAATGGCTGTACTGATACAGCATCGGTAATTATCAACGAGCCAACTATACTGTCAGCTACAGTATATACACCTCCAGTTATTCCTGGATTTACATATATTGGTGAAAATGGAAATCAGTTTATCTATTACCACGCGGCATCTGAAACATGGACGGCAGCAAGGGCAACTTCTGTGGCTGCTGGTGGAGATTTGATCGTTATTAGTGATGCTGTTGATCAAGCTTATTATAGTTCTGTCCTACCAGGTAATAGTTGGATTGGACTAACAGATGAAGTATTAGAAGGAACTTATGTTTGGGTTGATGGAACTGTGGCTACTTTCTTCAATTGGAATGCAGGTGAGCCAAACAATTTTGGAGGCGATGAAGATTATATTCACTTTACTGGAGCCAACGATTTTTGGAATGACCTCGCTGGTTTCCAAGTAAGACCATATGGAATGGTCATCGATAAATCATCATTAAACCTCAATAACGTTACATGTAATGGAGGTAATGATGGCTCTGCTGTGATAACAGGTGCTGGAGGATCATTACCATATACCTATGCATGGAGCAATGGTGCTATAACAGATACAATTACTGGACTTACTGCAGGAACTTATATCGGTACTATTACAGATAATAACGGATGTACAGCTGTTGACACAGCGGTTATTTCAGAGCCTGCACCTATTGTATTCAATGGCTTTACAGGAATAACAAATCCAAGTTGTGATGATGCTTGTGATGGAGCTGCTGCTGCCTCTGCAACTGGAGGTGTTGCTCCTTTAACCTACGCTTGGAGTTCAGGCTCTGCATCAGCTACTGCTACTTCACTTTGTGGAGGAGGCCATACGGTGACTATCACAGATGCTAACGGATGTGATACCGTTCAAATGGTTGCATTAGTAGAGCCACCAGTCATTTATGCGGTGGTGGATAGCACCGATAGCGCAAGCTGCAATGGAGTAGCTGATGGAGCGGCCTATTTGTCTGGTTATGGTGGTACTGTAGCCCCAACCAATACTTCTGAGTATGTGATCGATCAAACCGAAGGAGCATATGAACCATATCCTCAAGGACGTCCTTGGAATGCACATAATTACAAAACGGTCACCCTCCAAGATGACGCTAATTCTGATACGACTAACATTTTTGGAGGTGCTAACTTCAGTTTCTTTGGAAACAACCATACTGACTTTGTCATGAGCTCTCAAGGCTTTATTTCTTTTGACCTAACATTAGCCAATGTGGTTAGTCCAGGTCAATTCTCTAATAGTTTGGCCTTGCCAAGTGCTGCTGCGAATCAACCAAATAATATTATTGCTGCGTTTTGGGAAGATCTTGACCCGAGCGTTGGAAACGCCACTATAGAAACTTATTTAATTGGAACAGTCCCTAACCGAATAAGGGTTGTTAATTACATTAATGTTGACCACTTTTTAAATGCGACAAATGGTTCTGGAGATATAAGCACATTTCAAATAGTACTTTATGAATCTTCTAATATTATTCAGATTCATTCCGAAGTGCTCGATCCTGACCTAGGGGGTCTGCATGTTCAAGGAATTGAGAACGCTACAGGAACAGTAGCTTATACGCCATCTGGAAGGAATAATACTAACTTCAGTGCTACTAACGACTACGTTGCATTCATTCCGAAAACACAAAACTTTAATTACACATGGTCTAGTGTTGGCACGGGAGCTTCTTCCTCAGTGCTTCCTGCTGGAAACTATACGGTAACTGTTGCTGATGGAATTTGCAACGATGTTGTCAATTTCACGATTGATGAGCCCGCTTCTTTATTAGCTTCTATTACTTCTAGTGTCGCACCAACTTGTTTTGGTGGTTCTGATGGACAAGCAACAGTAGCGCCTTCGGGCGGTGACGCTCCATATACATTCCTTTGGACGAGCGGTGAGACTACTGCTACAGCATTAGGTTTGAGCGTAGGACTGAATACTGTAACTGTTACAGATGCAAACGGCTGCACTCAAACAGCGAGTACTACATTACCAAATGGAGCAGCAATTAATGTTGGAATTGCTTCAACGAATAGTTTCTGTTTTGTTTGTACAGGAACCGCAACTGCTACTGTTGTTGGGGCATTATCTCCATTCACATATAGTTGGAGTACTGGAGTGGTTAATAATGTTGCATCCACATCAAATCAACTTACAGCCTTATGTTCTGGTCCTTATGGTGTTACAGTTACAGATGCCAACGGTTGTGTGGACTCAAATGCCACAAATGTCAGTGATAATTTTGTTCCTAATGTTACGATTACAGTGACCCCAGCCAGTTGTGCCAATACTTGCGATGGAACAGCAGATGCTAATTATACATGTTTCTTTGGATGTCAGCCATATAGATGGTATAGTGGACTGGATACTACTAACCTTATAGGTACTGGAGATCTTATTACAGGTCTTTGTCCTGGAACATATTTAGGAAGACTTACTACTAACTTCGGATGTGATGGTTATGATACGATAATTATCAACGCTCCAGCACCTATAATTCTTGTTATGGATTCCATCGATGCGACCTGTGGAGCGGCTAATGGAATTGCAACTGTTAATGCTTCAGGTGGTTCCGCTCCTTACACATACTTGTGGAGCAATGGAGGGACTGCAGATACAATTACTGGACTCATAGCGGGAACGTATATTGTAACAGTAACGGACAATAATCTTTGCGCAGATACTGCTCAAGTTATTGTGAATGCACCTTCATCCTTAGTTGCGTCAATCATTAATCCAATTAATGCATTATGTGATGGTTCAACCAATGGTTCGGCTGAAGCTCAAGGTTCATTAGGAACTGCACCTTACACCTTCCTGTGGGATAATGGTGAAACTTCTTCAATTGCCGTGGCGCTTGATTCAGGAACCCATTGCGTTACAGTTACCGATGCTATTGGATGTGCAGATACAGCTTGTATAAGTATTACGGATCCTGATCAAATCACCTTTTTATTTACTGAAACTCCTATTTCATGCGGAGGTGCTGGAAATGATGGTGCGCTTACCGTAGCTTCTATTGGTGGCACTGGTGTACATACCTATTTATGGAATACTGGAGCTGCAGGGAATTCAATTACAGGTTTGGTGACTGGCACTTACACAGTGACAGCAACTGATGCCAACGGGTGTCAGAATAGTGAATCTTACACCATGGATCCTCCAGGAAACTTCACAGTTGCAATGGTTGATAGCTTAGATATAGATTGTTTTGGAAATAATAATGGTGAGGCTGAAGTTCAAGCAATAACAGGTGGGTCAGGATCATATTCTTTCCTATGGGATAATGGTTCTACTACCAATATTGTCACAAACTTGACCTCTGGCCTTCACTCAGTTACAGTTACAGACCTAATCACCACTTGCTTGGATACAGCGTCAGTTACTATTGACGAGCCAACACAATTGATAGCGTCTATTGATTCTAGCGTTGATAACCTTTGCTTCAATGGAACGGATGGCTCAGCTGCTGGATCTGGAAGTGGTGGAACACCACCTTATACATTGACGTGGTCAAATGGAGATGTGGGAGTTTTGGCAGATTCATTACCAGCTGGAATGGTTACAGTTACAGTTACAGATGCAAATGGGTGTACTGATACGGACCAAATAATGATTGGTCAACCAGCTACAGGTTTAGAGGCCTCAGTTGTGGTAAACGCTCAGCCATTGTGTGCCGGAGATAGCGCGACCATTACTGCCTCTGCAATTGGTGGAAGTGGAGTCTATGCTTTCTTATGGCCTAATGGCGCAACTACAACAACTGTTTTACTTCCTGCAGGATCATATTGTTTGACAGTAACTGACGGAGGAGTCTGTGAGGATACAGCCTGTGTTACAATCATTGATCCACTTCCTGTTATCGCTACTGTAACCATTATCACGCCTGCTTGTCCAAGTGGAAATGACGGTACACTTACACTAGCAGGTTCTGGAGGAGATGGAGGTCCTTATACTTATCTATGGGATGATGCTTCTACGAATCCGACTCGTACAAATCTTACGGCTGGCACATACTTTTTTACAATAACGGATGCTAGTGGATGTTCAGGAAACTCTTCTGCAATTCTTGTTGATCCAGCTGGCATGACAGCTACATTCCCTACTACAACTATTTCCTCCTGTGGAACTTGCAACGGAACAGCTACTGTAAGTATTGCAAACGGAACAGCGCCTTATACCTTTGCTTGGTCTAGTGGATCTGCAACGGCAAATGGTTCGAGTCTATGTTCAGGATCTAATTCTGTTACAGTTACTGATGCCAATGGTTGTATAGATACTTTCTTCGTGAATATTGGAAGTATAGGTGCAGATACGGTTGTGGCAACTGTTGTTAATAATGTCACTTGCAATGGTGGTGTTGATGGATCAGCATTAGCAACGTATGTCTGCAACGTTGCTCCATGTACAATTGCTTGGATTGATTCAGCAACCAACAATAATGTTGGTAATGCAGATCTAGCTACTGGTTTGAGCGCGGGCACATACTACGCTCAATTAACGAATGATTCAGGTTGTATAGGTTTAGATACGATAACTATTACAGAACCAACACCAGTAGTAGGTTCTACTACTTTTATCTCTAGCGTTTCTTGCCCTGGAGGTAATGATGGATCAGCCTCAGTTTCTGCCACAGGTGGTTCACCGGGTTATACCTTCTTATGGGATAACGGTGAAACAAATGCTACAGCCATTGCACTTGGTGTTGGAACGCATTGCGTTACTGTCACCGATACACTTGGATGCACTGATACGGCATGTGTAAACATTGGTGAGCCTGCCAACGGTGTATCGGTAACGGCAAGTATCGTGACTGGGCTCTTGTGTAATGGCGGTAATAATGGTTCGGTAACTGCGGTTGGCTCAGGTGGGACAGCTCCTTATTCATTCACTTGGAATGGAGCTATTGTTTCTACAACGCTGAATAACTTGTCTGCTGGCTCTTACATTGTAGAGATAACGGATGCAGGCGGTTGTACAAGTCTAGACACTGTTGTCCTTATTGATCCAATTGCGATCACCGGAGCGTTCTCTGGTGTTTTTGATCCATCTTGTTTCGGTGAAACAAATGGTTCGGCCACATTAACTGGGAGTGGGGGAACAGGTCCTTACACTTATCTGTGGGCATCTGGAAACACCAATCAAACTGAAACAGGATTGACTGCAGGACAGCATTGTGTTGATATCACGGATGCGAATGGTTGTACAGAACAATTCTGTGTTACTTTGATTGACCCAGCGCCTATCACGAATACGTTCACTGCAATAACCGGTTCTAGCTGCACAGTATGCGATGGAACGGCAACTGCCAATCCGCTTCCTGCTGCTGGTGCTCCTTATACCTTCTTATGGAATAACGGACAAACCACAGCAACCAACGATTCACTTTGTGCAGGAATTAATCAAGTAACAATTACGGATGCTTCAGGCTGTGAGTTTATCGACAATGTGCCAATCAATGCAAACGGTGCTGACCTTGTTTCAGCCGACAGTATTGATGCTTCTTGCGGAAACTGTGACGGTTTAGTATTCGCAACGTACACATGTACAACAGCTCCTTGCACCTTAGAATGGACTGACCTTGGATCTGGTTTAGTAATTGGAACAACGGATACAATATTCAATTTATGTGCTGGATCTTACAGTATAGAATTGACAAATGGTGCGGCCTGTATTTCTTCAGACATTGTTTCTGTGAACGTTCCTGATCTTATTGATCCTAATGAAATAATTACAGACGCTTCTTGCTTCGGTTCTTGTGATGGTGCAATTGCACTAGCTCCAACTGGAGGATCTGGTGTATTCACATTTGCTTGGAGTAATGGTCCAACTTCATCAAATAACACAGGTTTGTGTGCTGGAGATTATACAGTCACAATAAGTGATGGTGCAGGTTGCGATTCCATAACAACATTCACCATTGACCAACCAAGTGAAATCACTCTTGATAGTACAGTGGTTGATGCATCTTGTTCTGGCATATGCGATGGATCAATTGCAATCATTGCTTCTGGAGGCGCGGGAGGTTATTCCTTCAATTGGAGTCCAGTTCCTGGAAATGGAAATGGATTGTCATTGGCTTCTGGCTTATGTGCAGGAACGTATTTCTTAACGGTTACTGATGCGAATGGATGTACAACCCTTGACACATTTAACATAGGGCAGCCAGCAGCTATTGTGCAGAATGCGGTAACTGTAAATGGTGCTACTTGTGGAGTATGCGATGGATCGATTATTCCAACAATAACTGGTGGAGCTGGAGGCTTTACTTATGCATGGTCTACCGGTGCCATTTCAGATACCTTAGGATCTCTTTGCTTCGGCTTCTATGATGTAACAGTGACAGATGCTGCAGGTTGTTTCGAAGTATTCGGATACCCAGTATCTGAAACTACTGGTCCAGCAATTACGCTGACTTCTACAAATACTTCAGCGAGTGGGGTGTGTGATGGAACAGCAACGGTCAACTCAGGTGTATCTCCGTTGACCTACTTATGGTCAAATGGTGATGTGACTCAAACGACAAGTAACTTGTGTGCAGGATTCTATATTGTCACTGTAACTGATGTCAATGGATGTAATACAGTAGACACAATTACAATCACAGAACCAGATGCTCTTGATGTAACATTTGGTGTTACTGAAATAACGTGTGCTGGAAACGGATGTGATGCAGAAATTCTAGCAATTGTAACTGGCGGAGTTAGCCCATACATATTTGCTTGGTCTAATGGAGCAACGACTGAATTGATCACTGGACTTTGCGCTGATACTTACGTATTGACAGTTACGGATGATAATGGTCAGGTGCTGATTGATTCAGTAACTATAACTGATCCACAGCCATTTATAATTGTGTCTGTTGCTAACGATGTGTCTTGTCCTGGTGAGTGTGATGGAAACATTTCAATGACTGTATCTGGTGGTAATCCGCCTTACACTATTCTTTGGAATACAGGTGATACCACACTTGCAATTACTGACCTGTGTGGCGGTAACTACAGCGTGACAATTACAGACACGGCTGGCTGTTCTGATAGTTTAGACTTCATTATTGATGATCCAGCACCAATTGTTGGAAATGTTGTTTCTCAAGTGGAACCAGATTGTCAAGTGAATAATGGTTCAATTACAGTTTCTGCTTCTGGTGGAAATGGAGGCCCTTACGCTTACGAATGGCTAGATGCTTTAGGAAACGCATTAATTCCTGCTCAAACAGATAGTGTTGCTTCTAACTTATTTGCCGGTATCTATGGTGTAAGAATAGTTGATGTGAATGGTTGTATAGACACCACAGGCATCATTCTTAATAATTTGAACGCACCAGTGATTGATCTTGATCTATTGGTTGACGTAAGTTGTTTCGGGGAATGTGATGGAGCTATCAATACTACAATATCAGGTGGTGTTGCTCCTTATAACATCCTCTGGTCTAATGGCGACACAACGGATGATATCGATTCACTTTGTGCTGGAGATGACACCATTGCTGTGGTTGATGCTAACTTGTGTGCTTCATTTAATATCTATACGATATCGCAACCTACAGAAATCACGATTGCCGCAATTGATGTAACTGATGTTACGTGTGGAGCTGATTGCGATGGTATCATTGATATCAGTATCGCTGGTGGCACCGAGCCTTATGTATTTGCTTGGAGCAATGGCAGCACTGATAGCACGATTACTGGACTTTGTGCAGGTGATTATACACTTACAGTTACGGATGGAAATGGATGTATATTCATTACAACTGAAACGGTTGGTGGTCCTTCTCCTTTGGTCATTACACTTGACTCAATTGATGATGCAACTTGTACGAACACAGGTGATGGAGCGGTTCAAATCACTGTTACAGGTGGTTCAGCTCCCTACACATACAATTGGATAAGTGATACAACTTCTATCTTGACTAGCTCTGATTTAAGTGGAGTATTGGCGGGCAATTACACCCTCATAGTAACTGACGTGAATGGATGTACCCTAGCTGATACGTTCACCATCGATGCTGAATTCTTTGTTGATGTAATTGCAATGGACGATATTGAAGTGTGTCCATTTACAAACCAAGTTCCTATTACAGGAACTAACACGGGTGCTTCATCTGTAAGATGGTTGAACCTAAATGGCGTTGTAGCAGCTTCAGGTAACTCACTAGTTGTAAATACAACTTCACAGACGACAACGTACATCTATGAAGGTGTAAATGGAGTTTGTGTTGATCGAGACACAGTCAACATTACTTGGGCTCCAGGTCCTGGAATTGATGCTGGTCCTGATAAGTCGATTGTTCCAGGTGATATAACATCAATTGGAGGTGCTCCAACCGCGAGAGCCGGAATTGAAGTTATATGGACACCAGCTCAGGATTTAACGAGTATTACGGAATACAATCCTCAAGCTAACCCATTGGAGACAATCACATACTATGTAAGCGCAACTGATCCTGATGGATGTTTCGGAATAGATAGTGTCACCATAACGGTAGAAGAGTTAGTTGATCCTGTAGGTGGATTCTCTCCAAATGGAGATGGTGTGAATGACTTCTTCCTGATCGATCGAATTGGTGACTACCCGAATGCGATAGTTCAGATATTCAATCGATGGGGTAACTTAATTTACGAGTCATCCGCTGGATATACTAATCCTTGGAATGGTAAGCATAACGGCAAAGAATTGACCGTTGGAACTTACTACTACGTAATTGATCTGAAGGATGATCAAGTGAAAAACTTAGTTACTGGACCAGTTACGATTCTTAAATAATTGAAAACTATGAGATTTATGAAAAAGCTCATCGCGATATCCATTGTCCTGATTGCCTTTACGCAAGCTAAAGCTCAACAGCTAGAGCAGTGGACACAGTTCTTTTTGAATGAATACATGGTTAATCCAGCTGTGTCAGGAACGGAAGATTACTTTCAAGCCAATGCGCTATATCGCGATCAATGGGTCGGAATTCAGGATGCGCCTCGCACGTATTATTTAAGTGTTCAAGGACCAATCGTTAAGCAAACAATGGGAATAGGTGGAACCATTTTCAGCGATGTAGTAGGTCAAACCCGCAGAAACGGTTTTCAAGCATCTTATGCCTACCATTTGAAGGTTTCTGAAGATTACAAATTGAGTTTTGCTTTATCCACGGGTATGCTTCAGTTTGCGATTGATGGAAGCAAGATTGATTTGGATCAAGCGAATGATATTGCATTGAGCAGTGGTTTGATGTCCTTGTGGTCATTAGACTTTGGTTCGGGTGTGCGTTTCTCTGCTAAGAATTGGCATGCTGGTATTTATGTACCTCAAATTGCAGGATTGAAAGCACAGTTTTTCAATGACTACTCTGAGACGGAAAGCGTGTTAGCGCGTCACTATTATATCAATGGAGGTTATCGATATGACTTTGATGATACATGGGCCATTGATGCGAACTTCTTAGGTAAGATTGTGGGTTCAATTGATATTTACGATACGCAGGTAAGAGGAATCTACAAAGACATGGTTTGGTTAGGTTCATCCATTCGATATGCTTTTGTATCCGGAGCTTCGGTGCAAGCAATAGGATTCATGACAGGATATCAGTTTGAGAACAACTTAAGTATAGGATATGCATACGACTTGAATGTTGGAAAAATTGGAGCAGCCACTTCTGGCTCACATGAGATAGTGCTGGGAATAAGGTTTAATAAACCGAATAAAGCACCGCTAATTCCTGCAGAATAAAACAAACCCCGCTCATGCGGGGTTTTTACTTTATACTTTTGCCGTTACCAAACTTAAAGGTTATGTACATAGAACAGCTTTACACCGGTTGCTTAGCTGAAGCAGCATACTATATAGAGTCTAATGGCGAAGCAGCCATCATAGATCCGTTAAGAGAAACGGAGCCTTACTTACAAAAAGCGCAAGAGCGCGGAGCAAAAATCAAATACATATTCGAAACACATTTTCATGCTGACTTCGTAAGTGGTCATTTAGACCTAGCTGCTAAAACTGGAGCGCCAATCGTTTACGGACCAACGGCTGAAACAGATTTTGTTATTATTAAAGCGACAGATGGTCAAATCTTCGAGCTCGGATCACTCAAAATAAAGCTGCTTCATACACCAGGACATACTCCAGAATCGAGTTGCTATTTGTTGTTTGATCAAAACGGAAAAGAACATTCTATCTATACCGGTGACACACTCTTTATAGGTGATGTTGGAAGACCAGATTTAGCCCAAAAAGGTGGCGAGATGACTGCTGAAGACATGGCGGCAACACTTTATGATTCGTTGCACAATAAGATCATGACCTTGCCAGATGATATTACTGTGTATCCAGCGCATGGTGCAGGATCAGCGTGTGGAAAAAACATGTCTAGCGAAACTTCGGCTTTACTCGGAGATCAGAAACAAACCAATTATGCATTGGGTAATTTGACCAAAGAAGAGTTTGTGAAGGAATTGACTACAGGAATATTACCTGCGCCTCAATACTTTGCTAAAGCAGCAGCTCAGAATAAGAAAGGCTACAAATCCATTGATGATGTTTTTGAAAGTTCAATGAATGCCATGTCAATAGAGCAGATGCTTGAAGCTCAGAACAAAGGAGTGATGGTGCTCGATACGCGTAAAGAAGGCGAGTTTAGCGATGGCCATATTCCGAATGCGTGGTACATCGGATTGCATGGGCAGTTTGCACCGTGGGCAGGAGCATTGATTGTGGATATGCATCAACCCATAGTTATTGTTGCGGAAGAAGGTAAAGAACAAGAAGCCATTATGCGTTTAGCCCGTGTGGGTTATGATAATGTGATTGGATATCTTGAAGGTGGTTATGCAGCTTATGCAGCTTCTGGAAAAGCAGTGAGTGTGGTTCCATCCATTACGCCAGAAGAGTTTAAAGCCAATGCACCAGAAGGTCAAGTGTTGGATGTGCGCAAGCCATCAGAATATGACAATTGCCATATAGAGAATGCACAGCTGTTGACACTCGATTACCTCAATGAGCATTTAGATGAGGTCAACAAAGACAAACCATACGTCATTCATTGTAAAGGAGGATATCGTTCTGTCATAGCTTGGAGTATTCTCGCTTCTAAGGGCTTTAAGAATATTACAGATATCAAGAAAGGCTTTGATGGATTAAAGGCTGCTGGCGTGCCTTATGTGCAGCCTGAGATGGCTTAAAGTTGAATAGGCTCCATGCAGAAGCCTTTATCACGATAAAATGCTAGACTTAATCTCAAGGCCTCGATGATTCGGGGCTTTGCTTTTTCATTGTCATGAAAAACAATGATGCTTCCTGCTTTTACTTTTTTGGTGGCGAACGCAAAGCACTGCTCACTTGAATAGCTGGCATCAAAGTCGGCACTTAGATCGCTCCACATGATGAGTTTATATTCCTTTTTCAAGGCTTTTGCCTGCGACAAAGTGATTTCACCATAAGGCGGCCGCAATAGGTTAGAGCTAATAACCTCTGCGGATGCTTTAATATCTGCGAAATACACTTCATCTTTTGTTTTCCATCCGCTTATATGAGAATTGCTGTGCAATCCAATGGCGTGACCAGCATTTGTAATTCGCTCTACAATGTCTGGATATCTACGCACGTTTTCGCCCACCAAAAAGAATGTAGCCTTTGCTTCATATTCATCTAAAAGGTCCAACACCTCTAAGGTGATCTCAGGATGCGGCCCATCATCAAACGTGAGATAGATGGCATTTCGATCATTGGGAAGATCAAAAATGAAATCCTTGGCTAAGGGCTTTACAACAGAAGGGATATGTTTTAAATACAAAAGATAAATTGGTTGGCTGCAAAAATGAAATCTTTTTTACATTTGCGCTCCTTTTAATAGGATGCCCCATCGTCTAATTGGCAGGACAGCGGTTTTTGGTACCGTCAGTCAAGGTTCGAGTCCTTGTGGGGCAACTTTTAAGCATATTAAACCCTTAACTATTAACTAGTTAAGGGTTTTTCTTTTTATTTAGTTCAGTTTTTTGACCAGTTTTTTGCTTTTTGGCATTTATAATGTTCCACAAGAACAGTTATCTTTCAATCCTCAATCCTCAATCCTCAATGGTCAAACTTTGCAAGGGGCGACCGCTCTTTTTTTGTTTAAGGACTTTACTTTTTGGTTTTGTTTCATAGGCATATTTTGAATTATAGGTTGTGCGTTGGATAAAAATAAATGTGTGCCGATGCAGTCGGCACTCTTTTGTTTGTGTGTTGGGTTTTGATCATTTCCTCGGGTTTGTAGTCTCTCAAAATTAGAGTGTTGTCTCTCCGTGACCTAGAGAAAATGTTGAATTTAACGTTAAGGTTTTTATTTTTCATAGCAGATAACGTTCCTGGCTATGAACGTTACTGGCTATGGCTAGTACGGCATTTTGAAAACGTTTCCGCCCGCCAACTGGTGGGTGGTTATTGAAAGTACAAAATATTATTTTTTACTTTCAAACCGGCATTAGCTAAAGCCGCTGTTGTGCACCGTATTTATTATTATTTCAAGTGATAAGTTGTCAATCTTTTATCGCCTGATTTTGAGAATAACCCTTTTTCAATTCCAGTTTTTAAGTCTCTACTGGCTGAAGCACTGCTTAATTGCTTGAAGACTTGCATATAGTCTTTTCTGGTAAATGAGTCCATCTTTAGAGAGCAGAAGTGTTGTAGTCTATTTTCC
This sequence comes from uncultured Flavobacteriales bacterium, assembly GCA_905479105.1. Classification (GTDB taxonomy): domain Bacteria; phylum Bacteroidota; class Bacteroidia; order Flavobacteriales_G; family Salibacteraceae; genus SHAN690. The sequence continues at coordinate 230,811 of CAJQLE010000003.1, forward strand.
TGTGTCATATTCACAGATACAGAATTTCCAATTAATTCTGCTAGGGTGTCATTTACAACGGAAAGCATATATTCAATGAATTCAGTCGATTTTCCTGTTTTGTCACAGATGGAGAGTACTTTGTAATAGTCTTCTTGTGACTTTGATATTAATGTTTCAAAGGGTAAATATTGAAACACAGGATATTTTGACATTAATATTATTGTTTGCCATAATCGCCCCATTCTGCCGTTTCCGTCTGTAAAAGGATGGATAAATTCCATTTCGTAGTGGAAAACGCAACTTTTTATTAAAGTGATTTCCTCGTCATTTTTTAAGTAATCAAAAAGGTCTTTCATTAAATATTGGACATTTTCAGATGGAGGTGCCAAGTGCTCAATTTTAGAACCTTTTACAATACCCACTCCTTCTTTTCGAAATGCTCCTGGATTATCTATTAATCCTTCCATTAGTGTCTTGTGAGCTTTTAAAAAGGAGTTAATTGAATCAACTTTATAGTCAATTATCGACTCGTAAACTTTTATGGCATTTTGAACTTCTTTGATGTCTTTTGATGGGCCAATCACTCTTTTATTTTCGAGTATTGCGGTTATTTGCTGTTCTGTTAGAGTGTTGCCTTCAATCTGCAAAGAAGAGTGAATCGTTTTGATTTGATTTTGTTTTCGAAGGCTAGGGGAGGACTTTATTAAAAATGAAGCATTTACTTCTCCAATTTTCTCGGAGACACTAGTAATTAGTCCTAAAATCTTAGTATTAATTTCATAGGGAGGCTTCATAATAGTATCATTTGATAGTATCAAAGATAGGTTTTCTATGAAATTGGTCGGCTTTTTAATATGGTGTACAACGGTCTGGCTAAACTGCGTTTTAATGCAGTTTAGGTGGTGTTAGCAAACGTTATTCTTTTAAAATCTTAGTGTTTACGATGTCATTATTTTGGTTAAAAACTCTCACCAGATAGACGCCAGATGGATAATCACTAATATTTAATGCATATGTTCTGGAATTTAAATCCTTTTTAAATATTAGCCTACCAGTTATACTAAATAGTTCTATTTTTAAAAGTTGACCTTTATCTAAGCTTATATTTATTACATCACTTGATGGATTTGGAAATACACTTGCAGTGGTAGGTTCGATATCATCAATACCTACTGTATTTGTTACATCTACACCTACATTACCGTAAACAAATTCCCATCTTGCAGTAAAAACACCCGGAGTAATTTCAGTCACTTCCCAATATAATTTATCTTCTATCAAACATGCAATTCCAGCCGAGTCATTTGTTAAAAGTGCAGTAACATTCATTGTATCGGTAAGAGGAATATTATGATAAAACAAAAAATCACTGTTATTAGTTAAAGTATCGTCTGCAATAATATTAGCTTGAGAATCTGTAATCTCCCACACAATAACATTTTCACTTTGTGGCCAAGTTAAATAGTGACCGGGATGATATAATTTAACCAAACCAGTATCAGATACATTAACTATTAAGTTCATCATGCCGCAACTAACTTGTGCTTGTGTTGTTTGAGTTAGCCCTGAAGCAATAATTAAAGAAAGTAGAATTTTTTTCATCACTTTGTTTTCTTAAAGTTCAAACATATCATTTTTATTTGGAGACATCAATAATTCCATATTTCAGGACAAGACAATGCTATTAATGTTTGCTAACGTTTACCTATGTTTAGTACGGATTTACAAAGAGCAAAACCCTCAATAACGCACATAGCCTAAAGTTAATATTTTGTTTTTAAATTATTCTTGTTTTAAACACCAAATTTAAGTTTAGGCGGACTTTCTATGGAATACAGAACTTTCAATTTAGCGCTGAGTTCCGTATTAAATATAGAAATTGTTATGCACTTTTATTCTTTATCTCAATCCATTTATGTCATATCGTGATACAAAATTCCAAACCAATTCAGATGTGTTCTGACCTTGAAAAGTTGCGCTAAACCAAACATGGTCTCCGCCAATGTATTTGTAATGCTCAACAGTAACTAAGCTATCTCCTTGATCATAAACATAATGTTCAATATTGTTGTCACTTGTTACTGTTGGGGTTAAAACTGTATTATTGAAATTAATCCAATGGTCCAACGTGCTTTGAGCAGAGTTCCAGTCACTATTCCCATTATAGGGAAGAACACCATCAGAGGTTCCGTGAAGATGCACTACCGGCATTGGATGACTTGTAGGTTCAGTACAATCTAACATAACTCCTGAAACAGATGCTACCGCAGCAATTAAATCACTTTTATAGTTCGCAAGTCCATATGCCATCATGCCTCCGTTTGAGTATCCAGCAGCATAAATTCTCTCCATATCTATATTATACTGAGATGAGATTTCAGTTATCATAGATTCAATAAATCCAAAATCATCAGCATTACTTTTATTGTCTCCTCCTAATGGACAAGCGTTCCAATGAGATAAACCATCTAAACAGCTACCTTGAGGATAGATTAAAATAAAAGTGTCAGCTTCTGCCAATGAGCGCATATCTGCTTCTTGCATATAATCACTTGCACTACCACCAAACCCATGAAAATTCAGCATTAGTGGAACAGAAGATGTTCCATCATAAGAGTTTGGTATATACAACACATATTCTCTGTTGATACCGTCATGAACTATGGTCTGTGCGTTAGTATTTGAGTAACATTCCTCTGGGTTTTTATTATCATCTTTTTTACAACTGCTTAGAATTGATAATAAAATGGTAAATAGTAAAATTGCTTTTTTCATTATACAGTTCTTTAATTTTTTTAACTCCTATTTCTTTTTGTGCATAACGGTTCGTGTATGGTGTCGTAGCAACCCGAAGGGGGCTATGCACTATACACATTGTTATGCACTTTTATTTTGTTTTTATCAGCCTTGTGGATTGATTTTCAATATTCAAAATATAAACATTAGGAGCTAAAAAAGATAAATCGATTATACTTATTTGAGAATTCAGAACTCCACTCAACACCAATTCTCCAATTGGATTGTATAATCTAAATTCCTTTTCCTCCGCTAACCCCAGATCTATCGTTAGCTCTGTATTAACAGGGTTTGGATAAACCCTATAATTTTCCAGCATACTATTATTTTCATGTATTGAAGTTGTCGCACATCCAATTAAACCGTTTATGTCATAACGAGAAACAAATTGCCAAATCTCTTCATTCGCATCAATCGTCATATTCCCAAAACTCCCAGGCCAATCGTGTCCTCCGCCTATCACTTTTAGTTCCTCTACATAGGCACAACCTGATGAAGTGGACCAAGTATATCGCTCAACACTTGGACTTACAGCACTCATGGTGGCAGTTGTGTCACAATTGTTACGCGTTGCCCAATATCTATGTGTTGCTGCTGCGGAAATATAATATTCTATACCCCCAAAAACGATTCCATTGTATGGTGAAACCAAGTCATTCGTACCAAGTATTGTAAGAACTCCAGTGGGATGCACCGGAGAGCAAAAACTATTTGGATTGGTTTGCATGGTTCTGGCTACCGGAGCTATAGCTGCAATTCTGTTATTGAGCTTACATCCAAGTTCAAAGGCCATATCTCCTCCTAAGGAATACCCACAAGCATATATTCTGTGCTGGTCTATTTGATAATTACTAGCAATCGTATCTATCAATGAACTAAAAAAGGGCACATCATCAAAAGTACCTGGGACTTTAGGAATCCAGTTAAAAGAGTTTCCGTCACTTGGGTCAGGACGTGCTTGGGGATAAACTAGAATAAAATCAGCAGTGTCGGCAATAGGTCGCATGTCAGCAGATACTTGCCAAGCGGAATTTGTACCACCTCCTCCATGTAAATTAAATAGCAAAGGAAAATTTGTAGTTCCATCATAACTTGCTGGAACATAAATGCTATATCCTCTTGTTAAGCCATCATTCTGTATGGTTTGGCTAATAAATGTTTGGGAGTACCCTGAGGTAAATAAGGCTGTTGTCGCCAGAATGGAGATAAGTATTTTTTTCATTTTTTTTTATTATTTACTGAAGTAAATCCGGTTTATCCTACTTTTTAATTGTGCATAACAATTGTAAATAGTGATAGTCACTAATATATTTTTTACTGATCATCACCTATAAGTCTTGTTGGTGTTGTGTTTGAGTCAATTATTCTGTCTAATGGGTTGATGATTCCAGCCAGATTCCTGTTGGTAACATGGGTGTAAATCTGAGTGGTTTCTAAAGATTTATGACCTAATAATGCCTGGATGATTTTTACATCTGTTCCATTATCCATTAAGTGGGTGGCAAAACTATGCCGAAGCACGTGCGGAGTCACATCCGCTAAGTTCACTCGCTTGCTCATGTCTTTTACTACTTTACCTACCGAGTTGTCACTATACTTCGTTCGTTTTGGGTTTTCTAAAAACCAATATTTCGGATGATACAAATCCAAATACCGATGTATGGCCGAAGCCATATGCTTACTTAAAATCGTAACACGGTCTTTTTTACCCTTAGCACCTCTAATGTTGATCTGCGCTCGATCAATATCTATGTCTTGAATTCTTAAATTGGTCAACTCGCTTCTTCGCATGCCAGTAGAGTAAAGCATAGCAATAATCATTTGATGCTTCACATTAGTAGTAGAGCCAATCATCCGCGCAACATCCTGCTCTGAGATAATCCTTGGCAACTTTTCTTCCTTTCGCGGTCTGTCTAGCCAATACTTTTTCTTTTCTAAGCCCAATACATGCTCATAATAAAACTTGATGGCATTGATGGCTTGATTATGTGTGCTTTGTGATACTTGGTTTGCCTGCACTAAGTTATTCATGTATTTTTTAATCTCCTCTTCGCTTACATCTTTTGGATGCTTCGGGTGAACATAGCGCATAAATTTGAGAAACATACCTGAATAAGTATTGACAGTGCTTTGACTGTAGCGTCTTATTAATAGGGTTTCTTTATACTCATCAGGCACTCTTAGTGTTGACACGGGTTTTTCTGCTGAGGCAACAGCTTGAGGCATTTTATAATTTGAAATGCGGGCTTTATATGCAATCTTAAAATGCTTTTCCTCAGAAGGTGAAAGCAATCCATTGATTTCCCTGTAGTCTAACCAAGCTTTGTCTTTAAAGGCATGTTTGATTTTTTCAATCGTCTCGTTTTTATCCTCCAAATACCAGCAATGGTGTGTTTTTGAATAGGTGGCGCCAAGGGTTTTGGCCTCTTGTTTTAATGCATTGCTGAATGGAAAAAACAATCCCAGACGAAACTTGTCTCGATGAAAAACCCTTCTGATTTTAACATCTATTTGACCTGAATTAGCCTCCATATCCTAACAAACATATAAAAAGTGACAGGTCAATTACAAAAAGACACATAAAAAAAGCCCGTCCTTCAAAGACGGGCTTTCCAATTCTATTAAGTACAACGCATTAGTCAATCACTTGCATGCGCTTGCTGTCTATCATCGCTCCATTCTCCCAAAGAGAGTAGAAGTAAATACCAGCTTCCAATTCACCGTTCATAGTGTATTGTCCTGAATTATTGTTCAATGAAACTTGATTCACCAATTTACCAGTCAAATCATGAAACTTTAAGATTCCGTTTGAAGAGGTCAATTGATAGTTGATCACCGTAAAATCCTTAGCAGGATTTGGTGCGTTTTGTGAAATACCGCTCGCATAAGCCGATGCAACATCATCCAACCCAAGTGGCACATATTGTCCGCCAATCAATTGGAAAGTGTCACCATTCACCACTATTACTGGAATGCCATCTACAAAACCTTCTATGGTGTCATTTGGAGCTGCCGCTTCTGTGCTCACATAAAAATTGCTGCATGTAAGGGTGTTTGCTGAATCGTTCACGTCAAATACGCAAAACTCGCTCACTCCAGCTCCAGAATCAGTCTTGACCAAAATGTGATGGAATATCTCAGACTCACCACTAGCGTCAACCACGATGTCGTTAAAGCGCTTAGTAGTTGGCCAGCAAATCAACGTACCTTCGCAGATGTAATCTTCCCAATTTTCTTCACCAACAAAATCAGCGGTCATACGCCATCTTAGGTTCAAATCATTGGCAGTATTGTTCACAATGTTGATGTCAACATTCACGTCAGCACCCACTGTAGTATTAACGGCTGTGTCGTTTAAAATATCGAATGAAAAGTCTTGAGAGAAACCCAAAACTGGCAATATCATAAGGGCTAAAAAGTATATTTTCCTCATAAGAATCTGCGTTTATCCTACGAATTTAAGTCATGGAAATGATTTTTCTAATCAAAAACGCTGGATTCTTGTTTGTTTAACCATAATTCACGAATTTCAAAACAGTAAAGTATATCTTACTTTTGAATGCGCTGAGAAAAATTAGAAAACTATGAATCAGAATAAATCCCTCTACCATGCGGTGCTTCATCTTGGTGATAATGCGCTAATTCTTGGACATAGACTGTCAGAATGGTGTGGTCATGGTCCTGTGCTTGAGCAGGATATTGCCATGACAAATATTTCTCTAGACCTTATCGGTCAAGCAAGAATGTACCTTGATTATGCAGGAAAGCTAACGGGCGAAAACAAGAATGAAGATGACCTCGCTTACCACAGAGATGGATTGGATTTTAAAAACTTTTTAATCACCGAGATTCCGAACGGTGATTTCGCAGACACCATTGCCCGCCAGTTCTTTTTTGATCAGTGGAATGTGCTTTACACAAAAGCATTGATGGAGTCAAAGGATGAAACATTGAGCGCCATAGCCCAAAAGGCACATAAAGAAGTTTCTTACCATCAGCGTTGGAGTTCTGAATGGGTTGTTCGCCTAGGCGATGGCACAGCAGAAAGCAAAGAAAAAATGCAACGCGGCATTGATGATATGTGGATGTTTACAGGCGAAATGTTTACCCAAACTGATGAAGAGAAAGCACTGGTAGCTGAAGAAATTTTGCCTGATGCGGCAGCGTTAAAAGCACAATGGGAAGAACAAATCAAGCGCTTAATTTCGGATGCTACGTTAGAAATGCCCACAGATGATTTCATGCAATCTGGCGGAAAAGAAGGTGTGCACACAGAATATTTAGGATTCATTTTGGCAGAGATGCAATACTTGCCGCGCGCTTATCCTGATGCGCAATGGTAACAGCTGAGTCGCTCATATCGCAAGCTTGGGAAGCCCTTAACAAAGTAGAAGATCCAGAAATTCCTGTGATTTCCGTTGTTGAGCTCGGCATCGTAAGAGATGTGATTGAAAGCAATGGAGAGTTAGAGGTAAGCATCACACCAACGTATAGCGGTTGTCCTGCTACTCAGGTGATTGAAGAAATGGTGATTGAAGCATTGCAAAATGCCAAACTGGAGCCATTCAAAGTAAACACTGTTCTCAGTCCACCGTGGAGCACCGACTTGATTTCTGATGAAGGAAAACGCAAGCTCAAAGAATATGGCATTGCGCCACCTGAAGACGAATTGGTGGATAAAAAAGCCTTGATGGGTGAAGAAAGACAAGTCACCTGCCCAAATTGTGGAAGCAACAATACGCTCATGGTTAGTCAGTTTGGGTCAACGCCTTGCAAGTCACATTTCAAGTGCAAAGAATGCCTAGAGCCGTTCGATTACTTTAAATGCTTGTAAGCATACCCCAGAAATCCTCCACATTCCTTTACTTTGGGCCAAACTTTAAAGTACATGGAATCCAATACAATTTCATTTGAAATCATTGATTCAGTAGCCAAAATTGCGCTGAACAGACCCGATGTATTCAACAGTTTCAACAAAGACATGGCCATGGCCTTTCAAGCCGCGTTGGACCGGTGCGAGACAGATGCTTCTGTGCGCGCCATTTACCTCACAGGATCAGGAAAAGCCTTTTGCGCTGGACAAGATTTGAGCGAAGTCATCGATCCTAAAGGGCCAGGCATTGAGCGCATTGTTGAAGATCATTACAATCCCATTATTCTTAGGTTAAGAAAAATTGAAAAACCCATCGTGTGCGCTGTAAATGGCGTAGCGGCAGGTGCTGGAGCCAATATTGCTTTGGCGTGTGATGTAGTGGTTGCAAAAGAATCATGTGCATTTATTCAGGCGTTTAGCAGCATCGGATTGATACCAGATTCGGGCGGAACTTACTTCCTACCGCGATTGATCGGAATGCAAAAAGCATCAGCATTGATGATGTTGGCCGATAAAATTGGAGCAGCCGAAGCAGCGCAAATGGGAATGATTTACAAAAGCATTGCAGACGATCAGTTTGAAGAACAATCATGGGCACTGGCGCTTAAATTGGCGAGTAGACCAACGGTTGGTTTAGGCCTCACCAAGCGATTGCTCAACGAAAGCTATCAAAATACATTGGTAGAACAGTTGAAGCGCGAAGGCGATGAGCAAATCGCAGCGGCTTCTTCTAAAGATTACAAAGAAGGCGTGCAAGCCTTTTTAGAAAAGAGAAAACCAACATTTACCGGAGAATAGATTTGTGATATGAAAATGGAGATTGGAATTATTGGTGCAGGAACAATGGGAAGCGGCATTGCCCAAGTTGCTGCTCAAGCAGGTCATAAAGTGTGGTTGTTTGATACCAATCATGCGGCATTAGAAAAAGCAGAGCAGAACTTGAAAAAGGTGATGAACCGTCTGGTTGAAAAAGGAAGAAAAACGCAGGAAGAAGCCAATGAAATAATCGGTCTGGTTCACACCACATTAAATTACAGCTCGTTCAACGATTGTGGTTTGGTCATTGAAGCGATTGTCGAGAATGTGGAGGTGAAAAAGAAAGTCTTCAAATGCTTGGAAGAAGAAGTTGCTGATGACTGCATTTTGGCCTCAAACACCAGTTCATTATCCATTGCATCCATCGCGGCATCATGCGAAAAATCTGACCGCGTTATCGGCATTCATTTTTTCAATCCAGCGCCTTTAATGCCTTTGGTCGAAATTATTCCTGCGGTGCAAACCAGCGCTAAAACCTTGCAACAGGCCAAGGATATGATCGACAGTTGGGGAAAGAAAACGGTGATTGCAAAAGACACTCCGGGCTTTATCGTAAATCGCGTTGCACGGCCATTTTATGGCGAGGCAATCCGCATTTATGAAGAAGGAATCGCAGACATGGCTACCATTGATTGGGCTATGAAGGAAATTGGCGGATTTAAAATGGGGCCGTTTGAGTTGATGGATTACATCGGAAACGACATCAATTACACCGTTACGGAAACCGTTTGGACAGCCTTTTACTATGACCCGCGTTACAAACCGTCATTCACCCAAAAACGCATGATGGAAGCCGGTTACCTTGGCAGAAAAACGGGCAAAGGTTATTACGATTACTCTGAAGGTGCTGAAGCACCAACTCCAGAAACCAACAAAGTGGTGGGCGAAGCCATCGTTTGGCGCATAGTAATCATGTTGATCAACGAAGCGGCTGATGCCTTGCATTTGGGCGTTGCTTCTCGAGATGATATTGATTTGGCAATGACCAAGGGCGTAAACTATCCAAAAGGTTTGCTGCAATGGGCCGATGAAAAAGGAATTCAAGAAGTGTTGGACGGGCTAGATAAGTTGTACTTAGCTTACCACGAAGAGCGTTACAGAGCAAGTGTGTTGTTGAGACAATACGCTGCGTTTAAGCGCAAGTTTTATCGAGATTAATGCTCAATAACAGCCTCCATCAAGGTTTCTACTTTCTTCATGATTTCTGATTTTCGATCTTCATCATAATCGTTCATCATCAAGCAAAAAGCAATGGTTTCTCCGTACTTGTTTTTGACATAGCCGGCATAATTGCGCACACCGTTCATCGTGCCACTTTTGCCCATGATATTTCCCGCAGCTATTCCAGATTTGAAGTAATACTTGAACGTTCCAGATTGTCCTCCAACCGCTAAGGTCGATTGAAAATCTTCCTTCAAAGGACTTCTGTACATAACGGATAGCAAATCAATCATCACCTGAGGCGTCATTCTGTTCATCGGTGAAACACCGCTTCCATCTAAGAACCGATTTCCCTGATGGCGTATTTTGTTCTTCGTCAAAAAGGCTTCAAGTGATTGAATTCCTCCTTCTACCGATTTGAGTTCTTGAGCAGTGTCAGAAATAAGGTTGAGCGCTTCAGCATACAGGTTGATGCTTTGTTTGTTTGTCACGTTAATGATTTCCTTCAATGAAGGAGAAGAGAGATCAATCAATGTTTTCGCACTGGCATATTCAATGTGCGCATAATTCCGCTGAATAGCTATGTTTTTTAGTCCGAGCAACTTCTCTAAATGCTTCGCATAAGACTGCACCGGATCAGGATCTGAAATCTTCACCGTAAAGCGGTCTTTATGCGCTGGAATGCTGCCTTTTCCATAGATGGTGTTTCCTTTTGGGGCGCTGTAAAACCAAGCGTTGTCTTTGTTTTCTGTGGATGCTTTAATGTCTACATCCAACGTATACGGACTATCACTTGGCCAGCTGTCAGCCAACATTACATCGGTTCCAGCTTGTCCGCTTCTCAGGTCTAAATTGATGGTGTTGTCAGCCCACATAAAAGCAGTTGGTGTAGCACCAAAGTAATTGCCCATGTCTTCCCAAACCCATCCACTTGGCGTGGTATGCTCTGTGTAGATTGAAAGGTCAAAAACAAGTTTTCCAGTGATCGATTTTATTCCAGCCTTTGTGGCGGCTTCTTTTATGGCTTGATCATGATTTTGATTGGGGAAATACTTTGAGTTAAAAGTTGGATCACCTCCTCCATAAATCACGATATCTCCGTGCAATATTCCTTCAATGATTTCGCCCGTGTAAGCAATGCGCGTTTTAAATCGATAGTCGTTTCCTAGCGTTGAAAATGCATTGCTGGTGGTCAACAATTTTTGAATCGAAGCGGGAATCATCGCTCTGTAGCTGTTGAATTCTGCTATTATGCCACCATTATCCAGATTAACGGCTACGAAGCCTACTTCACCGTGTTTAAGTCCTGGATCTTGGCGCAAGCGCTGCAATTCTACTTCGGCAGTGGATAAAGAACGGTCTTGAGCAATGGCGTTTAAACTAAGCAATGCCAGCAAGAAAATGGAAAGATGTTTCATCACTTTACGGTATTGAAATTAGATTGTACGAATATTGTACCGCATAATCCAACGATTCATGAAAGACGAAAGTATTGCGAAAAAAGTAGTCGACAGAATGTTCAACAACGATCCATTCAGTCAGTGGCTTGGAATAGAGCGACTAGAAGATGGAGCGGGATGTTCAGTTCTAAAAATGACGATCAGAAAAGATATGCTCAACGGGTTTGATATTGCTCATGGAGGCATCACCTACTCTTTGGCAGATTCAGCGTTGGCATTTGCAAGCAATGGCCATGGCAGAATGGCGGTAAGTGTTGAAACCAGCATTTCGCATACAGAATCGCTGAAAGAGGGAGATGTGATCACTGCGGTAGCAGAAGAGAAAAGCCTTTCCAATAAGATCGGAGTGTATCACATCACTATTACAAATCAAGAAAACAAGACAGTGGCGCTTTTCAAAGGCACAGTATATCGTACGGGAAAAGATTGGGAAGTTTAGAAGAAGAGTTGAAGAGTTGAAGAGTTGAAGAGTTGAAGAAACGTATCAAGATAGGGTTTAGAGCGATGAAATAGGCAAATAATATGGAGCTGAAAGAACTTATTGCTTGGCAAAAGGCGCGAGATTTCAGGAATGAAATAAGTGCTTTTGCGAAAAAACTACCTCCAGATGAGAAGTATAAGCTTGCGGATCAGATGATTCGTGCATCAAGATCAATCTCTGCTAACATAGCCGAAGGGCACGGTCGGTTTCATTATCAAGAAAATATTCAGTTTTGCAGGCAGGCGAGAGGATCGCTAGTTGAGGTTTTTGATCACTTAACTGTAGCTTTGGATGAAAATTATTTAAGTGCTGAAGAGTTTGATAGACTCTTGAATTTGCACATTGAGTTGAAAAAAATTATCAATGGATACATCAAGTATCTGCAAACACGAAAAAGTGCAGGTTGAAGCGCTCTTCACCAATTAACTTTTTAACTAAGAATATGAGAGATGCTTTTATAGTTGACGCAATACGCACCCCAATTGGGAAATTTCAAGGAACACTTTCAGCTGTTCGCACTGATGATTTAGCTGCGTTGGTCATCAAAGAATTAATGAACAGGAACACTTCCGTTGATTGGAATGCGGTTGATGATGTTATCCTTGGTTGTGCCAATCAAGCGGGTGAAGACAATAGAAACGTAGCGCGTATGGCTTTGCTATTGGCCGGAATGCCTTGGAAAGTGCCAGGCGAAACGGTGAATAGACTATGCAGCTCGGGAATGAGTGCCGCAGTGCATGCCAGAAGAGCCATATCAGCTAACGAAGGCGATTTATTTGTTACGGGTGGAGTAGAAAATATGACCCGTGGACCTTGGGTGATGAGTAAAAGCGCAAGTGCATACGGAAACGACAGCAAAATGTATGATTCAAGCTTCGGCTGGCGATTTGTTAATCCGAAAATGAAAGAATTATATGGCACCCATGCCATGGGAGAAACTGCCGAGAATTTGGTCGATCAATTTGGAGTGAGCCGAGAAGATCAAGACAAGTTTGCATTGTGGAGCCAGCAAAAAGCAACTGCTGCTCAAAAGAGTGGTCGCTTGGCGGAAGAGATTATTGCAGTGGAAATTCCACGTAGAAAACAAGATGCATTGATCTTTGATCAAGATGAGTTTATTAAGCCAACCAGCACGATGGAAGGATTGGCAAAGTTGCGCGCAGCATTTAGAAAGGAAGGTGGAAGCGTAACGGCTGGAAATTCTTCAGGATTGAATGATGGGGCAGGAGCTATGTTGATTGCCAGCGAAGACGGATTGAAGCAACACAGCCTTACTCCAATGGCGCGCATCGTGTCATCAGGAGTTTCTGGCGTTGAGCCTCGCATTATGGGAATCGGGCCAGTAGAAGCATCTAAATTGGCGCTGAAAAGAGCGGGATTAACCCTGAATGATATGGACATCCTTGAATTTAACGAAGCATTTGCCGTACAAACATTATCGTGCACAAGAGCATTGGGTATTGCAGATGACGATGCTCGAATCAATCCAAATGGCGGAGCTATTGCTATTGGCCATCCTCTAGGAATGACTGGATCAAGAATTCTGCAATCCGCAGCCATTGAATTGCACAAGCAGAATAAGAAGTATGCGCTAGTGGCGATGTGCATTGGCGTTGGTCAAGGTTATGCAACAATTATAGAACGCGTTTAATGGCACATCACTCAGGCTTTGTAAATATTATCGGGAATCCCAACGTAGGGAAATCATCCTTGCTCAACGAGTTTGTTGGTGAGAAACTGGCCATTATCAATGCGAAGGCACAAACTACGAGGCATCGCATTTTCGGTATTTACAATGATGAGGAATACCAAATCGTATTTTCTGATTTGCCTGGAGTGATAAAGCCCGCTTACAAAATGCAGGAAAGCATGATGGGATTTGTAAAGGAAGCTCTACAAGATGCCGACTTGTTTCTTTTTATCGCTGAATTGGGCGAGCGTGAATTCAAAGACGAACGCATCCTTCAAAAACTTCAAGAAGCTGAAGAGCCATTGTATGTAGTGGTCAATAAAATAGATTTAGGGAATCAGGCAGCTTTAGACGCTGAAATGGCTTATTGGGCGGAGATTTTCCCTAAAGCGAAGAAGATATTCCCGATTTCTGTGACAGAGAAATTCAACGTTCAAGAGTTGTTTCGCTCTATTAAATCTGAAATTCCAGAAGGTCCAGAATGGTTTCCTAAAGATCAACTGTCTGATAAAAATGATCGCTTCATCATTTCAGAAATTGTGCGAGAGAAAATCTTGACTAATTTTCAGCAAGAGATTCCGTATTCAGTGGAAGTAGTGGTGGAGGGCTTTCAAGAAGAGCCAGACATCATTCGTGCCCGAGCAGTAATCATTGTAGCGCGCGATTCTCAAAAGAACATCATCATCGGAAAAGGTGGGTCAATGATCAAGAAATTTGGGACTCAAGCCCGCAAATCAATGGAGGCTTATTACGGTAAGAAAGTCTTCTTAGAAACCTTTGTTAAGGTGGATAAAGATTGGAGAAATGATGATCGAAAATTGAAGAAATACGGTTATTGATTTGCTCCGAGTCCTATTGGCAAAACGAACGTACCATTAGTCATTCTCGCGATTTCGCTTCCATTCGATAGCAAGCAATTAAACTCGGCTTCAACTTTTATACTTCTTCTTTCCGAATTAGATGAGAAAGGATCGATGTATTCCTCCACGCTTAGCACCCTGAAGCTCGAAATTGAATCTTGATCGGCCAGTATTGATTTCCAGATTTTACCATTCTGATCAGTGTATTCGATCTCAATTTCGCCTAAATCATCACCCAATTCTCCAGGAACAATCACAGTCTGAATTTCAATACTCTTGCTAAAGTTGATGGCGCAAGCCGAAGAGTTTTGAGCGAAAAGCTGATTCCAACTGCTACTTGCTCGGCAGTTTCCGGTCTGAATGTTTAATTGGATTTCATCAACGCCATCTGCGGGAACACTATCATAGTAATAAGTTACTTCTGATGAGGATGCTGGACTACCTGATTCAAAGGTCCAAGCATAATCATACGAACTTCCACCGGAGGCAATTGCCTTATAATTCAATTGCAATGAATCAATGATTTTAGCTTTAATGTCACAGTCGCAACCGTGATTCGGTAAATAAACGGTGTCTGCAATACTTGATGAACATCCTGATGCGTAGATCACTTCAAGTGACACTGGAAATTTGGTGAAATCATCAGATGCCGAAAACTCTAGTTCAACAGATTCTGTAGTGTGGGTGACTCCTTCGATTGTCCATTGATAGCTCGATACAGCAGCACTCGGCTCTGCTTGAAGCGTTACATTATACACTTGCTGCGTTTCAGTGTTAAATGCATATCGATATTGCGGATTGCTCTCTAAAACGGTTTCGTTTAAGCTCGGATTGCTTTTGTCATTGCTTCTCCATCTAAAGATGAATTCTGAAGCGCAGTTGGAGCAAGGCACCATCTCACCGGCATAGAATACAACCCCTAAAGAGTCCGTTTCAAACGAGCCCTCCTATCCTTGTTAGTGGTTGCTTTTCAAAGGCATCATTATTCTTTTACAAGAATTTGATGCTGCACTCCATTTTCATTTTGAATTTCAACAATGTATTGCCCTGATGCTAGACCAGAAAGGTCAAGATTCAATACGTTGCTTGCAACTCTTGTTTGAATCATTTGCTCTCCTAATACTGAGTAGATAACTACACTCTGAATTTGGTTTTCGCTTTGAATAGAAAGTTGATTCTGAGCTGGATTAGGGAACATTTTCGCATTGTTCAATTCAATAGACTCAACTCCTGTTGGCGTTGCTGGCTTGATAAACTCTCCGAATACTAAAAAGTTAGCGTTTTCAAACCCTTGAGCTTCTTCGTTCAGCATGAAAATGTGCGGATATGAAGTCTTGTTTAAAATGTCAACATACATTTTATAATCTCCATACGCCAAGTTAGTCATGTCGAAGTTTCCTTCAGCATCAGTCTTAGTGAAAGCTACAACGTTATCATCCATATCGGTAATGAATACTTGAGCATTGGCTACAGGATCTCCTTCACCGCGATTTCCTCCAGATAGAACAGAACCTCCAACAAAGCCTGGTCCTCCAGTGTTCGTTCCAGCAAGTAGAGAGAAGTCTAGGTTGTAAATGTTTGAATTACCCACAACAATAGCATTGGCTTGAGACCATAATGCAGCACTGTCATAATACGTTGGGATGTAGGATGCATACATTGGGTGAGCTGGCAATAAAGCCGCTTTCACATAGTAAGTGCCAGGACAAGCTTGGAAATAATATGCTCCAATGCTGTCAAGAACAACACTATCAACAGCAGAAAGTACTCCACCATTTTCTTCGATTAAATAAACAACGGCAGGAGCATCTTGAGTGATAAATCCACTGATGTAAGCGCAAGTAAACGCTGAGATTGTAGCTGAAGTAACTTGAGTACATCCAGAAACCGCATCTGTAATAGTTACAGTATACGTTCCAGGGCACAAGCTTGACTGATTAGCGCTCGTAGAACCGTTGCTCCAAGAATAAGTAAATGATCCGTTACCACCAGTTACTGATAAACCAATTTCACCGTCACAACATGAAACGCAAGTTTCATTTATCGTGCTAATTGAAGGAACAATTGCATTTTCGAAATTGATCTCGACAGTGTCAGAACCTGTACATCCGTTTGCATCAGTTGCCGTCACAATGTATTGACCTGATGTCGTTGGGTAGATTGTGCTTCCCATTGCACCAGTATTCCAAATATAACTTGCTCCGCCTCCGCTGAGTGATGCTGTTAGCGATACTGAATCATTTGCGCAAGGAGTTAGGCTGCTCGCTGCAATGGTAACTGGAACATTTCCTCCGACTCCGTTTACTGTCGTTGTTGCTACTTCGCTATCTCCATTGGCATCCGTAACGGTTACCGAATAATTTCCAGCACATAGACCTGTAACAGTTTGAGAAGTCATAGCAGAAGACCATGTGTAAGAATAAGGAGCTACACCATTTCCACCAGGATAAACGGTGGCAGTACCATTGCACGATCCACAGGTAGTTGGTGACGATGCAATAGAATCGATGGTAGTTACGCTAGTTCCGCTAATAACAACATTAATACAGTTGCTGTCGACACAGTTCCATAAACTATCATTCCATGTTACACAAACTGTATATGTGCCAGGATTTGAAAAAGTTGACATAATGGAGGTGGTTGTGTCATACGTAAATCCAGATGAAGGTGAGCCACCAGGAATAGTCCAAGTAAAAACACCATTGTTGCTGGTGTTTCCACCTCCCCAAAAGTTAATGCTGTCTCCAGCATTTGCGGTGGTAGTTGATGCCTGTATGTTTATAGGGCATTGGCTATATCCTGCGAAGGATAAGGCGGTTAATGCTAAAATTGATAAAATTCGTTTCATGATTTAAAATTGTTAGTGATTTACTCCCCTACACGAAGATGAAGATCAGATTGTTTGGTCGCCTTGAATTTTTTTTCAAAACCATTGACATCAAAGGGGTTAAAAGAAGTCTACCTTTGCACCTTCAATGGCATTAGTAGCAATCATAGGAAGACCAAATGTGGGCAAATCCACACTCTTCAATAGACTTATAGGAAGACGTCAAGCAATTGTTGACGAATATTCAGGCGTTACGCGCGATAGGCATTACGGAAAATCAGATTGGGGAGGGCGTGAGTTCTCTTTGATTGATACCGGAGGTTTCGTTAAAGAAACAGATGATGTGTTTGAAAAGGAAATCGCCAAGCAAGTCAAGATCGCTATGGAAGAGGCGACTTTAATCTTGTTTGTTTGCGATTCAAAACACGGAGTCAATGATCTCGATAGAGATGTGGCTAGATTGCTTCGTCAAAGCAATAAGCCAGTAATGATGGTCGCTAATAAGGTTGATAATCCGATAAATCATGCCGATAGTTTCGAATTTTATGAGTTAGGGTTTGACAAGATCTATCCAGTTTCTGCCGTTAATGGTGCAGGAACAGGCGACCTCTTAGATGACTTGATAGGATTGCTCCCTGAGGAGGAACCTGAAGATGAAAATGAACTACCAAGAATTTCAGTTGTCGGTCGTCCAAACGCGGGTAAGTCAAGTTTCGTAAATGCCCTTTTGGGTATCGATCGAAATATTGTTACAGATATTGCAGGTACCACACGAGATACTATTGATACACACTATAATGCTTTTGGATTTGAGTTCACCCTGGTCGATACGGCAGGTATTCGTAAGAAAGCCAAAGTGCATGAAGATTTGGAGTTTTACTCAGTTATGCGCGCCATTAAGGCCATTGAGAGTTCGGATGTCTGCATATTAATGATCGATGCAAAAGAGGGTGTAGGTCAACAAGACTTGAATATTTTTGGATTGATCGATAAGAACCGAAAAGGGGTTGTGATATTGGTGAATAAGTGGGATTTGGTTGAAAAAGAAACCAATACTTCTAAAACTTTTGAAGATGAACTCCGAAAGAAATTGGCTCCTTTTGAAGACATTCCAATCATCTTTACTTCTGTGCTTCAAAAGCAACGAATCCACAAAGCATTGCAAGAAGCCCTTGACGTATATAAGAGAAGAACACAGCGTATAAAGACCAATGCATTGAACGAGGTAATGCTGCCAATCATTGAGCAAACACCTCCTCCCGCAACAAAAGGAAAGTATATCAAGATCAAGTATGTGCAGCAACTGCCTACACATGCTCCTACGTTTGCTTTTTACTGCAATTTGCCTCAATACATTAAAGAACCATACAGGCGCTTCGTTGAGAATCAAATGCGAAAGCACTTTAACTTTAGCGGTGTTCCAATTCAGATTTTCTTTAGACAGAAATAGGATTATAAGGATTGCTAACATTCATGTTGTGAAGGCAAAGCTTGTCTGCATTACTTTTGTCTTGTGAAATTATCAGGGGTCATTCTAGCATTGTTTTACTTCATCAGCTCCATAGGCTATGGATTGGAAGTGCACTATTGCTTAGGAGAAATTTCTGATGTGAATTACGCCTTGTTTGATACGCATTGTGCTTGTGACGACTTGGTGAAAAAGCCAATCAAAGGATGCTGTGAAGAAAAATCGTTCTTCGTTCAGCTAGAAGAAGAGCATAGCACCCCAGCATTGATTGATGTGTCCAACACGGTTCTTCCACTAATTGCTTTATTCGACTGGGGTCCATTCAATATTGAACAAGATGTCAGCGTAAAAACATATACATTCTTAGATCGCGGACCACCCAAGTCTGTAGATCGGGTAATCGAATATCACTCGCTAATAATTTACGGTTGAGCGGTTTAACTTTCTTCAAAGGATTAAGCTTAAACACGTTTTACATAAATTATTAGTCATGAAAAATTTAAAATATTTCCCCATTTTCTTTCTGTCATTATTCTCTCTTTCAGCAATTGCACAATCAACGGTGAAAGAAGATACGCTCATCGTTAAAGGTATTTGCGGTATGTGCAAAGAGCGCATCGAAGAGGCCGCCTTTGGAAAGGGCGTAAAATTCGTGAGTTGGAATAAAGTGACAGATGAATTGTCTGTTGCCTACAGATCCGACAAAACTTCTATTACAGAAATAGAAGATCGTATTCTGAATGCTGGACACAGCACTGCTGATCAAAAAGCACCAGAAGAAGCATATGCGAAGCTTCCTGATTGTTGCCGATACGAAGAGCTAGGTAAGCACTAGGTCATGAAAAATCTCATAGTCTTCCTAGGTCTATTGATCTTAGGAAACAGCTTGCTTTCTCAAGAAAGCATCAGCGGAATGGTAATTCAAGAAAGTAAAGAGGCCAAGTTTACTCCTGTTGTTTTTGCGAATGTGTATTGGCTTGGAACCCAAAAGGGAACATCAACTGATACTTCTGGATACTTCGAAATTCCAGCTATAAAGTCGACCAACAAATTGGTGTTTAGCTATGTAGGATACAAGAGCGATACCGTAGTTGTTGATCAACCAGATAAGCTGACCATCGTACTTAAGCAAGAACAGCAGCTCGATGGAGTAGAGGTGATTTATCGTCAAAAGTCAACGGAGATTTCATACATGAATGCGATCAAGACCGAAAATATTGGTCAAGATGAACTGTACAAAGCAGCCTGTTGTAACCTTTCTGAAAGTTTTGAAACCAACCCATCCGTTGATGTTGCTTATACTGATGCGGTTACAGGAACAAAGCAAATTCAAATGCTCGGGCTGGATGGAAAGTATACCCAAATTACCAGAGAGGCGATTCCTGACGTTAGAGGTTTGTCAACGGTTCAGGGATTGACGTATATACCTGGGGTTTGGATTGAAGGAATCCAATTGAATAAGGGTGCCGGCTCAGTAGCGTCAGGATTTGAAAGTGTCACTGGCCAGATCAATGTAGAGTTACATAAGCCAGAATCAATGGATCGATGGTTTGTCAATGGCTACGCCAACCAAGGTGGTCGAACTGAGTTGAATGTGAATGTCTCTCAGAAGATCAATGACAAAGTTTCCACCGGATTGCTGTTACATGCTAACGTACGGCCGTTTGAAGTGAACGGAAATGGAGATTCATTTTTAGATTTTCCAGTAGGGCAAACGTTTAACTTGCTTAATAGATGGAAGTTCACCAATCTTAAAGGATGGGAAGGTCAGGTAGGCGCTCAAGCCATCAACGAAGAGCGCACCGGAGGTCAATCAGACAATGAATTGACTAATCCTTATAAGCTAGGATGGAATACAGAACAATACAGTGCTTGGGGAAAAATGGGTTATGTTTTTCCAAATGCTAAGTATCGCAGTGTTGGTTTCCAAGCAAAGGCATTGTATCACAACAATGAGAATTACTTTGGAAATACAATTTATAATGCTGCCCAGCAATCGTTGTATGCTAAAGCGATTTATCAATCCATCATAGGAACATCTACGCATAAATATAGAGCGGGCATTAGCTTTCAATATGATAAGTATGATGAGCTCTTAGATACAAATGCATTCAACCGAGAGGAAATAGTCCCAGGCGCTTTCTTTGAATACACATTAACTTATTTCGAGAAATTTTCAGCCGTGGCGGGTTTACGAGCTGATTACCATAATTATTATGGGTTTTTTGTAACACCAAGACTTCACTTGCGCTATGAAATTCGAGAAGGTTCAGTATTACGTGCCTCTGGCGGAAGAGGACAGCGTAAAGCCAACGTGATTGCTGAAAATATTTCATTATTGGCGACATCGCGTACGTGGAATATTGCCAGAAATTCGAGTATCCAAGGCTTTGGATTACAGCCAGAGATAGCATGGAATTTTGGTCTGAATTTCACCCAAGACTTTAGGATAAACTATAAGCCAGCTACTTTGAGTATTGATGCCTATCAAACAGAGTTTGAAAATCAAACAGTGATTGATATGGAAGACCCGAGGCAAGTGCGAGTTTACAACCTTGTTGGTCGGAGTTATGCTACAAGCACTCAAGCCCAGTTTGATTATGAAATAGTGAGAAGATTTGACGTGCGCTTGGCTTACAGATGGTATGATGTGATGACAGAGTATAGCGGAACATTATTGACAAAACCATTTGTTTCTCGGCACAGAGCATTCATCAACTTAGCCTATGAAACCAAGAACGATTGGAAGTTTGATTATACGCTGCAGTGGCAAGGTGCAAAACGAATTCCTAGCACAAAGTCCAATCCAGTTGAGTATCAATTGGCATCAGAATCACCTGCACTATGGTTAATGAATGCTCAAGTTTCAAAAGGATTTAAAGATCGTTTTGACGTTTATGTCGGCATGGAAAATATAGGAAACGTTAGGCAAGCCAATCCAATTCTCTCAGATCAAAACCCCTTTGGGACTTATTTTGATGGTTCATTAATTTGGGGGCCAGTTTTTGGCCGGATGACTTATGTGGGTTTCAGGTTGAAGTCAAAGAAGGTTTAAACAACCTTCAGCGCTGAAGGCAATAATTGAACGCATAGGTGCTCACCCTCATTTAGTCGCGCGCAGAATTCACCATCCGTTTCGATAGGTAAAGTTCCTTCAAGCACTTTGATGAAGACTTCTGTGGTTTTATGGTAAGAAACACGATGGTCTTTGACGTATTCGCAGCGTTTCAACGCAGATTGGTATTTCAAGAAGTCAACAACTCCCACGTTGCCTATGATACTTAGCCCAATCATGCCGTCATCTGCGCTAGATTGAGGGTTAAGGCCTAATCCATTGCCTGCATAAGCTCCATTTCCCATGGCCGCTAAGAACGTTTCAGACTGAATCAGCTCATCGTTAAATTTGATTTCAAGCATCGGGGCATTGTATTTGGCGAGCCAAGCTATTATGGCTGTGTAATAGTTGAAAGCAGCTGGCATTTTGAATTTTCGTGCATTAACGGTTTTTGCTATTTCAGCACCTATACCGCATGTCAGCATGTTGAGCACATGCGTTTCGAGAGAGTCACATTTCAGTTTTATAAGGTCCAAGTGACCAAAAGTTGAGCTTTTGCACTGTTGAATCATTTCATCAATCGAGCCTGAGGAGTACACCCTTGCAAAGTCATTTCCAGACCCAGCGGGGATAAACCCTAAAGCAGGTCGATTATCAGAAGCAACGTTCATAATACCATTGACAACATGATTGTTTGTACCATCCCCTCCACAGCTAATAACTAAGTCATAACCCTCGCATTTAGCGGCAATAGCTTGAGCATGTTCCGCACTTTGCGTTAATTCAAACTCAATGGCCTCTGCATTTTCTTTTGCTAGAAGTAAGAGCTTGTCCTTGTTTTTTGAACGCCCATGAATTATCACTTTAATCTTCACCGTTCAATCTTAAATAAAAAAAAGCGCTCCACTAGTTCTATTTTGATGATTATCGAATTTCATTTGGATGTATAGTTGAATTAGTTCATTTGGAGTAGTATTATTGACATTCAAACGATAGAAATATGAATAATTTCAGCTTTTTCTCATTATTAGGGCTCGTCATAATTAGTTTCAGTATTACATCTTGTGGTGGGGAAGATTGCACGCCTCTTCAAAGTGAATTAGATGAGGCAAAGGCTGAAGTAGCAAATAGAGATTCTTTGCTTGAGGCCATTGGAAGCACGTTTTCGATGATTGATTCGAACATGATAAGCATGGAATCCATCGAAGGTGAATTGATGGAGCAGATGAAATCACCTGATCGCAATGGAGATGCGATTAAAGAAAATGTGGATAAACTCAAAGGAATTATGGCCATGAATCAATCCTATATTGATCGATTGGAGGATAATTTAAGTACGAGTAGTTCTACTTCAATGAATTTGTTTTC
Organism: uncultured Flavobacteriales bacterium; assembly: GCA_905479105.1. Lineage (GTDB taxonomy): Bacteria > Bacteroidota > Bacteroidia > Flavobacteriales_G > Salibacteraceae > SHAN690. The sequence continues at coordinate 253,648 of CAJQLE010000003.1, forward strand.
GATCATCAGCAACATGGAGGATAAAGTCATGCATAATAATTTGCGCCTGGCACGATTAAACCATGATTTGGGTTCTTTAGGAGATGACTTCAAAGACATGTTTAATGATTACATGCAGGCGGAGGTAGATAGAATGGTCCTTCAAGAAAACCTTCAATCTATGGAAGGAAATTTGAGTACAATGGAGGCTCAAATGAATGAGCTTAAGAATAACTTGAATACGGCATATGTTGCTGTGGGTACAAAACGAGAGTTGATTAAGTCTGGAGTATAAGAAAGAGGAGGTTTTTTAAAATCAGATGGTGTTAATGATGATTTAGACAGACTGGCTTTTACTCCCTATGACATTCGTGAGCTTTCTGAGATAGAAGTCGGGATTGACACGGTCAAGATTGTTACGGATCACCCATCAGAGAGCTATAAAATCAAAGATGGCAAACTTGTAATTGAGGCACCGAAGCTGTTTTGGAGTATCTCGAAATACCTCATTGTGATGACTGATTAAGTCGCTTTAGTTTTGGGTTTACAATTTTAAACCACAACGGAGGAATTAGACTTAAAAGCATCATTCCTGGGTAACCAGTTGGCAATTGAGGGCTTTCTTCCAGATGTTGAAGAGTGTGATATTTTTTACTCGCCTTGTAGTGGTGGTCGCTATGTCTGGTTAATTCAAAAAGAATGATTCTTCCAATCGGAAAATCACTGTTCCAAGAATGCCAGGGTTGAACACGCTCATACATTCCATTTTGATGTTGTTTTCTGATCAAGCCATAATGCTCAATATAGTTTACGGTTTCAAGCAAGATGATTCCGATGATGGAACTAGTTAGGAAACCAATTAAACCTATCCAACCGAATAATAGATATATAGAAAGCAAGAACAGTGATTCAATTGAAATGAGTTGGATCATTTCATTGTAAAAAGTGAATGTTGATCCGTGTTTTTTCTTCTGCAGACCTTGTTCGATTTTCCAAGCTGAAATGAATGTACCGATGATTGACCTGAACCAGAAAAAATAAACAGGTTCATCCAATCTTGCGGTTGCAGGATCTTGTGGAGTTGCCACATTCTTATGATGTCCTCTATTGTGCTCGATAATAAAATGCATGTAAAGTGAAGAGAGTAAAAGTGATTTGGCGAGAAATCTGTCAAAACGAGACTTTCTGTGTCCCAATTCGTGTGCTACATTGATGCCAACGGCACCACTCTGTATTCCCATGCTCAACGTCATGCCAATAATTTCATACGTCTGCAACTGTACTGTAGTGATGGTATACAAATAGAAGATGAGTAGGACGTACTGAACGGGCACCATAAAGTAAAGCAGCAGATCATAAAATCCCCACGATTTTGATGGATGTTCATCATCTTTTAGACTGGAATCTGGAGAAAGAATCAGCTCGAAAAGTGGAATAATCACAAATGATTCTATTAGCGTTGCAAAGCTCCACCATCCATGAAGCCAGAGGCTTAAAAAGGTAACCAGAGGAATGCTGTAAGCCAGTAGATATTTGTGTTTAGATTGCACTTAAGATATTGAATGAATATATAAAGTTAAATAAATGAAACTTATTATGCACGCATAGCGTATTAGATGAAGATGAATTAAAACTACATTATCATGCGTTCACCTGAAGTAAACCAACCAATTGTTTTTGCAGATCAAAAGCTTAAAAAGATTTTTGTCATGAATAGCGATCGAACAGGCACTGTACTGCCTGAGAATCTTCAACTGACTATTAAACAGGGGAATATTTTGGAAGTGCCGTCTAATATGTCCAGCGGAATGACTGTTTTAGACGTTAAAGGAATGAAGGCAGGAGGTTATTTCCTTAATGTGCATAGCGATGTTTCGGACAAAACAATTAGAATCGTTTTGTTTTAGATACTTATTCGCTCGTAGAAGGCTGCATATTCTTTGACGGTCCTATCATTTGACAAATGGGTAGAAACGCGCTCCAAAGATCCTTTAGCCAGTTTATTCCTCAACTCAGGGGATTCACTTAAACGAGTAATTGCTTCGTATAACTTTGACGCATTCTTCGGGGGGACAATTATACCCGACACATTATTCTCTATCATTCCTCGGTTACCAGAAATATCAGTCATGATCACGGCATTGCCCAAGTACATGGCTTCTATCATTGCTTTTTGAGTAGCTTCTCCATAAATGGACGCGGATATTGATATATCGCATGCCTTTACAAGGTTTGAGGCGTCTTTTCTAAAACCTGTAAACCTGAACCTATCCTGAAGTCCTAGATCCGATATACTAGCTATAACTTCATCTGTATTCAGGCCTTCGCCAATCATTAAAAAGTAGATGTTGTAGTCCTTCTGTATTTTAGAAACAGCGTCTATCAGGTAGTTAACACCCTTCATTTTAGTTCTAAAATTTGCTACAAATGAGCAAACCACAGCGCCCTCATTAAAATTGAACTCATCCAATTTGGCGGGCTCTATGTGATCATACCAAGATCGTTTATGACCTTTGTTTATGGTAATAGCTTTGGTTTTTGACACTCCGCTTTTGAGATACATTTCTCTTACGCTCTCAGCCAAGCATACCATGTAATCAACACGAGGATTTAAAAACGATAAGTAATTCGTAGGGTCATACCATTTAATGTTGCCTGTATAACCACGATAGGTGACCAACTTTACTTTTTTGTTATTCCACAGTGCCCAAGAAGCATTGGCAATTGCCTTGCTATTAAAGGCGTGAACAACCTGAATGTTTTTTCTTTGTATGGTTTCTTTAATCAGCTCGATTGCTTTTTTATCGAATTTGTTTTTAGGCAAATAGTCAATTATTTCACATCCTGCTGATGCCAATTTTGCTGGATATTCTCCCTGCGTAGGTGTGATGACCGTTATGTTAAACTTTAATGCAGCTAATCCAATGAATATTTCTGCTTCAGGTCTTATTGGATTGACTGGGTCATTGTAGTTGCTTATGACGAGTATATTCGGTTTCACGATTGGATTGTGAATCATTAAAGCGTTGATTCGCCCTTGGGTTCCCAAAGTTCTACCTTTCTTCCATCAGGGTCAATTACCCATGCAAATTTCCCATAATCGAATTCTTGCATTTCACCGATTATTTTAACCTTATTACGTTTCAGTTCGAGCAGAAGTGCTTCAAGATTATCTACGCGATAATTTATCATGAACTCACTCTTGCTGGGATGATAATAATCGGTGTCTTCTGCCATTGGGCTCCACTGAGTGATGCACTCAGTGGATTGGTATTCTTGATCTCTCCATTTGAATGAATGACCGTATTTATCTGACTTGATGCCGAGGTTAATCTCGTACCATTCTTTAGACTTAGCTGGATTTTTTGATTTGAAGAATACTCCTCCTATGCCGGTAACTTTTTTCACCGATTATAGATTAGATGAGTATTGATTTGCGGAAGCTACTCACACTTTGCTTAATCAAGGTGATGTCTTCGCGTTTTATTCCGACTATTGTTTTACTGCCTGATTTTAATTCGTAAACAGACGGTAAATCAATTTTATTCAAAGTATTTAAAACAGTATTGAAGTCTTTGACTTCCTGCTGAATTTCAAGAGGTATTTCGTAACCATTTAATACCGATTTCAAGTTGTTTCCGTAATTCTTTTGTTGATTCAACAAATGCACGAAGAGAATAAGATCATGATCTTGGGCTTGATCTAGAACTATATTTAGACCTTCCATATAGCATCCTAGAACCATTAGGAAGCCAAGTCCTTCTTTTTCTTGATCGATGAGAACCTTGTGGCACTCTGTAATCAGTGAATCTTCGATCAAAACCTCTGATCCAGAAGTTATTTTGCACCCTGGGTTGATTCCTGTTCGAGGTCCATTATGATCACTATCTGACCAAGAGGCTTTTGACTCATAGGAACCGTCACTGCGAGAATAGTAGCTCTTCAGTTCCTCTTGACTTGAAGCAGTCAAGGAACTAAAAGCAAAAAGGACTATTGCAAAATATGATATGGTCTTCTTAAAATTCACTGTTTTCTATTGCCCTACGCGTTTCTTTTTACTAAGTTTTATTAATCAGACATATTGCTCACCTTGAGCATGTTCGACATTCCTTTTTTGGCAATCGGCATACTTGCGATATTGATGAGTAAATCATTTTCACCCAAGAATCCAGCCTTCTTCAACTCATATTTAATATCAGAGATGGTGTGGTCAGTACTGACGAATTTATCATAGTAAAAACCTTTGACTCCCCAAACTAAACTCAACATGTTGAGTATTTTGAAATTTGACGTGAATACGAAAATCCAGGCGTTGGGTCTGTAGGATGAAATTCGAAATGCTGTGTATCCTGAGAAGGTCATCGTGACGATTGCCTTAGCTCCAGTTTTTTGGCTTAGTCGAACTGCTGAGTGACATATAGCGTCAGTTATTATTCGATCATCGGTGCTTTCATGCTCTATTTCTCGGAAGTAAATCCCATCATAGTCCTCTACGCGAGTGATGATTTTAGACATAGTGTTCACCACTTCCACAGGGTACTGACCAACACTGGTCTCACCGCTAAGCATTACAGCATCAGCTCCATCCATTACGGCATTGGCAACATCATTCACTTCGGCACGGCTTGGCGACATGTTATCAATCATACTCTCCATCATCTGAGTAGCTATGATGACCGGCCTGCCAGCTTTCTGACATTTACGGACGATCTCTTTTTGCACCAAAGGCACATTTTGCAATGGAATTTCAACTCCAAGATCACCTCGAGCTACCATAATACCATCGGTTTCATGAATGATGGCATCGATATTTTCTAAGGCTTCTGGTTTTTCAATTTTCGCAATGATGCTGGCTTGTTTACCGCTTTTCTTGATGTGTTCGCGTAATTCAACAATGTCTTTTTCGCTTCTGACAAACGAAAGTGCTACCCAGCTAACATTATGACTAAGCGCAAACTCAAGGTCTTTAAGGTCTTTTTCAGTGAGACAAGGGAGTGAAATTTTAGTGTCAGGCAGGTTTACACCTTTTCGAGGCTTCAACATTCCACTTTGGGTAACCTTAGTAACCACGTCAGTTCCTTCAGATCTAATTACTTCAACCCTTAATTTACCATCATCAAGTAAGATTGTTTCTCCAGGTTTCACATCTCTGGTGAGGTTCGGGTAGCTCACCATGACACGATTTACATCACCGATGATTTCATCAGATGTCATTCGGAGCTCAGCGCCCATTTTCAGCTCTACTTGATCGGAGGACAGACTTCCTACACGCAACTTCGGACCGCTTAGGTCCGCCAAAAGAGCGGTGTGAGTTTGCATCTCGCCATCTAAAGCGCGAATTGTTTTTATAAACGCTTCATGATCGCTATGACTTCCATGAGAAAAATTAAGCCGAGCCACCGTCATTCCTTCAAGGATCATTTTTCTTAGCACTTCCTTATCGGAACATGCCGGACCCATAGTGGCTACTATTTTTGTTTTGTTTTTTATCATCTGATTCTAACGAAAGTATGTAAAGGCAATCCCTCTTTCAGGGGAGAATAATTAATGTATCAACACTTTATTCTTCAAATAGAGCATATTGAATTTTGTTGAATTTCCTTTTATCCATTACGGATACAAATTGGAAACTTTCAATATTTTGGAGTAAATCTATAAATGAAGAAGTGTCAAAAATGTCTATGTATCCTTCCACTAAAATGAAAAAGTCATATTGTTTAAACTCTTTAAAGAGATATGCGTCTTCATTTTGATTTGATAAAATGATGTAATTCAGATGTTTGTCTTCATCCTTGCCCATAAATTTTGCATAAGCTGCAGAATCTGCTCCATTCGAAGATGGGCTGACCATAGTTCTTAAAAAGTCAAGCCGAAGAGCTCGACTTAATAGCCATGCCACGCGGTAGTCTTTGAGATGACAACTCAATCCAAAGGCTAAAAACTCATATTCATCGTCTAATTGTAGCCTATGTTTTGACATATTTTTAAATCGTGAGATTGGAGCAAGCTTCTCGCGCAGCAATTTGTTCCGCTTTTTTCTTGGAACGCTCCTTGCCTCGTGCAATTAATTCTTGGTTCACAATGATAGAGCAAACAAAGAGGTTATCCTCATTCGGAGCATTGGAAGTATCAAATATTAACGTTAATTTTCTTTGTTGAGTCCATTCTATTAGCTTGCTTTTAAAGTCAAATGCTTGCTCAATAATTTGCTGAATATCGATATAACGGGGAAGCAAGAAGTTATCTATACTCGTTTTTACAACTTGAAAGCCTCTGTCTATGTAAATTGCGCCCAACCAAGCTTCAAGTGCATTGCCAACAATTTTATCCATGGAGTCTTCACTGCCAATGCGAGCTTCTATCACTTCATGAAGGCCTGATGCTTTCCCAACTGTTCCCAAAGTTTGCCGGTTAACAATGCGTGCTCTGATTTTGGTTAATTCTCCTTCATTGTTCTCAGGGTACCTTTTAAAAAGGTATTCAGTGATGACCGTGTCTAAGACAGAATCTCCGAGAAGTTCCAGGCGTTCATTACAGTCAGCGTGCTCATATTTTCCCGAACCGACAACAGACTTGTGTCTAAGTGCTTTTTCGTACCAGGAAATATCCTTGGCGCTCACACCCCAATTATCGCGCAGATATTGGTCAAGACGTTTTTGTCTTGGGGATAATTTTTTTGAAAAAAATAACGAGGTAAGAAGAACTTTAGCCTTCACACTTTTTGAAGATGACAGAGGCGTTGTGACCGCCAAATCCGAATGTGTTACTCAATGCCACTCTCACTTCTCTTTTATGAGCTTTATGAAACGTAAGATTCAATTTAGAATCTATAGCATCATCATCAGTAAAGTGATTGATAGTAGGAGGAACAATGTTGTTTTTTACAGCAAGCAACGTTGCGATTCCTTCAATGGCGCCAGCAGCACCAAGTAAATGGCCTGTCATTGATTTGGTCGAACTGATGTTTAATTTTTCAGCGTTATCACCAAACACACCGCGGATTGCCTTCAACTCTGCAACATCTCCTAATGGAGTGCTTGTACCGTGAACGTTGATGTAATCAAAACTATCAGGAGTAATGCTGGGATCATCTGACATTGCTGACCGCATAACATTTAAGGCTCCAAATCCTTCAGGATGGGGAGCTGTAATGTGATGAGCATCTGCAGAAAGACCTCCACCGGCAACTTCAGCGTAAATTTTAGCACCTCTTGCTTTTGCATGCTCATATTCTTCAAGAATTAAGGCACCACCCCCTTCGCCCATAACAAAACCGTCTCGATCTTTATCAAAAGGACGTGAAGCAGTTTGAGGATCATCATTTCTAGTCGAAAGTGCATGCATAGCATTAAATCCACCAATTCCGGATTCATTAATTGCTGCTTCTGAGCCACCAGTAACAAAGACATCAGCTTTTCCTAGACGGATATAGTTGAATGCATCAATCATGGAGTTTGTACTTGTTGCACAAGCACTTACCAAACTGAAGTTTGGTCCTCTGAAACCGTATTTAATTGAAATATGACCAGAAGCTATATCTGAAATCATCTTTGGTATAAAAAATGGGTTGAAACGAGGTATTCCTCCTCCATTGACGAAGTTTTCAACTTCATCTTGGAAGGTGGTGATGCCGCCAATTCCTGAACCCCAAATCACACCGACCCGATCAACATCTAATTTTTCCGAAACCAAATTAGAGTCTGCTATTGCTTCATCAGCTACGATCATAGCGTACTTGCTGAAAAGGTCAAGCTTCCTTCCTTCCTTGCGGTCGAAAAAATTATCGAGGTCAAGATTTTTGACCTCACATGCAAATTTGGTCTTGAAATTAGACGCGTCAAAGCCGGTAATAGGTGCCGCTCCGCTTTTGCCCATTAGGAGATTATCCCAATATTCTTTTGCGTTGTTGCCAATAGGAGTTAAAGCTCCTATTCCGGTAACCACTACCCGCTTAAGCGTCATATTTAATGAGTTTATAATATATTCTTAAGAAACGTGCTCAGAAATGTATTTGATAGCCTCTCCAACAGTAGCTATATTCTCAGCCTGATCGTCTGGAATAGCAATGTTGAATTCTTTTTCGAATTCCATGATTAATTCTACAGTATCCAATGAGTCTGCTCCTAGATCATTTGTGAAGCTTGCTTCTGGAGTAACTTCTGCTTCATCTACTCCGAGCTTATCAACGATGATAGCTACTACTTTTTCTTTAATATCGGCCATAGTGCTTATTTTTATTTATGCTTATGAGATTGCAAAGAAATATCTTTTAGATTAATTAATCCAAATAGATTCTTAATCGAAAACTTTTACCACTTCCTCAAAGCTTTTTCTTTTCAGATCTGGGACTTTTATTTCTTGAGCAGGATGGCCCACTGGAAGTAAGAGGTATGGTCGCTCATTGTCAGGCCTGTCAAGGATTTTGGTTAAAAAATTCATAGGACTTGGTGTATGAGTTAGGGTCGCTAAACCAGCATTGTGAATTGCGTTTATAAGCATTCCACAAGCGATTCCAACAGACTCATTTACGTAGTAATTCTGATGCTTTTCTCCGTTTTCATATTCGAAAGCACGCTTGAAAACGACAATTATCCATGGAACTGTTTCAAGGAAGGGTTTTCTCCAATCTGTTCCAAATGGCTCGAGGTCTTTTAGCCATTGCTCGCTCATTCTGCCCTCATAACTCTCTTTTTCTTCTTTTTCCGCGGCTGCTCTTATTTGACGTTTTATTTCTGAAGATCGAACTACGCAGAACGTCCAAGGCTGCTTGTGCGCTCCGCTTGGAGCAGAGCTTGCGGTCATAATTACGTTTTTGATCACCTCGAACGGTATGTCCTTATCTGAAAATTCTCGGATGCTTCGCCTTTTTTGAGCTAGCTCAAGTAATTCTTTTGATCTTGAAATAATCTCCTTTTCTTCAAAACGTAAGGGCTCGTGCGAAATAAATCGTGGTTTTTGATTCATAGGTGATGCTACTTTTGCCTGGCAATTTAAATAGATAAATTTTACTCTGTAATGGCACAAGCTACAATCGCAATATTCGCCTCAGGAACTGGAACAAACGCTAACGCAATTCTAGAATATTTTAAAAATGATTCGGAGATCAATGTTGGACTTATTGTTACAAATAAGGCAGATGCTGGAGTGATAAAGGTGGCGGATAAGTGGAAGGTGGAATATGCTATAATCAATAATGCTGATCTTGGTGATGAAGAGCTTGTGGAAGCGGTTCTTGAAGAAAATGGGATAGATTTTGTCGTCTTGGCTGGATGGCTGTTGTTGATACCATCTTACATGGTGAAAATGTTCAAAGGAAAAATATTGAATATCCACCCTGCCTTACTGCCAAAGTTTGGAGGAAAAGGCATGTACGGACATCATGTTCATAAAGCAGTAAAAGCAGCTGGAGAAAATATATCTGGAATTAGCATTCACCAGGTGGGTGAAGCCTATGATGAAGGAAGTGTAGTTGTTCAACATAAAGTGTCTATTGAATCGTCTGATTCTGCTGAAGATATTGAGCAGAAAGTGAGGGCCCTTGAACTTGAATTTTATGCGGTTGAAATAAAAAAATTCATCCTGAAAAGTTTTAAATAGCAATTGTAGAGTACAAATTGAATATTTTGGGCGCAACTTAAGTTCAAAACCTACTTAAATATGCCTCTACTTAACCTCAGAACTTGGCGTTTTGCATTAACGCTTTGCCTAGTCATTTTCACTTCTATTTCTGCCTCGGCATTATCTTTCGATTTTCTTCCTGAGTCGTTGGATTTCATTTCAAGTGTCGAAATTGAAGACCCTCAAGACCATGAGGTTGTTGCTCATGAAGCAACGTCAGCAGAAGGTCATTCTGATCACGCAGATGAAGGTGGAGGCCATCACGGGCCAGATACGAGCCCTTTGTTTTTCATCATTCTGGCTGTCTTTATTGGAGCGGCTACACGACATTTTTTGAAGAAGATTCCAGTACCTTTTACGGCCTTACTCTTGATAATTGGTATTGTATTGGGAGTGTTGAATCGCATGGGGCTTTTCATGCATTGGGGCGATGTGGATGTGAGCTTTATTCATGATTCATTCATCTGGGCAGCTCATATTGATCCTCACATGCTATTCTTCGTGTTTCTGCCCATCTTAATTTTTGAGGCGGCTTTTGCGATGGATCTTCACACATTTAAGAAATCGGCTGCCAATTCCGTGATTTTGGCGGTTCCTGGTATTTTGATGGCATTGATTCTTACTGGTGTAATGGTCTATGCCATTGACATATTTGATATTGGATTAGAAGGATGGGCAAACTGGAGTTTAGCCTTTATGTTTGGTTCGGTCATTAGTGCCACAGACCCGGTGGCGGTTGTTGCGCTTTTGAAAGATTTAGGCGCGAGTAAAAAATTAGGGACATTAATCGAGGGTGAGTCACTATTGAATGACGGAACGGCCATTGTGTTATTCATGGTTTTCTTTTTAGGAATATCTGGAGAAGCATCTGATAAGAATGGTTTTGTTGAATTCTTAAGAGTTGCCCTTGGTGGAGTTGGGGTCGGATTATTCTTTGGATGGATTGTATTGCGTTGGTTAAAGAAGGTGTTCAACGATGCCATGGTTGAAATCTCCGTGGTGGTTGCAGCAGCATACATTACCTTCTATGTCGCAGAGAATTTCTTGCATGTTTCAGGTGTACTTTCCTTGGTTGCATTGGGACTTTTAATTGGAGGCTTCGGTCGATCGAGTATCTCTCCTCAAGTAGAGCATTTTATGCATGAGTTTTGGGAATTGGCAGGTTTCATTGCTAACTGTCTTATCTTCCTTATCGTTGGTTTTGTGATAGCCGAGCGAACAGAATTCAGTGCCAACGACTTCCTGTCATTAGGAATTATATATGTTGGAATTCATGTAGTAAGGGCACTGGTTATCCTGGTGCACTATCCTTTCATGAAAAATACAGGGTATGGTCTGCCCGTGAAGGATGCTATCGTTGTTTGGTATGGAGCTCTTCGCGGAGCGATTGGGTTGGCTCTTGCGCTGATGGTGGCAGGAGTGGATTCAAATCTGATGGCCGAATCGATGGATATAACACCGGATCAGGCTACGGTTATAAAAGACCAGTTCTTATTCTTGATTGCTGGAACAGTAACTCTGACGCTATTGGTGAATGCCACTACGATCAAAATGCTGGTTCAGAAACTTGGCTTGCTTGATCTTCCGCCAGCCAAAGCACTCATGATAAAGAGCTCAAGTGAGTATATGCTAAGCAGCGCTGAATCACACGTTCAGAAACTGAAAGCAGATCGGCAATACAGAAAAGTGAATTGGAGTTCTGTGGCAGAATATCTTCCCAAAGAAATAGCCCTCATCCAAGATATTGATGAATCAAAACTGGAGGTGGCTAAAATGGCGGAGCATAGAACGCGCATTTTGGAAAAGGAGAAAGGCAGCTATTGGCGTCAATTTAAAGATGGAACACTAGGGGCAGATGCATTGAGAACATTGACGGATACGGTCAATGAGATTCTTGATATCAAGGGTGAGACGTCACTTTCAGCACGTAAAGACTTGGAGGAACTATGGAAACCAGCCAAATGGTTAAGTGTGACTCAATCTTGGCCGATTATAGGCCGGATTACAGAGAATGCCTTTTTCGATCGATTAGCGGTTAGTTATGATTGTGCTGCAGGTTTTGTAGCAGCCCAAGAAGATTGTCTGAAATTATTAGAAAGCATGTACCGTGCTGAAGCTGTTGAAGAGAGAAAGAATTTAGAGATAATCGAACAAGAGATCAACGAAAACGTCATTAGCGGACAAACGTTTATGAGAAACCTTCGGAATACATATCCGGAGATATTTCGAGCAATTTCAACAAGACAGGCTATTCGTTCTGTACTTAATTATGAATTGCATACCGTGCATCGATTGAAGAGTAAAGGTCGACTCAATAATTCAGAAGTAAGTCGAATTACAAGTGATATTGAGATTAGAATGAAGATGTTGATGGAGAAGCCACCGAGCATCGAGTTGCCCGACACAAAAGAGCTTATTCTGTCAATTTCATGGTTAAAGGGCTTGTCTAAAGAAAGTCAGAAGCTTGTAAACGATGCCTGTCAGACTAAAATTTACTCCACTGGCCAGCGTATCGTTAAGAATATTAAACCGGGAGATGGGCTTTACATAATAGCCAGAGGAAGTGTGAATGTTAAGGATGGAGATCACACGCTTGAAGTCTTGGGCAAAGGAGATGCCATTGGTGAAATCACTTATTTCACAAAAGAAGAGAGTGCTTTTACAGTAGTTGCAGAATCGCCAGCAACCATTCTTTGGGTTTCGTTGAATAACATAGACAAGATGATTGCCACAGATCCTGAACTTAAATCGATGCTCATGAAACACGCCAGTGGCAGATTGGCTGTAAGATTGCTGAGTACCCACGAAAAATATCGTCATATGGATGATAGACAGCTTCGCAGTGTTGGTGAAAAGGGAACAATGATTGAAGTGAAAAAAGGAAAACTGTACTCTGTTCCTGAAGGAAAAACCTCGGCTTTGATATCCGGTAAGGTAGTGTCAAGTCAAAATGATAAGCTGGTAATTTCAACTCCTAAGGCGCTGACATTTAAAGAAGTGAAGGCCCTTCAAGATGCTTGGGTAATTGAAATTTAATGGGAAGTTATTTGCTGTAATAAATTACTGTTGCATCAAATTAACTTTCATGTATATTTGCGCCCCTTTTAAGGGTTTAGGGAGATTAGCTCAGCTGGTTCAGAGCACCTCGTTTACACCGAGGGGGTCGGGGGTTCGAACCCCTCATCTCCCACCAATTTAAGCCTCGCTAGTCGGGGCTTTTTTGACTTACTAAGTTTGGGATATTAGCTCAGTTGGTTTAGAGCGCTACCTCGACAAGGTAGAGGTCACTGGTTCGAACCCAGTATGTCCCACTAGATGATAAAGTCTGTCTCGCGAAGCGAGACGGGCTTTTTTTATGGAGCAAATCAAAAAGCGAAGCGCATTTGAATTTGTGAACATCAAAAAAAGCTCAAGACGTGCGGAGCTCAGCAGGCTTTATCCACTTCTCGGATAAACCTGGATCACTAAGTAATCCAGTTTGTCGTATAAAAGAAAAGCTGCTCAATCTTCGAGCAGCTTTTCTTTTATGATCAATTATTTTCCTTGAATAAGGATGGTTTAAGCATACATCCCTTCTAACTGCTCTTGAATTTTTTCCGTTTCGATGTAGTCGTCATACTGCATCATTTTGTCCACACAACCGGAAGGGGTTAACTCAACAATTCTTGTCGCCACCGTTTGCGTAAACGTGTGGTCATGCGAAGTGAAGAGCACTGTTCCAGGGAAGTTCATTAAGGAGTTATTGAACGCCTGAATTGATTCAAGGTCTAAGTGATTTGTTGGCTCATCAATTATTAAAACATTAGCCCCTGCAATCATAATTCTTGAAAGCATACAACGCACTTTTTCTCCTCCAGAAAGAACACTCGCTTTCTTCTTGATTTCGTCTCCACTGAATAGCATTTTCCCTAAGAATCCGCGCACATCCGTATCATCCATATCGCTCGGTGAATACTGATGAAGCCAATCCAAAAGGTCTTTATTCGTATTGAAGTATTCTTCGTTGTTTACGGGCAAATATCCATGAGTGATGGTTTGTCCAAAAGTGAATGTTCCTGCATCAGCTTTGATTTCACCCACTAAAATTCTAAATAACGCAGTCACGGCCATTCCATTTCTGCTCAAGAAAGTGACTTTGTCTCCTTTTTCAATCGTCAGGTTGAGATCGTGAAAGAGTGTTTTTCCTTCATTGCTGTAGCTCAATCCTTCAATCTTAAGAATGTCGTTACCGGCTTCTCTGTTTTGTTGGAATATGATACCAGGATACCTTCTCGTTGAAGGCTGAATTTGATCAATGTTGATTTTTTCAATCAATTTTTTACGGCTTGTAGCTTGCTTAGATTTAGAAGCATTTGCACTAAATCGCATTACAAATTCTTGGAGTTCCTTCTTCCTTACTTCAGCCTTTTTATTTGCATTGGCTTGCTGTCGCAATGCCAATTGACTTGATTCATACCAAAACGAGTAATTGCCGCTAAACAACTGCAATTTACTGCGATCAATATCAGCGATGTGCGTACAAACCGTATCTAAAAAGTGACGGTCGTGAGAAACAACAATCACGGTGTTTTTGAAGTCGAGTAGATAATCTTCCAACCAACCAATTGAAAGTATATCAAGGTCGTTGGTAGGCTCATCCAAGATTAGAATGTCAGGGTTTCCAAAGATCGCTTGCGCTAAAAGCACGCGTACTTTTTCACTACCATTCAAATCTTTCATCAAGCTATAGTGCTTGTCTTCTGAGATTCTCAATCCGCTTAACAAAGCTGCAGCATCACTTTCAGCATTCCAGCCTTCCATCTCAGCAAATTCGCCTTCCAATTCTGATGCTTTTATACCGTCTGCATCGCTAAAATCTGGTTTGGCGTAAATAGCGTCTTTCTCTTGCATGATTTCAAACAAGCGCTTGTGCCCGCGAATGACTGTTTCTAGCACAGGCACTTCATCAAACTCAAAGTGATTTTGACGCAGTACGGCTATTCTCTTACCAGGCTCAATGCTAATGTGACCAGTATTGGCCTCAATATCTCCAGAAAGAATTCTAAGAAACGTAGATTTTCCAGCGCCATTGGCTCCAATAACTCCGTAGCAATTTCCTTCAGTGAAGTTGATGTTTACGTCATCAAAAAGCTTTTGTTTTCCGAATGCTAGGGATACGTTGTGTGCTGCGATCATAACTGCCTTGTTTTGCGGGTGCAAAGGTATATTCTTTTGTTGTAATTTAAAGTTCAGACGAACATTGCAAACCATAGTGCGTTTCACTGCGTCTAACCTCAAACCTTTATTCTATGAAAAAAAATTACTTCGCTTTTTCTTCTGTTGTGCTTATCGCAATAGTTACCCTTTTACAATCTAATGCAAGCGGTCCTGCTTCTAACGGGAATCGAGCTACTGGCGCTCCTGGTGATGGTGCTTCTACTTGTGTAACGTGTCACTCAGGTGGTGGTTTTGGAAGTGTAAGTGTCTTAGTAGAATTGAAAGACTCAGAAAACAATACTGTAACAGAGTATGTGCCAGAGCAATTGTATGACGTTGATGTAACGGTAACTAATTCTGCTGGCAACCCTGCTGGATATGGCTTTCAGGTAATCTCCATGAGTGGAAACACCAGTCTAAACAGCTTTAGTGATCCAGGAAATGGTGTAAAACTTTCTACGTCCAGCTCAAGACAATATGCAGAACACAATTCTCCGAATAGTGGTGGCTCATTTACACTAAAGTGGACGGCTCCTAGCCCAGGGACTGGTGATGTAGATTTCTACTTTGGAGCAAATGCTGTGAATGGAAATGGAAACAATGGATCTGATAATGCTACAATTGGTGATGTGACTTTCTCAGAAATTATTGGAGACACCACTGATACAACCGGCAATGGTGAACCGCAAGGATTGAGCGAGTTGTCGTTTAATGAGAACAGCCTTTCAGTTTATCCTAATCCTGCTCAAAACATGGTATTCGTGGAAGGTTATATTGCCAATGGAACAATCAATATCTATGCGATCAATGGTTCGTTAGTCAAGTCATTTGTTTTGAATCAAGATCAATTTGATGTTTCTGAACTTGAAGCAGGTATTTACTTCATTCAAGCCGGCACTAGGCTTGGAAAGTTTGTGAAGCTATAACAGACAAGTGCAAACTATTCTGCGCTTTTCTCCATTTCGAAACCGATTATACCACTCATCAATGGATCGATTGGAGCCTTCTATTCTTCGGGCGTGAATCTATTTTTCGTGATGCCTTCTTTAACCTTAGCAGTTGCCAACAACTGGTACTCCTCCGTTTTTTCTCAAACAAGTATGCTTGAAAATGGGCTGAATTTTAGAAACTATGGAACTTCAGTATTTGCGCGTTTGAAATGGGGTTTCTAACGCTAAAAAGATACCGTAACAGAAACCCTTTCTTTCCGCTCGTTAACGTTCCATTTAGGACCGTTTTCAATAACTCTCATCGCTTCAGCATCACATGCCGTGCACAATGATTTGGCTACTTCTAATTTTTTTGGAGCGCCATCTTTATCAAATTCAAACGTAACCACAACAGAGCCGCTGGGCATTCCATTGGATTTTTGAAGGCTCTTTTTTAAATAAGTTTGATATGACGCCATCCCACCTTTTGGCTGAGATACAGGCGTTGCTGTTTGTTCACTAGAAATATTTTCTTCTTGCGCGGCTGTGGAAGGTGCGCTTGAAGCACTTACTGATTTTGTGCGGGGAGATACTGAAGCAACTTCATCTAATTCCTCATTAGCACTACCATCATTTGAATCTGAGATAGTTAGATCTGATTCGGCATCTACCTTCTTTTTTTGTGTACTTGGTTCTTCGGAGGTCTCAAGTATTGCATCTTTCTTGATCAGCTCCTTTTTAGGCTGAGGATCGTTCACCGCAAAATCAATCTCTTTTGATGACGGCTCATTTTCAGCTTCATCTAATTGCTCTTCGTTATCGTTTGAAGCCCACGTATCTTTAAGTTCATCCATTTCAGAAAACGATGGATTCACGTTTCGTGGATTGTAGTCTGTTTCGTCAGTTGTGTAGGTTTCACTAGAGTCATCTCCACTACCTAAAATCGCAAATACAGATACGCCAACAATTAAAACCAATCCGATGGCGGCAGCTTGCCAAGTGAAAACGAACAGACTCTTTTTCTGTTTTTCATCCAATCGGTCATCTAACTCATCAAGGGCTTGCTGAATGTCAGACGTGAGCATGTCTTCAAACCCTTCCACGGCTTCATATAAAAATGGATCACGTTCTATTTCGCGTTCGAATTTATAGGCTTCTCCCGCGCTTTTTCTTTGCATGAAGTAGCTTTTAATTCGCTTGATTATATCGCTGTCGTGTTTCATTTTCCTGCTTCAATGCAGATTTTTAAGTTTCTCTTTCCGTTTTGAATATGGCTTTTTACAGCATTGAGGTTCATTTTCAAATCGTGACTGATTTCTAAATAACTCTTCTTTTTCAGGTAGAACATTGTCACACATTCTTTCTGAAAATCTTTGAGCGTCTTCATGCACTTCTGCAAAAGTTGATCTTGTTTCTCATCGGGCTCACTATCAATAAGATGCATTTGCAGGGCCGATTCCATATCAGACTCTGAAATTTCTATACTCATCATTCGTTCTCCTCGCTGTTTCATTAGGCAATGATTTTTGCTTACGACATACAAGAAGGCTTTGAAGTTTTTTATTTCAGATGCTGGTTCGTGTTGGATCAATCGCTCAAAAACTTCCATTGTGCTGTCTTGAGCCTCATGTTTTTCACGCAGATACTTCATGCAAACACCAAATACTAAAGGCATATACTTCCTGAAAAGCGTGCCCAAAATCTCTCGATCTTGTTTTTCGATGTAAGAGTTGTAAAGCTCTTCATCGCTCAGTGCTGGGGCATTTGCTAAATCTATGAAAGTGTTTTTATTCAAAATTTATTAAAGTGAATTGTGGAATTCCGTGTTGGTGTGCATCCTATTAGTGAACATCAAATTTAAACTACTATGAACAAGCTAAGCATTTTTATCGCCATTATGATCTGTGCATTGGTTTCGCAGGGCCAATTAAATCAAAACGTTCTTAAAGGACAAATCACTCAGTCGAAAGGAATTCCCATAGCAAATGTTTCAGTTATTAATCTTAAAGATACCACGGAACGAGCGATTACCGATGCCAATGGCTTATTTACACTTTTTAGTAAAGATCTGATAATGAAAGTATCATCATGGAAGAGTGGTTTTCATGTTCAATTATCAGAAGTGTCTTCATCAAGGTTTATTGCGATTGAATTAAAGCCAATTCTCATTGAGGTGGATGTGCTCGCAGAAAGTGAGATGGATGTGATGTCTTTGAGTGAAGACATTCCAGCTTCGACTGGTGCCAGCAAGAGGATGAGTTATTCGTTCGCGCCTTCTCATCCGTCCGAATTGATGTATAATACGGAGTCATACAGTCCTATAAATGAAAATGATTTTCATGCTACAGTGGATGAACCATTAAGCACTTTTAGCATTGACGTTGACAGGGCCTCTTACTCCAATGTTCGAAGGTTTATTAATGGCGGAGCATTGCCGCCTATCGATGCCGTTAGGGTTGAAGAAATGATCAATTATTTCAATTATGACTATGATTCTCCATCGGGAGATGATCCTGTTGAAATATTTTCTGAAGTCGCCATTGCTCCATGGAATTCTGAGCATTACGTGATGCATATTGGGTTAAAGGCCAAAGAGTTGGACAAACATCAACTGCCTGCAAGCAATTTAGTTTTCCTTTTGGATGTATCTGGATCAATGAACGCAGCCACTAAGTTGCCATTACTCAAATCTGCCATGAAAATGCTTGTAGGTGAACTGAGAGATGATGATCGTGTGGCAATTGTTGTGTATGCTGGAGCGGCAGGGCTTGTATTGGAGTCGACACCTGGTTATGAAAAGGATAAAATATACAGAGCCATCGACAATCTGAATGCTGGAGGTTCTACCGATGGAGGAGCAGGGATAAAGTTGGCTTATTCAGTAGCTGCGCAAAACTTAATTGAAAAGGGAAATAATCGTGTGATTTTGGCCACCGATGGAGACTTCAATATAGGTGCTTCTGGCGATGGAGAGATGCAACGACTGATAGAAGAAAAAAGAGAATTGGGGGTTTTTCTGACAGTGTTAGGGTTTGGAACGGGCAACTACAAAGACTCTAAAATGGAAACTTTGGCTGATAAGGGAAATGGTAATTATGCCTACATCGATAACTTGACTGAAGCTAAGAAGACGCTGGTGAATGAGTTTGGAGCTACATTGTTTACAGTCGCGAAAGATGTAAAGCTTCAGGTAGAATTTAATCCTCAGAATGCAGCTGAATACAGATTGATAGGGTACGAGAATCGATTACTCAATAAGGAAGACTTTAATGATGACACCAAAGATGCTGGAGAAATGGGTGCAGGGCATGTGGTTACAGCATTGTATGAAATTGTGCCAAAAGGCAACAACGGAAACTCTAAAGTGTATCCACTAAAATATGGGCTGGGTCCTAAGCTCAGCAAACCGCCCTTCAAAGAGCAATTTACCAATGAGCTTGCAACTGTAAAGATGCGCTACAAACCTACAGAAAGAGGGGCCAGTGAGCTTCTTGCGCAAACAGTGCAAAATGACATAAGATCTGCTGAAATGACCAGCAATAACCTTAAATGGTCTATGGCCGTGGCTGGGTTTGGAATGCTCCTCAGACATTCAAAATATGCGAGGGGGTTGGATTACAGATCGGTTATTGAATCAGCAGAAAACTCCCTGGGAGAAGATCGAGAAGGTTATAGACGAGAATGCCTGCAGTTAATGAAATTAGCTGAAATCTTAGACAAAAGCACCGCTTTAAAATAACATCCAGAAGGAAGGGATTGTTAAGAGAATGGAACGCTTATCAGTCCCTTTTTGGTTCATTTGTAACGTGGACATTACTCCAGTTTTCACCAGTTTTGATTCTGTAAAGTTGCATTTCGGAAATTCCAAATTGCTTCGCAAGAATTTTATACCGCGTCTTACGATTTGGGTCAAATATTTTCTTCTTTAAACGGATTACTTCCGTTTCGCTCAGCTTCGTGTTGTAGCGATCAGGCTTCTCTTTACGGAGTCTTTTCGCCTCAATGTAATGAGGGTTTTTCGCCAAGTGTTTTTCAACTTGTTCCTTATTAGCCCATTTTAAATTTCGAACTTGATTATTGACTTTATCATAATCGAGATGTAAAACAAAGTGGTATTCTTCGGATGGCGGAGCAGTTAAATAGTACTCTGCAACTAATTTATGAATGTACTTGGTAACTGTTTTTACGCCTTTTTCTCCATTTTTAATGGTCGGCTCTTTGTATCTAAAACTTGGATAGCCATCTATGGGATAGCATTTGATTAATCGTCCATCTTCTTCAACGGATTTGAAATAACTGATTACCCGACCATAATTCGAAAGGAGATATCGTTTCCTTTGAATGGTATAGTCCAACTTCAGCTCTTTCCAATCTTCACCTTGATAGTATTTTATCATCATCTTCACTTTAACCCCCTCAGAACCGTAGACGATAAGTATACAATATAGTTTAAACGATCGACAATAGATCGGCAACTACAAAGGTACTTCCCCCGATGAATATTATGTCATCTTGTTTGGCTCGTATTTTAGCGGCTTCTAGCGCTAATTCAACATTTTCGAACCGCTTGTAGTTAATGCGCTTTCCATCAGCGATTTGTTCAAGACGATCTAAAGGCATGGCTCTAGGAATCGAAGGTTGTGTCAGGTAGAATATGGCGTTTTTTGGAAAAAGAGATATTAATTCTTCTACATTTTTGTCAGATACAAATCCCAATACGAGATGCAGCTGCTTAAATTCTTCCGATTCAAGTTGATGAACAATGGATTTTATGCCGTCTAGATTATGTCCGACATCGCAGATGGTTTTTGGCTTTTCATTAAGAATTTCCCAGCGACCTCTAAGACCAGTATTCTTGAGCACATTCTCGAAGCCTGCACTTATAGCTTCGTTAGAAAGCTTCCAACCTGCTGTATTAAGATGATCTGCAGCGATTAGAACAGTTTGAAAGTTTTCGGCTTGATAGTGACCCTTTAATGGACAAGGTGGAATATCCATTGGAAATTGCTGATCAGCAAATAAAATGGTTGACTCATGGGCAAGGGCGATTCTTCTAAAAGAACCTTCTGTTTCTCTCTGGAATTTACCGATAACTACTGGAACCTTGGGTTTGATTATACCGGCTTTTTCTAAGGCGATTTTATCTAAAGTATCACCCAAGAATTGTGCATGATCCAACCCAATATTAGTAATGACAGATAGTTCAGGAGAAAGAACATTTGTCGAATCAAGTCTGCCTCCCATGCCTACTTCTACGATCGCGATATCGACTTGGTTTAAAGCAAACGAATGGAATGCTAAACCTACTGTCCACTCAAAAAACGAAAGGTCGAGTTGCTCACAGCTGATTTTATTTTCTTCGACAAAAGAGCTGACTTCTTTTTCGGAAATCATTTCTCCATTGATTCTAATGCGTTCTCTAAAGTCTAAAAGATGAGGTGAGGTATAGAGTCCAGTTTTATATCCTGCTTCTTGAAATACGGATGCTAATAGGTGTGAGGTAGATCCTTTACCGTTAGTCCCTGCAATATGTATTGATTTGAATTTAGATTCCGGATTGCCCAATAGTTTCATTAGGGCAATAGTGTTGTTCAGATCTGCCTTATAGGCCGCCTGTCCAACCCGCTGGTACATTGGGAGTTGGCTTAAAAGATAATCAAGTGTTTCAGGATAGGTCATTCAAGGATAAACTCGAAGGTCAAGGTACCCTTTTGTTCTTCAGGTGCATCAGCTTTCGGTGTAAATTTTGCTTTACGAGCAGCTTCTACGGCTTTCTTGACTAATTCGTTATTGTTGATTGTAGAGCCTCTTCCACCTGGCGTAACCCGAATCACATTTCCTAGTCTATCTACAATGATGTCTACGACAATTTTGCCGCTTTCTTGCATGTTTCCTTGAATGGAAGGAGCGCCTTTGAAACCTCTTCCACCTAAATTATAGGATATACCTCCACCAGTCTTATCTCCTTGTAAAGCATCTCCTGTTGGTGACCCATCTGCCTTGCCATGATCTCCGGGTTGATCGGTTGATCCTTGTCCTTTGCTATCGTTGTCCTGCTTGGTCTGGAAAGGATTGCTGCTAATCACTTTTTTCAAACGTTCATCAAGCTCTGGCTTTTTTTCTACCGGTTTCTCCACTGGCTTTACTACAGGCATAGTCATATCAGAAACTTCGTCTTGAGTTGCAACTTCCTCAACCGTTTCAGCAGGAGCTGCTTCCACAGGCTCTGGTTCACTTATGGGTTCTGTGACCTCAGGCTCAGAAGTGCTTTGCGGCTGCTCATCACCTGAACCAAAATCAGTATTTCCAAGATCAAGTTCAACAGGAAGTCCCTCTTCTTCTGGCATTGGCACAGGGATAACGAGGCCTGTAAATAAAAAGATAAGTAACAAGACCAAGTGAAACACAATCGTGCCAATTAGTCCTCTTCTCTTATTCTTATCTTGAAATCGGTCCATCATTAGGGTTTAGTAGCTATAACGACACTAAAGCCATATTCTTTTGCAACACTTAAAAAACCTACTGTTTCTCCAGTTGGAACTTGTTTGTCAACCCGTAAAACGATACTTGGCTTATCAACTTCGGCTTTGCGTTTTACAAGTATTGCTTCCACTTGATCCTTGCGTACATCCTGCCCGTCAATATTATAAGATAAATCTGGTCGGATAGAAACAGAGATTTTTGGATGCTCTTTGGTTCTGGCTTTTCCGGTTGGTAGGTCAACTTTAGCTCCGAAAGGAGACACCAATGTAGAAAGTATGATGAAAAAAATGAGTAATAGGAATACGATATCAGTCATGCTAGACATGCTGAAACTCACGCTCACCTTGTTTCTTGACTTAATACTCATTATTCAGCTGGTTCTTGAAGCAGGTCCATAAATTCTATGGTAGTTGCTTCCATTTTGTAAACTACTTTTTCAACGCGAGCAACTAGTATGTTGTATGCGATGTATGCGATAATTCCGATTACGAGTCCAGCCACAGTGGTTACCATAGCTTGCATGATGCCTCCTGATAATTGCTCGATTTCGATGCCTGAAGAACTGATTCTCATTTCGTGAAAAACGACAATCATTCCGATTACAGTTCCCAAAAATCCTATCATAGGTGCCGCTCCAGCAATGGTTGCAAGTGTGGAAAGACTTTGCTCTAATTTAAATAACTCCAGCTTTCCTACATTCTCGATTGCAGCGCTAATATCTCCAAGTGGTTTGCCAATTCTCTTGACCCCTTTTTGGATCATTCGGGCAAATGTTGAATCGGTTTGCTTGCATAAATGGTTTGCCGCGTCAATTTTTCCTTCATGAATGAAATCTTTAATTTGATTCATGAATTGAGGATCTTCTTTGCTCGCTTTTTGAATGGCTAAAAAGCGCTCAATGAAAATGTAGATAGCAACTACAGATAATACAGCAAGAGGAATCATAATATACCATCCTCCGCTTACTATAAGATCAATGACGGATAACGTCTCTTTATGAGGAACGATTTCCTCAACACCTTCAGCAGTCAGATCTTCAGCTCCAGTAGAGATCTGTAATAACAGATTTAAAAACATATGTAAGGGAATTAATGAATGGCTAAGGTATAAGCCATCATTCCCTAAACGACTGAATCAAAATGTAATTGTGAATAGCCGACTGTTAATTTAGTGCATGTAAATATCTGCAAGGATAAATACTGCAGCACCTGAAACATATCCGATAAGAGCGAGCCAAGTTATTTTCTTCATATACCATATGAAATCAATACTCAAAATACCCATAACAGCTACTCCCGCTGCAGATCCAATAATTAAACAGCTTCCTCCTGTTCCTGCGCAATAAGCTAGGAACTCCCAGAAACTATGATCTACTGGATAGGCTACACCAGAAATGGCTTCAGCCCCAACTGGTAGTAATTCATACATTCCCATAGCTCCTGCAACCAGAGGGACATTATCTACAATCGAACTCAAAACTCCGATAACCATATTTATGGCGTACATATTTCCGATTGATTCTTCTAAGAATCCGGCCATAATTCTTAAGTGACCTGCAGACTGAAGTGAACCCACCGCGGCAAGAATTCCGAGGAAGAATAATACACTTGGTGTATCAACTTTCTGTAATACACCAACGACAGAGAGCTTCGATTTATCTGTTTGGTTTTTAGATCTATGCATTATTTCAGTCACGGTCCATAAAACGCCAAGACCAAGCAAAACTCCTATATATGGAGGTAAGTGAGTGACCGTTTTGAAAATTGGAACAAACAGCAAGCTGCCAACCCCTAAAAATAGAACCGTTTTTTGTTCTCCAGGAGTTGTGCGATCTTCTAAATGCGCCCGATCAACCATGCCAAGCTTTCTTTCCACATCACCTTTAAGAGTAAAAGAAAGAACGACCAGTGGAACGAAAAGCGCAACCATTGATGGAAGTATCAGCTTGAGAACGATATTAGCCGCTGTTACTTGACCTCCTATCCAAAGCATGATAGTTGTTACATCGCCAATTGGCGACCATGCACCTCCAGCATTTGCAGCAATAATTACCATACCGGCAAAAAGCCATAAATCTTCCTTGCTTTTTATCAATTTCTTAAGCAGAGCAGACATGACAATGGCTGTAGTAAGGTTGTCTAATGCTGCTGAAAGAAAGAAAGTAAGAACGCTTAAAATCCAAACGAGCTTTATTTTATTAGCTGTGTTGATTCGATCCGTGACAAGCGCAAACCCTTCATGGGAGTCTATTAACTCAACAATGGTCATTGCACCTAGAAGGAAAAATAAAATTTCCGCAATCTCGCCCAAGTGATGGCTTAGCTCATGCGTAACGTAGTGCATGGCATTGGTCTCTTCTCCTGGGTTTAGGAGTCTGAATTCAGTAAGATAAGTTCCTAACAGCTGTTGACTCTCAACCGTGCTATTCATGATTGAATCTGCGCCTAAAGCAAAAATTGTCCATGTAATTGAGCCAATTAGTAAAGCACTTGCCGCTTTATCAATTTTAATCGGATGCTCCAAAGCAATTGCCAAATACCCCAATACGAATACAACAACCATTAATAGATACATAATCTGATACTTTATTTGTCTTTTTCTAAGTGAATTGTTTGAGTAGGGAATGCGAAATCAGCACCGTGAGCTTGAACGATACGCATAATTTCAAAGTTGATTTCTTCCTTTATTTTTAGGAATACACTCCAGTCCATCGTGTCGATGTAATAGAGCACCATAATGTCTAATGAGCTTGCGCCAAATTCTATAAAATGAATCTCCCCGTCTTGGTTGGTGTGAGGGTGATTATCTATGAAGTTCTGAATTTCCTCAACAATCTGCTTCAATTGTTCTTCGCTTGTCCCGTATAGAACGCCTATTTTGAAGCTCACCCTTCTGAAAGTCCTTAAGGATAGATTATCCAAGACATTGTCGATCATTAATCTGTTTGGAAGGGTTAGGTAACTCTTTTCTAGGGTTCTAATTCGTGTGCTTCTAAAGCCAATTTTTTCAATTGAACCAGTAACTCCATTTACGGTAACTAAATCGCCAATCACAAAAGGTTTGTCAAAGAAAATCACGAAGGAAGCGAGTAAGTTTTCTAAACTCTCCTTAGCTGCGAGAGCCAGAGCTAATCCACCAATTCCTAGTCCAGCAATTAATGCTCCAACATCTACTTTAAACACAGAGCCCATAAAAATGAAAGTACCAAGTGTGACTGCCACAACTTTAATGATTTCCATTAAGAAAGGAATGATTTGATCATCGCTTTTGCTCTCCGTCAATTCAGCTTTTGCCATGAGAATAATGCCCAAAAACTTTATGATTTTCAGAGCAGCCCACGTAATCACAATAATCAAGAAAGCAATGAAAGATCTGTGCAAAAACATCCTTAAGCCAAATTCTTCCTTAGGGGCTAAATTCCATTCTTGGGGATAATCAAGATGTGATGTGCATACGTAAAGAATAATCAGCATGATCAACCATTTCAATGGCTTTTCAAGTAGATTATATAGCTCGTTTTTGTTGACACCTTGAGTCTTCCCAGCAATCACACGGAAAAGTGTATTACTTATTCGATGTGCAATAAATCGCACAAGGATCACACCAAACAATAACGACCCTACTACCCATAGGTAGTCTTGAACGGTATTACCAAAATATATGTCTTTGAGGAACTCCATTAAACCAATTGCCTTAAAGCAATTTCAAAACCAGTTTTGGCGATTCGTTTATCATCACTGTGAGTCGCATGAACCTTTTCAAGAGCAATTCTAATGGTCTCAGAGGCATCTTTGAAAATATGTTTATCCTCTGCTACATAGTCATCACTCATGCAATAAGCGAAAACTCTAGCCATGCCGCAGTTAGCTATGAAATCAGGGATTAAACTCACTTGATTGTCAACATAGTCTCCAATTGGCCCGAAGAAAATTTCTGAATCAGCGAATGGTACATTAGCTCCAGAAGAAATAACTTCCAGCCCATTATTGATCATTAAGTCGCTCTGTGCT
Source organism: uncultured Flavobacteriales bacterium (assembly GCA_905479105.1). Taxonomy (GTDB): domain Bacteria; phylum Bacteroidota; class Bacteroidia; order Flavobacteriales_G; family Salibacteraceae; genus SHAN690. Next base: position 279,863 of record CAJQLE010000003.1, read on the forward strand.
TGAGTGATTAATCGTGACGCTGCGCATGGTAAAAAGATCTCTGCTCCCATAGACCATATTTTTTCGTTTATTTCTTCATAAGGAAGAATTTTATTCGAAACTAAGGTGTTGCCCTCTTTTCTCGTGAAAAGGTTTTTAATTTCATCGAATGTAAAACCATCTGAATTCATTATTCCACCGGTTCGATCTATAATGCCGACTACCTTAGCCCCAGCTTGGGCCATAAAGAAGGCTGCTGCAGAACCAACATTTCCCCATCCTTGAATAATCACTCTTTTACCACGAACGTCCTTGTTTTTCCATATTTTATAAAAATGGAGAACTGCTTCTGAGACTCCATATCCTGTAATCATATCGGCAACCACATACTTTCTTTCAATGTCCGGAGAGAATCGAACGTCTGTTAAGACTTTTGAGACACCCTGTCTAAGATGAGTTACTTTTTTTAAATGCTGTCCTGCATCAGGGGTGAAGTGTCCATTTACTATACCCTCTTGAGGGTGCCAAAGGCCATAGTCCTCTGTGATTGGAATCACTTCGTGAATTTCATCTACATTTAAGTCTCCACCCGTGCCGTAATAGTTTTTCAAAAGGGGGTATACAGCCTTGTACCAGCGTTTTAATACACCTTCTTTTCTTGGGTCCTTTGGGTCAAAATTTATGCCTGATTTTGCACCACCAATTGCAGGTCCTGCAACTGTGAACTTCACTTCCATTGTTTTCGCAAGTGATTCAACCTCGCGCTTGTCGAGTCCTAAGCGCATTCTTGTGCCTCCACCTGCAGCTCCGCCTCTCAGACTGTTGATTACAACCCATCCTTTAGCTTCTGTTTCTGAGTCTTGCCATTCAAAAACAATTTCCGGTGTCTTATTTTCGAATTTGGCTAATAGATCTTTCATACTGCAGTTTTTTAAGCTTTAAAAAAGCGCTGCAAATGTATAAATTCAGGCGTGCTTAGTGCATTATACTAATATTAATACAGGCTGTCATGGAAGGTATACTGCACCTGCACATGAATTTTGATTTGCACCTGTTGTTGACCTAGATATATTATCTGATTGCAGTAGCCTTAAATTACCCAAAAAGGCAAAACAAATGGCCTCTTTAAAGTTTATGATGGATGCACTTGGAATGATAATGTCAGATTTCGAAAAATGCTTAATCCTTTCTATTAAATGGGCATTATGCACTCCACCGCCACTTACCAGGCAAATCTCTTTTTCAATGTTGAGGATTTTACCAATTTGAAAAGCGATATGCTCTGATCCAGTCGCTAATAGGTCTTGAGTTCTGATTGAATTGAAGTTCTCAATTACAGGCAGCAAAACCTGATCAAACCATTCCTTTCCCAAAGATTTGGGACCTGATTGTTTAAAAAAAGGAAGATCGTTCAGTTGATTCAACAGCTGTTTATTGACTTGTCCAGACTTTGCTAATTCTCCCCCTTCATCGAAAGTGCAATTCAATCTCATGCTCAGATGATTCAGCAACAAGTTGCAAACTCCAATATCAAATCCAGTAACTAGATTTTTCAAGCGAGAAATATTTGCAAATCCTCCAAGGTTTAAAGTAGCATCATAATTACTAAACAGCATGCTATCAGCGTAAGGAACTAATGGGGCGCCTTGTCCACCTTTGGTAACATCTTGAATTCTAAAGTCGCTTATAGTTTGTAAACCTGTTAACGCAGCAATGATTGCACCAGATCCAAGTTGAGTCGATATACCTCGTTCTGGTTGATGAAAAATAGTGACTCCATGTGAAGCTATAAACGATGCTTTTGACGTAGATTTTTTAATGAAATTGACAACAGCCTCAGCGCTGAAAGTGGCAAACTCCTTGTCTAGAATGACATATTCAATAGCCGTCATTTCAGTTGCTAGGGATAGTTTTTCCTTTAAAGGACCGCTAAGTGGAATAGAATCTGACGCGTGAACATCAAAGCTCCAAGTTGAATTGGACAGTTCAAAAGAAACATCGCATATGTCTATGCCATCATGCGATGTTCCGCACATTAAACCTATTCCTCTAAATGGTGTTTGAATCATTGCAAAAGTTACTTTTGTCGGCTACCGCAAAGTTTAACAGGAAAACGCATATAACTATGTTTTTTGAATTATCAGAAGAACAAAAAGCTGTCAGAGACGCAGCTAGAGATTTCGCTCAAAGTGTTTTAAAGCCAGGAGTGATTGAAAGAGACGAGACACAAACATTTCCAAAGGAAGAAATAAAACAGCTCGGTGAACTTGGATTCATGGGTATGATGGTCGCGCCAGAATATGGAGGCGGTGGAATGGATGCAGTGTCTTACGTGTTGGCAATGGAAGAGATTTCTAAAATTGATGCGAGTGCTTCCGTATGCATGTCGGTCAACAACAGCCTTGTATGTTGGGGTTTAGAAAAGTTTGGCAACGAAGAACAAAAGCAGAAGTATTTGGTACCCTTGGCTAAAGGAGAGGTAATTGGTGCCTTTTGTTTGAGTGAGCCAGAAGCGGGCTCAGATGCTACAAGCCAACGAACAACGGCTGAAGATAAAGGTGATCATTACCTTCTTAATGGAACAAAGAATTGGATAACGAACGGAGGCAATGCTTCAGTTTATTTGGTAATGGCTCAAACCGATGTTGAAAAAGGTCATAAGGGAATCAACTGTCTCATTGTTGAAAGAGGAATGGATGGTTTTATCCTAGGGGCAAAGGAGAATAAATTAGGTATTCGCGGTTCTGATACTCATACATTATTATTTAATGATGTTAAGGTTCCAAAGGAGAATAGGATAGGTGAAGATGGTTTTGGATTTAAATTCGCCATGAAAACATTGGAAGGCGGAAGAATTGGTATTGCCGCTCAAGCTCTGGGAATTGCCTCAGGATCAATGGAGTTAGCTGCCGCGTATTCTAAGGAAAGAAAAGCCTTTGGTAAAACAATTAGCCAGCATCAAGCAATAGCCTTCAAGTTGGCAGATATGGCAACAGAAGTAGAAGCTGCTAGGCTATTATGTTTGAAAGCGGCTTGGCTTAAGGATCAAGGCCTTCCATTTGGTAAGTTCAGCGCTATGGCTAAGCTTTTTGCCTCAGAGGCTGCAATGAAAGCTTCGGTGGAGGCAGTGCAAGTCCATGGAGGTTATGGATTTGTGAAAGAGTATCACGTTGAGCGATTAATGCGTGATGCTAAAATCACTCAGATTTACGAGGGAACCAGCGAAGTGCAGAGAATCGTAATAAGTCGAGCTGTGCTTGACGAAGCCTCTTAAAGGAAGAATATATATAGTTTTAGAGAAGCTCGAGCAGTTGTTCGAGCTTCATTTTTCTTGAGCCTTTTAGTAAGATAGATGAATTTTCAAGTTTGTTTTTCATGAGGTATTCAGCAACATCAGAAGTATTCTCGAAGAAACGCCCATGTTTCATAGTGTCTTTGATTTTTAAGAACTCATTTCCTACGAAATATCCTTGAATTTTCTTGTCAATCAGTATTTGAAGGATCTCTTTATGCTTCTCAATAGAACTCTCACCTAATTCTAGCATATCCCCTAAAATCACAAAGGGATTGTTGAATGATTCGTTGCTGATGTTTTCTATAGCAGCCAGCATACTACTGGGGTTCGCATTATAACAATCTACTATTACAGTATTGTTTAAGGGAGTATGTTCTATTTGAGATCGATTGTTTTCAGGTATGTAATTTTCTAGGCCAACTTTGATTTTCTGATCTGGAACCCCAAAATATCTTGCCAATGCTACTGCACTCATTACATTACTGAAATTATAGGCGCCAGAAAGCTGAGTTTTTATTAATCGTTTGAATGGGTCTATATCTCTCCACCAAGAGACGTTGAGTAGACCATTTTCGATCGCGTATTCTCCTTGATATAGAGCATTATGAGATTGACCATAGGAAATATAGTTAAGCCCTTCGGAAGCCTTTTCAACTTTTTGATCATCTGTATTCACGAATACTTTTCCATCATTATTCCGGAGAAAGTCAAAGAGTTCTTTTTTCCCAATATATACGCCTTCTTCACCTCCAAACCCTTCTAGGTGAGCTAAACCTATATTAGTGATGTATCCAAAATCAGGCGCAGCTAGAGAGCACAAAAAACTAATCTCTTTTTGATGATTTGCCCCCATTTCAATGATGGCAATTTCATGCTCGTTGTTTACTTCGAGAAGTGAAAGAGGAACCCCAATATGATTATTGAGATTGCCTTTAGTGGCATATGTATTATAACTTTGGGAGAGAGCAGCGTTCAATAATTCTTTCGAGGTAGTTTTGCCATTGCTTCCCGTTAGTCCGATAACAGGAATTTTGAACTTAGACCTGTGGTATTTTGCCAGTTCTTGGAGAGTTTCTAATCCATTAATGACAATTGTTATCCTTGAATTCCCTCTGAACTCTTCTCTGTTTTCATCTGCAAATGCATGCGAAGCGCCCGCGTTAAGGGAGGCAAGGATGAAATCATTTCCATTGAAAGATTCACCCTTTAAAGCGATAAAAAGAGAGCCTTCCTTGATGTTTCTGGTGTCTGTGCAAACGCCAGAAGAATCCAAATAAGTAGAGTAAATTGTTGAGATCATCACCGTTCGAAAATAATGAAGGCCTCAATTGAGGCCTTCATAAAACTTATATATATATCAACAATCCTTATCTAGAACCGCCTAATCCAACTGGGCTACCAACTCTGTCCATTGCACATCTGAAGCCTAAAGTTGATAATGATTGTCTTTCATCAAGGAATCTTCTTGTTCCTGGAACCATCCAATAAGCCCTGTCATTCCAAGAAGCACCTTTGTAGACTCTCGCTTGATCATTGATTAGAGAAGAGTAGTCTTCTGCGGCCTCACCTTGACCAGGATAAGCATACATAGAGCCTGTCTCAGTTCTTTCTGAATCATCGTATTCTCCCCAACTTAATTCGCTTGAATGTGACAATGGGTCTCCATCAAGATAATTGATGTTGTCAGAACGTTTATAGTTTCTTCTGTCGATATTCTCTTCAACTTTTGATTCTCTGTATCTTAACTCTCCTGGACGAGCAGTAATATATGTGCTATAATCTTTCAAGAGTATGGGTGCAATTTTCACCATTTCATCAGAAGCCTTGATAGCTTCAATTGACTCTTCAACAATTACAAGGTTTGCTTCATATTTCTGATCATCTATTAATAGTTGATTGGCTCTATCTGCTTGTTCTTGAAGAGCAGCAATTAAATCGAATTCTAAATCATTAATAGTTTCGGCAGTCTTGTCTTGGAACTCTACTAAGTAATTGATTAGACCTTGAATGTTGTAGATTGGAATATCATACTTGTCAAGAAGGATACCTTCATTATCGCGTTGCTTCGTATTGAAAACGTTACCTCTGAAAGGTCTAAAATCATCCATGTCTTCGAACGAAAGAGGACGGTAGACATCCATTACCCATTCACTTACATTTCCAGCCATGTTGTATAAACCGTAGTCATTAGGCCAATAAGAAAATACAGGAGCTGTAATATCTGCGTTGTCATTCAATTTACCAGCAACACCCATGTTGTCACCTCGACCTCTTTTGAAGTTTGCCAACATCATACCAATATAGGCCTCATCTGGATTTCTAACCGCATGACCATTCCATGGATAGAGACGTCTTTCAACAACTCTTTCTCCAATACTATTTCCAACCAAACCAAATGCAGCAAATTCCCATTCAGCCTCTGTTGGAAGACGGTACTTTGGTAGAAGAATTCCATCTTCCATTTTTACGTTTCTGTAACCACTGCTATTCGCATTTAAGTCTGGAAGACCTTCAATTCTTTTTCCAGAGTTGTACTGATTTGATAAGTATGCGTCAGTATTGAAGTTGTCCTCACCGATTTGATCAGGATAGTGATCTAAAATACCTTCTCTGATCAGAATGTATTCATTTACGCGATCAGTTCTCCAACTGCAGAAATCGCTTGCTTGAAGCCAGTTCACGCCAACTACAGGGTAATCGCGGAAGGCAGGGTGTCTTAAATAGTAATCAACATAAGGCTCATTGTAAGCCAATTTTGACCTCCATACTAAAGTATCGGGCAGCGCTTTTTTATACAATTCAGGATAATCAACACCATAAACTCTTTTCACCCAATAGAGGTATTCTAACCAGTGAAAATTGCTAATTTCAGTTTGATCCATATAAAATGAAGAAACAGTGGCTCTTCTAGGAATGTTATTCCAATCGTACATGAAATCTTGTTCAACCCGTCCCATAGTGAACGTACCACCCTCAATCAAAACTAAGTTTGGTCCAGTCTCCTGTTCTTCAAAAGGATATTTCTGGAATCCTCCATTGTCTGGATCGTTGAAATTCCAACCCGTGATAGAAGACTTTTCGTATCCGCAGGATGCAATTAGAAGGGGCGCTACTAATAGAGCAAAAAGGTTTTTTGCTTTCATAGTGTTATTAATTTTAGAGCGAAGTCGCTGATTTGTTAAGTAAACGAAGATAGTTGAGTTTTTATTATCGCGCAATTAAAACTGAGGGCAACGCATCATTTTAAATTTTCTGCGCTTTTGTTTACACGGCAACAATAATGTTACGCTGATCTCATGTGAGCCTAAAGTTTGCGTACCCAAACTTGAAACAGTTATATCATAGCTATAGCCAAACCTGAACTGATCGGTGTGCAGACCTACTAGAAAGATTAAGGCGTCATCCCATCTATACCAAACTCCTCCGGTAATTGGGCCTTTATTCAAGTACAGACCTAAATTTAAATGGTTGAATTCTCCTTGCCTTTGATAAATAATGTTTGGAGATATGCTTCCGTCTTCTGGATTCGTCTTATCAAGAGGGATTACAGCACCAGCGTGAGCAGTATATTTTCTTGGTAATCTACTTTCTGCTGATTTGAAGAATGATTCATTCGGCTCAAATAAGTGATGCGCAGCAAAACCTAAGTAAAATGTTTGAGTGAATAATAAGCCACCCGCTGAGAAGTCTAATTTGTTCACAGGAGCTTCAATTGGAACTTCTCCTGTTGGGTAGATGAAGCCATAACGAGCGTCAATCATATCTCCAAAGGTCAACTGACTCCAATCGATGGATTTATTATAGTAAGTCGCTTGCATCCCTGCTTTGAAGCTAATGTTGCGATCTAAAGCAACCTGATATGCGTACATTCCACTAATGGAATTGGTTTGAATAATTCCTGTCCCTTGTCTGTCGTGGTAAGCTTGAATACCTATACCTCCACTTAATGCATCAACGTATTGGTCGTAAGATGCTGAATAGGTCACATAGGTTGAAGGTATTCCAGGCCATTGATTACGATAGTTCAATGTAACTCGAGGACACCTAGCTGACCCAGCTAACGCAGGGTTTAAATAAAGTTGATTAGCATAAAATTGACTAAAAGCAACATCTTGTGCTTGTAAGTCCATGTTTAAGCATGCTAACGCTAATATAAATAGTAATCCTAGTTTTTTCATAGCCAATCGACTTCCAATATCCGCAATTATACGAATATATTTACCCCGTGAACTTTTACCTTCCAACATTCGTTCTTCCTTTTGCAATAACATCCTTTGCGGTGCGTTAAGCGTCTGAAAAAAAAAGAATGACAAATATAACCACAAAAAATATTGATTTGTCGAAAAAATAGACCCTTTAGTATGAAGTTTAAATATTCCTTTCTGATTCTAGGTTTGCTTTTCGGGTTTGATTTGTGTGCGCAGAAGGTGTTACCCAATAGGCAATCCGCTCTGAACTCTGATCAGAAAGGAGTCGAATTGGCTAGTGATTACGTTCTTGATTGGCGCGGTGTTAGGGAATATAGAACTATTGACGAAAGGATGATTTCTCAGATCGTTTTTGATGGAGCACGCGTAAAGTCAGATTCTTATCTGCCTTATTTTGCAATTACAATTGAACTTGATAATGCCACTGAATCAGTGAAAGTTTCTTTAGATGGAGTTAAGTCAACTTTAGTAAACTCTATTGAGACTGCTCTACTTAGTAAACATGATTTACCATCAGATTTCAAGGTAAGCTCAATAATTAGAAATTCTTCAGGCAAAAAGTATCTAGTGATTATGGTTGAGCCTTTGAGGAGATCGTCATCGCAGGTTGAAAAACTGCTTGGGTTTAACATTCGATTGACAAAGCAAAATCAAGTCAACTCCTTTTCACGAGGCGGAAGAGGGTCGAACTCTTGGGTTGATAACAGTGTTTTAAATGCTGGTCAGTGGTTTAAATTGGCGACAGGGAAAGACGGTATTTACAGGGTTTCTTTAGCTGATATGCAGGAATATGGATTTGGTATATCGGGGTTGAATAGCGATCAAATAAAGATGTTCGGTGCAAAGGCAGGGATGTTATCTATGAGGAACAGTGATGAGCGACCTGATGATCTTGTTCAGATTCCAATAGATGTTATAGATGGAGGGGATGGCACTTTTGATCAAGGCGATTTCTTCTTGTTTTATGGACAAGATCGTATTACATGGACATCAAAAGATGGAGAATTTGCGCATGATTTGAATCCGTTTTCAGATTCCGTGTTCTACTTTCTAACGATAAATGGTAGCGCAGAGCCTGCAAAAAGAATTCAGGAAGAAATTTTAACTGCTGCTGCAACCTCTACTTCTGCTTCGTATGATTTTCTCGACTTGTATGAAGAAGAAAATATGAATCTTATAAAGTCTGGCAGGAGATGGTATGGTCAAGAATTTGGTTCAGTGAATTCAAGAGATTATGGATTCAATGTTCCAAATATCGATAGAAGTTCTTCAGTTAATCTCAAGGCTCGCTATGCGGCTCGATCTATAGGTATTTCGGGAGTTTCAGTTTCATTGTCTTTGCCGAGCCAAGGAAGCGTCTCTGATGTTAATTCTATTTCTCCAGTAGCAGATTTTTATGGAGCATTATATGCAGACAATGGTTTGCTTGAACTTTCTACGATGCCTTCTGATGGTGATTTGTTGACCAAGTTTGAACTCATTCAGGGGCCTAATCTTCAGTCTAAAGCTTGGCTTGACTACATTGAACTACACGCGAGAAGATCTATAAATTTCTTACCTCCTTTTATGTCATTTAGAGACATTAAAAGTGTAGGAGTAAATGCGATAACTCAATTTAATGTTAAAGCCTCAGAAGCGATTCGGGTATGGGATGTTACTAATATTAATGAAGCCAAAGAAGCAGATCTGACTGGCGGAGTTGTAAATGGATTCTCCTTTAAATCATCTACTTCTATTTTAAGGGAGTTTGTGGTTTTTAATGAATCGAGTTATTTATCACCTAGGAAAATTGGTTTTATCGAAAATCAGAATCTACACTCTCTATCAAACATTGAATATGTCATTGTTTCGCACCCTACTTTTAAAGTAAACGCAGAACGCTTAGCGGATTTACATTCGTCTATTGATGGGCTAACTTCGGTTGTTGTAACTCCAGCTCAGATTTATAATGAGTTTTCGGGAGGTGCTCAAGACATAACTGCGATCAAAGAGTTTATGCGAATGCTTTATCATGAGGCCGACTCTTCGGGCGGAATAAAGCCGCGTTACCTTTTGTTGTTTGGCGATGCCTCTTATGATTATAAGGACAAAATTTCTGGCAACTCAAATTTTGTTCCAACACACCAAATGCTCAATAGTCTTTCGCCCACAGGTTCTATTGCTTCGGATGATTATTATGGTCTACTTAATGATGATGAAGGTGAATCTCAGTACGATTTCCTTGATATAGGAATCGGAAGGCTTCCAGCAAGAAATAGGAAGGAAGCTGAAGACATGGTGAATAAAATCGAGCGTTATGCTCAAAATTCATCTTCGTTTGGAGAGTGGAGGAATAAGATTGCTTTTGTTGCTGATGATGCTGATAGAGGCGATGGGCTAACATTCATGAGAGATTTTGAGACGTTGGGCACTGTGCTTGATCAGAATGCAAAGGAGTTTTTAATTGATAAGATTTATATGGATTCTTTTAAGCAGCAGTTGGGATCCGGAGGAGCGCGCTATCCTGATGGAGCTGATGCCGTTTCGGACAGGATTGGAAAGGGTGCCTTGATGATGTATTACATCGGGCATGGTGGGGAATTGGGTTGGGCGCACGAAAGAATTTTAGAAGTGCCTACCATTAATAAATGGACCAATATCAGCAACCTGCCACTGTTCATTACTGCGACTTGTGAGTTCGGCCGTTTCGATGATCCGAGAAGAACTTCTGGTGGAGAGTATGTGCTATTAAACCCGAGTGGTGGTGGAATTGCTTTGTTGACTACTACGCGGGCTGTCTACTCTAGTCCGAACTTGACACTCACTACAGAATTTACGGCTCAAGCGTTTGAAAATCTGGGTTCAGAAAAGCCACGACTTGGTGATCTTATGCTTCAAACCAAGATTCGGACTTTAGATACAAATTCAAGTGCCGCATTAAACAGTCGGAGCTTTGCGCTTTTAGGAGATCCAGCACTTAGGCTTGCATATCCAGAAAACCGAATTGAGATTACATCTATGCCGGATACAATTGGTGCTTTGGGGAAGGTCAAAGTCAGTGGGATTATTACGGATTACCTTGGAAATCAATTGAACGATTTTAATGGAATACTATATCCATCGGTATTTGATAAAGCTGCAAACACGCAATCTTTGAATAACGACAATTCTGGCCCTTTTTCATACCAGGAATGGAGGAATTTGGTTTTTAAAGGAAAAACTAGTGTTAAAAATGGAGCGTTTTCTTTTGAGTTCGTAGTACCTAAGGATATTAATAGAACTTTCGATATTGGCAGAGTGAACCTTTACGCAGATAACTCGAAATTGGATGCAAACGGAGATTTTAGGTTGTTTAATATTGGTGGTTTGTCCGACAATCCGATTGATGATAGTGAAGGTCCTGCAGTTGATCTTTACCTGAATAATTCAAAATTTATTTTCGGTGGCTTGACAAATGAGAGTCCTAATTTGTATGCGGAGGTTGAGGACGAAAACGGAATTAATATGGTGGGAAGTGGAATAGGTCATGATATAACGGCTGTTCTCGATAATAACACGTCAAACACCTTGGTGTTGAACGATTATTATGAATCTGACCTAGATTCTTATACCAGTGGTAAGGTAAGTTATCCTTTTAATGATTTAACAGAGGGTAAGCACAGTCTGAAGCTTCAAGTATGGGATGTCAATAACAACCCTTCTGATTCTTACACGGAGTTTATTGTAGCGAATGATGAGGAGTTAGCGCTCGATCATGTGCTAAACTACCCTAACCCATTTACTACGAACACAGACTTTTATTTTGAGCACAACAAACCGGGGCAATCGTTAAGAGTGAGAATTGAAGTTTTTACGATCGCTGGTAAATTGGTGAAAACAATGGATGGTGATTTTGTATCCGATGGTTTTAGAATTGGCCCAATCAATTGGAATGGGCGCGATGAGTTTGGAGATGTTATTGCCAGGGGCGTCTACCTCTACCGTGTATCCGTTAAAACGATCTTGGGAGAGTCCGTTGAAAAATACGAACGTCTAGTTTTGTTAAAATAGTCCCTGACTTATTAGTTATATTTGCCGTCCTTATAAAAAACGCCTATTGCAAGAAGTTTACTTGATTGAAATTTAAGTATGAGAAGGAGAAAAATATTGAGCATTATCATATGCTCACTTTCTATGAATGCAATTCAGGCTCAAGGTCTAGGTAGTGTTGACGGAAGCACATTACAATTAAATACGATAACCACAGCGGTTCCGTTTCTAATTATTAATCCAGAAACCAGAGGTGGTGGAATGGGTGATGTTGGTGTTTCAACAAGCCCTGATGGGAATTCTATGCACTGGAATGTTGCTAAGTATGCTTTTATTGAAGGAAAGTCAGGCGCTTCCATTTCCTACACCCCCTGGCTAAGGGCTTTGGTTCCAGACATTTCTTTATCCTACCTTACTGGATACTACAAGATTGATAAAATGAGCGCTGTTGCGGTAAGCTTGCGTTACTTTTCTTTGGGTAGTATTCAGTTTACCGATATGTTCGGAAATAACACGGTTCAATTTACTCCAAATGAGTTTGCTTTGAATGTTGGATATTCTAGAAAATTGGCTGAAAGACTCTCAGGTGGATTGAGTGCGAAATATATTACGTCCAACTTAACAGGAGGTCAAACAGTAGGTGGGGCAAATTCAAAGCCAGGAAGAACTGTTGCGGTTGATTTAGGAGTGTTTTACACCAATGATGATATCGTGATGTTTGATAAAGATGCCATTATCTCATGGGGTGCAGCTATTAGTAATCTTGGTGCGAAGATTTCTTATACCGATGCCACTACACGTGATTTTTTACCGATTAATTTGAGGCTGGGTCCAACAATGACCTGGAATTTAAATGATTTTAATAAGTTGAGTGTTTCGGTTGATTTGAATAAATACTTGGTTCCGAGTCCACCGAAATATGCTCAAGATCCATTAACAACAATTCCTGTTAAAGATGCGAATGAAAATTATGTTATTTCTTCAGGTAAAGATCCTGACAGACCTGTTCCTTCTGCTGTTTTCACCTCTTTTTATGATGCTCCGGGTTATGGAGACTACGATCAATCTGGTGAGTGGGTTCCCATCAATGCTGGCGTCCTTCGTGAGGAACTTAATGAAGTTTCAGTAGGGGTTGGTGTTGAGTATTGGTATGATGAGCAATTTGCCTTTAGAACTGGTTATTTTACAGAGCATTACTCAAAAGGAAATAGAAAATATGTAACGCTAGGAGCTGGGCTTAAGTTGAATGTATTTAGTCTCGATTTCAGTTATCTGATTTCTACATACAATGTTCGCAGAAATGTTGGAACGACATCTCCTCTTGCAAATACGCTTCGGTTCTCATTGTCCTTTAATTTTGATGAGATGTCTAAATCTGAAGATTCGAATTAATGAAGATTAGAGTCGGATTTGGTTATGACGTTCATCAACTTAAAGAAGGGCGGCTTTGCAGACTAGGAGGAGTAGAAATACCATCAGATATAGGACCCGATGGCCATTCAGATGCTGATGTGCTTTTACACGCTATTTGCGATGCTATTTTAGGTGCAGCGGGGTTAAGAGATATTGGTTTTCATTTCCCTAATACGAGCGATGACTTTAAGGATGCAGATAGCAGAAATCTACTTACGGCTGTAATGACGCTGATTAAGGATAAAGGCTATAATGTAGGTAATATTGATGCCACTCTTGTGTCTGAAGTGCCGAAAATATCTCCCTATATATCTGACATTAAAGCTTCCATTTCGTCACTGTGCAATCTTGCCGATGATGAAGTTGGGGTAAAAGCTACCACAAGCGAAACAGTAGGATTCGTTGGCAGAAGAGAAGGAATTGAGGCCTATGCGGTGGTTTTGCTTGAAAAGCAATAGAGAATGAAACAGCAGGTTACGAAATCCATTAGTTACGAATTTCATGATGATTTTGCTGATCTCTCAGTAGAACAAGTTAACCTAATTAATGCAGCTGAAGAGGCCTCTTCTTTAGCATATGCTCCTTACTCCGATTTTTATGTTGGCTGTGCTGTGCTTCTGAATGACGGCACTGTTGTCACAGCCAGCAATAAAGAAAACGCTTCGTTTCCAGCAGGAATATGTGCGGAGAGAAATGCATTGAACTTTGTTTCAGATCACCATTCAGGAAAATTGATTCTAAAGCTAGCAGTGGTCGCAAAACCTAACCGTTTTCAAATGGATGAGCCTGCTGCGCCATGCGGTATTTGTCGTCAAGTAATATGCGAAACGGAGAAATTACAGGATTCTAACATTGAAATTATCATGGCTTCCGTCTCAGGTAAGGTTCTGATAGTTAATGATTCAGAGTCTATATTACCATTTCATTTTTATCTTTCACAGCTGAAGAAGTGAGCAATTTGATCTGAATGCTATTTTGAAGTATTCATGTTATATTTTTGCCGTCCATCAATAAGAAATTATGGCTCAGAAAACAGCTTCTAAGAAATTAGACTTTAGCAAAGAAGTTTACCTAAAATGGTATAAGGATATTCTCCTTATGAGACGCTTTGAGGAAACATGTGGAAATCTATATCTACAACAAAAATTCGGTGGTTTTTGCCACTTATATATTGGTCAGGAAGCAATTGCTGCTGGATTTGCTTCAGCAATGCATAAAGGCGATAAAATTATCACAGCATACAGAGATCACGCGCATCCCCTTGCTTTAGGTATGCATCCTAAATATGTGATGGCAGAGCTTTATGGAAAAAGTACAGGTTGCTCCAAAGGAAAAGGGGGCTCAATGCACATGTTCAGCAAAGAGCTAAACATGATGGGTGGTCATGGTATTGTTGGAGCTCAAATCCCTATGGGTGCTGGAATTGCATTCGCAGAGAAGTATAACGGAACTAAAAATGTTTGTTTAACCTTTATGGGAGATGGTGCTGTTCGTCAAGGAGCACTTCATGAAACCTTTAACATGGCGATGCTTTGGAAATTACCAGTTGTATTTATTGTGGAGAATAATAATTATGCGATGGGTACTTCAGTTGCAAGAACTACGAATGTTACCGACCTTTCGAAATTAGGTTTGAGTTACGATATGCCAGGCGAGTCCGTTGATGGAATGAGCGTTGAAGCCGTTCATAATGCTATCAAAAAGGCAGCTGATCACGCTCGTGAAGGCAACGGACCTTATTTGTTAGATATTAGGACTTATCGATACAAGGGACATTCTATGAGTGACCCTCAGAAGTACAGATCAAAAGATGAGGTTAAAGAATATAAAGACAAGGATCCTTTGAGCCAAGTTCTCAATACTATTTTGGAGCAGGGCTGGTTAAAGGACGCTGATGTCCAAAAGATTGAAGCTGATATTAAGGACATGGTCGAGGAGTCTGTAAAATTTGCAGAGGATTCGCCAATGCCTGATGAAAGCGAGCTTTACACCGATATTTATTCTCATGATGACTATCCATATATAATGGATTAATAAAAGATATTTAGATGGCTGAAGTAATTAAAATGCCCAAGTTGAGTGACACCATGGAAGAGGGTGTGATCGCTACATGGGAGAAAAAAGTTGGAGATCAAGTCAATGCAGGAGATGTTCTAGCTGAGATTGAGTCTGATAAAGCAACAATGGAATTTGAGTCTTTCCATGCAGGTACTCTTCTGCATATTGAAATTCCGGCTGGAAAGTCAACCCAGGTTGATGGCGTAATTGCTATTATAGGTGAGAAAGGTGAAGATATTGAAGCTATTCTGAAGGCGGCTAAAGCAGAAACTCCGACTAAAAAAGAAGAAACAGTAGAATCTAAACCCTCGACTTCGGCTCCTGTAAAGCAGGAGTCAAAGCCTTCACCCGCTGCTCCTGCTGTGAAAGCGCAGCCAAGGCCAGTTGAGAAATCTCCTGTAGTTTCAGATGATTCTCGCACGAAAATCTCTCCATTGGCAAAGAGATTGGCTGAAGAACGCGGTGTGAGTTTAAGGGGAATTAGAGGTTCTGGTGAGAATGGACGAATTGTGAAGCGAGATATTGAAAGCTCCAATCTTTCTCAAATCCCACAAGTTGAAAGATATAGAGACGTTGAAACGTCACAAATGCGAAAAACGATTGCTCGAAGACTGAGTGAAAGTAAGTTCACCGCACCGCATTTTTATTTGACTATCGATCTTGACATGGACAGAGCAGTTGAAGCTCGCAAGGCAATTAATGATGCCATTACTCCTGAAAAAATTTCATATAATGACCTTGTGATAAAGGCTGCTGCCATAGCGCTGAAAGATCATCCAAATGTAAATGCAGGTTGGTTTGGTGATTTCATTAGATACAACGAGCACGTTCATATTGGTGTAGCAGTAGCTGTTGATGAAGGTTTGTTAGTGCCAGTTGTAAGGCATGCTGACGGTAAGGTACTTACTCAAATCTCCGCAGAGGTAAGAGACTATGCTAAACGTGCAAAGACAAAGAAATTGCAACCAGAAGATTGGCAAGGGAATACCTTCACTATTTCTAATTTGGGAATGTTTGGGATCGAAGAATTTACTGCTATTATCAATCCACCTGATAGTTGCATTATGGCTGTCGGTTCTATCCGACAAGAGCCTGTGGTGAAGGATGGAGAGATTAAAATTGGTAATAGAATGAAGGTTACCCTAAGCTGTGATCACAGAGTAGTTGATGGAGTATTAGGGGCTCAATTCTTAGAGACCTTCAGAAAATATATTGAGAACCCGATTGTATTATTGGGAATGTCTTCTATTTAGTAGAAGTACGTAAAGCGAGATTATTACTTTCTTGAGAAGCCAGGCCGATGTTATCGAGTCTGGCTTTCCATTTTTCTAGATGCTGATCAAATTCAGACCTATACGCATCTTGTATCGGTTCACTCGGTGGAATTTTCTCTCTTCTGTGATCAACCTGTTTGCCATATTTCCAAAACCTGAAGCATACATGCGGACCTGTAGCCAGACCTGTGCTTCCAACATAGCCTATGGTTTGCCCTTGTTTAACTCTTGTTCCAGGTTTCATCCCACTCGCTATTTTACTCATGTGCAAGTATTGAGTAGTATAGGTGCCATTGTGTTTCACTTTCACATAGTTGCCGTTAAACTTTGAATAGCGCGCTTCAGTTATTACACCATCTCCAACGGTCATTATTGGAGTTCCAGTTGGTGCGGCATAGTCTGTTCCTAAGTGGGCTTTCCAACGTTTTTGAACGGGGTGAAATCTCCTTTGGGTATAGCCAGAGGTCAATCTACTGAATTTTAAAGGGGCCTGAAGAAAGGCCTTGCGCAAACTATTGCCTGTTTCATCAAAGTAATCTTCCTTTTGGTTTTGGGCGAATTTGAATGCATAAAAAGGATTGCCGTCATGGTTAAACAAAGAAGCCTGAATTTCATCAATACCAACAACTTCATCATTTACTTTTTTAACCGTATAAATCAGTTTGAAGTTATCCTTCTTTTGGATGCGATAAAAGTCAATAGACCAAGCGTAAATATCCGATAACTCCATTGCAAGAGCTGGACTTAAACTTTGATCAATGAGTGTTTGATATAATGATGAGTTTATTTCTCCAGACGCCACACGTTCTTCTAATTCAGTTGGACGACTTCCAAAGTAGATATCGAGTGTATCTCTTAAATCATAAACGACAAAATCTATGGCTGAGATTTCATAGATGAAAAATTTAGCAGTCAGTGAGTTGCTGTCAGATGAGCAAATTAAGGTGTAGTTTTTACCTGCATTTAGTTTTCTGATGTCAAAAGATCTTTTGGATTTTTCTGCTAGTGAAGTAATTAAAGAATAGCTAATTCCATATGGCAGGAGAATATCAGCAAGAAATTGGTTTGGTCTGATTCTGCCTTTTTCTACATGAAAATCATGCAGATCGATACCGAATTCTTCATTGCATTCCTCTATAATAAGAGAGTCGGCAGTTTCATAAGTGGCCATTTCTTTATTCCACTCTTGCTTAGAAAGGAATACGCTCAACCCAATGAGGAAGATAATCGCAAAGGGGATAAGAATTCTTAAGTTAAGATTCACAGCTTATCCTTTAGTTTTGATTCGATCAGAAAGCACTTCTTCAACCCAGCCCTTTCCCCAGTTGTCAATTTCTTCTTTGCTCCAAAGATTTGGGAAGAAAATTCGAAGTTGCAATTTTGGAGGCAAGTATTTTTGCCAATTAGTTCCTCCAGTTGCAGGGGCATCACCATCTTTAGATGCTAAATATCTTACTGCGCTTTTATAGTGCATGAGAGGCCAATTGATGTTTACGTTCACATCCAATTGTCTCATTTCTATGATAAGATCCTTTGATGACTTTTCTGTTGTGGTAAGACTGCTGAATTTTTGCCACACATTGATAGATTCATATTCCCGGGCCATCTTGAGTAATTCGTCACTGTACTTTTGCTCAAATTGCTTGAGCGTTAAAGTTTTTTTGCCGGTCTCCGCTTCTGTGGCGCCTTGTTTCCAATAGATGCAGGCGAATTTTTCTTCGATGGTTCTTGTGTCTTCTGAATTCAGGTCAACGCGCTCTGCTTTGCTAACCAAGAAGCGCATGTCAGTTGATGCAATTTCTACCATGCGGTATTGTGCACTTTGAAAACCACTGGCAGGAAGCAATGCCATTCTAAAACGAAGAAATTGTTCTTTCTCCATTCCATTTACCATGATTTCAAAACTTTTAGTCAACGCTTCAAAATATGAGTTTATACGAGCTAAACGAGCGGTTAGAAATTCACCAGTAATTTTTTCATTCCAACCCATGTCATGGCCATTTTCACCAATGACTTTTCCGTTTTTTGAAATCTGATCGAATTCATGGAGGCTTAACTTGAAGTAAAGCTCAGTGATCTGGTGATACATGATGAAGATTTGCTCATCAGGATAATCTGTTTTTGGATGTTGCAAGGTGAGCAAGGTGTCCAGATGTATATAGTCCCAATAAGTAAGGTAGTTGGATAATAATAGTCCGTCTAAGTAGGCGTTTATATCCTGCCCCATCGACTCATATTTTTCGTTGAGCTTGGCTAGCTTTTCTTCTTTTGAATCAATCACTAAATCACTGTTTATGCAATGTTCGAAATTAGCGTCTAAAAGAGGGTTGGCTAACCTGAAGATCAGCAGTTTCTAACAATCAGAAGTGAAGGCGGAATTAATCGACTTTAGAAATGGGATTTGCCAAGCCTTTATAGTCACGAATTTCCATCGTAACTGAACCCACAACGACTTTTGCTTTCGCTAGAATTGGAATTTTATTTTGATCATTTGTAACCCAAACCATCATGTCTTCTTCCTTTTTGAAGATACGCCCTGTTTGAACAACTGGCACGAAAACCATACAGTCAAAGTCGCCTTTGTCAACTTGAATGGTTTCGTTTCTTAGATACTTAATCTTCAATGGCCAAAATTCATTGTCAACGAAGGCTTGAATTTCGAAGACTTGACCTGGTTTAACCTGGCTTACATCCAATGCGCGTGCTCTGTATAGCGCTGAGATCATGTCTTGAACACCCAATGGTATGTCGTATTCTTTCCCTTTGTTGGTCTTTACTTTTTCTTTGAAATGATCAAACGTATAGTATTGTTTCAGATCGAACCCTCCTTCATGGATATCTCGAATAAATATCCATGGAAACACGCCCTTTTCATCAACGTAGGTTTCATACCTATCCCTCACTTTAAAAAACCAATTAAAAGTTCCTAGGGAGTTTCCAGTTCCAATCACATGAAAAACATCTCGTCCTGCAATTTTCTCTTTTTCTTGTGTGATTTCTATGATTGCTTCACCAGCATCTAACCAACCGTAAGAAACTTCGTACTCCAGACGCTCGCCTCTTTTGAATGCATGATGATTAACCTCAGGCAGCACAATTGTTAACTCTTGCTCAGTAATTTGAGGAGATGAATCACTAACAACTGGCTGCAGAAATAATAGCAACCCCGATAAGATGAAACTAAATTCCATAATTCATTGTTTGTCTGAATGAAAACAAAGTATGTGCCAAATACAATTTAAACCACGATGTTGACTATTCTTCCGGGAACAACAATTACTTTCTTCGGAGAATTTCCATCAAGCCACTTAACCGCCACTTCATGACTCAAAGCAGCTTCTTCAATAGATGATTTATCCAAGCCGGCAGGCAGCTCAAGATGAAAACGCGTTTTACCATTGAAAGAAACAGGGTAATTCACAACATCAGACTTTAGGTATTCTTCATTCAATTCAGGCCACTCAGCTTCGGAGATAGAATGTTCATGTCCCAGTCGATTCCACAATTCTTCTGCAATGTGAGGTGCGTGGCAACTTAAAAGAATTACGAGGTTTTCTAGAATTTCTCGTTTGTTGCATTTTAACTCAGTCAGTTCATTCACCGCTACCATAAAGGCACTTACAGAAGTATTGAAGGAGAACCTTTCCATGTCCTCAGTAACTTTTTGGATGCATTTATGCAGTGCTTTTAGCTCGTCTTTCGCAGGGGTTTCATCAGACACAACGAATTCATCTCCAACATGAAATAGGCGCCACAGTTTTCTCATGAATTTAGAGACGCCTTCAATGCCTTTTGTATTCCAAGGTTTATGCATTTCAATAGGGCCAAGAAACATTTCGTGCAAGCGCAAAGCATCTGCGCCATGCTCTAAAATGACATCATCTGGGTTGACTACATTTCCATATCGCTTACTCATTTTTTGACCATCCTCAGCTTGAATCATTCCTTGATTCACCAATTTCTTAGCAGGCTCGTCAAAAGGAATATATCCTAAGTCAAAAAGAAACTTGGTGATGAATCTGAAATACAATAAGTGGCCTGTAGCATGCTCTGCACCTCCCATATATAAATCCACCTGCTTCCAGTATTGAACAGCGTGTTTCGTAACGAATTCCTTCGACCTCTTTTCTGGATTACCTTCCATCATATAGCGCAGGTAATACCAATTTGAACCTGCCCATCCCGGCATAGTGTTCAAATCCATTGCATATCCTTTGCCATTTTCAACTATTTTGCCTGCTTCACGGTCCCAATTCCATTGCGTTGCTCTACCCAATGGTGGTTCTCCTGTTTCAGTGGGCTTGAAGTTGTCAATCTCGGGTAGTTTTATTTCATCAAGCCTGTCCTCATCTATAGTATACGGTATGTCGTCTTTGTAGTAAATTGGAAAAGGCTCGCCCCAATATCGTTGGCGACTGAAAACGGCATCACGCAATTTATAATTCACTTTTTTCTGGCCTATTTTCATGGACTCGAGCTTGGTGATAACCTCAATTTTCGCTTCTGTAACAGATTTACCATCAAGATAGTCGGAGTTAATCATCATACCATCTTTTCTGTCATCTGCACCTTGACTGATGTCTTGATTTTCAATTATCGGTACGATCGGCAAGTCAAATTTTGTTGCGAAATCCCAATCTCTTTGATCACCCGCTGGAACAGCCATGATAGCTCCAGTGCCATAGTTGGCCAAGACATAATCACTAATCCAAATAGGAACTTGCTGACCAGTAAGTGGGTTTTCAGCATATGCGCCTGTAAAAGCACCCGTGACATCCTTAACTTCAGTCATTCGTTCACGTTCCGATCGAGATTTTGCGAATTCTAAATATTTCTGAATTTCAGAGCTGCAATTGGTTGTGGTGATTTTGGATACTAGTTCATGTTCTGGTGCAAGAACCATGAATGTAGCACCAAAAATTGTATCTGGACGAGTTGTGAATACTCGAAAGTTTTGGTCATGCTCCGCAACCTTAAATTCGATTTCGGCACCTTCACTTTTCCCAATCCAATTTCTTTGAATGTCTTTTAGAGAATCTGTCCATTCTATTGTTTCAAGTCCGTTAAGAAGACGCTGAGCAAAGGCTGTTATTCGCAATGACCATTGCTTCATTTTTCTTTGCTCAACTGGGAATCCGCCTCTTTCGCTTACCCCATTCACAACCTCATCATTGGCTAAGACAGTGCCTAATTCTGGGCACCAATTGACTGTTGTTTCAGCCCTGTAAGCTATTCTGTAGTTTAATAGAATTTCACGTTTCTTAT
The DNA here is from genome assembly GCA_905479105.1 of uncultured Flavobacteriales bacterium. Classification (GTDB taxonomy): domain Bacteria; phylum Bacteroidota; class Bacteroidia; order Flavobacteriales_G; family Salibacteraceae; genus SHAN690. The sequence goes on from CAJQLE010000003.1 coordinate 301,363, forward strand.
TATCTGCAAATGACTTCCATTGTTCAGCTGAGAAGTTAAAGACATCATCACAAGCAGCATTTATGGTCTCATTACCGTTCTTTTCGAATTGCTCAATTAGAGTTTGAATGGGTCTTGCTTTTTCATTTGCCTGATCATACCAGCTATGAAATAATTGAATAAAAATCCATTGAGTCCATTTGTAGAAGTCTGGTGAAGAGGTATTTACCTCTCTGCTCCAATCAAATGAAAAACCAATAAGGTCTAATTGTTCTCGATATCTCTTTATGTTGGCCTTTGTCGTTGCTGCAGGATGCTGACCGGTTTCAATAGCATATTGTTCTGCTGGAAGTCCAAACGCGTCATAACCCATCGGGTGCAAGACATTGAAACCACAATGTCTCTTGTATCTAGCATAGATGTCACTGGCGATATAACCCAGTGGATGTCCAACATGAAGTCCAGAACCAGAAGGGTATGGGAACATGTCTAGGACATAGTATTTGGGTTTTGTTGTTTGAGTCTGTGCTTTGAACGTTTGGTTTTCAGACCAATGTGCGCGCCATTTCGATTCAATATCTGAGAAATCGTATTCCATTGCTAAAAAATGATCCGCGAATTTAGCGTTAGTGAATCTTTATTCGTCTTAATCCGTATAGTATTCCTTAAAGTTTTTTTTAAATGCATTTTTTTGATAAAAACCTGATAATTAACAATGAAAGTCTCCAATAGAATCAGAACGAATGCTATGAGTGTTATCTTAGCCAACCTTTATTTTTCAGGTGGGTTTTGGTCACTAATGCGGGAATACGTTTTTATGGAGAGGTTTCGTCACTTGGAATTTTGAGAAATAATGACAAATACTTTGATATACAGGAATTTTAAGCCCTTAGCAGCTGATGCTGATGGAGATGGAATTTCTGATGCATTTGATCCAGATGCTGGAGGAACATATTTGACTCCGGTGAATACTGATGGCACTGGTAATCCGGATTATTTAGACTTAGATTCTGATGATGATGGAGAATCAGACCTTATTGAAGGTTGGGATACAGATGGTGATGGTGTTGCGAATACAACGGCAGCCGGTGCAGATGCAGATGGAGACGGCTTAGATGATAATTTCGATCAGTTTGTCGGACCTTACGGAATTGCTAATGCTTCAAATAATAATCAAGATGCTCTTGACTTTCCTGATACAGATGGAGGCACCGTTGAGAGAGATTGGCGAGATGAGCCTTGCATCGGAGGAGTAGTAATATTGTCGCCTTCAAATACTACAATCGTGATTTCTTCGACTTGTGAAAATGATCCTTGGACTTACTATTATGATCCAGCGAATCCAAAGCAGCTTTTATTTGCGATTGAACATACTCCTGCAGATGCAAATACGAATCCATTCACTGTTCAGGCCTCTTTGCCGGCCTAGGCCTCTTTGCCGGCCTCGATTAATCCTTCTACAGAAGCTGGTTTATACAGTGCAATTGATTTAGGAAATCAAGATGCGACATTTGTCCTTGGGCGTTATTGGAATTTGAACATAACCAGTGGTAGTTTAAATGGTAATGTTAATATTCGATTCTTCTATGACAGTCAGGAGTCGGACACACTAGAGGCTGCAGCCATTCGCTGGAATCAGCAAAATGCGGGAAATACCGGTAATGTCTCTGGCTTGAGATGGTTTGCAGTAAATTCAGGAACCTTTGATCCAGCTAGTCCTGATCTTCAAGCTTTGGGTGTCTCTAATTCTTCTCAACTTTTCCCAACCAACCAAGGGCTTCAAGATGGCGTTGATTTTGTTGAATTTTCTACCAATATATTAACGGGTGGCGGGCTTGGTTATACAATAGGCACTAACTCAGTAATCTTACCAGTTGAATTATTAATGTTTGAGGCTATTCCAACGAGCGATCGTCAAGTAAATCTGACTTGGGTTACAGCTTCTGAGGTGAATAACGATCTTTTTGAGGTTCAAAGAAGTTCCGATTTAGCAAATTGGGAAACGATTGAAAAAGTTATTGCTAAGGGTAATTCATCTGAAGAGCAATACTATTTTACTACAGACCTCTTTCCATTACTTGGTCGTTCTTACTGCAGATTAGAACAATTGGATTTTGATGGAACTTTAGATATTAGCGAGGTAAGGGATATTTATTTGTCTTCAAATGAAAGCGGAGATATTAAGTTCACTGTATACCCAAATCCTTCAAACAACCTCATTCACTTGTATGTCGCTTCAGATGTTGATTGTACGTTCGAAATTCGAAATGCTATGGGTCAAATAGTTAGAGAAGTTCAAACTCGAGGCAGCGAAACCACAATTATAAGTGGACTTGGGTCAGGTGTTTATTTTTTAACGTGCCTAAATAGTGCGATTAACGAATCATTCAAAATCGTTATTACAAAGTAATTTTCATGAGTATAATTGATATTCCTGAAGTAAGTCGGGAATCTTTCTTGTTCATCAACAGAAAATACCAAGCATGAAAAAGTATTGTTGTTAACGAAGGTAATAGCAGTTAATCTTGAGTGATTTAAGGTCTTAACTTTATCGCCATGATAATTTACAACGTCACCGTTAAGGTTGATAATGATGTTCACGATGAGTGGATGGAGTGGATGAGATCAATTCATATTCCTGAGGTTATGGCAACTCAAAAGTTTATCGATCATCAGGTAGCTAAAGTTTTAGTGGATGATACGGATGGCATCACGTATTCTTTTCAATATAAATGCCAAAGCATGGATAAGTTGGAAGAGTATTATGCAGACCATGCTCCAGCTCTTCAACGCGATCATGCCAAAAAGTATAAGGACAAGTTTGTTGCTTTCAGAACATTATTAGAAGTTATCTAATGAGATCTCCAGTTCGAGCAAAAAAGCATCTTGGCCAGCATTTTCTGAGAGATGAGAATGTAGCATTGAAAATTGTTGATGCGCTGGCACCACTTTCTTTTGATTCACTGATAGAAGTTGGAGCAGGGGATGGAGTGCTCTCCAAACATCTGGTTGAGCGATATAGGAAGCTTGAACTTTTTGATGTTGATCAAGAGTCTATCGATTATTTGAAACGCACCTATCCCATGCACGTGGATAAAATTAAGCTTCAGGATTTTTTGCAGTGGGATATCAAAGACGAGATAGCTGTTATTGGTAATTTTCCATACAATATTTCAAGTCAAATTGTTTTTAAGATCATCGAGAATAAGTACAACGTTGTGGGTATGGTTGGCATGTTTCAAAAGGAAGTAGCCGCAAGAATTGCCTCAAAAAAAGGAAGCCGAGTTTATGGAATAATTAGTGTCTTGACTCAAGCCTACTATGATGTGGAATATCTATTTACGGTTGATGCTCAAGCGTTTGAGCCACCACCTAAAGTGCAGTCAGGAGTCATTATCTTGAAACGCAAGGAAAAATTGAAATTGGATTGCGATGAAATCGCCTTCAAGTCAATCGTCAAACGGTCTTTTAATCAAAGAAGAAAAATGCTGAGAAAGTCTTTGAAGGACTTGATAAACGAGGAGAACAGTAAGCTTATTGATCGATATTTAACGATGCGACCTGAGCAATTAGATTATACTGAATTTGTTGAGCTCACAAACGCTTTAGCACCGCTTAAATAATTATACTTTTGGCTCGATCATTACTGAGGCATGCAGTTCGAATTAACCAGAGAATATCTTAATGACCTAAAAGAGGCCATTGTTCGCAATGATGAGCTTGCTCTTATTGAGCTTGTGCATGAGCTGCATCCAGCAGATGTTGCCGAAATTCTGGACGAACTTGAGTTGGAAGAAGCCACAGTACTTTATAAAGTGCTAGATGCCAATATCGCTTCTGATGTGCTTACGCACATGGACGAGGATAAACGGGATAGATTTCTTGGATCCCTTTCTTCAAAAGAAATTGCAGAGCAGCTTATTGATAATCTCGATAGTGACGATGCTGCAGACATGTTGAATCTCTTTGCTCAAGAGCAAAAGGAGGAGATTATCTCCATGATTGAAGACCGTCAACAAGCAAGAGATATTGTTGACCTATTGCATTACAAAGAGGGCACGGCAGGTGCGCTCATGGCAAAAGAATTGATCAGAGTAAACGTGAGTTGGACAGTTTCAACAGCCGTTAAAGAAATGCGGAAACAAGCGGAAGCAATTGATCATGTTTACACGATATATGTAGTTGATGGAGAAGGTGTCTTGGTTGGAAGATTGCCTATTAAAAAGATGCTCTTGACACCATTAAAAACCTTAATTTCTGATATATATGATTCCCAGATAAAATTTGTGAAGGTTGATGAAGATCAGGAGGAAGTAGTGAGTATAATGGAGAAGTACGACATTGTTGCGCTTCCTGTTGTTGACGAATTGGGTCGCTTACAAGGTCGGATCACGATTGATGATGTCGTTGATGTAATTCGCGAGGAGGCGGAGAAGGATTATGCTCTTGCTTCGGGTATTTCTGGCGATGTAGACTCATCCGATAATGTTCTCACTTTAACTCGAGCTAGATTACCTTGGTTGTTAATAGGATTGCTTGGTGGTATTCTTGGAGCAAGAGTAATTGAGTTGTATGAAGGAGACCTTCAACTTTATCCAGAAATGGCGTTTTTCATTCCGCTGATAGCAGCGATGGGTGGAAATGCTGGTGTTCAGTCATCAGCAATTATTGTTCAAGGCTTGGCAACAAAGTCAATGGGAATGTCCGGAATACTCCCTAAGCTTGGAAAGGAATTCATGGTTGGCCTATTGAATGGACTTGTTTGTGCAGTCATCATATTTGGATATAATATGATTTTTGGCGATTCTCTTGCTTTGAGCTATACCGTGAGTTTAGCGCTGTTGAGTGTGATTATTATCGCTACTCTTTTCGGGACCTTTGTGCCATTAATTTTAGATAAGTACGATATAGATCCAGCGCTTGCTACAGGACCTTTTATCACGACAGTAAATGACGTGCTTGGCTTGTTTATTTACTTCATTATTGGACACCTTCTTTACATCGCATAGAGAATGAAACTGCTTTTGATTTTCTTCACTTTACTCTCATCTGTATCATTCGCCCAAGGCAGAAAAATGCCTCCTTTTAGTTTTCAAGAACACAGTTTTCAATTTGCAGATGCGAACAGAAGCTATTCTCAAGATGGCGGCTTTACACAAGCTGACACCCTCAGTGATGAGATTATTTTAGCTTCACTTGCGAAAATTTTAGAGCTGAACCCAGCACTTCAAATCGAACTTGTTGGGCATATAGCATTAAACGAAAAGCCAGAATTAGGGCTAGAAAGAGCAACTTACGTTAAAACTAAGTTGGCTGAGAAAGGAATAGATCAGTTGCGAATTTCAACTGTAAATGAAGAACATAATGCTCCCCTACTTGCTGATAAAGTAATTATGTCTTTGCCAAGTAAGATTGAAAAAGATGCGGCTAATGAAAGAAACCGCAGGGTCGAAGTGAGAGTAGTTGCAGCCAAGAAGGAATGAAAATTATAGTAATAGATACCATTCAAGCATCACTGTATTCTAGATTAGAAGAAAACGGACATGTGTGTGTTGATGCTTCTCGATTAAATGATAATGAAGTCTTTGAGCTTTTTGCTAAGGCTGATGGATTGGTTTTGAGAAGCAGGATGACTTTGGATAAGGAGTTTATGGATCGTTTTTCCCATTTAAAGTTTATTGGACGGGTTGGAGCGGGTTTAGAGCATATTGATAATGAGTACGCTCTTGAGAAAGGTATTGCTGTATTAAGTTCTCCAGAAGGAAATAGGCAGGCAGTAGCAGAACATGCATTAGGTTTGCTGCTAACGTTGTTTAATCGCATAAATACTGCTGACACTGAGGTCAGAAAAGGGCGGTGGATTCGAAAAGCCAATGAAGGAGTTGAGCTCCAAGGAAAGACAATTGCGATCATCGGATTCGGAAATACAGGAGAAGCATTTTCTAGAGTGTTAAGTGGTTTTCAAACACCAATAATTGCCTTCGATAAATATAAATCAGGCTACGATTCTGCAGTTGTGAAGGGGAGCGCAATGGAAGATGTATTTGAATCAGCTGATGTGGTGAGCATTCACCTTCCTTATAACGAGGAAACACATTGCCTAGTCAATGATCAATGGTTGGCGTCTTTTAAAAAGCCAGTTTATTTAATCAATACATCACGAGGAAACATAGTTGATACCTCTGCTTTACTTAAGGCTATAGATAGCGGAAAAGTTTTAGGTGCGTGCTTAGATGTTTTAGAATTCGAAACGGAGAATTTAAAGATGCCTCCTTTAGAAGAACTTCCTGAAACTGCAAATGCTTTAATGAAGAATGAAAAGGTAGTTCTAACACCTCACATTGCAGGACTGACAGTAGAATCATACGAGAAGCTTTCATCCATTTTAGCGGACAAGATTATAGAAGCTTTTGGCCACGCATAAGTATGCGCATTGTGTGCCTTGTTTTCTGCTCCAGCATAACCTCTCTGTCTTTTATTAGCTCAGACACTATTTGCTCATTGAAGTGTCGAATAGTGAGTAACTCCAGACCGTCATTGTAAAGCACTTTATAGTCTTTTTGTAATTCTTTTATGAGCGCTTTGATCTGGCTCGGATGGTTGGCCACACTTACTGAAAAACTTATGGCTGAATTTTGCATCGTTTGAATTTTCAGACGGTGGGCTGCAAATCGTTTGAAAATGTCGCTGATATGTTCTTCAACAATGAATGAAAAATCTCGACTTGAAATTGAAATCAAAACTTGGTCTGACTTGAAGATGTAGCTCGGAATTTTGCTGTCTTCGCTCGTGTTATCATTAATGGAACTTCCAGGTTCGGTTGGTTCTTTGAAGCTTTTTACATAAAGCGGAATGTGCTTATTCTCTAGAGGTTTTATGGTTTTAGGATGAATAACGGAAGCGCCATAATAGCTCAACTCAATTGCTTCGCGATAAGAGATGTTCTCAAGTAAACTAGTATTGGAAAAATGTTTTGGATCTGCATTCAACATTCCTGGCACATCTTTCCAAATGGTAACTGATTCTGAAGTGAGGCAGTAGGCGAAAATTGCAGCTGAAAAATCTGATCCTTCACGTCCTAATGTGGTCATTCGATTGTGTTCACCGCCACCAATAAACCCTTGAGTGATGACAAAATTTGCTTTTTCAGAAGACCAGAATTCCTTTATTCTACTTTCTGTTTCTTCCCAATTAACTTTTGCATCGCGATAGGTATTGTCTGTATGAACCAATTTTCTAGCATCGGCCCATTTGATATCCAGTCCTTCGCGCTCTAAATATGCGGCAATGATTTTCGTAGAGAGGATTTCTCCTAACGATACGATTTGATCATAAACAAAATCGAAGTCAGTGTTTTCGTCTTGCTCCAAGAAAGTGAACGCATAATGTTGGATTTTATCGATTGATTCAGTGGCTGAGCTTTGTTCTTTGCCCACTAATAATTCAAGTTGTGCGCGATGAAAATCAAATACTTTAAGAAGCAGCTCTTTCCAAGCTTGATTTGCACTAAATGCTTCTACCACGCGTTCAAGCCAGTTGGTCGTCTTATCCATGGCGGAAATCACAATGAGAAGTCGATTGCCGGTTTCAGTCTCAATAATTTGCTTGAGGTTTCTGACTGCTTGAGCATCTTTGACAGAGGCGCCACCGAATTTGAACACTTTCATAGACTTCAAGATTAGTCAAAATATAGCCTTCCGTTAAGCCACTCAGATGATAAGTCAGCCCCATACGTCTCGTAGAATTTAATGGCGGGCTCATTCCAATCTAGCACTTGCCATCCCATTCTTTTTACACCTTCTTCTTTGGCAATATTCACAATGAACTGAAACAGTGGCTTTCCAATTCCTTTACCGCGCATTTCTTCTTTCACCACAAAATCTTCTAAATAGAGATAGCGCCCTTTCCATGTAGAGTAGGCGAAATAGTAAAGGGCAATCCCAAGGACCGAGCCTTCGTATTCAGCAACGGCTAATTGATAAAGCGGATGTTCGCCAAAGCCATCTCTGATAAGAATTTCTTCGGTAACGATGACTTCATTTTCAGCTTTCTCGTAGATGGCTAATTCTTTGATTAAACTTAACAAGGATGGCACATCCTGTTGAGTTCCTTTTCGAATAATGAGGTTATTCACGTTCATAATGACGCAAAAATGATCAATTGATGGAGATTTCCAATTGATCGGTAAATGGTTTGCCTTCAGGACGCCAGCTTCTGACTTGTGCATTGAGGTACGCATCAAAGCCTATCGCGTATTTTATCGATTCGAAACCACGTCTTTCTGAAGATAATCCTTCGTATCGAGCATTTTTAAGTTGGGTTGAATAAGATGCGATGATGGTTTTATTCGGACTTGACAATGCGTAAAATAATACGTGTCTAAATCCATCAGAATCCAATCTTTCAATATAGTTTGGATGAAGAGTATCCAATGGTGGATAATTTAAAAAAACGGTATCCATATCTACCAATCCTAAATTAATCGAGAGGCTCAGGTCCATTTCTTGAGTAGTATATATCTCGAGTTCTGAAAGGTTTCTGTTTGAAGGAAAACAAGAAAAAGAGGTGTTGTTTCCTGCCCTCATCCGTAGGCCTTCGCTTTCGGAATTGCCGTAGGTATCAGAGCCAACTATTTTATTGTTCTGTTTGTAAGTAAAAGAGAAGAATCCATTTTCATCGGTAGTGTCTTTATCAAGTATTATCTGATCAAGAAACGCTGCATTCATAACAGGGTTTCTCAGATAATCTAGCGTCAATATAACTCTTTGGTTCGCTATTGCTGAGTCTCCATCAAACATCAGGTTTCCTGAAACAACGATGTCATTTGCAAATTCAAATTCATTGAATTCGTCTTCGCAAGACGAAAAGTAAAAACTCAGCACAAATGCGATGACCCCGAATAATGAATAACGAAAAACTTTGCTCACGCTTTAAAGACCTAGAAATAGGTAAGTTGGTTGGTGAACAAATGTGATAATTAATCTTTAGCCATGACTATTTTCCACATACCTCTTACTTCGTTTTCAGAGTAACCAGTTGCTTTATCTTCTGGATAAAGGTTATTAATGCTGGCAAGCACTTCAGGTTTTATCGATTGTTCAGAGCCATGACATTGAGTGCAAAGCTTATGTGGTGATGGGAGAATAGTAAACAAATGTTTCTCCTAGATCATTCAAAATGACTTCAAAATCTTCCCCGTTTTCCAGCTGAGCTTTGAATATGTTGATATAACCGATTTCTTCTTTGTTGGCTATGTTTTTTGGGTTTCGGGCTTTGTCACTAACTCGTTGAATGCTTTCAACTCCCATTTCGTTTCGCATACTATCAGTTATGCTTATCGCATGAATATTGCAAAATTCTATTGCTCCTTTCGTTCCTTTAGACTTTATTGCAGCCATTAGATTTTGACCAAGGTTCGCCTTGGTTGCACTCGCAACAAACTTTCCTCTCTGCTTTGGTTGAAGCTTCTCGCCTTTCCCATTTGCTGGCTGATTTCCAGGATGTGTGAAGTCAACTTGGTAGATGTATTCAGCGATTCTTAGAACGTCTGATTTGTCATATGCCATTGGAGGCATAAGTCCGAATTTTTCAATGGCATCATACATTAATACGCTGTCTTCACTCGGGTTCAGGGTGAATTCAGCTAATGCGCTAACAAAGGCATCCATTTCTGAATATTCCATTTTGTAGCGTCTTTGAATAGCAAAAATAGGAGGAGCAATTCTTGAATCTTGCCTTGCTTCTCCATTGTGACATGAGTAGCAATAAGCATTGAATAGATTTTCTCCTGGGTGAGGAACAACCGCAATCATTTGATCTGCACTTTCCGTTGTAATCTCGTTCTCTTTAACACTCGAAGTGCAAGATGCCGTTAAGCCAAGTGTGAAGAGTAAAACATAAGTGATGGTGTGATTCATTGTTTCCAAATTGAGCTCAAAAATAGAGATGTTAATCCATAGCCTGAGTGACAATGTATACAGATGAGATTCACACTTAAACCAAACGAAAATCATGTTATTGTCAATTCAGAAATCTAACTTTCGCGCTTCAAACAAAAACAAAAATTGTAATGAAAATTGTCACGGCAGAGGAAGCAATGTCCCATTTAAAGAGTAATGACCTCGTTTACATCCATAGTGTGGCTTGTTTTCTTCCATGTTTACAGTGATGGATTTAACCTGCGACTCACAATGCTCCGGCCAATCATGCACATTACTTGTACCGTATATTGAGATGTTAGAAGTAGAGGTTATTACCATTTTTGTTTGGCCGAAAGCTGAGCTTGATATTAAGGTGGCTATTAGTATAGTGTTGATTGCTTTCATTTGTTTTTGTTTGATGGTACAAATGTGGAGGCGTTTGTACTCCCATTTTATGCCCGGTATCACAGCGAAATGTGACTTTTGTCACCTAGATATATTGATTACGGTACCTATTTAATGATGATAGAAAGCCTTACCTTACTTAACATTGCAATAGATAATTGAATACTGTGGAAAACACCCTTAAATACGCCCAAAAGCAAGATGCAGCTGATATTCTTGCATCTTTTAGAGACCTGTTTTATCACCCTGAGATCAATGGAAAACAGGCCTTATACTTTACCGGAAATAGCCTTGGACTTCAGCCAAAATCTGCAGAGGCTTATCTGAAACAAGAATTAGAAGACTGGAGGAAATATGGAGTGGAAGGTCATTTTGAAGCACGGAGACCATGGTATTCTTACCACGAGTTTTTCTCAAAAGCAATGGCCGAAATTGCTGGTGCTAAGGAGTCTGAAGTTGTTGCAATGGGTTCACTTACTGCAAATATCCATAGCTTAATGGCGAGCTTCTATCAGCCTACTAAAACACGATACAAGATATTGTGTGAGAAAAAAGCATTTCCATCAGATACTTATGCCATGCAATCTCAAGCAAAATTGCACGGGTTTGATATCGCTGATGCCATTATAGAGATTGCCCCAGCAAAGGGTTCTGATATCATCACGGAAGATGCAATCATTGAAAAAATTTACGAGCTTGGCGATTCACTAGCTACAGTAATGATTGGCGGTGTCAACTATTATAGTGGGCAGGTGTTTGATATGGCAGTGATTACTGATGTAGCTCATAAGGTTGGGGCGTATTGCGGTTTCGACTTGGCTCATGGAATGGGAAACATTGAAGTGAAGTTGCATGAGTGGCAAGTTGATTTTGCCGCGTGGTGCACGTATAAATACTTAAATGGAGGGCCAGGTTCAGTAGGTGGATTGTTTGTTCATAAGAATCATCATAAACGCAAATTTCCAATTCTAGCAGGCTGGTGGGGGCACGACAAAGAAACACGGTTTAAAATGGAACCTGAATTTGTGCCAATGCAAAGTGCTGAGGCATGGCAAATGAGCAATGCACCAGTATTTAATATGGCCATTTATTTGGCTTCGCTTGAAATGTTTCAAGAAGCAACAATGCCACGTTTGTTGGCAAAAAGCCGTCCACTGACTGATTATTTGGAGTATGTGATTCAAGAAGTTGTAAAGGAGACGGGCGCTGACTTGGAAATTATCACACCAAAAGAGCATCACAGAAGAGGGTGTCAATTGAGTGTGGTTGCTCATGGCTATGGCAGGAAGTTATTTGATCAAATCACAGCGGATGGCGTGATTGCTGATTGGAGAGAACCCAATGTGATTAGAATGGCTCCTGTGCCGCTTTATAACTCTTATGAAGACGTATATCGATTTGGTGAAATATTGAAAAAAGCTTTGACTGCTTAACAGCTTAAAAAAGGAATAGAATGAAAGAGGTAACTATTGTTGGAGCAGGATTGGTTGGGTCGCTATGGGCGGTTTATTTGTCTAAGGCAGGATATAAAGTTCAAATATTTGAACGTAGATCAGATATTCGGAAAGCTGAAATATCTGCCGGAAAGTCTATTAACTTGGCTCTTTCTGATAGAGGATGGAAGGCTTTAAAAGGAGCAGGTGTAGATCATTTGATCCGCGAAATTGCCATTCCAATGCCAGGTAGAATTATGCATGATTTAGCAGGTAATTTAACGTATCAGCCTTATGGAAAGGAAGGGCAGGCAATCAATTCTGTTTCGAGAGGTGGAGTAAATGCTCGCATGATGGACATTGCAGAGCAAGTGGGAAATGCGAAAATCACCTACAATACAAAGTGCTTAGGCGCAGATATGAAAGCGGGGATTTGCTACTTTGAAAATAGTGAAAGTGGAGAAAAATTTGAAGTTAAAAGTGATTTGATCTTTGCGTGTGACGGGGCTTTTTCAGCTATTAGGTATAACTCTATGCAGAAGCTTGATCGGTTCAATTATAGCCAGACGTATATTGAAGACGGCTACCGCGAAATTCTTTTGCCAGCCAATGAAGATGGCAGCTATAAACTTGAAAAGAGTGCTTTGCATATATGGCCGCGTGGTCGATTCATGATGATTGCCCTTCCTAATGAGGATGGTTCATTTACGTGTACTTTATTTATGCCATTTGAAGGAGAAAATAGCTTTGAAAAACTTACATCTAAAGAGGCGGTGAATGATTTTTTCAAAACAACCTTCCCTGATTTCTATGAAATGATGCCAAACATTGCTGATGCATGGGAAGATCATCCTTTGGCCTCATTAGCAATAACGCGATGTTATCCTTGGCATCATGGAAAAACGGCTTTGATGGGTGATGCAGCTCACGCTACTGTTCCTTTTTATGGACAAGGTATGAATGCGGGTTTTGAGGATACTACCGTAATGAATGATCTAATGATTAAGCATAATCACGATTGGGATAAAATCTTTGCAGAGTACAGTGTTGTGCGAAAGCCTGATGGAGATGGTTTACAAGATTTATCTCTGCACAACTACCATGTGATGCGCGATTATGTAGCTGATCCAAAGTTTTTGCTGCAAAAGAAGATTGAAGCTCAATTCGCAGAAAAGTATCCTGACAAATGGATGCCATTGTATAGTATGACCACTTTCTCAGATATCCGCTATTCAGTAGCTTGGAAAGAAGGGCAGCGTCAACAAAGTATTATGGATGAGGTAATGGCTATGCCAAATATCGAAGCCAAATGGGATTCGAAAGAGGTGGAGGAGATGATGTTGGCTCTGTTGGCGCGTTAGTGCTTCTCTTTTTTGAAGGAAATCCCTTCATCCCAAAGGTCGCTCTGAATTTTCGCAAAGGCTTCTGGACCAATGCCCTTCAATGCTTTTATTTCAGATTTAGTAAAGCGCGAAAGATCATTTAAGATAAAAACGCCCTTGGTTAGCAATGTCTCCTGCGCTGGCTTAGCGAGATATTGCGGGAATTCGTTCGCTTTTTCTTTCACAATATTAGTTTTCAGGATATCCATTATCAACCCAACATTGTATTGCATTGATCTCAGACTGCGATAACTTTCCACCTCTCGGCATACTCTGATTTGTGAGTACTTCTCTTTCGAACTGCCCGTTGTTTATGATGCCTTGAATGCCACTATAAGTAGAATAGGATGGATGACAGCTGCCCGTAGCACATTCGGCCGTTAGGATTGCTCCAATTTCATTATCGTATGTTGGCTCGCTTCCATCGCATACAGGATCTTGCTTTCCGCAGCTTTGAATTGATATGGCTGCCATAACCAACAATGCGACTAAGACACTCTTGTTTTTCATGGGTGATAATTTTAAGCGATGAAAGTAATCTATACTTCCATTTCAATTCTTTAGCGGACCTTAAAAACGCCTTAAATTGCTTTTAACATTATCAATACAAGCTGCGCTAAAATTTAAGGACTTACTAAGTTGATGCTCACATTGAAGTAAAAGGGATTGCCCAATGTATTTTGCACTGCAAGTGGCTGATCTCCGAAAAATCCACGATAGAAATCAGTGCCGTTTGGAACTTCATCAATGTTGTAGGAGTAGTTTACGCGATAACCTGCCTGAGCTGAAAGCCAAAAGAAACCTATCAGTTGGCGTTCATATATAAACCTGAATCTAAGTTCGCTTCTTCTTATCTCTAGCTCATCCTTTTTCCCGTCAAAAGGATCTAAGAAAGCACTATTTTGGTTTCCAACACGGTAACTGTTGCCCTCCAATTCAAATCCTACAAAGATCATGTTTCTTGGGTTGAGTGTGTATCGTAAATGTCCTCTGGCCGGAAATAAAATTTCAGTACCCAGCAATGCAACATGATTGTTGAGGTAATTTTTACCAATAGAATAGATTAGAAACGCTGTCAGCAAGAGCGATAAAACTCCCGGAAAACGGAGGGCAAACTCATTAATGGTGCCAAATAAGATAAAGGAAGAACCAATCACCCAATTGTAAAACGGGGGTTTATTGTAATAAGGGTAACCATATTGATAGGGAACAATCCAATTATTATTCTGCATCATTTCGAATGTAACTATAGCTCTTCTTCCTTCTGCGGCCCTTAATTCAAGCAAATGGTTAAAGCCTAGAATACAAACAACCAAAAGAAATAACGCGATGTACGGGAGATACTTTTTAAGTAGATCTGATAACTTACTTGACGTCATGAAACATATGGCGTAAATGGAAATTAATAGCGGCTAAATATCTGATTATTCTTCTTGTTGAGCTAAGAATAAAATTAGGCCTTGTGTCAATTTTATCGAATTAACCGAGTGGTTGTTTAAATATCTCTATGGGTTAACTAGAGGGCAATGAAGCTTAATGTAGTTTTGGTGTATGAGACTGGTATTGACTATAGCTTTTATTTCGATCTTATTTAGCGGTAATTTATATGCTCAAAAAGGCAGGAAAAAGCCTGTTTCTTTTCAGAAGCATTACAATGAAATCTTACCAAAAGCACCTCAGTATAAAATGAGTGGTTGGTTCTTTGCGCCAGGGGCAACGTATATGATGACGCCATTTATTTACCAAAACCGAACGTTTGATGAAACATCCACACAGAAATTCGATGCAAGAGCTCGAGGCTTGGGCAGGCCAGGCATTTATGCTGAAGTGGGGCGCTATAAAATGCTTCCGTATTGGAAGTTCTTTAAGTTCATGGATTATGGCGTCTCTTACAAAGGTTTAAGGGGGAGCGAAAAGGCAAATGGTCAAATCGTTTCTATTCCTTCTGAAGCTCCTATTTCCGCGTTGGAAGAAACAGAAGGTACATTCGGATTTCATTATGCGGAAGCATTTGTC
The DNA here is from genome assembly GCA_905479105.1 of uncultured Flavobacteriales bacterium. GTDB lineage: Bacteria > Bacteroidota > Bacteroidia > Flavobacteriales_G > Salibacteraceae > SHAN690. Next base: position 316,498 of record CAJQLE010000003.1, read on the forward strand.
AATTTCAATCACATCTGGCGAATCAATAAATACAACTTCATTCAGCATTCGTTGGGAGCGAATGCTGGTTATGCATTTATGGCAAATCAGAGCGCTGCTCCAGATCCTTTTGGAAATGAGAACCCCGGAAAAATTGCCGCTCAATTGCACTATAAGCTCGGATTTGGAATTAAAATGCGCGGAGATTGGTTAATTATTCCTGCGCTTGAAACACCAATACTCAATGCATGGCCATTCGAAAACGGCAGATCTTTTTATGGATTTTTCTCAAGTCGATACAGGCCAGTCATTTTCAGCATTCGAATCATGCTGATGAGACCTGCAAATACTTTAGATTGTACTCCGGTTAGAACGCGAGAAGGTTGGAAAATGCCTACCGATATGGATAAGCAAGACCAAATGGATGGCGTGAAATAACCTTCGTAATGTTTTGATCTTTAATTCGTCAAAACTTAAATTATATTATTATGGGTACTCAGAAGCTAGAGATAAAGAATTCTCGAGGAAATTCACTTTACGCAACGCTAGAATTACCGAGTAACCAAAGGCCTCACGCTTATGCCATATTTGCTCATTGCTTTACGTGTTCTAGTACTCTTATTGCAGCGAAAAATATCAGTAGGTCCTTAACGAATCATGGAATTGGAGTTGTTCGATTTGATTTTACTGGATTGGGTCGCAGTGGGGGTGAATTTTCGGACAGTCATTTTTCTGGAAATGTTCAAGACTTGTTGGATGTTCATGCCTATATAAAAGAGAATTACATGGCGCCAAAACTGCTTGTTGGTCATTCCTTAGGAGGAGCTGCTGTAATCGATGCCGCTTCAAGGTTAGAAGATGTAAAAGCAGTTGCCACAATTGGCGCCCCATCGGGTGTAGAGCATACGAAAAAGCATTTTTCTCATCGCATTGATGAAATTCCAGCCAAAGGCGAAATAGAAGTGGACATAGGAGGCCGACCGTTTAAAATCAATAAGGAGTTTGTTGAAGGGTTTGAGTCAACAGATCTTCTTAAGATCGTTCATGATTTAAGGAAACCAATTCTCATAATGCACGCCCCTTTTGATAAGACCGTTGAAATTAAAAGCGCACAAGATTTGTTCTTGAATGCCTTTCACCCTAAGAGCTTTGTGAGTTTAGATGGTGCAGATCATTTGCTTAGCGATAAGCAAGACAGCATCTACGCAGGGGATGTTATTGGAAGTTGGGTGAAACGTTATTTTCCTGTTGATAATGAAACGGCATTAGACACCAAAAACGAGCAGCTGGTAGGTCACTTGAATTTGCTCGAGGATAATTTTACCACCGCTATTCAAACCTCATCTCATTGCATCACGGCTGATGAGCCAACGGATGCGGGAGGTGATGACTTTGGTCCTTCCCCATACGATTTACTTTCTGCTTCATTAGCTGCGTGTACTGCTATGACATTAAAGCTTTATGCTCAACGAAAAGAATGGAATCTAGAAGAAGTTTACGTCTATATTTCGCATAGCAAGCGCCACATCAATGATTTAGGAGAGGAGAATGAGAAAGGACGATACCTTGATCATATCTCAAAGAAAATGGAATTGATAGGCGACTTAACGGAAGAGCAAAAAGAAAAGCTAATGGAGATTGCTTCAAAATGTCCAGTGCATAAAACGTTGAAGAGTGAAGTGCTAATTGAAACGAGCCTCGATTAGCTTTCTTGCCAGCCTTCTCGCTTATGGGTGCCATCGCAGTAAGGCTTGTTGCTAGACATACCGCACCTACACGATGCCGTGATTCGTTCTCTTTTTTCTACAGCTCCATTGGAATGAGTGATTTCAATATCACCATGAACCCGAACGGGACCATTAGGGATTACTTCTATTTTGGTTAATTCGCTAACGTCCAAAGTCGCTGACTTTCCTTCACTGTTTTTGTAGTAGGACAATGCACCTGAAGGACATTGATCAATTTGCTTCATGATCTCTTCAGAGCTAGTTCCTTCAACATTGATCCAAGGCTTGCCTTTCGGGTTGAATACTGAACTCAAACCTCTCCAGCATTTTTCAGAATGAATGCATGTCGTAGGTTTCCATACCACTGTTATTTCACCGTTGGTATATTCTTTTGTGATGTTGGCGCTCATAATTGCTCTAGTCTTTGATTGGGAGTTGGAATGTAGTGGTTTTGATTATACCACCAAATTTTCAATGGGTTGAGAATACGTTTTTTGAAGTACTTGCTTCTCCGTTTGAGTCCAGCATTTTTGTCGGCATCATAAGCAGTTCGGTTGGCGTGAGGAAAGACAGCTTCCGGAATTTCTTCGCCAAGAAACGTGCAGATTGTATCCCAATTTTCAATTTTAGTGATATCGATAATCAGCAAGTCATCAGGTCGATCTTTGAAGTATTCGATCACATTTTCTCTGTGTTTGACGAATACATTCAGCGTGTGTTTCTTATCATTTCTAGGGAGCCCTTTACCACGACCAAACAACCATTCATGCATTGGGCTTGATAAATCGCCAACGTGATAGGAAACGCTGTTGTACCATTTTTCAGGTTCTCGTTCGGTTAATATGAACTTACTTCTTGGATAAAGTGCGTCAAGCTCTTTGTAGATCAAGGGGATGGGATTATCTTCCACAGCGTCCCATGAATCCATTTTTTGTTGAATGCCAGGCCAGTCATTTTTGACAATCAGTTTTAACCATTTCCATGAGTTGTGGCTGACGCGATAACCTAACATGGAAAGGGCACGATTAAGAGTAGTCGTGCCCGTTTTCATAAATCCTATGCAAAAAACTTTATGTGGTTTCGTTGTAGACATTGTCTTAAACGAAAGTAATGGCATTATCCAATTTCCATTGGCACTTCCATCAAAAGAACTTCAGAGTTTGTCGTTGATTCCATTTTTAATGAATTGGTATTCCAAATACCCAAGCCGTCTCTTGTATTCAGTTCCTGTCCATTGATGTTGATAGAGCCGCTCAGTACAAAAGCATAAACCCCATTTCCAGATTTTTTAATGTCGTAAGAGGTCTGGAAACCTTTCTCAAAGTCTCCTAAATGAAACCACGCATCCTGGTGAATCCAAACGCCTTCATCATCGGCCGTTGGAGATAATACTTGTTGCAATTTATTATGGCGATCAGCTTTTGGAAAGGACATTTGATCGTAGCGAGGAGTTACTCCTTTCTTGTTAGGGAAAAGCCAGATCTGTAAGAACTTTACTGCACGATCTTTATTCTTATTGTATTCACTATGATGAACACCTGTTCCAGCACTCATTACTTGTACATCGCCTTGCTTGATGATGCCAAGATTACCCATGCTGTCTTTGTGCTCTAAATCTCCTTCCAACGGAATAGAGATGATTTCCATGTTGTTGTGTGGATGTGTTCCAAATCCCATTCCTGCTTCCACATGATCATCATTCAAGACGCGTAAGACGCCAAAGCTCATTCGTTCTGGGTTGTGATAGTTCGCAAAACTGAATGTGTGGTTTGAATTGAGCCAACCATGGTTGGCGTTTCCGCGCGTATTTGCGCGGTGTAAAATCATATTCTCCATGACTTTCGTTGGTGTATTTGGTAAATGATTGTAACCCACTCTTTCGGCATCAGAGTTAAAGGTTGATTTTTCAAAGTCTGAGGATTCTAGATCGCTAGCGATTAGCTTACCAGCTGCTATTCCACCTACAACTCCCAGAGCCGATTTTTTCAAAAATTCATTGCGTTTGATATTGGTATTATTTGCGCAGTATGTCGTGTGTTTCAGGATTTTTTTCAATGATTGCTTTCGCGAAAGGACATAGTGGAAGGACCTTTTGATTGTTCTTTCTAGCCCATTCTGCCATTTCCATAACGATACGTTTTCCAGCGCCTGTTCCTTTAGCTTTTGGATCAACAGCCGTGTGGTCAACAATAATGTTGTTCGGATCTAAACGTGAATAGGTCATTCGAGCAAGGCAATCATCACCTTTCCACATTTCGATAAGTCCTTTGGCGTTTTCTTCACTGTATCTGAATTCGTATTCCATCACTAAAGCTTTTCTGTGAATTCGTTCAAGGGTTTTCTTGATCTTAAGGCTGTTTCTCTACTTCTGAAGGGCTCTTCTAGTTTCTCGGGATTATCCAGATAGCCAATTACGGTGAAACATGCGGGTTCCCATTCATTGCCGTCTAAATTGAAAGCTTCAAGAGTTTCGTTGAAATGGAATCCGCCCATCATGTGGCCATATATATCTATGGATGCCGCTTCTAAAAGAAGTGTCGTGTTGGCGGCTCCAATATCATGCATGGCATGCCTGTTTGCCGTTCCGTTAGCGAAATTCTTTTTTGCTAATGCTAGGATCAGCACGGCTCCATTTTCAGCCCAAACCTTGTTTCCTCCCATGAGGCAGTTGGCCATTTTGTCAAACCCGGCAGTGCCTTTGTGTGCATATAGATATTTCCATGGTTGTTCGTTCATACTACTTGCTGCCCATGAAGTAGCTTCGAAAAGATGCTCTACAGTTTCTTCAGAGATGGCCTTGTCAGCAAATGACCGTGCACTCCATCGCTTTGAAATCAGTTCTGATATGGGGTATTTCGTTTCTGGTGTCTTAGGATTCTTCATGTTGGTTTTTAAATCAGGTTCAAATATATACAAATACAATAAATGTATGTACATATATAATTATAATTCTCTCTTAATTGAAGAATAGAACTACTTAAGAAATGTATTGTTCAGGTTTGTCAGAATCTGTAGGATCCTCTTCTGATTCGTCTTTTTGAGGTTTGCCCAACATTTCAAGAACCTCGTCATCGAGGTCCTTACTGTCTGCTTTGATCATGACCCACGTCATTACTAAGGCAGTGGCAATTATTACGAAAAGTAAAACGCCATTATCAAAGGACTCAATTTGAAGTTCTGCTGGTATGGCAAAGAATAATAAAACAGTAATTAATCCGCGCGGTGCGATATAAACTTCGGGTAGAATGTCTTTACCAAGGAAAAGTTGAAACATCAAAAACCTCAAGCCATAAATAGATGCTAAAATCAATGCAGAAATCAAGATAACCTTAATGCTCAATAATGAGCTGAGCATGATCGTAATACCGAAGATGATAAAGAAAAATGTGCGCACAATAAAGGCTGTCTCGCCAGTTACTATGTGCAGCTCATGAAAGAGTGATTTGATGCTTTCTTCTTTGTGAATGCGTTTGAGAAACCCAGGGAAGAAGAGTTTCGAATTGCTGATTACTAGACCGAAGACGAGTATAATAATGAGACTTGAAAGGTGAAGTTGTTTGCCAATGGCATAGAGTAAAATGAGAATTGCGATAAGCAAGAATGTCTTGATCTGAGTCTTAATGTTCTGAAAAACATAGATCAAACCATATGCGGCAACAATACTTACGACTACAGTGATGACAAGATTAAGAAAGAAGCCTCCTACGGCATCTCCACTTGAGCCCGACTCCGTTAGGGAGATGAGGAAGTAGAAAAACATGATTCCTAAAATGTCGCTGAAAGTGCTTTCATAAATGCAGAATTCCTTCTTTTTCTGAGCTAGATTGCCAACAGATGGAATAATAATGGCACTGCTTAATATGGATAACGGCACTGCGTAAATCATGGCGGTTAACCATGAGAAGTCAGGTAAAATGAGCATGATGATGAATGCTGCAACAGCTGAAGAAACAACCAAACCCAGCAAGGCAATCAATAATGATTTACCAATCAGAGGCATTTTTTCGCGTTCGAGCTTCAAGTCAAGAGCGGCCTCTAAAACGATCATGATTAATCCTACAATTCCTAATATTTCAAGGTATGGAAACCAGTCAATCCTGCCCACGTCAAAGTAGTTCATCGCTTGCTTGATGATGATTCCAGTAATGATCAATAATAAAACTGATGGTACATTGAAACGCTTGGCGATGAGGTTATAGAAATATGAAATGATTACGATCACCGATGCGGCAATCACAAGGGTATATGCACTCATGCGCTTAGTTTAGAATTTTGACTGAGCGGGCAAGATATGAAATCCAATGCTTGAAGAATGGGTAAGGACTAATTCACTTGAATCACCAATTTCAATTTTTCTGATTTGGTGCGAGCTTTTAACCAGTTTTCTAGTCGTTCCTTTTCACTCTGAGATGGGCGTTTTTTAAATTGAACATAGGCAAAGGTTATGGTGTCAACACGCAAACTATCCATACTTACAACTGGGTTACGCATCAAAGTAAACTCCTGAATACCTTCATGCTGTGCCTTTAGTTCTGCGGAAATATCTGTTACGGGAAGTTCTCTGGATCTGAATCTGTAGATTTCATTTTCTAAGATTCTAATTTGCTCGTCTTTCGATTGCAGCACTTCTTCATTTCGTTTATAAAGGTCTTCAATGATTCCGGATTTCATGTTTTGATTCATCAGTTGAACCGTTTCCATGTCCAGTCCTTTTTCTCCAATTGCACCTTGCCGAATGATCAGTTCTGCATCTTGTAATCTAGTGTTTTGCTTGATTTTATTTTTCAAAAGATTGATTGTTTCTTCAGGAATCGGTTGTCCAATTAAGGCCAATTCAATGCGTTTAATTTCACCATCTGAGGTTATATTCTTACTGATTACTTGGGCATTATCGAACACACAATTCTCAGTTATGAAAATAGCTGCTTCTCTTTCAAAAACACTTTTTTTTACTAAGTTAAAGGCGATCCAAAAGCTTGGAAGCGTAACCAAGACTACGATTATCGCAATCCATCGCTTTACACGTTTTTCACGGATGGTGTCTACAAACGATTTTGTTGGGTAACGCAAGAATCGAACGATGATAATAGTGGATAAACTGATGAATACAGAATTGATCGTGAACAGGTAAAAAGCCCCAGCGAAATAAGCGAGGTTTCCCGTAGCTATTCCATAACCAGCGGTGCACAATGGAGGCATCAAAGCGGTGGCGATTGCTACTCCAGGAATTGCGTTGCTTTTCTCTCTTCTTGATCCTGCAACAATGCCGGCCAAACCTCCAAACAGGGCAATCATAACATCCCAGATGGTAGGCGTTGTACGCGCTAAAAGTTCGCTTTGGGCATCGCTTAAAGGGGTGAGGAAAAAGTATATGGTACTTGTGATTACAGAAATCCCAACCATGATTCCCAGATTCTTGGCAGCTTTTTTAATTAGCGCAAAGTCATTGGTTCCAACTCCCATTCCAAGACCCATAATCGGCCCCATCAATGGTGAAATAAGCATCGCACCAATAATGACGGCAGCTGAATTCATGTTTAGACCGATCGATGCGATAAGAATCGCAAAAATCAAAATCCAAATATTAGTTCCTTTGAATTCTACACCTTTTTTAATGTACTCGATGGTGTCAGCTGGGTCAGCGTTATCATCTTCAAGACTAAGCCTGTGCCTGAGGAAAACAGCAAGTTCCTTGATTATTCTCCGTAAATTAATGCGCGGTTCAGATTTTTTCATCTCATCAGAAGGCGAATCAACTGCAGGTTTTTCGTCTTGGTTCATTTTTTTAGCTTTCAGCACGAAAGGTGCAAAAGAATTTTGTTTTGAATGTAATAACTGAAAACTTTTAATGGGTTATTAATCTGATAATTATGTGTTTCCTCATTCTGCAAAAGAGCTTTTCGTATGCTATCTTTGACGGCCCTATAATATTGAGATATGAGCGATAAAGTGAAAGAGGATAAAGTGAGGTTGCCGTTGGATAAGAAAACCCTGCTTAAAGCATGGGAATTGATGTGCACAGCTAAGAGGATGAGTAATCTTTATAATGAAAATATTCAGATCACTTCAAAATATGTTCATGCTACAAGCAGAGGTCATGAGGCAGCTCAACTCGCATTGGCTTTGCAATTAAAACCTCAAGATTTTGTTGCGCCTTATTATAGAGATGATTCCATTCTATTGGGAATTGGAATGACACCTTACGATTTGATGCTTCAGCTTTTTGCCAAAAGAGATGATCCATTTTCTGGTGGTCGAACGTATTATTGTCACCCGTCATTAAATGATGCTGATAAACCAAAAATCCCTCATCAATCTTCTGCAACAGGAATGCAAGCTATTCCAACCACAGGGGTTGGCATGGGAATTCAATACAAAGAAAATCAAGGCTTAGCGGAAGATTACAAAGGGGAAAACCCTGTTGTGGTTTGCTCATTAGGTGATGCGTCCATCACAGAAGGAGAAGTAGCTGAAGCATTTCAAATGGCAGTTTTGAAGCAGCTTCCAATGTTGTATTTCATTCAAGACAACGAATGGGATATTTCTGCAAGTGCCGATGAAATTAGAGCAGGCGATGCAACGCATTACGCGAGAGGATTCAAAGGCCTAGAAGTAATCACCGTTGAGAAAGGACATGATTTTATCGACTGTTATCAAGCCTTGAATAAAGCCATAACAACCATTCGAAAGGAAAGGAGGCCATTTTTAGTACACCTGAAAGTGCCGTTGCTGAGTCACCATACTTCTGGGGTTCGCATGGAGTGGTATCGTGATGATTTGGAAGACGATAAAAAGCGAGATCCATATCCGTATCTCAAGAATCAACTGCTGGGTTTTGGAATTAAGAGTGAAGACTTAGAGCGCTTGGAAATGAGCGCCATTGAGTTAGTTGAAAAAGATTTTAAACGCGCTCAAAAGGCTGAAGAACCAAGACCTGAAGATCTTTTGACGCATATATATGCTCCAACTCCAATTACGGAAGAAAAAGGCGAACGTGATCCAAAAGGCAAGGAGAAAACTGTAATGGTAGATAGTGCTTTGTTTGCTGTGAGAGAGATTATGGAAAAGCACCCTGAAGCATTGCTTTACGGACAAGATGTAGGTCATAGATTAGGTGGTGTGTTTCGCGAAGCAGCCACACTTGCGCAGCAATTTGGAAAAGACCGTGTTTTCAATACTCCAATTCAAGAGGCTTTTATCATTGGCTCTACCGTTGGAATGAGTGCTGTGGGTTTGAAGCCAATCGTTGAGGTTCAATTTGCAGATTACATATGGCCTGGACTGAATCAGCTATTTACAGAAGTGAGCAGAAGTTACTATTTGAGTAATGGAAAATGGCCTGTGAGTTGTGTGATCCGTGTGCCAATTGGCGCTTACGGTAGTGGCGGTCCTTACCACAGTTCTTCTATTGAAAGTATTCTCTCTAATATCCGAGGAATTAAGGTGGCTTACCCGAGCACAGGAGCCGATTTAAAAGGATTACTCAAAGCGGCTTACTATGATCCAAATCCATGTGTTTTGTTAGAGCACAAGGGGTTGTATTGGTCAAAAATTAAAGGAACAGAAGGAGCGAAGACAACGGAGCCGAGTGAAGATTATGTGGTTCCATTTGGTAAAGCACGCATTGTTCAAGAGGCAGATCAAGAAAGAATTGACAAAGGCGAAAGCTGTGTGGTTATTACTTATGGTCGCGGAGTGTATTGGAGTGAATCTGCTGCCAAGCATTTCCCAGGTCAGGTGGAGATTTTGGATTTACGCTCTATTCAGCCAGTAGATGCTGAAGCCATTTTTGGGGCGACTAAGAAACACAACAAGGTAATTGTGGTGACCGAAGAACCACGAGGAAGTTCGTTCGCACAAGGCATTGCCGGCAGAGTAGTGGATGATTGCTTCGAAAGTTTAGACGCGCCAGTTATAGTGGTTGGAGCAAAAGACACCCCAGCGATTCCGTTGAATGAAATTTTGGAAAAAGAATATCTCCCTGATGAAGAAGAGGTGAGAGCTGCGATTGAAAGGGTGCTTGGGTTTTAATAATCCTTCTTTTTTATATGTTTGATACCTAACGTAAATCGGAATGAGGATTCAAAACATAGTCAAAAAGGTGTGCGCCATTACGTTATTATTCTTAAGCGCGTTAACTGCTTTTTCTCAAACAACTTACCCACAAGGCATTTACCTGTTATTAAGAGATCTCCAATCAAAAACACCAACGCACACTTTTCACGCAACCGTTATACAGCGGAAAAGCGCTCCCCTTTACCTGCTAGGTGGGAATGATTACCAGGTCAAAAGTCAGAGCATTCAAAGAAGGGAAATTAGAAAGGATTGGTTGGCTTATTCGGATGGCACGGATTTATTTATTAATTGTTATCCAATAGGTCTTCAATCGCATTATTCGAAGGTTTTGATTGAAGGTGAATATTTGTTCTTTAACGCGGGAATAAGGGAAAGTACGGTCACAGCAATAGTATTACCAACGGCACTTTTATTTGGACTTGCGGGCGGAGTAATCAGCAGTTGGATTATTGCGGGTAAAAGACGTCCGTATGCACTTCCCTTATCAACCGGAACACCTATTCAGTTGCGTAAGAAGTCAATGGGAGAAATATTATCTGTTGAGCCGGAACTTCAAGCTGCGTATATGAAAGAGGATGTCAAAACGGATCAAGTCGTTTTAAGAAAGTATATCAAATTGGTGAATAGTCATACTGGAGCGAAGAAGCGAGAGCAAAAGGTCAAATTGAATATTGCTGAATCAGAATTCACAAAAACGGTGGATTTGGTTTTGTACAGAAATAAAAGCAAACAGAAAGAAGAATTGCTGAACCTTTTGATCTCGGATAGCATTTCAAAAGAAATGGTAATTAATAGCTACACTCATTTGAAGCTTATGTATTCTTCAAAACCAATAAAGGTTTGCGCAGGTGATGAATCCAGCTGCATATATTTAGACTATTCTGAAAAATCTACACTTTATGTCAATTGTTCGAAGACAGAAAAAAATCCATTGGCACAATTGGAAATAGTTGATCCATCAACAGGTGAATGGGACTCTGAACTTGCCAGAAATGGGCAAAGAAGACGAAAAAGAAAGGCTGAAAAAGTGAAGCAATAAGTGAAGCAATTCACCAAAGGTTAATGACGTTCCGATAAGACTTTAATAAATAAGCCATTCTCTTCCTCCGTCCCAGTGCTAATCCTCACACAATGCGGCAATCCAAATGCTTTGAGATGACGGATAAATACTCCTTTGTTGAGCATGTCATCCGTGAATTGCTTGGCTGCTTCTTCGGTCTTTAAATCTACCATCACAAAATTGCCATAAGAAGGAATGTAGTCTAACTCTGCTTCGTGCAGCGCTAAGTAGAAGTCAGTAAGCGCTTTTTTGTTGAGCTCAAGTGCTGACTTTATATGCTCTTGGTCTTCAAAAGCCGCCAAAGCAGCAGCTTGGGCAATATTAGAAGGTGCAAACGTCATTTTCACCTTAGCCATGGCTTCAATCAAAGGCGCAGGTCCAAGTGCAAATCCAATACGCATTCCAGCAATACCGTATGCTTTACTAAATGTCCTTAATGTAATTACATTGGGTTGTCTCAGCTCAAAGCTGTCAGGATAATCATCAGAAAGTGAATGCGCATAAGAATAATATGCTTCATCGATAATGATCAAAACATCCTTTGGAACCAACTGAATCATTTCATCCAACTCATCATTCGTAATGATGGTGCCGGTTGGATTGTTTGGGTTAGCGATATAAATTGCTTTTGTTTCAGGATTGATGGATTCTACAATACGCTTTACATCGAATCGATAACCTCTTCCTAAAGGAAGTTTTCTCAATTTTTTATTGTTGGCTTTCGCCCAAATATAAAGGGCTACAAATGTGCCTTCGCATGTCAAAAGCTCGTCATCAGCGTTAAGGAATGACCTGAAAACATTGTCAAGTAACGATTCTGATCCGTTGTCTACAACTACATTCTCAATGTCACAATTATGTGCTTTAGCGATGCTTTTCCGAAGTGCTACGGATGCGGGATCTGGATAAACCTTTAGGTTTTTTGACTCCTTTTCTATGGCTTCGATCACCTTAGGAGATGGCCCCAGGTTATTCTCATTATTCCAAAGAATTGCCCACTCTTTTAGTTGAAGGTCAGCAATAATTTCAGCTATAGGTTTCCCAGGCTTGTAGGAATTTAGATCTTGTATGTGTTGTGGAATGTGCACCATTTTGATTTCCACCATCCTGAACCAGAATGGCGCGAAGTCTAAAAGTACACTTTAGGGCTTACCCTAAAAGTAGAACTAAGAAAATGACGATCAATAGACTTGAAGCGTAAACGATTCCAAATCCACCCATTGTTTCGTCAAAAACAGTGTTTAAGAATCCTTTTGGCTTGTCGTTGTGCGTATCGTGTGACATAGTCTAAAATTTTAGCGAAAATAAGCGATTCAATTTATTTCTACGTCTTAAATTGAATATCGTTCTATCGAGGTTATATTCGTCACACCTAACTTGCTTTACATGAGAACATTATTATTCCTATTTGCGCTTGTTTGTGCTATAAATATTCAAGCACAACAGTATTCTAAACTTAAAGTATACCTAAACCCGATTGCTGAAAACCTTATTCAAGAAAGAGGTTTAGAATTGGATCACGGTATCGTGAAAAAGGGAGTTTTCCTGATCAATGACTTTGATGCTGAAACCATTGCGTGGATGGATGAGTCTGGCATTCAGTATGATGTTTTAATTGAGGATGTAAAACATTTTTATACCACCAGAAAAGATAATTCTAATTCAAGAGGAAATAGGGATGCTTGTTTCACCACACAAAACGATACCATAGACATTCCTGAAAATTTCCAATTAGGAAGTATGGGAGGCTTTTACACCTATCAAGAGTTTTTGCAAAATTTAGATTCGATGCATGCATTGTTTCCTGATTTGATATCAGAACGAGCGGTGATTGACACTTTTTTAACGCACGAGGGACTTGCGTTGTATCAAGTCAAAATATCAGACAATGTATCGGTTAATGAAAATGAGCCAGAGTTGCTATATACTGCGATTCATCATGCTCGCGAGCCTCAATCAATGACTCAATTGATTTTCTTCATGTGGTATATGTTAGAAAATTACGCTACTGATGATGAGGTGAAATATCTGGTTGATAACACACAAATGTATTTTGTCCCGATGGTAAATCCTGATGGCTATATCTATAATGAAACAACCGATCCTAATGGAGGTGGAATGTGGCGAAAGAACAGAAGAAATAATGGTGATGGAACAGATGGTGTGGACCTCAATAGAAACTATGGATACGAATGGGGAATTGATAATCAAGGCTCGTCTCCAAACACGGGCAGTGAAACATATCGCGGTCTATCAGCTTTCTCCGAGCAAGAAACCAGAGCGGTGGCTTGGTTGAGTGAGCAGCATCAATTCACACTTGCTCTTAACTATCATGCTTATGGAAATTACTTGATCTATCCTTGGGGAACCGGAACAGTATTAACTCCAGACTCGAATACCTTCATAGCGCTAGCAACTGAAATGACGCGAGTTAATAACTATGTCTTTGGCACTGGAGTGCAAACTGTGGGATATAATGTGAATGGCGACTCAGATGATTGGATGTATGGCGAGCAAACAACCAAAAACAAGATGCTTTCTATGACGCCAGAAGTTGGGAAACAGGACGATGGGTTTTGGCCAATGACGTCTAGAATCACTCCTTTAAGCCAGGAGAATTTATTGCCAAATATGTTGTTGGCTCATTTTGCCGGAGATTACGCCACTATAGCTAGCTTAGAGTCTCAATTTATAGAAGACTTGACCGGTAACATTAACTTTTCAGCTACGCGACTTGGATTGGAATTCAATGGTCCTTATAGCTTTGGCGTAGAGCCAATTTCTTCAAATATTTCTAACCTAGGTGCGGCAGTTGACCTCAATGCAATGGTTATTGCTGAAGCAAACCCAGTATCAGTTTCTTATGAATTAGATCCATTGATCATCCAAGGAGAAGATGTAGTATATGATTTGGTGGCAACATTTAATGGTTTCAGTGTAAAGCAAAGAGTGACTCGAGTATTCGGTTCAGCAACTGCAATCGCCCAAAATGATGGAGATATTTCAGCGTTTGTTTCAGGAAGTGATTGGAATGAAACTACAGAAGATTTTGTGAGTCCTAGTAAGTCAATCACTGATTCACCATTTGGGATATCACCGAACAATATGATGAATGATCTTGAATTAGAACTCGCTGTAGATCTTGAGAATAGCACGCTTGCTCAACTTCAATTTCAAGGAAAATGGTTCATCGAGGCAGGTTGGGACTATGCTCAAATCTTGGCATCTCCAGTTGGTGAAGAAAACTGGTCTCCTCTTTGCGGAAAATACTCCGTTGAAGGAAATAGTTTTCAAGATCAAGGTCAGCCTTTGTGGGATGGCTTTCAGAGCAACTGGGTGATGGAAGAGGTTAGTTTGAATGACTACTTAGGACAGCAGATTAAAATCAAATTTCGAATGGTGACAGATCCCTTCGTTAGCTATGATGGATTCTATTTTGATGATTTAAAGATTGTTTCTTTTGACGATACAACGAACACCATAGGAGTAAAAGAAAACACCGATATTGAATGGACCGTTTTCCCTAATCCGGCCAATGATGTCTTACATATCAAAGCTCCTCGATCAGAAAGGTTAACCTATGCAGTATATGATCTTTCTGGAAGAATGGTTGAACAAGGTTTAGTAGGGGATGGCAATATCGTCACTACATCTTGGGGTCAGGGAAGCTATGTGCTGCAATTACGCTCAGACAGTCGATCAGAGACACATCGCATTGTGATGATCCACTAGGTTTTACACAAATCACAGTGATAACTATCAGTCATATACCTGATTTAAGGTAGGTTTAAAGAAGGGTCAATGGATTAAGTTCGAAGGGTAATCATAAATGCCCAGATCATGATCCATTCATCAACCTCAGTGAATGATGCCATTCACTTCGAACCGCTCACCGAATTGGCTTTGCAGCGGTTTAATGTCGACCTTAGTAAAGGAGATGTTTCCTTTGATAATGTTGATCCAGAATCCATCAAGGATGTAACCTTCATTGTAGACTTAATCAGGTTTTACAGCGATCCAAGAAAAGATCAAATTGACCAATTTGAGCAATACTCTTTAGACGTTATTCTTGATTATTTGCAGCGAACCCATCAGTTTTATATCAACACTATTCTTCCTAAGATGGAAATGACCATCAAGAATATTTTTGATTTGTTTCCTGAACATAATATTGTTCCGCTCTTGAAGCACTTTTTTGAGCAGTATCAAAATGATTTGTTGGAGCATATTGAGTTGGAAGAAAGACGCCTTTTTCCTTATGCCCAGAAGCTTATGATCGAGGAGTTGCCGAAGGACTATTCTGTGCACGAATTTCGTTTACATCATGATCACAGAATACAAGATCATTTGGAAGATATTATTCTAGTAATTGAGGAGGATATTCCAATGGTCAATAAAACATTTGCGTACCGCGTTTTTAAAAACCTATTGACCCAGTTCAAAACTGATTTACACATTCATCATATGATCGAAGAAAAGGTGTTTTTAAATAAACTCACTAAGCTAGAAAGTCACGTTAAGGCCAAACTTTAAACCTGTAATTTTTTCATTTATCGAATGTTAGTTTGATTTGATATAAACAGTAAGTTATAGCATTTTCTTAAGTATTATTGGGGTCATTATGACAATGCGCCAATTTTTTATTTTTATATTTTTGATTTTGAGTGTGAGCTCTTTTGCTCAGACTAACGTTAGTGGAAGGGTCGTTGATCCAAGTATTGGTGAAGCCTTGATTGGAGCAGCTGTAGTTTTAGAGGGAACTATTATAGGAACAACAACTGATTTGGATGGGAAATTTTCATTTTCAGTAAACCAAAACCCACCTTTCAATTTAGTAATAAGCTTTATTGGGTTCGAACCGCAAACTATATCTGTCTTAAGCACAGATCAAAAACTGGATATCAAAATGAAGCCATCTGCAGCCATGCTCGAAGCTGTTGAAGTGGTTGGTGAACGTATTTCTGAAAAGCAAAAACAAGCTCCGCTCACGGTCGAATCGATGGATGTTATTGCCATTAAAGAAGTGGCATCTGGAAATTTTTACGAAGGACTAGCCAACATGAAAGGTGTAGACATGACTTCGGCCAGTTTAGGATTTAAGGTGATCAATACGCGCGGTTTCAATTCCACCTCTCCTGTGCGTTCATTGCAATTGATTGATGGAGTAGATAATCAGAGTCCAGGTTTAAACTTCTCCTTGGGTAACTTTTTAGGTTCTTCTGATTTGGATGTGATGAAAGTCGATGTAATTGCTGGGGCCAGCTCTGCATTTTATGGCCCTGGAGCTTTTAATGGTGTGATAAGCATGACCACCAAAGATCCTTTTCAATTTCCTGGATTGGCCGTTTCCGGAAAATATGGCGAACGAAATCTTCATGAGTACGCCACTCGCTGGGCAGACGTGATCCAGAATAAAGATGGGGTAGACAAATTTGCATACAAACTGAATATCTTCTATATGCGCGCAGATGATTGGGAAGCAACCAATAAAGAAGCCGTAGACGACACGCAATTGGCCGCCAATAACCCAGGCGGCTATGATGCTGTTAACACATACGGTGATGAATTAACCAGTGTAACGAATAATAGCTATGAAAGGCCCATCGATTATCGGAATTTACCTGGACTTGGCTCTTTCAGAAGATCTGGATATGATGAAATTGATTTGGCAGATTACAAAACTGAAAACTTAAAATTAAATGCCGCTTTTCATTACAGACTAAAACATGATGTTGAGGCGATTGCCTCAACAAGCTACAGCTACGGCACTACCATTTATCAAGGAGAAAATCGTTTTAGTCTTAAAAACATCCAATTTTTCCAAAACAGGTTAGAGCTCAAGAAAAAAGACACTTGGTTCATAAGAGCTTATGCAACGCATGAAGACGCTGGCAACTCTTATGATATTGTTACTGCCGCCCTTCGCCTTCAAGAAGCTGCGAATTCAGAAAAAGATTGGAATACCGAATACTCAAATTACTTTAAATTCATTCAAAGTCCCAAGATTACCGCCCTTCCCGACTATCCTACCCGACAAACAGGAGAAGACTTGGAGGAATGGGCGACAAATCGCTACCTACCCTGGTATAACAACAATCAGGATTTAATAGCCCAACTTCATAAAGAAACCTTGAACTATAGCGATTCTGCATTATTTCAAAGTTCAAGTGGAATCCCAAAATTTGAACCAGGAACCCCGCGTTTCGATTCTCTTTTCAATGACATCACAACAAGAACTTTAGGTCAACAAGGCGGTGCCGCTTTCTTTGATCGTTCTGCACTATATAACATTCAAGGAGAATATATTCTTAGACCAAAAAAGTTTGAAATAACTATCGGTGGAAATGCTCGAATTTATACTCCAAACTCCCATGGCACTATCTTTTCAGACACCATGACTTATGAGCGCCTAACAACTGACTCGGGAGTTGTTTTTACAGATTCAAGTTTCACAAAAATCACCAATCACCAATTCGGGTTTTATGCTGGAGTGCAGCGTAAATTCATCAATGAAAAGCTGATTTCAACTATTACCCTCAGAGTTGATAAGAATCAAAATTTCGATTATCTATTTTCTCCTGCTTTTTCACTTGTCTATTTGCCTAATGAAAAGCACACCATTAGAGGAACATTTACTTCTGGAAATAGAAATCCTACGCTAGCAGATCAATATCTATTTTATGATGTTGGACGTGCCACTCTTCTAGGAAACATAAATGGTTTTGACTCTTTAGTTACAACAGAAAGCTTGCTGAATTTTGTGGATAGTAAAAACCCTGACACACTTGAATATTACAGTATTGACCCAATACGACCTGAACAAGTTCAAACGATTGAATTCGGATATAGAGGATTTTTCTTCGACAAACTATATGTGGATGCCAGTGCATATTATAGTTGGTATCAGCATTTTATTGGCTACCGATTTGGAATCGATACTGAAATCGACCCTTTTTTAAACCCAAGAAATGTGGAAGTATATAGAATAGCTTCTAACGCAAAAAGTCAGGTAACCACCCAAGGCTTATCTGTTGGTCTAAATTACTACCTCAATAGAGTGTACAGCTTAAACGGTAACTACAGCTACAATCAATTAACAAGCGGAGAAGATGACCCCTTGATTCCGGCATTTAACACGCCAAAAAACAAGTTCAACCTTGGTTTTACCGGAAGAGATATTAAAATCAGTTTTATTAAATCAGGTCACTTCGGTTTTGGCATCAATTACAAATGGATCGAAGGCTTCCGTTTCGAAGGCTCTCCTCAGTTTACGGGAAACATTGCCTCCTACGACTTAGTGGATGCGCAAATCAATTATACATTACCAAAAATCCATTCCATGTTAAAGCTTGGAGCGTCTAATATTTTGAATAATAAAGTGTATCAAGTATATGGTGGACCCCAAGTTGGCAGACTTGCTTACATCTCAATTATTTACGATTGGCGTAACCATAAGAATTAAATCCTATTTTTATACCAAAATATATAATTATGAAAAGAAAATTACAAACCCTATTTGCACTTGTATTGATAGGTGGGGCGTACTTTAGCTCAAATGCGCAAAATCGCTATCAGGATGAGATTTTCACTGATGCTGAGATTGTGAAGGCACAATCCAATCAAGTTTATGGAATAAATGTTGACTTCTTAAAGAATCAGCAGTTGTATTCTAATGCCTACATAGACGCTAATTTAACTCAAATTACAGCTGAGCATAATGAGATACGCGATTCGCTGCTAAGCGCAATTGCAAATGGAACAGCACCAAATATTCCCACCACGTATTACACCCCTTTTAGTTCAGACCCATCTTCAATCATTAAACTGATCACGCCTTTAGCGAATGATCCTGCAAATGGTGTTTATAACCCATTTCAAATGGGAATGATGGATGTTTACATGCCTAGTCCTGCATTTGATACAGAAACTAACCGTCCAGTAATGCTTTATATCCACACTGGGAATTTCTTGCCAAAAGGAATTAATGGTGGAGTTGGTGGAAGTAAGGATGACTCAGCCGCTGTTGAATTTTGCAGACAATGGGCTAAAAGAGGATATGTTGCTGTTGCACCAAACTATCGTTTGGGATGGAATCCACTTGGCGCTTTTCAATCTGACAGAACAAGAACACTACTAAATGGAGTGTTCAGAGGCATTACCGATATCAAACAAGTTGTGAGATCGTTAAAAACTAATGCTGCCGCACTTGGTATAGATGGAGATAAAATTACCATTTATGGACAAGGTTCTGGTGGCTATGTTGCTCTCGCTTACAATTTCTTGGATAAGTATTCTGAAACAGAATTAGAGAAATTTGATCCAGATTTAACTGGAATAACTGTAATCGATCAAGATTATGTTGGTGAAATTAGCGGTCTTGGTGGGTTGCTTAACTTCTACCAATACCAATCTGTTCCTGGAACATCAGCTGATATCGCATTTTGTGTGAATGCAGGTGGCGCACTTGGAGATAAGAGTTGGATAGAAGGTGGCGAAGCACCAAACCTTTCAATTCATGCATTAAGAGATCCTTTTGCTCCTTTTACAACAGGAACTGTAATTGTTCCAACAACCAACGAACCAGTAGTAGACGCTGACGGACCAAGTGTTTTCATGCCAGTAGTTAATTCATTCGGAAACAATGATGTTCTTGAAAACTACAGAGTGAATGATCCAATTACTGCACGTGCTAGAAGTCAATATGGCGCCACTGTTACAACTGATATTCCAATTATCATCGGAGGAACTTCAGCTACAGTAGATGCTGAAGCCGAAGGATTGTTCACACTTATGTTACCAGCTGGCGAAAGCTCTCCTTGGGATTGGTGGTCAGAAAGTGATTTTACTGCTTATCACGGCTATTTGACTTCACTTGGTATTTCTATTTCTCCTGCTCAAGATATTCTTGACGGAGCTGCAGCAGGAAATCCAAATATTAAGTCTCAATCATTGAGCTATATCGATACTATTCAAGGATATATTCATCCGCGAATCATGGTAGCTTTACAAATCGGTGAGTGGGAAGCATTAAAGGTTTCTGAACTTTCATCAGAGCTTGATAATGTTGCCATTTATCCAAACCCTGCAAGCACAAGCGTAAACTTTAAGTCAAACAACCCTGAAACTGCAATCAGCAGCATCAAATTGATTGACATTACTGGTCGTGTTGCTTACAGAAGCGCAAACATGAATTCAAATTTAGTTGAGCTGAATACTGCGAACCTTACTTCAGGGATTTACATGGGAATTATCACCCTTGAAAATGACGAAGAAGTAATCAAGAAGTTCTCTATCCAATAAGCGAATTAGATTTATTTCAATGCAAAGGGCGACCAGATGGTCGCCCTTTTTTGTTCTAATTCGATACTTTTTCAAAAGGTGTCGCTTAGAATTTTTTACATTGACGTCCCTAATCTGTGTTGCATGAAAAAACTACTTACCACTTCTCTATTATGTGTTATTGCCTTATCGCTATTCGCACAAGACACCACATTTGTTCAAACTTTCACGTTTGACGATATCACAAAGCGAAGAGATGTTTATCAGTTTCCTGACTCACTTCAGGAGTTTAGAAAGGTGTTAATGTATAAGACGCTTAAATGCGATCAAGCTACTACTCAAGATGGTTTTGCTTGTGGAGAGTGGGATTACTTAACCTACACGTTTGTATATGATCATACGGGAGTTCTTGATTCAAATTTGGCTACACAACGTAAATATTTAGCTGGAGGCAACGATTTTCAGACCATCCAAACGCACACAACTCCAATGTCTGATGTCTACCAGTGGAGTCAAACGAATCGTTTAATTAGCAGTGTGATTAGCGAAAACACATTTGATTATGGCAATGGAGCATCTAGTTCAACAGATGTAATTGCAAGTGATATGAAAAGCTCGCGCTTCCAATATCTGATCAAAAAGGAAGATATCATCGCAAGTGGTTTGGCATCAGATACCATAGATCGCCTATCACTAAATCTTCAAGGTATAGGTTCAGCGCTGGAGCATTTTACTGTTCGAATGCGCAATTACGCTCCTAACGCTATCAATAAGATGGAGTGGTTTGGATTGACCAAGGTCTTAGAAGAGAATATTACTTCCGCTACTATTGGATTAAACACGTTGAATCTGACGGAGTCATTTGTTTGGGATGGAACAAACAACGTTCTGGTAGATATAAGCTTCACAAATACCGATGCAGGCGCATCATCAACTGTGCAAGCAGAAATTCAAATTGATTCATTGGGTTGGTTTGTAAATGGCGATGATGGCTATGTGACGTTTAGCGAAAATAGAAACCGTATCGAGGTGCCATTGAGCTCTTACGATTTCGAAGATGAAATAACGGTCAGTTTCTGGGCCTATGGTGATCCAGGAAATTTACCGGCCAACACCTCCATTTTTGAAGCTACAGATATCAACGATGTTAGAGCGTTGAATTGTCATCTTCCCTGGAGTAATAGCAGTGTTTATTGGGATGCTGGTGATGGGTCAGGTTATGATCGAATCAATAAGGCTGCCAATGCAAATGATATAATGGGTCAATGGAATCATTGGGCAATGACTAAAAACACGGCAACAGGTGAGATGAAAATTTACCTTAATGGAACCCAGTGGCAAACAGGAACAGATAAGAATCGTGGTTTAGGAATCCTAAAACGAATGATTATTGGAAGCGGTATGAATGGCAACCCATTTTTTGGAAAGATGGATGAATTTCGTGTTTGGAAAAAGGAATTAACTCAAGCAACGATTCAAAATTGGATGTATAAGGATGTTACGAGTGCCCACCCGAACTATTCTGATATGGCCATTTACTTCAAGTTTGATGATGGTTATAATTTGGTTAACTCCGCAGGTTCTGGACTTGAAGGCTTTTGGCATGGAGCGCCAATGGTTAAAACTTATCCGGGATGGGAGATGTTTCGTAATGCGACTAAAACGAATAAAGTGCCGCGCTTAACCTTATCACAAGGAGACTACATTGATAGTTACGTTACGACAACGGTGAACGATACGGTTAATCAGCCGCTCTTTTCGATCGTAGAATATGGTGTCGTTGGAAATGCTGCCGAGGCGATTAATGGTACATATGTCCGACCTGATGGGTACAGCTATGTCTACAATGCCATGGGCGTTGCAATCGACTCGAACTACTATGCTGGCAACACTACGTGGACAAATGCTAATCTTTCATTTTATTACCCGCCATTTGAAGTAATAGATAGATACGAAATTGGCCGCTTTATAACGCCATATGGTATAGGGTTAAGTCTCGGTCCTGATGGCTTTACATGGGTTTATGATGTAACAGATTACGCTCATTTATTAAGAGGAGAAGTAGATATTTCATCAGGAAACCAACAAGAATTACTTGATCTAAAGTTTGCATTTGTTCAAGGAACACCTCCTGCTCACGTAGTTGAGTTAACACGACCTTGGGGTCAATCTCGTTCAATGTTATACAGTGCGTTGGATAATGATGATGCATTAGAACCAATTTCAATAGATGTACATCCTAATGCGGCAAGACAGAAGGTGATAGCTCGATTCACTGGACATGGACACAACAGTAATACAGGGAGTTTCCCGCACTGCTGCGAATGGAAAGACAACACACATTCTCTTTACGTCAATAATGATCTGGCTACAGATTGGCATATCTGGCAAACGAATCAATGTGCATTTAACCCAGTTTATCCGCAAGGAGGCACTTGGCCGGGAGCTCGTGAAGGATGGTGTCCTGGTGATTTAGTCAAGAACTTTGAATATGATGTTACCGATATGGTTTCGGGAAGTACATATGATCTCGACTATAGAATTACTCCTGTACCAAACAATAATCAGGGTATGGGTAATGGAAATTATGTCGTGGCAATGCACGTGATTCAATATGATGAACCAGCTCATTCATTAGATGCTGAAGTTTATGATGTAATAGCTCCTTCAAATCGAGGTTATTTTTCTCGAATGAACCCCGTTTGTTATGCACCTAAAATCGTAATTCGTAATAATGGATCTACCCAGCTGACGAGTGCAAATATTACCTATCAAGTCGCGGGTGGGATACCAAAAAATTACGAATGGACGGGCTCTTTAGGTTTCCTAGAGCAGGAAGAGGTTACACTTCCATTTCAAGATGGAGCCTTTTATTTGGGTGATGGATCAAATGTTTTCACAGCGACTATTTCTAATCCTAATGGGTCTGCGGATCAATATGCGGATAATGATGCGCTTAATTCACATTTCGAACTTCCACCGGTGACAGAAGGTGAGATTATTCTGAATCTAACAACGAATAATTTTTCATCAGAGAATGAGCTGAAATTGTACGATGCAATGAACAATGTCGTATTCTCAAGAAGCGGTGCTCAATTGCAATCCAATACCATCTATCGTGATACACTTAGTTTAGATACAGGGTGTTATAGAATTGAAATTACCGATCAGGCGAATGATGGATTGTCCTATTGGGCGAATTCGAATCAAGGGGCAGGTAGTTTCAGGATTTGGACGTTTAACAATGGTGCTTTAGGATTGCTCAAAAATTTCGAACCAGAATTTGGTCATAAGATTGACTTCGCTTTTGCCATCGATGCAATGACAATTGATACGATTTACACTGAGGTGAATGGAGTGCCTGCAGTGGTTATTGGTGGTGATACGTTTGAGGTAAATGGCAACAATCTTTATCCTCTGAGCATAGAGAAGACGGATGATTTTAGTATTGGCCTATATCCAAACCCGAATAAGGGTAGCTTTAATGTTGAGCTTATTGGATATACTGGAGTTGTGAATATGCAACTTTATGATTTATCTGGAAAAATTGTCCACCATGATAAACTCATCTCGATGCGAGGCACTTCCCAAAACTTTCAATTGAATCTAAGTCCCGGAATTTACTTGGTAAGGTTTAACGGAGAATTGATCAACGAAACCATGCGTGTGGTCATAGAATAGTTTCAATGCAGCTAGTCTGAGATATCCGATTATGGGAGCATTATGTTAATGAGGAACTAGCATCGGACTATGTATGGCCGAGCTCTCTGCGAATTGATGTTGGCGCTTTGGTCTATAGAGCATAATAATTATCCGCATCAACAAGCTCGCATTTATATTTGCGCCATCAAAATTTATTGGCCCCGTAGTTCAATGGATAGAATAGAAGTTTCCTAAACTTTAGATGGCAGTTCGATCCTGCCCGGGGCTACTTTAATCGAAAAATATGAAGTTGATCACAATTCTGAAATACGCTTTATTTTCCCTTATTATAAGTTTGGGAAGTATCGCACGTTCGCAAAACGCGCTTCATTTTGATGGAGTGAATGATGTTGTTCAGACCGCATATGCAGGTGTATTAGGTTCTGCAAATAGAACATTTGAGGCTTGGGTGAATGTCAGTCCTACTGCTGTTGGCAATAATGCAATCATAGATTATGGAACGAATGCTGTCGGCTCAAGAAATACATTTAATGTGAGTGGGAATAATGGTTTGAGCTTTATTTCTGGAGGTACAAATGCGAATATTGGCACTCCGATTAATGCAATAACTCTTGGTCAGTGGACACATGTTGCTTTTGTGTTGGATAATGGAACGGGCTATTTATATGTGAATGGTGTTCAGGAAGGAACGGGTTCATTGTCAACAGTAAACACGCCATCAGGCAATGCAAATATGACCATCGGGGAGCGAGTTTCAGGTGGAAGTATACCCTTCGATGGATTTATAGATGAAGTACGAATTTGGGATTATGCTCGCACACAAGTGGAGATAGCAAACGACATGAACAATGAATTTTGCACACCTCCCCCTGGGTTAGTTTCCTATTTTAAACTCAACCAAGGAATCGCTCAAGGAGTCAACACCGGACTAACGTCTGCTATTGATGCGGTGAATAGTGCTCAAAATGGGACGTTGAATGGCTTTGCTTTGACGGGCACTTCTTCGAACTGGGTCATTGGTTATGGTTTGATTCAGGGTGCGACATTTGGCAGCATTACAACTAGTGCATGTGGTGGATTAACATCACCAAGCGGCAACTACTATTATTCTACTCCTGGAACATATACCGATACCATCAGCAACGCATTTGGTTGTGATTCGATAATAACGATCAATTTGACAAGTGTTTCTCCGAACAGTTTTTCTTCAATCACACCAAGCGCGTGTAATTCATTCGTTTCTCCAAGTGGTAATTATGTTTACACTAATTCTGGAACATATTTAGATACGCTTCAAAGTGCTTCTGGATGCGATTCTATTATTACAATTAACCTGTCGATTCTTGAGAGCTTTGATACGATTGATGTAGATGGATGCTATGGTTTGACTTCCCCCAGTGGAAACTATTATTGGACAAGCCCAGGAACCTATCAAGACACTATAACTAACGCATCGGGTTGCGATTCTATTCTTACCATAAATTTGAGTATCCTCGGTTTTACAAGCGCAAGCTCTGAAGACACGACTTGTTTTGAGTTTATTTCTCCTTCTGGAAAGGTGTGGTCTGAGCCTGGAACGTTTATAGACACTATAACAAATTTGGTTGGATGTGACTCAATTATCACTTTTCAGATTACAATTACTGGTTTTGATTTAGAATTGAGCAACTTAAGCGGAACCTTGGTCGCTTCAGTCACGAATGGCAGCTATCAATGGATAGATTGTCAGACAGGAGCATTGATCAGTTCTGAAAACGATAGAACATTTAGGCCAAATTCATCAGGACAATATGCAGCAATAGTAGAAAAGGATGGTTGCATTGATACTTCTTCTTGTGAAGAAGTGGTGGTGGTTGGAGAGCAATATTTGGAAAATAGTAATGTCATTTCAGTGTATCCTAATCCATTTAATAAGTTACTAACTGTCAGAGTTAATTCTGAAGTAGGAGATACGCGTTTAACTATTTTGGATATGTCAGGACGAACTATTCAGATGAATAGCGCAAGGCCATTATTATTGAGCCAAGGTGAGAATCAATTCGACTTGAATTTTCTGGCACCAGGTAACTACGTGCTTAGAGTTAATGATAAAAGGACAAGTCAGTTTATTCCGATAGTGAAAATTCAATAAAATGAAAAAAGCCTCAATATGCATTGAGGCTTTTTTTTGAGGAATTTCTTCGATTATGCTACGGCAGGATTGGCATTATGTCCAAGCATATAGAGCATCTTAGCATGCTCAACGATGGTTTTTCTAAAGCTTCCAATTGTATTGTAAGGAACCCCAAATTCATGAGCTGTTTCCTTTACTATTTTGGAAATTTCTTTATAATGTACGTGACAAATCGTTGGAAATAAATGATGCTCCACTTGGAAGTTTAAACCGCCTACGTACCATGAAAGCAATTTGTTGTTCGGTGCAAAATTCGTTGTTGTGATCATCTGATGCACAGCCCAGTTGTTTTCTACATTTCCATCTTCAGTAGCCAATGGAAACTGAGTTTCAGGCATTACATGAGCCGATTGAAAGATAACAGCCATCGCCATTCCAACTGCGTAATGCATTAAGAAAAAGCCTAGAAGAACTAGCCAATTGGAAATCGGGAGTAACACCATTGGAAGAACTAAGAAAGCACCGAAATAAATCACTTTCCAAAAACTAATCTTCATGAGTAACGTCACAAAATCTTTGCGGGTCTTTACCAGCCTAATTTTTCTGAAGTGAACTGCTTGACTGAAATCCGTGTAAAGAACCTTAAGAAGGATCATGAATCCATACATGAACCAAGCGTAAATATGTTGATAACGATGTATTGGCTTTACCTTCTGATGAGGAGAGAATCTTAAAAACCCAGGCGCATTGATGTCACCATCTGCTCCTTCAATGTTTGTGAAACTGTGATGAAGCACATTGTGCTGAAGTTTCCAAATGCTGCTATTAGCACCTAGAATATTCATCAATTGACCTAAGGCCATGTTGACATATTTGTTGGTGGAATAGGCACCGTGATTAGCATCGTGCATAACACTGAATCCAATACCTGCAGCTCCAAGACCCATAACTAACCACAAAGCCAAGAAGGGCAAAGTGGCGCTTACCATTCCAGTAATAATGAAAAAGTAAGGAACTAAATACAATGCTATGAGCGTGATGGTTTTAATAACCATGGATGCATTAGCGGTGCGTGAAATATTATTGGTTTCAAAATACCCATTGACTCTAGCCCGAAGGGTCTTATAAAAGTCAGCGTCAATTTTGCGGTCGAATCGGTATGCTGTAAAATCCATTTGTTCTTATTAGGGTGCTCTATAAGTAACAAAAATACGCCTCACTTTGTTGTTAACCGGTCTAAATGTTCCTTTTTATGCCCAAGGTGCTATTATTCCCTTGCAGTGACACCTTTAGTGCGACCAATAGGATATTGATGTAGTGATAAAGGTAAGTATCAGTAAATCAGTAATTAGCGAATCTCTGCTCCACTCTCAAAGTCTGAATCTGGACTCATGAAACTCAACTTACCGGACGCATCTTCTGCCATCAAGATCATTCCCTGACTTTCTACGCCTTTTAGTTTCCTTGGCTCTAGATTGCAAAGAACAGAAACTTGTTTTCCAATGATTTCTTCTGGCGTGAATTGCAATGCAATTCCAGAAACTATTGTTCTTATCTCTGTTCCTAAATCCACACTCAATTGAAGTAATTTATCCGCTTTTTTTACTTTTTCAGCGGATGTAATGGTACCAACGCGAATATCCATTTTCATGAAATCATCAAAATTGATATTCTCTTTGAAAGGTCGAGTCATTGATTCTGTGTTGGCTGTGTTTTCTTCAGTTTCTTCAACCACTGGTTTATCTTTTGAAAGCTTTTGAATTTGATGTTCAACGTCAGAATCTTCTACTTTACTAAAAAGCAATTTCCCTTCGCCAATTTCATGACCGTCTAAAAAGCCTTTGAAGACTTTGTCGATTTTAAGCATCAATCTAATTTTTGCACATGTATCTGGTAAGAAAGGTTCGAAAGCATCCGCTAAAAACGCAGTAATATTCAATGCATTGAACATGATTTGTTTGACAGCTTCAGGATCAGTTTTTTGAAGTTTCCAAGGTTCTTGATCGGCCAAATATTTGTTTCCAAATCGAGCTAAATTCATAGCCTCGGTAAGCGCATCTCTGAATTTGTAATTACTTAAAAACTCTTCAATACTCTGATGCGATCGTTCACTTTCTTGAATGATTATGTCATCAAGCTTCTCGAAAGGTACAACCCCGTTATAATATTTATTGGTGAGTACAATTACGCGGTTCACGAAGTTGCCTAAAATGGCTACCAATTCGTTATTCACCCGAGCTTGATAATCTTTCCAGGTAAATTCACTGTCTTTGCTTTCTGGAGCTATGGAGGTTAGTACATACCTTAACTCGTCTTTTCTTCCTGGGAAGTCTTCTAAATATTCGTGCAACCAAACAGCATGATTTCGTGAGGTTGATATTTTATCTCCTTCCAAGTTTAAAAACTCATTGGCGGGAACGTTTACAGGTAGATTGTAATCGCCATGTGTCTTTAGAAGAATCGGGAAGATGATACAATGAAAAACAATGTTGTCTTTCCCTATAAAATGAACCATATCAGTTTCCGCATCTTGCCACCATTTCTTCCACGCTTCTGGATTTTCTTGATCAATAGCCCATTGCTTCGTGGCAG
Organism: uncultured Flavobacteriales bacterium; assembly: GCA_905479105.1. GTDB lineage: Bacteria > Bacteroidota > Bacteroidia > Flavobacteriales_G > Salibacteraceae > SHAN690. Next base: position 344,987 of record CAJQLE010000003.1, read on the forward strand.
AAATGTAGCCGATAGGGGCGTCTAACCAAACGTACAGCACCTTTCCTTCGGCTCCTTCGAGAGGAACAGGAACGCCCCATTCAAGATCTCTAGTCATTGCTCTATCTCCCAAACCTCCATCGATCCAACTCAAACATTGTCCAACTACTTGTTTTCTCCATTTAGAGGCATCGTGGTGAGGCGCTCCATTTAATCTTCCATCTCTGATGAATTTTTCAATCCACTCACCATGATCACCCATCGGCAGATAAAAATGCCATGTGCTTCTCAGTTCTGGCTCTGATCCACTCAATGTTGATTTTGGATCAATCAGTTCAGTCGGGCTTAGCGCTTTGCCGCAATTTTCGCATTGATCACCATAAGCTCTTTCGCTGCTGCAGTTTGGGCATGTGCCTATGATAAAACGATCCGCTAAAAACTGCTGTGCCTCTGGATCAAACATCTGTTCGCTGTGCACTTTTTTGAACACGCCTTTTTCATAAAGCTCTAAAAAAAATGCTTGAGATGTTTCTTTATGAAGGTCAGATGAAGTTCTGTGATAAATATCAAAATCAATTCCAAAATCTTCAAATGCAGATTTATTGATTTTGTGAAATTGATCGACAATTGCCTTCGGGGTCGTTTCTTCTTTGATGGCTTTCATGCTTATAGCCGCACCATGCTCGTCTGATCCGCAAACGTGTAATACGTTTTCGTGACCATATTTCCTTCTCAAATAACGCACGTAAATATCCGCTGGAAGATAGGCGCCAGCAATATGACCTATGTGCAAAGGTCCGTTAGCATAGGGAAGAGCTGATGTAACTAAATGTCGTTTTGGCATGTTTGAAATATATTATTCAGAATAGGAAGTTCATGATTGAATCACATCCAAATTCACAGCTTCAAAAGTAGAATTATCTTAGTCGCAGAATGAGACCGAATTATCTGAAAAATGGAGACAAAGTTGCGCTGATAGCAACAGCAAAAAAAATCGATCAAGGTCAGCTTGATGGAGCGATTGGTGAAATCGAATCATGGGGCTTACAGGTGGTTTCAGGATCTTATCTTTATGCTATTGATCGGCAGTTTGCTGGAACCGATGAGCAAAGAGCATCCTATTTGCAATCGTCAATTGATAATGATAAAATCAAGGCCGTTTTGTTTGCTCGAGGTGGTTATGGTACAGCACGTATTATTGACCTCATAGATTGGTCTCACTTTTCAAAGAATCCAAAATGGTTATGCGGATTTAGCGATTTGACTGTGTTGCACAGTCATATTAGCCGTCATTTGAACATTGAAACGCTGCATTCTACGATGCCTATTTTCTTTAAGGATGGTATCAAAAATGAAGGTAGTGAGTCGTTGAGAAAAGCGCTTTTTGGTGAGCATAAAAGCATTGAATGGAAAGGCAACGCGCTGAATAGAGAAGGTCAGGCAGAAGGTCAAATCATTGGTGGAAACCTTAGTGTTCTTTATTCTATAACAGGAACAACGAGTCAACCGATTTACGATGGTAAAATTCTCTTTCTAGAAGACTTAACAGAGAACCTTTATCATCTCGATCGGATGATGATGCAATTCAAGCGAGCCGGTCATCTTTCAAAATTGAAAGGATTAATAGTTGGTCAATTCACTGAAATGGAGGATAACGCTATTCCATTTGGCAAATCAGCAGAAGAAATTATTCTGGATGCGGTAAATGATTTTAATTACCCGGTTGCCTTCAATGCCCCGATCGGCCATGTCGATCATAATGAAGCGGTGTTTTGCGGGAGAGAGGTCAGGTTGTCCTTGAATTCTGCTCAGTCAATAATTTCTTTTTAATGGAAAAGCTGGAGAAACTCTTCGGAGGTATCCGTTTTTGGATTGCAGTCACGTTTTTACATCGATTGGCGAGCATATTGCAACCTCCGCTAGAAGTTGCTCACAATTGGAGGCAAACTACGGTGACAATGGTTGCGAGGAATTTTTTGGAGATCGATCCGAATATATTTTATCCGAGGGTTGACATGGCAGGAGAACTTTCGGGTATTACCGGAATGGAATTCCCTTTGCTTAACTATCTCATCTATTTGGTGTCACTCATTTTTGGATACGAACACTGGTATGGCCGGTTGATTAATTTGATTGTTTCAAGCGTTGGCATCTGGTGCTTTTATGATTTGCTAAAACACTATTTCAATAAGAAAGTAGCTTTCTCATCAGCCATGGTCTTGTTGTTCTCTTTATTCTATTATTACAGCAGAAAGATCATGCCTGACACATTTTCTGTGTCACTAATCTTTGCCGGAATTTGGGTTTGGAAGAATTTCGTTTTGACTTCGAATTTTTGGAAGTATTTCATTGGAAGCTTGTTTATTGTGCTGGGCGTTTTGAGTAAGCTTCCTTCGGTGATGATTCTGGCGTTTTTATGGCCATTGATGCTAGAAGCAAATTGGAATAAGCGAATTTTCATGAGTTGCGCAATTGGAGTCACAGGAGTTATTGCGGCACTGTGGTATTTTTATTGGGTTCCTTATTTGCAGCGGGAATATGGTTATGAACACTTTTTCATGGGTAATACGATAGCCTGGACGTTTCAATTCCTATTGAACAATTGGCAAGAGACGCTGCACATGTTCTATGTCAAAGCTGCTGGATTCTCTGGTTTTGTAGTCGCCTTTATCGGGTTATTCTTTTTGATCAGGTCAGCGCTCAGCGCAAAATTGATCGTTGGATTCAGCTTTATTCTGTTTGCTATTTTGATGCTGAAGAGTGGGGATAAATTTACCGATCATGAGTATTATATCATTCCGTTTATTCCCGTCATGGCGTTGCTTGCCGGGATTAGTTTATCTGCGCTGAAACCTAAACTGCTGTTGATGGCATTGCTGATTATTTCAGTGGAAGGAGTTGCTCGAAAATGGGAGGACCAGTTTATCAAATCAGGAAAGCAATTGACGCACTTAGATGAAATGCTTGATCCCTATATGACTAATTCTGATTTGATTGTAATCAATTCTGATGAATTACCCACTCCAATGTATTTTGCGCACCGAAAAGGATGGGTTCTGCCCAATCAAACACTTCAACAACCTCAAGAAATCGAACAATTGAAATCCAAAGGCTGCAAGTTTATATTGGTACTTAAGAAACGTTTTGGAAGTGACGTGACTTTGCCCTATGGTTTGAAGGCTGATACTGAATTATTCAAATTGTATGAACTCTGAAAAATTGAATCGAGCCTTATGGTCAGTGGTGATATTGATTTTCGGAATTTCAGCATTTCAAGGTCATGGTTACTTTCATGCAGATGAGCATTTTCAAATTATTGAGTATGCGAATTATTTTAATGGAAATATTGGAACTGATGCCTTGTCCTGGGAGTTTAAAGAGCAAATGAGGCCATCACTTCAGCCACTGTTGTTTGCGTTGTTAGATTTTAGTTTTAATGATTTTGGTGGCTTTAATGTAGCTAGAATTTCTCGATTCATTTCGGGCTCTTTTTTTCTTCTCGCTTTTTTTTTGGCTCTCAAGAAGTATAATCTACACAAATCTTTTGTTGGCCCTTTGTCTTTATTAATTTGGTTTATTCCTGGACTGGCAGTTCGCTTTTCTGCCGAGAATTCGGCTGGAATATGCTTTCTTTTTGGTGTTGTTTTTCTTCCGTACCCTCGGCATTCAAGCTTGGTTAATACGATTTTAGCAGGACTTTTTCTAGGATTGTCGGCAATGCTTAGAGTACAAATGCTGCCCGCTATAATTGGACTTTATGCCTTGACTTTTTCGTCAGCGAATAACCATATCAAGTTTATAACGGGATTCGCAATTTCTGCAGGAATATTGATTGCTAGTGATAGGATTTTTTATGGTCAATGGATGTTTTCTCCTTGGAACTATATCAACACCAACCTAATTGAAGCTGGAATTGCCGATGATAGGTACGGCAGTGCTCCTTTTTACTTTTACATTATAAAGCCATTCTTGAGTTCGCTTTTCATCCCGGCTATTATTTTTCTTTTTGCAATAGTTCTGTCTTTAAAGGACAAATTCAATAATCCTATTGTGTGGGCTTTCCTATTATTTGTGTTAGCTCATAGTGTTATTGGACACAAAGAACTGAGGTTTTTATTTCCTATGCTTCCTGTTTTACTTATTCTTTTAGTGCAAGCTTGTCAAAAATCAGTTTGGCTGAAGCGATTCCATATTGCAGGATTGATGTTGCTGTTTCCGATAATGATCTATTGGTCCTATGTCCCAAGAAAATTTGCAGTTGGTTTCCTCTATGAATTAAGTCAAATGGATTCTAGTAAAAATATTTCTGTGGGTTTTTTAGATGAAAACCCTGTGAATCCTTTTGGATTACCTTACTCCTATTACGAGCTAGATCATGTCACTTTTTCTAAAATCATTCCTAACACTTCTGTTGAATCATATGATTTTATATGTGGAAACAGGAATAAGATAAAAGCTCAAACCCTTGATTTATATTCGGTTTTTATGCAGGAAAAACCAGAGTGGGTTTTGACGACCTTTAATTTCGGTGGTTGGACTGCTAGAACCCATATTTATTCATTTTATAAATTGGACGGCAATGGCATCACACAACGAACTCGGTGAAAAAGGCGAGGAGCTCGCTAATGCGCATCTTCTAAAAAATGGTTATACCATTTTAGATCGTAATTGGCGATTCGGTAAGGAAGAAATAGACATCATCGCACGATTAGATGATGAGCTTGTTATTATTGAAGTTAAAACGCGCAATTCTGATTTTTTTGGCGAACCCCATGAGTTTGTCAGTAAATCAAAGCAGGCACACTTAATTCGAGCAGCTCATGCTTATGTGGAGAAAAAGGATTTAGATCTGGAAGTTCGGTTCGATGTTATTGGAATAATTGCAAATAAATATGAAGAGCGATTGCTGCATTTGGTAGATGCTTTTCAGCCCAAATGGTAGTGTATTAAAAGTATAGTGGGTTAAAGACCATCCCTTTATTTAAGTTCCATTCCAATGCGGGAAATGGAATTTTCACAACTCCAAATATGGGCTTGATCCAAAGGAGCGCTTTTGGTAGCCTCATGTTTTCGGTCTCAATATCCAGCGATAATAAGAACTGTCTTTCTCGCGGTCTTGAAGAGCTTATAATGTTTGGGGAATCGCTAAACTGCCATGTGTTGCTTTCAGCTCCCAACAAGCCGTTGACGCTATAACCCAATGCCACGTTGATCCATTTCGGAAAGTTGTTGGGCTTTCCAACCAACGACCAAATGTTGGCACTCAGCCAAAAGGTTTCTCCATTATAGTCTTTCAGCCATTGCTCATGCAACCCGGTTCCGAATAGATTTTGAGCCCTCCTGCCTTCTGGGTCAGGCAAATTGGTTAACCCGCTCGGCCAAAAGGTGAATTTTAATTTGATGCGTTGTTCGTGCCAGCCGAGCTGCTGAGAAATAAATAGACCAGACCCGATGGTGTTGAACAGAAGGTCGTAATTGCTAAAACCCCATCCTGAAGAAAATCCGTCCATCAATTCAACAGCAAGTTGAAAGCTGTAACTCAATCCACCTGCGAGCCAGATTGAATTCTTTTCTTTGATTCCTGCCCAACGATTTATCTTGTAAAGATTATTACCTGCTTGATAAGCAGTTGTGGCATGACCTAATTTATCCATTTGCATCCAACCCTCCCAATCGTTGAAAAAGTGAAATTGAGTAGATTGATAATCGGTATACCATGCAAATTGAAGCGCTGACAACGTACCTATAAATGCAGTTCCTTCCGTGCCAAGAGCCAAGGATGCTCTTTTAACATTAAGGCTGTCTGCATTTTGATACCACTTCTGTGCATTAATAAACAGAACGGTGAACGAGAATAATATGATTAGGCTAAAGCTTTTCACTTACAATGGCATAATAGTCAAACAAAAAACCTGATTTTATTTTTACCGAACGTAGAATTTTTAGGCCTCTTTCTGTCAAATGACGTTCATATTCCTTCAATGTGAATTGATGTGGATAAAGAATGTCTAGAGGTAAAAATCTGAAGAGTAGCTTAGGTAGCATATAGTTGTGGCTGTCGATGCTCAATATCAATGTTCCTCCTGGTTTTATGGCTGAAATCAAGTTGTCATAAGATCGATCTATATCCTTTACATGATTGATCACATTGAGGCAGTAAACCAGATCAAACGTTTCATTGAAATTGATTTCTTCCAAAGTTTGTTGATGAAAGTCTGCCCAAGGGTAATTCGATTTATTGAAGTGATCTAAATGTTTTTCGTAACCGTCTATGAGAGGGTCGGTAGCCGTAACCTGATTTCCTTCCAGATGGATAAATATTCCAGCTGGTCCGCAACCGGCATCTAAAATTGCCTTTGCTTTTGGAGGCTCAAGCTGGAGTTCTGCAATAAAACCCTTCCAATAGCTCCTCTTCCAGTCTAAATAATCCTGTGGATTTTTATCCGCTAGGTAGCTTTTCCACCATCGTTGTTCAAACCACTGAGCAATTTTCCATCGCATTTGCCAAATGTACGTTGTCCTATGATGCGCATTTATTAGCGTACATTTGTGCCTTCAAATTGTTGTTATGGCTAAGAAAACTACTTGGGAGAAGCGTGCTAAAAAAGTGCAGAAAGAAGAATTTATTGTGCTAGGTGGAACCACTTCAAAGAAGAAAGAAGGGGTGAAGCGAAGCACAAAGCCTCCTACCGATAAGAATACTGATAATTCAGAGAAATCTGATCGAGGCCCTCGCACGAGAGCTACAGGTGATCGTAAAGAAGGTGATTCAAGAGGAACAAGAGGCGGTGCCAAGTCTTTTTCGTCTGATAGAAGTGATAGAAGCAGATCTCATGATGGTCCTAAGCCAAGAACAAGAGGTGGTAAAATAGGAGAAGATAAATTCAGAAAAACATCCGATTCGAAGCCAAAATTTGATCCTACACAATTCATTACGAGAGATGGTGATGAAGGAGAAAATGATAGATTCAAAAACAGAGGAAATGCTGATAAGCAATTTCGTCAAAACGATAGAAAAAGTTCGTACGGTAAGTTTACCAAAGACAAGCCTTTTTCTGGCTTCGAAAAAAAGAAGCCAACGGCTCAAGATGAAGGACTAACCCGATTGAATAAATACATCGCCATGGCTGGAATTTGTTCCAGACGAGAAGCAGATACATTTATTGAAAATGGTTTGGTTTCAATAAACGGTAAGGTCGTTACAGAGCTTGGAACAAAAGTGAAGCAAGGCGATGTTGTAGAGTATGCTGGTGAGAAAATCAAGACTGAAACTCAACGATACTTGCTACTGAATAAGCCAAAAGATTGCATCACCACTGTGAATGATGAGAAAGGAAGAAGCACTGTGATTGGATTGGTCAAAAATGCTTGTAGCGAGCGTGTTTTTCCAGTGGGAAGATTGGATAGAAATACAACAGGACTTATCCTTCTTACAAATGACGGTGCATTAGCAGATAAGTTGGCCCATCCTAGCAACGAAATCAGAAAAGTATATCACGTTATTACTAACAAGAATGTGAGTATTGCTGATTTAAAGAAATTAGAGACTGGAGTGCAGTTGGATGATGGAATTGCGAAGGCTGATGCAGCATTGTTTGCCGGTGACGGTTCTGTGCGCAACGAAATCGGATTAGAAATCCATTCGGGCAGAAATCGTGTTGTACGTAGAATGTTTGAAGCAATGGGATATGAAGTTACTCGCCTTGATCGTGCTGCTTTTGCAGGATTGAGTAAGAAAGGTCTTCCCAGAGGCAGATGGAGGTTCTTGACTGACAAAGAAGTGAGCTACCTAAGAATGCTTTAACTCATCAGTAACTAAAGTCTTCGCGTTCATAAATCTTCTTAAACGTAATTTTTATCAGGAGTTTAGCCTGTAGTTTCGAATATTCGGTTCATTGAGTCGTTTATTCACTATGCGTAAATTTTTAGCTTGGTTTTTCGGGATCTGTATTTCCATAGTCGTTTTTGCGATTGGAGCATACTACCTTGCTAAAAAGTACGAAGAGCCAGTGCGTAATTATATTCTCAAAGAAGTTAATAAGCGCCTTCAATCTCCAGTTCACGTTTCGGATATTAATTTTTCTCTTTTAGAGCGATTTCCTTCTGCTTCTCTTGTGATGGATAGCGTTTGGGCCGAAGAGAACTTGGTTAAAATTGGTAAAGCAGACACTTTATTTTTCTTTCGTAAGGTCTACCTCAATCTGAACTTATTTGACATCCTAGATGGGCAATACAAAATCAATGAAATTGAAACGCGTGATGGCTTCATGCGCCTCAAGATTGATCAAGAAGGATATGATAATTTTCACATCTGGGTAGAAAACAAGGATACAACCGGATTTCTTTTGGAGCTAGATCGCGTGCATATTCAGAATACAGAGTTTAGCTATCACAATTTATTACGTGATCAACGCTATGATATTTTAGCGGATGAGCTCTATTTCAATGGCAGATTCTCAGATGAAAGCTATACCATGGCTGTTTATGGTCAAGGCGAAGTCCATGATATCAGTATTAGAGGAACTACCTATCTCGAAAACCGACACGTGGATGTAGATACAGATCTTGATATTACCGCCTCTTCTGAACGATATGCCTTCCGCAAAGGCAACTTAATAATTGACAAAACACTCGATTTTAAAGTTTCAGGTGCTTTTGAGGGAGATGGGATTGACCTGAGAATATTGGGCTCTGAACTTGATATCATTAAGACCCTTTCTCTTATTCCAATCGAAACGCGATCCGCATTTGATGACTACACAAGTTCAGGAGAGCTGAGCTTTGATTGCACGCTGAAAGGTGCATTTGGCAAAACGGATAATCCAAATTTCGAAGCTACTTTTTCCGTTTCGGATGGTTCGATTTATAAGAATGCTAGTAGTTGGAAATTGACTGATTTGACGGGGGATGGATCCATAACTAATGGAGCGAGAAAGGCTTTTTCTTCGGCCGAGATAATACTTAATGATCTAAAAGGAGAATTGAATGGTGATCCATTCTCTTCGAAATTTAGTGTGTCAAATTTCAATCAACCTAACATTGATGGCTCTGTAAGATTTGAATCAAACCTTGAAGCCTTAAGTGGTTTCTTCAATGTTGAATGGATGGCTAATTCAACGGGAAAGTTTGTTCTTGATGCCAGTATTTCAACGACACTTGCGAATCCGTCAAATCCAGAAGCAAGAGATTTCCTTAATTCGAGAGCGAGCGGAAGCATTCAACTTTATAATGCCGACATTAAATTACCACAAGATGAGCGCTCATATAGAATTGATACGGCTTCTTTTTCTATCCTGAACAATTCTCTAGAAATTATAAAATATCGAGGTAAAATCAATACCTGTGAGATAGACCTTGAAGGAAAAGCAGATGGCTTTTTAAACTACTTTTTCAGTGAGACGGGAGATCTGGATGTTAAAGGAGTCGTGAAAACGGGTGAAATAAACTTGGACGATCTTTTCCCTACTACTTCTTCCAGTCAAAGTGGCGTAGTGGTGGCTTTTCCATCACGCGCAAATTGGGATTTAACGATTATTTCCAAAGCATTTCGACAAGGTAAATTCGAAGCTAAAGAAATCAGTGGTAGGCTGCTCATGAATTCATTTAAGGTGGAAGCGTCTGCGTTACAATTCATGAGTCAAAGTGGAACCATGCAAGGTGATATTGGCGTATATCGTTTTAGCGAAAATCAATTTGGGATTCAAACGAATTTTAGAACCTTTGATGTTGATGTGAAGCAACTGTTTGAAACCTTTAATAATTTCGAACAGAGCTTTATCACTTCTGATGTATTGGAAGGTCGGTTAAATGCAGACATTAGCTTTCAGGCTTTATGTGATTCTATGCTTAATATTCAAACACCAAGTATCACTTCTTCCATTGATCTTAAAATCAGCGAAGGAGCTTTGGTCGGATTTAAGCCATTGATAAGTGTTGCTGATGAAATCAAGAAGAAGCCTATGCTTAGGTTGTTCATTTCAACCGATGAACTGCGTAAACGTCTTGAAATAGTTCGTTTTGCAACACTTGAGAATGAAATCACGATTCTAAACGGGGTAGTAAGTATTCCTAGAATGGAAATAAAGTCTTCTGCTCTGAATATAAATGTGAGCGGAACACACGGTTTTGATAATAAAATAGACTATCAGCTTGATTTCGCCTTCAGTGAATTGCTTGAATTGAAAGATCGCAAAGAGCCTTACAATGAATTTGTGCAAAGAGACGATGAAGGTAAAACTCGAATTTATCTATCCATGATTGGCACTGCACAAGACTTTGAAGTGGAGGTGAAAAGAACTGACATTTCCAAGAGTGTGAAAACTGAGGTTCAGGAGGAAGGTAGAACCGTTAGAAGCTTGCTCAAAGAAGAGTTCGGAGTTTTCAAGAACGACACAACTTTAAAGTCGACCAAAGAACACAAGCCTGAACTTCAAATAGAGTTTGATCCTGAAGGCGTAAAAGAGAAGTCAACAGAAAAGAAGGAAGTCAAGGATCCCGATAAAAAGAAACCAGAAGAAACCAACCTCCTCAATAAATTAATGAAGAAAACCGAATCTGATAAAAAGAAATTGAAGGATGGTGAATTCGAAGATGATGACTTCTAGATCTTCTCAATTTCTATTCGTGTTTGAAATAGTCTTTTATTCGTAAAGTTGAATGTTTAGGTCCTACAACATATACTCCAATAAACAGCGCTGGAAACTTCTTTTGTTTGGTGCAGCATTGTCATTCGTGGCTTTGTCACTTTGGTATACAAAATCCTTGGTAGATAAAATTGCTGAAGAAGAACGCTCAAAAGTGGAGATATGGGCTGAGGCGGTAAAGAAGAGGTCAACACTTGTGCAGTATACAAGTCAATTATTTGAAAAGCTGCAATCAGGCGAACGAAGAAAAGTAGAATTGTATTTGGAAGCGACAAAGTATCTCGCAAGACCTGATATTACTGATGTAAGCTTCGCGTTGAATGTGCTTAATGACAATACAACAGTTCCTGTAATCCTTACCAATGAAAAGGGAGATATTACTTCACATCGGAACATTATAATTCCAACAGGAAGGGAAGAGCGCAAGTATTTACGTCAAGTTCTTGATGAGATGAATGCTCAGTATGATCCGATAGAGATCGCTTATTATGGCAAGAGCAAGGTCTTTCTTCATTATATGGATTCGCGATTATTCTCTGAGTTGAAAACCACATTCGCTGATCTGCAAGAGTCTTTCATTTCTGAATTAATGCTTAATTCCGCCTCCAGTCCATTGATTTTATTAGACTCTGCCTCAAGAATGGTTGTTGAAGCAGGCAATGTTGAACAATCAATTCTCAAGGATTCAATTCTTTTGAATGAAAGGCTCGAAATGATGCTGAGTCAGCACGAGCCTTTGATAGTTGAAATCAATGGTAAAAAGGCCTTTGCGTTCTATGAAGACTCGTTCTTACTGACGCAATTGAAGTATTATCCTTTTGTTCAGTTTGGCATCATTGGTCTTTTTATTGTCATCGCTTACTTAATGTTCAGCACAGCCCACAAGGCAGAACAGAACCAAGTTTGGGTTGGAATGAGCAAAGAAACAGCACATCAATTAGGCACGCCATTGTCTTCTATGATTGCCTGGGTGGAGCTGCTTAAGGAAGATGAAAAGAATAAGCAGGTCGCTGAAGAGTTGACCAAGGACATCGAACGACTGCTGGTGGTTACGGATCGTTTCAGTAAAATTGGATCGCAACCTGCCTTAAAGGAACAAGATTTAATTCCATTACTCAATGAAGGAGTTGAATACTTCAAGCACCGCAATGGTAGAAACGTCAATTTCACAACCGCCTTTCCATCTCATCCAGTAATGGCAACGTTGAACACTTCACTTTTTGAATGGGTAATTGAAAACCTTGTAAAGAATGCACTAGATGCCATGGAAGGAAAAGGAAGTATTCATATACACGTTGAAGATTTTGAAAATAAGGTTCATATAGAGTTTACAGACTCAGGTAAGGGAATTGCTGCCAATCAATTCAAGACTATTTTTAGACCTGGCTTTACGAGTAAAAAGCGTGGTTGGGGATTGGGATTATCACTCAGTAAACGCATTATTGAAGAATACCATAGTGGTAAAATTTATGTGTTGAAGTCAGAATTGGGAGGAGGAACTACATTCAGAATTACACTTAAACAATAAGTGTTTCGTGTCTTATGTTTATTATCGTGAAAACGATAGATTATGGCTTGGTTCACGAAGGAATACGAACAATTTTTTGACGAGCTCAATAATAACAACGAGCGTGAATGGTTTAATGCTAATAAATCTCGTTATGAAAAGCACGTAAAGAAGCCCTTTGAGGCATTCGTTTCCGATTTGATTTTGCGCATGCAGCAGTATGATAGTGCTTGCCAGATTCAACCGAAAGATGCCATATTTCGAGTCAATAGAGATATCCGCTTTTCGAAGGATAAAACACCATATAAAGTTCAGATGTCGGCAGTCGTTGGCAAAGGAGGTAAGAAAGAGTCGTCTTTAACAGGTGTTTATCTTGAACTGGGTAGCCAACATTTGAGAGTATACGGAGGAGTCTACCAGTCAGATAAAGAACAATTGAGAAAATTGAGACAAGAAATTCTTTACAACACAGAAGATTTCTCAAACGTCATTAATGAGAAGAGCTTCAAGCGAGTTTTTCAAGAAATAAGAGGAGAAAAAAACAAGCGGCTGGATCCTGAATTTGCTGAAATTCTTGACCAACAGCCGCTCATTGCCAATAAGCAATTCTATTATTTCGCCAACCTAGACCCTGATTTGATTACCAGTGATAAACTGGTAGATGAAATATTTAAGGCTTTCGAAGTTAGCTTGCCTGTAAGGGACTTTTTAATGACTCCTTTACTCGATTAAAATTGGTACTGAACGCCCAATGAAAAGACTTCTTTGAATTGGGTGCGCGGTCCTCTTCCGTTTATCAGCCCATCCTCATTTCTATCAACATCAATCTTAATATCATCATCGTAAATAAGGTTAGTTGTAATGCTGGCAGAGAGAAAATCGTTGATTTTCATAGCAATTAAAGTTTCCCAATTGATGTCGATGTTTTGAGGGTTGTTAAGATAGTTTGAGAAAAAATCAGCCCTAGTGCTAAGCTTCACATTTTTCAAAACTTCTTTGGTGTATTGAATCTTCACGTATCCACCCGCTTCATATCTGATCTGCTCTCCATCTGTTTTCACTCCGAAAGCATCATAAGTTGCTCCTTCCACACCAAATGCACCTGCGTCAGCAAGTCTCTGATTGTCTACGATAGTTGTTTTACTTGTGGCCAGAGAGATGTAGATGGAGAACCCTTCACTTGGTTTGTAGTCGATACCGAGACCTAATAAAATATATGCCGGAGCGAATGGGTCAGAAATAAGCGGGTTAGGAGTAGATCCATAATCATAACCTGCATCCCATTGTGTTCTGAACGTAAACATTGCCGTCCAAAAAGCATTCATCATCGGTGTGGTATGGCCTAACTTAGAGTTGATCTCAATGCGGTCATCAGTTTTTTGAAAAACTGAATTTTCGCCAATTCGAGTCAGTCCATAAGCTCCATCAAACGTATTATCCCACGTCCATTTATCCTTTTTATAATTTGCAAAAAGATTTACAAGCGCTGTGCCGCTGATTGCTGATTGACCTCCACCTTGCCAGTTGTCTAGATAGGTTTGAGAAAAGTTGAGGCCTACTAAAGCGCCTTTTTTCCAAGGGTTTTCCGCTACAGAAGCGGAGTCTTGAGCAGTTAAAGTTGACATAGTTAGGCCAAGACAGATGATGAGTAAAAGTCGTTTCATGATTAGATGTTAGGCTAGTTAAGTTATTTCTTTTTAAAGCTGTTAATAGCGTTGCGGGTGAAGTCCGATAGAACTAACGTTCCGCTCACCTGTGCACGCTCCAAGAGTAAAGTATCCCAATGTTCAGTTCCTTCCCAAAATATTTTTTTCATTTCGGCCATAGCTTCTGGATTGAAGGATTTGATTTTTTGAATGAACGCATCAATATCTGAATCCATTTCCTCCACACTGTCGCTTGTTTCTGCGAAAAGACCTTTGTCTTTGGCCCATGATGAGCTCCTCCAATCGGCTGCTGCTATGGCTAATTCGCTGAAGGCAGCTTTGCCAATTTTTCGTTCCACTGCTGGTCCAACTACAAACGGCCCAATTCCAACAGCTAATTCAGAAAGTTTTATGGATGCATTGGACGTTGCAAAACAATAATCACAAGAACTCGCTACACCAACACCGCCTCCAACAGTTTTGCCTTGAACTCGGCCAATTATAAACTTTGGGCATTTTCGCATGGCATTGATCACTTTGGCAAATCCACTAAAAAACACCTTACCTGTTTCTTCATTGTTAATAGCAATCAACTCGTCAAAACTTGCGCCAGCACAAAAGGCTCTATCCCCTCCACTTTTAAGAAGAATCACATTTGAATTTGGGTCTTTCCCTGCCATTCTTATGGTTTCAGCAAGCTTTCCTAGAATATGGCCCGGCAATGAGTTGCTTTGAGGATGAAAGAATTCAATGATGGAAACTCCATCTATTACGTTGTGCTTTACGTAGGCTTCAGTCATCATTTTTAGTTTGCCACAAAGAAAATGTTTTCTGTTAAATCATCCGCAGCTTTTAGAGTTAACATGTCATGGGGAAAACTTTTCTAATCTACGTCTGCGTTTGAAGCGCATGAAATTAGTTTTGATACAATGAAGAAGTCCATTTTCCTCCTATTTGTAATGATGTCTTTGCAATTGGTTGCTCAAGAATCAAAGCAGGCTGCAATTGAACCAGAATATTTTGAAACGTTTTATGATGATGAGCATAAACATCGGTTTAGTCAAGGCTATCTCCTGCAAGGTAAAAAGCATGGTGAGTGGATTTACTATTATGAAAATGGAAAGAAGCAAGAAGAAAGTCACTTTAACAACGGTTTGTTGAGTGGAAATGTAATTTATTGGTATGAAAGTGGTCAGCGTAAAGCGGAAGGATTTTTCAAGCTTATTTATCAAAAGTCTAGGCTCGAGAGTTTACGAGATAGTACGTATAAAGAGTGGTTTCCAAATGGCAATTTAAGTCAAAAAGGGGAATATTATTACGGAGTAAAAAATGGAATTTGGACGTCTTATTTTCCCGAAGGCGACAAATGGCGGGTTGTGCAATATAACAATGGAAAGGATCATCCTGCTGAAGGTTGGAATAAAGAACGAGAGCAGACTTTGATTGCTGGACAAGGAATTATCTACGATTACTACGATAACGGTCCGCTTAAATCAAAAATGGCTGTAACAGATTCTCTTTATAATGGGATGGCTGAATACTACCATAACAATGGCAATCTAGAGTCAGAGGGAAGCTTGCTTGATGGAGAGAAAAATGGCCTTTGGAAATATTATTTTGAAGGCGGTGAAAAATGGAAACACATTGAATACTTAAATGGCAAGCTAGATGGAGTGATCAAAACATGGTATGCTAATGGGGAACTGAATGTTGAAGGCCAGTATAAGAGCAACTATAAAGAAGGCGAGTGGGTTTGGTATACAAAGGAAGGAACAGTGGAAATGAAAGGATCTTTCGAAGAAAGTAAGCAGCATGGCACCTGGATCTATTATTTTGATAACGGACAGGTAGAAAGTATCGGAGAGTTTGCTATGGATCAAAGAGAGGGAGAATGGAAAATGTTCTATAAAATTGGAGCTAAATGGAAGATAGGTACTTATCACAACGATAAGAAAGATGGCCATTGGCAAACATTTTTTGAAGACGGTCAACTTTTGCAAGAAGGAGACTTCTCAGCTGGGAAAGAAAATGGATTATGGAGCGCATGGTATCAAAATGGACAGCTTAAAGATGAAGGTACTTACGATAAAGGAATTATGAACGGATCATGGAAGGGCTACTTTGATAACGGAAAGTTGAACTATCAAGGAGAACAAAATCAAGGAAAAAAGGCTGGTACTTGGCAGTATGGCTATATAAATGGTGAGACTCGCGAAACAGGAAGTTATAAGAATGGCCTGAAAGACGGTAGTTGGGAATATTATTTTGACTCTGGTAATTTGGATTATACAACCAGCTATACGAATGGATCAAAAGATGGCAAAAGTGTATACTATTACCCTCACGGATCTAAGATGAGGGAAGAGACTTATGCAATGGATCGTATCTCTGGTAAGAGTAAAATGTGGAACAAAACAGGAGCCTTAATAAGTGTTAGAAATTATAAAAATGGCGTTCCAGATGGAAAGGCTATTAACTACGATGATAAAGGCAATGTTCTGAATGTTATGACTTATAAGAACGGAATAAGAGTAGACTAGTTATTTAGAGAATAATCTTTCTATATTTGCACCTGAAAAGAAGGAAGTGAGGGGAGTTCCCCTCATTTTTTTTGCGAATAAATATGATTTCAGAGAGCTACATAAGGCAGTTAGTTGAAGAAAAACTCGAAGGAACAGATATGTTCATCGTGGAGTTGAGCGTGAGTTCTAATAGCAAAATTGTTGTTGAAATTGACGGTATGTCCGGGGTGGCTATTGCTGATTGTGTAGAAGTAAGTCGACAAATCGAGTCTAATTTAGACCGAGATCAAGAAGATTTTGAGTTGCAAGTTTCTTCAGCCGGTATTGATAAACCACTGAGGGATAAAAGACAATTTGAAAAGAATATTGGTAGAGAAGTCAAAATTGTACTTCAAGACAGTGCAGAGTTGAAGGGTGAATTGCTCGAAGTGGGTGATAGCTTGAAGCTGAAGTTGCCTGCTTCTAAGAAGAAAAAATTACCTGAGAGAGAAGAAATTATCGCTTGGGAAAATATAAGAGAAACTAAAATTTTAATATCGTTTAAATAAACAGTGCGATCATGAATGCTGATGAATTAATTGAGTCGTTTCAGGACTTTAAAGAGTTTAAAAATATCGATCGTGTGACGATGATGCACATCCTCGAGGATGTGATTCGTGGAATGATTATTCGTGAATTTGAAGATGATTCAAGTTTTGATATTATTATCAACCCAGATAAAGGAGACTTAGAGATTTGGAGAAACAGAACCATTGTTGAAGATGGTGCCGTGGAAGATCCGCTTTCTGAAATTGAATATAGCTCAGCCATTAAAATTGAGCCTGACTTCGAAATTGGTGAAGAAGCTTCAGAAGAACTGAAGATTGAAAATTTTGGAAGAAGAGCTATTCTATCAATGCGTCAGAATCTTCAATCTAAGATTCAGGAGCTTGAAAAAGATAGTATCTACAAAAAATACAAGGATCGTGTTGGTGATATCATCACAGGTGAAGTTTATCAAATTTGGAAGCGCGAAATTCTTGTTCTTGATGATGAGGGAAATGAGCTTGTTCTTCCTAAGATGGAGCAAATCCCAACAGATTACTTCAAAAAGGGTGATACTGTTCGCGCGGTTGTCAGCAAGGTTGACATGAAGAATACCAGCCCTGTTATTATTCTTTCAAGAACGTCACCATCATTCTTAGAGCGTCTGTTTGAAATGGAGGTTCCTGAGATTTTTGATGGATTGATTACCATCAAGAAAATCGTTCGTGAGCCAGGGGAAAGAGCTAAAGTTGCTGTTGAATCATACGATGATAGAATAGACCCAGTAGGAGCCTGTGTAGGAATGAAAGGATCAAGAATTCATGGTATTGTGCGTGAATTGCGCAATGAAAACATTGATGTAATAAACTATACCAGCAATGCTCAGTTATTCATTCAGCGGTCTTTAAGCCCGGCAAAAATCACCTCTATTAAGTTGGATGAGGAGAATGCTAGAGCAAGTGTGTATTTAAAGCCGGACCAAGTTTCACTTGCAATTGGTAAAGGAGGACACAATATTAAGTTGGCAGGAAAGCTTACAGGATATGAAATTGATGTCTTCAGAGAGTCTGATGATGATTATGAAGATGTAGACTTAGAAGAATTTGCGGATGAAATCGACCACTGGATTATTGACGAGCTCAAGGCCATTGGTTGTGATACAGCGAAAAGCGTTTTAGAACTAACAATTGAAGACTTGGTTAAAAGAACAGATCTTGAAGAAGAAACAGTGAAGGAGATTGTAGGGATCTTGAAATCTGAATTTGAATAATCGGGATAGTCCTTTAAAAATAACGAGATTCGTAATATATTTATGGCAGAAGGCGCACCAATAAGACTAAGTAAAGCAGCAAAAGAGTTTAACGTAGGACTTCCAACAGTTGTTGAGTTCTTGGCGAAGCAGGGCATCAATGTTGAAGCTCGGCCAAATACCAAGATCGAGGCACATGCATATCAATTGCTGATGGATGAGTTTGCACCTGATCGTGCAAAAAAGCAGCAGTCCAATGAATTAAGCCAAACAAAGGTTGTTCGAGAGACTATTACGCTCGATGATCAGAAGAAGGTAAAGACTGAAAACAAGCAAGACCAGGAGGAAATCCTAATCAAGAATGTTGGAGGGATGGCTGATCCTGCGGCTATAGAAAAGTCAGAACCTGTTGAGGAGGTTGTAGAAAAAAAGAAGCCCGTTGTGAAGGTTGAGGCACCAGTACCTGCGAAGGAAGAGGTGGCGCCTGTCAAAGAAGTTAAGGAAGAAGAGCAGAAGGCAGAAGAAAAACCAGCAGCTCCTCGAGATGGTGGACCAAATGTTGTGGGTAAAATTGATTTATCTTCAATTAAGTCTAACCGCCCTAAGAAAAAAGCAGAGAAGGAAGAAGAGGCTAAGGTTCAAAAAGAACAAGAAGCTGAAGCATCTAAGGCTGCTGAGAAAATTAAATCAGAGGCAAAGACTGTTGAGAAAGTTGAGAAGAAGGAAGAACCAGCTGCGTCAGCTGCTCCGACTACTCCTGTAGAACCTCAGCTGATGAAGGCTACAGCTCAAAAGCTAGACGGCCCTAAGTTCATCCGAAAAATCGTCCTTCCTGAGCCAAAAGCCCCTAAGAAGCCTGATGCTTCGAGCTCTAACGATGATGCTCGAAACAAGAGAAAAAGAAAAAGATTGCCCTCTGCAGGTCCTGAGAAACCAAAGGAGTCATTCAATAGAGATAATAAGCGTCCACCTTTCAAAAAAGGCGGACCTCAAAAAGCAACTCCAAGACCAGAGCTTACTGAAGAGCAGATTCAAAGCCAAGTTAGAGAAACTTTAGCGGCTCTTAAAAGCAAGGGTAAAACTACACGCTCGAAGTATAGAAGAGAGAGAAGAGATGCTGTAAGTGAGAAAATGCAGCAGGAGCTTGAACAAGCTCAAGAAGATCAAAAAGTACTTAAAGTAACGGAATTTGTTACCGTTAGTGAATTGGCTACAATGATGAATGTATCTCCAACGGAGGTTATTTCAATGTGTATGTCAATTGGTATGATGGTGTCTATTAACCAACGTTTAGATTCCGAAACGCTTACAATGCTAGCGGAAGAATTCGGTTATTCCGTTGAGTTCATAAGTGCAGATATTCAAGAGTCTGTAAAGAAGGAAGATATTGATGATCCAGATTCACTGGTAGAACGTCCTCCTATTGTTACTGTAATGGGTCACGTTGATCATGGTAAAACATCTTTACTTGACTATGTGCGTAGAGAAAATGTGATTGCAGGTGAAGCAGGAGGTATTACCCAACACATTGGGGCTTACAGCGTGGAATTGGAAAACGGAAAAGTTATCACATTCTTAGATACTCCGGGTCACGAAGCTTTTACAGCGATGCGTGCTCGTGGTGCTCAAGTAACAGATATAGCCATTATTGTAATTGCTGCAGATGATGCAGTTATGCCGCAAACGATAGAAGCGATTAATCACGCTCAGGCAGCAGGTGTAAAAATGATCTTTGCTTTCAATAAGATTGATAAAGATGGTGCGAATGCTGAAAAAATTCGTGAGCAATTGGCTAACATGAATATTTTAGTCGAAGACTGGGGAGGTAACTTCCAATGTCAAGAGATTAGCGCAAAGACCGGTTTGAATGTCAATGAATTGCTTGAGAAAGTGCTGCTCGAAGCTGAATTACTTGAATTGACGGCTAACCCCAACAAGAATGCTAGAGGATCAATTATCGAAGCAACATTGGATAAAGGTCGTGGGTATACATCGACATTAATCGTGCAGTCTGGTACACTGAAGATTGGAGATATCATGCTTGCAGGAAGTTATTTTGGTCGTGTGAAAGCGATGTTTAACGAAAGAGGGATGCCGATTGAAGAGGCTGGACCATCTCATCCGGTTAGCTTATTAGGTTTGAATGGAGCGCCAAGTGCAGGAGACACTTTTCTCATCATGGATGACGAAAGGGAATCGAAGAATATCGCTACAAAGCGACAGCAATTGCAGCGTGAGCAAAGTATTAGAACCCAGCGAAGAAGAACTCTTGAAGATATTGGAGATATAATTCAATTGGGTGATTACCACGAAGTTAATGTGATCATCAAGGGTGATGTTGATGGTTCTGTTGAAGCATTGGCTGATTCATTACTTAAATTATCAACGGAGAATATTGCCATTCAGGTTATTCATAAATCTGTTGGTCAGATTTCTGAATCTGATGTATTGTTGGCAACTGCTTCAGATGCTATCATTATTGGATTCCAGGTTCGTCCATCTGCACAAGCCAGAAGGCATGCTGAGAATGAAGGAATTGAAATCAGAATGTATTCCATTATCTATGACGCCATCAATGATATGAAGGCGGCTATGGAAGGAATGCTTAAGCCTAAGATTGAAGAACAAATCGTTTGCAACATTGAGGTTCGTGAAACTTTTAAGATCAGCAAGGTTGGAACCATTGCAGGTTGTTATGTGTTAGATGGCACGGTAACCAGAAATACTAAGGTTCGACTGATCAGAGATGGCGTTGTTCAATACAACGGTCACTTAGGCTCATTGAAGAGGTTTAAAGACGATGTTAAGGAGGTTAAAGCGGGCTTTGAATGTGGTTTGAATATCGATAAGTACAATGATATTCAGACAGGTGATATCATCGAAGGTTACGCAGAAGTCGAAATTGCACGCAAGCTTTAATTCCTTTTATTGAACATTGATCTCATCCTTCACAATGAAGGATGCAGGGAATAATGAGGTAATTTCATTGTGAAACTCCATTGCTTCTAGGTGGGTTCTATAATCTCCGAGGCGAACAACCCAATTTGGATAATTCCATTTTGTATAGGATGGATAATCTCGATAGATTTTTAAGAAATCAGATTGACTTTGAAGTGCATCTTTTTTAGCATTTGGCCCTGAAGAAGAAAAAACTTGAATACGATATCCCGAGTTTTTTGAAGTTTTTGAATCAATACTGTCCATCAAAATGAAGTATTCGTTCAATTCAATACTCATGCCGATGATTGAAGAGTCTACTAGCTTGTCTATTACGAATTGGCTCTTAGCGCTCACGTTATCAGTGGTTTGGCAAAATGAGTGAGCTGAAAGTAGCACCGTTATTGACATTAAGCTAAGGAGTTTCCTCATAAATTACATTTTTGCGAAGTTACTCGCGTTCAGATTTTTAGCTATTAAGCTTTAAAAATGCATTGTATTAAGTGTCTCTATATCAGAATACAATATTTGTTATATAGAATGATTTTAAATTAAACTATACGCACTGTTTTTTGAATAAATGTTCACGCTCATATGCTCATTCTTATAAATTTGCCATCGCTTTCTGACCGCCATTTTACAACGAAAATTGAAAGAATTTATGCGAAATACGTGGGTGAGCCTGACTAAAAAGTTGCTAACGGTAACTGGAATTCTGTCCATGCTCCTAATGTCATCGCCAGCTAACGCTCAAGATGGCGAAGCGCTTTACAAAGGCAATTGCACAGCTTGTCACAAAATTGACAAAAAAGTTATTGGCCCTGCTCTTCAAGGCTCTCGCGCTAGATGGGCTGAAAGGACTGGTAGTGATGATGCTATTATTGCCTGGATAAAGAATTCCCAAGGATACATGAAGGAGACTGGGGATCCTTATGCTAAGCAACTCTATGAAGATTATAACAAAACAGTAATGACTCCAATGGCTTTGTCTTCTGACGAAGTAGTGGCTTTATTAGACTATGTAGATAATTGGCAGCCGGAAACTCCTGCTGCAGCAGTGGCTGCCGATGGTGGCGCGGGAGCTACTTCTTCTGAATCAACTGGAAATCCAACCATGTGGTTGATTGTAATTATTGCGGTGTTGTTTGTTGTTTTCAGGGTTTTATGGGGGGTTAACAAGAGTTTAACGAATCTTAATCGTCAAAAAGATAATGATGAGCCTGAACCGTCAGTGGATATGTTCACTGAGTTTATTGGCTTCTTTACGAAGAACAAGGCTGTAATGGTCGTAGTTTTCTTATTGATTGCGACTTATGTTGGTGTTTTATCGTGGGATATGCTGAATGGAATAGGTGTTTATCAGGGCTATCAACCTACTCAGCCCATATGGTTTTCCCACAAAATTCACGCGGGCCAAAACGGAATTAACTGTGTTTATTGTCATAATTCAGTTGAGAAGGGAAAGGCAGCTGGAATTCCTTCTGTGAATATTTGTATGAACTGCCATATGGGAGTTCAAGAAGGTAAGGTTTCAGGCACAAAAGAGATTGCTAAAATTTACGATGCCATCGGTTGGGATCCAGATAAATTGCAATACACTAAGGGGTATGAGCAAAAGCCAATCGAATGGGTGAGAATTCACAATCTTCAAGATTTCGTTTACTTTAACCACAGTCAGCACGTTGTTGTTGGTAAGCAAGAGTGTCAAACGTGTCACGGTCCTATTGAAGAAATGGATGAGGTTTACCAATATTCTGAATTGACGATGGGTTGGTGTATTAACTGTCACCGTGAAACAAATGTGAGTATGGATAATAATGGCTATTACGAGTCAGTCCATGCAGAGCTAGTTGAGAAATATAAGGGCGAAGGCCTAGAAACATTCACTGTAGAGCAAATTGGTGGTCTAGAGTGTGTTAAGTGTCACTATTAATCCATGTGATTGAACACTATGAGTAATAATAAAGTATACTGGAGAGGAACAGAGGAGCTCGAAAAGGCACCAGCATTTGTGAAAGGTGCTGAGAAAGAATTTTCTGAGGAGTTGCCTATTGATCAGTTCCTTGCAAATAAAGACTTAGACTCTACTAACACGAGTCGCAGGGATTTCTTGAAGTTCATGGGTTTTGGAATCACTGCAGCAACATTGGCTGCTTGTGAAACTCCTGTGGTGAAAAGTTTGCCATACGTGGTAAAGCCGGATGAGGTGATGCCGGGCATTGCAAATTATTATGCTTCTACATATTTTGATGGGTATGATTTCGCCAGTGTTTTAGTGAAAACAAGAGAAGGTCGTCCCATTCACATAGAAGGGAATAAGCTTTCGAAAACTACAAAAGGCGGTGTTAGTGCTCGGGTTAATTCGTCTATACTTTCTTTATACAACAAGAGAAGGTTTGATGGGCCGATGAAGGAAGGCCAGTCAATTGATTGGGCCACTGTTGATTCCGAACTTAAGCAACAAATCGAGAATGTTAAATCTAATGGAGGTAACATTCGCGTGTTGTCATCTACAATGATTAGTCCTTCGTCTCAATCGTTGTTAGGTGATTTTAGAACATGGATCGAAAGTGTGAGCGAATCCGTTGATGGTGAAGTAACTGCTCAATCAACTGTGAAGCACATAATGTATGATGCCGTTTCCGCAGCGGGTATGCTCGAGGCTAATAAAAGAACACATGGTGTTGAAATTCTTCCTGGATATCATTTTGATAAGGCGAAGGTTGTAGTCAGTTTTGGAGCTGACTTCATGGTGAATTGGATCAATCCAATAGCGTTTGCGAGAGATTTTTCTAAGACAAGAATTCCGGGTGAGAATATGAGTAAGCACTTTCAGTTTGAGACAGTGATGTCTACAACGGGATCTAACGCTGATGTTAGGGGTGCTATTAAACCATCTGAGATGGGTGCAGCTATTGCCATGCTTGGCAATGCTATTGCTGGTATGATAGGAAGCGGAGATAAAATATCTGCTTCGTTAAGTTCCGATGATAACAATGTAGAAGGTAAGATTAAGGAGGCTGCTGCTAAATTGGTTGCGGCGAAAGGTCAATCAATAGTTATCTCCGATTCTAACGACCCTAACGTTCAGGCGATAGTAAATGGTATTAATCAAATGTTGAATAACTATGGTTCTACTATAGATTTCAATAATCCGATTAACTTAAGAAAAGGTAGTGATGCAGCTGTCGTTGAATTAATATCTGAAATGAATAATGGTTCAGTTGATATGTTGTTGGTGATGGATTCTGATCCAGTTTATACTTCTCCTGCTTCTTGGGGATTTGCTGATGCATTATCAAAAGTGAAAACGGTTGTTTCCTTTGCTGAAAAACCTGATGCTACTTCGCAAAATGCGGGTTATATTCTTCCAGTTCATCACTATTTGGAAAGTTGGAATGACGCCAATCCTTTTGCGAATGAAGTCACGTTCACCCAGCCTACAATTAATCCAATCAACAATACTCGTCAATGGCAAGATACCATGATGATTTGGATGGGAATGTCTGATTCATACTACGATCTATTACATAAGAAATGGAACAGTGAAGTTTCTGCTTCTGACGATTCAACAGTAATATTCGCAAGTAAGTGGAACGTTGCAGTTCAAGATGGCGTTTCTGTGATGGCTATGCCGAAGATGGCTATTGAGCCTGTTTTCAATAGTGAAGCAGTATCGGCCGCTGCATCTGCTTTATCTTCTCCATCAGAAGGGTGGGAAGTAGCATTTTATGTGAAGACGGGAATTGGCATTGGTATAAATGCAGATAACCCATGGTTGCAAGAGCTTCCAGATCCAGTGACAAAAGTAGTTTGGGATCAATATGCCACTATGAATCCTTCTGACATGCGCGAACAAGGTTTGAATACCTTGATGGGCGAGCAGCAGAAAGCGGGAATGGTTAGAGTAACTGTTAACGGAATTTCCATGGAACTTCCTGTTGTTGCTGCACCAGGTCAGAAAAAAGGTACGGTTGGTGTTGCGCTTGGATACGGAAAAGGATATGAAGGAGATCGTTTAATTGGTGAGAACGCATTTGTAATGTTGTCAGTAGTTAAAGGCTTTGTTCAATATTCGTCATCAGCTTCAGTTGAGAAGATTGAAAGACGCTACAATATTGCTTCTACTCAAACCCAGCACACGATGATGGGAAGGAAGATATTGAATGAGACTACATTGCCAGACTTTAATCAAAATGATCGTGAGCATTGGAATCCAGCAGAGATGATTAGCAATGCTTATGGTGAAAAAGTTCCTGTGAGTACGTTAGACTTATGGGCGAACCATGATATTGATTTAGGTCACCGTTGGGGGTTGTCAATTGATTTGAATACGTGTATCGGATGTGGTTCATGTGTTACGGCATGCCATTCAGAGAATAATGTTCCGATCGTTGGAAAGGACGAAGTGAATAGAACACGTTCAATGAGCTGGTTGAGAATAGATCGTTATTACAGTAGCGAGGCTGATCCAGATATTCATGGTGATATTAGTCAGGAGAAGAATTATGACCAAATGGAGATTCCTTCAGATTACCCAGAGGTTGGTTACATGCCTGTAATGTGTCAACACTGTAATCACGCTCCTTGTGAAACGGTATGTCCTGTCGCTGCTACTACACATAGCAATGAAGGATTTAATCAAATGACTTATAACCGTTGTATTGGTACAAGATATTGTGCGAACAACTGTCCTTATAAAGTGAGAAGATTCAATTGGTTCAACTATGTTGGCGACAGCAAGTTCACTGATGTGAATCCATCATCAGATAATTTGGCCCGTATGGTTCTTAACCCAGATGTTGTGGTTAGATCTAGAGGGGTAATGGAGAAGTGTAGTCTTTGTGTTCAGCGTGTTCAAGCAGGTAAGCTTGATGCTAAGAAAGCAGGAACAAGAGTGCCTGATGGTTCAATCCAAACGGCTTGTGCATCATCTTGTCCTACCAATGCAATAACGTTTGGTGATATCAATGACAAGTCGTCTAAAGTGCGCGAAAGTGCTATGAATGACCGTGCATACCACTTACTCGAGGAGATTGGAGTACAGCCAAATGTTTGGTATCAGACAAAAGTTAGAAACATAGAAAATTCAGCAGAACACACTGCGTGATCATAATTGAATTAACCAGTTCACATGCAAAGAGAAGCAGCGATAAGAGAACCACTCATTTTAGGTAATAAGACCTATCATCAGATTACTGAAGATGTCTGTGCGCCTGTAGAAGGTAAAGCCAATAAGTATTGGTACATCGTGTTTTCCATTTCCGTAATGGTCGCACTTTGGGGTTTAGGATGTATTCTTTACACCATTGGTAGAGGTATTGGAACGTGGGGTTTGAATACCACAGTTGCTTGGGCTTGGGATATTACCAACTTCGTTTGGTGGGTAGGAATAGGTCATGCCGGTACTTTGATTTCAGCTGTGCTTTTGCTCTTTCGTCAGAAATGGAGAATGGCTATTAACAGATCGGCTGAGGCGATGACAATTTTCGCAGTTATGATGGCGGCTTTATTCCCAGGTATTCACATGGGAAGAATTTGGATGGCTTACTGGGTTTTCCCTCTTCCAAACACATTTGGATCATTGTGGGTAAACTTTAACTCACCGCTCTTGTGGGATGTTTTTGCAATATCTACATACTTTTCGGTTTCATTGGTTTTTTGGTATATTGGATTGATCCCAGATTTTGCTACGATTAGAGATAGAGCTGTAAAACCAGTTTCTAAAATGGCTTACAGTGTTTTAAGTTTTGGATGGACTGGAAACGCAAAAGCTTGGATTCGTTTTGAAGAAGTTTCTTTGGTGTTGGCTGGTTTAGCAACCCCACTTGTATTCTCGGTACACTCCATTGTGTCAATGGACTTTGCAACTTCCGTCATTCCGGGTTGGCATACCACCATTTTTCCTCCGTACTTCGTTGCTGGAGCGATTTTCTCTGGATTTGCAATGGTTCAAACTTTACTCCTCATGGCACGAAAGGTTCTTCATTTGGAGTCTTACATTACTATTAAGCATGCTGAGTATATGAATATTGTAATTGTTATTACAGGTTCAATGGTTGGGGTGGCATATTTATCAGAGCTGTTTATATCTTGGTATTCTGGTGTTGAGTATGAGGCTTATGCATTTTTGAATAGAGCAACTGGCCCTTATTGGTGGGCTTATTGGTCAATGATGACATGTAATGTTATTACACCTCAATTATTCTGGTTTAAGAAATTGAGAACGAGTCTAATTGTATCATTTGTACTTTCAATATTTGTGAATATCGGTATGTGGTTCGAGCGTTTCGTGATTATCGTTACCTCACTTCACAGAGATTATATTCCATCAAGTTGGAGTATGTTCCACCCGACATTTGTAGATATAGGAATCTTCTTAGGAACCATTGGAATCTTCTTTACACTGTTTCTATTATTCAGTAGATTCTTCCCAGTATTAGCATTGAATGAACTGAAGTCCATTTTGAAGTCTTCAGGTGACAACTATAAAAAACAACACTAAGATGAGTAAGGCTATATATGCTCTTTATGATGATGATGAGATCATGGTAGACGGTGCCAAAAGCATCTTATCAAAAAATCTTCGTATCAAAGATGTTTATTCACCATTTCCAGTTCATGGTTTGGAGAATGTACTTGGAATTAAATGGACAAGATTAGCGATCACTGCTTTTCTTTATGGTCTTACCGCTTTGACCCTCGCCTTAATAGGTATGTGGTATTTTATGATTGATGATTGGCCAATGAATATCGGTGGTAAGCCAAACAATACTTTGTATCAAAATTTACCCGCTTTTATTCCAATTACGTTTGAGTTCACAGTATTATGTGCAGCTCATGGAATGGCGATTACTTACTTAATAAGGAATAGAACACTTCCTGGAATGGCGGCACGTAATCCTCATCCAAGAACCACTGATGATCATTTTGCGATTGAGATATCGAAAGATGAGAATTCTGGGGTTTCTGATGATGAAATCCGCGCAATATTGAAAGAGACGAATCCTGTTGAAATTTTTGAAAAATAGGCATGAATAAGAACACACTATACTTGTTTTCTAAGGTTGCCGCAGTCATGATGGGCTTTTATATGGTATCATGCGGCTCAAAAAGTCAAAGTCCAGGAGTTGAATATATGCCAGACATGTATCGAACGGCTGCTTTGGAACCTTATTCAGGAAACAGCAACTATGCTGATAGCATGGAAGCACGAATGCCAGCTGATGGTTCAATAGCAAGAGGTTACCTCCCATATGGTATTCCGAATACAACGGAAGGATATGAAATGGCGGGATCATTGCTGAAGAATCCACTTCCTTCAAATGAAGAAGTTTTGGCTGATGGAAAAGTTATTTATACGAAGTATTGCGGTCATTGTCATGGTGTGGCAGGAGCTGGAGATGGACCTACAGTAACTGCTGGTGGTCACCCACCGCCCCCTGCGTACAACAGTGCCTCATTGAAGAATCTCCCTGAAGGAAAAATGTTTCATACAATCACGTATGGAAAGAACTTAATGGGATCACATTCTTCTCAATTGAATAACGAAGAACGATGGACAGTTATACGCTACGTTCAAACTCTTCAAAATCCTGAAGGAGCTGAGAATACAGAAACTGTTTCTGATTCCACATCCACTGAGGAAGCTACAATGTCTGACGAAACAGCAATGAATAACTAAACGGAATCACAACTATGGAATACGTATTTGACGGTAGAGCAAAGAGGTTAACCTTGATATTGATGGCAGTTGGATTGCTATCTATTGTGTTGGGCTTCTTTGGCGGTGATCATGCTAGCCAGCGCGTTTGGACAAGCATTTTGATAAGTGGGTTCTTCTTTTTTGGAGTAGGACTTACAGGTACTTTCTTCTTAGCAATTCAATATGCTGCAGAATCTGGATGGCCGACAGTTTTGAAAAGAATTTTTGAAGGTGTTGCTGCTTATCTTCCTATTGGTTCGCTCGCATTGATTTTGGTTTTCTTGGCAGGAACGTTTCATTTTCATCACATTTATCATTGGATGGATGCAGAATTATATGATCCTGCATCTCCGCATTATGATGAATTAATTGCTCATAAGCAGGCATACTTGAACCTTCCATTTTGGTGGATTAGAACTATAGCTTATTTGGCTGTTTACATTTGGTTTACTATGCTTTTTAGAAAGAGGTCTTTAATGGAAGATGAGTTAACGGTAGATCCAAAACCATTCTTCATCAAGAACCAGACACTTGCAGCCGTATTCTTGGTTTTTTTCGGATACACATCTGTTACCGCAAGTTGGGACTGGATAATGAGTATTGATACGCATTGGTTCTCTACAATTTTTGGATGGTACATTTTTTCTGGAATGTGGATTAGCGGAATGGTAATGATGACTTTATTAGTCGTTTATCTAAAAGGAAAAGGCTTGATGGAATTCGTTAATGACAGCCATATGCATGACATGGGTAAGTGGGTATTTGCCATTAGCTTCTTGTGGACATATTTATTCTTCTGTCAATTCATGTTGTATTGGTACTCCGATATTCCTGAAGAAGTCATGTATTTTCAAGCAAGAATCAATGACTACACATGGTTATTCTGGGGTACTTTGCTTATAAACTTTATATTCCCAATGCTACTTCTTATGTCTAAAGATGCTAAGCGTAACCCAGGATTCTTGGTGTTCGTAGGAGTGATTATCTTCTTTGGCCATTGGATGGATGTTTTCATGATCATTTCTCCCGGAGCGATGAAAGACCACGGAGTAATTGGATTAGTCGAAATTGGAACTTTCTTAGGGTTTCTTGGTTTATTCTTATACATAGTATTAGGAGCTTTAGCTAAAAGGCCTCTGCTAGTGAAGAATCACCCAATGTTAGAAGAAAGTTTACACCACCACATTAATTAAGTAGTAGGATAAAGGAAAGACAATAAATATGGTAACGATTCTAATTATACTAGCCATTGTTCTCACATCATTTGCTATCTGGCAGTTGGTACGAGTATTTGAAGGCACATCTAAACTTAAGGATGATAGTTCCTTCGTTCCTACGGATGCTGAAAACAGCTACCAGGGAAAAATGATGTTTGTGTTCATGTTGGGCTATTTTGCGTTTTTCGCATGGCTTTACGTTGAATATGTCCCGCTTTTGCTTCCGGAGTCAGCTTCAGAGCATGGTGTCTTACTAGACCAATTATTAGGGTTCAACTTCTTGATCATTACTATAGTGTTCGTTGTAACACATGTGTTTCTTTTCTACTTTGCTTATAAGTATACTTTTTCCAAGGACAGAAAAGCATATTTCTATACGCACAGTAATAAGCTTGAATTACTTTGGACAACAGTGCCTGCAGTTTTCTTGGCAGTGATTATTGTATATGGTTTATCAGCTTGGATTGACATTACGGATGAAGCGCCTGAAAACTCTTTAACCATTGAACTTTATCCTAAACAATTTGACTGGACAGCTCGTTATTCTGGCATGGATTCGACTTTGGGAGCATCGAATTATAATATGATTTCAACTTTTAATCCTCTGGGTGTTATCACCAATGGTTCCGTTGCTCAAATGCAGGAAGAATTGAAAGCTGACATAGTTTACTACCAAGAGGAATTGGAGAAAGCTCCAAAAGGTGGAATAAAAGATGAAGAATTGACCGAGTCAATTGCAAAAAGAAAAAGACAATTGGAAAGAGTGGCTTCATTTGAAGGCTTGAGCGCAGCTAGTTTAGTGTCTGGTGATGATGATATCTTAGTGAAAAGTGAGTTTTACGTTCCTAGAGGGAAAAGCGTTGAGTTCATATTCAGAAGTAGGGATGTTATTCATAGTGCTTATATGCCTCACTTTAGATCTCAAATGAACTGTGTACCTGGAATGACAACTACAATGAATTTTATTCCTACCATAACCACAGAGGAGATGCGTGCGAAGACAAATAATCCAGAATTCGAGTACATGTTATTGTGTAACAAGATATGTGGAGCAGCTCACTACAACATGAAAATGGTTATTAAAGTAGTGGAGCAAGAAGAGTATAATAAATGGATTTCTGAGCAAAAGACCTTCAATGAAAGCATTCAACCAGCTGATGAAGGTATGGCCTCAAAAATTAGTATTTCTGGTAACGAAATTTCAATGATCGAACAATAACGAGATATGGCAACAGAAGCAGCACATAAAGACGATCACCACCACGAAGAAACATTCATATCGAAGTATATCTTCAGTATGGATCACAAGATGATTTCTAAGCAATTCCTAATTACAGGAATGATCATGGCAGTAATCGGTATGATTATGTCGTCTTTGTTCAGACTTCAATTAGGATGGCAAGGAGAGTCGTTTTGGATATTGAACTTCCTATTAGGAGATAAATGGGCTCCTGACGGAATCCTAGACCCTAACATGTATTTGGCGCTTGTAACTATACACGGTACCATAATGGTGTTTTTCCTTCTAACAGGAGGGTTAAGTGGAACGTTTGCTAATCTTCTAATTCCTTTTCAAATTGGAGCTAGAGATATGGCTTCGGGATTCATGAATATGCTTTCGTATTGGTTCTTCCTTGCGTCAAGTATAGTAATGATCTCGTCACTGTTCATAGAGACAGGACCCGCGTCTGGTGGATGGACAGTTTATCCACCTTTAAGTGCTTTGCCTCAGGCTATGCCAGGGTCAGGGTTAGGTATGACGCTGTGGTTAGTGAGTATGTCTTTATTTATTGTCTCGTCTCTTTTAGGAGGACTTAACTATGTCGTTACAGTCATTAACCTTAGAACAAAAGGTATGACTATGACACGATTGCCGTTAAGTATTTGGGCTTTGTTTGTAACTGCCATTATTGGTGTTCTCTCATTTCCAGTTTTATTCTCAGCAGCTTTATTATTGATTTTTGACCGTATGTTCGGAACAAGCTTCTACCTAAGTGATATTCATATCGCTGGTGAAGTTCTTGAGCAAACAGGAGGTAGTCCAATTTTATTTGAACACTTGTTTTGGTTCTTAGGTCACCCTGAGGTTTATATTGTATTGCTTCCAGCCCTTGGTATCACGTCAGAAGTGATAGCCACAAATGCTAGAAAACCAATTTTTGGTTACCGTGCAATGATTGGATCGATCCTAGCTATTGCTTTCTTATCATTCATCGTTTGGGGTCACCACATGTTCATCACGGGGATGAATCCTTTCTTAGGTTCTGTATTCACATTTACGACATTATTAATTGCGATCCCATCAGCAGTGAAGGCGTTTAATTATATCACTACTCTATGGAAAGGAAACATCAGGTTCACTCCTGCAATGTTGTTCTCTATAGGAATGGTGTCAACCTTTATTTCGGGCGGTGTAACAGGAATTATTCTTGCGGATAGTGCTTTGGATATCAATTTACATGACACCTACTTTGTGGTTGCTCACTTCCATATTGTAATGGGATTATCAGCTGTGTTAGCTATGTATGCTGGAGTATATCATTGGTTCCCGAAGATGTATGGAAAAATGATGAATAGAAAACTGGGATATGCTCATTTTTGGTTGACGTTTGTATCGGCATATGGAGTTTTCTTCCCGCAGCATTTCTTAGGTCTTGCCGGTATGCCTAGAAGATATTACTCAAATAGTGAGTTCCCAATGTTTGATGAATTCGTGTCTTTGAATGAATTGATTTCAGTTTTTGCGATAGTAGGAGCTTTGGCTCAGTTCATTTTCATGTTCAATTTCTTCTACAGCATGTTTAGAGGCCCTCGATCTAGTCAAAACCCATGGGGTTCCAACACACTTGAATGGACGACACCAGTTGATCCTATTCACGGTAATTGGCCTGGTCCTCTTCCTGTTGTTCATCGTTGGGCGTATGATTATAGTAAGCCTGGGAAAGAGCATGATTTTGTTCCACAGACTGTTCCTTTGGAAGAAGGAGAGTTGGATGGTGGTGCAGGTCACTAGACTTGAAATACAATAATTTTAAAACCCGCCATTGTGCGGGTTTTTTTATGATCGAAATGATCAACCCACTTCCTACATTTGTCAAAGCATGAATTATAACCTTGATCCAGATTCTTCAGAGTTATCTCAAACCGATAGGGATATTGAAAAGGTGTTGAGGCCTGTCCAATTTGATGACTTTACGGGTCAAGAGTCCATTATAGAAAATCTTAAAGTGTTCGTTCAGGCGGCATCTCAACGCGGTGAAGCGCTTGATCATGTTTTGTTGCATGGACCTCCTGGACTTGGAAAAACGACCCTTGCCAATATTATCGCGAATGAATTGGGTGTTGGTATTAAGACAACAAGTGGTCCGGTATTAGATAAACCAGGAGATCTTGCTGGATTATTAACTAATCTGGAGGAAAAGGACGTCTTGTTTATTGATGAAATTCATCGATTAAGCCCTATTGTAGAGGAGTTTTTGTATTCTGCCATGGAAGATTATACAATCGATATTATGATTGATAGTGGACCAAGTGCAAGAAGTGTTCAAATTGAGTTGGCGCCTTTTACGTTGATTGGCGCAACCACAAGATCTGGTCTCTTAACATCACCTCTCAGGGCGCGTTTTGGTATTAATTCGAGGCTGTCTTATTACAATGCTGAACTGCTGACTAAAATCGTTCATAGAAGTGCCTCTATTCTCAATATTGAAATAGAGGTAAAAGCTGCCCAAGAAATATCAAGAAGAAGCCGAGGAACTCCTCGAATAGCCAACGCTTTATTGAGACGTATAAGAGATTTTGCACAGATAAAGGGAGATGGAAAAATTGATTTCAAGATTGCATCATTTGGATTGGAAGCATTGAATGTTGATGCTTATGGGTTGGATGAAATGGATAACAAGATTCTCTCAGTAATCATCGATAAGTTTTCAGGTGGGCCAGTTGGCTTAACAACTATCGCAACTGCCGTGGGAGAACAAGCTGGTACTATTGAAGAAGTGTATGAACCTTTTCTTATACAGGAAGGATTTCTGCACAGAACACCGCGGGGACGAGTGGCTACAAATCAATCGTATAAACATTTGGGACGTGAACTTCCTAAGGGAACTCAAGGATCAATATTTGAATAAATGGAGGCCTTTGACCTCAAATTACAAACCCGCAGTGAATGGGTTAGAACAAAGGCCATTGAACTTGGCTTTATAGATTGCAGAATTGCAAAGGCAAGTAAGCTTGAAGAGGAAGAGAAGTTTTTAGAGAATTGGCTTAAGGATCAGCGCAATGGTACAATGTCTTACTTGGAAGAGAATTTCGAGAAGCGTTTAGATCCGAGAAAACTTGTTGATGGAGCCAAGAGTGTGATTGTGCTTTCAATGAATTATTATTCTGATTTAACTCAGTCTGAAGGCGCACCGAAGATCTCAAAATACGCTTATGGACGAGATTACCATAAAGTGATAAAAAAGCGCCTAAAGCAGTTTCTATTCTTGCTGAATGAGCAATTTGGAGAAGTTGATGGAAGAGGCTTTGTAGATTCTGCCCCAGTAATGGAAAAAGCTTGGGCGCGTAAGTCAGGTTTGGGCTGGATGGGAAAACATACCAATATTATCACGAAGTATGAAGGTTCGTTTTATTTTTTGGCAGTTTTGATTGTCGATATAGAACTTGCTGCCGATGACCCTCAAACTGATCATTGTGGAACGTGCACGGCCTGCATAGATGCATGTCCTACTGATGCAATCGTTGCTCCATATGTGTTGGACGCATCAAAGTGTATTTCTTATTTTACAATTGAACTCAAGGATGCTCAATTGCCATCTGAATATCAGGGTAAGTTTAATAACTGGATGTTTGGTTGCGACATCTGTCAAGATGTTTGTCCTTGGAATCGATTTAGCAAGCAGCACAAGGAAGAAGATTTTGATCCGCATCCTGAGTTGCTTGACAGAGATAAGAAGGCATGGGATAATCTAACCGAAGAAAAATTTCAAGAGTTGTTTTCTGGTTCAGCTGTGAAACGCACAAAATACTCCGGTTTAGTTCGGAATATTAAATTCCTCAATCTTTAGGAGTAAAGGTTCGAATGATACTGAACGATATGGCGTTGTTATAAGCGCCACCAATGATGTTTAAGCCATTTACAAAACCTAATTTCCCTATTGCTGGCAGCATGGAATAATGAAAACGGGCGTTAAAACTCCAGTTTTCCTTTATGGGAACGCTTACGCCTGCATTAATAGCTAGTTCATATTTGTTAAAAGGAGCAGCTGTGGTTATAAATAGAGGGTCTACTCGTCTTGATGCCACCAAGAATCCATTACAAAGTCCGATCTCATATTCAAACATGGCCAAATGAGATCTATACAGAATAGGAATATCAATATAGTGTGCTTCGAGTGTGAAAGAATTGAATTCACCTTTATCCGGACGAGCGGCTAATCTGCTGCCGCGCATGGCGTAGTTTAATTCTAATTGAATTTTGGCGGTTCTTGAAATAGGAGTGAAAACACCAAATCCTGCGGTGCCTCCTAGTTTATTATAGCCGCCTACGTCATCATTGTGAATCTGACTTGCTACAAGTCCTAGTTTAACCATTCCCGAGAATTGGCCTTTTTTCGGAGTTTCAGTTTGAGCTTGCGATCCGAATGAAAAAGCTGTCAAGCAAAAAAAAAGTGCAGTGAATGCTTTATTCAACCACATGCACATGTGTTTCTTCACTTTGAATAACTTCTCCGGTGATCTCGTTTACTATGACCGCCACAATGGTTGCGTTTTCCTTATTTAGGACATTGGCAGGCATTTCGGCATTCAGCTTATAGTCAAGCCATTCTCCAGATGGAATTGTTCCACTTATAAAAGGATCACCAGCTATGGATTGATCAGAATTAAGCTTTCCTCTTAATACGTGACTATGAATGTAGTCGGTGACAATTTTGTGCGGATATATACTTTCATCTGCTTCACTATCGAGTTGCGGAGCAACGATGGAATCTTCAACGCAAAGCACAAGTAATCGATAAGTACTGGTCAAATCGGTCAAAGCTTCGGCACTTACTTGAATGTAGAATAAATTGAGGCTATCGATAAAGTCCGCTTCAACGCCTAGAGCAATATCAGTTGATGTATTTGAGTTTTCAAAATTTATTGGATCAGTCCAAAACGTAGTAGCGTTGTTAAAGATCATTAAGTTGTTGAAGTTGTCAAAACTCCTGCGGTTGATAATAGCGCTTGGTATTGGTGTGCTGGCAGTAGTGAAATTTTGGAATAATAACGTTCCATAAGGGGTGTTGAAGTCTGTAGGATAGCCACCAAAGTCGTCAACTTGAGCAAAGCTCCCCGCATGGACGGATGTTACAATCATTCTATCCTTATTTAATGCAAGCTGTGCTAAAAGCAATTTTGTATTGGCTGGACATGTGGTGCATTTGTGCCCTGTGAATTCCTCCACATAAGTCTTCTTAAAACCTCGATTTAAATTGACTGAATCAACAGTTGGAAAGGTGATTGAATCATTTAGATTAAGAACAGCTGGCTCAGGAAGGGGCGTTTCCACTTTATCGCATCCAACAGTAAAAGTTAGAGTTATCAGGAGTGAAAATCCAAAAATTATCGTATTTCTCATTACTGTAAAGTTAGAAACTACTAGTTATTGCAAGTGTTATTCCATTTGCTGCGGGAACATTTCTACATACACCGCCCACGCAGAAAATACCGGCTCTTTGTCTTCCATAACTGAGGCTTAATCGATTTGCATTGTGAATGTAGGTTACTTGAGCAGTTGGGTAATTAACTCTTAAATCCTTGTTTTTATTGCCATAGTTATATTGATTAAGTACAGTTACTATCCAATGTGGTGAGTAACCATATTCTATCAGCCCGAAAACCCAGTCTCCTTGATCTTGTCCTGTAGTTAATTGCTGTGCTTCCCAACGGATACTATGTTTTTTTGATAGTTTATTCAACCCTTCTAAGACCCATATTCTAGCCAAAACGTTGGTGGAGGCTTTATTCTGAATGAGTTCAATATTATATTCTTGAAAGGCAAAAGTTCCTTTCAACTTAAATTTCTTATTGAATTTACGGTCAATCTCAATATTGTAATCCCTGTAATATACTTCGTTGCCAATATTGAATAAATTGGCTTTATAACCTTTCCTTGATTGGTCTTCTGTGATATAGACTTGCTGATCTAGCAGCTCCACAGCGGCATCAGGATCTTGGTCAGCATAATATTCTCGATCATGAGAATTGATCATCGAAACGTTTAATTGAATGGTAGTTCCATACTTTCCTCCAATTTTACTTCCCTTTTTGATTTTGTAAATCAAATCGCCTTGAAGTCCAATCTCACCATTCGGTTGAGTTGCATAGGGGTAAAGCGTAGCTGCCAAACTATATGTATGCTGACGGGATAATGCGGGTAGGTAGTTTATGAACAAATCATTAAAACCAGCTTCTCTGTCACTACGGAACTCCATATTGTCGATGCTCTTTGCGGAAATATTAATTCCAAAACCTCTTCTTGAATAAGTGGCTGAAGCAAAGAAACCTTCACCACTTTTGTATATGTAATGGTTGGATTTAGTGGGATCATTTTCCTTATAAGCATATTCGCCCATCAGACTAAAGTCTTTGTAGTTCATTTGGAATCTCGCTGCTCCACCTCCAACGTTTTCAGGTAAATCCAATGATGATGTACCACCTGATTGAAATTTACTTACGAAGGAGCCACCTATCGAAACTCTCAAAGCACTTTCATTCCATTTTGAAATCAGCTCGTTGAATTGAACTTCACCATCAAATGCTCGAACTATTCCATCGCTTTTTTGCCAGTAAAATCTTTGGTTACCAATAAGGCCTTTGACATACAGACCTTTGACAGGTGAATACCTGACTCGGGCGCCATCAAACGCATTGTCTAAACCAAGTCCCCTTTCTTCATAGCTTCTTAAAATCATTCCATTTCCAAACTGTTCGTAGAAATTTCCAACGGTTATTTCTAGCCCATCTTGTTTGAATGATGCATATCTAAATGGAACACCAATGGTCTCATCACCAAACCTTGGGTCGAATCCTTGAACGGGAGGTATGTAGCTTTCTAATCGAACTCCTGCGCTAAACTTTCCCTTTGTCGCAATTAAGTTTGTGAAAGCATTCACTCCACTTTTTTCAGGAACGATGGGCGCGCCAATGATTGAATCCTTATTGTACTGCTGCGCGTATAAGTCGAAATTTCCATGAATTTGAACTCCGTCTAATAGATTGCCATCTTGTGCAGAAACAATTATTGTGGCAAAAGAGAATAGGGTGATTAGCCCAAGATTGAGGTTAGTTAATTTCATTAAGCGCAATTTCAATAGTTAATTGATCGACTCTCCTGAAGCCAATTTTTCTACGAGTTCGTATAGCTCGTCCTCATCACCTGGCTGATAAGAATTGTGCTGCCAAACTATATTCCCCTCACCATCAATAAGGAAAGTGTGAGGTACATTATTCACATTCATAGCTCTTTTGAAATCCGCATTAGGGTCAAGGTAAACTTCATAATCCCATGATTGACCGTCAACATAAGGCTTTACTTTTTGCATGTTTCTAGCATCATCAATAGAAATAGCGATAAGCTTTACGCCTGTTTCATCTTGCCAATCGATATAATCTTCAGCAATAGTGTTTAATTCTCTCTTGCATGGACTGCACCATGTAGCCCAAAAACTAATAATGATTGGTTTTCCATCATTTTGAATATCTCCAGTATTGAATGGCGAGCTGTCAAGGCTTTTAATTTCTACAGCAGGAATTTTACGACCACTGTCTTGAGCTTTGACGCCTGAATTTATGGCTCCAATTAGAAGAATTGAAAGTAGAATGTATTTCATAGTTTTTTATTCAAATGATTTGCGAATTTACTCTAATGCTAATGTTGTGCCAACGTGAATTGTTGATGAATTTAGTCTTCAAGCTTGGTTTCCTAAAATAATTTCCGCCATCTAAACAACCTTAGCTTCTTTCATTAACAAGTTTACAATTTCAGGTATTCCTTTGGTTGCAGTTGTTCTTAGAAAGGTCACTTTTCTTAATGATGAATGATTTACTTCTGCTGGATCAATGATGAAGAATGTTGCATTTGTCGGTGCGTATTGAATCAATCCCGCAGCTGGATACACATTTAGGCTTGTCCCTACAACTATTATTATCTCAGCTTTAGAGATGATTTGTGTGGCTCTTTCCATTTCTGGAACGCTTTCTCCAAACCAAACTATATGAGGCCTAAGTTGAGATCCGTCTTCAGCTTTGTCCCCCAACTTAAGGTTTTTGCTATGATCGATTATTAAGCTTGGGTCGCTAGAGGAGCGCGCTTTTAAGATTTCCCCATGAAGATGAATGATTTTATTACTGCCAGCACGTTCGTGCAAATCATCGATATTTTGTGTGATTACATGCACGTCATAATCTTCTTCTAGGGAAGCGATAGAGATGTGAGCAAGGTTTGGTTTTGCG
Source organism: uncultured Flavobacteriales bacterium (assembly GCA_905479105.1). Classification (GTDB taxonomy): domain Bacteria; phylum Bacteroidota; class Bacteroidia; order Flavobacteriales_G; family Salibacteraceae; genus SHAN690. The sequence continues at coordinate 384,415 of CAJQLE010000003.1, forward strand.
TTTAAAATCTGCTCCTTTCTTAAGTTATAAAACTTAAGAACCAGTGCTGGGTTTGCCATCCAGGCTTCAGGAGTGGCAACTTCATTGATGTCATATTCTTCCCATAACCCACCACCATCGCGAAAGGTTTTCAGTCCGCTTTCAGCGCTTAGGCCAGCGCCAGAAAAAACGACAATTTTCTTCATTTTAACACTTTATCCTACCAAAGCTATAATAACCTTGCTTCAAAGGCACTAGGAAGGGCAATATTTCTATTTTTACGCTCCCCTGAAAACAACCTTATGAGCAAGAGAAAAAAGCAAGAAGCGCTGGATTATCACTCGAGTGGAAGACCTGGAAAAATAGAGGTTGTGCCAACAAAACCGTATTCGTCTCAGCGCGATTTAAGCCTGGCCTATTCGCCAGGAGTAGCTGAGCCATGTCTAAGTATAGCTGAAAACCCCGAAGATGTGTACAAATACACGGCAAAAGGAAACCTCGTTGCCGTTATTTCGAATGGAACTGCTGTTCTTGGATTGGGAAACATTGGGCCAGAGGCGTCAAAGCCAGTAATGGAAGGCAAAGGTTTGCTTTTCAAGATCTTTGCTGATATCGATGTATTTGATATTGAAGTTGACGCAAATGATATCGATTTGTTTGTCAATACCGTTAAAGCTATTGCCCCAACCTTTGGTGGAATTAATCTTGAGGATATCAAATCTCCCGAGGCTTTTGAGATCGAACGCAGATTAAAAGCAGAGTTGGAGATTCCTATAATGCATGACGACCAGCATGGAACTGCAATCATTACGAGTGCGGCTCTGCTTAATGCGCTGGAGTTAGCAGGGAAAAAGATTGAAGATGTTAAGGTAGTAGTCAGCGGTGCTGGTGCTGCCGCAATTTCATGTGTGAACTTATACTGCATTTTAGGAGTAAACCCGAAGAACATCCTGATGCTGGATAGTAAAGGAGTGATTTCTACTTCCAGAAATGATCTTGATGAAATAAAAAGTAAGTACGCTGTTGATACTGATTGTGCCACACTCAAAGATGCAATGGTAAATGCGGATGTCTTTCTCGGACTGTCCATCGGCAATATTGTGTCCAAAGAGATGCTTAAATCCATGGCGAGTGACCCTATTGTTTTTGCTTGTGCAAACCCAGACCCAGAAATTGCTTATGAAGTAGCGATTGCGTCTCGGAAAGATATAATCATGGCTACTGGTCGCAGTGATTATCCTAATCAAGTGAATAATGTTCTTGGCTTTCCATATATATTCAGAGGCGCTTTAGATGTAAGAGCAAAAAGTATTAATGAAGAAATGAAACTCGCGGCTGTAAAAGCTCTAGCAGCTTTGGCTAAAGAGTCTGTTCCAGTTGAAGTGAATATTGCTTATGGCGAATCAAACATCTCTTTTGGTAGAGATTATATCATACCGAAGCCGCTTGATTATAGACTGATTACCACTGTTGCTCCCGCAGTTGCCAGGGCAGCAATGGAAAGTGGTGTAGCACGAACGGGGATAAAAGACTGGGATGCGTACATTGAGGAACTGGATGCAAGATTAGGCTTAGACAATAAATTACTTCAAAGTATAACGACCAAAGCGAAGCAACAGCCCAAGCGAGTTGTCTTTGCCGAGGCTGATAATTATAAGATTTTAAAAGCAGCTCAGATTTCAAGAGACGATGGAGTCGCGATACCTATTTTACTTGGAAACAAGGAAATGATTGATGAGCTGATCAAGGAGCATGGACTTGATTTGGAGGATATTGAAATAATAGACCCTCGCCTTGATGAAGAACGATCAAGAAGAACGAAGTATGCTAAATTGCTTTATGATAATCGTAAACGAAGAGGTTTCACGATGTCCGAGGCAAGTAAGATCATGCACGAGAGAAATTACTTTGGTGCGGCTATGGTTGCTAGTGGTGAGGCGGATGCGTTGATAAGTGGTTTGACTAGAAATTATCCCGCCACAATTAAACCAGCATTGCAGGTTATCGGCACTGATCCTAATGTCAATAAGCTTGTTGGAATGTACGTTATGATCACAAAGCAAGGACCATTATTCCTGGCTGATACAACGATTAACTATAATCCTACCGCTGAAGAATTGGCAGATATGACCGTGTTAGTTCATGCGGCAGTAGAACGATTTAAAATCGCTCCAAGAATAGCACTGTTAAGCTATTCCAACTTTGGAAGCAGCGATGGAGAAGAAGCGATTAAAGTGCGAAATGCGGTTAAGATCTTGCACGAACGTCATCCTAAGATGATAGTAGATGGAGAGGTACAGGCCAATTTTGCTATCAACAACAAATTAATTGAAGAGTCATTCCCGTTTTCAAAATTGGCTGGAAAGAAAGCGAATGTGTTGATCTTTCCTAATTTGTCAGCAGGTAATATCGCCTACAAATTATTGCAGGAGATGGGAGAGAGAGAGGCGATTGGGCCAATCTTGCTAGGAATGAAAAAACCAGTGCATATTCTTCAATTAGGAAGCTCGGTTCGGGAGATAGTGAATATGATTACAATCTCCGTTGTAGATGCTCAAACTCGTCAAAAGTCTTCTAAATGATAGAGTATATTCTAGGGAAGTACACAGAAAAAACACCTTCGCATGTGTTGGTTGAAACCAATGGTCTTGGGTATTTAGTCCAGGTGAGTTTGACCACCTATTCTGACCTCAATGGCCTTGATTCAGGTAAGTTATTGACGCATTATTCTGTCAGTGTTGATGTTCGGTCAGGAGAAAGTAAGCATCAGCTTTATGGGTTTTCTTCAGAGTTGGAGAGGCAAATGTTTCGTCAACTGATTTCTATTTCAGGTATTAGTTCGTCTATTGCCATGATGATTTTATCTTCATTCAAACCTTCTGAATTTCAGAGCATTGTAGTGGGTGGTGATGTGAAAACATTGACTACGGTGAAAGGCGTAGGTCCAAAAGTGGCTGAAAAGGTGATCCATGAATTGAGAAATAAAATCGCTAAAGACGATATTTCTGTAGATGAACACTTTAATTCGGGCAATACTTTGCGACAAGAGGCGTTATCTGCGCTCACTGCGCTGGGTTTTGATCGGGCTTCATCAGTGAAAGTTATTAATAATCTACTTAAATCTGATACTGCCCCTCAAAGCGTGGAGCAGTTGATTAAAGCGTCCTTGAAGCAACTATAATCAGAAGCATAGATTCTTGAATTTCCGTATTTTAAATAGGGTAGCCATTTTGGTTTGGGCATCAGTAATGATGCCTTTGGTGCTTTTTAGTCAAGAGGATACTACCAAGAATAGTATGCTCTTTCCTTTTGAGGATACCTACGATCCTTTGCAAGAGGATGATCGAAAACTTCATGGCGCAAAACCAACGGGAGCTGAAACAGAGTTTGAATATGATCAAGAGTCTGGTAATTATGAATACCAGCAAAAGTTCGGTAATATTAATTACCGTCCACCTTCATATTTGTCTTTTGACGAGTATCAAGATTATCAAGCCAAAAAGTCAATGAATGACTATTGGAAGGAAATCCGAAACAACGCAGAAGAAAGTGAAGACGATGGCAGCGGGTCCTCAGGAAGTAGCTTTCGGCCTTCTATTAATGTCGAAAATGAGGGTTTTGATAGAATATTTGGTGGCAATACAATTGAGATTAGACCAAATGGTGCGGCAGAGTTAACTTTTGGTGTTAATAGCTCTAAAACTGAGAATCCTGCGATTCCAGTCAACCAAAGAAGGATATCGGTTTTTGATTTTAGACAAAATATTCAGCTTAACGTTATTGGAAATATTGGGGATAAGCTCAAGATTCAAACCAACTACAATACCCAAGCCACATTTGACTTTGAAAATCAAATGAAACTTGAGTATACGGGGTATGAAGATGAAATAATTCAAAAAATAGAACTGGGAAACGTTGCGCTTCCGCTTCAAAGCAGTTTGATCCGTGGAAGTCAGTCTTTGTTCGGGGTTAAAACACAGCTGAGGTTTGGTCGCATGACAGTGACTTCCGTTTACTCTCAGCAAAAAAGTGAACGAAGAGAGGTGACTACTGAAGGAGGAGCACAAGAAATAGAATTTGATGTTGGTGCTGATGATTACGAGGCATACAAGCATTACTTTTTATCCCATTTCTTCCGAGATATCTACGAAAAGGCGCTTAGTAACACACCGATTATTAATTCTAGCGTTAATATTACCAGGGTTGAAGTATGGATTACAAACACAAACTTCAGCACAAATGAGAATAGGAATATAATAGCCTTTCAGGATTTAGGTGAGTCGCGAAGGGTTTATAACAGAGAATTCACGGGAGTTTTTAATACGCCAAATCAAAGTAGACCTGCGCAGAATGGTGTGAATGATGCTTATAAAGCAATATATAAAGACCCAGCAGTTCGTGGTTTTACTCAAGCATCACAGCGTCTGGAGAATAGTTATGGTTTGCAGAGTAGGTTTGATTATTCAAAAGTGGAACTCGCTCGAAAGCTAGAGCAAAATCGGGATTACACCTTAAATCCTCAATTGGGATATATCTCTTTGGTTCAAGAGCTTCAGCCTAATCAAGTTTTGGCCGTTTCGTTTGAATATACCTATAACGGAAAGACATATAAGGTAGGAGAATTCTCAAATGAAACGAATGGGGATGAGGCTATGATCTTGAAGATGCTTAAGAGCACTGAGTTGAATACCCACTTCCCGATGTGGGATTTGATGATGAAGAACGTCTACTCCCTCGGTGCATATCAATTAAGTAATACCGGGTTTGAGTTGGGAGTTTGGTATTTGGATAGAAGCAAAGGAATTGACATTAATTACCTTCCAATAGATCAACCGGGTTTTAATGACACACCTCTTCTTCAGCTCGTTGAACTTGATAGGATAAACAATAACAATGCTCAAGTTCCTGATGGAATGTTTGATTTTTTGGCGAACCCTCAGATCACAGTGAATCCCTCAAATGGGAGAATATTTTTCCCAGTTCTAGAACCTTTTGGATCCAATTTACGATCGAAAATTATTGCTGCAACGGGAGATGAGCGGCTTGCTTCTCAATATGCTTTTGACTCGCTTTACACCAATACTCAAGCGAACGCTCAATACAATTATCCATCAGTTAATAGGTTCTCTATTAAGGGTAAGTATCAGTCAGCAAACAGTTCTGAAATTGCGTTGAATGCTTTCAATGTCCCAGAGGGATCTGTTAATGTAACGGCTGGAGGTCAGAGGTTGATTGAAAATCAAGATTATACTGTCGATTATACCCTAGGAAGAGTTAAAATTATCAATCAAGGAATTCTAGAGTCCGGTATGCCGATTACTGCTTCGCTTGAGAGTAATTCAGCTTTTGGAATTAATCAAAAAGCCCTTTTTGCATCACGATTTGATTATAAAGTTTCAGATGAATTGAACTTCGGAGGAACTTTAATGAATCTTTCAGAGAGACCATTGACGCAAAAAGTAAATTATGGCGATGAGCCGATTAGTAACACGGTGATTGGATTGGATGGAAATTACTCTACAGAGTCTCAATTCCTTACTTCTCTCGTAGATAAAATACCGTTTATAAATACCAAGGAAAAATCAACGTTCAATATTTCTGGTGAGGCTGCGAAACTTTTCCCAGGTCATTCAAATGCAATTGGGAATGAGGGTAACTCTTTCATTGATGATTTTGAAGGCAGTCAAAGCACTATTGATCTTAGAACATTCACCATGTGGTCGATCGCAAGTACACCTCAAGGTCAGCCTGATTTGTTTCCTGAAGGTGCTTCAGCCCAATTTAGAAATAATTTAACCTTTAATAAAAACAGGGCTAGATTATCATGGTACATGATTGATCCTCTATTTTATCGTGATGATAATACGACACCAGATCATATACGCGGGAATACTGACATTCAGTTAAATCACTTAATGAGGCAAGTATTGGAACAAGAGGTTTTCCCCAACCGACAATTTTCTAGTGCTTCCGGATTGCAGAATAACATCACTAGCATGTTTGACTTGTCTTTCTATCCGTCAGAGCCAGGTCTATATAATTATGATGTTAATCCCGTTGGTTCTGTTACTGCGGGTTTAAGTGAAAATGGGGATTTGAATAACCCCGCATCACGATGGGGTGGTATTCAGAGAAGAATTGATCAAACGGATTTTGATGCTGCGAATATTGAGTTCATCCAATTTTGGGTAATGGATCCTTATGCGGAGGAAGAGACTGCAGGTTATCCGGGAAGTCCGACTAGTCCTACCGATGGATTTTTGTATTTCAATATTGGTAATATTTCTGAAGATGTTCTGAAAGACGAGTACAAGAGTTTTGAGAATGGTTTCCCAACCACCGCTTCAGGAGCTTCTAACCTCAGTGATCCAGCCAATTTTTCTAATTGGGGAAGGATACCTTCTGGTCAGCAAATTGTAAATGCATTCGATAATGACCCTCAAACAAGAGAGTTTCAAGACGTAGGGCTAGATGGTCTTCGAGACGAGGAAGAGGCATTATTTTTTGATTCAGCTTATGTGCAGCCGGTTAGAAACAGAGTTACAGATCAAGCGGCATTGAATAGGTTGGTAGAAGATCCTTCGCATGACAACTATAATTATTACCGCGATGACGACTATGATGAGCAGCAACTAAATATTCTTGAGCGGTATAAGAAATTTAATGGGCAAGAAGGGAATAGCCCTACTTCTGAGCAATCACAAACGATTAACGCTCAGGGTTATCCAACGTCTGCTTCTACACTCCCTGATGCAGAGGATATTAACAGAGACAATACATTAGATAATATTGAGAGCTATTACCAATACAAAATTGATATCTCCAAGGCTGCTTTAGAACAAGAAGGTAGAAACTACATTAATGCGATTTTAGAGACCACTCCTCAGGGGCAGCCTAATCGTCCAGTTCGGTGGATTCAATTCAAAATTCCTGTTAGAGAATTTGAAAAGAAAGTGGGTAACATCTCTGACTTTAGATCGATTCGTTTTATGCGAATGTTCATGAAAGGTTTCGAGGCTCCTGTTACGCTGAGGTTTGCTCGATTAGAATTGGTGCGTGGTGAGTGGAGAAGATTTACAGGAGATTTAGATCAAGAGGGAGAAGTGATCGCAGATGACCCGAATACGCTTTTCAATATTGGAGCAGTCAATATTGAGGAAAACTCATCTAAGCAGCCAGTAAACTACGTTCTGCCTCCTCAACTTCAAAGGGAGATACAGGCAGGTTCACCAAATTTGGCTTTGCAAAACGAGCAATCATTGGCCTTGCAGGCATGTGGATTGGAAGATGGAAAAGCTCAAGCGGCATTTCGAAATATCCAGATGGATATGCGATCGTTTAAAAAACTCGAAATGTTTGTGCACGCTGAGGCTATGGATCCTGTTCAGCCAGTTGATGATAATGATGTGAGAGTTTTTATTCGAGTTGGAACTGATTTCACCGACAACTATTATGAGTATGAAACGCCAGTTTCTATAACCCGTTCCGGGAATTATAACAATGATTTAGTTTCTGATCAGCAGGCTGTATGGCCTTTAGAAAATAATGTGGTGATTCAGCTGGAAGAACTATTAAGGGCAAAAAGGGAAAGGAATGATAAGCTTGGAATTGAAGGTGCAATTCAATTGAATCAACGCTATGAAGTTGATGCAGGAGCTGGTCGAAAAATATACGTAGTGGGAAATCCCAATTTGGCTGATGCGCGAGTGGTAATGCTTGGAGTGAGGAATCCAGCGAAAAGAAATAATCCTGATGATGATGGATTTCCAAAGTGTGTTGAAGTATGGGCTAATGAGTTGCGCTTAACTGATTTTGACCAGAGTGGCGGTGAGGCAGCCATTGCAAGTATTTCAGCTAATCTTGCTGATTTCGCTTCGGTTTCTTTGTCTGGTCAAGTTTCAACTCCAGGTTGGGGTAGTTTGGAGTCTAGTGTGAGTGAGCGTCAAAGAGAAACTATAAGCTCGTTCGATGCTTCGGCTCAGGTTCAATTGGATAAGTTTTTACCAGAAGAAATTGGCCTTAAAGTCCCAATGTATGTTGGTTACTCTCAAACTACAAGCACCCCTCAATTCGCCCCTGAAGAGCCAGATACCCCGATGGACATTTATCTAGATGGCAGAACTCCTGAAGATAAGGATAGTTTGAAGACAATTTCTGAGACTGTAACTACACGAAGAAGCTTGAACTTCACTAATGTCAGAAAAGAAAAGACCAAAGAAGGGAAATCCAGATTTTATGATGTATCCAACCTATCTGCTACTTATGCATTTAATGAGGTAAATTTCAGAGACTACAATACAGAATATGATTTTGTCAGAAATTACCGAGGAGGATTGGCGTATAGCTTTTCCAATAGTCCAAAGTCCATTGAGCCTTTCAGTAAAGTGAAATTCTTAAAAAAGTCTAAGTATTTCAGACTGTTACGTGATTTCAACTTTAGCCTAGCTCCGAAGCAGGTAGCCATTAGAAATGACTTTGATAGGAGGTATGCTGAACGGAAGATGCGTAACCTCAATCCTGAGGCTACACTGCTTCAACCTCCTTTTGTAGACAAAGCATTTAATTGGAACAGAACTTATAACATGTCTTATGACCTTACCAAGGCGTTAAAGATTGATTTCAGTGCTAATAATCGAGCGTTGATCCGTGAATATGAGGGAGAACAGGTCGATAAGGATTTAGAATTAGGAGGGTATTATACAGATCCGTTAACGGGTAAGAGAATTGAGAGTTACCAGCTTCACAGAGATTCTCTCTTTTCAAGTTTGAAGAATCTTGGGATGACAACCAATTATAACCAAAACACAAGTGTTTCTTATAGTTTGCCACTTAATAAGATACCTTTTTTGGATTGGGTAAACGCAACTACACGATATTCTGCAGATTATGAATGGGTAAGAGGTCCATTAATTGAGCCAGAAGAAAGAAGGGAAATAGCACAGTCAAATCCTAATTCTTACCAAGGAGATACTATCGGTCACACAATTTCAAATGGTCAGCAACTTCAGGCAAACGCTACATTGAATATGATCTCTTTGTACAATAAGGTTCCTTATTTGAGAGATGTGAATAGAGGTCGAAGATCTAAGTCAAAAAGAAAGCCTGTACCCAAGAAGAAAATTGCTTTAAAAGATGGTGATGATAAATCAGATGAGGCTGAGGAAGAAAAAGAAAAGAATGATCATAAAGTGCTTGATGCAATTTTGAAAACCATGATGGGGGTGAAGAATGTGTCAGGAACATATTCATTGAATAGAGGTATTACGCTTCCTGGGTTTAAGCACGAGTCTACATACTTGGGTATGGATCCTAATGCTGCAATGGCACCTGGAACTGGCTTTGTATTTGGACAGCAAACAAATTTTGGAGATTCGGAGACTCATTTTGCAGATTGGGCTGGTAACGAGAAGAATTGGCTCATTCAAAACCCTAATCTTTTCAATCCTTACTTAAGAACTGAAACCGAGAACATCTCATTGCGATCAAGTATTCAGCCAGTTAGAGACTTGAAGATAGACCTCACCGCAAATAGCACTCGATCAAACACCACAACTAGCTATTGGAACTACAATGATTCATTGCCTATGCCTCAGTTTACGGATAATATGACTGAAGTTCAAACAGGAAGTTACAGTGTTTCTATGATCAGCATCGCCACCGCATTTGCTAGCATTGATTCCTCTAACAACGTTCTCTATGATCAATTTTTGTCGAATAGAAGAATAATTTCGAATCGTTTAGGCGATAGCAAAGGCATCAGCACATTGGATACTGCAGGATACACTGTTGGGTACGATGCAACGCATCAAGATGTATTAATCTCTGCCTTCATAGCTGCATATTCAGGTCAAAGCGGAAATAAGGTGACTTTGAACCCATTAAAGACATTGGCATTGCCTAATTGGCGAGTGAATTACACCGGGTTGAATAAGATCAAGTTTTTCCAAAAATACTTCAGGACTATTAGTTTAAATCACTCCTATCGCTCAACTTACACTGTTGGAAACTACATAAAGGCAGCAGCGCAGGATTCTTCATTTGCGTTGGATGCGAATAGAATTCGGCCTGAAATTATAATTTCCCAGGTTACTATTTCAGAGTCTTTTTCGCCACTGATTAATGTTGATATGACATGGAAGAATAGCCTCTTAACAAGGCTTGAGGTCCGAAGAGATAGAACGTTGTCGTTGAGTACAAGTAATAATCAGATCACGGAGATTGGAAATATGGAGTATATCGTTGGTACTGGTTATACTTTGAAACAATTAAAAATGCCTTTCATGATTCGGGGAAATGCCATAAAGAGCGACCTCACGCTTCGATGTGATTTCAGTGTTAGAAACTCTAAAACTTTAATTCGAAAAATTGTTGAAAACGAAATTCAGACTACAGCAGGTCAAACTGTTTACTCCTTGAAATTTACTGGTGACTATGTTTTGACTAAGGCGCTGACCCTTAGGTTGTTTTATGATTGGGTTGCTAATAGGCCTGCAATTTCTAATTCATTTCCGACAGCAAATACCAACGCAGGTTTTAGCTTAAGATTCGCACTTTCTGGATAGACTTTCAAAAGCTGTGAATATGTCGTTCAAAAACATAGTTCAATTTCAATGAATTGAGCTTTTATCCCATGAAAATTCATGTAGGTTTGTCAAAATCTAAAATTCAACTATGAATATTCCTGCAGAATTAAAGTATACCAAAGATCACGAGTGGGTGAGGGTAGAAGGAGATGTGGCTGTTGTTGGAGTTACTGACTACGCTCAGGGTGAGCTTGGTGACATCGTCTATATTGAGATTGAAACAGAAGGAGATAACCTCGATCAAGAAGAAGTTTTTGGTACGGTTGAAGCAGTGAAAACTGTTTCAGATCTATTTATGCCAATATCAGGTGAGATTGTTGAAGTAAATTCTTCTTTATCTGATGCTCCTGAAACAGTAAATACTGACCCTTACGGCAATGGTTGGATGATTAAGATTAAAGTGTCAGATAAATCTCAGTTAGATGAGCTGCTATCCGCAGATGATTATAAGGCTGAAGTAGGAGCGTAATTCCATGTTTTGGAAATACAATTATCAAGGTGCTTTTTGGACGCTGCTCATTCTTATGCTTAGTGGTTTTCCTGGGGATCAGTTTGAACGTTCCGAAATAGAGAATGCAGATATATTTGTACACGCATTTCTTTATGCTGTCCTTTTTTTTCTGCTTTCTGTTGGATTTTTAAAGCAAAGCTCTTTTAATCGTTTAAAAGTGTTTACCCTTCGAAAGGTTTTTATTCTAACGGTTAGTTATGGAGCGCTAATAGAGGTAATGCAAGCCACGATATTTGTGAACAGATCCTTTCAGTTATCCGACATTGTATTCAACACAGTTGGCGCTTTAATGGGCTTTGCGTGTTTTGGAGCTATTTATGGAGTAAGGAAGTATATTTAACCATAAACTAATTATCAAGAAAATTTCACATATATAAGCGCATTCTTATCGTCATTGTGATTATTTTGGTCGCTTGAATACATAATAAGTATGGAATTAAAGAAAAGTACGGATGCTAATTTAGAGAACAAGAAGTCAGTATACTTCCTTATTGGGTTGTTAATGGCTATGGGTGTTATCTTGTTGGCGTTTGAATGGACACAATACGAGGGGGCAGTTGGCTCACTTGGTGAGTTGCAGGTTGATTTAGAAGAAGAAGAGATGATTCCGATCACTCAACAGCAGCCACCACCACCACCACCGCCACCGCCCCAAACGATCATTGAGATTGTAGAGGATGATGAGGAAATAGAGGAGGAATTGGTGATTGAAGACACAGAATCTGACGAAGATGAAGTGATTGAATTCGTTGATATTCCCGAAGAAGTGATTGAAGAGCCTCAGATTTTCACTATTGTTGAGGAGAATCCAGAGTTTCCTGGTGGAGAAGCTGCATTGTTTAAATACTTAGGTAAGAACACGAAGTTTCCGGCTATTGCTAAGGATGCAGGTATCCAAGGTATTGTTTATGTACAGTTTGTTGTTATGGAAGATGGTTCTATCAATGATGATATGATTACCATCTTAAGAGGTGTTCATCCAGCATTGGATGCTGAAGCGGTGAGGGTTGTGAAGGAAATGCCTGACTGGAAACCAGGAAGACAAAGAGGTAAAGCAGTGCGCGTGTATTATAAATTGCCTTTTAGATTTACTTTGAAGTAATCCAATTATAGAATTGAGTTAAGCCATCCGACTAGGGTGGCTTTTTTTTGCCTTATTCTTTTCTATACCGACCGCTTTCTCATTTGATTTCTGCTTGAACAATCCACATCGATTTATAAGCGTTAAAGGTCAAACATCGCTTTATGAACGCAATTGAAGAAAGAAAGAACCGAATGAGTATGCTCATCGGATTTACTTGGGCCTTGGGCTTTTCACTTTGTGCATTTGAATATGGAAAGCCCCTTGGTAATTACATATACAAAGGATTTCATTTAGATAATGATCGTTGGATTGAAGAAGATCCTGTTCAGGTTGCGTTGCGACTTCCAGAACCTCCCAAACAAATGCCTAAGCCAAAACCGCGCGTTGCGATGGCTGTCATTCTTCCAAATTTTATTGATGTGATCGATAACGCAGATAAAAGACGAGATCTTCCCGATTTCGAGATCAATCCAAATGATGTTTATGTACCCCTTGAATATATTGACGAACCAATTATTGATCCTTTGGATTTTGCGGAAGAAATGACGGAGTTCCCGGGAGGTGAAGAGGGTTTGATTAGGTTTTTGGGAAGTCAATTGAAGTATCCATCATTTGCAAAAGAAAACGGCATAGAAGGCCCTGTTTATATCAAATTTGTAGTAAACGAAAAAGGTGATATAGAAGAGAATACCATTGAAATATTGGGCTCACCACATGCTGTTTTAAGTCAGGAGGCAATAAGAGTAATAAAAGCTATGCCTCTTTGGAAACCAGGTAAACAGAGGTTGAAGAATGTCGCAGTCAATATGAAACTGCCGATTAAATTCCTACTCAATTAAAGGATCATCCCTGCGCCAACAGTTTCGTTGGTGGCTTCATCTATAAGGATTATACTACCAGTATTCCTGTTGCGCTGATATCTATCGGTGAATAGAGGTACGGTAGTTCTTATGGATATTCGAGCGATATCATTCATCTTGATATCCTTATCATCTTCTAACCTATGCAGTGAGTTGATATCAACTTTATACTTGATATCTTTCACGATACAACGAGCATCTCTTGAAGTGTGCTTAATCGAATACTTCCCATTCAATTGGATTGGTTTTTGACTCATCCAGCAGATCATCATTTCGTGATCCTGAGACACGTCTGGTTGATTGTTAACCCTAACGATCATATCTCCTCTGCTTACATCAATGTCATCTTCTAAAAGTATGGTGCATGACATAGGAGGGAATGCCTCATTAATTTCACCATCATAGGTGTCAATTTTGGCAATTTTAGAGGTGAATCCCGAAGGAAGAACAGCTACCTCATCGCCTTTCTTGAATATTCCGCCAGCCACTCTTCCTGCGTATCCTCTATAATCATGGTATTCTGTAGTTTGAGGACGAATAACAGTTTGCACTGGGAACCTACAGTCAACATGATTTGAATCACTTGCAATATGCACTGTCTCCAGCGTATAAAGTAATGTAGAACCCTGGTACCAATCCATTTTCTTAGACCTATCTACTACATTGTCACCCAACAATGCGCTCATTGGAATATATCTAACATCAGATATTTCGAGCTTAGAACTGAAATCATCCAATTGAGATTTGATTTTGTCAAATACTTCTTGAGAGTAATCAACCAAGTCCATTTTGTTGATGCAGTAAACCACGTGCTTTATACCTAAAAGTGATGCAATAAAACTGTGACGAGATGTTTGTTCTACCAACCCATGTCTTGCATCCACTAAAATGATAGCCAGGTTGGCTGTGCTGGCTCCCGTAACCATGTTTCTGGTATATTGGATGTGTCCTGGAGTATCCGCAATGATGAATTTTCTTTTAGGAGTTGCGAAATAGCGATAGGCTACATCAATAGTGATTCCTTGTTCTCTTTCAGATCTAAGTCCATCAGTTAATAGCGCCAGATTCACTTCGCCTCCGCCTATTTTCTTACTGGCTTTTTCTACAGCCTCCATTTGATCTTGGAAAATCGCTTTGCTGTCATAGAGCAAACGACCAATTAAGGTGCTCTTTCCATCATCTACACTGCCTGCGGTAGTGAAACGCAACAATTCCATATCTAAATATCCAGCTGTGCTGTTTGATTCGCTCATATCTATCTTATTGTACTCTGTAGCTAATGCTTAAAAATATCCTTGCTTCTTTCGATCCTCCATAGCAGCTTCAGATCGTTTGTCATCAGAACGGGTTCCTCTTTCAGTTGTTCGAGTAGCAGCGACCTCTTCAATGATCTTGGTAAGATTATCTGCGGGAGATTCAACGGCTCCGGTGCACGTCATATCTCCAATGGTTCTGAATCGAACTATTCTCTTTTCAACTTTTTCTTGAGGTCTTTTGTTCATGAATTCGCCATCAGAATAGATGACTCCATCGCGTTCAAAAATATCGCGTTCATGAGAAAAGTAAAGAGATGGTAATTCGATATTCTCGGCTAGAATGTATTGCCACACATCCATTTCAGTCCAGTTGCTAATTGGGAAAACCCTGAAGTTCTCTCCCATGTTTTTCATTCCGTTAAAGATGTTCCATAACTCTGGTCTCTGATTTTTTGGATCCCACTGACCAAACTCATCTCTATGAGAGAAGAAGCGCTCCTTAGCTCTAGCTTTTTCTTCATCTCTTCTAGCACCGCCCATACAAGCATCAAACTTGTTATTTTCAATAGTTTCTAAGAGGGTTACGGTTTGCAAGCCATTTCTGCTCGCATTGAATCCTTTTTCTTCAACCACTTTTCCTTGGTCGATACTATCTTGAACCAGCCCTAAAATTAGCTCTGCACCATCTTTCTTAATTAATTCATCTCTAAATTGAATAGTCTCTGGGAAGTTGTGCCCCGTGTCAACATGGACCAATGGAAATGGAACTTTGCCTGGCCAAAATGCTTTTTTAGCCAGATGGTAGCATAAGATTGAATCTTTTCCCCCTGAAAATAGGAGTGCAGGGTTTTCGAATTGAGCGGCCACTTCTCGAATAATGAAGATCGCCTCTGATTCTAATTCTTTTAGGTGTGTTAAATTGTATTTCATTGTTTTTCCTTCGTTATGAACGGAATCAATTTGTGGTAAAAATCGTCACCGGCATCTTCAATCGATTTTCCGGCTGTAAATACTTCAATTGCTGGATTTTTTGGAGCTTCAAAAGGAGCTGATATTCCTGTAAAATCCTTTATTTCTCCACTTCTTGCCTTTGCATAAAGGCCTTTTACATCTCGTTTCTCACATTCTTCAAGTGGAGTATTGATGAATACTTCAACAAAGTCTTTCTCTCCAATAATTTGGCGAGCTAGGTCTCTAACATGCTCTGTTGGACTTACAAAGCAATTGATGCTTATTATTCCTCCATGCATGAAAAGCTTAGATACTTCAGCAATTCTTCTAATATTTTCATTGCGGTCATCTTCACTAAATCCAAGTCCTTTATTTAATCCTGATCTAACATTGTCGCCATCTAGGAGCTTCGTGAAAAACCCATTCTCTTGAAGCTTTCTCTCGAGGTATTTTGCCAACGTAGTTTTTCCTGATCCGCTTAAACCGGTCATCCAAATCACTTTGGCTTTTTGATTTAAGAAAGATTCTTTCGTCTCTCGAGAGAGGATTTCATCAAAAACGCTGTAAATATTTTGGCCTTCGTTTTTCATTAAGAGCGTGCAAATGTAGGAATTAGGTTAAGTAATTAGGCGTACATCAGTTAATTTCCTATTAAATCGATAGAGTAATGGGGTTTGGTTTTTATAATCCGCTAGAATCAAAGGTTAAAGAGCCCCTAAATCCTTTAGTTTTGCCTTATATGAAAGCAGAAAAGTTGCTCCAAAATTTCAAGTGGTCACCCATAGATCAAATGGGAGTCAATGAGCGAATCACGCGGATAAAAAGTAGAAGTATAAAAAACGAAGCAAAGATTCAAGGGCTGAAAATGGCTTTGAATATGATTGATTTGACGACTTTGGAGGGAGCGGATACACCAAACAAGGTGAGTCAAATGTGCTATAAAGCAATGCATCCTGATAATTCAATGCAAGGTCTGCCAACGGTGGCTGCCGTATGTGTTTACCCAACTTTAGTGAAAACTGCTAAGAAGGCTTTAGAAGGAAGTAATGTTAAAGTGGCAGCCGTGGCTACCTATTTCCCAAGTGGGCAAGCGAATTTACAGGCAAAACTTGATGAGACTGTTTATGCCATTGGCGAAGGCGCAGATGAGATTGATATGGTTATTTCAAGAGGGAAGTTTTTGCAAGGTGAATACACTTATGTGTTAGATGAGATTCTTGCCGTAAAGGAAATTTGCCATGCGAGCAATGTTCGCTTGAAAGTTATTCTTGAAACCGGAGAGCTAGGATCGTTGGATGAAGTGCGCAAGGCGAGTGACATTGCTCTTCAAGCTAATCCTGATTTCATTAAGACCAGCACCGGCAAGATTGGACAGGCCGCGAATATGCCCGTGACATTAGTAATGCTTCAAGCCATTTGGGATCATTATCAAAAAACTGGAATTCAAGTTGGAATGAAGCCTGCCGGAGGAATCTCTGACTCTAAAACAGCGCTTCATTATTTAATGATGGTAAAAGAAGTTCTTGGAGAACAATGGTTGACCAATGAATGGTTTAGGTTTGGAGCGAGTCGTTTGGCGAATGATATATTGATGCAACTGGCAAAACAAAAAACAGGACTCTATCAATCGGCTGGATATTTTTCGAAGGATTAGCCTACCATTTGTAGATTACCTTGAAGTTAGGATTGCTAAATATTGAATTGAACATGTAAATGTCCTTTTCCGAAATACTTTTCGTTTCAAAACAACTTATTCCTGCCCCTTCTTCAAATATGAATTGAATGAACTCTGAGCAATAGAATTCAGTGGAGTCTGCGTTGTTAAATTCATGATCAAAGGGAATGTCTTCTTCTAGTTTGGATAGAGCTTGACTGACAACAAGCTGCGTTTTTGTGGAGTCAATTTCTGGCCTGAGTATAAAGAAGGTTCCCTTTTTAACGTCCGTCAAGAACTTTTTCAAGGAGATTTTTTGCACGCCATCGGTTTCGGCAAGCGTTCCAGAAACGGAGTGTAAAAGAGCCAACTCACCTTTTTCTTTAATAAGGATTGCTGAATGAGAAATGTCTATTTCTTCATCGAGAGTTTTGGTAATTAGTCTGCTAATTTGTCCATGCCCACATTTAATTATTATATCACCCTCTTGTATAATGGAATCAATGGATGGCTTGTCAATCGGTTTTTGAATGGGCTCATTTGAGCAGGAAAAAAAACTCAGGCATACAAAAAGGGGAAGCATATGCATGATTCCCCTTATTAATGATTTTAAAAAAGATCGATTATATCTTCTCAATAGTAGTTTCAATAAGAGTACCATCTTCAGTTGTTGACCAAACGAATTTGTCATCAGAACTTTCAACTATGTCAGCAATTGTAGTTGAAAGATCAATATTGATTGTTATGGTTTCTCCTTTGTCAGAGATGGAATAGGTAAATGATGTTACTACTTCTCCTTTAGTCGGATCAATTGTAGTCCAAGTACCTGCACAATCTTCTTTCTTTACTTTGCATTTTTCGAATTCGTAAACATCATTTGCATATACAGAGTCTGGCGTGCTTACGCCATCATAGGATAGGTCTGTTACTTCCCATTTGCCATCAGCTAATTGTTTTACAACTTTTTGATCTTTGCTGCATGCTGCGATGACCAAGAGAATTGCTGCGGCAGAAACTGCCAATCTGAAAATATTTTTCATGTGCAATTAATTTTTTGCAAAGGTCGATCTTTTTTAATTTTGAGAATCATTGTTCATTAAAAAAGATAACACCTTCTGAAACCAAAATTTAGTTTTGCTGTATGGACAATAACTGGAATTTGAGCCCTGCTCCAGAAAGCGCTGAAATAGCGAAACTGAAACCACAATACGAGTTGTTTATCAACGGCAAATGGCAAGAGCCAAAAAGCAAAAAGTATTTTGAAACTAGCAATCCTGCTAATGAATCTGTGCTGGCAAGGGTTGCGGAGGCTGGTTCTGAAGATGTAGATGCTGCATTTAAGGCAGCTGAAAATGCTTATAAGTCTTGGAGTAAGCTGACCGGTGCCGAACGTGGGAAATACATCTATCGCATAGCGCGCATGATTCAGGAGCGAAGCAGAGAATTTGCCGTGATTGAGTCTTTGGATGGTGGCAAGCCGATAAGAGAGTCAAGAGATATTGATATTCCGCTCGCGGCCGCACATTTCTTTTACTATGCCGGTTGGGCTGATAAATTGGAGTATGCATTTCCGAATAAGAAAATTGAGTCGATTGGTGTTGCAGCGCAAATCATCCCATGGAATTTCCCGCTATTAATGGCGGCTTGGAAAATTGCTCCAGCTTTGGCTTGCGGAAATACGGTGGTTTTGAAACCTGCAGAAACTACTCCGCTAACAGCTCTTAAGCTGGCAGAGATCATTCAAGAAGCTGGATTGCCGAAAGGAGTTGTAAATATTATCACTGGTGCAGGAGAAACAGGTGCATTGATGACCAGTCATCCAATTCCAAAGAAATTAGCATTTACTGGTTCCACTGAAGTTGGTAAGAAAATTTTCAAAGCTGCGTTGGAAGGGAATAAGAAAGTGACGTTGGAGTTGGGCGGGAAGGCAGCTAACATCATTTTTGATGATGCACCAATAGATGCTGCGGTGGAAGGAATAATTAACGGGATCTATTTTAATCAGGGTCACGTATGCTGCGCTGGATCGAGATTGTTTGTTCAAGAATCTGTTTATGAAGAAGTGCTCACTAAATTGAAAAAGCGAATTGATACGTTGATTGTTGGAGATCCTATGGATAAAAACACTGACGTAGGTGCTATAAACTCTGCATCACAATTAAAGACCATCGAAGAATATATCAAATTGGGCAAAGAGGAAGGAGCCGAAATTTATCAACCTGACTGTGAACTGCCGAAAAAGGGAAATTGGTGCAAGCCAACTTTGTTTACAAACGTTGCTCAAAGTAATCGCATTGCTCAAGAAGAGATTTTTGGTCCTGTATTGGCGATTCAAACCTTCAGAACAATCGATGAGGTTATTGAGAAAGCCAACAATACTCCTTATGGATTAAGTGCTGGAGTTTGGACAGATAAAGGGGCAAAGATTTTTCAATTGACACAAGCCTTAAATGCTGGTGTGGTTTGGGCAAATACGTTTAATAAATTTGATCCTACAAGTCCATTTGGAGGGTATAAAGAGAGCGGCTTTGGTCGCGAGGGAGGAATTCATGGGTTGGGAGCTTATTTGAAATATTAAGACTGTAAAATGACAAGATTGAACGTTCAAAAGACATACAAAATCTTCATCGGAGGGAAGTTTCCACGTACCGAATCAGGAAGACATTATGCAATTGAAAATGCAAATGGTGAGCAAGTTGCAAACATGTGCTTGAGTTCGCGAAAAGACTTTCGAAATGCAGTGGTTGCCGCTCGAAAGGCTCAACCTGCATGGGCTGGATTGACGGCCTATAATCGAAGTCAAATATTGTATCGTTTAGCTGAAATGCTCGAGTCGAGAAGTGCTTCTTTTATGGAGGAAATGATCAACTTGGGATTGTCTAATAAGCAAGCAGAAACGGAAGTTAGTTCATCCATTGATGCCTTGGTTTATTACGCAGGTTGGTGCGATAAATACACCGCTCTATTTAGTTCAGTAAATCCCACTGCTTCAGCACATTTCAATTTTTCTGTTCATGAACCAACAGGTGTTGTTGCCGCAATCGCTCCTGAGGAATCTCCCTTGTTAGGGTTGATTTCAGTTATTGCTCCAGCAATAGCGGGAGGAAATACGATTGTGATCTTAGCCTCTGAAATGAAAGCTACTTCGGCTATTAGTTTTGCTGAGGTCGTTCAAAATTCTGATGTCCCAAGCGGTGTGATCAATATTCTTACAGGGAATTTAGCCGAGCTGCTTCCCCACTTCGCTTCTCATATGGATGTGAATGCGTTGACCATGACAAGGGGCGAATTGGATGCGAAATCACGAGCCAGCTTAATAGAAAACCTCAAGCGGTTTTATGATTGGTCTGGCAAATGGCAAAACCAAGATCCTTATTTAATTCTTGACCTTCAAGAAGTGAAAACTACTTGGCATCCCGTGCAGCAGAGCGCGGCAAGTGGAGGAGGGTATTAATAAAAGGGCTACCTTGAATGCTCCAAGGTTTTTTGCTATGCGGATTCTTTCAATATTGTTTTTTCTCGGATTAGTAGCGTGTTCCAAAACACCAGTTGAAACAGCGGAGCCACTTATTGTTGAGGAGTTTTATTTTGAATATCCTAAAATAGATTCTACAGACACAAACGAATACAAAGTTGGTGTCACTATGGATGGGGTTCCAGTGTTGTTTGTCAACGGTAATATTATTGAAGGTGCAATGGTTGATGACTTGAGGAGAGTCGGCACACAGCGTCTTGTTTCGCGAACGTGGCCGTATGAAAAGACATGTGAGTATTATTTATGCTATCCACCCAATTATTTTCAAAAACAACCTCCAGACTGTGAGTTCGTTCGAGAGAAAATGGGGAAATATAGAGGTGTGTTTTTTAGTAATGATCCACGCTGGTATAACTATAGTGATACAACTTATGAGAGGACTATTCGCCTATGGATGGTTGAGTCTGAAACGGGGTGTTATTTTGATTCGGATTTGATCCCAGAAAGTTACGTCACAAGTGATAATGATGTTCCGGGGTATTCCTTTAGAGGTGACTCTATTTTCTACAAGAAAATACTTTTCCCTCAGGCTCAATATACCAATTACAGTTATTACGAGACTTTCAAGGGAGTCAGAATTGAATAATTCCTTGTTTAATTAGACCTCTTCTTTTACCAAAACACTTTTCTTCGCAGCATGAAATTTGAACGACTATTGATTGAGGCTTCTTTGAAAGCTGGTGAAGAAATTCTTAGAGTATATGCTAAGGACTTTCAAGTAGAAACGAAGTCTGATGAAAGTCCGCTTACTGAAGCAGATAAAAACGCTCATTTGGCCATTATGTCTTTCCTAGAGCAAACGGGTTTGCCTATTTTGAGCGAAGAAGGTAAGCACATGGATTATTCTGAACGCAAAGACTGGAATCAGTTTTGGTTGGTCGATCCGCTGGATGGAACCAAAGAATTCGTGAAGAAAAATGGCGAGTTCACGGTAAACATTGCTTTGATTGAAAATGGATTGCCAGTATACGGAATCATCTATGCGCCAGTGCTTAAGAAATTGTTTGTTGGCAATGTTGGGAATGAGGCTTGGATTGCCGAAAACATAGAAACAAGTTCGACTGTGGACTTTGTCTTAGAGCAGAAAATATCCATTCCGAAATCAAAGTGTGCAGAACCATATATAGTTGTTGCTAGCCGCAGTCATTTTAGTCCAGAAACCCAAGAGTTTGTGGATGAAATGAAGAAGGAAAAAGGGGAGATTGATTTTGCTTCCATGGGTTCTAGCTTGAAAATCTGCTTAGTAGCCGAAGGTGTGGCTGATATATACCCTCGTTTTGGTCCAACCATGGAATGGGATACAGGAGCTGGACATGCTATCGCAAAGGCTGCTGGTAAAATGGTGACGGATCATTCCACTGGAAAAGAAATGCGCTACAACAAAGAAAACTTGTTGAATAACTGGTTTATTGTAGAATAAGCTTGGCCATTTTCCCGTTTCTTCCAACCGCCCATCCTGATCTATTTTTAATGGCACAAGAGTAGTAACCTTCATCGCCATTTGCCACCCATGTTTTCCCTTTGTTTATAGAATAATCGCTACCTGTTCTGCCTACTGCTAGAAGCAGCGAACCATCTGCTTTGCTAGCTACACATGATCTATATCCTCTAGGGTTATTTTCTGTGATCAATTCCCATGTTTTTCCTCCATCATTGGTAATTGCGCAATTGGAAGAAGCATCGGTGCTGTCGATGTAGCTTCCGCCCACAATCACGCCTTCATTCATATTCCAAAACGCTAAAGAGAATATTCCTGCACCAGCTTCGCTGAAGAGGGGCGTTTCATTAGGGATGAGTTGACTGAATTCTCGCAGTCGGTTATACACATGGCTTTTTTTACCTCCACTGGTTGCAATCCAAAGTTGGTCGTCCATCACTTTTATTCCACTTCCGCTGGCAGCATAACTTGCTTCGGCTGAGTCTAATACCGGCCGAAATTTTTCATTGATCCAATTCCAGTGTTTTCCAAAATCGATTGATTCAATCAATGCCATTCTGCCATCAATAGGATCACCATAAGCATAACCGATTCCACCTTCCGCGAAGTCCATTCCATCAAAAAAGAGATTGCTGTCTGCTTCGTGAAATACTAAAGTCCAATTGGATCCGCCATCTGAAGTTCTGTAAATACTCAATCCATTTCCGGAATTCATAACCAAGGCATTCTTATCATCAAACGCATGAATATCTCGAAAATCAAGACTTTCAGCATCTTTTATAGATACGTCTTTCCATGAATTTCCGTGGGAGGTGATAAGTACTGTTCCATTTGTTCCACTAGCCCATGCCACCGAGTCATTAGCCATGTGGAGGCCTCTTAAGTGGCTTTTTGAGATTCTCTCAATAGGTTTCCACAAAGGGCTTATATCCTCTTTTAGAGCTGTACCTTCTTGTTTGTTAGAGCAAGAGGATAATATCAACCCGGTTAAAATAAAATATGTCAATCGCTTCATGAGATGATAATAAATTGCGGATGCGCCATAAACGTTTGAATTCTTCGATAATTCTAGCTTAAATTCCTCTACCAATATAGTACTTTCGCAGCCATGTCTAAAGTCGCATTAATCACCGGAGTCACCGGACAGGATGGAGCCTATTTAGCGGAATTGCTTTTAAGCAAAGGCTATATAGTGCACGGAATCAAGAGAAGAAGTAGTTTGTTCAATACCGAAAGGATCGACCACTTATATCAAGATCCACATGAAAAAAATCTAAGGTTTAAGTTGCACTATGGTGACCTGACCGATAGTACCAACTTGATTCGAATCATTCAAGAAACTCAGCCAGACGAAATCTACAATCTTGCTGCTCAAAGCCATGTGATGGTTTCGTTTGAAACTCCAGAGTACACAGCGAATTCAGACGCTGTTGGTACGCTTAGGATTCTTGAGGCGATCAGAATTTTAGGTTTGGTTGAAAAGACAAAATTTTACCAGGCTTCAACAAGTGAGTTATACGGAAAGGTTCAAGAAATTCCTCAAACAGAAAAGACGCCTTTTTACCCAAGGAGCCCATATGGTGTTGCTAAGCTTTATGCCTTTTGGATTTGTAAGAACTATAGAGAAGCATACAACATTTTTGCTTGCAATGGAATTCTCTTTAATCATGAGTCACCCTTAAGAGGTGAAACATTTGTAACAAGGAAGATTACACGTGCTGCTGCTAAATACAAGCTAGGCTTGCAAAAGAAATTGTTCCTAGGGAATTTGAATGCAAAGCGCGATTGGGGTCACGCCAAAGATTATGTTGAGGGAATGTGGAGAATGCTGCAGCAAGACACTCCTGATGATTATGTGTTAGCAACAGGAACTACCATTCCCGTTCGTGATTTCGTTCAAATGTCTTTTGCTGAAATTGGCGTTGAATTAGAATGGAAAGGGGAAGGCGTTGAGGAAAAAGGTTTCAATAAGGCTACTGGAGAAGTAGTAGTGGAGGTAGATCCTGCGTATTTCAGACCAACGGAAGTTGATCTGTTAGTGGGAGATGCATCTAAGGCAAAGAATGAATTGGGATGGGTGCCACAAACAACTGTTCAGCAATTGTGCGCTGAAATGGTGAAATCAGATGTTGATCGATTTACGAGAGATAAATACCTTATGGATGGTGGTCATGATGTGACGCTAACTCAGGAGTAATGATGAAACCCGATAGTAGAATTTATGTTGCTGGCCATAGAGGAATGGTAGGTTCTGCCATTTTAAGAAAACTCGAAAAGGAAGGCTTTAAGAATGTCACAGTTCGCACTTCAGCTGAATTGGATTTGAGAAATCAGGCAGCGGTAAACCAGTTTTTTGAGGATCAACAACCAGAATTTGTCTTTATGTCCGCAGCTAAAGTTGGTGGCATTGTGGCGAACAATACCTATCGAGCCGATTTTATTTATGACAATGTGATGATTGAAGCGAATGTGATCAAAGCATCGCACGAATACAAAGTCGCCAAGATGTTATTCTTAGGTTCGAGTTGTATCTATCCAAAATTGGCTCCTCAACCACTCAAAGAAGAATATTTACTTGAGGGTTACCTTGAGCAAACCAACGAGCCATATGCCATTGCAAAGATTGCTGGTGTAAAGATGGCTGAAGCTTTCAGAGATCAATACGATTGTAATTTCATTTCAGCGATGCCAACGAATCTCTATGGCCCAAATGACAATTACGACCTTCAAAATTCACATGTTCTTCCCGCTTTATTGCGAAAGTTTCATTCGGCAGCAAAAGAAGGAAAGAGTCAAGTAGAGATTTGGGGCACTGGTAGCCCTAAGCGTGAGTTTTTACATGTGAATGACCTCGCTGATGCATCTCTTTTCCTAATGCAAAACTATAATGGACGTGGCTTTGTGAATGTAGGTTCAGGAACTGATGTTTCCACTAAAGAATTGGCCGAAATGATCGCTAAAACCATCGGCTTTAAGGGTGACTTGGTTTTCAATACCTCGAAGCCTGATGGCACTCCTCGTAAATTGATGGATGTGAGCCGCCTGCATGGTTTAGGTTGGAAACACACCATCCAATTAGAGGAAGGTATTAGAGCCGTTTACGATGAAATGAAGAATACGGAAGTATTCAACCATTCCGCTTAACTTCGTGCAATGCGCGGGATTATTGGCCTATTCGTCTTTTTTTCTTGCTCGTTCTTCGGACGCGCTCAAGTGGGTTTATCGCCCCTCAATCCGATTCACACACCTCTTCTCCAAAAAAGTATTTCGTCTACGGTAGAGATTCGTCAAACTGCGTTCGCGCCTTACCTGATACCACTGGAAGAGCTGGATAGTATCTATGATGCCGATACAGAGAATTGGAAGCGCAAGGAGTATAATTCGTGGCTCATGCGAAAAATGCGGAACGAACATTTGATCGAAGTTTCTAAAAAGGATTTTGTGTTGAAGGGAGATGCAGTCTTCAATCTTGAGGCAGCCCGTCAATCTGATGATACCGGTCGCAGGATGTATACCAATTCTAGAGGGTATAGTTTCACCGGAGCGATAGGTGAACGTTTTTTCTTTGCAACCACTTTTTATGAAAACCAATCGATCTTTCCAAATTACATGGATAGCGTGGTCTCAGCGCGCGGTGATTTCAATAATCCTGCTGACCCAGAGCGTGGCAGTGTTCCTGGATATGGACGATGGAAACCATTCAATACTTCCGAGAGTTATGATTATGATTATACACTCGGAACAGGTTATGTTGGAGTTGCACTGACGGATCAGTCATTTATTCAATTCGGGCACGATAAGCAGTTTGTGGGTTACGGCTATCGGTCGTTGCTCTTATCTGATGCTTCTGCACCTTATACTTTTCTTAGATTGCATGGAAGCTTTTTAAAAAATAAGCTGACTTACACAACTACTTGGGCAGTTCTTCAATATTTGGAGCGCGTTGCACCAGTCAACTACAACAACAAGGAAGCCATGTTTAGACGACTCGGTGCACGGTTTAGTTATTTGCATTATCAACCCAAGCACTGGTTAGGAATTGGACTGTTTGATGGAAGTACATGGGATAGTCAAAGAAATAGCCACCCATCAAGTATTGAGTTTTATTCTCCACATGCATTCATATTTACAGAGGATGGCATAAGAAATCATATTCTTGGAATGAACGGCCATATAGATCCGTTCAAATTTGCGTCAATCTACGGTCAGCTAGCCTTGAATACACGAAGTGGAGGCAAAGCGTTGCAGGCAGGTGTCAAATTCACACCTCTTGAAGGACTGATGATTCAAGCAGAATGGAATGAAGTAGGTTCGGCATTCTACTATTCTTCAAAGAACCCAAGTCAGAATGGCATTAAAGTTACAGAACCTTTTGAAGCTGGAACTTTAACGCAAGATTTTTATCAGCATAATGATCAATCATTAGGGCACCCTTTAGGTGTTGGTGTTCAAGAATTAACAATTCGTGCGTATTACCGATTCAGAGATTTCTTTGTCAGTGGTGTCTATCACTCAATGAAAAAGGGACAACCACTTTTTAATGCATCCATTGATTATTTTCAATTTGAAGGCGGTTATATTATCAACCCTAAATCCAATATGATGATAGCATTGGGTAACATCAATCGCACAGAGCGAAATGGTGTATCAGCGCTTCTTGATACTTACACTTATGTAGCTTTTCGAACGAGTTTGCTAAATAGATACTTAGACTTTTAACTATGATCAATATAATTCTTGCATTTGTTACTGCGCTGATTGTTGCCGTTCTTTCTACTCCGGCATTAATCAAGATTGCATATTTAAAGCGTTTGGTTGACGAATCCGGAGAAGAGCGAAAACTGCACTTCAGACGAATACCAACCATTGGTGGGATCATCATTTTCGCGGGAACACTTTTCGCTTATTTGATGTGGTATCCTTTTGAAGAAATGGCTGATGTTTCTGAAATGGGTCGTGCTTTAAAAGACTTTCAGTACATCGGAGCCACTATGATTATCTTGTTTTTCATTGGAATTAAAGATGACATCATTGGCACGGCACCTGTGAAGAAACTTGTTGGTCACCTCATAGTGGCTTTCATTTTGGTGATCATGGGCGATATTAGAATCACAGGAATGTATGGGCTGTTTGGTATTGAAGAGCTTCCAGAGTGGGGAAGTATATTCCTTTCAATTCTAACTTACACTGCTATCGTTAATGCAATCAATCTGATTGATGGTGTAGATGGATTGGCAAGTGGAGTCGGTATTATTGCTTCTGTGGCAATGGGGATTTGGTTCTATTATGCAGGTGCGATTCAACACGCGGTTTTAGCGATGGCGATGGCAGGAAGCCTGATAGGGTTTTTGGTATATAATTTTTCGCCTGCCAAGATTTTCATGGGAGATAGTGGTTCGTTAACCATAGGTTTAGTGTTATCCATCTTGGCGATTAAACTGATTGAATATCCTGTGGATGATTTGCCAAATGAGTTAATTGGCTTTTCCCGCCCTGTCTTTGCGATGGCTGCATTGGTTTATCCTTTAACTGATACGTTGCGAATTTTCATTTATCGAATAGCCCGAGGTTTGTCTCCTTTTGCAGCAGATAGAAATCACATTCACCATCGACTCATGGATCTTGGGCTTGGACATAGAAAAACGGTTTTATTAATATATGCTACCTCTATTTTTATTATTCTACTATCTACTAGTATTCCTCTTGAACCAAGCGCTGTGATGATCGTTACCGCTCTTGTGGCCTTGGTAGTTTCCCAAATACCTGGTTTATTGGTAATGCTGAAAAAGAAAAAGGAGTTGACCAAAGCATGAGATTAACTCTGATCATAGCTTTTTTGTATTTGGTAGGTGTTTTAAATGCCCAGAATGGACTAGTTCCGTTGGAGTATTTTACTTCTGTCAAAACGGAAATAATGATGAGCGATTCTGTGATGAGTGTACATCCAGAAATGAAGCCATACAGCTATTGGACGGTTCAGGAGAATTCACCTTTACCCGATTCAATGAATGCTTACTCTTATTTGCCATTTAAACATACAGATGATAGTTATGTGAGTATTTCACCACGCCTAGATGTTGGTATATATAATCAAGCAGGATCAAGATATAAGACTAGTTTTAATTCAATAGGGGGCTTTGGAGTAGGTGCGGGATATAAGAATCGCGTGTATATTAATTTAGAAGGAGTGCTGGGTTATACAAATCCACCAAATTACAGAAAACGAATAATTGATAGCCTAGGAATTGTTCCTGGTTTCGGATATGCTGGTCAATCTAGAAATAATCAGAACGATTATGATTTCACTCAGTGGACAGGCTCTGCTGCTTTTAAACCTTCGAAGCATTTTGAATTATTTGCAGGAAGAGGGAAGCATTTCATCGGAGAAGGTTATCGGTCAATTTTTTTGAGTGACTTTTCTTCGAATTATAATTACTTAAGGGCTGATGTTAATGTTTGGAGACTCAAATATGCAGTGCTGTATACTCAAATGGATCAGGCAAATAATTACCCGACTAATACCTATCCAATAGGTAAGAAATACAGTACGATGCATTACCTGAGTTCAAACGTAACTAAGTGGTGGTCAATTGGTGCTTTTGAGTCTATAGTTTGGGAAGCAGAAGACTCCGTTGTAAATCGAAGCTTTGACATCAACTATGCCAATCCTCTAATATTTTTTCGTCCCGTGGAATATTCTATCGGTTCTAGCGATAATAGTCTTCTTGGGTTTAGTTCAACACTACGCCCAGCGAAAGGCCTAACACTGTATGGGCAGATTTTGCTAGATGAATTTTTATTCAGAGAGTGGAGCGCTCCATTATGGCTGAGAATATCAGGTGACTCTACAATACGAACCGGCTATTGGGCCAACAAACAGTCATATCAATTGGGTGTTAAGTTATTGGAGCCGTTCGGTTGGAAAAATGCATCCGTGTTGGCTGAATTTAATGCTGTAAGACCATTTACCTACGGACATAGCAATCAAACACAGAGCTTCTCAAATGCCAATCAACCACTTGCTCACCCACTCGGATCAAATTTTATTGAATGGGTTCAGATTACCACTTGGCAGCCAGGAAGGTTTTGTTTCGGGTTGTTTTCAACCTACTCACGAAAAGGATATAGCAACAACATAAGCTTTATGGGCGAGGACGTTCTTATCTCAAATAGAGATAGAGATGATGCAAACAGAGAATATGGAAACTTTATGTTGCAAGGCAGGAGGGAAGATGTAGCGAATATTCGTCTAAATGCAGGATATGTGCTTATTCAACAGTGGAATTTGAGGTTAGATGCAACTGTTCATTATCGACTTCAACGCAGTTCGTCTCAAAAAGACGAAATGGTATTCTTAGGCCTTGGCTTGAGCACCGCATTGTGGAACAACTACCGAAATTTATAAGGTACTTCTGGCTTATTTCCCAGTGGTTGGGAAGTTGCCTTCTACTGGACGAACAAAACCAAAATATGGCGTTGAGATCTCTTCTTTAGGAATTTCATTGAATGCGCGATAAAACACAAAAGGTAAATCTTCAGATATTCCAGGGAAAAGCGTTGAAGCCATCTCATGCATTGCTTTATTTTCTGCAGCCAGAGCTGTTGTGTCTTTTATGTTAATATCACTGCGATACTTGATCATTGTGCATATTTGATTATCAACACGTTGAGGCATGATTTTGAAAATTTCAGGCTGAGTTGTAATTTCTGTAATCATTAATGGCATAGGGTAAATTACTTGCGCTTTTTCAGTCAAAGATTGATTGAATGCATCCATTTCCGCAGCGATGCGATATTGCCAATTGTTTTCCGCAGGAGTCATGCATGTGTTGGATAGCACCATGTGATTTATAGCGGGGATTAAATGATCTTTTCCACCCTCTTTTTCTGCCATACGAAACAATTCGGGAGCCGTAAACCCGCTGATGGTATACCTGCCAAACTGGAGTGTGTTTAGTCTCCATTGATCGTCAACACGCGTGTAAAATGTTGTGACCAAGTAGCGATCACCGTCTCGTTTTGGTTCTAAAATTGATACAAATGATTCTTCAGAAGGACTGTGGTATTGTATGATGTAATCGTTGTCAGTTTCATTCCCAGAGATCACCGTTACATCATTTTGAGCTTCTTGTTTAACTGTGTGGTATTCATCCACAGCACTAAACCCTTTTGATTTAATGATGGAACTTGTTTGCTCTAAAAATGGTGTTAAGGTTTCATTGACAGAAGCGCGTAGATCAGCAGTCATTAAATCGGTTAATTTCTTTTGATCTTTGTTTTTCAAAGCGTCAATAACAGCCGAATTTAGCTTTGTGATTTCATTCTTCACCAGAGGCCGGATGCTCTGATTGCGTAGCGTGCCTTCGTGCTTTTTACTGCAGCTGGCAAGCGAAAAGGTTAGGATGAAAATGAGGCTTATTCGGCTTAAGGTCATGAATTGTCAAGTTTAGCTTAGAGCTTTAGTCTAAAGCTTATTGGTTTATAAGGTTCAGGTAATATGATTCCTGGTTTGCGGTTTGAATTACTTTAAATGCAGCGCTTGTCTGCTTAGCACGAGTTTCATAAAGTTTTGCTTGAGCATCAAAAAGCTTGTTCTCCCGAGAATTCAATAAAAACACACTGCTTTCACCAATAGCAAACTTGGTCTTCTCTGCTTCCAAAAGAGTTGTATAATTCGTAGTCATTCGATTGTATAGACTGGCTTGCTGTGCATTGGTCTCAAAAGCAAATACCTGCTCATTTAGTTTGTTCTGGAGAGACCTAAAGGAAGCGACAAATTGATAAGCCCACTTAATGCAGCAAAAAGGAAAATCCGAGTAATATCCTTTTGGTCGGCTTTTATAAGTCGAAACAATCGTTTAAGAGGCGGCATGGGCTAAGATAATTTGTTGATTTTTTAATTGAATGCCAAAAATCCGACACGAATGCCAGTATAAAAAATAAAAAAATGTTACCAGACTAGAGAATAGCGCTAATATCATCCAACATGCTGTTGAGCATTGAATGGTAATTGTATTTTTCTTTACTGATCGATCTACCTTGATCTCGAAGGGTGGTGGCGGTTTTGGTGTCATTTAAAACAGAAATTACGGTTTCTGCGAAGGCATCAATTTCATCAACAATATACGCATGCTTTTTGTTTTCGATTTCAATTCCCTCTGCTCCTACTGAAGTCGTTACTAAAGGAAGCCCTCTATACAAAGCATCAAAGGTTTTTATTTTCATTCCACTGCCAAATCGTAGAGGAACAATAGCACATCTGCATTTTTGCATTATAGGCTCTAAATCATCAACAAAGCCTAAGGGATTTACGCCTTTAGTTTGTTTCATTAATGAGGAAAGTGCTTTATCAGATCCGCTGCCGCATACATTCAGAATAGCATTGGGCTCTTTCGCATAGATTTTAGGCCAACAATTTTGAATAAACCAATGGATACCATCTCTATTGGGTTCCCAGCTTAATGTGCCAGCATAAAAAACTTCTTTTTTATTAGATTCCAAGTCTATAGGGTCGAGTTTGAGCAATGCATCATTCCCTAGATGATACGTAGTCCTAAATTGTCCCGACTCTAATCCAAGTTCGCTCATCAACGCCTCTTGATCATTCGGTGCAGCAAAGGTGAACGTTGAACGTTTAATGGCATATCGTTCAAGCTGCTTAACGCGACTTGCTTCCCATTCAAGCATCCATTTTATAAGAAACGTTCCTCGCATAGTCGCGAAATCAGACCAAAGCTTAAACTCAGCATTGTGACTGTGGTAAATGATTTTTCCTTTGAATTCCTCTGGGATCAAATCAATCGTTTCTGCATGATCCACAATAACAACATCACTAGCTTCAGCTGACCATTTTATCATCGTTTCTAGCTCTTTCGAGTAAATTCTAAAGGCATTGAAACTAGGGGCAGTCATCAATGCAATGAAAAAATTTATACCCGTGCGCGGTTGATGATTGTCAAACACTTGCATATGCTGAAGTCCAGGAATAGCCTCTTTCAAAGCTTGCACAGCCTTCTTTCGTTTTCCACCAAAAGCACAAATCAATTTTACATTGAAATGCGCTGTAAGAAATTGTAATAATCTAAAGGACTTGATTCGTCCTCCACTGTCCGGAGGATATGGCAACTCTGTGGTTACGTAAAGTAATGTCGGTTTTGGTTGGCTCATTAAATGCCAAAGGCAGCTTTGATTTTATCCACCATATTCAATTCTTCCCAAGGGAATAACTTCACCGTTAAAGTGACACTTTCGCCAGAAACATTGACGAATGTCTTTTCTACTTCTTCGGTCAATCTGCCCATGTGTCCGTAGGCAGCAGTTTCTGAATAAATAGGCGTGCGAAGGTTAAATCGCTTTTCTATTGCGTAAGGCTTTAGATCGAATAATTCAGTTAATTTCTTAGCGATATCGCCATCACTCATTTCAACTTTAGATGTGCCATAAGTGTCAATGAATAAACCCACCGGTTTTGCAACTCCAATGGCGTAAGCCACTTGAACAAGTGCCTCATCAGCAACTCCAGCAGCGACCAAATTTTTTGCGATATGACGTGTGGCATAAGCTGCAGAGCGGTCAACTTTACTAGGATCTTTTCCACTAAATGCTCCTCCACCATGTGCTCCTTTGCCGCCATATGTATCGACAATGATTTTTCTTCCTGTCAATCCAGTATCTCCATGTGGTCCACCAATTACAAATTTCCCAGTCGGATTTACATGGTAAACAATAGTGTCATCGAACAAACTCTGAATGTGAGGCGGTAATTGAGCTTTTACGCGAGGGATTAAAATATTGATTACATCACTTTTAATCTTTTCGAGCATGCGCTTTTCTTCGTCAAAATCGTCATGTTGCGTAGAAACAACGATGGCTTCTATGCGCTGTGGTTGATTGTCGTCAGAATATTCGATGGTTACTTGCGCCTTAGAGTCAGGTCTCAAGTATGTCATTTCTTTACCAGCTTTTCTAATTGCAGCCAGTTCTCTCAACAATCTGTGAGAAAGATCTGCAGCTAAAGGCATGTAGTTTTCGGTTTCGTTGGTAGCATAACCAAACATCATCCCTTGATCACCAGCTCCTTGGTCTTCCTTATTCACTCTGTCCACACCTTGATTGATGTCAGGGCTTTGCTCATGAATAGCAGATAATACGCCACAAGAGTCAGCCTCAAACATGTAGGCGCTTTTTGTGTATCCGATTTTGCGGATTACTTCTCTAGCAATCGATTGAACATCAAGATAGGTTTTGGTTTTGACCTCCCCAGCTAATACGACTTGACCCGTAGTCACGAGCGTTTCGCAAGCAACTTTTGATTCTGGATCAAAGGCTAGAAAATGATCGACTAAAGCGTCAGAAATTGCATCTGCAATCTTGTCTGGGTGTCCTTCTGAAACGGACTCGGATGTGAATAAGTATGACATTTATTTCAAAATTGAAGTGCCAAATGTAGCGGTTGGAAATGAAGTTTTAAGAAGTAATTGCCTCTGATTTTTAAGCTGATAAAGTTTTTAAGATGTCAAGCGCTTGAAAATATCTTCTAGGCGCTGCTCTTCTTTCTGAATGGTTAAAACAGTTAACCCATTTTTTACTGCAAAATCAAACACATTTTGACGAATGTCGTTGGCATTACTTCCCAAAAGCCAAACACTCTCGGTTACCTTTTTCACTTCAGTAACGCCTTTTATTGATGCCATGACGTTGCTTTTTACGGCTTTGTCAAACTCTACTTTGATTACCTGTTTGTTTTGGTAATTGGTAAGGTTTGCAGCCTTGTCGTTGGCTACTACTTTTCCGTGGTTCACAATAATTACCCGATCGCATATGGCTTCTACTTCTTGCATGATATGCGTGCTGAGCATTACAGTTCTGTCGCTGCCAATGTTTTTGATGAGGTTTCTTATCTCTACAATCTGATTAGGGTCAAGACCAGTTGTTGGTTCGTCTAAAATCAGCACTTCAGGATCGTGAATCATGGCTTGAGCCAATCCAACACGTTGTCTAAATCCTTTACTGAGCGCACCAATTTGTTTTTTACGTTCAATGGTGAGACCTACCATCTCAATCATCTCATCAACCCGCTTCTTTTTATTGGGAATCTTATGAATACCAGCGATGAATTCGAGGTATTCGCGTACATACATATCGAGGTAGAGTGGATTATGTTCAGGGAGATAGCCAACCCGCGTTTTTACATCCATTGGCGCTTCTGCCACGTTAAATCCACATACTTCTACAAGACCTTCGGTTTGAGGCAAGAAGCAGGTAATAATTTTCATCATGGTGGATTTCCCTGCTCCATTTGGACCAAGAAAACCTACGATATTACCTCGCTCAATTTCAAAGCTTACATCATCTAAGGCGCGCTGTTCGCCATAAAGTTTGCTAACGTGATCGACTTTTATTGACATGATGGCGAAGGTAAGTGCTGTAATCTTTCAATGGCCAATTCACATTGCTTTAGAATTTGGTAGGGATTCATTACGTTTTGAATAGTTTTATTTTAAATCGTTCTTCAAATCCAGACACTCCTTGAAGTCCACCGGTGTGAATGAATAATGCTTTTGATCCTGGTGGTATCGATCCTTTTTGAATGATGTCGAATAAGCCAAAAAGTGCCTTTCCAGTATAAATAGGATCTAGCTTTAATCCATGATTTTGGTGGACGCTTCTTATGAATTCTAAAAGATCAGTGTTCCATTTTGCATATCCTCCAAAATGAAAGTCTTTGGCTAATATAAATTTATGCAGTTGAGCAATGACTGACGGATCGATCAGGGCAACATCATCCAAGATGTTCGCATACTTATGAATAGGAATGCCGATTACTTTTTGATGCTCTTGACTTGCATGCAGAAGTCCGGCAATTGTTGTTCCTGTGCCTATTGCACATGCGATGAAATCGAAATGCTCGGTATACTCGTTGAGTATCTCATTTGATCCTTCAATGCCGAAAATGTTAGCTCCGCCTTCAGGAATTATAAATGCATCAGGAAATTCTTTCCGGAGTTCAATTAGGAAAAATTCGTCATTTTTTTGGCGATACATTTCCCGTGAAATGTATTTCAATTTCATGCCTTTACTAAGGGCAAATGTCAGTGTTGGATTTAATTTTTCATTGGGCTCACCTCTTATAATTCCGATGCTTTTAAGGCCATGTTGATGGGTTAAGGAAGCCGAAGCTGCTATGTGATTAGAGAAGGCCCCGCCAAAAGTGATTATGCTTTTCTTGCCTTGTGCAATAGCGTGATTCAGGTTGTGTTTTAGTTTGAAAAGCTTATTGCCTGAAACAAAAGGATCCAGCAAATCATCGCGTTTAACCCATACCTCAATTCCGTTAAGCGTCAAGAGGAATTCGATCGGACTATTTGAAATTTTAACAAATTCCTGAACCATTTTGAGTAATCGATGTTTTTACAGCTTCGAAACTAATGATTCAATAGAGAGAAGTATGTTTGAAGGTGTGTGCGGCACAGGAAATAAATCCAAGCTAGAGCCAGAGGATTACTACATGAGTGAAGACGGTTATATTGTTTTCACTGAAAAGTATCATCTGAAGCGTGGCTATTGCTGTAAAAGCGGTTGTACGCATTGTGCATACGGATACAACAAGCAGACAGGTAGATTCGATCGTAAATAGTCCTTCTATCTTTGCGGTCTTAAATCATCATTAAACTTTAATTCATGAGTTTTAAGAAACAAGTTAAAGAGGGAATTCCAACAAAGCTTCCAGAATTCTTGCCTTATGACAAAGAGGTAAGTCACGCTCCAAAGCGCAAGCGTATTTTAACTTTCGAAGAGCATAAATTGGCGTTGCGGAACGCATTGCGTTATTTCCCTAAAGAATGGCATAAAACTCTTGCAACTGAGTTTGCGAAAGAATTAAAAGACTTTGGCCGTATATATATGTATCGCTTTCGGCCGACTTACGAAATGAAAGCTCGGCCAATTAATGATTATCCAGGAAAATGTGAGCAGGCGAAAGCCATAATGCTCATGATTCAAAACAACCTTGATCCGAAAGTAGCGCAGCATCCGCACGAATTGATTACTTATGGTGGCAACGGAGCTGTATTTCAAAACTGGGCGCAGTATCTCTTGGTGATGAAATACTTGTCTGAGATGACGGATGATCAAACATTGGCCATGTATAGTGGACATCCGATGGGACTTTTTCCTTCACACAAGGATGCACCAAGAGTAGTAGTGACCAACGGAATGATGATTCCGAATTACTCGAAGCCTGATGATTGGGAGAAATTTAATGCGCTTGGAGTAACACAATATGGTCAAATGACCGCTGGTAGTTACATGTATATAGGCCCTCAAGGTATTGTTCACGGAACCGCAATCACATTGCTAAACGCGTCACGTAAAATTGGTGGTCAGCCAGAGGGAAAACTCTTCATTACTGCCGGTTTGGGAGGGATGAGCGGTGCTCAGCCAAAAGCAGGGAATATTGCTGGTGTAGTAAGTATCACAGCTGAAGTTGATCCCAAAGCAGCGTATAAAAGACATGAGCAAGGCTGGGTTGATGAAGTTACCGACAATGTGGATCATGCCATTGATTTGGCATTGGAATGGAAAATGAAGAAGCAAGCACGATCAATCGCCTATTTAGGAAACATCGTCACGCTTTGGGAAAAATTTGTTGAAATTGGAATTGTTCCAGAAATAGGTTCTGATCAAACTTCATTGCATAATCCATGGGCAGGTGGTTATTATCCTGTTCAAGTGGGTTTCGAAGAAGCCAAAGAAATCATGGCGAAAGAGCCAGCGCGATTCAAAGAATTGGTTCAAGAAACATTGGTTAGACATGCATCTGCTATAAACAAGCTCAGCGAGAAAGGCATGTATTTTTTCGATTATGGAAATGCATTTTTATTAGAAGCAAGTAGGGCAGGAGCCGATATCATGGCTGAGAACGGAATAGATTTTAAATATTCCAGTTATGTGCAAGACATTATGGGGCCAATGTGTTTTGATTATGGTTTCGGACCTTTTAGATGGGTTTGTGCTTCGGGTAATCCAAAAGATCTAGATGCAACGGATGTCATAGCATGCGAGGTGTTGGAGAAAATTATGAAGGATTCGCCAGTTGAAATTCAGCAGCAAATGGCGGATAATATCAAGTGGATCAAAGAAGCTGGAAAGAATAAAATGGTTGTTGGCTCTCAAGCCAGAATCCTTTATGCTGACGCTGAAGGAAGAATGAAAATTGCGAAAGCATTTAACAAGGCAATTAAAAAAGGAAAAATTGGACCAGTAGTCTTGGGTCGTGATCATCATGATGTTTCAGGAACTGACTCGCCTTACCGAGAAACGAGCAATATATATGATGGTTCACAATTTACGGCTGATATGGCTGTGCAGAATTTTGTTGGTGATGCATTCAGAGGAGCCACATGGGTAAGTCTTCATAATGGAGGTGGCGTTGGTTGGGGAGAAGTAATTAATGGCGGTTTCGGAATGTTGTTAGACGGCTCAGCCGATGCAGATCGCAGATTAAAAATGATGCTTCATTGGGATGTCAATAACGGCATCGCAAGAAGAAGTTGGGCACGCAATGAAGGGGCGGTTTTTGCGATTAAACGAGCCATGAAGGAAGAGCCGCTTTTAAAAATCACCTTACCAGAAATGGTGGATGATGACATCTTAAATAATTTGGATTAATGGAAGCTACTCTAGAAATTTCAATGTATCCTCTTCATCAGGATTACGAACCTCATATCATTGACTTCATCAATGGCCTAAAGAAGTATCGTAGTTTTAAGGTAAGAGTTAATGAAACATCAACACATCTGTTTGGTGATTTTGACTCTATTTTTGATGCATTGAAAATTGAAATTAAAAAGTCGTATTCAAAGCACGAGAAATCAGTATTCGTATTGAAGGTTTTGGGCGCCAACATTGAAGGCTCGGCATCTTCACTTTAATTTCATTTACTGAGCGCTATTCAGAATGAATTTTATTTAAGTAATTTTGCAAACTCATTCATTTAAAGAGTCTTAGATCGGGTCGTTAATCAATAGTTGGTGCGCGCAGAAAGAAGTAATTAGGAAGCAATATGGAGCAAGAAACAGACTTATCAAACCTTTCTAGAAACGGCACAGGGGAAAACAAACTGGTGAAGCTTGCATTGGTTGGACCAGAGTGTTCAGGTAAAACAACATTGGCAGGAAAACTGGCTGAGGTTTACAATGAGCCATTTGTGGAAGAATACTCTAGAGAATATCTAGAGGAACTAGGAAGAAATTATAATCAAGACGATCTTCTAGAGATTGCAAAAGGTCAGCTTGAGAGAGAATATGTCGTTGCTGAAAAAGCAAACCATTTTTTAATTTGTGATACCAATACGTTAGTCGTGAAAATTTGGGCTGAGCAACGATTTGGCCGCGCTCAAAATTGGATCGAACGTCAGTTTTTGGAAAAACCTTATCAGCTTTATATCCTTTGCGGACATGAAGGCATTGATTGGGAATACGATGACTTGAGGGAAAACCCAGATGATAGAGCTGATTTGTATGACTGTTACAAAAAGGCACTCGTCAAAGCCGGAAAGCGGTTCATCGAAGTGGAAGGAACTTCTGAAGAACGCATTGAACGAATCAATAAAAGCTTGAAGCGGAATCGATTATTACCGCGAAAAAAAGCTTCAGCATAACATTAAAAAAAAGCCCATTTTAAATGGGCTTTTTTTTGATCTTTATTTAATACATTTGCAACAGCTAACTGGGGTGTTCTCCAAAATAAAATTGGAGTTCTGAGATTAAACCCATTGAACCTGACCGGGTAATTCCGGCAAGGAAGATGACGAAATCCTGTGATTTTGTTTGCCGAATGTCTCGGTTGGCTCTTAACCAAAAAGAGTCATGAGATATATTATAATCCTTTTGTTTTTCTTCTTGTTTATTCCTTTTTCAGAAGCGCAGAATGTGCTTAAAGGAGAAATCAGAAACGCTTCAGGTCAGCCTCTAGTCGGGGCACTGATTGCAGATCAATCTTCTTACACCGCCACAACATCTGGAAAGAATGGGGGCTTCGAATTAAAGTTGAAATCGGGTGTTCATGGCATTCAAATTTCTCATCTAGGTTATAAAACTATTGTTGATTCCATCAATATAACTGAAGATATTGATCGCTCCTATGCTTTGAAAATCAATCCGATTATTAGCGAGGAATTTGTGGTTGAGGCGCTGAGAGCAAATGCATCAACACCTATGACCTTTCAGAATATTTCAGGGGAAGAACTGGATGCAAATAATCTTGCTCAAGATTTGCCCATACTATTGAACCAGGCAGTTTCTATCGTTACGACTTCAGATGCTGGAGGTGGAGTAGGGTATACTGGTATGCGCATTCGAGGAAGCGATGCGACTCATATTAATGTTACTGTGAATGGTGTGCCATTAAATGACCCTGAATCCCATGGTGTTTTTTGGGTAAACATGCCTGACTTCGCCACTTCAACTCAAAATATTCAAATTCAAAGAGGAGTCGGCACCTCTTCCAATGGAGCCGCTTCATTTGGAGCGTCAATTAATATGGAAACATCAACGATTGATTCAGTAGCTTCAGCTGAATTCAATAATACATTTGGGTCCTTCAACACTCGAAAACATAATGCCATTATCAATTCGGGCTTGATCAATGATCATTTCAATTTTGAAGGCCGCTTATCTTATATCTCTTCAGATGGATACATTGATCGTTCAGCTGCTGATTTGCGATCTTACTATTTTGCTGGGGGATACTATAGTAAACGTGCTATGCTGAAGGCGATAACTTTTTCAGGGCAAGAAATTACACAACAGGCGTGGTGGGGAACTCCTGAATCTCGAATAAATGGAGATGAGAATGCGATGATTGATCATGCCATAAACAATGGATTGAACGTAACTCAAACTGAAAACTTATTGAATGCAGGACGGACTTACAATTACTATCAATATGAAAATGAGGTAGATAATTATGGACAGGATCATTATCAGTTAATCTCTGGATATCAACTTAACGATGATTTTTACTTGAATCTTACCGGTCATTATACAAAAGGGCAAGGCTATTTTGAGCAGTTCAAGAATGATAGCGATCTAGAAGAATTTGGAATTGCCAATGCTGTTTTCGGAACGGACACCATTACCTCTTCAGATATTATAGTTAGACGATGGTTGGACAATGATTTTTATGGTGGGGTTTATTCCTTACAGTATGATCGTAATCTTTTGAATGTAACATTAGGCGGAAGCGCTAATCAATACGATGGAAGGCATTTTGGCGAAGTGATTTGGTCTGAATTCGCCTCTAATTCTGAAATTGGAGATCGATATTACGAATCAGAGTCTTCCAAAATGGATGTGTCGAATTACCTAAAAGCACAATTAACAGTGAATAAATTCACCTTCTATGGGGACATTCAAGGACGCTTCATTGACTACAATGGTTCTGGAGTTGATAATGACCAAAGGTTGATTGATATTGATCAGCAATATTTTTTCTTGAATCCAAAGTTGGGCTTAAGCTATCAGCCAAATGGCAAGAATCTATTTTACGCTTCTTTCGCTCAGTCGAGCCGAGAGCCTGTGAGAAATGATTTTACAGACGCTGCGGTTGGAGTTGTTCCAATGCATGAAGTGTTGAATGATCTGGAGATAGGATGGAACTATCGAAAATCCAAGATTTCATTTGGAGTTAATGGCTACTTTATGGCATATGAAAATCAATTAGTGTTGACAGGTGAGTTGAACGATGTTGGTTCACCTATTCGAACTAATGTTCCTGAAAGCTATCGAGCAGGAATTGAGTTTCAAGCACAAATTGATATTGTTGGAGGACTTTATTGGAAACCAAATCTGACCCTTTCTCAAAACCAAATCACAGCCTTCAATGAAGTGCTTTATGACTATACTTTAGGTTTTGACGTGATTGAAATAGCGCATCAAAATACAGACATCGCTTTTTCGCCATCTGTTATCGGGGGCTCCCAAATTGGTTATAAAACCAAGTTTGGTCTAGAAGGTGTGCTACTTACAAAATATGTTGGTAAGCAATACCTCGACAATACCTCTAATGAAGATCGCGTGATCGAGGATTATTTGGTCAATGATGTCCGATTAACTTATTCAGTCAAAACAGAAAGGCTAAAGAATTTGGAGTTGAGTTTGTTGGTCAATAACGTCTTCAATGAATTGTATTCTTCAAATGGTTATACCTATAGTTATGTATTTGGTGGAACCATTACTGAGAATTTCTATTATCCTCAAGCAGGAACGAATTGGCTACTTGGGTTGAAAGTGAAATTTTAAGCAGCTTGAATCAATGATAAAACCTCTTGAGGATTTTTATCAATGTGCTTCCAAACAGCAGAAGATAATCCGACCCCTTGAAAACCGGCAGCTCGAACTACATCGATCCTATCTTTTGTAACGCCACCTAAGGCATATACAGGAATATTGGCCTTGTTGAGAATTGATTTAAGTAAGTTGACACCAGCTTCCTCATCTTTATTATAATATGAATGACTCGTAAAAACTGAATTCAGAAAAACATAATCAAAGCTTAAACTATTTTCTCTTAGGCTCTCTATGCTATTGAAGGTGGATGTGATAATCAAACTGGGGTGTCTGAGTTTTATTAGCAAACGATTCCACCTATTTTTAAGCTTGTTATTCCTATGCTTTCTGTGTAAGTGAATGCCTTTCAACTTATACTTTATAGCCAATTTATAATGTCCGTGTATCACAATTTTACTGTGATATTCTTGAGGAATTGATTCGATAAAAACTGAGATGTCTGTTTTACTCCATTTAGGCTTTCGAATATGAAGTGTCTGCAATCCATTCTCAAACAATCGAATGATTTGAGTGATCTCTTTTTCTTTTTCGGAAGATGAAGTAATTACGATTACCTCCATTTGGAGTGGATTATTTCATACAGAAATAGCTAAAAAAGAAGGTTGATTTACGGTTGGGTCAAAAGGAATTTTCAATCTCTG
The DNA here is from genome assembly GCA_905479105.1 of uncultured Flavobacteriales bacterium. GTDB lineage: Bacteria > Bacteroidota > Bacteroidia > Flavobacteriales_G > Salibacteraceae > SHAN690. The sequence continues at coordinate 426,256 of CAJQLE010000003.1, forward strand.
TGTTGAAAACTGGAAATTAATGCGATTTTCTTTGGGTTAAAGTCACGAATATTTCGGAGTCTTTTTCTTCCAATGCGTTGCCTATCACTACGAGATTAGCACCAGCATTCCAATATTCGTCAAGGGCTTCTATACTTCTGATGCCTCCGCCAACTATTAAAGGTGTGTCAATTGATTTCGAAACAGCTTCGACCATAACCAGAGGAACAGGTTTAAGAGCGCCACTTCCGGCATCGAGGTAAATCATTTTCATCCCAATCATTTCTCCGGCTTGGGCTGTGCAGATTGCAATGTCATTCTTGTCTCTTGGAATGGGCTGAGAATTGCTCATATAACTCACGGAATTCGGCTTTCCTCCATCAATAAGCATATAACCAGTCGAAATTATCTCGGCATTCATATTCTTAAGCTTGGGTGCAGCCAAAACGTGCTGACCTATTAGTAGATCTGCATTCCTCCCGGAGATTAATGATAGAAGCATTACTGCATCCACATGATCAGTCAATTGGGTAAAATGCCCTGGGAAAAGAACTAAAGGTTTTTTCGTGAGAGATTGCAATAGTCTGGCTGAAGTTGAAATCTTACTCTTATAAATAAGACTACCTCCAATCAAAATAAAATCAGGATCTAGCTGATCAATCTTTTTCGCAAAATCAATGAGGTCATCTTCAGTATGCTTATCAGGATCAATAAGGATAGCGAGTTTTCGATCGGTTTTGCTAAGGTTGAAGGTCTTATTTTGCATTTGACGTGGCATCAATGTAGGACAAGATGAGAGGTTCAAAGATGCAAGAAATGACATTAAAGTCAGATTTTATAGACGGATGATTCACGCTGCAATTTACGATCAACTCATTTTCTCTTGTCATTGAGTAGTTAATCTTCATGTTTTCAGTAAAAAGAACGCCACTTGCTTGCATTATTTTGAATAAACACTCTTTTGCACCCCAGACGCCTAAAAGAGCATCGGTTTTTAAAAAGCTCTCAAAATGTTCAACTTCTGAATCCGTTGTAAACCTTTTTTTTACGCGACTAATATCGCGCCCTTTCACCTCAATATCTATAGCTGGACGCGAATGATTATTTATGATCATAGCCATATAATTACTGGTATGACTTATCGAAAGATGTGTGGCCTTATTCTTAAGGAAAGGAGCCCCTTTCTTATTTCTAGAAATTTTAGTGGTTTCATTTAAAAGCTCAGAGATTATGAAATCAGCACACACCAATTGAAGGGTGCGTTCACGGGAATGACCATTATAATATTCATTTATCTGTTTCTCCGAAAACATAGAAGTTACCGCAGTTATATCAGCAATAACAACCTCCGAATTATGAGCTGTTTTGAACCTATGTAGTATTCCTTTGTTCAACAGTTTAATCATTCAAAAATAGCGTGCTACCTTTGCACCAAAATTTAAAAAGTAATGAGCGAAGTTACAGAGAGAATTTCTTATAAAGTTAAAGACATTTCCCTAGCAGATTGGGGAAGAAAAGAAATAACATTGGCCGAGGCTGAAATGCCAGGATTGATGTCGTTAAGAGAAGAATATGGTAAAGATAAACCTCTAAAAGGAGCTAGGATTGCTGGATGTTTGCACATGACTATTCAAACAGCAGTGCTTATTGAAACGCTAGTTGAATTGGGTGCTGACGTCACATGGTCTAGTTGCAACATTTTTTCTACGCAAGACCATGCTGCTGCAGCAATTGCGAAAGGAGGTGTTCCTGTTTTTGCATGGAAGGGAATGACCGAAGAGGAGTTTGATTGGTGCATAGAGCAAACAATTTCCGCCTTTCCTGATGGTCAATCATTGAATATGATTTTGGATGATGGAGGTGATTTAACCAATATGGTTTTCGATCAATTTCCTGAATTAACGAAAGATATTCGAGGCCTTTCTGAAGAAACTACGACTGGTGTTCACAGACTTTATGAGCGCATGAAGAATGGTACATTGGTGATGCCTGCTATCAACGTTAACGATTCTGTTACCAAGTCAAAGTTTGATAATAAATATGGCTGTAAAGAATCATTGGTAGACGCCATTAGAAGAGCAACAGATATAATGATGGCTGGTAAGGTTGCTGTTGTTGGTGGCTACGGGGATGTTGGAAAAGGTTCTGCAGCTTCTCTGAAAGGAGCAGGAGCTAGAGTGATTGTAACTGAGATCGACCCTATTTGTGCTTTGCAAGCTGCAATGGATGGCTTTGAAGTGAAGAAGATGAAAGATGCGGTTAAAGAGGGTGATATAATTGTCACAGCTACAGGTAACAAGGATATTCTGAAAGCAGAGCATTTTGAGAACATGAAGGACAAGGCTATCGTTTGTAACATCGGACACTTCGATAATGAAATCGATGTAGCTTGGTTGAATAAGAATGCAAACAAAGATGAAATCAAGCCTCAGGTTGATCTTTACACATTGAAGAATGGAAGACAAATTGTTTTGCTTGCTGAAGGTAGATTGGTAAACTTGGGATGTGCCACAGGGCATCCATCTTTTGTAATGTCTAATTCTTTTACTAACCAAACGTTAGCTCAAATTGAATTATGGACCAATAATTCAAATTATAAAAACGAGGTTTATGTTTTGCCAAAGCACTTAGATGAGAAGGTTGCAATGCTTCATCTGAGTAAGATTGGTGTTGAACTTGACGAATTGTCTCAGGAACAGGCAGAGTATATTGGAGTAGAAGTTAAAGGTCCATTTAAGCCGGAACAATACCGCTATTAATCTTAGCGTAGTATTTATTGAAATTAAAAAAGGGGCCTTGAGCCCCTTTTTTAATTTGTAATACTTAAGTGAGTGCCGTCAAAGCTTGTTTGGTAAAACCTCAGAGGTTGAGATGCGGGTCCTTTTAATATTTGGCCGTCTAATAATAACCACTGGGATCCAGAACAAGTGTCAATGCAGCTCACATTACTGTTGCTATCTACTATTACTTGACATTTGTCCTTCACATAATACGGAGCTTGACGATCGTATACTTTAATTTCCTCTTCTGTAACTCTAAAAGCTATAAGACCATTATATCCTCCATCAAGATAAACCCATCCGTTGATAAAATTGAGGGTGTTATATTGCGGAAGACTTAATACGATATATTCATTCACTCTTACATTGGGTACCTGGTGATTAGTGTCTGTTTTCCGACAGTCACTCAACCAAACTGCGCATAAAATAATTATGAGTGTAATTTTACGGTTCACTTTCGTACTATAGATGAAATTAATGGCAAACCTACATTTTAAAACCTTTTTACTAATTGTATCCCTTTTGCTCTTCAATCTTTCTGAAGGGGCCGCTCAATCTAAGAAAAGATTAAAAGAGTTGGAAAGAGTGGAACAAGATCGAAATGCTGAAGAGGCGTCTAAATCTGATGAAGCCAAAAAGCGTCATAGAGATATCCAATCCAAACAAACGCGAAAGGAGATGAAAAAGTATAAGAAGATGAGTAAGAGGCATAATAATAACAGACGTGAGCCATTTTTTAAAAAATGGTTTAGGCGAAACAAACACTAACAGCGATGGACGATTTTGGAAATATTTTATATTTTATTTTTATTGCTATCAGCCTAGCAGGTGGGCTTTGGCAGAATTATAAAAAGCAAAAGGAAAAGCAAAAGGAACAGAAAGAAGAAACCTACTCTGCTCCTTCATATGAGTTTAAGTCAAAAGAGGTGCATGAAATAAGTGATGCTATTCAGGAGTCTGATGCGAAGGCGAGAGAACAAATTGAAATGCTTGAGCAAAAAGCGCTCAAGGCATGGAAGAACAGAAGAATTAAAAGAAGATCGGATATTTTGATTGAGTCTGAATCAGAACAAGAAGATGATACTCCAAAGTCAGATATTGGAGAATTTGATGCTAGAAAAGCGATCATCTACAGCGAAATTATAAACCCACCTTACTTATGAAAAGAATTAGTGCACTAATCGTTGATGACGAAGAATTAGCTAGAAAGAATTTAGAATTTCTTCTTAAGGATGATTGTCCTAGTGTTGATGTCATAGGCACAGCTGATAACGCAAGAGAAGCAAAGAAATTTGTTCAAGCCAATAAGATTGACCTAATGTTTCTAGATATTGAAATCCCAATGGTTCAGGATTTGAACTATTGGAGTCGCTGGAAGATGAAATCAACTTTAAAATCATTTTTATTACTGCGTATCATGAATATGCTCTCAAAGCATTTAAATATTCAGCGGTTGACTATTTGTTGAAACCAATTAATATAGATGAATTGCAAGCGTCAATTGGTAAGGTTCAGCCAGGAGCTGGATCTGAATCAAAAGAAAAAATTTCAGCATTAATTGAAAACATGTCTAAGAAAGGCGAGGCGATGGGGAAAATCGCATTGCCAAGTATGGAGGGTCTTCAGTTCGTTAATCTCGATGAAATAATATACTGTGAAAGTCAGGATAATTACACTCAATTCTTTTTGACGGACGGTAAAAGAATTATGGTTTCAAAAACAATAAAGCACTTCGAAGAATTACTAGATCCAAATAGTTTTTTTAGAGTTCATCGATCTAATATCATCAATCTCAAATACATAGATAAATATGTTAAGGGTGAAGGTGGTTATGTGGTAATGAAAAAGGGAGAGCGAATACCAGTTTCGAGAAGGAGAAAAGATGCTTTTTTGCAACTTTTTCACTATCAGTAAGTTGTGTTTTTTTCCGGTTACGTGATGAACCTAACCGTTTTCTAATCGGTTATTGTGTACCTCACTGAATTCCACTTACTTTACATCACAATAGTTCTTAAATTAAGCAAGAAAAGCAGGAGCGATAAGGGTTACGAGAAGATTAAAAAAATGTTAAACGTATCATTACTTTTTTATCTTTACCCGCCATTTTAGGGATGTTGACCACATTTCTATAAACCTATCTAAAGACAGCGAGTCATGAGAAAATTTTTACTAATTGTTCTGGGATTGTTGATTACAACCGTTTCTTCCTACGCCCAAGGTGGCCAAGGAGGAATAAAAGCAACCGTCACTGAGGCATCTAATGGATTACCAATTCCGTTTGCGAATGTTGCAGTGAAACAAAATGGAAGTTTGATCACAGGTGGATCAACTGATTTTGATGGTGTAGTTGAAATTAAGCCTATTCCACCGGGCCGGTATGACATTGAGATTACCAGTTTGGGTTTTGGTCCCATTAAGGTTACTGGAATTAATGTTAGTGCTAACAAAACCACGTTCGTTCCAAAAACGAGCACTGGGATGGCTTCTTCAGCTGTTGCGTTAACAGAGTTTATTGTAACGGAGTATAAAAAGCCCTTGATTGAACAAGATGGTGCCGCTACTACAGAAACAGTTACATCCGATGAGATATCTAGGATGGCTGCAAGAAATCCTGCAGATCTCGCTGCAACCGCAGGAGGTACTTATTCTAAAGATGACGGAACAGGTACTTTGAATATGAGAGGTGGTCGTGGTGATGCAAACTATTATTATATAGATGGTATTAAAGTTCGTGGTTCTTCTGCAATTCCGCAGTCTTCTATCGAACAGGTTTCGGTTATTACCGGTGGTCTTCCTTCTCAGTATGGTGATGTCACCGGTGGTGTTATTGCTATTACAACGAAAGGTGTTTCTAGAGAATATCACGGAGGAATTGAGTTCCTTACTTCAGGTATAGGAGGTGATGATGGATATGTGGGTGTAGATCCTTATGGTTACAACCTTGCGGAGTTTAGTTTGTCAGGGCCGTTATTGCAGAAAAGAGATTCTTCAGGCAATAAAGAGCCTCTGTTAGGTTTCTTTGTTTCAGGTAACGTTACTTCTAATAGAGATTCTAGACCATCTGCAGTTGGAGCTTGGCAGGTTAATGATGATGTTTTGACTGATCTTAAGGAGAATCCATTAAGAGTAGGTTTCACTCCAGGATCTGTTCTTTCTAATGCTGATTTCTTGAGGTTAAATGATTTTGAGCGTGTAAGTGTTCGGCCTAATACAAATAATGTTGGAGCTAACATTGCAGGTAAGATCGATGTTGTTACTACTTCTTCAACCAACTTAACATTTGGAGGTAGTTTAAACTATAGTAAAGGAAGACGCTACAACTTTAACCAAGCCTTATTTGATTCTGAAAGTTATCCAGAGCAAACATCTGTAGACTGGAGAGCGTACGCGCGTTTTACCCAAAGATTTAAGAATAGTGAGTCAGAAGATGAAGGAAGTGCCTCACTTATCAAGAATGCCTACTACACGATTCAAGCTGACTATAGCCAACAATATGACAGACGTTGGGATCCAGATCATAAAGACAATTTCTTCGATTATGGATACATTGGTAAGTTTGACGTTCAGCAAGGCGCTGATTATGTGACGGGAACAGATAGTTTGACAGGAATATTTGGTGATATTCAAGGTACTTTTAGAGATACACTAATTACGTTTACTCCAGGTGACGCTAATCCTGACCTTGCAAGATTCACTCAAAGATATTACGAGTTAAATGGCTGGGATGGTTTCGATGCAGAAGGAAATCCGGTTTACGATGCTGCTCAGGCAGAGGCCTACACCAACTACAACAATATTCAAGCTGGTGGTGGTTTGATTAATGGTGACAATCTTTCTGATAGATCAAGAGATGTATACGGAATGTGGGTTTATAATAATGATGTCACTAATGGAAGAGGTAGTGCTTCAGATAATTACTTGGAGGCTGTAACCAATCAGATAAGGGTTACAGGTCAAGGATCTGCTGATATTGGAAATCACAACTTTGTTCTTGGATTTGAATATGAGCAAAGAATTGATAGATCTTATAGCTTGAGCCCACGAAGACTTTGGCAGATTGCTCGTCTGCGTTCTAATACGCATATTGAGCAGTTGGATTTTTCTAATCCTATCATTGAATATCCTGGTCCACAAGTATCCTATACAAGACTTAATGCTTCTCCAGGAGAATATACCGGTGCGGATGATCCTCAAAGTTTTATCGACTACAATTTGAGGCAAGCGACTGGCTTGGATCCAGATGGAGTTGATTTTCTTGACGTAAATAATATTGATCCTAGCGCTTTTGAATTGGAATATTTTTCTCCGGATGAGCTTTTCAATAATGGTACTGGATCATTGGTGAACTATTATGGATATGATCCTTATGGTAATAGAACCAGCTCAACTTCTTCTTTTAGTGATTTCTTCAATGCCGTTGATGAAAATGGTAATTATACTAGACCAATTGCTCCTTATCAACCTATTTATGTTTCAGGGTTTATTGAAGATAAATTTGAGTTTGATGATTTGATTTTCCGAATTGGCCTTCGAGTTGATCGCTTCGATGCGAATCAACAAGTGCTAAAGGACCAATATGTATTGTTCCCTACTGTGAAAGCACGTGAAACTGAAGCGCTAGATCTTTTGCCAGAAGGCGTGAATGCTCATCCAGGTAATATTGGTGAAGATTATGTAGTATATGTGGATAATGTTCAGAACCCTACATCTATTTTAGGATATCGTGATGGAGATATTTGGTACAATGCTCAAGGAACGGAATTAAATGATGGTTCTGCTTTGAAGATTTCAAACGGACTACCTGCTCCTCTTTTGGTTGACAAGGAGAAGACGAGTAGTTTAGATATTACTGAAGATTCATTTGAAGATTATGCTCCTCAGACCAATTTCATGCCTCGGGTAGCTTTCAGTTTTCCTATATCTGATGAAGCTAACTTCTTTGCTCACTATGATGTTTTGACCAAGCGTCCAACGCAAGGTAATAGGTTGGATCCTTCAGATTATTATTTCTTGGAGAGTAGAGCAAGTTCAGCTGAACTTGATAACCCTGATTTGAAGCCAGAGAGAACAATTGATTACGAGGTTGGATTTCAACAAGCTCTGACGAACTCAATGGCCCTTAAGATTTCTGCATTTTATAGAGAGTCTAGAGATATGGTTCAAGTAACTCGAATATTTGATGCATATCCGATTGAGTACAATACGTTCAGAAACTTAGACTTTGCTACAGTAAAGGGACTTACAATGAGTTACGATTTGAGAAGAACTAATAATCTTACCATTAGAGCTTCATATACGCTGCAATTTGCAGAAGGAACTGGTTCTGGGTCTACTTCGCAGTTGAACTTGGCAAGGAGCGGACAGGCTAATCTTAGAGCGCCAATACGACTTTCTTATGACCAGCGTCATGCTGTAGTTGCCAATATAGATTATCGATATGGAGAGAAAGAGAATTATAATGGTCCGATGATCGGTGATAAGGCAATTTTGAAGAATACAGGTTTCAACCTTCAAATGCGTGCTGGATCTGGTTCTCCTTATAATCCTCAAGGGAATTATACCTCAACGCAGTTATTCACCGTAACACCGTCACCTCTTCAACAAGGAGCAATTAACAGTGCAAGTTTACCTTGGACGTTTAGATTTGATTTTGTTTTAGACAGAGACTTCACCTATAAAATGGGTGCTTCGGGGCGCGAATTTGGAATCAATGCATATGTGCAAGTATTGAACTTGTTAAATGCGAGAAATATAAATGATGTATACAGAGCTACTGGTAATCCTGATGATGATGGTTACTTGAACTCAGCGAATGGATTAAATTTTATTGCACAACAGAATAGTGCGGCTTCGTTTACGGAGTATTATGCGATGAAGTTGTGGGATCCAACGAACTGGCAATTACCTAGAAGAATAAGACTTGGCGTAAGGGTTAATTTCTAACTAACCAAAGAACATTGAACATGAAAACAAGAGCAATACTAATCAGTCTTTCAATACTTACTCTTTGCATGACAGCTCATGCAGAAAGGTATAAGTATGAAAATCAAAATAAAGGCAGTAATGACAATCCTCCTGTCGTTGCAGCTAATTGTAATCCAGCTACTGCGGCTGCAGAATTAAACATCAATAACACCAAAGCATTGATTCAAAGTGGTGGTGATATGTGGTGGGATTTTAACCAAGCGCGATATGAAATCCCTAGTGGATCCGAAAAGACTTCTCTTTTTGCTGGTTCGCTATGGTTAGCTGGTCAAGATATTTCTGGTCAGTTTAAGGTTGCTGCCTTGAGATTCCGTCAAATAGGAAATGACTACTGGACAGGCCCATTAAGTACGGTCGATGCTGAGATTGATCAGCAAACATGTCAAGACTATGATCGCCATTGGGAGACAACATTGTCTATGGTTGCAGAATTTAACGGCTGGTATGAAGCTGGTCAGTTTGATGCGGAGAATAATACCGAGACTCAAGAAAGAGATTATCCAGGATATAGCCTTCCTTCTGTAATTACAGAATGGCCTGCTCACGGCAGGAATTTTGAGCCCTATAATGAAGATTATTATTTGGCACCGTTTTTTGATAGAGATGGTGATGGGGACTATAATCCTGATAATGGAGATTATCCAGGATATGTTTTAAACGGACAGAGCGATTGCAGCAGAAGAGTACGTGACTTATATGGTGACCAGAATCTATGGTGGGTTTTCAACGATAAAGGAAATATTCACACAGAGTCAGGTGGTCAGGCAATTGGTATGGAAATTCGGGCTCAGGCATTTGCCTTTGCTACCACGGATGAAGTGAATAACATGACGTTCTACAACTACGAGTTGATTAACCGATCTACTTTTGAGTTGTCAGACACTTATTTTGGACAATGGGTTGATGGTGACTTGGGAAATGCTCAGGATGATTTTGTTGGATGTGACGTCCGAAGAGGTCTTGGCTATTTCTATAACGGTGATGATAATGACGAAGATGCCAGTGGTAACTTCGGATATGGAAATAATCCACCTGCAATTGGCCTAGACTTTTTTCAAGGTCCTTTTCAAGGAAATGACTTTTTGGATAATTGCTTATGTGAAGATTATAACTCGGCCCAAGCTGAAGATGGAATTGTTTATGCAGGACAAGGTGCTGGTTATGGCGATGGAATTGTAGATAATGAGCGTTATGGAATGAGAAAATTCTTATACCATAATAATGCTGCAGGTGCAACTGGGGACCCTAGTAATGCTACTGATTATTATAATATGCTTCAAGGAATTTGGAAGGATAATACTCCAATGACGTTTGGAGGAGTTGGTTACAATCCTACTAATTCAAGTGCTATTCCAGCAAACTATATGTTTCCTGGCGACACAGATCCACTTCATTGGGGAACAGATGGCGTTACACCTCCAAGCAATTTACTTCCTTGGACAGAGGTTTCGGCTGGAAATGTTCCAAATGATAGGAGGTTCGTTCAGTCTTCAGGTCCTTTCAAGTTAGGCCCGGGTGCTGTGAACAATATTACAGTAGGTGTGGTCTGGATGCAGGCTTCATCAGGAGGTAGATTAGAGTCTGTTGAATTGATGAGAAAGGCCGATGATAAGACACAAGCATTATTTGATTCATGCTTTGAAATACTCGATGGTCCTGATGCTCCAGACGTGGCAACACAAGAATTGGACAAAGAGATTATTTTGATGTTATCTAACTCGATTAACTCAAATAACTATCAAGAAGGGTATGCTACTGTTGATCCTTTCTTAGCAGCTCCAGATTCTGTTGATGTGGATGGCGATGGTTCAAGAGATCTCAGATTAACAGAGGAAGAAAAGAGACTGTATTCTACGTACTTATTTGAAGGGTATCAAATCTATCAATTGGCTAATTCATCAGTTGGCACCAATGACCTTGCCGATCCTGATAAAGCCAGACTAGTTGATCAAGTAGATATTGCAAATGATGTAGAAAGACTTATCAACTATGAATTTAATTCTCGATTGGGACAGGATGTTCCTGAAGAAATGGTTGACGGGGCGAATGAAGGCGTTCGCCATAGCTTTAGAGTGACGGAAGATCTTTTTTCGACTACTGATTCTCGATTGATCAATCACAAGACGTACTATTTCATGGTGATAGCCTACGCTTACAACCGCTTTGGTGATGGTGTTGGTAACCTCCAATACATCGATGGCTTTTATGATCCATCTGCTGATCCAATGAGATTGGAAGGTCAGAAAATACCTTATTTAGCTAGTAGAAAATCTCCTTCTGGAGCTGTTAAGGTTGTAGAAGCAATACCGCACAAGACAGATATTGAGTTTGATGGAGTTCAATTGAATTCTCAATATGGAGACGGTATCGAATTAACGAGAGTGGAAGGCCGAGGAAATGGAGGGCTATTTGCAAGTATTAAGGAAGATTATTTTGATTCGATTGCTGGTAATGAAGTTGTTGATCAAATAGTTTATCAAGCAGGTGCGGGGCCAGTAGATTTGAAGGTTATTGATCCGTTACTAGTCAAGCCAGGTGATTTTACAATTCAGTTTTTAGATACAGCTGGAAATGGTGACTTCACTAACTACGTTTGGGTTTTATATGAGCGTAATTCTTCGGCACCGATCGATACAATTTTCGCAGATCAAACAATACGTCAAAACAATGAGCAATTGCTCTTTGATCTTGGTCTTTCTTTGACAGTTGGTCCTGGTTTCCCTGCCTTGAGTGAGCAGGCAAATAAGGTCACAAATGGGGTGATTGGATTTGAAGTTTCTTATTCAGACGAAACGGAAGAATGGTTAACTGGAATTTCGGATGATGATGCATCAAGTGTATTTAACTGGATAAAGTCAGGCGTATTAAGCTTGGATGGTGACGCAGCAGAGAATGATGCTTTTTTAACCGGGAATACTGACTTTCCTGCGGATGAATTCGACTATTGGGAAAACATAGCAGGAGGCACGTGGACCGCCTTTTCGGTTGCGAGTTATGATACAGGACACCCAATTCCTTATTATACAGTTAATGCTTCAGGTCAGCATAATTTTTCACGAAGAATTCGCACTCTTTCTGGATTGCAAAATACTCCTAGTGTAGATGTGGTAATTACTTCGGATAAATCAAAATGGACTAGATGTCCTGTTTTAGAAGCTGAAGATAACCCAACCTTAAGTAGAGGTGGAGCAATAAGAGGCGAAATAAGACGAGGACTTTCTGTAGATAAGCAGGGTTTGAATCAATTAGATGAAGGCTTTGATTATGATGAAGCAACATTTAGCGGTGAGCAATTGGTTGGTGATTTGAAAGCAGGTCTTCGACAATCTGATTTGAATTATTACCAAGGCCTTCTTGATTCCTCGGATTTATTATTAGAGGAGTTGTCAGTCGGTATGGGCTGGTTCCCAGGGTTTGCCATTAACATTGAAACAGGAGAAAAATTAAATATGGCTTTTGCTGAAAACTCATGGTTAGGTGGAGACAATGGTGCGGATATGCAGTGGAATCCAACTTCGAAGATAGCGGAAGAGCTTTTCGGTGAAAGAAGACTAGGAGGTATGCACATGATTTATGTTTTCCGGGCAAATAGAGAAGATGGTTCCTTACTTGATGACCAACAGTATTTAATGCCCTCGTACGATGGTGGCACGTTCTCTTTTGAAAAACTCATGACATTTGACGCTACTTCAGCCACAGATGTTATTCAGGCTAACAGTGAACCTAATAAAAACTTCATGGCTGTCATGAGAGCTGGAGCCTGGGTTGGTTACCCTCTGCTTGTTGAAGGAGAGCAACTTTTTGGAGCTTCAGGTTCAAATGACGTTACTATTAAGCTTAGATCTTCAAAACCATATAGAGCATATTCTGGTTCATCGGATTTTATTGCTAGTAGTGAAATTAAAGCAGGAGAATCTTATTATGTATCTGGTGGAAGATTAACTGTATTGCAAAACAGCGTGAATAACCTAGGAGATACCGTCCAATTGCAAACTCGATTGTTTAACGGAGCAGCGTTCACGGCACTTCAGGATGGAGCAGTTTCAGCTTCGCCAGACTTATCTCTTGTCAAGACGGTTAACAATGGTTTGCCTCTTTATAACTTCAATACTTATGCAGTGGCTCCTACTAAATCTCTAGATATTGGAGTGGATGCATTAGAAGAAATCAAGGCGGTACCAAATCCTTATTATGCTTACAATGAGTATGAGACTCAGAGACTAGATTATTTAATCAAAATAATCAACCTTCCTCAGACTTGTACGGTGAACATATTTACAGTGAACGGTACGCTGGTACGAACCTTCAGAAAAGATGATCCTACTACTACAAGTATTGATTGGGACTTGAAAAATCAAGATGAGATTGTAGTGTCGAGTGGTTTGTACATTATTCATATTGAAGCACCTGGAATTGGTGAGAAAGTTATTAAGTGGTTTGGTGTTCTGAGACCAATTGACCTTAACTCCTTCTAATTAAATCTAATGAGAAAAGAGATGAGAAATATTAAATATCTATTGGCAATTATAGTTGCTGGTCTCTCGCTGCAGACATTTGCAGGGAATAAAGAGAGAATTGGGCAAGCTGGTGCGAATGAATTGCTAATTAATCCTTGGGCGAGATCAAGTGGTTTTGGTGGTGCCAATTCCGCATTCGCAGATGGTATAGAGGCATTTAACCTGAATATTTCGGGCCTTACAACTGTGAATAAAACAGAGCTTTATTATAGTAATGTAGCATTGTTCTCGGGCTCTGACATTAATATAAATTCTATTGCTTTAGGTCAAAGAGTGGGTGAATCAGGTGTTTTGGGAATATCCATCAATGCCATGTCGTTTGGTGATATAGAAATCACTACGACAAATAATCCAGATGGAGGACAGGGTACATTTAGTCCCCAGTTTTTGAATATCGCAGTTGCTTATGCTAGAAGTTTTTCTAGAAGTATTCATGCTGGTGGTGCCATTAGAATAATTAGTGAGTCAATTAATAATGTTGGTGCTCAAGGAGTCGCATTGGATGCGGGAATTCGTTACCAGACAGGTGAATATAATCGGATGAAGTTCGGTATAGCATTGAGAAATGTTGGACCTAAAATGCGCTATTCTGGCGATGGTCTTTCTCAAACTGTAATTCTTCAAGATGCAGAATTTACCTTGAATCAAAGGGCTGAAAGTTTTGAAATGCCGGCCTTGTTGAATATTGGCGCTTCTTATGATTTTTATTTATTGCCAAGTGTTCCAGCTGAAGGAGAATCTGCTAATGACACAAAGCTTCCAAGTGATTATAGATTGACAATCGCAGGAACATTCACATCTAATTCTTTCTCTCAGGATCAGTTTAGAGGTGGAGTTGAGTTTGGTTTCAAGCATTATGTAGCCATAAGAGCTGGACTTGTTTACGAGGCCAATGGTTTTGGTGTATTGGGTGAAGGAAGAGTAAATGCAAATTCAGGTCCAACGATGGGGATGACTGTTAATTTGCCTTTCAACGGAAAAAAGGAGAGCGGTATAAGTATGGATTACTCATATCGATTTGCTAACCCATTAGGTGGAACACACAGCTTTGGATTACGACTAAGAATCTAAATTGATTTTACATATTTTTGTACAGCGAAACCGTTCTTTGAGCGGTTTCGCTGTTTTTTGTTTAATAGAATATTAAGGACGCATGTCAGATATTAGATACTATACAGAAGAAGGTTTGAAAAAACTGAAGGATGAATTGCATGAAATTAAAACAGTTCAGCGTCCATCTATTTCAAAACAAATCGCAGAGGCAAGGGATAAGGGAGACCTTTCTGAAAACGCAGAATACGATGCCGCAAAGGAAGCTCAAGGATTGCTTGAAATGAAAATTGCTAAACTTGAAGCTTTTGTAAGTAACGCTCGAATCATTGATAAGAGTCAATTATCTAAAGAAAAAATATTGATTCTTACAACGGCCAGGTTAAAAAACTTGACCATGAACAAAGAATTCATTTACACCTTAGTTGCTGAAACAGAAGCCAACTTGAGAGAAGGTAAGATAAGTGTTGATTCACCTATGGGTAAGGGGTTACTTGGAAAGAAGGTCGGTGAAATTGCGGAAATTGAAGTGCCTAGTGGTTTAATGAAATTGGAGGTACTTGAAATAATTCTATAATGTCAAGTATATTTTCGAGAATATATAATGGTGAAATACCGGGCTATTTTATAGCCAGGAATGAAGAGTTTTTTGCAATCCTCGACATTAATCCATTGACTATGGGTCATGTATTGGTAATTCCAATTGTAGAAACAGATTATTTATTTGATCTAGATGCTGAATTTTTAGCAAGATATATGGCTTTTACTCAAAAGATTGCCAAAGCCATTAAGGCAGTAATAGATTGCAAAAGAGTGGGAGTAGCAGTAATTGGATTGGAAGTTCCTCATGCACATATTCATTTAGTTCCCATAAATCATGTTGGAGATATAAATTTTGAGAAAGCCAAACTTTCGCCAGGAGAGAGCGAAATCAAAAACACCTGTGAATTAATTGCTCAGGCTTTTACTTCACTCGATTAGGGTTTTGAGATATAAAGCTCGCCCAACCCTTTTTACTTCCACCTGATATAATGTTTGTTGACTGATAGTGATGGCATAATGCAACAGCTAATCCATCTGTAGCATCAAGATGTTTAGGCAGTTGATCGATTTTTAGAATGCTCTGCAGCATTCCAGCTACTTGTTCTTTTGAAGCTGCTCCACTTCCAGTAATTGATTGCTTTATTTTTCTTGGACTGTATTCTGTTATTGGAGTATTTCTATAAAGAGCAGCTGCCATTGATACTCCTTGTGCTCGTCCGAGTTTGAGCATTGACTGGACGTTTTTTCCATAAAAAGGTGCTTCAAGTGCAACTTCATCCGGCATATAGTTATCTACCAATTCGAGTGTTTTTTCGAATATGCGTTTTAACTTATCCGCATGATCACCATCTTTCATCTGGATTGAGCCCATTGAAATCATGGTAATGGATATCCCTTTGATTTGGATAATACCAAACCCCATGACATTTGTTCCAGGGTCAATACCTAGAATTATCTTTTCTTTGGAGATCTTTGATTGAGAGGACATCTATGCTTAATATTTCGAAATTAGGGATTAACAAGTTAATTGACTCATTCAGACCTTTTAGTTCTGAACAGACTAGTCAACGATTCTTCTATAGAATAATTGGACTAGCTCTGAAGCTGATTGTTTCGATAACAGCTATATATTTTATTGTCTCTAGGATTCAGAGAGCAGAGTCAGAGCTGTCTTTTGTAGGATTTTTTGGAGAAATTATTGCTGCGCCTCAATTCCCATTGGTTCTTTTTGCCTCACTCATCTTGACCACTTTAAATTGGTCTATGGAGGTAATCAAATGGAAAATTCTGATTAGCACCCAGTTTGAGGTCAGGTGGAAAACCGCTTTAAAAGGAGTACTGAGTGGTGTTACTTTTGGGGTTTTCTCTCCAAATCGTCTAGGTGAGTTTGTAGGGCGAGTTTTGGCCTTGGCACCTGATCGAAGGGTTTCTGGCTCTCTTCTTTCATTTGTTAATGGACTGGCTCAAACTTTAGCAACGTTTTCTTTTGGAGTATTTGGTTTAGTTTATTTCGTTCAGTATTTCGGATACGAGGTGTTTGGTGGGTTTGGTACATTGGCTATACAACTTACTATTTCTTCAAGTTTAGTATTGGCTATAATGCTTTATTTTAGGGTTGACCTTTTGACTTCATTATTTCAGCGCATAAGATTTCTCAAAGCTTATCACAGTTATTTTATTGTTTTTTCTGAGCTCCCAAATTCTATTCTACATCGTATTTATCAATTATCATTACTTAGATTTATCACGTTTATCTTGCAATATGTTTTGGTGTTTTATTTGATTTTGGATAGTCCAGAATGGATGGCGATCATTGGTTCATCTGTTTTGACACTTTTCTCAACCACACTCGTCCCTTTCTTGCCTATCCCTGATTTATTATTGCGCGAGTCCATTGCCCTGAGCTATTTTGATCTTTTCAATTTTGACCTTTACTTGGTTAGTATAGCCGTTTTTTGTGTTTGGATTGTAAATGTTGCATTGCCTGCATTAATTGGGGCGGTAGTTTTGTTTACGTATAAGATTTTCAGAAGGTGGTCATAACAGCTATTCTACTGCTTCTGCTCGTATCCTATCTCATACTTTTCCTATTCATAAATCACTATGTCAATTCGGGCCAAACAAACTATGTTAAACAATTTCAAGTTGATGAGCCAATAGCGGTTGTCATTGCAATGCGAAATGAAGAAGATCAAATTTTAGACTGCCTTCATAGTTTGTATCAGTCCGCTGGGCTGAGCCGGGGTCTGAAGGTTTATTTAGTGGACGATCAAAGCACTGACGCCTCAGTTATAAGGGTGTTGAGTTTCATAAAGGAAAACCCTCATTTGAATTTAGAGCTTTTGAATTCTAATGGTATTGGTAAGAAGCGAGCTTTGATTCATGCTTTAGGCCGTGTTTCTGAGCCGTGGTGTTTTCTTACAGACGCAGATTGTGTTGTTCAGCCAAGCACTATCAAGTCGCTAATGCAAACCGCTAAGCGTGAAGATAAGCAGGTTGTTTATGGCCCTGTGAGCTATGATAAAGGCTCATTCATCAATTCATTAATGGCTTATGAAAATCTCAATAATCAATTGGTCGGGGAGGCTTTGCTGGAATATGGAAGACCAGCAATGGTGAATGGGGCTAACACATTGCTCTCAAAGTCAATAATTGAGGATTATATAAAGGCTCAGAAAGTCGAGTATGCCAGTGGTGACGATGTCTTTTTTTCTCAGTCTTTAAGCAGGGATGAATATGCGGTGAGCTATAATTTTGAAAGTGCAGTCGTCACTAAATCACCTGAATCAATCGTAGCCTTTTTTTATCAGCGCTTACGCTGGGCGTCAAAGTATTCAGGATATTCTAAGTTGTTTTATAGACTTTTCCCTGTGTTGATTTTTATTCAGAATTTCCTCTTTTTGATTATTCTCTCTTCTTGGATTATTTCAGGATTGAGCGTTGATGGTTTATTAATTACGTTAATTCTGAAATGGATTATTGAATGGAGTTTTCATTCGTTCATGTTTAAGAAGTACAATTTTAAAGCTGGGTTTTATAAAAGCATTCTCATCTCTCTTCTGCAACCAATCCACATTTCTTTAGTTGGTCTCTTTTCATTGGTTAACTTGTCCTATAAGTGGAAGGGACGCACAGTCGTGAATCAATCAATTGTTAATTGATGCTGAATTGAATCAAATCAAGAAATATCCTTTTTTCGCGTTTGGAGTTGCTGTGATTGTGCTTGTTTTTATAGTTGCAATTTCTGGTTCTTTTTTGCGTCCTGATTCTTCTCGTTACGCAAGTACTCAGCATAGAACATTATCTAAGCTACCTCCTTTGACTTCAATTACATTTCTGCGCGTGAGAAAGAATATTCCCAGCAGTGATAAAAGTTTGAAGTCTAGAGTTAGGATTGGGGGAGTCGAGAGTGATTGGGCTTATTATCCTTATGAAAGAGTAGAATTAAGAGAGAAGTATATTCAACTTGAGTTTAAAGGAAGCCAAAGGGAGTTTTATTATGCAGATGTCCTTTATGCTTTGGATCCACTTACGCTAAAATCGATTTCAAATAATTCCAGTTCAACACTCAATTTTATTGATATCGGCAATAATTCAATTTCGGTTTCGCACAACGAGATTCAAAGTCAGGTCGAAAAAGAAGCATTCATTTCAAAATCATTTGTTCTTGGAACAGATGCTCTTGGCAGAGATGAACTCAGCAGACTTATGGCTGGTAGCTCGATTTCTTTAAGTATTGGTTTTTTTGCAGTAATTGGTTCTGTGTTATTGGGCCTAATCATTGGACTTTTTGCTGGGTACTTTGGCGGAGTTGTTGATCAATTCTTGAGTTGGTGTATTAACTTGTTTTGGTCAATCCCAGCAATATTGCTTGTTGTGGCCGTCACTATAGCGCTAGGTACGGGCGCTACGGCTTTGATTATTGGTGTTTCTTTAGTACTGTGGGTTGAAATGGCTCAAGTAGTGCGGTATACCGTTCGTTCTATAAGGTTAAAAGACTTTGTAAAAGCACTGCGATTAATGGGCTTGTCGCATTTGACAATTGTATTTAGGCATATTCTACCGAATTTATACGGGCCTATTGCCGTTTTGGCTTCAACAAGTTTTGCTGACGCAGTGATGCTTGAAGCTGGATTGAGTTTTTTGGGAATTGGAGTAGAGCCACCTCAGCCTACATGGGAAATATGATCAGAGATTCTTATGGCTACATCATAACTGGAGATAGTGCTTTTTTGGCCATTATTCCTTCTATTGCCTTGATATTGCTCATCCTTTCTTTTGTATTTGTAAGCAATGGATTGAAGGATTTAATGGGCTTAGAGTATGATCAGTCACAACGAGGTTCAGTTTAGATAGACAATAAACCTAGGATAAAAATAGAAGAGGCTGTCAAGAACATAACCAACGTATAGGGTAAAATATCTCTAGCACTTAATTGTGTAATTCCAAGCAGAGGCAAAGCCCAAAAAGGTTGTAACATATTTGTTACTTCATCTCCATAGGCTAAGGCAAGAATACTTTTGTTTAGTGGAATCCCAAGCTCCAAAGAACTCTGAATAATTATTGGGCCTTGTATTGCCCATTGACCGCCTCCACTTGGTACGAACAGATTGACAAGGCCAGCGCTGAAAAACGTAAAAAGAGGAAATGAAAGGGGAGAAGAGTGATCGATAATAAAATTTGAAAAGGCTTCGATTAATCCGCTGCTTTTCATCAAGGCTAAAATTCCAAAGTATAATGGAAATTGAATTAGGATGCCTGATGCGCCTCGAATAGCATTATCAATTGCACCAATAAACGCCACAATGTGTTTATGTGATAGAAGGCAAAGTCCGAGCAAAAGAAAGTTGATGTTGTTTGGAGTGAAAAAAGAGAGTACTCCGCCTTTTGCATACATTAAGTAGAAACAATAGAGCAGTATTCCTATTCCAATACTCTTAGAAAAGATTCCACTGTGATCGAGCTTTTCTGCACCGATTAATTGCTCAGATTCTACAGTCGTATCGTGCGCCCTAGTGAATGCGGGTACCTCTCCTTCTGTTAGTTTTCCAATGCCATAAAGAACTGCGGGAACAACGATCAATAAGGCAATTGAAACCCAGATGTTTAATGATGAAAAAACGGTTTCATTTAAAGAAATAGAGTCTGGAATAATACTAGAATATTTACCATCAGTAAGGCTGTTAAGATGGCCTGATTCAGCAACTTTGATCAACGAAGAACCCGAAATACCTCCATGCCAAATGAGTAAAGCAGAATATCCTGCTGCTCCTATTAACCCATAATTGAGTTTCCTGTTTTCAAATTTTGCTTTTTCACCAACCTTTCGCGCTAAAATGGCACCGAAAACAAGACCCAATCCCCAATTGAAAAGACCAACGAGCATGGCCGTTAAAGAAATAAGTGCCGCAGAATTAGCGCTATTGGTGCAGGGGATTACAAGTTTTTGAATGATTTTTTCGACCACTGGCGAAAGGGCTAATACATTTCCTAAAACCAAAATCAGCATCATCTGCATTGCGAAAACCATCAAGTTAGGTTCCCATAATCCGGAAGCCCAACTGTCCAGGATTTCAGAACTGGAAAGCTCATTGAAGTTTCCAAATGTGAATACTCCTAAAAGCGCAATAATTGTAAGTAATACAGCAATTGTATAGGGAGAAGGCAGTACCTTTCTCACTACTGAGATATACGTTTCAAAGAAACGCTTGCTCATCTAGAATGGCAGATCATCTGGTTCAGAACTATCAATAGTTGGCTCGTCAGGAAACCCAGCCTCCGAAAAAGGATCTGCATTGGAAGAACCATTAGACGATGAAGAAGGTGCGCCACTTGCTGAACTTAGAGGCTCAAGTCGCCATGCTTGAACGTTGACGAAGTACTTTCCATTATATTCATTACCTCTTAAGTTAAAATGAACCTTAATTAGGTCACCTGTCTTATAAGGAGCAACAAGGTCTATACTGTCTTTGATCAACTCAAATTTAATATCCTGAGGATATTTCTCTTTAGTTGTTATTACAAATTCTCTTTTTTGAAACCCTGAACTGAATGTTTGTGGGTCCATAATTACTTTTATACTTCCTTCTATATCCATATTCTTAATCGTTAAATGATAATAAGGTTTTCCAGGCTTCATCAACCTTTCCTTCGCTTAAATATTCTTTTGCTTTTTCGTGTAGTTTTTTCTCTAGCGCAATAACATCATCTTCCAACTCTACAAAGATGTCTGCTAATTCTGTCAATTTAAAATCATTTACATCGGTTTCATTAGGCAGTGATTCCACGTTGCCTAATTGTCCAAGATTATTTCCAGTAAGCGTTGAGCTGGTTCTTATGTCAATAGGAATTTGATCAACACCAATTCCCATACTTTGCAATGGTTTAGCTACCTCAAAGAGAGCCTCACCATGAGCTCTGACATAGAAATTGCCACCCATTCTTCCTACTAAATCAATCTTGGTTTGGTCAATTTTCCCACTTTCATCTAAAACTGCCTCATCAACATGAATTAGCACCACTTCGCAAATCACTAAGTTTCCGGCTCCTCCTTCGGTGCCAAGCTCAACCACTTCTTTGACTTTGCACTCAAATTGAACGGGTGACTCTTTTACTCTAAATGGCTTCACCAACGTTGACTCTAATGGCGTGAATCCAGATTTAGTGAATTCGTTTGTTCCTAAAGGGTATTCGGTACTGGACAATGACATTTGCTCAACCATTGCATGAGTGACCACATTGATCACAACTTCTCCATGTGCTTTGACATTTTCATACGTGTGCTTGGTAGTATTGTCTCTTCCCCTTCGAGCTGGAGAAAAAATAGCAATAGGCGGATTGGCGCTGAAAACGTTGAAGAAGCTGAAAGGACTTAAATTGGGGTTTCCGTCTTTGTCAATTGTGCTTGCAAAAGCTATTGGGCGCGGTCCAATTGCTCCTAATAGATAGCCATGAAGCTTTGGTATAGGAGTGATTTTTGGGTCTACAATCATCTTGTTGAATTGGAAGGCAAAAGTAACTTTCATCTTCGATATCTATTTCCACTAAAATGACAGATTGAACAATGAATAATTATATCTTTGCGCTCCTTTTATTAAAGGTGTTCTTTTAAATGCGGGTGTGGCGAAATTGGTAGACGCGCTAGACTTAGGATCTAGTGCCGCAAGGTGTGGGGGTTCGAGTCCCTTCACCCGCACTTATTAATTATGGGCGGTTCATTCCTCTATAATGAAAATTAGAATAAACGAAAGACCGCACTTAGATCGGTCTTTTTTTTTGCCATGACTTTTTAAAATAAGACAATGAATATTACTCAAGAGAATATTGACGAGTTAAACGCAAAGGTTACCATCGAAATTGAACCTTCTGATTATGAGAATTCGGTAAAATCAATTCTTGACGGACACAGAAAGAAAATGACACTTCAGGGCTTTAGACCTGGTAAGGTGCCATTTGGTGTGGCTAAGAAAATGTATGGTAAATCTGTTCTTGCAGAGGAATTGAACAGAATGCTTTCGGAAAAATTGAATTCTCATATCAAGGACAATGAATTGAACATTATTGGTCAACCGTTGCCAGAAGATGTTGAAGAGCTTGAACTGGATTTTAATAAAACGTTTCAGTTCAAATATCAATTGGGAATCGCTCCTGCATTTGAGGTTGAATTAACTGCAAAAGATAAATTCAACAATTTCAAAATCAATGTTGATGATGAATTGGTAGATAAGTACGTAAAAGATTTTCAAAGAAGGCATGGTAACTCAACAGAAGTGGATAAAGTGGGTGCTGAGGATCTTATCTATGGAACGATTCATGAATTGGGTAAAGATGGTAAACGAAAAGAAGGCGGTCATCATAATCATACCGCAATTGCCATCGATTATTTAGAGAATAAGGATGCTAAGAAAAAGCTTATCGGCTTAGAGAAAGGAGCCATCACCAAGATTGAGCCAGCGAAGTTGGCTAAGGGTGATGTCGATTTATCTCAAATGCTTGGTGTACCAGTATCTGAATTGGAAACAGTAGCCAAAGAATATGAATTGACAATTAATTCAATTAACAACATTGAATTACACGAATTAAACGCTGAGCTGTTTGATAAAGTAGTTGGTCCAGGAAACGCTAAGACAGTTGAAGAGTTTAGAACTAAAATTTCTTTAGACCTCGAGAACTATTTGAAAGGCGATACCGAGAAGAAATTGAGACGAGATATTCATGACAAACTTCTAGAACGTCAGAAGCTAAACCTTCCTGATGAATTCATCAAAAGATGGTTGCTTGAGCAAGGAGCTCAAAATCCTGAGAAGCCAATTTCTCAAGAGGATATTGATCGTGAATATGCTGACTATAGTAGGATGTTGAAGGTTCAGTTGATCGAATCTCAAATTGCTAAGCAAAATGACATTAAGGTCGAGTTTACAGATATTCAAGCAAGAGTCAAAGAAAATATCAAGGCTCAATTTGCAAGCTTTGGTCAAGGTGAAGTAGAGGATAGCATGCTGGATCAGTTTGCTCAAAACTTCCTACAAAAAGAAGAAGAAGTAAGAAAAGTTTATGATCAACTTTTAGATGAGCGTTTAACAGATTATTACAAGAATGCTGTTAAGCTTCAGGAAAAAGAGGTGACCTTTGATGAATTCGTTAAATTAGCTTCTACAAAAGCCGGTAAAGGCAAGTTTATGGATCAGGTATCAAACCTTTTAAAATTCTAAGATGACGAACGGAAAAGAGTTCAGGAATTACGCTGTAAACCACTTGGGAATGAGTGGCTTATCGGTTGATGATTATGTGAAAGCAACGAGTAAGCCAGAGTCAATGACTCGAACTGTGATTGAGGAGCGACCGATGCCTTTTAGAGAAGTAGATGTGTTTTCACGTTTGATGATGGATAGAATAATTTTCTTGGGATTACCAATTGATGATTTCATTGCGAACATTATTCAAGCACAATTGCTCTTTTTAGAGTCTGCCGACTCTGCAAAAGATATTCAGATTTATATCAACAGCCCGGGTGGTTCTGTTTATGCTGGATTAGGTATCTATGATACCATGCAATACATTGGATGCGATGTTTCTACCATTTGCACTGGAATGGCAGCTTCAATGGGAGCGGTTATTTTATGTGCAGGTCAAAATGGAAAGAGAACTGCTCTTAAGCATTCTCGTGTCATGATTCACCAACCAATGGGTGGTGTAGGAGGTCAAGCTTCAGACATTGAAATCACAGCCAACGAGATCAAAAAACTCAAAGACGAATTATACAACATCATTGCTGAGCATTCAGGTCAGCCCATTGAAAAAGTATGGGCAGATAGTGACCGTGACTTTTGGTTGACATCAGAAGAAGCGAAGAACTATGGAATGATTGATGAGGTTTTGGTGAGAAAAAAATAAGTCATGGCTAAGAGCACCGAAGAACAAATTAAATGCAGTTTTTGTGGACGTGATAAGCGTGAAACCGCTGTCATGATTGCAGGAATTACAGGTCATATTTGCGATCGTTGTATTCAACAGGCTTCTCGTATTGTAGATGAGGAGATGAGTACGAGATTGAGAGACTCTGTGCTAGGAAACGTGAATCTTTTGAAACCATCAGACATTAGCGCTCACCTCGATGAGTTCGTAATTGGTCAGAATGTGGCAAAGCGCAATTTAGCCGTTGCTGTTTACAATCATTACAAACGTATTTCTCAAAAGGATGATGCGGATGATGATGTTTCGATAGAGAAAAGCAACATGATTCTGGTTGGTCAAACTGGAACTGGAAAAACGTTGCTTGCGAAGACAATTGCTAAAATTCTGAATGTTCCATTTTGCATTGCTGACGCTACTGTCTTGACAGAAGCAGGGTACGTTGGTGAGGATGTGGAAAGTATTTTAAGCCGATTGCTTCAAGCAGCTGAGTACAATGTTGAGGCCGCTGAGCGTGGCATTGTATTTATTGATGAGATTGATAAAATAAGTCGTAAAAGTGATAACCCTTCTATTACGAGAGATGTAAGTGGTGAAGGGGTGCAACAAGGGCTTCTTAAATTATTGGAAGGTTCTGTAGTAGGTGTTCCACCTCAGGGAGGAAGAAAGCATCCCGAACAAAAGCTAGTTCAGGTTAATACGAAGAACATTCTTTTCATTTGTGGAGGTGCATTCGATGGAATTGATCGCTTGATATCTCGCAGATTGAATACCTCGGCTATTGGTTATCGCAGCAAAACTGAGGATGGTGAGGTTGAGAAAGAGAACTTGTTACAGTATGTTTCGCCTTCAGATTTGAGAGATTACGGATTAATTCCAGAACTCATTGGCCGTTTACCTTTGATTGGGTATCTGAATCCTTTGGATCCATCTGCTTTACGTAGAATTTTGACAGAACCAAAAAATGCCTTGATCAAACAATACATGCGCTTGTTTGAAATGGAAGACATCAAATTGAGTTTGGATAAAGAAGTATTAGACTTTATTGTTGAGAAGGCAATGGAGTATAAGCTAGGTGCGAGAGGTTTAAGGTCGATTTGTGAGGCAATTATGCTGGATGCGATGTACGAAATGCCTTCAATGGAGGAAAAGCCTGAAGAGTTTAAAGTGACATTGGACTATGCGAAGTCTCGTTTTGATTCAAGTGCTTTTAGAAAGCTTAGGGCTGCATAATAGGTATCTCTACCTCTAAATACGTATTGTTTCTTCTGGAGATGAGAATGTTATCGCATTCATTGAGTTCTCCATAATTCAAGGTCCTGGAAATTAGATTTTGAACATCCATCGCAGACCGCCCTGTTAAGAAGTGTGGACAAGAAAAATCACTTGTATATTTTTCGGTTATCTCATTGGTAAAGCTGCTTCCTCGTGAGTTTCTACCCTGAACCATTCCACTATCAATTTCAAACACGTCATCTTCAAAATCAATGTCTGTGCTTGATCCACTTACCCATTGGTACTTAAATGTACCATCTATCTCAATATTGATGTTGGTTCCCGTTATTAGCCCATCTTGAATGATAAAAGTATAATAACGTTGCCCTTGTGAATTGATTCCATTATTTAAAACGAACAGTTGACCTGAGACATCATATATGTCCTTTTTATAGCCTTGAAAGGTGAAGGAGATCAGTGTTCCTTTGTTTAAGTATTTACCGCTGAAAGAGGCTGTGATTTTCCCATATCTAAAACCGTTATCATAACAAGGAGCGCCTTTATCTCCATAATTTAGATTTAAAGTTAGCGGGAAGACTGCGACTGTATCACTTAAAAAAGTGGTTCTGCGATCTAAGCATTCATCTAAAGACTGTATAATGCCTGTATCGTTGAGAAGAGTATCGCCCATTGCAAAGCGATGTACTTGTCGGAAAGCGTCATCAAAAATATGGTGAGCAAGCGCATAATCTCTAGCTGCAAGCGTTTCTACATCCTCATCCCTGTCTGACTTATTGCAGCTTGAAAGCGAAGTAATGATACTAACGCTTGACACTAAAAACAAGAAGATGGACCAATGTTTAAAACTCATTTTAGGTAGCAAGTTGAAGACAAATTTAATGATTCATCAAATTGAATCATATTTTATCGTAGACGCAGATTGTAAATGAGAAGTTGTGAACATCATCTTTAGGATGGTGCATGATTTCTGTTTTTCGCCATTTCGAAGGATCAAATTCTGGAAAGTGCGTCTCACCTTCTGGATTTGCATCTACGTGAGTAATGTACAATTTGTCAGCTAAGTGAATGGTTTGGTTGTAAATTTCGCCTCCTCCAATAATAAAAAGCTCTGTTTCTTGACCTTCTTTAGCTTTTTGAATTCCATCGTGAATGGAAGATTCAATTAGCGCTCCAGAGGCTTGAAAAGTTGTATTTCGAGTGACGACTATGTTTGGTCTTCCTGGAAGTGGTCGATATTTTGACGGGATTGATTCAAAATTCTTACGCCCCATTAAAACATGATGTCCACGTGTGGTCCTTGCAAAGAACTTCATGTCATCCGGCAAATGCCATGGAAGATCACCGTTGGATCCGATAACGCGATTACTCCCTACCGCAGCAATGAGTGAAATGATCATACTGCGACAGAAGCTTTAATCGGTGGATGTGGATTATAATTAACTAATTCAAAATCATTGAAAGTGAAGTCAAATAGATTTTTTACTTCGGAATTTATTTTCATTTGAGGCAAGGGTCTAACGGCTCTACCAAGCAGCTCTTCTGTTTGCGCGAAATGATTGCTATATAAGTGGGCATCACCGAAGGTGTGAACAAAATCACCTAGTTCTAACTCGCATACTTGAGCTATCATCATAGTCAGCAGTGCGTATGAAGCAATGTTGAATGGAACCCCAAGAAAGACATCAGCACTGCGCTGATATAGTTGGCATGAAAGCTTGTTGTCAATCACATAGAATTGATACAATGTATGACATGGTGGTAAACCAGCTTTAGCCATTTCTTCAATTTCTGAAGCATTCCATGCTGAGATGATCAACCTTCTTGAGTTTGGATTTCGTTTTATTTCATCAATCAACCAAGATAATTGATCAAATCCATTGAAATCTCGCCACTGCTTTCCATAAACAGGGCCTAATTCACCCCATTCTTTCGCAAATGAATTATCCGTTTTGACTTTGTCCACAAACACCTTCATTTCTTCCTTCCACTCAGCAGAGTATTTAGGCAGTTCAGATGCTTTTCCTGTTTGGGTCAACCAGTTTTGATAAGGCCAATCGTTCCAAATATTAACTCCGTTCTGAGCGAGGTATTGCAAATTCGTGTCTCCTTTGATAAACCAAAGCAGTTCATGAATGATTGATTTGGTGTGGACCTTTTTGGTTGTTAAAAGCGGAAATCCCTCAGCTAGGTTAAATCGCATTTGGTAACCAAATACGCTTCTTGTTCCAACTCCGGTCCGGTCACTTTTATCAGAGCCGTTTTCGAGAATGTGTTTTAAAAGATCGTGGTACTGTTTCATTTGAATTCAAAAATCCAACCTTAAGGTGACTAAGGCAATAGGGTTTGATAAAAGCTTTCAAGAAGTTTTTAATAGAACATACCCACGATGGAAGCGGTAAATAGACAGGCTATAGTTCCTCCTAATAAGGCGTATAATCCTAATTTACTAAGCAGTCCTTTTCTAGACGGAGCAAGCGCTCCTATGCCTCCAATTTGAATCCCGATGGAAGCGAAATTGGCGAAACCACATAGGATGTAAGTGGACATGATAATGGACTTTTCGTGCTGAAACATGTTCGCAGCTTTCATGTCTCCAAGTGTGACATATGCGTAAAATTCATTTAAAATTGTTTTCTCACCCAGCAACTGGCCCACTAAAACTATGTCATCAGAACTTATTCCCATTAGAAAAGCAATAGGTGCGAAAGCATATCCAATAATAAATTGAAATGAAAGCCCATCATAGTTTGTGTTTTGTGAAATCAAATCATTTAGCCCAGTTAATTCGCCAATACCATCTTGTAGAATATAATTGCCTAGATAAATCAATGCCGTAAACACTAAAAGCATCGCTCCTACATTGATAGCTAATTTCAGTCCGTCAGTTGTTCCATTTGATATTGCTTCCAAAAAGTTTGACCCTGTATTTTCTTTCGAAACAGACATTGATTGATCAAATTTTTCCGTCTCAGGAACTAATAATTTGGCTGCAACTACTGCTGCAGGTGCGGACATTACGGAAGCTGTTAATAGATGCTTAGCAAATAATACTTGCTGCGCAGGGTCGTTTCCTCCCAAAAAGTTAATGTATGCCGCCAAAACTCCTCCAGCAATTGTTGCCATTCCACCTGACATTAAACACATGATCTCAGATTTGGTCATTCTATCCAGATAAGGGCGCACAAGCAAAGGGGCTTCAGTTTGGCCCATGAAAATATTTCCCGCTGCTGCCAAACTTTCAGCTCCACTGAGGTTCATTAACCTTTTCATTACCCAAGCAAAGGCGAAAACGAATTTTTGAAGAATACCCAAGTAATAAAGGATACTGCTTAATGCTGAGAAGAACACGATGGTCGGGAGAACGTTAAATGCAAAGCTGATAACCGCATTCTCCATTTTATTTGAAACGAAAGATTTGAATAGAAACTCACTTCCGAATTGAGTGAAGGAGATCACCTTTACGAAGGCGCGACTCATCCATTCGAACCCCGAAGCAACAAAGTCAACTTTAAGAACAAGTACTGCGAATACTAGTTGCAGCGCTATACCTTTTAGAATAAGTGGCCAATTAATGGCTCGTCTATTCTGACTGGCCAGCCATCCGATTCCAACAAGCACACTAATTCCAAGAAAACCTTTAAGTATGGATAGTATCAACAGTTCAGTTTAAGGATGGGAAGATATTAAAACTATTTTCTTCTTTCTATTTCATCATGAAGTTCCGAGGCTTTTTCATAATCTTCATTCGCAATGGCCTGACTTAGTTCAGACTCCAGCTCCTCCTTTGTCATGTTACCATAAGCCGATGAGCTCTCTGAAGCTTCTTCTTCAACAGGAAGATCCTCTCCTAAACTTTCAATTTCGTCATCATCTAGAATAATTCCAGCAGATGAAAGAATAAATTCGTAGGTGTAAATTGGACATTTGAATCGGACGGCTAAGGCGATAGCATCACTTGTTCTAGTGTCGATTTCGATAGGATCTTCACCAGGCTTTTGACAAATAAGCTTCGCGAAGAAAATCCCTTCCAAAAGATTGTAAACGATGACTTCGCTTATCTGAATCTCAAAAGTGTCTGCAAAAGTTTTGAATATATCATGCGTCAAAGGACGACTTGGCTTCATGTGCTCTAACTCAATGGCAATGGCTTGTGCCTCAAAGTTCCCAATTATAATAGGCAACCTTCTTTTACCTGAAGATTCACCCAATACCAAAGCATACGCTCCAGTTTGAGTTTGGCTATATGATAACCCCAGTATCTCTAGTTTTATTTTAGACTTTTCCATCAGCCAATATTTGGGCTTAGGCTTGTCCTGCTTTGAATGCTTTTATGGCCTCAATCATTTTTGGAACCACCTCAAACGCATCTCCTACTACACCATAATCGGCTGCCTTGAAAAAAGGAGCTTCTTTGTCAGTGTTGATAACCACAATTACCTTACTTCCGTTTACACCCGCTAAGTGCTGAATCGCTCCAGAAATACCTATTGCTATATAAAGGTTCGGTCTAATAGCTATTCCGGTTTGACCTACATGTTCGTGATGAGGTCTCCAACCAATGTCAGAAACAGGCCTAGAACAAGCAGTTGCTGCTCCTAGTTCCTTTGCTAGTTCCTCAATCATTCCCCAGTTTTCAGGTCCTTTAAGGCCACGACCTGCTGAAACAACTAATTCTGCTTCGGTCAGGTTAATTCCATCACCACCTTCTGCTTTGAATTCTTTGACAGAAACGCTAGCTGCTCCAAGATCAGGAGAGTATGCTATTACCTCAGCTTGTCCTTCTTGCTTTTCTTTGGAAATAGCGTTAGGTATTAAGGTGATAATTTTCTTGTCAGTTTTAATTTTAACCTGAGCAAAAGCCTTCCCTGAAAAAACATTTGTTTTAACGGTGAAGTCTCCATTCGTTTCTGGGTAATCAATAGCTCCCGCGACCATTCCAGCTTTCATTTTGGCTGAAACAAGGGGGGCGATACTTTTTCCAGTGTAGTCATGAGAAAATATAATCAACTCCGCTTGGCTTTCTGCTGCCGCGGCAATAGTTAATCTAGTTAGCTGACTTGGGTCTAAATCACTTACGGCTGAACAATGAAGAATTTTAGTTATTCCATATGACGCCAATTCTTTCAGGCTAGCATCGTCTAACTTTCCATAAGCTACAATCGTGGCTGAGCCGCCTGTTTTTGATGCAACTTTAGTTCCGTAAGTTGCCGCCTCAAAGGAAGCTTTGGCAACTTTTCCATTATCACTCTCTGCAAATACTAATACGTTCATCTTAAATTGCTTTTGCTTCGTTATGAAGTAGATTGATCAATTCTGTCATGTTTTCAGGATCTACCAGTTTAACATCTCCCTTAGCAGGGGGTAAACTGAATTTTATTGTTTCTGTAAGTGTTTCAGTTACGCTTGCAGGTACAACAGTTAAGGGCTTTGATCTTGCGGCCATGATGCCTCGCATATTTGGAATACGCTGTTCGGCCATTCCTTTGGCTGCGGAAATAACAGCAGGTAAGGTTAACTCTAGAACTTCAACGCCTCCTTGCTTGTCTCTCTCAACCATTGCAGTTGAGCCATTCACCTCTAGTTTAGTGGCATGAGACGCATAAGGACTGTCAATTATAGCGGCAATCATTCCGCCAACTTGAGAACCATTATAGTTAATCGTTTCTTTCCCAGTTAGGACAAGATCAAATGAATTACTTGAAATATAATTTGCGATTTCAGCCGCTACTTGATAAGCATCTGAGGCTTCGGAATCAACTCGAAACGCTTCATCAGCTCCAATTGCTAAAGCTTTTCTCATAATGGGTTCGTAATCTGCGGTCCCAACACTTATTATCGTGACTTTCCCTCCATTCGCTTCTTTAAGCTCTAATGCTCTGACCAAGGCATACCATTCATCGTATGGATTTACTATAAACTGAACACCGTCCTCATTGAATTTAGTGTCACCGTCTTTAAAAGTGATCTTGCTTGTCGTATCAGGCGCTTTGCTGATGCAAACCAATATGTTCATAACAATCTTTTTTCTGTTAATCTGTGAGCCGCAAAAGTAGGCTTTAGAATATAAAAAAGAATGAACCAATATGTTCATTCTGTAATTTGTCAGCCTTGTTTATTTTAAGGTTTTGAAAATAACATCAACTCCTACTCCTAAGTGAATGGGCGCATTGAAATGTCTAAAACTCTGATAAGCTGGGATTTGCAATCCGGCATCAATGAAAAATTTTGTGTTAGGTGGGCCTGCTCTAAAAGACAAGGTTGGTTCTAAATAGAAATCAATTCCTGGTGATTCCGAATTCACATTTTCAGGCGCAATCCAATTGACAAAACTGCTTCTTAGAATTACTGAAAAATCAGCATATTGACTATGTCGGTAATAAGCTGGTTGTAAACTCAATCGAGCATATCGAGCTTGTATTGATTCCGATGCCCAAAACCCATCTATTGAAACCCAATTGGAATTGAATGCAGAAGATTCACCGTATCCGCCTATAGCCGAAAAGCTGAACCCTGATTTATCTATCGTTTTGTAAAAACCAACTCCACCTTCCCCGAAGGTTGTACTGCCGTTATTACTAATCCAACTTAATCCTCCACCGGTCAGGTAGGCGAAGTCTGTAATTGCATAGGAGGCTTCAGCAAAGGCACTTCCAGTCTCAATTCCACTGCTTATTTCAACATCACCTCTCTGCTTCATAATCGGCTGATTTGGAATGCCAGCTCTATAAATGGGTGTGCACGATTGAATTAGACCAATGACAAGCATTAAACCAATCCTAGTTGAAAGAGGGCGTTGCTTCATAGTGAATCTCAAAAATCTCCTTTTTATTTGAATATTAAGACGAATGAAACAATATGTGCGGATAATAAACTTCAGGACTTATTTTTGCCGACCTAGAAAAAGATAATATGCGTACGATACAATTTAGAGAAGCCCTCAGAGAAGCGATGAATGAGGAAATGAGACGAGACAAAAGTGTCTTCCTGATGGGTGAAGAAGTTGCCGAATATAATGGAGCTTATAAAGTGAGTCAAGGTATGCTTGATGAATTTGGTCCAGAAAGAGTTATTGATACTCCAATCGCAGAACTTGGTTTTGCAGGTATTGGTGTAGGAGCAGCAATGAATGGGTTAAGACCAATAGTCGAGTTTATGACTTGGAACTTTGCCATTTTAGCAGCTGATCAGATTATTAACAGTGCTGCCAAGATGCTTCAAATGTCTGGTGGTCAGTTTAATGTACCTATTGTTTTTAGAGGTGGAAATGGTCAAGCAGGACAGCTAGCGGCAACGCATTCACAAAGTTTTGAAGCGTTTTATGCTCACGTTCCTGGGTTAAAAGTTCTGACACCTTCGAATCCTTATGATGCAAAAGGACTTTTAAAATCGGCCATTCGAGACAACGACCCAGTGGTTTTTCTTGAGTCCGAGAAGATGTATGGAGATAAAGGAGAGGTTCCTGAGGGAGAATATTTGATTCCAATAGGTAAAGCGAATATTGCTAGGAAGGGAGATGCAATAACTATCGTGTCTTTCGGTAAAATAATGAAGGTTGTCTTAGAAGCGGCTGATGAATTAGCGAAAGACGGTATTCAATGTGAAGTAATTGATCTAAGAACTATTAGACCTTTTGATGTTGAGACTGTTATTGAATCAGTGAAAAAAACCAATCGATGCGTTGTAGTTGATGAAAGTTGGCCATATGCCAGTGTTTCAAGTGAGGTGGCTTATCGTATTCAAAGGGATGCTTTTGATTACTTAGATGCCCCTGTGTTGAGAGCAACTCAAACAGACACTCCATTCCCATTTACTCCAAACTTAATTGAGATTGCCATTCCAACTGTTGGAGGTGTTGTGCGATTAGTGAAGGAGTCTTTATACCTGGTATAAGTTAGTTGAAAATATAAAGCTCCGCACTTTGAGATCTTGTGCGGAGCTTTAACTAAACCTACTAACCTATGTACTTAGTATATTGCAACATCCATGCCATTAAAGTGTGAATAGAAGTTAAAGCCGCTGAAGTGGCTTTTTTCATTTTACCCCAAAAGAAAAGCCCTCTGCGAGTAATTGCAAAGGGCTTTTAAACTAAACCTACTAACCTATGTACTTATAAGACGTTCGAATTGCCTTTTTGATACATGGTGATTGCTAACAAAAGTTAATTTAAAGAAATTGTACTCAATTCAGACAATTTCCCTTGATTGTTATAGCCGAACTGCTTCAATCCATCAGTTCCTATTACATGAGCAATACCGTTGTTAATGATGACATCGTATGTCTCTATGCCAGAGTAATGATCTAATTGACTTGACGAGACTTGATTAATGTCCTTAAAGCTGTACACTTTCAACCCGTCAAGGCCATCGCAAACAAACAGAATCTCATTTTCTGAATCAATACCAAGTCCATGAGGATTACTCATTTCGAATGAAGATAATTCTGTCGGAGACATAATGTCTGTGATATCAAGAATGTCGAGTTGGTTTGTGTTTCCCCAATTACAATTGTTTCCAGCTCTTAAGGTGACGAAAGCATATTGGTCATTTGCAACCACAGGGTCGCAAGAGGTCATATGGGAGTAACTTGAAAGATACACTGGCGATGAAGGGTTGATTACGTTATATGCCAACATACCAGAATTGGAACCTATGAAAAGGTGGTTTTTGAATGAGAATAAGGTTTCAATTACACCCCATCCGCTGGCGTCTTCCCATGGTTTAAATGAAGCTACAGACTGTAAATTGTTCGTTCTAATATCAAAGACTTCAACCGTGTTTTGATCGGTGATGACATAAAGGTAATTTTCGATCATCATGAAACGAGCCATAGAACCTGCTATTGCTGAGTTATTGCTTGATGATGAACTTCTCACGCTATTTGTATTTCCGCTGAAAGAAACGGGAGATCCTTCATCACTCATCATTTGACCACCCCATGAACCATTCCACTCTTCGTTCATGTCGTAATACACTCGACAGTCTTGATTTTTACAAGTCTCCTCAACTTCGCCTATGGTATACCCAACTACCACTCCTTTTGATTCATCGATTTCAGCTACGGGGTAATTCCAATCCATTCCGCTTGGAATAGTGTAGGATAGTGCATTGGAAGTTCTTCCAACCTCCCTTGCGTTGGTTGGATTGCTTATGTCTATGGCAACTAAGTCTGTATAGCTGTCTGCGTAAAGAATATTGTCTCGAACAGCAATGTCAATATTGCCAGGTATTTGGATGAAAGCGATGTGAGAAGGTGCGCTTGGATTTCCATTGTCATAAATGTGGATTCCCTTTTCGAAGTCATTGATTAAAATCAAAGAGTTGTATAAGAATATTTTCCCTGGCTTTTCAAGTGTCTTTGAATTGTCATTGGAAACAGCAGAGCGCAAGTTTTCGTAACTCATGTACATTGGAACGTTCGCTGTGAAAGATGTTGTCTTTGATATCTTCTCACATGAAGAGAAAGATCCAACCAAAAACAAGGCGATAATAATTCGGATGGTAGTTTTCATAGGATGAATTTTTAAGTGTATCAAAAATGAGAATAAATATTTAAATCTCAGACGATTAAGGCGAGATTAAAGTTAGTATAACAGAATTTATTTTTATAACGAACGCTATATGTTCTTATTTCGTCTTTAGTTTATGAAACGTGATCAGAAATAATGAGGCTAATTATTATTGTCATATTCCTTAGTACGATATCGTTGGATGTTTTACAGGCGCAAA
The DNA here is from genome assembly GCA_905479105.1 of uncultured Flavobacteriales bacterium. Classification (GTDB taxonomy): domain Bacteria; phylum Bacteroidota; class Bacteroidia; order Flavobacteriales_G; family Salibacteraceae; genus SHAN690. The sequence goes on from CAJQLE010000003.1 coordinate 461,482, forward strand.
ATGTTAGTTCCTCTGTGTATTTATTGAACGGAGAAGTTTACCGCGGTGAAGTGATTGCAATAGGCTCTGAAAGTCTTTTAATGAAAAAGGATGAGCAGATCATTAGTCTCGACCGAAATAGAATAAGATATGTTTTCGGTCCGGAGAAAAAGTTTCAACCAATTAGGAGCAGTCAACCATCTCCATTCAAGAGATTCGATAAAAAATTATCTACTGAATTAGGCTTTGGTATAAACACATTCACTCCTTTCGCGCTTACAATGAGTTTTACAGAGTGGCTTAAACTCACAAATCAATGGTCTGCTGGATTGGGTGCGTCTTTGGATTTTTCTGAATATTCAATGTTTAAGTATAATTTGTATGTGAGATATTTCAGGCCTCATGGAGACTATTTGAGAGGGTTTATTGATGGACAAGTCGGTTTTGCTGCAGGAGGAAGTTCCTTTATTCAAAACACTTTTGAAGTGACTAATATTGACATTTCTCCTGTTTTTCAATCCTCGATTGGTGCCGGTATTTTCCTTGACAGTGGATTAGGTGCTGGGTTTACAATAGAAATGGGGATGTCTGCTTTAAGGTATAACTTGAAAGAGACCTTTTTTAATGGTTCATCTGAGTCAATTTCAACATCCGAATTACTTAAGTTGGGGCCTTACTTTCAGTCAAGTTTTATGTTTTGAAGATTTTTAATAATCTCCTCGGTGTCTTACAGCCAATATTGATTCTTTAAAGTTTGTCATTGATAATATAAACAGGCTATTATCTTTGCGCGCTTAAAAATTAAGGGGTGTTTGCCTTGTTAATACATTCAAATCAATTATAAATGAATAGTTTAATTTACGCATTACCAGCGTTTGGAGTTTTAGCTCTATTGTTTGTAGCTTGGAAAAGTGCTTGGGTATCTAAGCAAGAAGTCGGAACCGAAAAAATGGCCAAGATCGCCCACAACATTGCCGTTGGTGCAATGGCGTTCTTAAAGGCAGAGTATAAAGTGCTCGCCATCTTTGTTGTGGCTGTAGCAGCGTTGTTGGCATTCAAAGGTGCCAGCGAAGCAAACTCAAGTCCGCTTGTGGCATTGTCTTTTGTAGTTGGTGCAGTTTGTTCTGGACTAGCAGGTTATCTTGGTATGAAAGTAGCAACTAAGGCAAACGTTCGTACAACTAATGCAGCTCGCACATCACTGGGTAAAGCCTTAGAGGTTGCTTTTGGTGGTGGTTCTGTAATGGGTTTGGGTGTAGTAGGATTAGGAGTACTTGGTTTAAGTCTTCTTTTCATTCTTTACGCTAACCTTTTTGGTCTGCAAGATGAAAATCAAGTGGCTACTGTATTGAATGTGTTAGCTGGTTTCTCCTTAGGAGCTTCATCTATTGCATTGTTTGCTCGTGTTGGTGGTGGTATTTATACCAAAGCTGCTGACGTTGGAGCTGACTTAGTAGGAAAAGTAGAAGCTGGTATTCCAGAAGATCACCCTTTGAATCCTGCAACTATTGCTGATAACGTTGGTGACAACGTAGGAGATGTTGCTGGTATGGGAGCTGACCTTTTCGAATCCTATGTAGGATCTATTATTGGTACGATGGTTTTAGGTGCGGTTTTCGTTCCTGGTTTTATGGACTTAGATCCAACAAACTCATGGTTAGGTCTTGGAGCGGTAATGCTTCCATTGGCACTTGCTGCTGTTGGTATCGTGGTGTCAATCATTGGAACATTCTTCGTAAGAGTAAAAGATGGTGGAGACCCACACACTGCATTAAATATCGGTGAATTCGGTTCTGCAGGTTTAATGGTTGTGCTTTCATATTTCATTATTGGGTATTTTTTACCTGAGACTTGGAGTTTTGAAGGAACAGACTACTCTGCAAACGGAGTATTTTTCGCAACGCTTGCTGGTCTTATAGCAGGTCTTGGAATTGGTAAAATCACAGAATACTACACAGGAACTGGAACTCCTCCAGTAATGTCTATCGTTCGTCAGTCATTAACAGGGTCTGCAACCAACATCATCGCTGGTTTGGGAGTGGGTATGATGAGTACTGCAATTCCAGTAATCTTGATTGCCGCTGCAATTCTTGTTGCTCACTATTTCGCAGGACTTTACGGTATCGCGATAGCTGCAGTAGGAATGTTAGCAAACACAGGTATTCAATTAGCAGTTGATGCATACGGACCTATTTCGGACAACGCTGGTGGTATCGCTGAAATGGCTGATCTTCCAAAAGAAGTTCGTCAACGCACAGATAAGTTGGATGCTGTTGGTAATACCACTGCTGCTATCGGTAAAGGATTTGCCATTGGTTCTGCTGCACTTACTGCTCTTGCTTTATTTGCTGCATTCATGCAACAAGCAAATGTTCAGGAAATCAACGTTGCTGTTCCTAAGGTAATGGCTGGTCTTTTGATTGGTGCAATGCTTCCTTTTGTCTTCTCGGCATTGAGTATGAATGCTGTTGGCCGTGCCGCAATGGCGATGATTGAAGAAGTAAGACGTCAATTCAACGAGCTTCCAGCTTTAAAAGCAGCATTGGAAGTAATGAAGCGCAACGAAGGCAAAGAGCAAAGCGAATGGAGCAAGGAAGATCAAGCAACATTTGATGCAGCTGATGGAGTTCCTGAATACGATAAGTGTGTTGAGATTTCAACCAAGGCTTCTATTCGCGAAATGGTTCTTCCAGGTTTAATGGCGGTAATTGTGCCAGTTGGATTTGGATTCATTGGCGGCCCAGAAATGTTGGGTGGTTTACTCGCTGGTGTAACATCCGCAGGTGTGTTGATGGCGATTTTCCAATCAAACGCTGGAGGTGCGTGGGATAATGCTAAGAAGATGTTTGAAGAAGGTGTTGAGATCAATGGTAAAATGTATTACAAAGGCTCTGAGCCGCACAAAGCAACTGTTGTTGGTGATACTGTTGGTGATCCATTTAAAGATACTTCAGGTCCATCATTGAACATTTTGTTGAAATTGATGTCTGTAGTAGCATTGGTAATTGCTCCTTCTATTGCACTTGATAAAATTGTAAAAGTTGAAGATGAGCAGGTGAATGAAATTAAGGTTGAAGAGGCTGAAGTGATTTCAGCTATTACAACTGAAGAGACTGCTGCATTCAGTGAATAAAGAGTCACGATCACTACTTTGAAAGAACCCTGACATCATTAAGATGCTCAGGGTTTTTTATTGAAGTTTAGTATTGTTCTTGTGACGATCTGCGTCTCGGTTAGTTTTCTTTTCTAAATTCTTCTCAAGCGCCTTTGTTAGGTCAACTCCCGTTTGATTGGCCAAGCAGATTAAGACGAACAATACATCCGCCATTTCATCACCAAGGTCCTTGCTTTTGTCGCTTTCTTTCTCACTTTGTTCACCATACCTCCGGGCAATAATTCTAGCCACTTCACCTACCTCTTCTGTGAGCATGGCCATATTAGTAAGCTCGTTAAAGTATCGTACGCCAGTCGTTTTAATCCATTGATCAACCTTTTCTTGCGCTTCTTTTAAGGATATCTCATCATTCATAATTCGATTGATTTTAAGGTGTTTGCGATGTTTTTAGCAATGGTTTTTCTGCCCTTTTCATCATAGTGTTCCGTTGGAAAATCTTTGTCAGTAAAGTTTGAAGCTCTAAGTACTTCAAGGTTATTGACTACGATGAACCCTTTGCTTGTATAGCGATTGACGAGCCATTCGGAGTTTTGCTTTATCAATGATGTTAGGTTTTTACCAACGAGCGAGTCAGCCGTTTCGATGTTTTCAGCGAGCAAGTTGTAGATGACTTTAAACCCTCTCTTTTTGGCTATTATGCAGATTTCATCAAAGTCCTTTACACGTTGATTTTCTTCATCAATCACGAATGCGTACTGCTTGATGAATTGATCCGCTAATTGACGTTTAGGGTTTTTCCAATCGCCCCATTTCTCAACGGCACACCAATTATTGACGGTGTTTTTAGGGATCTCAAATGGTAGTATGTCATCATTCCAATGTGCTTGCACTATGGCGTTTCTTTCTTCCGCTGATTTATTGTCGTATGCATTTAAGCTCATTAAAAGACGATTGAATAAAACAGGTCTTTCATTGTAAAATACATTCGATTCGTTCAAGGCAGTTTCTAAGTCTGAATTGATCCAGCTTGGTCCGAATGACCTTAAGTTCATCGTGATTATAAATGTCTTTGCTTCTGATTCTTCAGGAAATAATGGCAGTAATTGACGGTATACACCTGCGTGAGATGCGGGTTTATTGATAGCCTCGAATTGAAGTTGGGGAAAGTAGTCAGCAACAAATTGACTGATCTTTCGCGGGTCATTTTCTTCGATATGCTCGGGTGGAAAATTACTGGATGCTGAAATGTAGATAATATCACAGTTCTTGATCTTGTCTACTTGCAAATACTGATCTGCATGATCATCAACAAAGTCAATAAATAAAGTGCGCTTGTAGATTTGATTCAGTGCGAACAGGATGATTCCAAATGCTAATATTTTGACAACAAGTTTCATCATCAGAACTGAAAATAGATAAATGGATGATTTGTTGTGCCAGCAAAACCTGTGATGGAAAATATTAGAAAAGCATAAACAGCCCATCTTTTAGCGCTTGATTTGTCATTGATCCAAGAATTAAATCCACGATCTTTAAAAGCCAGGTCAGATAATAGGAAGACTCCTAAGAAGGAAATGATGGTGGTGTTCCATTCGATTTCAATTCCGTTAGATTCAGATCTAAACATCCCCAGAATATAGGTTGATGCATCAGTAACTGATTGACTTCTGAAGAATATCCATGCAAGGAAGGTGATGGACATTGTGACAAACCATTGGGGGATTTTCAGCCAAGCAGATGTATTCCGTGAAATAAACCATCGTTCCAATAGATATGCGAAACCATGAATCGCACCCCAAACCACAAAGGTCCAATTAGCACCATGCCATAATCCACTTATTAAAAAGACGATTAGAATATTTACAGCCAATTTGATGGTTGAAACCTTACTACCTCCAATGGGAATGAAGAGATAATCTCTAAACCATGTAGAGAGAGAAATGTGCCATTTGCTCCAGAACTCTCTTATGGAAGTGGCTGTGTAAGGAGCGTTAAAATTGTCCATTAACTCAATTCCAAATAAGCGTGCTGTGCCTATGGCTATAAGTGAATAACCATGAAAGTCGCTATAGATTTGAATTCCAAACAGAATCATACCCGCAAATAATTGCAATGGTGAAGCTTCGTCTTGCTGATCGAATATTTGATCCACTATTGGGCTCAAATTATCAGCTATACACATCTTAATAAACAGGCCATAAAGAATAAGTCTTCCTCCATGCTGAATGAGTTTGTAGCTAAAACGATGCTCTGCAAACAATTGTCGTTGGAGATGACTGAATCGCTCAATTGGCCCGGCTACGAGCTGCGGGAAAAAGCTCACAAAAAGGGCGAATTTGAAAATATTTGTTTCTGGTTTTGTGCGGTTATAATACACATCAATGGTGTATCCAATCGTTTGAAAAGTGTAAAATGAAATACCGACTGGAAGGGCATAATCCCAAAAGGTTCTAAATCCTTCTAGCTGCTCCTGATTGATAATGGATATCGGGTAAAGGACATCATTTAGAAACCAGCCTGAGTATTTGAAAAACGCAAGCAAGCCTAGGTTTGTAATGAGGCTTATTGCTAATCCTAGTTTTTTATAGAGTTGATTTTCGGATCGTGAAATATATTGAGCTGCAAAGAAATCAACCGTTGTGCTTAGTAGGATGAGACCAAGATATTCAACCTTCCAAAAACCATAAAAAAAATAGCTCGCTAAAAGCAATAAAATCCAACGCCACCTAAATGGAAGTGCAAAATAAATCAGCACAACTGACGGTAAGAAAATCAGAAATGGAAGCGAGTTGAATAACACGTGCTACTCTTTATTTTTGGTGTCGATGATGATAGTTACAGGACCGTCATTGGTCAAATGTACATCCATATCAGCCCCGAATTCACCCGTTTGGGTGACTTTGCCTGTCAGGTTTTCTAATTCTTTGCAGAAGGCTTCGTAAAGAGGAATGGCTTGTTCAGGTTTTGCGGCTCTTATAAAACTCGGTCTTGTTCCCTTTTTGTATTTAGCGTGAAGCGTAAATTGACTAACAACCAATACGCTACCGTCAACATCGATGATGGATTTATTCATCAAGCCTTTTTCATCAGAAAAAATCCGAAGAGCTACAATCTTATTCGCGAGCCATTCAACGTCTTCATTAGAGTCTTCACTTTCAATTCCGAGTAATATCAAATACCCTTGACCTATTTTCCCAACAACTTTTTGGTTGACATCTACGGAACAATGGCTTACTCTTTGAATAATGCTTCTCATACAGGATTTTGATAAAGTTTAAACAAAAAAAATGCCCTTCGATTAGAAGGGCATTATAAATATCTAAAAGATAATTACTTGCACGTACATCCAAATGCTTCAGCAAGTGCGATATCAGCTTTGTAATCGTCTTTGTTATCGTAATCATCTTCACATACTTCTTCAGTGTCTCCGTAACACTCACAATCTTGGCATTTGTTGCATGATGAGAATGAAATAGCGAAAAGAGCGGCAGTAGCGATTAATAGGTAGGACTTTTTTATAATAAATAAATAATGTTTAAGCAAGAATAATGAAAAATCAAACTGGTGGCAGCCACACACGTTATCAAGTTTGAACGTATTTGTGTTAATTCCCCTTTTTAAGACCCTCTAATTCTTTATAGAGATGAATGTAATTCTCATATCTAAAAATCGGCAATCTACTTTCTTCAAATTCTGGTTTCACAGCGCATCCAGGTTCGTTTATATGCTTGCAGTTCCCAAACTTGCAGTTTTCGCTTAGTTTGACCATTTCAGGGAAATAGTCTTTCAATTCTTCCGGTTCCATATCAATCAGACCAAAGCTTTTTAAACCAGGCGTGTCGATGATAAATGAATCTGAATTTATCTGATGCATTTCTGCAAAAGTGGTAGTGTGCTGTCCCTTTTCGTTTGCTGTAGATACGACAGATACCTTAGCGTCAATCTCGGGATTTAACGCATTAAGCAATGAGCTTTTACCGACACCACTGGTTCCTGAGAAAAGGCTGATTTTCCCAGAAATCAGTGTTTCAATTGTTTCTATCCCTTCATTGTCATTGACAGAAATAGCTTCGCTTTCGTAACCAATATTCCTGTATGCTTCCCTCAAATTTTCGAGGTATTCAAGTTCACTCTCGTTCAGTAAGTCAGTTTTATTGAAGACGATGACCGCGGGAATCTGATATGCCGCGGCAGTGACTAAAAATCGATCTACGAAACCAAACTTTAGCTTTGGCTCCTTCAGGGAAGTCACCATTACCGCTAAATCTATATTTGCCGCTATTATGTGCGTTTCTTTCGAAAGATTGGTAGACTTCCGAATGATATAATTTTTTCGATCATAGATTTTGCTGATAGAATAGTCCTCACCAGTGGTGTCTATATCTACGATATCTCCAACCGTAATATGATTGGTGTTTCTTGAGTTGGCTGTTCTTAGTTTTCCTCTTGAACGTGCATCTATAATGCTTCCATCTTCTAACCTTACTTTATACCAGCTGCCCGTGCTTTTTACGACTAATGCCTTCATTTTTTGTAATTAACACTTTGATTGTTAATAACGACATCTCAATTGTTGAAAACTTCGTTAATAACTCGATATTTTTGTACCAAGCCTTATTGAGCATGCAAAGTAACATTCTATCATCATTATTCCTTATCGGAAATATATTCTTCGCGAGTCTTCAAGCGCAGTCTCAGCCAGCAGAGCCGAGAATGTCGAAGGTTGACTATATCAATGAATTTAAAGACCAAGCTATCCGGGAGATGCATGCTACGGGTATTCCGGCAAGTATTACTCTGGCTCAAGGAATGTTGGAAAGTGATTATGGAAACAGTCCACTTGCTAAATATGCTCGCAATCACTTCGGAATCAAGTGTCATAAAGGATGGGATGGACCTTCTTTTATTCAAGATGACGATGAAGCCAATGAATGTTTTAGAAAATATTACTCCGCGTTTGATTCATACCGCGATCACAGTGAGTTCTTAATGACGCGTGATCGTTATGCTTCACTATTCGATTATAAGCATACAGATTATAAGAATTGGGCAAAAGGATTAAAAAAGGCAGGTTATGCAACTAATCCTAATTATGCAGATATGCTGATTAAGCTAATACATGATAATGAGTTGCATCAATTTGATAACGTGAAGATGTTGCCAGAGAAGCAATCTGTGGCTGAAATGAAGACTGAAAAAACCTATACTCGTTCTGAGTCAATTCCTCATATAGCGAGTGTCTCTGCAATAGATGTAAGTGATAACAGTATTAAATTTATTACAGCCAAGAATGGCGACACTCCTGAAAAAATTGCCGAACGATTTGATATGGGGCGCTGGCAAATCTTAAAGTATAACGACCTCGCTAAAGGATCTCGCCTAGTGGAAGGAGAGGTGATTTACTTGCAACCAAAGCGCAATAACGCAAAGAAGGAATTTCATACAGTACAACAAGGAGAAACGGTCAGAGAGGTTTCTCAAATGTATGGTGTGAAGATGAAGACCATATATAAGTTGAATGACTTAGATGAGTCAAGTAAGTTGACAGATGGTCAAAGACTTAAGATTCGTAAAATAGGTGTGCTAGGAGCACATTTTACAGGGCGTTAATCAGCCAATTTATAGACCAATAGTTCACGTTTACCATCAGCCAAGATCAGCTCTTGACTTCCGTTTTGGTCAACATCCATAAGCAGCGCTTTTCCCGAACCTCTTAATGGCATTTTGTCTAGCATTCTGCCTTCTAAGTCAATAATGTAGAAGTGCTTTCCTGATCGACTTTCACAGCCAATCCAACCTTTTTCGGAAGAAATCATTTGGATAGAAGGTTTCATTTCTTCTGGGAGTAGAAAGTCCAAGGTGACATCGTATTCTGTATTTAGTGCGAGCAGCCGGTCCTGTTTTAGGGTGATGTATTTGTGCTCAGAATCCAATGTCAGCATGAATCCAACATCACTGCCAATGGGCAATATATTCCTTATTTTATTTTCCTTTTTCAGCTGTGCTGTATGAATGTTTCCAATACTGTCAAAACCCGTGAATTGGCAGTCATTAAGCGTTTTTCCTTCTGCTAAGACCAGAGACATGGCGTTGGTATCTGCTTGCAGTTTATTAATTCGCTCCTTACCAGTTCGATCAAAATAGTAGATGCTTTTTTCTTCAGAAATCACTGTGAGGTAATCTTTCCCCGAATAGCTTAAATAGATAATCTCAGAAGTAGCATTCGAATTAATGCTTGGATTTTTCCAGCCTTTAATTGGATTTCCCTCAATGTCAATATTTCTAATGGTCTTGCCATCAGCGATCAGGATACGATAGTCTCCTTTGTTATCGTACTTAACAATGGATGGACTCGTTGAAGCGGATGTTTCCAATTTGAGTGGAAAACTACCAACGTTTTTGCCATTTCTGTCAACGAGGTATGTGCTGCTTTTCGTGTTAAACAACATCTGAAATTTCCCGCTTTGATAGGCGTCAATTAATTGAATGTTTCCGACTATTTCTTCATCTAGTTTTAGTTTCCACAGGTTTTTTCCGCCTTTGTTAAGCAGGTACAATTGATGGCGGGCGTCTTGTACAAGTATTTCATTCTCTTTGGTGTAGTGGTTTTTAAAAGACCAAGGTCCAGCGGCAATGGCTGTGTCTAATAAGGCAGACCAAAGCAAAGGGGCTTCATCCACAAACTCCTTATGATGAAGAATTGATAGCGCATAAAACTTCTGCATTGGAAGCTCACTGAAGCATTGAAAAACTAATGTGTTTATGCTAGAAAGCTGAGCATCACTATCCACAAAAGGATTTTTATGAGACAGCATCTCTGGCCTCATGTAAAAGGTGAAACTGGCATCAGAGATAGCAGGTTCAATATGCTTGAAAAAGGGTGATGAGATTAGTTTGTCATCGGCCAAATAATCGTCAATTAATTTAGTGAGCTGTTTAAAAGAAGAGCTGTAAATAAGCACAGATCCAAAGTGAGCAGCATAGGATTCGTTTTGCCATGGAATGTTGAACATGGAAAAACTTGAAGGCAGCCTTTCAATGCTGATGGGGATTCCTTGGTAAGCTTGGTCTTCAGAAATATCCCTACTCGCAGACTCATTATAAGTGATAAGAATGAAGAGGTTTTCCATACCCATTTCATCTTCGTTGGAATAAGGACAATAGATCATGGAATAGGTCAACGAATCAATGGAGCTAAGCATCGCTGCTCCTGTTTTTGAGGGCAGGTATCGAAGCAGGTTTAAATCTCTTTTCTTACTTGTTTCATCAGTGGCACTTATACCGACTCCATTTGCCGTAAATAATCCATCTTCTTCTTGCATGTCAAACCCTACCCAATCTTCGGTCACTATTTCTTGAGAAAGAATGAGTTTTAATTCTACGGCTATTTGGTCGTTATAAAACTCTAATACTTGTATTGGCAAGCCGCAGACGAAGGCCTTGTTGATGTCGCCAGAAGACAGCAGTTTGCTCAACTTTTCTCTACTTGTAGTTTGACTTGGTAACGAATCGTTTAGGTGAATGATATAATCTCCGACTTCGAAGTGGTTTGAGAATGCAGAGGTCTTAATTTGACCTTTGCTTTGTTCAATTAATCCTAGTGATGGGTTACTAGTATTGCCGTATAAAAAAAATAGTATGGTCTCATTAGAAGCACTAAAGTCAGTCTGTTGGAGATTCCAAAACGTACTGAATTTTTCTAGAACGCTGAGCTCACTATAGATACTCGAGCTGTCAGAAAATATGGCACTCACCTTATTCGCTGGTGCCTGAAATACAAGCCATGTATCTTCAGGAATGGAGTCAATGGGATTAGATTCTACAGACGGAAGAAGTCTTGGATACCAAAACCATGCGCAAACGCCAATTATTAATACCAATACCAACCTAATTATCCATCTCATGCTACAAATCTATTGAGAATACAGCATGATCATCGATCAGCTTGAAGTGTTCTTAGCGCAAGATTGTTAATCAATCAGCTCAAGAACCAGCTGATCTGGCAGTAGCTTGAATGATTTTCGGTGGTGTGAAGTCGGTCCTAACTTGCGAATGGCATCGCGGTGGGCTTTGGTGGGGTATCCAACATTTTTATTCCAAACATATTCTGGATATTCTTCATGAAGACTTTTCATGTATTCATCGCGGTATGTTTTAGCAAGAATAGAAGCGGCCGCAATTGATCCGTTTTTACTGTCACCTTTTATGATACACGTAAAGTCAATATCCAAATTTGACTTAAATCGATTTCCATCAATAAGCAAATGTTCTGGTCTAATCTTGAGACGTTTTACAGCGCGTTCCATGGCTAGGAAAGATGCGTTGAGGATATTGATCCGGTCGATAATTACAGGTTCAACAAAACTCACTGCCCACGCCAAGGCATTTTCTTTGATGAGCTTAGTAAGTTCTAATCGCGTTTTTTCGCTGAGCGTTTTCGAGTCGTTAAGCTTTTCATGTTTGAATCTTGGAGGCAATATAACTGCGGCTGCAACCACAGGACCAGCCAGGCAACCGCGACCAACTTCATCGCATCCCGCCTCAATACGCTTGCTATTTATCCGTGCCTTTAGCATTGTTGATCAAATTAAGCGATTACAAAACGTTTTACGCTTTATTTAGAAGTTAACTTTCTTATAAAGTAACCACTTATCGTACTCAGCAAAACCATTGATGAAACGCATTTGATCATTAAAAATCGAGAATCTAGCTCAAGAAATGAGGATTACAGCGAAGCAGTGTGGAAGAATTGATCTTTAATCTTGGTTATTTCTATTGAGGATGAATTTTCTTTCAGCTTAATGCAGCTTTAACTCAAAGTCTCGATCAACATATTAATATCCTCTTCAGTATTGAAAACGTTTAATGAAACGCGCACCCCACTGCCTCTTGCACTCACATAGATACTGTGATCAGCAAGTGATTGGGTGTAATCATTTGGATTCATGTTTGAAGGAAGACTTATGCTGAATAAGTGGCTTGCAAATAGCGACTGATCTACATCTAAACCTTTTGCTTTGAGGTGATTATGCAGTGGTATCGCTAAATTAGTGCAATATTCTGTGATGTTTTCTGGTCCCCATTCAATCACTTGTTTCATTCCCTCAAGAAAAACGGGCATCAACAAGAAATTACTCGTTTCGCCTACGTTGTATCTACCGGCACCATCGGTGTATGTCATTCCATAATTAGTAAGCTTGCTGAATTTATTGGCATTGGTGCGATTCATCCATGATTCTTCGATGGGAGTGCCGTCATTAAAGCGCTCGCTCATATAGAAGCAACCGATGGAGTAAGGGCCGAATAACCATTTATATCCAGCGCAAATCAGCGCATCAATGTTAAATGCCTTTACGTCAATTTTCATGGCTCCAACGGCCTGTGTTCCGTCAACTATGAAAATAGAGCCCTTTTCCTTGCAGCGCTCTCCAATGGCTTTTAAATCATACTTGTATCCATTCATCCAATGAATAGCTGAAATCACCACCACGGCAGTGTTATTAGTAATGGCGTCAATAATTCGCTCATTCCAATCTGAAAGAGGTTGGTTGCAATCATTGGGGCCAATTATTTTGATTGGTGCTCCATGTTTTCGGCTCCAGCTTTCTAAGGCTAAATAGTCACTTGGAAATTCGCTTTCTATGGTAATGGCATGCTGACCTTGGCTGCAAGGGACATTCTTTAGAACGGAGCTAAGTCCGTATGACACAGCTGGCATGAAAGCCACTTGTTTTGGTTCACAATTGACCAAAGAGGCGAATAGTTTTCTACCGGTTTCTGGTCGATCAAAAAAGTCGTTAGCGGTGCGCAAATGCAGGTTTTTCTCGCGATCCAGAGCTTTATGCATTGCGGCTTCACCTTTTATCAATAATGGAGATTTCGCAGCACAATTGAGGTAATGAATTCCCTCTTTGAGGTGTACGAGGTGTTTTTGATTTTGCATAGAACAAGTTTAATCAGAATCCTAAATAAGCGGCAGTTCAATCAGCAGATAATTGTTAGTTGCATAACTTGCGCATCTATAATCTTACTCTTTGCGCTATGGGTCTTATTCGCTTTCATAAAGCCGCTTTATTGGTCGCAGTTTTAATAACCTCTTTTTTGTTCAGCTCTTGCAGTAGCAATAATGATGTTGCTTCATCGCACTTGCTTCAAAAGAGAAAGCACAGAAGTGGGTTTCACTTGAATTTAGGATCCAATCAGCATAAACCTACCAAGTCAATCGATCTTCCTGAGAGACAAATGGAAATTGCGGAAAAGCCCCCTTCGGTGAGTCCTGAGGATATTGGAAGTTTAGATGAAATAAAGCCTCCGAAGAACAAGAATCTCAGAGCGGAAAAACTGGTCAGGCATATCGTAGAGTTGAAGGCAAAGAAAAAACGAGTCCAAAGGGAATTAGGCCAAGTATTAGAAAATGTTGATGCCAAACTTCAACGGAAAAAAGTTGAGCATATCGATGATGATCCTTACTTCGATAAGAATAGAGAAATCATCGCCACGATTGCCCTGATTTTTGGCGTGGCTTCCATTCTACTGATAATTCCGGCTTTTGCTGTTTCGGGCGCAGCGGGCTTTGTGATATTTGGCTTATCCTTCGTTGCGTCCATAGCTGCTATGGTATTGGGCGGGATTACGAAGAAAGATTTTCTCTTAGGCCAAATCGGTTTTATATTGGGAATAATAACAATGATCGTATATATCATAATACTCTTGTTAATCATCATTTTTTTTCTTCTTTTAATATCGATTTTGGGAGGGTTTTAAAGCCTGAGTTGTATTTTGCTACTGATTTATTCTCCTCTTAATTGAACTGAACGGCCACTTCTTTTTTTCTAAACTGATAGTCTTATTATTGCCTAGTTTACTGAACTAAAAAATGTTTTAAGGATGAAAAAAGATAGACTATTGATCATGTTTGCAATGCTATTTGGTTCTGGTTTTATGATTGCCCAGGATACATTTTCTATTGTTGCTTTGGATTCTAATACAGGTGAAGTAGGAAGCGCAGGCGCTTCATGCGTAGATCTTTTTCAAACTCCTTTTTCGAATGATGATTTTTTGGGTGAGCTTTTTCCTGGAGTAGGGGCAATTAATTCCCAGGCTTATTATTTAGGAACAAATCAAAACAATGCCGCTGCTAGAATGAATTTGGGTGATACACCAGGTCAAATTATTGAGTGGCTCGTGGCCAATGATGTGTCAAATCAACCGGAGCTTAGACAATACGGAATTGTTGGTTTCGTTGATGGCTTGCCTCAATCAGCAGCTCATACTGGCGCTTCCACAGATGATTATAAGAATCATATCACGGGGCCTAATTATTCGATTCAGGGAAATATTCTTTTGGGACAAGAAGTACTTGATTCAATGGAGGCTCGGTTTTTAAACGAGCCGGGAGATTTAGCGTGTAAGCTCATGGCTGCCCTTCAAGGTGCCAATATGGTAGGAGCGGATTCGAGGTGTTCGAGCAATGGAACATCGTCTTTGTTTGCTTTTGTGAAAGTCGCACAATCAACAGATGCGCCCGGTAGTCCATCATTTTTGGCTTCAGTAAGAACGCGCAATAACGATGGAATTGAACCTATTGATTCGCTTCAAACGAAATTTGACATGGTGCATTCTTGTTTACCTCCCGAACCACCTCTTGGCGTTGGAAGTGTTTCGGCTGAGTCCTTTTCTTTCAGCCTTTACCCAAATCCTGCCGCAAATGAATTAACCATTTCCTCAGATCAAGCTTATGATGAATTGAGTCAAGTTGAGATCATTGACTTTACTGGGAAGGTTGTTTTTCGCTCAGCAATATCAACCGCATTAAAGATCAGCGTAGTAGGATTTGAAAGGGGAGTTTATTTCATGAGAATAAAATCGGATGGTCATGATTTTGCAACCAAGTTTATTAAGGAATAGAGCAAGAGGTAATTCGGTTAGCCCCTCAACGTAATCTCAACATCTTTTCTGTTGGTACTTAAAAGCGCTTTATTGTCGCATGTTCCATCTCCATAATCAAGAGTTCGGGCATCATAGTCTTCCGGTTTTAATGATAAAACTCCTTCTGTTATCCAAATGCAGTCTAGTTGCACTCTCAGCGCTGAAGTGATGTCAATGTCAAAAGTGTTACCACTTCTTGAAACGCCATTAGCAGAGCCAGTTATTTCGTAAACATCATCTGTAATTCCATCCCAACCTAAGAAGCCTCCGCTGCCATTGCTTGTGAAGAAACCTGTTTCTTCTCCTTCAATCCATGTTCTAATCCGTGATGATTCCCAAGACATTGTTTGTCCTTCAAGATCAGTTATGCTAGCCCCAGATACTTCCACAGAAAAGTGCAGTTGTCCGATAGCATTCTCTCCTTTATTTGTTGCGGTTCGTGTGCCAGTTACTTTATAGCCATCTACCGTATAGTTACTCGTGGTGGTTGTAAGGATACTTCCTTCCTCTCTATACCAACCGGTCATGGTGTAACTGATTTGTCCAGTGCGTGTCTTTCCATCTCTTCCAACGCACCCTATCTCTCCGAAATCAACAGTGACACTGAAAGGAAAGGGATTTCCAACGGTATCTACGGTGATGATTGCACAAGATTGCCAAGTACTATCTTTTGCTTCCACATTCTCAGCACTTCCTTCTACTTGCTCTCCTAAATCATCCCATAAGCTTTCTGCAAGAGCATAGTCTTCTGCAATTTCAGTGAACGCTTCGTTTTCTTCTTTGACTTTACCGCAGCTCATGATCAATACTGCGCTGGCGATGAAAAGGATAATTTTTTTCATGATTGGAATTTTGATGGATATCAAAGTTGACGAATAGTGGCAGAACTACCAAGATTATCTAAATAAAAAAAGGCCTTCCTGAATATTCAGGAAGGCCCAACAATCAAAATCCAAAATAAAAATTTTTAAAGTTTCGCTCCGAGGCTAACTTTCATTGTGAATTCATCATAAATGGCTTTGTCCCCTAAGTTATCAAAGAAGCTATTGGATCCGTACTTCACATCATATTTTGAGCGGTCAACAACTATTTCACCATAAGCAGCAAATTTCCCGTCTGCTGTTTCCACTTTTGCGGGAAAGCTCACTGGATGTGAAATTCCTTTGATGGTAAGCATTCCATTAATGGCGGTGTTGTATTTCCCAGCGGTCGTTGGCTTTACTCCTGTAATCGTGTATTCAGCTGTTTCATGATCTGTGGTTCCAAAGAAGTCTGGTGATTTTAAATGTCCTTCCAATTTTTGAGCGTATTCTCCTTCAAGATCTGTGACCTTAATTGAAGTCATGTCTATGATAAATGAACCACCTTTCAATTGGCCGTTTGCTACATCTACGGTTCCGCTTTTTAAGTTTACAAGGCCATTGTGCTTGCCAGTTACTTTTTCAGCATACCACTCAATTTTACTTGATTCTGGTTTGATGGTTAGCTTTTCAGATTTTAGAATTGGACCGAAAGACATAAATATCGCCCCTAATCCGAGCGCTGCAATAATCGATAGTTTTTTCATTGTTTAAATTTTTAGTGATGCAAATATATGTATATACATTTAATGTATGGGCAAATAAAAAATTTATGCAAATGTGAATGGCTACATTTGAACAAATAATTTTGATGTCACTAACCGAAACACGAAAGATTGCGCTTGGTTTTAAAGCGCCTAAATTTTCTCTCTTGGATGTAGTCCGAAATGAACAAAGGATGCTGAAAGACTTGAAAGGTGAGCGGGCAACAGTGTTTATGTTTATCTGCAATCATTGTCCGTACGTTATTCATGTAAGGGAGGAGCTTGTACGCCTTGCGAATGCATATAAATTGAAAGGAATTAGTTTTATCGCGATTAGTTCAAATGATGTTGAAAACCATCCTCAAGATGCACCAGAATTGATGAGGGAAATAGCCCAAGAATTTAATTTCCCATTTCCATACCTCTATGATGAAACCCAAGAAGTTGCAAAGTCTTACCAAGCCGAATGCACTCCAGATTTTATGGTGTTTGACTCCGAATTGAAATGTGTGTATCGAGGAAGACTTGATGACAGCACTCCGGGAAATGACATTCCGGTTTCAGGTAGTGATTTGAGAAAAGTGTTGAATGATATTCTGGCGGGAAATAAGCTTTCAGGTGAGCAGTTTCCGAGCATGGGCTGCAATATCAAATGGAAAAGTTGATTTTCGATTCATTCAAAACATGTTTGTCGAATTCATGGGGCTTTTCGCCTAAATCAAGCGTTTAATTCATATTGAAAACTTCAGACTTACGTTTCGGTTCTTGAATGTTTTATTTTTGGTCATCTTCAAAATGAGATTACTCACCTTAATAGCTGCACTTTTTTGCTTCAACTTCTCCTTTGCCGGAGGTGCTGAGCCTGGTCCAAAGAGAGATACTGTTGATGCAGTAGTGATGTATGGTGAAGAACTGCTTTTTGATGCTGTCACAGGTCTGAATGATAACCAAGTGAGAGATTTGCGTGATTCTGTCTTAAAGTTTCATGGTGTCAGCACTTTTAGCAATTATCTGGACTTATACATCTCCCTTACTTCTAAAACGGAAGAAGAATTAGTCAACTATATCGATTCTTTGTTTGAAACAGAAGAGGTGCCTTATGCTTTGATCAATCAGATAAATATTTTTCTTGCCAATAGGCCGGAAGAGTTTATTGTCGCAATTCCTAAGGATTTATTTATTGGAAAGATTGGAAGTCCAATTCCTGCAGAAGAAATGTACCCGAAATGGATCGTAGGAAATCCGAATCCATATGAATGGAACTTGGGGGCGGAAGACACTGCGCTTTCAATTCTTTTGACAGACCATAAAGACTTGGGTGAATTTCAAGTGCCGGTTAAAAATGTGATGACTTCAAAATTCGGATGGCGAGATGGTCGTATGCATAATGGTGTGGACATTGACCTTGAAGTTTGGGATCCGGTGGTCTCCGTATTGCCTGGAGTGGTCCGGGTGGCCAGGGTGAGCGGTGGTTATGGCCGCGTGGTAGTAGTTCGTCATTACAATGGCCTAGAAACATTATACGCCCACTTACACCGGTTTAAGGTAAAAGAAGGTGACAAAGTAGACGCGGGTCAGGTTGTTGGATTAGGCGGAAGCTCGGGGCATAGTACAGGAAGTCATTTGCATTTTGAAATTAGATTTAAAGGCAAACCATTAAACCCGTTAAGCTTTATCTCATTCGATGAAAATAGTTTGGTGAACGATACACTGATGCTAAAGCGTACCAAAAACGGATACGTATCTTATCCAAAAGGAATATTAATCTACACTGTAAAGCGCGGTGATAGTCTTTTTGAAATTGCACGACTTTATGGAACCACCACATATCGCTTGGCTGAATTGAATGGCATAAGACGAAACGGTTATTTATATGTTGGACAAAGACTTAGGGTGATATGATGGACCTTGAAGAACAGTTCAACTTCACGAATAAATTGACACATCCAACTAATCAATTCAAGGTCGTTTATCGTTTTTATGATAAGCAACAAGCCGAAACATTCACCATGTACTTGGTAGATGAAGAGGTTGAATTTGAAGCTCAAATTGATGAGGATGATGCTAGAAAACCAACTTATTTTGGAATCGCTAAAATATTAGAAAAGAAGGTGGATCGCTTAAATTATCTAGCGATTGGAAAGCATCGCGAAAAGTTTATTCCCACGGCTTCTATGCGCTGGATTGTAATTGCTATTTCCGCTGTGATTATGTTTTTGGCGATTATGGGTGCGTTGAAAAGCAACCCTTAAAGCGGCCATAATCTAATTCAATATGAGCCGATTCATTCACAATACCGACTTTTGACCTGATGCGATTGTTGGTTGTAATAATGTTGTTTTTATGTTCCGTTCCATCTTTCTCTCAAGAGAGGGTGACAACCTTCGGTGTTCAAATGAAACCTATTATTCCAAGCAATCTTTTCAGAGCAGGGGCAACTGAGCTTTCGCAGAATGGCGTTGACTACGCATTGAATCAGCAAGTTGGTTATGCATTTGGAGGTGTGATGCGGTTTGGATTGAACAAGTGGTTGTCTCTAGAGTCAGGAATTAGCTTTGTCCGAAGAAATTTTTCAGCTCAGGTTTATCATGAAGAATTGTCATTTGCAGACACCACAGACTTTCGAATTATCGGATATGAAATCCCAATTAGCGGATTGGTTTTTGTCAGACTTTCCGATAAAATATATATGAATGCATCGTTTGGTTTAGCCTTGGATATGTTTCCTTCTGATGTGTCTAGCGGAACAAGTCAAGACTTTTATCAATACAGCTTGAGAACAGGGTTTGCCAATTCTAATTCTATTTTGAACTTCGTGAAAACGGGATTGATTGCCAATATCGGTTTTGAATATCGCACGAAAGAATCAGGTTATTTTTATATCGGAGCCTCTTATCATCGTCCTTTTAGTCCGATTTACAATACAGGAATCAACTACACGTACACAAACTCAACAGCCAAGTTTGAGGATTTGGGGGTGCTTCAACTTTCGGGAAATTACTTAACGATTGATTTCAAATATTTCTTTCACGAAGAAAAACGAGAAAAAAAGGTAGAGCGCGATCCTTCTACGATGCCGAGTTGGATGAAGAAGTAGCGGGCTTTATTGCAATTGAAGTATTGCTGTAATGTTCCCATAAAGAAATAATGCTTTTCACGTATTCAACGGGTTCTGAGCCTCTGCAGTAACCATGTCTCACCACAGGATCTTTATAGTACTCTGGCTGAGCTTTCAGTTCTAGAAATTTCGCAACATTACTCCATTGAGAAGCATCACTGTTGAACTTTTCTGTTAATCTCACAGCGTCTAAGACATGCCCTAGCCCAACGTTATATGATGCTAGAGAGAACTTTATCACTTCAAGACTATCCTGCAATCTATCAGTCCAATAACTGTTCAGGGAAATAAGGAAGGAGACGCCCGCATGGATATTTTCTTTTGGGCCACTTAAGCTATCTGCACCAAACCGTTCAGCAGTTTCGGGAATTAATTGCATCAACCCACTTGCGCCCGTCCATGCCTTTGCATCTGGAACGAACCTGGATTCTTGATAGATCATTGCCGTAAGCAGCTTCCAATCCCAGTTGAGTCTTTGTGCTTCGTTCTTGACGATTTCGTCATACGGTGAGATCTTATCACCTTTAAATGAAGAGTACTCGCTCATCACCCTCTCTTTATGCTTTGTCCGGGCCTTGAAATACTTTAAATGAATGACGGCAAACTCTTCTGTTTTTTTGAATTTCGCAAGCCAATCGTTAAAGGCTTTTAAAAGCTCTGGGCTTGAAATACGACAAGCCCATGCTACGTTCTGCGTGAAGCTTAGAGAGGTAGAAATGTCAATGTTAGGGAGGTAGGCTTTATTGAGAATCGCAATATTCTCATCGGCTACAGTGTATTCAATTTCACCCTCAGAAACCATTTCAATTAACTTTTCAGTTCCTTCACCATCAGCAAATTTCACATTAATGATTCCACCCAATTCATCCATTAAATTGATCAATCGAGTATAGAATGAGCTGTGGCGCCTCACATATATTGTCTTTCCAATCAGGCCTACCGGGTTTTTAACCAATTGTTGATCTAGCTTATCACGGGTAAGCGTCCACCATTTTTCCGGCAAGCGTTGCACCAATACTTGTTTTGTTTGGAGCACTGATTTAGTAAACAACACATCTTTTTTCCTCTGATTGGTCACGGTGTAGTTTGCAGCAATTACATCTCCTTGGTTATCGTTGAGCATGCCAATGATTTCATCCATGTCTTCGACAACCTCAATGGATAAATCAACGCCAATATGCTCACAAAAACGTTCCAAAAGGTCATATTCAAAACCCATAGGAATGCCTTTGTAAATGAAATAGCTGGAACTGCTAAAATCGGTGAGGGCGACTAACCTTCCGCTCTCCTTGATTTCTTTCAGATCTCGATGAGGTGCGGTTTTCTTAGTCTTACTTAATATATCACGATCTCCTCCTCGCCCTGAACAGGAAGCAAGCAGCAAAATGACTAGTAAGAAATTTAATAACGATTTAAGCACGAGACTAGTGTACGGAAATTATCGCTATCGGTTTAGGTTAAGCGAACGAATCCAAAGAATAAAAGCCATATTGCTATGAGAATCAATAAGATAATGAAGGTTCCTTTGTAGTATTTTTTTGAAAGCATGGCGTCCTTTCGGTATGCCCAAATCAAATACCCTAAAAAAGCGATGGCAAAAACAAGCGCGAAAATTATTCTTCCGGTAGTAAACATATAGATGCAAATCTGCAATTAAAACATATATGTCTGCAAGTAGTTCAGAAGTCGTGCACGCTTATTACATTCGGGGATCAATTCAATAAAATGGCAAAGACAGAGAAAACAAAAAGCGCAAAGGCATCTGCGTCCAAAGTGCTGACGGATAGTTCAATGAAATTTTTGGAGAAATACCTTAACAATCCTTCTCCAACTGGATTTGAGGCAGAAGGACAGAAGATTTGGTTAGAGTATTTGAAGCCATATATTGATGATTACATCGTTGATACCTACGGAACAGCAGTTGGTGTAATCAATCCGGATGCAGAGTTTAAAGTGGTTATTGAAGCACATGCGGATGAAATTTCATGGTTTGTGCATTACATAACTGATGATGGTATGATCTACGTTAAGCGTAATGGAGGTTCAGATCATCAAATTGCACCATCAAAACGTGTGATTATTCACACTGATAATGGTCCAGTGACAGCGGTCTTTGGTTGGCCAGCGATTCACGTGCGCAAATCAGATAAGGAAGATATTCCAAAAGCAACAAATATTTGGTTGGATTGCGGTGCACGATCAAAAAAGGAAGTGGGAGAAATGGGTATTCATGTTGGATGCGTAATCACTTATCCTGATGAGTTTATTATCCTAAACAACGATCACTTTGTAGGTCGCGCGTTGGATAACAGAATTGGCGGTTTTATGATTGCTGAAGTAGCGCGTTTATTGAAAGAGAATAAGAAGAAGCTTCCTTTTGGTTTATACATTGTGAATTCTGTTCAAGAAGAGATTGGTCTCAGAGGAGCCGAAATGATCGTTGAAAGATTGCGTCCGAACGTTGCTATCGTTACGGATGTTTGTCACGATACTACAACGCCAATGATGAATAAATTAGAGCAAGGTGACTTTAAATCTGGCGATGGACCGGTTTTGAGTTATGCACCTGCAGTACAAAATAATTTGTTGAAGCTTATCATCGGTGCTGCTCAAGATAACAAGATTGATTTCCAGCGCATGGCAGCCAGCAGGTATACGGGAACAGACACAGATGCATTTGCATTTGGTGCTGGCGGAGTAGCTTCTGCCTTGATTTCATTACCACTGCGCTACATGCATACTACAGTAGAAATGGTACACAGGAATGATGTGGAGAGTGTGATCAAATTGATTTATGAGTCGCTCTTAAAAATTGAAAACAATCACGATTTTAGATATATCAAGTAAAAAACGGTTAGCAATACCTAAGTAATAAGGGCTGAGATGAGCAATGAATTGTAAAAGATTCAAGCCATCTCGGCCTTTTTTTTTCCGATCGAAGGTCATCTTTTCCACTTATCAAGGAATTCAATGTTCAACTAAGGCTGAAAACATACCTTTGCCGCCTCAATTTAGCGAGCATTAGAAATGGATAGAAATACATTAACGGGGTTAGTTCTAATTGGTGCGATTCTTATAGGATACAGCTTTTGGATGCAGCCCTCTCAAGAAGAGATTGAAGCTCAAAAACTCGTTCAAGATAGCATAGCTGCTGTTCAGGCAGATGACGAGCTCGTGGCAAAGATGGTAGAAGCTGATTTAAAGCCAGTTGATACTGCTCAAAGCCAAAATATTGGTCTTGATTCAGTAGCCAAAACGTTACAGGATTCCTTAGATAAGATTAAGAACAGACAGCGATTTGGTTCGTTTGCTACTGCTGCAAGTGGGGAAGAAAAATACCATACCATCGAAAATGATTTCGTAAAGTTTACGCTTTCAAATAAAGGTGGTGCACCGGTTTCAGGAGAGTTGATTGAGTATGTGACCTACGATTCAATGCCTCTCTTCCTGTTTGAAGAGGGGACATCAAGGTTCAACGTAGATTTCTGGTTAGATCAAAATACAGAGCTTTCAAGTTCTGACCTTTATTTCCAGGAAGTTCCAGATGAAATGTCTTCAACGAGCGCTGTTTATCGCATCTACGGTGATAATAAAGACCAGTATTTAGAGATGTCATACATTATTGAAGAAGGCGAATCATATATCATAAACGCTGAAGTTTCAGTTGTTGGAATGGATAATGTTCTCAGATCAAGTGACGACTTGTTTGAGTTGAATTGGAAAATTGATGCTCCTTTCCATGAAAAGAGCCGTGATCAGGAACAGATGAAAACTACCATGTATTATAAGTACATGACGGATGATGCAGACTATGTTTCTGAAACGAGTTATGAATCTGAAGAATTGGAAGCTTCTATTCAATGGGTGGCGTTTAAGCAACAGTTTTTCTCTGCAGCCTTAATTTCCGAGGAAGGATTCAGCAAAGAGGGCGCAACAGTCGAAACCATTGAGATGGAAGATGAGAATTACACTAAAGGTCTTTCCACATCATTAGGGTTAGAGTTTGGCAATGGAAGAAATCCTTCTGTTCCTTTTAAGTTTTATGTCGGTCCCAATCACTACCAGACACTAAGTGACCTGGGAATAGGATTGGAGGATCAAATCGATCTTGGGTGGACAATATTTGGTTGGGTAAACCGCTGGTTGGTAATTCCAACGTTTAACTTTCTAGATAAGAACTCGGGGATGAGTTATGGTATCATCATTTTGATCTTAACCATACTAATCAAGTTGCTTCTTTTCCCATTG
Source organism: uncultured Flavobacteriales bacterium (assembly GCA_905479105.1). Lineage (GTDB taxonomy): Bacteria > Bacteroidota > Bacteroidia > Flavobacteriales_G > Salibacteraceae > SHAN690. The sequence continues at coordinate 485,434 of CAJQLE010000003.1, forward strand.
ACTTGGAAAAACTATGTATCAAGTGCTCGCATGCGTGTTTTGAAGCCTGAAATTGATGAGTTGAACAAGAAGTTTGAAGGCAAAGACGCAATGGCCAAGCAACAGGCTGTGATGGGGTTATATCGCCAAGCAGGCGTTAATCCTATGGCAGGTTGTATTCCAATGGTACTTCAACTACCGATCCTTTATGCCATGTTCCGATTCTTCCCTGCAAGTATTGAATTGAGACAAGAATCATTTTTGTGGGCAGAGGATTTGAGTTCTTATGACTCCATCATGCAACTCCCATTTGAGATTCCATTTTATGGTGATCACGTGAGTTTGTTTACCATCCTCATGGCTATTTCAACCTTCTTCTATTCCAAGTATAACATGGATATGACAGGCGGAGGAAATGCCCAAATGCCTCAAATGAAGATGATGATTTACTTCATGCCCTTCATGTTGTTGTTCTTCTTCAATAGCTATTCTTCAGGATTAAGCTACTACTATCTTTCCGCAAACGTTATTACAATGCTTCAGCAGTTTATCATCAAGCGATTCTTTATCGATGAGGATAAGATTCACGCTAAAATTCAAGCAAATAAGAAGAAGCCAAATAAAAAGTCTGGATTTCAGCAAAGAATAGAGAAAATGGCCAAGAATAGAGGTATTCAAACACCTAAAAAATAAGGTTCATGAAGACTGCATTAGCGCTTAGCTTAATCGTTGTTTTATTCTTTGTTGGATGCAAGAATTCAAGCAAATCGACCGAAGGGAAACTGCCTGAAATATCCAAGAAAGAAGCTGTTGCCTCGGAAGTCGCAACAGAAGAAGAGGTTTCTCAACAGGATGAAGTGACTGAATCCTCTTCTGAAGATTTAGCCAAGAAAGCGCAAGAGAATAAGCGCCATCAGCCTTATATAACTGAGTCCATGTTTTTTGGCATGTATCGATCTCCTTGTTTTGGTCAATGTCCGGTCTATAATCTTGATATAGACACAGCAGGTCATGCGGTGATAGAAGCGAAACGCTTTTTTGATTTCGAAGGGTTTCATGACGCTACGTTGACAGCTGAGCAGATGAAGTTTATTGTGGATAAAGCGAAGCAAACAGATTACTTCAGTTATGACCATGTATATGATGCGCCAGTTACTGACATCCCATCTACTTTGACAATTTTACAAACCAGCAGCGAACGTCAATGGGTATATAACCGTCTTAATGCTCCAGAAGGATTGAGAACATTTGAATCAGAGATGGATGCCTTCATAAGAAGTTTGGATTGGAAGCCTTTCGATCCGAAAAAATCGAAGTGATATGAAGTTTAAGTATTTGCTGTTTATTGGATTGATTGTTTCGATTGCATCGTGCAGCGGTGATGATGCTAATAAGGAGGCAGAATCAGTAGATGAGCCTATTGAAGTGAGTGCCGAAGAAGAATTGATCATTGGAGCTGATGGCTGGGTCGAATATGACCATAAGGAGTATTCTGTCTTTGCTCCTCAAGATTGGGAGATGGATGTAACAGGTAGAATGAATACCACGTTTATTCTCTTTTCGCCACGAGATTCCAAGAATGATATGTTCAGAGAGAATGTCAACTTGGTGAAAGAAGATATCTCTAAAATGGATATGACCTTGTTTGATTACGTTAAGAATTCTGAGGGCGTTCTTGAGAAGTACATGTCTGATTTGCGAGATCTAAACATTGAGCAGAAAGGAGAACGTTATTGGTTGACGTATACAGCTACGCAAGAGCGCATGGATTTATACTTTGTCCAAATGATAGAGTTGAATGAAGGTGTGATCTATATTCTTACCTACACCAGCAATGATCAATCAATTTCAGTTCATGCTGATAATGGCAAGAAGATCATTGAACGATTCCAGTTCAATGGCTTTAATTTATAGTCCATTTCGGGTAGCTTAATTTAAAGCTTTCGACTCCCAAAGATGCAATGGCAGCTGAATCTCCATTACAGGCGTTTGTTGAAAATATTACCCCGCTTTCTGACGCTAGGCTTTTGGAAGTTGTGATTGAATAATCAGCCGTGATTACTCCATTCTCCTTTACTTCTTTCACAACCCAGTTCACGAGTATTAATTCAATCGTTGACTTGGAAGGCTTGTTTGGGAAATCGATCCTTAGGTTGAAATCATTGAATTGGAAAACACCAATTACTTGTCCTGAAGATTGACTGCTCGCATAGTTGAAGATCAGTTCAAAAAGCATCGTATCATTGGTGTTAAGCGCTTCTTGAATACTGGGAGTTACACGATAGTTTCGTTCTGCTTTTTGTCTTTTGCAGCCTGCCGATTCATCCGCATTTAAGCTAAGAATTCCATTTACGAATATAGATCCTGTTGAGTCCAGAGTATAGGCTAGGTTATCCCAATCATATTTTACCCAGGTATTCGGTACATCAAATTCATCGCTGAAAAGCACTATTTCTTCTCGTGTTTTTTCTGGGTCTTCACGATTGCAAGCCATGAAAGAAGATGCAGTGGATAAAGCCAAAGCAGAGAAAATTAGTAGATGACTAACCTTCATGCTGTAGCTTTTTCGTAATCCGTTCGACTTCTATTGTACCAACCACTGTAGCGAAAACAGCAATGAACCCAGAGGTCATAGGTCCGATAAAAGGAATCAAATTCCATAATGCAAATGGCGCGCCTAAGCTCAATGAAGAAAATTTATTCTTCCAAACGAAAAGCCTGCTTTGTCTCACGCTTAGTTGTTTGCGTTCAAGCGCATAGTCTACAAAGTTGTAACCATAGAAATAGGCATTTACACCAAATAAGATGAATGGTGCGGCTAGGCCAATCACTGGAATAAATCCAATTCCAACACAAAGAATAGCTAGAAGCAGTTGGTAGAATCCATTCGTCAAGGCAAGTCCCGCTGCACGCGTTAGATCACGTATGAATTGAGCAAAGCTAAAATCTACTATTTCATCACCCAATTCCTGTCCAACGCGCTCACTCAGCCACGTCAATATTGGTGACATCATTAGCAGAATAATGGACCCTCCAATGAAGGCAAATACGAAATACAAGAGAATTCTCAGGATGATCCAGAGCACCCAATAGACCACACCATTGATGAAGCCAGCCCATTCAGGCAGCCAAGAAGCATCTTTTAAGAGGTCGTTTAAAAGACTTGAAAATATCTCTGTTGCCCAAGCGGTTAGGGTAAAACCTCCAAAAAAAACGAGGAGGGTGATGATTAACGGAAACCACAAAAACCACGTTAAACCGTGCTTTTTCAAAAAGCGAAAAGAAGAGAGGTAAGCCTTAAAGGCGCTAAGCATAACTATACGTTTTCAACTAGTGGAGCCATATCAATTTGATTCCTGTGTAAACTAATCATTCCATTTTGCTCCATCTTCTTAAGCAAGCGAGATATTACTTCTCGAGAAGTGTTGAGGTCGTTGGCAATTTCTTGATGGGTCGTTTTAATGATGGTTGTTTCTAACGTTCGTGCTTGATTGATAAGGTAGAACTCCAATCGTTCATCCATCGCTTTAAAAGCAATCGCATCAACCACAGTGAGCATTTCTTCAAATCGAGATCGATAGGTTTCAAGTACGAAATAATACCATGATTTATGCTCCAGCATTAAGGCATCCATTTTATCAATGGGAACCATAATAGCCTTACTTGGGGTCATAGCTTTGGCCATTAATTCTGAAGTTTTTTGCTGAGACGCGCAAACCATGGATAGGGCACATGCATTTCCAGGTTCGATGTAATAGATGAAAAATTCACCTCCATTTTCACCTTCACGATAGAGCTTTACAAGTCCTTCAACAATCAACATTGTGGATTTGAAATACTGTCCAGTGCGCATCAACTCTTCTCCTTCTTCAAAGGTTTTAAGTGTTCCTAGCTCTGCTAACTTATCGGCTAATTGCTCATCAAAAGCAGGGAATTTCTGTTGGAGAAGTGTCTTAATTTCTAAATCCATAAGGTCTTATCTAATCCCTCAAATATAACCTTACTTAATTAGACTTTTAACATGAAATCATGACGGAAATTACTACTTGCTTTTGCGAAAGCCCTGAAATAATTGACCCCAAAAGCTCGATGGAATTTTTTCCATTTCTGGGAAACCTAGTCGAATCTCTCCATCATCTTTTGGAATGCTCGCTGTTCTGAATAGATAATCCCAAACGCTTAATGTGATGCCAAAATTGATGCCGTACCTTCTGTTTTCAGGCAGATTGTAAGCGTGATGCCAAAGATGCATTACAGGATTATTCAAAATGTATTTCAACGGACCATATGTCAAATGAATATTAGCATGATTCAAATGTCCAATGGCTATGGCAATGTAGAATACGATATAAGCTTGATCAGGAGTGAAACCTCCTATGAGCATCACTGCTATATATTTCATAGGTGTGTAGAACACGTTTTCCATCCAGTGGTAGCGCAGGTGAGCGGCAAAGCCCATTTGCTCTACTGAGTGATGCACTTTGTGAAATTGCCACAAGAAATCAAAGCGATGAAGCGTGACATGGGTGAACCATTGAATAAAATCAGTGGCGACAAAGAAAATAAGAAGCTGTAGCCACCAATTTACCTCTGAGAGGTCAAAGAGTACAAAACGTGAAAGATCTTCTCCTACAATTTCTTTAAAGAACAACTCTGTAACATTCGAAAATGCCATGAAGATGATGATCTTAAAGATGTAGAAATTGAAGAACATATAGAACGTATCGAGCCAGAAATCTTTTCGGATAATGGCCTGATTTTTACGCCAAGGAAATGCAATCTCTAGTCCCCAAATCACAAGTGATAACAGGACAAGCCACCAAAAATAATTGACATACCAAGGATCAACTTGAAATGTGATTTCTCTCCAGGTATAGCCTGCGAAATCAGAAAACGATCTTAAGAAAACGTCAATGTATTGGTTCATGAATCTGCTGTGCTTTTATTTCCAACCGCTGTAGCCGTGCGTTAAGTTAGCTACGCTTTCAAACCCTTTTTCTTTCATAATGTTTTGGGCAGTTTTACTTCTACCTCCGGCAGCACAGTAAACCAATACTGGCTTGCTTTTATCCAGTGTTTCCAATTCCTTTTCGAAATTTGGTTTTGAAATGTCCATCTGAACTGCTCCTTCAATAATTCCTTGAGCTACTTCGCCATCCGTTCTTACATCAATGATTTGAAGATCAGCATTACTGCTCATCATTTCTTTCGCTTCTTCGTTGCTAACATTAGAGTAGTTACCGTCTGTTGATTGCTGGTTCTGAGCGCCACATGATAATAGTGTAATGGCCAAAGTGAGGGATAAAAGGTATTTCATATTATTTGTTTTTTAGTTTGAGAATTAAAGATAGAATTAATAGCAGCCATGGCGCACCATGCATCAGTGTGTCGAACCAGTCGATACTTCCCATGCCAACCGCACCTCCGGCAATCCATTTGAGTTTGCCCCAAATATGTGGCTCAGGAAAGAAAGGCGCTAGGCCTAATGATAATGAGGCTAATGCCCAAATCTTGGTGTTTGATTCGATGTAGTGAAGAAACTTATTCATTATTCTATTCCGTCAATTACTTGTTTCAATTGGGCGGCACTTAACACTCCCGATTGTCTCCATTTGATTTGGCCGTTTTTGAAAATTATCAAAGTAGGCACGCCTCTAATTTGAAACGTATTGGACGCCATAGGGTTTTTGTCAACGTCAATTTTAATGACGTGCACATCATCACCTGTCATGGCAGTGAGTTCTTTTAAGATCGGCTGCATCATTTTGCAAGGGCCACACCATTCAGCAAAAAAATCAACCAGGACTGTCTTTCCCGAGTTTACAATTTCACTAAATGTTTCTCTCTTTTCTATCGTTTCCATCAGTTCTGTCTTATTGCTGTTTTTTGCAAGTTCAAAGGAACGAATGTCAATTGGCCAGCGCAGTAACTCTTGTCACAGAGATTAAATAAAAAAACCGAGGCGATAAACTCGCCTCGGTTCCAACCACTCCGCCTACCAAGCGGAGCCTACACCAATCAAAACTTAAACCACCAGTGGTTATAACATGGTTGTTTGCTCATGGAACGCACTTACGGGTGCGTTATCTAAAACTTTCATTGCATTGAATCCGCCTAACACGTTCGATACATCCTTTACTCCATATTTTTTCATAATAGAAGCTGCTGCTACCGAACGGTATCCGCCAGCACAATGCACCGTGTATGCTTTGTCTTTATTCAATTGTCCTAAGCTCTTATAGATAAAGTCGAGTGGGAAATTCTCTGCACCTTCTAAATGCTGCGATTCAAATTCGCTTTGCTTTCTAACATCCAACACTTCTAAACCTTGCGTTTTGTATGTTTCAATGAACTCGCGCGGCTCGTAATTATTGATGTTGTCTAGTGCGCTGCCATCAGCAACCCAAGCCTCAATGCCGCCTTTCAAGAATCCAACTGGATTGTCATAACCTACACGTGCCATTCTTGTAATCACTTCTTCTTCGCGTCCTTCATCGGCAATCATCAAAATAGGAGCATCTAAATCTTCGATTAACACACCCATCCAAGGAGCGAAATTGTCGTCAATGCCAATGAATATCGATTGAGGAATAAATCCAGCTGTAAACTTTGAATAATGGCGCGTATCAATGATGATGGTGCCTTCTTTTTGCATCTCTGCTTTAAAGTCTACAATACTCAGGAAGTTGAGTCCTTGGCTCATCACATCATCAAAACTGGTGTATCCCATTTTGTTCATTACCGCATTTTTTGGAAAATACTGTGGTGGTGCTACCAAACCAGTTGTTACTTCTTTGATGAACTCTTCTTTGGTCATGTCGGCTCTCAGTGCATAATTCGTAGCCTTTTGATTTCCGAGCGTGTCAAACGTTTCTTTGCTCATGTTTTTACCACATGCGCTTCCTTGTCCGTGCCCAGGATAAACGATTACATCATTCGGCAAAGGCATGATTTTATTGCGAAGTGATTCGAATAGGTGCCCTGCTAAGTCTTCTTGGGTTAAGTGAGTCTTTACAGCCAAGTCAGGTCGGCCTACGTCACCAATAAAAAGGGTGTCGCCAGAGTAAATACTGTGCGGCTTGTTGTTTTCGTCCAACACCAAGAAAGTGGAAGATTCCATCGTGTGTCCTGGCGTGTGAAGTACTTTGATTTTAATATTTCCAAGGCTCAACTCTTCACCATCTTCAGCTATGTAAGCATCGAAATTCGCAACCGCTGTTGGTCCATACACAATTTTGGCTCCGGTCTTCTTCGCTAGGTCCAAATGACCGGAAACAAAATCAGCATGAAAATGCGTCTCGAGTACATATTTGATTTTGGCTCCGCGTTTTTCTGCCATCGCAATGTAAGGCTCCACTTCTCTTAGTGGATCTACAATAGCTGCTTCGCCATTTGATTCGATGTAATAGGCCGCTTCGGCTAAACATCCTGTGTAGATCTGTTCTATTTCCATTTATTGTTGATTTTTATTTTAACAGCAACAAAGGTGAACAGAAGCAATGGGGAATACAGTGACTTGTGTTACACTGAAAAAATGATATTGGTCAGATCAATTCTTTAAGAAGTATAAATGCACCCATCACTAGCACAAACCAACCAAAGCCTACTTTCAATTTTTGACCGTCTATTTTGGTAGCCAAGAAGCTTCCGATGAAGATGCCAATAACAGCCATGCCGGTGAAGGCAAGTAAAAATTGCCAGTCAATAACATAGTTTGACATATCGCCTGTAAATCCGACCAATGATTTCACTGCTATGATGATGAGTGAAGTGCCGATGGCGCGTTTCATTTCTAGGCCAGCAAAAAGCACTAAAGCAGGGATGATTAAAAATCCACCGCCAGCGCCTACAAGTCCAGTTAGTGTGCCAACAACCGCGCCTTCAATCAGCACGATCAGCATCGTTTGCCATGGTTTTATGGATTTGTGTTCTTCCGCAGTTTTCTCTTTTTTCTTTTTGATCATGCCTACCGATGCTACTAGCATAAGGATGGCAAAAAGCACCATTAAGAACATGCCTTTCGTCATGGTGAATTCAGCAACAGAGAAAATGTTCTCAGGAATCGCAGGCACGATGAATTTTCGAGTGACAAAAACGGCTATCAAACTAGGTAGACCAAAAGCCAGTGCGGTTTTATAATCAACCAATCCTTTTCGAGCATAATTGATCACACCAACTAAACTTGATCCGCCAACAATAAATAGGGAATAGGCAGTCGACATCACGGGTGAAATGCCCAATAAATAAACCAAAATAGGAACGGTTAGTATAGAGCCACCTCCTCCGATCAGGCCAAGAGATATGCCTATTATAATGGCAGCTGCGTATCCAAGTATTTCAATCATGGGAGCAAAGGTGAACTTTCATTTTATATCGAAGTGTGACTTTGGTTGCAGTGCGCAGCGGTTGATCATTTTGTTCAGCTACCTTTGCCGTTCTTTTTAAAATCTTAACGCATGCCAAGAAAGGCTTTGACCTCCGTTTCTCCAGTTGATGGGCGCTATTCGCGCCATACCGAACCTCTTGTAGATTACTTTTCAGAATATGCCCTTTTTAAATACCGTGTTCGCATTGAAATCGAATACCTGATATTACTAGCTTCTGAAGGTTTAAAGAGTGTTTCGCCTCTTACTGATGATGAGAAATACAAATTGCGCGGTCTTTATATGGATTTCACATTGCAAGACGCAGAGCAAATCAAGACAATTGAGCGAACAACTAACCATGACGTTAAAGCGGTTGAATACTTTGTGAAAGAGCAACTTCAAAAGCTAGGTAGAACGGATTTGCTCGAATTTGTTCACTTTGGATTGACGAGCCAAGACATTAACAATACGGCTGTTCCACTTTCTATAAAAGAAGCGCAAGTGAATGTGATGCTTCCTAGATTGCTTTTGATTCAAGAGAAACTCCGCTGCCTAGCAGAGGAATGGAAAGATATTCCAATGCTGGCAAGAACTCATGGTCAACCGGCTTCTCCAACGATGTTAGGCAAGGAGTTTTATGTTTTCGTTGAGCGACTGGATCAACAAATGCTGCAAATGCAACACATTCCATTTGCCGCAAAATTTGGTGGTGCAACGGGCAATTTAAATGCCCATCACGTGTCTTATGGGAATACAAATTGGGTTGAGTTTGTGAATCGATTTGTGAATGATACGTTAGGCTTGTACCGATCTCAAACGACAACTCAAATCGAGCATTACGATCATTTGGCCGCCTTGATGGACAATTGGAAAAGGATCAACACTATTCTTGTTGATTTGAGCCGCGATATTTGGCAATACATCTCAATGGATTACTTCAAGCAAAAAATTAAAGTGGGCGAAGTGGGCTCTTCTGCCATGCCGCATAAGGTGAATCCTATTGATTTTGAAAATGCAGAAGGAAACTTGGGTTTTGCCAATGCCATGTTTGAGCATTTGTCGGCTAAACTTCCAATTTCTAGACTTCAACGAGACTTAACCGATAGTACTGTTTTGAGAAATATTGGAATGCCATTTTCTCACACACTTATTTCATTAGCTTCCATAGAAAAAGGGCTAGATAAGCTCATTTTGAACGAAGATGTGATTCACGCAGAACTTGACCGCCATTGGGAAGTATGTGCCGAAGCTATTCAAACTGTATTGCGAAGAGAAGGATACGAGAAGCCTTATGAGGCGCTCAAGGAATTGACGAGAGGCAATGCTAAAGTTACTCCTGAATCGTTGTCCGAGTTTATCGACACATTGAATGTAACGGATGAAATAAAGGCTGAACTCAAGCTTATTACTCCGCATAATTATACGGGTGTTTTCAAGATGCCTTCTTAGTGAAGAAATTCATTGACATACTTAAGTATTTAGCTTCTTATAAAGGAAGGATAGCGCTAAACTTGGTATTCAATCTGTTGAATGCTGCGTTCTCAGTTGTTTCGTTCTCGGCTATTGTTCCTTTTCTGAAAATTTTGTTTGATAGTGTTGACAAGGAAGTTGATCCAAATGCAGTGGTCGGCTCGGGTATTCTTGATCAATTGAATGCTGGTTTCGAGAAATACATTCGAGAAGAAGGACCGATGGAAGCATTGTTCATCTTCTGTATTGCTATTGTTGGGCTGTTTTTCGTGCGCAATATTTTCAGGTACCTCGCTTTGCATCAGATGGCTTTTCTGAGAAACGTGGCTGTTCGTGATTTGCGAAGAGAGATTTACCAAAAGCTGTTGCGATTGCCCATGGCGTATTACACGGATGAGCGAAAAGGTCAAATCATGGCCCGGTTTACAAATGATGTAGCAGAAGTAGAGTGGTCTGTTATGGGCGCTCTTGAGGCATTGTTTCGCCAACCGGTGATGATTATTCTTTACTTAATTACACTTCTTGGGATTAGCTGGGAGTTAACACTGTTCGTGATTGTTGTGCTTCCAATTACAGGTTTGATGATTGGGTTGATTGGAAAGTCTTTAAAGCGCACCGCGAAGAAAGGTCAAGAAGAACTGGGTGAGGTCGTTACTTCACTAGAAGAAACAGTCGGTGGCATTAGAATCGTGAAAGGCTTTACTGCAGAGGATGTTTTTAACCGTTATTTCAATAAGGTAAATGATCAGCATTTTAAACTGATGGTGCGCTTATTTAGGAAGCAGTATTTGACATCACCACTGGGTGAAACTTTATCTGCAATTACCATTGCCTTGATTTTGTGGTTTGGAGGCAACCTGGTGCTAGATGGTCATACATTGAATGGTGAGTTTTTCATCCTTTACATTGTCATCTTTTCTCAAATGATTTCTCCCGCTCGAGCCCTATCTGAGTCATTTGTTCGTGTACAACGCGGAATTTCTGCAAGTGAACGTATCGATGAGATTTTAACGGCAGACGAACAAGTGTTAGAGTCTAATGCGGCCGAGAGTATCTCCAATTTCAAGGACCAAATCGAATTCAGAAATGTTTCGTTCAAATACGGTGATGAGCCGGTCTTGAAAAACATTAATCTAACGGTAAAACGTGGTGAATCCATTGCGTTGGTCGGGCCGTCAGGTGGCGGAAAAACTACGTTGGTTGATCTTATGCCACGATTTTACGATGTTTCTGAAGGTGAGATTTTGCTAGACGGAAAAAACATCAAAGACTTTAAGGTGTATGATCTTAGAAGCTTATTCGGCATTGTGTCTCAGCAAAGTATTCTGTTTAATGATAGCGTTAAAAACAACCTTCTTATCGGTAATCAGTATGCAAGTGATAAGCAAGTGATAGATGCCTTGCACGCTGCCAATGCGCATGGTTTTGCGGTTTCCTTGTCTGAAGGATTGGATACTGGAGTGGGGGAAGCAGGGAATAAATTGTCTGGAGGTCAAAAACAGCGGTTGAGTATTGCACGGGCCATTTTAAATGATCCTCCTATCATGATTATGGATGAAGCGACATCAGCTCTAGACACAGAAAGCGAGCGTTTGGTGCAAGATGCATTGGAGAAGCTTACGGAAGGTAGAACGAGTTTTGTGATTGCACACCGATTAAGCACGGTTCAGCATGCCGATCGCATCATCGTCATCGACAAGGGCGAAATTGTAGAAATGGGAAATCACGCTGAGCTGCTAGAGAAAAATGGTCTATACAAGCGTTTGGTGGACCTTCAAGATCTTTCATAGTTGATCACCGAATGAAGATTTCAGCCTTCACCATGTGCAGAAACGCGGATAAGCTCTATTATCCGATCAAAGAATCTATCCTGTCGGCCTTGCCATTAGTGGATGAATTTGTTGTGGCGATAGGCAAAAGTGATGATGATGATCGCACATTAGAAATCATCAAATCCATTGATTCAGATAAAATTAAAATCATCGAGACCGAATGGGATGTGAACGCATTTCCGAATGGAACCGTTCATGCTCAGCAAACGGATGTAGCTAAAAGTCATTGCTCAGGAAATTGGTTGCTTTATCTACAAGCAGACGAAGTGCTGCACGAACAAGATCATCAGGAAATTAAAGCGGCTTGTGAAAAGCATTTAATGGATCTAAATATTGAAGGCTTTCTGTTTCAATACCATCATTTTTGGGGAGATTATAACCATGTTGTTCGGTCGCACGGGTGGTATAACGAAGAGATTAGAATCATTCGAAATATTCCTGAGATTCACTCTTGGCAGAGTGCGCAATCGTTTCGTCATATTGCCGATTTTGATGGCAAAAGTTTTCGCTCCAAGGAAGGAACACGGAAACTGAAGGTCAAGAAGTTGAATGCGGCAATCTATCATTATGGGTGGGTTAGGCCTCCGAAAGTTATGACAGAGAAGATGAATGCTTTGGATAGAAATCATTCACATGAATTGATCCAATACCAAAACGAATTCGATTTTGGAGATATGGGAAAGCTTAGCCAATTTGATTCTTCTCATCCTAAGGTGATGGGGGAGAGAATGAACATGTTGAATTGGAGCGAGGACCTAAATTTCTCTGGCAGACCTTTAGAACGAACGTTTAAGTTTAAACATGAACGGCTGCGCTATAGAATGCTTTCGTGGATTGAAAATCATTTGTTTAGCGGCAAACAGATTTTTAGGTACAAAAACTTCGATGATTAAATTGCTTAGTTTCGTCTTATTCAATTGAAATAGAACTACGAATGAGATCATTTTTTGTCCTATTGCTTTCAGCCATCATTTTTTCGTCATGCGATAAATGCAAAGATGTTAGTTGCTTTAATGACGGTGAGTGCGAAGATGGCGAATGCTTATGCAGCGAATGGTATTCAGGCGAAAGTTGCGAGACTAAAATTATTGAAGAGTACGAAGGCTCTTATGCAGGAGTAATGTCTTGTTCTTGGTATAACCCTTATTATTTTAGATTTATTGACATTTCCAGTGAGGATAATGAAATGACAATAGAGGATCAGTCAAATATTGGTTCGTTTCGATCGTATAGAGCTGTTTTTACAAGTGAGAGAAATTTTAATATTCCTTCACAACCAATTTCATCTGGTAGTTTTGAATCGCTGCGAGCTTCGGGAAGTGGATCGTTTCAGAATTCGGGACTCGTAATGAATATTACGATTACTAGCAGCACGCAAGGCACTTCAACTCTTTGCAACTTTACAGAGTACTAAATATTTCAAAGAAGCTTAGTTCGGTTACGAAAACCGCTTACCTCGGACAGCTTTTACAAGCCTTTTTTCCTTTCTTTTTGAATTTTTCACAGCACTTTTTCTTGCATTCAAGTGGGATGATTCCTTCATGATTGAATTGCATTGCTATGCAGGGTGGAAGACTTATTTCTTGCTGAGGCTGAATGCGCATGCTTATCTAGAATAATTCTAAACAAAGATAATTCCGATGACATTTTGAATCAAACAAATTGTCATGAGTTTTCCTGTTTTTTATCAACTATTGGTTTGGGTTAGTTTAAATCCCGCATCCCTCAGCAGGGATTTCATTCGGAACAAAACCTGCATTCGCTGAAACTCCACCCGCAACAAAATACCCGAAAGCTTCTTTGCCAGTAGTCACGTTCTTAAGGTTTCCACGAATGGGAGCCGGTGGGGTGTCAAACGGACCGCCAACAAATGCAGTTTGATTTCTCAAAGAATTAATGAAGTTGCTGTAACCTTCATTTGTTCTCACTTGAAACACAACAATGGTGTCTCCAAGATCCAATTCGTTTCCATACACATCAAACTCAAAAAGGCACAGACCATCTATTTGAGCATCATCAAATACGCTTATGAAAAATGGACTGTCTACATATTCATTGTTAATGTAAAACATCCATCGGTAATGATCACCTAAACCCGGTTTTTCATAAGTGTCGATACCTAGATAGTAAGCACAAGAATCTTGAATAAAATTCGAATTGTAAACTGCATTTACACCCAATAATGGAGGGACAGAGTTATAGATTTGAGGATCCGTCTCATAGAAATTATCCAATGCCTCAATTTCTAGATGGTAGCTGGCTCCGACTTCAGGATCATGCGTGAACCTATAAGTACCTGGAATTGAAGGGTCTTCAATCAGCGTTTCAGCCAAGATGTTGTTTTTGAATAACTGAACTACAGCATTTGATACTGGGGGTGGAGCTGCATTCGAAAAATAATCAGAAGTGCTGGTAAGTATTACTTTATTGAACGGGAAATAATCCGTCACATTCTCGATAGAGTCAATTGGAAACTGGGCTGCTAATCCAGCTGCAAGCTCAATCTCAGATTTTGGAATAGTAATAATTCCAGAACAATCTAGGTCTTGCTCAGGTATAAAGAAATCTAAATCTGTGAGGTATGCCTCAATGACCAATTCAGCTTCATTGGGGGGTAATTCTAAATCAATTACTTCTTGACAAGAATTTACTACCACTAAAGAGAGGGCTAGAAGAAAAGTATATGTTAATGATTTGAGCATTGTTTAGAATTTAAAATTCAATGTCACATAAGGAATGATTGTAGCATATATAGAGAGCTGGTTCGCTTCAGTTACATCTGGATCGGTTGAACTCGCTTGGAAGAAGATCGAATAGGGGTTTTTGCGCGCGTACATGTTGTATGCTCCAAACGCCAGGTCTAATCCAATTTTGTGAGTTTCCGGATCACGCATAACCCAATAGGCAGATAAATCAAGTCGATGATATGCGGGAGTTCTCGCTCCATTTCTGTTTGTATACAGAGGAGCTGTTACTCCGCCAAATGAGAACCTTCCATCAGGATAAGTAATAGGTCTTCCTGTCATGTAGGCGAAATTTGATGATACGTTGAATCGCTTTGTAATGTCATAACTCAATACAAGACTTATATCATGTGTCTTGTCCCAATTGGCTGGGTATGGATCTCCACCATTAATTTGCGCCACTTCTCTTTCAACTCTTGATAGCGTGTAGCTAATCCAACCGGTTAAGTTTCCGCGTTTCTTTTTAATCTGCACTTCAAGGCCATATGCCTGTCCATTTCCAGTAAATAATTCGGTTTCTAGCGTATTGTTTAACAAAAGTTCAGCCTCATCTTTATAGTCAACTAGATTTTGGAATTGTTTGTAGTAAACTTCAACAGAGCTTTCGTATCGATTATTGAAGAAGTTTCTAAAATACCCCAAACCTACTTGGTCAGCTATTGCAGGCTGAATGAATTTTCCTGATGGCATATATATGTCAACAGGAGTTGCGGCCGTTGTATTTGAAATGAGGTGGATATATTGTCTCATTCTATTAAAACTTGCCTTTACTGAGGAAACTTCATTAAGCTGGAAATTGGCTGAGAACCGAGGTTCAATTCCTCCAAAGGATCTTACTACGTCCCAAGCATTGTAGACTGTAGAATCGCTTGGTGCAATAACAGTTGCTGGGCGCTCAGGATCAACGGGTTGATCGTTGGGGTAGTCATAGACCGTTCCTGGTCCTATTTGAGCAAAACCACTCCATCTCAATCCATAAACAAGTGTTAATCGAGTGCCAACCTTTTGTTCATTACTGAGGTAAAGAGCCGTCTCAAACGCTGGAATTTCAGCTACCGAAAAATTGACAGTGTCCCGTTCATCGTTGATTTCAAAGCTTGCCTCCGCTGCACCCGGAGCAAATTGATAGTATGTGTTTTGCCAACCAAATTCCACTTTGTTTTTTGGATTGAGAAAATACGTGAAGTCTGCTTTGCCACTATAATTTCTAATGGATGCGCTCCAGTCAAAGGCAAATCCATTGTTATCTGCACCAAGGTTGTATTTATAATCACTAAAGACGGCAGTGAAGTTGGAGAAGAGTTTATCAGAAAAAAGGTGATTCCATCTAAGGGAAGCAGTTTGATTTCCCCATCTTGTACTAAATAATCCGGCTAGATCAAATACATCGTTTCCATTATAGGCAGATAGATAGAGCCTGTTTTTATCATTAATATTCCAATTGATTTTTCCATTGAGGTCGTAGAAAAAAAGCTTGCTGTCATTAATGGTTTCATTGTTAGCCAAGGGAAAGAATATGTCAAAATAGCTTCTTCGGCCTGATGCAATGAATGATATTTTGTCTTTAACAATTGGGGCTTCAATCGTTAGGCGGCTGAAGAGAAGACCTACGCCTCCCGTTACCTCAAGCTCCTTCATGTTGCCATCCTTTTGTCTGATATCTAGCACTGATGATAACCTTCCTCCATACTTGGCTGGAATTCCACCTTTATAAAGTTTGGTGTCTTTGATCGCATCAGCATTGAAAACTGAAAAGAACCCGAATAAGTGCGATGAACTGAAAATGGGACTTTCATCCAACAGAATTAAGTTTTGATCAATGTTTCCACCCCTCACGTTGAATCCAGTAGCTCCTTCTCCTACAGTGGTTACTCCAGGCAACAACTGGATGGAACGAATAATGTCCGCTTCACCTAAGAGTTGTGGGATCTTTTTTATTTGAGCGATGTCTAATTTTTCAACGCTCATCTCAGCACTAGTAAGTGCTTCGTCTTCCCTTTCACCAGTGATAACAACCTCATTCAGCATTTGCTCTCCGAATGATATTTCTACGTTCTTGGTGATCGATTTAGTAAGTTCAATGGTTTCCGATTTTGTAGAGAATCCTACAAAGCTCCATTCAATGGTATATGTTCCTGGTTCAAGAGTTAATGAATAGAATCCATATTCATTCGTGGAAACACCCTGCGTTAATTCCTTTACTAGTACGGTTGCTGAAATCATTCCTTCACCAGATTCTCCGTCCTTTACGTATCCAGAAATTGTCACTTTATCCTGAGCGAATGAGGTAATAGCAAAGCAAATTAGTAATAGACTAAATATGTGTTTCATCAATCCTTTTTTGGGAGTGCCAAATGTACTCCTCGTGATAGAGCAATCTTTATATAATGGATAAACGGACGTTATGTTTAGAGGAACGGTTTGTTTTTTTTAGACTAAAAAAATCAGCCCTATCGATGCTGATAGTTTAGAATCAAAATTTTGTTAAAATGCTATGCGTGCATAATAAAAATATTATATTCGTTACAATCAATTATGAAATCAGAAGAAACGATAGATTTTCATGTACGCTGGGCTTGGCTTAAAATAAGCAAGATGTACAATCAAGAAGCTTCCAAACATGGAATCACTCAATCTATTGGGTTTATATTATTGAATATTGACCCTCGCCAGGGCACACCTTCAACTCAACTTGGTCCTAAAATGGGAATGGAGCCTACGAGCCTCAGTCGCACTCTCAAAACAATGGAAGAGAAAGGCATGATTTCGAGGCTTCAAGATGAATCCGATAGAAGAATAATGCGAATACTGTTGACAGAAGAAGGAAAGCGTTTGCGAGAAATATCTAAAGAATCGGTTGTCCGATTTAACAAGAAAATATCAGAGAATGTCAGTGAAGAAAAGCTCCAAAACTTCATTGACGTAATTCAAATCATAGAACAAAATACAGTCAAAGCATCATGAGTAAAAGACGTATCAAAAAAGTAGCCGTTTTAGGCTCTGGAATAATGGGGTCACGCATAGCGTGTCACTTTGCCAATATTGGGGTTCAAGTATTGTTGCTTGACATTGTTCCTAGAGAGCCAAATGAAAAAGAAAAGGCTAAAAACCTGACCTTGAATGACAAGGCAGTTAGAAATAGAATAGTTAACGACAGTCTTCAAACGGCTTTAAAGAGCAATCCATCACCAGTTTATCAAAAGTCAGCAGCCAAGCTCATTGAAACTGGAAATTTTGATGATGATCTTCAGCGTATCGCTGAATGCGATTGGATAATGGAGGTTATTATTGAACGACTTGACATTAAGCAGGGCTTATTCGAGAAGGTGGAGAAGTTCAGAAAGCCGGGAACTTTAATCACCTCAAATACATCCGGTATTCCTATTCATCTAATGAATGAAGGAAGAAGCGATGATTTTAAGAAACACTTTTGTGGAACACACTTTTTTAATCCACCCAGATATCTAAAGTTACTCGAGATAATTCCGGGACCCGATACCGATAGCACCGTCATTGACTTTTTGATGGACTATGGAAAAAGGTTTCTTGGAAAAACAACAGTGCTATGTAAGGACACGCCAGCTTTTATTGCGAATCGAGTTGGAGTCTTTAGTATAATGTGGATGTTTCACTATGTGAAAGAAAAAGGACTTAGCGTTGATGAGATTGATAGATTAACTGGTCCATTGATTGGTCGTCCGAAGTCAGCAACTTTTAGAACTGCAGATGTAGTTGGGCTTGATACGCTTGTGCATGTGGCCAATGGTCTCAAAGACAATGTGCCAAACGATGAGCAAAAAGAGCTTTTTCAGATTCCAGATTACATCGAGCACATGTTGAAAAACAATATGCTAGGCAGTAAAACCAAGGAAGGATTTTTCAAAAAAGTTAAAGGAAAAGACGGTAAGTCGGAAATCCTTTCATTGAACCTTGAGACATTGGAATATGGACCAAGAGTAAAAGCCAAGTTCCAATCATTGGAATTGGCCAAGTCCGAAGATGATCTTGGGAAAAGAACTAAAATGCTTTTCAATGCCAAAGACAAAGCCGGAGAGTTTTATCGCGCTCATTTCATGAGTTTGATGGCGTACGTTTCAAATCGTGTTCCCGAAATTAGTGATGAAGTTTACCGATTGGATGATGCTCTTAAGGCTGGGTTTGGTTATGAAATGGGCCCATTCGAAACATGGGATGCCATTGGCTTTGAAAATGGATTGAATGCATTGAAATCTGATGGTGTTGCTTATTCTCCGTGGATTGATGCTATGCACGAAAAAGGCGCGAAATCGTTTTATCGTATTGAAGATGGCAAAAGACAATTCTGGAATCAAGCAACCAACAAATACTCTGATATTCCAGGACAAGAAGGTCTAGTGAATCTGCAAGTGGCAAAGAGTAAAGGTGTTTTATGGCAGAATGCTGGAACCACCATCTCTGATCTAGGAGATGGTATCTTGAATGTCGAGTTCCACACTAAAATGAACACCATTGGAGGTGAAGTTTTAGCTGGGCTTAATAAAGCCATTGATATGGCTGAAGCTGACTATGAAGGATTGGTAGTATATAATGAAGGTGGTAATTTTAGTGCTGGCGCTAATGTGGGCCTGATTTTTATGATGGCTGCCGAGCAAGAAATGGATGAACTGGATTTTGCGGTTCGTCAGTTTCAGCAAACGATGATGCGTATGCGCTATTCAAGCATACCAGTTGTTGCAGCTCCGCACAACCTTGCGCTAGGAGGAGGTTGTGAATTATGCTTGCATGCCGATAAAGTAGTGGCGCATGCTGAGTTATATATGGGCTTAGTGGAATTCGGAGTTGGTGTGATCCCAGGGGGAGGCGGAACAAAAGAATTCGCACTTCGATTGGCTGATGAACTCCGCGATGGTGATATCAGAAGCAATCAATTTAGACATAGGCTGATGACCATAGCGCAGGCGAAGGTGGCTACGTCAGCCCAAGAAGCTTTTGAGCTAGGTTATTTGAGAGAAGGCGTGGATGAGGTTGTCTATAATCGAGATCTGCAGCTTACAGTCGCCAAAAAGGCCGCAATGAACCTCGCTGAGAAAGGCTATACCCAGCCAAAGCAACGAGAAGATGTTCAAGTATTGGGTAATGAAGGTTTAGGCCTTGTTTATGTTGGTGCTGAAACCATGGCAGCTGGACATTATATGAGTGAGCATGACCGATTAATCAGTGAGAAGCTAGGATGGGTTATGTGTGGTGGCGACTTGAGTTATCCGCAGCCAGTATCGGAGAAATACTTGCTTGACTTAGAAAGAAAAGCCTTTCTTGAATTGTGTTCTACTAGAAAGACACTCGAGCGGCTTCAAAGCATGGTGAAATCTGGAAAAGTATTAAGAAACTAGAATTTATATAGAAAGAATTATGGACGCATATATCATAGCTGGCAAACGTTCTGCCGTAGGTAAGGCACCAAGAGGCTCATTAAGGTTTACAAGACCAGATGATCTAGCCGCAACAATCATTGAAGCGCTCATGGAGCAGTTTCCTAATCTCGACAAAGAGAGAATAGATGATGTTATCGTTGGAAATGCAACTCCTGAGGCAGAGCAAGGACTTAACATCGGAAGGATGATCTCTCTTATAGGACTTAAAACTGATAAAGTTCCAGGAATGACGGTAAATCGATACTGTTCTTCAGGATTGGAGACCATTGCAATAGCATCTTCAAAAATTCATTCTGGAATGGCAGATTGCATCATTGCCGGTGGAGTGGAAACCATGAGTCCAATTCCATTTAGTGGATGGCGCATTGTTCCTAATGCAGCTGTGGCTAAAGCAAATCATGATTACTACTGGGGGATGGGTTTAACTGCAGAAGCTGTTGCTAAAGAGTACAACGTGAGCAGAGAAGATCAAGATTTATTCGGTTTCAACTCTCACATGAAAGCGCTGAGCGCTATCAAAGCGGGAGCTTTTAAGGATGAAATTGTGCCGATTGAAGTAGAAGAAGTTTTTGTAAAAGAGAATAAAAAACAATCAAGAAAATATGTTTTCGATACGGATGAAGGACCACGCCCAGGTACGAATATCGAAGCTCTTTCAAAATTGCGACCAGTATTTGATGCAAAAGGAAGTGTGACTGCAGGGAATGCTTCGCAAACAAGCGATGGAGCGGCATTTGTGCTCGTAGTTTCTGAGAAAATGTTGAAGGAACTCGGTGTTGAGCCAATTGCTAAAATCCGATCATATGCTGTGGTAGGGGTGCCTCCAAGAATCATGGGTATTGGCCCAATAGAAGCTATTCCAAAAGCACTTAAAATGGCAGGCCTTAAGCAGAGTGATATTGATTTGATTGAGTTGAATGAAGCGTTCGCCTCTCAGTCATTAGCCGTAATTCGAGAAACAGGATTGAATCCTGATATCGTAAACGTAAACGGTGGGGCAATTTCAATTGGTCACCCGCTGGGTTGCACTGGTGCCAAGCTCACAGTTCAAATAATGAACGAAATGAAACGAAGAGACAATAAATACGGTCTAGTTACTATGTGTGTTGGGGCAGGACAAGGTGCGGCTGGAGTTATTGAAATGCTATAAGAAATAAGAAAAACTAAGGTCCGATAAGACTTTTAAAAAGATAAATCATGACAGCAATTAAAGGAGGTGAATTTTTAATTCGCCAAACAAAACCAGAAGAAATATTTATTCCTGAAGAGTGGAGTGAAGAAGAAAAAATGATCGCCCAGACATGCCGCGAATTTATTGCGCAAGAAGTGTTTCCAATGGTTGATAAAATTGACTCAATGGAAGATCCTTCGATAATGCCGACACTTCTTAAGAAAGCAGGTGAACTTGGGATACTCTCCATTTCAATTCCTACCGAATATGGCGGAATGGGAATGGATTTTAAAACATCAATGTTGGCTGCAGAAGCTGTTGGTGGAGGGCATTCCTTCAGCGTAGCTATTTCAGCGCATTCAGGAATTGGAACTCTGCCAATTCTTTATTACGGCAGTGAAGAGCAAAAGCAAAAATACATTCCTAAATTGGCTTCTGGCGAGTGGCTTGGCTGCTATTGTTTGACTGAGCCAAGTGCAGGTTCAGATGCGAATTCTGGAAAAACGAAGGCTGTTCTTGAAGGAGATCAGTGGAATCTGAATGGACAGAAAATGTGGATTACCAATGGCGGTTTTGCTGATGTGTTTACCGTATTTGCTAAGATTGATAATGATGAAACACTTAGTTCTTTTATTGTGGATAAAGGAAGCGATGGTTTAACCTTAAACCCTGAAGAGAAGAAGATGGGAATTAAGGGTTCATCTACTCGCCAAGTGTTCTTTAATGATGTAAAGATTCCAAAGAACAATCAGTTGAGTGATCGTGAAAATGGATTTAAGATTGCATTGAACATATTGAATGTTGGTCGAATCAAATTGGCCGCGGCCACTTTAGGCGCATCAAAGGATGTTGTTACATTAAGTGTGAATTACGCGAATGAACGTCAACAGTTTGGTCGACCAATTTCAAAGTACGGAGCTATTCGTTACAAGCTTGGTGAAATGGCTATGCGAACGTATGCTCTTGAAAGTGCCGTTTACCGTATCTCTCAAAATATTCAAGATCGAATCGAAGGATTGGCTTCTGAAGGAATGGAAAAAGGCAAGGCGACTCTGAAGGGCATCGAAGAGTATGCAGCTGAATGCGCCATGATGAAAGTTTATGGATCAGAAGTACTTGATTATGTTACTGATGAAGGAGTACAAATTCATGGTGGCATGGGCTACTCTGCTGAAACAATAGTAGAGAAAGCTTATCGAGATAGTCGCATCAATAGAATCTTTGAAGGAACGAACGAAATCAATCGCATGCTCACTGTGGACATGATTTTGAAAAAAGCAATGAAGGGTGAATTAGATCTCATGGCAGCGGCAAAATCAATTCAAGATGAATTGCTGAGCATTCCAGATTTTGGTGATAGCGATGGTGGTTTATTTGAAGAGGAGTATAAACTTATTGAAGGATTCAAAAAGGCTGTATTGATGGTGGCTGGTTCTGCTGCTCAAAAATTGATGATGGAACTTTCAAAGGAGCAAGAGATCTTGATGAATATCGCTGATATGGCTATAGACGCCTATGTAGCAGAATCAATAGCGTTACGTGTTCACAAGCGAATCAATACTATGGGAGAAAGCGGGCAAGAAGTGTATAAAGCGATGGCGGAGCTATTCGTGCATGATGCCGCTGAAAGAGTTCATCACAATGCCAAGGATGCACTAATGAGTTTTGGTGAAGGAGATGAGTTGAGAATGATGCTCATGGGAGCTAAGCGTTTCACTAAAACAGGAACGAAGAATGTCAAGGTCTTGAGAAGAACAATCGCTCAGAAATTGATAGATGACAATGCGTATAAGATCTAATAAGTAAGATAATTAAAAAAAAAAGGGGGAGCAATTGCGCCCCTTTTTTTTATCTCCTCACGGTTATCCAAGCATCCCATTGCCCAGCCATAACGCATTTTTGTCTTAGTGCTTCAGCTTCTTGTCTATTGGTGAATTCTTGACCCATTAGATATCGTGTAATTCCATCGGGGTAACCTTTGATTTCGACATCTCCAATGGCTCTTAAGAATTCGTACTTGAATTTCCCCGGGTTACGATAAGCACCAACTTGAACTCTAAATCGACAGCCAGCTTCTATTTCTGAACCAGTTAACTGATCCCTTTCTTTTTCGACAATACAAATAGCATCATCCTCTTCAGAGAGGCGCACTCTAGCATCAATTTCAGCTTGTAAATTCATAGAATCCTTTCTCCTTTTCAAGTAGTCCATTGAATAGAAGTCAAAGCGATGTTCTATTCGTGTAACTCCTTCAGTAAGCGGAGGAACTTCAACGTATTCTACTTTTGGAGAAAAACCATCCGCCAATAAGCTGATTTTGTATTGACGACCCGGTAGCAGTGAGTAAACAAATTCACCAGTGGTGCTGTCCGCTATTAATGTAGCAAGTACATCACCAGTTTTGTCATCCATGATTTTAACCAAAGCTGAACTTTCAATTTCGTCAACGTATATAGTTCCAACTAATAGAATAAGTGCGTTTAGACGCTCAAATGTTCCAGGTTGGATTCTATAAATATCATGCAGATTTTCGCCACTAGCTCTAGCAGAACTGAAATATCCCCAGTCACCTTCCTTTGAAATATAATAGTAGCGGTCATCATCTGTTGTGTTGATAGGATATCCCATGTTCACAGGATCTTGCCACTGACTTTTTACGCTGTCATACTTGATGTAGAAAATATCATATCCACCCATCGAACCGTTAGACTCAGAAGCAAAATAGAGGGAAGAGCCATTCGAGAAAATAAATGGGGAATCTTCATTAAAAGGAGTGTTAATCTTCGGGCCTAGGTTTTCAACATTTCCAAATGTGCTATCCTCTTTCATGATCGCACGATAAATATCTCGCCCTCCATAACCACCAGGTCTGTCAGTAGAGAAATAGAGCGTTTTACCATCCGGAGCCATACTTGCATGACCTTCCCATTGTGGAGTATTTACTCCTTTTAAGTTTTGAGGCTTTGACCAAGCAGTATCCCCTTGGTTGTAGCTCGCATAAATGTCTTCGCTTTCCTTATCGCCACTCAAATACAAGAAGAGCATTTGGTTGTCATATGAAATACTCAATGACGCTTCATGTCGATCAGTCTCGTTGATGTTGTCGCTAAGATTCTTTCCATTATTGAAAGAGAATGTGTCTCCTCCTCCATTTTTTGTGGCAACAAATACATCCTCATAATAAGATCCTACAGAGTTCTTTTTGGACTTTTCATCCATCATTTCACCCTTACTTTCTGGACCACGATTCGTGTAATATAGTTTTTCACCATCAGGACTAATAACGGGGCTATACTGTGAGTTTTGGTTGTTACTTGGAGGGGTCAAGATTTCAAGACTTAAAGCCAATCGTCTCTTCATTAACTCTATTCCATTTCGGCAATTGGATAAAAAATGCAGGGTTTCAATTCGCCTTGTTCCAGTGGGACGATATGATGTCAAATAATCATTGTAGAGATCGATTGCATCTTCGAATTGATAATTTAAATGTTTTGCCCGCGCCAAATAGAACATTACGTCATCGTAGCCTTGCTCGCCAACTAAACTTTTAAGGATGTCATATGCCTTTTCGCGCCCGGTGGCTTGATAAATATGACAAATACCAGTTTTATATTGAAGGTATATATCGTTTGGCCGCTTGTCCCAAAGGCTGTCATAAATAACTAATGCACGCAAATAATTGCCGTCATTATAAAGCTCGTCTGCATTGTAGAGGCTCTTTTTAAATGCCGCAGACATATTTTCTTGTGCAAAAGAGAACGAGGCTATCAGCACTAAAACAGCCGAAATCAGTAGGTTTTTTAATCTAAATTGCATGCAGCAAGACGTTGATGTTTTTCAAAAGTATCAATATATGCAAGCGAGTGAATGAGCCATAAGTCGGTTTACTAACTTTGAATTCTTAATGGAATTCGATATAATAAGATTGACTAACGGTCTACGAGTGCTACACTTTGAGGACAAAAATATAATGACCGTGCATTGCGGCTTCATTATAAATGCGGGTTCACGCGATGAATTATCAACAGAAAACGGAATTGCACACCTGATTGAGCACTGCCTTTTCAAGGGTACCGAAAGAAGAAAGGCCTTTCATATTCTGACGAGATTAGACTCGGTAGGAGGCGAAGTGAATGCCTACACTACGAAGGAGGAGACAAGTATATACGCTAGTGCTTTGAAAGAACACTTCAACAGGGCCGCTGAATTGCTTGTTGATATTACCTTTTCTTCAATTTTTCCTGAAAAGGAAATTGAAAAGGAGAAGAGTGTGATTATTGATGAGATCAATTCGTACAAGGATAATCCGGATGAAATGCTGATGGATGAGTTTGAAGAAAGACTTTTTCCTGATCATGCTCTTGGTAGATCTATTCTCGGAACAGCAGATTTAGTGAATGGATTTACTCGAGAAGACATCTTGCGCTTTGTAGAGCGAAATTATTCAACCGATCAAATTGTATTTACTTGTGTGGGGAATGTGAGCTTGAAGAAAATAGAAACGTTTTGTAATAATGTTCTTGAAAAACTTCCTACATCAACAAGCAATAGAACAAATCGCACGATACCTGAGTCCACGATGTTTCGAGAGTCGAAGAAAACAAGCGTTCATCAAGTTCATTCTTTGCTAGGATGCAAAACTATTGGCTTCGATGATGATAGAAGAAGAGCTATGGTTCTGATGAATAATATTCTAGGTGGGCCAGCTTTGAATAGCAGGCTGAATTTGAATATCAGAGAACGCTTTGGATATTGTTATTATATAGAGTCAAGTTATGCGCCATATGCAGATACGGGTGTTTTTCAAATATATTTTGGAACGGATAAAAGGCATGAAAGGAAGGTGGCAAAGTTGATTGTAAAGGAATTGAAATCGCTTACCGATGTATCATTGAGTGATAGGGTGCTCTCCGTCTCCAAAAAACAGCTTATTGGACAGATAGCACTATCTCAAGAGAATCGCGCTAACTTAATGTTGTCACTGGGTAAGGCACTCCTTCAGTTTGATAAAGTAGACCAATTTGAAGAAATTCAAGAACAGGTTCATGAGATTACTGCGGATGAAATTCAGGTGCTGGCTGCAGAAACGTTTGATGATAATTCCCTTGCTTCATTAAGCTATGTCCCCGAATGATTTCTTCGGTTAAGAAATTGAGCTTGAAATCTATCTGGGCTCTGCTTTGGATGGCTTGCGTCTTTCTTTATACTCCTCTTGTTTCTGATGCTGGATATCTGCCTAAATTGATAGGGTTTTCTTTGATCACTTTTTTGGGTTTTGTTTTCTTCTGGAGGTCTTTAAAGCTAGATATATCGGATAACTATGGTCTTGTACTCCTAGGTTTAATCATAGTATTTTCCTTGCCTTCAGTCTTTATTTCTACAAATTTGGGTGATGCTCTTCTTACCATAACCCGTTGGACTTTGGTGATCTTATTGGTGTCTGTATTTTCCATTAAAATGGACACGTCAAACTTGAAAGCATTCACTATTAAAGCTGCCTCTTTAGTGCTTTTAGCTCTATCTCTTTGGGGAATGCAGGAATGGTTCTTTGCGCTTGAAGATTTCGTCTTGACGCATAAGGCGACCTATAGTGTTACGGCCTCTCTTGGACATCGAAATTTATACATTCAATACTTGGTTCTGTTAATGCCATTTGCTGCTGCTGGTCTGTTTTTAAAAGGATGGTGGCAAAAAATATCGATGGCATCTGTTGCTCTTTCCTTGTTTCTTGTGATTGTTTTGCTGAATCGAACTGCTTGGTTTACGGTAGCCATTTATGCAGTTTCAGCATTTCTTGGTTTTGCTTGTTTAAAACAAGGCTCGCTGATAGGGCGAAAGAAAGAACTGATTGCGTTATCTGGGTTTCTTGGAGTCAGCTTAATAATTGCGGTGTTATTGGTTGATGATGTATACACGTTTACTCATCAGTTTGAAACAGTATTTGATTTTTCAAAAGGCACTTCAAGAGACCGGTTTTTATTGGCTCAGCGCAGCTTTAGTTTATTTTTAGAACACCCATTTATTGGAGTTGGCAGCGGAATGTGGAAGATTGATATTATGGGCTTTTCACAGGAAGGTATGCTAACAACTTCTGCGAATCTTTTTTATCAAAGACCACATAACGATTATTTATGGATTCTATCTGAATCGGGCCTTTTTGCGGGAGTGTTATTTATGGCTTTACATCTATTAGGTTTTGTCAGGTCGATAAAACATTGGATAAAAAGAAGGACATTTTTCGACTTTGCCGTTGTAATGTCTTGGATTGGTTTATTGATCGCTTCTATAACAAGTTTTCCAATAGAGCGTCCAGAATACTTATTGATATTAGCCTTGCTTCTTATTTTCAGTTTTGGAGGAGGTAAGGATCAAACTAAGACAAGCTGGAGGCCAGTTTTGATTGGTTTGAACCTTTTTATTTTATTCGTTTTGTCATTCCGGTTTGCTGGAGAGCTGGATTATATGAAAGGTAAACAAGCGCAATCAGACCAGCAGTGGGAGTCTAGCATATCTCATTTGACTTCGGCTCAAAGCGCGTTCTTTCAAGTTGATGCTCTATCTCTTCCTTTGGTACATCATAAAGCACTTGCACAATTTCAACTTGGTCAAAAAGATAAAGCTGCAGTTGGGTTTAAGAAAGCCTTGACTATTAATCCATTTCATCCAGAAACGTGGAACAACCTCGGGATTTGTGCTTTCGAAAAGAATGATTTGGATAGTGCGCTTCAGTGCTTTAAGAATGCGGTTCGGTATACTGAGTCCTATCAAGATGCGTGGCTTAATATTTCAATTATTCAATACAATCAAGGGAACTGGCGAACTTCGTTTCGATCATTTTTGAGAGCAAATTCAGCCTTGGGATCCGACAATTATCGTCAATTGGGTACCTTGCTTTCAATAGATAGTTTGAACCGGATAATCTCACAAGTTCCGGATCGGAAAATGATGAAAACCCTAGAGGCTTTTCGCAATACACCTGAGTGGTCATTTTCGATTATTCAAAAGTGCGCGTCAAATGATATCCCTTTTGATCATCAGGCTTACATTGATGCTTGTTTTTTCATGTTAAAGCATTGCGAGGAATACGAAGATTGCGATCTTGTAGATGAAATAATCATCAAATATTTACCAGGCGGAAAAGCCGACTTGAATTTGTTAGAAGAATGAATTTTTTACCTGAAGAAATAGAGCAATACGCGGAACAGTTTACGTCTTCTGAGCCGAAATTATTGGCGGATCTTAATCGATTTACGCACGGTAATGTGCTGCAATCAAGAATGATTTCAGGGCACCTACAAGGTCGTGTTATATCTATGTTGAGTAAAATGATTCGGCCTAAAACAGTCGTTGAGGTTGGGACGTACACAGGATATTCAGCGCTTTGTTGGGCTGAAGGATTGGTTGATGGAGGAGTTGTTCATACTATTGAGATCGATGATGAATTGGAGCCTAAAATTCGAAAGTTCATTAATCAATCTGAATTCACAAATAGAATTGAGTTGCACATAGCCGATGCAATGAAGAAGTTAAACGAGTTGGAAGGACCTTTTGACATTGTTTTTTTGGATGCTGATAAATCCAATTACAGTAACTACCTCGCATTGGTCATGGATAAGGTAAGACCAGGCGGGTATATTGTTGCAGATAATGTTTTGTGGAGCGGTAAAGTAACGGAGTCAATTGAAGAAATGGATCCTGATACAAAGGCGCTGTATGAGTACGCGCAAATGGTTCATTCTGACACACGACTTGAAAATGTTCTTTTACCCATTCGCGATGGATTGCTAATTGCACGAAAAATAGTTTAATATGATTGATTTTAGAAGTGATACAGTAACTCAGCCCACCATGAAAATGAAGGAGGTAATGCTGAATGCTCCCCTTGGTGATGATGTTTTTCGTGATGATCCGACCATTAATATTTTAGAAGAAAAGGCGGCTGAAATGTTTGGGAAAGAAGGTGCGTTGTTTTGCCCTTCAGGAACCATGACAAATCAGATTGCGATCAACGTTCACACCATTCCAGGTGATGATGTGATCTGTGATAAGCTTTCACACATTTATAATTATGAGGGTGGCGGAATTGCAAAAAATTCTGGTGCCTCTGTGCGTTTATTGGAAGGAGACAGTGGTCGATTTACAGCCGATATGGTTAAAGGAGCTATTAACCCGGATGATATTCACCTACCCATTTCTAGATTGGTTTCGGCCGAAAATACCTGCAATAAAGGTGGTGGTGTTATTTGGGATTCATCTGAACTGGAGCGTATTGCAGTTTTGTGTAAAAAGAATGGATTGAGTTTTCACTTGGATGGAGCGCGCTTGTTTAATGCGTTAGTCGAAACAAGGGAGACAACTGAGTCAGTAGGAAATACATTTGATACGATCTCTATATGCTTGAGCAAAGGATTAGGCTGCCCCATTGGATCTTTGCTCATTGGTGATGCACAGTTTATTCATCAATCAAGAAGAGTCAGAAAGGTGTTGGGCGGTGGAATGCGTCAGGCAGGTATGCTTGCTGCAGCAGGAATTTATGCGCTGGATTATCATGTAGATAGACTCAAAGAAGATCACGAAAAGGCAAAGGAAATTGCAGACGTCCTAGCAAATTGCTCTTGGGTGAAGTCAGTAATACCTTGCCAAACAAATATCATTGTTGCTGAACTAAATGATAATGTGGATCAGACGAAAATCCTAGATAAATTGAAAAGCAAAGGTTTGTTGACGGTAGGTTTTGGAGCAGGTAAGATTCGCTTTGTCACGCATTTGAATATTTCAAACGCGATGGTAGAAGATGCAAAACAAATATTGAAAACATTGATATAATGCAGATTAGATATACTTTTATAAAATGATGAAAAAAGCACTTTTTGGTATGGCCCTTTTGGGTTGTTTCACTTTCACCGCTTGTGATGAACTATTAAACCTGGAGGACTTTGAGGGTGAGAGGATCGTTTTGGGCCTTAAGGAGGCGTTGGCACATGGAACTGATACAGCAGTAGTTAATCTTTCAGCTTCAGATGGATATTTTAAAGATCAAGCGGTCAAAATATTACTACCTGCAGAAGCGCAACCGATTTATAGCAAATTGAATAGCATTCCATTGATTAGTGATCTTCTTGATGAGACAATTTTAGCTATTAACCGTGCAGCTGAAGATGCTGCAAATGAGGCAAAACCAATCTTTATTGATGCAATAACTGAAATCACCATTGAAGACGGTTTGTCCATATTGAATGGCACAGATACGGCTGCTACCAAATACTTAAAAGACAAAACTTACTCACGGCTTTTTGATGCGTTTAAACCTAAAATTGAAACTTCACTGAGTAAGGAAATTGTATTGGGTGTCTCTGCAGAGCAGTCTTATGCTACTCTTATTGATACTTACAATACTGCATCCTTCAACGGGTTTTTATTTGATGAAATAGAATCTAACTCTTTGAGTGAACATACTACCAATCGTGCTTTAACTGGCATGTTTAAAAAGGTGGGCGATGAAGAAAAGTTGATTCGTGAAGACCCCGCTCACCGAGTCACTGAACTTTTGGAGGAAGTATTTGGCTCTGGAAACTAAGGTTTTTTTATGGCGCCAATTATTGGTCTATGGTCAGAAAGCATTGGAAATGCTGTTGAAGTAATAATGCTAATGGTTGGTGCAATTTGAGTTATCTCAATAGGATTTAACTCAACGCCATGCTTAATGCCAAAACCATAAAAGAAGATTGGAACGTGCGAATCGTAATTGTAAGATGAACCGTGCGTGGTTCCTTGATTACCATATTCCATCCATCCTGGTAAGAATTGAATGACCATGTCTCCTGATCGTAAAGGACTCCATCCGTTTTGAGCCATAGAAGCAAATTGGTCCTGAGGTAGGGGATGTTGCAATTCCGAACTACTTAAGACAGAGGCAACTCCTGGAAAATTTATTGAGAATTTATTGATTTCCTTGAGAATATCTTCTTCGTCTACTTTTTGAGATTCTATAAGGTTCTGATTTAAGAAGATTTGCTGATTACTGTAATTTAGTATCCATTCTCCTTCCCCAAAAGTTGAGTTTAATCGAGCATCCAATTCTTTTTCGTAGCGTTCTGTTTCAAAGTAATCTGTAGGTATTTTGTGATCTTTGAGATAAGATGGCACCTGTGCAGCAGCATGATCTGCGGTCAGAAAAAGGGTGTAATTATCTTGCCCGATTCTCTCATTGAGTGATGAAATCAATTCAGCGATTTCGAGGTCGAGCCGAATGTAGGTGTCTTCAATCTCTATGGATTGAGGGCCGAATGCATGTCCAATGATATCAGGTGATGAAAACGAAATGGTCAAAAGGTCGAGGAACTCGTCATTTCCCAAATCTTCATTGATAATGGCCTGTTCGGCAAACTGCCTAACTATTGTGTTTCCGAAAGGTGAATTGGCAAATGCGTAATAAGCTTTGTCTTTTATTAATCGAGGCAAATCGTATGGAAAAACGGGATATCCATTTTCATTATAGATCTTCTCATATGGGGTATTATCCTCGGTACTTTCAGTGTATTTTTCGATGGCAAGTAAAGTTTGCCAGCCATCTTTTGCCAGCTTATCTGCATTCTTATGTCCGTTGAATGTTTTGACCCATTTTGGTAAATTCTCCATGTAGTGATCGCTTGAAATAAAATTCCCTGTCTCAAAGTCCATCCAATAGGCACCGTCTGCACTATGTCCTGCGGGTAAAATAGCGGCACGGTCTTTTATTGAAATCCCAATGGATTTCCCTCTAAACTGTGTAGATACTTTGAAAGCATCACCTAATGTAGGCGCAAGAAGCCTAGAAGGCGACATTTTGCCTTGATCACTTTTAGTACCGACACCCTTCCGCGTGGAGTCTGCAACACAATAAACCATTCGATTCTCATTTCGGTCAAACCAATTATTAGCGATAATGCCATTGTTCATCGGTGTGGATCCAGTGAAAATTGATGCATGTCCAGGACCTGTGTAAGTAGGGATATAATTGTAATGCGCGTTTTTACATAGAAATCCTTCGCGCATGAGTTTTTTAAAACCATCCTCTGAATACTTATCCCAATAGCGATAGATATAATCCATTCTCATTTGGTCTACAACAACGCCAACTACTAGTTTAGGTTGTTCCTGTGCTTCTGTGCAAAAAGACAAGAGACTAAGAAGAATTATTAATGTGAAGTTTTTCATTTGATCGATTTTGAAATCAGGAATAATATCATCAAGCACATAAAAACACTTATCAGAATATTTGCGGTTGCCCAAATAAATTGGCCGTTTTTTAAAAGTTGAAATGTTTCCAGACTGAATGTAGAGAAAGTGCTGAAACCTCCACAGACTCCAATGGCTAGAAATAAATACAGTGTCTGGTTGGAGAGAGGTGAAACCTTATAGAAAACAATTCCTAAAATGGCCGTACTTAGAATGTTAGATGCGAGAGTAGCATACGGAAGAGCACTTAATGAGATTCCCCTGATCAAATAGCTTAATCCGAACCTCAGCAAGCTTCCCAAACCACCGCCAATAAAAACCGCTAAAGCTCCAATGAGATTCATCGTATTTTGAATCTTTTAATGGAATAAACCATTGTTTTATAAATTATCCACGCAATTAACCCACCTAAGATGAATCCTCCAATTACATCAAAAAAGTAATGCTTTCCCAGATAAATACGCGAATACCCGTTTGCAAAAGCGAATGATAGCATCGCCATAGTTATCCAACGGTTTTTAAGTATCAACGACACCAACACTGCCAAACCCATTGTATTAGCTGCGTGGGATGACACAAAACCATATTGGCCCCCACAGCCGTGTGGAAGCTTCAACAGATCGATTAATGATGCCTCGTGACAAGGCCTTAGTCTTAAAAAATATTCTTTGAACAACACTGAAATCTGATCCGTAAACACAAGGTTGAGAATAATGGCTATTAAAATGACAAGACTGTGCTTCCAACCAAAGACCTTGTTGAAAAGGAATAAGAGTCCTAGATAAAGAGGTATCCAAGTCTTTTTATCGCTAATCGCGATCATCAATATATCAGCAGAATCATTGCTGAAATGATTGATGATTAGAGTAAGTGCTTGATCTATTTGAATGATTGTTTCAAGCATAGAATTCTTTATTCCGCTAAAGCTAGCTCTTTCTTGCCTATTGCTGCATTTACGAAGGAAATAAATAATGGATGTGGATTCAAAACAGTGCTTTTATATTCAGGGTGAAATTGAACACCTATAAAATATGGATGTGAAGGTATTTCCATGATCTCTACCAATCCAGTTTCAAGGTTTTTACCTGTAGCCATCATTCCGGCCGCTTCAAATTGTTCCAAATACTTGTTGTTGAATTCGTAGCGATGTCTGTGTCTCTCAGAAATTTCAGTTCGACCGTATATGCTTTTGGCTAAAGATCCTTCTTTTAATTCGCATGCATACGCCCCAAGTCGCATTGTGCCACCCTTGTTAGTGATTGCTTTTTGCTCTTCCATAATATCGATAACCGGATAAGGAGTATTAGCATTCATTTCTGCGCTATTGGCATCTTCAAGTTTTAGAACATTTCTTGCAAATTCAATAACACAGCATTGCATTCCAAGGCAGATTCCAAAAAATGGCACTCTATTTTCTCGAGCGTGCTTAATGGCTATTATTTTTCCATCAAGACCTCTTTGGCCAAAACCTGGAGCAACAATAATACCATGCATGCCTTTGAGTTCTTCAGCCACGTTATCGCTATTCAATTCTTCCGAATGAACAGAAATAACATTCACAGAACACAGGTTAGGCACTCCAGCATGTACTAAAGCTTCTTGAATTGATTTATACGCGTCTTGCAGCTCAACGTATTTGCCAACCAAAGCTACATTCACTGTTTGCTTTGGGTTTTTATAATTGGTTAAGAAGTTCTGCCAGCGCTCAAGACCCGGTTCATCGCGCAGCTGCAATTTCAATCGCTCAAGTACAACCTTGTCCAGGCGCTCTTTCTTCATCAGCAACGGCACGTCATAAATAGTGTCAGCATCTATGGATTCAATGACTGCCTCATCCTGTAAATTGCAGAAAAGAGCAATTTTCTTTTTTTGGTCTACACTTAGAGGATACTCTGTGCGACACACTAGAACGTCAGGTTGAATACCCTGAGATTGAAGTGTTTTAACAGAATGCTGTGTAGGTTTAGTTTTTAATTCTCCCGCAGCCGCTAAATAGGGGATTAAGGTTAAGTGAATAACCATAACATTATCATATCCATGCTCATATCTAAACTGACGCACGGCTTCTATATAAGGCAATGACTCAATGTCACCGACCGTTCCGCCTATTTCTGTTATGACGATTTCATAAATCCCTTTGTTTCCAAGTTTCGTAACACAGTTCTTTATTTCATCCGTTATGTGAGGAATGATTTGAACGGTTTTGCCAAGGTAGTCACCCTTTCGTTCTTTTTCAATTACGGTTTGGTAAATTCGACCTGTTGTTACATTGTTCGCTTGAGAAGTGGGAACATTTAGAAATCGTTCGTAGTGTCCTAAGTCAAGATCAGTTTCTGCTCCATCATCCGTTACATAGCATTCACCATGTTCATATGGATTTAATGTACCGGGATCTACATTGATGTAGGGGTCGAGTTTTTGAATTGTAACGGAATAACCTCTTTCCTGCAATAGCTTAGCAAGAGAGGCTGAAATGATCCCTTTTCCGAGGGAAGAGGTAACACCTCCTGTGACGAATATATACTTTGTTGACACCCGTATTTGGTTTAATTAATACGGGAACCAAAGTTAAGATTAGATATCGGCTAGACTATGAAAAACTGAAAATTTATTAAGCCTAGAAATTGACCTTTAATCCAGCAGAAGGCATAAAAGGTAATTGGTTCACCCGCTCGAAGTTAACTCTGTCGAAATAGAAAATATTCTCACGGTTATACGCATTCGTCACTCCAATATTCGCTTCAAGTGTGGAGCTAGTTGAAAGGATGATTTCACGTTTGAGTGTCATGTCAAGGCGATGATAATAAGGTAAACGACCTCCATTTAATTCGCCATACACTATTCCAAGTTCACCATTTGTGTTGATTATGTCGGTAGATGTTCCATTTTGAAAAGTATACTGCTCATAGAAGCCTTGAGTCTGAGTGAATGGAAAGCCAGAGCCCATGTTCCAACGAACGTCAAATTCCCACAACCTGGTTTTTCCAAATTTGTATGAACCGACAAGGTTTACATTATGTCTTCTGTCAAATACAGGTGAATATTCTTGAACTCCATCCCAACGAACAGTTTTTCCAAGGGAATAAACCGCATACAAATTGATGCTTGGTAAGTCATAGTTGAACACGAAGTCCACACCGTATGCGTCACCTGTTTCAATAATATAATCTAAATAAAGATATGGGTCCAAGCCCGGCTCTGGATTGTCAAAAACCTTGTTCCGGTTAATGTTGGTCAGTTGAGTAAATCGCTTGTAATAGCCTTCCACGTTTAAGCTAAACCTTCTTGTGAAATCAATTTCGGCACCCAAAATAAAGTGGTTTGCCTTCTGAAGTGAATGCTTAACCTCTCTAACCTCTCCGTTTATATTAGTAACTTCATCTTGCAATGTACTTGGTCCTGAAATGAAACCGTTGAATAGATTAACAACGTCACGATCAGAGTTTGCAGCAATGAGGTTTTGACTATAAACACCAGCAGCTAGTTTCAATCTGAAATTGTCTGTCACATTATACTTGGCACCAAAACGAGGTTCGAATGAAGGGGTGCTCAATGATGCGTAATAATGAATGCGGAAACTTGGGTCAATAACAAGGTTTCCAAATTTCTTCTTGTACCGAATGTAGCCAGCGAGTTCCGTGGTATTTTCTTGCTGACTAACTTCCCTATTTGCTGCGTTAAAGTAATAGAAGTCTGTGGAGAAGCCAATGATTTCAATGCCGTATTTAATTTCGTCATCGCCCTTGAAGTATGTAAATCCGAGGCCACCATTGAAACCATTAATAGCACTTGTTCTATCTCTGAGGTTTTCCTCTTGAAGTCTTATCTGGTAAGAGGAGTATGCGAAGTTTCCTTCAATTAAAACAGGACTGCTTGAAGGTATTAAGATAAAGTTTCCTCCAACTCCCACATTGTTCCAGTTCAAGTCCGATACAGCTTGATACCTAACTTGGTCATCATAGTATAAGCCAAAGATGTTTGCTTTACTACCGTTTTCGCCATTGAAAGTAACTTTCCCATAAAGGTCAGTAAAGTTGAAGGGCAAGCCTTCTGGATCGATGTATTCATATAAAACCCTTGAGCTTTGGTCGAGGTAACTATGCTTCGCACTGAAAATAGATGTTACACCAGCGCCTCCAATTTTCTTTGGTTTGGAGATTGGGATTTGGGCGTTAATTTTTGCTCCAAATGTGCTTACGGAAGCATTTCCCTCAAACTCATTTTGATTACCATCAATTGTGGTTACATCCATAATAGAAGAGATCCGGCCGCCATATTCAGCACCGAAACCACCCGTGTAAATGTCAGCGTTTCGTATAATGTCAGTATCAAATACAGAGAACAAACCGATGGAGTGAAATGGGTTATAAACGATCATTCCGTCCATCATTACCTTGTTTTGAACTGGTGAACCACCTCTAATGTATAATTGCCCACCTTGATCTCCTGTAAATACAACGCCCGGCAGTACCTGCATGTATTGAGCAATATCTGGCTCTCCACCAATACTAGGGAGCTTGTCGATTTCTTTTGGCGTAATTTTTTGCACTGACATCTTCACTTCATTTCGTGCTTCTGCTCTATCAGCAGAGACATCGAAAGTTTCCAAAAGCTTCGCTTCTTGCGCTGCAAATAACTTTTTATTCAGTATTTGTCCAGATTTCACACTCAGGTTTTCGCTTATTTTCTCATAACCAAGTGCTTCTGCAATCAGGTTGTAATCACCAGACGGCACTTTTGTGATGGAGTAATATCCGTTAACATCTGTAGATGTTCCTAGCTGAGTGCCTTCTAAATAAACATTTATAAAGATGATCGGCTCACCCGAAGCTTTATCGTACACAAAACCTCTGATTGTTCCTGTTTGGGCTAGAGTAAGTAAACTAAAAAGTCCAAAAGAAAAAGTAAGTAACCAACGCATCATAGGAAATAGAAATTAGGAGGCCCAAAAATAGCATTAGATCGTTTGCGCTGGTATATCAATAAATAAGCTGTCGGTTTAATCTCGTAAAAGGCGTTATTCTTAGATAAGCGGATTACTTTCTCCCTCCTTTTGAAAAGGTTTTTTGATAATATGGGTTATTCAGATCAGATATTATCACGCCCTTGCTGGTTGAGGCGTGAACGAATTTATTATTCTGCAGATAAACCCCTACGTGAGAGCTTTTTTTCTTGTTAATGTCAAAGAAAACTAGATCACCCTCGCTCAAAGAAGATTTTGAAACCTTAGAACAAGCTTCGTCAATTTCTTTCGTTGTTCGAGGTAATGATTTGTGATAAACGTTGGAATAAAGCTGACCAATAAATCCAGAACAATCAGCACCAGATTTCGAAGTGCCGCCATATTTGTACGGCACGCGATACCAATCATCGATAAACTCATAGAGCGTAATATTCGTGATGTTATTTGAACTAACACCTAAAGCACTAGCGTACTTGCTTTTTATGGAAGAAGAATTAGAATGAGTGATTTCAGTTTTATGCTTTGACTTTTTCTTGACGGCTCGCTTGTTTCGCGAACAAGAAACTTGTGTCACAACTGCGATCAAGAGTATAAAGCGAAAAAGGATATTTACCTTCATTTGCCAATTCTAGCCTTTAAAAGAAGAGGGTTAACAAAGGCAGATTCCTATTTATCAAACAGGACTTTTTGAAAAGCATGAGAAGTAAAGCTTATTCGATAATGAGCCGTTCAGATTGAGCCTTTCCATTTAACGTTATGGTCAATATATAGACCCCTTTGGGGAAATGCCTTACATCAATCTGTTTTGGACTTTTGCAATTAGTCTCGGTCATCACTGATTGACCAAGGAAATTAAAGATGTTGACTACTTCAATGTTCTCCGAAGATTCAATATTTATGATTGAAGAACTTGGATTTGGAAATATGCGAAGTTTGTTTTTTTGAGTGCTTTCAATGCTCAAAGGAGAAGACAGTTTGGTAAACTTTCCAGCCGAAGAACGAGCAAACCAAAGTCCAAATTCCTCTCCATTACTATTTGCTGCCGTATCCACAAAAGCAGAAGTCATAAGCGTTATGGCAGCTCCTGATAAGCTGTAATTATCTAAATTCAAACCAGAAGAAGAGAATTTTTCTCCGTTGGAAAATAAATCTACTTTGTAATTGGCCGTGGGCAGTGAAATATAGCTTGAGAACTCACCGTAATTCACATCAGAAAATAAATCAGAATTTAATATTGAGGTTTCTTTTAGACCTGCCGATCCGAAGTCAGTGGAGGCGTTGAAGAAAATGATATCTGTATTTGAGCCTATGGATGCAGAGGTTTGTGCCTCACTCATATAAATATCTAAAGGCACTATCGGATCGAAATTTGAACCATTAAGACCAGAAATAATCGCAATCAATTCTTCGCTTGCATTTACATTGATTGACTTGGAGAAAAACGATTCGTTCGGACCGCTTGCGCTATCGGAGCTTAATTTAATGACCAGTTCGATTCCTGACGGAAATGTTAGAGAGCCAGATGCCGATTGGAAATCAAAGCTGTTTATTCCCAAAGCCTCATTTACATAAAGGTCGATTTCGGCTAATTCAGGGTCAGCACTGTTATGCAGAAACTGGATTTTACCATTGCTAATTGGAAGGCTATATGCATTGCCTTGTGACGTTATGACGTCAACTGCGAGAGATGGCCCATTGCTGTTTGAGTCAGGGTTCTCGAATCCACTGACAAGAACAATGAGAGAGCTGTCTTCTAAGTTATTTGAGGCCAAGAAAGCATCAAATTCTCCAGCGGCAAATTGATTGTTCAACTGTTTGAGGCGAAACCTATAGTTTGAGGTTTCAATTTCACTGTATTCAGAGAACTCACTGTAGCCCAAATCAGATTCTAATTCAGTGTACAATTCCCGAGTTTCGGAAATGGAAATTCTTTCTAAGTCAGTTACGGCATGATGAAAAATTACATCTGAGTACCCCGAAAACAGTGAAAATTCTCGAGCCTCAGGTGTACGATAGAAATTAAGTGGTTTGAAGTGCGAATAAGACACCGTAGAGTCTAAGATTCCGGAGGCAATCATGACATATTTTTCTCCTACGGTAAGACTGTCTCGATAAATGAAGATCGGGTTTAAGGTATCGGTACTCGATGAGTCACAGATTCTTAGTTCAGCTTCTATAACAGCTGGAAAAGAAATAATGCCTGTAGACTGACGAAAAGAAATATTGTCAGCAATTTTTGTATTCGAAAGCCAAATGTCAATAGTGTGGAGACTTGTATCTGCAATAGCATGAACCAATTGAACAGAAGCATTCTGTGCATTGATTAAGCCGTTGAATAAAAGAAAGGCTGTAAATGATACTGTAAACTTCATTTTCAAAATTGGATGGTGTGAAGATAATGAGCTTTGTGAACTATCAATTCTTTGCAAGAACGAAAGACGAGGAGAAACAAGTAATAGTTACCTTAGAAGCTTAATTTTAAAAATGTGCTGAAGTTTACAAAGCCCTTTTTCATAGTTGTAGCCATGTTTTTATGGCAAGTTAGTGTCGGTCAGGATCAGCCGAAAATCGATAGCTTATTTCAAGTTTTGCGGACGTCAAAGCAAGACAGCAATAAAGTGCTTCTTCTTTACAATCTGTCGCGAGAGTTTTTTAATAGTGATATAGATAGGGCTGAAAAGTATTCTAATAGAGCATTGTTTTTATCAGAGAGGCTGGGTTATAAGAAAGGAATAGCCATGTCTTATAACAACTTGGGTATTATCAATTATTATAAGGCGATTTATAATGTCGCCCTCACATACCACGATCGTTCTCTAGAAATCATGTCGGAGATCGGAAACCGAAAGGGAATGGCGGGATCGTTTAATAATAAAGGAGCTGTTTATACTCAGCAAGGGGAGTTTGCCTTGGCCATTGAACAATACTTGAACTCAATTAGAATTCTAGAAGAAGTAAATGATCAAGAAGGGGTCGGTAAGTCCTACAACAATATTGGGTTAGTTTATTATTTACAAGGAAATTATGATCAAGCAGAAGACTATTACTCAAAGGCCCTTGAAATTTTAAAGCCACTTAAAAATCATTCTGTTATATCAGATATTATGAATAATCTGGGCATAATATCATTTGAGAAAGGAGAGTACGAAGAATCTTTAGAATATCATTTTAAATCGTTAGATGGTCGTGCCGGAACGAACAATCAAAGGGGGATGGCTACGTCATATACCAATATTGGTGATGTGTATGCGGCTAAAGAGGTTGTTGACAAAGCGATGGAATACCAGAAAAAGGCGCTTGAAATACAGGAGGAATTGGGAGACAAGAAAGGAATGTTAAGTTCAATCCAAGGGTTAGCTCGAGTTCAGTCACTTTCTGGTAATTCTGATCAAGCGCTAAAGTACATGGAGGATGTCATTTCCATTTCCTCTGAGATCGGAGCGAAGAAAGAACTAAGGGATGCTTACAATGAAATTAGTGAAATATATATCCGCAAAGGAGACTACAAAAAGGCACTGAGTTTTAAGAATAGATATGCCCAAATGAAGGATACTCTGTTCAGCGAGCAAACTCAAGAAATCGCTACAAATCTTGAAACTAAATTTGAGAATGAGAAGAAAACTAAAGAAATCGAGATATTACAACGTGAGAATGAGATTCAAGAATTACAACTTGGGAGGAATAGGATTTTAATCACCTCATTTACGATAAGCTTGGTACTAGCTTTAGTATCTGTTGTGCTTTATGCCAGAACAAATCGAGATAGAAAGAAAGCTTTTAGTCTCTTGCAGAAACAAAATGAAAGCATCAAAAAGCAGAAAGAAGAAAAAGAAGTGCTTCTAATGGAGATTCATCATCGTGTTAAAAACAACCTTCAAGTAATCAATAGTTTGATTCGGCTGCAATGCGCCTATACAGACGATCAGGTGGCGTTGGATTTATTTGATGAATGTCAGAATCGGATTATTTCCATGGCCTTGATACACGAAAAAATGTATGAATCTCATGATTTATCAAACGTTAATATTCAAGAGTATATCGCTGAATTGTCACAAAACCTTTTGAGAAGCTATAGACTACATAAGAAT
Source organism: uncultured Flavobacteriales bacterium (assembly GCA_905479105.1). Classification (GTDB taxonomy): domain Bacteria; phylum Bacteroidota; class Bacteroidia; order Flavobacteriales_G; family Salibacteraceae; genus SHAN690. The sequence goes on from CAJQLE010000003.1 coordinate 526,675, forward strand.
GTTGAGTTGGATATCGATGTATCAGTTAAGACGTTGACACTTGACACACTTATTCCATTGGGACTATTGCTCAATGAGTTGATATCCAATTCACTGAAGCATGCATTTTTGGATGATAAAGAAGATGGGGTTATTACCGTAAAACTTGACCGCGATTCTAGCAGTGGTAAGTTTGTTTTGGAGATTGGTGATAACGGTATTGGATTGCCGAATGATTTCACCTTTAATAGTGCTCTAACTTTGGGAATCGAGCTAGTGGTAACATTATCATCTCAGTTGGATGGCACCATAGAGCGCATTGAAAAACCTGGAAGTCATTTCAGGATTGAATTTATTGGGTTGGAAAAGGAAAGGCAAGATGTTAAATCGGCTATGCAAATAAATAGCTAGAGATTATAAAGCAATCAACCCTTCTATTTCTGTTGCTTTGGTATAACGATCAATAATTTCTTCTGGACTTATCATCATTTCTTTCACGCTTATACTTAAATATTTTCCCGTGCGACTTTTATTAATAGTTACATGCGCTTCAGCTCCAAAGAGTTTTTGGGTAAGTGCCAGTTTTTGATTGTCATTCGGAATGATAAGCTTAAACAAGTAAACAGATGGCCAATTACCTTGCTGTTTTAGTTTTTCAAGGAGGCCGGAATATAGATTGTCATCACTCATCTACAATCAATTTAAAGCCAACTCCATGAACGTTCATTATTTTAATGCGCTCATCTGCCTTTAAATATTTTCTCAGCTTTGTGATGAATACATCCATCGATCTTCCAAGAAAATAGTCATCGCTTCCCCAAACTACGGTTAAAGCCATTTCGCGCGTTAGAACTTGGTCTTTGTGTAGACAAAGCATACGCAAAAGTTCTGCCTCTTTTTTAGTGAGAGTCTTATCCTCACTCTCAATTTTCAATGATAAATTATTATAGTCAAATTTGAAATGGCCGAGTTGAAAAATGCCTCTGTTTCCGCTTTCTTGTTCTTCCGTGGGCTTAACTCGTTTAAGAATTGCCTTGATTCTTAAATCAAATTCATCGAAGCTAAAGGGCTTGGTCATATAGTCATCAGCTCCCAGTTTAAAGCCCTTGATTTTATCTTCCGTCATGCTTTTAGCGGTCAAGAATAAGATTGGCACGTGCTGATCAATTTTACGGATGTCTTCAGCGAGTGTAAAACCATCTTTTTTTGGCAGCATAACATCCAAAATGCATAGATCATAACCACTGTTATAAAATTTTTGGAATCCAGCGAAACCATCCTTTTCGAGGTCGGCTTGGTAGCCTTCATTTCTCAAGTGATCTTGAATTACAAATCCAAGATTGAGATCGTCCTCAACCAAGAGAACTTTTGTTCTTTCTTTTTTATTCATGTCGGTTACTTTACAATTTCTGTTCCATAAGGAAAGAAGAGCTCAAACTGGCTTCCTTCTGCGATTTTACTATTCAGTTTTATTTTACCATTATGCGCGTCAACAATGGTCTTTACGTAATGTAGCCCCAATCCAAACCCTTTGACATCGTGCACATTTCCTGTGGAAATTCTATAGAACTTTTCAAAAATCTCTTTCTGTTGGTCTTTCGCTATTCCGAGTCCTTTGTCGCTCACCGTAATGAAAATTCCTTTTTCTGAACTGCGCGTTTCTATGATTATTTCTGGAATGTCTCCGCCATATTTGCCGGCATTATCCAGCAAGTTGAAGATGACATTGGTGATATGCATTTCATCACCCCAAATCATAGCATTTGATGCGTCAAGCTTTGTCTTAATCTTCAATTCCTTTTCTCCGAAATTCATTTCAATAGTTGGCACAGCTAAATCAATCAATTCATGAAGGTCAAACTGCTGTTTGGTCATTTCGAGTTCATCTTTCTCTAGACGAGCAATTTGCAGAACGCGTTCAACTTGATTTTGCAAACGTTGATTTTCGTCCTTAATTATTCTCGCGTAATTATGAAGTCGTTCAGGGTTTTCTTCAATTCCTTTTTGCATGAGGACGTCACTTGCTAATGAAATAGTAGAAATGGGAGTTTTCAGTTCGTGCGTCATGTTGTTTATGAAATCATTTTTGATTTCTGACAAACGCTTTTGGTGAAGAATAATATTGATGACGTAGGCAAAAAAGATAAGCACAGCGATGAGCACTATAGAAGAGATTACCCAAAAGCGCATTTGAGAAATAATCTCAAAATCTAAACTTGGGAAGAAAACTGAGAAATAGTGGTTGTCATTATCCCACTTTACTGACGGAGGAATTTCAAGCTCATTCTCAGTTTCTGTATTTTTTGCATTGCCGACTAGCTTTGTATAAACAATAGAATCATTGAAGCAATTGTAAATACTATACTGGAATTTATAGTTGATTTCACGGTTGAGAAATTCTGTCTGAAGCATCGACTCTAAGTAGAACGGCTGCAATTCTTCATTAATCTGAACTCGGAAAAAATTGGGGGAAATCATGTTCACTGGATCTACCAAAAAAGTAGAGTCTTCAGTGTGATCTTTAATGTCTTGTACTACATTGATGAGCGCTAACTCAATCTCGTGCTGCGTTTGATTTTGGGTGATTTCAAAGGCTTTTTTAACCCAGAAAATTTGAGTGGTAACCAAGCCAATAAAGAGGACAGAAGCCAAAAGAATAATAATACGAATGGTGTTTCTACTCATGAATGTATCAAAACTAGTTCTCTACGAAGCCTTTACTCTTAAATGTTAACGCGATTTTAACGATTAACCTTTCTATAGAATGGTAGGAAGCTCTCTCCAAAATCGTTGAACAGGGAATCCCACTACATTGTAAAAATCGCCTTCAATACTTTTTATGCCGATCAGACCTATAAATTCTTGAATCCCATAAGCACCGGCTTTGTCCAAAGGTTTGTAGTTTTTTAAATAGAAGTCGATTTCTTCTTCAGAAAGTGAATTGAAACGAACCTTTGTTTCTTCAAAAAAACTCACTGTTTTGGATTGGGTTTTAAGGCAAACGCCTGTAAATACTGAATGATCGGCTTCACTTAGCTCCATGAGCATCTTTTTAGCTTCTGCATTAGATTCAGGTTTGTTTAATGCGTGATCATTAATCCAAACAACAGTATCAGCCGTTATTACTAGTTCTTTTTCTGTCAGATCATGCTCAAACGCCTCTGCTTTTTTTCTGGCGAGATATTCAGGAATCTCTCCTCCTTTAAGATCTGTGGAAAAAGATTCGTCTACCTCATGGATTCTAACTTTGAAAGGAAATCCAAGTGCTTCTAAAAGCATTTTCCTTCGAGGAGATTTTGATGCTAATATGATCGTGCGATCATTAAGAGATTGAATCTTTGACACAATCATTAAGAGAAATACGTTTCTATACTGACCTTAATGAGGTACAAGCTCAAGATCATGATCACCGTGATGACATTGTTAAGATCAGAGGAATAGGAAAAGTGTTTTTTTGTTTTAGCCCTGAATATTAAAATCAACTGCAAAATCAAAAGAAGAACTACGATTGAGAAAATAGTTCCCATACCTAAATGAACATGCAAGAAACTAAAGTAAGCCCATGATAATGCAGCTCCGAATACTGCATATAAGGCAATAATTAGAGATTTTGAAGCCTTCACTCCAAACCGAATAGGAAAGGTTGAAGCGCCAAACATCCTATCGCCTCGAATATCTATAACGTCTTTCGTTACTTCTCTAATTAATGTCAATAAAAATAGAATGACGGAAAACCCAATCACCCAATATGCAGGGATATTAAATATTGAATAACCATATTCTTTCAATAGCTCCGGGTGTGCAGCATTTTGCAATGGAATTTCAAAAAGACCAACGATCAATGGGACAAATCCGGCCATTAAAGCGATAGCAATGTTTCCCGTCAAGATTTGATGTTGAAGGTTGGTAGAGTAAAACCAAAGAGAGAATATCACAAAAATGAAAAGTGATGACATACGCCACATTCCCAGCTTCCACGAAAGATATGATGCCAATGCAAAGCCCAGGGATGTGAGCACGATATGCAAGGTCATCGCAACTCTTCTCTTGATGTATCGATCTACAATTACCCTTTTAAGCTTATTGACCCTATCCGTTTTTACATCGAAATAATCGTTGATGGCATATCCACCTGCAGCAATTAATACCGTACTCAGAACTAAATAGAAAAACTGTCGATCACTCATCAGTAATTCATACCCATTTATCTGAAGCATTGGCTCAAGAATAAAGTAGCGAATACAATATTGAATGAGCGCTATTAGCGCCAAAATAGGGAGTCGAACTAGTCGAAAATATGCCAAGGTATTTACCATGTGAATTCTGCTAAGTTATCAAGGTTTTGCTCATGGTTGTACCATTTTTCGTGAGAACGCATTATTTGTTCAATGATGTCTCTTACACAACCTTCGCCACCATTCTTTTTCGAAACAAATTGGCAAATGGCTTTTATTTCAGGACTTGCATCTGATGGACAGGTTGGAAGGCTGATCATTTGCATTGCCGCGATATCTGGAATGTCATCGCCCATGTACATTATTTCTTCTGACTTCAGATCGTGACTAAACATGAAGTCTGACATTGCTTCATCTTTATGAGAGCTCTTTAAATAGATGTCGGTTATTCCTAGCGCGGTTAACCTTTCCTTTACTTGAACGCTGTTACCTCCTGTAATTATGCAAACATGATAACCCTTCTTCACCGCCAGCTGCAACGCATAACCATCTTTTGAATGCATTTGCCTCATCTGCTGACCATCAGGTAAAAGAACCACTTGACCGTTGGTTAATACACCATCTACGTCAAAAACTAAGGCTTTTATGGAACCGAATAAGTCTAAATAACTCATGATTTCTTATAAGTAGATGAGATGTCATCACTGAACATTTTGTAATACTCAGATAAGTTGCCAGCGTTTTTTAGTAGTTCTAAATGTTTGCTAATCATCTGATTGTCTCCTCGTCTTGCTGGCCCAGTTTGGCTGCCTGCAGGACTATGTTCAAAAGCTTTTCTTACCGTTTCTTCAAGAAGGGGCTCTAATACTGCAAAGTCTATGTTTTTTTCGTCTAGGATTGACTTGGCTAAGAAGAGAATATGATTCACAAAATTTGCTCCGAAAACTCCAGACATATGAATCGCTTGGCGCTGTTCAAAGCTTACTTCATTTGCATTGCCAGAAAGATTATTCGCGATTTTAAGTAACATATCTCGAAGTGCCTTGTCGTTGCCTTCAATAAATATGGGCACTCCTTTCCACTCAGCAGCAAAAAATTTAGTAAAAGTTTGGAATGGATAAAAGACACCCGAAAGCTCTTTGTCTAGCAATGAAGTGCTTCCTGAGCAATGAATCAAAGCACTTTTTGAATCTATGCTTGAAGCAGTTTCTTGTAACTGATCGTCAGGAATGCAGAGAAATATAAGATCCAGTTTTTTATCGAGTTCAGAAACTGATTTGATCAAGTCAGCATCTAATGTCTTTGCTAGTTTTTTGCGATGGTCGTTTTTCTTGGCAACGATTTGTTGCACATCATAGCCTTTTGAATCAAGTCTATGAACCAAGTTCCAGCCAACATTCCCTAAACCAACTACTCCTATTTTGAGTGACTTGCTCATCTTCTTTTGATGCGGTGATAGACAGCTAGAAATGTGCCTAAAGCCATTATAATACAACCCACCCAAAGGACATTTATCCAGGGGAAAATTATCGCCTTCATCACTATGAACTCTTGGTATTTTGGATCGCTCTCTTTCAGCTTAAATGCGAAAGACTCTGTCGCTGGATCAATACCATCGAATGAAATTGAAATGCCAACATCAGGCACGCTATCAGGCACTGAGAAAGAATATTGCTTGTCTCTAATGACAAAGAGCGGCTGAATTTGATGGGAATTGGTTTGCACATCAAACAAAGTAAAGTTCGCTCCCAATGCGAGATCGTTTTCAGTGAGTCCGCGGTTATCTTTTCTTGGGTTTCGATTCAAGGAATCCAACACCAAGAATGTATTCTTACCAAAAATTGTGTCTCCTAGATTAATGTTGTGTTCGCTTATTTCTTCTGATTTTTCTCTTTCTTCTAGTTCAGCATAAGTGATGTGCGTATAAATATCGCGATCTAAGTAATGCTGTGTAAAAGGTTCTGCAACATTTCCCATTCTTGGGTTTAACTGAACAAAAGGGTATAGTGTGAACATGCTTTCTAGCTCACCATTTTCATTTGATTGCATATAGTCAACTTCATACCGAACGAAAATCCCTTCTTTTTCTTTACCGCGATAGCAAACAAAATATTCACCTAGAAGCAAGGTGTCATCCTTCATGAGAAGGATGTTTTCATTGTTATTGAAATCCTGACCTAACACGCTAACATCATATAGGCTTGTGTTTTCGGAAATAATGTCACTTTGACTAGTTGAAATAACAGCGCCCAACATTATCAGTCCAAAACCGATATGAGCAATGCTAGAACCTGCATGTTCTATTTTCCCAGAAACAATTCTTACTAAGTAGTCGAGATTGGCCAACACTGCAAAGAGTGAGGTGAAAATAAAGAGACTTATTAATGGATTTGTAATCGAGAAAGAAAAAGCGGTTGCGATGGTTAGGGCAAGACTTACAGAAATTGACAAAGCCAATTTCTTAAACAATTCTTTAGGGTCTGTTTTCTTGTATTTCAGGAATTGTCCTATGGCAATGATGGCTGAAAGAATGATCGCCAAAGGCAACTGCCATTTATTGTAATACTCAACGCGCTCGGCTGATTGTGCTAAGTTAGTTCCAAAGATTTTATTGATTACAGGAAAGGATGTGCTGAACTCTATTTGAAATGCTGAAATCATTAAAATTAAAGCACCCATAAACATCCAAAATTCTCTCGACCATAAGTGATCTTCTTTTTCAGTTTTTGGGAAGTCTTTCCATCTCCAAAAAATAAGCACGGCAGTCAGAACGATATAAAAGATAAGTGAAATAGCCAGTTGACCTGTCATTCCTAAATCCGTAAATGAATGCACGCTGCTATCACCCAATACCCCACTTTTTGTCAGGAACGATGAGTATTGAATGAGAATAAACGAGAGTGTAGTAAGCAAGAAAAGGCTGAATAATGAGGTGCCTTTTTTTCGTTGAAGGAGCATTAAATGGCCAGCGCCAACTAGAATTAGCCATGGAACCAATGATGCGTTTTCTACAGGGTCCCATGCCCAAAAACCTCCAAAGCTCAATGCTTCATAGGCCCAGGCTCCGCCCATTAAAATACCGATTCCTAGAATACCGATTCCAACAAAGGTCCATGTGAGCGCTGGTTTCACCCATGCTGTATATTCTTTCCTCCAAAGTCCTGCAATGGCATATGCAAATGGAATCATCGTTAATGAAAATCCCAGAAATAGGGTAGGAGGGTGAATCGTCATCCAATAGTTCTGAAGAAGCGGATTTAAACCACGGCCGTCCAATACGGATGTGTAATCTGGCATTTGAAAAATTGGCAGATTCACAAAGTCTGGGTGTTCTCTAGTTAAAACAGTAAAAGGATTGCTACCTAGTTTATACTCAAGAATGTAGATTCCAAGTAACATAGACGTTAAGAATACCTGAACGGAAGCAATAACAGCCATTACCGGGCTTTCCCAATTGCGAATAATTAAAAGAAGAATATTGGCTACAACAACGTGCCAAAACATCCAAAGCATAAAGCTTCCTTCAATTCCCTCCCAAAAACATGAGAAAATAAAACGCAAGGGTAACTCTGTGCTGCTATGTTGCCATACATAGTGATACTCGAAGTATTGATTGAATATCATGATGAACAGTGTCGCCACCATTCCAATAACCCCAGCACTATGAATCCAAAAAGAATATCGACCGAGCAGTCGCCAATCTTCTTTCCCTTTTATTTCAGCAATAAAATAAGAAGCGGTAGAAAGAATGCCAAAAGCAAAAGCAATAAGAAGAAATAGGTTTCCTATTTCACCAATCAAAAGGTGTTCTCCGATATACTCCATCCTTAAATACTCGCGGATTCTTTAGACTGAACCTCACCATCTGTATATTTTGATGGACATTTCATGAGGATTTCATTGGCTTCAAAGATCTGATCGTTTGCGTTGCCGATCAATACAATTTGCTCAGATCGTTCAAAGTCTTGTGGCTTGCTTTTGTGAAGCAATACTTTTCTCTCAACTCCATTTACATCTTTCAACCAAAACGAGAATAAATCTGGATTGGTTATCGGGTCATAGATCATTTCTTTCTCCTTAACCAATTTCCCTACCACGTGGAATTCACTTTCAGGATTTTCAAATGCCTCTTCAAAGTTGGCATAAGAACTTGAGTCATTTATAGCTCCGATCATCGCTCCGATCAAAACGGCAATGAGTACAACGATTACTATGTGTGTTTTTTTCATTTTTCGTCAACTTCTTTTTCAATTCTTCTCAAACGAAAATCCATGTAAATGAGGTAGGAGAATAGAACACTAAATATCAAAACAATCACTCCAACTACCACATAAATCTTCCCATTAGCTCTAAACTGGTCTGCCATTTCAGCGTTTTGACCAATTGCTGTAATAAACATTAAAAGCAGCGCTAAAGTTGAGGTGATTTTCTTCATTTCTTTCTTTGTTTTAACATTTCCATGCGAAACCTCACTTCTGTAATCCACAAACCGAGGAATATCCACCCGATGGAAGCAGGGTAAAACACCATTCTCATTGTGTTGTCAAGATCATATCCGCTAAAAGCAGGGTTGCCTCCATTCCCTGGATGCAGTGAGTCTGTCATTCTGGGTAGAATAAACACGAATAAGATCATCATCACAAATGCAAAAATATTGTACACCGCACTTACTTTTCCGCGTTGAATAGTATCCTGAAAACTGTTTCTTAACACGGCATACGCTAGGTAAGCTAACATAGCAACTGCCGCTCCATTGAGTTTGGGGTCGGGAACCCAATAAGATCCCCATGTAAAATTGGCCCAAAGCATTCCTGTGACCATTCCTGCTGTTCCGAAAACCATTCCTACTTGAACAAATAGTCGAGCTATTAGATCATCTATTTCGCTGCCCGATCGGAGGTGTTTTATACTGTAGACAAATGACGCCAAGAATAAAAAGACCATCGCAAACCAAGAGGTAACATGAAAAAACAGATTTCTTATGGTTTCATTCAAAATATTAAGTGCAGGCACATCAATCAACAAGCCGGCAATTAGCGTGTAAAACACAAGAATGATCGTGATGATTTTAAAGCTTAAGGGAAGCCTTCTCATAGAGCTTTTTATTCGCGCCAAAGGTATGGAAACAAGACAACAGAAAGTCCTAGACTTGACAGATTCAAGCCAAATAATACGAACAAGTATTTATACTGCACGGATAGGTCGATTCCATCGATGGCGTTTTTCATCAATGTGATTGTAACCATTAATAATGGCAATAAAATTGGCAGACCCAAGATTGCTAAAAGTGTGAGGTTGTTGCCTGCTTTTGAAGCAATGGTTGAAAGAAGGCTCAGGATAATGGCCAATCCAGTGCTTCCGAGGAAGACAGAAGTATAAAACATCAAATGATCACCAATTTCAATTTTGAAAAAAGTGGTGTAGACCAAAATTGCGATAGTAGATAGTATCAGCATAATTATTGCATGATAAATCATTTTAGATGCAATGAAAATAGACGGACCTGTTAGCGTATACAAGTATAGCATTCTAGCTCTGGACTCATTCATAAAGCTTTTTGCGACAGCATTGAAACTTGTGAAAAGCATGATGATCCAAAAAAGTGCAACCCAAATGGACGGGGTGTTAATGCGCTTCACAGTAATGTAACAAACAAACAAAGTGGAAAGTAAAAACAACCCCGCACCGCCAAGGACATATGGATTTCTAAAATCCGACTTAAACTCTTTGAGTAATATTGCTGTTAAGTTTTTCAATTCAGCCACAAGTTTAGAGCTTAATCATTAATAATTCATGGCATTAGAGAAAGTAAACATCTTAGCAATTGGCGTTCATCCAGATGATGTAGAATTAAGTTGCAGCGGAACCTTAATAAAAAGCGTTCAAGCAGGAAAGAAGGTTGGTCTTTTAGATCTTACACATGGAGAGCTTGGCACGCGAGGAAGCGGAGAGCTAAGGTTGGTGGAGGCTGAGAATGCCAGAAAAGTTATTGGTGCCTCATTTCGAGTCAACCTTGGTCTTAAAGACGGGTTTTTTGAAAATAATGAGGCTGCTCAAATGAAGATAATTGAGGTGATAAGAGCGTGCCAGCCTGATATCGTTTTGTGTAATGCTTTGAGAGATCGTCATCCTGATCATGGTCGCAGCGCTGAAATGGAAAAGGTAGCTTGCTTTTTATCTGGCCTTCGAAGAATTGAAACGACTTGGGAAGGTGTTCCTCAGAAAGAGTGGCGTCCAAAGCAAGTGATGCACTACATTCAAGATTATTTTGCTGAACCAAAAGTTATTGTAGATATCACAGGGTTTTGGGAGCAAAAACTAGAGAGCATCTTAGCGTACAGTTCTCAATTTTATAATCCGGAAAGTAAGGATCCAGAATCACCAATTTCTAGTAAAGCCTTTTTGGAAGTATTGAAAGGCAGGGCGCAGAACTTTGGGAGATACGTTAATGTTGATTTTGGTGAAGGCTTCATGATAGATCGCCCCGTTGGAGTTCAGGATTTAAATGACGTCTTCTAATTCTTCCCCAACTTTTCTTTTGCAATTTCAATCATCGTTTGAAAATCCTCTTTCCCTAGCAACAAGTCTTTGTATTGCACTTCAGTGCTTCGTTTTAACATCGCGAGTTGATAGATAGTTTGCGATACATAAACGATTGAAGCAGCAAATGCAGCTCCAATAGTCCCAAGTTGGTAGATAAGAAAGTATCCAATGATTATTGTGATTCCCAATCCAAAGATGGATGATTGTGTGTTGAATTTATGTTGACCTACTCCTGCAAAATAATGGCTGAGTGCATTTGAAAGACTGAGTGCTAAAATGCCCGGTGCTAAAACGATAAAGTGATTTTTGATTTCACTGAATTCTGCCCCAAAAAGTGAACTATACACTGACGCTGGAATGAGCAGAAGAAAGATTATTCCTATTCCTGTTACGAAGTAATTGAGCTTTCCAAGCTTAATTGAGATATCAATAGCTACGTTTTTATCTTTTGTGTTTGATACCTTAGAATATTGCACTGTGCTGATGCTTTTGGCAAATTGCCACAACGCCTCTGCGACTTGCAAGGATGCACTATAAATACCAATTCTCACCAAAGCCAAGGGCATCGGAGTGATGAGTAATTCTAAAAAGTAAAAGCTCAACCTGTAATTCAGTAATTGTGAAATATTTCCAATTTGCACTAAAGACCCGTATTTTAAGCAAGCTGCTATGGTAGACTTAAAATCACTTTCCTTAGGAAGTGCATCTGCCTTAGTTCTGGTTGACAAGAAAAGGGAGATCAAATAGGTAGCTTCAAGCGTTAACCCATAGGCATTTACAAACGATTTTGCATCAAGCGATTTATCTTGAAAGTAGAAGATAAATAGCAGGCCAACCGTAAGACTAGCTTTAATGATTTGTAGCCAGTTGTGTGCTTTAACCCTCTCTTGGCCTAAGAAAATCATGGAATGTGTTGCAATCAAACACTCTAATAATGCTAATGTGAAAAGCTCCAAAGAACCGAGTCCCGAAGGGAGAATATCCAATTCACTCAGCAATGCAACTAATCCAGCGGTTAAGAAGCTCCATCCATAATTAAGGATGAGAATATTTTTCAGTCGAAATCGAGGAATCAGATACACCAAAGATGGACCACCAAACAGCCCACTGAAAATCGCAGCTAGAGAAAGGTTTAAGATGAGGAGGCTGATTTCTCCTTTGTTTTCAGCACCCATGATTCTTGTGGTGATGAAAAGCAAGACTAAATTCATGACCGATACCATGAACCTGCTGCTGAGCGTATGAATAATGTTTTTTATCAAGGCGCTAAAAATGGTTCAACATTTTTCATGATTTCATTCACACTAATTTGAGATAAGCATTTGAAATCAGGACACATTGATGGCACTTCAACTTTGCTGTGATTAGGTTCAATCCATCTACTGCAAGGTCCGCAACCTAGATTATAGTGGATCACTTTGTGCTTCTTGCTATTTATTTTATGCCAACCATAAAGATCTGGATCTGATCCACCCCAAACACTCACTGTTGGCGTTCCTATACAGCCAGCCAAGTGCATTATTCCGCTGTCATTTCCAATATGTACAATCGATTTAGAAACTATCCCTGGAAGATCCTTTAGCTCGGTCTTGCCGATGGCTTTAATGACCCTATCGTCTTTAGGGAGAAAAGGGATCAGATCTATTTCAGATTCATCTCCTAAAACTACAATATTGAGATCGGTGTAAGATTCTAGAATCAATGAGATAAGCTTTGTCCATTTATTTGTTGCGAGCGTCTTCCAAGGAGCAATATTGTTTCCACTGCCAGGCTGAATTGTTATGTATTTTCCTTCGGAGATACTGGTGTGTTTTTTTGCACTTAGCTTGAATAGTTTCTCATTGAGATCGGAGTCGTTAAAATCGTGATTTACATAACGCATGTATTGAGTGGCTTCATGAATTCCAATTTCAGGTTCTATTTTTCTGATTCTGCTCTTGAATAAACTTGGCAGTTTTAATGGGATAGTATTGGTGATGATTTCCTTACTATTCATATGAGAAAGAATCATATTCTTTCTTCTAGAAGCGAAATGATCCATATAAACACCATCAAACTTTCGCTTGAAAGTGGCTGTATTCTTCATCCATTCTACGGACGTTTCCAAAGAGATGACATCATCAAACAACTCTTCTTTGACGCCATCAAAAATGTGCCTGGCACCAAATTCAGAAGTGCTGAGTGCGGTCAATGGCCCTTGCTCCTTTAGCTTTTTGATCAAAGGAACCAACAAGAGTGCATTTCCAATGCCAGACGATATGAAAATTGCGTTTCTCAACGAATTGAATTTGGTAGGATCATTTTTAACCGAAGAGAATTGCCGATTACAATAACATCGCTGAAGGCCATTGAAAGAGCTGCAAGCATTGGGTCTAAATAGCCTGCAGCAGCTAAAGGTATGGCCACAAGATTGTATGCGAAAGCCCAGAATAAATTTTGCTTGATTGTGAGCACAACTTTGTCGCTTATCTTAAATAGGTGTTGTAGCAATTCAAGTTTGTTTCCAACGATCACTACTTTGGCACTATCTACCGCTAAGGCATTTGAATTGCCTATGCTTATTCCAACATCAGCCAAAGCTAGGGCAGGTGAGTCGTTAACTCCATCGCCAACCATTGCCACCTTCGTTCGCTCTTTGAGGTGCTTAAGTTCAGCAAGCTTGTCTTCAGGTAATTGGCCTCCTTTAAAGTCAGAAATGTTTAATAACTGAGCAATAGAGGCTGTTTTTTTATGACTGTCGCCACTGAGAATAGTAGTGTTCAGATTTTTCTTGGTGAAAAAATTAATCGTTTCGCTTGCATCGGGTTTAAGCTCGTCAGTTACGTTAAATGATGTGATGAGTTTATCGTCTAGCGTAAGAAATAGATCAGCATCATTGTTGGATACACCTGTGAATTCAGCTGAGCCGAATTGTGCATTCATATTATTGTAACGAGCTTTTAAACCTCTTCCTTTTACTTCTTCAATATTTTCCAGGGGTGTTTCCGAAATATGGTCAGTTAAAGACAAAAAACGATGGGCGATTGGATGGTTAGAACGAAGTTCTAAGCTTTTAATTATACCCCAAACCACTTCTTGATCATATCCATCCTCTAGATCATTCATGGAAATCTGAAGATCGCCAGAAGTGAGTGTCCCAGTTTTATCAAAAACAATTGTTTTTATAGCATTCACTTCCTCAAAAACGGATGCCTTTTTAACGATGATTCCGAGCTTCGCAGCTAATCCTAACCCAACGCTTACTGCAGTTGGAGTGGCAAGACCCATCGCGCAGGGACAGGCAATGACCAATACAGCAATACTTCTAAGTATTGCATCAGACATGCTGGTATCAACAAGAGTGTAATTAATGATGAAGGTTAAGGAGGAAAGAATCAAGATGGTCGGAACAAAAATTGAACTGATTTTGTCAGCGAGTTTTTGAACGGATGGTTTATCAGATCTGCTCTGCTTTACTAATTCAATAATTTTCCCAATCGTGCTTTCTTTTCCGGTTTTAGTCACCTTTAGTGTCCCATTTCCGTCAACAATCAAACTTCCTGAAAACACTTCTTGTCCTTTTTCTTTCTGAAGGTGTTCTGACTCTCCAGTGAGCATAGCTTCATCTAGAGTCAGGGTTCCATGAATGATCATTCCGTCAGCAGGAATTCGGTCTCCAGTGTTCACCAAAATAATATCATCCTCAACTAAAGAACTAGCATTCACCACTTCCAAGTCTTGGTTCAAGCCATTTTGAACCAGCTTTTTCGCTTTTTCTGGTTGAGTTTTATACAAGTCTCTGAGAATAGTAGTTGTGCGCTGCACTGCTTTGTGTTCAATAACGTAGCCTAGCAGAACTAGCGTGATGATGGTTGAAGTGGTCTCAAAAAACAAAAAGTCATGCACTTCAGCTGATCCATAATGAGTTATTGCACCGTATATGCTGTAGAAGAAAGCGCTGCTCGATCCAATCAAAATCAAGATGTCCATGTTGATGTGGCCACTCTTTATGGATTCAAAAGTGCTTCTACCAAAATGGTAGAGTCCCATCATGAAAACAGGCAGGCATAGAAAAAACTGCACCCAAATGTTGTTGATCAACCAATCATGTGGCGCGAACATATGAGAGAAGAGCGTCAAGGAAAACGGAAGGGTGAAAAGAAATTTCTTTTCAATATCGCTTAAGGAACCTTGCGATTGATTTTCACTCCCCTCAGCATTTGATTTGTACCCAGCCGATTCAAGTCGCTTCAGGATTTTATCCATTTTTTGAGCATTTTTCAGATCAAAATTGGCTTCACCCATCAGGTAATCTACATGGATATCACCGCCTCCTTCTTGCTTTATAATGCCCAAAACCGTTGATGCGCAATGGTTGCAAGTCATGCCCTCTACCTTCAAATTCCTTCTTTCTTCTTCCATGACATTTAAAATCTGTTCAAATTTAGTCGTCAAATTTTGCTTGGGGTACTTCTATGTTGATTTGATGAATTATTTTCGCACCCCATTTGATAAAAATGGAATTGAAATGGTGGTTGTAGCTCAGTTGGTTAGAGCATCGGTTTGTGGTACCGAGGGTCGCGGGTTCGAATCCCGTCTTCCACCCAAAGCAAAACCTCTCAAATTTATTTGAGAGGTTTTTTGTTTTACAGCCGTTGAAAATTTATTTTCAAAAGGATGTACAAACAAAAAACCCAACCGCGCTGAAAGCGTGGGGTTTTGGTTTGAAAGCTCAACATAAGAAGCGGGATCAGCGGAGCTAATCCTATTTTCAAAAGGATGTACAAACAAAAAACCCAACCTCGCTGTAAGCGTGGGTTTTGCTTTGAAGGCTCAACAGAAGAACTAGGGATCAGCGGAGCTAATCCCCTTTTAGTGTTAAAGCGTTAAAAAATAATCGAGATTTTCACGGTGCTTTTTTAACCGCACATTCATATCTAAATTGCGACATTTGACGTTTTAAGGCAAAATAGTACCATGACGTTTTTTCGATTATCAATCTTCTTGTTCCTTATAGCAATTATTAGTTCATGCAAAAATTGTGTGGAATGCACCTGCACAGATGCTGCTAATGATGTGGAGAGAATCTGTTATTCTGAAGCAAAAGATTATTACTCTTCACGAAGGGAATGGCGCGATGATATTAAGGCCTATGAAAAGGTCAATGACTGCGAGTGTAAATAGTTGATTAATGGAAATTTTTCTTCAACCGGAAGCTTGGATCGCCCTTCTTACACTGACTTTCTTAGAGATCGTTTTAGGAATTGACAACATCATTTTCATTTCCATTGTCTCGAATAAACTTCCTGAACATCAGCAACCACGAGCTCGAACTATAGGCTTGGCGCTAGCCTTAGGTGTGCGTATCCTTATGCTCATGGGAATCTCTTGGCTGATCGGGTTGACGGAACCACTCATTACCATTTTCGATATTCCCTTCAGCGGCAGAAACATCATTCTGATGGCGGGCGGACTGTTTTTGCTAGCCAAAAGCACTATGGAAATAAGAGATAAGGTAACTGGAGATGAACACGAGCTTACCTCGAAATCGAAAGCAGTTTCGTTTGCCAACATTATCGCTCAGATAGTGGTGTTAGATATTGTGTTCTCTTTTGACAGCATCTTAACAGCCGTTGGAATGTCCAATGACTTGCCTGTTATGATTGCCGCTGTATTGATCGCCATTGTCATCATGATGATTTTTGCTTCGCGCATCAGCGCATTTATCAATGGTCAGCCAACATTGCAAATACTCGCCTTATCATTCTTGATCTTGATTGGATTTATGCTGTTGGTTGAAGGCCTTCCAATTGGCAGTGTTCATGTTCCTAAGGGTTATATTTATTTTGCAGTGTTCTTTTCCTTGTTGGTGGAGGTGATCAATTTGCGGGTGCGGAAGAAAAGGGAGTAAAGGCACGTAATGAAACGGCAGTGACTCACCCATTAAAATCGTTTTTAATTGAATATTCTAGTGTTCGTGAGTATAATTTTTAATTAATAAAGTTGAATTCTTACAAAAAAAAGTTGTACGATTGATCTTAATCTTACTTAAAATCAAATACTTATGATGTTCATCCACTACCTACTGGCCACAATCGTTGTAATTGCTGTGATTGGCTTTATAGTTTCAAAACTGCTAAATATCGCTAATACTAGGTTGTTTGAGATTAAAAATATCACAGACGAATTAACGTCATCAACGCCATGGCTAAAGGCGCTTGCGCCATTGATTACGTTGTTTTATTTACTAAGTAATTTAATTTTTTGGACCCTTTTTGGATTTGAACAACTGCTAGTTCTTGTCTTGCTGCTAATGGGTTGGGTCAAACAGTTCTTTTTATGGATTTGGCGAATTATACTTAATCCAACTATTGTCTTTCTCATTAAAATGCTTTGGCACTATCCTGTGGTATTTACATGGAAGTTTACCCGACTTGCATTTTCCCAAATCATTCCTTCCATGAGCTTCGGTCACCTCATTTCTGGGGCAATAGCACTATTGAGGTTTCTTTTATTTGTGATACTTCTTTATGTGTGTGACAGCCTAATTGATCAAACTTGGTTCACCTTCATCGCAGTGCCTTTTATTTCATTCGCAGCAGTCTATACACTTATTACCCTAGGCCTAGTGTTTTCAGAAAGTGAGCATCTTGTGAACGATCGTAAGGCATTGCTGACTCGGTTTTCAATTTTAATTGTCTTATCGTCCGTAGTTTCCGGAATTTTGTCTGCGCTTTACTTTAATCAGGATAAAATAAGTGTGTCAGAATTTGGATTTCCGTTAAGTGAATTTTTGATTCCTGCATTTATCGCTTTATTGTTTATTATATTCATGTCAATTCCGTTCGGAGTTGCACACTATGTCAAGAACAAGACATTGGGTTCATTTAGTGACTACACTAAGGAGTTGCTTTTACGTTTGCCGAAATTGATTTATTCACTTCCTTTTCAGACGCTTGGAATGATGTTGGTAATGTTTCTGCCCGCGATTATTTACCTCACATTAGATAGGGGTATTAATCTTGTGACAGGCGCGTCTGTAGATGAACATCAATCTAGGGTAGCAGCGTTTAGTGATATAGATAATGACTATTCAACGTTTTCTGATAAAATTGATTTTAATAAAATTCAGATTCTAAAAATAGACTCTACACTCATGGCAGACTCCGTCTCTGTAACCTTAGATATTGCTGAATTAAATTTAAGAAAAGAAGTTGTGAATGCCGCAAAATCTAGTTTATCACAAAAGGAAATCTTTCATCTTGATGACGAATTTTATAGCACTGAATCTCAAATTTTCAGTTTTCCACCAGTACTAAATTGTGAAACTTTTAGTTGGGAAATTGTTGATTCTGATGATAAAGTGGTGGCGAGAAAAGACAAAGTTGCAGACGCTGAAAATTCGTCCGTTTTTGTCCACACATGGAAAGAAGCGGGTAGTTATACAATTACAGTGATTCCGGAAAATAGCTGTGAAAAAGGAGACCAATATTTCACCCAAGTAATTGTGTCAGAGATGCCATCCCCTCGATCTGAAAAATTGAGGATAATAGGCCCTAATTCACTATGCTCTGGCGATACAGTGGTCTACCGGGTAAATGATAGTTATTCTTCATACATGTGGTTGGTTCCGCCAGATGCCAGTATTATTGAAGGTATAGGAACCAATAAAATCAATGTTATTTGGGGAACCTCTTCGGGGGTTGTGGCATTAAAGGGTTCGCAAAAAAACGAGTCGAGCTCTAAATATTCTATTCTTGAAGTTGCCGTTGTCCCAGGGCTAGATATAGCTGTTTCAGAATCATACGAATACCCAACTGAAGCGGAGGACTTCGTGATTCCAATGCATTCATTTGCATTTTATGATCTCAACAATGCGAACGATTCACTGCAAAGGCTTGATGAAATGATAGCAGATTTAGAATTGACTTACAAAGAAAAAAGAGAAGAAACCAGTCTTTATATTTCTGCTCTCCTGCTAGAAATAGATGATTTCGAATCAAGACAATCAGACTTGATTATTTTATGGTTTTCAAATCTATTTGGTATGATTGGATTGCTGCTCCTCGCATTACTTTCTATCCCAGCATTCAGTTATTTTTTCAAGTATAATTTTAGTCTATATTCTTTTGAGGAGGATGGTGCGGTTTATCTGTTGGAAGAGTTGAATGCTTTGAAAACTAAAGATGAACGTCAACCACTTTTCGGTTGGTTTATTCTTGTTGTAATAGGTGCAGTTTTGACCCTGATTTCAGGAGTAACATCATTTGAGTTAAGGATTCCAGAAATAAAAATCATATCTCAAAATTTTGTTCCTCAGCCTGTGGTGTCTGAACCAATTCAAATAGATAAATCTAAAATACAGGATTCTACAGCTTATAGAATTCAGGTTTACAGAGGTCAAATTCAGTTTGCAACTGAGTTCCGAGAGAGAATGACTGACTTAGGTGTTAGCTGTGATTTGGTAGTTAGTAAAGACGAAAGTTACAGAGTATTAACTACCATGACTTTTCCGAATGCGAAATCTGCTTGTGAAGAAGTTGAAATAATTAGAGGGCTTAACAAACAATTGGAAGGGTCCTTTGTGGTCACGGATATAGATGGTTTTATTCAAAGTTTCGAAATGGAAAATTGTAAAACGTTTAAATAGTTTGTTTTTTTAATAAGATTTAAGATTCACTACCTAAAGTTTTGATTTTTTCGGGGAATAGAAAATAAAAAAAGTTTTTAAACTGCGCTTATTAGTCTTTCTCACTATACTTGGTTGAGGTAATCAACTAAACGGTTAGTCCTGAAAAAAATCGCGATACACATGCTTAGATACAGTTTTGCAACTCACCTTATGGATTATGTCACAGACACTAGGGTGATTTAACGTTTGCTAGGACATGTGGGAATGATTGTTTAATGACACTTTGAGGATCATATCAACTTCTGCGTTTGTAGACTGTTTCGTCTCCGGAATTGGCAACTTTCTGAAGCTGCATTCCTCTAGCGGTCATTGTAAATGGATTTTTATGGTTTTGCAAATGCTCTCCGTTTAAAAGTGTCATCATAAAGAAGTAATAACCCATCTTAAACTGATGGCCAATAGCTAGAAATAGCTATTCTTTAGGAATGCTAAATCTATTCAACGCTTTTCTTTCCATGCCGTTTCATGAAGAAATCGCATTTTAGTGCGCTAAACTGATTTTGCCTTGCCTACCCACATTGAATTAGAATTTTCAGACCAAGCTTTTGAAGAATGCACAGAGAGTGTGATTGTGTCTATCACTGACGTGCACGGTCGACAACAAGAGCGTGTTCGGCTTGGTGTGGTGGATGCGGAAAGTGTGTATAAGAAGATTGAAGCAAAAGAGCCCGTAACGCTTGACTTGAGGTATGTGAAGGACTTTTCTTTAAAAACATACCGCGAAACGCGTTCGTTGGGCAAGGATGAAGAAATAGAATTGCCCGATTTCAGCGCGAGCTGGGCTTATTTTGATGGTATTGAGCCAAAAGATTTCAGCCGTGCTGAGTTTACAGGCACTGTTACAAGTTTTGCTAATTCATTGTTTGGCGATGGTCCATTGTCATTTTTCACGGCAAAGTTTAATGCGTCAATGACTGATTTTTCATTGAGTCATTTTGGCGCTGGTGCAGCAAACTTTCAATATGCTTCGTTTAAGTCAAAGACCATTTCGTTTGATCAGGCCTTGTTTAAAAAGGGAGATATTCATTTTGTAAACTGTGACTTTGGCGATTCTAACATTAGTTTTCGCGAAGTAAACTTCGGAATAGGGAAGGTTGATTTTCACTACACGCGTTTTGGGAAAGGATTAATAACCTTCGACAAATCCATTTTTGGAGGGGGAGAAGTTTCGTTTAAAAGGGTCGACTTTGGCGATGGTAAGGTTGATTTTAAGCGCACTCAATTTGGTGATGGAGAAATTGATTTCTCTGAGGCAGATTTCCGATCGGGTAAAGTTATTTTTCGTTCAGCGTCTTTTGGCGATGGAAACATCACGTTTCAAGAAGCAGTATCAACGTCTGACTTCATTTTTGATAATGCCACGTTTGGAAATGGGAGCTTGTCGTTCTTCAATGCTTCGGCTCGAATGCTCTCTTTTAAACTCTGCCAGTTCAATAATTATGTTGACTTGCGGGTGAATGAAGTGGAGAAGTTAGACCTATCAGACACCATTGTTCGCGATATCATTGACCTAATGCCGACTTCCAAAGCACCTGTGCTGATGAAACAAATGGTGTTTAGCGGCATGCGAAATTTGGGTAATCTCTACATCGATTGGGAGCGCAATGAAGTCCTTAACTTAATTCTTTCCCAAGAAGAAACTTCTCAAAGACAAAAGTCAGATCAGTTTCTGGTGCTGAAAGAGACTTATAATGCCACAGGAAGGTATAGCGATGAAGATCGAGCATACATTTGGTACAAACGCTATGAGCTGAAAGCTGACTTAGAATATTCGTTGAAGCATAACCCATCCAGCGCTATTTGGGCTTATCCAACTGCTTTTTTTAAGTGGTTACTCTTCGATAAAATTGGGTTGTATGCCACCGAACCATTACGGGTACTTTTTTCGGTTTCCATTATTTATACCCTTTTCAGTCTTTTGTATTTGGTCCTTCCGTTTGTTGCCGATACGTATATAGATACCGGTGGAGGAGAAGTGCTGTCTGGTATGAATTCAGTCGCAAAAGCTTTTTACTACAGCGCCATTACCTTCTTGACGATTGGTTATGGAGAATTTTATCCGGTAGGCATCATGCGCTTTTTTGCGAGTGTAGAAGGATATGTTGGGGTATTTTTAATGGGGTATTTCTCTGTGGCGTTCGTGAGAAAAGTGTTGAGGTGATTTATTCAATCAGCGTTTTCTTTTTCAGATCATTTATATCCTGTTTCAAGGTCTTACCTTTGCCGCCCTTTATTTTGAAAAAGTAAGCCCATGAGCAACATCAATATTTCATTGCCTGACGGAACTGTAAAACAGTTTGAAGCTGGCTCATCTGCTATGGATGTAGCAATGTCTATCAGCGAAGGTCTAGCACGCAATGTGCTTTCTGCCAAGGTGAATGGCGAAGTTTGGGATGCCAATAGACCCATCAATGAAGACGCCCAGCTTAATTTATTGACATGGAATGATGAAGAGGGAAAGTCAACCATGTGGCATAGTTCTGCTCACTTGATGGCGGAGGCGTTGGAATTCTTTTATCCTGGCATCAAGCTCGCGATTGGACCTCCAATCGAAAGCGGTTTCTATTACGATATCGATTTTGAAGAGTACAACATTACGGATGAAGATCTTCAGAAGGTAGAGAAGAAGATGATCGAACTGGCGCGTGAGAAGAATGAGTTCGTTAGACAAGAAGTTTCTAAAACAGATGCTTTAGCGTATTTCCAAGAGCGAAAAGATCCTTATAAGTTGGAGTTGATCAATGACCTTGACGATGGAACGATCACGTTTTATACCCAAGGAAATTTTACAGACTTATGTCGCGGACCGCACATTCCACATACTGGTTATATCAAAGCGGTGAAATTGCTGTCCATAGCTGGAGCTTATTGGCGTGGTGATGAAAAGAACAAGATGCTTACTCGGATTTATGGAATCACTTTTCCGAAAGCAAAAGAATTGGAAGAGCACCTTGAAATGCTCGAGGAAGCTAAGAAAAGAGACCACCGTAAGCTTGGAAAAGAATTGGAGTTGTTTACCTTTGATGATGATATAGGACCGGGCTTGCCGTTGTGGTTGCCAAACGGTGCTTTTCTAATCGAACAACTCGAAGATTTAGCCAAGAAGACAGAGAAAAAAGCAGGTTATAAAAGAGTGCGAACTCCGCACATCGCCAAAGAGAATTTGTATTTGACCAGTGGTCACTTGCCCTATTATAAGGACAGCATGTTTCCTCCAATGGAAATGGATGGCTCTACCTATTATTTGAAGTCAATGAACTGCCCGCATCATCATAAAATATATGATGCGCTTCCAAAAAGCTATAAGGATCTTCCTTACCGATTGGCCGAGTATGGTACGTGTTACCGATACGAAAAGTCTGGTGAATTATTTGGATTGATGCGCGTTAGAAGCTTGCAGATGAACGATGCTCATATTTACTGCACCAAAGCGCAGTTTGAGCAAGAATTCAAAGCGGTGAATGACATGTACTTGAAGTATTTTAGAATCTTCGGGATTGATAAATACATCATGCGTTTTTCAACCCATGATCCAGCGAAATTGGGTCAGAAGTATGTTGACATGCCGGAACTGTGGAAAGAAACAGAAGATATGGTGCGCGAAGTGCTTATTGCATCTGGTATTCCATACAAGGAAGTAGCGGATGAGGCGGCATTTTATGGTCCTAAGATTGACGTGCAGGTGTACAGTGTCATTGGCAAGGAGTTCACTTTAGCTACGAATCAAGTGGATTTTTCTCAACCATTGAGTTTCAACTTGACCTATACCAATGCCAATAATGACCAAGAACATCCGATCATCATACACCGCGCTCCGCTTGGAACACACGAAAGGTTTATCGGATTTTTGATTGAGCATTATGCAGGTAAATTCCCTTTATGGTTAGCTCCAGAACAAGTTAGAATATTGCCAATCAGTGAAAAATTCAATGAGGGATGTAAAAACATTTTACAATCCCTTGAAAATTACGATATTCGCGCCTCCGTTGACGAAAGGGGAGAGAAAGTAGGGAAGAAGATCAGAGACGCAGAAATTGCTAAGGTTCCGATCATGCTTGTGATAGGTGAGAAAGAGCTAGAAGAAGGAAATGTTTCCGTAAGGAAGCAGGGAGAAGGAGATCAAGGGATAATGTCAATAGAAGAATTTGCCCATTACGTAAGTAATGAGGTGAAGAATCAGTTAGAAGTTTAATTAAATTAAGAAGATATTAGAAAGCCGTTCAGAAAACCGAGAAGAGAAGAACCGGAACACCCGATCAACGAAAACATCCGGGTTCCGCGTGTAAGAATTGTTGGAGATGGGGAACCTCAAGTTCTTCCGACCAGTGAAGCGTTAACTCTAGCTAAAGAAGCTGGGCTTGACCTCGTGATCATTTCTGAAAAAGCTGATCCACCAGTTGTGAAGATTTTGGATTACAAGAAATTCTTGTATGATCAAAAGAAGAAGCAAAAGGAGATCAAGAATAAGGCTCAAAAAGTTGTTGTAAAAGAGATTCGATTCGGTCCGAATACCGATGAGCATGATTACGAGTTTAAGAAGAAACATGCTTTGAGGTTCTTAGAGGAAGGTTCGAAGATTAAGGCGTTTGTGTTTTTTAAAGGCCGTTCTATTTTATTTAAAGACAAGGGTGAAATCTTGCTTTTGAAATTGGCCACTGAGGTTGAGGAAGTAGGAATGGTTGAGCAAATGCCAAGGTTAGAAGGGAAGCGCATGATAATGATGCTTGCACCAAAGAAGAAAAAGTAAGTAGTAGTAATCAATAGTTTAATAAATAGGAAGCGATGCCTAAAATGAAAACCAATTCCAGTGCCAAGAAGCGTTTCCGCTTGACGGGTACCGGAAAAATCAAGAGAAAGCACGCGTTTAAGAGTCACATTTTAACCAAGAAGTCGAAAGACAGAAAGAGAAGATTGACGAAAACAACGCTTGTTCATCCAGGAGACATGAAAAACATCTTAAAGTTGTTGTCTCTTAAATAAAGGTTTGTTCATCGTAAGGTGGACATCGTGTTTAACCAGGGTGTGAGCTTAAAGTCCTTCATTGAAATGAAAGCGCTTACAACCAAAAAGCAAAATTAGAAATGCCAAGATCAGTAAACAGTGTAGCGTCCCGAGCGAGACGCAAGAAAATTATGAAACAGGCCAAAGGTTACTTTGGTCGTAGAAAAAATGTGTGGACCGTATCAAAGAATGCCGTTGAAAAAGCAATGGCTTATTCTTACGTAGGTCGTAAGCACAAGAAAAGAAACTTCCGTTCACTTTGGATTCAGCGTATTAATGCTGGAACGAGAGAGCATGGGATGTCTTACAGTGCATTTATGGGTAAATTGAATAAGTCAGGAATCGAGCTGAATAGAAAGGTTCTTGCTGATTTAGCAATGAATAACCCGGTTGCATTCAAAGCAATCATCGAAAAGGTGAAGTAAGAAATCTAGTACCGTACTTTAAGAAACCCGCTTCTGATTTTTCAGAGCGGGTTTTTTTGTTTTGGTGTGTTGGCATTAACTATTCATGGCTTTTCTTTACTTCTTTCTTTTGGCTTGACCCAAAAGAAACAAAAAGTCAAGGCTTGTGCTCGCATCCTCGAAATTCACACTGTACTCCACCACCAAACACAAACTCGCAAACGCCTTTAACCGATTCCGCTTGCACGTCATCGGAAGGCTGAGCTCAAACAGTGTGTTTGGTTACGCTCCGTACAGCGGAATTTCTACGGAGAGCTGCGCAGGCCTTTCCAAGCTTCGTAGCAGTCAGGTTCAGTTGCTTTTTGTCTGCCTTTACCATTTCACCGCAATGCTGAATCTTGGGGTGAAGCCTTCACAGCAATAGCGGTGAGGCTTTGGGGCAAGAGAAATTGGCAAGCAGCCTACAAGGATCCACAACATTTGCTCACCTTAAAAGGCAAGGGCTTAATGGCACCTAAAAGCCTCATCCGTGGTGTGGTCATAAAATGATATTACTTTTCATCCAAGTCTTGCTGACCACAATTGCCTTGAAGGCTTCGAGCCTTTTCTTTGCTTCTTTCTTTTGGGCACAAAAGAAACGAAGGCGAATAAAAAACTTATTAATCGTTTCGAGAACGACTAAGACGATATCCTTCTGTTTGCTTCTCGATACAATGCTCCCTTCGCTCGCGCCACTTAGAGTGTTATGAATATCACAGTTCAATGGGGGACTCTGTCTATAAAAAAGAAGCCTAAGGCTCCTTTTTTTGTTAATATTGTTACTTACTAAACTTTAACCGACCTATAATGAAGAGAGTTTTACTAGCGTGTGGATTGATATCAGGGATTACGTTGAATGCAACTGCTCAAAGCGAGCCTAGCAAGCCATCTTATGAAAAACAAGTTTACATCAATGGTGATGGCGATATTTTCGTCCAAAAAGAACTTCCAATGTACCTGAAGTTCTCAACGAGTCCTGGAGGCGAGAATTATGACTTGAAGGGCAAAGTGCCTGAGTATTCAGAGCCAATGTACCTCGATACAGAAGGCCCAAATTACATCCGCAGTAAATATGCCGTTGACCCTGAAACGAAAAGAACCGTGCAGCCTGAGCAAGAAGTCTTGTACGAGGTAAACGCTGATGGTTTGTCTCCAATTACAAAGCACACTTTCACAGGAGCCCCTCGCTATTCTAATGGAGGAACGGTATTTTTTGGAAAGGACTTATCATTTTCGCTTTCTGCAAGAGACGGTGTTTCTGGTGTGAAAGGAACGCAATATGCACTTGGGAATGGCTATACCGATTATTCAAATGCGGTAAATGCTTCTAAAGAAGGAGCTCAAACACTTTACTATTATTCTTTTGACTTTGTAGGTAACGCTGAGAAAACAAGATCTTCCTCTTTTACAGTTGACCTGACTCCGCCTTCAACCAATTATGAAGTTGTAGGAATCAATAAAGCGGGTAATATTTTAGCTCCATCTGCTTCAGTGAAGTTGACGAGTTCAGATAATTTATCTGGAGTTAGAACAACGTATTATGTTTTTGATGATGGGTCTTCTAGAGCTTATACTGGTCCAGTTAACGTTGGAGGCTTGGCTGATGGACAACATACCATCAAATATTATGCGGTGGATAATGTGAAGAACATGGAAGGTGGTGAAGGTGGAGCGAGTGCTTCTTCATTCAGCTTTTATATGGATAAGATAGCTCCAGTTCCAACACACGAAGTAAAGGGCGATCAATACAAAGGAAACTACCTCTACATATCACCAAGAACAACAATAGCACTTGCAGCAACTGATAATAAGGCTGGTGTGAAGAATATCTATTATCGAATTGATGGTGGAGAAAGAGGAACATTTGCTTCTGAGTTTAAAATGCCTTCTGATAGAGGTGTGCACTCTGTGAAGTATGATGCAAATGACCAAGTTGAGAATTTAAGCGGCAATAAATATATCAACGTATTTATGGATGCTGATGCTCCTGAAACGGGCATTATATACGCTAACCCTCAGTTCATGGATAGAGATACACTCTTCATCACAAGCCAGAGTAATATCAGCTTGAAAATGAGAGATGATGCTTCTGGAGTTCAAAAAACCGAATATCAAATAGATGGTGGAGGGTTTAAAGCATATTCTCAATTTAACTTACCATCGGAAGGTTATCATACCATTGATTTCAAATCAGTGGATAATGTAAACAACAAGGAAGATCAAAAAACTTCAAGCTGTTACATTGATAATACGGCACCTGAAATTTTCGTTAAGTTCAGTATTGAACAAATAGGATCGAAGAACGGAAAGCCAGTATATCCTAATTATACACGCATGTACGTTTCTGCAACAGATAAGAAAGTAGGAACAGAATCTATTTACTATGGCTTGGATGGAGCAGCGCTTCAATTGTATTCTTCACCTCAAACATTAGATGCCTCTGAGGTAAGTAGATTCCGCAAGAACAAGAAATACGAGGTTAAAGTAATGGCGAAAGACAAACTTGGTAACTCAAGTGAGAAGATCGTTGAGTTCTACGTTGGTAAGGACTCAGAGTAATTACTCTTTAATAATAGAAATCAGAAGCCTCGAATCGATTCGGGGCTTTTTTATTCATTAAGAATTCTACTGAGACCACGAGCAGCTAGATCGTATTGAGGATTGGCGGCAAGTGCCTTTTCATATTCTTTTTTTGCTTGCTCTAATTCACCGGCTCTCTCGTGGCTTAAACCCTTATTATAAATGGCTGAAACATAATTTTTCGGCCCAACCTCTATTGCTTTCGAAAAGGAAAGTGCGGCACTATCGTATTCATTGAGTTGCTCTAAATAGACATAGCCGATATTATACCAAGCATCAAAATAGGCTTCGTTAATCGAGATGATTTCTCTGTAAGTATTAATCGCACTTCTTGAGTTTTCGGTCACTTGAAAGTGAAGTCCTTTAGCATATAAAGCTTCAAAGCTCGTAGGGCGCACTTTTAAGGCGTTATCGTAATACTCTAAGGCGATGTCATGCTCAATGGATGAATATAGAAGCCCCAATTGTAAATACGAGTCATAGTCATTCGGATCTTGCTCAATTGCGGTCTGAAAGCTAGAAACAGCGTTCGTGGTGTCACGCAAATATTTATAGTTGAATCCTTTGAGTCTATAAGCTGTCGAATTGAATACGTCTAGTTTTAAGGCTTGGTTAAGGTATTTGAATGATTCCTCCGCATCTTGAACGACCATATAGAGTTCACCTAGTCGAATAAGCACATCTACGTTGTTTGGGTCTATTTCAAGGGCTTTTAAAAGTGCATCCCGGGATGCTCTGCTTTCTTTCTGAAGTAATTTGAGGTCAGCAAACAGCATATAGTATTCAGTATTGCTGCTGTCTAACTTTAGTGATCTTCCAATAT
Source organism: uncultured Flavobacteriales bacterium (assembly GCA_905479105.1). GTDB lineage: Bacteria > Bacteroidota > Bacteroidia > Flavobacteriales_G > Salibacteraceae > SHAN690. The sequence continues at coordinate 554,890 of CAJQLE010000003.1, forward strand.
CGCTGAGGCTGGAAACAAGATCCTTATTTCCGTAATGAGCTTTAGCTCTTTCAAAGTAAAGTTCAGGATCGTTGGGAGAAGCTAAAATAAGGCTACTAATACTATCAAATTCATTCTTGAAAGCTGACGACTGAGGTTGGTCAGACTCTAATTTGGCAGTGTTGTTTTCCTGACATGAAGCAAAAGTTAGCCCCATTACAAGAAGAAAAATAAACTCTTTATTCATGGCTCAAACATAAAAGTAAAGGCCGAACAATCTGCCCGGCCTTTTGAATGATTTAGATTTTGGTGAAATTTCTATTTTTCGCTTTTAACCTCAGCAACTTGAGGCTTAAATGAATCAAAGATTTTATCTTCAATTTCATTCGCTAATTCTGGGTTGTCTTCAAGTAATTGCTTCACAGAATCTCTTCCTTGTCCTAGTTTAGTTTCGCCATAAGAGAACCAAGATCCGCTTTTCTTAACGATGTTTTGAAGAACACCGATATCAACCAATTCGCCTGTTTTAGAAATGCCTCTTCCAAACATGATGTCGAATTCAGCTTTCTTAAATGGAGGTGCAACTTTATTCTTCACCACCTTCACACGAACGTTGTTTCCAACATTCTCTTCTCCAACCTTTATCTGACCAATTCTTCTGATATCTAATCGAATAGATGCGTAAAACTTGAGTGCATTACCACCGGTAGTAGTTTCTGGACTTCCGAACATCACACCTATCTTCTCTCTTAATTGATTAATGAATATGCATGTACATTTTGTTTTGCTTATGGATCCCGTAAGTTTTCTCATTGCTTGAGACATTAACCTGGCTTGTAATCCCATTTTGCTGTCTCCCATTTCACCTTCAATTTCAGCCTTCGGTGTTAACGCAGCAACTGAGTCAATCACTACTAAATCAACAGCTCCTGATCTAATCAAATTATCAGCAATTTCAAGTGCCTGCTCACCATTGTCTGGTTGAGAGATGAGAAGGTTTTCTGTATCAACGCCAAGGTGCTCAGCGTAAAAACGATCAAAAGCATGCTCAGCATCAATCATGGCTGCAATGCCACCCGCTTTTTGCACTTCAGCCATCGCGTGAATAGCCAATGTTGTTTTACCAGAAGATTCTGGACCATAAATTTCTACGACACGTCCTCTAGGATATCCGCCAACACCCAATGCTAAGTCTAGACCCAGTGAGCCGGATGAAATCACTTCCATTGGTTCAATGGCTGAATCGCCCATTCTCATAATGGCTCCTTTGCCATATGTTTTCTCCATGCGATCAAGTGTAAGTTGAAGCGCTTTGAGTTTTTCTTTTGATATTTCTGCTGCCATAGTAGTAATGTTCTAATTCTAATTAATTCAAGTTTAATGCCTCTAAAATTTGTTCGGTGTGTTCTTTGGTTTTCACTTTATCAAACCTCTTGATCACAATTCCTTCTTCGTCAATAACATAGGTAACGCGATGAATTCCATCGTAAACTTTACCCATGAATTTTTTCTCTCCCCAAACTCCAAAGGCCTCGATAACCTCTTTTTCAGTGTCGGCAATGAGCGGGAAAGGTAAGCTATACTTTTCAATAAATTTCTGATGTTTGGCCTCTGTATCAGCGCTAACACCAATTATTTGAATGCCTTTATCCATTAAAGATTTATAGTTGTCTCTTAGGTTACATGCCTCCGCCGTGCAGCCTGGTGTATCATCTTTTGGGTAGAAATAAAGAACAACTTTCTTCCCTTTAAAACCTTCTAACTTAATGGTTTTGCCGTTCTGATCTTTTCCTTCAAAGCTTGGTGCTTTTTCTCCTTCGTTAATTTTGTTCATGTTGCAAAATAATTGGTTCTTATGTAAAAACAATTCATACTTGATTTGTTTAACGTGGTACAAAGAAAAAACCAGCAGAACGTAATCTATTTACATTGTAAAAAATACTATGAAAGTACATTGGAAAATTACTCTTTTAGGCAAAGTTCAAGGCGTGTGGTTTCGAAAAAGCACACAGCACGAGGCAAGAAAACTTGGTTTGACTGGTTTTGTGAAAAATGAAAAGGATGGCAGCGTGTACATTGAAGTGGAAGGGGAGGAAGCTGCTGTTTCAGAATTTGTTGCTTGGTGCAGCCATGGACCTGACCTCGCTAGCGTTAAGAATGTATCGATGACCAAATCAGACCTCGAAGGTTTTAATTCATTTGTAATCGCATGACAAGAAATCAGAAAGCAAAAGTTGTAATAGATGAGTTAGAGCGATTGTATGCTTCAGTCCCTATTCCCCTTGATCACAAAGATCCCTATACGTTAACCATTGCTGTTCTGCTCAGTGCGCAATGCACGGACATACGCGTGAATAAAATTACACCGCTATTATTTGCAAAAGCAGACAATCCAATTGATATGGTGAAGCTGTCTATAGAAGAGATTAAAGAGATTATTAGGCCTTGTGGGTTATCACCTGCGAAGTCGAAAGCCATATGGAACTTATCTGAAATCATCATAGATAAGTATGAAGGAAAAGTACCCGAGACATTTGAAGGCTTAGAGTCGCTGCCAGGTGTTGGGCATAAAACGGCTTCGGTAGTTATGAGTCAAGCCTTTGGAGTTCCAGCTTTTCCTGTAGACACGCACATACATCGATTGATGTATCGCTGGGGATTAACATCAGGAAAGAATGTAGAGCAAACAGAGAAAGACGCGAAGAAGCTTTTCCCAAGGGAATTATGGAATAAACTTCACTTGCAAATTATTTTTTACGGGCGAGAATATAGCCCTGCACGAGGTTTTAGAATAGAAAAATCCCCAATCGATCAATCGATTGGGGTTAAGACTCGTTTGCCAAAACCTTAGTTAAGGTTTTGCTCGTAATTTCCGAGTGTCCTTGAAGGACGTACACTTAGTTGCTTCGAAAAGCCAAGTATTTTTTGGATGGTAAATTCGGAAGGGCCATCGCGATAGAAAGATTTTAAACCCACTTTTTCAAGTTCTGAGTCCTCCTCTTTTACAAAATCCGCTAGAATATCCAGAGAGTAAGCTTTCTTCATTAAATACTGTTTTTAGGTTAAACATGCATTCAAAACGATCACTCTCTGATCTTATTGTATTCGAAACTAATTTATTGAGTAAGCACTACGTTATGCTCTTCGATTAATTTTCTAAGATTGATCAAAGCATACCGCATTCTTCCAAGTGCAGTGTTTATACTCACATTGGTGTCTTCAGCGATTTCCTTAAAACTCATGTCGTTATAATGCCTTAAGATCAACACATCTCGTTGCTCTTTGGGTAAGAATTCGATGAGCTTTTTGACGTCAGAATGTATTTGTCCGATCACAAGTTCCTCATCGATGAGTCTATTATCGTCTTTGATAACATTGAAAATATCGAAATCAGGACCACCATCTACAGTTGGATAGCGCTTGTTTTTTCGAAATGTATCAATGACAAGATTGTGGGCAATGCGCATAATCCAAGGAAGAAACTTTCCTTCTTCGTTGTAGCTGCCTCTTTTCATGGTTAGAACTGCCTTAACGAATACATCTTGGAAAATGTCTTCAGCCAATTGACCATCCTTGACCATCATTTTAATGCAACCGTAAACTCGTCCCTTGTGTCTGCGCAGTAAAACTTCAAATGCAGTTTCGTCACCAGCCAAATACTGACCAACTAAGACTTGGTCATCTTCTTTCTCATACCTCATATCATTAACCTTTTAAGTTGCGCTTAGAAAAAATTCAAGGTAGATATGATGCTATAGGCTTTTGTGTTTTATGAGTTGTGATAGATTAGACGCAAACAATTAACGAAAGGTTTGGATTGTTATTGTATGAACTAATCATTTTACTTAAGCGAATGTACAAATGAGGGCTTTACCTTTGCCGACCGTTTTCTAAAAATAAGTGAAGAGCATCAATATAGTATGAGAAAGATCGAAGAGCTGGATTCCAAAAAGTATATTATCATCAAAGGAGCCAAGATGCACAACTTGCGTGATGTTGATGTGGCTATAAAGCGCAATAGCTTTACGGTTGTTTCGGGATTATCTGGCTCAGGAAAGTCGTCATTGTCATTTGATACATTGTATGCCGAAGGTCAGCGCAGATACATAGAGAGTCTTTCTTCTTATGCTCGTCAGTTTCTTGGAAAGATTGAAAAGCCTAAGGTCGATTACATCCGTGGAATATCTCCGGCAGTCGCAATCGAGCAAAAGGTAAATACAAGAAACCCCAGATCTACCGTTGGAACGAGCACTGAGATTTACGATTACATCAAGCTATTGTATGCTCGAGCTGGTCGCACATATTCTCCCATAAGCGGAGAAGAGGTGAAAAAAAATTCGGTGATGGATGTGGTAGATTTTGTGCTGAAACAAGAGGAAGGCGCAAAATTATTACTCACCATTGACATAGCTTATACTTCTTTAGAAGAGCTTAAGCAGAAGCTTGATTTATTAGAGCAGAATGGTTTTGCTAGGATTTTAATCAATGATAAAGTTGAACGTCTATCTAAAATTGAAAAGCCAAGTGAGGGTGATTATAAGTTAATCGTTGATCGAATAGTCATTAATCACGATGATGAAGGATTTAGAAATCGATTGGCAGACTCAGTAGAGTTGGCGTTTTATGAAGGACATGGAGTATTGCATGTACGAGAATTTGATAATCCCAACAATTCCAATGAATTTTCTAACCTGTTTGAGTTGGATGGGATTCGGTTTGAAGAGCCGGATGTTCATTTTCTAAGTTTTAATAACCCTAGAGGAGCATGCAAGAAATGTGAGGGTTTTGGAAGTGTGATTGGAATTGATGCCGATCTTGTAATTCCTGATAAATCTTTAAGTGTCTTTCAGGACGCCATAGTTTGCTGGAAGGGAGATAAAATGAGTGTATGGAAAGAAGAGTTGTTGAGTTCAGCCTCTAAGTTTGACTTTCCTATCCATAGAGCGTATGAAGATTTAAGTAAGAAAGAAAAAGAGCTGCTTTGGAAGGGAAACAAGTCCTTTAAAGGAATCAATGCTTTTTTCACCTACCTCGAAGAAAAGGCATACAAGATTCAGTTTAGAGTAATGCTTTCTCGATACCGAGGTAAAACATTATGTCCTGAATGCAACGGCACTCGATTGCGTCAAGATGCAAACTACGTGAAAGTTGCTGGTCATTCAATCTCTGAGCTTTTGTTGATGCCTATTGATGAGCTTAAAGCTCACTTCGAGAATATTTCTTTGGATGAATATGAAGCAAAAGTTGCAAAGCGATTGTTGGTTGAAATCAATAATCGACTGCTATACCTTACCGATGTTGGCTTATCATATTTAACACTGAACAGATTGTCGAATTCACTTTCAGGTGGGGAATCACAGCGAATTCAGTTGGCGACTTCCTTGGGCAGCGCTTTGGTCGGCTCAATGTATATTTTAGACGAGCCAAGTATTGGTTTACACCCAAGAGATACTGAACGTTTGATTGTAGTGTTGAAGAATCTTCAAAAAGCTGGAAATACACTCATCGTTGTTGAACATGATGAAGACATTATGCGATCGGCCGATGAGCTAATCGATTTAGGACCTGAAGCAGGAATAAATGGTGGGTATTTAGTTTTTCAGGGAAACCAAGAAGAGATAAAGGCGGAAACCAAAAGCATCACCGCGCGTTATCTAAATGGTTTAGAAGCCATCCCAGTCCCTGAAGTCCGAAGACCTTGGAAATACTTCATTGAATTAAAAGGAGCGAAGGAGAACAATCTACAAGACGTAGATGTAAAAGTTCCTTTAGGAGTTTTCACGGTAGTTACTGGAGTAAGTGGCTCTGGTAAATCATCATTAATACGTAAAGTATTGCATCCTGCTTTAGCGAAGCGAATTGGAGGACATTCTTCGATTCAGACTGGAGTGTTTAAATCTATTGAAGGGAACTTGAATCGAGTAGATTCAGTTGAATTTATTGACCAAAATCCTATCGGTCGTTCTTCACGAAGCAATCCCGTTACGTTTACTAAGGCCTTTGATGACATTCGCTCCTTATTTGCCGATCAGCCATTGGCGAAGATGAGAGGTTTTAAACCTGCTCACTTTTCTTTTAATGTTGATGGTGGTAGATGTGAAACCTGTCAAGGAGAAGGCGAAATCACGGTTGAAATGCAGTTCATGCCAGACATTCATCTTACCTGTGAATCATGCCATGGAAAACGCTTTAAAGAAGAAGTATTAGAGGTCAGATATCATGAGAAGAGTGTCAATGATATTTTGGAGCTTTCTGTTGATGAGGCGATTGCGTTTTTTGAAATGCATGCACGCAAAGCAGCTGAAAAGAAGATTATTCAAAAGCTTTTACCACTTCAAGAGGTTGGTCTTGGTTATGTTTCCCTAGGGCAAAGCTCAAGCACATTAAGTGGGGGTGAAGCTCAACGAATTAAATTGGCTTCTTTTATTGGTAAAGGACAGTCATCAGAGAATGGAGGAACATTCTTTTTATTCGATGAGCCAACTACAGGGTTGCACACCCACGATATCCGTAAACTGATGGCAAGCTTCAATAAGTTAATTGACTTAGGACACACCATTCTCGTAATTGAGCATAACCTAGAAGTTATAAAGCAAGCAGATTGGATTATTGATCTAGGTCCAGACGGTGGCGACAGGGGAGGAAAGATTGTTTTTGAAGGCACGCCTGAGCAAATAGTTGATTGTAAAGAAAGCTTCACAGGTCAATATTTGAAGAAGCAGATTTAGACGAATTGAAGATCGTACAGCTTTTTGTATTCCCCGTCTTTGCGGAGTAATTCTTGGTGACTTCCCTTTTCAACTATTTTACCTTGGTCCATTACGATGATTAAATCAGCATATTGAACAGTGGCTAATCGGTGCGCTATGATGATTGATGTTCGATCTTTTGTGATGAATTCAATTGCTTCATTGATCATTTGCTCTGTTTCTGTATCAACCGAGCTTGTTGCTTCGTCTAAAACCAAGATGGATGGATTGTAAATGTATGCTCGAATGAAAGCAAGCAATTGTCTTTGCCCCACAGAAAGCATCCCACCTCTTTCCTTCACATTGAAATCGTAGCCTTCAGGAAGTTTGTCAATAAAGCGATGTGCGCCTACTTTTATGGCTGCCGTTCTTACCTCTTCTAAGCTGATTTTAGGGTTATTTAAAGTGATGTTATTGTATATGCTATCGGAGAAAAGAAATACATCTTGAAGCACAACTCCAACTTGTCTGCTGAGGTAGTTTGGGTCAAAATCTCGCAATTCAGTACCATCTATTGAGATTGAACCTTCATTGTATTCATATGACCTGCTCAAAAGATTAATGATACTTGACTTACCAGCTCCGGTTGCTCCTACAATCGCAATTTTTTGTCCTTTTTTTACATCAAATGAAATGCCCTTTAATACCCAATCTTCATTGTTATAGGCAAAGTGAACATCCTTGAATGAGATATCTCCACTTATTTCAGGAGTGATATTTTTTCCGGAACCTTCAATTTGAGCTTCTGTATCGAGGATTTTAAATACACGTTCACTAGCTACCATTCCCATCTGAAGAGTGTTGAACCGGTCTGCAAGTTGGCGAATCGGCCTAAAGAGCATGTATATGTATAAGATAAATGCAACTAAGTTGCCATAGGTTACTGTGCCTTTTAAAACTTCATTACTGCCCCACCAAATCAACAATGCGATAGATAGCGCACTTAATACTTCAACCACTGGAAAGAAAACAGAGTTTGCAAATACTGTTCTCAAGTGAGCATCTCTATGACGCGCATTGATTGTTTGAAATTTATTCATCTCTTGTTTCTCTCGATTGAAAATCTGAACGATGAACATTCCGGTGATATGTTCTTGCACAAAGGCGTTCAACTTTGCTACTTCATTTCTTACATCTTGAAAGGCCAGCTTTATGTAATCCTTAAACACATTGGTGGCCCATAATAGAATTGGAATTGGGATCAAGCACATGATGGTTAGCCTCCAATCTAGGTAGAACATGAAAGCTATTACTACAACCAACTTGATCAATTCACCGAGGATTGTCAGAACACCTTCAGAGAAGATGTCTGCAATTGTTTCAATATCTGAAACAGCTCGAGTTACTAGTGTTCCGATGGGGGTCTGGTCGAAATACTTTAGTTTAAAATGGGATATTTTCCTGTAAACGTCAACGCGCAAATCACGAATTACTGATTGTCCAAGCCAGTTTGCAAGGTATGTTTGAAGAAACTGAACTAAGCCCTCTAAAACCAATAATCCCACGATGATCATAGTGAGCATTTGAAGCAGCTCCATATTTGGGATAATGATTGAGTTGTCGAGAGTGTACTGAATTAACCAAGGGCGAAGCGGTGAAATTCCAGCAGACAGCAGCACTAAAAAACCAGTGAACACAAACAAAGTCTTGTATGGGTTTACGTATTTCATAACCCTCATAAAGAGGCTCATGTCAAAGGCTTTACCGCTTATTGATTTGTCTTTCTTGTCGCTCATTTAATCATCCCTTCTGGGTATACAATGTTTGAAAGATAAAGCCCATGAGCGGGGACTGAAAGCCCTGCTTTACTTCGATTTTTCGCTTCAATGATACCCTTAAATTCTTCTATATTTATTTTCCCCTGCCCAACCTCCAAAGTGGTTCCAACGATTGCCCTAACCATATTCCTCAAAAAGCGATTCGCAGAGATATTGAATTTGAGTTCTGTTCCACTTTGAGTCCACCGGGCTTCTGAAACGTCACATAAATTGGTTTCGGTTTGAGTGTTGGATTTTGAGAAGCTAGTGAAGTCTTTATAATCCTGCAAAATACTTGCAGCCTCATTCATGGCTTCTACATCTAATTTTTCTCTCATTTCCCATCTTCGGTTAACAGCGAAGGGGTCTTTCTGTTGCGTAATTAAATACTCATAGCTCCTACTTAGTGCTGAAAATCTAGCGTGCGCTTCGTCAGGTACTTCAAAAAACCGTTGGATGGCAATTGCTGGGTCGAGCATACGGTTGCATTTATATGTCAATTGCTCCAGTTCATTGATTGGCGGCTCAATATCAAAATGAGCGAAGAATTTCTTCGCATGCACACCAGTATCAGTTCTTCCGCAGCCAACCGCATTAATTTCATCCCTAAGTATCGTTGAAAGTGTGTTATTCAACGATTCCTGAATAGATTTGGCGTTTGGTTGGATTTGCCAACCATGAAACGGAGTGCCATCGTAAGCAAGCTCTATGAAGTAGCGTTTTGCCATGAGCCGACAAAAGTAACTTGAGTTAATGGATGTAGAAACACCAATTCAAAAGAAGAATAAAACTGCTGCTTGGTTTAGCGCAATGCGCTTACGCACCTTGCCTTTGGCTTTAGCGTCTACTTTGACTGGAGCTTTTTTAGCGATTGACTCTGTTGAAATAGATGGACTTGTGCTCTTGTTTACGGCATTAACCACAACTTTTTTACAGGTCAATAGTAACTTAGCAAATGATTACGGTGATTTTTCTCATGGTACAGATAATGAAGGACGAGTAGGTCCAGAAAGGGCAATGCAGTCAGGGGCGATTACAGAACCTGAGATGCGCAGGGCAATCATATTCACATCGAGCTTGTCCTTAATTTCAGGAATTGTTTTGTTGCTTATTTCTCCTCTTTCTTGGATGGTAAGAGCGTTGCTCTTTGTGTTTGGTGTTGCTGCTATTTATGCCTCTATAAAATATACAGCAGGAAAAAATCCATATGGCTACAGAGGCTTAGGTGATGTTTCTGTGATGGCTTTTTTCGGAATACTCGGAGTTGTGGGCTCCTATTTGTGTCAAACAGGAAGTTTTGATTTTACGGTTATGCTTGCGGCTATTTCCATTGGTGCATTCAGCACAGGTGTTTTGAATATTAATAATACCCGTGATTTGGAAAATGATGAGAAATCGGGGAAAATTACTTTGGCCGTAAAGCTAGGTCCGACCAAGGCTCGTCTATATCATCTGGCATTAATTACGATTGGGTGTGTTTCTTTCATGTTTTATGCCTGGATTCATTTTGAATGGGGCTGGGCATGGTTGTTTTTAATCTCGTTTCCATTTTTTATTTTGAATGCTTTTAAAGTCTTCACCACAAAAGAATCTGCATCTCTGGATCCGTATTTAAAGCAGTTGGCTTTGTCTACTTTTTTGTTTGCGATCACTCTTGGAATAGGACTTTGGTTGCAATAAAACAACATTTGATTACCGTTCACTGTTTCAAAGAGGTCGCTAGCTCATTTTAAGTAACCTTTTTATCAAATTCAATTAGAACAGATTAATTTTGGTTCACTATGAATAAATTTTTATCCCTTTTGGCTATAGTATCTATGCTTTCCTTTTCAAGTTGTTCAAAAGAGGAGGAAGAAGATCCGTTTGATTTTCCTGATACGGAAGTCGTTGCAACTACAGTAACACATATGACTAGGGAGATTGTGACAGAGACTGATCCGGATAGAGGACTTGTTGACGAGAATTGGACTGCTTCAAATTCTGAATCGGGATGCAAGGGTGGTTTAGACGTGGATGTTTATGCGTTGTATGAAATCAATCAAGACAGAGGATTCGCTTCCATGCAATTGGTTCCAGATTCTACATCTTGCGACTTGAACATAACGTTCAATACTCCTTTTCGAGAAAGCGAGATTGTTTCTGATTATTGGACTAATTGGGATTTTGAATTTACGTTTAGTGAATTACGATTGACTGAATTTGCGGAGTTAAGGCTGAGATTGAATTACAGAGAGGTTGAGTTTGATATAGATGTGGCGCCAATAATGAGAGAAGTTTTTCCTCCTGATACAGTATTTGTGGATGCGAATGGTGTGTTCGCTTTCAGCATAGACGAGACATCAACAAGCTTCAATTTGAATGGTATAGATTGGTCACCGGATTTATCAGAAGGTTATGGAAACGTTTTGAATATCGATCATGATGGTTCAGAGCCACAACTCGAAATTTCACTTTCAGCATCTCAAGCGGAAACTCAATCTTTCCTTGTTTTCCAATTTGTGCGTATTTCTAGTTATGGAATACCGGAGCAGTAGGGTATGTTTGTTCTCTTGATTTAATCATGGACGAACACAACTCAATTCCTTTAGCTGAAAGACTTCGCCCCAAAACACTTGATGACTATATAGGTCAAGAGCAGATTGTCGGTAAAGATGGTCCAATCAGATTGTCAATTCGAGCAGGTTCACTTCCATCCATAATATTCTGGGGACCTCCAGGTGTTGGTAAAACAACCTTGGCTCAAATACTTGCTTCAGAATTAAAGAGGCCTATATTCATTTTAAGCGCTATTAGCAGCGGAGTTAAGGATGTGCGTGAAGTTATTGAGCGTGCGTCAAGAAAAGATCTGTTATCAACCCAGAAGCCTCTTCTGTTCATTGATGAAATTCATCGATTCAGTAAAAGTCAACAAGATAGTTTGCTCGGTGCTGTGGAGAAGGGTGTTGTTACCTTACTTGGCGCCACAACGGAGAATCCTTCATTTGAAGTTATACCTGCATTGCTTTCTCGATGTCAAGTATATGTGTTGGAATCTTTTGGTGTGAAAGAGCTTGAAGCTCTTTTGCAGCGGGCGCTAAAAGAAGATGAATGGTTGAAAGGATTAAAGATAAAGCTCAAAGAAAAAAAGGCTCTTTTTCAGCTTAGTGGAGGAGATGGACGCAAGATGCTGAACACACTTGAATTGGTGGCTCAATCTGCGGCAGCTGACAAAATGGAGATTACGGATGAGTTTGTCACTCGAGTGATCAAGCAGAAAATGGTGCGTTACGACAAAACTGGTGAGCAGCATTACGACATCATTTCGGCTTTTATAAAAAGTATTCGAGGAAGTGATCCAAATGCATCACTTTACTGGTTAGCTAGAATGATAGAAGGTGGAGAGGATCCAATGTTCATTGCACGCAGGTTGCTGATTCTGTCGAGTGAGGATATTGGACTTGCAAACCCAACGGCATTGGTGATGGCTAATACGTGTTATCAATCTGTGCACGCCATTGGTTATCCTGAATGCAGAATCATATTGTCTCAGACAACGGTTTATTTGGCTACTTCGCCAAAGAGTAACTCTACCTATAAGGCAATTGATGAAGCCATTGCTAAAGTGCGCGAAACCGGTGATCTTTCTGTGCCATTGCATATTAGAAATGCACCAACCAAGCTGATGCAAGAACTTGGATATGGCAAAGACTATAAGTATGCTCATTCTCATGAGGGTAATTTTGTAGATCAGGAGTTCCTACCTGATGAACTTTCCAAGGTGAAGTTCTATGAACCCGCTGATAATCAAAGAGAGAAGGGCGTCCGAGACTTCTTGAAAGCCAAGTGGAAGAATCGCTATGGCTATTAGTTCGAATTAATTTCCTTTCGTATTTGAAATTGACCATCCGTCACTTTTTTGCCCAAAAGTGATATTAAAATGATATCATTGTAATGTCAAAAATTTAAACTTACTACCATGAATCAAGAAAAAGAAATTAAGCTGTCGAGCGGATACTTCGCATTGGCTGGTTTTGTTACTCTCATAGCTATAGCCATAATAACAATCGTTTTCCGGTTATTTCCGATAACAGCAATTGCCGCAATTAGTGCGATTATAATGATACCGGGTTTCTTCTTTATTAACCCAAATGGCTCACGAGTAATGACCTTATTTGGCGACTATAAGGGTACAATGAAGGCCAATGGATTCTTTTGGGCAAATCCATTCTTTACCAGAAAGCAAATTTCGTTGAGGGCGCGAAACTTTGATAGCGACCGCGTAAAGGTGAATGACAAATTAGGAAACCCAGTTATGATTTCTGTGATCTTGGTTTGGAGAGTCAGAAATACTTTTAAAGCGGCATTTGAAGTGGATAACTATGAAAATTTCGTGCGTGTTCAAACAGATGCAGCCGTAAGAAAAATGGCAGGTTCATATCCATATGATGATTGGGAAGACAATGATGATTATAAGATCACATTGCGCTCAGGAATGGAAGAAGTGAATAAAGCATTGGAAGATGAGCTAAGCGAACGATTAGAGATTGCTGGAATCGAAGTTTTAGAAGCACGAATTGGGTACTTGGCCTACGCTGAAGAAATTGCCAGTTCAATGCTTAAGCGCCAACAAGCAACAGCCATCATTGCCGCCCGAGAAAAAATCGTTGAAGGTGCCGTTGGAATGGTAGAGAATGCGCTTTCACAATTATCTGAAAAAGGAATTGTAGAATTTGATCAGGATAAGAAAGCCACAATGGTCAGTAATCTGATGGTAGTACTTTGCTCAGACAAAGAAGTAACTCCAGTAATTAACACAGGATCTCTGCATCAATAGAATTATGGATAATTACAAACTTGTTAAAAAAGGAATCTTTGAGAAGCTGGCTTCATTTGAAGAGAGAATTAATTCAATGAGTGCAGAAGGATGGAATGCCATTTCCATGTCTTCAGATAATAATAGCATCATTCTACTAATGGAGAGAAGAAGGTGATATGGCTAAAAAACCATTTGCATTAAGAGTAGACGAAGAGATGATGAAGGCCATTGAGAAATGGGCTAATGATGAATTTCGCTCTGTAAATGGGCAAATTGAGTGGATGCTGAGCGAGCAGTTGAAGAAGGGAAGGCGCAATCCTAAGAAATAAAAAAAGGGCGGCCCAATTTGGGCCGCCCTTTCAAATTTATTGAAAAGAAGAATTACTTCTTGAAAGGCATTTCGTCAGAAACTGTTAGACGCTTTCTACCTCTAGCTCTTCTTCTAGCTAATACTTTTCTGCCGTTTTTAGAACTCATACGCGCTCTAAAACCGTGCTTATTTTTTCTCTTTCTGAGGGAAGGTTGGAATGTCCGTTTCATGCTATTTACTTATAAAAGGGCTGCAAATGTAAGTGACTTATTTTAATTCTCAAGTATTTTATTGCTTTTCTTTTACGAAAGGCAAAGTAACTTGTTTATCCTCTGACTTCAGCATGATGTTATACATGCCAGTGCTGAGTTCACCGATGTTTAACACGACTTCTTGTGAAGGTGAAAAAGTGACATTAAGGATTTGCTTCACTGTTTTTCCTTGCATATCGATCACCGTAATATCGCCTTGATGAATACTGCCGATGTTTTCAAACCTCAAGTTTATCGTTTCCTTGGCTGGAGATGGGTAAAGCTTGATAGACAATCCACCAAGTTCGTTTATACCAGTTATGATCAAAGCTTCAGACCATAAACTCCAGCAATTGCCGTCAAATAATCTTAAAAGGTATGATCCATCTCCCAGTTTGGCAAACTTGTTTTCTGCAGTTATCGTGCTGCTGTCATCATAACTCCACTCATAGCTATCCGCTAGTGATGTTGTCGTGATACTGTCACCAATATCTAATATAGACGGAGTAGAGGGTATTGGCCAAACCGTCATGTAAACAGCGTTAGACCAAGCAGAACAGCCATTGTTATCAATAATGCGAACCCGCACTGAGTCGCCATCACTTAAAAATGCAGTGGACCAATTGTTTAAACTGTCTTGCTGCTCCAAAAGACCTTGAAGAAAGAAAGCATGTTCACTGATTGAATCTGACACATTCGTGAATAAAACGGTATCTCCAAAACAAATACTGTTGTTTTCAGCATCGCTGCTTAAAACTGAACTAGGATTTTCGACTTCTTGAAGCGTCATTATTTCTTCAGCGCTACAACCATTTGAATCCGTCACATTAACCAATATCTCATCATTGTCTTGAGGTGTGAAAATAGATACATTCGAATTTGGTCCAAGTTGAATCAATGAATTGTTCAAATAGAACTTGTACAATGCGTAACCAGGTGTGGTAATCAAATCAACAGTATCACCTTCGCAAAAAATGTTGTTCGAATCGTTGGATGATAGCCCGATATAAGGTGATACAACATTGATATAGTCTGTTTTAGTGTGAGAGCTAATCCCATTGGCGTTGGATGCTTGCAGAGTTATTGTGTACACCGCAGTATCCAGAAAAATAATACTTACGTTTTGACTGCCTTGAGATGTTCCATTCGCGAAAGAATAGCTTGCTGGTGTTATTGTCCAAAACCAAGATGTCGGAGACTGAGAAGATTGATCTAATAAATTGATGGCATCGTTCACACATGAAACAGTGTCAATGGCAATAAAATCAGCTGCCGGAGCTGCTGTAAGCTCTATACCATCAATTGCCATATCTGACTGCCACTCACTTCCTGAAGTTCCGTTAAAACGCAATTTTACATTTTGGCCGATATAGTTTGTGAGATCAATCGAGTCTAATTCCCAAACATCACCTTGAACCCCTGAGATGGTCCATAAGTTTTGCCAAGTGCCATTGGAAAGGATATCTACATCCAGATCATTCATTTGAGAAATGTTGCCATTTCTGTGATAAGCGAATTTAATTTCAGGAATTGAAACATTATCAAGATTGATGCAGGGACTTTCCAAAAGAGCTGTTTGATTTAAGCACCAAGAAGACTCTATGTACATATAGTTGCCGCTGCTTGTGCCTGGTGCGTAGTCTAAACTTGGCCCTGTGCCTGGGGATGGTGTGCCACCAAAGTCTGTTCTCCAGTCATCATCATCACCAGATCCATTGGCCACGTTAGTCCAGTCAAAGCTGTTGCAATTGATATTGCATCCACCTGTAGAGCATGGCGAATTGTCTTCAAAATCTTCAACAAGAGGAAGACTAAGCCCCGCCTCAACTTCTAACGCTCCTAGTACTTCAATAGAGTCCATTCCGTTGGCGTTAGAAACAACAAGTTTTATATCATAGAATCCTATTTGGGTAGCAACAATTTGAGCATTGAATGAACTTGCCGAAGTTCCATTAACGAACGTCACTCCCGCGTTTGGGGTGATGGTCCAATTGGCTGATGTTGCTCCGTATGCACTGTTGTTGATTAAGTCAATAGTATCTGGCTTACAAATACTTGTGTTTTCTATGTTCAATTCTAAGAAGGCTGTTGGAGCGAGGGTGAGCGGATAATACAAGTCGCTTTGCCAAAGGCCTCTTCCATATGTTCCTGCTCTCAATCGAGAATTCACCCAATCACCTTGAGGATGATATATCTCTAGCTCTGTTACTCCGACATTCACGGGCAGTCCGTTGTCAAATGGAATCCAATTCGGCAGCGTATTATCTGTGTAATACACTCCCGCATCAGTGCCAACATAAATTCCCTCATTCGAGAACGGGTCTGCAACAAGGCCATTCTTGTTGATTAATGGTAGGTTAGAGTTTATGCTCGTCCAGCTGGTTCCGCCATTGGTTGAATGGTAAACGATGTTGTTTCGAATAATCCATAATTCATCCGTATCAAATGCTGAAGTTTCAACATCTCTTAAGGTTCCGCTGCCAGGAAGGGTCGATGTTAGATCTACCCAAGTTGGTGCCGCTCCAAGTGCATTGTCTGATCTGAAAAATTTGTTGTCTGATCTTATTGCGAACAATCGGTTGCCGTCAATTTTACCTTGTCTCAATTGACGCATGTTTGATGAATTAGATCCAGCCAACGAAGCACTAATTGGAATGAATGTTGGTGGTGATGCTAGCGCATTCATTGTTCGATACACGTTTTTGTAGCCGATAAACATAACATCAGAGTTATTTTGGTCTAAAATGTATGGTGTGACCCAAGCTCCTTGCTCGGTTATTCCATTTAAGTTAATTGCTGCGAAACCTCCAAAGCTCAATCCGTTGTTCATTGAACGTGCAATATTTCCGTAATACAGCGAAGCATACATTACATTATCGTTGTTTGGATCGATGATACATTCCATACCGTCACCTCCACGCTCAGTGCGGAAAAGTGTATTGTCCCAAACGGCTGTTCCATTGTCTTGGTAGCCATTGATGACAAGCGGATTGGTATTTTGACTGACCCCAATTTTATAGATTTGGGCTACGCCTAAACTGTCTGAAATCTCAGGCCAAGTTGCTCCACCATCATTGGTGTAATACAATCCACCGTCATTGCAGTTGTATAGTTTTCCATCTAAAGGAGAATATTCTAACCAGTGGTGGTCAGCATGTACCGAAGCTGCAGTGGGGCTTCCTACCCAATGCGCAGCGCAGTCCCACGTTACTCCACCATCCCACGACTTGAAAATATTTACGCCACCTACGTATACGATATCGGCATTATTAGGGTCTGCAGCAATGGCCAAGTCATACCAGCCCTGTCCGCCACCTCCTGTGGCTGAGGGGTTTTCGCTCCACTGTAAAATGTTTGGTGTGGTTGATTGTGCAGCAAAGGTTAATCCTGCATCGGTTGATTTAAAAAGACCGCCAAAAGCTGAGCTCACGGAACTCACTAAATAAACCACATTGCTATCAGCTGGGGTAACTGCTATTGAAAGGCGCTCGCTGGAGGAAAGACCAGAGAGGATTTCGGTCCATGACGCACCAGCATCCGTGCTTCGCCAAAAGTTAGCTCCACCAGATGTTTCTGTAGCATAAACAATATTTGGATTACCAGGCTGAAACTTCATGTCTTTGAAATTGTTAGAAGGGCTTTCAAGACTCCATGATCCACCGCCATTTATACTTCTGTATACTCCACCTGAAGTGGCCGCCAAAATATAGGAAGGATTGCTAGGATGCATAAGCATTTGCCCCACGGTATTATTTCCCATTCCAGTGTTCGAAACAAACCAACTAGCTCCGCCATCCACTGATTTATAAACTCCCAGTCCAGGAGCATTGCCTCCATCACGATCGCCCGTTCCGATGTACATGATATTAGTATTGGTTGGGTCAATAAGAATACTTGAAACGCGAAGGCTCGGAAGATCATCGGTATTTGAATCCCAAGTTTGTCCCGCATTCGTGGTTTTCCAAAGTCCGCCAGATGCAGATCCAACCCACAATATGGATGGGTTTGTAGGGTGAAAAGCAATATTGTTCAGACGCCCATTTCCATTAGGTTGTCCAGTCCCATTAACTGGTTTCATGCGCGGCCCGACTTCAGTCCAATCACCATTAATACTCTCAGTGCCTGAAAGGGACTGATTATAGGCTATTCGCCATGAGGTATAATTGCTAATGGTTTGGTCTGCTGGTGGAAATGAACCATCAGGATTAACGCGTTCTTGCCAATACCACTCCCATCTTTTAAATACTTTCCATCCATCTCCTCTCGTTCTTTCTCTTCCATCCCAATATTGCTCAAAAGCACTTTGTGTTTCGTAGAAGTTAGCACTTGGATCCTGCATCATATCGATCCAAACGGGCGTATTTGCGGTGTCTATTGTTTGAGCTATACTTGGAGTGATAGCCATAACTATCAACAAAGAGAGTAAGATTCTTTTCATATAGTTCAAATTTACTAGTCAGTCGTTTAGAAAATAAAAAAGACCCTCAAATGTGAGCCTTTAAATTTACTTATGATTTGATTCCTAATCTTCGATAGTCACATGAGCCCAGTTTTCTCCCGATTTTATCCGATAGAGTTGCATTTCAGAAATGCCAAATTGCTTGGCTAAGATTTTTAATCTCGTTTTTCTTTTCGGATCAAAAATCTTCTTCTTTAAACGCTTTACTTGAGTCGCATTAAGCTTATGCCCTTTATAAGGTTTGGTTTCTTTTCTTTTTTTTCTCGCTAATAGGACGTTTGGATTGGTTTGCTGATGCAATTCCATTTCTCGCTTTGAGGTCCATTTGAGGTTGTCAATATTGTTATTGAGTTTGTTGTAATCTAAATGGATAACAAACTGTTGATCATCGTTTTCTCTTTTTCTGAAAGAGTCAGCAACCAGTTTATGAATGAAAATCTGCTTATTCTTAATCCTAGTGCCATTCTCTGACTTGTAGAATTGTTTGTATCGAAAAACTGGATATCCATCAACTAGGCTTCCTTTAAGAAGACGTCCTTTTTCTAATGAATCGGAGTAACTTACAATCCGGCCATAATTAGATATGGCATAATTATAGCGCAATTTGTCTTCTCCTAAGTCAATTTCCTTCCACTCCTCGTCCCAGTAAGACTTGATCATTATTAAACAAATTTTGATTTATACAACGATAGTAAATTATCTCCAATTTTAGTGTTAGTTGTTGTCACATGACTTTCGCTTGTATGTGAATGGAAAAGAATGAAAAATATCGAATAGATTTCAATAGGCCATTTATAATAATGATTTTTGCGCCTTATGGCCGAAGAACGCAAAAAGAGGGTAAGTAAAGATGCCCTGAAACGAGCAGCGAGAATTTTTAGATATGTGGCTCCCTATCGCAGCAAGTTCACCTTAGGGTTGATCTTTCTATTCCTTAGTGCTTTTACTTTCATGACTTTTCCGAGCTTGCTCGGCCGACTTCTGGCAGGAGACGATGCCAAAGAGAGTCCGATAGATTCATTTTTTAATCTTGAGAATATCAATCAAGTGGCGTTGCTTTTGATGATGGCATTTGCTCTGCAATCGTTTTTCTCCTTTATGAGAATCTATCTTTTTGCAGATGTAACGGAGCGCGCCATAGCGCAATTAAGAAAAGACACCTTTGGCCATATGATAAAACTTCCCATGACTTTTTTCAATGGAGAAAGAGCGGGTGAGCTTAGCAGTCGTATTAGTAACGACATCACGCAGTTGCAAGATACATTTATGACTACGCTGGCTGAATTAATTCGTCAGGCCATCATTATATTTTTTGGAGTGTCATTGCTCTTTTTTTACAGCATAGAATTGACGTTGGTAATGCTTGTCTCTCTTCCCGTGATGATGCTGGCAGCGGTCTTTTTTGGTAAATTCATTAAAACCTTGTCAAAAGCTGCTCAATCTGAATTAGCAAAGAGTCAAGTAGTGGTGGAAGAGACCATCACAGGCATTCAAAGTGTAAAGGCATTTACGAATGAATTTCTTGAAATGCTCAGGTATGATGGGGTCGTGGAAGATGTTCGAAAGCTGGCAATGAAAGGTGCTAAATGGCGTGGCGCTTTTGCTTCATTTATCATTTTTGGTTTGTTTGGAACCATCGTTTTAGTGATTTGGTATGGCGTTAAATTGAGAAACGATGGCGAAATCGGTTTAGATGTTCTTACTTCTTTCATTCTTTATTCTGTATTTGTTGGGGCGTCAATAGGTGGAGTGGCTGATGTTTTTGGCAAGCTTCAAAAAGCAATAGGTGCTACTGAAAGTTTGTTTGACCTACTAGAGAAATCCCCAGAGGAATTGAAGCCTCAAAACGAATCTGAGAAACTCTCTCTGACGGGGAAAATTGAATTTAAAGCTGCCAAATTTTCATATCCAACGCGTAAAGAGAAACCCGTACTTCGGGGGGTAGATTTTCAAGTTTTACCTGGTGAGAAAGTCGCCATTGTGGGACCTAGTGGGGCAGGAAAAACAACGATTTCAGCATTAATGCTGCGCTATTTCGACTTGGATGAAGGGCAAATATTGGTTGATGGAAAACCTGCTGAAGGTTTCCCCATTTCATCACTACGAAATGAGATGGCATTGGTGCCTCAAGACATTATTTTATTTGGTGGCACGATCGCTCAAAATATTGAATATGGAAAACCTGGGGCTTCAATTGAAGAGGTGAAAAAGGCAGCCAAAAAAGCCAATGCCTTGGAGTTTATTGAAGCTTTTCCAGAGGGTTTTGATACGCTCGTGGGAGAACGAGGAATTCAATTAAGTGGTGGGCAGAGACAGCGAGTAGCCATTGCCCGGGCTATTCTTAAAGATCCCAAAATTTTAATTTTAGATGAAGCCACTTCTTCCTTAGATTCTGAAAGTGAACGGTTGGTTCAACAGGCTCTTGAAACGCTAATGGAAGGCAGAACAAGCTTGATCATTGCACATAGGTTAAGTACGATTCGAAAAGCAAATAATATTCTGCTCCTCGATCATGGATTAATCAAGGAACAAGGCACCCACGAACAGCTGATGAAAATAGAGAATGGAACTTACCGTAATTTAACGGAACTTCAATTGCTGGAAGTTAATTAGAAAGTCTCTTCTCGCCTTGATACATTGATCTTTAGACCCAAGCGCAAACTAAACCTCCAAACCCTTGCTCAAATGTTTGCCAAGCCAAGTCAAAGGCAATTAGCTTAGGATCTATTACGGCATTGAAGCTAATGCCGAAAAGAAAGGCAATACTATAAATCAAAATTCCAGCGCCAGCGCCTATAAAAGCGCCATACTTAAAAGAATCTTTGATCCTTTTAAACATGTAAGTAAGTACTGTAATGAGAAGCGCAATAACGAAATACACCAATCCAGCGATCAATAGAAATAGGTCTTTCGGATAGGAAATTTTAATGAAATCATTCAACACAATTCCATGCCAAGCATAGGAAAGACCGTACATGACTACAAAGCAAACGAGCCACGAGATGAAAAATTTACGATCAGGATGCGGTAAAATGTTATTCATAAGGCCAATGAAGGGCAGTAATTGCTATGTTTTTAAGACGTGTCTACGATGCTTTACGTCTAAAGATTCAAGCATGCGATTTTTTAACACCTTTGAATTCTTCTGCAAATGAAATCATTCAAAACAAGGTTCTCAATATTTGTTGCGCTATTTGTAGTTATTCTAACGAATAGTTGCCGAAGAAGCAATGAACTAGCTCCGTGGGATGCCGATGTTTTAGCTCCCATTTCATATGGCGCGCTAGACTTGGGAGATATGCTTGTTTCTGATGAATTGATGGCGGACTCTTCAGGGTTGTTTCATTTAAGAGTAAGTGATACGCTCATAAATCTTGGCCTTGACTCTTTGATTGGTATTCCAGATACTAGCTTTAAAGAAGAGTATTTGATTCCTATTGGTAATTTAACATTGCCAACGGGAATACCATTTTACTCAAATACAACGGTCACAAAATATAATCTGAAAGAAGTTGAATTGACCTATGCTGAGGTGCGAACTTCATTGTTTAATGTGGAATTTACCAACTCTCTTAAAAGTCAAATTATTGTTCGTTACCAGGTGCTATCGGCAACGCTTGATGGTGATACGTTTGAATTGGTAGAGTTCGTTCCCGCGAAATCAACTTTTACGGGTGACTTTAGTTTGGATGGATATGCATTGGATTTAAGAGGGCTTAATGGAACCGCTGTAAACACCTTGGTTTCAAAGGTTGAGGTAATGGTTGATCCGGCTGAAGGCGCTACTTATACATTTTCTGCCGGAGAACGCTTTGGCATCGAAACAGCTTTTGAGAAAATCATTCCTGGTTATGCGGTAGGCTTCTTTGGTTCCTCGAAGACCGTGTTTGAAGGTTCCACTGCGTTGGATGTGTTTGATGAAATACCATTTGATGCATTAGATATTGCTGAATTCAACGTTCTTATGACCATAGATAATGGCATTGGCGCAGATTTGCAGTTGAGCATCGATGAGATGTCTTCTTCAAATTCATTTGGGCAATCGGCTACGCTTACTCATCCTATCATCGGACAAACGCAGCAACTTAGCCGAGCTGTTAATTTATTCGCGCAAGAAAATCCGGTAAAACACATTGTGAAAACCTTTGTATTTAATGAAACCAATTCAAACTTGGATGTATTGATTGAGCTGAGGCCTTCTTCATTGAATTATAACCTCGATCTATTTATAAATCCCTTGGGTAATATTTCCTTAGGCAATGACTTTGTCTATTATGGACATGATATATCTGTGCTTATGGATATTGATGTTCCTCTGAAAGTTGGTGTTTCAGGTTTAGTGCTTCAAGACACATTTGCGGTAGAATTTATTGAAGAAAATCCCGATCAAGGATCTGGGCTGATCAATGGCGGTTACTTGAGGGTGTATTTTGATAATGCATATCCTTTTTCAACGGAAGTTCAACTCTATCTTCAAGATGAGAATGGGGTTGAAATTGACAGCTTGCTGAATGAAGCGCAAGCAATAGCATCATCCATTACTGATGAACAAGGCGAACTTGTGTCCAATGGAACGAGTGAAGTAGTGATCCCAGTGAATCAAGAAATAATTGAAAAGCTCAGGCTTGCCAAGGCAATGAGAATGCGAGCGGTAATTGATACTTACAATGGCCAAGTTGTAAATATTTATGATAATTATCGGATTAGCTTCAAGATGATAGCCGACTTAAATGTCAATACTCAATGAGGCTATTGCTCGTCATATTTGCATTCGTCTTAATGCAGAGTGCATTGAACGCACAGCGCTTTGTGAATCCAACTTGGTTGAACCTTGGACCTAAAAAAGCTTCTGTAGGTGCCTATGGTTATGGTAGTATTTCATCCGCAGAAGTGACCAATTCTTTTTTGTTGAACATCACCAAGCCTGAGCAACTTGATGCTCAAGTGAAGAGCGACCAATTGGCAAATTTTAAAACCTCAAATAATCTTGTTGGCGGTAACTATAGCTTAGGATTGCAGGGAGGTTTTCACCTTCCAAACCTATGTGCGGGTCTCGTTTTTAATTTCTCAGATGAGGCACATTTGAGTGCTAGTTTCCCCGGAGATCTTGGGAAGTTTGTGTTTGACGGAAATAAGCAATTCGCAGGCAGAGAGGCTGATTTCAGTAGAACTTCTTTTAATGTGCTGCGCTATCAAAAGATGGGGGCAGGTTTGAATTTTGAGCCTGCAGAAGATATTAAGTATGGCTTCATTGTTTCTTTTTTGAATGGAGAGTCCACGGCATCGCTAAATCTAAATAATGGAGGAGTTTATACTTCTCTCATAGGCGATAGTGTCTCTTACAACTTAAGAGGAACTGCTTTTTACTCAGACACTTCAAATACAGGGTTTTTCAAGCATAATGGCGGTGGAGTAGCGGTTGATTTGTTTTTCTCGCAGCGGCTAGACGTTTTTAATGAGCGGTTGCAAGTGAGTGCTTTATTGATGAATGTTGGGATGATTCAATGGCACCCTGAAACAGAAGCTTATCTTGTTGATACCACGGTTTCTACTCGAGGAATTGAATTGAATGACTTGGAAACAGCACAATCAACGATTAATGCATACGATTTAGAAGATTCATTACTCGGTGCGATAACCTCAGGATTTTCTAGAGCAACAATGAATCAAGTAATCCCTGGATTTATGCAATTTGAAATAAGCAGGGTGATCGATAAAGGATTTGATGCCGGTGCAGGAGTAACTATTCGCTGGCAAACCATTTCAAGGTCTTATTCTTGGTTAAACCTTGGATATCGGTTTAGTCCGGGCTTTATGATTAAATCTGAATTGGGCTATGGAGGTTACGGGCGTTTTCAAGCAGGTCTTGGTGCTATATATCAAAATGAGTGGTTTGCAGCAAATATTCGTGTTGCCAACTTAGAAGCAGTTGTGGCTCCAAATAAATTAGGTGGAATTACCCTCGGTTGTGGGGTGCAATATTTCTTTGGGTTATGAAAGCAATAAAGATTTTTTTAGTTTGCTTTTTAACCTCTTTGAATGGCATAGGGCAGGATACAACATTCCATGTTTCGATTGGAACTCCTGGTGCCGAAGATGCAGTGGATTTGTTTGAAACCGAAAATGGATTTCTGTTGTTTGGAAGCACAGGATACACAGGTTCAGGACAATCGGATATTTATATTGTTGATTTATCTGAGGACTTAGTCGTTTCCGATTTTCGAACAATAGGAACTGCTGGCATCGAAAGATTAACATCAGTATGTCAAGGCGATAACGGATCCTTTTTGCTTGCCAGTCATTCTTACAATGGATATGCTGTCTCTGATTATGATGTTCGTTTGGATGTTTTGGATAGTGCTGGGATTAGTTTGCTTACAACTATAATTGAGGAGCCTGGCATTCAGATTCCAATAGATATTTGTTCAAAAGACGATAAGATTTTTGTTCTTGTAAAAAGTTCAGTGATTTCTTCCATTGATGCATACTTCATTTATGTATTCGACTTTCAATTAAATGAGTTGCAGTCTTTTAATGTGTCTATTGAAGATTCATTTGCCTTGAATTCGATGGAAATATTGAACAATTCTATTTGGTTGACCGGTGAAATTACTCCTGAGGATAGTTTGAATTCCAATTTGTTAACGCTGAAATTGTCATTCTCGGGTAATATTCTGATTCAGAAATCCTTCGGTGGAGCTGGGCGTGACCTTGGATCTGCTCTTTACTTCGACACAGATTCTACACTTATTGTTACAGGCTCCACTAATTCGTTCGATTCCATAGATTACGATTCTTATATTTTAAGGATCGATACTATGATGAACCTTGTTTGGTCTGAGACTTTCGGATTTAATCCTTTTGTGCAGAACAACGATGACTTTGGAGTGAAGACAATTAAAGCTTTTGATGGGAAGCTGTATAATGGTGTTTCGACTCGCACTTACGGTGAAGGAGGCGAAGACTTCCATTTATATCAAATGACAAGCGCGGGAGTCTTTGAAGAAGGTAATTCTTTTGGCTTATCAAAAACAGAATCGCTTGCCTCAATCATTCAGTCTTCAGACAGTAATTTTTATTTATTTGGAACCACTAATTCCGATGGCTTTGGACAGACAGACTTATTTTTAGTTAAAACCCCGACAGCTAGCGTAGGGCCAATTAAAGTGTTTTCAGTTGTTCATGATACTTTAACAGAGGTCACTTATGTTGTATCAATAACAGAACTTGATAAAAGTCCTGATATAGGTTATTTGATATACAGTGAATCTCGGCCAATTTTCATGTTGAATACATTTCAAAGTGAAGTGATCGCTCGCATTTATAATATGCAAGGTCAGCTCGTGCTAGAGGATAGAAATGTAAAAGGAAATGTAAGCTTTCAAGGGCTGAAAACTGGAATTTATAGTCTTAAGATCGGAAACAATAAAATCGGTTTTCAAGACATTAAAGTTATCACTCCAACACAATAAACTCGGTCCTTCTATTCAATGCCCTTCCTTCATCTGTTTCGTTGGTGGCTATCGGTTTGGTTTGTCCGTAGCCTTTATACATTAACCTTCCGCCACTTATTCCATGGTCAATAAGATATTGATATACAGCCTTAGATCGGTTTTCTGAAAGCGTTTGGTTGGCTGCTGCATTGCCTTGATTATCTGTATGTCCAGATACTTCAATTTTTATGTCAGGATTGGCATCAAGCAAGTCTGCTAATTTGTTGAGCTCTGTTTTTGATGCAGGCTTTAAGTCAAATTTATCCGTGTCGAAAAACACATTTTTAAGCACCACACTTCTTCCAGCTTCTATGGGTTGTAATTCAATGTTTTTCGTGTAATGACTTTTATTGGTGGCAAGGTCTAATTCAAAATTCTCACTGTGAAAAAGATAGCCTTGCTTATCTGCCAATAGCGCGTAGTTTTCACTTGCAGGTAATACAACGAGAAATGAACCACTCTCTCTATCAGAACTAGCTAATGCTATAGTGTCGCCTGAGCCTAGGTCTATCAATGTGAAAAATGCTTCCAATGGCTTTCCAGTGGCTGCGTCTTTGATCTTTCCTTGTAGGTAGGTTACCGGATTTGGTTTCAGAGCTTCTGGCAGTTCAAAGGAGTATAAATCTAGCTTTCCATATCCACCTTCACGGTTGCTAGCAATGATCGCATACTCTCCGTCAGCACTTACAAAGAAACTGTTTTCATGCTCTGGCGTATTGATTGGGTAACCCAAATTAACAGGATCAGACCATGTACCGTCATCGTTTTTGCGCGACATAAAAATGTCCATGTTGCCCAAACCAACATGTCCGCGTGATGAGAAGTAAAGTGTCTTATTATCTGGATGAATGAATACAGATTCCTCATCTTCAGTCGAGTTGATGTTTGGTGGCAACGCTTGCGCCTTTGCCCATTTCCCATTGATCAACTCTGAAAAATAGATGTCATCAAATCGATCGTGCTCTTTGTTATATCTACCTCTTACGAAATAGAGTGTTTTACCATCTGAGGCGAAACTCGGTTGGCTTTCCCAGTGTTTGCTGTTGATGGTTTGTCCCATGTTGATTGGTCTCGACCATGACTTTCCATTTCTCACAGACACAAAAAGGTCACAACTTCCGAAGCCTTCTTTGTCTTGTCCATACTGTCCATACAAATCACAGATGGTGAAAATGATGTATTTACCGTCTGGTGAAATCGTTGGCGCTCCTTCTCTCCAAGATGAATTAATAGGTCTGCCAGGATTATAAGCTCTTCCCCATGAACCGTCTTCTTGACGTTCTGAGAAAAAGAAATCTTCATCTTTTCCGTCAGGACTCATAGGATTGTTTGGTGCGTCAAACTCACGCGTGTAAATCAATAATTCCTGATCTGCAGTCATAGCAGGGAAATACTCGTCATTTTCTGAATTGACTCCAGGACCAAGGTTTTGCGGTTCAAAAGGCACGGGATGATCCATCGCCCACATAGCAAATTCACAATTGGCTGCACCTCTTTTTGCCGCTTGATAGTTGTTTGATTCAGGTGGAGCTATGGTCATGTATTGCTCATAATAGCCCAATGCTTTTTCGAAATTATCTTCCATTTGAGCCATCATGGCGAGTGTGACAATCAAACTCGGAGCATAGCGCTCATTTTTAGCTACAATGGATTCAATGTGCTTTTTTGCATCCGCTGTCTTACCCATTTTCATGTACATGTCACTCAGGTCAAAGAGGGCATCTAAGTATTCGGGATCCCTCTCGAGGGCTTTTTGAAAATAGATCTCAGCCATCTCCACCCGTCCAAATCGCTTATGTTGGCGAGCTTCCTCATAAAATTTGGAGGCTTTATTGTCTTCGGTTCCTCCTCCCTGGGCAAAAGCTCCAGTAATTGAAAGCAGGATAATAAGAATCGTTAATAGCTTTTTCATGGTATCTGCATGTACTTGTGCGTTTGAAGAGAAACGCGCCATTTTGGATGTTGCTTAATGTATTCCACAATCAATGGCATCATAGCATCTCGTTTGCTCCATTCAGGTTGTAAATACAATTTGCATTCATCATGGATTTTGGATGCATGTTCTTCAGCGAAGGCAAAATCTGATTTATTAAAAATCACCACCTTCAATTCTTGTGCCTTGTTGTAAAATTCAGCCGTTGGGGCTTTGAACTTTTTTGGGGAAAAAGTAATCCAAGACCAATCTCCTGATAGAGGATAGGCGCCAGAAGTCTCTAGATGGACAGATTTACCTGTCTTTTTCAAAGCTTCGGTCAATGCATCTAAATTATACATCATAGGTTCGCCTCCTGTGATTACTACAAAGTCCAACCCACTCTCTTCAGCAAGTTTTACTAAGGCTTCAATAGACATTGAATCATGTCCTTGATCTGGCCAACTTTCTTTTACATCACACCAATGGCACCCGACATTGCATCCTCCGATTCGGATAAAAAAGGCTGGTGTTCCTGAATAAAACCCTTCTCCTTGAATAGTGGGAAAGTGTTCCATTATTGGAAAGTGTGAGTTTACAATGGGTGCTGTCATAATTTATAATGCGTGCAAAAGTACGTTCTTCTGAAAGCATTTTTTGAATGCAGGGATAGGCATTGTAAATTTGTCGGATTAGTTATTAATCCTGCCAACGCAAAGCACTGGAACCTAGCATAACATTGGACGAGAATATTCGAAATCAACTTGATAAGTTTGAACGAGGAACGAAGTATGTTCAATTGTTGCGTCCGGCCTCCATTGATGGAGGGATTTTTAAATTAAAAAAATCTGAAATCACACTGGCTATTGATCGATTTGAGAAGTCGGATCTTTCTAGAATGAAATTTGTTCCCGCCTCGGGTGCAGCTACAAGAATGTTTAAGAAAGTCTTTGCTTGGTTGGAAGATCCGAAAGGGAATAAGACGGAAATAGATCGTTTTTTTGAACGAGTAGAGGAATTGGCCTTTTTTGAAGAATGGTTAAAAGTCGCAGATCGAGAAGATGTTGAAACGTTTGAAACTGGGCTTGACGCAAAAGTCCGCTGGTTGGAGTTGATGCTTTATTCTGATGGTTTAAACTTGAGTCAATTACCTAAGGGATTGATTGATTTCCATTTGTATAATGAACCTCAGATGCCATTAGTTGAGCATTTAAAAGAGGCGATGAACTATGCTTCAAAGGATGGAGTAGCTCGTGCACATTTTACCGTTTCACCTGAGCATTTAGAAGGGTTTGAAAAGGCTATTGGTCAATGGGTTTCGAGGCCTCCTTTTGACTCAATAGATTGGGATATTACATTTTCTCATCAGTTAAAACGGACCGATACAATTGCAGTAAATGCGAATAATGAACCTGTATTTGAAAATGGCGAAGTAGTAACTCGCCCAGGAGGCCATGGTGCTCTTATTCACAATTTGAATGACCTGAATGCTGATCTCATTTTCATTAAGAACATTGATAATGTTGCGCATGATCGCATGTTGAATGATACAGTAATGTATAAAAAGGCCTTGGCAGGTAAGTTACTCGAGTTGCGTGATGATATGATGACGTTGAACGTAAGTTTAGAGAAAGGCTTGCTTGACGAGAATCAAATTCAAAATTTAAGAGATAAGTGGAAGATTCGAATTCCAAAAGGTTACAAACAGCTCAAATCATATTTGAAACGACCCATTCGAGTTTGCGGAATGGTGAAGAATGAAGGAGAGCCGGGAGGCGGTCCGTTTTG
The DNA here is from genome assembly GCA_905479105.1 of uncultured Flavobacteriales bacterium. Lineage (GTDB taxonomy): Bacteria > Bacteroidota > Bacteroidia > Flavobacteriales_G > Salibacteraceae > SHAN690. The sequence goes on from CAJQLE010000003.1 coordinate 584,383, forward strand.
GACGACTGATAATTACATTGGAGAATCTCTTCAAATTGTGGAGCAGGCTCAAATTGATTCATCAAACTCAAGGCAAAAAAACATACTCAAATCTTCGACTCACTTTAATCCAGTTGATTTGGTATGCTTAACCAAAGATTTAAAGGGTAATAAAATTGATTTACATGATTTTGTAGATGATGAGCTGTATTTCGTGGCATCAAAAAGTCGTAATGGACTCGATGTGAAGGCGCTTGAATGGCCAGGACTTTGGAATGGAGCCATGGCTAATTGGATTACTATTTTTGTTGAAGTTCCTATCGAAACCTTTAATCCTGTAAAGGAATTTTCGGATTTGCTTCGGCCTGAACATTTGAAAAAAGGATGATCGATATTAACTGGCAACTCATTCCTCTTCAATGCGACTTAAAAACGAATGGTGAATAATTTTGTCGAAATGTGTTCTTATATTCGCTATCGCTAATTAAATAGCTCTTTTAAACATTGCGTTACCTGTGATTCTCTAAATACTTTGATCTTGAAAAGAATATTAGCTCTTCTAACGATTTTCATCGCTTTTGCATGTATTTTGCCTGACTCAGTCAAAGGACAATGCGCTGGAAGCCCTATTGTTTTGCCAATGAACCAAAATAATGGTCAAGATGGTTTGATGTTTAATCTTACTGCGTTGACTGATGTTACAGTAGATTCGGTTTGGGGCAATTTTGCTGCTGGAACAATTGGAGTAGCTGAAATATGGTCATGTCCGACAGGAATTGTTGGAAATCAGGCTAATGCTGGGGCCTGGACCCTAGCGGGAAGTGCGAACAATGTTGTTAGCGCTGGGATTAATAATTCTACTCAAATTCCTGTTTACATTAATGTTCCAGTGTTGAACGGAACTACAACAGGCTTTTATGTGACTAGTACAGGCGCAAGTGGACCGATTATGAGATATACAAATGGTGTCGGTACTGCTGGTAATTTCTACATGGGCAATGGAGATATTTCTATTTCTCAAGGCTACGGAAAGGACTATCCTTTTGGCGCGTCATTCAATCCGAGACAATTTAATGGGCACGTTTTCTACAGTTGTTGTCCCACACCTGCTGCTCCTCAGGGGCCAATAATCGGTGATACAACGAGCTGTATAGGTGATACGGTAACTTTTTACGTTCCGTTTGACACGAATGCAGTTTCATATACATGGACAGTTCCGGCAGGAGATACAATCATATCAGGAGCCAATGATTCTCTCATGACAATGGTTGTTGGTCCGAATTCTTCAGGTGGTCAAATATGCGTATCGCTTACAGATACTTGTACCGCTAGTCCTGACATATGCGTGAACTATAGCATTAATCAGCCAGCAGCTCCACCAGCCATTAGTGGTGTTGTGTCGATTTGTCAAAATGATAGTGCTTGGTATTCAGTGACGGCATCTGCAAGTATTATTAGTTACAATTGGTTTTTACCTCCGGGTGCTTCCTTCCTTTCAACTCAAGATAGTAATGAAGTTCATGTTCAATTTGGTTCTAATGGAGGTGATATCTGTCTTCAGGTTACAGACTCTTGTGCAACCAGTGATAGCGTTTGTTTAAGCGTTACTATTAATTCCAATCCAACACTTGCTAATGCAGGACCGGATAGAACGGTATGCGCTGGAAACATGGCGAACTTAGCGGCTACTGCTGCAGCTAACGGAATTGGTTTATGGTCGGTTATTTCGGCTCCTGGTGCAGGTTCTTTTACAGACACTGCTGATCACCAATCTGGATATTCAACACTCTCTCCGGGACAACATATACTAAGATGGACAGTTTCTTCTGCTGGTTGCCCGAGCACCTCGGATATGATGAATGTTGATGTTATAGCAACACCTGCAGCCAATTTCACCACGGCAAATGTCTGCGAAGGAACACCAGTTTCTTTCCAAGATTTAAGCGCTAGTAATGGCACTTCAATTACTTCATGGTTGTGGGATGTCACAGGAAATGGAGTGGATAATTACTCCAATCAAAACCCGACACACAATTATAATTCTCCTGGGATTTACAATGTAAGATTGATAGTGAGCGCCCAAGGTTGTGCGGACACATTGTATCAAAACTTAGCGGTCAATCCAATGCCTGTGTTGAGTGTTGTGGCTGAAGATGTCTGTTTCCAAGATCTTGTTGAGATTTCAAATACCTCAACAATCAGTTTAGGTTCTATCGATTCAGTTTCTTGGGATTTTGGTGATGGATCAGGTGTTCAAACAAGCTTTGGTGCAAGTGTGAATTTGGCACCCAACCACACCTATGGTCTCCCTGGGCAATATACCATCAATCACACGGCTTATTCGGATCAAGGTTGTGTTGCGAATGCGGTAATTCCTATTGAAGTGTATCATTTACCAGTGGCTGATTTTAGCGCGGTCAATGCGTGCCAATTTCAAACGACAGGCTTTAATGATTTAAGTACGATTGTAGGGGCGAACATTGATAAATGGTCATGGAGCTTTGGTGATGGAAATGATTCAGCGTTTGTGCAGAATCCATCGCATGACTATGAAGTGAATGGTTTTGTTGATGTCACTTTATTGGTGCAGACGGATGAAGGCTGTATAGATCAAAAGACAGTGAGTTTAGAAGTGTTTCCAACGCCTGACAATGAATTCAATTATTCCAATCGGGTATGTTTAGGGGATACTCATTTCTTAGACGATCAATCTACCATTGCTTATGGATCTATAGATCAGTTCCTCTGGCAAATTGATGATTCGATTGACTATGTTGGGGCTAATGTGTGGCATTTGTTTGATGAAGTAGGCCTCTATAAAGTGGAGTTAACAACAGAATCTGACAATGGATGTCGTGCTACAATTGAAAAGGAGATTCCAGTATTTGCCATTCCAGAGGCTGACTTTGTATTCACCAATGAATGCGAGGATGAATTGATAAGCTTTTCGGACAGTACTAGTTTCAATAACGAGTCAATTTTTAGTTACTCATGGGATTTTGGAGATAGCACAGGATTGGTGAGTGAGCAAAATCCGAAACATGCATTTGAAACTTTTGGGATTTATGATGTCACTTTTAAAGTAGAGTCATATAAAGGGTGCATTGGCACAGTAACTTATCCGGTGAAAGTTTATGAAAGAGTAATTCCCAACTTCACTCCAGTTCCAGATAGCGGTTGTTCACGATTGTACGTTGCTTTTCTTGATTCTACGGAGAGTTTCACGGATAGAGATTTAAAATATAAGTGGTATTACGGAGATGGATTTAGTCGATTTGATACTGCTGAATACACCTATGTAAATAGTTCTGGGAGGGTAAGAGCGTATGATGTTACACTAGAAATATTGACCGATGAGGGTTGCTTAGGATCTACTACACTTGATAGTTCTATTACTGTGATCCCACAGCCAATAGCTGCCTTCAGTAGTGATCCAGAACTTGACAAGTTGAAAACAACCAATCCATTGGTACAATTCAAGAACGAGTCGATTCAAACCAATTGGCTGGTATGGGATTTTGGAGACGGTGAAATATCTAGAGAACAGAATCCAGCCCACGAGTATAAACTGGAAGGAGAGTATGAGGTTATGCTGGTCGCTAGAAATGTCTATCAATGTACTGATACATTGAGGAAAACGGCAATTGTGAATCATGCCAACATTCCCTTTATTCCTTCGGCTTTCACGCCCAATGGAGACGGTATTAATGACTTTTTCTCGATTGATGGTCTTCAGGATGTGTCAGATGTGACCCTTGAAATATTTGACAGATGGGGACATTTAATATTTCAAGGCGATGGTCTAGATGTTCAATGGGATGGATCAAATAACCAATCTAGAGTGGTTCAACAAGGCGTGTACAATTACAGATTGTTATACACTGATTCCTTCGGAGAGAGCTTTGAAGTGTCAGGAAACTTAAGCGTAGTCGGAGTAGAGAAATAATCAAATGATGAAGAGTTTTAAGATAAATAAAATGACCAAAAAGCAAATCTATTTTGTGGCAATAATTTTTGCAGTGAGCTTTTTCACCAATAAGGCCTATTCTCAGGCTTCAGACGCATCAGGCTTGCCTTATTACGTTCCTGCTATCATGGAGATAATAACAGATGCTGCAGAGCAACCAACGGATACCAATGCATACGTAAGTATGTTGTTTGAAGCTCAGGACTTTCCAGAAATTGTTTTGGGAGAAGAACTCGAGAATGAAACGTTGAGTGAAATTGAAGAATGGGTTTCAACGCATGCTGCTATAATGCAAGAATTCCAGCAGGAAAGAAAAATAAATTACGATAAGTTTTACTTAGAACAAGGAAATAACCAATGATCAAATCAAAGCGAATATTAAAGTCGGTGAAGGTGTTATTGGCATTCATGCTTTTAGTAACATCTAGTGTAGGTTATTCTCAAACGCCTATTCCTATTGGACCTCAGAGCAATACATTCACGAGTATGGTCAGGGGATACCATTTTATAGCACCCGTAAATTTTACAATTTGTGGTTTATATATTCCAACGGATGCTTCAATGGGATTGCAATCTGTAGAGGTTGTTAAGTTTACCAACGCTGCACCTCCAGCTTTTCCTGGCACTACAAATGCTTTCACATCCCAATTTTATTCTCCAAGTTATCCTACCAATGCGATGATTCCTTGTAACATTCAAATCAATATAGGTGATATTGTGGGTGTCTATGGAGCGAGAGCAGCCAATATGGTAAATAGTTATGATGGTGTCAATTATGCGTCAACCATATCTACCTTGCCAGTTACATTCTCTAGATCAGGAATGCAGGCAAATCTTTCGACAGGTCAAATGGCCAATATTTGGTCAGAGGTAAATTATAATATTGGAAGGATAATCATGTATTATGAATGCTGTCCCGATCCTCCCACACCTCAACTTACAGCTGCACCCACACAAATTTGTTCAAATGATACGTTTACCTATTCTGCGGCTGCTTATGCTTTTGCAACTGGATATACTTGGGATTTTGGTAATTCAGGTACAATTGTAGGTGCTAATATTGATAGCTCTGAAGTACAGGTGACTTATGATGGAACAGTCGTATTTGACACGGTGTGTTTGACCATGTTTGATTCTTGTTCGAGCAGTGACACTTGTTTTCCAGTAGTGATTAATCCACCTTTTGCTTTTGCTGGAAATGATACTTCTATTTGCTCTACTACCTTCCAATTAAATGGAAATCAAGGTAACGGATATTGGACTGTACTAGGAGGTGCTGGAACGTTTTCCAACACCAATGACTTCAATTCATCCGTCAGTGGATTAGCACCGGGAGTGAACACGCTGTCATGGACTATTTCAAATAATAATTGCCCTGCGATAACCGATGAAATTAATATCACGGTTAAACCTGTTCCTGTTGCACAAATGATTGTGCCCGATGGATGTGATCAAGGACAGATTCAGTTTGTTGATGACTCATACGCTCTTAATGGAAATATCATTGATTGGAATTGGGATGTTGACGGTGATGGAACATTTGATTATAGCACCAATACGTTTAATCACACGTACGCTGCACCTGGAACATATCAGTGCACGTTGGTTGTAACCGCGAATCAAGGATGTCAAGACACATTGGTAGAACCAATTATTGTTCACCCGAATCCTGTAACTGACTTCTCCTACAATAGTGATTGTGAAGGCAGTCCTATGGCTTTCAATGATCTTACGGTAATTTCTTCTGGATTCATAAGTGATTGGGAGTGGGATTTTGGCGATGGAACAACTAATAGTTTAGCTCAAGGTCCAGCGCACGTATATGCAAATGCTGGTTTTTACTGGGTTTCATTGACTGCTACCAGCAATGAAGGGTGTACGGTCACTCATTCTGATTCGGTTCAAGTTTATTCTATACCAGATATTGACTGGTTGTCTCCTGAGATGTGCCAGAATGATACCGTCTTTTATGCTGATTCATCAACATCAGTTGAAGGCGTGATTAATTACTGGGAATGGGATTTCGGTGATGGTTCACCGATTGATTACAACCAACATACAGCACATAAGTATCCAACGCATAATCTTTATTCTGTTCGATTAACGGTTGCTACTAATTTGGGATGTACAAATACTGTAGTGAGAGATCAGCGTTCATTCCCCGTTCCTCAACCTAATTACCTTCAAGATGGAGTGTGTGAAGAACAGCGAGTAACTTTTACAGATAATTCAACGGTGAGCAATATGTTCGGATCCACATTCGCAAGTTTCCGATGGAACTTCGGTGATGGAGATAGCGCCATTAATCCTTCCGTAGGTCATTTTTATCAAGATCCGGGCCTCTACACTTTAGCGCTGACTCCTTATACTAACTATGGATGTCATTTCACTTTTGAAGATGAGATTCTGATAAGACCTAGACCAGACGCTAAGATTTTGGTTGTAGACGATAAAGTCTGCGCTCGAAATGAGATCAGCTATCGTGATCAAACTTATTTTGACTATGAGTTTGATGCAGTAGGAGTGGTAGCTTGGAATTGGCAGTTTGGAAACGGTGCATCATCATCATTGCAAGACCCTAAAAACGTTTTTGCTAAAGGCGGAGATTATAGCACATTACTCACAGTTGAAACGGGTTATGGGTGTATAGATTCTACAAGAAAAACTACAGTCATTTATCACAATCCAAAGGCTGAATATCGCATGGACACACTCGAAGGATGTTCTCCTCATTGTGTTACGTTTATCGATGAGTCTAAATTATCTACCGGTGAAGATTTAATTTACAATTGGAATTTCGGTGATGGACAAATTGATGTCGAAAATGTGAATCCAACGTATTGTTATGCCATTCAGGATGGGGCTAGTGATGTATTGTTTAATTCATCTTTAAGGGTGACTTCGCCTAATGGATGTTCTGATTCATACAGCAGTCCAGGTCGCATAAAGGTTTATTCAAATCCGATTGCTGATTTTGATGTTGGTTCTGTTTCAGTAAGTGAATTAGAGCCAGTTGTGCTGATTGATAATTACTCTGTTGGAGGCGATTATTGGAGTTGGGATTTTGGTGATACTAGTTTTAGTTCGCTCTTCAATCCAATAAAACATGAATATGCTGAGCCGGGTATTTACGAGATTCAATTGGTTACTCTAACAGAGTTCGGTTGTAGAGATAATATCTCAAAGCGAGTGAATGTGGAAAGACTACAGACAATCTTCATTCCTTCAAGTTTCACTCCAAATGGAGATGGTGTCAATGACTTCTTTGAAGTTTACGGGGCCGATCTTCAAGAGGTTAAGCTTTGGATTTTTGATCGATGGGGTAATGAATTATTCTATGGTGAAGATGACTTAGCAAGGTGGGATGGTAAGATTGAAGGCAAGCTGCTTCCAATAGGTGCTTATGCTTATGTATTAGTCTATAAGCAATCTGATCAAATCAGACAAAAGAAGTCGGGAAATTTTGTAATCTCTAGATCAAACAATTAATAAAATGAAGAAGTTGAATCAATTCAAAGCCATACTTATTCTGATAGCTGTGATGTTTGGTTTTTCTGGCTTTGCTCAGAGTACAAATGTCGCTGATGATGAACAACCTATATTGTCGTATGATACCTATGCGATCGCTACAGAATGGAATGCTTGGCACGAAACACCGAATGCTGCAAATGCGTTTATTGGTGAATTTATGACCGAGTTTAATGTTCCTCAAACAACAGTGAATCCAGGCTTGACATTATTCAAAACTTGGCAATGGTGGGCTTCACATAATGAAGCTGCTGTAGAAGAATACATTTCTCGGAGAGACAATCAATAGCAGGTCTTCCATTAAGAAATTCCTAAATCCTTGATGATATCTTGAATGGTATGATCAAGGATTTTTTGTTGTGCACTTAGTGATTTAGTGCTGTCCCATTCTTTTCTCACGCTGAAATAAAACTTGATCTTTGGCTCTGTTCCTGAAGGTCGAGCTGAGATTTTACTTCCTGATGAAGTATAGAACTGCAAGACGTTCGAAGCCGGTAAATCTATTGGTGTTGAATGCCCCGTTTTAAGATCAGTGGATGTTCCGTTGTTGATATCATCTATCCGAACGATTTCATCTCCACCGAGCGATGAAGGAGGATTTGATCTTAAGTCGCGCATCATTTGAGCGATTTCTTCACCACCTTCTTTGCCTTTTTTGGTTAGGCTAATAAGATCCTCTTTATAGAGGCCATGACGCTTATAAATTCGACTTAAATATTGTTCTGCATTTTCACCGTCTTGAAGAACCTGACCCAGCCAATCGCAGAAGATCAACGCAGCAGTTAAGGCATCCTTGTCGCGCACAAAATCACCAATCATAAAACCGTAGCTCTCTTCGCCACCGCCAATAAAGGTTTTGTCACCTTCATTGTCTTTGATCAGTTTAGCAATGTGCTTAAAACCCGTTAGGCAAACTTCTGAATCAACGCCATAGTGCAACGCGACATCACCAAATAAATCGCTGCTTACGATGGTGTAGGCAATGAATTCATCCCCTTTAAGTGCTGTGTTCTGCAATAGGTAATCTGTTAACAGAACGCCCGTCTGATTTCCGTTCAGGAGAATCATTTCCCCTTCACTGTTTCTCACCGCCACGCCTATTCTATCACTATCGGGGTCCGTTCCTATAACCAGGTCAGCATTTTCTTTTTCAGCCAATTCTAAAGCCATGTTCAAGGCCTCGCGCTCTTCTGGATTCGGACTTTTTACAGTTGGGAAATTCCCATCAGGAACGGCCTGTTCCTCAACGATAAGCAGATTCTCATAACCTGCCTCTTGCAAAAGTCTAGGCAGCAATGTAATTGATGTGCCGTGCAAAGATGTCAACACGATTTTCAGATTCTTATTGACGTTGTTGGATCGTCTTTGCTCCAATGAGGCTTTAACAAAAGCACCGTCCATTTCCTTGCCCAATTCATGGATCAAAGAAGAGTTTGCTTTGAAATTGATTTGACTGAGCTGCTCGATTTTCCGAACCTCTTCAATGATAACTTTATCTTGTGGAGCAACGATTTGCGCACCATCATTCCAATATACTTTGTATCCGTTGTATTCAGGTGGGTTGTGTGAAGCTGTAATAACGATTCCACTATGGCAGTTTAATTCTCTCACAGCAAAAGACAACTGAGGCGTAGGCCGCAATTCAGAAAACAAATAAGCCTCAATGCCATTAGCTGAGAAAATTTCAGCTACCATTCGGGCAAATGTTTGACTGTTGTTTCTGCAATCATAGGCAATGGCGATTCTAATTTGTTCGCTAGGAAATGACTGCTTGAGGTAATTGGCCAATCCTTGCGTGGCCATACCGAAGGTGTATTTGTTCACTCTGTTTGAACCAACACCCATCACTCCACGCATTCCTCCAGTTCCAAATTCAAGGTCGCGGTAGAAAGCATCTTCTAGATCTTTCTCTGGACCGTCTAGAAGCGCTTGTATTCCATTCTTGAATGATTCTTCCGTATCTTGTTTTAGCCATCTTAGGGCATTCTCTCTTGCTGTCATAGCGTAAAATTAGGGGTGCAAATTTAGCTTCTTAGATAACAATGAGAACTCCCGTTTCACGTTAAAAACAGTATCGCTTCAAAGCGTAAATTTGTTGTAAATATTTTAAGCCATGCGTTTTCTATCCTTCCTCATTCTCCTATCAATTGTGGTTGCTTCTTGTGGAAACCCAGAAGCAGAAAAAGCAGCTCAAAAAGCTGCTTCAGATAGTTTGTTGCAAGTTCAGCAAGACTCTTTGCTCGATGTTTTTCGCGGTGAGCTTCAAGATATTTCTCAGCGCATTAGTCAGGTTTCTGTTCGCAATGGTTTATTAGCGATTGATTCCAATGAAGGTGATGTGCTTTCTAAGGATATGATTCTTAAGCGCGTGGAATCTTTAGATGGTTTGCTTTCCAATAACAAATCGGAGTTGAATCAGCTTTATGAGCGCATGCGTAAGAGCAATGTGAAAAACAAGCAGATGGAAGATATGCTTCAAGGTATGCAGGCGCGCATCGCTGAGCGCGAAGAGCAGATTGATAAATTGATGTCGATGATCAATGATAAAGATGTGGTAATTGGTGAGATTAAAGCAAGCTTAGACAGCATGCGCAGAGACAACATCAATTTGACAGAAGATGTGATTCACATGGATGAAGAAATGCACACTGTGCACTACATTATCGGAGAGCAAAAAGAATTGAAAGAGAAAGGTGTTATTACGAAGGAAGGTGGTATTCTCGGAATTGGTGCTTCCAAAAAATTGGACGTAAGCAAGCTTGATCCTGCTTTATTTACCGATGGTGATGACCGAGAGTTGTTAAGTATTCCACTATATTCAAAAAAGGCAAAGCTGATTACCAATCACCCAGAAACTTCTTATGAATTTATCATGGATTCTGATGGCAATGTAGAGTCGTTGAAAGTGAATGATAGAAAAGCATTTTGGTCCGTTACCAATTACCTTGTGGTTGAGGTAGACAATTAAATTTTGTCGCTTTTTCTGAATATTTAATCGAAAAAGGATTCGTGCTCAGCAAATTTTTTGAAGAAAGTCGCTGATTACCAAATCTTTTAGCCTCGAATTACGTCTTATATGTAAACATCATAAAGACGATCATGAAACTGCTACGATTTTTCCGATACAAATACCTTCTCAATTCTAGAAAAAGACATTATGCTTCACTGGCGTTGTCAATTGCTTTAGCTCATGCCTCTTTCGGTCATGCGCGCTATAGATCAGTTGGAAATGGTATTTCAGACATTGAATTGTCGTTGGATCAAGATCAGAAGTTTCAATTGCATCTCAACAAGCTGGATGAGCATAAGGAATACACCGTAAAGGGTAAATGGACCATGGATCACGATAACTACGTGCTTCATTTTAAACGTTCAAAGTTTGATATTCCAAATTTATTCTCCAGTAATACCGGATTCCAGAACGCAATTATGGTTCAAGGAAAACGCACGGTAACAATTCCTGCTAACCGCAACGGAGTGGTGATTATGGGTATCTATTGCCCGCGATTGAGCGCCTGAGCCTTTTCTTCCTCGTCTAAAGCGTTCGGATTGTACTTGATGAACATGTTTATCCAAACACTTTTTCCTAGCCTGAATGTTAACGGAGCCAATATAAATATGGCAATGATGATCCCGATCAAATAGTGGTGTAATTCAAAGTTATTTCCCAACACATTCATTGCAAGAAACACGGCTAATGCTATTCCAACCGTAAAGCCATAATTCACATACATCGCACCGTAAAAAAACGAAGGCTCTAGTTGATAGAGTTGATTGCATTTTTCGCAGCGCTCTGGCATATCGAAGAGCTTCTTCAAATGGTAGGGATTGCGATCAACAAACAATTCCCCTTCACGGCATTTGGGGCATTTTTGATTGATTATGGCGTAAAGCTTGGTTCCTTTCAACACTCTAATTTTTGAGAAGGCAAAGTTCGTCAAATGTTTTAGAGCATGTGTTACTAAAATCACAGGGGGTGCTGTCAGTTATCAGCCTTCAGGTCCATAATGAATGATTAATCCAATTATTGGGAGTATTCGCTTTGCTCATGATCCCACCGAACCCGAGAAGGGAATCAAAGCCAGCTCGCTATGCTCACTGTGGGCTTTTTTCATTTAGCTCTCGTGCAGTTTCCACATAGCTTAAAATTGAAGTATTAAGTTACTGTCAGTTCGAGTGATCCGCCAGCAGGCGGATTGTATCGAGAACTCTAATTATAAATAGTCAATCATAAATTATGAATCCAGTAAGTGGGAGTATTCGCTTTGCTTATGATCCCACCGAACCCGAGAAGGGAATCAAAGCCAGCTCGCTATGCTCACTGTGGGCTTTTTTCTTTTAGCCTTCGCTCAAGCAAGCTTGGCTTAAATGAAGGGCTGTGATTAACTCAATTGTTTGATCAATCCGAAAAGCATTTTTGATAATTCTTCCAGTTCAGCATAAAATTGATCAAACGCTTCTTCTGAGATGGAACCGATGTCTTTCAGGTAATCGAAGATTGCCACACATTCAAAAACTGAACCTCTGGAAATAACATAGAAATTTCTTTTGTCGGGTTTTGTAAATCTTCCCGTTCCTTCTGCAATGTTCAACATGATGCTGAAGGAAGCTCTTCTGAGTTGATCATTAGTTGTTCTATCTAACGTGGAATTAGAAAGAAAAACATTTACTTTTTTATTGAATTGCTTCGCTTTGAGATATACCGTCAATTTTTCAAAATCAAACATAGTCGAAGAGGAGTATTGAGGGGTGAAACAGTATCGAGTTAGAGTCTTGAGGGAAAACAGTTTTGGTAAGCTTGCCCTCAGAACTCGAGACTCGCACTCAAAACTGTTTTAATAAGGTATCTACTCATTACTCTGAACTCAAACTCGTTACTCAAATCTGCGGCAGTTTGAGTTGGAGTGTGAGTTTTGAGGGACAAAACAATTTTTCGTGCGAGTCCTTCGTCTCAAGACTCAGAACTCGCACTCAAAACTGTTTTGTGGAGCTGGTGGGAGTCGAACCCACGTCCAAACAAGGAACCATAAAGCTTTCTACGAGCTTAGCCTTCTGATTGATTTTCGATCTTAGCCAGGCCAGAGGCAGCCAAACCAAAACTTATCTTCTTAATTTTCAAACAATCAGCAAAGAAATGATCATTCTATTCTGTCATTGACCACGCCTCTATCAACACAGGGGTCAGACAAACCCGTGCCAGAGACGTCTCGTCCCATACCTAGTATGAGATAAAGCCTAATCTTCTATCGAATGATTAAGCAGCAAGAGCGTAAGATGTTTCGCCAGTTACAATTTTAAACAGCTTTTTAACGAGGTGCTATTCAATCCCCGGCTTGCTTACAGTATCATCCATCTTGCTGTCAAAACCGGTCAGCCCCAAAGAACAAGTGACAAAGGTAGGGAATGATTTGCTCAAAGCACCATCCTTGTTGACGTTAAAGATTATTAAGATCATGGCACAATGAAGAATATTAACTCGCCACAATCTTTACTTCCCGTAGGGAAAAGACGTTATCTTTGGCGCCCTTATGAAATTTACTCTCCGTCATCTTTGGATTGCTCTCATAGCGGTTGTTTTGTCTTCCTGTGTAGGGAATAAAAAACTGGTCTATTTACAAGATAAAGAGGCTAAGGGAAGTGAACGTTACGAGAAAGACGTCAACCTACCTTCTATAACCGATACTTATCTCCTCCGTCCTGGCGATATTCTTTTTGTAAACATGCAGAAATTCGTGGTAGGAGAAGAACTATTTAGTATTTCAGGTTTCGAACAAGCCAACCGTATTGGGCAAATGCAACACCCATTTCTTCAAGGCCATAATGTAGACGGTGAAGGAAACATTGACTTACCACTTCTAGGAAAAGTTAAGGCGGAAGGACGATCCATAGATCAATTAAAAACAGAGCTGAAAGGTGCTGCGATGAAGGAGTATCCCGGGGCCGTTGTAGAATTGTTTCTATTGGACGGAATGGTTTCTGTCTTGGGCGAAGTGAATAACGCTGGAAGATATCCCATTTATAAATCCAAGAACACTATTTTCGATCTTATTGCTTCAGCGGGTGATTTGGGAGATTATGCCAATCGTTCCAGCATCAAGATATTGAGAGAAAAGGATTTATCCCTCAATTCCAAGTGATGGGAGGTCAAATGACGGGTCAGAAGACCTATTTAGACGTTGCTTTAAGCGGCTTGCTCATTGAAGGAACACTGAAGGCACAATTCGATTTGATGAAGTTGCTGAATGAAGATTCGAAGTTGGAAGTTTCTCCAAACATCGGTGTTGCGGCTGGGTATTATACATCGGAGATTACACGTGAGAGTACGGGAGCTCCTGTTGATAATTCATTTAATGTAAACCAAGACGAAACCTTTGGTTTTGCTGCAGCTTGGGGAGGCCGTGTAGGCTATCAAATCAACGACACATGGAGTGCGTTTACAGGATTGGACATGCGTTACTACTTGACTGATCAGTTAGATGCTTACCAGGGTTTGAATTTACCAGCGAACGTTGAGTCAGGAAATGACTGGACATCTTATGCTTATGTAGGTGTAGGATTTACATTGCCTCCTGGAAAAGGAAATACAGGTGATATTGAGAAAGATATTGATCCAAAAAGACTATTCAACGGTCAGTTTACGTTTAACAACTTGCCAAAGTCTGGTGTGAAGTTAGAATTGTATGATGATAAGGATGAGTTATTGTCTACAACCGAAACAGACAACAGCGGTAACTTCAGCTTTCCTAAGTTGAAGCCAAACAAAGAATACATGGTTCGTCTTGCTGATGAGGATGCGGATCTGGGTAAGAATGGTAAGATATACGTGATCAACGAGGCGAGAGAAAAAGTAGCCATTGCGGACAAAAAAGGTGATAACAGATTTGTGTATACGCACATCACTCAAGATGAGGTGGCCATGTTAGCTCCAGTTGAAGTAGAGACCGAAGAAACGTCCATGAAAGGTTTGTTTACTTATAAGAAATTAGCGAAAGGTGGAGTGAAGTTGAATTTGTATAACCAAAGTGGTGAGAAGGTTGCTTCTACGGTAACGGATATTGGTGGTCAATTCAAATTCCAAGGCTTGAGCCCTGATGAGGCATATGTGGTGAGATTGAATGAAGACGATAAAGACCTCTTCAATGAAGGCCGCTTGTATATGTTGAACAGCGAGAATAAGCGTATCGAGAAGACAGTGCGTCCTAAGTTCAATGAGTTCACATTCGATCAAATCGGAATTGAAGAGGCTGATAAGCTGCCAGTATTGGTTGAAACGGATGACGAAGCGAAAATGAAAGGTGTGTTTGTTTACAACGACCTTCCGAAAGCTGGAGTTAAGGTTTACATCATAGATGATAAAGACAACAAGATTGATTCTGTGATCACTGGAGTAGATGGATCCTTCCAATTCTCTGAGTTGGTGCCAAACAAGGATTACATGGTGAGAATAGATGAGAAATCAATGACAGATACGAAAGGTGTTGACATGTTCTTCTTGAATGCTGACAACGAGCCAGTAATGAGAGCAGGCGCAGAGAAAGACAATAAGTTCTCTTTCTCAGCACTTCCTGAAGATGAGATTGCAGGCCTTCAAGTATTGAAGGTTGAGCAAGCTGGAGAAGGCAAGTTGCTCTACAGAAGAGAAAGTGTTGATGGGGAATACGTTTCTGCGACAGATGGAGATTCAGCTGAAGTGCATGCTTTTGATATTGTTGAAGGAACTCCAGACTCTAAGGATGAGCCTGTGAATAAGAAGACGAACATTTACAATGTAGACTTCGAGAAAGAAACAATCTTCTTTGAGCATAATAAGTACACCATATCTCAAGATCAAACAGGATCTAAAGGTTCTGTGATCGCCAAGAAGATGAAGGCAAATCCTGCGATGCGCGTTCAGATCCAAGGCTATGCTTCTCAGCCTGGAACGGAGGCTTACAAGAGACTGTTGAGTCAGCGTAGGGCGGATGAGTTGAAAGAATTGTTGGTTCAGAAGTATGGTATCGACAAAGGAAGACTCGAGGCGATTGGCAAGGGAGAAGATCCATCAGCTGATGCTACTGAGGCAAGAAGAGCTCGAATCATCATTCTTGAATAAGAATTAATTATAGAATTAAGAAAAGCCCTGCATCTTTGCGGGGCTTTTTTGTTATTTTGAATATCTGTGAAAACGAGACTAATCATATCGGTTGTATTTCTCTTGGCGAGTCTTTCGATGAGTGCCCAAGGGTATTATTGGAAAAACGCGGGTAAGAAAAAGTATATTCAAAACCTCACGGTTGATGCTGGACTTGGCCTTCGCATGTATTCAGGCGATATTCAGCAGCGAGGCTCGTTGTTTAATCCCATGAAATTGGCTTACGGACTTGGAGTGCGCTATCAGGCAAATGAGCGATTTGGATTTGCACTGAACGGTGCTGGTCGCGGATATAAGGGAACAGCAGAGCAAGGAGCCGGATTTCCCGATGCCATGGAAGAAATGAATGGCAAGCTTTGGGAAGGAAACCTAACGGTTCAATTCAGTATTTTGAAATGGACAGATTTTACCAAACGTCAATTCACAGATAGAGATCCAGTCACAAAAGGCAATGTATTCATCGGAGTTGGCGGAGGAGCAGCTTTGTTTAATGGTTCTTACTCATCGCTAAGGTATGCCACAGCCACAGCTTTGGATGTATTGGGCAATGATTCTAACTATACCTATCCAGTTTCAACTTCGGGATCAGGATCGGGATTCGGATTTTATGTTCCCATTGTATTTGGTGCGCGGTATCGCTTTGATCCCATGTGGAGTTTGGGAGTGGAGATGAATTATCACATGTATTTCTCTGATAATTTGGATGGACTGGAACGTGGAAAGAAAGACGCCATGTCGCTTTTTATGCTGAAGTTGGGATACACCTTCGGACAAAACAAGAAAAAAGCCAATATTGGCAAAACACCGAATCAAAAACGAAAGGGTAAATGATAAAATTTGGAATTATCAAAGAGGGGAAAGTGCCAACCGATGAAAGGGTGCCATTGACTCCTGCTCAGATTGCCAGATTGATCAATACCAAGAAAGAAGGCAGATTCGTTGTTGAAAGATCCGATGTAAGAAGGATTAAAGATGCTGAATACGAGGCGGTGAATGTTGAGATGCAGGATGATGTGTCTGACGCTGATGTTTTGTTGGGTGTCAAAGAAGTTCCAATTGATCAATTGGTTCCAGGAAAAACGCATTTATTCTTTTCGCATACCATCAAAATGCAACCGTATAATAAGAAATTGCTCAAGGCGGTTTTAGATAAAAACGTACGACTTATTGACTGGGAATGCCTGCGAGATGCCCTGGGAAGAAGGGTGATTGGCTTTGGAAGATATGCAGGAATTGTTGGTGCCTACAATGGTTTTAGAGCCTATGGATTAAAGCATAAAAGCTTTGAATTAAAGAAAGCACATGACTGCATTGATCGGAAGGAGATGGAGGCTGAATTGGATAAGATTAAACTGCCTAACCTGCGCATTTTATTGACTGGAAGAGGTAAAGTGGCTAAAGGCTCTATGGAGATTTTGGATGCTATGAAGGTCAGGAAAGTGCGTATCCGAGAATACCTCAAAGGAGGATTTGATGAGCCTGTATACTGTCAAATAACGTTTACAGAATATTTCCAACCAAAAGACCATGGCGGGTTTGATGTGAAAGAGTTTTATGCTCATCCAGAACGTTTTAAAAGTGATTTCATGCGTTTTGCAAAGTCCACAGACTTCTTGATCGCAGGACATTATTGGGATTCTAAATCACCATTTCTTTTTACACGTGAAGAAGCACGCTCTTCGGAGTTCAACATCAAATTGGTGGCTGATATTTCATGTGATATTGATGGTCCCGTGGCTTCAACTTTAAGACCATCCAGTATAAGCGATCCCTTTTATGGTTATGACCCTCAATCAGAAAAGGAAGTTGCTTTTGATGCGGAAGGGGCGATCACGGTTATGGCGGTAGATAACCTTCCCTGCGAATTGCCGCGGGATGCAAGCTATGATTTTGGCGAGATGTTTATTTCCTCTGTGCTTCCTAGTTTCTTGAATGGAGATAAGAAGGATATTTTGAAAAAAGCAACCATTGCTCAAGATGGAAAAATCACCGATCACTACGCTTATTTGCGTGATTGGGTGAATGCTTAAGCGTTACCCAATGCCTCGATAGTTTTAAGCGGATCTTCTGATTTGTAAACTGTGCTTCCAGCTACTAAAGCATTGACTCCAGCAGCAACCAATTTTGGTGCGTTTTCTAAGTTTACACCGCCATCTACTTCAATGATGGTGCGAGAACCTGCCATGTCGATCATCGCTTTTAAAGATCGCACTTTTTCATAGGTGTGTTCAATGAATTTTTGACCTCCAAAACCTGGATTTACACTCATAATTAAGACCATGTCTAGATCTTGAATAATTTCTGAAAGTAAAGAAACAGAAGTGTGTGGGTTTAATGCAACACCTGCTTTCATTCCTGCCTTTTTAATGGCGTCAATCGTGCGATGGAGATGAGGGCAAGCTTCATAGTGAACCGTTAAGATATCAACTCCCGCTGACTTGAAATCATTGATGTAAGGATCAGGATTTGCAATCATGGCGTGCACATCGAGCACTTTTGTCGTATGCCTTCTGAATGCCTCAATAATGGGTAGTCCAAAAGATATGTTTGGCACGAAAACACCGTCCATAACGTCTAAATGAAACCATTGTGCTGAGCTCTCATTGAGTCGTTCTGATTCTTCTTTTATCCTTGAGAAATCACTTGAAAGTAGAGAAGGGGCAACAATATTTTTCATGATCCAAAAGTAAAGAATGCAATTACTGTAAATCGAATATTATACGGACACTGAACGGTGCTTTTTCAACAATTTCAAGCTCACCTTGGAGCTGCCCTACTAAAAGTTCAATCACCTTAAGGCCAATGTGTCCATTATTTTTTACTTCTTCGAAATTGCCTATGCCAGTGCCATCATCTGCGTATTCTAGCACACCGGTTATTCCTTTCTTATAAAGCTTGATAGTTATACTTCCTTTTTCTAAAGTTTTGAAGGCGTGCTTCAGTGAATTAGTTACCAATTCATGGATGATTAAACTTAAAGGAACAGCTTGATCTACAAGTATTTGCGTATCGCTATTCCTGATAATGAGCTTAATACTTTGTTTCCCAGTTTTTTAAGATGAGATTATCTGTTTTACCAGGTCTTCAAGGTAGACTTGAAAGTCAATGTTTTCGAAGTGTTCTTCTAGGTAGAGCTTTTGATGAATCAAAGACATTGTTTGAACACGCTGCTGACTTTCTCTTATAGCGGCCTTTGAGGCGGGGTCTTCGACCTTTTTTGATTGAAGAAGGAGTAAGCTGGATATAATCTGTAGGTTATTATTTACCCTATGGTTAACCTCTCTAAGTAAGGTTTCTTTTTCGACAAGAGCCTTTTCAAGCGGCTTTTTTTGAGAAATTATCTCCTCATTTTTATCCTGTATTTCCCGATGCTCTTTTGATCGTTTTATCATGCAATAGGTAGAAAAAGAGGCGATTATGAGTGCAACGATGAATATGTATATGATGTTTCTATTTTTCTGGATTTCGGCACGTTCTTTTAATTCTTTGATTTCTTGAATGCTGAGGTACAACAAGTTGATAAAATGGATACAAATACTCAAGATGGAAATGAAGAACCTTATCCTATAACACCACCGATTAATGATAATGAAGAATCGATTGCCGTGGAAGAAAGTGTCGTAAACAATACTGTTTTTGAGAATCCACCAGTCAAAGAAGAACCGAAAGTGAAAAAGGCAGTTGCCTCTATGGATTATAGCGACTTTAGGTTGAAAGATGGCTCATTTGCTGAGGTAGTTGAAACACGCAAAGGATGGAACTTACATTTTGATTTCAATGAGTTTTTATTGAGTCGAAATCAAATGGATTATGTCTATGAAGTATTGATTCCATTGCTCAGAGAGAACCCGAATATGACTTTAGTATTAGAAGGTCATGCCGATAGCATTGGTTCAAACGATGTGAATTACAGAATGTCAGTTTTAAGGATTTCGAATGTGCTTTACCACATAGAAATGAATGGTATAGAAGATACTAGGATCACTGTTCGACCTAAAGGTGAATCAGAACCTTTAGCACCAAACTCCACTGAAGAGGGTAGAGCAATAAATAGAAGAGTAGAAATAATTAAGAGTACAGAGGAGAAGTAGCTTAACCTAGGTAAGCCATTAAAAGTTTACTTCTAGAAGTATGTCTTAATCTTCGAATTGCTTTTTCTTTGATTTGACGAACACGCTCACGCGTTAGATCGAATTCTTCACCGATTTCCTCTAGGGTCATAGGATGCTTTCCTGTTAATCCAAAATAGAGACGGATTACATCTGATTCTCTATCTGAAAGAGTTGCTAGCGAGCGTTCAATTTCTCTGCGCAAAGACTCATTTAACAACGAAATTTCTGGGTTGTTTTCGCTGTCTCCGCTCATTGTGTCATACATGTTTCTTTCGTCATCTTCTGATCCTAGAAGAGGAGCGTCCATAGAAACGTGTCGTCTGTTGTTCTTGATGTTTTGGCTAATAACGCCTTCAGCCATTTCGAGCTCAGTGGCGAGTTCATCGACTGTTGGTTCACGCTCGTATACTTGCTCAAGTTGAGCATAAGCACGATTGATTTTATTGATATTACCTATCTTATTTAAAGGAAGGCGAACGATTCTTGCTTGCTCAGCTAAAGATTGAAGGATTGATTGGCGAATCCACCATACAGCATAGGATATAAACTTAAATCCACGCGTTTCGTCAAAACGCTTGGCAGCCTTAATAAGTCCAAGATTGCCTTCATTGATTAGGTCTGGTAGACTTAATCCTTGATTTTGGTATTGTTTAGAAACGGATACCACAAATCTTAAGTTAGCACGCACCATTTTCGCGAGTGCTTGTTGATCACCTTGTTTAATGCGTATCGCTAATTCAACTTCTTGTTCGGCATTGATTAAGTCTTCACGACCAATTTCAGTTAAGTACTTGTCGAGAGATGCAGTCTCACGATTCGTTATTTGCTGGACGATTTTTAGTTGACGCATAGGTTAGGTTTTTCTCTCTATAAAGAAATACCATCCTGAAGGGAAAAAAAGAAGCCGATATTTAGACTTATAAATATCGGCTTGTTAAAAGTGTATTTGTAACGTACTCTTACTGAGCGTTGTTGGGCTCTGGGCGAGGAAGTAATGCCTTTCTAGAAAGTCTTAATTTCCCTGTTTTAACGTCAATTTCGATCAATTTAACCTCGATTTCTTGACCTGCTTTGAGAACATCTTCGACATTTTCTATGCGTTTATGATCAATTTCTGAAATATGAAGTAAACCTTCTTTGCCAGGAAGAATTTCAACAAAAGCTCCAAAAGCAGCGATGTTTTTGACCTTTCCTTGGTAAATTTCTCCAACTTCTGGTTTAGCAACGATGCCTCTAATCCAAGCCATTGCTTTGTCCATGCCTTCTTTATTGTCGCAGGCAATTTGAATCATTCCTTTATTGTCTTCCTCAGTAATTGAGATTGACGTTTCAGTTTTAGCCTGAATCTCTTGAATCACTTTTCCACCTGGTCCTATTACGGCACCAATCTGTTCCTTATCGATGAAAATGGTTTCAATTCTTGGAACATGTGGTTTGAAATCTGCGCGAGGCTCTTGGATGGTTTTAAGCATTTCATTTAAAATATGAGCTCTTCCTTCTTTCGCTTGATTCAATGCTTTTTCTAAAACTTCATATGCTAAACCATCAACTTTGATGTCCATTTGACACGCTGTGATTCCTTTCTCAGTTCCGGTTACTTTAAAGTCCATGTCACCTAAGTGATCTTCGTCTCCTAGGATATCAGAAAGAACAGAATACTTTCCATCCTTATCCATGATTAACCCCATTGCGATTCCACTCACGGGTCTTTTGATCTTCACACCAGCATCCATAAGTGCTAATGTTCCTGCGCATACAGTCGCCATTGAAGATGAACCGTTTGATTCAAGAATGTCTGATACTATTCTTATCGTGTAAGGATTGACATCAGATCCTGGAATCATGTTTTTCAAAGCGCGAAGCGCCAAATTACCGTGACCAACCTCTCTTCTAGAAACACCTCTTAAAGGACGTGCTTCGCCAGTGGAGAAAGGAGGGAAGTTATAGTGAAGTAAGAATTTCTCACTTCCTGAATGAAGAGCTCCATCAATTGTTTGCTCGTCAAGTTTTGTACCTAAAGTAATTGTGGTAAGTGATTGAGTCTCTCCTCTTGTAAAGATCGCTGAACCATGAGTCCCAGGTAGGTAATCAATTTCTGTCCAGATAGGACGAATTTCTGTCGTGGTTCTTCCATCAAGGCGCTTACCTTCCTTGATTACCATCTTTCGCATTGCTTCTTTCTCTACTTTATGGAAGTATTTCCCAACAAGTCCAGCCTTTTCAGCTTGCTCATCTTCGCTCAGTGTGCCGAGGTATTCGGCTTCTAGTGCTTTGAACGCATCGCTTCGATCGTGCTTAGCACTGGCTGACGTTGCGATTGTATAGCATTTGTCAAAGCAATAAGCCATAACATTTGCTTCTAATTCAGCGTCATTAGTTTCGTGAGAATATTCTCTTTTTGGACTAGACTTTTCAATTTTAGAAGCAAGATCTAATTGAGCTTGGCAGTGAAGCTTGATCTCAGCATGAGCAACTTTGATAGCGTCAAGCA
Organism: uncultured Flavobacteriales bacterium; assembly: GCA_905479105.1. Taxonomy (GTDB): domain Bacteria; phylum Bacteroidota; class Bacteroidia; order Flavobacteriales_G; family Salibacteraceae; genus SHAN690. Next base: position 606,591 of record CAJQLE010000003.1, read on the forward strand.
TTTCAGTTTCGCTCGCCTCATGCATTTCACCTTCCACCATCATGATATTATCTATCGTAGCAGCTACCATGATGTCCATGTCACAATCGGCCATTTGAGCGAAAGTTGGATTGACAATGAATTCACCATTTATTCTTCCAACGCGAACCTCAGAAACTGGTCCTGCAAAAGGAATATTTGAAACGGCTATGGCTGCAGATGCAGCTAAACATGCTAATGCATCTGGTTGAACGCTCTTGTCAGACGAAATTAGACTGATCATCACCTGAGTTTCAGCGTGAAAATCGTCTGGAAAAAGAGGTCTTAATGCTCTATCAATTAAACGCATTGTAAGCACTTCTCCATCTGAAGGTCTAGCTTCTCTTTTGAAGAATCCACCAGGAAACTTACCTGTTGAAGGATATTTCTCTCTGTAGTCTACTGTTAATGGAAGGAAATCGATTCCTTCTTTGGCATCTTTACTTGCTACTACTGTGGCCAGCAACATGGTTCCTCCTTGCTTGACAACTACCGAACCGTCTGCTTGCTTGGCAAGTTTGCCTGTCTCGATAGTGATTTCACCGCCATTCGTTGATGCGATGTTTTGTTGTGTTCCTAATATCATAGTTAAACGATAAGTATAAATATGAAAAAAGGCAATGAAGATTGCCTTTTTTCTAAAATGATTGGAAAATTACTTCCTTAGATTAAGTTCTTTGATTATGCTTCTGTAACGCTCAATGTCTTTTGCTTTGAGGTAGTTAAGAAGACTTCTACGTTTTCCAACGAGCTTAATAAGCGCTTGTTGCGTAGTGAAATCTTTACGATTTTTCTTTAAATGCTCTGTTAAATGAGCAATTCTGAAAGTGAAAAGAGCAATTTGCCCTTCAGCTGATCCAGTGTTAGAAGCCGCTTCTCCGTGCTTCTTAAATATGTCTTGTTTTGTTTCGCTAGTCAAATACATGCTAAAGCTTCTATTTCTTTATAAGGGGCGCAAATATATACATTTCTATCTCTGCGTCAATTACTTATTTAATTTTTAATTAGGGACAAAAATTGCCCTATTCTTTCTTTCAAATTTTTGCGATCTACAATGAAATCTAAAAAGCCATGTTCAAGCACAAATTCTGAAGTTTGAAATCCTTCAGGAAGCTCTTTTCCAATGGTTTCTTTTACTACTCGAGGGCCTGCAAATCCAATGAGAGCGCCTGGTTCTGCAATATTTACATCACCTAACATAGCAAATGATGCTGTAACGCCTCCTGTAGTAGGATCAGTTAACATAGAGATGTACGGTATTTTCTTCTCGCTAAGTTGGGTGAGTTTTGCACTGGTTTTAGCCATTTGCATGAGAGAAAAAGCCGCTTCCATCATTCTAGCACCGCCACTTTTACTTATTAAAATAAAAGGTGAGTTGTGTTCAATGGCATAATCTATAGCTCTAGCAATTTTTTCACCAACTACGGAGCCCATGCTTCCCCCAATGAATTGGAAGTCCATACAAGCAACTACGACCTTCTTTCTGTTCACATTTCCAGCTGCTGTTCTCACAGCATCATGCAATCCTGTTTTTCTAATAGAGGCTTGCAATCGATCAGCATATTTTTTGGTGTCTTCGAATGAAAGTGGATCACCAGAAATCATGTGAGGATTTATCTCGGTGTAGCGATTATTGTCAAATAACACTTGAAAGTATTGCAGAGAGCTAATTCGCTCATGATAAGCACATTTTTCGCAAACCCACAATGAATTGGCATGTTCCTCAGAGCTCACAACATGATTGCAGCTGCGGCACTTGTACCATAAACCTTCTGGAGTTTCTTTTTTTTCCGTTGTTGGAGTGCGAATCCCCTCCGTCATTCTTTTAAACCATCCCATGCCTAGTGCTTTGAATCGGTTGCAAAGCTATACCAATATTTGTGACATCATAATCCTTAAAAGGGATACTGAATGGCAAGGTTGAATGTTATTTGTGGGCGATAAGGAGCGTCCCATTCTGCCACTCGAGTAAAGCCTTGTGACTGTCTTTTGTCGTTTGCTGACGATCGCAATTGGTTGGTAAGTGTTTTTGGCTGGAAGAGCCATCGCTCTCCTTCTGGCAGTGCAGGATTTTTGATTTGAAGTCCGCCATCTAATCTTAAAATGAAGAAACTAAAGTTAAGTCGTATTCCTGCTCCAGGAGCAAGAGCAATTTCGTTATAGAATCGATCGAACTTAAACTCTGCTCCTTCCCTTTGAGGGTCTAAGTTCAATAGCCAAATATTTCCCATATCTGTGAATAGAGCTCCTTCTACTTGTTTGATGATGTGAAAGCGGTATTCTAAATTTAGTTCTAATTGAAACTCGCCAACTTGATCAATACCATAAGTTTCAATTTCTGAAAGACTTCCTGGGCCCAGTGCTCGCGCTCGCCAAGCTCTTATGCCATTTGATCCTCCTGCAAAAAAACTACGTTCAAAGGGAAGAGTATTCAAATTGCTGAATGGAGTTCCAATTCCACCAAAAAAGCGATATACCATTTTTGAATTCTCTGTGAGATTGACGTTTTTGACAAAATTCACATCAAATTTTATGTACTGGGCAAATGCAATACTGTCTATGAGGTATGAATTAGTTGACTCATCGTATGGAAGTCCAATAGATCCGCTTACTGCGCGCAAAAGGTTTCCTGCTGACTCAAAATTTAACTTGTAGTAATAGTAATTCTTGAATTTATTGATGTCTTGCGTTGTGTAAGAATAACTAATTCTGCCTGCTGCGATTATGTGGTCATTGTAACTATTTATAAGTAAAGAATTCCCGGTTTCTTGTAATTGCTGCTCGAATTCAGGCTCATTATCCAATTGAATAACACTCAAGTCCACTGGTGCGATTATTAGCTGATCCCTATCACGAAGTCTCATTGTATACTGATAGGTGGTATTCAATAAGTTTCTCTTGTACTGAGGGCGCACCTGTCTGTCTACGGAAGCGCTAATGTTCGTTTTTGGTTCTTTAAGCCATAGAAATTCTCTTTTTGAGATGCGCATTAAAAAATCAGGAATAGTTAAGCTTACCTGACTACCAAATTCATAAGTATTGAAAATGCTGATATTGCTTATTACCTCAGAGTTGGCGTCCGAATTTGTACTGTTAGTGCGTTGAGACTCTAATCCACCATAGATCTTCCAGTCAAGTTGCTCAGCTCCTCGGAATAGATTCCTGTTTTTATAGTTAACCGATGTTGAAATACCCAAGTTTCCAGATCGGTTCGTTCCTGTAGTCTCTAGACTAAATGAGTGTTTCGGAGCACGAGTTAAATTAATTCTTAAGTCCAACAATGCGGCAGAAGTGTCAATATTACTCTGAGAGTATTGCATGTCAATGAATCGAAAGTTATTCAAAGAATTCAGTCGTTCATAGCTGTAGTTTGTCCTGCTAAGTGAATATTGATCGCCTGGCGAGATGAAAATATTCCTCGATATCCTAAGAGGACGAATAAATGGTTTTCCTATAGAAAGGATGGATAAATTCCTGAATAGAATGGTATCTAATGGGGCTCTTGTTTTTGCTCGAGCATTGAAGTCTTCATTAATTACAATAGTGTTTAAAAAGTGTTTCCTATGCGATTTCTCCATAATGGAATCTTGCCCATTTATTGTTTCGGACAAACGCAGGTTTCTAAGTCTGACTGAAACATCAAACCGTGTACCAGGCATATTTGTATCTATATCATACAAAACATGAATCTTGTCAAAGGTGAAATACCCCAAGTTTTTCATTTTGTCTGTGAGTCGGTTGCGCTCTTTTTCGAATTGATCAGCATTGAACCGATCTCCCGGAGTTAATGTTGTTTTTACTCCATTTTCGTTTTTGAATTCTTTAATTAGCGCAGTGTCTTCAAAGGCATACTGTACTTTTCTTATCGTGTATGCAGGACCACTATTAATGTAAAAATGAAGTTCAGTGGTTTTTTTATCCAAGAAGGCAAAACCATTGACTGTAGCATCAAAGTAACCTTCGTTCTTAAGAGTTCGAAGAAGCTGGTCTTTGCTTTTTTCTAGTAAAATAGGCTCATAAATAGGAGGTGCTTCACCTACCGTATTTGTGAGGTAGGCGTTGAGTTTTTTATCCTGATTTCGTTTCGCAGCAAAATTCCAAACAGTAAGGTGAAAAGGGATGAATCCTAATATTTTTCTATAAGACTTTTGCTTTAGAGCTGTCTCAAGACTATAAGGATCAGCTTTGTATTCAAACTCATTATTTCCATTTAAATGGATCTGAGTTTTTACCACAAGATGTTGTCCATCCTCAAGATGCCGTGTTAATTGACATGATTGGAGCAACCAAGCGGTGAAAAGAAGAAATATGGCAGTGAAAAACTTCCTCATCAAGAGGTGACCTTATCTTTGGTTCAAAGCTAATGGTATTTAAGCGACACAATTGATTTCAAAAAATGAAATAAAACGTATTCGCGGTCTTCATCAAAAGAAAGGTCGGAGCGCTTCCCAGCAATATATAATTGAAGGGGAGAAGTCTGTCCGTGAAGCGCTTGAAGCAAATGTTGTTTTAATCGGGCTATTCACATTGGAAACGGCCCCTCAAGATCTTCTTCAAAGAGGAGCGTTGATTTCAGAGAAAGAAATGAAACAGATTTCAGCTTTGAGTTCAATTTCACCTGTGTTGGCGGTAGTTGAAATGAGTTTAAATAGATTGGACTTTGATTTGATTTCCACTCAAAAGGCAATTGCCTTGGATGGGATTAGAGATCCCGGAAATCTTGGCACTATTATTCGCACTGCGGACTGGTTTGGCGTTAAAACAATTCTGCTTTCTTCAGATTGTGTTGATCCATATAATCCAAAAACTATTCAAGCTACAATGGGTAGTTTTCATCATTTGGACGTTTTTCAAGGTGATTTGAAGACAATGATTAAGGCTGTCAAAGAAAAGAACACTGACTATAACGTATATGGTGCTTTGCTGAATGGTTCAGAGGCAAGCATTATTAAAGGATCAAATTACCCTGGACTTTTGATTATCGGCAGTGAGTCTCATGGTATTAGTGATACAATTCAAGATTTGTGTACTCATAAACTCACGATTGCTGGCAAAGGGCAAGCTGAATCTCTCAATGCCAGCGTTGCCGCAGCAATTCTGTTGGCCAGTTGGTTTGAAGATTAACCCTCGAAGTTAAAGGATAGCGCGATGATCCTTGAGTTTAACTGATTAACCGGATTAGCGAATTTTGTTTCGTCCTGAACAATGATGTTGTTGATTCCATAGCTAAACCTGAGCTCAGGGCTAAACTTGAAATACTCAAGAAAAAAATCAAAACCTACACCGGCTTCTACCATATAATTCATTCGCTGAAGTTTAACGATGAACTCTCCTTTCTCATCTACAGTATTGTCTACAAATTGTTGAGAGGCAAGGTCAATGCTGTAATTGAAACCTGCAAAAATGTATTGAGCGAAGTTGTTTACCCTGGCCGATCTATATTTCAAGTACAGCGGTATATCAACAAAAGTTGATTCAATTGTTCTTATAACTGGCGATTGAGCAGTATTGGAAGATGTGAAGTAGGTGTATTGCAAGTTGCGTGAAGCAAAAGCAATTCCGGGTGTAAATCTCAATCCAAAGTATGGCCCTAGATGCAATTCAGAAACAACATGAATAATAAACCCCGGCTCTCTGCCCATCTCTAATCTGGTGAGAGAGTCACCTAATGTCAAGTCTTGCTCAACGTTAAATCCATTACTGCTAAGGCCTAATTGAAAACCAAAATGAAGTTTTCGGTTATCAAATTTCGGTAGGTTTTCCGGTATATCTCTTTGAGCAATTGCACCCAAAGAAGTAATCGTTAAAACAATCAGTATTATAGGTTTACTAAAACGCATTAGATGCAAAGGAACGAAAGCTCGGCTAGTTTTATTTCTCAGCTAAGTATATTGTGGCAATTCCAAATGTTAATCTATACTCTCTAATCTTCTTATATCCCACTTCATCAAGGATAGATAAAAATGTTTTCCCCTCTGGAAATGCGCTAACAGATTCAGGCAGATAGGTATATGCTCTTGGGTCTTTTGACACTAGGCGACCAATATTAGGCAGTATTGCTTTAAAGTAAATGTTGTATAACTGCTTCATAGGAAATGTTCGAGGCTTTGAGAATTCCAAGATCGCTACGGCATATCCTGGCTTCAAAACTCTTTTTATTTCTCCCAATCCAGCTTTTAAATTCTCAAAATTTCTTACTCCGAAAGCTACTGTCACCGCCTCGAAATGGTTGTCAGGAAACTCAATGTTTTCTGCATCTCCTAGTTTTAGTTCGATCACTTTATCAAGAGCGCGCTTACGCATTTTGATTTTACCCACTTCAAGCATTCCTGCCGAGATATCGATTCCTTTTATCTCAGATGGCTTTAAAGACATAAGTTCCACAGCAAAGTCTCCGGTGCCAGTAGCTACATCTAAAATTATGGTTGGCTTGTATGGGCTGAGAAGCTTCACGGCCTTCTTTCTCCAAAGCTTATCAATATTCAGACTCAGCACATGGTTAAGAAGGTCATACCTTCCCGATATGTTGTCAAACATTTGAGCTACTTGCTCTTTCTTGCTACCTTCTTCTGCGTAAGGTTTTACTTTTTCTGCTGCGTTTTCAGTCATTAACCAACCATTATATGTTCTTCGGGGTAAGCATAATTAGTGCTTATTATCTTTCTAGAGAACGCGAATATGATAGATAATGTTCCCAGTCGTCCTATAAACATAGAAACGATCAGGATTAACTTCCCAGGATTACTCAACATTCCTGTTATTCCGGTACTCAGGCCACAAGTGGAGAATGCTGAAACCTCTTCGAATATTAAATCGATAAGTCCTCGATCGCTCATCGCTAAAATATGTCCCTCCGTCAAGCAAAGTGCATAGGTGCAAATAAGCATTCCTCCGCTGAATGTTACTAACACTGTAAAAGCTTTCAGCATATCATCTGTGGGAATTGTTCTTCCAAAAACTTCAACACTTTTTTTGCCCCGGATAATAGACCAAGTATTTATGCAGATAAGCCCAAAAGTGGAAGTTTTGATTCCACCAGCAGTTGAAAAAGTATTCCCTCCTATAAACATCATAAAAACCAGCATGAGCAGCGTAGCGGTTGATAGGCTGAATATATCAGCCGTGTTTAAACCTGCGGATCTCGATGAGACAGATTGAAATAGAGCAACAATTGTTTTCTCTACAAAAGTCAGATCTGATAGGGTTGTTTTCCACTCAGCAGCCATGTATAAAACCACACCTATACCGATAAGAATTAAATGAGTTCTAACGGCTAATATGGTACTCATATTTGGTCTTTTCCATGGATGTTTTAATCTGTCTCGCATCAAGCTTGGAGTGAAAAGATCAAACATTACTGTAAATCCAAATGCTCCAAGTAATACTAGCAAAGCAACAACCAAGTGCATCAAGTAAGCTTCGCGAATAAATGGCGCGTACATACCATCTGTCACGGTAGAAAAACCAGCATTGTTAAATGCCGAAATGGAATGGAAAATGCCGAAAAAAAGTCGATCTCCTGTAGTTTTCAGAGGCATGTCAGGTGTGATAAGTGCGTATATCAAAACACCTCCAACTATTTCTATTATCGCGCTTAAAGCAAATACTTTGATCAGCATTCCTTTTGCATTGAAGAATGCGTCTTTTGTAACAAAATCTTCAATGATGTCATCCTGTTTTAAACTAAATCCAGCCCTGTTGAGGAATGCAGCTAAATAGGCAAACGAGACAATATTCAATCCTCCTAACTTCATTAAGAGCATGATCACAAAATGCCCTTTGTAAGTAAAAAATGTGCCGGTATCAACTACGATAAGTCCTGTCACGCATGTTGCGCTTACGGAGGTAAACAGAGCATCGATAAAATCCATACTTCCCACTTCTATGGTCATTTCAGGCATTAAAAGTAGACCTGTGCCTAATCCAATAATTACAAGAAATGAAGAAATGAAAATCGTAGAAGGGTGAATCTTGATGTTGTTGAAAATATTTGTGTTGTCATTCAACTCAAAAAACACAACAATAAAAAGGTAGAACTGAAGAAATACAACTGATAGCGCTCCTAAGCTCTCTAAGCCTATTGCATTGAATATTGTTTGGACTATCAGCGTGTCAAAAAGGTTGTAAGAAATGCCTTCAAAAACTAATATCAGCACGAGTATACTTTCAAACCAATTGTCTTTTATGAACGTTATTGGTTCAAAGTCATAGAAAATTTTGACCAAGTAATGCAGTACATAGAAAATGAACGAAAACTGAACGATGCCTTGAATAATAATTGCTGTTTCAGTATCGTGGCTGAATCCATGAAAATAAAACAAGCTGCCTATAGCAACCATCGAAATCAGAATGCTTAAAACCTTTAGAATTTTGAGGTTCTTTGCTTTACTGCTGTAAATGATCAGATTGATTTTCTCACGTATAGATCTAATGTCCACTTTACAGAGATTTATTAATTTCTGCTAGAAGATCACTCTGTGTTATTGAGACGACACCTGGAAATTGGCAAACCCAACCACCAGCTAGGTTTGAAATAGTCGCAATATCCTTTAGGTCCATTCCAACGGATAATGCACATGTCGCAGCGGAGATTACGGTGTCTCCTGCTCCTGAGACATCTGCAATGGTTCTATTTAATGCAGCAAGATGATGTTGTTCATCACCATCAGTAATAAAAACACCATCAGCAGAAAGTGTGAAAAAAGCCGATTCTACCTGCATTTTTTCTTGAAGGCTTGAGTAAGCTTTCATCAAGTCGATATCATTGGACTTAAGATGGGGCATGTTTAAACCTTCCCTTAATTCCTTCATGTTAGGCTTGAATAAAGTCGCCCCCGTATAGCTGAAAAAGTTTTTCTTTTTGGGGTCAACAGTGACCTTAATTCCTTTTGAAACAGCTGTTTTAATTACTGATGCTATCAGTGATTTCGTGATACAGCCCTTATCGTAATCTTCAAAAATAATTGCCTGCGGAGAATGTGTTTCAATGAGTGTAGAGATTCGATGGAATAAATTTTCTTCATCCTTTTGCGCCAAGTCCGCTGTGATTTCCTCATCAAACCTTAAGAGTTGACTAAAGCCACTTACCATGCGTGTTTTCTGGGATGTCTTTCGAGACGAACTCTGGATGATTCCGCTTGTATCCAATCCCTCGTCTTGCATCAAACCAGAAACTGATTTTCCAGCATCATCATCACCAATGACTGAACATAGAATGCAGGAAGCACCCAGATTTTTAACGTTTAGAGCCACGTTAGCAGCCCCGCCTAATCTGTAATCTTTTGTATGAATATCTAGAACAGGAACTGGTGCTTCTGGTGAAATTCTAGAAACCTCGCCTTTGTAATAGGCGTCAAGAATTACATCTCCAATAACGAGAATTTTAAGTTGATTGAACTTTGAGACAGAACTTAATAGATCTTGCTTGTTCATTAGCTTAATTGTTCAATAGCTGATTTAATGCGGTTAAGTGCTTTTTGTAAATCTTCCTCGGAAGCAGCATAGCTCAATCGAATGTATTCATCTGCTCCAAATGCGCCTCCCGAAACTGTTGCGACATGGGCCATTTCTAGTAAATACATGCATAAATCACCGGCATTATTAATTTGTCGTCCATTGTGACTTTTTCCAAATAAACTTGAAACTTTTGGGAAAAGATAAAACGCTCCTTCAGGACGATTACAAACAAGGCCTTCAATGGCTGAAAGGCCAGTAATCATTAATTCTCTTCGCTTTTTAAACTCATTGACCATTGGTCTAAGTTCTGCAGGATCCATTTCCATGGCAGCGATGGTAGCCATTTGACTAATTCCTGATGGAGCACTTGTAAATTGGCCTTGCATTTTGTTGCAGGCACCAGCAATTTCTTTCGATGAGGCGATGTATCCGATTCTCCAACCGGTCATAGCAAAGGATTTTGATACGCCATTTACAGTGATTACTCTATCGTAAAGCTCGGGAATAGCAGCAAGGCTAAAATGCTCACCTTCAAATCGGATATGCTCATAGATTTCATCAGAAATGATAAAAACATTTGGATATTTCTTGAAGACTTCTCCCAAGGCAAGCATTTCATCTTTGGAATATGCACCACCCGTTGGATTCGATGGCGAAGAGAACATAAACAACTTAGTGTCTTGTTCTAGATGCTCGTCCAATTGCTCTGGGGTGATTTTAAAGTTTTGTTCAACACCCGCTTTTACTTCAATCATTTCACCTTGAGCAAAGCCAATCATTTCTTTATAGCTCACCCAGTATGGTGTGGCTACTACAACTTTATCTCCTGGGTTTACTAGACAAAGCACTGTATTCATCAAACTTTGTTTTGCTCCAGTAGAAACAACAATTTGATCTATAGAATAGTCAAGAGCATTATCACGTTTGAGCTTTTTACAAATTGATGTTCTCACTTCAACCAATCCTGGAACGGGAGTGTAGTGCGAAACATTATCCTTAATAGCTTGTATTCCAGCTTTTTTAATGATTTCAGGGGTGTTGAAATCAGGTTCACCTAAGCTTAGGTTAATGACATCATGTCCAAGTGCTTTGAGGTCTCTGCTTTTTTGAGACATCGCGATGGTCTCTGATTCGGCAAGCCTCTGAATACGATCTGATAATACGTTCATGAATAAATTATGAAGAGCAAAGCTAAAGAATTGATACACTTTTCTGACATGCTTATTCTGTGTTAATTAGGCGCTAGTGACCCGATCTTTTTCAATATTTGCGGTATGGATAATATAAGCGCAATAGCCTTGATAATAACAGTGATTGTAACTGCTGGAGCAATAGTAGCAGTGGTGTACACGATATTGAATCAATATTTCAAGCAGCAGCAAGAAAACAACGCTATGCAATTAGAAGAAAGAAAAAGGAAAGATTTTGTGACGATACAAATGCAAGCTTATGAGCGTTTGATCCTTTTTTTAGAACGTATCAATCCAGAACGATTGGTTTTTAGAGTGAACAAGCCAGGCATGAGCGCTCGTTTACTGCAGTCTGATATTTTGAAAACTGTGCGAGAAGAGTTTGATCATAACCTTACCCAACAACTATACATCAGTTCTGAAGCTTGGTTGGCTGTAAATGCTGCTCGTGAAGAAACATTTAAGATATTCAACGTTGCAGCAGAACGCGTGCACAGAGATTCTGATTCTTTGGCTCTTTCTAAATCCATTTTGGAAGTTTCTGGGAGTATGGAGAAACTACCTACTGAAGTTGCCATCGATATTTTAAAGAGAGAGTTTAGAAAAAAGATGAAGATCTAGTCTTTGGTTAACCTCTGAAGGGAAGTGATTACTTCCATCGAAGCGTTGTATTCGTTTTTCAATCCCTTTGATACCTCATCTTTTAAATATCCAACATCATGGGATTTTCCTAATGATTGAATTACGTATTCGTAAATACTTAATTCAGTGAGTTTTTCAAAAGCACGAGCTTGCTGCTCTTTTCGTTTTGCATCAAACTGTCCATTTTCCTGTAGCGTTTGTAGCATGTCGTTGACTGTTTCCCAGACATTAGAAACACCTTCATTATGAAGCCCAGAGGCAGTTAAGACCTTGGTGTTCCAGCCAGAATTTGAAGAAGGGAAAAGATGTAGAGCCATTTCCAGTTGCTTTTTAGCTTTTCTAGCGGCATCTATATTACTTCCGTCAGCCTTGTTAATCACAATGATGTCAGCTGCTTCCATAATTCCGCGTTTGATGCCCTGAAGGTCATCACCAGTGCCGGGCATGGCAAGCATTAAAAAACAGTCGGTGATATTAATAACTTCAGTTTCACTTTGACCAACGCCTACCGTTTCTATGATAATAACATCAAATCCTGCTGCCTCACACAAGAGCATTGACTCCCTTGTTCGTGCTGCTAATCCTCCTAAAGTTCCACTTGACGGGCTAGGGCGAATAAAAGCGTTTGGCTCTCGGCTTAACTCTTCCATTCTTGTTTTATCGCCCAGAATACTACCGCCTGTTTTCTGACTACTTGGATCTACAGCCAGCACAGCTAGTTTTAAGCCATGCGACAGAATGAGCTTGCCGAATTGTTCAATGAAGGTGCTTTTCCCGACTCCTGGAATACCTGTTATGCCGATTCTAATGGCAGGTTTGCGCCTATCATAAATGGAGTCAATAAGCTCAATGGATTTTTTTCTATGCTTTGGAAGTGTACTTTCTATTAAGGTTATTGCCTTTGATAGAGTGAGAAGATCTCCTTCAAGTAGTTTGTCTATGTTGATGGACGTTTCCATTGATTTTCAAAGAAAGCAATTGTAAGACTGACAAAGTAAAAGGAGTGCAATAATTATCGGAAGGCATGATTAAAACTCACGAATCTTGGAGTGCAATCGCCTTTTGTGATTTGACTTATATCCACCGAATACTTGAGCCCAATTTCGAGGTTGTTGCGCACAATAAAATCATGATGAATTTCAAAGTCTTTCAATACACCGAGCTCTTGGTCTTCAAGAGCCAGAACACTGGCTTTGAAATCAAGAATTACGGCTATTCTTCCATTGCCGTCAGCATGTGGTCTGATATCTATGATCTCTGCATAGGTTTCAACTCTATCATAATCACAGTCGTTAGATTTAGTCTTATTTGCACAAGACGAAGCCACGAATGAAAAAACTAAGATTGAAAGAATAGCTCTGACGCTATTTAATGAATTTACTGTTCCAAACATTCTCACTAAAATCCTTAGAATACATAATTGCTGTAATCACCGATAATGTCATAATCAAACATGTTGTCATGCTGAACATGAAGAATCGGAAGAAGAATTCACTATGAACTGCTTCGAATTGTGAAGGTACAAGAATAGCTACCAATAATCCTATTGCAGATGATGTAGCGGCTAATGCCCCAATGTGTCTGAAAGGATATTTCAATATCTCTTCGTACCATTTCATGTCATCTCCCCACTGGAAAATGTAGTAGAACTGACCGTTTGGTAACTCAGCCATCAAAATGGGATCCTTTGTGCTGTCTTTTAAATTGAATCGCTCTTGAGGAGCAATGATCTTAAAGGTTGAGAATGTGGTACCAATGGAAGACTCAATTCTCTTGACTTCTCTAATCGCTTCGCTTGGAATATCACCTTTGAATAAATCGCTTTCAAGAAAACGAAGTCTGAATCGAATGCAGATTTTCTCAATCGACTCTGCGTTGTATTTTCTCGTTTCGTCTAGTTTTTTGATCCAACCAAATTTATCTTGAGACAGAGAGCTGCCTTTTGAAATTCGATCAGCTATTGAAATTTCATTCGTAGAATCGCTTTCTAAAAGTGATTTCACTTCGTTAATTAAACATGATTGCTCAAATTCCATTTGAGCATTTGCCATTTCCTCCAGTAAATTGATATCGTTCATTCTATTCTTCTTTAATAGGTTCGATGTTGGATGCCTCTGCGGCTTTTCTGGTGGCTTGATTTCTTTTTATGCGTTTTATTTGAAACCAAATGTATAGGCTGAAAAAGGCAGTGAGCATAAGCACCACAAACACTAAAACAACATATTCTCCTGGCTTCATTTACTCTTAACAGATAATCACATCAACAAGTTCAAAGTGGTTATAGAACACCCAAAAATAATAGGATAGAAATAAGAATCATAAGAATTCCTACAAGATTTTGAATGAATGAAATGGTGACTTTCTCAAGCAGTCGTTTCCCAATAAGTGCTCCTCCAAACGCAGATAGAGTTGCAAGCCCTATTAACCCTAATGATTCTTCTAAAACAGCAAAGTCAAAAGACATGGCATAAGTGCTTATTCTGATGGTGTCTACCAGGCAGGCAATAACTACTCCTGAAGCCACAAACTGACTCTTACTCAAACCTAGTTTTACTAGGAAAGCACTTCTCAGAGCTCCTTGATGACCACTTAGACCTCCAAAAAATCCGCTCATTACACCTCCCGGAATTAAAAATTTCTTGCTGATCTCGAGGTTCTTTAAACGAGGTAACAATTCCATTAAAGAGAATGTGAAAATCAGCAGCGCCATCACCACATTGAGAAAATTGGTTTCTATCGGGCCAATATGCAATATCGTATCTGAATGCGCCAATTTTCCTAGTGCTAATGCTCCAAAATACGCACCGACAATTGCTGGTAGTCCAAAGCGTATGATCACTGACTTTACTGCATGCTTGCCCACTAAAATGAGCTTGAAAATGTTGTTTAGAAAATGCACTATGGCCGTTGCAGCAACAGCAAATTCTGGCGGAAAGAATAAAATAAAGACGGGCGTAAGCATGGTGCCTAAACCAAAACCTGAAAAGAAGGTGAGCATCGAAGCTCCAAATGCTACAATTATGATGACAATGTATTCCATAAAAAAACCGGAGCGATTACCTTGTTGCAAGATAATCCTCCGGTGAAGCACCCCTACTTCTTTTCATAAGAACTAGACTATTAACGGAGGAAGATATCGGTAGCGTATTGAATCGCATTATTTTAGACAATTGATTGCAATTTTACGATTAGTATATTAAGAATAAGTTACCAACATGAGATTAAAGCAAGAGGAATCTATCGAATGGATAGCAAGCAGAAGATCGGTTTTCCCGAAGGAGTTTGAAGAGGGAAGTTTAAGCGAAACTGAAATTGAGTTATTATTAGAGGCAGCGAAATGGGCTCCAACTCATAAATCAACAGAACCCTGGCGTTTTTCTGTTATTATGAGTCCTGAGAAAAAAACAAAGTTGATTAATCTTCAAGTTGAGGCACTCTTTGCGTCAAAAGGTGAATCTGAAATGACTGCTGCAAAAGCAGGCAAGTTTAGAATGATAGGAGAGAAATCTTCAGCGATTATTGCCATAGTAATGAAGCGTGATATTCAAGAAAGAATTCCAGTTAACGAGGAGCTTTGGGCTGTTGCCTGTGCTGTACAAAACATTCACTTGCATTCTGCATCGTTGAATATTGGGGGATACTGGAGTACTGGTGCAATGACAAACGATGATTCAATTCGCGAATTTTTGAATCTTGAGGAAGACGATATCCACATGGGTTGGTTTTATCTAGGCAGGTATTCCAAAACCAAGACATTGGTTAAACCTCGTATGATTCAAGAAGATTATGTGAATTGGATGTAATGGCTATAAAGCGTATGTGCCCTTCCTGCAATGCAAGTCGGGCACATACTATCAACCACCACTATGATCTTTAAACTCTTGCGAGTTTGCTATTTCGTTAAGTTCAATGATAAAAACAACGCCTCTTTGACTTTGTTCGTTGTGTGTTCCCAAGAAAATGAAGAAATTCTTTGAAGACCCTTATTTTTAAGCGTAAGTCTCTGATTTTCATCGTGATAAATTTCAAGCATATTGTCCGAAATTTTTTCAATGTTGTCGGGATCTGAAATCATTGCTGCATTACCAGCAATTTCAGGAAGGGATGTTTTGTTACTTGTAATAACGGGAACTCCCGCAGCAAACGCTTCGATAATCGGAATTCCAAATCCTTCAAAATAGGAAGGGAAGAGCAGGGCAGTGGCTCCACCCATGGCCAATATTAGTTTTTCGATTTCAAGACGTCCCGTAAAAATTACATCGTCTTGAAAAGCACAGTTTTTTAGAGCGTCATTCATTTCAGTATAGCGCCATAATGGATTTCCTACCAAAAGCAATTTTCCGCTTCCTCCTTTTGAACGATACTTTTCAAATGCTTTTATAATACCGTGAATATTCTTTCGGAAGGAGAAATTCCCAACGAAAATGAAGTAGTCTTCGCCTTGTGCGAATTCAGTTTTGGCTTTTGCTTTTTCGCCATCTGAAAGCACCCGATAAGCTGTGTTATAACCATTATATGCTACCGATATTTTGTCCTTGGCGATGCCGTAGGTTTCGTGAATATCATTGGCTGAATATTCGCTCACGGTGATAATGCGATCGGCAATTTGAGCGAACTGTGGGAAGTATTTTCTATAATAGTTGCTATAAGCCCGCGGTAAATCTTGTGGTCGGTGCTCAAAATTGATATCATGAATGACAGGCACTTGTTTAATTCTCGCTCGAGTGCTTAGAAAGCCATCTGGTGAAAAGAATAAATCTGCATTCATTCTTTTGAGTTTGTGCGGAATGGTACGCTCAAAATACCATTGGTAGAGCAAAGGATGTCTCGTTTGAGGATGTAGTATTTTTCCTTCCACATTATTTCCATAAATGAAATCTTGATCAAACGGACGATCAAAAAGAAAGGTGAATTTCCAATCGCTGAGGTCTTTCGTTAGGCGTGACAAAACTTCATGACTGAACCAACCTATTCCATCTAATTTTTTAGGGAGCAGTAAACGTGTATTGACAACAATGTGCACGGAACGAATGTAAGCTATGATTCAACTTAAACTATTTTCACTCTTCTAAAACGGAAAGTGAAGCAATGATTGGCCTATGGTCAGAAAGTGAAACGGACTCATTAGAGAATGCGTCAATGGAAAGTCGTGGGTCAACCAAAATAAAATCAATGCGCAACCCTGGAATTAAGCCAATGTACGTAGATCCTAATCCAATGAATCCTTTTTTACAAAACGCATCATTTAAACCATCACTTAAGAGATTATAGGCATAACTGCCTGGAGTGTCATTGAGGTCACCACAAACAATTACTGCATAGGGAGAATCATCAATATATGTGCGGATCACTTCAGCTTGATTTGCCCTGCGCTTAAATCCACCTGCTAGTCGGCTTACCATTAAATTCAGGTCTTTGAGCTGTCCATCTTGGTCGTTGCTTTCTATGTGTTTTGAAAGGTCTTTTTCGATCCCTGAAATATAGATCGAGGCGAGGTGGATATTGAATACCCTAATGGTGTCAGTGCCAACTAGAATATCTGTGAAGATGGCCACGTTGTTGGCTGCGGTGTCAAGAGGAATATGCTCTTTACGAATGATCGGGTATTTAGAAAAAGTGGCTATTCCAAACTTGCTTTTCCCATAATGCATAACGGCAGTATAGTCATCATGAACATTGCGTGCATCTATAGTTTCAATAATGGTGTCTAACGTATTGAAATAGGCAGGATCATTAGTGTTGAAGAATTCTTGAAAGCAAATTACGGGAGGGTTTTTCTCCTGTAAATAAGCCAGGATTTCATTCCGTGTTTGCTTGTTGCCTCCCCAATTGTATAAATCAAAAAGTCTAACATTAAAGCTCATCACATCGAACGAAGCTTCATTCACTGTCGATTTTGAGGGCCAAAAATTCATATGTTTCTTGGGCGCAACCCAAGTGAAAACAATCGAAACCAGACCTATTGCTGCATACTTTGGTTTACTTATGCTCCAGAATATAACAAAGACAATATTGACGATGAAAATAGGCAAGAAGCCTAATCCGAAGAATGCTGGAATTAGGGTGATATCCGGATCAATGTTATAAGAGTAAGCGCTCACAAATAGCGCTAGAATGGCGATGGCATTCAACGCGAACAATGATCTTTTGAGGTAGTGGATGATCTTCAAGGTCGGGCGCTAATTATTGCTTATTGCTCAACTTGAACAAAAAGTCTTTTTCTTCTTTTGTCAGATTCTCATAACCTGACTTCGAAATCTTATCAAGAATAGTATCGGTCTTTGCTTGTACCTCTGACTTCTCTTTGGAAGCTCCTGCGCTGGGCTTAGCTTTTGCCTTCGCTGTTGTCTTTTTGCCATGATCGTTGGGCACTACGCGCAATTTTGGCGATTGTTTGAAAAGGCTTAAAAACTTATCGTAAATGCCATAAAATGACAACGCATAGTCGTTGCCTTTTTCCAATCCTTTGATGTAGAAATAACCCATGGCCGCACCTCCGATATGCGCTATTTTCCCGCCCATATTGCTGCTAAAGTCAAGCACGGTCGATAGTATGAAAATCACCAAGGCCACATACTTCAATCGCACGGTGCCAAAAAACATAAGGTTGATGGTGTAATCTGGAAAACGCAATCCAGCAGCTATTGTGATGGCCATAACCGCTGCGGATGATCCAACCAATATCACATTTACGTCAGTTTCACCGTCCAAGAAAAGCAAATTGTAAACAAGTAAATACGCCACTCCGCCAGCAATACCTCCTAAAAAGTACAATCCAGCGAGACGCTTTTCGCCCATAAAGTCATTGAAAATTCTTCCAAACCAATACAGCATATACATATTGAAAACCACATGCCATAAGCCTCCATGCATAAACATATAGGTCACCAATGTCCATGGAACGAGGATGAACTCTATCAAACCCGATGGCAATGCCAGCCATGAGAAAATGGCTCCTTCACTGCCTCCAAGGAATAGATTGGAGACTATGTTTACGATGAGAAACAACGCTGCATTGATCAAAATCATCTGACCGATGAAGTTGTTCCCTTTGAATAATTTTTTTAAATCGTCAAGCATTTTTTACTTTTCAATTAGCGCCATCTGACGCCTGTTTTTTCCCAAAATTTGATGATGATGAACCCAAATAACATTCCACCAATGTGGGCAAAGTGGGCCACATTATCACCAGGATTATCTTGAATGGCAGAAAATAACTCCATCGCACCATATCCAATCATCAAGTATTTTGCTTTGATAGGAATAGGAATGAAAATCATGTACAGCTTCATATTTGGGAACATCATTCCGAAGGCCAACAATATTCCAAACAATGAACCGGAAGCACCAATAACGTTTGGTAAATTTAAATAGTGCCTTAAATAATCTTGAAAGAACACGGACGCGTCTCTAAGCGCACCGCTGTCATTCGGATTAGTATTCAACGTTTGCAATGTGTTATTATAAAACTCAAGCGTTTCTTCATAAATCTGTGGGTAGCGAATACTATCAATATAGTTACCCCATGGATGTGCATTAGCAAAACCAATGATCGCATCTGCATTAGGTGAATAGATGATCGCTTCCATTTGTGAGATAATAGGAGCCATGTCTATATAAATAGTGATATAGTGAATGATGGCTGCTCCAAACCCGGTCAACAAATAGTAGATCAAAAAGCGCTTGCTTCCCCATACGTTTTCTATGGCCGAACCAAACATCCAAACCGCGAACATATTAAAGAAGATGTGCGAGATGCTGCCATGCATAAACATGTAGCTGACGATCTGAAATATGTTGAATTTCTCGCTTTGGAAATAGTGAAGGCCAAGAAGATCATTGAGATCTAAGCCTATCGAACTTTCAAAGGTCAAACTAGCAAGAAACATCAATCCATTGATGATCAAAAGATTCTTAACTACCGGAGGCATCATGCTCCATCTATTTCCGCCTAACTGCATCAATCAAATATTTTGTCCAGCATTCCACCATTCAATAACACAAAAGTGGGTCTGCCGTTTAAATCATGCTGAGGATTTTTACATCTCATCAATGAACGAAAGAAAGATAGCATTTCTTGTGCCTTTAGCTCTTTGCCTGACTTGATGGCAGATTGTTGTGCCATACTTCGAATAACATTGTGCATCAATTCGTTCTGATCTGTGGGCTTGTCATTACGCAAATCATCAATAAAACCACCGATGGTTTCTTCAATATTGATATCAGTGCAAGCCGCTGGAATAGCTCTAACAATAAAGCTATTGTTTCCAAAAGATTCAATTTCAAATCCCATGTTATTCAATGGCTCAAGCATCGACTCCAAAATGCTAACATCTTGTGCTGAAAGGTCTAGGGTCGCAGGAAAGAGTATTTGTTGGGATGCTTTCTGTTCGCTCAGAATGCTGTTTTCAAATTCTTCAAACAATATCCGTACATGAGCTCGATAATGATGTATCATGAAAATACCTTCTTGACTTTGAACTAAGATGTATTTCAATCCAATTTGTCGAACGATCGTATTGTCTTCTTCACCGATCAACTCAAGACGTGGGTCAGGTGCATGCTGCTCTGATAAGCTGCTGTTAAGCCCTTCATATAAGTTCTCCCAACCTTTGGCGCTTTGGGTGTGACCGAAACTTGTTCCACGCTCCCAATTGGTTTGCTGTTGGCGTTTTTCTTCCTTGTCAAATGGATTGAAAGACGGATCAACCGTAACTCCCGGTCGAGGGATTTGAGCGTCTTTCCGCGCAGGGGCAATGTCAAAACTTGTTTCGCGCTCAAAATCTAATGAAGGCGATACGTGATACTGACCAATGGCTCGTTTTACTGATGCTCGCAGAATGGCGTAAATACTGCGCTCATCTTCAAACTTTATTTCAGTTTTGGTCGGGTGAATATTTACATCGATACTGTCTGTTAAAACATCGAAATAGATGAAATAGGAAGGATGATGACCATGCGGAATCAAACCTTCAAATGCCTTTTGAATGGCCGAATGGAAGTAAGGACTTTTAAAATACCTCCCGTTGACAAAAAGAAATTGTTCACCTCGTGTCTTTCTAGCAGCATCAGGTTTTCCGATGAAACCGCTGATTTTGACCAAGTCAGTACCTTCTTCTACAGGAACCAGCTTTTCTGTGTATGATTTACCTAAAATTCCGATGATCCTTTGTCTGATATTGGATATTGGTAGGAAAAATAACTGCTGATCGTTATGATAAAGCTTGAATTCAACATTCGGGTTTACCAATGCCACACGTTGAAATTCATCAATGATATGGCGCATTTCTACTCCGTCACTTTTCAAGAATTTTCTGCGAACAGGTACATTGAAAAAGAGGTTTTTAACCGAAGTTGTCGTGCCAGATTCGTGTGCACACACTTCTTGAAATTTCACTTTTGATCCTTCCACCGCCAAATGGCTTCCTACTTTTCGATCTTGCGATCGTGTTTTCATTTCCATTTGAGCAACGGCAGCAATACTAGCCAGTGCCTCGCCTCTAAAACCCATTGTTTTGATGCGAAAAAGATCTTCAGTGGACGATATTTTTGAAGTGGCGTGACGCTCCAAACTCATGCGTGCATCGGTTTCTGTCATTCCCTTTCCGTCATCAACAGTTTGAATCAATGTACGTCCCGAATCTTTGATGATGAGCTGAATGTGCGTTGCCTTAGCATCTACACTATTTTCAAGTAGCTCCTTTACCACAGAGGCAGGGCGTTGAATAACCTCACCGGCCGCTATTTGATTAGCCAATGAATCGGGAAGGAGCTTAATGATGTCAGACATTGTTGCAAAGGTGGTAACAGCTTTGAATTGGTCAAGGGATATTTTGGTGATTTTGTTGAAGAGTGATTGATGATTCATGATTTATCATTGATGATTGGAATACCATGAGCTTTCAGCTGCCAGATATCAGTTGTCAGCTAACCTTGAACTCTGAATTTCCTTACCGCTATTGCTGCGAAGGCTTCACCCTTCGATTCGTAATTGCGGTATGCTCGAAGCCTGAATTATAAATCATGAATCATCCATCATGAATCCCCTTTCTCGAAACCCTCTTGCGATTACCTTTGCCCGCTTGAAATTCGAACTTCAACATACCGATAATGCTTCTGCTGCTAGAGCAGGGAGGATAACAACCGACCACGGTGAGATTCAGACTCCGATATTTATGCCCGTTGGCACAGTGGCTTCTGTTAAGACAGTGCATCAGCATGAGTTGGAAGAAGACATAAAAGCCCAGATCATTTTAGGGAATACCTATCATCTTTTCCTCAGACCAGGAATGGATGTGCTCCAAAAGGCTGGAGGACTGCATAAATTCATGAGTTGGAAGCATCCACTTTTGACAGATAGCGGTGGTTATCAAGTTTACAGCTTAGCGAAAAGTAGAAAGATTACAGAAGAAGGTGTTACGTTTCAATCGCACATTGATGGTTCACGTCATTTCTTTACACCTGAAAGCGCCATGGATGTGCAGCGTCAAATCGGTGCAGATATCATCATGGCGTTTGATGAATGCCCGCCTTACCCTTGTGATGAGCGTTATGCGGAGAATTCAATGCATCTCACACACCGCTGGTTAAAGCGCTGCTGCGATCATTTCGATCAAACCGAAGGATTGTATGGTTATTCGCAAACGCTTTTTCCGATCGTGCAGGGAAGTACTTACCATCATTTAAGAAAGCAATCGGCCGAGTTTATCGCATCGATGGATCGTGAAGGAAATGCCATTGGAGGACTTTCAGTAGGTGAACCGCACGAAATGATGTACGAGTCTACCGATCTTGTATGTGGCATTCTTCCGAAAGACAAGCCGCGCTATTTGATGGGTGTGGGCACGCCAGAGAATATATTGGAGTGCATAGCGTTGGGTGTGGATATGTTTGACTGTGTCATGCCTACTCGAAATGCACGCCATGGAATGCTTTATACATGGAACGGCATCATGAACATTAAAAATAAAAAGTGGCATGATGACTTTTCACCTCTGGACGAAAGCGGAACGAGCTATGTCGATTCTACCTATTCAAAAGCCTACGTGCGTCATTTGTTCGCAAGCGGGGAAATGCTCGGAATGCAAATCGCTAGCATTCACAACTTGGCGTTTTACTTAGATCTGGTTACTCAAGCGAGGCAACATATTTTGGCAGGAGATTTTTACGAATGGAAGAATAAAGTCGTTCCGAATATCAAACACAGATTATAGTTTGAAGATCCTTGACCTTTATATTATCAAGCGTTTTTTGTTGACGTTTTTCTTCATCCTTGGCATCATTATGGCCATTGCTATCATCTTTGATATCAGCGAGCAGATTGATGATTTAGTTGAAAATGAAGCGCCATTGAAAGGCATTCTTTGGGATTACTACAAGAATTTCGTGCTTTTTTACGGTAATCTTTTTAGTCCGCTCTTGACTTTTCTGGCTGTTATATTTTTTACCGCTCAACTGGCCAGTAGAACCGAGATTGTTGCTATTCTCAGCGGAGGTATAAGCTTTAGTCGATTGATGTGGCCTTATTTTATAAGTGCCACGATATTGGCTGCGGGTTCTTTTTACCTTAATAATTACTTGGTTCCAAAAGCAAATCAAGACAGGATCGAATTCGAGTCGCGCTATATTCATACATATAGGAGAACGTTGAACCAAGGTGTGCATAAACAGATCAGTCCTGGACAAATGATCTATTTCGATAAGTTTAACTCTAAAAGCAATATTGGTTATGAGTTTACATTGGAAGAATGGGATGGAATTGAATTGAAGTCAAAGCTCTTTGCCAATTATGTCAAGTGGGATTCTACATCTCAAACATGGTCACTTGAAAATTATTATTTACGCACTTATGAAGAAGATGGCGAAAGGGTAGAGGAGGGGAAACAACGCGATACAACCTTTGCTTTTACTCCTAAAGAGTTTGCGAATCGCATCAATGATATTCAAAGAATGAATGTGAATGAATTAGATGATTTCATAGAAGAGCAACGATTGAAAGGGGATCCCAATATTCCATTTTACTTAATTGAAAAGCATACGCGAAATGCTTTGCCGTTTTCCACGTACATCCTCACAATTATTGGAGTGGCTATGAGCAGCAGGAAGGTGCGCGGTGGAATTGGGGCACACATTGCAGCAGGGCTGGCTTTGGCGGTAACCTACATTTTAGCAATGAAGGTAAGTACAGTTTATGCTACAAATGCGGGTCTTGACCCGCTCTATGCTGCCTGGATTCCAAACCTATTGTATGGGGTTTTGGCTATTTACTTGTATTCAAAAGCGCCTAAGTAGAAGCTTATAAAAGGCCGCATTCTCCCTCTTCGTAATCTTCGATACCAGCGCATTCAGCATGGCAACTATTGCTATAAGTGACATTGTCACAACCACAAACTGGAGCGTAGATTTCTATACAAAGACAGTCTTCTAATACTTCTTTTGTTTTGCATTTATCACAACTCAATATGACGGTGCCTAGACCGAAAAGCGCTACGAGAGATAATAATCTAATCATGAATAAGTCGTTTTAATTTGATTTGGACGTAATTCGCATTACTAACGATGGGAGTGAATAGAAATTTTTCAATCAATCTTATTTTTTTACTTGGACTGAATTTATTGGTCAAGCCATTTTATTTGTTAGGAGTAGAAGTTGGTGTTCAAAATGCCGTTGGAGCTGAAGATTATGGCCTTTACTATGCCATGTTCAACTTCACCTTTTTGTTCAATGTACTGCTTGATTTAGGGATCAATAACTTTCAAAAGATAAAGGTCGCTCAAGATGCCGAATCAGGCATGCAAAATATGGCTACCCTGCTACCAATGAAGATATTGTTGAGTGGGCTGTATATGGTTGTGACTATAGTAGCTGCTTTGATTATTGGCTTTGAAGGTGACTATTGGTTCTTTATTGGTTGGCTCATGATAAATCATATTCTGTCGGTCTTTTTGTTGATGTTTCGAGCCAATTTAGCCGGACTACACTTGTTTATACGCGATAGCTTTTTAAGCGTGATAGATCGCTTGCTTATGATCATGGGTGTGGGTTATCTTTTATGGTTTGGAAGTGAAAAATTTGAGATTGAAACTTTCGTGTTACTTCAAACTGCAGCTTATGCCTTTGCCATTGTATTGGCATTGATTCTGACTCCCGCAGGAAAGCGATTAATCTTACCTAAAGTGAGTATGCTTGCTATGGTTTCTATGGCAAAACAAACTTGGCCATTTGCCTTGCTTATTTTATTAATGACAGCTTATAATAAGTTGGATGGAATCATGCTGGAAAGATTGGCAGATCAAGGAACACTTGAAGCAGGAATTTATGCTCAGGCGTTTCGAATACTGGATGCGGGCAACAGTTTTGCATTTTTATATGCTGGCTTGCTCTTACCCATGTTTGCACGAATGTTGCATGAAGGAAAAGCAGTGAAGGAGTTGTATTCATTGGTTGATCAAGCATGTCGATTGTTGATTATTCCAGCAGGAGTTGTCTGTATTATTTCTCTATTTTTTGGAGATTGGCTGATGCATTTGCTCTATGATGAACACGCAGATGAAAGTGCGCTGAGCCTTGTTTGGCTTATGGGATCGTTTGTGTTTTTAGCCAGCGGATATGTATTTGGAACATTGATCACTGCCTCCGCTGAAATGAAAGCGCTCAATTGGATTGCTTTTGGAACGGTCCTTTTGAATGTAGTGCTCAATTGGATGTTGATTCCTGAATACGGTTCAGAAGGCGCTGCATTTACAAGTTTTATCAGTTTAGGTTTTATGGCGATTGCTCAAATCTTGTTTTCATATCAAAAGTTTGATCTAGCGCTTAAGCCATGGTTAATGCGAGCGATTATCCTCTGGGCACTCGCTTTACTAGCGGTTTTTGTGGCTTCATATTTTAAGCTATCACCATCGGCTTCCATCTTTTTTGTATTGGGTATATCAGTCGTTTCCTTTTTTACGTTTGTCATTGATCGTTCTATGATTTTAGATGAAATTAGAAAACGTACGTAGGGCAGTGTAAAGCCTTCAATTCAAGACTTTTCGCTATGCCTTATTGCCTACATTTGCCACCCTCAAAAAGCCTTTAATTTTACTTATGCAAGACAAGGATTACCAAAAGAATTTTGATTCAACGAATCTGATATTCTTCCTGCTACGTTATCGTAAACCATTGATAATCATTTCTTTTAGTGCTGCGCTAATCTCTTCAGTAGTGTCGTTGCTGATCCAAGAAAAGTTTCTTTCAACGGTTATTCTGTTTCCTGCGGCAAGCAACTCTATTTCGAAATCTTTGATGGCTGAAGACTTTAGTGGCAAGCAGGATATCAATGCCTTTGGCGAGGAAGAAGAAGCAGAGCAAATGCTTCAGATTTTGAATTCAGATGATATCAGTGGTAGAATTCGAACGAAGTATAACTTGATGAAGCATTATGGTTTCGATTCAGGTGAGCAGTTTGCATTGACCAATACGGTTAAGGAATATCAGGATAATGTGACATTTAAAAGAACTGAGTTTAACTCTGTTCGCATTGATGTATTGGATCACAATAAAGACACCGCAGCAATGATCGCGAATGATGTGGCTGCGCTGCTGGATAGTGTGCGCACAAGAATGCAGCATGATCGTGCTCGGCAAGGTTTGCGAATCATTGAGAACGAATACTTTAAAATGCAGACTTATATGAAGGGCATGGAAGATTCCTTAACAGCTATCCGTAGACGTGGATTGACAGATTTTGAAGTGGAGGTTGAGCAGTTGACGAAAGCCTACTACGATGCTGTTGCCAAAGGAAATACGCAGCTTGTGAATCAACTTCAAAAGAAGGTCGACATTTTTGCTGAGTATGGTTCTGCATACCTTTCATTGACAGAAACACTTGAATTTGAGCGTGAACAACTGGCTCTTTTGCGTGCTAAATATGAAGAAACACGTGCGGATGCTAACGAATCGTTGACTACCAAATTTGTGGTTAACAGGGCTTGGCCTGCAGAGAAGAAAGCATATCCTATTCGATGGTTGATTGTGTTGGTTTCTACGCTATCTACGTTCTTATTGACAGTGCTCGGAATAATTGCGATTGAGAACTTCAAGAAGTTTAAGACGGAAGAATAGGCTTCAATTTTGAGCGATATCCAGAAACATCGATTACTCTATATCATTGGCGGAAGCTTCATATTGCTTTTGGCTATTTTTCTCTATTACGAGCAGTTTTGGATTTTGGGTTTACCTATTGCTTTGGCATTTGTTGGAGTAGCGCTTTTTAAATTGGATTGGTTATTTCTGATCATAACATTTCTTACACCTCTTTCTATAAATGTTGAGGATGTTGGCGGTGGTTTTGGACTTCACTTGCCCACTGAACCGCTCATTTTTGGATTGATGTTGGTGTTTCTAATGAGGGTATTTTACGACAATCACTTTGACCATAAAGTGCTCAGGCATCCGCTGACACTGCTCATCGGGATTAATTTAGCGTGGATATTAATCACCACATTTACGAGTGAGGATCCTTTGGTGTCATTAAAATTTTTCCTTTCGCGCCTTTGGTTTGTTGTTGGATTCTTTTTTATTGCCACGCAAGTTTTTCGGGATGATCGTAACATTCATAGATTTATTTGGATGTTCACTATTCCGTTAATGATCGTGGCGATTTACACTATTGTTATGCATTCTACACATGGTTTTGATCAGAAGTCAGCACACTGGGTGATGCAACCATTTTTTAAGGATCATACGGGTTATGGAGCTATCCTCGCAATGGTTTATCCCATTGTATGGGCTTATTTGTGGAGTAAGAATTTAACGCTCAATTCTAAGATTGTCATTTCAGTAGTCATGGCAATTCTCACCTTGGCCATTATTCTTTCTTACACTCGGGCAGCTTGGGTTAGTCTGGTTGGTGTGTTGGTGCTTTTTGTGTTGGTTCAAATTAAAGTTAGATGGTGGATTGTAGCGATGGCCCTACTCATGGGGATTGGTGCTTTTTTCTCTTTTGAGGATCAGATTCTCATGAAGCTTGAGCAGAACAGGCAAGATTCTTCGGATGACTTGGCAGAGCATGTGAATTCCATTTCAAATGTTGCCACAGATGCCAGTAACTTAGAGCGCATCAATAGATGGAGTGCCGCATTGCGAATGTTTGAAGAAAGACCGGTGTTTGGCTATGGTCCTGGTACATATAAGTTCCATTACGCTCCGTTTCAACACTCTTCTCAATTGTCAACGATCAGCACCAACTTTGGTGATGGGGGAAATGCACATAGCGAATATTTTGGTCCTTTGGCTGAAATGGGCGTATTTGGTATGCTTACTTTTTTGATGATCATAGCGATGGCACTTTATAAGTTCATTACTGTCTATTATAAAACCAATTCGCGTGAGATGAGGATTGTTCTTATGGGTGCGTTCTTAGGTTTTGTAACCTATATCGTGCATGGTACTATGAATAACTACCTCGACTTAGATAAAGCAAATGTTCCGTTTTGGGGTTTCTTGGCGATTCTAGTTGCGGTTGAATTATACCACAAGGATAAATCAGAAGAAGCGACAGCTTATTAATGCTACATCATCCATGTATGGATTCTTTCCTCGGAATTTATCCAAGGCTTCCATCAGCATTGAGTTCATTTTTTTAGTTTCAAATTGCGATAGGCCCATTAAAACCTCTTGCATTTTACCATCCTGAAATTGCTCTTCATTGTCATTGGAAGTTTCTGTAATTCCATCAGTGTAAAGCAACATCGCGGCATTTTTAGCAATCACCTTGCTGGTTTTGTTGATGGTTGGTATTTGCTCAAACATTCCCAACCCAACGCAACCCTGCCCCAGTTCATACACTCTTTTGTTTTGAATAAGCTGAGCAGCCGGATGCGCAGCATTAATGTATTCCAAGACGCGTGTTTTGGAATCATATTTTGCAATGAAGCATGTGATGTATCTGTCTCCGAAGGCATTGCTCCATACCACCTCGTTGAGGTTGTTCATCACAACCTCAAGATCACTTTCTACTTTGAGGTTCGCCCTCAAATGGGCTTGAAAGTTTGCCATCATCAGTGCCGCTGAAATACCTTTTCCAGAAACATCAGCCATGCAAATTACTGTTTCGTTTTTTGAAATTTCCATGACATCGTAAAAGTCGCCACCAACTTCTAGATGTGGCTTATAGTAAGCAGAAATTTGCAGTTTATCGCTGTCCGGAAGCTGTTTAGGAAGCAGCATCTCCTGCATCTGATTTGCCATGCGTAATTCCTGCATCAACTTCTCTTGCTCAAGATGCTCTCTTTCTAGGCGTTTATTCTCTACCGCAACGGCCGTAATATTAGCGAGCGTTTGAATGAAACTTAAATGCTTAATGATTGGACTTGGTTTACGAGCCTGCTCATCTAGATCACCCAGAAGCAGATAGGCCAATGGCTTTGATTGATGGTGAATTGGGATAACAACATCAAAGCTACTCGTGCTTCCATTTCTCGCAGTGTTGAGTACTGAGATGTCGGTTACTTTTTTCAACTCGTGCTCAATGTTTATCATGAGATCCTTCTCATTTACATTGTATTGAAGCACAACTTGCCAAACTTGATCTTGGTTCAAGAAAATCACTGCTTTACCAATTCCCAGCTGATTTTGTAGGATATATTCAAAGAGGATAAAAAGCTGTTCTTCAGGCAGGTTGTCGTTGATCGCATTGGTGATTTCCAGCAACGTGTTAAGCTTAAAATCCTTAACAGACTTGTTATTCTCTTTTCCTTGAATCTCTTGCATTTTGGGCGATTGATCCGCTTGATTAAATATAGGAATTAAACTACAGCTTACGAGTAAGGTTTGAAATCGTTGCGATTTCTCTCATCTTAAGACGTGCATCGATGGCTGGACTACCAAAATAAGTTTGACCACCATTCAAAGATTTTGCAACTCCTGATTGAGCATAAACTACTGCGCCTTCGCCAACTTCAATATTGGCAGCGCATCCAACCTGGCCCCACATGACTACGTTGTCTTTGATGGTTACGCATCCTGCAATGCCAACTTGAGCAGCAAATAAGCACATTTTTCCAATCACAGTATCATGACCTATGTGTACTTGATTATCCAATTTACTGCCCTCACCAATTATTGTACTTCCAGTTGAACCTCTGTCAATAGTGCATCCAGATCCGATTTCCACTCCGTTTTCAATAACCACATTGCCTACCGAAATGAGCTTGTCGTGTTTATTTTCACGTCTCTTAAAGTAGAATGCATCACTCCCAATTACGGTATTGGCATGTATGGTCACATCGTCTCCGATAACACAATGATCGTAGATGACAGCACCTGGATGAATGATTGATCGTTCTCCTATTTTTACGTAGTTACCAATGTATGCCCCAGGCATGACCTTCGCTGAACCATGAATTACTGGATCAGGAGATAATTGTTGTTCAATTTCTTTTTTAAAATGTTGAGTTAAAAAATTGAATGCGTTAAATGGTTCTGGGTGAACAATCAGTGCTTTTCCATGCGGACAGTCAGTCTTTTGATCAATAATTATTACAGAAGCGACAGAATTGAGTGTTGGCTTGTAGTATTTAGGATGGTCAACAAATGCGATGTCACCTTCATTTACAAGATGAATTTCATTGATTCCAGTTGAGGAAATTCCAGCCTCACCTATAGCCTCACCTGAAACGAGTTGAGCGATCTCAGTTAGGGTATAATCCCTATGAAGTTTCATGTTACTTTACCCTTTCAGAGTATGATCCATCACGTGTGTCAACACGAATCATTTCGCCTTCATTTATGAACAATGGAACGCGAATTTCGGCTCCTGTTTCTAACGTAGCTGGCTTCATTGTGTTTGTGGCTGTATCACCTTTTATACCTGGTTCAGTGTAGGTCACCTCAAGCTCTACACGAGGAGGAAGATCACAGAATAAAGCTCTTTCTTCATCAGCATGGAAAACGATTTCACAGTTTTGACCATCCTTCAAGAACATGTGTCCTTCAATCAATGATTCCTGCAAAAAGATTTGCTCGAATGTTTCATTATGCATGAAGTGATAACCTTGATCATCCTTGTAAAGGAATTGATATTGTCTTCTTTCTATACGCACCTCTTCAACCTTGGTACCTGAAGGGAAGGTGTGATCCAATACTTTACCGGTATTGATGCTTTTAATTTTTGTTCTTACAAAAGCTGAACCTTTTCCTGGTTTAACGTGAAGAAACTCAATGATTGTGAAAAGATCGTGGTTAAACGCGATCGTCATACCATTCTTGAAATCTGAAGTTGATGCCATATTCTCAAATAAATTTTCACAGCAAATGTAGTGCTCTATGGTGTTCTTCTTGAATAGTTTTCTGCTTATTGATATCGTATTGATAAGATTAATGTGGTGATAGATTGCTCTGAGTAGTTTTTATTTGTGCTAATGAATCCATTTGCGATTAGACTTCTACTTCTGTTGGTTGCGTTCAATACTCATTCCTTATTGCTTTATGCTGGAGGAATTAATGAAACTACAGGTGCTCGATCAGCCGCGTTGGGCGGGGCATCAGTCATGTTTGTAGATCAGTGGAGTGCAAGCAATAATCCAGGAGCAATTGGTTTGATTAACCAATTTTCAGTGGCTGTTGCATATGAGAGTCGCTATTTTCTTCCTGAAGCATCATTAAAGGCATTGGCTTTTTCAGCACCATTGGGTGGAGGTTCTGTTGGAATTGTAGGACATTCTTTTGGTTATTCCTCTTTCAATGAGAATCGTCTTGGAGTGACTTATGCTCGAAAACTGGCTGATTACATAAGCTTAGGAGTTCAGCTAAATTATATTCAAGTAAATATTGGTGATGTGTATGGCCAAAGATCTGCTGTTACAGGAGAAATAGGAGTGCTGGTTACACCTAATGACAAAATTGAGATCGGAGTGCACTTGATGAATCCAACGCGAAGCAAATTGGCGGACTTTGACGATGAAAGATTACCAACCGAACTTGAAATAGGGGCGAGCTACTCTTTTTCCGAGAAAGTGAAGATGCTGGGGCAGCTGGATAAAGACTTGGAATTACCTATAAATGCTCGTTTTGGATTTGAATATGAGCCGATCAATGATTTCTTTTTGCGCACAGGATTTTCAACACTGAATAAATCTTATGCTTTTGGAATAGGATATAAATGGAAAGGAGTCGTGCTCGATGTTAGTAATCAATGGAACCAACAACTGGGTTTTGGTGCAGCCATAGCCATAGCATACACATTTGGAAATCGAAAGCAATGAGGTCGTTCGGTTACTTCCTGATATTTTTCCTTTTCCCTAGCCTTCTTGTGGCTCAGCGGATTGATGAAGACAAACAATCGGCCATTGATCAAATGGTAGAGCTTATATCTGAAAACCTCGAATCCGAAAATCTAGACTTCACTACTTTATTTGAAGATCTCAATTATCTCTACGATCATCCATTAAATATCAATCGTGCAGAAAGAGATGACATGCGAGGACTAATGATATTGAGTGAGTTTCAGATTGAAGCCCTAATTCAACACAGAGAATATGCCGGTAGATTTATTTCAACATACGAGTTACAGGGAGTTCAGGGGTTTGACTTAAATACGATCAGAGCATTGCTGCCTTTTGTGAAAGTTGGAGGATTGGGAGATGATAGAACGTTCACTTGGCAAGCGATAAAGAAAGAGGGTACACATGAAGCATTTGTTCGTTATCAAAGAGTAATTGAAGAAATGGAAGGGTATTCTGCCATTGAGGATTCTGTGTTAGCGGAAAATCCGAACAGGAGATATTCAGGTAGTCCGGAGAGAGTTTTAGCGCGATATAGGTTTCGCTATTTAAATAACTTAAGTGTGGGCGTTACCATGGAAAAAGATGCGGGAGAGCAATTTTTTGGACCTACTCAACAACGTGGATTTGATTTTTATTCGGGGCATTTATATGTTGGAAATAGAGGAATAATCAAGCAGGCAATCATTGGCGATTATCAGGCACAATTTGGTCAAGGACTTGTGTTTTGGTCAGGCTTAGCATTTGGTAAATCAGCTGATATAGCAAGTGTCAAGCGAAATGCACGAGAGATTACTCCTTATACCTCAGCAGATGAGAATAACTTCATGCGCGGTGCTGCTACAACCATAGAAGTCGGTCAGGTTGATGTCACTACATTTTTCAGCTGTAAAAATGTAGACGCTAATATTACTTCCGTTGATACCTTAAACGATCAAGACCAGTTGGTTTCTGAGTTTTCTTCTTTTCAATTAAATGGAATCCATGGCACTCCAAACCAACTTGCTGATAAGAATGCGGTTTCTGAATTGAATACGGGAGGTCATGTGAGGTATAATACCGATATGTTTCAAATTGGTATCACTGGGGTTTACACCAAGTATGGAGGAACGTTTGCACCAAGTCGTCAATTGTATCGAAGTTTTGAGCCAGTGAGCAGTGAGTTTTTTATTGCTGGATTTGATTATCAATTCATTTACAAGAATATATTGGCCTATGGCGAAAGTTCATTGCGTTTAGATGGAGGAACTGCGAGTCTAAATGGAGCAATTATAAGCTTAGACCAAAGCCTTGATTTGTCCATACTTCATAGGAACTATAGTGAGTCCTATAATTCACCGCGTAGCAATGCAGTGAGTGAAAGTAGCAGGAACACGAACGAAAGTGGCTTGTATATGGGGTTTGCAGCAAAACTCAGTAAAGCCTGGAAGTTCACAGGATATTATGATATGTTTTCCTTCAGCTGGTTGCGCTTCAGAACTGATGCCCCATCCAATGGAAATGAATTATTAACTCAACTTGAGTATCGACCTTCAAAAAGATTTAAAGCCTATGCGAGATATCGCTTTGAAAATAAGCAAGAGAATTTCTCAGATGATGAGTCTGCAACTTCTGCCATTGGCATTCTTTCTAGGCAGTGGTATAGGGTGAACTGGCAATTTGAGGTGAGTAAGACACTTTCTCTGAGAAGCAGGGTGGAATTGGTGAATGTTCAAGAAGCGAATGGAGAAAAGGAGAAGGGTTGGATGGTTTATCAAGACTTCGTTTGGAAACCATCATGGCCAGCCAAGTATGAGTTGAAGCTGCGTTATGCTATGTTTGATACCGAAAGCTATACCAGCAGAATATATGCTTATGAGAATGATGTTCTTTACTCTTTTTCGGTGCCTGCTTATTACTACCGCGGCAGTCGGGCATATATAATATTGAAATATGACATTTCCCGTTGGAGTGATTTAACAGTTCGTCTCGCTCAAACCTACTTTGCCAATCGCGATGAAAATGGCAGTGGACTCAATACTATTGATCGACCAACACGCACCGAATTGAAGGTGCAATGGCACATGAAGTTTTAGATTTCAATGCTCGTTTAAGTTATTAATGAGTAGATATGCTTATTGTATTATATTTGAGCACTTTACAATAATTTAAGTCGCTCGTCTTTGGTTAGTTATCACACCAAAACCAGCGCTTTCTCATATGGAAAACAATAATAAGCAGCTCTTGAAACGCCTTGTATTCGTTTATTCAATGCTATTGATGCTGTTTGTTGCCGAGTTTTGGATTGATACAAGAAATATAGATTCAATGGACTCAAAATTTGTAATGAATAACAACCTAACGCCTCATTTTGGATTGTTTGTTAGAGAATACAACTTGTGGAAATTTAGTGATGGTAGAATGTCCTTCTCTGCCAATGCTTTTGGCCGATAGTTATCTAATTGGCCGAACATCAATAAACTTCTCAACCTGTTTCCAAAATCCTGGATAGGATTTAGCTACTACCATTGGATTTTCAATCCTTATTTCATCGAATAATAAACTCATAGGGGCTATAGACATTACCATTCTATGGTCGTCATATGATTCGAAAAATGACTTGGGAGATGCAAGTGGTTGTGGCGTGAGACTCATCGAGTAACCTTCTGTTTTAGCTTGCACGCCCATTCGTTGGAGTTCGTTTTCAATGGCTGCAATTCTATCCGTCTCCTTCAGTCGCAAGTTGTCAAGACCATGCAACGTGAAAGCCTTTTGCAATCCAGCAGCTGCAAATATTGCAGGCTGCACAAGATCTGGATGGTTTCTGAAATTCCAAGAATCCTCTTCGAGGGATATTTTTAGTTTAGACAATCTTAATCCTCCTTCTTCGAAGGTTGATTTGATTCCAAGTTTGTTAAATAATTCAATGGCTGCAATATCGCCTTGAATAGATTCTGGTTGAAGATCTTTCAACAACAAGTTCGTGCGATTAGCAAGAGCGGCAAAACTCATCCAGAAAGCAGCCGCAGACCAATCACGCTCAATTACAAAATTGCCCGATCTGTATCTTCCTGGTTTAACGATGATCTGGTTATTATTAAACTCAACCTGCGCACCGCATCGTTGCATCAACGTTTGAGTCATGATGATGTAAGGACGAGATAAAGGATCGCCTTCAATATTAATAACGAGCGGTTGCGGCAGAGTAGGGCCAATGAGCATAAGTGCTGTAATAAACTGGCTACTGACATTTCCATTCATCGTTATTTCCCCACCCATTAATCGTCTGCCATGGATATGAAGGGGAGGAAAGCCTTCATTTTCCAAATAGGTAATGTTCGCACCTAAAGATCTCAATGCATCCACCAAAATGTGAATGGGTCGATTCTTCATTCGATCGGATCCTGTCAATACCTTTTCTCCGGGTTGAGACGCATATAAAGCAGTTAAAAACCGCATTGCCGTTCCAGCGGGGCCTACATCTGTGATGATGTCGTTATGCTCTAAGGCCTTTTGCAGAACCCGGGTATCATCAGCATTGCTGATGCTTTTTATTTCGAAGGATTGATTGGCTAAGGCTTGGATGATCAGGACCCGATTGCTGATACTCTTTGATCCTGGCAGATCAATCGAGTTTTTTAGCGAATGTGTTTTTGCCCTGAGTATGTATTTCATCACTTCATCTTTGACAGTGCAAAAGCAATTGACTGCTTCACAATTTCTATCGGAACGGTCTCACCTATCTTAGAAACACCAATATTAGATATCAAGCTGAAGCGAACCTCACCGTATTCGTTTTTTTTGTCGCTCTTCATCAAATTAAGCAGCTTATCTGCGTCCAAATCATTGGCTAAATCAGGGATAATGCACGCTTTGACTAAACGAATTATTTCATTCAACTCTTCTTGGGGTAATCCACATTGTTTTTCTGAAATGAATGATTCAGCAATGATGCCAAAGGCAACTGCCTCACCATGCGAAATTCCTAATGATGCTTCAAGAGCATGTCCTATTGTGTGACCAAAATTTAGTGCCTGTCTAATTCCAAAATCATCTTGGTCTTGCTCTATGATTTGTTGTTTGATGCTTGCACTATGCTCTATTACTGATTTGTCTTTTGCCGCGGCTGTTGCTTCTAAGGTTTCAATTTTTTTCCAAAATGTTGCGTCTGCTATAAGCGCATGTTTTATAGTTTCAATGAATCCACCTCTAATTTCTTTATCTGGAAGTGTGTTTAAGAATTGATCATCAATCAGAATGGCTCTGGGTAATCGGATAGATCCAATTTGATTTTTGAGGCCGTGGAAATTCACACCGTTTTTTCCTCCAATTGCAGCATCTGTCATTGCGAGATGCGTAGTCGGCACATGAATGGATTGAATTCCGCGCTTATATGTTGAGGCAATAAAACCTCCTAAGTCTGAAATGACTCCACCACCTAAAGAAACGAATAATGTTTTTCGATCGAGTTGCTCTTCGAGCATCACTCCCCAAATTTCTTCAGCACATTCGATGGATTTTGAACTTTCACCTGGTTCAATGCTCAGATGAGTGAACTCCTCATCTTCTAGGTAAGTAGATAAAAAATAGGGAAGGCAAAGAAGTTCGGTGTTATGGTCTGTGAGGATTACAATAGAAGATGGAGCTAGCTCTTCCATGAGTTTATTCCAATCCTGTCTATTGTATAACAAAAGGCTAGTCACAATCGCAATAAGTTGTGGTTTTCTTATCCTCGATTTTAATTAATCGTTGCTCTTCGGCTTCGTTTCTTTCCACGATTGCTCTGTATGCGACCTCATCTGTTTCCAATGTAATGGCATATTGGTATGGCTTTCCACCGGGGTTTAAGCTTTCCACTTCAGCGTCTGTCCAAATGCTCAATAAAAGGGAATCAGAAAGCTCAAGACATTCCTGATAGCAGATCATTTCCTCACTTTCCAATAAAACAGAATCATTTCGTATTTCTTCAAGAATCCGCTGAGAAGGGGTCCAAATATCCAAGTCTCTAGAATCGTCATTTCCGAACATGACATAAACCATGATCAATCCAAGGGCAAATCCAGTAAAGTAAATACGAAGCCTTCTAAGCATCTTGTTCTAATTCGGTTTGTAAGCTGTTCCAAATAAGGTCTTTCAGCGCGGGTAAGTTTAATTGACTCACTGAAGAGAAGAATATGTGTGGTAAGTTTTTTGGGAAGGTTTTTGCAATTTCATCCATCAATTCTTGGTCAAGCATATCAGCTTTTGAAATTGCTACTATTCGCTCTTTATGAGAAAGTTCCTCGCTGTACTGCTTGAGTTCATTTTCCAAGATTTGAAATTCTTTGAAATGATCATCACTATCTGCAGGTATGAGAAACAATAAAACAGAGTTTCGCTCAATGTGCTTCAAAAATTGATATCCTAGTCCTTTTCCTTCGCTCGCGCCCTCTATGATTCCAGGAATATCTGCCATAACAAATGACTTTTCATCATGGTAAGAAACGATGCCCAAATTTGGTGTGAGTGTTGTAAAAGCATAGTTCGCAATTTCAGGCTTAGCAGCAGAAACGGTGCTCAAAAGTGTCGACTTTCCCGCGTTTGGAAAACCAACCAATCCTACATCAGCTAAAATCTTTAGTTCAAGGATAAACCAAGCTTCTTCGCCATTTGTACCCGGTTGAGAATGACGTGGTGTTTGTTGAATTGAATTTTTAAAATGCCAATTTCCAAGTCCTCCTCTTCCTCCTTCTGCTAGTATTTTTCGTTCTCCAGGTTCTGTGATTTCACAAACGAATTCACCTGTATCAGCATTTTTAATTACCGTACCTAATGGCACTTTAACAACCACATCTTTCCCACTTGCTCCTGATGCGCATTGTTTTCCTCCTGGTTTGCCGTGTGTGGCACGTATGTGCTTTTTGTACTTCAAATGGAGAAGAGTCCAAAGCTGAGATTCAGCTTCAATAATGATATGCCCTCCGCGTCCTCCATCACCACCATCAGGCCCACCTTTTGCTACGAATTTTTCTCTTCGAAAATGCGTAGCTCCAGCACCCCCATCGCCACTGGTGCAATTGATTCTTACGTAGTCAACGAAATTACTTGAGTGTATTTTTCGGTTTTTGGCCATAATGATTGCCGCATTGTATGCGGTTGTATAGAGTGTAGAAGGAATGTTTTTCCTTGCTAGTGCTTAAGCGTGTTTTTCAACGGCATCAGATAGTCTACCGAATATCTCATCGATAGTTCCAACACCATGAATCTCTTCAAGTTTGTTTTGCGAGCGATAAAACTCTTTTAACGGGGAAGTTTCTCTCATGTATACTGCCAATCTATTCTTGATTACAGTTTCATCAGCATCATCAGATCTCCCACTCGTTTTTCCTCGATTTAGCAGCCGAGCTATCAATTCTTCTTCAGGTACTTGCAACGACAGGCATGCAGAAATTGAAGTGTTAAGTGACTTTAAAAGCGTGTCTAACGCATCTGCCTGCGGAGTGGTCCTTGGAAACCCATCAAAAATGAATCCTTGAGCTTTTGGATTTTCTTCCACTTTGTCTCTGAGCATATCAATAGTAACTGAATCAGGAACTAATTCCCCTTTGTCCATGAATGATTTTGCTTTCAATCCGAGGCTAGTTTCGCCTTTAATATTGGCTCTGAAAAGGTCGCCTGTTGAAATGTGAACAAGACCAAACTTTTCTAAAATTTTCTCGCTTTGTGT
This sequence comes from uncultured Flavobacteriales bacterium, assembly GCA_905479105.1. Classification (GTDB taxonomy): domain Bacteria; phylum Bacteroidota; class Bacteroidia; order Flavobacteriales_G; family Salibacteraceae; genus SHAN690. The sequence goes on from CAJQLE010000003.1 coordinate 644,847, forward strand.
TCCTTTTCCAGCTCCTGGAGGTCCAAATATTACGATGTTGATCATATCAGTCATTTAAAATATAAACCTCAGGAAGATTGCGGCCATAACCATCATAGTCTAAGCCGTAGCCGAGTAAGAATTTATTTTCAGTCTCAAAACAAACATAATCAATAGGCAGAGACTGCTGGTATGCTTGTTTCTTAAAGAGAAGAGTGCAAACTTTTATTGATTTTGGATTGTGTTTACCCAAATATTCATAGAGGGCTTTCAATGTGTTACCGGTATCAATAATATCTTCAACTATGATGATGTCTCGGTTATTGTAATTCAGCTGACCAGCCTCGTGAAATTTGACTTTCCCCGTTGATTCCATTCCTTCGTAAGAAGCGGCTTTGATAAAACCTATTTCTGAAGGGGATGTAAACGCCTTCATCAAGTCGCTGCAAAACATAAAAGCACCATTCAAGACACAAAGAAAGAGAGGATCACTGTTTGCGTAAGTTTTACTTAAATCACCTGCAACACGCTCAATAGCAGCAGAAATTTCATCTTTAGGAATGTAGACTCGAAATGCTTTGTCTCTAACTTGAATCACCTTGGGCCTTGTTTTGAGGGGTGCAAATGTAAGTTTTGAAAACCCACTATTTATAGGGAATTGTGCAATATATTGCTCGAATCCTGATTTGTGCTTTTAACTTTGTCCTTCAATTAAAGATAGAATGAAAATAGGAATCGTTGGTGGAGGTCAGCTCGGACGCATGTTTATTCAGAATGCGCTTAATTATGGACATGAGATTTATACCTTAGATCCTGACCCAGAGGCTCCATGCAGTGAGATTTCTCACGAATTTGTTTGTGCTGATCGTAATGATGCTGAGGCAGTTTATACGCTCGGGAAAAAGTGTGATGTAGTTACGATTGAGATTGAGAATGTTTCGATTGAAGCGTTGAAAAAGTTGGAAGCTGGAGGAGTAAAAGTGTTTCCTCAACCGCGCATTCTTGAAATGGTAAAGGATAAAGGCATCCAAAAACAGTTTTATCAAGATCATGGTTTTCCAACAGCTCCGTTTGCCCTCGTTGAGTCTAAAGAAGAAATAAATAATCACCTTGACCTTCTTCCAGTTATGCAGAAAATGCGTGTTGGTGGCTATGATGGAAAAGGGGTTACTCCGATAAAAGATGCTTCAGATATTGAAAATGGCTTTGATGCCCCATCTGTTTTAGAGCAATGGGTTGACTATGAAATGGAGTTGGCGGTTTTGGTGGCGCGAAATGAAAACGGAGATGTAAAGTCGTTCCCAGTAGTGGAGCAGGTGTTTGATCCGGAAGTTAACTTGGTGGATTACTTGGTAAGTCCGGCTCGAATTTCTGAAAGTGTTGAAATAGAAGCCAGAGCGCTAGCTGAACGATTGATAAAAGAAATTGATATGGTCGGATTGCTTGCGGTTGAGCTGTTCCTCACGAAAGACGGGAAAGTTTTAATCAATGAGATTGCGCCACGACCTCATAATAGTGGACACCACACCATTGAGGCTTGTTTCACTTCGCAATACGACATTCACATGCGTTCGATTCTGAATTGGCCGCTGGGAGACACAGTATTGAGATCACCAGCAGCGATGATCAATTTGGTTGGTGAGAAAGGTTATTCTGGCGCGGTTGTTTATGAAGGTATGGACAGCGCGATTGGAATGTCAGGAGTTTATCCTCATGTATATGGAAAGGCACTTACTAAACCGTTCAGAAAAATGGGGCATGTGACCATTTTAGGAAGTTCTTCAGATCAAGCGTTGGAAAAAGCCAAAGAGATTAAGGAAATGATCCGTGTAATCGCGTAAATTAGCCGCATGGCAAAGATCCCTCAAGTTGGAATTATTATGGGAAGCAAAAGCGACTTCCCCGTGATGAAAGATGCAGTAGACATCTTAAAAGAATTTGGAATAGAAGTAGAAGTAGATATTGTTTCTGCACACAGAACTCCTGAGAAAATGATGGAATACGGAAAGTCTGCACACAAGCGCGGATTGAAAGTAATCATTGCAGGAGCAGGGGGAGCAGCGCACTTACCAGGAATGGTAGCTTCTATGACTCCTTTACCTGTGATTGGCGTTCCAGTGAAATCATCCAATTCCATTGATGGCTGGGATTCAATTTTATCGATTCTTCAAATGCCGAATGGTGTTCCTGTGGCCACTGTTGCCTTGAATGCTGCAAAAAATGCTGGAATTCTAGCCGCTCAAATCATTGGTTCTGCCGATGCATCGATGCAGCAAAAAATGATTGCTTACAAAGAATCATTGAAAGAGAAAGTCGCTGAAATGTCTCGTGAAATTGGCAATTCATAAAGCAACTAATCTCAGGAAATTAGCGTCTTAAAAACATGTTTTTGAAACACCTCAAGA
>CAJQLE010000004.1 GCA_905479105.1 uncultured Flavobacteriales bacterium
TCTTGAGGTGTTTCAAAAACATGTTTTTAAGACGCTAATTTCCTGAGATTAGTTGCTTTATGAATTGCCAATTTCACGAGACATTTCAGCGACTTTCTCTTTCAATGATTCTTTGTAAGCAATCATTGTTGCTAAGTTGATACTATCACCACATTTTGCTATCGGACTGATGTTTCCTATCAGCATCAATGCCGAAAGAAAAAGAGTCAAAAATAGCTAGATAGTAAAGATTTTTTCAAGTATTAGGTTTTTTGTTTAAGTGTTCGAAGTTAAATATTGCAAGTTAACTCTGAGACCAGATAGGTCTAAGACGCGTAAAACAATTTTTCGGGTTATATTTTAGAATATTATTCTGATAATTTCGATTAAACCAATGATTCGTTCGATTATACTGCGAAAAACCACATTTAGTTTCATTCTTCAATCAAATAATTCGGATCGAATCTTCGCTCAACCAATTGTTCAATTCTTTGAAACAGTTGCAAAGGCCTAAAAGAACCCCATTCAAAATCATTCAGCGGACCTCCATTTATGAAGTAATTATCTACCCCTACTTCTCTGAAATCATTCAACACGTGGTCTCTAAAATTGAGCATCACCACCCAGCCGTCTTCGATATCTTCAAACCATTCTTCGTAATAGCTGTCGTCAGAACTGTGGAAGTTGAGCACGTTTTCACCAATTAAAATGAACTTATTGATTCCTTCATCAATCAACTGATCTATGATATCTCGTTTCAGTGTCATGATATCGTTGTGCAACGTATCGTTCCATTCTCCCATGAATTCAATTACAGCATACTGATCATCGTAATCTGCGTAAAGAATTTTTAGAAAAAGTGTTTCCGAGCCAATGTTATCCCATTGTGGATGGATGTAATGATCATAGATAGAGTCCGTAAAATATACCTCGGAATACTCACGTCCAAAAAAAGGTGAACGTTCGTCTTCCTCTGCCATGTAGAGGTTTCTCCAGTTGAAATATGGTTCAATGTTGTGCATAAACTTGCCGCAAAGCTACCGACTCATTTGTGATTTGAATGCATCAGGATGTTAAAGAAAACATCAAGGTTTAGTCTTTGTTCTGACTAGCTTCTACAGCTTTTCTCACACTGCCTTCTGAGATAAGCAATGCATTGGCTTTTTCATAACTAAGACCTGTTTCTGTCATCACCATCTTGGTTCCTCGATCTACCAACTTATCATTGCTCAGTTGCATATCCACCATCTTATTTCCTTTTACGCGGCCAAGCTTCACCATTACTGAAGTGGTGATCATATTTAGCGTCAATTTCTGCGCTGTTCCAGCTTTCATGCGTGTACTTCCTGTTACGAATTCAGGACCGACTACAACCTCTACAGGATAATCTGATACTTGCGCAACAGGTGAGTCTGGATTGCACGTAACGCAACCTGTAGCTATATTGTTTTCTTGACAAGTACGTAATCCTCCAATAACATATGGAGTGCTTCCCGAGGCGGCAATGCCAATAACAATATCCAATAAAGAAATGTCATGTTCTTGCAGATCTTTCCAAGCTTGATTCGGATCATCTTCAGCAAACTCAACGGCTTTTCTGATGGCACTGTCACCGCCTGCAATTAATCCGATCACCATGCCATGTGGCACTCCATACGTTGGTGGACACTCGCTTGCGTCCACGATACCTAATCTCCCGCTTGTTCCTGCTCCGATGTAAAAAAGTCTGCCGCCATTCTTGAGTTTATCAAACACAGCTTCTGCCAATGCCTCAATGTTTGGAATTGCTTTCTCGATGGCAAGAGGCACTGTTTTATCCTCTTGATTCATGTTGACGAGCAATTCTCGAACGCTCATTTGTTCGAGCTTGTCGTAGTTGGATGTAGATTCTGTAATTCGGTTTGACATTGGGAGGCTAAAATCTTATTACTTCCAAAGATTCGCTTTTTAGATATAATAAGAAAACTACAAGCCAATTGAATTAGTTCTCCGTGCAGACATAACCATCACTTTCATATTCATCGATGATCAATTTTGCCTTCCAACGCGGTTCGCAAAATGAATATTCAAAATCAATACTTGATCCAGTGGGCGAGCCGTCTTCCCAAAGAATTTCTACAAGACCGATGCAGGTGTAGCACTTTTTGCATGACGACATGAACAACGATGAAGCTATTAAAGTTAACACAAGATATTTTTTCATTGTTAGAAGTCTAAAGTGATTGGATCAGTAAAAGGGAAGCCTTTAGCATTGAAAAACTCAATTTGAAATGAATCGGGAATAGTTTCATATAAGCCAGAGGTAGCAGATTTTCTGATTTCTTCTCGAGTGAATCCTTAGCCATATCCCGATTCACTTAATTCATTCTGCCATTTCACATCTTTCCCAAACTTCACTATAATTTCTTTATCCAGATCAGCTTGCGGAATGCAGTAGAACTTTAATCCCTAATCTCCAAAGGTTGAATCGGAAAATTTAAATGTCTGCAAGTATTCATGGCTTTTAGGAGGGCTGAAAAGTCAAATAAAGGGTGTCTGGTTTTTCTTTGCTTGAAAACTGAAAGTTCAAACGAAGCCTTACATGATTAACTTCCGCTACATCACGTTCGAGGTTTTGATTAACTGGTAATTCTAAAAATGAAAACCCGGAGGTATAGCCTTGTGTATCCATGAAAAGATCTAAGACGGGGTCTATTTTTTTAATTTTTCGATACGTCAAACTAAAATTTCCATTTTCATCCGTTGTGGTTCTTGCGATTACCTCAAAATCATTGTCGAACGAAAGTCCATATGCTAGCTCAAGTCTTAATGGAGCATTGGGGTAAGGTTCATCGCTAACACCTTTATACAATGTTCCTTTAAAGGTAAATGTGTTCCGATCACCTTCTTCCACTTCTCCTGAGCGGTTGCAGCTTAATGTGATTGAAACAAGAAAAATACATAAGAGTAATCTGATCATCCGTATACACGTTCTCTAACAAGTATAGGGAATAATTCTATTGATTTTACAGCTCCAGTAATGCTTTAAAAATTTGCTTATCAAATGGTTAGGTTACGGATCAAAATGAACCGCTCTGTCCAGTGGAATCCATCGCGGCACGTCTTTTTTGTAACGCGCATAGGCTTCACCATATTTCTTCTCAAGGTCTATCTCTTCTTTGAAGATGAGGTAGACTTGGATCACAAGCCAATAGATCGCAGACCAACCTAAAATGTAAAAGGAATTGAAAATTAAAGTTTCACCCCAAAGCATGGTAATTATTGAAATGGCCGAGGGATTTCTGACGTATCTAAAGGGACCTAGGATTACTAATTTTTGAGGGCCATCCCAAGGAGCTAGCGTTCCTTGTCCAAACGCTGCAAAAATAGAACTGGTCCAGGCTAGAAAGCCCGCTCCAGTTAAAATTATAAGACTACCTGCTATCAAAGCAAACGTTGAAGCAAAGCTCAATGGTTCTATCCAATGATGAACAACCCACGGCACCGCCACAAGGCTTATTGTAGGCAACAGAAAGGAAACGAAAATCTTCCAAGTAGACATATTGCTTCAAAGTTGAGTTTTTCAATCAACAAAACTCATCTTTGAAAGAGCAAAATTTATTTGATCACCCTTGTCTCATATCCACGAAGCGGAAATACATTTTTAAGGAATGTATTATTCGAAGTATACGGTATCGCTTCATCAACGTATTTGACAGATGGCCATGGTCCCGATCAAGGTTGGGAAAGCTCCTCCGTGGTGAAGACACATCATTTACCTCAAGAGCTTCCTCAAAATTTATTGGATAGAAAAGTCGTATTGCTGGTTCGGGACGGGAGAGATTCCGTGGTTTCGTTTGCCCATCATCGAAAAGATGTCATTGCACACAACAGCAGTTTTGTACAAAATTTGGATGAAGTAATTTATGCGGCAGAGGGAAGTCATTTTGGTGGTTGGTCAAAACATACCCAAGCATGGATGCAACGCGCTGATGTAGTGATCTACTTCGAAGACTTGATTCAAAATCCGATTGAAGCGTGTGAGAAGTTAAGGTCGTTCATGGAATTGCCTGAAGCAAAGAGAAACCAGCTTCCCACTTTTTTTGATCTCAAGTTTGGTGAGCCAGAATACGGCTCAGGAAAGTACATCGATTCGCAGAACTTAGCTCCATCCTGGTTTCGCAAGGGAAAAGTCAATGCTTGGAAAGATGAAATGTCTGAAACCCAGCAAGTCTTGTTTTGGCATTTGCATGGAGAAATGATGGAACAAATGGGCTATCGCTTGAATGGTGATGACTTTAAGCATATCGAGAAGAGTATTAACACTGAAAAAAAACTCATTCTCATTGAAGCTTCAAAATTGAGCGAGCCTTTTTTTGATGGAATTAAGAGATATGTTTATGAGCTGCTCTTGGCTGCAAAATCATTTCAAAGTTCTTTTCAGATTGATGTTCTTATTAATGGCGAAATTATTTCGATTGAAGAGGCCTTGGCATTGGAAGGTCAGGAGCAAAGCATCAAGCAAAATCAATTATTTATCTTGGCTAAGAATGTGCTGAAAGCTATTCTTCCTGATACAGCTTATAATAGTGTTGCACGCACTTTTCCAATTCAAAAATTGCATTCGAATCGTACTAGACATAGAATCGAAAAAGCTGTAGCGCATTATGATGCTCTGCTTCTGACATTACCTCAACATTTTGAAGCTGTAAAGGGAATTACATCAAGCAAAAAATTTGCAATAATTCACGATACCACGCATTTTTCTCATCCTGATTTGCATGAAGAAAACAACGCGCGATTGGCTGCAGGAGGAATGCAATGGATTCGAGAGAATAATGTGCAATGCATCGCAGTTTCTCAATCTACAGCCTATGATCTTTCAAAGCAAGGAATAGACTCAACGCTGATTTACGAAGGAGTGAATCGAAAAATGTTTTATCCCATTCACAATCAGCATTTGCTGCAACTGGTGAGAGAGCGTTACGAACTTCCAAATCGAAAATTCTTATTGAGCGTTTCAACACTGGAACCGCGCAAGAACATCGTACGATTGATAAATGCCTATGCAGAATTGAGTGCAACATTGCGCAATGAATACCATTTGGTTTTAGTCGGTAGAAAAGGTTGGAAATGGAATTCGGTGAAAATTCCAGCGCATTGCAAAGATCAAATTCACTTTACGGGGTTTGTGCGTGATGAACATTTACCTGCGCTTTATACTTCTGCTAGTGGATTCTGCTATGTTAGTCTTTACGAAGGGTTTGGCTTGCCTGTGTTGGAAGCTTTGGCATGTGGCACGCCTGTTTTAGTATCCAATAATTCATCATTGCCCGAGTTGGTCGGTGAGGTTGGTATTCTTTGTGATCCGCTCAATAACGAATCCATCCAAAGTGGCTTAGAAAGCTTAATTCAAAAATCAAAAGTGACTCAGATTGATCATCAGTGCATGCGCCAGTCCTGGAACTTTTCTTGGCAAAAAACCTGGAAAGAAACCATGAACTATTTGACCTGACGAGTCGAGTAGAAGTAGCTGAAGAAAAAGAATGCACCGAACATCATACCAAATTGACGACTGAAGTAGTTTTCTGTCAAGCAAATGATTCCAAAAAAAATGGTGAAGTAGAGCAGAGGTAAGTTTTGATGCTTCCATGCGAAAATCAGCAAAAACAGAAAAACTCCAATCAAAGCAGTAAACCCCAAAAATCCGCTGCTCAACCAAAAGTGCATGTATTGATTATGGGTATTGAATTCCGTTTCAAAAAACTCAACTTGTTTGTAAGACGCATAGCAATTGTCCAATACTTGACGTGTATTCCCAGGTCCAACTCCAAAGAGCCAATTCTCTTCAATGGAGGAGATACTGCATTTCCAAATTCCCAAACGCAGTTCTGTTGACGAAAGCATTTGACCCTCTTCGTAACTCGTGTCCAAAGCATTCAATTCATTCATTCGCTCTGAGAAAACAGGATTGAAGAATATGTTCAGCAATGCCAGAAGAAGTGCACTTGATGCTGTGATGATTTTCGCCTTGGTTGATTTAATTTGAAAAAGGATGTAGATCAATAAAACAATGAAAGTGGCTATCAACGGCATTCTTCCACCAGCCATGAAAGCCATAAAAATGAGTATTGAACCCATCAGGACTTTATTTCTTAATGATAATGTCAATTGAGTGAAGCAAATAAAAGCGGCCCAAATCCAAGCCGTACTCAAAAATGTAGGATGAACATGAAAAGTGCTTGAAATGACTTCTCTGAATTGATGGCTGAATCCAAGACCAGACATAGGTTCAGCGAAAGTGAAATAGATCAGTACAACCAAAGCTTGAATGAAGCTTAGTAGGACAAATGACTTTGAAAATTGTGCTTTGAAAGGGCTTGACTTGAAGTAAATGAATGCCGCGATCCAAGTCAGCCACAATTGCAATTCTCGCTGTCCGTCAGCTGCAAATCCATGAAAACCCCAGGCTAAAATCAAGACAACGGCAGGCGCCAGCAACCAATAATCATGAAGTTTTGGAAAAGCCGTTTTTTTGACTCTTATGATTCGAATAGTGAGCAGCAGAATCAGGCCAATGGACGATATAGCATTTGGCCAAAACACAAATCCACTGAGCGCGAATATGAGCCCGAGCTCAATGCGGTCAAGCCATGATTTTGGCATGGTCAAAACATTTGTCGAGGAAAAAATTCAAGAACTGCACACGAAAAATCTCTTTGTCAAAGCGCTTGGCATTTCTGCGAATGACATAAGGGTCGAATTGATGACGTTCAAAACGGAGGATCGTATCCACTAAAACCTCGGGGTGTTCTCTCTTGAAGAACATTCCTGTTTCGTTTTCAATAACTGTTTCTAAGTAGCCGCCTTTACCTAAGGCTATAACAGGTGTTCCGCACGATTGTGCTTCCAATCCCGCAATGCCAAAATCTTCAATAGAGGCATTAACAAATGCTTTGGCGTTTTGCATCAGCTTTACCAGTTGATCATCATCAACCCATCCAACAAATTCAACATTAGGGCTCGCAAGCTTCTTGAGGTAAGCCTCCATCGGACCTTGTCCAGCAATGATCAATTTATGCTTTGGCAGTTTTGCAAAGGCTTTAATAATGAGCTCGATGTTTTTATAGTCAACCAATCTAGCAGCCGTGAAATAATAATCTTCCTTGTGCTCTTGCAGTGTAAATCTCTTCGTATCCACTGGAGGATAGATAACCGCGCTTTCTCTGCCATAAGCATGCTTGATGCGGTTCGCTACAAATTTTGAATTGGCAATAAAGTGATCAACATTTTGAGCCGTTTCAACATCCCATTTCTTTAGCCTCTTGATCATCAACTTGGCGAAGATGCGCTTGAGTCCAGAATTGAAACCATATTTATTTAAGTAGGTGTTTTCCAATCCCCAAGCAAAACGCATTGGAGTATGGCAATAGGAAATATGTGTTTGGTTTTTGTGCTTTCTAACACCTTTAGCGGCAAGCCAAGAGGAGGAAATGATAATGTCGAAGTCGGATACATCCATCCTTGAAATAGCAGCTGGAAAAAAAGGAACCAAATGCCTGTAGTGTTTTTCGGCATTGGGTAGCTGTTGCAAAAACGAAGTTTTCACGCCTCTACCTTGTGTAATATGCTGCAATGTGCCAAAATCCATGAAATTAAAAAGTGACATAATCGAATGTGGTTGAATAACATCAATGATTTCCTTGGCGACCTTTTCAGCACCGCCAGGAATTGTAAACCAATCGTGTATAAATCCAACTTTCATTCGATGCGAAAAATAGCCATTGTAGATGATCAGGCAAACCTTGAAATCAATTCCTTCCACTTTTCTGCCGATGCTTTGAAATCGTAATTCCATTTCGCTTTTGTCAGTGGCTTATTAACCGATAACAGTTTCTCTAGTGTTGTTTTGAAAGATTCGTGATTGTGCAACTGAAAGTACTGCACATCATCGCCCAGCACTTCACGATGCACGGGAATATCAGATGCTAGAACAGGACAACCTAATGATCTTGCCTCCATCGGCACCAAGCTAAAGCCTTCATAGATGGAAGGTTGAACCAACACTTCAGCATTTTCATAAAGCCATTTCAGTTCTTGGTCGGATGTATTCGGAAGCTCAATGATGTCTTTTCTATAGATTCTATTGGGATTTGAAAAAACCTTGGATGTTCTTCCTACGTGTACGAGTTGCAAATCATTCGCTTCAAGTATTTCAATCGAATGTTTGATGGCGAAATCAAAATTCTTGCGTGGATCATGACTTCCAACCAGTAAGATGAATTTTGAGTTGATCGCAGTCGGTTTCTTTGAGATTCTTGCTGTCAAATCTTCATTAAGACCGGGATATATTACTGAGATTTTGTCTGAAGGAACTTTCAGATGCTTCAGGATTTCTGATTTTGAGAATGCCGAGACAGTGACAATGTGTTTTGAGTTCTGGGCTATTCTTGGCAACATGAATTTATAGTATGCCGCGAAAGGTTTTGAGAACCAAATTGGGTTTTCAAATACAGCCATATCGTGAATCGTAACAATTTGATTCTCATAATAGAATGGAGCAGTGTTGCAAAAGTTGAGTAGGAGAGGAGAGCCAGCTTTTTTTAATTGACGTGGCAGTTGAACTTGCTCCCAAAGCATTTGAAGCAGAAAGCTTTTGATTTGCGGTTTTGCAGTCTGATCAAGTTCAAAATACTTTAAAATACCATGGGCATAGCGCTGAACTCCGCTGACGTTTTGATTTAGAAACTTACCATTTATGAAAAACTGACTCATTGTCTAAACGAATCTAAACTTCTTGGACAGGAAACAAAGGCTTCCGTAATTAAGGCCCGCAAAAATTAATGTAAGCATCTCTTCCGTGCTCGTATCCTAATTCATCAACGGCCTGTTTTAAAGTAGCACAGCCTTCTCTCAAGCGATGATCAAAGAGTTCAGCCAATCCTTTATTGAACATGATTTCTTCTGGAGAATTAGTCCATTTGAGGGCCTCATCATAATTAATAATTGCTTCATCGTAATCTCCAAATAAGAGATAAATATTTCCACGCATTCCCCAAGCGCTTCCATCTCTGGGTCTTAACTCTACAGCTCTATTTGCGTCAATCAATGCTGAAGGAAAATCGCCCATCATTTTGTACGAAAAAGCCCTATTGTAGATTGCGTTGAAATAGACCGTATCAAATTCATTGACCTTAGAATAGTCACTGATTGATCCTGCAAAATTCCCCAATTCCTTTTTTACCAGACCCCTTTCAAAATAGGTCTTTGAAAGTTCCAACTGCATGGATATCGCCTCGTCAAAATAATAGAGCGCCTCCTCATCATTACCCATCATGCGATAAGCGACTCCTTTATTGTAAACAGCCAAACTAAACTCTGGATTGACTTTTAACGCTGCGTCAAATTGGCCTAATGCTGATTTGAAATTCCCTTCCTTTAAATCAATAAGTCCATGAACATCTAAAGCGAGCGCGTTTTCTGGATTGATTTCTAAAACACTTTGCAAGGCTGTTTCGGATAGTTCTAACTCACCTTCTAAGAAATAGACAAGGGCTTGTTTGAGATACGTGAGTTCTTTATTGTAGGAGCTTTGCAATAGTCGCGCAATATCATCTTTGGCTAATTCATATTCACCGGAGAGAATTCTTCCATCTACCCTGTGATCTATAAAGTCTTCATTGCTAGGATCCAATTTGATGGCTTCTTCAATTTCATCCAATCCCTTTTTATAATCGGTAGCAAGAAAACTAATCTTGGCGTTGGCATCCATTACATAGGCAGAATATGGATTCATCATTCGCGCCTTTTCATAATCCTGTTTTGCTTCTCTGTATCGTCCTAGCTTTCTATAAAGACCAGCGCGTTTCATATATGCTTCTGCATAATAAGGATCAGTAGCTATGGCATTGGTGTAAGAGAAAATTGCGTCCTCAAATTGAGCTCGTTGGAGATTGTTATCTCCCATTTGAACCATTCGCGTAGCCTCAATCCTCTGCGGTGATTGGGCGTTACTTGTGCTTTGAAAAGAAAAGGTCAAAAGAATGACCAGCGCTGCAAGTCTCACTTTGAATAAAGATGATTTTGTAAAGCTTCTCTTCATACGGTGAAGGTAAGGATTGATTGTGCTTTGAATGAAATTGAATCTGTCGATTCTAGTTTCATTCTAGTCAGCTAAAGGCCTTATAAATTGAGTTATTCTATCAAGTCTGAATCACGCCAACATTATATGGCTTTACGTTCTGCTCATGACTCGCCATATCTATTCCAGTGCTAATAATCATGCGTGTATCAAGCGGATCTATTATTCCATCAACCCATAGTCTTGCAGCAGCATAGTAGGGTGATGTTTGCTCCTCATAGCGTTTTGTGATTCTGTCGAGTAGTTCCTTTTTCTTTTCATCTGTAATCTCTTCGCCTTTTGATTTCAATGAAGCGACTTCAATTTGAAGTAGAGTGTTTGCTGCTGATTTACCGCTCATTACCGCCAGATTAGCTGTTGGCCAGGAATAGATCAATCGAGGATCATACGCTTTGCCACACATCGCGTAATTCCCCGCGCCATAGCTATTGCCCATGATGAAAGTGAATTTTGGAACAACCGAGTTGCTCATGGCATTCACCATTTTAGCTCCGTCTTTTATGATGCCACCTTGCTCTGATCGAGAACCAACCATGAATCCTGTAACATCTTGGAGAAACACCAATGGGATGTTTTTCTGGTTGCAATTCATAATGAAGCGTGCTGCTTTATCTGCACTGTCAGAATAGATGACTCCACCAAACTTCATTTCACCTGTCTTGCTCTTCACTAAATTACGCTGGTTTGCAACAATTCCCACTGCCCATCCATCGATGCGAGCATAGCCCGTAACAATAGATTGACCATAAAGCTCCTTGTATTCTTCGAATTCAGAATCATCTACCAATCGCTTGATGATATCTCTTGTTTCATATGTTTTAGCGCTGAAAATCCCATAAATGTCTTTAGGATCAAGCTTGGGTTTTTTAGACTCTTTTCGATCAAATGGAACGCGAAGTTTCCCACCCGTTTTATCCATGATGCTTTGAATGCGGCCAATTGCGTCAGCATCATCTTTACACTTATAATCGGTAACCCCAGAGATTTCACAATGTGTCGTGGCTCCTCCGAGCGTTTCATTATCTACATCCTCGCCAATTGCTGCTCTTACTAGGTATGAGCCAGCCAAGAAGATACTGCCTGTGCCCTCCACAATCATGGCCTCATCACTCATGATCGGCAGATATGCTCCACCAGCAACGCAGCTTCCCATAATGGCAGAAATTTGGTTGATTCCTTTACTGCTCATTACCGCATTGTTTCTGAAAATACGGCCGAAATGTTCTTTGTCAGGGAAAATTTCATCTTGCATGGGCAAGAATACCCCCGCGCTATCCACTAAGTAGATAATCGGAATGTAATTATCCATGGCGATCTCCTGAGCTCGAAGGTTCTTTTTGCCAGTAATCGGAAACCATGCACCCGCCTTTACAGTGGCGTCATTAGCTACAACGATGCAAATTTTTCCTTGTACATAACCTAAATAAACAACTACGCCTCCGCTTGGACAGCCGCCATATTCAGCATACATGCCTTCACCAGCAAAAGCGCCTATTTCAATTTGGGGTTTGTCATCATCGAGTAGAGCCGTAACTCTCTCGCGTGCAGTCATTTTGCCGCTTGCGTGTTGTTTGTTAATCCTTTTTTGACCGCCTCCGAGATACACTTTCTCCAACCTTCTCTTCATTTGAGAGATGAGTTGTTTCATGCCATCTTCGTTCTTATTGAAATCTAAATCTTGCTTTTTTGTAGCCATTTAACCGCGTGTGTTTATATAAATACCTAAAGGCATTTTGCTTTAAAGTTGTTCAAATTACCGCATTTCAAATCTAAAATGCGTCCATTCGAATCAACATTTTATTCGTTTGTCTTATTTCATTTTATGGATTGTTGAAACCAACTTATCCAAATCAGATAGTGAAGTGTAAATGTTTGGAGTTATGCGAACACCATCAATGCCTTCATGTGTAATTGGTGTCGTATGTATTCTGCTTTCTTGCCAAAGGAAATTATGAATTTCTGGACCTGTCATTCCTTCCATCCCAAAGGTGGTGAGCGCACCGCTAAAAGCGGAATCTTCAGGACAGTAAAAACTGATTCCAGGAATGTCTTTCACCCTTTCTACCCAGTATTGCTTGAGATAGTGCAGTCTTTCAAACTTTCGTTCAGCTCCTACACTTAAATGGAAATCAATGGCTTGACCAATGGCCAACTCTGCAGGAACATCGCGTGTGCCTTGGTTTTCAAATTTTCGAATGTCATCACTCTTTGGGTCAGGGCCTGGAAACAAAGCCCAATGTTCTGCGATGCGTTCTTTTTTCATGTAAAGCATTCCAGTACCAAATGGCGCACAAAGCCATTTGTGAAGACTTGTCCCAAAATAATCACAGTTTAACTCAGGGATCTTAAATATGAGGTGGGCAAAACTATGAGCACCGTCCACGATAACGAGGATGTTCCGCTTTTTAGCTTCAGCAGCGATGGCAGCAACGGGCAATACTTGTCCAGTCCAGTTCACTAAATGCTCTATGAGCACCACTTTTGTTTTTGAAGTAAACTGATCTGTATATGCTTTTACTATAGCTTCCGTATCAGTAGAAGGCATCGGAATTTTTGCAACTTTCCGAATTAAGCCTTCGCGCATTTCACGCTGCATCCATGCTTGATTCATGTTTGGATAAATGAAATTGCTCGTAACAAATTCATCTCCTTTTTTCATTTCCAAACCAAAGATTATCGTGTCTAAAGATTCAGTTGTGTTTCGATTAATGGCAATTTCTTCTGGGTCGACTCCTGCTAACTCAGCTAATTTTTCTCTGATAGTTTCTCTTCCTTTTTCGAAAACACGCCACATGTAATAGGAGGGAGCTTCGTTGCTCAACGAAGTGAAACGCTCAACCGCATCTTGAACCACTTTAGGATGAGGCGAAACACCGCCATTATTCAAGTTAATGAGATTAGAGGATGCCGTATAGTTATGCCTGACCCAACTCCAAAAATCTTCATTATCAGCCAGCTCCAAGGGCGATGACTGTTCCAAGGGACCCAAAACATTTTTTAAATCGTTGGCAAATCCCTGATCTATTAAAGGCCATGCCCAGAATCCAGCGCTTAGAGCTGAAACCTTTTTGATAAATGATCTTCTGTTCTTCAAAGCGAGTAGGTTTGCGGCAAATTAAGAATTTACCTTTAATGACGAAGTCTCAAATATTAGTTTTAATCCAATTTTCGGTGATTCTGTTGTACGCTGTGTCTGGCCCCTTAATTGCTAAGAATATTTGGTTGGAAGCAACAGAGTTGATCGGTCTTGCGTTGGCTGTATGGGCTATTTTTATAATGAACCCGATTCGCGTAAGCATCTTTCCAGAACCTCGAGAAGATGGTGACTTGATTGAAACGGGACCTTATGCATTCATAAGACATCCAATGTATACTTCAATTCTCATTGTTGCCGCAGTGCTCACTTTGGATCGAATGGATATAATGAGTGTGGCTCTCTTTCTAATCTTAGTGATTAATCAAGTGGTAAAATTGAAATTTGAAGAGAAGCTCTTGATCCAGAAGTATGCAGGTTATTCAGAATATATGAAGAGAACAAAGGCGCTGGTGCCTTTCATTTTCTGATTACTTCAGCAGCATCGTTGTTTGCGGACCTAAATTGAAAATAGCATCGAGGATGCTCAAGTTGGGCGCAAATTCCTGACGATCATTGAAAACTTGGGTGTATTGTTTGATCTCTTCAGTTTTCAGTTCGAAGGAATGACCTCTGAAATCATTTTCATAGTCTGAATATTTCTCACTTTGAGAATAGGGGAGCTCTAACGACAGGATTTTCAGAATGGTATCGTGTAATTCAAGGTTGAACTCGAGCAATGTTTCTTTTTTCTCCTTATAAAAGGGGAAGAAAAGATGCTCATAATATTCGAAGTAAGGAGAACGTCTATAAGACGCTTCTAAGCTTTTCCAATGATCTTTTTGCCAATCTTCGGCATAACTGATCTTGACATCCTTCATGGTTCTTCGCAATCCTGTTTTGACGGTTGGAATTGCCAATAGCTGAGATCCATTCGGACCCGTAATCAGCATCCTCGATCGAAACGTTTGCTTTGGAAAGTTTTCGCAGATCTCAAAGCAAACTTCTGATTGCGTTAAGCCTCTGTAGTAGGCAATATTCCCGGCATAGAAAACAGGAAATATGGCTTTACTCATACTATTCTGGTATTGAAAACATTCGTGAGAATCTGATTTTCCCTTCAGAAAAACTCAGCTCTGGATCAATGGACAACCAAATAAATGCGGCTTTTCCAACAACATGGTCTTCAGGTACAAATCCCCAAAAACGTGAATCCGCAGAGTTGTGTCTATTATCACCCATCATGAAGTAATAGTTCAATTGGAAAGTATAATTGGTGGCAATTATGCCGTCAATGTATATTTCTTCGCCTTTTACTTGAAGGTCATGATTTTCGTAAACGTGAATGATGCGTTCATAGAAGGGTAAATTTTTAAGATTAAGCTCAACTGAAGTTCCTTTTGCTGGAACGGTTAATGGTCCCCAATAATCTTCCGACCAATCATACTGAGGGGAGTTTGGGAATATGTGAAATATGGGACTTGCTCCACGAAGAGAAGCATCCAGCGTTACACTTTTCACAGCATCAAAAGACTCCATTTGTTTGGCAGCATGCAGTGTTAACGGCAAGAAGTAGGAATAACCATTCTCGCTTTGAGACGTTCGAATATCCTGGTAATTGACATTGAGTTTTTCCTTTAGGATCTTCTTATTCAAAAAGCTTGTGGTTTCAATTTGGTAGCGGTATTGAAACTCAGATGGGATATATGCCGTTTCTCCATTGATATGGAGTTTGGCATGTTCCACAAAGATTTCATCTCCGGGCACAGCCACACAACGTTTGATGTAATGCTCTCTCTTGTCAACAGGACGCACGGTGTAGTCCATGTTCTTCTTAATCAGCTTGCGTGACAACTTGTTGTAGTATCCATCATTTTTGAGTTGTTCACCCCGCATAATGTCGTTTTGCTTAAGCCGATACATTTCATCGCGAACCACTTGATTGTAGCTTCTTTCGCTTTGATATTGGATAAGTACTGTATCTCCTTCCGGATAATTGAATACCACAATGTCATTGCGCTCTACATCTCCAAAACCAGGCAATCTATAATAGGGTAGGCTCATCCAATCCAAATAACTTGGTGTAACTGTTCCTGGAAGACTGTGGTGGGCAAATGGAAAGCTCAAGGGTGTCTGAGGAACCTTTGGTCCATAAGCCATTTTGCTCACAAATAAGTAGTCACCAATAAGAAGCGTTTTTTCCATCGAACTGGTAGGTATCGTGAATGCTTCTAAAAAATAAGTTCGGATGATGCTTGCTGCAACTACTGCAAAAACGATGGCATCACCCCATTCGGCTAGCCAAGACTTTGGATGCTTTGAGCGATCTAAAGGACCATAATACTTAATATCTGATTTCCCCCACATTGGGAAAGCCACAAAGGGTAAGAAAATAGCCAATGCTTGAGAAGCCCGGTCGATCTTGCCGAAGTGAGAGGCAAGGATGGAGTTGAAAACCATCAACATTAAAATATTTACTCCCGGAAATATGAGGAGCAACATCCACCACCAGGGCTTTTTAATGACACGTGTGAGAATGAAGAAATTATAAACAGGAATAGCTCCTTCCCATGATTTTCTTCCAGCCTTCGGAAACAGAAGGTAGAATCCAACCGAATATCCTATAAGAATGATGCTATATATGATGTAATTCATGTTAATCTAATTGCAGGACGAAGAAACAAACTTTCAGCGCTTTAAATGACATCAATTTTGTTGAACGGTCATTTTAGGGTATCGGGATGAAAAATATGTTAAACAAAAGTTGATCTAGCTCGATCTCTTGCGCAACCAGATTCCTGGAATCATGACCATTAGAACCAATGGTGATTGCGCAACACCCATAAATAGTCGGGCAAGTAAATATGTCTCTTCTAGGGTGTTTGTTGCATAACCATATGCCATCGTAATGACAGAACATGCGATTAAGACTCCATAAATGATGAGTATTTCTTTCCAGTAAGACGTGTCAAAGATGATCTTCAATAAGCCTATGGTCACTCCATAAAAAAGGACAGAGAATAGGGCCGTCAGAAACCATTTGGTGTAATAGAGTGTGTAAAAGTCAACTGACTTTAAGCATGGTATGGCGTCTGAAGCACGCGATGGCTCATCATACCAGAGCGCGAAGAGCTGTTCGTTGATGTGCGTAAAGAGGAATTCACGGAAAAAGCCAAGGATTATAACGGCAATAATCGATGATGCAATGAGTGTTTTTTTCTTTAATGAATTACTCATCGGTAGGGGGTTTCATAGAATCAATTCCCGACAGCTTCAATGCCCATAAGTACCAAAGTAAAAACACGAAGCCATATACCAAAAGGGTAAAGGTATAGGTGTGATTAAAATCAAGCACTGCTGGATCTGGAAAGTAGAATACGATCAATGAGAGTGCTACGATCCGCAGAATGTTTATGATATGAATCACAATAATTCCTGCTGGTATAAACCACAGTTTCTTTTTGAGTGGACCTGGATAAGCAATGATAAATCCAGTGAAGAGTGCGAAGAGGGTTAATCCATTGCAGGGATCTCCAATCCAAAGTCCGTGCGTCCCATCAATACCGATAGTTCTGATATTCTCCACATGACTTGCTTCAATTGTGATGTAACCGAAAAGCTCTAAAACAAAATAAGAGGCTTGTTCTAGACTTTTGATAACGGTCATGTCTAAGTCACCCAATGGATGAAGCCACAGGTCGTAAATAAAATACCAGGCTATAAACAGAAAAACCGCCTTTGTTAGAAAGCGGTATAAAGGATCATTCCAATATTTTGAAAACATGATTTAAATCTAATCTTACTTAGATCTCATGTCTAAAAGTTTCTTACTTCCAAAAGCTACGCCTAGAGCAACCAGAAAACTCATACCTCCATCAATAGGGATGCAAGGCGGTGGCCAGCAGCCCGGAGAACCTCCACCCACTGGAGTTCCACCGCTAGGTTGAGCTATCAATACTTGACTTAGTAATACAAATGCTGCCATAGCCGCTAGGCTGATGTGTGTCTTGGTGATCTTCATCTTATTTCAAAATAACTTTTTCGGTCTTGTTTGTTCCGTTAATGTTGATGTTTACAAAGAAAACGCCTGTTTTAACATTTGTCAAATTTATGGATTCTCTAGAGTAACCTATTGTTGAAGTATTTCCGTAAACAGTTTGTCCGAGCATGTTGTAGACTTCAATTTTTGCTTCTACGCTTCTATCTAGGAAGAAGTCTGCAACAATTGTCTTTCCATTTGAAAATACACGAATGTCGTTGTTCGTGAATTCTGTCGGAGCTAAACAATCCTCGTAATCTGACTTACTTAACAATAATTTAAAGTTGAGAGGATCTAAATCTTCACCCACTTCAAATGAGTAAGAAGCTCCTGGCACAATTTCAATTTGCTCATTGGTTTCCAAATTCAAGAGGTTCTTGCACTGGAACTCATCGAATTTATTTAGGCCTTGAAAGTTCATTATGAACTCACCAGGAATTCCACTTTTAATGGTTAAAGGAACTTCTAAATGCTCTTCTGAGGGGTCAATGTAATTGACCATACTTTCTTCTCCAGCATAATCCATCCACATATTTACGGCTCTTGAATCAGGAACTTTTAGTGGCTGAAGATCTAACTCATCCACACCAGAGAAAGCCATATAATCTTTTCTCAAATAGACGGAGCTGGCAAATGAATTTTCTTGATTGGTAACCTTCACCCTGAATTCTTCCTTGGGTGTGTTTTTAAACCATTCACTTGTATTAAGATCTGATCGAAGGTCAGTCGTAGGGTCAATAGTTAACTCGCTTGCAGTTAGGACATTTATCCAGAAACCTTGACCAGGAGGAATAAAAGCTCCAGCACCGCGGCTATTGTATTGATTAGAGTCTGCATCGAAATACCAGAACTCATTACCAATTATCATTCCGATGCCTATAAAATTTGATAGAACGGACGAAAAATCTAAAAAACCTGGAAGTGGGTTTCCTATTAAATTCCATCTAGATCCAGAAGCATTCACTGGTATGTTGGTTGTTGCCACATTTATGGAACTACCCGTAAAGTTCCATGCTTTCGCGTTCCAAGTTGTTAAGTTATCTCCTAACCAAGTTTCAAAGCCTTGGCCTAAGCCCATTGGATTGGTCACATTTGTGACTGGGGTATAATCATCAGCAACGTTGTCGTAAGTATACATACTAATAAATGATCCTCCTCCTGCTGCACTCGCGCCACCTTCACCACCAACAACTCCACTGATGTAGATCTCATTGTCCAAATCAGAAACAGTAGTGGAAATGCCAGCAGAAGCTAGATCATTCCATCCAGCTGTGCCTCCCGTTTTGAAACGTTCAATCGTAAATACACCAGAACTTCCGGTGAAATCTCCGGCAACGACTCTAGCGACATGTCCTTGAGAAGCCGCATCAGAAGTGAACGTTAGACTAGAATTATTTTGAAATGAGCCATTAATTAAATGAAGACCTTCACTAATAGAAAATGAGCCTCCGGAGAACTCGACATTGTTTGCATTAGAGATTTGGACATTGGCAAAGGCTTGATTGCCTCCCGATGAATTGTCGACCAATTGAGTGCTGCCTGCAGTTCCTCTAAAAATTACATTAGAACCCGCATCACAGATTAAAGTACCCGTATTTGCAATCGAAAGATTTCCATTTATGATTAGGGTTGCATTTGCGTTTACTACTACACTTGCTCCGGTTTCAATATCTAAATTATTTACAGACTGTGTGTCAGAAACTATTCTAATATGTGGCGAAACTATCGAGGCATCTTTTGTACTATCCGGAAATGTAGCACAGTCCCATTCTCCAACTGTTGACCAAGAGGCTGAAACACTTCCAAAATCCGAAACGCAAGTTTCACTATTTCCAGTATTCGCTATCGAAAAAAACATTTCGGTACTTAAATCTACATCATTAAATGTAACTACATTCCCTACCACAACAGGTGCAATGGCATTATTAGTATTCGCATTCGTAAAGTCATCATCCGAATCTGTTAGAATCCGTAAATTAGTTAGGTCAAGCCCGAGTAACGTGCTAATTCCAGCCATATCAAAAATTATATCGACTGTGCCGACATCACCTCCTGTTTCGTCAGCAACCCATTCTTGTGTCAGTTTTGCTCCAGATCCTCCAAAAGATGCAGGAATCTCTACTGCGTCTGCCGTTATCCCACCTCCATCATGTCCCCACATTAAATATTCTCCCGTCCCCAAATCACTGGCCGCTTGAATTCTTACAATTGAAGTTCCTTGCGCATCGATGTGATTATCTCCAAGTGCTTCTTGACCTATACCTGCTACTTCGCTGCCATGTGTTGCTTGAAATGAAAATTTATCGTTGGAAATCGTAAGGTCGTATTTCGCTGCAAGATAGTTTTCGATGATAATTTGTTGAGTCGAGTTCACACTCTGGCTCATCAATATAAATTCTGCGAGTAATCCACTGAAGAATCGACTGTTTGACAATGATAGCTTTCCAAAAGTAATACGAGAAGCGCCTGATAGAATTCCATTTGCGGTGGCGTTGGTGCCTGATGTCCCTGAATTTAATCGAGCGGCCAATGAAGGTGTGGCACTATTCCAGATGCTAGAAGTAAGATTGAATCCAGCTTGAAGTAATCTACCAACTGCTGCATATGATGATGAAGTTGGAGCTGTGTGATAGACAACTGTCCCAGCCTTAAAAATTGAGAATCCAGAATTTGATACCGGCAGCCGAACATTGAATAAATTCTGCACAGTGGGTGATGGTAAGTAAGTGTTAACAGAAAAAACTGAGGTAGCACCAACTCCGCTAAGTGGAGTAGTATTTGAGGTTGCGTAAAAATCATCAACGCCATCAAAAGAGATGGCAGCTTTGCCATTCACTGAAGAAGTATTATAAATACCTTGTCTAGCGACTGTATTTTGACTAATGTCATTCGTGTTTCCAGAAAAATCAGTAATCGTTTGAACAGAAGCTCCATTTCCCAATCCTAAGCGGGAAGCATCAATCCAATACACGAGATTAGAAGATGAACCTACACCTCCAGGACCGGTCTGCGCATGACCAAAGTGCATCGAGAAAACGAAAAGCACAATATTGAAAACATGATTTATTTTATTCATAAACATCCTAATTCGTAATGCGAAAATAAGGATTTAGTTTACGATGAATTAAACAATCTTTTCTAAAGCATCCAAACTAACGAATACAGGTCTTACTTTTGAGGCCAATGAAGAATGATTCCATTGTGTCTAGAACCGAAATTGTTTGGTTAATATCAATTGTAGTTAAAAACTGGTATTTACTTCTTTTTCTGCCTTTATTTTCTTGGTTAACCGCCTACTTCATCTCTTATCGTATTCAAGAAATCTCTTCTGCTTCGTGCCAAATCCTGCTAAAAGATGAAAGTTCATTTCAAAGTAAATTTCAGGAAACATTTAACCGGTCTGCCGCCCCATATTCTTATGAGTATACCGCCGGTCAAATGCGAGTTGTTAAATCTTCTTCTATTCTAGGAAATGTTTTAGATGATTTAGAGTTAGATGTGAGGTATTTTATTGTGGGGCGATTAAAAGTTACAGAAGTCTACAAACATATTCCCTTTAAGGTTTTGTTTGATGAAAGAGCAAAAGCTTCTTTTGGCAAAAGGTTTGATATTCAAATTATTGATGCAAACTCTTTTCATTTGTCGTATGAGTCAGACGGAGTTTTAAAAGAAAATATTTTTAAAATTGGTCAACTAATTACGGATGATGGTTTATACCTTGAAATTCAGCTGCTTAATGGCCGGTTCTACCCATCTCTTCAAGAATTAAATTATCAGTTTCAAATTTATCCAAGAGATGCTTTAATTTCTAAATATAAGAGTTCGATATCGGTGGTGAACTTGGATTTTACTTCAATTATTGAGATTTCTCTAACCGATGAAATATCCAATAGGGCTGTAGATTTTTTAGAGTCTCTGTCAAAATATTATTTGCAAACGACAATTCAAAATCAGATTGAGGTAAATGAAAATACACTTGAATATATTGACGACCTTTTATTTGAGATTTCCGGAGAAGTCAGTAAGGTTGAATTAGAATTGGATTCATTCAAGACTACCAAGAATATTATTGATATTGACAGAGAAGAGATTTCTCTTTTTGAGCAGCTTGGTGAGCTAGAGTCTCTGCATCGAAAACTAGAGATGGAACTGTCATCTTTGGACGATCTAGCAGATTACATGTTTAACTCAGAAAACTCAGATTTGCTTTTGCCTCCTAATATGTTTTTAAGAAACATTGATGAGCAGATATTAGATGAGATGAATAAATTGAGCGAATTAAGGAGAAGTTATGATAAGAGCTTAATTTCTGGTAAGCCAGATAATCCATTGCTGATCCGCAGAAGTGTCGAGATATATGAATTGAGAAATGAAATCTTAAATTACAAATCGAATCAAGAAAAAGCCTTAAGACAAAGAATTGTTGAGATAGGAAGAGAAATAACTTCACTTGAAATGCGTGCAAAGATTATTCCTATCAAGGAACGACAGTTATTGAATATTCAAAAGAAAATCTCTGTCAATGAAGGACTTTACGATTATTTGCTTTCCAGAAGAGCGGAATTGCTTATCGCAAAAGCTGGATTAGTGCCACAGACAAAGGTTATTGAGCAGCCGAGATCAAAAGGTGTGGTCTATCCAGATAAAAATTCAATTTCTTACAAAGCCATACTGGTTGGGTTTTCAATAGCGATTATCATTATTCTTATACGAGAATTCTTTTTTAGGAAAGTTCGCACAAGAATGGAACTTGAACAACTTACCCAACAGATTATTTTAGGCAGCGTACCTTTTCAAATGGGGTTAGACTCAAATTTTAAAATCGACTCAGCTCAGAGTAAAAATTCTATTATACAAGCCTTTAGAAGCTTACGTGCTTCACTTCAGTATTTACCAAAGCCAGGTGATTGTCATAAAATTTTGGTTACATCACTTATGCCTGGAGAGGGAAAGACTTTTGTTAGTGCCAATTTAGCATGTATTTTGGCTTTGGCTGGAAAAAGAGTTTTAATAGTAGATCTAGACATGCACAAACCACGATTACATAAGGTCTTGGGCGCGGAGTTATCACCCGGGGCTAGTAATCTTTTGTCTCGAGGCGATGATTTAGAATCGTTAATCCAAAAAACGCACTTAGATCACCTTTTTGTGATTAGTGCAGGTCCGATACCACCAAATGCCTCTGAATTGGTTCTACAAGACGGCATCAACGAGTTGATTAAATTTGCAGACAAAAACTACGATTATTTAATAATAGACACACCTCCCACGGCTCTGATTGCTGATAGTCTGGCATTGATGCCTAAAGTTGACGTTAAATTGTTTGTTTGTAGTACGAAAAGTACGAGCAAAACTTCGGTGGACTATATCGAAAGAATCATTCTGGATAATCAAATTAAAGGAGCTGCTTTAATATTAAATAGAGAGAAACGAGAAAGGCTGGATTATTATTATTCAAAGTATGGCTATGGCGGTTATGGCTATGGCTATGGCTATGGCGGTTATGGCTATGGTTACAATAATGAATATGTTGATGATTCTAGTAGTTCAGTTTAATTTATTGTCTACAATTAATAATAATTTATGCAAGAAAGTATTTTGGGGACAAATGATTCTTGGGATTTAGTCATAGAACCTAAAAAAAATGTATACTCTTTAAACCTTAAAAGCATCTGGAATTATAGAGATCTTTTAATGTTGTTTGTTAGAAGAGATTTTGTGTCGGTATTTAAACAAACAATTTTAGGTCCCTTATGGTTTGTGATTCAGCCTCTTTTTACAACTCTAATCTATACGATAGTTTTCGGGAATTTGGCCAATTTAGCTACCGATGGAATACCCCAGCCTGTTTTTTATTTGTCTGGAATAATTCTTTGGAATTACTTTTCTGAATGCTTGATGAAGATATCTGATACGTTTATGGTTAATCAAGCTCTTTTTGGAAAAGTCTATTTTCCTAGAATGGTTGTTCCATTGTCTATTGTAATTTCAACTTTTCTAAAGTTTGGAGTTCAGCTTTTACTTTTCATTTGCGTCTATTTATACTTCTTTTTTAATGGTGCTGTTGCACCTAATGTGTATATTTTATTACTCCCATTATTGGTCGTGAATATGGCAGGGTTAGGTTTGGCTCTTGGGTTGATAGTTTCTTCCTTGACAACGAAATATAAAGACTTGAAATTTTTAATTCAATTCGGGGTGCAATTAGCCATGTATGCCTCGCCAATTGTTTATCCATTGTCAGTTGTACCTGAAAAATATAAATTATTGCTTGTTTTGAATCCTGCAACAGGAGTAATTGAGACTTTTAGATTTGCTTTATTCAAAGCGGGTGAATTTAACTTATTTGCTTTTGGGTATAGTTTTCTGGTGATGATATTTCTTCTATTTGTTGGGATAATATTCTTCAATAAGAATGAAAAAAGCTTCATTGATACCGTGTAACAAATGATGAAAACTGTTTTAAAGTTAGAGAATGTTTCAAAACAGTACCGACTAGGTCAAATAGGTACAGGTACAATATCCCATGACCTGAATAGATGGTGGGCGTCTGTGAGAGGTGCTGAAGATCCATACGCATTGGTAGGAGGGGTGAATGATCGATCGCGTGCATCTAGTGACGAATATGTCTGGGCGTTAAAAGACATAAATTTAGAGGTGAAGCAGGGGGAGATATTAGGAGTGATAGGTAAAAATGGAGCAGGTAAATCCACGTTGTTAAAACTATTGAGTCAAGTTACACAGCCCTCAAATGGAAGTATTAAAATCAAGGGAAGAATCGCATCTCTATTAGAAGTAGGCACTGGTTTTCACCCTGAATTAACTGGTCGAGAAAATATTTTTTTAAATGGTACCATTTTAGGTATGACAAGAAAGGAAGTTAAATCTAAATTGGATGAGATCGTTGAATTTGCAGGTGTGGCTAAATATTTAGATACCCCAACAAAACGATATTCCTCTGGCATGACAGTGCGGCTTGGATTCGCAGTGGCGGCTCATTTGGATCCTGAAATTTTGGTCGTTGATGAAGTTTTAGCAGTTGGAGATATTGAGTTTCAGCAAAAAGCAATTGGTAAAATGCAAGATGTAAGTCGGGAAGGAGGAAGAACCGTTTTATTCGTTAGTCATAATATGGAATCGATATTAAACCTTTGCCCCAAATCGATTTTACTTAAAAATGGTATGATAGATTCCATGGGAGAATCCTCAATAATTATTGAGGAATACGCTAAGCAAAACACATCTATTTCAAGTGGTTTTTCTCCTGACGCAATTCAGTATCAACAAAACGGAATCCAATTATTGGATTTTGTTTACGGTAATTCAGCTGGTACACTAAATAATTCTATCATTAATGGTGCCAATATAGTATTCAAGGCTAAATTTAAATACTCTAATAAAAGTGCTAATCAGATTTATCCAGTAATTGTTATCAATGATAAATACAATCAACGAATATCTGCATTATCGTCTCTTCTTCTAAAAAAGAAGTTTGAAGTGAACGAAGGGGTTTTTACAGTTATTTGGGAGCTGAAAGATTGTAATTTGGCTCCATCAACTTACTTGTTGGATTTGTTTATAGTTGACTCTGTTTCTTCGAATCAAAAGTTATTTGAGGCTAATGGGTTGGTTAAGTTACAACTAGGTGATTCTGATTTTTACGGAAGTGGAATAACTAATGCTAAGAGAGATAGAATCTATTTTCCATTCTCAGTTGATATTGTTTAGCTATGGATTTAGTATCAAAGATTGTATTTGGTCTTAACCTTCATAGAAACCTCAGTTTTGTGGCAAAACTGGGTGCGTTGGGTAGGGCAAAGCCAACGCTGTTTATTGCTGGTTTTCAAAAATGCGGCACAACTTCCATTTACAAGAATTTGATGGATACTGGTTTTTACGCGAAGCCATATAACAAAGAAGATAATCGACTGGCATTGAATAAAAACAGCATAGTTGAATTTGAATATGGATATCCTTATAGTTTGACCAACCCAAGGTCAGTTAGTGCCAGCCACTTATTTACCTTCATTCCAGGATCGATTTCCACAATAAAGCAATTTTATCCAAACGCAAAAATTTTAATGATTGTAAGAGATCCTATCGACCGTGCCTTGTCTCATTTCGATATGGATAAGCGCTTTGGATGGATACCAGAATCCTTGACTGCTGAAAATTGGATGGAGTTCGAACTAGAAACACTTCTAAAAGCAAATGTTAATTTCCACTCTATTGATTCGGTCTATAAATCATTTAATTTATTCAATTGGCGATTTGGTACTCCTTTAGTCAGGAGCATCTACTATCCATATGTAAAGGAGTTTATAAGTCAAGAGTTTCCTGTTCACGTGGTAGAATTAGGTGAGTTAAAAGCAAACTATGACATCCATATTTCTGGTATTTATGATTTCCTTGAAATACCTGAAGAATACAGAGTAGCTTTCAGCGCATTGACTTTAGAAAACAAAGCTCCTCAGAAGTCGTCTATTTCGATAGAATTAAAATGTAAGCTGTCAGAATATTATAATGAACCAAATAATCTACTTTTTGATCTTCTTTCAAAAAGCTATAATTGGTAGTTGATATTTATGTGTGGAATTGCGGGGATAATTAATCCAAAAGGATTTGTAAGAAAGGACGATTTAAAAATGATGACCGATAGTCTGGTGCATCGAGGACCTGATGGTGAAGGCCACTGGTTGAGTATTGAATCCACCGTTGGATTTGGGCATAGACGCCTTTCTATTATTGACCTGTCCAATAGAGGTCACCAGCCAATGTCGATACAAAATGGAAGATATACCATTACATTTAATGGTGAGATTTATAATTATATTGAATTAAGAAATAACCTAATTGAGAAGGGGATTGTATTTGAATCCGAATCAGATACTGAAGTACTTCTTTGGTTGTTCGCAGAACATCGTGAAAATTGTTTGAAATTGCTCGATGGTATGTTCGCTTTTGCCATTTGGGATGAGTATACTAAAGATCTTTTTTTAGCTAGGGATAGATTTGGTGAAAAGCCTCTTTTCTATTCAAATATAAATGGTGTGTTTTATTTTGGATCTGAAATAAAAGCTATATGGGCCGCGGGAGTGCACAAAGAGGTGGATGAGGAAAGTTTACGTCAGTACTTGACAACTGGTATTATTCAAGAAGGAGAAAAAACTCATTTCAATGATATAAAGAGATTTGAGCACAGTCATTATGCTTATTTGGATCAAAAGCTCCAATTGAACATGCAACAGTATTGGTCCCTTGATAATATTATAGTTAATAAATCAATAACCCTTGAACAAGCCACAATCAAATACCAAAAACTATTTGTTAAGTCTGTTGAGCGAAGACTTCGATCGGATGTTGCAGTTGGATCTAGTTTATCAGGTGGCATCGATTCATCTTCTGTCGTCTGTGTTATTGATGAATTAAAAGATAAAGGATTACAGCAAAGTGTTTTTTCCGCTCGTTTTTCTGATTTTTCAAAGGATGAAGGTGTCTTTATTGATTTAGTAAGATCACATTGCGATAATGTACAAGGTTTCGAGATAGTTGCAAACGAGGTAGAATTGAATACATTTCTTGGGAAAATAGTAAATCATCAAGAAGAGCCTGTTGGATCATCTAGTGTATCTGCACAATGGTTGGTAATGAAGCTCGCTAGAGATAATAATACTACCGTTTTGCTTGATGGTCAAGGGGCTGATGAATTTTTAGCTGGCTATTTACCTTGCTATAATATTTATTTGACTCAGTTATTTTATACAGATAAGGATCGGTATGAATTAGAATTAGAAGCTTACAATAAAAAATTTCCTGAACGAAATATTCAGGATATGTATAATCAAGAATCATTTAGAATGAAACTAGGTAGATATAAAAAGAATTTACTGTCTCAACCTATAGAGTACCTGAGTCTGAAGGAATATCTCAGAAATATGCTTCTTGGTGGAAGCCTTCAGCAACTTCTTCGTTATGCTGACCGTAACTCTATGGCGCACTCTGTAGAAGTACGTCTTCCTTTTTTAAGTCATGAATTAATCGAGTTTGTATTCTCACTTCCTGATACTTTTATTCTTCAAAATGGATGGACGAAGTATATTCACCGAAAAGCACTAGCTCCTTATTTGCCTGATGACATTACTTGGCGAAAAGATAAAATAGGTTTTGAGCCTCCACAAAATGATTGGATGAAGAATTCTATAATTCAATCGGTAATTGAGACTCAAGCAAGGAAATTTGGTATCGCTCGATCAAACAATGAAGTTAGGTCGTATACCAAAGACCTTGATTGGCGATTATTAATGGCTTCATATTATTCGAAATGAAAGCCAAAGAAAGTGTCGGAATATTGATTCATTCAGTTGCTGATGAGGGTAAGGTAGGAGGTGTAGAAAGGTTTTTTATTAAATTTTATAACTGGGCTTCGGAAAATAAACCCGAGGCACGAATTGTTTTAATTACCAACAAACAAGCTTTCAGTAACCTGCAATACTTGGTTAAAGTGTCCAATATTGATCAGGTCATTCTTTTACCGGTACTATCCAATAGATTCAAAAATGTAGTAGAGTCATTTGTGTTGCTCGTTTATTGTATTTTGAATAGAATAAAGGTTATTCAAATAGCCAATTTTGACAAGCATTCGGACGCTTTATTTTTTATTTTTAAATACAAGTTAATTCGAATGATAGCCAATGTGAAGCTGATTGCCACAGTTGTTGATTGCGAGATACCATATGCATTTACATTAAAATCGAATAAAAAGCATAAATCTTATCTTGATCGATACTCATTGTTATTTAACAATTCATACCTTGATGCTGTAATTACCTGGTATTCAGAATTTCAAGATTGGGTATTTAAATCAAAAATGTTTATTCGCGATGTTGAAGTATTTCAGATTCGTACAAGGTTTACGATTCCAGTGCTTCCAATTGTTCCATTTAAAGAAAAGGAAAATATAATAATTTGGGCGGGAAGATTAGTTGAGCAAAAGCGGCCGTTTCTTTTTCTAGAGGCTATTAAAAGAATTAAAAGAATAAACCCATTACTCTTGACAAATTGGAAAGTGAGGATGATTGGATTTGGAGAATTGAAAGAGCAAATTATAGACTTTGTGGCTGAGAATGATTTGACCGCAACAATTGCATTACCAGAATCTATTCACTTGGATAATGAGTTTCAAAAATCAAAACTTTTTGTTTCCACTCAGGCATTTGAAAATTATCCTTCACAAACAATGAACGAGGCAATGATTTATGGTAATGCACTTGTTGCATTTAACTTAGGGGACACGAAATTATTTTTAAATGATGGTGTAAATGGTGTTTTTTCGGAAGGCGAATCCGTGGAGAGTTTAGCAGATGCAATAACCATTTATTTAAATGATTTTGATAAGGAGAGATCCTATGATGAAAGCGTGCGGTTGTGTAAAGAAGTCCACAACCCTATGAATTTTTATCAAAGCATAAGTAAAATTTGGACGGATGTTGAAAACAAGAATTGACGAATTTAAAAAGCTCAATGTGGTTGTGGTTGGAGAAACAATTACAGATGAATTTATTCCTGTCAGGTATCAGGGACAATCTATGAAATCGTTTTGTCCAGTTTTTGAGTTGGTAGATGGTGAAATTCAACGTCAAATGGGTGGCGCATCCGCAATAGCACGTCACTTGGAAGGCTTTGTTGCAAAGGTGGACGTGTTTTCGAATGACCCTTCAGATATTGTGAAGACACGTTACATGGATGCAGGGTCAGGTCAGAAGCATTTAGAGTTTAATCATTTCAATCCCGAGAATTTTCAAAATGTGACTATCAATACATCTGATTATGATGTCGTGATTGTAGCTGACTTTGGACATGGTTTTTGTGATGGATTGGATATAAACGATGGGTTTCACCTAATGTGTCAAACCAATTCTCACAATTTTGGTTTTAACCGTTTGAGCAAATGGAAGCATAAAAAGAAGAAGAGTGTATGCATAGATCTAAGGGAGGCAAGTTTGCAAATTAATCATCGTATAGATGATTGCTCTGATGAACTCTTAGTTGAGCTCTATGATTATGAGTTGAACGCAGAGGATCTATTTGTTACATTAGGCAAGCAAGGGTCGGTTTATACTAACGGAAAAGATATTAATCGTCATCATACATTTCCAACTCAAATTGTTGATACAATTGGTGCAGGTGACGCCTTTTTTGGCTTCGCGGCCCTTTGTTCAGCAATGGATCTAAAAAGTAAACTTTATCTACCATCTTTGGCAGCTAGTTTGTCTACTACATGGCTTTGCAATGAGTACGCTGTAAATCCTCAAAAATTAAGAGATCATGCAGATCGATACATATAATTCTATTTATCAATCTTATTTCACTTCAAGGTCTTATTTAAAGGATCATGAAGACGCAATAAAAATACTGAGTAAATATACCCGCATTTTCTTTGTTGGAAACGGAGGTTCAAATTCTATCTGTTCGCATATGATGGAAGATTATGCTAAGATCGCGCGATTTAAAACCCAAGCATTTTCAGACCCAGCATTGATTACATGCTATGCCAATGATTATGGCTACGAAAATGCCATGTATGAATGGATAAAATTAAATGGAGATGTTGATTCTTTGCTTATTGCAGTTTCCAGTTCGGGTAAATCACAGAATATTATAGGAGCTGCAAATGCGGCTAAAGAAATAGGAATGGGCGTAATTACGCTTTCAGGATTTCAATTGGAGAATCCATTGAAAAATCTAGGAGATGTGAATTTTCACATTGAAGTTGATAATTATGGAATAGTAGAATGTTTTCATCAGATAATTCTTCACGTGTTGTTGGATGAATTTGCGGAAGAAATAGTGTAGGATGATTATGGGGCATAAAGTTTTAATTACAGGAGTTGCTGGTTTTATAGGCAGCAATTTGCTTGATTACCTTTTGAAAGAAACCGATTGGATAATCGATGGGTATGATAATTTAAGTACAGGAAGTATAGCTAACATTCAACCCGCTTTATCGGAGGAGCGATTCACTTTTGTGGAGAAGGATGCATTTGAAATAGAGTCGTTAAAGCCTTACTCAAAAATTTTTCATTTGGCAGCTTTGCCTAGGATTCAGCCAAGTTTTGAATTAATCAACGATCATATCAAGGCCAATGTCTTACTTGCCTGTCACATAATAGAACTAATGATTAAAGAAGATCATTACCCTAGGTTTGTTTATAGTGGGTCTAGCGCTATATATGGGACTCCAACACAAATCCCTACTCCTGAAACCGAACGTATTGACTGCCTTAGTCCTTATGCATTTCAAAAGTATGAGGTTGAAAGATACTTAGAGCTTATCGCTACTCGCTATCCTATTGATTTTATAACCTTACGTTACTTTAATCCTTATGGTCCGAGATCCTTTAATCCGGCCAATTCATTTAACGCATACAGCAGTGTTGTGGGAATTTTTCTTAATAGATTCAATGAAGGCAAGCCATTGTTGGTGACTGGAGATGGTTCTCAAGAACGAGATTTTATTCACGTGAGAGATTTAGCTTCAGCTAACTATAAAGCTTCCATCTATCCCAAAACGATAAACACCTCGTTTAATATTGGCTTCGGTTCAACCACCAGTATCTTAGCATTAGCGCAATTGATTGGTTCAAATTATTCGTTTATTGATAAGCGAGAGGGTGAAGCTGACATTACATTTGCTGATAATTCAAAAGCTAAAGCTATTTTGGACTGGACACCTACTCAAAATTTGAGAGAATATATATTGAGTCAATTGTCTAAGTAAACACATCGATTAAAGAGAAAAGTTCTTTTCTATCCAGAAATACAATTCAATGAAAAAAGGTTTTGCTTGCGGAGTATTCGATTTATTTCACGCTGGACATGTTTTGATGCTCAAAGAATGCAAGGATCATTGCGACTATTTGGTGGTTGCAATTAACCAAGCTGAAAACATAGATCAAACGATTAACCCGGATAAAAAAGCACCATTATATTCTTTTGAAGAACGGAAATTGATAATGGATTCATGCAAATATGTGGATGAGGTTGTAGGATATAACAGTGAAGAAGAATTAGCGCAAATAATGGAATCAGGAAGCTTCGGTATCCGTTTTTTAGGTGCAGACTATATGGGTAAAACAATAACTTCACCTGACGCTATTTCTGAAATTCATTATGCGAATCGAGACCATGGTCTTAGTACGTCTCTACTTAAAAGAAAACTAAGCAAAGGATGGAAGAATTGTCGTTCATAATCATAACTACGTATGGACCTCATTTAGGGGATGAGAATGACATTAGACATAAATTGCATCAACATTATATGGATGCCTTAAAGAATATAAACTATTCAAATTTTAAAGTCTTTTTATTCGGTCATTTACCATCATCTGCGGAAGGAACTATAAACTTCGTGAAAGCGGACGGAAACTCTAAAGAGCAAAAGCTTCAATTTGCAAAAGTTTATCTTCTTGACGCAGGTTTGAAGTCAGACTATATTTTAAGATTGGATGACGATGATATATTGAATCCTAATGCATTCAATCACGTCAATAAAACTAAACCAGATGTTTACTCTGATTTATTTCATTCTTTTATAAATATTGATTCAGGAATGATAGCCCAACAACAAAGACCTTGGTTTCCAAACACAGCGATTATAAAATGGGATTTAGCGTTCTCCATTTTATTTTTGGATAATGCTCTACTATTTAATTTCCAACATACCGTTTGGCATCGCTTCCTAAAAGATGCCAAAGCTTCGATAGAGTATTCGAATAAATTTAATCCATTGTATTTAAGGGTGTTGAGTGCAGCTTCCATTACTAGCATTGTAACACAATCTAAATCTGGATTTAGCCAGTATTTGAGTCAGTTTGGTGAGTTTCAAGAAATGGAGTTTCAAGATTTTATGAATAGTATCATCAAATTGAACGATGAATTCAAATTGAACACCACCAATTAAGAGAAAATTGAGAAAATTAGAAGAATATATACCCAATGGATATTGTCTTTATGAAAACGATGCGACTTATCCTGAAAAAGGTTTAAGAGGTCTTAATTGGAAGGGACGATTACAGTTTAGAGGATTCCTAATTAAGGATAAGCTCAAGCTTGATAGCATTTACAAGCAAGCGATTTCCAAGAAGGAATGCTATGTTGGACCGTTTTGGGGTGAATTTGGGAATTTCTTGTTGCA
The DNA here is from genome assembly GCA_905479105.1 of uncultured Flavobacteriales bacterium. GTDB lineage: Bacteria > Bacteroidota > Bacteroidia > Flavobacteriales_G > Salibacteraceae > SHAN690. The sequence continues at coordinate 32,405 of CAJQLE010000004.1, forward strand.
TTTCCTTCCTTTTGTAATGCATCTTTCTGAAAGCGGAGTTAAGGTAAATATCATTTGCTTAGAGCATTACCGACCATTTTTTAAAAATGCAGAAGGAAAATATATTTATAATGAATTCCACTCATTAACAAAGACAGCAACTGAATTTCCACCAAGTGGGAACCATTTAAGAGTCGTTCCACAGAGTTTTGATGAAGTGTATAAAAAGATGATTCTGCAATCGAAGAACAGAAGCGTTCCGTTCTTTGATTTGAGCAATTCTAATTTCTATTGGTATAGCTTCAGGAATTGGGAACTTTTAAAAAAACAAGCATTTCTTGATTTAAGTCAAATTCAGGAAAAATCAAATAAGGTAGTTTTATTTCCTCGAGTTAAAGGGCCTGCTTATACCTTGAATAATGGAGAAAGATTAAACTATGTACAACTTGCAGATATCCTCTCTGAATATTTCGATGAAGTCGTTGTTGTGGGATTGCCGGAGATGTCCACTGATGCAAAATTTCAGAATCCTAAAATCGTAAATAGAGTGGGAGATAATGAGACCGTCTTGCAAGAATGTGCAGAAGCAAAACTTATCGTCTCCCAGCATTCAGGAGCAATTCATGTTGGTCTTTACTCGAATACTCCGTCATTAATTATATATAAAGGAGTTCTACCAATTAAAGGTTTGGATGATTCTATAAGGTTTAGAGAGAATGCTGATCAACCTTTGTATTTGGCAACAAGTGACTCTGAAATTAGAATGTTTCTGGAGGTTTTCAATGCTTAAGGCTTTATTGCAAATGAAAAATTATCTTTAATATTCGAATGCTTGAAAAATTATTAAGGATAAAAAGTGCTATTGGATCATTTATTAGGGTTAACCTAGTTTATCCAACGATCATTGATAAATCGAGTAAATTCTATTCGGTTATTCCTGATTCGATTTTAAAATCAAAATATTCTACCATTTGCACTGGTGTTCAATTTTTGTCGTGGGGTGCTTTGGAGCATTTTGGAAACTTCAATTTTATAGGGGATCGGGCAATAATTGATCATTGTAAGTCGATCGGCTCCTATTGTTCCATATCAATGGATGTCAAGATAGGTTTACGAAATCATAGCTTAGATACAGTGAGTTCAAGTCCATTTTTCTATCGAAAGAGTAAGGGCTTTGGCATAAAGAATAGTCCAATGGAGAGTCGTGCAACAATAATCGAACATGATGTATTGATTTCTGCTAACACAATTGTATTGGAAGGAGTTAAATTATCCACGGGGTGCGTGGTGGCTGCGGGTGCAGTAGTAGTATCTGATGTCCCTCCTTATGCAATTGTAGGAGGAGTGCCCGCTAAAATTCTGAAATATAGATTTTCAGAAGAAATCATTGATGCTCTGCTCTCAAGTGAATGGTGGAACTGTGATTTAGATAAAATCAAAAATGCCAGCTCACTTTTTAATGATCCTTTGAAATTTATTGAAGAAATTAAAAATTAGCGCGTTGAATGTATCTGTTATAATTCCAACGTATAATTCGGCCCAGACAATAAATCGAGCTATCAAGAGCGTTCAGGTTCAAGAAAAATGTTTACTTGAGATTATTCTGGTTGACAATGGATCGATTGATGAAACGTTAGGGGTTGTTAGTTCAATCAATGATGAGCGATTGATCATTCTTAATGAAGAAAAGAAAGGGGCTCCATTTGCAAGAAATAGAGGCTTAAAAGAGGCGAAAGGAAAGTATATTCAGTTTCTTGATGCCGATGATGCGTTGTTGCCTGGAAAATTGAAATTTCAAATTGAATTGTGTTCTGAATACAATTTGGATTTGTTAGTGGGGAGTTACAAGTCAATTGAACCAGGAGGAAGTGAGATCATAACTTATATTGACAAGAATATTTCGAATTGGCTAAACTTGTTCCAAGGAGGGCTGGGAAATACTGTAAGCAATTTGTGGAGAAAAGACATGTTGGAAAGGATTGGAGGATGGAATGAAAATGCCTCAAGCAGTCAGGAGGCAGATTTGATGTTTCGTTTCCTAAAGGAAAAGGCTCATGTTGGCATAGATGAAACCATTTCAACAGTAATTTTTAAAGACGCTCACAACAGGATAAGCGATACAAATCAATTGTTAAATGCTGTTCGGTTTTATGAATTGAGGTTAGCTATGTTGGATTGGATTGACATTAATCAAGAGAATGAGCTGAAGTCAAATGTTGAGTCCTATTCAAAAAGTCTATTTCATGCGTTGATGTCTATAAGAAAGTATTCTCGAATTGAGTCGCAGAAACAATTCGAAATGACAAAATCTAACTATTGGAATGGTTTAAGTCTTCGAGATAGAATTAAAATTTTCACGTTTTTTACTTTGAGTATTTGAATTGATGAACTTGAGTCAAAATATTCGTCAGACTGATATGATTTTTCTAACTTTTAACGATTCTCCATCTGGAATTTTTAAAAGTCAAGTCATTGAAGTGTGCGAATTGTTTGATGGATTAATTGATTCTCCCGTTTTACTGATCTCGTTTATACCAAGGCAGAATTATTTATTCAACCGCAAGAAAATTCAATCATGGAGATCAGGTAGTTTAGTAATTCCAATAATCCCAGGTTTGAGGTTTTGGAGAGTTTCACTTTTGGTGTTTTGGACAATCAATCAGTTTCTTGGAAGAAATAAAATTATTGCAAGAGGCTCAATGGCATGTTCAATTGCCTTGAAATCAAGAAGAAGAGATCAGAAAGTGGTATATGATGCTCGAGGAGCCGTAAAAGCAGAAATCGATGAGTTTGGCGTTTTTCAAGGTGCTTTGGCGAATGAAGTGATTGAAATGGAAAAAGAATCCGTTAAAGCATCTGATTTCAGAATTTCCGTGTCTAAAGCTTTAGTAGACTATTGGTCGGAAGTGTATAATTACACTTCAAATCAGCACGCGATAATTCCATGTTGGTCCAAAGCATTTGATGGTCGACCAATAGATCATGCTTTCTTTAAGACTAGTCAATCGATCCTTGTTTACAGCGGTTCTACTTCACCTTGGCAATCGTTCCCTTTGTTAATTGAATTTATTTCAAAGGTTTTGAAAGAAACCGATTGCAAAGTGCTTATGATGTGCAAAGAGAATGATCAATTGATGACACTTGAATCGAATTATCCGGATAGAGTGTTGCGGATTTTTGTAGAAGAAGAAAATGTTCACTCTTATTTGAAGGCTTGCGATTTTGGGTTACTTCTCAGAAATCAAAACCTAACAAATCGGGTTGCTAGTCCAGTTAAATTTTCGGAATACTTAGCGTGCGGATTAAAAGTGCTAATAACACCAAACCTCGGAGATTATTCTGAATTAGTAAGGATAAGTAACGTAGGTGATGTGCTTCATGATATTGATATTTTGCCTCTGTTGGAAAAGCCATCATTTCAACAAAAACAAAAATCTATTGATCTTGCAAAGAATCTACTATCGTCAGACGCATTCTTAGATGCATATAATTCAATCGTTAAGCAATAATATCGCAGAGCTCAATTGATGATGAAGTACAAATCCAGAAACTTAGGTTTAGACCTCATGAGGAGCATAGCTATTTTACTAGTTCTGCTGACGCATTTCGGGTTTAATCCATGGGATGAAATATTATTGGGAGGTATTGGGGTTGAAGTGTTCTTTATTCTAAGCGGATTCTTGATTGGAAGAATTTTAATTAGATCATTTGACGATTTTAATGGATTCGAAACGATCAAATCATTTTGGATTAACCGATGGTTTAGAACTATACCGCTTTATTTTTTAGCCTTGATCATTCAGATCATTTTGTCTAACAACCTGGATTGGGGTTATCTCTACTATTTTGTTTTTCTACAGAATAATTTTTATGGAATATCCCTGTATCCGATCAGTTGGAGTTTGGTAGTAGAAGAATGGTTTTATTTAGGACTGCCTTTGCTGTTTTTAGTGTTTTGGCGGGTGAATAAAAAATTGGATTACAGGCTTATAATCCTGAGCTTGATTCTTTTGATTTTATTTAAGTACTTTTTCATTGATCTAAGAAACGTGCCGTTTACAGGAGTGAATGGGAATCCTTTGTTAAGATTTGATTCAATGCTGATGGGAGTTGGGTTGAGTTGGATAAACCTCAGAAAACAAGAGGTCTTTGCAAAGCTTTCGCATCCATTCTATTTTTATTTTGGGGTTGGTGGAGTTATTTTCATTCAGTATTTATTGTTTATTAGGTTTGGATTATCGTTTATAAATGATTCTAGCTTTTTAAAAACAATTTATTTCCCAGTTCAAAGTATGTGTATAGTTATGGTTTTACCTTTCTTATATAACTCAGAATTTCTAAATACAAGAGTTGCGAGAATTGCTTTGATTAGAGATTTGATTTCTTGGACAAGTATTCTGAGCTATTCTTTTTACTTGTTTCATCAAAATATTATGCACTTAGTTAAGAGTTTTGTTGCAGAAGATTTCAGTGGCGTAGTAGCGATCTTTGTGATGTACCCTATATGCTATGGAATATATATTATGTATGAAAAGCCTATGACCAGTTTAAGAGAGAAATTCAATAGATAAATGAAACTGCTGCTTCTAACAGATGGCATAACTCCTTTTGTTAAAGGAGGAATGCAGAGGCATTCACAATTGCTCGCTGAGCATTTGGCTTTGGCTGGACATGAAATAGTTTTATTCCATTATTCGGAATCTAATGTTACGATAAACATCGAAGAAGCATTTTCCGTCAAGGCGCTCCCTCAAATTCGATCCTTTCATTTTAAATATCGTGATGAAAGTAGGTTGCCTGGTCATTATTTAAGAGCTCAAAAGAAAATTTCAGCGGTGTATCTTGAAAAAATTGTATCCATGAATGAAGAATACGATTTCGTTTATTCTAAAGGTTTTTCCGGTTTAGCTCTTCTTCAGAGTCGCAACAAGCTCAATTTTAAATCACCCATTGGCGTCAAGTTTCATGGAATGAATATGTTTCAACCACAAGCCAATCTTAAAATGGAGATTCAGAAGTTTTATTTTCAAGGAATAACCAATAAAATTTTGAAAAGTGCTGATTTTGTATTCAGTTATGGAGGTAAAATATCGGAAATTATAAGAAAGCAATGTGATACTAACGTTCTGGAAATTCCCGCTGGAATTAATCCTGATTGGATCAAGACAAGTATTAACCCAAGTGCTGGAAAATTGAAATTTTTATTTATTGGCAGATATGATCGGGTGAAAGGATTGCCCGAATTAAATCGGGCTATAAAACAATTGGAAACTGTCAATGAAAATTGGGAGTTTCATTTTGTAGGGCCAATACCAATAGGTAAAAGGCTTAAACCAGCTTGTTGTATTTACCATGGTGAGGTATATCAGAAGGAAGACTTAGTCAATGTTATTGATAATTGTGATGTTGTTGTATGCACAAGCATTTCTGAGGGTATGCCTAACGTAATTCTAGAGGGCATGGCAAGAGGATTAGCTGTTTTAGCGACAGATGTAGGCGCATGTTCACTTCTTGTTAAACAAAATGGGGTTTTAATTCCAAATTACAATTCAGAATTGATTTTTAAGGCTCTACTTATGTTCGCAAAAGCAAGTGGAGCTGATATAAATGCAATGAAAGCTAAAAGCTTAGAACAAATACAGGGCTTTGAATGGCCACAGATTGCAGTGAAGACGACCAAAGTGTTAGAAATTGCAATTTCTAGCTATCAACATCCTGGCTAGCGGCATCAAATGTTAAAATACTTTCTCCGCTATTTATCTCCGTGTTAATGAAATAGTACATCCAAACAAAAAAGAAAAATCCGTTATAAGTATAATTGCCTTGTCTCAGCAATTGTAGAACGATTATTACCAAACAAGCGGAGGAAAGAACCCATCCAAAATCAGCGGTTTCAGATTCATCGCGTTTCCGGAAGTTTCTAATTATAAAAAATAGCGTTAGAATCAAGCCAGTAATGCCCGTCTCTGACACAATTCTTAATAACATAGAATTAGCGTCTTGAGAATTGAAATCGTAAATACCTCCAAAATCCTTAACCAGTGAATACTTCTCATATGCATGCTGGTGAGATCCAAGCCCAGATCCAAAGAGTGGATTTTGAATCAAGTTTTGCTTGGTGACTGTATAGTTGTTGTAGAATACGAAACTGGAACCATGAACGTCAAATGCTGAGTATGTTTGACCACTGAAAAGGGCTGTGATACCGTCAACTCTCACTCTAAATTCAGCGACATTACTGTGCAAGTACAAATATCCACCTATTAAAACTGGTAAAGCAAATAGAATGTATCTGAATACTCCATAGTTTAGGATAATAAGGATTAGAATCACAAAGACTCCTAAATATGAAACTGTTGAAAACGTCAGGAGGTATGCAATAACAACCACAATATTTCTTGTTGTAGATAGAAAAAATGATTTTTTAAGAGTGAGACTTAGGATAGAAACAAAAAAGGCCGGACTTATGGCGCTTCCGAAGTAAGATGGTTCAGAGTATATCGAGTTCATTCGAAGTCCAAATGCTCCTCCTTCACTGATTCCCCATTTATTGAAGACACCAAAGAAGGTATACAATTGCTCTATTCCAGCTAAATATGCTATTACCTGAATTAAACCTAACAGAGATATCGCAAAAGCTAAATTCATGTAAAGCTGAAAAAGCTTCTTAATATCCTTTTTAAAATATAAAATAATGTGGTAAAAATATAGTGCTGAAACACCGATATTAATCCAAATCTTAAGTAAATCAAGAACTTCGTTTTGACCGTTCCCTATTCCATAGAGTCCTGTGAATAAAAGAAAAAATAGCAGAGACGCCAAGACTTTTGGAATTCCATTCCGAATCACGAATAGGGGTAATAGAAGAACTATCGGTATATATGAAATATAGAATTCGAATGGAGTCTTAAATAGAATAATTGAACTCAAGTAAAGAGGACTGAGTAAAATGTATCCTATTAAATTTTCCTTAGTCCAAGAATTCATGGTTTAGGCTTGGCGATTTTGTTCTTTAGGGAAATGAATTTCGATTCGAACAGTTCATAGGATAATGAGGCAATAATGATTGTGATACCAACAGAAAGTAAATAGACGAATAAGTTAAAAAGATAATATTCAAATGACAACTTTCCAAGTAGAACCACCACAATCGGAATGATCATCATATGGTACATATATATTCCATAGGATATTTTTCCTAAATAATTAAAAACTTTATTATCCAAATTAATAATTGAGTTTTTGTTGGTTGAGACATTTATGATGATGATCAGAAAGGCTAAGGAATAAATAATGTGAAATCCGTCTTGTAGAAATGAAGGACCAAAAAAAATAAGAACTGGAATTGATATAATTGAAAGTGCAACAGAAGCGTAAGTATATAGTAGCTGCAAAATTCTTTTCTTGTTAGTGTAAAAAACCCATGCTCCAATTGCTCCTATGATCATGTTTTCTATCTTACTCATTGCAAGAAATGTTTTGAGCGAGTTTATTATTTCATTGTCTGCGATGCTCATGCTTAATATTAATACAGATCCTTTGATAAGTAAGGTGGCTATAAAAAGCCATAAGAACGATTTGATTTTATTCGGAAAATAATAAAACACGACAGGCCAGACCAAGTAGAACTGTTCCTCAACTCCTATACTCCAAGATTGACCGATATGAGGAACTGGAGATCCGAAAATGGAATAACTCAAGTTCGGTAGTATGAATAAGTAAGAAAAAAAATGGCCCCAATAATTGGTTTCGAAATCTGACTGTAGATATTGAATATGAATTGAATTGAAGCGGGGTAGGATAAAAAAACCAATAATAAAGACGAGGTAGAATAGAGGCCAAATTCTCAATATTCTTCTCATGTAAAACTTTCGAATGCTGATTTTACCAAAATTTAATTCTTCAGTGAATAGGAGGTATGTGATTAAAAAACCACTTAAAACAAAGAAGAAAGAAACGCCCAAGCTTCCTAATTCGAAAATTAGAGGATTCGTCCAAATATTTTCAAATCCGAAGGCACTTTTTATCAGCTCGATATGAGTAATGATTACTGCTAATGCAGCAAAAAACCTCAAAGAATCTAAACCTTTAAAATACTTTATAATATTGTTACCCTTCATTTTCGACAAATGTACCGGTTGCATGCATAGAAATATATCAAATTGAGCTTTGGGTAAAAATGTATAAAGTATCTATTCTCTACACCGAATTAGCGGATTATTCTGTCGCTTGTCTTCGTGCTTTAAAAGATTGTGATGTTGAGTTAATGCTAATTCACTGGCCTATCAATCCAGAAGCACCTTTCAAATTTGACCTTTCATTTTTTGATAAAGTTCATTCACGAGACAGTTTAAGTGATTTGGAAATGACCCAATTGGTATCGGAGTTTGCTCCTGATCTAATTCTGTCAAGCGGGTGGATAGATAAGGGATATTTGAAGGTATGTAGATCAATGAAAGATCAGTCTGTGTGTGTTTTGAGCTTGGATAATCATTGGAGTGGTTCAGTGAAACAAGTAGTAGCAACCTTGATTTCTCCTTTTACCATTAAAAGATCCTTTCATAAAGCATTCGTTCCTGGAAGAGTGCAAAAGAAATATGCCTTGAAGTTGGGTTTTGATGAAGGTGATATCCAAACGGGCTTTTATTCTGCTGACACGAGCAAGTTTCAATCGGCTTTTAATGAAGTAGCTAAGAGCAAGAAGGAATCTTTCCTTAAACGATTCCTATACCTAGGACGCTACACACAGCATAAAGGCATTTTTGACCTTTGGGAGGCATTCTTAAAGTTCAGAGAAACGAATATTGAATGGGAACTATGGTGCGTTGGCACAGGTGATCAATTTGAAAATAGGGTGGAGGCGCAAGGTATAAAGCACTTTGGATTTATTCAGCCAGCGGATATGCTTCCTGTTTTGAAAGAAACGGGAGTTTATATTTTACCGAGTCATTTTGAACCTTGGGGAGTTTCAGTGCACGAAATGGCGGTTGCAGGTTTTCCAATGCTATTGAGTGACAAGATTGGATCTAAGGAGTCATTTTTGGATGGAAATGGAAGCGAATTCAAATCAAGTAATTCGGATGAACTTTTGAGGGCAATGCATTGGATTGCAAATCTGGATGAAGATGAATTGCTGAACATGTCTGAAAAGAGTCATCAGCTAGGGATGAAAAACACTCCTGAAATTTGGGCGGAACGACTGATGTCGTTTCTTAAATAGCATCTTTGCATTTATGTGTGGAATAGCCGGTATTTACGGATTAGAAAACTTGGATGATGCTCGAGATCGAGTAGAAAAAATGACGGCTAAGATTTCTCATCGTGGCCCAGATGCTGAAGGGATTTACGCTGGTAAGAATGCAATACTTGGCCATAGAAGGCTATCCATAATTGATATCAATCCATCCTCTAATCAGCCTTTCTCATCTCTTGATGGTCGGTATACGATGGTATACAATGGCGAACTCTATAATTACCGAGACATTAAGTCACAGTTGAGTGACCATGATTTCAGGACAGATTCTGATACGGAAGTTGTATTGGCTGCTTTTATGAAATGGGGCATGAAGGCGCTGCAATTATTCAACGGAATGTTTGCATTTGCCTTTTGGGATAATCAAGAGGAAAAGCTTTGGATTGGAAGAGACCGCCTAGGAATTAAGCCTTTGTATTATGCCAATGCTGCTCAGTCCGTCTTATTCGCTTCAGAAATACGTTCCATTTTAGCTTCGGGATTGGTGAAGCCGAAATTGGATGATACTTCATTGGTCGATTATCTGCGCTATCAGACAGTACACGCCCCGAAAACAATGATCGAAGGAGTTTTTATGCTCAATCCGGGTTGTTACGTTCAAGTAAGCGATACCGATTTTAAAGAAGTGGAATATTGGAAGCCATGGCAGTCCTATCACTTTGATTCGGACCCAGTGATTGTCCAGAAGAATATCAGAGAAAAAGTGACCAAAGCGGTTGATTTGAGATTGGTTTCTGACGTTCCTTTTGGGGCGTTTCTTTCTGGAGGAATTGACTCCAGTCTTATTGTAGGAATCATTGCTGAGCGATTGGGTAAATCCATCGACACCTTCAATGTATCATTTGATGATTCAGCGTTCAGTGAAGCGATTTACGCAAGAACAGTTGCCAAGAAATTTAACAGCAATCATCATGAGATTCAGCTCAGCCCTAATGATTTATTGGAGGCGCTTCCAGAAGCTCTAGCAGCCATGGATCACCCATCTGGCGATGGACCCAACACTTGGATCGTTTCTAGAGAAACAAAGAAGCAAGGCATTAGCATGGCTTTATCCGGCTTAGGAGGTGATGAGGTTTTTGCCGGCTATGACGTGTTTACGCGTATTCCTTATGTCGCAGAACACAATTGGATATTAAGCTTTCCAAAGCCTTTGAGGGCGTTAATTGGAAATCTTTTAAGAACAGCAAAGCCGGGCTTTCAATCGGCAAAAACGAAGGAAATTCTCCTGTCAGATTATTTTGATCTTCAGCATCTGTATCCCGTTTTCCGCAAGGTGCTTTTAGATGATTCTGTTTCAAAGCTTTTGCGAAAAAAATCACTTTCGTCAAACAATGTCTTTGACACAATCCAATCCCTTGAGCAATACAATGAGTTCGGTGCGTTGCCAACATTGGGAAGAATAGGAATTGCTGAAATGGCAACGTATATGCAGAATGTTCTTCTGCGAGATACCGATCAAATGTCCATGGCGCATGCATTAGAAGTTCGTGTGCCCTTTTTAGATCACGAGTTGGTTGAATACTCGATGCATATTTCAGATTCACTAAAGTATCCTCATTCACCTAAGAAATTATTGGTGGACAGCTTCAGTGATTTATTGCCCAAGGAAATTGTAGATCGACCAAAGATGGGTTTTGTATTGCCCTGGGAGAATTGGCTGAAGAAAGAGCTTAAAAGCTTCGCGGAAGAAAGGTTGGACTTCTTGAGAACGACCGGTTATTTCGATGCTGCTGCTATAGATAACTTATGGTCTAAATTTTTAAAAGGTGATCCAACAGTCACTTGGTCGCGCGTTTGGCCATTGATTACTTTGGCCGATTGGATGAAAAACAATCACATTGAGTAAGCCGAAAGTTCTCATACTTACCGACTGGTTTGTCCCTGGCTATAAAGCGGGTGGACCAATTACATCGATATTCAACATGATTTCAAGTTTGAATGGCGATGTGAATTTCTCTTTGTTTACAAGAAATACAGATTGGTTCGATAATACACCGTTTGATCTGATGCCTGATCAATGGTTGGATAAATATAGATCAAAGGTTTATTATTCTTCTCGAAATCATCTCAAAGGCGCTTTTAAGAGTTTGTCAATGAAAGTTGATGTTTTGTACATCAATGGGTTTTATTCTCCATTGTTCAATTCCATTCCATTGATTTTCGTTTTACTTTTTAAACGAAGCTTAAAGGTTATTTTAGCCCCACGTGGGATGCTGAATCAGAATGCTATTGCCATCAAAGTCAAACAAAAACGACTTTTGATTGACTTGCTAGGGTTTCTTGGAATTGAAAAGAAAGTAATTTTTCACGCTACTAGTATGAAGGAAAAGGAAGCCATCCTTTATGTGTACCCAAAAGCTAACATTCGAATTGCTTCCAATCTTACAGCAACGCCCTCACAGGTAGAGCATAGAGTCAGTAAATCGAGTTTTTCGTTTTTATCAGTGGGTAGGATTAGTGCTGTAAAAAACACCCTTGAGTTGGTGGAAATGTTTTCACAATTGAATAAACTTCAATTGAAACTTGTGGGAACAGAAGACGATGAAGATTATTTTGAAAAATGTAGTTCAGTGATTAAGGCATCTCCAAACATTGAATCAAGAGGAGGGAGGAATGCGGAAGAGATTAAATTGGATTATCAAAAAGCGGATTTTTTCATATCAATGACCAGTGGCGAAAACTTTGGCCATGCCATTATCGAAGCGCTGTCTTTTGGTTGTCCTGTTATTATATCTGATCAAACCCCTTGGAATGACCTGGAAGAGTTCGGAGCGGGATGGGTAATTCCTTTGGATGACAAGTCAAGATGGAATAAGGTGCTCAGCGAAGCGATTGTCTTGTCTGACTCAGACTATATGGAAATGTCTCAAAAGGCTAGAGCCTATCTCAAGACTAGATTTAACTTTGAAGAAATTCGATCCAACTACTTAGAACTGTTCAGTGCAAAAAGTTAATCTTTCATCGTTTAATAACGACTGGTATAGTCCTGGAGCAACTCTTCTGAGGCGACTTCTGTGGCACTTTTGCTCATTGGTATATTTTGAATCAGGGTTGTGGTTGCCTTATGGATTGAAGCGCATACTATTAAGGCTCTTTGGAGCTTCAATAGGTATTGGTGTGGTTATCAAGCCAAGGGTGGAAATAAAGTATCCTTGGAAACTGAGCGTTGGGGATTATGCTTGGATAGGAGAACACGTATGGATAGACAACCTCGATGATGTAACCATTGGTGATCACGCTTGTATTTCTCAAGGAGCGTTGCTACTAGCGGGAAACCACAACTTTTCTAAAACATCATTTGATTTGATTGTGAAACCGATTGTAATCGGAGAAGGAGCTTGGATAGGCGCTAAGGCGATTGTAACCCAGGGAGTGACGATTGGGACACATGCTTTACTTACTGTCGGTTCTATTGCCTCTAACAATCTTGACCCATATACCATCAACAGGGGGAATCCTGCGGAGAAAATTAAAGATCGCGAATTGGAAGGATGAAAATTTCGGTAATTACTTCTTGTTATAATAGTGAGCAAACCATTAGAGCAACATTAGACTCTTTGCGTGCTCAAGACTATCTTTATATAGAGCTGATTATCGTTGATGGAGGGTCTGAGGATAAGACCATGACTATTGTTGAGGAGTATGATGATATTGTATCAATTTCGGTCAGTGAACCAGATGGTGGGATTTATGATGCGCTCAACAAAGGAATCAACCTTGCGACCGGAGATGTGATTGGGTTTTTACACTCGGATGATTTTTTTGCATCAACCTCAAGTTTAAGTTTTATTGCAAGAGCATTTGAGAATCAAAAGGTGGATGCTGTCTATGGAGATTTAGACTATGTAGATCGATTGAATGAAGAGAAAATTATTCGTCAATGGCGGTCAAAAGAATTTGACAAAACCCTTTTTTACAGCGGATGGATGCCTGCTCATCCGACTTTTTATTTGAGAAAGTCACATTATCAGAAGTTCGGGGACTATGATCTTTCATTCAAACAGTCGGCCGATTATGAGTTAATGTTGCGCATGCTTTTAAAACACGATTTGAAGGCAAAGTATATTCCTGAGGTGCTAGTCAAAATGAGAGTAGGAGGAGCAAGCAATATTTCCTTGACTAACCGCTGGAATGCAAACAAAGAAGATGCACGCGCATGGAAGAAAAACGGCATTCGAGCTAAAGCTCATACTCGTTGGATGAAACCACTATCCAAGCTCGCTCAATACTTCAAGTGGTTATTTCCAAAGAGGCTCATTGATCGTTAACTCGATCATCACAGGATTACTTCCTTTAAGAACTCCAACGGAGAAAGATGGATACTTTCCCAGAAGGTCGATATTGTCCGTCTCGTATTCGACAGTGTGTTTTCTATACCCTTCATACCGCATTTCAGTCCCTTTGCTTCTCGCAAGTCCTTTATCAGAAACTTGACCAAGTATCAACCCCATCATTTCTTCGATTTTTGCTTCAGCTGTTTTTAAATCTTTCGATTCAAAGTGGGCGACATAAGTATAGCTGTTTTCATCATCAGCTTTAATATAGACATCGGATGCACCAGAAATTTTTCTACTTGAATGATATTTTACATCACCATCATCCGTATTTCCCGATTGCTCCAATTTGATTTCTTTAAAGCTTTTGGCTGCAGATTCATAAAGAAGGTCGATGTTTTTTATGAAGATGTCAGTATTGATGGTTTGAGCGTCAATGGCTGAATTCCATAGAATTCCAAGTACAAAAAATGTAACTGTTCTCATTTAGATCGAAATTTTCAAGAAAAGTAAAAGAAAAAAATTGATTAGAAGCGAGCTCTTCCCATTCGGCCTCTCTTGCGGCCATAAAGGTAATTTTTTCTTTTTCCGAAGCTTTTAGACTTGCCTCTGATTACGTAGGAGTAATTCAAGCTTATAGTTAAGAAACTGTCATTTGCATCTGGGTTTCCACGAATCTGACCTGGAACATATACTTTGGCTAATTCTTGAGCCAGTGGATGATTGGCAACCTCTCCGGTTCTGTTAGAAAGAGCAACAGCTTCTGGGCTTTGTAGTAATTCTGTTTTTGGGTATAGAGTACTTACATCATCGATGTAATCTGTGAATGTATATCGGTAACTCAACTTCATTCCAAATCGGTGAAGTCTTGAAAACGTATAAAAGAAACCAAAGCCTAAAGGAACAGCAACTTGAACTGCACTGTACTGAGTTTCGAGTGCTTCAGTATTTAAAGGACGTAAGGCCATCCACTCCCCATTCAACTGAGCTTTTGGATTGTTATAGAAAACTGATAATCCTCCGAAGAAATAAGCTTTAAAATCCAACAAGTACCTTCCAGTTCGTCCAACATCTGCTTGATTGAAGAAATAATATTCCCCAGTCAGACCAAGTTCAAAAACGTCATTTCGAAAACTTAAATTTCTTGTAAATCGATTTGGGTTTTCAGTTAAACTATCAGCACCCTGCAGACGCAAATACTCTAAGCTTAATGTTATACCCAAATTATAATTAGCTCTATAACGAACAAATGCACCTGGATTCCAACGTGTTTGATCCAACTTCATGTCTAAAACCCAGTCTCTTGCTAGGCTTGGACCGCCACCAATCTCACCCAAGTAATTCGCCCCTCCAGCACTAACACCAACATCCCAAGCGTACTGAGCGCGCAGGTTTGGCGCAGTAAAAAGAAGGATCGATAATCCGATGATGAATTTAAGTTGATTCATAGACAGTTTGCAAAAGTAAAATTTTGAGCTCACAGATTACTAAGTTATTGTAGAATCAATATTTATCTAATCTTAAGGCAATTAGAACCTGCGTTAAAGCGTTGTACTTTTGTACTCTGGTTTGAGAATGATTAGGAAATATCTTTTTTCTCTTATTGCCATCTTTTTGATGGTCAACTTGTTTGCGCAAACAGAACCATCGTTGCGCTGTATTTCTCTTGATGAAAATCAGGATGCTACCCTTTCTTGGATACAGCCCGCTGACACAGGGTCCGACTTCAATGCCTATTTACTTTACTATCGAAATAACGTTGCTAACTCTTTTTCAATAGTTTCTCAAATCACTGACTTTAATCAGACATCTGTCTTGGTTAATGGAAACTATGCCACGTTTGGGCAATTTACACTTGTTCAAGTAGTCAATGGTTTTGTTGATACGAGCGCTGCTTTAGACACGGTTTCTCCTATCGTTTTAGGAATTTCATCTTCTGGTCGTGTTGTGAGTTTAGGATGGAATAATAGTGGTCTTGAAAGCCAAGATTCCATTTATCGTCTTTATAAAAGTGATTTTTTGGGCAATTGGACTCAACTGGAAACTTTTGATTTCCCACTGACTGCGGCACACGACACAACTGTTGCGTGCAAAGAAGAAGTGTTATATCGCCTTGAAGCCAAGGGGGTGGGTGGTTGCATAAGCAGATCTAATCAGGCTACTAAAAATGTGATTGATGATTTAGCACCTGCTCAAACTAACCTCTTATGCGCAAGTGTGGATACAGCAACTGGATTGGTGAATTTAGAGTGGTCTAAAAGTGTTTCGGAAGACACGTATGGCTATATGCTTTTTTACTTTGAGGACTTTAATAGAACCGATACCATATTTGGTAGTGATAGTTTATCATACACGTATTATAAAAATGGAATCGATGCTTTGTTGAGGCCAGAAACGCTCTCAGTTGCCCCTTTTGATAGTTGCTTTGATTCGGTGAACTTATGGTACAATCAAGCCGCAGATAGTCTCAGGTTTAGCACAATGTTTATAGACACTGCAGCTTTTGATAAATGCTCTGGTAAATTGGCTTTTGAATGGCCAATGCCTCGCAAAGGCTTTCCAGTTGGAGTGAGGAATTTATCAGGATTCAGAGTGTATCGCCAAGATAATAACGAAACGCCTCAGGTTATTTCTGTATTGTCTTCGCTTGATTCTGTTTTTTTAGATAGTGGATTAGTCGCGGGTAATAAATACACGTATGTAATCTGCCCTTTTGATGAAATAACGGGTAAAGAGGCATTGTCTAATAAAATAGTGATTGACTTGGGTAAGAAAAACAGGCCTGACTATTTATACATCAAGAGTATCGTAAACAATCATGAGAGTGGTCTCAACGCGATTAATGTTTACGCAGATACTACGGCAGAAACGGTCGCTTACGGATTATGGCGATCTATGACAAATGACAATAAATTTATGAAAGTGGAAGTGGTTGATGAGGATTTGACATCTGAATTCCCCATATCAGATGAAAGTGGAAGTGCTTCTCAAACGCCTTACTATTATCAAGTCTTTGCATATGATCAGTGCAATGAAGTAATTGGCCGATCTCAAATTGCTAAAAGCGTTTATGTTCAAGGAACTAAAAACGTTCAAGATTTAATTAATAAGGTTACTTGGACGAATTACGAGGGTTTCGATACTGCCGATACAGATGTTGATTATTACAACCTTTACAGGGTCACAACCGGATCAAACGAAGACCTTCTATACTCTGATGAACGCACTTTTAAGTACACAGATAACCTTGAAGCAATCGATTTGGTGAGTGGGTCAATCTGTTATTATGTTGAAGCGCAAGAAACGAGCGGAAACGTTTATGGATTCGATGAGGCATCAGTTTCCAATTTACTTTGCTTTGATTATCCACCGACAGTGTTTTTGCCAAATGCTTTTACGCCAGACAATGATGGAAGAAATGATAGTTTTTTGCCCTTGGTAAACTTTATTGATCCGACCAATTATGAATTGGTGATATATGATCGCACTGGATTGTTGATTTTTAAAACCAATGATCCTTTTGAGGGTTGGAGTGGAGATAGCGAAAACACTGGGGTTTATGCTTATCGATTGGTGCTTTCGAATGCCCGAGGCGAAACGATGAACTACGCAGGAAAGGTGCAGTTAATTCGTTAGCTCTTTTTACTTTAACAGCTATTTAGTTTTTTAGGCGGTTTAAAGCCTATATCTTGCTATTTTTGCCCAATTTTTTAAGAGCCGCAGCAAATGAATCAATCTACTCAACAAATCAAAGAAGGACTAACATTTGACGATGTGCTCCTTGTTCCGAGTTATTCGGAAATCTTACCAAGAAACGTAGACATAACTTCAAGATTTTCTCGCAACATTGAGTTAAGGTCTCCCGTTGTTTCAGCGGCAATGGATACCGTGTCGGAATCTGAATTGGCGATCGCCCTTGCTCAAGAAGGTGGAATAGCCGTCCTTCATAAAAACATGACAGCAGAGCAACAAGCGGCTGAAGTGCGCAAGGTGAAGAGGTCTGAAAGCGGAATGATCCAAGATCCAGTAACCATTGGAACGGCAGCAAAAGTTGGTGATGCTCTGGCATTAATGAAAGAACATTCTATCGGAGGAATTCCCGTGGTTGATGCTGATATGAAGCTGAAAGGAATTGTTACCAACCGAGATTTGCGTTTTGAGAAATCAATGACAAGGCCTCTAAGTGAAGTGATGACAGGAGATGATGTTGTAACTACAACGGATGGCTCTGACTTGAAAAAAGCGGAGGAAATGCTTCAAAAGCATAAGATTGAGAAACTTCCTGTAGTTGATGCAAATAATAAACTCATTGGTTTAATCACTTTTAAGGATATCATTAAATCTAAGATTAGACCAAATGCCTGTAAAGATGATTTCGGAAGATTGCGCGTTGCAGCAGCTGTTGGAATTACGCCTGATACATTTGATCGAATGGAAGCGTTGATCAACGCAGGAGTGGACGCACTGATTATTGATACAGCGCATGGTCATTCAAAAGGAGTTATCGATGCGCTTAAAGAAGCTAAAAGAAGATTCGGAAATAAAGTGGATTTTGTAATAGGCAATATTGCTACAGCTGAAGCCGCCCTTGCGTTAGTCGAAGCAGGAGCTGATGGTGTAAAAGTTGGTATCGGTCCAGGATCCATTTGTACTACTCGTGTTATAGCTGGCGTTGGTGTCCCTCAATTAAGTGCAATCATGGATGTATCAAATGCGCTAAAAGGAACCGGCATTCCTGTTATTGCAGATGGTGGTATTCGATTTAGTGGTGATATCGTTAAAGCATTGGCAGCTGGAGCATCTTCGGTGATGGTAGGTTCTATGTTTGCGGGGGTTGAAGAATCTCCAGGTGAAACAATTATCTACGAAGGAAGAAGATTTAAAAGTTATAGAGGGATGGGAAGTTTAGAGGCAATGCAAAGAGGCTCTAGTGATCGTTACTTCCAGGATGTTGAAGATGACATTAAAAAATTAGTGCCTGAAGGAATTTCAGGTCGCGTTCCTTTTAAGGGGAAATTAAGTGAAGTGCTTTATCAGATGATAGGTGGATTGAGAGCAGGAATGGGTTATTGTGGTGCAGGAAATATTGAAGCACTTCAAAACGCACAATTTATCAGAATCACGGCTGCGGGAGTTAGAGAAAGTCATCCACATGATGTTTCTATCACACGCGAAGCACCAAATTATACAAGTAGATAATCGTTTTATAAGAAAGAATATGAAGAAGATATTATTGGCATTGGTTTTAGGTTTTATTGGATTGAACGCATCAGCTCAACAGAACCCTGCTTTAATGAAAATTGGAAATGAGGTCGTTTCCGTTGATGAATTCTTAGCCATTTACAATAAGAACAATACCAGCAATGTGATTGATAAGAAGAGCATGGAGGAATACCTTGATCTTTTCATCAATTTTAAATTGAAGGTGAAAGCCGCTGAGGATTTAGGAATGGATACGGCTGGCAAATTCATCAATGAGCTTGCTGGGTATAGAAATCAATTGGCCCAGCCTTATTTGGTCGATCGCGCAATGAATAATCAGCTTATTCAAGAGGCATATGATCGAATGACCAAAGATGTTTCCGCGTACCATATTTTGGTGAAAGTGAGCGAAAATGCTTCTCCTGCAGATACATTAGCAGCCTTCAAAAGACTTAACGGGTACTCAAAAAGCATTAAGTCACAAAAGAATATGGAGGATGTTGTAGCGAAAATTCGCGCTTCAAAGGATGAAACGATAATTGCGGAGGATCTCGGATACTTTACTGCATTTTCAATGGTTTATCCTTTCGAGTCTGCAGCGTATAATACTGAAGTTGGGACGCTAAGTAAGCCCGTTAGAACAAGATTTGGATATCACTTGATTTTTGTGAAGGATAAAAGACCAGCACGAGGAGAAATTAGAGTTTCTCACATCATGGTTTCGGCACGTTCTGGAGCTGAAACGGAAAGCGAAGATCAAGTAAGAGCAGAAGAGAAGGTCAACGAAATTTATGATCGCTTGAATGCAGGAGAGAATTTTGGCACGCTTGCGAAGGAATACTCAGATGATAAAGCTTCAGCAAAGAATGAAGGCAGACTTCCATGGTTTGGAACAGGTCGAATGGTGCCGGCATTTGAAGATGCTTCTTTTGCGCTTGAGCAGAATGGTCAGTTTAGCGAGCCCGTTAGAACAAACTATGGATGGCACATTATCCAAAGAGATGAGTATAAAGGCATAGGTTCATTTGATGAGCTTCAATCTTCTATTAAGAAAAGAATCGAGCGAGATAGTAGAGGCCAAAAAGGAAGAACTTCACTCATCAAAAAGATGAAGGATGATTACGCCTTAAGTTATAACTTCAAGAACAGAGATGTGATCAACAAGCTCGTGAACTCCGACTATATAGAAGGTAAATGGATTGCGCCAGAGGAACTTCCAAAAGACGGAGTAGTTTTTACGATTACGGATAATGTATTCAGCCACTCAATAACGAGCTATACTCAAAAGGATTACTTGATCTACTTACAAAAGTTTCAACGTAAATCAACAGATGAGAAGAAGTTGAATGAACTGCTTAAAACGCAATGGGAAGGATTTGTTGACGCTTCTCTTATAACTTTTGAAGATCGCATTTTGGATGCTAAACATCCTGAATTCAAAGCACTGATGCAAGAGTATCATGATGGTATTCTATTGTTTGATTTAATGGATCAGAAAGTATGGACCAAAGCGGTGAAAGATTCAGCTGGTTTGAGCGAATATTACGAAACACACAAGAATGATTTCATGTGGGGTGAGCGCGTTGATGCTTCAGTTTACATATGTGAGAATGCGGACATTGCCAAGAAGACCATGAAGCTAGCTAAGAAGCGATTGAAAAAAGGATATACTGATTCATATATACTCGATAAGATTAACGAAGAGAGTGCTTTGAGTCTCTCTATTCGATCTGGAATTTATTCTAAAGGAGATGATGAATATATTGATGCGGTTTCTTCTGAGCCAGGCATTTATGAGACAACGGGTGGTGAAACTCAATCAAAAAAGGTGATCGTTCAGATATACAAGAAGATGGAGCCGCAACCTAAAACGTTAAGTGAGGCGCGGGGTTTAGTGACTTCGGCTTATCAAAATCATCTTGAGTCTGATTGGATTGAACAATTACGTGAGAAATATCCATTCAGTGTTGACAAAGAAGTCTTCAAATCGATTCAAGACTAAGTGAGACTTTCAGGCTTAATTTTAATTATGATGCTATTAGCATCTTGTTCTAACACCGTAGAGCAGGAATTGGTGATAGCTCAAGCCGGAAAAAACACGTTGACATTTAAGGAGCTGAAGACCTTTATTCCTAATGATCTTACGGCAGAAGACAGCACAGAACTCGCTGTTAACATGATTCAAACATGGGTGAATAGAGAGTTGATGTACAGCAAAGCGCGGTTTAATCTAGATGGTGTAGAAGCGGATATCGAAAATAGGGTGGAGAGCTACAGAAAGGAACTCTACATATTTGCTTTTGAAAAAGGGCAAGTAGCTCAAAAGTTAGATACCAATTTCACTGAAAATGAAATTCTATCCTTTTACGATGAGAACCAAGAGATTTTTCAATTGAATGATTACATACTGAAAGTAAGATATGTCAAACTGAAATTGAATAGTCCAAATGTTGAAGAAGTAGAAAAGTGGGTTCAGTCAGAAGAGACGGAAGATATTGAACAACTCACAGAATATTGTCACAAATATGCCGTGAAGTTTTTTAACGATACCAATTGGGTTTATTTTAATGAATTGCTGCGTGAATTGCCCATTGAAGTATACAATAAAGAAACTTTTCTTCGTTCTGATAATCTGGTAACGTTTACCGATCCTGAATTCCTTTACATTTTGTCAATTCGTGATCTTCAATCTAAGAACACCCTTTCGCCTATAGATTTGGAACGTGGCAAGATCAAAAGTTTGATTCTCAATAAAAGAAAATTGGAGTTGTTGAGTTCAATTAGAAGAAAGCTCTATCAAGAAGCTCAATCAAAAGGAAATGTAATTATATATGATAAACCTCAACTACCTCAATAGTTTATTTCTAGCAGCCTTCCTTTGCCTTGGGTCTAATTTTGCCGTTGCACAAAGTGAACCCCAAGTTATTGATAAGGTTGTAGCGCTTATTGGGGAGAAAATTGTACTTCTTTCTGACATTGAAGGTCAAATAGATCAGATGACCCTTTCTGACATTCCTGTGCATGAGAATACCAGGTGCCAGGTTTTGGAGGATCAGATGTACCAAAAGCTATTTCTAGTTCGTGCGAAGGCAGATAGTATAGTTGTGTCTGAAGATCAAATTGAACAGGAGTTGAACAGAAGGCTGAGGTACTTTATTTCTCAAGTGGGCTCAGAAGAAGAACTTGTGAAATTCTATGGGAAGACATTGGATGAAATAAAGGAGGATTTCAGAGATGAAGTGAAGGAGATTTTAACCATTCAGCAAATGCAGCAGCAAGTAACCGGAGATGTGAGAGTTTCTCCTGCTGAAGTGCGAGAGTTCTATGCGTCAATACCAAAGGATAGCATTCCCTATATTAACTCTGAAGCAATGATCGCTCATATTGCTCGTAAACCACCTATTAGTGCTCAAGAGGAGGATCGTATCAAAACAAAGTTGCGTGACTTCAAAAAGAGGGTAGAGAATGGTGAAGATTTTGGAACATTAGCTTACTTGTACTCAGCCGACCCTGGTTCGGCTATGAAGAATGGCGAACTTGGCTTTTTGGATAGGACCGAATTGGTTCCTGAGTTTGCGAGTGCTGCAATGGGCTTAGAAAAAAACCAAGTTTCTGAGATTGTGAAAACGCAATATGGATTTCACATTATTCAAATGATAGATAGAAAAGGTGATCGACTTAATGTGAGGCATATTCTTTTGGCACCTCAAGTTTCACCCATGGATTTGCAGAATGCAAAAGTTTGGTTAGACAGTTTGAAAACAGTGATTAAAACTGATGATTCATTAACGTTTTCTCAAGCGGCTATAAAATATAGTGATGATGAAGCTACGAGGATGAATGGAGGTATGATGATTAATCCAATGGATGCTTCCAATAAGTTTGATATGGAGACGCTGGGTCAAATGGATAGAAATCTACTTTTTAGCATTGAAAAAATGAAGGTGGGCGATATTGGTGGTCCAGATTTATTTCAAACTGATGACGGTAAAAAGGCATATAGATTAATTCAGTTGGTGAAAATTACTGAACCTCATATGGCTAATGTCAAAGATGACTACCCGCGACTGATGACCAGTACTAAAAGAAAGAAGGAAAATGAGCGGCTTGAGGCATGGATAATGAAGAACTGTCAAGTTGCATATGTGTGGGTAGACGAAAGTTATCAAGCCTGCCCTTTCAAAAACGAGTGGAAAATATCTACCCGTTAAGTCGGCCTATTTTAAAGGCTTTTTCAATTTATCTTCTTCGCTAATACCCGATATTACTTCAATGTTAATGCCATCGGATATTCCAGTTTGAATTTCTCGCTTCTCAAATTTTTGTGCTGATGTTTCCACCTCCACAAAGGTTTTGTTGTCTTCGAAGGTCACTAAGGACTCATCTATGGATAATACGTTATCCTTTCGGTCGAGGACCACATCTGCATTGGCAGAATATCCCGCTCTAATGAAATGGTTACTATCGGCAGCAACAGCGGCTTCAATTTCAAATTTTATAGCCCCTTCCTCAGTGACCCCTTTTGGAGATATATATTCTAGAATGGCCTTAAATTCATCCTTTTCAATGGCTCCTATATTCATGATGAGTTCCATTCCTAGTTGAAGTTTTTCAACTTCTGATTCGTCTATTCGACCTTGGAAAATCAAATTGTCCATATCAGCAATACTAGCTATTGTTGTTCCATCATTAAAGTTATTCGCTTCTATTACATTAAACCCTTCTTCAACTGGAACATCCAATACCATTCCACTTACGGTCGACTTGATAAGCGTATTACTGCTGTTTCCGACTTTATTAGAAACACCATCACGAACAATTGCCAAAGCATCTTCCGCAGCATTTAGCTCTTCGTTTGCTTGCTTTCGAGCGATTTCAAACTGCTGAAATTCGGCTTGCGAAATAACGCCTTGATCCACAAGTGACTTGTTTCGA
This sequence comes from uncultured Flavobacteriales bacterium, assembly GCA_905479105.1. Taxonomy (GTDB): domain Bacteria; phylum Bacteroidota; class Bacteroidia; order Flavobacteriales_G; family Salibacteraceae; genus SHAN690. The sequence goes on from CAJQLE010000004.1 coordinate 56,048, forward strand.
TCATAATCCATCTGAGCATTATTTAGGGATATTTTGGCCCTATTTGCTCGATTCTCAGCATTATTTAAGGCGCTCATATTTGGAATCACCTTGACCCTGGCGATTAAATCTCCATTTTTTACAATGTCACCTGGTTTTACAAAAATCTCTTGAATGATTCCAGAGATTTGAGGCTTAATGAATATTTCATTCCTCGGCACAACAGATCCTGTAGCTACACTCTTTTTAATAATGGTTCGGTACTCTGGAGACATCGTTTCATAAACTACTGGTTCTTCCTGATTCTTTTGATAAAGGAAGAAAAGCGTCCATATAAAGAGGCCTAAAATTCCTACAAGTCCGATTATCTTAATGGCTGATTTCATAATTGATTATTCGCTTCTTAGTGCAACAATGGGGTCTACTCCAGCGGCTTTTTGTGCAGGTATTACTCCCGCCAGTCCGCCAGATATAACAATGATTATTAAACAAATTAGAGCTGCAGAAAGATCTATTTCGGGGTTTGTGAACATTCCCGCTGACCCTTCAATACTGCTATTGACTAATTCCAATACTCCAACTCCAGCTGAAAGGCCAAGATATCCTGCCATTCCAGTAAGTATAAGTGCTTCAAGAATTATTTGTGATACAATTGAAAAAGGGGTGGCACCGATCGCTTTTCGAATACCAATCTCTTTTGTTCTTTCTTTTACTACCACCAGCATTATGTTACTGACTCCAATAACTCCAGCCAGTAAAGTGCCAATTCCTACTACCCAAACTAGCACTTGAATGGCTATAAATAATCCGGAAATTTTACCAAATTCTTCGGATGCATTCCAGCCACCTATAGCTCTGTGATCATCTGGATGCACATTATGTCGTTTTTTCAGGATGACTCTTGCTTCCTGCTCCAAATCAGCAACTGCAACGTCTGGTTTCCCCATTACAGAGTACCAGCCCACTCTATCACCCCAATTAAAAGCTTGCTGAAATGTAGTAAGTGGCGTAAGTATTGATTCCAATTCACTGTCGTTATGTCCGGAGGTAAATTCCAAATCATGCACACCGATCACCATAAAGTAGATCCCACTGATGTTAATGTATTCTCCGATTGGGTTTTCATCCTTTTCAAATAACACCTCTTTAACTCTAGATCCGATGACAGCTACTTTTCTTTTATCGTCTAGATCTTTTTGGTTTAACCATCTGCCTTGGACAATTTTTTTAGGTGAGATTTTAATAATCTCTGGAACATCACCTGAAATACCAAAGCTGCTTCCACTGAAATTTTTTCGTGTTACAAAGTTTGTAGACCGATAGCCTCCAAGTTGACATTTTGGAGCGACAACTGCCGCACCTGTTAATCCTCTTTTTAACGCTTCAGTATCATCATTGTCAAAAGCAACATATCTACCTTTTTGAAAACCTTTATAAGGCATACTGGATGTTTGACCCCACACAAAGAAACTATTGGTAGCAAAACTTCCGAAATCACCCATTACCCCATTGCGAAGCCCATTTCCTGACCCCATGAGAACCACAAGCATGAACATACCCCAAAAAACACCAAATGCCGTGAGAGCTGTTCGAAGTTTATTCTTCGAGAGTACGTGATATATTTCTTGCCAGCGATCTATGTCAAACATGTCAATCTTCTCTTAATGCTACTACCGGTTGAATTCTTGACGCCCTGATAGCAGGAATTAACCCTGCCAAACTCCCCGATATGATGAGTAGTATGGTCGCACTAATGGCGATTTTAATATCTACTTCAGGGTTGAGGAAATAATCATTTCCGCTAATCATGTTATCTGCCCATTCTAAGAGACCAACACCTAAGGAGAGTCCAATGTATCCAGCTACTACAGTAATGAATATGGCTTCTTGCATAATCATACCAATTATAGATGAAGCTGTTGCTCCAAGGGCTTTTCTGATCCCGATTTCTCGTGTACGTTCTTTTACCACAATCATCATGATATTACTTACGCCTACAATTCCAGCCAATATTGTTCCGCATCCTATGATCCAAATGAATACTCGGATGCCAAAAAATAGTTGAACAAACTTTTGAAAAAATTGTGCTCTGTTTCTTATAAATACGGCACGCTCATCGGTTGGGTCAAAGTTCAATCGTTGCGACAATCTCGTTCGCAAGTCAGATACAATTTGATCAGCTTCTTCAATCGTAGCGTCTCCAGTTGTCATAACCATTCTATCAACGCGCATAGGATCGCCAAATACTTTTTGATGAGTTGACAAAGGCAACCATGCTCTTCGAACATCTCTATCCCCACCTTGGTCACTAAAGAATCCAATCACTTTAAATGGGATTCCATTGATATTGATGTATTCTCCAATTGGACTGGCATCCGTGCCAAAAAGTTCAATTTTCATATCAATACCAATGCAAGCAACTTTTCTTGCCTCAGTAATATCCAAATGGTCAACAAAGCGACCTTCAATAATGCTTATTTGTTCCGCTTCTTTTTCTCCTGGCAGACACCCTAGAATGTCGAAATTTCCCGTCTTATTCTTGTAGGTTGCCATTCCAGAACCTTGCAAATACTTTCTGGCAGATAGGTTTTCAATCCCTTTTTGATGAAGCCGAATGTCTTCGAAATCATCATTTTCAAGCCTAATAAATCTATCGGGCTTATATCCTTTATAAGGCAGGGAAGTTTTACCAGGCGAAATCCAAACTGAGTTTATGGCGTCTCCAGCAAATTGGTTTTCAGCACCATTTTGCAAGCCTTTTCCAGATCCTAGTAACAGGATAAGCATGAAGATTCCCCAAGCAACACTGAATCCTGTAAGAAAAGTGCGAAGTCGATTTTTATTGATCGTGCTGAAGATTTCTTGCCATTTATCCAAGTCAAACATCGACATCCTCCTTTTCTAAAATGGCACCATCTTTAAGAAGGATTTGACGATCAGTTAAATCCGATATATCTTTTTCGTGGGTTACTATAATTACAGTGATACCTAATTTATTCACTTCTCTGAACAGATTCATGACGCTTTGTGATGTAACCGAATCAAGAGCTCCTGTAGGTTCATCAGCTAATATCAGTTTAGGATGTGTGATTAAAGCTCTAGCAATAGATACGCGTTGTTGTTGTCCTCCTGATAATTGGCTTGGCATATGTTCAGCCCATTCCTTGAGCCCAACTTTATCTAAATATTCAAGTGCAAGTTTGTTTCGCTTTTTCCGGCTAACACCTTTATAGTATAGTGGGAGAGCAACATTTTCCATGGCGTTTTTATAGCCAAGAAGATGGAAGGATTGAAAGATAAAACCGATGAATTCATTTCTGTATTTGGCAGCTTTTTGCTCTGAAAGGTTTTTAATCAGCGTATTATCAAGTGAGTATTCTCCACTGTCATATTCATCGAGAATCCCTAAAATATTGAGCAACGTAGATTTTCCTGAGCCTGACGAGCCCATAATTGAAACCAATTCACCCGACCCGATTTCAAGATTGATATCCTTCAGCACATGCAACTGATGAGAACCGGTGCTATAATGCTTGTTGATGTTAGAAAGCTTAATCACAGTGCAATATTATATATAGAAAACACTGAAAAAGGAATTATTGTATTAAACAACTAAGTATGGTTATAGTTGGTGGTTAAACCTTATGAATGGACAAAAAAAATGAGCGAAATCTTCGCCCATTTTAATATCAATAATTACGAAGAGGTTAATCCTCGCAGGTACAAGAATAATTTGCAGAAAAGGCCCAATTCAAGCCACCTGTAACCCCTAGGTCAGTGAAACTAGCTGATTCTGCTTCATAGTCAGATACCGCACTATCAAAATCTCCTCTTTTCTCACAAATTTCATCAACGGTTTCTGGATATGTATTATTGAAACCAGCTTCAACTTCCGATTCTATTGCGTTTTTCGTGCTTTCAGGAATGCCAGCATCAAAATCAAAGGAAGATGAGCTAACACAATAGCAATCTGTGCATTTTTCACAAGAACTTAAACCTAAAAGTGCAAGTATGGCTGCACTGAAAATAAATCTCTTCATTTTTTAATCTTTTAATCGAATATAGTTGAAATCAACCTTAAGAAATTGGTGGAATAAAAAAAAGAGCTCCAACGCAACTTCAGTAGAGCACTTATGTGACCCAATCAGGATTATTTCATGTTCCTGACCTTACCACGTAAACTGGATTTACGGCTTTGCATTGCTTCGTAATTCTAGTCATTAGACAACGTTTACATTTTTACAGATTGTCAGCCTATTACAGAATATGAAAAAGTGGGGCAGATCGACATTAGAGGCGGTAAATGGAATTTGTATAGTTACGAAGAAATGAAACAGGATTTAGTAAGAGACGCAAAAGCGCAGTACAATGATTTTGATGCGATTTTATTTAAACCTCTTGGGGGATCAATTTTTGACGATGGAAATGCGGTGCTAATAAAATTTAAATTCTAACAAACTTATATGCGGTGGAAGTCGAAATCATAAATAGTTAATTCGATTATAGACGCTTCCTCTTGCCTTAGAGGCTCTATTTGTAAACCACGTAAATAGGTTAAACTTATATTTATAGATGAGAGCCCCATAGCCTTCTGTAGTTTGGCTACAGAGCCAGGGCGCTTAAATATTTCTATATTCTCAGAGTTTTTAAACGAGTATAGTGTTTGGTTTTTTCAAGCAGCTTTGATTATCTCTTAAAACGCTCTCAAAGTGTCTAAAATAGTCTTGGTTTAACGAGTGAGGGTTACTAGAAAAGATATTGTTATCCCTTTCTCCTTAAGTCGCAACAAAACCATGCTCAAACTTGTTATATACGAAGAGAAATAGAGGAATGAAGAGAATACATCATATAGAAAATGAGATTTCAGAGCTAAGAAATCAGTTACGGAATCATAAACTTTATGAAAACTTAAAGACCATAGATGACATCAGGGTTTTCATGGAGAATCACGTATTTGCTGTTTGGGACTTTATGTCACTTTTAAAACACCTTCAAATAGAATTGACAAATGTTCAAGTTCCTTGGTTTCCATCTAAAAAACCAACCCTTTCTAGATTCATAAATGAGATCGTACACGGAGAAGAAAGTGACCTCAATGAATTAGGAGAACCAAAAAGTCATTTTGAGATGTATTTGGACGCAATGACTCAATCCAATGGAAATACAAACGAGATTAATAATTTCATAAGACTTATTGAATCTGGAAAATCAATTAAACATTCATTAAACGAGATAAATATAGACCCAAGAGTAGCTGATTTCGTGAAATTTTCTTTTTCAGTTATTGAGACAAACAAAGCTCATCTTGTAGCTTCTGCTTTCACATTTGGACGCGAAGATGTTATCCCAGATATGTTTATTGAAATCCTGAAATCTGCTGATTCAGAAAACACGGCATATAGCAAGTTGACATATTATCTTGAAAGACATATCGAATTAGACGGTGATGAACACGGACCATTATCTCTTAAGATGATTTCAGAACTATGCGGTAATAGTGATCAGAAGTGGAATGAAACATTAATAGTGGCAAAGCAAGCATTGGAAAAGAGAATTTCACTTTGGGACGCTATTAGCGATTTGATTCGAAAGGAAAAACCAGCATACAACAAAGTATAAAATTCATAATAACTATTCTGCTTTTGGTGAGCACGTCATTGACTTATTCCCAAAGTCAGGTCGTCTGCTAAAAATTATTTGGGAGAATGAATCACTGGTGGATACGGTTCGTTTTGAGCCTATTATAGAATTTTATGTAAACAAAACGCTCAACGTACCTGATAGCTCTTTAAAGCTCTCCAAATTTCATTTAACAAAAAAGCCTGGCATCTCTGCGAGGCTTGAGGGGCACTCTATTATTCAAAAGTGAAGCTAAACTGCATTAAAGCGCAATTTGGCAAGATCTTTGTAATTCAGGAAAATTGGTGACAATGAATTGGGGCCATTAATCATTTAGGTAAAATAAAGAGCATCAAGCTCAAAACATTCATGAAAGCACTATCAATCCGCGTGAATCACGATTAAATAAATTTCATGATTAAATATATTCTATACATCCATTTAGTTCTAATGTCTTTTACCTCATCAGTACTTGGACAAGATCAGTTATCTCCATCTAGTGACAAAACACTTGTAATTCTTAAAGTACTTAATCCTGATGATTCTCCATATAAAAATGCTTTAGTAAAGTTTATCAACAGCAGCATGATCGAGTTTGAAGCGACAACTGATAATAACGGTGTTTTAAGAATATTGCTGCCTATTGGGAATAAATTCATGGTAACCTGTGGTGAATTAAAAAATGAACGTTTAATCAATTTAAGTAACAGAGGGTATGCCACTTGGACTGGAACTAGATATACCTCTAGGTTTATAAAATTCACTTTTAACTTTAGAGATTATCAAAACAAACCTATTTATCAAGAAAGCATATTTACTGTTTTGGACTCTGGAGACACCTTAATTGAAAAAACCAATCAAGATGGAAATGCTAAATTTTTCGTACCAATAGAAAGAGCTTTTGAAGTGAGTACAAAACACAAGGTAATTAAGCGTTTTGAGATTCCTGATGATGGATATGAAGCAATTTCTTTAAGCTTTAAATATCGCGGGCAAAGCAGTAAGGCTATTGAAAAAGAGGAAAAAGAAGATCAATTAGCTCAGATTGAATATGAGAAACTTCAAAAGACTCGCGATTCCATTCTGGCATACGAAGATTCTATTCGCTCAACTCAGCCTACAGGAATTATATTTTTTGCTTCAGATAAAGAAATGAGGTATCTTGGTGAAATAAGCGTATTTGATGGCGGTAAAGAAGGTGACAAACTTGGAACTGTTAATGCTGTATGGAGTTGTCACTCTGGTCCAGGGGTGAAAGACGCAGAAGTAACACTTGAAAAAACAAAAGGCAATTATTCATACTATGCGAAAAGTAGCCAAGGGTATGAATGGGAAGGATACTATGAAATAACCGGTGGTGGATGGAAGACCATAATTTTAGAGATTAGCGAAGGTAAAAAAGTAGTGAATTAATACCTCACACCAACTAAAACCTAAAATCACCTTGGGGGTGTGTGATTCTAATTCGGTTTCCTGTTTTGGTTAAGATTTTAGATGTTTAGTAGGTTTATTCTACCTCCATGTCATTTTGATATTCTGTGACTTCTCTGACAGCCCCGTCTTTTTTATAATAGATACACTTTCCTTCCTGAATGAAACCAAGAAAGTTTCCCTTTAAATCTCTGTTTAGATACCCCTGTCTTTCTATCTCTACTTGCTTGGAATTATCAAAATAAACGATTTGTTTATCTATTGTTGTCTCTTCGTCTAACATCGCCAGCTTATATATTACACCATTTGTGGTAGTAATATTTCCAATTATCTTTTCATTGCGGTGGCTTCTTACAATTCCAGTTGGTATACCATCCTTTACTTCTCTTAGTTCTTTAGCTGCTGTTTTATTCCTCCACGTAAATACCAATATACCTGTTAGTGGTTTACCTTCATAATAAGCCTTTTCTACACCTTCTATTTCCTTTACTACAATATCGTCTCGGTCTACAAAAACTAAATTCGAATTATCAGATGAATTTTTATCGGACGAGCAGCTAAATAATAGTGTCACACATAAAATAGTTGATAATACCTGTTTCATACCTCAAATATAAGTTTAACCCCAAGGCTTATTTCAGTTTTAAGCGCTTTAAGTTTTTCTAATTCAGTCTTGTCGTTCATAGTTGTTCTATAGTTCGTAAAAATACAAATCGTAAACGCTCGTGCTTTTATTCAATTAAGGTATTAAAGCCAAAAAGCACAAGAAAATTACTTTGTCAAAATTGAGAATATCCCGAACCCCATGCTCAGGGAATAAGGAAAATAGTATAGCCAATGATTTAGATTGTCTGTGGCGTCTAAAAACGCAAATAGAGGCGCTCCTAATTGGATTCGTACCCAACCATTGTTTGTATCAATCGCAAGTCAATTACGCGATCCATCAAGTGTGGTGTAAAACTATTCCTTCGCATGTTTGGTGAAAACCTTCTCTGCGCTTCCATCATCATACACATTGATTAATAGTGTATTTGGTTTAAAGGTAGTTTCTCTGCCCATTATATTAAAGGTCTTAATGAGGGTTTTAGATGAAGTGTATTGCTTTATCCCCACAACAGAACTACAATCTTCATTGAAAGATGTTTGTGCATCAATATTTGTCCAATTAGCTTTTGAATAGGCTGCATCATCTACATTAATACAAGTTAAATTTGGATTTCCGATGGTGCTAAAATCTACTACTAGAGTATTGCTGCCATTTCTAAAGTCAAGACTTGTTAGTTGATTGTTTTCACAATAAAATTCAGTCAAGGCAGCGTTTAGGCTTAAGTCTAAACTTGTTAATTGATTATCCGCACCTTCAAAAAAAGTCAGAGCAATATTTGAACTTAAGTCTAATGCTGTTAGAGCATTAGCATCAATATCCAAATAATTTAAAGCTGTATTTTGGCTTAAATCTAATGTTACTAGTTTATTCTGCTCGCAATCTAATCTAGTTAAGGTAGTAAAATCTTCAATTCCTGTTAGGTCGCTTATGTTAAGACTATTTACATCTAAATTTATTACAGTGTTAATATTAGCGGTAGTTACTGAGTCATCTAAAACAGCATCATATCCCTGTTTAATTAATTCATTTTCAAAATTATCATCGGGCACATATGTTTGAGCCATCCATTTGACACTTTTAAGGTTACCGAAAATATAATCTGCTAGTTCAGGGTGGTCTATGTAAGGGTTTCTGTTTTTTTGAAACTCATCATAAATGATATTGTTTCTCCTTTTTTCCTTTGCGCTTACCTTATCTAATTTATTCCAAATCAACAGCGTTGTAAGTACTGAATGAAAAGGGCTTTGGTCGATGTTACTTCGAATGGTGTCATCAAGTTCTAAGTCAACGCCATCTTCTTGCTCATAACGAGTAGCCATGTAGAAAATCATTCGGGCAACATCACCTTTCATTTCATCTCTTGGCTCAAAAGTCCATACATTAGAATCTGTAAAGCTGCCAGTATTCGAACCTAAGTATTGAACATTATTGCAGCTTGAACAATTATTAAAAGCACGATTATTTCTTGACGAATTAATGGAGTTATAACATGGTCTTATGGCATGAACATCTGTACCAGGTCCTGCAGATGTCCCGAAATTACCTCTTGATTTAGCCCAAACGTGCTCTCTCGTCCACCCTGAACCACTATTGTACTCCTGCGCCCCATTAACTAAAGCACCGCTGTAAATCAACTCTACCAAGGTAGTATCAGAAGGGTCTCTATCGGTTAGTTTAAGGATGTCCCAAACGTCTGTTGATGAACTTGTGTAAGGGAACTCAACATGACCTTTTATAATCTCATGTAAGGCATCTTTAAGGTCATTTCCTGTCTTATTCCGAGCATTATCATAATATCCAACTGGCTGAGCAAAGACAACCTTAGCAAGTATTAAAATCAAAAAAACTAAACTGAATCTCATGTACATTATTATTAAGTCCGAAAGTAAAATTTAACTTGGGGATAAGATAAAAGGTATTTTGAATATAAAATTGAAAAGTTTCTGATCTATCTTTAACACGAAACACAGGGGACAAGAGCGTAGGTGCTGAAATATGGATAGGGTAAGTCAAAACATTTATAATCGGGTATATGATGGCCGAAACACGGTTATGAAGCTCTGTCCCTGAGGGGCATAGGGAAGAGGCTTCATTGAAGTTGTTAGCTGGCTCAGAAAATAAATATAGCTTTGAAATGCAATTGGTTATCAATCCAAGAGGGCCTATCAAATACCTTATCCATTATCATGAGACTTCTCCTCACCGTATTCTTCATGACTTCAGTCGTCTGCTCGAATGCCCAAGATTGTTGTTCTCCAGTTTTTGGGTATAAACTGTTTGAGATCATATTTGGCGGAATAAACCATAACGATAACACAGAGGGTTTCGTTGGTAAAGAGCACCAAGTTAAAAACAACTTAGCCCGAGTTGATTCATTAGACAACGTTTACATTTTTACAGATTGTCAGCCTATTACAGAATATGAAAAAGTGGGGCAGATCGACATTAGAGGCGGTAAATGGAATTTGGATAGTTACGAAGAAATGAAACAGAATTTAGTGAGAGACGCAAAAGCGCAGTACAATGATTTTGATGCGATTTTATTTAAACCTCCTGGGGGATCAATTTTTGACGATGGAAATGCGGTGCTAATAAAATTTAAATTCTAACAAACTTATATGCGGTGGAAGTCATAATCATAAATAGTTAAATCGATTATAGACGCTTCCTCTTGCTTTGTTTTCTGCATTTTCATAATTCATTCAAAAAGAGTTGGTTTTCACAGCTATTTCTGTAACGGATTTATTATTCGAGAAGTTAATCAACACAAAATACACACCATTTCTCCAGTCTAATGTGTTAATGTGATTACTGAAGCCTATATTTTCCCTATAAAAAATTACCTGACCCAATAAACTTACTACGGTCAAATTTTCTATATAATGAGAGCTTTTTATAATCATTTTAGATTGCAATGGATTTGGGAAAATCAAGATGTTTTCTTTTCCTTCAAAACTCTCCGCGACACCTATTGAAAGATCGTTACATGCATTGCTAAAAATTGTTCCTGAAGCATACCTATCATAGGCAGGTATGGAAGCCGAACCCAAACTATTTGGAGTTCCAATTCCCGCCCATTGTACAATGGGCACGAAATCAGGTCTTTCGGCATAAGCATAGCTTATATCGCTTAATGTATTTGTGCCTGTAGGGTGGATTACTCCTTTGTTATTATTGCTATATATAAAGTGGCCGACTCCTTGAATAGTGTAGTTGACCAGACTGTAGGGAAAATTCGTATTCGGAATTTCATTACCCAATAAATTCTGATCTGGTGAATTATTTGCACTAAAGAAAACACCAAATCCTTCTGCTCTATTTCTGAAAATGGTGTTATAGGGACCATTCGGCCCGTGTGAATCGTCAATAACAATATTCTGACAGATGTTTTGTTCAAACAAGTTAGCATAGGGATAATTACCATGTAAAACCAGATCTCCTGAGGCATCATTTGGCGCTGAATCCCAATAAGGATCAAATGAATAATTATAGGCAAATACGTTTCCATTGGCACCTGACTGGAGAATCATGGAATGGCGTAAATGTTCAAAGACATTGTTTTCAGCAAGACATTCGTTAGATGTAGCTTGAAGCATTACGCCATAGGCACGTCCATCGCCTCCATAATCAAAGCCATCATGAATATAAGATCCTGAAACATAAAGGTTAGAGGACTTTATAGCTTGAATATGACTAAAAGTGCAGTTTTCAGATTCTATGCCCATGACCCAGCAATTGACTGCATAAGAGAAAGAAACATTGCTAGATTGCTCTGGTGCAGTGTCATCGATGCGGTGTATCTTAAGGCATTCTAAACCAACATTTTTAACTGGAACAATTTTCGATACATGCGGTGAACGGGAAATATCAAAATCCATCCGCAGCGGAGATTCGAGTACGATTTTATTACTGACAATGGTTTTAACTTCAGCAATTTGACCCACCGTATTTTTTGCCCACAAAGAGGTCACTAGATCGCTATCAATCTGAACAATTTGCAACCAATCTCCTGCTGTAAATACAGCAGGATCCGATGCGATTACAAAACTACTGTCCTTAATAGCTGATTCTATTAGTGAATTGGTGTCAGCGTTGATTGAATTACCTTGAATATTAAAAGAATGGCCAGTGCCGCCTAAGTTCATCGTGAAAGTAGTGTTATCAGCACCTTGCCCTCGAACAATAATATTACTTGGAATATCTATCGTGTTATTAAAAAGGAAATTTCCAGAAGGGAAATTCAGAATTGCACCAGGTCCAACTATAGAAGATATTACATTGTTAACAATGGAATCATTAGGAGCAATGCCATCACCAACAACGCCTTCAGCTTGCATATCCACCAATTGAAAACCAACTGTTGTTGTGTCTCTCAAACCAGCGAGGGTCCAATCAACACTGCGAGAAGGAGGTAAGGTTTGTGAAAACCCACCTACGGCAATTAAAAAAAAGAATAAAGAATGTATTCGCTGCATTTTTTTTGGTAATAATTTGTTATCGGGCTTGTATAAGAGCAGTAGCGGATTAAAACCACTGGTTTTTCCGAAAGCAAAATACTTAAATAAAACAAAAAGCGGTCTGGGTGAAAACACAGACCGCTATTGCATCTATATAGTGTTGTAAGTAGTTTTTAATTGAGCTCTTTCAATAAAGTATCTTATTTACCCAAATATAACATAACTACCTGATTATTCTAATACTCAAATTTCTGAATTACTTCAATTAACTCGACAGATAGTACATAAGCATCGGGTCGAAATATCTTGGGGTAATTCATCAAATTGACATCTTCATTGAGGGTAAATTAACTGTCTCATAACTGTCTAAAAGGATGTTTTTTGTACTTTTCGAGCCGTATAGCGTGTTCCTTCTATATTTGATTATTGCCTCTGTTTTTAGCTAAAGTTGACTGGCAGAATAATGGCAGTAGAGAGCTAATAATAGCTAAATTTGAATAAATCAAACGTTATTTAATTTACCAGTAATTAATCTGAAAATCTCAAACTGCAACAGATAAAATTGAAAAGGCATTAGAGCTTATATGTGACCCAATCAGGATTATTTCATGTTCCTGATCTTATCCGTAAAGTAGATTTCCGTCTTGGTCTTGCTGTGCAATCCGAGTTTTTATCCTGTCCATTCTAATTAGCATGCTCATAAGAATGGACATAAAAAAAGCCTTGCCCAGCTTTCGCTGACAAGGCTTCAATCATTAAGTGACCCAATCAGGATTCGAACCTGAGACCTACTGCTTAGAAGGCAGTTGCTCTATCCAGCTGAGCTATTGGGCCGATATTTCTAGTATCAAATAAAAAGCCTCAAAATGAGGCTTTTAAGTAGTCGGGGTGGCAGGATTCGAACCTGCGACCTCCTGCTCCCAAAGCAGGCGCGATAACCGGGCTACGCTACACCCCGATGAAAAGAACTTCTAATAACAAAAAAGCCGTCCTTTCAAAAGGACGGCAAATGTAATATTTCTTTAAATAAAAGCGGAAGAATTAATAAAGTCCTCCTCTAATTTCTGAAACTGCTGCTCCCAACTCATCTACGTCATTGGTGCTGAACTTCTTAGCGTTATTTCTTATTTTGGAAATAGGATCACTTATGGCACTTAGTTTTTCTGAAACTGCTTTCATCTCGGCATTGTCTTTAAAAACATCACACATATGCAGCACACTTGAGTAAGCATCGCACATGCTCCATACTCCTAGTCTCACATCCATATTGCTTAAGTCATTTTTTGATGTTTGACAAGCAATGTGCAAACCTTCTACCCATCCACCAACTACCATGAATGTCGCATATTGCGCTCGTTCATCTGAAAAGAGCTGATCCTTTGCTGTTAGGTACGCTTTGGTTAATAGAACTGATTTATTAATGGTAGTATCCTCAGATGCCATCTTTTCAATCAAGGTTTGATTAAAGGCTTCAGCAATACCTAAAGCTCCAGCGGTCTTCATTAATCCTTCCATTCTCGACATTGCACTTTGGTTTTGTCCAAATGCAGAGCAATAAACCATATCACTTCCTATAGCACCTATTCCTAATCCCTGCTTTGAAGATCCACTGAAACTTTTACCTGCAGAAAGCATTGCTGATTCTGAAAATGAAAATCCAGATGAATTCATCGTTTCATAAAGCTTTGCTGTTAACTCAATATTGGTTTTAATGATTCCGAGTTCAGCTAGATAGCCATCAGGAAGTGTTTCAGCTCTCTCGAAGTTATATTTAGGGGCAGGAGCTTCTTCCCCTCCACAGGCACTTAATAAGGACAAAGCTGAAACGGACAATGCCAATAGAGATAAGTTGGTTCTTTTCATTTTAGTAAGAATCGATTTAGCAACGAAATTAATGTGTCAGCATAAATTGACAAGGAAAACTTATTAAGCTTGTTCATATTTCAATGTGAATAGATCAATCTATTTTGATGACTCTACTGTGAAAGAAAAAATCCCTGCCCAATAAAGACAGGGATTTAAGGGTGCGGAGAGAGGGTATAAATTTTATATTTGACCGAATCTGTCGACATTAAACCTATCCAATTTTATGAATAGTAAATTTCAAATTAATCTTCTTACTGTGATCCTAAGTGCTTGTTTTTTTTGTTTTTCTAAGAACCTGAAATCAGCCAATTCTGATTCTTTGAAAATGAGTGTTGCACTTGACTCAATTAGTTCAATTTATGATGATGCAGGGATGTCCGCTTATGAAGTTAAGGAAGCTTTTAAGGACATGCATATCCAGTTTGAGGGGGATTGTAAAACGTATTTAGAAATAGAGGAAAAATATTTTCTAGCGAACATTTTTATGGATCACAACTTGGACGAATTTGTCTGGAAATATGCTCAGGACATTGAAATAGAATCTAGAAAGATTAATTATAAACATGGTTTGAGCGGTGCTTATAGTCTCTACGCATATATTCATCATTTGCGCGGTGAACATGAAGAAGCTATCAAATACGCTTCACAAAACCTGGAGTTTTATTCTAATAAATCCACGGAAACGGATAATCTAATTTCGGCATTGATAATGAGATCCATTGTGGAAACAGATACTGCTTCAGAGATTAATTATCTGCATCAAGCCTTAAGTGTTGCCATTCAAGCGAAGGATACTAGCGCTATGAACTCTGTTTATGGCAATATAGCATTCGACTTTATGCAGTTTCGTCAGTTAGATTCAGCATCAATTTATGTTAAAAAAGACTTTGAAACAGCGCAAATTTTGAACACCAATAAGGCTTATGCTTATTCATATTGGCTAAAAGGTAACTTGGCAGTATTACAAAAGAATTACGATTCAGCTTATACCTATTTTGAGAAGGCGTTAGCTTATAAAACAGACTCTACGAGCAATTTATCACTGGTGAGTTTAAATATGATAATACAGCTTTCTCAAAAAAAGAAGGATTACAAAACAGCTTTGAGATTAAACAAGAGAAAAGCTTACTATGAGGATAAAAATAATGAGCATTCTAAAATAGAATTGAAGCAAATTTTTGATGAAGTTGCTTACTTGAATGAGAAGAAAATCGAACAGCATGCAAGTATTCAATTGCTAGAGGCTGAAAAATTTCAATTCAAGCTTATCCTTATACTCACAGGTTTAATGATTTTGACACTCGTTGTGTTTATGATTCAGCAATTTAGGATCAAGAGACTGTTGGTAGAGAAGAATAAAGAAATTAGTGCTTCCGAAAAAGAAATAACACAAAAAAATAAAGAGTTGACAGACTCTATTGCTTATGCCAAGCGGATACAAAGTTCATTGCTCCCAACAAACAATAAATTGGCGTCAACTTTATCTGAACATTTTGTTTTATATAGTCCAAAAGATATTGTTTCTGGCGACTTTTATTGGCTTACCACTGTCGAAGAATCAGTGCTGTTTGCAGTTGCTGATTGCACTGGACACGGTGTGCCTGGGGCATTGGTTAGTGTGGTATGCTACAATAGCTTAAATAAAAGTATTAATGAACTTGGCTCAAGCAAGACCGCTGATATTCTGAACCGAACCCGAGAATTGGTTATCTATGAATTTGAAAAGTCTAATGAATCAGTTTCTGATGGAATGGACATTGCACTTTGTGCCTTGGATAAAGAAGGTGTTCTCAGATTTTCAGGCGCTAATAGTGGATTGTTAATTTTAAGAAATGATGATATTTTGGAATTTAAAGCAGACAAAATGCCAATAGGTAGCTTTCCAGTCAAATCGAGTTTTAAGGAGATTAACATTCCATTAGAGGATGGCGATATCATTTATTTGTGCTCAGATGGTTTTTCAGATCAATTTGGAGGGGAGGCAGGCAAAAAGATGAAAAAATCAAAATTTAAATCTCTTTTACTTTCTATAAAAGATATGCCAATGACTGATCAGCAATCATTTTTAAACAATGCGCTAAACCAATGGAAAGGTCAATATGAACAGGTTGATGACATTTGTGTAATGGGTATAAAATTTAAGAAGGGCGCAAATCAATGGCTAAACGCTTAGGTTTGAAATTGGGTTGTCGATTACATCTGTGTCTATCATGTCGCTGAGCAATTCTGAGCCTTTTTTAAGTTTATTTCGCTCAAGCAAGCTTGGTTCATTCCATCAAATAGTCTGGAATGTTAATCTATAACTATAAAACAGCCACCACTTCTTTTGAAGGAAAAACAGTTTTGAAAAGGCTATGGGGTGGGTTTTTAAAGATCAAGCTTTCAGTTTGAATCGCTGGAGCGGATGTTGCTGTTTGGATATTCTTTTGCAATTTTTCAATTGGATCTTGCCTTTAAATTCGAGTTAATGACTAATCTCTGACTAGAATAAATTAAAGAAGCCTTAATCTATTGAATAACAATAAATTAAGGCTTTCTTATGCGGAGAGAGGGGGATTCGAACCCCCGGTACCCTTGCAGGTACGTCAGTTTAGCAAACTGGTGGTTTCAGCCACTCACCCATCTCTCCATTTGAAATTGGGAGCGCAAAAGTATAAGAATCATGAAATAATTTTAAGTTTTAGCTATAATCTTTCAATAACTACTTTATTTCCTTTCAATTTATGTTTCCATTCATTTTCTGGAAATATTCTCTTCGCCCATTTAAGATAGACTTTAGTGCGCTTTGTAGGTCCATTATCAGACTCATTGTTTTCTGTTGGTTCTCCTGAAAACTCGTAGTGATGAACCTTTATATTTTTGGTTTTAAAGTCTTGAATGATCTCAAGTATGGTCATCATCACTGAATAGAACTCGCCTTTATTGGTCAATACATATTCCTCTCCTTCGAATTCATCGTTCAAAACGCCAAAAACTATATTGGCTGAGAGAATATCAGATTGTTTCCTTCCTAAACGCACCTCATAGAGAATATCTGCATCGGTAGTAAAAAAGTATACACCAGCCGATGGGATTGAAGGAGCAATATATTTAAAGACCTTTGGCATTTACTTTAATAGCCACAATTTTAATCAATTATCTTTGGCTGCTTCATTATGGGTTCAAAGTATGCAAAATGGCTCGGAGGAGCATTAGGATGGACGTTTGGCGGTCCAATTGGTGGGTTAGTAGGATTTTCCCTGGGATATTTATGGCAAAATGCCACGCTAGAAGTTAATCCATCTGGCGATCATTCTGGTCGACAGACCCATCAAGGTGATTTCGCAATTAGTTTACTTGTGCTTGCATCTGAAATAATGCGTGCAGATGATAAAGTACTCAAATCTGAATTGAATTATGTCAAACGATTTTTGATTGCACAATTTGGTGATGACAAATCGAAAGAATTATTACGCGTTTTAAAGGATTTGCTTCAGCGAGATATTGACCTTGTGCCCGTTTGTAAGCAAATTGTCGGCTTTATGAGTCATGCGCAGAGACTTCAATTGGTGCATTTTTTAATTGGAATTGCAAATGCTGATGGGGAATTACATAAAAAGGAATGGGAGCTCGTAAAGCGCATAGCGGGTCTCTTATTAATTTCCCGAAAGGATTTGATATCGCTTGAGGCTATGTATGAGATTGACGCTGATCGATACTATCGTATTTTGGAAATTGAACCGAATGCAACTGCGGACGAGATAAAGACTGCCTATCGAAAAATGGCAAAGAAATATCATCCCGATAAGTTGGGAGATGTTGGTGAAGATGTTCTAAAGGCTGCAGAAGAGAAATTTCGACAGGTGCAGGAAGCTTATGAAAAATTGAATAAATAATAAATTGATGAAAAAAGTAGTTGTTTTTAGTTTTCTTATTGGATTAACTTTTGTCTCTCTTGCTCAAAAGGCTACAGGAGATAAACAAGATGAAATTATTAAATCTCAAAAGGAGACAACGGAAAAGCTGAATGCCGTTATCGAGAATCAGTCAGACTTAATTAGTCTTTACGGTGGTCAAGTAGATATGACGAAAGAAATAGATGCAGTAAGTTACGCGTATGGCATTTCTATTGGTGAAAATCTGAAAGCGCAGGGCATGAGTGATATGAATCTTTCTGCATTGAGTAAAGGATTGATTGAATCAATGCTAGGAAGAAATACACTGATTTCACCGCAGAATGCTCAAGAAATTTTAAATCAATACATGACTAAATTAACAGAAGAGAGAATGAAAGAGGCACAGTTGGCATCAAAGGCATATTTTGATCAAAATGGAAAGCGTGAAGGGGTTACGAGTACCGAAAGTGGTCTTCAATATGAAGTGCTTAAAAAAGGAGATGGAGCTAAGCCTTCAGCCACTAGTAAGGTTACTGTTCATTATCACGGAACGAAACTTGATGGTAGTGTTTTCGATAGCAGTGTAGATCGGGGAGAGCCTGCTACTTTTGGACTTAACCAAGTTATTAAAGGATGGACCGAAGGTGTCCAGTTGATGAGCCTTGGTTCTAAGTTTAAGTTTTATGTGCCTAGTGATTTAGCATATGGAGATCGCGGTGCAGGAGGAAAGATTGGTCCGGGAGAGACGTTGATTTTTGAAGTCGAGTTAATCTCTTTTGAATAGAGATTATTTAGTTGTTTTTCCAACCATCTATGTCAGACTGTATTCTCTCCTCATAGGAGAATTCACCGTCATTTTTCTTTGCATCCTCTATTCCAATTACAATTGCTTTTTCTGCCATTGCTATTGCTTGCTTTGAGTCTTTATTCTGAGCTAGTAAACTAGAGTAAACCCAGCAGCTATACCAGTTTGTACTGTTTAGTTCAATTGACTTTTTGATCCATTCAAGACCTTCTGTTGTCATTTCAACGTCACGCGCATAACTCGCAGCTGATCGGTAAACCTTCCACTTATCTTCTTCTTTTGAATCGGCAAGAGCATTTTCTATGTTGACTTTAACTTGGGAAGTAGGGTCCGCTTGAATATTCAAATTAACTTGTAGATCTGACCAATTCATTGATAAAACAGCTGAATTCATGCTTACATCCGTGAAATGATACTCCAGTCGCTCAGCAGGAGTGCTTGCTTTAATTGGAGCAACTGATACGCGCAATTGATCCATTTCTTTTTTGTAATCGCCAGCTCCCCAAAGCTCAGTTTCTTTATTAAAAATCAAGGTCCATTCCTTTTCAGAAATTGGAATGATGAATAGTGAATAGTTTCCTTTCGGTAAAGATTCATTTTCAATTTTTATATCTGCTGAAGTGATTACTTGAGTCGCCTTATTTGCTCCAGCTCTCCAGATTTCATTGTAAGGAACTAAGTCTCCCCAAATAGTTCTGTCGTTAACACCAGGACGAGAATACTCAATAGTTACATCTGTAAATCCAATTCTTTGCATAACAGATGCTGAAGGACTTGGTTTAGGTAGATCTTGGGCTTGAACGCCTGCGGTGAAGGATAGACCGACTAATATGGAAATAAATATTTGTTTCATGTTTAATTTAATTGATTTGTATGGAACAAAAAAAGGCTGAATAAACCAGCCTTTTAGAATTTTGAATGATATGATTAAGCGTAAACTATTTTGTCTTTTGAGTAAAAACCATTCTGAAGTTTGTCTTTCACTTTGGTGAAAATGTCAATTGTGTAAAGAACGTCTTCTTCGGTATGAGAGGCCGTTGGTATAAGCCTAAGCATGATCGTGTCTTTTGGCACTACAGGATAAATTACCATAGAGCAGAAGATACCGTGATTCTCTCTTAGATCAAGAATAACATTGGCAGCTTCAAATGGCCCGCCACTCAAGAAAACCGGAGTCACTGGAGAATTTGTTCTTCCAAGATTGAATCCATTCGCCACCAATTTGCTTTGTAATGAGTTTACAATCTTCCAAAGTTTTTCTTTATGCTGAGGCTGATCTCTCATTAATTCAAGTCTTTTCAATGCGCCAATTACAATAGGCATTGGCAATGATTTAGCGAAAATTTGAGAACGAGTGTTGTATCTCAAGTATTCAACAATCTTTTCATCACTTGAAATGAATCCTCCGATTAGGGCGAATGATTTAGCAAATGTTCCAAAGTAAACATCAATGCCATCCATGCAGCTTTGCTCTTCACCTGTTCCCGCACCTGTTGCACCCATTGTTCCTATTCCATGGGCATCATCCACAAAAAGGCGGAAGTCAAACTCACTCTTCAAGTCGACAACCTCTTTTAATTTTCCTTGGTCTCCTGCCATTCCGAAAACACCTTCAGTGATTACTAAAATACCACCATTGGTATCCTCAACAAGTTTTTCAGCTCTTCCAAGCTGAGTTCTAAGGCTTTCAATGTCATTATGTTGGTATACGAATCGCTTGCCAACATGCATTCTCATGCCATCCATAATGCAGGCATGAGCTTCACTGTCATAAACTATAACGTCATTTCTGTCAACTAAAGCGTCAACCGTTGAAGCCATCCCTTGGTAACCAAAGTTTAATAAGATGGTATCTTCTTTTCCAACGTAGGCGGATAGTTCATTCTCAAGCTGCTCATGATAATTGGAATTACCCGACATCATTCTAGCTCCCATTGGATAAGCCAATCCCCAATCTGCCGCAGCTTTAGTGTCTGCTTCGCGCACTTCGGGGTGATTTGCTAATCCTAAGTAGTTATTTAAACTCCACGTGAGCACATCCTTTCCTCGGAATTGCATTCTATTGGATATAGGGCCTTCTAACTTAGGGAAGAAAAAGTATCCATGTCCCACTTGACTATATTGACCAAGTGGTCCTCTGTTTTCCTTAATTTTCTCAAAAATGTCTTTCATACAATGAGATATTGGTTTAATTCAAAAATGATCGCAAAGTTAGTAACATTAATTTCGATAGAATGTTGATTAAGCTGTATAAGGAATCATTTATTAACACGTTAAAACGAATAAGAGCATTAATTTCGCGGGTTCAATGAAACTAAGACTTCTCATAGCTATTTTGACGTTTTTCACCATTCTAAATTCATGCACTGAATATAGAAAGGTTTTGAAAAGTGATGATATGCAATACAAGTATGATACGGCTTTGAAGTATTATAAAGATGGAAAGTACACTAGAGCCTATCCGCTTCTAGAAGAATTATACATCGTTTATAGAGGAACAACAAAAGGTGAGCGAATTGCTTATTTGCAAGCGAAGTCTGACTTTAATTTGAAAGACTACATCTTAGCTTCTCATCGATTGAGTCAGTTTTACAAGAATTATCCTGGATCTGAGTATGCTGAAGAGTGTCAGTTTTTATCGGCTTATTGTAATTATTTAATGTCTCCAAAGTGGTCTTTGGATCAGGCCGATACTTACAAGGCAATTCGTTCTTTTCAATTATTCACTATTGAATACCCCGAGAGCTCGAGAATTGATTCTTGCAATATGCTGCTGGATGAGATGCGTTTAAAATTGGAATTGAAGGATTACAAAGCAGCCAAGTTGTTCTATAAAATGGATCGCTATCGCGCTGCTCAGATGGCTTTTTCAAATTTTAATAGATCTTATCCGTCTAGTAAAATGAAGGAGGAAACATCCTTTTTGGAATATAAGTCTGCCTTCTTACTTGCATCAAATAGTGTAGAAGATAAAAAAATGGAGAGAATTGAAGCAGCAATGGATGCTTACGTTACTTTTGTCGACCGTTTTCCAAGTAGTGAAAACCTTAGAGAAGCAGAGAGTATGTTCGAAAAGCTTCAAAGAATGCAACAGGAATCTAAAAACATAAGTTGAAATGGATTTATTGAAAGAATATCAGAAATATGAAGCACCAGCGAGTGCAGTTACCCGCGATGTTCAAACATTAGAGGCGCAGTGTACGAATCTATATGAGGCGATTACGATTGTTGCGAAGCGCTCAAATCAAGTTGGAACTCAGATCAAACAAGAACTTGACTCGAAGTTGTTGGAATTTGCTTCAGTCACTGATAGCCTTGAGGAGATCTTTGAAAATAGAGAGCAAATCGAAATTTCAAAGATGTACGAGAGATTGCCTAAGCCATCAACCTTGGCTATGGAAGAATTCATTGCTGGTCGCGTTTATTACCGTAGACCAGAGATAGAATCATCTACTGAGGAAAGCTCAGAAGCCTAATTATTTCCCGATGCTGAAGGGGAAAAAGATACTGCTTGGCATTACAGGTAGTATTGCAGCGTATAAAGTTATTTCTCTCGCAAGAGAGCTAGTAAAGAAAGGAGCCGATGTGCGTGTTGTAATGACGCCATCGGCTTTATCTTTTGTTACCCCTCTTACACTGGCCACAATTACTAAGAACCCTGTTCACAGTGCATATATAGCTGATGAACTAACTGGTGAATGGTCAAATCACGTTGAACTTGGTAAGTGGGCTGACCTTATGGTTATTGCCCCTCTATCAGCCAATACATTAGCTAAGTTGGTGACTGGTGAATGTGATAATTTGCTTTTGGCTGTCGTTCTTAGTCTAAGCTGTCCGCTTGTTGTCGCTCCAGCAATGGATTTGGATATGTCTGATCATTGGACTACTGTCGGGAATCTCAAAATCCTGAAGGATAAAGGAGTTAATGTTTTAGATTTTGATGAAGGAGAGCTCGCAAGTGGATTGGTTGGAAAAGGCAGAATGAAGGAGCCTGAATATATCCTTGAAATTGTTGATGAGTTCTTTGACCTAAAATCTAATTTGAAAGGAAAAAAGCTTCTTATTACTGCAGGACCTACGTATGAAGCTATAGATCCCGTCCGTTTTATTGGAAATCACTCGTTAGGAAAAATGGGTTTTGCTATTGCAGCCGAAGCAGTTGAACGCGGTGCCGAAGTTGTTTTAATTTCTGGTCCAACACAGCTTGAAACACCCAGCAATCTTGAAAGGATTAATATCACATCAGCTGCTGAAATGTTTAAAGCAGTTGAAGAACATTATGATTCTTGTGATTCTCTGATAATGTCAGCGGCTGTTGCCGATTATAGACCCGCAGTTGTTGCCGAGAATAAGCTTAAAAAAGAGAAGGACTCTTTACAAAGCATTCAGATGGAGCCTACTCAAGATATTCTGTTGAATTGTGGGAAAAATAAGAAAAGACAAGTGCTTATAGGGTTTGCTCTTGAAACTGAAAATGAATTAGAGAATGCTAAGAAAAAGCTAAGTAATAAAAACTTAGACTTACTCGTTTTAAACTCTCTAAGAGATGAAGGAGCGGGATTTGGCACTGACACTAATCGTGTAACTTTTGTATTTCCAGACAGAACACAACAAAATGATTTAAAAACAAAGCATGACGTTGCTAAAGACATACTCGATGAGCTCGAAAAGCTGGTATAAATCAGTCCTGTTAGTTTTTGCATTTGCGATGATCAACCCGATGCTAGGTCGTTCCCAGGAGTTGAATTGTCAAGTGCAAATTAATAGTCAGCAGATTGCCATTGGTGATAACACCATTTTTGATGCTCTTCAACAATCTGTATTTGAGTTTATGAATAATAGGAGATGGACAAATGACAAGTATTCTCCTGCCGAACGCATTGATTGCAGTATTTTGATTCAGATGGATAAGCGCCTTTCTACGGATACGTATGAGGCTACATTTCAAATTTCCTCTTCTCGTCCTATCTATGGAACAACATTCTCTAGTAATGTTTTTAAATATCAGGATGAGTCTGTGCAGTTTAAATATTTACAGTTCGATGTTTTGGACTTTTCAACAAATGCATATATCTCTGAACTCACCTCTATTTTAGGCTATTATGCTTATCTCATTTTAGCGATGGACTATGATTCATACTCACTTTATGGAGGAGATGAAAACTGGCAACTAGCGCAGCAAATTGTGAGTAATTCTACTTCCTCAGGTCAAGCCGGTTGGCAATCATTTTCCTCAAGGAATAACAGGTACTGGCTTGTTCAGAATTACTTGAATCCTAGATTCAAGCCATTGAGGGAATGCCAGTACAAATACCACAGACTGGGTTTTGATCAAATGGTTGATAATGTTCAGAAGGGAAGGGCTGAAGTTACAAAGGCGCTTACCATGATTGAGAAGGTTCACAAGGCTGAGCCAAACTCTTTCAATACAAGGCTTTATTTTACAGCTAAAAATGATGAAATTATCAAGCTTTACTCTAAGGCTGAACCAAGTGAGAAGGAGCAGATAATTACCTTACTCGAAACGATTGATCCCGCGAATTCAAATAAGTATTCAGACATACGCACTGCTGGTCAATAAGCCAAATCGTGTCACTCAATTTCTCGCAGAACGCTCAGTAAATTGGATCTTTTTACGGGTTTAATGATATAATCAGTAACCTCTGTATATTCTTTTGACCTGTTAATGTCTCGGTCATCAAATGAGCTGCTAACCAAATAAATGGTGATTTCTTTAGCGATTTTAGGTTGAATCTGCTTGAATTGCTCCAGAGATTGCCAGCCATTCATAATTGGCATGTTAATGTCAAGGAAAATCACGTCAGGCAAAAGCTCTATGGACTTTTTATTTTCGATGAAATAATCTATCGCTTTTTGTCCATCCGTAAAAACCTGTATTTTGTCTACTAAATTGGTGTGCTTGAGTTCTTTTTTTAGAAGAAACTGATAAATATCGTCATCGTCAATAACACAAACTTTCATTGTAGAATAGGTAATAAGTTAAAGTGAAAATCCCAGAAGAATTATACGTTCAAAATCGATTATAATTTTGATTGTATCTTATCTACGATGCCATATTCAATGGAGTCTTTGGCGTTCAACCAATGATCTCGATTAAAATCTTTCATCACTTTTTCAAAGTCTTGACCGCAGTTGTCGGCTAAGATGTGTGCACTTAATTCCTTTGTTTTAACAATTTCCCTTGTTTGAATTTCAATATCACTTGCAGTGCCTTGAAATCCTCCTAGACTGGGCTGGTGAATCATAACTCTACCATTGTTGAAAATTTTTCGTTGGCCTTTTTCGCCACCTGAAAGTAGAATAGATCCCATTGAAGCAGCCAATCCCATGCAAACAGTATGCACTGGCGAAGAGATCATCTTCATAGTATCATATATGGCCATTCCGGAGGTTACATATCCTCCTGGAGAGTTTATGTAAAAATGAATTGGATCACCTGGCTTTTCACTTTCAAGATAGAGTAACCTATCTATAACATGTTTTGCAGAAGCATCATCAACACCTCCCCAAAGAAAAACCATTCTTTTTTCGAGATGTTTCTCAGAAATCATGCGGCTTTCCGACTTTTTATCTTTTCCTTCTTCCTTTTTATCTCCCGCTAAATAATGCTCCATATTTTCTTTCTCTTGATTCACGCATCAAACCTACATGATTTTTATTTAAAATCTTGAAATTCAAACGAAGGAAAATGAAGATGTTCGGATGTTATATTGGATCAGGATTCATCGTGATGTTTTCCGTTTGGATAACATAGGACTTTTGCTTATTAACTATTGAATAAACAACGGCATTCATCTGAAAAGTTTCTATGTTTAATTCAGTCAAATAAATCAACTCTCCGGATTGAGAATATTTTGGGAAAAGATTAATGTTGTTGTCCTCGATCAGGACATATTCTGCCATAGACGACAAGTTCATTTCTTTTATGGCCCACTTTCCTATTGAGAGATAATCCGGGTCAACAAGGGATTCAAAAAGGATTGTATTTCCATCTGGCGATATATCAGGATGATGATCTCTGAATTTATTAAAAGTCAATCGTTCCTCTTCACCAGAAATAATGTCAATTCGAACGATTTCGATATTCGAGTTCACCATATCTTCTCCTTCTGGAACTGTTGAGCATAAAATGGTTCTATCATCCAAGTTGAAAATAGGATCGAAATAATCGACTTCATTTCGCTTTGTTATCCTAGCAGGGTTTTCACCATTGGCATCAGTAATATATACCTGCCATGTGCCTATGGCTGAATCAACAGCCGCCATTAGAGTTGAACTTCCATCATGTGACCAGTTGCACTGTCCTTGTTTATCCCATCCAAAAGCTCCTTGAGGAATAAGTTCTTCTAAACCTCCTGAAGTATTTATCATCCATAGTGAGGCAGATGAATAATCGTTTATATCTCTTGTTCTATTTGATTGATAGAATAGAATTTCATTGCTTACAGGAGAATGTTTGGGCCACCATTTGTCTTTTCCGTTGGAGGTGGTGAGTGTAGAATGTTCTTGATTATGTGTTTTACAAATTTCAAATACACCATCGATCTGTTGAGTGTAGATGCATGAAACCACATTAGGTGAGAGTTCATTAGAAGAAATTTCCACAGGTTCAATCGGATCTTTTGAGCAGGCGGCTAACAATGCAATTTGCGTTGCAACTAGAATTGCAAATTTGACTTTAAACGTATTGGACTTCATATCTGCTGTAAAGACGGTAATCTATAATATTAAGTTAGTTCGACAAGAAGTCTTAAAGATTCAAATATTATAAAAAGCTTCTTTTCAGCGAAGCGCTTTTAATCTTCTTATCCTTGCCAACGTGAATGACTCTCTAAAATATGGCCTGCCTGCTGGGCTAGTTTCAGCTTTATTGCTCTATATTAATGTCAGCATATTTAACCAATTTCCTCTTGAGCTTCGTTGGGCTTTTGATTCAATTTATAGCCAATTGATTGTCTTGTATTTCTTGAAAAAATCGAATGGTGTTTATTTCCCCTATTCATTTGCATTTTTTAGTGGTTTTAACACCTTGTTTATTATAATCTTCGTCAAGGCATTATTGATGATTGTTTTCTCTGACAAAGTAATTGCAGTCTCAGCTGATGGTTTTAATAGCTCAAAGTTGATTGCTTATAACATATTTAGAGAATCCATAGGCCACTTTGTAGTTGGACTTTTGATCGTAGCGTTGCTCTCATGGATAATGAAGAAAAAAAAGAATAGAATATGACTCCTGAAGAAAGACATTTAGAATCGAAGAGTTGGAATGAAGTTATTAGTAATGATTCTTGGATGGTTTTTAAGATCATGGCAGAGTTTGTTGAAGGCTTTCAAACGCTTCAAAAGATAGGGCCTTGTGTAAGTATTTTCGGTTCAGCAAGAATTGAATCAAGTCATCCATTTTACAGTTTAGCGGAAGAAATTGCTTACCAAATTACTCAAGAAGGATTTGGGGTGATAAGTGGTGGAGGTGGCGGCATCATGGAGGCTGCAAACAGAGGTGCTAAGCGAGGTATGGGTAAGTCGGTAGGGTTGAATATTGAATTACCTTTTGAGCAAGACGCTAATGCTTACATTGATAAGGATAAATTGTTGCATTTCGACTATTTCTTTGTGCGAAAGGTTATGTTTATGAAATACGCTCAAGGGTTCGTCATTCTTCCAGGGGGTTTTGGAACTTTAGATGAGACTTTCGAGGCGATTACGCTTGTTCAAACGGGCAAAAGTGAGCGTTTTCCTATAATTTTGGTTGGCTCTGACTATTGGTCGGGCCTTTTGGCATGGATCAAGGATAAGATGGTTTCTGAAAAAATGATTTCGCCAAAGGATCTTGACTTAATAAAGGTTTGTGATAAGCCTGAAGAGGTAGTTAGAGAAATAAGAGATTTCTATTTGAAGTCTAATCTAAGACCTAATTTCTAGTCAATTAACAAAATTCTGTTTGTAATTGTGGGTTGATCCACCAAAACCCGCTATCAACAAGGGTTAGATTTGTTTTCCAACGACACTAACTCCTTGGTAACATGCTGAAACAACTCATTCTTCTATTCAATCTTATTTCGATGTCCTTCGTAACCATCTTTCTTGCAGATGGTATTGAAATAGAATCAAACCTTCCAAATGAGTTGGTGAAAGACTCAACCTACATTGTTGAAGTTGTAATAAAGAAAGGAGATCTATTTGGTTTTGCTAAGTTTCAACAGAATTTCCCGGAGGGATTTGATGCAAAACCCGTTGAAACATCTGAGGCAAGTTTCACTTTCGCGGATGGAAGAATGAAGTTCATTTGGATGGCTTTACCTGAAAAAGAAGAAGTAAAGATTTCTTATGCGGTAACGGCCATGGAAGGGGCTCCCAAAGAATCGATTGTTGATGGTAAATTCTCGTTTATACAAGATAACGAGCGTAAGAGCTATGATATTCCAAATAAAACAATCACCATTATCACCATTATCAGCGATGAAGTAGAGGAAGAAAAGGTTCCTGCAATAGCAAGTGCTGCTCGTATTGTTAAGCCTCTTGGAAATAATACTTATCAAGTAGATCTTACTATATCCAAGCAAGGTGTTTATGGTTTTGCAAAGCTTGAAGAGTTTCTTCCCATTGGAGCTGAAGCAGAGGTTATGGATGATAAGAAGTCCGTTTTCAGTCAGGTGGATGAAAAAGCCAAGTTTGTTTGGATGAGCATTCCTGATGATGCTGACTTAGTGATTTCATATCAAGTAAAAGCACCTTCTGATATATTGTCTCAATTGCAAAGTATGGAAGGTAATCTCGCCTTTTTAGATGAAAATGAAACTAAAACGGTCCCTGTTTTGGGTGTTGAGGTGGATGAGTCTGCTGCAATGGCTGCGGTTTCAGAAGAGGCTTCAGAGGAAGTCGTTCCAATGGGAGAATCAATTGAAAAAGCCAACTCTGAGGAGCTTGCAAATGTCGCTCCAGTTGAGACGCCCGAGGAAGTAAATGAAACTGAAGTAGAAGCGGCAGAAGAGCCTGTCGTGGAAGTTGCTGAGATTGAAGAAATTCCAGAGGAAATAGTTGAAGAACCAGTTCGAATAGCTGATAATTCTAATGAGCCAATTGCACCAGTAACCTCTATTCCAGACCCACAAACAGGAATTGTATATAGGGTTCAGATAGTTGCGGGTAAAAAATTAGTGCCGAATGCTCAAATCAAGAAAACATATGCGTTTAAGGAGGAGTTTTTTACTGAAAACCATGAGGGTTGGGTTAAGTATATAACGGGTCAGTTTGATGTTTATAAATCAGCAAGAGATAAGCGTGAAAATCTTGTTGCAGCTAATCATAAATTCCCTGGCCCATTTGTTACGGCATACAACGCGGGGGAAAGAATCACCGTGCAAGAAGCCCTTATGATCAGCAATCAAAAATGGTTTAAATAGCCTTGCAATATTAAATTGCCTTGTGTTTAGGCTTTCATTACATTAGCGTTTCATAAAAACTACCTATTAACTGAGATGGGATTTACTTTCATTAATCATAGTTTCAAGACGGCTCTCTTGCTTTTGGTTACACTTGTTCTTTCATTACCAGTGTCCTTAAATGCCCAGGATAGTCTCTCGACTGACTCTTCAGTGCAGCCGCAATGGACGATTAGACCTAAAATTTCTGCTGGAGTTGGGATGATGAATTACCAAGGAGACTTGGTTAGTAACAGAAGTTATTTCAATCCTTTTCAAAATAAGTTGTCATTTCATGTTCAAGTATCGCAGCCGGTGTTTGATTATTTAGATGTCAATTTTTTCATGTTATTCGGAAAATTGGGCGCGGACGAAAGAACCCTTGTTCGTAATCTAAATTTTGAAAGTCAAATTACAGCCGGAGGAATAAGTGCTTCTTATAATTTCGATCACTTTCTTAAAAAAGACAGAATAATTGAACCTTATGTTTCGCTTGGTTTTGAAGCTTTTGAATTTCTTTCAAAAACCGACTTAATCGATCAGTATGGCAATAATTACAATTATTGGTCAGACGGGACTATTCGAAACCTTCCTGAGATGGATGTTTTCTTAGAGAATGCCATCGAAATCACAAGGGATTATGAGTACGAGTCTGATATAAGAGCTTTAAATGCAGACGGGTTTAGTGCTTATTCTGAGCGGTCATTTGCCATTCCGATTGGTGTTGGATTTAATTTAATGATGAATTCAAAGACAAGCTTCCAAATGGGGATGGATTATCATTGGACATTTACCGATTACATTGATGGAATCACTTCTGACTCGAGAGGTGTTAGGAAAGGAAATGAACGGACCGATAAGTTTTTGAATACCTACATGCGCCTAACATTTAACCTTACTACTCCTCCACATGAACAGGTGGAAGATTTTTCAGGAGCTGATTTTGGTGACTCGGATTTGGATAGTATTCCAGACATGGAAGATTTGTGTCCAAATACTCCAATAGGAGTTGAAGTTGACCTTGCGGGATGCCCAATAGATAGTGATGCTGATGGTGTAGCTGATTACAGAGATCTGGAGTTGAACTCGCTTGAAAATGCTGTGGTGGATACGAATGGAATCACTCTATCTGATGCTGTTATTGAACAGATGTATCTTGAATATACAGATGAAGAAGGTAAGTATTCTCAATACACAAATACTGCATATTCTCAGGAAACAGTTGAACGAAAGACGATAAGAAAGAAGCAAAACTATACTGTTCAAATTGGTGAATTTGAAGAAGGCGTCAACGATAGTTTGGCAAATGCATTATTAAGTATGCCAGATGTAACTACCAGAACTACAGAAGATGGTAGAAAGATTATTGAAGTGGGTAATTTTGAGAATTTACCGGATGCAATTCAACGTAAGATTGATTTAGAAACGGGAGGAATTGCAACCAAGAATGTTATAGAAACTACTTCTTCTGGAGAATCTTCGAGAGTTACAAATATTGAACAGGACATGATTTCTCGAGAAACTCTGGGAATGACTGTTGAAGAGGCAATTTCAAAGAATAAGACGTTGCCAGCCCCAGATAGATTGATTCTTAGTAAGAATGAATACACGCTGGATAGACCTATCGATACAAGAAGCGTTGCAAAAGCTAGCGATGAAACATACGGTGATTTTACTGTGTTTCGTGTTCAGATAGGTGCATTTGCTAACAAGCTTTCGCAGGACGTTTTTGATGGAATAGATGATCTTTTGGTTATAACCTCAGAAGATGGATTAACACGTTATTATTCAGGCGCATTTACTTCCTATGATAAAGCAGCTCGAAGAAAAATTGATTTAATGCAAGGTGGTTTCGATGGTTCGCATGTTATTCCATTTAAAGGAGGAAAGCGATCATTATTGAATGAATCTGGTGCAACTCCAGCTGATAATGTTCTTCCTTTAAATAGTTCATCATCTGCAAACTTTGGAAAGGTTAAGTTCAAAGTTCAGATAGGAGTATATTCTGGTCAAATTCCGATGGATATCTTAGATAGGATGATGAGTTTGGGTAGAATTGATCAGCGCGAAGGTGATGGAGGAGCAGTGAGATATTTTATTGGTGAATTCAACACTTATGAAGAGGCAGAGGCCTTTAAAGACAATTTGACTGCAGAGGGATTTGCAGATGCTTTTATCGCAGCTGAGTATAATGGAAACATTATTTCTGCGACCGATGGAATACAACTTTTAAAATAATAATTGAAAATGAAAAATGTAATTCTTTCAGCGGCTACAATTCTATTTTGTAGCGTTGGTTTCGCTCAAACAAGTTCAACTACTAATGCTGCCTCTAATACATCAGAGGTGCAGAAAGTAGAAACTAGAAAGGCTGCTCCTTCAAAAGGCGGTTGTTGCTCAATGGCAGAAGGTAAAGCTGGATGTGCGGATAAGTCTGCTAAATCTTGCGCTCCAAAATCAGCGACATCTTCGTCTGAAAAGTCGTCTGTAAAGACTGACTCAAAAGCGAAAATGGAAGGCTAAAAATGGATTTAATATAATCGATGAAGGTGGTTTTATGACCACCTTTTTTTTGGACTATGAAGGCATATTTTATTATAATTCTGGGTTTTTTTATTTCACTTCCTTCTTTGGGACAGGAGGTGAAGACATTCAACGTGATGTTTTATAACGTTGAAAATCTTTTTGATACAATCGATAATCCTCAAACATTAGATGAGGATTTCACGCCTAATGGTAAGTTGGAATATACTACAACGCGCTATCATGAAAAACTAAAGAATCTAGCTATGGTCATTGATTCAAGTTTCACTGGAAAGTCGCCTAGTATTCTTGGGCTTTGTGAAGTTGAGAATAAGAATGTGGTGGAAGAATTGAAAAATAGGATATCCATCGATAACAGTTTGGCCGTTCTTCATATGGAGTCTCCTGATGGACGGGGAATCGATAATGTCATACTATATGACTCCACCCTTTTTGGTTTGAAGAGTTTTGGGCTAGAACAAATTGAGTTGGGAGCAGATGAGCGTCCTACACGAGGAGTTTTATGGGCTGTTTTTATAGAGAGGTCGTTGAATCAAAAATTGATTGTCCTTGTGAATCACTGGCCGTCACGGTATGGAGGAGCAGAAGAGTCTGAATGGAAAAGAGTTAAAGCTGCGCAAACATCAATTGACCTGATGGATTCTTTACATTCAAATAACCCTGATGCGGGGCTTATATTGATGGGAGATTTAAATGATCACCCTGACAATGCAAGCGTTAAACTGCTTAAAAATTGCAACCAAGGCGAAGGTCCTTGTATGACGAATGTCCATGAGAAGTATTTAGGAACAGATAAGGGAAGTCATGCCTATAGAGGAGAATGGGGTGTTTTGGATCAAATATTAGTGAATCAAGTTATATTATCTGGCGAATTAGGCTGGTCTATCTCAAAAGATGCAGGCGATTTCGTTAAGAAACCTTGGATGCTTTATTTTAGTGAAAAGGATGAAGATTATTTTCCCAGCAGATCATATGGAGGAATAAATTATTTCGGTGGTTTCTCAGATCACCTTCCTGCAATTATGACTTTGCAGCTGAGATAGATTGAATCTGTTATGAAAGCATAAATTAATGAATGGCGGTTTTAATTTCGATATTTTCGGAAATATGATTCGAAATCTATTCCAGTTATTTTTCCTTCCACTTTTCCTAATATCACTTGGATCTCTGGATACGATTGCTCAGAATGATTTAAATTCTGACATCGACAAGCTAGAAAAGTTTGTAAAGAGCCTTGATCAGAACTATGTTGATCAAGTAGAAACAAAACCAATAATCGAGGCGGGAATCAAACGTATGCTCGAAGAGCTGGACCCTCATTCAGTCTATTTCACCAAGGAAGCTTATAACCGTGCGAATGAGCCATTAAAGGGCAAGTATAAAGGAATAGGTGTCCGATTTTTGATGATTGAAGATACGATGACAATTCTTGATGTCATCGCTGGAGGAGCTGCTTACAACGCAGGAATTAGAGTGGGCGATAAAATTATTTCATTGAATATGGATACCATAGCCGGAAGGAGTATTAATTCTAGCTCTGTTGTAAGAAAGATTAAGGAAGATAATAGTGCGGTAACCCAAATGGAGTTTATCCGAAGAAATTCTATTGGAGATTCATTCAACTCCATAGAATTAACCAAGTCAGAGGTTGAGATAAGCAGTGTTCCTTCTTATTTTATGATGGATAACAAAACTGGTTACATTAAGCTGGAGAGGTTTAGTAGTTCAAGTCTATCTGATGTTCGTGAAGGAATTGACTTCATAAAAAAGAATAAAGCCAAGAATTTGGTTTTAGATTTAAGAGGAAACGGTGGGGGATACCTCAATGTTGCTATAAAAATTGTTGATGAGTTTTTAGAAGATAGAAAGCTCATTGTATATACTGAAGGCGAACATCAGACGAAACGAGAAACATTTGCGACAAGCGGTGGCAGGTTTATTCAAGGTGATTTGTATGTTCTCATTGACGATAACTCAGCCTCTGCCAGCGAGATTTTTGCAGGTGCAATTCAAGATTGGGATCGGGGTTTAATAGTTGGTAGAAGATCTTATGGCAAAGGGCTTGTGCAACGTACCATAGAATTTAATGATGGATCAGCTATGAGACTCACAATATCTCGATATTATACGCCAACGGGTAGAAGTATTCAACGGCCTTATGAAGAAGGAGTGAATGCCTATAAGCAGGACTTGCGAAATCGAAGAGTAAGCGGAGAATTATATTCTGCTGATTCAATCCATATCAATGACTCCTTGATTTACTGCACACCTAACAATCGAAAAGTTTATGGTGGTGGTGGGATTATTCCTGACGTTTTTGTGCCTCTGGATACATCCAAGATTGATGACTTTCTTCGAAGTATTCAAAGAAATGGTCTAATTGAAGGATATGCGCTTAAAATGTTCGTAAAGACAAGCGAAAATATTAAACGTGATTTTTCTGATGTTTCAGTTTTTTTGGATGAATACAAATTCGATGATTCTCACACTGAGGCATTCAGAGCTTATGCTGATAGAAGAGGATTTAGCACTGAGGATGAAACATTTGAGGTGAATCTTCCTTATATCAATGAGAGAGTAAAAATTGACCTATCAAGATTCGTATATGGCTACACGTCTTATTATGAAGCTTTGGCTTATTATGACCCTGATGTTAATGCAGTCAGAGAAGAAATTGAAAGAGGAACGTATAAGGAATTAGGATTACGGTAATCAAGCATTAAATTTGACTAAACTATTTGAAAACATGAACGAGCAAACGAAGAACTATTTATTGATTGGTGTAGCAGCCTTAACAGTAGTAAATTCATTTTTTATTTTCACTATGGATAAAGGTGGAAGGGTAATTGACACTCCTAAAACGAATACGGCTATTGTAGAATCCACGTTGCAACAGACACAGCAGCCTCAACAAGCTTCCACTACTCTTGATTTGAATCAAACTAAAAATCAGGAAGTTGCTCCAGCTCCTGTTGGACCGCCAACGAGCATAGGTTTTGCTCAAATGGAACATGATTTTGGTACGATTGATCAAAATACTGAAAACACTCATGTATTCTCTTTTACCAATACAGGTCAAGAGCCGCTAATTATTCAAGATGCTAAAGGTTCATGTGGTTGCACTGTTCCTAAGTATCCTAAGAATCCTTTAGCTCCAGGTGAGACTGGCGAGATAGAAGTTGTTTACAAGCCAGGAACTCAAAAAGGAAATCAAATGAAGACAGTTACACTAGTTGCCAATACGCAGCCTACTCAAACTGTTCTGAAGATTTCAGCAATGGTTGAAGAAGTTAAAAGCTAATTATAAAAGCGGGTTTACCCGCTTTTTTTATGCGTTATATTCAACTAAATCTGGCTATTATGTTAGCTTGTTTTGCGGGAAAGGCTTTGTCGCAGAATAAATCGTTTCAGCCTGGTGAATCTTTGAAATACTCTATTGGCTATCAATTAATGGGGGTTTGGGTTGGTGCTGGAGAAGTAACTTTCACTGTGGAAGAAGAAGATCTTTGGGGTAATCACTGCTATAAATTCAAAGGTTTTGGTACAACTTACCCTCGATACGATTGGTTTTATAAGGTGCGGGATACATACACATCCTATGCGGATCAGAAAAGCTTACAACCATACCGATTTACTCGAGATGTGAGTGAAGGAGGCTTCTATTATCGAGAGGATAATATTTATAGGCACTCAGATAGTAGTGTTTACAGTGTACTGAAGGTGAAAGAGAAACCACTGAAGCTAGATACTTTTCCTATAAAAAAGAACAGCTTTGACGTACTTAGCTTGG
Source organism: uncultured Flavobacteriales bacterium (assembly GCA_905479105.1). GTDB lineage: Bacteria > Bacteroidota > Bacteroidia > Flavobacteriales_G > Salibacteraceae > SHAN690. Next base: position 91,463 of record CAJQLE010000004.1, read on the forward strand.
TCTATGAAAGTCGATCTATCGATTTTAGTTCAAAAAGAATTGGTGATCGCATTCTTCTTCGGATGGTGATAGACAGAGGTACACATGATATCTTCATTCGATACCTTGGAACCGACACGTATGAGCATGATGAATTAGGAGAGATAGAATGCTATGTTTTCTCTCCTCTCTTGGTCAAAGGCTCAATTTTTAAAGCCGGTGAGGGTATGCAGGTGTGGGTCAGTAAAGACAATAATCGAATCCCCATCTTTATTGAATCCGAGATACGCGTTGGAACAATTCGTTCTGAATTGATCGAATACTCAGGCTTGAGGTTTCCTTTAGGATCTAAAAGTCGTAATTGATTCTAACCTTATCTGAAGTAGGATGACTTTGGCATGTTACAATATAACCGTCTGCTAATTCCTCGTCAGTTAATACATGATTCATATCCATTTTAACTGTGCCCTCCTCAAGTTTAGCCATACATGTTGAACATATAGCGCTTCGACAAGAAAAAGGTGCTTCAACACCAGCCTTTATCGCTGCTTCTAGAATTGTTTCGGATCCAACGGTGATTACTCTCTCTTTGCCGTCTAATGTCAATGTTACTTCAGCCATATCACAGTACTTAATTTCTTAGTCTTAACCAGCTAGGATAGTAGTTGTTTGATCGTTGATCAATTATTTTTATCCAACCTAGACTTTTGTTTTGAAATCCAACAAGAGCCCATCCCTTTGGTGAATTTTGCGGCAAAGAAATGGTTTCTTTTCTCAAGTATTGCAATGAATTTTCTTTATCCAACTCAATACTGGTTAAACCAAGATTGGCCATAGCCATTCCGTGAAGTGGAATTACATTTTTCCCCTTCATTTGGTAGAAGGGTAAGCCCGCCATTTTTAGAGGTATAGCCAAGTGTTCTATGAACGAATGGTTTTTTACAGCAAATAATTCTTCCTTAAGTTCCCAATAGACTAAATCTTTTGGGATTTGAGGATACAGATTTTCAAAGCCTTCATTGGGAGGGTTAAATGAAGTTTGAATTCGTTTGGTTGAGTAGTCTTCGTTTTCTGAGGGTGTTTTTTTTCTTAGGACAGAAATGAAAAGACCTTCTCCTGTTGAGGTTCCAGGGAGTAAATAGTGGCCTATGGTTTTTTCTCCGATTTTGGCTTCTATAAGATGCTCTTGATAATCTGACAGATCTACTTCTTTAATCTCGAAATCTCCACTTTCTATCAATTTTTGAATTTGATATTCATTCTCCTCCCGATTCATGGTGCAAGTAGAGTAGATGAGGATACCACCTTGTTTTAGCGTTGGTGTTAATTCATTCAAGATGGTTTTCTGAGTGATTGCGCAGTTTTGAACAAGCTTTTCACTCCATTGAGTTAGTGCAAATTTGTCTTTTCGAAACATGCCTTCTCCAGAACACGGAGCATCAACTAGAATCAAATCGAATGCACAATTCAAATCAATGAATTTTCGTGTGGGTAATGAAGTGACTCCTACATTGAGTCTTCCCCATTTCAGAATAATTTCACGAAGAATGGAGTTTCGTTTTCCGTCAACTTCATTGGATAATAGAAAGCCCTCGTTATTTAAATAATCTAATAGAACTGTTGATTTCCCTCCCGGGGCCGCGCATGCATCAAGATAAAGGCCGTCTCTTTCAGGTTTAAGTTTATTCAATAGTGTTTCTAAAATCATGCTTGAAGAATCTTGTACGTAATAACAACCAGCATGAAAATGAGGGTCTAATGAGAAGAATGGTCTGTCTTTTAATAGGTGGCCATTTTTAGACCAAGGAATAGGAGTGTCAGTTGAAAAACCTTCTATCGGTTTCAAAGGGTTAATGCGGATCGAGACACTGCTTGTATCACTAAGTGCTTTCAGAGTCTTCTCCGCAATTTTTTCTCCAAAATGATTTTGAAGTTCCTTAATGAATTCTATTGGAAATTTTGATGTCAAAGATTGCTCCAATTATGATTTAGATCTTGATGGTCTAAAGCTCTATTTAATTTTTCAAGGTACTGAGCTCTGTCAATTTCTTTTGCCCCTAGAGATGAGAGATGTGAAGTGTAAAGTTGACAATCAATAAAGTCAAAATCGTTTTTCAGGGCAAATTGGGTTAGATGATAGAATGCCGCTTTGCTTGAGTCAGAAACATGGCTAAACATTGACTCTCCGAAGAAGGCTCTGCCCAAGGAGATGCCGTAAAGTCCTCCTACTAATTCATCATTTACATATGCTTCAAAGCTATGAGCAAATCCGAGATTATGTAGATCGATATATGCTTTTTGCATTTCGTTCGTAATCCAGGTGCCGTCTTGATCTTTTCTAGGAGCTGCAGCACATTGTTGAATAACCTCTTCAAAGGCTTTGTCAATTTTAAGCTCAAACGTTTCCTTTTTCAACTTTTGCCTGAGTGATTTGCTTAGCTTAAACTCATTTGGGTATAGAATCATCCGCTTCGGTGGGTTCCACCATAAAATAGGTTGACCTAATTCATACCAAGGAAAAACGCCAGATTCGTAAGCGGTTATTAACCTTTCAGATGATAGATCACCACCGTATGCTAGCAAACCGTTTTCATCCGCTTCCTCAGGGGAAGGAAATGTAAAATGCTGATGACGTTTTATTCGCAATTAAAAGAAGCTTTAATACTGTGGCATTTCTGGCTTATTATCCAAGACAGCTTCAATAGCCTCCATTACTGAAGTATCTATCTTCTCCACCACATCCATAGATTTTAAGTTTTCTTGCAATTGACTCAGTTTGGTTGATCCAGTAATTACGGTGCTTACATGTTCATTTTTTAAACACCAGGCCATCGCTAAATTGGCAACAGAAGTAGTTAGATCATCGGCTATTTTTTGAAGTGCAATAACCTTGTGAATGTTTTGCTCTGTCAATACCTTCTCCCTAAGCCATGTTAAATCGTCCATGGTCAAGCGAGAACCTTCAGGAACACCATTGTTATATTTTCCAGTTAAGATACCACTGGCAAGAGGGGACCAAATTGTTGATCCGTAACCGTAGTCACGAAAAAGTTTGTTGAATTCCACCTCCACCTTATTTCGAACAAACATATTGTATTGGGGTTGTTCCATTGATGGTCCAATCAAGTGGTTTTCACGGGCAACCATCATCGCCTCTTGAACTTCTTGCGCGCTCCATTCGCTTGTTCCCCAATAAAGAACTTTTCCTTGTTGAATCAGGTTGTGCATAGCCCAAACTGTTTCTTCCATCGGTGTATTTTTATCAGGTCTGTGGCAGAAATAAAAGTCTAAATAATCGACACGCAGTCTTTTCAACGCAGCATGACAAGCTTCTACGACACGTTTTCTGCTTAATCCTAATTGATTAGGGCCGTCACCGCCCCAAAATACTTTTGAGGAAACCAAGAATGAATCCCGATTCCAAGCGGCTTCAGAAATAATTTTACCCATCACTTCTTCTGACCTACCTGCGGCATAGACTTCAGCGTTGTCAAAGAAGTTGATTCCACTCTCATAAGCATGATACATGCAATCTTTTGCAACATCCATATTTACCTGATTACCAAACGTAACCCATGATCCAAAGGATAGTGCGCTTACTTTTACTCCAGCTTTTCCTAATCTTCGATATTGCATAGCATTCTAATTGTGATACAAATGTAACGTCATAAATAAGGCTTAGGTTGAAAGCTTTTGCTCATATTTGATGAAATTTTAATCTTTATTTCATGAAATTAGTTTTATTCTCTTTCATTGTACTTTTTTCTTTTTCATCAGCATTAATTGCTGCAGAAGGAGATACTGTCAAGGTTCAATCACATCAAGAAACTCATTGGGATTGGTATGGCAACTGGTATGATACCACGGCATTTCCGGCTTCAGGTGAATACAGAAGAATCATTATGTATTACACTTTAGGATGTCCTTCTGGTGGCTGCAGTGAATGGGATTATACTACAATAATTGAGGTTGAAGATCCTATTGATGATTCTACTTCTCGCTGGGTTGAGTTGACACGAATTATTACACCATATGCTGGGAATAAGGGGAATAGCTGGGAGTTTGTATATGAGATTGATGTAACGGACTATGCTCCTGTTTTAACTGGTGAAAGAAGGGTTAGAGCACAATACAGAGGTTGGCAAGATGGGTTTACAGTATCAATTGATTTTGACTTTATTGAGGGTACTCCACCTCGTGAGGTATTAGATGTGACTACACTTTATGACGGCACATTTAAGTATGGGTTTTCCAATAATCCTATCGAAAATTACCTTGTTCCAACAGACATTACTATGCACCCTGAATTGGGAGGTGCGAAATTCAGAATGGTAGCTTCAGGTCACAGCTTTGGCGGTAACGAAAACTGTGCAGAGTTTTGCCAAAAATGGTATCAACTGAATGTTAATGGAAATAATGCAATTCAAGAAGATATATGGAGAGATGATTGTGGCAGTAATCCTCTAGAAGCTCAGACGGGAACTTGGATTTATGATAGAGCTGGCTGGTGCCCGGGAATGGAGACAAAGCGATTTGATAACAACATCTCGGCATACGTGGCTGCCGGTCAAACAGCTGAATTTGATGTTAATTGGGAATCTTATAATTACAATGGTGGTGCTGGATTTGATCCTGAATACATAATAGAAGCTACCATATTTCAATATGGAGATTGGAATTATGCAAATGATGTGGCCATTCATGATGTGCTAAGCCCCTCTTCTAAAGATCAATACTGGGACAAAAATCCAGTTTGTAATAACCCTGAAATTGTACTGGCAAATACTGGATCGGAAGCCGTAACTACTGTTAAGTTGGAATATTGGGTAGAAGGCAGTCCTGAAATTATTCGTCACACGTTTGTGGGTGCTATTCCTTCTGGAGAGTCAAGAAGTATTGTACTTCCTGCTTATGATAAATGGCTGTTTGGCGAAAAGACCAAGAATTTATTTCATGTTCAAGTAGTTGGAGTAAATAATACCGATGATGAATATGAAGGGAACAATCATTTCGTGTCTTCATTTGAGGATACAAAGGTGTTTCCTGAGCAATTTATTATTGCTTTTAATAATAATGGAGGTGGATCTGAAACGAAGTATAGGGTTGAAGATGAGCGCGGAAATGCGGTGTATGAAAGAACGAGTGCCAGTTCTAATACTAACTACTTAGACACTGTGACATGTGCCCCAGGTTGCTACACCATGTATGTTGAAGATTCTGGATGTGATGGATTGAGGTTTTTTGCGAATAATGATGGTAATGGTCGCATATGGCTTCACTCTGCGGCAGAAGGCCAATTCTTCCCGCCATTGCATCAGTTTGAAGATGAATTTGGTTGTGACGCCCAATTATCATTTACAGTAGGTTATGAAATGGGTGATGAAGAAACAATGGAGTATCCAGCGGCAATTGATAAGCTCAATTATGAATCAAGCCTTTTAGCATATCCTAACCCAAGTTCTGGAGAAATTACGATAGCTATTCAAGGTCAGGTCGAGCTCGGAGGCGAAGTTTTCGTTTATAACTCTACTGGACAGATGGTTCAAAAAACTATAATGACTGACTTCAATGGAGTTAAGTTTTCTGGATTAGCAATGGGAAATTATATTGCCCAATACAGAACAATAAACGAGCTTAAAACGGTGAAGTTTACTATAGTTGACTAACCTAGTTTTTAGCGGATTCAAGCGCTTCTTTTAATGAGATGCGTTTGTCATTTTTGAAGGCTACAATGAAGGCGAGAGAATATCCTTTCGCCTTCATTGTTTCTTTTGCTTTTATTGCTTCTCCTAGATTATTGTATTGACCTAGAGCGTAGCGGTATCTTCCACTTTCAATGTACTCTCGAATATTACTTTCATTCTTGAACGTTTTTGCCATATCCAAAGCTTCATTGCTCGATATAACGTTAATGCTGTAAACCACTCTTTCTTCGTCTTTAACTTTCCCAGCAGACTTTGGTTTTAATGGGGTTTGACCATTTGAAAGTTCATTAGCGAAGGCGATGGCGCCTTCTTCATTGCGCTTACTTTCAATCAGTTCTGACTGAAGCTGCTCAACGGTTAATTGGGAGCTTTCATATTTCTTTTTGTAAGACTCCCGTTCTATCCTCATGGCTTCAATGTCTCCCTTAAGCTCTTGAAAAGTAAAATCATTGCTGAGGTGAGCATTGGTTAACCTGTTTTCTAGATCATTAGCTTTTGCTTTATAATCCGCTTCTTTTTGTTGTGATGATATCACTTGATTGTGCAGGGCTAATATGTCATTCTCTAATATCTTAGAGTTTTCTTCTTTCTTATTGAGCTGCTGTTTGAGTGAGTCAATCATAGAATCGCTATTCGACAATTCTCCCTGGGCTATTTGAAGATCACTTTGAAGGGAGAGACGTTGTTTTTTAACCGATGTGAGTTCTGATTCCTTCAGTTCGATTTTTGATGATAAGGTTTTAATAGAGGCTTCTTTATCGCCTATTTTACTCACTAATTCATTCACAGATTGTCTTGTACTATCTTCTTTATATCGGCTTTGTTTGACCGTTAATCTCAGCTCTTTTATTTCTAGTTGAGCCTGAGTTTCTTTTTCTGCTAAGCCATTAATACGATACATTAAATTGTGTGCTTGCTCTTGCTGCTTGGTTGTAGCTCTTTCAAGAGCATCCATATTTTTCTTCGTTTCATCTCGCTCCTTTTCAAGACGTGCAAGTTCTTGTTCTTTTTGAATGACGGACTCTTTAAGCTGAGCGTCTTGTGTTTCAATGTTAGCAAGTTCTGTTCTGAGTCTTTCGAGCTCTTCAATAGATTCTTTCTCAGAAGAATTTACTTCAGCGGTGGCCTGCTGCAGACTGTCAATTTTAGATTCGTAATTAGATATTCTGCCATTACTCTGTTCAAGTTGATTTAGGAGACGCTCATTTTCATCAGCACTCGATGCCGCAAATACTGAAAGACTATCAGCAGATTGTTTTATAAAGTCATTTTCCTTCTTGAGTAGTTCTATTTTCTCTTGCTGATATTTTGACTGATTTTCTTGTATAGCTTGTTCTTTCTTTTTTTGAATTAGCTCGCTTCTTAAACGCATGATCTCTTTGCTAACTTCTTCCTTATTAATTCCTGATTTTAAGACTTGGCTTAAAGAATCTATGCGCTCTTGTTGCTGTCGCTCGGTAAGCTTTTTTTGCTGCAATTGAACTTCAAGTATTTGAGCTTTTTCCATAGCCCGTGCCTCACTTTCAAATTGTGCTTGAAGTTGTGCACTTAAATCTTGGGCATAATTTCTAGCTGAATCGGCTTGACTTTTAAGAATGTCGTATTGCTTCTCTTGATTGTTAATCTCAGATCGTAATAAACTATCAGACGTTCTCATATCAGTTAATCTTGAGCTCAATTCGTTAAGTTGGCTCAAGGCCGCTGTATTGCCTTGTTCGTTGTTCTCTTTTAATACTTTTTCTAAGCTGGCTAATCGCTCGAAATTCTCTTTTTCTTGAGCTTGCTTCTTGAATAGATCATCACTGAGTTTAGCTATAAGATCACTTTTGAGTTCCACTTGTTTTTTAAGAAAGGTGATTTCAGATTCAGCTCGACTTAATTTATCAGAGCCCAAAAAACCTTCCATAGTTTCAATATCCTGAGGGGAAACCTCCACTGAGGTTGATATTGCTCCATCTTCAAACGCTCGTTGGTCTTTTTTCTTGCCGTCTTTATTGATTCTTGCTCTAATATAAATCACTTCGCTTTTTATGTCATCTCCATCTTTCAGAGTGATGTAAACCTCGTCATGAAAAAGACCTTGAAGGGAGTCTGTATGAATTTTTACCTTAACAAAGCCGTACTCGCCAGTTAGCACATCTGAACGAGTATAAATAAACGAAAGAGCGGACTGAACTGAACGTACAGAGAGAATTTTAATGTTGTTGCTTCCCGTGTTTCGAAACAAAAAATCTTCCTCAAAATGACCAACTTCCTTGGCCAGTGAGCCAAAGTCGAATTCAGTTTTAATGAATACCGCTTGGCTAAATGATGATAGCCCTATCAACATGAATATGATGAAGTGCAGGTTTCTTAGCATACACCGAAAGTAGAGAAGGGGAAGGTGGTAAATTGAGCCTTACACGCTCTGTTTTCAACAGAGACTTGCACAATAAGAAGAAAAAATAAGGGCAAGCTACTTACATCGCACCGCTACGACCGGTTACCCTTGCTTCATTCCTGACCTGGGGGAGTTCACCAGGAGCTGGTCGTATAAGACTTGCCCTTAAGGACGCAAAAGTATAATTCATTGTTGTGATAGCAATACTTCTTTTGAATCATTGAATATTACATTTGTTCCTCCCAATTTTTGAATTGAATGAATCGCTACATCACTATAATTAATGGAGCAAGCTTGGCTGGAGCAATTGCGTTTGGCTTGTTTCTTACTTCATATCACGTTTTGTCATTGAACCCTTTTGGTGCAATCAAGTTTTTTGGTTTAGCCGTTCCTGCCTTGTTAATGTACAATGCTGTGAAGAAGTATAAGGAAATAGAAGGCGAGGGATTCCTCACTTATGGCAAGGGATTTATGACTGGAGTAATATTCACATTTGTTTATGCATCCTTGAGCGCAATGCTCGTCTATTTATATGGATTAATTGTTGATGGCAGTTTTGTGCAATTTTTCATTGATGATAATCTGCGCTCATTAGGAGAGGCGAAAGAGCAAATTATATCACTTATGGGAGAGGATTCATACAAAGAGATGATTGGGGAATTTCAAAATTTTGATCTCGCCAGTCTCGCTTTAGGGGACTTTCAATCTAAAACCATGGGAGGATTCATTATAGCGCTAATAGTTGCTGCAATTTTGAAACAAAAACCACCGATCTTTGACTCAGCCGATGAATAGTAATATTGATATTTCCTTAGTTATTCCATTGCTCAATGAGGAGGAGTCATTGCCTGAGTTGCATGAATGGATCCTTCGTGTGATGAATGCGAACAATTTCTCTTATGAAGTATGGTTTGTGGATGATGGTAGTAAGGATAGTTCATGGTCAATTATTGAAACCATCAACGCTAAAGACCCAAATGTAAAAGGTATCCGTTTCAAAAGAAACTATGGGAAATCAGCGGCATTGAATGTGGGTTTCGGAGCTTCCTTGGGTGACGTTGTAATGACCATGGATGCTGATTTGCAAGATAGTCCTGATGAAATCCCTGAATTGTATAGGATGATTATATCTGATGGTTACGATTTGGTTTCAGGCTGGAAAAAGAAACGATATGATCCGATATCTAAAACGATTCCGACTAAATTATACAATTGGGCTACACGTAAAATGAGCGGTATTCACTTGCATGATTTTAACTGTGGCTTAAAAGCATACAAGGGAGAAGTTGTAAGATCGATTGAAGTATATGGCGAAATGCACCGCTACATTCCTGTCATTGCTAAATGGGCGGGCTACAGTAACATAGGTGAGAAAGTTGTTCAGCATCAAGAAAGAAAATATGGAACAACCAAGTTTGGTTGGATCCGCTTCATCAATGGGCCTCTTGATTTACTTTCCATAATGTTTGTGAGTCGGTTTGGTAAAAAGCCGATGCATTTATTCGGAATGGCGGGAACGTTGATGTTTCTAATTGGCTTTGCCCTTACTGCATATTTAGGGCTCGAAAAGCTCTTTTATCTCAGCGCTAAAATCAAGGCACCTTTGATTACCGATAGACCATGGTTCTATTTGGCCTTAGTGGCAATGATTATCGGTGTCCAACTCTTTTTAGCGGGATTCTTAGGCGAGTTGTTATCTCGATCTTCATCTGATCGAAACCACTATTTGGAGCATCCTCGCCTACAATAAAAAACCCGATCCATTTCTGAATCGGGCCTTCTTTAGTGGTTGATAGATTCTAAATGAACATTAAATGTGATCCTTCCCCGTGTGCTCTGTTGTAAAAATCACCCACAGTAAGCACGCCTTCTAAATCATCAATGAGATCTTCTTTTTGAAGATGGAACATATCCATCGCTAATTTACAAGCCCAAATCTTAACGCCTGAAGCAACCAAGATTTCTAGGAACTCATCGATCGGAGGAATGTCAAGTTTCTCCATTTCTTTTTTCATCATTGATGTTGCCATTGCTTCCATTCCAGGTAGGCCTCCTAAAAGAGTTGGAATGTGCATTGCTGGATTACCAACTGTTGCAACATGCAGGTCATTCAACTTCTTCTTATTAATTGCTTCTAAGCCAAAGAAGGTGAAGAAAAGTTCAGCTTCAATTCCTTCCATTCTCGCTCCATTTGCAAGAATGAAGCTTGCATATACATTCTCAAGTGTGGCTTTTGATACGATGATCATTACCTTTTTCACTTTGGCATCGGGTTTTGTTTGCGGATTCTTTACCGCTTGTAATACTTCCATGATTTCTTTATTTAATAATTTAGATGCAACTAACTGGCTTTGGAATACCTGAAATTCTACTCGCTTTCTTTAGAGGTCCCTCAGGAAATAAAGACTAGAATCCTTTGATGTCCACAACGCCACTCTTTCCAATTTTTCTAATGGTAAGAGGCACATCGTTTTTATATTGATGTTGGATGTAATCAATCACTTTCCAATGATCATCTGTCATCGTGATTCCTTCTTCTTGTGCGATTCCTTCTCCTAGTTCTTTGTTCCAATCAGAGAAGTTAAGAAGATATCCTTCATCACTAACTTCTATTGTCTTATTTGCAATTGTCTTTTCCATGATTTCTTTTTTTTTGTTTGGTGTTTTCTAATCAAAATTTTTGCCGGCTTCTTGCATTTTGGTCGTCACAAAAGGAAGGTGCCTTCCGGTTATGAGCATATTCCAATATATCCATTTGAAGGCCATTTTACCCATGTGATTCATACGACTTTCTTTGAGCAGGGTCAAGGGCCCTACACCAGGAAATGGGAAGCTTCCTGTTACTGGTTCATGCGTGTAGTTGAAGTCGATCAACAGTCCTTTGCCATGACCTGTCTCAATAAAACAGTTTGCATGGCCATCAAAACCTTCTTTCAATTTCACTCCGTTGATATAATTAAGAACATTCTCTAGTAAAACCTCTCCTTCAAAGTGCGCTACTGAGCCAGCTTTAGAAGCAGGCACATTGGTTGCATCACCAATGGCGAAAATGTTCTCCTTTACTTTGGTTTGCAACGTGGCTCGGTCTGTAGGGATGTAATTAAGCTCATCACCAATTCCATATCTCTCCATGAGAGCACTTCCTTTATTCGTTGGGACGGTTACAAGTACATCATATGATATTTCCTTACCGCCATAATCCATAATGGTTTTGGCTTCACCATCGACAGACATAAGGTTGTAATCTGGAACAATTTCGATGTTCTTTTCCTTTAGGAGGTAGTCCAACTTTTCGGTAGCCTTGGGTTTAGTAAAAGCTCCGCTCATTGGTGTAGCAAATACAATGTCTACTTTGTCTCTCATTCCTTTTTCTTCAAAGAATGCATCTGCTAGAAATGCAAATTCAAGAGGTGCTACTGGACATTTGATTGGCATCTCAACAATATTAATCACCAACTTGCCACCTTCCCAATCCTTGAATTTTTCTGCAAGGGCAGTTGCTCCTTCTAGTGTGTAGAAGTCAAAGACATCTTTTTGCCAATGTGGGCCCATCATGCCTTCAGTTTCTTCAGGAGCAATATCCGTTCCTGTTGCAACTATTAAGATGTCATAATCATGTTCTTCTCCAGAAACCATGACCACTTTGTCTTTCTCAGGAATAATCTTTTCAATAGCACCAAGTTTTAAATCAACTCCTTTCGGAATAAATTTCTCTATTGGCTTTACTATTTCATCGGCCTCATAAATGCCAAAAGGAACAAACAAATAACCTGGTTGATAATGGTGTACTGTTCGTTGATCAATTATGGTGATCTTCTATTCTTCGCCTAAGGCTCTTCTGAGGTGATTACTCATCATCGTTCCAGCGGTTCCAGCACCTAATATTACTATATTCTTAGTCATGACTTCTTTTTGTTTAGCTTTTAATCACAGATAGAAAGTAATGCTGCCAAACACTTCTAAACATGACGTTTGTCAGTGTCCAAATTGATAATATCTCCGTGATATTTGTCACATAGCTTGATGCATCGGCTGTAGCCTTATAGTTACATTTGAATTGTGTTTTTATCTATGAACAGAATGCTAAACATTTTTCTTCCGAATGGATTAATTGAAAGTATAAAAACTAGTTCACATAAGAACTTGATCCTGCTAATTATTCTATTCATTGCCGCTATAATAAGGTTTTGGCATTGGCCCGAAATGCAGTTTCATCATGATGAGTTGAGTGCTTTATTGCGGACTCGTTTTCAATCATTCGATGAGCTTATTATGAATGGTGTTTGGGTAGATGGTCATCCGGCTTTTACTCAAGTTTTCCTGTGGGTTTGGACTGCCTTATTAGGATATAATCCAATGCTCGTCAAACTTCCATTTATTCTTGCTGGAATTGTTTCTGTTTACCTTGTATATTATCTTGCCAAAGAGCTCTTTAACTTCAAGAGTGCCGTTGTTTCAGGAGCGTTAATGGCGGTATTGCAATACTCAGTTGTATACTCACAATGGGCCAGACCTTATGCTTTTGGTTTGTTATTTATGCTTTCGGCATTTTGCTTCTTACTTAAGTATTCGGATGAAAACCGAAAAATTAGCTTGCTTGGGTTTTCAGTTATGGCGGCACTCACGGCTTATACTCATTATTTCGCCTTACTTCAGGTAATTATTTTTTCAGGGTTATGGTTTTTATTCAGACTGAATAGGAATCAGAGGATTTGGTTTCTTGTATCTTCATTATTGGCATTTGCCTTTTGGCTTCCTCATTTACACTTGACTTTGCATCATCTTTCACTCGGTGGGATAGGTGATTGGCTTAAAGTTCAAAAGCCAGACTATTGGATGGAACTATTGAGTTTTTCCTTTCATTACTCTTGGTTTCTCGTTCTTCCCTTTATCCTTGCCATCGCAGTTTATGTTTTAAAGGCTAGGTTCAATAGAAGTGTTCTCCTCACTCAGTTTTTACTGCTTGGCAGTTGGATATTGCCCTATTTAATTACTTATTTCTATTCCACTGAAGTAAGTGCCTTGATGCATTTTGGAACCATGCTTTTTACGTTTCCTTCTTTGGTATTATTTGCTGGATCCCTTTTTGAGTCGTTTGACAAGGCATTTGCTAAAATTGCTATGCTCTTCACTTTAGTTTTTGGTGTACAAACGTTGGTGGAACGAGAGCATTTTCGACTCAATATTAAAACTGAGTTTCAAGAGCCTATCCATAAATATCATGCGTTGAAAGCCCGTGATTTTGATCTCACTGCGTTATTTGACTTGCGAGGAGATGCGGTTGCCTTTTTGGATAAAAATAATGTTGAGGATATGAGCGAAGTTATGTTGGTTCAACCTTTGGTTGATTCAGGTGAACTGGCAGCATACTTGAACGAGTTAAAATCTGAAAACGTTTTGTTGGTAACGCAAGCTGGATCGGCCAAAGAAGTTTTCTCAACTGTCACAGCTTATTTCCCTGAGATGTTGGAGCTTTATTCATATCAATCTGCTACCGCATACTTATTAACGAGATCAAACCAATCAAAAGAATTGAACAAAGAAAATCCTGATAATTTAAAAGGCTTGGAATATGGGGAATCTGTCTTTTATAGCTCTTCAGATTCAGTTGGAAATGATAACCTATCCTTCAGAATTCGTTGGGCTGGTGAGTTGCAAAACCGTGCACTTATGGTTGTTGATTGGAAATCGAATCGTGAAGATTCCTTATGGCAGGCCTCAGAAATGAAGAAATTCATTACTGAAAACGAAAATCAAATGACATCTATGTCATTTGATTTTCGAGACATGCCTGGTTTTGAATTTGGAGGTCAATTTTCAGCGTATGTTTGGAACAGAGGTCTTGATTCGATTGATGTGTTAGCCTTTAAAATTGAGCAATTCCCAGCAAATCGATTACGGTATGGATTGTTCAAAAGAATAAATAATTGAATTCTTTGACACTTATCAGTGTAATTCGAATAAATCCTTGCTTTATTTGTTCTATAAATAACAAGCCATGAAGACTCAGCTAATTTTTATCCTAACTCTCTTTTTTGGATCCAATGTATTTTCTCAAACGATGTTTTTAGATTATACGGAACGCACAAAAGAAAATACCGGAACTATTCATCTAGTTGAATCAAAACTTCCAATTGAAAAAGAGGACTTCACGGACATTAGCACGGCTAAAGTGAAACTAATTAGAACCATTGAGAATTATAGAACAGACGGCTACACAGTTCGAGCTACTTCAGTAACTACTCATACCCATAAACGAAGTCTGCATTATCACTACCAGTATATTCTTCAAAAAACGACACATTTGGATAGTTTTATTAATGAGTTAGATGACGCTGAGGCCCCAGTGCAAATGCGTAAAAAGAAACAAAGAAGACAGACACAGCAGCAACCGCTCAAGCCTCAGTCTCCTCAGCCAAAGAAGGTTGATATGTAGAGGTAATTGTGGGTTCTGAATTTGATTATTCGAACACTTTCTCAGTTTATTTTATCATGATTTTTTGAGAGAATTCTGATTCTTTCTGAGTGGCCCTGATTATATAAATTCCGCTTGATAGATGGGTGGTGTTGATCCCGATAGGTTTGTTTTTAATAAAATCAACCCGTTTAGAATAAACAGAATTTCCTTTTGCATCAAGCATTTGAAGAGATATAACACCATTTGTAAAGGCATTTGACTCTATGCTGACAAAATCAGAAGCAGGATTGGGATATATTTTAAATTGAGTGGCTTCAATAGATGTCTTATTTACTGAGGTAATGTTCCAATTATTTGGAATGATGCCAGTATACATTCCTGATCCGTGTGTTGCAGCAGCAAGTAATTGATCTTCGTCTCGACTATCGAGCATCATGACTACTGTATTTCCAATTTCTTCTTTTGCAATTTGCACCCACTTTGTTGAGTCGCTTTGGCGGTCGGTGCCATAGGCTAAGCTTCTCGTAGCAAACAATCCCACGCTAGTCCCTACAAAATAAACCTTACCACCCGATACATTCATAATACGAGCCCAACGGATTGATGGTGCCGTGCTTACGTTATACAAATCATCTGGAAAACCTTCTGGAGCGTTCTCTGCTTCGAGATTACCGCCTGCCCTATACCACGTGGAGCCTCCGTCTTCTGTGAAGTGAATACTGTGTGCGTTATAATTACTGAATACGGCAATTGCATGATCTCCGTTTTCTGGATCTACTGCAATGCAATTAAGATTCCCAGAAGCATTCAAGAAATTCGAGACATTGATGAATGAAGGTGAAAGAGTGTTCGCATTGTCTACTCGATAGCAATTTCCAGAAGCCGTGCCTACATAAACTCTATGCGAAGGGTTTGTTGTAGATACGCCCACGGCACTTCCGCTTCCACCTAAAGTAAAGGAAGATTGTCTCCAACCAGTGCTTATAGAGTCAGTTCCATTATCAATAGGTAATTCATCGACCATATCATTGGTCCATAGTCGGCTCCTTAGCGGGAGATATACAATTCCGTTGTCAGATGGATCCATCGCCCAAGGATGAATAAAGTAATAGTTACTTCCTCCAATCGGGTCGAAACGTTTCCATCCCGTTCTATTGCCATTAGCATCCAATTGAATCTTGAACATGCGCCCCAATTGTATAGAAGTCAAATGCATCGTTCCACCATCAGCAATGGCTGTAAATGCTCCGTCATAACTCCATGGAAACTTCCAGTTAAAAGGATCATCTGAATTGGTGTAGAAAGTGCCATTGTCTTGCAATCCGCCTATGAGCTCATTACTTCCAGATGTGCCATGATCTAAAGCAACTGAATAAAACTGTGTGGTGTTGTATCCATTGTTCAATGATTCCCAAACTACAGGAGTTGCCGTGATGTCTGAAGTTCGTTGAACTCCTCCATCATTGGCCGAATACATGACGTTTGGATTAGAAGGTGAGAAAAACACCTTGTGTTGATCAGGATGATGGTTCTGATAGATTTGAAAATCAGGTAGGTCAGTAGTCTCTTCATAACCACCTATAAATATGGTGTTCGTGCTATCAGCAAAAGCACTTGTTGATCTAAATAGATTCGTTCCACCAATGATCACCGTGTTTTCATCATTGGGTAAAACGGCAACAAGCATATTGTAACCTCCTTGAAGATTTAGATCATCAAATTTGAAAGGACCACGAGGTAAGTTAACTGAGCGATCTTCCCAAAAGCCCCCAACACCACTTCCGTCACCATTGATGTAACTGTATTTCCAAAAACTAATCCACTCCACATCGCCTCTGAAATTTTCAAATCGTTTTCCAGCTCCAGGTGACTCAGCCATGAAATAGACTTCCGCCTCATCACTCGGGTTGATTCCCATAACCACTCGGTTGTATGCGTTTGGAAAGCTTGGAGGTGTGATATTTGTCCAGTCGATCCCGTTTATACTTCGAAAGATTCCACGTGTTGCCCCATCAGAACTAAGCGTAGCATAGAACACACCGTCAGAAGTTACAACAATGTCAGAGTAATATGCTTCCGTTCCCGTTCCACCTAATGACTCTGTCCATGAAACTCCACCATCTTCACTGCGCATTATACCACCCGATAGAGCACTCATTACAACATCATTTGGTGATGTTGGATCAAGGGCGATCCTCCAAATACGATCCCATGAATCAATCTTTTGAGGAGTTTGATTTTGTGTGCTTTCTAATGAAAACCAAGTTTCACCATTATCCTCTGATTTTAAGATTCCATTTCCAATGTATCGTGCCGCGCTTCCCTGACTTGCACTGTTGTAACTTTCACCTGATCCAGCATACCAAGTTCCTGTTTCCTCCGGCCTCGTGTCTTGAACTAAACAAGTAATTCCCCAGGTTTGCTCACTGGCTGTTTTCTTTTCCCAGCTCGCGCCTTGGTCTGTAGATTTATAAATATGTCCAGAAATGGATCCAGCAATCAAAATGCTGTCATTCGTGATGTCCACTCCAGCGCCTCTAGTTCTTCCACCAAAATTGAATGGTCCACGTGCTGTGAAATCATAATATTCTCCTCTGCTCGATTGAGATTCTAACGCTGGTAATTTGCTGGCGAAAGCCAACTCTTGGGCTCTGCTTACTGGGATTAGTCCAGTTTCAGGATCTTCTAAAAGTCGGTGCTCCCATGCTTCTCTGAGCTGAGGGTTCATCATTCCTTCTGAATTCTCGTTTTCATCTGCATTGTTTTGTATTAAGAAGTAGCCACTAATGGCAATTAGAAATACAGTTGATAGGAGTAGAATTGACTTGTTCATTCATCGAATATAAGATGCACTGAGGCTAAATCGGTTAAAAGTTAGATGTGGACATGCGCTTTGTTCATACCAGCTTGTCGATGAAGCCTTAGGATTGAAAAGACACTTTAGTCTAAATCAGATAAAAGTCATCCTTTTCCGCCTTTACAATACTTATTTTCGTTCTCCCAAATCACATTGGATATGCAACAAGAAAAGCCCTACACTCCCAAGAATAAGATCCGCATTGTTACTGCAGCTTCGCTGTTTGATGGCCATGATGCTGCGATCAATATCATGCGAAGAATTATTCAAAGTACAGGTGCGGAGGTTATTCATCTTGGGCATGATAGGAGTGTGGAGGAAGTGGTGAATTGCGCTATTCAAGAAGATGCTCAAGCCATCGCAATGACGAGCTACCAAGGTGGGCATGTGGAGTATTTCAAGTACATGTTTGATTTATTGAAGGAAAAAGGAGCCAGTCACATCAAGATATTTGGTGGAGGCGGAGGAACCATTCTTCCTGAAGAGATCAAGGAATTGCATAAGTATGGTGTTACTCGATTGTATCATCCTGACGATGGAAGGTCAATGGGACTCCAAGGCATGATCAACGATATGTTGAAGCAGGCTGACTTCCCAACGGGAATGACGTTGAATGGCGAAGTATCTCATTTAAGTTCGAAAGATCGAGGTTCGATAGCGCGCCTGATTTCAGCTGCTGAGAATAACCCTGAAGGTTCTAAAGAAGAGATGGCCAAGGTGCATGCGATGGCTGATAAGAACAATGTGCCGATTCTCGGAATCACCGGAACGGGTGGATCGGGAAAGAGCTCTTTGGTTGACGAATTAGTACGCAGGTTTTTGGTTGATTTTCCTGATAAAACATTAGGAATTGTAAGTGTAGATCCATCGAAGAAGAAAACGGGCGGTGCATTACTTGGAGATAGAATCCGAATGAATGCGATACGAAATGACCGTGTTTACATGCGCTCATTGGCGACTCGCCAGAGCAATTTGGCTTTAAGCAAGCATGTGAGAGAAGCCCTTTCGATTTTGAAGGCGGCAAAGTTTGACCTGATCATATTAGAAACTTCAGGAATCGGACAAAGTGATACCGAAATCTTAGATCACAGCGATGCCAGTTTGTATGTGATGACTCCTGAGTTTGGAGCAGCCACGCAATTGGAGAAAATTGACATGCTTGATTTTGCGGACATCGTAGCGTTAAACAAGTTTGATAAGCGGGGAGCATTGGATGCAGTGCGAGATGTGAAAAAGCAATACAAGAGAAACCATAATTTGTGGGATACACCAGACGATCAAATTCCTGTTTACGGAACGATCGCGAGTCAATTCAACGATCCGGGAATGAATACGCTGTATAAGCGCATCATGGATTTGATGGTGACTAAAGCTGGTGCAACAGAACTCAAATCTACATTCGAAATAACGGATGAGATGAGCGAGAAAATTTTCATTATTCCTCCTGCTAGAACACGCTATTTGAGCGAGATTGCTGAAAATAATAGAGCTTTTGATAAATGGGAAGCTGAGCAAAGTAAAATTGCCGATTCATTGTATGCGATTTCTCGAACAATTGAAGAGCTAAAGGCGGGCAGCGGAAGCGCTGATTTGGTATCTGCACTAGAAGAAAAATTTGAGCAAGTCAAGAAAGATTTGGATCCGCATAACTGGGATTCTATCCAAGAATTCTCAGCAGAAATGCAACGCTACAAGGATGAGTTTTATTCATTCAAAGTGCGCGATAAAGAGATCAAGATCGCAACGCACTCTGTGTCATTGAGTCAATCGCAAATTCCAAAAATTGCGACACCTAAGTACAGAAGTTGGGGCGATATTTTGAGATGGACATTGCAGGAGAATGTGCCAGGTAAATTCCCATACACGGCCGGATTGTTTCCTTTCAAAAGAGAAGGAGAAGACCCAACACGAATGTTTGCTGGAGAAGGCGGGCCTGAGCGTACGAACAGACGTTTTCACTATGTGAGTTTGGGCATGCCAGCGAAGCGTTTGAGTACAGCTTTCGATTCTGTGACGTTGTATGGTAACGACCCAGATCACCGACCAGATATTTATGGTAAAGTGGGGAACTCAGGAGTGAGCATCTGTTGCTTAGACGATGCTAAGAAATTGTATTCTGGGTTTGACCTTTCCGATCCAAAAACATCCGTTTCAATGACCATCAATGGTCCAGCTCCAATGCTATTGGGTTTCTTCATGAACGCGGCTGTCGATCAAGCGTGTGAGAAGTACATCGTTGCCAATAAACTCGAGAAAAAAGTCGAAGCGAAACTCAAAGAGATTTGGGAAGATCGCGGCTTGGAGCGACCAAAATATCAAGGCGAATTACCTGAAGGAAATGATGGACTTGGTTTGATGCTGTTGGGTGTTACCGGTGATCTAGTTCTTGAAAAAGACGCTTACGAGAAAATCAAGAAAGAGACCATGAGCGTTGTTCGTGGAACAGTTCAGGCAGACATCTTGAAGGAAGATCAAGCACAAAACACCTGTATTTTCAGTACAGAATTTGCCTTGCGATTAATGGGTGATGTGCAAGAAAGTTTCATTAAGAATGCGGTGCGTAACTTCTATTCAGTTTCCATCAGCGGTTATCACATTGCCGAGGCAGGTGCGAATCCGATTACGCAGCTGGCGTTCACATTGTCTAATGGATTTACCTACGTTGAATACTACCTCAGCCGTGGAATGGATATCAATGATTTCGGACCAAACTTGAGCTTCTTCTTTAGCAACGGTATTGATCCAGAATACGCAGTGATTGGTCGCGTTGCACGAAGAATTTGGGCAAAGGCTTTAGCCAAGAAATACGGAGCAAATCCACGTGCGCAGATGTTGAAATACCACATCCAAACAAGCGGAAGAAGCTTACATGCGCAAGAGATTGATTTCAATGATATCCGCACAACGTTGCAGGCTTTGTATGCGATTTATGACAACTGTAATTCACTGCATACCAATGCGTATGACGAAGCCATTACAACGCCTACAGAAGAAAGCGTGCGCAGGGCGATGGCCATACAGTTGATCATCAACCGAGAGTTGGGACTTGCTAAGAATGAGAATCCATTGCAAGGTTCTTTTATCATTGAAGAATTGACCGAATTGGTTGAAGAAGCTGTATTGCTTGAGTTTGATCGCATCACAGAACGCGGTGGCGTTTTAGGAGCGATGGAAACTATGTACCAACGCAGCAAGATTCAAGAAGAAAGCTTGTATTACGAAACCTTGAAGCATACAGGCGAATTTCCAATCATTGGGGTGAACACCTTCTTGAGTTCAAAGGGCAGTCCAACGGTGCTTCCAAGAGAAGTAATCCGCGCAACAGAAGAAGAGAAGCAATACCAGATTGCGATGAAGAATCGCTTGCAAGAAGCCTATGGCGATAAGCAAGAAGATCTATTGCGCAACCTTCAATTAGCAGCCATCAATAACAGAAACATGTTTGAAGAACTCATGGAAGTATGTAAGTATTCTTCTTTGGGCCAGATTACTGATTCGTTGTTCGAGGTTGGTGGTCAGTATAGGAGAAATATGTAGTAGAAAGCTTTTACTGAAGATTCAGAGCTTGTCGAAGGGTACGTGGCCAAAATAGGCGTAACATTCAGATGAAGGGGAAAGTCAGCGAGTCTTTAAGCCAGAAGTCACACTCTTTTTTTAGCACGTATACTTTGAATATGACTGGTCGAATTCGACTGAAAAAAGGAGCCATGAATACTCATCTTTTTAAATACATGATGACCCTAGAATAGATTAAATCTGAGCCTAGAATGGCTCGAGCTTTGGGCCAGAAACGCTAGTCTGAGTTTTGCAGTATTAGCTCGACTCTTCGGTAATTTTTTCTTCTTTGGTTTGAATCCTGTTTTGATTCCAAATCATTCTTAGTAAGAAGAACATATAAGAGGAGAATATGCAAAAGCCGATAAAAAATAATGTTGTATTATTCATATCTAGTGGGTTTTTACAATTCTAAAATAGATGCCAAAGCCGAGTATGGATGGCACCCATATTCCTACAAACATGCCTTCATCTTTTTGACCGTTAAACCAGAGAGAAACGGAGAGCAAAAAGCTAATAAAGGCCAGAATAACTGGATAGTATTTTTCAAAAAATTTCATCGCGATATAAGTTAGTTAATAGTATTAACAGTTTCGGCTTACTTATTGTTTAATAGCAATCATTCGTATAGGATCAAAGCTCAACAACTTATGCGGTTCTGTCTCCGCCATTTTCTTCATTCTTTTTGGTTGATGGGCTTATGACTTTAATCCTCGGTAACCATGTCAAAGTTTCACATACCTCACGATGGTCTGTCTAGTTGAATGTACAAAACCTGAATAAAAATGGATGGACTATGAATGCGGGTCCTTAGGTCGAATTACTATTGCCTTTTTCGAATAATCGATTTACATACATCTATCGTTCTTCTGCCCAGTCATTTCTAATGACAATTGATGTTTTAAAATAAAATTGAGTAAAATGACACTTCATATTGGGTCAAAAAAAACCGATGTGCTTTAAGCGACCAGGGTAAATAATCTAGGAATTGACAACACCTACTTTGGATCTACATCATGAAACGTGTAAAACGTATCGTATTCTAATCCTGTCGGATTTTGATAATCCACGTTCAGTATGAATTTAAAAAGGCGTTTCATGATTTCCATTGTTGATTCTGTCAACGAGCGCATTTGATATGGTTGCTAGTGCTTGGTGAAAAATTTTTGCGTCTATAGCTTTATCTTTGTGGAGGCCATCTTAATAAGGCAATTTCATTTCAAATTCCAAAAATATAGCAAGATTTCGTGAGGTTTATGAAACATATTCAAGCATGGTATATAATGTTTGCCTAAATTATTTACACAATACCCAAGATGCAGAGGAAGCAACACAAGATGTATTTGTTCGTATTCACGGTTCCCTAAATTCATATTGTCAGAAAGCAACACTAAAGACATGGATATATAGGATTGCTGTTAATCATTGCTTTGATAGGGTTAAAGCGAACAAAGCTCAGAAGCGCTTTGCACAGATTCAATCATTATTTGGAATAGGAAAGAATGAAATCACTCCGGTTGATTTCAATCATCCAGGTGTAAAACTCGAAGATCAAGAGGCTGTATCTGAGATTATGAAGGCGATACATGCCTTGCCTGAAAATCAGAAAACAGCCCTCATTTTAAAATCCGTTGAAGGTTTGTCTCAAAAAGAAATTGCGGCTGTGATGGAAATCGGAGAGAAGGCTGCAGAATCTCTTTTATCCCGTGCTAAGGTCAATTTGAAAAGAATGTTGAACGATAAAGAAGGAAACGTGTTTTAAAGTCGTCTAAATATCACAACCATGGAAAGAACAGAAGAGTATATAAAACAGCAGCTTAAAAAGATCAATCGGGTAGAGCCATCTCCATTTTTATGGACTCAACTGAAAGCCAAGCTGGAATCAAGCTCAGAGGCCACTTCTTTCCAACCACGACTGGCTCTTGCAGCCATGACTTTGCTGGTTGTAATAAATGTATCAGTAATAAGCTTTTCAATGAGCGGAAATGACGGGCAAGAATCTGCTGTGCTGCTGAGCGAATTGAATATTAAAACTTCAAATCAATTGTATAGTGACTAAGTCTAAACTGTTTCAATGGACAACGCTTTTGTTAGCAATACTCAATATCATTTTGATTGCTTTTGTATTAAATAAGCCGCATCATCGAGGACAGCATAGGTCAGATGGTAACAAGCGTATGATCATTGAGAAATTGCAATTTGACGAAGAACAAGTTGTGCAATATGAAGCGCTCATTCACGAACATCGTCATGCTGTATCTAGTCTAGACAAAGAAATCATGCAGGGGAAGTATGAATTGTATAGTTTGTTTAATCATGACGATGAGTCCGAAAAAGATGCTTTTATAGAGTTCATAATCGAAAAGCAAAAGTCCATTGAAGAAGTTCATTTGAACCATTTCCAACAAATCAAATCGTTGTGCAGGACTGATCAGCAGGACCAATTTGAAAGTATGACTGAAGAGCTTGCGCAGATGTTTGCCAATCATCCCAAGCCAAATCCCGAGCATCATTGAGGTTATTCGTTTTAATTAGCATTGTTTTAATGCTTCCGACTTACTTGGAGGCTCAGGAAGCGAAGCAACAAATCGTCATTTCATTTTCAGCAGAATTCGGTGATCATGAAATTCAATTGGGTGAACCATACGATTGGGAAAATGAGACAGTATCCATCACTGCATTGAAATACTACATTAGTAATTTGAAATTGAAGTATCAGGGGCAAGTTGTTTATCTAGATAATGCTCAAGCCCAACTGATCGATTATTCCATTCCCGAATCGAAGCAGATTCGATTGGAAATTCCTGAATATGCCAAGTTTGATGAGGTTAGCTGCAATTTGGGAATTGACAGTGCGATGAATGTCAGTGGCGCGTTGGATGGAGATCTGGATCCGACCAAAGGCATGTATTGGACATGGCAAAGTGGATACGTCAATTTTAAGGTGGAAGGTTTTTCTTCGGCAATTGCTTCAAAAGATGGGAAGTTTATGTTTCATCTGGGAGGGTACTTGTCTCCCAACTTGGCGGTTCAATCATTGAATTTCTCAGTTGATTCAATGTCTGAAATCAATTTTCTTTTGGACTTAGATCAACTCCTGAGGACGATTGATTTGAATGAAAACTCTTCTGTTATGTCGCCCAGCTTGAAAGCTGTGGAGCTATCTGAGTCAGTGGCTCAATCAATCCGTATTCATGAATAAAAGAGCTGTGGTCATATTGTTTATAGTGGGCTTAGTCAGTGTCTCCTTTCTTGTTCCTGAGGAAAATAAAGTGCTGAAGTTTAATTATCCAGAATCATGGCCAAAGCCGGTCTACGATTTTGAGTCTAATCCTCTGACCCAAGCAAAAATTGATTTAGGAAGGAAACTGTTTTACGACCCAATTTTATCAAAAGACAATATGATTTCTTGTGCTAGTTGTCATTTGTCATACACAGCCTTTACACACGTTGATCATGCGTTGAGTCATGGCGTTGGAGACAGTATTGGAGTGCGAAATTCGATGAGCTTAGTGAATATGGCTTGGAGTAAGCATTTTATGTGGGATGGAGCGGTAAATAATCTCGATGTTCAAGCTTTGGCGCCAATTTCAAATGAGGATGAGATGGGTGAGAATATTGTCTCGGTCATCCAAAAACTTCAAGACAATAATGAGTACCCAGCACTCTTTTCAAAGGCTTTTGGTGATACTGTAATTTCTTCACAAAACTTGCTCAGAGCGATTGCCCAGTTTGAATTGACATTTATTTCAGCCAATTCAAAATACGACAAGGTTATGCGTGGTGAAGATCAATTCACTGAACAAGAGGCGAGAGGATATGCTTTTTTCAAGGATAAATGTGCTTCCTGCCACAAAGAACCTTTGTTTACCAATGGAGAATTTGAAAACAACGGTTTAGAAATAGATCCCTCGTTATACGATTTGGGTCGGTTTGGAATCACTCACCGATCGTTAGATTCATTGAAGTTTAAAACACCTTCTCTTCGAAATGTAGAGTTCAGTCAGCCTTATATGCACGATGGTCGTTTTACCTCGTTGCATGAAGTGATGAATCATTATTCTGAAGGAATTCATTATTCAAAAACAGTCTCAAAACATATCGGAAGAGGTATAGCTTTAACAGAAGATAATCGGGTTGATGTTGTCGCTTTTATGCTCACCTTAACCGATAAAGACTTTCTTTTCAATCAAGATTTATCGTTCCCAAGAAAATAATTTGCATGAAGCGAAGGATTAAGAGAAATAATCAGTCTAAGTAAGAAGACAATTAAAATATGCACCAATTCAATCGACTCCTAATCATTGCAGTTTGCTCTCTTTTTGCAAGTAATGTTTTTGCGCAAATCGAGCCTGCTATTACTTCATGGTTGCAAAACACCACTGAAGTTGGTAGTTACTATATGCAAGGAAATTCCACAGCCATTTCAAACAATATTCTCGTGAATGCACAGAGTGTAGATTATTCGAATGATTGGGTTTATGTCACCACCAATGGGATTCCTTCTTATCCGACAGGTCCATTTTTAGACGGCAATCCTTCACAAGCCGAATCTCAATCAGCAATATTTAAAATTCCGTTGGTTCCATCTATGAACTCTGGAACATTAACTGCAACAACTCCTGGAAATATTGGAGTATTCATTAATGGCGTTGCATTATTCGATTGGAGAGACGGAGTAGCATGGAATCCAAATACAAGCTCACTTTGCGGTGGTCCAGGAAATCCACCTTGCCCAGGTGGAATGGGTGCTCAAATGGATTGGAATCGAGATGCTGTTCCTGCAGAGAAGGAAGGGTTTGATTGCTCAAAAGGTCATCCTGCAATGGGGAATTATCATCACCATCAAAATCCTTCAGCATTTAAATTGGATGAAGAAGTGGTTTCGACAATTTGTAATCTTTATGATGCAGATGGACTTTACGCCATTGACAGCACCATGCATTCACCATTGATCGGATTTGCTTATGATGGTTTTCCCATTTACGGAGCTTATGGCTTTACAAACACCGATGGAACCGGTGGAATTTCAAGAATGAAGTCAAGTTATCAATTGAGCAGTTCGGCAACACGGTTAGGCGGACCTGATGTGGATGCAACCTATTTTGCTGGCTACTTCAAAGAAGATTACCAATATGTGGCTAATGCTGCCAGTGACTATTTAGACGAGCACAATGGTCGATTTTGTGTTACTCCTGAATATCCAGAAGGCACTTATGCTTATTTCACCTCGGTAGATGAAAATTGGAATTCTACTTTTCCTTATGTTGTTGGACCAACATTTTACGGAAATGTAGTAGTGACCAACGTGACAAGCATTTCAGAAGCTGTAACCAATTATATTTCGGATCAATCGACTGGGTTAGGTTGTGGTCTGAGCGAACTTAGTGTTTCCATTTTTCCAAATCCAGCCTCAGATCTGATTGCAATTCAGATCAATGGTTTAATTAGAGAAGATGCGGAAATAGGCCTGTTTGACTTAACCGGTAAATTGATCAGATCCAACACCATTAAAAGCGGAAGTACTATCTCGTACATTGATACTAAAGTCCTGAAAAGTGGATTATATATCGTTTTAATTACATCGAATGAAGTGAATGAAAGACAAACTATTGTTATTCAGCATTAGATTCGTTGGTTAAATTGCTCGAGAAGCCTCGTAAATTGAGGGGATTTTTTGCTCTTGACTTATTGTGATTTGAGAATGAGGAATGTCTAAATCGTTAATTTGAAGAATCTAGAATATTGATCAAGGGCGCGAGTATATGTTTGAAATTGGGCGGATTAACAGGTTTTCAGATGTATCAATGGCATAGTTTCTTCTTTAACGGAATGGGACAGCGTTCAGATTGAATTTTTAAAGACTCATAGCTATTGTAAGTCTCTGAAAAAGGAGAAATTTGGAGGTTAAAGGTAGAAAAACCTTGAGCGTTTAATTCAATCCAAGAGGTGAGTTCACAATCCCAGGAATAAGTGATCATAAATGAGCACAAGAGATGAATCCAGAAGTTCCAACATTACATCAGTATTTGTTTGTCATTAATCCTTCACCTGAGATAAGTGAGAAAGTCATCGGTTTCAAACATGAATTGGAAAGCCATATTGGTGAATTCTCTAGTCTTCACTCTGAACCGCATATCACTATTGGTACTATTACGCTCAGCCAACTAAAAGAAGAAATGCTTCTGGAGCGTATACAATATGTCTGTGCTCATACAAAGCCGTTCAGTATAGCATTGGATGGGTTTGGCAGTTTTAAGCCGCATACCGTTTATGTACGGTTGATGGATTCTCAAGCGGTAAGAGTGTTCATGAGCGCTTGCGAAAGCTCATGTGAAGGATTACCAAGCAAGAAAGGATGGCAGCCAAAGGCAAAAAACCCACATTTAACTATAGGTAGAGAGCTAGGTTCTAATTTTAAGCAGTCAAAGCAACTTTTTGAAGACAGCGCTTATCAGTCTCGATTTGAAGTGAATCAGCTTCGGATTATACGGAGAGAATTGGGGGGAAAGTATCATTTGCTATCAGAAATCGCTTTCCATTGACCTGACAACTTACCTGAAGATTGTTTTGTAATTGGATGTAAAAGCTGCACAAAATAGTTTTGAGATAAAATAGTAAAATATTTTAATTATTTTATATTACCTTAAAAAAGATTAATGATCAGTAATTTGAGTTGTTTTTATTCGATTATTGAGTAATAAATACAAGAAATACTGTCTATCGAACCAACCCCTCGTGAACCATTTTTGTGAGATCAGCAGTAGGTGGTGTGCAATGAATTGGGCCTTGGAAACCCTCCCTCACTAATTTCGGTAAATAGCTACAATGGTCAAGATGGGCATGTGTCAAGATAACTTCATCTATCTCGCTTGCTTTAATTAGGAAATCCTCCCAATTCTTTAAGCGTAATTCTTTTGAACCTTGAAAAAGCCCACAGTCAATTAGGATTTTCTTTCCTTAATATTCAAATAGGGTTTTTGATCCTGTGACCGTTCCAGCAGCGCCTAAAAAAGTCAATGTTGCTTTTGCTTACATCGCCTAAAGGTGCGATAAGGTTCGATCTTATTCTATGAGATAAGTCATACAATTAAATAATTGTATGACCTAATTCTAATTCGGTTTTAGGAGCTGAATAGGTGGTATAGCAAGACGTATGATGCTAAGGTTGAATCTTTAATTTGTTAATCGCTTTAACTGGTCCAGGGCATTTTTGCTGGTGACAAACCAGGCAGTTTTGCAGCATGATGTTGAATGCTTCGGTTTGATTTTCTGCTGTTTGCTCAAACAAAGAGTAGTTATCCAAAAACGCTCCAGCCATAGCTTGATAGGTGTCGTCAATTTTTTCTGGCTCTGTGGCATGAGCAGTTTGAATGCGTTTAAACTCTTCGTAGAAATCAGTCTTCACTTCATACCCTTGATTGATCGAATCTTTTACGAGTTTCATCTCATCATACATTTTGCGCATCAATAGGGCGAGCTCGCTGCGCTCAACACCATTTACAATGGTCATTCCTGTTTCAGAAAGTTCTTGTTTTTCTTCTTTTGGCACATCCTTGGTTGCCTCGTTGCATGACCATGCAAAGGAGATGAGAAGGAATGCTGTAAATAATTTTTTCATGGGTGATTAATGAATTAATAATCGCCCTTTTGCCACCATTTGGTTGCCGTTGCATTTCCACCTTTAAAAGCGAAAATCAAATAGTCTTTCTTTCTCCAGAGGTAAACAGCGAAGTATTCTCCCGCGGGAAGTTTATATGATGGCGGTAATGATTTCCCAGATGGTTTGCCATTGCGGCCGATGGTTACTTTTTGATTCTCGTAATCAGCCAATGATCCCTTATAATAAGGTTCGCCCATAGATCCCAAAACCTGATCAGTACTCGCTTTAACTTCTAAAAGGTCAATACTTACTTTTTTCATGAGCTTTTCGAAGTCACTGCCAGTTGTGTCACAATAAGGATTTTTATAGGATAGAAGTCTTTTGAATTCCACACTGGCTTCATCAAGAGATGCATTTTCAATTGACTCCAATAAAGTTGAGCATGCACCTTGGGCATTAATATTCTGAGTGAGAGTAAGTGAAAAGGCAATAATTAGAGTTGATATCTGAAGTTTCATTGTGATTGTTTTAAACGAACTACAATATTAGAATTCTACTAGAATTAGAGACCCACATTTACTCCAGCCCTAATAATCGGATTTACATAAGGTGAGTATGTTCGTTGTATGACTTCGTATAATGCCATTATATTAAAACTAACATTATCAGATATAGGGTATTGATATCCACCTCCGATAAAAAAGTGAGGTATGTTGGTTCTTTTGCCTGAGTAATCAAAGTATCCGTTTAGTACTTGATACTCAGCATATCCAAAGAGATTATTTGTAAAGGAGTATCGAGCAAAGCCAGAGTATCCGAAAACGTGAGATTGAATAACGCGACCAATATTGTATCTGAAATATTGATATTGAAGTTGCGTCCCGATGGAGAACCTGTCAGTAACTTTAAAGCCTACTAAAGGTGCCACATTTATGAATGTATAAGTACCAAACTGTGCTCCTAGATTTCCACCAAAAAAGACCCGTTCCTTCCAATCGAATTTAGGCGCAGGAGTATCATATGATTCAAAACTTTGAGATGTTCCATTTAGAGATGAAATTATCAAAGCAAAAAATACAATGAAAATCTTAAGTTTTGTATTTGAAATTATCACGTTCATTTGGATCAAAGGTAACGTCTAAGTTCAAAAATTATTTCACTTCTTCCCACCACGGTTCAGACGTAAGTGGGGTGTTAAGTGTAACACGCTCACCAATTTTCGGTGTGAAAATCGGCATGTTAAGTTCCTTAGCTTTCACAGTAAGTCTTTCCACTGGCTCTTTCCAAGGGTGTAAGGATAATTCGAACATTGCCCAATGGATGGGCATCATCATATCTGCTTTCAAATCAACGGCTGCCTGGGCTGATTCTTCTGGCAGCATATGAATGTCATGCCATAATTTATTGTATTGGCCACATTCAACCATTGCCAAATCAAAGGGGCCATATTTTTCACCGATTTTCTTGAATCCCGGAAAGTAGCCTGAGTCGCCACTGAAGAAGACTTTGCTTCGTTTTCCCTTAATAACCCAAGATGACCAAAGTGTGCTGGCTCTATCATTCAGTCCTCTTCCAGAAAAATGTTGCGAGGGGGTGCATGCTAACTCTATTCCTTCAAAGGAAGCTTCATCCCACCAATCTAGTTCAAAGATTTTATCTTCTGCTATTCCCCAATGTTTAAGATGACTTCCAAGTCCTAGAGGGACATAAAAACTAGATACTTTGTCTTTAATGAGCATCACAGTATGGTAATCAAGATGATCATAGTGATCATGCGAAAAGATCACAGCATCTATAAACGGAAGATCCTTGATGGCAATAGGCAGGTCATTTGAAAACCTATTTACTTGAAAACTAAATGGAGCGGCAGCAGGACCGAGCATCGGGTCTAATAGGATTTTTTTACCATCCATTTCTAACAAAAACGCACTATGACCAAACCATGTCAATGCAGTTACTGTATCTGGTGAATGTTCAATTACATTCAAATCTGGATGAAGAATTGGAAGCGAATCTGGTCTCATCCCCTGCACCTCTTCCATATATGCTTTAATTATTTCAATGATCTTTGAGAAGGACATTTCCATGTCAATAACATCTGAGTTTTCGAAAATATCGTCAATGTATTGAGGGGAGCTTTTTATGATGTCTAGATGAACTCCCTGCGGCTTCTGCCCAAATTGAGGTTGGTGCAGCACAAAATACCCTCCGATAGATATAACTAAGACCAAAAAAGTTATGATTAACAAGGAATATTTAAGTAACCGCATTCGTTGAATTTATAGTTCAAAGAAATATCAAATTTGAATGTGTTATGGCTGGAATTGCTAATTGGTGTTATAAGATGTATAAACGGAGATTAATCAGCTAAGAAAAGCCTTATCGTACCATCTATTTGCTGTTGTAAACAGAATTGTCCGATGTTGCTGTAATAATGTATTGACCAGCTGGAATAGTCTGGCTAATTTCCATGACTTCATATTGTTTGTCTGATGCGATGTAAGCTGTTTTTACGAAGATCTCTTTTCCATTCAAGTCTCTCAGGACAAGCAATAAGTCCTTTCCATCAAGGTTCTCAAGTACTAAGTTCAATCGATTGCCTTTTTCAATTGGATTGGGAAATGTTTGAAAAACGACCTCTAATTTACTGTCTTTGTCAGCGTAGAAAGGAACGAAAATAGTTTTTGAAAGCTCAGATTTACCATCGTAATCGACTTGATTTGACGATATGCAGAGACAGTAAGCTCGCGGGACAAGGCAGTTACAGTCTTCTTTTTCTTCAGGTTAGTGCCGATAGAGGCTGAGAATTGCAGGTTCGCCTCAAAAAAGAAAATGAAGTCAGACTTCTGTATCTAGATTATTGTAAATCAACTAGTTTTTCTTAGGGTTTATCGCTGTACTTTCGCGCCCCGAAATTTTCAACTCAATTAATTTTCAATTTCTATGAAGCGCATAAATGAATACAAGAAGCTATTTGGAGTAGAGAAAGAAATTGAACTTGCCAAGCTAAAGACCACGTATAGAAACTTAGTCAAGGAATGGCATCCGGATAAGTTTCAAGATGGCGATGATAAAGCGCATGAGGCTGAAGCAATGAGCAGAAAAGTCATTGATGGTTATCATTTCCTAGTGAGCATCTCTTCGGAAACAAAAGCAGCGAATTTGAATGTATACTCCACAGAGATCATTGAGTCGGGTATATCTGATTATAAGCATAAAGGTCTCTTATTGGAGATTTCTTTTGGCAATGGAATGACCTATGAGTATTTCGGTGTCCCGAAGAATGTATTCAACAAATTCAACAATTCAGATAAGCAAGTGCGTTTTGCGAAGCGTAGTATTTTTCATTCTTATCTGTACAGAAAAGCGAAGTCTGGACAAGACTAAATTGAGTGACTTCAATCATCCTGATTAGCTCTAATATTGCAGAATAAGCAATCAGTGCAGTCCTGAAAGATATTTTACTCATAACACCTCCGTTTACTCAGCTGAACACTCCGTATCCAGCCACGGCTTATTTAAAGGGTTTTCTTAAAACTAAGGAAATAGATGCCTTTCAAATGGATTTGGGCATTGAGGTGATCTTAGAATTGTTTTCAAAACAAGGGTTGACAGACATGTTCAACCAGGCCGTTACGGATGATATTTCAGAAAATGCAGAGCGAATTCTTTCGTTGCGTGATCACTATATTCTTAGCATTGATGATGTAATCGAGTTTCTTCAGGGAAAGCAGCCAACTTTTGCACGACAGTTATGCAGCGACAACTACCTGCCGCAAGCAAGTCGATTTAATCAGATTGATGATATGGATTGGGCTTTTGGAAACATGGGCTTGCAGGATAAAGCGAAACATTTAGCGACATTGTTTTTAGAAGACTTGTCAGATTTTATTGTTGAATGTGTTGATGAGAATTTTGGATTTAGTCGCTATGCTGAAAGGCTAGGGCGCAGTGCAAATAAGTTTGATGAGCTATATACTCATTTAGCTGGAAAATCAACCTACATCGACCAGATAGCGCTCACACTTTTAGAAGAGAGAATTAAGGAAGTTCATCCTAAACTTGTTTGTTTTTCGGTTCCATTTCCTGGTAATCTCTACAGCGCATTCAAATCTGCCAATTACATAAAGAAGAATTATCCTTTAATTTCTATTGCAATGGGCGGAGGGTTTCCGAACACTGAATTACGTTCACTGAAAGACCCTCGTGTATTTGAGTTTTTGGATTTTATAACCTTGGATGATGGCGAATTGCCGATTGAATTGCTTTGCGATAGGGTTTTGAATAATAATCTAGATGCTTCTCTGAAGCGAACGTTCGTTCTCGAAAAAGGGGGAGTTAAGTATCACAATAATTCCATCTTAAGCGATTACAAACAAAGTCAAGTAGGAACTCCTGACTACTCAGATCTTTTATTGGATAAGTATATATCGGTAATTGAAATAGCCAATCCCATGCATAGTTTATGGAGCGATGGAAGGTGGAATAAACTGACCATGGCTCATGGCTGTTATTGGGGTAAATGCACCTTCTGTGATGTTTCATTAGACTACATCAAGATCTATGAGCCAATTGTGGCTAGTACACTTGTTGATAGGATGGAAGAGTTGATCGCACAAACCGGAGAAAAAGGATTTCATTTTGTGGATGAAGCTGCACCACCGGCTTTGATGCGCGAACTGGCTTTAGAAATACTTAGAAGAAAATTGAATGTCACATGGTGGACGAATATTCGCTTTGAAAAGAGCTTTACGCAGGATTTATGTAGACTTCTTAAAGCCTCTGGTTGCGTAGCCATATCTGGCGGGCTTGAGGTAGCTTCAGATAGACTTTTGGCATTGATTCAGAAGGGAGTGACAGTGGAGCAAGTTGCTCGTGTCACTAGTTATTTTACAGAAGCAGGCATTATGGTGCATGCTTATCTCATGTATGGTTATCCAACACAAACCGAACAAGAGACTATAGATAGTCTAGAAATGGTTCGTCAGATGTTTGAATTAGGAATTATACAATCTGGCTTTTGGCATCAATTTGCTTTGACAGCTCATAGTCCAGTTGGACATAACCCAGATGCCTATGGAATCATTCCATTACAGGAGGAAATTGAATTTGCGAATAACGATATTCAATTTACTGACAGCACTGGAATCGATCATGATAAGTTCAGTTTTGGATTGAAAAAATCACTATTCAATTATATGCACGACATGTGTTTTGATTTTAATCTTCAAGAGTGGTTTGATTTTAAAATACCGAAATCAACAATTTCACTTGATTATATTGAGCAAAGTTTGGAGTCAAGGGATCCTCTGGATATAAAATCAAATGCAAAATTGATATGGATAGGCACCAGTCCCATAGTTAACGAATTCAAGAAAAGTAAGAAGGGGAAAGAGCAGCCTTATCTTCAAATGACCTTCAATTCTGTGAACGATAGTTTAGAGTTAGCCCTTCCAAAGCTAGAAGCAGAATGGTTATTGAACATTCTAGCGTCCTCTAGTGCATTATCACAGCCTTTAAAAACCATGGGGAGTGTTAAGAGTGACTATGAAAACCGATTTCCAAATTTTGAATCTTTTTGGTCTTCTGATGCTCTGCAAGATTTGAGATATTTTGGATTATTAAGCGTATAATAAGAACACTCTTCTGGGATTAAATGAGACAAAAAAAAGAGCCAAACTATGTTTGACTCTTGAGGAAATCTATAATACGTTGCTTTATTAACTCTCAAACGTCCACTCAGCTCCATTATCAGCCTCCAGCTTAAGTTCTTTTGATTGAGAGAGTGTCATGATTTTCTAATTAGTATGTTAGTAACATAGAAATGGAGAAGCATTATGTGATGCGAAGTGGCTGGCTCAGAGCTGCGATACTCGAGGCAAATGATGGTATTTTATCAACGGCAAGTATTGTGATTGGTGTCGCGGCTGCAAGTGACACTCGAGATCCCATTATACTGGCAGGCGTTGCCGGTTTGGTAGCGGGGGCGCTTTCGATGGCTGCAGGTGAATACGTTTCAGTGAGTTCACAATCCGATTTGGAATTTGCTGATTTAAAGCGCGAAGAAACAGAGCTCAAAGAAACGCCAGATGCCGAACTCATTGAATTGGCTAAGATATATGAAAAGCGAGGTTTGTCGAAGAAATTGGCGTTGCAGATTGCTGAAGAACTCACAGAATATGACGCTCTTGGCGCTCATGCCAGAGATGAGTTGGGTATTAATGAGATAAGCCA
This sequence comes from uncultured Flavobacteriales bacterium, assembly GCA_905479105.1. GTDB lineage: Bacteria > Bacteroidota > Bacteroidia > Flavobacteriales_G > Salibacteraceae > SHAN690. The sequence goes on from CAJQLE010000004.1 coordinate 126,194, forward strand.
AGCTAAACCTTTTCAAGCAGCTGCAGCTTCTGGTGGAGCTTTTGTATTTGGAGGGGTATTACCCGTAATTGTCGCCATGTTTGGAGACGTAGACTCGATGGTCTTTTTACAATATGTATTCACTACAATCTTTCTTGCTCTTTTGGGTTCAGTTGCTGCAAAAACAGGTGGGTCAAATATTGCGAAGGCGGTTCTTAGAATTACATTTTGGGGAACCGTAGCTATGGGCGTTACTGCCTTTATTGGCTATCTCTTTGGTATAAACTTGGCTTAGAAAAATTGCTTCCAAACGTAGAACCCTGCGAATCCCGATAGAAATATTATTCCCAATATCGAGGTTGTAATCATCAAGATGGATGGTTTGTATTTTGCCTGGATGTGTTTGCTAGTGACCAGTCTTAAGTTCGCGATTGCAATAAAGGGAGCGATTACAAATGAAATGGTTGTGGCTAAATCAATCAGCTGCCTAAACTGATTCATGAAAAATAATATGATAGAAAATGCTCCTATTGAAATGAGTGCAATGGCAATTCTATAACCCTTGGGAGACGATGATTTGTGAGGGTTAAAGGTTGGATTTAAAATCAATTTGGTGGTGTGATTTAGCGCTCTAGAATATCCATCGAGAACCCCAATAGATGTCCCAAACATGATAGAAAATGAAGCCAGTGCAATAATAAAGTAGCTCCATTGTCCAATCGATGAAGAATAAAGGTTGACGATAAAGTTCGCAAACGCTGAACTTCCTTCGGGCATTTCTATTCCGGTGCCATAAATAAGATAAGCCCCAAGTGTGAGGAAACACAATGAAAGTCCAGCTGTAATCCAATAGCCCCAATTGAATTCCGATATTATTTGCTTGAAAGTTGGAGCATTTTCTGGATCTTTCATTTTTTCAAGTGTCCATAGGCTATTCCATGCAGAAAGGTCCAAAGCTGTGGGCATCCAGCCCATCAATGCAATTATGAAAAATATGCTTTTGTCACTGAAAAGACTTGGTTGGATGAAGCCTTCAATCATTGGTGCTCTTCCGTGAAAAAGCGTCAAAGCGAAGGCAATTAAAGTTGATAAAAGGAGAATTACACCCACTACTTTTATAATCTCAGTTAACGTGCTAAATTTCCCAAAATAGAGTAAGCCAAAACATATTGCAAATACGAGAAATGACGGAAGTAAATGAAGAGCAGGCCAATGATCACTAATGCCAAAGAGGTTGTCCATGAAGCCAGCAGTCACAAAGACGACTGCAGCGCTAACGAAAAACATTGATAAGACAATCACCAGAAAGTAAAGCCAAAGAGGAACTTTGCCAAGACGTTTATAACCGTCAATTAAGCTTTCACCTTGAGCGGCTGCATAGCGCGATCCAAACTCGAAAAACGGAAATTTAAATACGTTGACGGCTATAATTATTCCTACTAAGGCAAATCCAAATTCAGCGCCAGCTCGTGTGCTTTGCACCAAGTGGGATACACCTATCGAAGTGCTCGCAAAAAGCAGTCCCGGCCCTATTGATCGATTTATAGCTTTCCAGTTCAATACTGTAAATAAATATTTCAGGGAAAGATATAAATAAGTCAATACTGCGTTATGCCTTCAGGTATTTCTATCTATTTCTAAATCATCAATTTTTGCGAGCTATTGATCTTTGATTTTCTTGTCACTAGAATAAGATGTATCACTTGATATTTGTGTCTAATGGGCCGTCAAATTTGAAAAAGCCTTATTTTCCGTCTTCAAACCCATCCATAATGAATCCGATTTTAAGAAATGTCTTGGCTGCAGTTTCAGGTCTCGTTGTTGGCAGCGCTGTAAACATGAGCCTAATAATGATCAGTGGATCTATAATCCCGCCTCCTGAAGGCGCTGATATGACTACTATGGAAGGCCTTTCGGCTTCAATGCATTTGTTTGAGCCAAAACATTTTATCATGCCTTTTTTAGCGCATGCGCTTGGCACATTCTTAGGGGCGTTGGTGGCTTCCTTTATTGTGATTAGTCACAAATTGAAATTTGCAATGGCCATAGGAGGTTTCTTTTTTATTGGGGGCGTAATAAATGTATACATGTTGCCAGCTCCGATGTGGTTTAATGTGACTGATCTCTTTTTGGCATATATACCAATGGCGTGGTTGGCATGGAAACTTGTATCGCTGAAAAAATCAATTGAATCATGAAGCCAATCTTAGACCCAAAAGAAAGTCCCAAGAAAACGGCAATCAAGGCTGTTTTAGGAAATTCTTTTCAGTTTTACGATGACCTAGAGAAGATTATTAATCACTGCAAGAAGGAATGGGTTTTCTTAAAAGGAACTGGCTGGGTGCTTTTTGTGAATAATGGCAAGAAGGATTTGTTTTATCTCATTCCTCAGAGTAATTATTTTCTAATCAGCTTAACTTTCTCTGAAAAGGAACGAAAGGAATTTTTGAAAGATCAAGAGTTACAATCTCTTCACGCTGATATTGAAGGCACCAGTAAGTTCTCAGAAGGATATGCAATGCAATTTGCAATCAATGATGAAGAGGTTTTTGAAAGGTTTAAATCTTTACTCTTATTGATGTATATTGACCCCTTTAAATCGCATTTCATTTAATTAAGGCAAACCAATTAATGCGCTTAAATCAAGTTGATTGGATCCAATAAATTTAATTATCTGCGGATTTAAACTGGTTAGTTTGAAGCCGATAATCACGCAATAAACTCTAAATAAGAAGGTATGGATATTCAACAGATTTTTGAGAACAACAAGAAGTGGGTCGATGAAAAATTAGGCCTAGACAAGGACTATTTCAAAAACTTGTCAGAAGGACAAAGTCCAGATATTCTATATATAGGTTGCTCTGATAGCAGAGTTACTGCGGAAGATATTATGGGTGTTCAACCTGGTGAGGCATTTGTTCATCGCAATATTGCCAATATGGTTCCTAATACTGACTTGAATGTGATGTCAGTTATAGAATATGCCGTAAAATATTTGAGTGTTAGTCATATTGTTGTTTGCGGCCATTACTACTGCGGTGGTGTGAAAGCTGCTATGCAGTCTGCCGACCTCGGAATATTAAATCCATGGCTAAGAAACATTCGAGATGTTTATAGAATTCACCAGGCGGAATTAGATAAAATCACTAATGAAGAGGAAAAGTATAAGCGTTTAGTTGAGCTAAACGTTCAAGAACAGTGTGTTAATGTGATTAAAACATCAGTGGTGCAAACGGCCTATCGTCAAAGAGAGATTTCTGTTCACGGATGGGTGTTTGATATTAATTCAGGAGGATTAATTGATCTAAATATTAACTTCCCTAAGTTGCTTGAGCACATTATGGAAATATATCATCTCGACTAATTTTTGAATATAGTCTCAAAATAGGGGGTTTTGTGATTGCCATCTTTTGACACTTTTTTAAGAAAGTAATCCAAGTGATCTTTATTGACTTCATGGAAGTCTCCTTTTATCTCAATCGAAATATCGTTTTGTTTTGCCTTGACAATAAAGTCATCGATAATCTCAATCACATCGGGATGAATATAATGGGTTGAAGTTGCGTCAATGATCACAGCACTTTGATTAGGAATGGCATTTAAAGCCTGTAAGATGCTTGCTTTATTCAGAAAAGTAACGTTGTCTGAGAGAATGATTTCTATTGGTTCTCCATCACCAAATGTTTCAGTATAACTAAATGGAGTGTTGAAATTCTTCCTTAGAATCATGAAAAATCCAACAGCCAATCCAATTCCAATACCCATTAAAAGGTCGGTAAATACAATTCCTAGAAAAGTAATTAAAAAGGTAATTAACTGATCCCTTCCTTGTCCTGCCATTTCTTTAAAAATTGATGGTTTAGCTAATTTATATCCTACCATAATCAAGATTGCGGCTAAGCTAGAAAGAGGTATCATGTTTAGAATGTCGGGGAGTAAAAAAACGCTAATAGCAATAAATAGTCCATGGATCATTGCGGCTAGTTTGGTTTTCCCACCTGACTGCATATTTGCTGAACTTCTCACTATAACTTGGGTGACAGGCAAACCTCCGACCAGTCCGGATGCGATGTTGCCGGCACCTTGTGCAATTAGTTCTCGGTTAGTTGGTGTTACATTTTTTTCTGGATCCATTTTGTCTGTTGCCTCTACGCACAGAAGAGTTTCTAGACTTGCTACCACTGCAATAGTAAATGCAATGATCCATAAGTCACTATTGAAAAGCATACTCCAGTCTGGAGTAGTAAAAAGACCTGAAAATCCTGTTTGATCTGTCATTAATGGAATACCTACCATTTCATCCTTTTCGAAACTGAAAATATCGATATCCAAACAAATACGCGTGAATAGAATGCCGGCAGTAACGACAACCAAGGGACCTTGAATAATATTGAAAATTTTTATTTTCTTCATGAAATTTTGCTCCCAAAGAATTAGAACAAACATGGAGACGCTTGTAACCAACAAAGCGGCTGGATTTATATCTCCAAATGCAATCATTAATTCCGTAAAGGAATTTTCCCCATCTTTTTGCCAGAATCCATCAAAGCCTTCAGCAATAACGTCATGGCCTAAGGCATGAGGAATTTGCTTTAGAATTATTATTACACCGATTGCAGTGAGCATTCCTTTGATAACTGAATTTGGGAAATAGTATCCTATGATTCCTGATTTTGCGAAGGCTAATCCTATTTGAATTATTCCTGCTAAAACTACCGCAGAAAGAAACAATGGAAAACCTCTCTCCATATCAAAAATCCCATTTGCATCAGTTCCCAATCTAATTATTGCATCAGCTACAATTACTGTTAGACCAGCAGCTGGACCACTGACACCAATTTTGGATCCACTTATAAGGCCCACAACAATGCCACCTACTATTCCAGCTATAATACCTGAAAATAGAGGTGCTCCTGAGGCTAGGGCTATTCCTAAACAAAGAGGGACTGCTACTAAAAATACGATAAGACCCGCAGGTAGGTCATTGCTAAAATGCTTAAACATGTGATTTTATTTGAAATAGAAATGAGGACTGAATTAACTGAATAAATATCGAAACCTTTTGTTTCTTGAGCTTAAGTCAATTCCGGAGGGGGAGAGTCTACTTCATAAAAATGATTTGACTTGTAATCGTTTTCTGATTTCTTTTTTGAAGACTTAGATACAAAGAACTCAGGTATACTCTGTCTAGGGTCAAGATCTAAAAAAATAGCCTCGATCGGAAAGTCATCTTCGAGAATTTGCTGAATTTCTTCATTGAACTCAACCAAATATGAATCTGATGAACAGCACTCAATACTAAAGTTCAATGTGCAAAATATGAGGCTAAAACCGAATAAAAAATTAATGGTGGTTTTTGAATTCATCAAGAGTCAAAGATATTGAACCTTTTTGCAAAAGCTATATTTATAAATACTATTTGGAAAATTAAGCATAAAAAAAGCAGGCCTAGGCCTGCTCCTTTATGATTGTTTTATTTAGCTTACAGCTTCTTAGCAGATTTTGCAGCTATCTTTTTTAGCTTTTTGTTTAAATCTTCAATGACTTCTGCTGTTGCATTTTCACAAAGTGGCAGAAGCTTATCAGGCGACATAATAGGGATGCCAGCTACTATGCCAACACTCTTTTTTGAATTGGCCGCTTTTCTAATTTTAAAAACTTTCTTTCCTTCTTTGTTATACAATCTCACACTAACGTAAGCCTGAATTCCAGCTGTAAAAGGCACCGTCTTTTTTACAAATGCATATTCAAGGTTTACAAACATAACGCCATCCACATCTTTGAAAATATCGAGCATAGCTAATTCATTGCTATTCTTTTTCAGAAGCACATTGTCTGCCATAGGCTTGTAACCTTCATACGTTAAGTAGCGCTGAAAAAATCTATTTCGATCTTCATCATTAGATTCCCCATGGCGACTATCATATGCCTGATAATCAGCATTATTTATAACATCTTCTTCAGCCATTAATTCAAAAGGAAACTGAGAAGCGTATTCCTTGAAAAATGTTTCATGAAAGTTGTCCAAAACGGGTTGCAAGTTGAAATTCTCATCTTCTGATAAAGAACCAATCGCGGCAACCAATCCGGCACCACTGCCAAGTTCGCTAAAATCGATGTGCTTATCAGCATAAAAGGTTACTACAGCAACTTTCTTTTGAGCAAATACGCTCGTACCTAGGAATAGGGCGATAGCAGTTAAGCCTGCAATTCTTTTAAATGTGTTCATTTAGTGTTTTTTTATGAATGAGGCGCGAAAATAGCTTAATGCAAATGATTGGGGTTTATTTATGCTTTGCGCACAAACTCAGATTTTAATCCCATAGAGCCAAATCCATCGATCTTGCAAGCAATGTTATGATCGCCCTCAGTCAATCGGATATTTTTCACTTTAGTGCCAGCCTTCACTGGTTGTGGCATACCTTTTACTGGAAGGTTTTTAAGAACTATAACACTGTCGCCATCAGTTAGTGGAGTTCCGTTTGCATCCGCAATAACCGCTTCAGCAGGTTCTTGTGTCGTATCGTCAGGATTCCATTCGTGACCGCACTCGGGACACATCAATAGTTCTCCGCCTGTCGAATAAGCAAATTCTGAACTGCAATTTGGACAAGGATTATTTTCAAACATAAATGGTAATTGATCAAGTTTTTCCAAATATAACCATGCCTTTTTTCAAGAAGAGTTCATTTCTTAGTTTATAGCCACCACCAGTCTATGCCCATTTTAAGGTGAAGCTCCTCCATTAAGCTCTGAATTTTCGCTCTCTCATTTGCTTCTGGGAAAACAGCAATTAAAACCTGAGGAGAGCCAAGTGCCTTGAGTTTAGAAATATTTTCCAATTGAATATGATCAAAGGCTGAACCGTGAGATTCAATGCAGTCGATAGTCAGTTTCGATTTTTGATTGTTACCCATTACCGCAAGAGGACGATTATTATCTCTCGTGATTTTGAAAAACTGGTTGATTTTCAGTTTGAAAAAAGCTTCTTGCTGATAATCTTTGGAGTTTCGTGATGTTCTTTCAATGTGTTCTCTCCAAAGATGGGTGATCGCATCGGCCCCAAGAATAGAAATCCCACGATTATACCAATGGAACGCGAGCGCATAGTCTTCTGGATAAACGTTTTCCTCAAACTCTACGTTATTGCGGTGAGTCAACCAATTGGCGCTGGATATGACGCATTCACGATACATCCAATCCCAATAATCATTCCTATCAATGCGTTTATTCAGCCATGTTTCATAATTCTTGTATCCATCTGAGACGGGTTGATCTGAAAAGTACTTGACCTTTCCAGAGGCTACGGCATTTTTATTCCAACTCAATGCTGAGATCAATGTTTCTAACTTGTTGGCAGGCATGATGTCATCCGCATCCATTCTTGTGATCCATTCACCAGAAGAAAGTTGCAATGCCATGTTTAATGCATCAATTATCCCATTGCCATTATTGTTATAGTGTTTAATGCGGCCATCCTTTTTTGAATACTCTTCAAGTATTTCTGTTGTGTGATCTGCGGAATGGTCATTAACGACAATTAATTCCCATGAATCATAAGATTGTTTGATAACTGATTCAAGGCATTCTTCAATCCACGATGAAGCATTTTTTGCAGGCATTATTATAGACACCAATTCTGATCGATTATTCATTGCTCGAAAGATTGATTATGTCCATAGTTAGTTGGGTCGATTAAAGGTTCACCTTGCATTCAAAAATAAGCTGATTGATAAATCCAATATTCGGGAAAATTGCCGAGCAAATTCTCTCTCAGTCAATTGCGATTAAAGATGATGTTCTTTATTCATTTGTGCTTGATGCATTGGCTCAAGAGGCGCTCACTGAATATCGTCAAGGAGAATTCAAAGATGCTAAGTTTGGAAAAGGAATTGCAAAGCAGCGTATATCTGAAGTAAGGGGTGATAAAGTGTTCTGGCTCAATAAGGTTGATGCCTCAGCTCGCCTTAAAACATATTGGAATTGGGTAGAAGGTTTACAAGACTATCTGTCTGAATATTTCAGAATATACCTTGAGCGTACCGAGTTACATTTTGCAGTCTATCCAATAGGTGCGTTTTATTCGCCACATGTGGATCAATTTAGAGATCAAGGAAACAGAGTCTTTTCCCTCATTCTTTATTTGAATAAAGATTGGAAACCTGCTGATGGAGGTCAATTGAGGGTTTATAATGACGATGGCACCTTTTATGATATTCAACCTATCCATGGTAGGGTGGTTTGTTTTAGAAGTGATCAAATTCTACATGAAGTTTTAGAGGCGAATAAGCCTAGAATCAGTCTTACTGGCTGGATGAGAAGGGATGCTTTTACGCTTTGAGTAAGGGTCAATTCACATGTGCTCAATACATTAATGATTTGATTTTACGAATGTTTCAATAAAACTACTTTTGAGGCAAATTCTTACACATGAAGGCATTGGTTGCCGGTGGAGCTGGTTTTATCGGAGCTCACGTAACAAAGCATTTGCTTGACGCGGGATATGAAGTTGTAGTTCTTGATGACCTTTCCGGAGGGTTTGAAGACAATTTTGATAGTCGCGCTCTTTTTATCGAAGGTTCGGTTGAAGATGAAAAGCTGATTCAAAAGCTCTTTGATGCCCATAATATTGATTACGTATTTCATTTAGCAGCATATGCCGCGGAAGGTTTAAGTCACTTCATTCGAAGGTTTAATTACGGCAACAACCTAATTGGAAGTATTAACTTAATCAATGAGTCAGTAAAGCATAAAATCAAGTGTTTTGTTTTTACATCATCCATCGCGGTATATGGCGAACAAGAACCTCCAATGAGAGAAAACATGCATCCTCAGCCGGAAGATCCTTATGGTGTGGCGAAATATGCTGTCGAGATGGATTTAAAATGTGCGCATGAAATGTTTGGATTGAACTATATCATTTTCAGACCGCACAACGTTTACGGTGAGTTTCAAAATATTGGAGACCGATATCGCAATGTCGTTGGCATCTTCATGAATCAATTGATGAAAGGTGAAAACTTAACTGTTTTCGGGGACGGAAAGCAAACCAGAGCTTTCAGCTATATCGATGATGTGGCTCCCGTTATAGCACAATCTGTCGAGTTTAAAGAGGCTTACAATGAGATTTTTAATATTGGAGCCGACCAAGAATATACAGTGGTAGAGTTAGCGCAAGCGGTGATGAATGGAATGAATGATACAGGTGAATTAAAGCATCTTCCGCCTCGCAATGAAGTTGTTCATGCCTATGCTGATCATTCCAAGGTGAAATCTATTTTTAATGTTAGCGAATACACACCGCTGCAAGAAGGAATTAATAAAATGGCCTCTTGGGCAAAAGAAGTTGGTTCAAGAGAAAGTTCGCGATTTGAGAATATTGAAATCATGGAGAACTTGCCACCGGCTTGGAGAACGGATAATTAGTCAATGGTGAATCGTAAGATCCTATTTATAGCTCAGCATCGGCTCAATAGATCGCCTTCTCAGCGCTTTCGTTTCGAGCAGTATTTATCTCTTTTCGAAGCCAATGGATACGATTGTGAACTGTCTTTTCTGATCGATCAAGAGGATGATAAAGTCTTTTATTCAAAAGGTAATATTGATAAAAAGGCGCTCATCGTAGCCAAAAGCTTTAAGAAAAGACAAAGAGATGCCTCAAAAGCAGATTCGTATGACATCATATTTGTTCAGCGAGAGGCTTTCATGACAGGCACAACCATTTTTGAAAGGAAATTTGCGAAGAGCAAGGCGAAGCTTGTTTTTGACTTTGACGATAGTATCTGGTTAAGCAATGTTTCCGATGCTAACAAGGCCTTGAATTTTTTAAAGAATGCCCAGAAAACAGCAAAGATCATTTCTGTATCTGATCATATTATTGCCGGTAATGGTTACCTGGCAAATTATGCCAGAACTTATAATGAGAATGTTTCAATAATCCCTACAACGATTGATACAGAGCTTTATAAGGCTATTAAGGGAAAGAATGATGCGGAGGTTGTTACGATCGGGTGGAGTGGCAGCATAACTACCATTCAGCATTTTAATCATGCAGTTACTGTTTTGAAAAGACTCAAGCAGAAGTACGGAGATCGAATTAGAATTTCCGTTATTGGGGATGGTAATTATCGGCATGATGAGCTTGATATTAAAGGCAAGGTATGGAGCGCAGCAACAGAAATTGAAGACCTATGTGATATGGATATTGGCCTTATGCCGCTGCCTGATGATGAATGGGCAAAAGGAAAATGCGGGTTGAAAGGCTTACAATACATGGCACTAGAGATACCTACGCTGATGTCACCTGTAGGTGTGAATACAGAGATTATTAATTCTGGCGAGAATGGTTACTTACCTCAAAATGAAGATCAATGGTTCGATATGCTTTCAGAGCTTATAGAAAATAAAGACATTCGAGAAAGAGTTGGAAAGGCAGGTAGGAAGACGGTTGAAGATAAGTTTTCAGTAAAATCAAATGGCGAAAAGTACCTCTCTTTATTCGAGGCTCTAATAGAGTCTTGATTCGTCCACTTGGTGTTACATTTGCGCCCGCAACAAATCACATTATGAAGAAAACAGCCCTTTACGACAAGCACATTTCCTTAGGTGCGAAAATGGTTCCATTTGCAGGATATGACATGCCTGTGCAATATTCTAATTTGGGTGCTGAGCATCTGAATGTTAGAGAAAATGTTGGAGTTTTTGATGTTTCTCACATGGGTGAGTTTTTCTTAAGTGGTGATGGAGCATTGGATCTCCTTCAGCGCGTTACTTCCAATGATGCATCTAAATTGACACCTGGAAAAGTGCAGTACTCGTGCTTGCCAAATAATGATGGCGGCATTGTTGACGACCTTCTTGTGTACTGTCTTGGAGAAAGTGAATACATGTTAGTTGTTAATGCATCGAATATGGAGAAGGATTGGGATTGGATTCAGAAATTTAATACTCAAGGCGTAAACATGGTCGATAAGTCCGATGATTACTCGCTGTTGGCTATTCAAGGACCAAAAGCAACAGCTGCCATTGAGTCTTTGACTGATCTAGACATTGCGTCAATGCCTTATTATACAGTACAAGTTGGCAAATTTGCTGGAGTAGACGATGTGATTGTGGCTACTACGGGATACACAGGTTCAGGTGGTTATGAAATCTATTTCAAGAATGATGTAGCAGAAAAAATATGGGATGCTGTTTTTGAAGCAGGAAAAGGACAAAATATAATGGCTGCTGGACTTGGTGCTAGAGATACATTGCGCATGGAAATGGGCTTTTGTCTTTACGGTAATGACATCAATGATGAGACATCACCTTTAGAAGCCGGATTGGGTTGGATTACGAAATTTACCAAAGACTTTACCAATTCTGAGGCTTTGAAAGCTGAAAAAGAAGCTGGAATTTCACGCAAATTGGTAGGTTTCGAGGTGTTGGAAAAAGGTCCTATTCCACGACATGGATATGAGATTCAGAATAAGGAAGGTGAAGTTATTGGAGAGGTGACTAGCGGAACAATGGCACCTTCATTAGGCAGAGCTATTGCTATGGGATATGTAAATAGACCTTATTTTTCTGAAGGCTCAGAAGTCAATATCATTATTCGAAACAAGGTGCTTCCAGCGCGGGTAGTGAAGTTTCCATTTTTGAAGTAATTACTTTATTTCTTGCTTAATTCTTGATGTCGCGAGTTTCCTTGCGTTTGGATTAGTTATTTTCGATCATGCTCAAAAAGCTTGTCTTTTCGCTTGTGCTCTTGACTTTTCCAGCATATGTATTTTGTTGGGGATTCTTCGGTCATAGAAGTATTAATCGCATGGCTGTGTATACCTTACCCACAGAGTTGATGGTGTTTTATAAGGACAACATTGAATTTGTGACTTCCCATGCAGTAGATCCCGATATGCGCAGGTATGTTGTGAAAGAGGAGGCTGCTCGACACTATATTGATATCGATCATTATGGAGAGAATCCATTTGATGAAGTTCCGCGCGAGTGGGATGACGCGGTAGAGAAGTTCACAGAAGATACGCTTCAATCGTATGGTATTGTTCCGTGGTATGTGGAAGTGATGTACCGGAGATTAATTTATGCCTTTCGTAACAAGGACTATGCTTATGCGTTGAAAGTATCCGCTGACTTAGGTCATTATATTGCTGATGCGCATGTTCCCTTGCATACCACTGAAAACTACAATGGGCAGCTCACAAACCAGAAAGGAATACATGGCTTTTGGGAATCACGTTTACCTGAACTATATGCTGAGGACTTTGACTTTTTTACCGGGAAGGCGAAGTTTATTGACTCTCCGCTGAATCATATTTGGGATGCAGTAGAGGCAAGCAGTGGCGCTGTTGATTCGGTGCTTTTATTTGAGCGTGAGCTTACCAAGACTTATCCTTCTGACAAGAAATATGCATTTGATCAAAGAGGAAATTCTACCATTAAGACCTATTCACGCGATTTCTCTCTAGAATATCATTTGAGCATGAACGGTATGGTAGAGCGTAGGATGAGGTCTTCGATTATTACCATAGGAAGCTTATGGTATTCTGCTTGGGTTGAGGCCGGAAAGCCCGATTTCAAGGCTGGTTTTAATCCTGTTGATTTGGAGAAGTTCGAGGAAGAAAGAAAAGAGTTAGAGGCTCAACGATCGGTCAATCCAATATTGGGGCGTGAGCATGATGATTAGTTTTGATCGACTTTCCAAATGATAATACTTCTATCATCACTGCAAGAGGCAAATTGATTGTCGTCAAGCATCAATAAACCATTTACAGAATTGAGGTGACCTCCTTTTTTAGCCCGATCTAGGCGAATTGGGGTCTCATTAAACTCTAAATCCCAAAGCTTGATTGTTTTGTCTCTGCTGGCTGTTGCGACCCAACCAGACTCTTGATTAATGATAATGTCGTAGATAGCATAATTATGTGCGGGTATTTCCTTGATTAAGCTGAATCCTTTATTGCTATCCCAAATTCTGAGAAAAGCGTCTTTTCCTCCGGTTATCAAGTTTCCAGAGGGCAGAAAAGCCAAACTATTGCACGATTCTTCATGTGCTTCAATCTCAAATATCACTTGATGATTTTTATTTTCTGTGATTATGCATTTACCATCACCACAAGCGAAAGCAGTTAATGATGCATCTGAGTTTTGAGTAGCTCTTCTTATCTTTTGATTTGAAAGATTTAAGTGCCATAATAAACTCCAGTCTTCTGGATTCCAAACACTCACACTTCCATCGGCACAGCAAGCATAAACTCGACTATTTGTATGGTCATTAAATAAATGGAAGATTCCTTTGTCATGGAGCTTTAGGTGCCGCAGCTCTCTTTTTGTTTCTAAGTCGATAACATGCATTCCTCCATTGCTTGTTCCTATAACAAGCTTGTTATCGAGATTAAGAAGACTGTATACCGTAGATTCTGTTCGAACGGCAAATGCATTTGTTTCTGCACGTTCGAGATTCCATTCCGCTACAACGCGATCACCTCCAGCGCTGAAAAGTGCATTAGTAGTTCGACCATGAGCTAAAGCATAAAGAGCCCCGCTGTGGGCAGTTAATTGATGAAGCTTCTCGGCATTCATTTAACTGAGCGCATCTATGGCTTCTGCGAGTTTCCGATCTTTTTCAGTGATGATATTACCTGCTTCATGAGTACTGAGCACAATGGATACACGATTATAAACATTGCTCCAATTTGGATGATGCTGATGCTCTTCAGCCAATTCCGCCACTTCGGACATAAAGCTCCAAGCTTCTTTGAAATCAAAAAACTCGAAGGTGCATGTTAATGCTGATTTACCATCTCCTAGGTCTTGTTCTGTCCAACTCATAATTTAAATTTTAGGCGAAATTAAAGCGTTCATTTTGAGATTTTATCTTTTGATAATACTGCCATCGTTATGCGGCTGATACAAACCATTTTGCCTTCTTCATCTTTTATTTCGATGCTCCACACTTGAGATGATTTCCCGCGATGAATTGGTCTTGCTGTTCCTATAACTTTTCCTTTTGTGGCAGGCCTTAGGTGATTTGCGTTGATTTCCATTCCGACACAGACAAACTTTTCTGGATCAATTGTCAGGTGAGCACCAATGCTACCCAAACTTTCTGCCAAGGATACGGAAGCGCCACCATGCAGAATTCCGTAAGGTTGAACTGTTCTATGATCAACCGGCATATCACCCTTAATGAAGTCATCTCCAAGTTCAATAATTCGAATGTCTAGGGATTCTAAAAGTGTTCCTTTCCTCATTTGATCCGCTTGAGCAGCGTTTACTTCTTTAAACCAAATAGCCATAATGTATCAATGATCTTAACTTCAAACTTAGTCAATGCGCATTGGATGCGTGTCACATAAAGTTTCAAATTAATTTTTCAATGGTGCGTGTATAAAAAGTTGAATCTTCGCAACACGAATGGTAGTGTTTCCAAACATAAAAATCAACTTAGGCCTCTATATCACAGGCAAAAGACCCGATGGATATCACAATATTGAAAGTATATTTTATCCAGTCCAGTGGAAAGAGACTTTAGAAATTACTGATAGGCAAGAAGGATTAGAGGCTTTTCCTCAACTTCAATCATTAACGGAAGTTGGAAAGGTTCGATTTATGAGTTATGGTATTCCAATTCCGGGAAATGCAGATTCTAACTTATGCATCAAAGTTTATCAATCATTGGAAGAATGGTTTAACCTTCCATCCATTGATATGCATTTATTGAAGACGCTTCCGATTGGTGCAGGACTTGGAGGAGGAAGTGCGGATGCTGCTTTTACTTTGAAAGCACTCAAGGATTATTTTCAACTCAGATTGTCAGATGTAGAGGCAAAAGATTTATTAGCAAAAATTGGAAGTGACTGCCCATTTTTTTGGGAGAATAAGCCAATGTTCGTATACGGCCGAGGAGAGAAGATGCGACCGATAGATTTAGATCTTAGTAAGTATTTTGTATTGATTGTCAACCCTAATATTCATATTTCTACGAAAGAAGCCTACTCGGGTGTGAAACCTTCAGCGCCTGCCATCGATTTAGAAATGATGCCGAGCATTGGAGTAGAAGGGTGGAAGGATGTTTTAGTAAATGATTTTGAGGCAAGCGTTTTTCCTAAGTATCCTATTATCAAAGAAATAAAAGAGAGGCTTTATGCTAAAGGAGCTTTATATGCTTCTATGACTGGAAGTGGCTCAACGCTATATGGAATTTTTGAGGAGTCACCAAGCGATTTGGAGTTTTCTCAATATATAACCTGGAATGGAAAGCTTACTTTTTAATGAATATGTGGGCACCTATTGTTGAACCCCATACTTGATGTCCGTCTTCCGTCCAACCACGATCCCAACTTATTAATTTGTCTTTGTACAACTCCACTTCATTTGTTTCCAAAGCAGCACCTCGCCAGGTATTTGGACACCTAGCCGCTGTAGCTCCTCTGAACGCTTCTTTTGCATAGTGCATTCCAATGCCACAATCCTCTAAAAGTGAGAGATCTTCACTTGAAAGGTATTCTAATATCGTTGGTTTTTTATTGGCGCCTATGTATTTCTCTTTATCAGGTATATCGTAAATGTAACTTACATATTTGCCTTCACTCAATTCCACTAATTGGTAAATACGCTGACGATAAGGTTGCTTCAAATTATTGGAGTTAGCCCGTTCCATATATAGCCAAACTTCTTCTGTTTTATTTTCCCAAATGCGTGCGACCTTCAGACTAATGTCAGAGAAATTCGTGTCTTCTTTCGCTTGAGCTTTTGACGTGAATTCACCCGTCATGTATGAAGTAAGCATTTCAAGCGAGGGCGACTGTGCAGAGCTGTTTAATGAGGTCAGAAAAAGGAGACTAAATGCTATGAGCCTAAAATTCATGAGACAATTTATTCTTTCTCAGCCAGTTCTTTCCAGCCAAAAAGCTTGCCTTCTTTAATCATATTACCCACAATACTTGGAACCATATATTCCCAGCCATCTTCGCAATCCTTGATTTTCTTGACTACGTGATCAGAGAAAATGTGAAGTATATCTTTATTAGAGCATCTGATTTGTTCTATTTTCCCATTCATCCTTAGATAATCAATAAGAAGATTAATGGAAGGATCCTCAAATTTTAAATCATCTAAAGTTTTCAAAGTTTCTCCATCTTCCTGAAGAGAAGGATATACATATACTTTGACATTTCGTCCGAATAGAATCCCGTATGCTTCTAGCAGTCTGCCCTTGAGGCGATCATAATATTTATCGTCAAAAATTTGAATGAGATTCTCAACTCCTAGAATGACACCCACTTTCCGATTTCTAACAGAATCACTTAAGTAGGAGACAAGCGTATAATATTTCTGATAGTTTGAAATAAGAACAGTGTATCCTAAGCTTCCTATAATATCTACGCGGTCCAAGAAATCTTTCTCATCAATTCTACCTTCGGCACTCAGATCTTTTAATGTCAGTTCAAATAATACTTGAATGCGATCGACATCTATATCCTCTTCTTTTCTGAATTCTTTCAAACCCATTTTAAGCATGTCGAGATTTACATGAGTCAATGGGCGAAACCTTCCTCTCAGTACCAATATATTCTTTTTGTACAGAGCTTGAGAAGCCTGCAGAACATCGCCATTTGGACCAAAGAGCGCTGCATCTGTCATTCCATTTTTAACCAAAAGCAAACTTAAAATACGATTGTCTACATGCTCAAATTGAGGTCCTGAAAGTCTGAACATATCTATCTCAATTCGCCCATGCCCTAATCCATCAAGCAGGCTGTTGAGCATCATTTCGGGATTGTCACTGTAATGGTAAGCAGCGTAGATTAGATTGACGCCAACCCTTCCTAATGCTTTTTGTTGCAAAAGACCATCGTTGTCATGCATGATGACGTGAAATACACACTCGTTTGGTGGGGTGTTAGGCTTCAGTTGAAATCTGAGTCCAAACCAACCGTGACCTTTGTTGGTTTTGTAGTAGTTTAGGATCTCTACGGTGTTAACGAATGAGAAGAATCGAGTGTCTCCTTTTCTGTGCTCGAGTTTACCAAGTAGATTTGAATACTCTTTATCGAGCATCGTAATAAGACGCGGCTCAGCAACATATTTTTTCGAAGCTCCGTAAATGGAGTCAGAAATCTTCATGTCATACGCAGAAGTAGTTAGAGCTATAGTTCCAGAAGCTCCACCTGCCGCAAAAAAATTAGCTGAGACTTCTTGACCTGCTCCAATTTCAGCGAACGAACCGTAGATACTTCCGTCTAGGTTCAAGGTTAAAGCCTTCTCTCTAATTCCTATTTCTCTATTCATACTTTATGCTATTTCACGCGATTGTCAAATCTACATGCTTAGATTTATTTGACGTGTTCTATTCGACAAAGGTTAGGCCTCAAACGATAGGTCAAAGAATTTGTTTGTTAAAGATTTCCACATGAATGCCGTTAAACGAAAAAAGCCCCGATTTCGGGGCTTTTTTCATGGTTTAATGTATTCTATTGCTTCACAATCGGAAGTTTAATTGAAGCGTTGTCTCTTGTGATAATTTCAATGAAATACAGTCCTTTGGAAAGGCTAGATAAATCCATTTCTACTCCATTTGAAATACTGTTAAATGTTGTGTTAATTTGAGATCCATCTATAGAGAACAGCTGAAAGCTTTCTATACTTGAGTCATCCGTGAACGAAAGTCTCACCAAACCCGAAGTTGGGTTCGGAGATAAAGTATAGTTTGTAGCATTTAATTCGCTGATTCCAACAGTTAGATCTACCAATTCAACATCTAAGCAATATGGTGCACTAGCGCCTAGTCCATTCGTTGCTGTTAAACATACGTTGTATGTGCCGCCTGTAGCTGGATAATTGAATGACGGGTTTTCATCGGTAGAGGTTTCATTATTAATATCAAAGTCCCATTGATAAGTTGCGGGACCTGGATTGCCCACTAAAGATAAGTTTGTGAATTCTACTGAATTACCTGCTAATGTTTCACTCGAGAATAGAGCAACAGGGAGCTCATTAGCAACAGTTACTGAACCACAAACAGAATCTGTTCCATACTGATTAGTAGCAGCTAAACAAACAGTGTATTCATCAGCAAAAGCATAGTCATGAGTCGGGTTTTGGTTGGTGCTAGTTGAGCCATCTCCAAAATCCCAAAACCAAGTTGTAGGAGAGTTGAATGAATTATCAGTAAATACAATGGTTGGGTCATTCGCATCATCATAGGTGTATGACGCCAATGGAACAGCATTTACTATTGTCACATTTGATGAATAAACTGCACTTGTTCCGATAATATTCGAGGCAGTTAAACTAACCGTATATGTTCCAGGTGATGTAAATAGATGCGTTGGATTTTGAAGTGTAGAAGTTGTTCCATCATCAAAATCCCAAGCCCAAGAAAGGGGGAAATTACTTGATAAATCAGTAAAATCAATGGATGGATCATTCGTATTATCAAAACTAAAAAGAGCTGTTGGTGGATTTATTGGGTTAGTCGTAATTGCTCGGAAGTGATAAGTGGTCGTTGTATTAGCGGTCCAATTACTTCCATTGTAAGTGGCGGCTCTGCCATTTCCCCCCGTTGTTTGAGTAATCCATGCTCCACCAGTTGGCACTTCAAATCCAATAAAAATATCACCGGTTAGGCTGTCTAGTTGATTGGCATAAGGTCTTAAATCAATTCTGGTCATTCTCTGAGGCTCAAGCAAATTTGCTTCAGGGAACATCATAATCGGTGTGATTAAATCTGTACCTGGACTACCAGCGTTATTTGACCAAATATGAACCTCAATGCTATCATTTGGATTGTTCACGTCCGTATAATTTCTAATCAAAGCTGTGGTGAGCGTGCTTAAACCGCTTCCTAAAGAAACTCTGTTGGCAGCGCCACTAGTGAATGTGGATGAGAAATTTACAACATTGTCTACTACACCATTATCGTGATTGATGTAATTCCCAGCAATGTATTGGTAGATAGTTGATGTAGCTGAATTAAGCTGAGCAGAATTATCTATTGCATCAATTACATAATCTACATAAGCACCAGCTGTTTGAGGAGGAATTGCAAATGTGTAATCATTGCCGTTGGTATCTATCGGTGAAATTATTGTTGGAGGTCCTATATTATCTACTGTATAAGACATACTTACACTTGATAATCCTGATATGTCAGTAATCGTTGCGGTCCTGAAATTTGTGTCTGCATCGCCTTCAAAATGAGGAGCTGGATTATGGACAATAAGAGGTGGAGCATTATCCACTGTAGAACTTGTAATTCTCATACTATCAATGAATATTCCATCGGATTGATAACCTTGATCAGTATAAAGTCTATATCTAATTTTTACCTGACTATTCCCGACAAAACCACCTATGTTGGCAGAAAAATTTGCCCAAGTAGCAAGATTGTTTTCACCATTAAAAGTTGTGACTACTGTCCATGAAGCTCCATTATTAGCGGATGCTTCTAAGTAACAATAGTCAAAGCCATTTTCAATATCATACTTAACTCTGAAATGAACATTTGCATCAAGTGCAGTCGTTAAATCGAAGCTCTGAGTAATCGTTGCGTATGTTGTTTGAAGATTCAGATACAGTCCACCAGGACTGTCGGTTAGAGAATTCGAGCCATTGTAAACCTGAGCTGTGCTTGTACCCCATTGACCTGTGAGCGTCCAAGCGGATAAGCCACTGTCAAAGTCATCGGAGAAAACGGTGGTTTGTGCAATAATAAATTGGGTTAGGAGCAAAGCCCCTAATAGAGTAAATATTCTTTTCATAGCATTAGGTTTGTCTCGAAAATACAAATCATTATGGATACGGCTTCTTGTTCTCATTTTAATTCTCTAGATATTCGTGTTGGCGTTATTTTAAAGGCGGATGTTTTTCCAGAGGCAATGAAGCCTGCCTATGTTCTAACTATTGATTTTGGTAAGGAATTGGGCATGCTAAAATCGAGTGCGCAATTGACTGAACTCTATAAACCAAATGAATTGATAGGAACGCAGATCCTAGCTGTGGTTAATTTTCCCCCCAAACAAATCGCCAATTTCATGAGTGAATGTTTAGTATTAGGTGTCTACTCGAAAGAAGGCGTAGTTTTGCTTTCAACAGAACGACCGTGTGATATCGGTGATAAATTAGGTTGAATTGAATATTAGAGATTACTGGAAGAAGCAATGGGTGAAAAACCTCATTTTCTTCAGTCTTATGGCCGTTTTTTTCTTTACAGGTTTTCCTAAGTGGGTAAATATTCAGTTTACACGATTGAATCTTGAATCTCCTGATGAAATTGTAAAGATTGAATCTTCTCAACCGAGTTTGTATGACCATCAAATATTGATTGAAAATCACGAAGGAGAGCAAATTCAACTTTCTGATTTTGAAGGAGGGGCAGTGTTTATTAGCCTATGGGCTAGCTGGTGCGTGCCATGCATTGCTGAATTTTCTTCTTTAGAAGTTTTGGCAAAAGAGATCCCAGATATATCGATCGTTGCCTTGAATATTGAAGATCAAGAAACGTTCAATTCATTCCTTGATAAAAACGATTATAATCTTCCGTTTTACTTGCTGCGAACTCCGCTTCCCTCCCAGCTAAATGCGCCTGCCATTCCTGCAACCTTTATTTTGAATGAAGAAGGCAAGGTTATTTTCAAACATTTCGGTGCTGTTGATTGGTCTTCTGAATCAACAATAGCTAAGCTTAATAAAATTCTGATTTAGTAATGTATTTTCTAGATAACTATAAACGTGGAATTTTTAATCGCTACAGAAAAGGCATGCCTTGGCCAGAAATGTTTTCTAAAGACCTCGCAGCTTGGTTTGGGATAGTGGTTGATAAAATGAAAAATGGTACTGTTAAGACTTTACTGGTCTATCCGCATTATCCAAGCAGGGGAAGTACGATATATAGAATCGCGAGGCATCTTGGGTTCCAAGTGACGAATAAAACTAAACGGAATTCAGATCTGGCAATTTATTGGGAATATAATACAGTAAGGAATGAATTCAAGGCTTTAGAAAGGATTGAAGACCAGCAGGTTATTAATCTTTATAATCGAGATATCTCAAAAGATGCCGTTGATTATGCCATGCAGGAAGCATTTGGTTATTCAACCAAAATTGATCCTGAAAAGCATTCAGGTGTGGCTGTACAAAAAAGTCTCAAAAATGCCGTTCATGATGGTCGAAAGGTAGAGTGTCCAGTTCCGAATGAGGAGGGTTTTATCTTTCAAAAATTCATCGATAGCAGTGTCAATGATAGAGAAGTAATGGACCTTCGAATTCCTTTGATGAAAGGAGTTATCCCGTTTTTATATCTCAATTATAGAAACAATAATGAGCGATTTAAAAATGTACCTGATCGAGCTGTGCTTGCCGAGAATGTAGATGATTGGCTCAATGAAAATGAAAAAGAACAGTTGAGTAAATTTTGTAAAGTGTTCAAGTTTGACTTTGGTGAATTGGATGTTTTGCGCGATGCTGTTGACGGTAAGATATATATTGTCGATGCGAACAATACTCCTCAAGGGCCTCCTAAACACTTGCCTGAAAACGACAAAAAACGAGCGGTTGTTTTATTGAGTAATGCCTTTCAGCGGGCTTTTATACCTTCTGATTAATGAACTCAGCTTGCATAATTTTGGAATGAAGAATATCTTTCTTTACAGGTTTCAATAAGTAGTCGTTTAAACCTCGAATACTGTAAAATTCTGTTTTTTGACCTTCACTATTTGCACTTAGCGCAATGATTGGGAAATTATTTCCGTAGCGTTTTCTGAGCTCTGTTGTGCATTCATAGCCGTCCATTCTTGGTAGTTCTATATCCATTAAAACACAATTATGTTTTTTTGGGTCATAAAGTTCAAGAGCTTCTATTCCGTTTTCTGCAATATCCGAAGTCCAACCAAAATTTTGAATCATCATTTGAGTAACCATTTGATTCAGCTTATCATCTTCAACAATTAGAATATGATATTTTTTTTGGACTTCATGAGATAATTGATCAATTGATTTAGGTTCATAGTCATAAGCTGCCTTCCATTGGTCATATAATCCTATTCTAATTGTATGCTCGTCAATTTTTTCAATTTCAGGCTCAATGCCTCTTAACCGGATCAGCTTTCTGGATAATTCGAGGGAAAGAGATGAAACAAACTTGCTTTTTGATACTACGGCTCTTTGATTCTCAGACAAACAATTCATGAGTGTTTTTTGCGAAAGCGAGCAATTCTTGGCTTCAATATTAATGTCTATGAATTGAGTGCCAGCGGTGATTTGTGATAAATGGAGAATAATGCTCAGTGCAGTCGATTCATGTTGCAAAAGCAATACCGAGATGCCGTGAATCATATCGGTTATATGATTACTGTCGCCAAAGTTTTGCGGACTTATTTTAGGATCTTTATTGAGAGTGTATTTAATTAAGGGAAAGTCAACTTTTAGTATGGCAACCAATACCTCAAATGTTTCGTGAGTATTAAATACACTAGATGTTTCACTAACCAAGTCTACTTTAGGATCTATGACCTTGCCAAAAGCTCGAACTTTTCGCGTCATACGATCAATTTCGTTCTGCAACCCCGTCACATAGTCCAATTGTTTTTTTGTTAGAGTCTCTTCTTCAAGGGCATGCATATATCCTTGAAGAGTGTTAAGCGAACGCCTTAATTCTCGATCAAATTTCTGAGCTACCTCTAAAGAGCTTTTATTGTTGTCCGATTCGTTCATCGATGTATGAAAGTACTTTTTGCATGAGGTGAAGATTGTCTTTACCTCCCCAATTATGTTCATGACCGGGGTAAATGAAGTAATCCAATTGAACACCATTGTCTACGCAGCTTTCAACGAATGCTTGACTGTGCTGCCAAAGCACAACATTATCCATAGTTCCATGAATCACTAGCAGGTCATCTTGAAGTTTTTTTGCTTTGTCAATGAGATTAGCTTTTAAATAACCTTCTTCATTGGTTTGTGGAGTATCCATGTATCTCTCCGTGTACATTACTTCATACATTGACCAATCACAAACAGGGCCTCCCGCAACTCCGGCTTTAAAAAGCCCGGGAAAAGTCAACATCATATTCATCGTCATAAAACCACCAAAGCTCCATCCATGGATGGCCATTCTATCGGAATCAACATATGATTGAGAAATAAGGTAGTCTACAAATCTTTTTTGGTCGTCCATTTCATTGGTTCCTAGTTTTCTAAAGGTAGATTGTTCAAACTCAATCCCTCTATTAGCAGAACCTCTGTTGTCAATTGTAGCAACAACATATCCTTGTTCAGCCATCCAATACATCCATAAAGGTGCGCCTGCCATAAATTGATTCGTAACTAATTGAGCATGCGGACCGCCATAGAGATAAAGAAGAACTGGATATTTTTTACTGGGATCGAAGTTTGAAGGTTTGATTAACCTCGCGTAGAGAAGGTCGCTGTTTCCATTTTGGATGCTGAATATTTCGGGTTTGCCAATATTATAGTCATCTAAAGGGTTTTCTGGAGCGTGGATAACACTAAGCTTTTTACCCACAGCACTCCAAATAGACGTCTCCAAAGGAGTTTCGATGCTTGAGAAATCTTCAATTAAATATTTCCCATTCTTGCTGAGTTTTGCTGTGTGAAATCCTAGGCGATCATCAAGTATTTTAGTTCCAAGCAATTCAAAATCTAAAATGTAGGTAAATCGATGGGTAGCATTCCTTGTATTATCGCTTTTGTCAAAACTTTGCGTTGTTTCTCCAGTACCTCTCAAGAAAAGGTAATTCTTAGTATCATCAAACCCAATGATTTCTTTAACTTCCCAATTGCCTGTGGTCAAGTGTCTAATTAAATTCCCTTCTGTATTGTACAGATAGAGATGATTGAACCCTTCTCGCTCACTCATCCAAATGAACTGATCATTATTGTCGGGAATAAACCACAATTGATGCTCAGGTTCTACATATTCGTTGTCTGCCTCCTCAAACAGTGTTTTACTTAAACTTCCCGTTGATGCTTTATAACGGTTTAGTTGCAGCTGATTTTGATCTCGATTCAATAAACCGATGTACACCTCATCGCTTTTTGGAGACCAAGTGATGGACGTCAGGTACTTGTCTTTAGGTTCGCCTGTTTTCATGTAAACCGTAGTTGATTTTTGAGGGTCAAATACGCCCAGTGTCACATGATGACTCGTTCTCCCTGCCATTGGATATTTAATACTTTGTAAACTGGCTGGTTGGGTAGAAATGTCAACCAAAGGATAATCTTCTACCATCGTTTCGTCCATTCTATAAAAGGCAAGCTTATTATTATCAGGAGCCCAAAATAGTCCGCCTTGAATTCCAAATTCGCTCCGGTGAACAGCCTGACCGTAAACAATGCTTGGTTTTCCGTCAGATGTAATTTGAATTTGAGTTCCGTTCTCCATCAAATAATAGAGGTTGCGATCAAGCACAAATGCACATGCGCTAAAATCATCATTGAATGTGATATCGTTAGCCGTTTCTGGGAGGGTGAAGGATAAAATCGCTTTTCTCGATTTAACATCAATTTTATAGTATTCGGATTTTAATGAAATCCAAAATTCATTATCGTTAATCCAATTGATTTTCGGAAACTTTTTAAACTCCGGATTGGATGAGACAGAGAAGTATAGTTCAACCAGTGATATAAGGTTTACGGACTCATTCATAGCCATATCGTTCATCACTAAAACCTGACTATCGTCTAATTCCTTGATGTAGCAGTATGCATCAGTATTTGGAATCCATTGCAGTTGATTTAATTGTTTTGGATATAAGTCTGAATATTGCTTCAATACAGCATCACTGAGAGTTAGTGTTTTACTTTGGCTTAACGCTAAATAGGATTGACTGAGAAGGACAGCTAATATTACTCCAGCTGCTTTATGAAATGAGAGAATGCTCATTGGCGATAAATGGATTAGAATCGGTTATACTCTTGTGTCTCCCAAATGTAGCAATCTTGTTTACAGATTTGCATCAACTACCTCTCCTTCACCTTTAATCAGAATAACTTCAGGGTTTCCTCGATATCTTACAATAGTTGGTCTTTTGAAATCAATTTCTAGGTAGGTATTAGCATAAACCTCAATGATGCCTGATCCGCTAGTGCCTATTCTAACCGAGTCTGAAAATAAATTGAAAGCACTTAACTCCCCTGATCCTAAGCTAACAGCAGTAAGGCATTGTGCTTCACCAGAGAGAATTATGTTTCCTGAAGAAGAGGAATTGGTCTTTATCTTTTGAGAAGATAATAGAAGGTCGATATCTCCGAGACCCGAGTTGTCAACTGAAATAGTGTCTTGCTCAATGAGTTGAGCAGACTTTATTTTTCCAGCTGAAGAGAATTCAATTACATCGATATTGTTTAGAGTAGCATTTAGCAGCAGGGTTTCTTGATCTTTGAAACATCCGTTCATCCTTATCGTGACATCGTTGCTAGTGTTCTCAATAAGAAGCGCATCATATAATTCAGCTTGTGCAATTATTTCTAAGGATGCTGAAGCGAGTGAATCTTTTTCAATTGTCATTTCTGCCGGTGTAGAAAGATTGAAGCTCTCTGCGCCTTGTAAAGAACGAAAATACTCCTGCCTAGGGCCGTCAATTCTCTTGCAACGATTTCCGCAAGAGGACATTGAGAGCGTCATAATTAATATTGACCCGAGGATTATTTTTATTTTCACCATTGCAAATATCGTAGAAGGAACGACTAATTCTCATCAACCTTTTACCTTCACATCAAAGATTTCAAAATAGTAGAATGCTCAGACTCAAGTTGCCCACAGACCCTAGATGGGTCAATATTGCAGAGAAAAACATTACGGAAATACTTACGGATCATGCCTTTTGCGAGCAGAAAGCCGCGAGTGCTGCAATTTCAATAATTGTTCAGTTTCCTGAGTATCCTGATCTTGTTGATGCCATGACGGATTTGGCGAGGGAAGAAATGGAACACTTTCAACGCGTGCATGATCAGCTTAAGAAACGTGGACTCCAACTTGGCTATGAACGAAAAGATCCTTACGTAGGTGATTTGAGGACATTTTTTAAGGATAAAAGTGGAGGACGAAAGCAATATTTAATCAATACACTTTTGCTTGCTGCAATGATCGAAGCTAGGAGCTGCGAAAGGTTTAGAGTTCTTTCGGAGAATATTGCAGATGAAGAATTGTCATCATTTTATGCGGAACTTATGAAAAGTGAAGCTATGCATTACACCATGTTTTTAGCTTTTGCGAGAAAGTTTGGCGCAGATCAAATTGATGTCGATGCGTTATGGGATTCTTTCCTTGAGTATGAGGCTGAAGTGATGCTCAAATACGGGAAAACTGAGCAAATTCACGGGTAGTTATTATGACACCAAATGTCTGGAAGCACTTTCTTTCAGAGTGATGCTCATTTTCTTTTCTTCGAATTTGTCAAATGATTGATGAAGTGATTTCCCTGGCCAGTAATAAGTAACACTTCCGTTAATTGGGTCATAGCAGGCCGTATATAGGGTGCCGAAAGCTTTTTCAAATGCAGTATTATATAAGGGAGGCTTTAGAAACTTATTTATCATTGATTCTTTATGTTCAAAAGGGTTTATTACGGCATATTCTAAGATATTTCTTCTCTCTACAGTTCGTGTCATGGCGGCATAATCTGGCCATGTAATTTCTTCTTGATGATTTGTGCCTACAGGCGAGTAGGTAATTTGATTTTCCTGACCTGGTATAAAGTAAATCGTAGCGAAATTTAAATGCTTATCCAATAAGGTGACATTGTAGGCCATGTGCACATTAAGGTCTTTAATTTTTTTTATAGCCTCTTCAGTTGTAGAACACGTTTCTAGGCAATATCTTACTACAAGTGGAATACCAAACCCGGTATGTGTGATCCTTCTTCCACCAAAAGTTAAGGAGGCCGAAAGCCCATCAGCGTTCATTCCATCTAATAGCCCCCAATTGCAATCGCTCATGCCGATTATGGGTTTTAGCCAATTAGTTTTTAGCACTAAACCTTCAAAATACTTTGGACTGTAATCGTAGTTTCTTATTAACCCTGGAGAATCTTTTGTCCATGCAACTTGACTGCAGCCGCTCATATATGGCGGAGGACAATACATAGAAAGATATCTTGCGACTAAATCTGAATCTCCTGCCATTGAGCATAGATGTTCGTATGTCTCCATCATTTCCGGAAAACTCTCTTCCAAAGCAGCAGATGATGTGAGGTATCCAGTTCGAGCCTTTAAACCCTCTTTTAGGAACCACTTTTTATAAGTAGGCCAGGTTTTAGCGAATAATTGACCCCATTTAGAGTCATCTTCACTAAGGTCGATATTATTGATATTTACGAAAATCATACAGCCCCCAAATGTAAATAGAGCATTTGGGTCTGAGTCATGCTTTGTTGATGCGGATGATTCATAGATTCAACGGATTAATAATCTGTAATTCAAATGGTGGTTAATTCGTGGTAAACTTAAAGCTAAGTCTTGCAGAAGGGCAGCGCTATTCACATTCATAAAGCTATTTTTGCCGCTTAATTAGGTATCGATGTCAAAACAAGAAATCGTAGATGAACTTCAAAGTTGGATAGCGGATGAAACTTTCATTCCAAATCGCGACCGCATTGATCAGTATCAAACGGCATTTAACACTTTGAAAAGTGAATCCGAGAAGGTTCAGCTAGAGGCTTTTAATGAGGCTAAGGCGGAAGAAGATGAAACCGAATTTGAATATAAAAATGAACCGGAAGATGCTCGATTTGAGGAATTGTTGTCTATTTATCACGATAAGCGAAAGGCTTTGGATAAGCAAAGAAGAGAGCAGGAGGCTTCTAATCTAAGTGAAAAACAAGCCTTAGTAAGCGAGTTGCAGTCATTAATTCAAGACGAGGAAAATATAGGGAAAGCCTATAAGAGGTTTAATGCGATTAAGCAGAAGTGGAATGAGATGGGACCAGTGCCTAACGTTCAGCGCAGAGAGCTTCAAGCAGAGTATAGTAGATTGATTGAGTTGTTTTATTACAAC
Organism: uncultured Flavobacteriales bacterium; assembly: GCA_905479105.1. Classification (GTDB taxonomy): domain Bacteria; phylum Bacteroidota; class Bacteroidia; order Flavobacteriales_G; family Salibacteraceae; genus SHAN690. The sequence goes on from CAJQLE010000004.1 coordinate 154,185, forward strand.
ATCAACATATATCGTGAGTTGCAGATTAATGATCTTAAAAAGAATCAAGAACTGAAGCAACAAATCACTGAAAAGATAGCCCTTCTAGAAGAAGAGAAGTCCATCAATCAAGTGGATACACTCATTCATCAATATCTTGACGAATGGGATCAAGTTGGTCCTACTTTTCAAGAAGAATGGGAGAAAATTCGCGATGATTTCAAAACTGCAGTAAGCAAAGTCTTCGATAGAATTCGCGAACATCGTAAAGAGGTTAAGGGTGAACACGATGGGCATTTTGCTCTGAAGAGAGAACTTGTGTCCAAGGTGGAGGAGATTTCTAAAAAAGATCTTACAGAGGTCAGGGATGTTCAATCATGGACGAAAGAGGTAATTGATATCCAGAAGCAATGGAAGAAAATTGGTTATGCTGGTCGAGGTAAGAACGATAAAGTATGGCACGAATTCAGACAAGCCTGTGATGCCTATTTCGCGAAGCGGGATGTTTTTCTAAAAGAAAGTAACGCGGAATTTAAAAACGCTAGAGATAGAAAGCAGGTTTTAATCGATAAAGCGAAAGAAATATATGAAGGTGAAGATCATGTAATGGTCGCCAATCAGCTAAAAGGACTGCAGAGGGAATGGAAAATTGCAGGTAAGTTGCTTCCCCAAGAGGAGTACAAACTCTTTAGAGAATTCAGGAAATATTGTGATCAATTCTTTAATCGAAAAAAGAAGGAAGAAGAGGCATTTGTTAAGGAAGCTAAAGAAAATCTTGCATCGAAAGAAGCCTTATTGACAAAATTTGCTGACGATTTAAAAGCAGGAATTAAGGAGAAAGGTGAAGCCGCTATTTCTGAATGGCGAAGCGAATGGTCGGCAATAGGAAATGTTGAACATAAATTAAAGAGCAAGATTGATAAGGCTTTTGAAGAGATAATAGGTAAAGCGTATGAATCTCTAGGAATTTCCAAGAAAGATTTGGCTAAAAAACGATTTGAAAGTAAGCTTGAAATGCTTGCTAGTGATGATAATGCGGATGATGCACTTATAGAAGAGCGCAACAGAATTGGTCAGAAAATAAGAGAGACTCAAACGAATTTGGCCCAAGAAGAAGGGAAGTTGGACTTTTTCAAGTTTTCAAATGATTCGAACCCTTTGAAGGCTGAATTACTGAAGAGAATTGAAGCTGTAAATATTGAAATATCCGAACTTAAATCCCGCAAGAAGCAAATAGATCTGACCATTAAAGGAAAGAAAAAGGAGGCTGAAGAATCTACAAATGCTGCTGAAAATGAAGAGGTTGATGGTTAGTTTTTTTCACATATCCAAGGACCATTCCCAATGGTATCTGTTTCAAGCTCATTAATAAGGCCCGAAATATCTCGATCTTTTCCGCATACATTTTGACTCGTTTCTCCAAAATCATCGGTTTGCACTGTGCATTTATAGCATTTGTAGCATGATGAAAGTGAGAATATCAAACAGGTCAAAATAATTATTGAGCAAGACTTCATGGTTACAAAAATAAGATTAGGAAATCTAACGCTGCACTATACATTATATTCGCCATCCTTATGAAATTATCAATTGTAATTCCCGCTTACAACGAGGCTAAAACAATACACCTCATACTGAACAAGGTTTTGGCAGTAGTTATGGATAATGGTATTGATAAAGAAATCATCATCGTTGATGATGCATCAACAGATGAAACTCAGGGAGCTATCGAATCGTTTATCGATCAAAACAACGATAATAAGATCAAGTACTTTAAACAGCCTCACAATAAGGGCAAAGGAGCTGCAATCCGCAGGGGTTTTGAAGAAGCTACCGGAGATGTAATTGTGATTCAAGATGCTGATTTGGAGTATGACCCAGAAGAGTACAATATTCTCATCAAACCTATTTCAAAAGGAGTAGCGGACGTAGTTTACGGAAGTCGTTTTGTAGGCGGTAATCCACATAGAATCTTATTTTTCTGGCATAGTATAGGCAATAAAATTTTGACATTCTTGTCAAATTTATTTACTGACTTGAACTTGACAGACATGGAGACTTGCTATAAGATGTTCAGGCGAGATTTGTTAGAGCATTTTACTCTTGAAGAAAATAGATTTGGCATCGAGCCTGAAATAACCGCCAAATTTGCTCGAATCAAAGACATCAGGATCTATGAGGTTGGTATTTCTTATTATGGCAGAACCTTCGCTGAAGGTAAGAAGATCAATTGGCGAGACGGCTTTCGTGCAATTTATTGTATTCTGAAATACAATCTTTTTCGCTGATTGGAATAACCTTAGCTTCTTCAGAAGTGATCTTTTTTTCTTTCAACCATTCAAATAGCATTCCGTTAAAACTCTTGTGATTGTCAAAATTGCAAGCGTGGCCCGTATTCGGAACCGTATATATACTTGCTCTTTCCTGAAGTTCCTTTTTTAAATAGAATGAGTGGTAATGAATAACTGGTGAGTCATATTGTCCATTAATTAGCATTACAGGATAATCTCCAGTTTTTAAATTCTGTTTTCTGAAAGTGTGAACTGCAGCATATATTTTTTTGATTTCTGTTCGCTCAATCATTTGAATACTTTCCCGAATTTTCTGCCTTGTAACAGGACCTCCGAGCCATTTATTGCCACGCATAAACCATGTCATCATAAAAGAAAGCTTTAAAAACTGTTTGATGGTGAGTTTTCCAAAAAGCCACATGGCAAGCCATTTTGGAAATAACACTGCTGTTATCGTTTTTTCAAGAAGGCTTAACCTCATTGATGCAGAGCTACCCACAAGCACTATACCTTCAACTCTATGCGGATACTTTGAGGCCACACATTGCGCTATCATCGCGCCCAAAGAGAGACCTATGATCGTGAATTGTGTGATATTCAATTCATCGAGCAGTGAGATTACTGTTTTAGAGAAACCTTCAACGTGATACTCTTCTGTTGCTTGGGGAGTAGATTTTCCGTGTGACGGAAGGTCAATGGTGATTATCTGATAATATTTTGAAAACTCTGTTTTCTGATGCATCCATATTTCAGAATTAATAAATGCACCATGCACAAAAACAAGTGTTTTTCCTTTACCCGATATGTTACAATTCAGCCCCAATTCTTTGCAAAATACTCAATCGAAAAAATTACGCTTAATTAATCTTATGATAATGAATAAGAACGTCTTTTGAAGTTCTAATGAGAAGTGCAGTTATCAATAATACGCGAAGTCAAGAAACTTTTTCAGTTTTGAGCAAAGTAATTCAATCACAAGGCTTTGTGTTCCTGCATTGCGATAATCACAATTTCGAGATAGAAGCAATTGTCGAATCAAGATTCAAGTTTGCAAAACATCTTAATGCTAGGTTAGTCGAACTTTCTCTAGGAACTGAATTAATAGTCGAGGTGCGCTATATTGGATTAGAAATAAAGCGCAAAAGAAGCAATGATAAGCTGGAGATAGATCTCGTTAGATCATTTCTTGCTGCACTGAATGATAGAAAGTCAAGAGCTGGAGCGGCTTAAACAGAAATATTCCAACCGTGAGTATCTGGGTCAATGCCCTTTTTAATTCGTAATAGTTTTTGACCGATCGAATTAGAAATTACACGAGACTCCTTAGATGGCAAATCATATGTGTTTCCTTCAAATGTTAGCTTCTCCACTTGAGCTGTCGTTGCAGCGGTTCCCACTCCGAATAGTTCTTTCAGGTCACCTGATTTAATTGCCTCAATGACTTCGGATACGCTGATCGATCGCTCTTCAACCTCGTAACCAGCCTCTTTTGTCAATTCGAGAAAGCTCTTGCGTGTGATTCCTGGAAGAATAGTTGATTTTAGCGGTGGCGTTATGAGCTTATCATCGATGACTACCATCATATTCATTGTCCCCGCCTCTTCTAGATACTTATGCTCTTTTGCATCCGTCCAGATTAATTGATCAATACCTTCTTTTTGCGCTAGCATTGCCGGGTACATAGCAGCTCCATAATTACCTGCTGCTTTCGCTGCACCAACACCGCCTATTGCTGCTCTGGTGAATTCGGTTTCAATTTTAAGGTGCAATGGTTTTACATAATAAGGACCAACAGGAGCTGTTATTATCATGAACATATAGCTCTCAGAAGGTTTTACACCGAGCAGGGCGTCCGTTGCAAAAAGAAATGGACGAATGTAAAGTGCACTTTCAGAATTGTTGGGTACCCAGTTTCGATCGAGATCAATCAACTGACGCATTCCGCCTAGAAATATATCTTTTGGAACCTCTGGCATGCACATTCTTACGGCAGATGCATTCATTCGCTTCCAATTTTCTTCTGGACGGAAAATAAGAACTTCATTATTTTCACTTTTAAAAGCTTTCAGGCCTTCAAAAATTGATTGTCCATAATGAATCATAGAAGAAGCAGGTGATAAGCTTATATTTCCATATGGTTCAATGCAAGCCCTTGACCATGCACCGTTTTCATATTTTGCAATTAACATATGGTCGGCAAATACTTTTCCAAATGGGAGGTTATCGAAGTCCACTTGGCTCAGTTTTGATTCTGACGTTTTAGTAATCTCTATATCAAGGGTGTCAATCATGTTTATACGATGCTTTAAAGTTGAAACAAAAGTAACTCTTAAAGCTCGGAAATTCATCGGATTGAGAGAGATAATCGCTTATTTTCTGACAGTTATATCTTCTCGATCGACTGACTTTGCAACCAGCCTGAATTCCCATCACTTAATCGAATCCGAGTCCAATCGCCATCTGTGTCTATAATTTCTACTTTCAATCCCTCATGAATAACAAATTGATCCATGGCGTTAAGGCCCGGTTCACTTTTAATATTCACTGTTGGTGAAAATACAATTGCTTGATTTAAGTTTAATTTATTGAAGGCTGAATTAGTCAATAATATCACCACAATAGAAGCGCCTAGAACGAATCCACCTCCTAGAAGGCCTAATTGTTTAACTTTTCTGTTGTTTGAAACACCGAATAGCGTGAATAGTGCTGCTGCGGCAAATAGCAATAAAATAAAAAGCACAGACCAGGTTGTCACTGAAAAGGCATATGTAATCGATTCCCACCATTTCGTAAAGAATACATTTTCGAGTGGCGTGATTTTATCCGTGATATATGTGTTCGTAATTTCAAGGTTGTATTTTATGTCTTCATCATTTGGAGAAAGCCGATGTGCACGCTCGAAAAATAGAATGGCCTCTGGAATGTTTCCTTTTTTATAAAAGGTATTTCCGAGGTTATAAAACAATTCTGATGAGACCATTCCATTTTGAATGATTTCGCTGTAAAGCACCTTAGCAGAATCATAGTTGCCCGCCTTGTACACTTCATTGGCTTTTTCATAAAGGTCTTCATAATGGCCTTCGTTTGCCATGAATTGGCTATTCATTCCAAAAACGCTAAAAATCAATATGATCAAACCTTTACAGTTCATCTTCGAGTTCTTCTATTATTTGTTTACTCGCACTTAGCATTTCTTCTTTGCCTCTTATAATTCCGGGTGCAAAGCGAACCATTTCGCATTCATCCAAGGCTTTTTTAAGCTTGTCCTGTGTGTCTGATGAGACCTTTTTTGAGTGAAGTGTCTCTTCAATCTTTTCTCTATTGAGCTCAGAAAATGGAATGACTAATTTGTCAGATATATAACCAAATAGGGCCAGAGAAATAGCATCATAAAACGGTTCGTTTTCTCCATTCAATAGTTTTGTTGCCTTCGCTAAATGCTTCTTTGCAATACCTCCAGCTCTCTTGCTTTTCAGGGCATTAAGATCTGAATTCTGTGTTCTGAAAAATCCGAATAAGAATATAGAAGCGCCCATACCAACTAAGGGCAGGGTAGAGAGGGCGTAGAATAACGTGGATCGATAAAAACCGCTTTCTTTTCTCTTTAATTCAGGTTCATCGATTTTGATAAAACGAATATCCTTTCCAATAATTTGTACATTTTCCTTTTTAGGTGCAAGATGCGCTGCTCCGCTAGCTACAGATTCGCCATCTGTCCTGAGCACATTGAGGGTAATGGACTCTGATGAAAGCTGTTTGTAAGATTTGGTTTTTGGATCGAAATAGGAAAAGCTGACAGGCTTCAATTTAAACTCTCCAGCAAATCTTGGGATAAGCACGTATTCAAATGTTCTTTTTCCCTTGGTTCCGGCAGCGGTAACGCTAATATCTTGTTTTGTCTTTGGGTCGTAAGTTTCAAAATCGTTTGGAAACTCAATCTTTGGTAAAGAGATCAATTCAAGGTTGCCTTTTCCTGAAATATTTACCGTGAGATTAATGGCTTCGTTTACGCCAACTTCTGTTCTATCTAAATTGGTATTAAGCTTAAATTCACCAACAGCTCCAATAAAATCTCTTGGTTGACCTTGCGTTGGAAGACGGGAAACATTGATCTTTTCTTCGTTGCTTTTCACTTCAACTTTTACATTCTTATAGCTTCCAAAAAACTGATCAAACATACTTCTACGTTGCTGTTTCTCGGCAACTCGAATCACCATTTCCATGTCCAAAGAAGGAACGGTGATTTCACCTGATTTTTGTGGCGTTAAAACCACTTTTTTCATTGTAGCAACAGTGTATTGCTTGCCATTGATTGTTTCATTTACTAAACTTCCAGAAGGATCAACCTCTAACTCTTGAGCATAGAAACCGTTGAATACAGGTCTAGACGATGCGTAGTTGACGATTTGTGTATTCATGTATAGCAAATAGGTTGCTATGATTTGTTCACCTACAAAGACCTGTTTTTTATCTACGTATAATTTCAGAAAGAGATCCTCTTTGCTCTCTTTAGAAGTAACTTGGGGGTTGGGTTTACTTTGAGTCGCGGTGCTTGGTTGGGCCGATGATTGCTGCCTAGAAGGAAGCACTCTGACCTTAATCGATTGTGATTGAACAACGTTACTCTTGAATTTTACGGATGCAGGTTCAATGCTGAATTCGCCTTCGTTCATTGCTTTGAGAATATAGCTGTAGGAAAGGCTGCTGGAGAATTCACCGTTAACCCATTGCATACTTGACGACTTATTTGGGCCACTTAGAACTCCAAAGTTCTCAAAGGATGGAGCACTAAAATTTGAACCATCTCCTTCTATATCAAAAGTCACTTGGAAATTGTCTCCGACAGAAACAGTACTCCTGTTAATCCTAGCCGTAATGGACTGTGAAAAGACACTAAGGTTTATGATAAGAAGCCATATGATAGAAATTATTCTCACCAGTCTTTATCGATGTTTTTGGTTTTGGCTTGCTGTTTTCTTAGTTTTATTTGAAGCATTTGATCTTCATTCTTGGCGGCTTCAAGCATTTGCTCTGCTTCTCGCGGTGAAAGGTCCATCGGTTTAGGTTGAGTCTTTTGTTCTTGCTTTTTCTCTTGGTCAGACTTCTCTTTCTGATCTTGTTGATCCTTTTTGTCCTCTTTATCTTGCTCTTCCTTGTCTTTATTTTGGTCTTTGTTGTCCTCGTTTTTGTCTTTTTTATCCTGCTGATCTTTATCCTGATTCTCCTTGTCTTGATCTTTATTTTGCTGCTCTTCTTGTTGCTTTTTTAAATTTTGAGCGTAGGCCAAGTTGTATCGTGTTTCGTCTGCTGTTGGATTGGTTCTCAGTGCATTTTTATAAGCGTCAATGGCTTCGTCTATCTTTTGATTTTGTAAATATGTGTTCCCTAAATTGTGAAAAGCATTGGCTTTTTTTACAGCATCTGTGCTGTTTTCTGCGGCTCTTTGATAGGATGTAATAGCACTTTCAAAATCCTGCTTTCTGAAATTGGTGTTGCCTAGATTCAAGTTTCCTTCATAGATATTAGGATCACCTGAAAGCGCCTTTTGGTAATAGGACTGTGCTTGGTCAAGATCTCCATCCATATAGGACTGATTACCATGATACAATTGATTTTGATGTTGCGCAAAAGCACTCACTCCAATCAAACTCAATAGATATGTCGCAACAATAAGTTTCATTTTCACTACGAAGCAAACAGTTTTTCCCACCATATGGATTTGGTATTGGGAATTATTAACTCGATAATTAGAAGAATTAACGCTGGAAGCAATAAGAATTGAAATCGATCTTCATAATCAGTATAAATTTTTGTTCCGATCTCCACTTTTTCCATGCGCTCAACCTCATCAAATATGTAGGCCATTCCGCTTTCTGCATTTGAGGCTCTGATAAATATACCACCTGTGACGGATGCTAACTCTGATAACATCTCTTCATTCAATTTGGTAACAACAGTATTGCCTTCTTGGTTTTTCTTAAAACCTAATTGCTGACCTCTTGCATAAAGCGGTATCGGAGCTCCTTCCACTGAGCCCATTCCAATACTGTGAACTACAACTCCTTTTGAAGCGGCTTCTTCGGCCATTGAAATACTCTCCTCTTCGTGGTTTTCTCCATCCGAAATCACAATAATTGCTTTAGACGTAGGGCTTTCAAAGTCAAAGGATTTTAGGCATAAACCAATGGCATTGCCGATGTCGGTTCCTTGCGTTGCGATAAGATCGGGTTGGATATTGTCTAGAAAGAGTTTGGCAGCTGAATAGTCTGTTGTGATGGGCAATTGAACGAACGCTTCTCCTGCAAAAACTACAATTCCAATGCGGTCTGATTTAAGGTAGGTGAGCAGTTCTTTAAGACTTCTCTTAGCTCGTTCTAGTCGATTTGGAGATAAATCTTCTGCATTCATACTGTTAGAAATATCCAATGCTATCATGAGGTCAATTCCCTGTCTTTTCAACTCTTCCGTTTTCGAGCCGATTTGAGGATTTGCGATGCCCAAGATGGATGCAACTAATGCTAAGCTATATATAGAAAGTTTCAACCAAGTTTTTGCCTTACTTGCTAGGGGCATGATTCTATGCTGTAACTCTGAATCAATGGTTGCGCTGAGTTTTTTATTTCTCCCTCGTTGCCAAAATATTTGACCCAACCAAAGTAACGGCACGATGAGTAGGAAATAAAGCATGTATGGATGTTCAAACCTAAACATGTGATGTGGCGCTTTTAAATATAGTTCTTCTTAGAATCAATTCTGCTAGCAATAAGCCTAGTGCGATTAAGGCTAGTGAAAAGAACTCCTCATATTTTTTTTCGTACTGTGTTTCTTCAATGACAGTTTTTTCAAGTTTGTCAATTTCAGCATAGATAGATTCCAGTGATTCATTATTTGTGGCCCTGAAGTATTGGCCATTAGTCAGCTCAGCGATCTGTGTTAAGGTCTCCTCATCGATGTTTACATCCATGTTTTGATACCTGATTCTGCCGAACATGTCAGAAACAGGCATCGGAGCCTGGCCTTTAGTTCCAACCCCAATTGTATAAACCTTTACGCCAAATGTCGTAGCAATTTCAGCTGCGGTAATCGGAGGGATTGAACCCATGTTGCTTTCTCCGTCAGTCAGAAGAATTACGACCTTGCTTTTGGATGTTGACTCTTTTAATCGATTCACTGCGTTCGCCAAGCCCATTCCTATGGCTGTTCCGTCTGTGACCATTCCGTTTTCCAATTGCTCGAAAAGGTTAATCAGCTTATCATGATCAGTAGTGAGTGGACACTGAGTGAAGCTTTCACCACTGTAAACAACCAAGCCAATTCTATCGTTTGGCCTATTTTTAATAAATTCTATAGCTACCTCTTTCGCAGCTTCAAGTCTGTTTGGCTCAAAATCGCGCGCAAGCATACTACTCGAAATGTCAAAGGCGATAACGATATCTATGCCTTCAGTTTTTATATCCTGCCAGCTACTGCTTGATTGCGGTCGTGCTAGAGCGACAATGATTGCAGAAATAGCCAATACTCTTAAGACGAATAATGCATGATGAATCTTTGATTTCCATCCGGTTTTTCCTTGAAAAAACTGCGAAGTTGAATAACCAACAATAGCTTGACGGTTCCAATATTTAAACACATACCAAAGCACCAAAAGTGGTATTACCGCTAAAGCCACCAGAAATTCAATATGTGCAAACTCCCAATCAGACATCGTCTTCTTTTTCTTTGTTTTTTTCTAATGGTATAGGGGTAGTTTCCTTAACAAAGCTTTCAGCTATCGAGAAGTTCATTTCATTTTCGTTCCCAACTGGATTTTCTTTGGCGAACTTCACCAAGTCAGAAAGGAATAAAAGTTGTCTCACTTTTCCCACCAATTCTGGACTTAAATCCGGGTTGTGTCTCAATCCATTGATAATTTCATCCGTGGTTTGCTCCAAGGCAGGAATCAGATATCGATGTTCAATATATTCCCTTAAAATATCACTCAGCTCAGAATAGTAAAGCTTGATTTTTCCTGCTTGCCAAAGCTTCTCTTCTTTCAATTGTTCTAAGCGTTCAGCTGCTATTTCATTAGCTGGTCTTTCTGGGATTATAATTTCAGGTTCTACTTTTGGCTTACGTTTGGATAATTTCAGTGCTATTATGGTAATCAATGCAATCAAGAAGATTCCGATGGCGATCCATTGCCAATTCTCTTGCAACCATTCTTTGACAGAAAAGGGAACTTGCTCAATGTCCTTGATATCAACAATCCCTTTTGAAGTATCAACTTCGATCGTTTGTACGGCAATTAAAAATGGGTTAGACTCTACTTCTTCGCCATTAATAAGTGCAACTCTTGGAGAAATGGGGAAGTAGCCTGAATCAAAACTGGTGATGGTGTACGTCTGACTGAGAATCCGATACTCGAGTTGAGCTCCTTCAAATGCAGTATCAACTTTACTTCTACTCAGTATTTCAATTTCTGTGATTAAGGTGTCTTCTATCAAAGGAAGCAACATGGTATCGCCCGAAGCACCTCTAAGAACCACATTCATTTCCATTTGGTCACCAATCAAGATACTTTCTTTACTGGTGCTAATCGTGAGCGATCGTTCTTGTGAAAAGCCGATAGCTTGAGAGAGAATAAACGATATGAATAAAAGCAGTCTCATCGTTTTGATTCACGTTTTTTAAACAACTGCATCAATGGTTGCACGTAGCTTCTGTTCGTATATAAGTGGGCGTAGTCGATGCCACTTTTGCGCAACAAGTCTTCGGTTTCTTTCAGTTTTTGATCTCGGTTACGTTTGTAATTCTTGCGTACTTCCTTGTCTGAAGTATCCACCCAAAAAGTTTTTCCAGACTCGAAATCCTTCATTGGAACGAGGCCAAGATCTGGAAGTGTTTCTTCCGCAATGTCTTTTGTCAAAAGCGTAACGAAATCATGCTTTCGTTTAGCAATACGAAGGGGCTTTTCGTAGTCAGAATCCAACATGTCCGAAATCAAGAAGGCGATGCTTCGCTTTTTGGTTACGTTATTGAAGAACCCTAAAGCTTCTTTGATATTCGTTCCAGTGCCTTCTGGTTCAAAGTCAATCAACTCACGAATGATACGGAGGATATGACTTTTGCCTTTTTTAGGTGGAATGTATTTTTCGATGCGGTCGCTGAAAAAGATAATGCCAATCTTGTCGTTGTTCTGAACTGCTGAGAAGGCTAAAACAGCGGCTACTTCGGTAATCATCTCGCGCTTAAGCATTGATTTTGAACCGAAGTTTTCAGAAGCACTTACATCCACGATCAACATCATGGTGATTTCTCGTTCTTCTTCAAAAACCTTCACGTAAGGATGATTCAAACGAGCAGTTACGTTCCAATCGATACTTCGAATGGGATCACCGGGCATATATTCGCGCACTTCGCTGAACGCCATTCCTCTTCCCTTAAAGGCAGAATGATATTCTCCCGAGAAGATTTGGTTGCTTAAACCTCTCGTCTTGATCTCTATTTTCCGTACTCGTTTTAGTAATTCTGACGTCTCCATTTCATTGCTTTGCGTTCACTTTTCAGTCTTTAGGGTAAAATCTGATTGATTCACATGACTATGGCACTTCAACCTTGTTTAGGATTTCATCTATGATGTTTTCTGAGGTGATATTTTCAGCTTCTGCTTCATAGGTCAATCCTATACGGTGCCTCAACACATCTTTACTGATGGCTCTCACATCTTCTGGGATCACATAACCTCTTCGTTTGATAAATGCATAAGCTTTTGCAGCTAAGGCAAGATTAATGCTTGCTCGAGGAGATCCTCCGAAATTGATCAAGTCTTTGAAATGCGCCATTCCATAGTTCTCAGGGTTTCGTGTGGCAAATACAATATCAATGATGTATTGCTCAATCTTCTCATCCATGTATACTTCTCTGACAACTTGACGAGCCTTTAAGATATCATCTGTAGAAAGGATTTTTTGTGGAGTAGGAATTTCTGTTTGTGAAATATTTTGTCTGATGATCAGCTTTTCTTCTTCCATATTTGGATAGCCTAAAACTACTTTCAACATAAAACGGTCTACTTGAGCTTCAGGAAGAGGATAAGTTCCTTCTTGCTCAACAGGGTTCTGAGTCGCTAAAACCAAAAATGGATTGGGAAGTGGGAATGTTTCATCACCTATAGTCACCTGCTTTTCTTGCATAGCTTCGAGCAGTGCACTTTGCACTTTCGCTGGTGCTCTATTGATCTCATCCGCCAAAACGAAATTGGCAAAAAGAGGTCCTTTTCTTACGGTGAATTCATCTTTCTTAACCTGATATATCTGCGTACCAATAAGGTCGGCAGGCAATAAGTCGGGCGTAAATTGAAGTCGGCTAAAATCAGCGTGAATAGTTGAAGCCAATGATTTTATTGCCAAGGTTTTTGCCAGACCAGGCACACCTTCTAAAAGAATGTGGCCGTTGGATAGCAAGCAAATTATCATTCGATCGATCATGTATTTCTGCCCAATGATCGCCTTATCCATCTCTCGATTGATTAGATCAATGAATGCACTTTCCTTTTCAATCTTTTCATTTAGAGCTCTTATGTCAGTTGCAGTTTCCATGTAATTGGGTTTTCAACAATTTGATTCGTTTGATCGAACGCGAAAATGTTAATAAACGTGTCTATTTGGAGCACAAGCGCTGTTAAACAATGTTAAGAACTATTCACCTCTGTATGCCTTGATAAGTCTAGGTTTCCGTTACTTTTCCGAACTCAAAATTTTGAAATTTTAACGTAGAAATATGGCTGAAAACAATCTTTCCGATATGAAGCTTTCTGAGGTGATAAATCACGTCAAGGATTTTCATAATGCATTCAAGATCAAGAACAATGAATCCCCAACTATTGACATTGATGACAAGTCAATTTTACTGCGCTACAAACTGATGCGTGAAGAGAACGAAGAGTATTTAGAGGCAGCGCAAGAGGGTGATTTAGTAGAAGTAGCAGATGCCCTTGGCGACATGCTTTACATTTTGTGTGGAACAATCTTGAGCCACGGAATGCAATATAAGATTGCAGAGGTGTTTGAAGAGATTCAAAGAAGTAATATGAGTAAGCTTGACAAAGATGGACAGCCTATCTATCGCGAAGATGGAAAGGTGATGAAGAGCGATCTTTACTTCAAACCAAACATTCAGAATATTTTAGACAAGTAAGGGGTTAAATGGAATCTCTTAAGTGTAGCATTTTGATGGCTGTCACTGCGGCTTCGGTTCCTTTGTTGCCATGGATTCCGCCACTACGCGCGCGAGATTGTTCCATATTATCATCCGTCAAAACTCCGAAGATTACAGGAAGGCTGTGTTTGAGAGAAACATCTTTTACTCCTTGAGATACTGCTTGGCACACATAGTCAAAATGCGCTGTTTCTCCTCGGATCACAGAACCTAAGCATATTACTGCATCAGCTTTGAATTGCTCGATGGCCCATTGAGCGCCAAGCGGGAGTTCGAAGCTGCCGGGAACGTGATAAGTTTTGATATTGTGTCCTGGAACATCTGCATTGATCAATAAATCCATGGCTCCATCGTGCAAGCCATCCGTGATTTCCGCGTTCCATTCGGCTTTTACAATAGCAATTTTCCAATTTGCATTGACCTTAGGTAGATCATCAAATTCAGAAAGATTTTTATTGATCGTTGCCATTATTTTCCAGAAAGTCCCTCAGCGCGTGCAATGAATTTTTCGATCTGTTGACCTTCATTGCTGTTTGGGAATTCCGCTTTGATTCGAGTGAAAAGCTCTAAAGCATCACCATAATCGCCTACTTCTTGATGAGCTCTTGCAGCTTTCATCAAGTAAATAGGTGTTGTAAGATCATTGGCAGTGTGTCCATAGGCGCTCGTATAATAACTAATCGCCTTATCTACTTCACCCAATTCCATGTAAGCGTCACCAGTTGCTCCTAGAGCTACTGCACACACCATGATATCGCTGCAGTCGTAATCTTCTAAGTACTGAATTGCTTCTTCGTATTGACCCAATCTCAAATATGAAACACCAGCATAATAGTTTGAAAGATTTGCTGACTCAGTAATTCCATAGTTATCAATGATATCTAATAAACCATAAGCAACATCATTTCCATACAATGCTTGATCAAGGCTGTCATTGGCGAAAGCTTTCTGCGCCTGCCACATTTGCTCTTGAGCCTCTGCCTCTTGAGGCTGAAGATAAAAATTCTTGTAAGCGAAGTACGATACCATCATTAGTACAATTGCACCAATAATTATCGTCAGACTTTTTTGGTTTTCTACAACCCAATGTTCTGTCTTCGAGTAAACTTCTTCTACGTCTACTATTATTTCTTCCTGATCTTTAGCCATTGTTACCCTTAAAAAATGAGGCTGCAAATATATTTTTTTTAAGACAGTTCACACACTGTCTTCTTGTGGTCAAATTCTACCTTTGAACACTTATGCATTTATCTGAACTCAGCATTGTTAATTTCAAGAACATTCAAGACGCCAATTTCGAGTTGTCTGAAAAGGTTAATTGCTTTCTAGGAAACAACGGAGCCGGCAAGACTACAGTGCTTGATGCGATTTATTACCTATCGTTTTGTAAGAGTTTTTTCAACCCAATTGATTCTCAAAACATCCGTCATGACGAAGGATATTTTGTTTTGGATGGGAAGTTTTTTTTAGACGGGGAGTCTGAAAGAATTTTTTGTGGATTGAAACGCAATGAGAAAAAGAAGTTCAAACGCAATCAAAAACAATACGATCGACTTGCGGATCATATAGGAGTTATTCCATTGGTGATGATAGCACCTTCAGATACAGCTTTGATAAGAGAAGGCAGTGATATGAGGCGGAAGTTTATGGATGGAATCATCTCACAATACAACAAAGCTTATCTCGATACTTTATTGCATTACAATCGCCTGCTAGCGCAACGAAATGCCATGCTCAAACACCAATGGGCTGAAGGAAAGTATGATACGACCAGTTTAGAGGTGTTTGATGAGCAACTGCATGCACATGGTACAGAATTGCATCTAGAGCGAAAGCGATTTCTAGAAGGATACTTACCTATATTTTCTAATTTCTATCAACTTATTTCTGGTGGGGCAGAGGAAGTGAATATTGTTTATCAAAGTCAACTTTCTGAAGCTCCGTTGTTGAATTTATTGACGGAGCATAGAAAAAGAGACTACCGAGCTCAATACACTACACAAGGCATTCACAAGGACGATCTTGAATTTACTATTGGCGAATATCCAATGAAGAAGTTTGGCAGTCAGGGCCAGAAGAAAAGCTTCGTGACAAGCCTTCGATTGGCGCAATTCGATTATCTAAAAGAATTAAAACAGCGCAAGCCGATTTTACTGTTAGATGACATTTTTGATAAGCTCGATGACAACCGCGTAGCTGCATTAATGAAGTTGGTGAGTGAAGATCATTTTGGACAAATTTTCATTACCGATGCCAATTTGCATCGAGTGCCTGACTTGTTCAAGGATGAGAATGTTCCGTTGAAAAAATTTGTGGTCGAGAAAGGATCAATTGATCAACTTTGATGCATGGCGCGCTACGATCAAAATAAAAGAAAGACCAACCAGGAGAGTTTGGGTCAGGTAATCGATCGTATGCTGAAAGTGTATCGCCTGAAAAGCGGACTCACAGAAATTAAACTGAAAAGTGATTGGGCGGAGATAGTTGGTCCTGCTGTTGCTGGACGAACTGATGATATTATCTTGAGAGGTGGTAAGTTGATCTTGAAATTAAGCTCTGCGGCATTACGCCAAGAATTGCATTACCAACGAGAAGACATAGTAAGGAATGTGAATGCACATTTGGGTGAAGATCTGGTTAAGGAAGTGCTTCTTCAGTAATAGCTTTTAAGGTAAATCCAATTTTCTTAGAAAGTCTACGTGCGTCTGCAGGTCTTAGATGACTTCCATCATAAGTTTCATAATCAGCATCCTTGATAATGAGCCAATGGCCACCATGCGCTTCGAATAAACTCTTTATACTCGTTTCATTGTAGCCACTTAAAGAGTCTTCTAAAGAACGCATTTGCATTGTTGAAGGAGGTCTAAACCCTATTACTTTAATGTTTTCTTGGCTCAAGCTATCTATCCAATTCATAAAGTCGTTTATGGCACTTGAATCAATTATGTTATTGTCAAACACTTTTGAATAGTTTGAAATTGCAGCTAATGAATCTGTTTTCAAGTTATCAGATTCAGCCCATCCATTTGAATGGAATCGTTCAAAATGACTTTTAGTTGAGCGTTTAAAAATCTTTTTGATGGAAGTGAACTGTCTAGGTTCAAAAAAACGGCTAATCGGACTCAAATAGATTGTTTTTAATTGATCAAATTTCGAAGTCGCTAAAATTTCATGAAAATGACCATTCTCCAATGCATCTGGCGTTAAACTATGGGGAGTTATGCCTAAAACTATCGCCTTATGATTACCCCTCATTTCTAGCTTAGAAAGAATAAAAGAGCGATAAGCTCTATCAAATCCTCCGCTTGAATATCCAAGATTGAGTGCTGTAAGATTCGGCTCTAAAACAACGGTAACATCTTCAGGCGAAACACCTCTGTATGCCCGTGAGTCACCAGCGATGATCACATTATATTTTTTAGGTGTAAACGTTTTGGTGACCCAGAATATTTCTCGATTTAGCTTTAGATTAGAGGGAAGCGGCAATAGCCACCCCAATATGCCCAATAAAACTGCGCTGGATATTAGAGCAACTGATATTTTACGGTTGGGGCTCACCTAGAATTGGAAGTAAATAAATTGAGCACCTTCTCCTCTAAATAAGATGCATGAAATAATACTCAGACTTACAAAGGCGATGTCAAGATTGCTCTTTTTGTACCAAATTGATAATTGAGGTTGCTCTTTTCGCATATATATCATTGATTCAATGAGTATAGCTATGCATAAAACTGTAATGGCATTTTCAAATTTGTGAATGAAACTCAAATCGATTGAATTGAAACTGAAGAGTTTGATTACAATCAGGTTTGCCTGTGAAACATCTTCTGATCTGAAGTAAACCCAAGCCACCAATGCTTGAATAAAAATGATAGGAATGAGCAAAACTTTGAGATTTGATTTACTCCATTTTTTATTCCATTTGGTGAGGCGTTCAATGCTTGAGAATGCCGCGTGCAAAGCCGCCCAAACGATTAAGGTGTAATTGGCACCATGCCATAATCCTGATAGCAACATGGTTGCCCATAAAGCAAATAAGCCTGCTAGCAATCCATTTCGGCTTCCTCCTAAAGGAATGTAGACATAGTCTCTAAACCATGTTGAAAGCGATATGTGCCAACGTGTCCAAAACTCTCTCATACTCGCAGAGATGTATGGATGGTTGAAATTCATTTTGAAATGATATCCCATGTATTTAGCTAGTCCTCGCGCTATTAAGCTGTATCCGCTGAAGTCACAATAGATCTGAAAGGAAAAAGCGATCATTACCATCCACCAATAGGCGCTTCCATCAAATGGACTTTTTCCTTCAAAAGCCGAATCGATGAAAAGTGAAAGGTTATCAGCTATGACAACTTTTTGAAACATGCCGTAGGCTATGAGTTTAATGGCATTCCATCGCTGCAATGAATTCGTTCTTCGATCTTGAGCAAGCTGTTGAATGAGGTCTTTTGCTCTTACAATAGGACCAGCAACCAATTGCGGGAACATCGCCAAGTAGCTAAAAAAGTGAAGGATGTTTTTTGTGGGTTCGAGGCGGCCACGATAAATGTCAATCGTGTAGCTCATCGATTGGAATGTATAGAAACTGATTCCAACCGGAAGAATTAAAGCAAAATCAGGAATGTTGCTCACCAAATCGGCATTGATTCCGATAACACCGAAAAGGTCTTCTAAAGTCGATGCAAAAAAGACGCTATACTTAAAAACACTCAACGAGCCCAAGTTTCCAATCAACGACATAATTAGAAAGAGCTTTTTGTGTTTTGATTTACTCATCAATAACAATCCTGCAGCATAGTCGATCAATCCGCTACCGACTATTAAGAACAAAAAACGCCAATCCCACCAGCCATAAAACACAAAAGACATTACGGTGATAAAACTCCAACGCGCGGTGTCTTTTTTCCTAGACAAAGGCCACAATGCAAAAAAGAGGATTGCAAATACGAGGAATTCTAAAGAGTTAAATACCATAGGCTAAAGTGCTGCGAATTTAATTCGATTGCCCGTTTGGAATGATGCGCAATTAACAATCCATGTTCAAACATTAAATCTTATCTCAAAATTTGAGTACTTGAATGACTCAATTTTGAAGCATGGCACTCAATTACATTTGGATTGCATTTTTCTTGGTTGCATTTGTTGTTGCCATTCTTAAGTTGATTTTCTTGGGAGACACCCAAGTCTTTGGCGATATGGTGCAAAGCACATTTGATATGGCCAAGGTGAGTGTAGATATTTCCATCTACTTGATCGGAGTGATTTCGCTTTGGCAAGGTATTATGAAAATAGGCGAGGAGGGAGGAGCCGTCAATTATCTAACCCGCATTGTATCGCCTTTTTTTACCAAACTGTTTCCCGAATTGCCAAAGAATCATCCAGCCATTGGTTCTATGATGATGAATTTCTCCGCCAATATGTTGGGGCTTGATAATGCAGCTACGCCTTTAGGCTTAAAAGCGATGCAAGACCTTCAAAGCACTAACCCAAAGGAAGAAGAGGCTTCAGATGCCATGATCATGTTCATTGTTCTGAATACATCTGGCTTAACAATAGTGCCCGTAAGTGTAATGGCAATTAGGGCAGCACAAGGCGCTGCCAATCCAGCTGATGTGTTTCTGCCGATCCTTTTGGCTACATATTTTGCTTCATTGGGTGGATTGATTGCCGTGGCTATCAAACAACGTATTAACTTATTTCAACCGACCATATTGGCATGGTTAGGAGGGATTACTGCAATTATTGCTTCTGTGCTTTTCGCTTTTTCAACGATGAATGATCAAATGGTGAGCATCATCAGTAATGCAGCGGGAAATGGAATTATTCTGGGCATAATTGCGGCATTCTTGCTGATGGCTTTGCGCAAGAAGATCAATGTCTATGAAACCTTCATTGAAGGAGCTAAAGACGGGTTCAGTATTTCTATAAAGATCATCCCATATTTGGTTGCCATCTTGGTTGCCATTGGTGTTTTCAGAGCAAGTGGAGCCATGGATTATATGGTGAGCGGAATGGGTTGGTTCTTTGCTTTATTTCTTGAAGACACACGATTTGTAGATGCCTTACCAACGGCCTTGATGAAACCATTGAGTGGCAGCGGTGCGAGAGGCATGATGGTAGAACAAATGACGGTTCATGGAGCCGACAGCTTCATTGGACGCATGGCAAGTGTTTTCCAAGGTTCAACTGAAACTACATTTTACACTTTGGCGGTTTACTTTGGTTCAGTTTCTATTCGCAAAACCCGCTATGCATTGGGTGCTGGATTGTTTGCCGATTTGTGCGGCATCATCGCGGCCATAGTCATTACCTATATTTTCTTCGGGTAGCCGCCTATTCACTGATGAGTTTCATCTCATCCACTAGATGTTTGGCTCCAGCGTATTTATCCATGATGAACAATACATAGCGTATATCTACAGATATATTTCTGCAAATGATCGGGTTAAACATAATGTCGCTCATGGTGCTTTCCCAAGTTCTATCGAAGTTTAGACCGATCAAATTCCCGTTAGCATCAATAACAGGGCTGCCACTATTTCCTCCTGAGGTATGATTACTTGCTACGAATGCCACACGCATTTCGCCTGTGCTATGGGCATAACGACCATAGTCTTTCTTTTGATACAATTCTTTCAATCGCGCAGGAACATTGTACTCAGGGTTGGTTGGATCTTCTTTTTCCATCACACCTTCCAACGTGGTGTAATAGGCGTATTCAGCACCATCAAAAGGTTCGTATCCTTCTACTTTTCCAAAGGTGATTCTTAGTGTTCCGTTGGCATCTGGCGAATAGGTGCGCTCTGGTAACACCTTCATTTGTGCATCCATCCAAATACGCATCAGACTGTCGCTTTTAGTGACATACAGCAATAATCCAGGACGGGTGACATCACTGTAAAATTTCGCGAGTCTCAATGAGAACTCATACGCAGGATCAGCTTCGATCTTCTTATAATTTTTCCGTTTGAATCCATCGAAAAATGAATTCAACGATGCTTCATTATTGAAGATACTTTCATCGTAAAGTCGATCAACAAATTCAGTTAACGATTCTTTATCTGTTTTTAGATTATTCAGAAAATCGAGGGGTTTTTGATCTTCAACGAAGTATTCAATTTGTGCCTTCATGATGTCTCCATCTATTGAAGTATCGTAGTTTTTGAAGTATCCCGAATTATCTGAGTGTTCTGCAATCCAAGCATCAATTGCCTCATCAGTAATCGTCTCATCCTTACACATTGCTGCAAGCTCTCTGTACTTTTCAGTAAACCGAAAGATCTCTGGTCCCATGTAATAGAATTCAATGAAATAATTGCGATTCACGCTTAATGGTAATTGCGCATTTTCTATTTCTTCCATTTCCGCAATCAACGTTGAATAGCTTGATTTCCAATCTGGATTTTCATTGATTCTTTTGGTGAAAAGACTCTCTACAGAGTCTTTTTTGTCAAGTACTCTGTGTCTCACCAATCCTTTGGTTTGACCGATCCACTTCTTATATGCGTTGCTGATTCTACTCTGTTTAGCAGCATATTGAATCTTGGTCAATTCATCTTTCCGCATGGCTTCATCAATTACGCTCAGTGATGCTTCACGCATTTTCAATCGCAGTGGATTGACAGTTTCAAGGATGTTTTTGGTTTCTACTTCGGTGATGTAGTTTTCTGTTGTTCCTGGAAAACCATATACCAAGGTGTAGTCATTTTCTTCTACACCTTGAATATTTACCGGTAGAAAGTGCTTTGGTTGGTAGGGTCTGTTTTCCTCGCTGAAATCAGCTGGTTTGTTCTCCCTATTGGCATAGAT
The DNA here is from genome assembly GCA_905479105.1 of uncultured Flavobacteriales bacterium. Classification (GTDB taxonomy): domain Bacteria; phylum Bacteroidota; class Bacteroidia; order Flavobacteriales_G; family Salibacteraceae; genus SHAN690. The sequence continues at coordinate 175,463 of CAJQLE010000004.1, forward strand.
TCTAAAAACTGAAAAATCACCTGTATGTCTTGGCCATACCCAGTTATCGGTATCAAAACCGTATTTGCCGATAGACGATGGTGGCGCTCCTACTAATCTGATGTCTGTAAATATTTCGCTGATAAACAGCAAGTATTGGTTGCCATGATAAAATGGCTTTATGTAAACATCCAAGCCGGTTTCCTCTTTTGCTTTTTCGATGATTTCACCACTTACTTTTTTCAAATGCTCTTTTCGTTCTGCTTCAGAAGCGTCAACAGAAAGATCAGCTAAAACTAGGTCTGTCACGTCTCTTATCTCCTTTATAATTGAGGCGTCCATTCCTGGGTTAGACAATTCTTCGGTTAAACTCATCGCCCAAAAACCGTCTTTTAAGTAGTTTTTTTCTAAAGAACTATGAGATTGAATTCGGCTGTATCCGCAATGATGGTTAGTCAATAATAATCCTTGATCACTCACTAAAACGGATGTACACCCTCCGTTAAAATGAACGACAGCGTCTTTGATGGAAGAGTTGTTTATGGCATATAAGTCATCTAAACTAACTTTCATGCCCATACTTTCCATATTGCCAGAAACCAATTTATTGATCATCCCTGGAACCCACATTCCTTCTGTGGAACTTGCCTGTAAAGAGATACTTAGGGTGATAAGTAGAAGAAACTTTTTTATCATAATAATTTACGTTTTAACTAAAAGAGCCGATAATCCTTGCAAAAAAAGGCATATTTGCCAGAGAACCTAATTGAAACTTCTTATTCAGAGAAATATGAGATATATCGTTGCAGTGCTATTTGGCGCTTTTGTTTTCACAAGCTCATTTGGGCAGCATAAAATGCCGGAATTTACCGGAGAAATTGTTGGAAAAGCGGATAGGACCGAAATCCTACAAGCAAAATTTGTTGGAGTTATTGATCGAAGCAATGACGCTGATAAGGTTTATTGGATGAAGTCAATCAATAAAGTTGCTTCCTACAAGCATGGAACGCCAACTCCATTGGATGAAATTAAGGCAGAACAAAAGTTGTTGCGTCAAAATGCTGTAATAAGCGATGATAAAGATGTAGTTTCAAATTCAAGATCTGTCGTTCCTGTGGTTGGAACTAACTTTTTAGGGAACACGCTTGTCAATAGCACTCCTCCAGATAACTGTATGGCTATTAGCAATGGTGGTAAGATTATTAGCTCTGACAATAGTTCGGTCGCTTTTTATAATGAAAATGGAAGTGCAATTTTGACCAATGAAACGCACGAAGATTGGCTGGAGGATGTTGCTGCATCAATTAATGTTACTTCAGGTCTTTTCGATCCGAGAGTTATATACGATCAAGTTGAGGATCGTTTTATTTTGGTCATTCTTCATGGCAGTAGTGCATTCACTTCAAAGGTCTTAATTTGTTATTCTCAAACCAACAATCCTGCGGGGAATTGGAATGTCTATGAAATAACAGGGAACCCTTTTAACGATAATAGTTGGTTTGATTATCCGAATGTTGCAATTTCTGAGAGTGAAGTATTCATCACAGGAAATTTATTTCAGTCTGGCAGCAATGGTTTTAATGGCTCTGTTGTTTATCAAGTTGACAAAGCTGGCGGGTATGCTGGTACAGCAAATTTGAATTACTCCATTTATAATAATATTCCCGGTGGCCAGATTGGGGCCTTTACGCTCGTTCCAGCAGGCTATGGGCAGGATGGCGAATATGGTCCAGGAATATATCTAGTTTCAAGCCATTTTTTCTCGGGAAACCGACTTAATTTATATGAAGTTACAGGGAACTTATCTTCAAATCCGGCACTCAATTTAATGTCTTCTTTTATCGTTCCGTCTTATACTGCTCCTGCTGATGCAGTTCAGTTGGGAACCTTTGCTGAGCTAAGCACGAATGACACAAGAATGCAGCACGCTTTTTATCTTAACGGAACCGTACATGCAGTGCACCATGCGAGCTATCAAAATTCAGGGTACTCAGGAGTAGTATACTACCGAATCCCTGTTGATAACCCATCTGCCAATGAAACGGCTAGGTACGGATCGGTTGGAGTTGATTATGTATTTCCTTCAATTTCATCCTACGCCCTTGATACTGTAGATAGAACTGTAATGATTGGTTTTTTGAGTGTTTCAAGTAGTATCTATCCTGAAATTGGAGTGGTTAATTGTGACAATTTTTTGGAATGGTCTAATCCAACGTTGGTTCGAGGCGGGGATAGTTATACTGATTATTCTTGGTTATCAGGTACCGAAAGATGGGGTGATTATTCTGACATGCAAAGGAGGCACAATGCTGCAACTCCCACGATATGGATGTCTGGTTGCTTTGGAACCAACGGTAATGAATGGAATACTTGGATTGCAGAAATTGGCGGAGATTTTGAACCTGTGCCTTTTCCCGAGGCCTTTTTCGAGTCTGATACTAACCTGATTTATCAAGGTGAGTCCGTTTTTTTTAGCGATAGCTCTATTAATCAACCTTCATCGTGGAATTGGACGTTTGATGGTGGCAACCCACAAACTTCTTCATCTCAAAATAACTTGGTAACCTATCAGGATACCGGTTGGTTTGACGTAACACTTGCGGTAAGTAATCAATTTGGTTCTGATACATTGACTAAAGAGTCTTATATCTATGTTTTGAGCACAGATACCGCTGAACCAGCTGCTGTTTCTGAAATAGAGAAGAAAATGGAAATGAAAGTTTATCCGAATCCTGCTATAGAGTATGATTTGGTGAATATTTACATTGAGAATGAAGATTGGGCACAGGTTGATATCAATATCATTGATATTCAAGGTAGAGTGGTTAAGGCAATGTATTCAGATCAGATGAAGCCTGGAGTGCATAGATTGACATTTAACAAGCTAGCATTGTCTTCAGGACAATATGTTGTGCAAGTCAGAAGAAACGGACAAATCACTAAGAATGAAAAGATTATTGTTCTGTAGTTTTATTTCAATCACACTGGCCTTTGCTTCCTGCTCAGGCAACGGTAAAGCGAGTGCAGGAGGGAATTCAACAGAACCTTCTTCTGCTGAGCGAACAGAGGTTCTAACCACACCTAAACAAGCTGTTCAAGATTCTGAACTGAATTCTCCAGGATCTTCAGAATCCAACATTGAAAAAGTTCATGAGCATAGCGGCCCTAATCAAAGTGGATTAGACAGCGTAAAGAACAGCTACCCTAAAAAGAAGTAATCTAGATAGTGATTACTCCGTTTTGAAGGGTTTCAATTTCTCCACCTTTTCTTATTAATTTGACAGGTTCTGAAGAGATTATTTCCCATTCGCCTTCTTCAATCTTCAGTGCGCATCCTTCTGGCAGGCATAACACAGGCGTGTCGTTGATTGCACTGTATTCCAGTAAGCGTTGAAGTCTGCTTTCCCCGCCATGACCAATAATAGTCTTTTCTGTGTAGTGAGGGTTGATTTGCAAATTGAGTAACTGCAGTCCATTGAATGAAGGAGGCTCAACAATTGGCATGTCATTCGTAGTTTTTATTGATTGACAGGCTACATTAGATCCAGCGCTCCAACCCACATAAGGCAAACCTTCTGAAACTCTTTTCTGAATAGGAGTAATTAAGCCATTAACATAAAGTTCATTGAGTAATTTGAAGGAGTTACCTCCTCCTATCAAAATGGCGGAAGCATTATTCACAGCTTCAACTGGGTCTTTAGCATGATGTATTGAAGTGACTTCAACGCCTATCTCGCTAAGGGCTTTACTGACCATTTTTTCATATTCGTCATAACTGAAAGTTACAGCAGCATATGGAATAAATAAAGCTGTTCTATTTTCACCTAGAAACTTTTTAATGGTGTTCTTTGGCCAATCAAGATAAGGTTGACCTGGAATAGTAGAATTGCTAAGTAATAGTAGATTCATTGTTTTTCAGTTATAACTACCTCAAATGTGAAACATTTTTTCACTTTTGACCTAAATCCTTTTAAAATGAAAAGTTCATTCATCGCAATTTTAGTCTTCTTTCTTTTTGTCATAGCAGAATCAAGTTCTGCTCAAGAATTCAATGGTAATGATATCCGAAATTTGCCTGATGGCTTTCATTCTATTTTTTGGGAAAACGGATCGAAATTTTATGGAGAAATCTTTAATGGGGAATTCAGTGGTTCTGGAAGAATGATTTGGTCAGACAGCAGTTTTTACGAAGGAAGTTGGCAAAATGGTATGCGTCATGGACGAGGTCAAATGGTTTGGAAAAACGGTAAAGAGTATCGCGGGAAGTGGAAAACGGATGAAATGCATGGTAAAGGGAAGATGAAATACTCAAATGGCGACCTTTATATTGGCCGATGGAAAGACGGAAAGCTCAATGGTAAAGGGAAAATAAAATACGAAAATGGAGAGGTTTGGAAAGGTGAATTTGTAAATACAAAACCTCAGAAGTAACCCTAGTCTCTGGAAATTCTATGAATATCGTTGTTCTGCTCTTCGATCTCTTGTTTAACTTGATTCATTTTTTTGGCTAGCATAGCAAAAAGCTTAAAACCTGTTTTATTTAATTCTTCATAAACGTCTTCATGGCCATCGCCAACTAGAGCCATTTTAAATAAAAGTTCAAACTGATGATCTTTTAGCCATTTCAGCGCATCCCTATTCCCTTCAATGCCATTGATTAGTGCTAGAAGGTGAGAAGACTTGTTATCAAGTAACCATTTTCTGCTGCGGTCCTCGTTACGTAAGGCGAAATGAAAAAGCCCCAATTCCGAATACCCATTCTTCATAAGCCACTCTGTAATCTTCTTGTTTCCAGAGATACTCTCACCCCATGCGACTAAAATTTTTGTGTCGTAATTGAGTCCCTTTTGAGTCATTTTACTAAAAAATATTTTATTCAGAATCGAATGTAGACAAAGCGCAAGAAACAAAAATTTGATGATTTGTATTTTACGGTTACATTTGCGCATTGCTAACCAATAAATATAAAAAATATGAAAAAGTTATTCTTTGTTGCTGCTGTTGCAGTTGTCGCTCTTTCTTCTTGTAAAAAAGATTACACATGTACTTACGAAGAGGATTTCTTCGGAACTACAATTACATCAACTGCTACATGTACTGCATGTTCTAGTAGTGACGTTGATGATCTTGAGGCTACAGGATACACGTGTGTTGCGGATTAATTAATCTCCACACGAAAATTTAAAAAGGGGGAATCTAGTATTCTCCCTTTTTTTTATGCTCAATAATTATCGCGTATGAAGGTGTTGTTCATTTTGTTAAGAGTTCTTTTTGGCTTATTATTTATAAGCTCTGGGGTTCTTAAATTATTTCCCTTAGATTATTTTGAGTTGATTTTAGTCGATCAAGTTGGCTTATCTTGGAACGTAGTGCCTTTTTTTGCTCGATTTGTTATTTGGACTGAAATAGTCATTGGTCTTTGTATAGCGTTTTCTTTCAGGCTTAAATGGAGCTTGATCTCAAGTTTGATTATGCTCGTAGGGTTTACACTTTATTTATTTTTTCAAGTATTCAATGGCAATGGAGCTGAGGATTGTGGTTGCTTTGGAGAACTAATACCGCTGGATGGTCCGTCCAGTATTATCAAAAATTTAATATTTATTCTCATCGGAAGCGGCCTGCTTATTATGAAATCTGCAGCTGCTAAGTGGAGATGGTCAATCGCGGCTCCAATTCTTTCGTTAATTACTATACCAATAATTGTAGGTTTTTTTCCTCTTCCTGAATATAATTCGGACGCGGATTTTGAGTTGGATATTGAATTGTTAGAGCGAAGTGAATTTCCTGACTCGCTTCAGTCTATTGCCAATGGTCGTAAAGTAGTTGTAGTAATGTTGGCAAAATGTATTCACTGTGCTCAATTGGCTTCACTTATTGCTCAATTAGAGCCAGAAGAAGTGAATGATGATTTACGCATTATCGTCATGGGTAAAGACGAGGCCATTGATTTTTTTATTCATGAAACGAATATTGAAGATTTTCAAATCTCAAGATCATCTGATCGCGAATTACTCGGTGCAATAGGAGGGACGTTTCCAACAGTGATATTTGCAGATAATGGCGAAGTGAAAAGTAAGTGGAAAGGTCAAGATGTAAATATTAAGTTGTTGAATGAATTACTTCAACTAGACTAAGACTATATTCGTCTCTACATTGTTAAAGTTGACATTTAGTCTTATGCGCAAGCTTATTTTATTCTCTGTTTCAATTGTATTTCTCGTTTTGGGAAATGGCTGTAAGAAGTGCTATAGATGCACCGTACTTGATGAAGATGCCTCTTCAATTTATGAGTATCCTGATATTTGCGGTTCAAAAAGTGAGTATAATTCTTACGAGGAGCGATGCGTGACTGAATATGGAGCGTTTGATTTTACTTGCTCTTGTGCGGAGATATGATTTCCCAAGTTTTAAAAAGCCTTTTTAGAACCCCGATTTTAGGGGGTTTTTTATTTATGCTGATGGTGTCTTGCGGCAATCAGTCTGTTTCTGACACAGTTAAAAAAGATATTCTTGAACTTGTTGATACAAGCGGTACAAGCGGCTTAGCAAATCCAGCTATACTTCATTACTTTGATTCTTTGGCTGCAAAAGGAAAGTTTAATGGAGTTGCTCTTTTTTCCAAGATTGCCGAACTTACTGAACTGAGCGAGGGGTTCAGAGAGAAAAGTAAAGGAGATTCCCTTTTATTGGATGATCAGTTTCAGCTGGCTTCGCTGTCAAAGCCAATAACAGCATTTGGGCTTTTGTATTTAGTCAATGAGGGTAAGATTGAACTGGACAATCCAGTTGTTAGCTATCTATGGGATTTTCCGTATCCGGATATTACGGTGAGAAGTTTGATGAACCATACAAGTGGCATGGGGAACTATATTTATGTTACTGATAGCTTATGGAATGACCCTGATTCTTTCATGTCCAATAAGGATATGTATAATATTCTGCGATGCGAGCAAGTGCCAACCTACTATCAGCCCTTCAAACGTTTTAATTATTGCAATACCAATTATGCATTGATTCCAGTTTTGATAGAAGAGGTATCTGGATTAACATTTTCAGACTTCATGCGAATGAACATTTTTGAACCTCTAGGCATGCTTTCCACTTTTTATTATGATCCTGCCTACGTTCAAGAATATGATGTTCTTGGACATTACCCGGATGGGTCAACCAAGAAGCCATTTTATTTAGATGCCATAATTGGAGATAAAAGTCTTTATAGCTCGGTCCATGATTTGTACAAATTTTACGAAGAGGTAAAACATCCAACCCTTGTTTCGAAAAGTCTGCTAGATCAATCAATGTCAATTGAAGCCAAAACGGGATCAAATAGCTATTATGGGCTAGGGTGGCGTATTCGACCTATGGATGACAGTGATACGCTCATATACCACAACGGCTGGTGGCGTGGATTTCGGTCATATTTTTGGATGTCAAAGAATAGTGATAAGGTTGCAATAATATTGACGAACTCTATTCGAGGGGGCTATTTAAATCAAAAGGAGATTTGGAATTTATTTTAAACTCTTTGCTCTCCTTAAGCGTTTACCTATGGTGAATAAACCAGAACATCATATTCCTTTTTTTCCGCTCAACATCTTTTTGTTACCCGGAGAGCAAATGCCGCTGCACATTTTTGAGCCGCGTTACAGACAGCTTTTTAATGAAGCTGAATCAGAAAATGTTCAATTCGGGTTGCCCTTCGAAGATGCTAACTTAAAGCGAGGATATGTCAGTATTTGCCGCCTACTTGAAGTGTCTAAGCGCTATGCAACGGGAGAATTGGATGTGATAATAGAGTCGCTTACAATAGGTAAGCTAAAGTCATTTGAATCTGCATATCCTTCAAAACTTTATCCTGGTGGTGTCGTGATTAATGAGAAAGACTCCTATTTGAATACAACTCCAATAGACGAAGTGTCAGAGGCTTTTGAGAAGTATATATCCCTTATAGAAGGAAAGATGCCTCTTGATGTCACAGATTTTCGATTGGTTGATATTGCTGCAAGCTTGAAGTTGAGTAGCACTGATAAAATCAAATTAATCGATACTGAAAACGTAGACAAGCAGAACTCAATACTTCTCAGAAACTTAAGGTACATGAACCTTTTATTGGATCAGGAGAAAAGTATAGAGAACGGGTTTATTCTTAATTAACTACTGAACCCTGCACGTAGCACCTTCATTTTCGCGATCTTCTACCTCCTTACCTTCTGCTGTGCAAAATTCTTCAACATTTTCGCTAACGCCTAATGAGTCACCAGAGCCATCGGTTAAGAGAAAATCTGTGCTGCATTCATAACATTTAGAACAAGCACTTAATGATGAAGCGAGAACCGCAAGTATTAGAAGCTTTTTCATGTCTGGAATTTTCAATTTGGTTGCTGATTATTCCAAAGGTAACAGAAGCTTGTTGTAAAGCTCAATGTAATTCGGTAAGATTTGAGGAAGGCTAAATTTCTCAGCTTGCAGAAGAGCTTGCTTTTTAAACTTGGTCATTAACTCCTTGCTTTCTAGTAGTTTCAGTGCATTGTTGGTCATTTCAGTAGTGTTTCCAACATCACTTATAAATCCTGAATAGCCATTTTGGTTAACCTCAGGAAGTCCTCCAGAATTACTTGAAATTACCGGCATTCCTGCTGCCATCGCTTCTAACGCTGCTAGTCCAAAACTTTCTGTTTCAGAAGGAAGAATAAATAAGTCTCCATTCATCAAAACTTGCTCAACGTCCTTTGTCTTTCCTAAAAAGTGAATGTCACTGCAAATGCCTAGTTGTCGACACATTTGCTCAACATTATAACGTTCTGGTCCGTCACCGACTAAAAGTAAAACAGCGTTTAATTTTTCTCGAACTCCAGCGAAAACTTTTACAACGTCTTCAACACGTTTTACTTTTCTGAAATTCGAAACATGCATCAAAATTGGCTGCCCTTTGGGTGCATATCTTTTTTTAATGCTATTGGGTTTTAAACCTTCATAACGGGTAAGGTTTATGAAGTTTGGAATTACATTAATAAAGCGATTTACATCAAAATGTGTGTTTGTGTCATTTTTCAAGCTTTCAGAAACAGCAGTGACTGCGTCACTCTTATTGATCGCAAAAGTGATTACTGATTCAAAGGAAGCATCCCTGCCTAAAAGACTGATGTCAGTGCCGTGAAGTGTGCATACAATAGGCAGATTTATCCCTTCTTCTTTTAGGATTTGCTTTGCCATGTATGCAGCTGATGCATGGGGAATTGCATAATGAACATGCAATAAATCAAGTTTTTCGTTCTTTACAACACTCACGAGCTTTGAGGTGAGGACTAGCTCATAGGGAGAATAATCAAAAAGAGGATAGTCTCGAACTACTACTTCGTGGTAAAAAACATTCTCAGCTAATAAGTCTAATCGAACAGGTTGCGAATAGCTAATAAAATGGACTTGATGGCCAAGAGCGGCCATTTCTATTCCAAGCTCCGTGGCTACAACACCACTTCCACCATAAGTGGGGTAACAAACTATTCCGATCCTCATTTGTGAATTCTACTCAACGCAAAAGAACGACTATTGTTGAGACTGAAAGCTTGATTGATGTTAAGATTTATCATTCAACAGCAAGATCTTTCCCATTTTCAATGGCTTTATAAAAAGCATTTTGAATATCAGTTCTGATGTTGAGTTCTTGAAGCTTTTTATTACCAGCATCAGGATAAATACGGTTAGAAAGGAAAACGAAAACAACGTTTTCACCGGGATCGGCCCAAGTGACTGTTCCAGTGAAGCCTTGGTGTCCGAAAGCTTCTAAATCTGTACAGCCACATGATGGTCCTGGCGAACGATCTGTTGTTGGTTTATCAAAACCTGCACCTCTTCGGTTATCATTTTCACAGAATTGACACTTTGTGTATTCGTCAATTGTTTCTGGTTTGATATACTGTCGCCCCCCGTATACGCCTTTGTTTAAATACATCTGCATTAAAATTCCGAGATCATTGGCATTTGAAAATAAACCTGCGTGACCTCCAACTCCTCCTAGCATCGCTGCTCCCGGATCATGCACATCACCATGTACCAATTGATTTCTGAAATTTCTATCGTATTCCGTTGGTGCTATGCGATCTTTGCTGAATTTTTCTAATGGCCGATAACCCATTGTCGATAACCCTAGCGGTTTATAATAGGATTGATCTAAGAACTTATCTAGCGGCATTTTACTTTGACTTTCGATGATTCTTAAGGCAAAATAGTATCCAATGTCACTGTACTTGTATTTCTTCTCAGGGGAGAGTTTGTAATTGAGTATCTGTTGAAACATTTTGTCAGGGTAATCACCTCTTATATAAAACTCGCGCGCCACTCTCAAAGCATATGTTTCGGATTGAGCAAGGCTGTAGACATCATATCTTGGAACTCCTTTAGAGATCGTTTTGGTGTAGAATGGAATCCAAGGCGTTAGACCTGCCTGATGCGCCAGTATTTCTCTCATTGTGAGTTGCATATAACTCGTAGTATCAACCCATTCAGATAGATAGTCACACAATCTATAGTCTAAATTAAAGCTTCCCTCGTCATTAAGTTTCATTAATCCAGCCACTGATCCAGCAATCTTTGTGATAGAGGCCAGGTCATATAGGTCACTTTTTAAAACTGCTTTTTCGGTTGAATAAGTATGATATCCATAAGCTTCATTTTGAACTACAATTCCATCTTTTGCAAACCAAATTTGGCACCCGGGATAAGCCATTTCTGAAATTCCTTTTTTAGCGATAGAATCTATTTTTTTCAAATCGAATGAGCTTATGCCAACTTCTTCAGGAATGCCATAGGCCAGTCTAATTTTGTTCGTCTGACTTACACCTTCACTCGTGAAAATGTCGTCAATATTCCTATTTAATTCTCCCTTAATTGGCCGGCCGCCAAATAATGCTTGAATGCTCAAGTCATCAGAATAATCATTCGAATTATGACCGATTATTGCTGCGTTTAAGTTAATATCTGTAGATAGAAATCGAAGTGCTTTTGCATTACCATTCCACACCAGCGCTGTGGTTTTCCCAGCAGACACTCTGTCGATTATTGACTGGCAATGTTCACTCATTTCAAAGCGCTTTCGCTCAATTTTTTCAAGGCTAGGTTCTGCAATGATTAATGCTAAATTGAATTCGTCAGCATGCTCATTATAGCGCTGAAAGTCTGCCTCAAGATTGGCGTAGGTTAATTGAAAGACCTCAGAAGGAGCATATCTAAGTATAAGAGATTCGAGTTGGTCGTTGTTCTCATTTCCAATTTTAATAAGCGCAATTTTTAATGTATCCAGACCTTCAATTGGAATTAAACCTTTTGAGTTCCTCACCATGACCAAGGCTTCGGAAAACACTTGACGATATTTTAGCTCCAATGATCTTTGAATTCTCAAGGAGTCCTGAGAACTGCGAATTTTCTTTTTTCTCTTGAGCCATAATTTTGACTGAAGTACTTGCTTGCATCGGGTATCAATATCTTCTTCTGTGATCGCTCCTTGATCGAGCAGAGACTCAATTCGATTTATATTTAAATCTAGATCATTATCTATAATAAAGAGGTCGTTTCCTGCCAAGAAAGCATCAGTAACTCGGTCTTCAATATTGGTCATTCCTCCACAAGTCAAATCTATCCATAAGAGGCCATTGAATCCCATTTGCGACCTAATCATATCAATGATTATGGGAGATGCCGAAGCAATCGTATTGAGTGTGCTATCCAAACCTGGAGCGAAGGAGTTTGAAATCATTATTGATTGAACACCGCTATTGATTGCAGATTTGAACGGAATGAGATCTGCATTATTCAATGCTCTTCTTTTGGAGTAAATTATTGGAGGTGAAGATTCATAAGCTCGATTTGTGCTTCCTAAGCCCGGGAAACTACCAGCAACGGTAAGAATACCCGCCATTTTAAAGCCTTCGATTATTGGTAGCGCATTATCGAATACCGATGCCGCATTATTACCAAGTGACCAGTTACTGGTGTAAGGAGAATCATCGCTTGATTCTATATCTAGCGCTGGACCAATAACAAAATCAAATCCTTTTGCTTGAAAGGATTCGCCTAAGGAATAAGCATATTCTTTAACTAACTGCTTGTCTTTTATAGCTGCCAATTGAAAAGGAGAAGCAATACTGTAGGCATCATTTAAACCTTTGTTATGAATGAGGTCCAATCCAAAAATCAATGGAATATCTGATTTTACAATCTCCTCATTTGACTGATCTTTCAAATCATTTAAGAGATAACCTGATGACTGAATTTTACTGTTCTCTGGACTTTTCTTCAAAATGAAGAATTGACCTATTTTTTCTTTTACTGACATCTTGGATAGAAGACTATCTGCTGCGTCAAGCGTTATGGGCGAAAAAGGTTCGTCTTTATCTGGAAAGGCAGACTTGTCGTTTCCTGAAAAGAAAAGAAGCGTAACAAGCACACCAAGGATTACTACAAACTTTCGCTTAAGGATCATATACTTATTGTTCAGCGTGAAGGTAAGCGAGACTGTGGGTTTAATATAGAAATGGCAGAAGACTTATCCTCAAGCATGTGTTACAAAAGAATTACTGATTTTCATCTTACTTTTGAGGTATGATACGTTTCCTATTTAAGCAGAATCAACCACGTAGATTTGATTATAAACCGAGGTTTTATAATGAGAGGAAAGAGCAGTTAAACGCTCGAGTTGAGGCGATCAGAAAGGAAGTTGAAGCGGAGTCTGGAGTGAGCAGTGAAGAAGCATTAAGAAGCAGAATGGGTCACGCTTGGAAAAGCAGCTCAAGCCGAAAGTCAAGACTGCAATCCAATAAAAAAGTCTTGATCATAGCAGCACTTCTTTCGGTGATTGCATATCTATTGTTATTCAATTGATCGATTCCATATTAACTGTATCGGCCTTTTTATTGCTAATTATCCAGCTTGTTTTCCAGATGGTCATTCGCAAAGGGTTAAAGAAGCTTCCTATTGATAGAGCAAGGGCGGGTGACAGTTCTATTCCCATCAGTGTTATAATAGCGGCTAAAAATGAAGCGGCTAACCTTCAAAAGAACCTAGGGTTTATTCAGAATCAGAATTATCAAGATTTTGAAATCGTGCTGGTTAATGATAATTCATCGGATGAAACGCATAGCGTAATGACTGATTTCGCTGCACGTGATGAACGAATTCGTGTTTTGAGTCTTGATGATTCCTTGAGTGGTAAAAAGGAAGCCTTAAAAGCTGGAATTGATGCAGCGAATTATGAGCGATTGGTTTTTACAGATGCGGATTGTCAAGTTGAGGCTGAATGGCTCAGTGGGTTTGCCGATGCATTTGATCGTGGAGGTGACTTTGTAATAGGTTATGGCGCATATCGATTAAACGATTCATGGTTTTCGAGTATGTATTCTTTTGATGCTTTTCGATCCGCAATGCTTTACTTTTCTGCAGCGGCTAATGGTCTTCCTTATATGTGCGTTGGCAGATCAATGGGCTATACAAGAAGCTTGTTTCAGAATTCTGAAGGATTTGCTTCATACGCCCATATTGAAAGTGGTAGTGATGATCTTTTTCTTCAATCGGTTAAAGATTCAGCTCACATTGAAATGATCCCAGCGGCAGTAAGTTATTCTGAACCTCCAACCTCATTCGGAAGATGGTTGATTCAACGTAAAAGACACCTAGGAGCTGGAATACATTATCCGAAATCAGTTCTAGCACTATTAATTATTTATGAAGGTTCCAATATTCTTCTTCCTATCATTTTAGTATTGCTGTTGATGAGTGAAAATCAGTTTTTATCGCTGTTTTCAATAGCCATTATTCTTCGAGTTACTCTGTTTTACTTAAATACACAGACATTCAGTAGATTGGTTAAATCAAATGATGATTTATCTCAACTTTGGTGGACTGAATATCCGATGTCTTGGTTGAATGCATTAATTTCGATGAATATCGGATTGAAGAAGAAAGAAGCATGGACGACAAGACGGTAAGGACATCAGCGCAGCGAGATTTAGAGCTTGTGAAACAAGCTATGAAAGGAGATCAGCACGCCTATGCTGAGTTGCTTAAGGCCTACCGCGAGAGTATATATTACATGATGATGAAGATGGTTAGAAACGCAGATGATGCGGATGATTTAACCATTGAAGCCTTTGGTAAAGCATTTAAACGTCTTGAGTCTTTTAATTCGGATTATGCTTTCAGTACTTGGTTGTTTCGTATTGCATCCAATAATGCTATTGACTTTATTCGGAAAAAGAAGAAGGCTTCGATATATTCTATTGATGAGGATTTCAATGATGATGAGTCCAAAGGAGTTTTTGAGGTGAAATCTGGTGACTTAAATCCTGAACAAGAGTTGATGAAAGATCAACGCATTAAGGAGATGCACCGAATAATAAACCTACTCAAACCAAAGTACAAACAGCTTATAGAAATGCGATACTTAAAGGAGTTGAGTTATGATGAAATCGCCTCAGAAATGGACTTACCAGTTGGAACTGTTAAAGCACAATTGTTCAGGGCTCGAGAATTGATGCACGAAATCATGAAACCTTCAGCCAATAATTTTTAGTCAAGTGTCAGAAGGTAAACAGCTAATTGCTAAATATTTCCCGGATTTCACTGAAGCTCAACTTAATCTCTTGGAATCATACGTTAATGCATTACTAGAAACCAATAAGGTCATTAACCTAATCTCTCGCAAGAATCAAGAGGAGGTTTGGGTAAACCATATTTTGCATTCATTGTCTATAGTCAAGATGGTAAAATTTTTACCGAATCAGTACGTGTTAGATTTTGGAACTGGTGGCGGATTACCGGGAATTCCTCTTGCAATTGCATTTCCTGAAACAAACTTTTTATTGGTGGACTCAATAGGTAAAAAAGTAAATGCAGTTGAGGGTATCATTCAAAGAATAGGTCTCAAGAACGTGAAAACAAAGCACACTAGAGTAGAGGATTTGTCAATGAAGTTTGATTACGCGGTGAGTCGAGCAGTTACTTCTTTATCAACGATGAATGATTGGGTTAAAGGAAAGCTGAAAAAAGGAATTGGGGGTGATGTTCCTAATGGATTGATTTATATCAAAGGAGGAGATTTTGACCAAGAACTTCAAGACTTGAAACGTCCGTATCGCATTTGGGAAATGTCAGAGTGGTTTGAACCGGAGTTTTTTGAGACCAAGAAAGTAGTCTGGATTGACCTTTAGTTTAAAATGAAAAAAGTGAGTTCTTTTAGCAGTTCAATGGAGCTCACAGAATTTGAATTGACGCCTTTAGCTCGAGCATCCGTTTCTCTCAGTTTTTCTATTATTAAAGCGGTTTTTCGTTGATTAAACTGAGTGGCCGCTTCTGCCACTTTTTTCAATTGAAATGGAGAGCCTAATGATGCAAGTTGGTTTTTTGTTTCTGCACTTCCCTGTGACTTAATATGATGAAAGATCATCAGCTTGCTAAAGTGGCTGAACATGTTGGATAAAACCAACACTAAAGGAGTGTTGCCATCATTCCTCCCTATGTGATAGGCTATTGTATAGCTACGCTCAACATCTCTAGTCGAAAGTGCGTTGATATAGTCGAAAGCACTGAACTCTTTGCTTATTCCAATGTGTTTTTTTACTTCATTCTCACCAATCTCTTGGGATAAAGGAATACTAATCGTCAACTTTCTTAGTTCACCCTCAATCTTTTCAAGGTCATTTCCTAGATACTCAGCCATTAAAAAAGAAGCGTGAGGCGTAATGCGATACTTTAATTCTTTGGCGAAGCTTTCTATGACATTTGGTAGTTCATTCTCCCAGTGCTTACTTGAATTGAATACGACACCATTCTTCTTAGCGGCTTTTACCCACTTTAAGCGCTCGTCTACTTTTTTGTACTTAAAGTCAATGACAAGCACGGTACTCGAGACAGGATCTTCAAAGTAACTTTCTAAATCCGTCCATTTTCCTTTGAAATCTTGAGCCTCCCTAATAATTACTACTTGACGTTCGGCCATCATAGGAAATCGCTTCAAGGTTTCCAATAGCTCACTTTGGTTTAAATCTCGACCATAGAATATATTGAGATTGAAATCTCGTTCGTGTTCTTCTATGGCATTGCTTTCGATAAACTTACTTATGCGGTCAATGTAAAACGGTTCTTCACCATGGAGCAGGTAAACAGGCGAAAACTCCCTCTTTCGAAGTTTTGATAATATATCATTATACTCTCTTACATTCGCC
Source organism: uncultured Flavobacteriales bacterium (assembly GCA_905479105.1). GTDB lineage: Bacteria > Bacteroidota > Bacteroidia > Flavobacteriales_G > Salibacteraceae > SHAN690. The sequence continues at coordinate 191,656 of CAJQLE010000004.1, forward strand.
ATTGACTCTAAGAATCTGCTTTTGATTGATCCGAAAAAATATCCTCCATTAAACCTTCCAATGTTCGATGCCAAAGTTAGAAGCATTGATGATCAGATTCAAATCTTTGATGTCTTTCGTGAAAAATACGTTTCGTTGACTCCTGAAGAATGGGTTCGTCAACATTTTTCGCATTATTTAGTTGAACACTTAGGTCATCCTAAAACGCATATCCAGTTGGAGTATCAACTTAAATACGCTCGTGTGAAAAAGAGGCCAGATATTGGAGTAATAAATAATGATTCCCAATTAGAGATATTGATTGAGTGTAAAGCACCATCAATTGCACTCAATGAAGACGTATTTTTACAGTTGACGAGTTATTTTTCAGTTGATTCATCGAAATACATCGTTCTCACGAATGGTTTGCAGCATATTTTCGCTGCATTCGAACCTTCGACTGGGAAATTCGTCTACTTACAGGAATTACCTGCTTATAAATGAATTGGAGAATAATCATATTGCTTTTGGCTTTTAGCAGTTCTGCTTTAGCCCAAAGAATTACTCCGGCTAAAGTTCCATTAAGTTATGCTTGGGCTTTAGAGGTAAATCCTGCCGCAGATTTGGCACACGTCTTTGTAAATCTGGCGATTGATAGAGAGGTATACAATGGATGGGAAATCATTGACGCGCGAGGTCGCACTGTTTCGCAAGGAGTAATAGTTGAACCTAACTTTCGCATTCCAACCTCGTCTTTATCTAAAGGATCTTACTTTTTAAAGTTGTCTGGATATGATTCTGATAACCTTATTCCTGTGATTAAATGAGGCTAAAGTCTTCTGTTTTTTACATTCTATTTATTCTAGCATCGACTGCGTTCACTCAGTCTGTGAATGCTGATTATTTAGATGGTTGGGTTAATATTAAGATCAATCAAGAGCTACGCTCAGCCTGTTTTAATGATAGAATCGAGAACCAAGAATTGAATCGACTTTTTGAACGATTTGAAGTTGATTTGATCGCAAAGAAATTCCCACACACAGAGCCTTTCATTAAGTCAAGAGCGGCTATTACGGATAAACAAGATAAAAGAGTCGATTTAAGCTTGATTTATAAAGTACATTTTAAGGCTGGTGTTGATCCCAAAAAGGTGTCAAGTATTTTGAATCATTCGGGTTTAGTAGTTTATGCTGAACCATGGTATATTGATAAACCAATAGAGATTCCAAATGACGCACTTATAGGCGATATGTGGCATTTGCCTGTGATCAATGCATTTGATGCTTGGGATATTGAGACAGGTTCATCAGACGTCACCATAGCAATTGTAGATTCAGGGGTTGATTGGGATCACCCTGACCTTGTTGATGCCATCAAAATCAATCAGGCCGAGCTAAATGGTATTGCAGGGGTTGACGATGATAACAATGGTTATGTTGACGACATCAGAGGCTGGAATTTTTATAATGATAATAATGATCCGGATGAATTAGGGTTTTCTCACGGAACGCATGTGGCTGGTTTGGCTGGAGCAACAGCAAATAATAATTATGGTGTTGCCGGAACTGGCCGCGGATGTAAAATTTTGGCGGTTAAAACGGGTGATAAACTTCAAATCCCTTTTGGTTATGAAGGCGTTGTTTACGCTGCTGACAATGGAGCAGATGTGATAAATTGCTCTTGGGGAGGTTTTGGTCGCTCAGAGACAGCTCATGACGTAATGAAGTATGCAACCTACAATAAGGATGCGGTAGTATTTGGAGGAGCGGGCAACGATAATCGTCAGAATCGGTTTTATCCAGCATCATATCCAGAGGTTATGAGCGTAAGCGCTTCAGACTCTACAAATCAAAAAGCAGATTTTTCGAATTTTAACTATGACATTGACATGATTGCTCCAGGGGTAGTCATCTTCAGTTTGAAAAATGGAGAGTTTGGTTATGATAGTGGTACGAGCATGTCTGCTCCCATAATTGCTGGTGCAGCTGGCCTTATACGAAGTAAATTCCCAACGCTTTCTGCGCTGCAAGTGATGGAACAGTTGCGCGTTAGTGCAGATCCAACGATTTATGAGATTGAATTTAATAAGGCATTCGAGGGAAAGCTTGGAACTGGATTACTCGATATGAAAAAGGCTCTAGAAGGCATTAATTCTCCAGCCTTGAGGGTCACAGATCATGTGTTAACAGATAACGATGATGACATTTTTTCTATAGGCGAAGAGTTCACCCTTGGAGTTGAACTCTTTAACTATCTCAATTCAATCTCTGATTTGCAAGTTGAAATCACGTCACTATCAGAAAATGTTCAAATAGTAGACGGAACATGGAATGTTGCATCTATTCCTACGAGTAGTCAAACGGAAAATTTTAATACACCATTTAAATTGATGGTCACATCTGCAGAAGAATTTGATCAGGAAGTAATCGTTAAGCTCATAGCTTCTAGTCTTCCAAATAATTATGTTTTCGAACACTTCTTTAGCATTAATGTCAATCCTTCATACGTCAATGTTAGAGTAAACAATGTGAAAACAACGGTCAGTAAGAACGGACTATTTGGATACACGGATTACTTTCAGACGAATGGACTTGGATTTCGATTAGATACTTTAGGAAGTTTACTTTATGAAGGTGGGTTGCTCATTGGTCATAATTCTGACAGCAAGATTCAGGTTGCAGACCGAGTGAGAAATGGAGAGCTCTTTGATCGAGATTTTTGGGAAAAGGATGTGATAAGTAGACAAGACATCATAGGAGATGAGGCTTTTTATGCATTTGGTTCGTTCACGGATACTTCTGCTAATCAAGATGAAATTGGTTTAGTTGTTGAGCAGAGAGTTCTAGCCTACAACAAAACAGGTCATGAGAATTATGTGATTTTGGAGTACGAAGTAGAGAATATTTCAGACCAGGATTTAACAGGAGTAGCCATTGGGTTGTTTGCGGATTGGGATGTCACCGATCCGTCATTGAATAAAGGAGCAACTGCATATGGTAAAAGGCTTGGCTATGTTTATTCTCTTGGAGAAGACGGAGTTGCTGCTGGTATTCAAGCTTTAAGTGCAAATGTTTTTAATACTTACATGATTGATAATGTAGGTGGAGGATATGGAGGCGTTGATATTTTCGATGAAGAAGGTTTTACTTCTCAAGATAAATACACAGCAATGACAGAGGAAAGGCTTGAAGCTGGAGATGGTGATCTTGGAAACGATGTTATTCAAGTTACTTCGGTGAAAGGGATAACAATACCTAAAAACACAGTAATTAAAGTTGCTTTTGCACTTCACGCAGCTCGATCAATTGATGAACTGTTAATTAGTGCGGATTCCGCGTATAGCAACTTTAATGGATATCTACCAGGCGAAAACCTCATAACTCCGTTTAAACTCATCAGTATATTTCCGAACCCTGCTGCTGAGCAAGCGACAATTTCGATCGATTTGAAAAATGAAGTAGTCTTGAATATAGACCTTCTTGATGCAATGGGTGGGTTCGTGAAGACCATTGAGACTGAAACTGCATACCCAGGGTATAATGAATTCTCGCTTGGTCTGTCAAATTTGGAGACTGGAGTGTACTTTATTCGCTTAATCGCAGGTGATTTCTTACAAATATTTCCCATTGTAGTTCAAGAACAGTAAACAATATAGAATTGCGTTACATTTGACGTACTATTTTTAACCAGATCTATGGCATTAGAACAAATTTTATCGGTATCAGGAAAGTCAGGCCTTTACAAGTTAGTAGGGCAAATGAAGAATGGAATTATTGTTGAATCAATTGGAGATGGGAAACGTTTCCCAGTTCATGGATCGGCAAAAGTGAGTGCTTTAGAAGAGATAAGTATATATACAGAGACTGAAGAAGTTCCTCTGAAAGATATATTTAAGAAAGTCTACGAAAAGGAAAAAGGCAAGCAGGCTATTAGTCACAAAGAGGATTCTAAGAAAGTAAAAGCTTATTTTGAATCGATTCTTCCTGACTATGATAAAGATCGAGTTTACGAAAGTGATATGGCTAAAGCCATTCGCTGGTATAACCTTCTGATTGAGTTTGATGCTTATGACCCAAATGAAGTGGAAGAATCTGAAGATGTTGAAGAAGTGAAAACTGAAGATGCTGACTCAAAAAGTGATGGTGCGAAAGCAAAGCCAAAAAAGGCTCCGTCAAAAAAGAAGTCTGATACTCCTAAGGCGAAAGCAGCTCCTAAGAGATCTGCTAGCACTAAGGTTTCAACCCCAAGAAAGTCTGGAGGAACGCAACGAGGAAGCTAATAGCTGTGCTATAGAGATTACAAAAAGCGCATTTTTAATGCGCTTTTTTTACGGCCGAGAAAACCGAACTTCTTCGTGATGCCTCGTTGCTAGCTGGGTTTCTATTTCACCATCTGATTTGAAATGGACAATATTTTGCTGGTTATCATAAACCTCCGTAAGAATCGCATTTCGAATAAATAGAATACGCTGTTCAGATGAAACCTTTACCTGTCCATATATCCAACAAACATCATCTTCGAATTCGTGGCCGATCCAATCAATCTTGAATTCCTTAGCACCATTGCCGAATGTGAAGGTTTTGAATAAGTAATCTTTAATCAATACAGAGTGTCTTCTCGGAGCAGAAGGATCGTTAAGGAGAACTTTTTCGTTTGACATTTCTTGTAAAGCAGTTTCTAGGTCATCAGTAAAAATGCGCAAGGCTATCTGCAAGGTGTCTTGTTTTATTTCAAGCTCAGAAATTGAGACGTGAAAAGGATGAGGAGCTCTCTCTGAGTTTATTCCTGAACATAAGATTGTGATAAATGAAATGAGTATCAGTTTCATAGGTTTAGATAGATTTCCAGAAGCTTTTGAGATTCTATTTGCCAATTGTTTTCGCGTGCTGCTAATGAGCAGTTATTCTTTAATTGAGATGCCAATTCTGGGTTTGATTGCAATTCGGATATTCCTTTTGCCAATTCATCTTCTGATAATTCATCGATCAGTAATGCAATAGAATACTTTTCATTGAAGGCCTTGTATTCGGAGTAGTTCATCGCTATTTGAGGAATTCCTGCATGCAGATAATCGAAAAACCTATTGGCTAATGAGTATTGGTGGTGTAATCCAGTTTCAGAGAATAACGTTAGCCCAGCAAAGGCTTGAGTTGTAATTGCTCTTAATTCAGTTGGCAGTAAGGATCCCATCAAGGATACTTTTTCATCGAGTTTTTCATTTTGAATTAGCTTTTCTAATTTTCCTGAAATAGGACCTTCCCCATAAATTCTCAGTTGAAGTCCGCTGATGTGATGCATAGCCAATACTGATTCCTCCAGTCCACGCCCAACATTTAAGGCACCTTGATAGATGATAAAGGGTGTTTCTGAGGTTTGGACTATTTGTTCGACTGAGAGCCGAGGAACGTTCCTAACGACCTTAAAGATTTGATTGTAACGCGAATGGAAGAGTTTTGCATAACCTTCGCTAATGGTGTAATATGCATCGGCTGTTCTCATCGCTAAAGCTTCAACCTTTTGCCAAATAAAATGAACAAGAGGGCGATTCACTACTTCTTCCAATTCGCTGAAGTATTCGTGCGCATCATAGGTCAACGTCTTCCCACGCAACTTTGCTGCTAAAAAGAAAGGAATGCAGGTGTCCAGGTCAATAGCACAATACACATCGCAACGAGAGAAAAGTGCTATCCAAAATAGTTTGAAGTTATACTCTAGGTAGAACAATTTTCCTTTTTGAAACCTCAGATTTATCCGTCTTGTTTTGTAGCTTTTAACTGAAAGGTCTTTAGAGTTGGATTTCTTTCTTCCAATTATAGTGCAGTCAAATTCATTTTCTGAAAGTGCTGAACATATTCTGTCCATGCGCTGATCATAAGATAAGTCATTGGTGACTGCAAAAAGAAGCTTGGGCTTTGAGCTTTGTGACACTGCGCGAAAGTAAATTATAGGTCTTTGAACTTGTCTAAGTTTCTTCGATGACGTTTTGTGGGTCGTCCAACTATTCCTATCGTTCGATTTTCCGAATTGAGCAGACGAATCATTTCAATTTCTTTCAATGACTCTTCATCGGTTGTTTCAATCATATAATCAGGAACAAGTTTTGCTCCAACTCTGCTTTTAGGTGTAGCAAGAATTTCAAAGGTTCTCCAGACGGGAGGCGCTTTTAAGGCAATAACATCACCTGCGTGTATTTCTTTACTTGCCTTTGTAAATCCCTCATTCAATTTCACTTTTTCTTCATTGCACGAGAATGTGGCAAGAGATCTTGTTTTGAAAAGTCTTATGCTCCAGAGATATTTATCGATTCGCATTCAGCAAAACTAGCGAGATGTCCGCAACTAAATATGATTTTTACGACTTATAGTAGTAAATACAAATGTATTTTCGCCTCAACCTATGTCGATAGCAACCCTGAAAACACTGAAGATTAGAGCAAAAGTCTATTTAACGACTTTGGTGATTTTACTGTGTGGTTATTCAGTCTTTTCTCAATTCACTATCGGTGGAAATGCTATTAGTACAGGCAGCGATTGTTATCAATTAACCGCTGCATTGAATAGTCAGGGAGGTTACGTTTATCAAAATGCAGCATTAAACTTAAATGAGGCTTTCAACTATAAGTTTCAAGTAAACCTGGGTACTAATAATGCCGGTGCAGATGGAATAATGTTCGTTTTACGCGGAACATTGGCTGCACCTTATATTGGAGTCAATGGAGGTGCAATTGGTTATGCTGGTCCGGGGTTTTCTTCGAACTCTATTGGGATTGAGGTTGATACATGGAATAATGGTGCTGGTAATGGAGATTTGGTTGCAGATCACATTGGCATATTTAAGAATGGAACAAACAACCATAATTCGCTAAACTCTTTGGCTGGTCCTATTCAAGCTTCTGCTACCAATGCAAATGTTGAGGATGGCAATGATCACACCTTGAATGTTAGGTGGGATCCTGTTGCTCAGGAATTGGAGGTGTATCTGGACTGTGATTTCCGACTTCAATATCAGGGAGATATTATAAATACGGTTTTTAATGGAGACACATTGGTCCATTGGGGGTTTTTAGGAACTACTGGAGGCGCAAGTAATGTTCAGAGTTTCTGTTTCACAGAAGTAATTGACAGTTTGGTGAATGATATGCAAGACGAAACCATTTGTTTAGGTGGTTCTGTTCAGCTAGATGCTGGAACTATTGCCTTAGATTATACGTGGACTCCTTCAATTGGTCTCAGTTCTACTGTAGTGCATAATCCAATTGCGTCACCTTCTATCACCACTCAATACATAGTCGAAGAATCATACCAATGTGATACTATACATGATACAGTGAATGTGACGGTTATTCAAGCGAACTTCACGACAACGGGAACATTAATCGAACCACTCTGCAATGGTGACTGCGATGGATCAATTGATTTATCAGTGTCTAATGTTAATGGTGTTTATGATTATTCTTGGAGTAATGGAGATACTACCCAAGATATTTCATCCTTGTGCCAAGGAACTTATATCGTTACTGTACAAGATTTGGATACGTTGAGCACAGCGTATTTGTGCACATTATCTGATACGTTTACGATAGGTGAGCCACCCGTTTTAATCGCTGATATTATCAATGCCACTAAAACTTCTTGTCCTTATAGTACAAGCTGCGATGCTTCCGCAGATGGCCAAGCAACAGGAGGTGTGTCTCCTTACACCTATACCTGGTCAAATGGTGAATTTGGTATTTCTGCATTTCAACTGTGTCCTGATACGAATTGGATTACAATTACTGATGCTAATGGCTGTGAGGAGGTTGCATTTAAGCTGATTGAAATTCCAGATACTATTAAAACAGATGCTTTTTCTGATACCCTCGTTTGTGTTTCAAGAAATGCAGCTCTTATTGCGTCCAGTGTGGGCGGGACATCGCCATTCTCATATGTTTGGACAGAAGGCAGTTTGTTAGGTCCTGTTGTTTCTTCTAATCAAGGTTTAACTGTTTCTCCTGCTGCTACAACACAATACTTTGTCGCTTCAACTGACTCTAAAGGATGTGTTGGGGATACGGCTGAAGTCACAGTGAAGGTTAGGTATAATCTTGGAATCGAAGTACCTCAAGTTGATACTATTTGTCCTTATGATACGATCGATATTGAAGTTTTAGGATTAGGAGGAGACTCTATTTATACATACAGCTGGAGCAATGGCGCCTTTGGTTCCTCAATATCTGTGAGTCCTGATGAGCCTATATGGTATACGGTTACGGTTAGTGATTTTTGTGGCTCACCACCTTATGTTGATAGTGTGTACGTTCAAGTTGGAGGATATTCGCCAATATTAGCCAAGATCAAGCTTGATGATGATTCACTATGTGTGGGAGATCAAACGTTTATGATTGCTAATGGCCGAGGAGGGTTTGGAGGACTAGCAGAGTATCAATATCAATGGTCAGGCAATGATGAGACTTCAAATATTTTATTCAATAGGCCTCAACAAACGAAAACGTTTACCGTAACAATTTCGGATTTATGTCTTTCAAGCCCCGGAATTGCTTCAACAACAATACATGTTGGAAAGCCAGTGAGTCCGATTTTTGAAGCTTATCCAAATGAAGTGTGCATTCAAACGGACGTTTTGGTTAAACTGACAAATTTCAATGAAGTGTATTCTTACAGATGGTCTTTTGGTGATGGCGATACATTATATGATTACGCGTTAGATTCAATTTACTATACCTTCTACAAGCCTGAATGTTATGATGTCAATATTGCCGCAGTGACCGACTTTGGGTGCTTCTCGCAGCGCACAGAGAGTTGCGCAGTCAAAGTTTTGAATCAACCTAAAGCAAATTTTGTCAATTACCCTTCCGAACCTAGTAACCTTTCACCGATAGTTGATTTTATTGATATTTCTGAAGGAGCTGTGAAGAGAACATGGTATGTGGAAAATGACACGTTGCCAGAAATAAGCCGTTTTGATAGGGAGTTTTTAGAATATGACCAGCCTTTTGACGTCTTGCTTGTGGTGACCTCAGCTGATGGTTGTGTGGATAGCATTCGTAAGTCACTTAATTTCGCTTATGAGACGGTCTTGTATTATCCATCAGCTTTTACTCCTAATCAAGATGGGGTTAATGATATATTCCTTATTGTTGGTGAGGCCATTGAATCTGAGGGTTTTGAATTGATCATTTTTGACCGATGGGGTCACGAAGTATTTACTTCTCGAGATTTTGCCACTGGATGGAATGGCTTTTTAAGAGATGGCAGCAGAGCGCCTCAAGGAGCTTATCCTTTTGTATTGAGCTATTATTTGTCTGATGGTACTTTAAAGAGAGTGAGAGACCAGGTTCTCATTAGCTCTGGAGGAAATAAAAGACCATTAAGGTAATTCAAACAACACCTTGAGTAGGAGGTAGCTTTTGATTAAGATTTTTAACAAAAGCATTAAAAATAACCCCGCTTATTACTAATCCAATTCCTGCTATACTAAGCCAGGGAAGTGTTTCTCCAAAGAAAATCAATCCTATTCCCATTGCATAGATAACACCGAAATACTTGAAAGGCATAATCCTACTGCTATGATCCGCGTGAAGTGCTTTGGTCATATATACCTGAGCAATTTGGGTGAATACACCCATCACAAGTAAAAAGAGCCATTCCATTCCAACAGGTGTTTTCCATCCTGCAGTGAGACATGCTATACCCATTATTGGAGTAGCAATTAATGGAAAGTATAAGACGACCGTAAGAGGGTGATCAGTTTGCCGACACTTCATTATTGCATTATAAGCAATACCAGAAATAAAAGCTGAAACTACACCTATCGATAAGTATAAAAATGAAATACGTTCATCGAATCCTTTGATCATGAATATTCCAACAAACGAAACGCCAAAAAGAATCCACTGAAGTCGCTTAACTCGTTCACCTTGAAGCTGTGTTGCAAGGAGCACAGTGAAAATAGGGGAGATGTATTGAATCGTTGTGGCACTTGCCAAAGGCATGTGTTTTACAGTAATAAAGAATAAGAATAGAGCAGTCATTCCAGCAAAACCTCTTATAATGAGCCACTTTTTATTGTTTCCAAAGAATGGAATGTTAAGGTTTTTGATCCAAATCACGCAAATAGTCAATGAAATTATTGATCTAAAAAATACGATTTCATGCGTGGGAATATCCTCTAAGTACTTAACGCAAAAATTAACTACCGCGTAGGCTAGGGAAGAAAGTAGGATGTATGCTATACCTTTAAATTGCAAGATTGCGAATCTACCCCATTCTAACTTATCTTAAGTTTCATAGTCAAGTAAAAAACTGAATGAAATTATAAACTGTCATTTGGTTTTGCATGAAGGCCTTAACCTTGCATTTATATGGCACAAACGAAGATTGCGTATCCTTTTTTTATTAAAGTAATCAGATTTCTTTTTCCAATTTTGGAAAGTATAGCACCTTCTGTTGCTGTTAAGTGGGCGGTGAAACTCTTTTTAACTCCTTTTCAGTTTGGATTTACACCAACTGAGAAACAGCATCTTGATAAATTCAAAATGCACGATGTCATTATCAGCAGGTTCAAAATTAGAACCTATGAAATTGGTGAAGGACCGCTGATAATATGTGTTCATGGATGGGCAGGACGAGGAATGCAATTTTATAAAATGGCCATAGACCTTGCGGATGCTGGCTATAAATTGTTGCTAATTGATGCACCTGCTCATGGAATGAGTGAAGGGAAAATGAGCAACTTGTTTGAATTTATTGAAGTCTTTAATGGCCTGAAAGAAAAACAAGATAATTTGGTGGCTGTAATTGGTCATTCTCTTGGTGCGGTATCTATTTCACTCGCGATTTCTGAGGGAAGCAAAGTGCCAGCGTTTATAAGTCTAGGTGCACCTGTAGTTGCACAAGATATATTGGATGAATTTGCTAATAAGTTGAATTTGAACAAGACTACTATTCACGGAATGAGAGAAAAAGCAGTAACAACTTTTTCACGAACATTCGACAGTGTTGCCATGGAAACAACTTTTAAAGAGGTTGATTGCCCTGTTTTGGCTTTTCATGGTTCAAATGATTTCGATGTGCCGGTATATCACTTGGATGTGTTAAAGAAAATAAAACCTAAAACTGAAATTCGCAGGATTGAAGGAATAGGTCACAGAAGAATACTTAAAGATGAAAGGGTCATCAAAGAAATCAAAAACTGGTTATTGACCTTAAAATAGCAGTTTGACATTTTCTGATGGACGGCCAATTATCGCTCTATTTCCTTTCAATATGATAGGACGCTCTATAAGTTTAGGATATTTCACCATTGCTTTTATCCATTCACCTTCTGGTAAGTCTTGACCTTTAAAGTTGATTTTAAAGTCATCTTCTCCTTTACGAACAAGCTCAATTGCATCTATACCAAGCAGCCCTATGATTCTCTTTAATTCAACTTCTGAAGGAGGTTCTTTGAGATATTCTACAATTTCTATATCATCCGTGTGCTCTTCAAGGATTGAAAGAGCTTCTCTGCTTTTTCTGCAGCGTGGATTATGATAAAAAGTGAAGCTCATCTTATTGAATCAAAGTGACGAAGCCACTTTTTTCGATGGTTATGTTTTTTCCGTTTTCAATAGCGTTGTATTCGCACGTCCAGGTATAAGTGCCAGATGGAGATGGTACGCCCCTATAATTTCCATCCCAAAATTCCGTAGCATCCAGTGTTTCAAAAACTAAAGCTCCGCTTCTGTTGTAGATCGAAAGATTGTACTTAGAAATTTCACAGTCGCTTACGGGGCCGAAAGTCTGATTTTTGGCTGAAGGCATGGGCCTGAATGCTGTTGGAAATCTTACAAAACACTCGCAATTTTCTACAATGACCGTATCCATCAGAACTCCACATTCGTAGTAAACTTGGACAATGTATTCGCCCGCTATCTGAATTTGTTTTAATGGATCAGAAGTTCCATCAGACCACTGGTAATATTTAGCGCCAGCAACCGTGGCGTTAAGGAAATCATCTTCACCTGCGCAAATCTCGAAGGGCGCTAAAATATTCAGTTCTGGTTTTTGAATCTCTTTAATTTTAATCTTTTGCTCTCCAGTACAATATTCATCAGTCACCGAAAGGGTGTAGACATCAGCTACCATCGTTGTTAAAATATTCGTTGAATCACCATTAGACCATTCATAACTCCAACTTTCGTCACCAAAAGCTTCAACAGAAATTTTATCTCCTAGGCATAGAATGGTGTCTCTGATCAGTGAGGCTCTAGGTGCTTCCACCAAGTTAATTCTCAGTGAATCTACCACTGAGCACACTGAAATAGATGCCTTTACGTAGATCGTTTTACTTTGGTCAGCATACATAATGTGCACTGGGCTCGAAGAACCATTGTACCATTTATACTGAGCAGCAGAGGATTGATGAGAAAGATCAAAAGTTAATTGGGTTGGCTCACAAATGAACGTGTCAGGTCCTAGGTTGAGTGAAGGGTAATCGTAAAATGTTACTCTTAGCTGATCAACATCTTCACAAACACCGTTTGATGCAGTAACAGCGTAAATACCAGATTGAGTTACATTAATGCTTTGAGAATTAGCACCATTGCTCCACGAATAAGAGAGAGATGATGATGTATTTGGTGATATGGTTATCGATTCGCCTTTACATGCCGAAATATCATTACCAAGTTCAAGGCCAACACTAGGGTAAACACCAACAAGTACGGTATCTCCTTCGCTGCAACTCCCATCCGAAACTTGTACCCAAAACATTCCAGCACTTCCTCCTGATAGAGAGATAGTGGGTGAGGTAGCTCCAGTATTCCATGCAAATGTTAAACCTGCTGGGTTAAGTCCTGTACTCAAAACTAAAGTATCACCAAGACAGTAGTTCAAAGAATTTGGAAGGTCGTATCCTGGAAAAGAACAATTCTGACCAAGGGACATAAATGATGACCCAAGGATAAGACTTAGGCTAAGTAAGAGATTTTTCAACACGTAGTTCAATTCTTGAAATGATGAAACGAAAATACACCCATTAGACGTGGCCATATATGGTGGTTGTCTATTCTAATCCACAATTATTTTAACAGTTAATTTGAGTCGTTCAACACGTCAATCAAAGCGATTAATGCGTTCTTTGAGCCGTGGAACAATCAGAATTTTATAATGCAAAGCTGAAATCGGAAAAGTCGATTCATGATGGATTGAAGAAAAGTGATCGTATTTTCTCAATGATTAGACTTCTGGTAGGTGCGTCTATGCTGATCAGTTTATATTTTTCATTGCTTCAACGAAGTGTCGTTTTTGGGATGATAGTTCTGATTGTAACCGTTGGATTTATTGCTGCAGTTGTGCTTCATAATCGCTTACGGAAAAAGCTTTTGCATCAATCTCGAATGTTGGATGTTATCAATGAAGAACTGCTTTATCTAAATGGTGATCTAAGTGGATTTGAAGATGGCGGAAACTTTAAAGACCCAGAACATCTTTATACTGAAGACTTAGATGTGTTTGGGAAAGGGTCTTTGTACCAGCGGATAGCAAGGGTTTTTTCTGCCAAAGCGAAGAAAAGGCTAGCCAATAGATTAAAAGATAATGGAGCTCAAATTGACCTTGATCACCAAGCTACCGTCAAAGAATTAAGTGCTATGGCTGAATGGAGAATTCAGTATAGGGCGCTTGCGCATGGATTGGTTACCGATGATTTGTATAGCAGAATAAGGAATTGGATAGATTTTAAGTCTTCCAAAAGTTTGATTCTCAATCCAATCATTTCATGGGGTTTGAGCACATTATTCCCGATTGCAGTTGGGTTTATTTTAATCACAGGTAGATTCGATATGATTGACTGGTTATTGATTCCTTTTGGCCTGAATTTGTATTTGTTTTCAAGGCAGTTGAAGTCTTTGAGAAAGGATCAGGGTTTCATCGATAAAATTTCTGGTGATTTAGATTCTCATAAAGAATTATTGGAATTGATTCTGGCTCAAAAATGGTCTTCGAAAACCCTCAATGAGCTTCAGTTTGGATTGAAGCAAAATGGACAAGATGCTACTGAAATTCTTCGGAAACTCTCCAAAATTGCAAGTCGTCTTGATTCTTTGAATAATATGTTCGGAGCTTCTGTCTTCAATGGAATGTTTCTTTATCATTTACATGTCTACAGGTCGCTTCTTGATTGGAAAAAAGAACACGGAATTGCTTTGTTAGCATGGTTAGATGTTCAGGCCGAGATGGAGGTTTGGGTAGGTTTGGCATCTTTCGCCTTTAATAATCCTGACTTTGTTTATCCAGAGCCGTCTGATACTCCAGAATTGTCTGCAAAGCAGATCGGTCATCCATTTATAAATAAGAACAATCGAATTACCAATGACCTGACATTTGATGGATTTAAATTGGTAATCTTGACAGGGTCAAATATGGCTGGGAAAAGCACTTTTCTGAGATCCTTGGGCATTAATATTATCCTGTCTAAACTTGGTCTCCCAGTTTGTGCGAAGGCAATGAGGCTCCCTCAAATGAAGCTTATGACCAGCATGAAGCCTCAGGATTCACTGAATGATAATCAGTCTTATTTTCAGGCTGAAATAGAACGGTTAAAAGTCTTAGTTGATGACTTAGATAAAGGGATGCTTTCCTTTATTTTATTGGATGAAATCCTCCGAGGAACCAATTCTGAAGATAAGCGAAATGGAACGATTGGATTTTTAGAAAAGATTAATCCGAAGCATTTGATGGGGCTTATCGCAACGCACGATATTGAAATCGCTGAGTTAACGTCTAAAAGTCCAACGATATACTCCAATAAGTATTTTGAATCGTATCAAAAGGATGGAGATCTTGTCTTTGACTATATTTTAAGGGATGGAGTTTGCCATACACCAAACGCCACCCAGCTGATGAAGATGAAGGGGATTATCTAGTAATTAGATTCATGTCCTTGGATAGATTATATTTGATTTCTGACTAACCTTGTGTGCATGAACTTATTAATTAGAAAGCTTTTAGTTCTCCTACTTGCAGTATGTGCAATCGCTTCGTGCAAACACGATCCATATGAGGCTAAACAGATTCCTTTGGCAATGCCTTTGAATGATTGTGACCCGGATTCTATCTATTTTCAAAAAGATGTTTTGCCAATAATCATGGCAAATTGTGTCTCTGGTTGTCATGATGAAGTAAATGCGAGTGATGGAGTAGTTTTAACATCCTACAATAGAATTATAAGCACGGCAGACGTTAAGTCAGGTAATGCATCGAATAGTAAATTATATGAAGTTTTGATTGAGTCAGATGCAGATGACAGAATGCCTCCGTCACCGAATGCTGCATTGAGTGCTGAGAATATTGAGATCATCAGAAAATGGATAGAGCAAGGTGCACTCAACAATGCCTGCAAGGTTGAGACTATTCCTATTGATACACTGCCGACAGATACGATCCCAACAGACACAACCACCAATGATACAACCACTGCTGGTTGCAATCCAATTAATGTTTCCTTTGCGAATGATGTCACTCCTATTTTCAGCTCTTATGGTTGCGCAGGTTGTCATTCTATTGCTAGCAGCGGAGGTGGAGTAACTTTAGAAACTTATACCGGTACTAAGATTGTTGCTGATAATGGAAGGCTGATGGGGGCGATTAATCATGCTACTGGTTTTTCTGCTATGCCTCAAGGTGCAGCGAAAATGGATTCTTGTGATATTGCAACCATTCAAATTTGGATTAACGAAGGAACTTTAGATAATTAATGAAAAGAATTACATCTGCAACCGTACTGTTTGTCTCACTTATAGCTGTTACACTTTTTTCCGAAGGTTGTTACTATGATAACGCCAAAGATTTGTATCCAATGGATACCATTTATGTGAATGACTCACTCATAGATTCAACCACCACATATGTTTACGCGGATATTGAATCAATCATTTCATCTAATTGTGCCACTTCAGGATGCCATGCTGCTGGAAATGGCGCTGGAAGACAGCCGCTGTCTACATATAATGAAGTAAAATCAGCTATTGAGAGCTTTACACTTAAAAATAGAGTTGAAAGCGGAACAATGCCCAAAGGTTTTAGTCTGTCCAATACCGATAAGACAGCCTTAATTAATTGGATTAATCAGGGCTATCCAGAAAATTAATACAATCAAAATGAAAGGATTTTTAAAAACACTAATTATTGCCCTTCCTCTGGCATTGTTGTCATGCGGGCATGCTGAAACAGCTGATGAAGAGGCTGCTTTTGTAGTTTCAGGAGATGAAATTGTACAGTCCTTTCTAGACAACGAGCAAGAATCAGGTGCGAAGTATATCGATCAAATTATACAAGTTACAGGTCCAATTATGGAATTGTCTAAGGAGAATGGTCAAGTCACCTCGGTTATGATATCATCAGATGAATACAATATTGTCAGCTGCACATTTCAAAACCCAGTGGATTTAGATGAAATTTCTGGAGATCAGATCACCGTTAAAGGTGTTTGTTCTGGTTTTTTAGGGGATGCTTCATCCATGATTCCAGGCGGAACTGTAGAGCTTAAAAGATCTTCATTAGTCATTCAATAAATTCAACCATGAAAAAAATAATTTTAACTCTTGTCCTTATTCAGACTCTAGGACAGGTTTCATTTGCTCAAGATCGATATTTCACAAGAGAAGGAAGTGTTAGCTTCTTTTCAGCTACTCCAATTGAGAATATTGAGGCTAATAATGAAAAGCTTCAAAGTGTCGTTGATGTCTCCACCGGTGCATTTGAGTTTGCAGCTTTGATTAAGTCGTTTGAGTTTGATAAGGCTTTGATGGAAGAGCATTTCAATGAAAATTATATGGAGTCGAATACTCATCCAAAAGCCAATTTTCGCGGAAATATTGAGAATATAGCTGATTTAAAGGCAAAAAATTATCCAGCCGATGCAACAGCAGTTGCGAAGGGAAAGATGACCATTCATGGTGTTGAGAAGGATGTTGAAATCCCAGCACAATTGCTAAAAGATGCAGATGGCATCAAGGTCGTTTGTAAGTTCAATGTGAACCCAGAAGATTATAAAATCGCTATTCCTAATGCGGTTAGAGATAAAATTGCCAAGGATATTGAAGTGAACGTAGAAGCACTTCTTAAATCTATGAAATAACAACCTATGACATTTCATAACCTACTATTTTCCTGTGTTTTGATGGCAAGTTCATTGGTTTTAAATGCTCAAGAAAGTATGCTGGATTTGCTTTCGGATGATGAGCCCACAGTGGATTATGCTACTGCTGGTTTTAAGACCACTAGAATTATTAATGGACATTCCTTTGAAATGAATTCGGAGGGTGTACTTGATTTTAAAATCTCTCACCGTTTTGGCCGCTTGAATGGTGGAGCTTATGAGCTTTTTGGTTTGGATGCTGCTTCCATTAGAATTGGCTTGGATTATGGCGTAACTCCTTGGTTAAATGTTGGAGTAGGCAGAAGCAGTGTAGGTAAAGTGTATGATGGTTTTGTTAAGATGAAATTCTTGCGTCAGCAAACTGGAAAGAGAAACATCCCAATATCAATGCTTTGGGTTTCTGATATGGCCGTGAGTTCTCTCAAAAATACTAACTCAGAAATAGAGCCTTACCTCAATTCTCATAGACTGTTTTACACGCATCAATTGATTGTTGGTCGTAAGTTCACTGATGGAATATCCGTTCAGTTTATGCCTTCGATAGTGCATAGAAATTTCGTTATGACCAGAGCAGAGTCTAACGATGTTCTTGTTCTTGGAGTAGGAGGTCGCATGAAGCTTTCTAAGCGCCTTGCGCTAAATGTGGAATACTATTACACTTTGCCAAATCAGCTTGATCCAAGGTATACCAATTCATTGTCAATAGG
This sequence comes from uncultured Flavobacteriales bacterium, assembly GCA_905479105.1. Classification (GTDB taxonomy): domain Bacteria; phylum Bacteroidota; class Bacteroidia; order Flavobacteriales_G; family Salibacteraceae; genus SHAN690. The sequence continues at coordinate 209,481 of CAJQLE010000004.1, forward strand.
TTTTGATATTGAAACTGGAGGACACGTTTTTCAATTGCATTTTACGAATTCAACTGGAATGGTTGAAAATGCATTTATGACGGAAACAACGGGCGATTGGCTCAAAGGTGATATTCACTTTGGCTTTAATGTCAGCCGAGTATTCACACTTTATCGTCCCAAAGGTTAATTGCAATTATCAATGCTTGAAATAAGGTGCCTTTGCATCTTCTAATTTCTGCGTGATTGCATTGATCTCAGTTTTTACTTTTTCGTAATTCGTGCGCAAAGAACCGTGCTCTTCCATTGCTATTTCAAAGCTTCGTTGTTCGCTTTGCGTTGGAGCTTCTGTGTGCTCGAAGATGTTACCGGCTGCTACTTCTATCCTGAAGATTATACCAGGGTAAGATTCTGATTCTCTCTTTGATTTGGTTCTATCTCCATATAGACCAATATTCAGCTGATCCAAATCTTTGCTGATTTTGTTGATCTCATCCAGGATGTTAAGATCGGCATTTGGTGCTTTTAAAACGGTGTTTTCAATAAATGAGAATGTGGTATTCAGCTCCTTCAGTTCTTCCATTGTAATTCTTACTTGCCTCCTTCCTTCATTCACTTTGTTAATGAAATTAGTGAGTTGAACCAGGTCTGGTTTTGATATTTGGCTTTGATGAAGCATCTTAATCGTGAAACTTTCGGGACCAGCGAGAGCAGTTAATTTACCATTTAAGAATTGATGTATTGTGACGCTATACTCGCCTGGCATAGCCAATGCTCCCCAATCAGGTGAAGAGTATCTACCGACTTCTTCTTCCTTAAGTTGCACAGGTGTGGTGCTCTCCAATCTAAAATCCCAAATGCTTTGATTGATGCCTTTGCTGACTTTCTCCTCCTTATATCTACTGATCACATGGCCATCCTTGTCCTTAATTTCGAAGACTAAGTATGGTTTGAGTTCAAGGTCTTCTTTTTTTAAATCCTCATAATCAGGATAATCAACATCACCCTTGTCTTTTCTGATTTTCTTTTCAGCCTTTCTTCTTTGATCTTCTAAAGTTTGAGGTTTTTCGTTTAAAAAGTACCTGAAAGTCGCTCCGATTGGGGGGTTAGGAGTCGTGAAAAATGACTCCCCTTGTGATGATTTTCCGCTTGTCCCAAGTGGATTGGTCACATTGAAGACTAAAGCGTCTTTAATAGGAAAGATATGCGCTGAAGTGTTTGCTGTATCAGCAATCGTTCGCAAAGGAGAATAATCATCCAACACATAAAAGCCACGTCCAAAAGAGGCTAGAACAAGATCGTTCTCGCGTTTTTGTATTTCTATATCTCGAATGGCAATAGTCGGCAAGCCACCGCCTATTTTGGTCCATTTTTCGCCTCCATCAGTCGTAAAGAATACTCCGAATTCAGTTCCCGCGAAAAGCAAATCTTTGTTTTCATGGTCTTGAGCTAAGCAATAAACAGATCCTCTTTCTGGCAGATCTCCCGAAATGGATTCCCAAGAGCTTCCTTGGTCCTTGCTTTTCAATATGTAGGGTTTAAAATCGCCATTCTTATGGTTATTGAAAACGGCATAAACGGTGCTCTCATCAAAGCCATCGCAGAGAATGTCGTTCACGTAAGTTCCAACAGGAACACCAGTAAAAGATGAAAATTTTGACCAAGATTTCAGGTCAGTAGTGCGATGAATGAGGCCGTCATCTGTTCCTGCATAAAGCAATTCTGCTTTGATTGGGGATTCTTCCAATGCAACCAAGTTTCCAAAAATGGAAGTGCTTTTGTGTAAAGCAACTGCATCAGCCCCCCATGTGGTTCCCATAACCTTTAGCTTATTGCGGTCAATTTTTTGAGATAGATCTTCAGAGACTACGGTCCACGAATCACCTCTGTTATCACTCATAAACACTTTGTTGGCTGCGAAATAGAGGCGCTTGCTGTCATGAGGACTAATTAGTAACGGTGCGTCCCAGTTCCAGCGATATGCATCTTCACCTTTTCTTTCGACAGGCTTAATATTTACTTTCTCTCCTGTTTTTCTGTTGTAGCGAACTAACCAGCCATATTGAGATTGACTGTAGACGATATCTGCATTTGTTGGATCAACAGCAGGTTCAAAACCATCTCCACCTCGAGTAATATACCAGTCGAAATTGCTTATTCCGTGAGCATTGGTTGTTCTTGAAGGGCCACCAATGGTATTGTTATCTTGTGTTCCACCGTAAACATTGTAGAATGGCTCATCATAATCAACCGCTACGCGGTAAAATTGAGTGAGATTTAAGTTCTGATAGAATTGCCAATTGCTGGCCGCATCCCAAGTTTCGTAAAGGCCACCATCGCATCCTACTAGCCAATGGTTGGTATTATCTGGATTAATCCACATCGCATGATTGTCTACGTGCTTGCTTTTTTCTCCAGACTTTTTAAAAGTCTTTCCACCATCTTCAGTGTGATGAAGCCAAGTATCCATTGAGAACACCTTATTTTCATCCAATGGGTCTGGAATAAGTTCTACATAATAATTACCACTCGTGAAATAGTCACTTTGTCTGTTCCAACTTTCGCCCATATTGTCTGACCTGTAAAAACCACCATGCTCGTTGTCAAATCCTTCTACCATGGCATAAATTACATCCGGATTTGCAGGAGAAACTGCTAGCGCAATTCTTCCAAGATCGCTTTTGGGGAAACCACTCATGATTTTCCTCCAATTTTTCCCGCCATCTGTTGTTTTATACACAGCTGATTCAGGTCCTCCGCTTAGATAGGTCCAAACATGTCTTCTACGCTGGTGCGCTGAAGCATACATCACATCAGTATTTTTAGGATCCATCCATAAATCAGAAAATCCTGTATTCTCGCTCACATGTAATATTCGATCCCATGTTTCTCCTCCATCATTTGATTGGTAGATTCCACGTTCACCACCTTCGCTCCAAAGGGGACCATAGGCTGCGACATATATGGTATTTGAATTTCCTGGCTTTACAATAACCTTGGCAATGTGTTCAGAGGTTTTAAGCCCCATGTTCTTCCAGGTTTTGCCATCGTCTAATGACTTGTATACACCGTCTCCGTATGCAACACTTCGTTGGTTGTTGTTTTCGCCAGTGCCGACCCAAATTGTGTGTTCATTATTAGGGTCGTAAGAAACGCATCCAATAGAGTATGAGCCTTGACCGTCAAATACTGGGGTGAATGTGTTTCCGTGGTTTTCTGTTTTCCAAACACCCCCTGAAGCTGCTGCAACGAAGAACTCATCATGATTATTAGAGTTTACAGCTAGGTCAATTACTCTTCCTGAAACCAAAGCTGGACCAATGCTTCTGAAGGACATTCCACTTAAGCTTGATTGTTTCGGAGCGTCTTTTTCACCTTTTTTCTGTGCTATCCCTGAAAAGGTTGAAAGAAGAATGGAAAGGCAAACAATAGTATACTTCATGTTGAACTGGTTTAGTAAATGAGGCAAATATAAAATTAGGTATGAGGTACGAAAACCAAATAGTGAGCAATGTAGTTTTTGGTGATAAATTTGGCCTAAATTAATTTCTAATCTTTCTCCTCCTAATGAGGAGATTAATTTGATTTTTGAAGGAAATCTACAGCTTGAACAAGATGATTGTTTCCTTGTTTCAATTTCATATCATAAACCATAATTAAATCTAAACATGGCTTCAATTACATTTAAAGGATCTACAATAAAAACTGTTGGTGAATTGCCTAAAGTAGGGGAGCAAGCACCAGACTTCTCTTTGACAAACGACAGCTTGCAGGATGTTTCATTGAAAGACTTCGCAGGAAAGAAATTAGTACTGAATATTTTCCCAAGTATTGATACCGGAATTTGTGCTATGAGTGCAAGACAGTTCAATAGTGAAGCTTCAAATTTGGAAAATACTGTTGTAATGAACGTTTCAAAAGATCTTCCTTTCGCTCAAAAGAGATTTTGCGGAGCAGAGGGTTTGTAGAACGTGAAGAATGCTTCAGAATTCAAAAACCTCGGGTTCTCTTCTAACTACAACGTTATAATGGAGGGAGGACCTTTTGTAGGATTGTTCAGTCGCGCAGTAGTGGTAATTGATGAAAATGGCAAAGTGATCTACACAGAACAAGTTCCGGAGATAGTTCAAGAACCAGACTACAAAAATGCTCTTGCTTCCTTGAAATAAGATTCAGTTATAAAGTATAATGACCGATTGTCACCTTATGTGATAATCGGTCATTTTTATTTCAATTCGTTGAGAGTTGTGTGCCAAATTTGTGGGATAAAATTATAAGCCATGAATACGCATCAAATAGACTACCGCATCATCGGAGAAGAGATGCAATGTGTGGAGATTGAATTAGATCCTTTAGAAACGGTTATTGCAGAAGCAGGAAGTTTGATGATGATGGATGGAAGCATTCAAATGCAAACTGTGTTTGGCGATGGCTCTAAAGGTGATCAGAGTTTCATGGGGAAGATGTTTTCAGCGGGCAAGCGAGTTTTAACGGGTGAAAGTCTTTTCATGACTGCATATACCAATAATGGAACCTCGAAAGATCACGTGACATTTGCAGCACCTTATCCAGGAAAAGTGATTGCTCTTGACATTGCTGAATTAGGTGGTAAGGTGATTTGTCAGAAGGATGCTTTTTTATGTGCTGCTCAAGGCACATCCATTGGAATAGAATTTCAAAAAAGAATTGGTGTTGGATTGTTTGGTGGAGAAGGGTTTATCATGCAAAAGATCGAAGGTGATGGGATGGCGTTTGTTCACGCAGGAGGCACAATCATTGAGAGAGAATTACAATCTGGTGAGCTTCTTAAAGTTGATACGGGATGCATTGTGGCCTTTACAAAAGACATTCAATACGATATCGAATTTGTAGGTGGTATTAAGAATACACTTTTTGGGGGTGAAGGAATGTTTTTTGGAGCCTTAAGAGGTCCAGGTAAGGTTTGGATTCAATCTTTACCTTTTTCTAGATTAGCAGACAGAATAATAAGTTCAGCACCTAAGATGGGTGGTAAAAGAAAGGGTGAAGGAAGTATCTTAGGAGGTCTTGGTGGACTCTTGGATGGAGATAACCATTAATTCAATCGCTCGCCAGAAGCAATTAAGTTTCCATCAGGTCCATATTGCTTGAATGATGCAGGAAGACCATTGTTGTAATAGACTTTGTATGTGTTTTGACTCCATTGGTCATAATGGTTCCAAGAGCCAATTTTTACATCATTATGATAGAAGGCTGTAGCGATTTCAATGCCATTTTCATTGTATCGAATCCACTTGCCTTGGAACATGCCGTTTTTAGAGTAGCCTTTCTCTTTTAGTTGACCAGTGTTGTAATATGCATTCACCTGAACTATACCTTTTTTCAATTTGATTAACTCAATCTTTTTTTCACCGTTAGGATAATACTCTATATGTATGACCTTTGCAGATAAACTAAAACTTATCGCTACTAAAATTATGAATGTTATGATATGCTTTTCCCGAAACATAGAGCTAATGTAGGTAATTTTAAAGATACATTTAATTAACATTAAGTTAATATTGAAAATTTATGAGAAGTCTAACGTTGTTTTTGATTGCTTTTTCTTCTGTAATCCCCTCTTTTCATGGATTAGCGCAGGAAAAGCTGGAAGCTTATAGAATATATTCCTCTAATGGTAAAGTGGTTTCATTTGAAGAAATGACTCGAGTTTTGGCTAAAAATGATGTGGTATTGTTTGGAGAAATGCACAACAATCCAATAGATCATTGGCTTCAAATTGAACTGGTCAAAGCACTTGATGAGGCTCACAATTTAGTCCTCGGAGCCGAAATGTTTGAAAGGGATGATCAGTTGGTTTTGTTCGAGTATTTGTCTGGCACTATAAGGTTAGAGCACTTTAAAAAAGAGGCGAAACTTTGGCCTAATTATGATACTGATTATGCTCCCTTGGTTGAGTTTGCTAAAGAGAATGACCTTCAATTTATCGCCACCAACGTACCGCGCAGATATGCTTCATTGGTTGCGAGTAAAGGTCCTTTGGCTCTTGATTCATTGGATGAAGAAGCTAAACGTTTTCTTCCTCAACTTTCTCTTGTTGTTGACACCGCGGATGTAGGATATAATGATATGCGCGAGATGATGGGCGGGCATGGACATGGAATGAATATCGAAAACTTGATAGCTGCTCAAGCTCTTAAGGATTATACAATGGCGATTAATATCATTCGTTTTAGAAGTGAAAAAGATTTATTTGTTCATTTTAATGGCTCTTTTCATTCTCAGAAGTTTTCTGGAATCAATACCTATTTGAAAAAACTGGATCCGTTATTGAAAGTTGGAGTAATCGCTTCTACCGAAAGTGAAACATTGGCTTTTCAAGATGATTGGAAAGAACTGGGAGACTTTATAATTGTTACGCACACATCAATGACCAAAACACATTAATATGCAACTGATTTCACAACGTTTGTGCATGGAAAAAGACCTTGGGATCCATGGCAATCTTTTTGGAGGAATTATGATCTCATGGCTTGATGAATCAGCGGCAATAATGGCCTATGAAATTTGTCATTCGCCTAATATGGTTACCCTTAAAATTGATGAAGTCATTTTCACTAAGCCGGTCAAAATGGGCTTTCATTTAAAGATCTATGGTAAGGTGCTTCGCTTAGGAAGGTCATCGATTACCTTGCTGGTTGAAGCGAGAAAGCATAATGTTTACAGTGGCGAAGAAACGTTGGTGTGTAGCACGAATTTCACCTTTGTAAGGATAGACGATCATGGTGACGCTATTCCCATTTCAGAAAGAGTTCGCGAGAAATACAATGATTTAGATACCTCAGAATCATAAAGATCAATGGCAGAAGAATTTCATATTGAAGTTTCTAAAACCGCAAGGTATTATACCTTAAAACCGAAGCTTGAGTTTAATAGCGTTTTGTTTGTAATTCATGGTTACAGACAACTTGCAAAACACTTCATTAAACGCTTTGAACCTTTAACTGAATTGGGGATAATGGTCGTTGCTCCCGAAGGATTGAACCGATTCTATGTTGAGGGTTATGATGGTCGAGTAGGGGCTTCATGGATGACAAAAGAAGATCGAGAGACGGATATTAAGGACTACTTAGGCTATTTAAATAAACTGCACTCCTCGTTGGATATACCTAACCATCTTCCCATTGATATTTTAGGATTTAGTCAGGGAGGACCAACCGCGTGCAGGTGGCTAGCAGAATCAAAGATGAATGTGCGAAAATTGATTTTGCATTCTACCGTCTTTCCGAATGATTTTGACTTCAAAGAAAACGTGAAAAAGCTAGCATCCATTGATGTTTACACAATTTTTGGTGATAATGATCAATTTGCGAATGAGAGTGTAATTGCTCAAAAATTAACCTGGATGAAGGGTTGTGGAATTGATTCAGATTTACTGAGATTTAAAGGGGGGCATGACATTGATATTCAATCGCTTAAAATTGTTTACGCATAGCTGGATGACTTTAATGTCTATCGTAAATTGAACCCCCTATGTTCATAGAATTATCTTGAAGAATATTGCTTTGGGCTAGATCGTTTAATAAGGTAATTCGACTTGATTAAACGCAGTAAATCACTCTGTAACCATTGCCCCTAGAGGATTTACTTGTTTGTGAAGTATGGATTGTTAATTACATCCTCTTAGAGATAATAGTGCAGCAATGATATCCATGAGCGAGATCAAAATGCAAAGTGAGTCGGTTCAAGAAAAGGTGACAAACGTGTCTGCCGAACTTGCACTGGCGCAGGAAGAGTCTATTGCCAATCAAGGAGAGAACGACCAATTTGAGATTATTGCAGCTGCACAAGAGCAAGCAAAGAAACAAGCCATTGTTCAAGAGAATAGAAAGAAAGAAGAGGCAAGAATTGCCCAGGTTAAAACGCAGGAAGATGCAAGACGTTTAGCCGAGGTAAAGGCGAAAGAACTCGCACGTGATGAAAGAGCTAAACTAGAGGCTCAATTGGCGGCCAAAGAAGAGGTAGCCGAGGCTGAGAAAGTGACAAGTGCTGCTGCTGATGATGATTCTCTTGATGAAAAGGAGAACTTAGTTTTCAGAAATATAATCTTCGATTTTGATAAAAGTGACCTCCGTTTATTAAGCCAAAAGGAATTGGATAAGATTTACGCTTACTTAGATAAAAATCCAAAATATGTTTTGCAGTTAGATGGTCATGCAGATTGGATTGGCACAGTGGAGTATAATTTATCTCTATCAGAACGCAGAGCTAAACAGGCCTATAAATACCTTAGAGTTAAAGGAATAAGTGACGAACGCATTGTTTACCAGTTCTATGGAGAAGCGCTTCCGGTAGCACCGAATGCTAATGCGGATGGTACTGACAATCCGGAAGGTCGTCAGTTAAACAGGCGCTGTGAATTTGATCTTAAGGAGGAAGGAACTGCGGATATTATATTGAAGTTCTAAACGGTTTATTTCACATTCAATTTTAAAAGGCTTTCCTCTCCGATAAAGCCTTCCAATTTATCGTTGATCTTCACTGGTCCAACTCCGGCTGGCGTTCCCGTGAAAATAAGATCTCCTATTTTAAGAGTAATAAACTGTGAAACGTAGCTAATGATCTGGGTTACACTAAAAATCATTTTAGAAGTATTGACTTCCTGAACGATTTGATCATTGATTTTTAATGTTATATCAAGATCTTGAATGTTTTGATCATCCTTAAGTATCACAAATTTCCCGACAGGAGCACTCCCATCAAATGCCTTTGCCTTTTCCCAAGGAAGTCCTTTGCTTTTGCATAGAGCTTGAATATCACGGGCAGTAAAATCTATACCAACACTGACTTCATTGTAATATCGATGAGCGAAGCGCTCTTCAATACTCTTCCCAACACGACTTATTCTAACCACAAGTTCAAGCTCATGATGCACATCATTTGAGAATGATGGAATGAAAAAAGGGTTACGCTTTGGCAGAAGCGCGGTGTCAGGTTTTAGAAAAAAAACAGGTTCCGTAGGAACCTCGCTTTTCATTTCCTTGGCATGATCTGCATAGTTTCTTCCGATGCAAATTATTTTCATGATCGAGCTGCTTGGTTCTTGGCTTTTAATTTATCCATAATGTCCTTGAAGACTTTCTTAGTGGATAGAGGGAAGTCACCGTTCATAAGCCAGCCATAATATCCAGGTTCTTTCCTAAATACATCTTCAACGGGAGTTCCTTTGAACTTTCCAAAGTTGATGCATTCTCTATTTTGGTCATCAAACACAATACGGCCCATTATATCAGCTGTTTTATTGTATTGAGAGAATTCCTCCAAGAAATCAATATCAGCCTTTAAAGTGTCACTATAGCGCTCTAATTGAGCCTCTAGTATTTCATGTGTCGCTTCAATGTCAGCTAAGGCACTATGCGCATTGGTGAGATCTTTATTCAAATAAAATTTATATGCAGCAACCAGAGTGCGTTGTTCCATCTTGTGAAAGATGTTCTGCACATCAACTAATTTTCTATCCTGAAAATCAAATTCTATACCCGCGCGATAAAACTCCTCCACAAGCATTGGGATATCAAATTTGTTGCTATTGTATCCTGATAAATCGCAATTAAAGAGAAATTTAAATAGGGCAGGAGCAAGATCTGTGAAAGTTGGTTCTTCGGCAACGTCAGCATTGCTGATCCCATGAATACTAATAGATTCAGCACTGATTTCCATTTCTGGATTTACTCTGTGCGTTCTATTGGTCTTGCTGCCATCTGGATTAAGTTTTATAATGGCAATTTCTACAATCCTATCTGAGCCTACGGAAACACCTGTTGTTTCGAGGTCGATGAAAGCTAATGGTCTGTTAAGTTTTAACCGCGTCATGCGGCCAAAGGTAAGCGTGAGAACTTACATTTAGAATTTCAATACCACATTCTCTGCGGTACCCGCTTTATCAATTTTGAATTCGCATCTTCTATTCATCTGTCTGCCATCTGGATTGTCACTTCCATCTTCATTTTGGTTTGGTGCAATAGGAATTGCCTCACCAAAGAATTGATAAGAAAGTCTACTATTTGATATCCCTTTATCAATAAGGAAACTATAGGCAGTTTTAGCTCTTTTTTCAGAGAGTGCGAGGTTGTATTCTGTGGTGCCGATCCAGTCAGCATGACCATCAATTGTGAGACCTGTACCATTCCTATTGGACATGTACTTATTGATCTTTTTCAATTCTTCAATACTTGCTTCACGTAAAAAGGATTTGTCGAAATCAAAGAGTATGTTTCTAAATACAATTGTTTCTTCTTCAGCCTTGGTTTCAATAGGAGCTATTCTTTCTTCTGCAATCTCTGGCTGAATTACTTCTTTGACTATCTCTGGTTGGGTTTCAATTACGACATCTGGGATAGTGGGTTCTGGTATGTTAACTGGCACGGATTCTTCTTCAACGATGTCAGCTAAAAGAGCAGGCTCTTCTTTGATTTTTTCTTCGATAACTTCTTCTACAGCAGGTTTCGCTTGAGGAATGATTGGCCCACCAGGAATAATCATGGAGCTATTATCTATCATAGAAGGATCTTCCAGAACCACCATTTCTGACGCATCCACCTCTGGCAATGTTGCTAGAAGTGCATCCAGTGGTGCGTCTTTTAAACGGTCCTCTATTACTCTCATTTGCTGCTTTGGATAGGCTTGTTCTTCATCTATAACGTTAGCAACGATATATCCAGCGCGGGCTTCGGGAAGTAAATCGCTATAGTAATATTGATCGGCTGAGACTACATTCTTGTTGTACTTTGCTTTAACCTCGTCTCTAGCCTGTACGATGGCAACATCTTTCTCGCCAATAACTTCGCTACTCAACCTTATCCCATTAGGATCCAAGATGTCGATCATTTTTACATAGTTGGTAAGCTCAATAGGATTGTAGTTTTCTGCAATTAATGACCTAAGAGAGTCTTTTTGACGATCGCTTATTTTAGTCATATCTTGTTCTGCGAAGTCTTCATTTATCTTTTGGTCGATATTAAAAAATGCATTGTTGATGAATGCTTTTTGAGCGTAAACACGTCCAGAGCTATCCGTCATATTTTCAATTTTTATTTCTTGAAAAAGGGAATAATAATCGCACTGTTGAGGAACCTTGAAATCTCCTGAATGCGCCATGTATCCATCAGCCTCTATTTTGAATTTGTAGCTGGTTTCAGTTTTTAGGCGCATTTCATAGGTCCCGTCAGTAGAATCTGCTGCATAATTATTAATTAACCGCCCTGTTTTACCATCAAATACTGTGATGGTAGCCCCTACGGCTTTTTTAAGGTCTTCACTAAACACAACACCTCTAATTATCGTTGCTGAAACTGCTTTACAATCAAGTATGATTCTATAAATGTCGGTCTCGCCATATCCACCATCCCTATCTGAAGCATAATAGCCAACAGCACCTGCATCAGTAGTAACAAAATACCTGTCGTGGCCTGGAGTATTTATTGGTGGACCCAAGTTTTCTGGTTGAGACCAATTTCCGTTTTCGTCCAACACTGATTTGAATATATCATAGTCACCCATTGAATTGTGGCCATTCGAAGCGAAATACAACGTATTTCCATCTGGGGTAAGAAAAGGAGCATCCTCATCAAATCGACTATTGATTACATTTCCTAGGGTCTTTAATGGTTGCCATGTCCCATCAGCTCCTTTAAAAGTTCTATAAATATCACGTCCACCATATCCACTGCCTAGTTCACTTACAACAAACATTTGCTTTTGGTCTTCAGTAATGAAAACTGAAGGCTCATAACCTTTAGCCGTATTAATCCTTCCTTGATCTCTAATAGGAAGTGACCAAAGACCCTCTTCCAGGGTACTTACCCAAACGTCTTCCTCTCGATAGATGTATAGCTGGGTCTGATCTGCAGCGTAAGTAATGGCAGCATCGTGATCGTTTGTGTTAATTTCAGCATTCATGAATCTACTCGTAGAATCAAAGTTGGATGCCTTTGTCCAAGTGCCATCAATATTCAATGAGTAATAAATATCTTCAAAGTATTTGTCGTCAGAGTCTATATCTTCTCCGGTAGTACCTTTTCTTCTCGAAGTAAAGAGAATCATATTCTCATCTTTCGAGACAACAGGGGAGTAGTCTGCAAATTCACTATTTATGAATTTACCTAGATTTTCTATCCTAACGTGTTCTTTGTTGTTTTCGAATTGAACCTTACCATTCTGGCACATTTCAATGTATCTGGGCACATCTTCTTCTAGTAATTCAGGAGAAAGGTCTTCAAGCTTTCGCATAAGGCCCATATAAGTTTTGAAGTGATCTATAGCGATATCAAAGTCACCGGCATATTGAGAAGCCTTTCCTGCAAATAGAAACATGTCCGCTAATGTGTCGGCCTTGGTAGAGAGAAGTGCCTTTTCAAAATAAGGAGCTGCCTTTCCTCGATGTATACCCTGCTCATAAATGGCAATACCCATTTCATAGTTATAGTCAGGATTTTCTGGTGCAAGTTGAAGCAAGTCATGGTACAGATACTCGGCATCAGCTAGTTTCCCCGTATTCAGTGCTTTGATAGCTCTGATATGCAATTTTCTTTCCTCACGAGATTGTCCGAAGGCTGTTATGGCCATGAGCAAGGAGAAGAAAACAAGCAGAAAGAATACCTTCCCAGGAGCTGTAGAATGAGTGATTCTTTCTGAATACCGCATAGAATAAGGATTAGGATGACCTTTTCACAAATCTACCCCCTTTCAATGCGGACAATTTTCGATGATGTGGTTCTTATAAACAGAAAATTGTTAATTCAAATTCAATTTAAATACCTTTAAGTCAATGATTTAGATAATTTGACTTTAAGTTGTTTGAGATTTTAAATGTGAATTACTTCTTCTTCTTACTACGATTGTTAAAATCTTGTTAGTATTTAAAAGCGATTTATAAAGAACTGTCAATCAGAGCTTTTTGACACAAGTGGCATAATCGCCTTCCAACTTCTGATGCTCAACGTTTCAAGAATTAGATTTCTCTATTTACATCCCAATTTTCAAGATAATCGGCAACTCTTCTCACAAACATTCCTCCTAATGCACCATCTACTACCCGGTGGTCATAGGAATGGGATAGATACATGAAATGACGTATGCCAAGTGTATCACCTGCTTCAGTTTCAATTACAGCTGGCTTTTTCTTTATAGCACCTACTGCCATTATTGCAACTTGGGGTTGGTTGATGATAGGCGTTCCAAATACATTTCCAAATGTCCCAACGTTAGAAACAGTGTAGGTTCCACCTTGAATCTCATCCGGAAGAAGTTTGTTTTCACGCGCTCTTTTGGCTAAGTCATTTACGGCTTTTGTAATCCCTAAAAGATTTAGACGATCAGCGTTCATAATAACCGGAACAATTAAATTTCCGCTTGGAAGTGCAGCTGCCATTCCAATGTTTATATTCTTCTTTTTAATGATTTTATCTCCTTCTACCGAGATATTAATCATTGGGAAATCTTTGATAGCTTTTACGATGGCTTCAATGAAAATAGGAGTAAAGGTTAATTTCTCTCCTTCCACCTGCTCGAAGTGCTTCTTCATTTTGTTTCGCCAATTCACGATGTTGGTAACATCAGCTTCAACGAAGCTCGTAACGTGCGCAGCAGTTTGCTTTGATTTGACCATATGGTCGGCAATCAACTTGCGCATTCTGTCCATTTGAATTATTTCAACATCTCCTGATAAAGATGAAACAGGAGTTGATTGAACCGTAGCAGCAGCCTTGGTAGTTGGGGTGGCAGATGGAGCTGACACCTGAGCTGGTGAGGTACTGGAGCCATTTTGGCGGCCACTAACAAATGCAAGAATATCTTTTTTCGTTACTCTACCTTCATTTCCTGAACCTGAAATTTGCTCTAGTTCGACCGCACTTATGCCTTCTTCCTTCGCTATACTCTTTACGAGTGGGCTGTAGAAGCGATCGCTTCCTGAAAAGTCAATCTTTGCGCTTGGCGCTGTGGCTTGAGTTGCTTGTTGAATGTTCTCTTCAATAGCTGCAGCTTCCGCTGGAGCTACATCAGCAGGAGCGCTTGAAGAAGAAGATGGTGCGCTCGCAACGTCTCCTTCAGCTCCAATGATGGCAATAACCTGTCCTACTTTGGCAACTTCTCCTTCTTGAACTAAAATTTTAAGGATTTTACCCTCTGCCGGAGAAGGTACTTCACTGTCTACTTTGTCGGTGGCAATTTCAACGATCGCCTCTTCCGCTTCTACGGTGTCACCTTCACTTTTCAACCATGTTGTTATTGTTGCCTCGGCAACGCTTTCTCCCATTTTGGGGAGAATAACTTCAATCTGCGCCATGCGAAATTCGTTTTGTTTTAAGGGGTGCAAAGTTACGCTAAACTCAGTAAGACAAAAAATGCATTTCTCTAAACAATCGTTGCATGATTGTGTTGATATTCGTCATATGAAGAACATCACCACCACTTTTGCTTTTTTAGTATTAATCATGTCTTCTATTGTAGCTCAAAACGCTGTGATTAAAGGAAAGGTTTATAATCCTATAAATAATGATCCAGTTCCATTCGCGAATGTTGTGATTCAAGGAACGACTACTGGAACAAGTAGCGATCTTGATGGTAATTTTGAAATCTCTGGTTTAGAACCTAAGTTATATAATTTGGAGGCTACATCACTTGGCTTCAGGAAAGCAGTAGTATACGAAATCCAGGCTTTTAATAACCGTCCAGTAAACATCAATATTCAAATGACGGAAGATGCTCAGCTTCTTGAAGCAGTTGAAGTAAGAGCGTCTCCGTTTAGTAAAAAAGAAGAGGCACCTGTTTCAATGAGGACAATAGGTGTTTCTGAAATCGAGAGGAATCCGGGTGGTAATCGCGATATAAGTAGAGTGATTCAGTCCTTGCCGGGTGTTGCCTCTTCACCTTCTTTCAGAAATGATATTATCATCAGAGGAGGTGGTCCGAACGAGAATCGATTTTACCTAGACGGAATAGAAGTTCCAAATATTAATCATTTTGCCACGCAAGGTGCGTCTGGTGGTCCAGTAGGTTTGATTAATGTCAATTTCATTCAGGAGGTTGATTTCTATTCAGCGGCATTCCCGAGTAATCGTGGTAACGCTTTAAGCTCCGTGTTTAATTTCACTCAAAAGGATGGAAATCCGGATGGGTTAAAGGCAAATGTTACTGTTGGAAGCAGCGATTATGGATTAACCTTAGATGGTCCTTTAGGCAAGAATACCAGTTATATATTCTCAGTGAGAAGGTCTTATTTGCAATTTTTATTTTCAGCCCTAAAGCTGCCATTTTTACCAATTTACAATGACTCTCAATTCAAGGTGAAAACTAAGTTGAATGAAAAGAATGAAATATCGTTCATTGGCCTCGGTGCAATTGATCAGTTTGAATTGAATGAAGGCGCAAACGATGGTGTTACGGATGAAGAGACATTAGAGAGGAATCGATATATTCTGGGAAATATTCCATCAAATGACCAATGGAATTATACGGTCGGGGCTAACTACAAGCACTTTGCTGATAAGAGCTTCCAGCAAGTTGTAGTGAGCAGAAATCACTTAAACAATAAAGCCGTAAAGTATCAAGACAATGATGACAGCAACGAAGCGAATAAAATTTTAGATTATACCAGCCAGGAAATTGAGAATAAACTTCGTCTTGAGCATACTTGGAGAGAAAATGGATGGAAGTGGAATGCGGGAGTTGGATATGAGAATGCCCTTTACACCAACAGTACTTTCAATCGCATTGTTACGAATTCGGGACAAGAGTTAACTATTGATTTCAACTCAGAGTTATTTCTGAACAAATACTCAATGTTCTCTCAATTATCAAAATCTTTTGTGAAAGATCGTTTAAGCCTTTCGGCAGGCATACGAACAGACTTCAGTGATTATAACCCGGAGATGTCCAATCCTTTGGATCAGCTTTCGCCACGTTTTGCAGCTTCCTTCGTTTTTGCCCCAAAATGGAGTATTAATGCGAGCGTTGGCAGATTTTATCAACTTCCTCCTTACACTGTGATGGGTTATCGTGATGCTAACAATGATTTGATCAACAAACAAAATGGAGTGTCTTATATAAGCGCTGATCACGCTGTTTTGGGACTTGAATTCTTACCTGCCACCAACACGAAGATTACGGTTGAAGGGTTTTATAAAAGATATCTTAATTATCCATTTCTTTTACGTGACGGTATAACTCTAGCCAATCTTGGAAGTGATTTTGGTGTTATAGGCAATGAGCCAGTTGAGTCATCTTCTGAGGGACGCTCTTATGGTTTAGAGTTTCTGGCTCAACAAAAGCTATTCAAAGGGTTCTATGGGATAATTGCATATACACTAGTGATTAGCGAATTTCAAGATAAGAATGGTGATTTTTTACCTTCAGCGTGGGATAATGGGAATATTATCACAATAACGGGAGGAAAGAAATTTAAAGGAAACT
The DNA here is from genome assembly GCA_905479105.1 of uncultured Flavobacteriales bacterium. Lineage (GTDB taxonomy): Bacteria > Bacteroidota > Bacteroidia > Flavobacteriales_G > Salibacteraceae > SHAN690. Next base: position 225,909 of record CAJQLE010000004.1, read on the forward strand.
GGGAGCTGGGTGTTCGATTCAGATACTTAGGAGGAGCTCCATATACCCCTTTCAATGAAAGTTTGTCTTCTGTCAAAAGCAATTGGGATTTGAGGGGAGTAGGGATCTTAGATTACAATCAACTGAATGCTCAGAGAAATGGTGCTGTAAATCAGTTAGATGTGAGACTTGATAAAAGATTCTTCTTTAATAAATGGTCTTTGAACGTATACTTAGATATTCAAAACGTTTATAACTACCAAGCTCCATTGGCTCCTTTTATTACGGTTGAAAGGGATGAAAATGGCCTTCCTGTTGAAGACCCAACAGATCCAAGTAAATACTCGACAAGGATAGTAGAGAACTTCTCAGGTAATCTGCTTCCTTCGATAGGTTTGATTATAGAGATATAATTATTCTGGTCAGAAAACACCTTTCGAAACGTAGAAAAAACTTGACGTGAAGGGTTTTCTAGCTGAACCCTCTATTCGTTTTTGGCTTAGAGCATTTGAATATGCTTAACTTAACGAAGCTCATAATGCCATGATTGTGAATGTGGTAAGGGCTGATCTATCAATTCCTCAGCACTAGTTAATCGAAAAGCAATGGTTTGACTTCTTGTACGGAAGTGCACCGGAACAGCCTTGTCTCTTGGAGATAATGGAAGTTTTGAAAGGGTGGCTATTTAGAAGCGAATGCCTACTATTAATATATCGTCAATTTGTTCCTCTTCATCACCCATCCATTCTTCGATGGTTGTGTTCAGGATATCCTTTTGTTTCTTCATAGTCTCAGGCTGAAGATCTACGAGTAATTTTTTGAATTGACTGTATTTGAACTTCTTGCCCGCTGGTCCACCAAATTGATCTGCATATCCATCAGAGAAAATATAAACCGAATCACCTTTTTCTACCTCAATTTCGTGGTTAGTATATGGTGTATCTAAGTTGTCACCATAGATTCCAACTGGTTGACGATCTGCTCTTGTTTCGAGTATTTCGCCATCACGAATCATCCAAAATGGATTGTTTGCTCCAGCATATTCAATTACCTTACCTTTTTTAGGGATGGTGCAAATAGCGATATCCATACCGTCTTTCGTTTGGTCAGAAGATGGATGCTTATTCAATGCTTTTATGACCCCCTGCTTCAAAGCGAGCAGGATTTCACTTGGCTTCGTTATTCCTTTTTCATTGACAATTTCATTGAGTAATGATGAGCCAATCATAGACATCAATGCTCCAGGAACTCCATGCCCGGTGCAATCGGCAGCTGCAATGATAGCCTTGTCATTCTTTTCTGAAAACCAATAGAAGTCACCACTCACAATATCCTTTGGTCTAAACAGCACCATGCTATTCTTTAACGACTGATCAATTTCTTCTTTAGACGGAAGAATTGCTTCTTGGATTCGTTTTGCATAGAGAATACTATCCTTTACTTGCTCATAAAGTTCAGCTATCTGCTCACTTTGTTTCTCAATCTCTTCTTTTTGGCGAACGACTTCAGCAGTGCGCTCACGAACTTTTTCCTCCATGTCCTCGCTATACTCTTTTAAGTTTTTACGCATGACAAGTAAAGATTGACCTAATTCATCCTGATCACTCAATGGAGTGTATTCAGTATTGTAACCTCCCGAACCAACTGCAATAGCAAAGTCCTTGGTGCTTCTAAGTCCTGCTACTACTGTTTCAAGTGCGTTGGCCATTTCACCAATTTCATCACCTCTAGAGTTAATCCAACTCTTAGGGAAAATACCTTTCGATAGATCAAGTAGTATGAGACGAAGTTTTCTTACTGGAGAAACAATGGTTCTTGTAGTTAAGAAGGCGATTATAATACCTGCAATGGTTAAAGCAATTCCTAGGTTCTTGATCAGTAATCGAACCTTTTGAAACGATTCAATCATGGTAGCAGTAATGACCTTTGTTACCTCTTTCTTATTATCAATAAGAACCTGCAACATGTCTAGCGTTTGATCTGTGTAGTTATCAATATCACCGCCTTCTTCTACCATTGAATTGGCCATGAATAGGTTCATGGGTTCATTGTAGTTATCTAAACTGTTAAGAGCTTGTTTCACAAACTCATGATTAGACCAAAGCATTTCAATATTGTCAAATAACGGATCTAATGTAGCCCGTGTACTATCATCCCAGCGTTGGGAGAGTTCTTCTAATTCTAGTTTTAAATTCGGGTAATCAGAAACTGTTAAACGGTTTAGAAGAACCTTGTCTTCATTTTCTGAAGGACTTGGAAGATAGACCCAGTTGCTGATGAGCATTTTAGATCTTACAATCATCAATTTAAGCTCCTCTAACTTGGCGATAGAAGGTGTGTGATTGTTAGTAATCTCCTCGTTTATCTCCTGACTTTCAACGAAAGTTGTGTTGGTAATATAGAACGCAACAATAGTTGATAAGATAACTATAGCGAATCCTAAACTGATTTTTCTACCTATACTGAAATGTGAAAACATATTGTATTGGATCGCTTATTCTTGGTTCTCTAATTTCTTCAGTTCGGCTTGGTATTTTTCAGACTCTTCGATATTATTCAATCCGAAGTAAATTCCTGAAAGACCAACTAGTGTCTCTTTTCTCAACGGATTGAGTTTGTAAGCTTTTAACATGTAAGGTAATGCCGCTCCAAAAAGATCCATTACCTGAGCTTGAATCTCGAAGAGAGTTTCGAAATCTTGCTCATAATCCATGTTTTCAATGATGTTAACACCTTGATTGTAGTAGTGTATTGCTAGGTTGTAGTTAGCGCTGATGTTTTCAGGATCAAGCACAAGAACACCTTCATAAAGTTTAACGACCTTATTACCAATATCTTCTGTATTGTCTTCTGGTCGTGGATTATCAAATAAGTAGGAGTATTTCGAGGCTTTATAAAGTTTAAATTCAATCGTGCGCTGATTCAAATCCATTGTTGGATTTATCATCATTATCACTTCACTGTAATTGTCGAATAATGACTGCGCAGTTTCAAAGTTGTTTGAATCTAGGGCGAATGCAGCGTCATTGTAAAGAGTAGATGATAGGTATTTTAATATATTAAGACAATCTTCAACTAGCTCACCTTGGGGCTCAAGTTCGATGGTTTTGCTATAAGACTCGATAGCAGTTGAACGAAGTTCAAACTCCTCTCCAGATCCTTTAGCTTCCTTGTAAAGATCTTTATAGATGTATCCTCGGAAATACCAAGTTTTAGTAATTCCATTAAAATTGTCATCGCCTACGGCAATTTCAATGAGCTCCTTGGCTTTGGGTAGATCCTTGTTCTGATAAGCACGAAGTGCTAGCGACACCGGATCGAGCTGAGCCATAAGCCCAATCGGTATCATCGTGAACAAGACCATCGCTATGATTACGAGTCTTTTCATTTTATTAATTAATCACTTTAGTAGCTAAATTTTCTAATGTGCTGCTTACAATCAAATCCTGTTGTTTAAATAGAGATTTATTCATTTCGTATTTCATGGCTGCACCAACAACAATGAAGTTTATTGCAGAGGTCCTATCTATAAGACCTCTGCCTTCAGTTACTGTTAGACAGTTATATTCTTTTGCTTTCTTTATGTAAGGGTCAACTTCGCTGACCGATTTGCCTGAAACATAAATCAGATGACATTTGGTAACTTCATCAGGTGACTTGAAGCGCTTCACAATCATAGCTTGACTGTTTATCTTCTTAGTTTTTGCTGCAGTTTCTAGGTTGAGAGCTAGATCATTATCTCCTACTACTCCGATTATAAAATCACCTTGTTTATATGCAGCTGGCCATTCTGTGTATTTCGCGAAATTGACGATGTAAGTCGCTTTGAACTTGGCACGCGTGTTCATTGTGTTCATAGACGTTTGCCCGACAGAGCTGAACGCTAATCCCAATATTAATGATATGACTAAGAGAAAGTACTTCACTGCAATTCCGTACAAATGTAGCCTATACTTTAATAAAGTCTACCATCTGAAAGGGAGCCAATTTATGAATATTTTAAAAGGCATCTGAAATTTTTGTTTCGAGGAAAACAATTATTAAATTCTGACCTCTGCCCGTCTGTTCTGCTTTCTATAGTCAATCGGTTATGGATAGTACAATATGCAATCACCAGTGGGTTTAATTTCACCGTGATAATTGATCTGAATTTTATCTTTCGATACTCCTTTGAGGACCAGAAGATTTTTAATATTAATTACTCTAAGTTCAGAAACCCGTGTATTATTCTCAAATGAACCCCACGTATCTGTGTAACCATCTATCTGAATCATCGACTCAGGTGTGTTTCTTGCCTCTTTAATTAATTGATAAGCTATCTTTTCTGATTCATCGTTTAGCTTCCATTCATTGAATCTATAATTGAAGACATAGCTTGGAATAGAAGGAGCGGCTGATTCATCTAAGAGCGAAATATTGGATACTCTATTTTTAGCTTTTTCTTCTTCTGAACAATCTCTTGTTTCGCAATCTACTATTGGCCTGAATTATCCCCAAGGCTGAACAGCCGTTCATTAATTTAAGCTATTGAAGGAGGAGGTAAATGAGCATAAAAAAAGCGAGGATAAAATCCTCGCTTTTTTTATTGTTTCGATCTTATTTAATTCTGCAACTGCGCTCCACCAACCAAATTTTGGTAGTAGGTTTCAGCCTCTTGCAACACTGGGTCAATGTACTCGGCCATTTCATCAACATTGGATTTTCTGCCAATGTTTTTTAATTGCTGGATCACTGCATACGACTGGTTGATATCTCGGTTTACTGATGAGCTATACTTGCGATCTATGGAGTTATAATAACGCAAAAACTCAAGGTAATTATCGCCTAGTAATCGAGACATTTCCATACCGCGATCAAAACGATTTATTTCAAAGTATGACTCAGTAATTTGAATGAGCGTTACATCATTCGGTGTATTGCTGTTCACTGTCATTTCAACACACTTTTCAAGTACAGCCTCAGCTCTTTCGGTTTCACCTTTCTTGATCAATGCATCTGCAAGTCTTGAGAAGTTTAATCGAAGATTCGTGACAAACCGCAGGTTGTTTTCATCCATGAATAAACTTGGGTCTTGCATGTTACCGAATGAAAACTCTTCCATCATGTTGGTATACATAACGTCAGTTTGAACTTCACCGAAGTAACCAAATTGATTTCTATCAGAAATCACTTTATAAGGAACCAATCGGTACGTGAAGCCTTCATGTTGCATATAGTTTTCTAAACCGAAATAACTGTCTCTTGGCATTGTGTTGGCAAAGTAAAGAGGACGTTCCCAGTTATTATTCGCTAAAATGTCTAGAATGACCAATTCACTTTTCAAAATGTATTGACCTGTTACCGTCCATTCGATAGCATCTACAATTCTGTCTTCATATCCAGGAGAGATGGTGCCGTTTGAAACCACAGTTGCAGAGTCCACAGGCACTCTAAAATTGCGAGTTGGGAAGTAGTTCATTCGTTGACCTTGGCCAAACATCTCTTGCTTGCTTTCGTCTAAAACGAAATTGACAAGTTCACCAACATTTATGTAAGCGTCAGATTTTTTACGTTCAACAATAGGTAGATAATCTCTTGTACCTTGACGATAATCATCTTTCTCCATACTGAGTTTTATCGGCTTACCGTCATAGGCCTGACGTTTTACCATATCAATGAACCAATCAGTGCTGGCTAATGTGAGGTTAACAATACGAACGTCTGTCCTGTATCCTTCAACTTCTTGAAGGTACCAAAGCGGGAAGGTGTCATTATCTCCATTTGTAAATAAAATAGCATCCTCTTCGCATGAATCAAGATAATTTTTCGCAATATCTCTCGCTGTAAATCTTCCTGATCTATCATGGTCGTCCCAGCCATCTTTGGCCATTAGTATAGGAGCAATTAAACATAATGCAGTGGCCAGGCCAGCTTGAAGCTTTTGATCTTTCACGACTTGACCGATGCCATACATTAAGGCAAGCAATGCAGCAGAAACTACAGCGATATAAACCATAAGCATTGCGAAGGATTCATTACCTCCAAACATAGAGCCAACAAGAGTTAAAGCTAAAGCGCCTCCAACGGTCATTCCTATAGTTTGTCCTAAATCTTTGATAGTGAGGTTGCGCGCAGCATCATAAAGTGCTAAAACTCCAAAGCCTATCCAAATAGCAAAAGCATAGAAGGACCCCGCATAGGCGTAGTCTCGCTCCCGAGGTTGATAGGGGTATTGATTGAGGTATACCACAATTGCCAATCCAGTAAATAAGAAAAGGAGTAGAACAACCCAGGCATTTCTCTTATCAGCTTTGAAGTGGAATAACATTCCTAACAGACCTAGAATCAATGGAAGAACGAAAAAGAAATTTCTCGCTTTTTGATTTTCTAGATATGATGGCAGTTCATCTTGATTTCCCACATGCGCTTCATCTATGAAGGGCACTCCAGTCATCCAGTTTCCATCTTGAAAATTACCATGGCCTTGAGTGTCATTCTGCCTTCCAGAGAAGTTCCACATAAAGTATCTGAAATACATCCATCCAATTTGATACTTAAAGAAGAAGCTGATGTTCTCACTAAATTTTGGTTTTCGAATAGTGCTCATTTGACCTCTACTGTCTCTATACTTGACAGGTTTTCCTTCAAAACCACTCCATTGTTTATATGCTTTTACATGGTTCTTCTTTGGACTCCACATACGAGGAAAGAAGGACTTGAACTCATCTTCATAGTTAGGTTTTGAGTTTTTGCGGTCATCCGCTAGTTCATACTTACCCGTACGAACATCTGGATAATAGACGGGGTCGCCATCTAGATAAGGAGTCTCTTTGTCTAAGGGTGAGTTGAAGTATTGTCCATATAATAATGGAAAATCTCCATACTGCTCACGATTGAGATAGGAGAGAAGGTTCACAAGGTTTTCAGGGTTGTTTTCATCAATGGGTGTATTCGCATTTGAACGAATCATAATGAGCACGAATGATGAATAACCGATGATAAGCACAAGAAATGAAAGCAATGCTGTATGCCAAATTGGTTTGTTCTTTTTCATGGTGTATTGAATTCCGAACACTACGGCTCCGAGCATCAATACAATGAATATTACCGACCCCATGTGGAATGGTAATCCAAAAGAGTTAACCATAACAAACTCAAAGCTGGCTGCCCAGCTGACCACTTTCGGGATAATGAAACTCTGAATGCCGCCAAGGGTAATTACACCAGCAACGCCAGCAATGATCAAACCTTTAATATTTGGCTTGAATTTTTTGAAATAGATTACATAAGCTACCGCAGGAATAGCAAGAAGATTCAATAAGTGAATACCAATGGAGAGGCCAACCAAATAGGCAATTAATATAATCCAACGATCTGCTTTGGGTTCATGAGCAATGGATTCCCATTTGAGAATCGCCCAAAATGTGATCGCAGTAATCATGGACGATAGTGCATATACTTCGCCTTCTGTAGCGGAGAACCAAAAAGTATCCGACCAAGTGTAGGCCAATGAACCAATGATGGCACTTCCAAAAACTGCGATTGTATCACCTTGAGTCAGTTCTTCAGAAGATCCTTTCGCACTGAACAGTTTTCTACCTAAAGCTGTAATGGTCCAGAATAAGAATAAAATAGTGAAAGCACTTGATAGTGCAGAAATTAAGTTTACACTGTATGCTACATTTTCAGGAGAAGCAAACATTGAAAAGAGTCTTCCTACAAGGAGAAAGGTAGGCGCACCTGGTGGGTGACCAACTTCTAATCTATACGAGGTTGCAATGTATTCACCGCAATCCCAGAAACTAGCTGTAGGTTCAACTGTGCTTACGAATGTATAGGCTGCAATTGCAAATACTAGCCATCCAAGTATATTGTTCCACTTTTGGTAATTCATAATACGAACGTTCTCATTTGTTTCGGTTGGAAAGGCGCGAATTTAGAACTCTGACCAATAGGGATTAGTGAAGAATGGTTACGAATTGCTATTATTTATTAAAATCAAGCAGAATTATTGAATAAAGTCACTTGTCCGAGTGCAGAAAAAATACTTTTGGCATAGCTCTTGCAAAGCACAATAAAAATTAAAACAGAAAGCAATGATTACTTCAATCAACACTAAATTATTAGCCATCGGATTGGTTTCAATATTGGCTGTAGGATGTCAAAACAGAAAAGTTCAGCGAGTAGATCCCAACGAAACAATTGACCTTAGTGGTCGATGGAATGATACGGATTCAAAAATGACTGCTAATGCTATGATCGAGCAAATCCTTACCGGCCCTTGGTTGGCAAACCATCTTCAAGCAAATTCGAATGATAAGCCTGTCGTGGTTGTTGGTATGGTGAGAAATAAATCTTCAGAACATATTACTACTGAGACTTTTTCCAAAGACCTTGAAAGATCTTTTATTACTTCTCAAAAGGTTAGATTGGTGCAAGGAGGTGAGATGCGTGATGAAATAAGAACTGAACGCGCAGATCAGCAAGAGTTTAGTAGCACAAGTACCATGAAGAAATGGGGACTCGAAGTGGGAGCGGACTATATGCTCCAAGGCGTTCTTAATTCCACCGTTGACCAATACGGAAAAGAGAAGGTTGTTGAATATCAAATCGACCTTCAGTTGACAAATATGGAAACCAACGAAGTGGTTTGGATTGGTGATAAGAAAATCAAGAAATATATTAAGGGATAGATATTAGCGAATATAATAGCCGCGTTGTTCCCCTTGCAACGCGGCTATTTATTACATGAATAAATTATTCATCATATCATCTTTAGCGTTATTGCTTTCTGGTTGCGCCAGTTATTATCAGCGAAACATTGAGTTTCAAACCGAATTCGCAAATGGCGAAATGGATAAGGCTGAGAAAACATTGGAAGGCAATAAGAAAATGAAAAAAGACAGAAATCGCTTTTTGTATCTAACAAATATGGGCGTTGTCAAGCATTTGCAGCAAGATTTTGAATCGAGTAATCAGTTTTTCAATGAAGCTGATTTATTGTTTGAGGATTATAGAAAGAATTATGCAAGCGAGGCGTTAGCACTCATTTCAAATCCAGAAGTAAAGCCCTATAAGCCTGAAGATTTTGAGCCTGTGATGGTTCATTATTATAAAGCACTGAATTACCTAAACCTTTATAAGTACGATGAGGCGATAGTAGAGGCAAAGCGGATGAATTTAATGCTGAATCAACTAAATGATAAGTACAAAGACAATAAAAACCGCTATCAGGCAGATGCCTTTGCGCATATTATTATTGGTCTTGCTTATGAGGCTTCGGGAGAATTAAATGATGCATTTATTGCTTATCGAAATGCTTATGAAGTTTACACTGGAGAGCATGGATACTTCGACATTGAAGTTCCGGTTCAGTTAAAGGAAGACTTACTTCGAACATCTTATGTGCTTGGTTTCCGGAGTGAGTTTGAATGGTATCAAAGAGCTTTTGGTGTTGATGACTACTCTTATGAGCCGCTTGAATTTGGTGAGGCAATCATTTTTTGGCAGAATGGACTCTGTCCGATTAAAGATGAATGGAGTATCAATTTCATTGCCGTGCCAGGTCAAGGTGGAGTTGTGAATTTTACGAATGAAGAATTGGGAATGACGTTTCCATTTTATATCGGAGACGATAAACAAAAGAAAAACGATTTACTTGCTTTGAAAGTTGTTCGCGTAGCTTTTCCTAAATATTTAGAGCGACCAACTCTATATAAAAATGGCTGGATTGAACTGAGTGGGAAGAAATTTGAATTGGACAAAGTAGAAGACGTAAATGCCATCGCTTTCAAAACGCTTCAAGATCGTTTTGTGAGGGAAATGGGAAGTGCTTTATTGCGCTTGGCATTGAAGAAAATTTCTGAAATTCAGCTTCAGCAACAAAATGAAGCTCTTGGGGCTTTAGCAACAATAACCAATGCGGTAACTGAAAAGGCTGATACTCGAAATTGGCAAACCTTGCCTCATACTATTTACTACGCGAGAGTTCCTTTAAACGAGGGGGGAAATGAAGTCTTGCTCAAGATGAAGACAAAAGATAATCAAGTACATCGTACTAGTTTTAATTTTCAGGGAAAGAAAGGCTCAATGTATTTTATGCCTTATCAGAGTTTAGAGAGCGGTCCAGCAGCAACATGGGATAATGCTGGAAATACAAAACCAGTAATGAAAGACTAGAGTTTAGTTTGCTCTGAAAAAGTCTATAACCGAAAGGTTTACTAAGTGCACATTTTTATAGTAGTAGTGCAAAATATCGGCATAGCTTTCCCCTTGCTTTGCCATATTCATGGCTCCTTCCTGACAAAGCCCAACCCCATGCCCGTAGCCATGGCCTTCTAAAATGATGGAGTCTTGAACATGGTCAATAGTGAAATAAGCTGACAACAAACCGAGGTCGTATCTGATTTGTTTGAACGGCACTCTAGCACCGTTTTCGTTTAAAAAATGATCGCGTTCATCGGGGCAATATTGTAATGCTTCTTGCGCGGCTTCCTCCTCATAAACAGGATATCCGTGCTTGACGCTCAAGTAGTCAAACCATTTACTTTTCGTAGTGGCATAGCGCCAATAGGAATGGTTTTCTTCCAAGCAGTTTTCATCAACACGAGCCCTAAGGTATTCTAGCTTTCCACTCCAAACATCTTCGCTATTGCATGTGTACCCGCCACAATTGCTGTGAAATGCTGCGTTCACCAAATCTATATCGCTATCCACGATAACAATACCAATAGTCTCTTGGGTTCCTTTTACAATATCAGGATTGGATAAACTTCTTCTGTGGTAAACTTGACAATGCACTTTATCACATAGCTGAAAACCTTCTGCTTCATGACGCCTACGATTATTAAGTGCATAAGTCCTGCAGATCACTGATTGCACCTTATAATACTCTTTAGGTTCTCTGCTACCTGCTTCCGATTCCACCACACCAGCCACGTAATGCTCAATATAAACTTCATTGATGATGCGCAACTTGCCTCTATATGGCTTTATACTAAAGTTGTCATGGAATTCGTGCGTTGATTTATGACCAGTTCGCTGTATTTTGAGACTGCTTCCCCAAACATTTCGGTTTATTTCTAAACTATAGTAGGTGCCAAGATCTTCTGACAAGGTCCGGATATGCAAAAGGCCGTTGACATTATTTACACGAAGAATGGTTCCACCTTTCAGTTGGATAAGTTCTTTCCCATTGCCTAAAACGCTGTAGCTTCCTTCTCCAGTTTGCACGGTTATTTCAGAGGGCTCTTCTCCCCAAAATAAGCCGATCTCAAGGACTTTATTGGATGCGCCAACCCGAAGGAATATACTTACGAGAATTAAAGTTAAGGTTAACCGCATAGACTACAAAAGTATCTTCAGCTAAAACGATGAAGATTCTAATGACGAATGATTTTCAACAATCGACTTGCAACAAACTTTGAAGCCCCTTTGGATCCAAGATTTTGGATAAGCTCAGCGTACTTTTCAAGAATATAGGACCGCCTTTCTCCGCCTTCAATTATTGAACTCAATTCAGACCTCAAGTTTTTGGCATTAACATCGGCTTGGATTAATTCAGTAACTACTTCTTCATCCAGTATAAGGTTGACGAGACTGATGAACTTGATTTTTATGAGATATCTTGCTATCGCCACACTCAATGCATTTGCTTTGTAAACAACAACTTGCGGAGTTCCGATTAAGGCTGTTTCTAATGTGGCTGTTCCAGAAGTGACGATCGCAGCTTCTGCGGATTTTAGCAATTCATAAGTTCTACCTTCTAAAAGACAAACTGAATCTGGCAAAGACTCATAAAGATGTTTTGGCTGCCAAGCCACCTTTGAAGCAACAAATTGGTAATCGGGAAAGTCCTTCACAATTCTTGAAATAGGCTCTAGTAGAAGTTTTATTTCTTGTGTCCTGCTTCCGGGCAGCAAAGCAATGATTGGTTTTGAGTTTTGCACCCCTATTTCATCTCTGAATTTCTGCTCGTCAAGATGGATATGTTTGATTTCATCCAATAGAGGATGGCCAACATATTCAGCTTCAACCCCATGTTTACCGTAGAAATCTTTTTCAAAAGGTAGAATCACAAAGACATGATCTACGTAACGTTTGATTTTTTCAACACGCGATTCTTTCCAAGCCCAAATCTGCGGTGAAATGTAGTAGGCTACTGGAATTCCTAAAGCCTTGATGTGCTTTGCCATTCGCAAGTTAAAACCAGGATAATCAATAAGTACAGCCAAGTCTGGTTTGAAGGCCTCTATTTGTTTCCGACAGAGTTTGAAATTTTTAAGGATGGTATTTAAGTTGGCAATTACTTCAACAAAACCCATAAAAGCAAGGTCGTCCACGTGCTTCATCACTTTAGCACCTGCATCGTGCATTTTATCTCCTCCCCAGCATTGAATTTCTAGGGAACCTTCTTCTCTCATTAGAGCCTTTACCAAATTAGCTCCATGCAGATCACCGCTTGGTTCTCCAGTTATGATAAAAATCTTATGCGACATATTTGAAATAGACTACAAAAGGAGCGTATAAAAACGTAGCCATTATGACACCTTGAGCAGATTTGTAGAAGTCTTTTCTAAGCGCGATGTAAAAAAATACAAGATTGAAAATCAGGCAAATTGAAATTATACCACTGTGAGTAGATGAGTTATTGATGATCATCTTCACAAACCCAGTAAAAGATCTGTCTGATGCGGCAATTAAATAGAAAACAATGAATCCGAATACAGGACCAGTGATGCCGGCAATTAGACCTATCCAAAGCTTGTTGAATTTGTTGAATTTAGCGTTTATGTTGTCCATTCTTTAATTGCTTCTAAAGTACTGTAATTGGTGAAGTCAAAAGAAATAGGAACTATACTGACATATCCATTTTGCAGAGCGTACAAATCTGTGTCTTCTTTGTGATCCTCAAAAGGAACAAAATGCCCTGTTAACCAGTAGTAATCATTGCCCATTGGGTCCTTTCTTTTATCAAACTCTTCTTGCCATTTGGCATGGGCTTGGCGGCAGAATTTTATTCCTTGAATCATTTCCAAGGGGAGCTTAGGAATGTTGACGTTGAGGCAGAAGTTCATTTTAGGCTGCGCTAATACCATGCTAATTACTTTTCTGACGAAATGCTTAGCGGGCTCGAAATCAGCGTCAACGCTGTGGTCGAGTAATGAAAATCCAATAGAAGGCACGCCTTCAATATATCCTTCAAGAGCGGCACTCATCGTGCCTGAATAAATAACGTTGATACTTGCATTGGAACCATGATTTATTCCTGAAATCACCAAGTCGGGTGTTTCATCCAAAAGTACGTCTAACGCCATTTTCACGCAGTCCACTGGTGTACCTGAACATTCATAGCCCTGGTAATCTCCTTCTGTTGGCATTTTATCAATGCGCAAGGTTGAGTTGATCGTAATGGCGTGTCCCATGCCACTTTGTGGTTTGTTTGGGGCGATTTTCAGAACTCGACCAAATTCTTGCGCTACTTCAGTAAGTGCTCGAATTCCTGGAGCATGGTATCCATCATCGTTTGTAACTAAAATCAAAGGTTTTTTCGCCATGAATGCTTTTTAAAGTGATTGCGCGAAACTAGAAAATGAGGATAGATTGATTGCCTTTGAATAAGATTTAATATGAACTTTCTGAAGGAATAGGAAGCTTAACTTGATTGGTCCAAATCGAAAAATATCAGACAAAGTTACCGCGTGATATATGCTCGTACACAGCGAAGAATGGTGAATTCTAAATTTTAATATTGGGTCGCATGAGATGCTTTCTAATTTAAAGTGAGGGTTTAATTTCTGATTATGAATAAATTAAAGCCATAAGTTGTAATAGCAATGAAATCTTTTTCTATTATTGGTATATGTTAAATAACATTATATGAAAACAATATTTACTCTTTTATTTTCTCTCGTTTTCGCGTCTGGAGTCTTCTCCCAAACAGAGTGGGAAGTACCTCAAGAGAACACAGGACTTATAACAAAAATCACTGCTACTTGGTGCGGACCATGCGGTGGATGGGGCTGGGAAGCGATGGAAGGCTTAATGGCTTCTCATGGCGACAATAACATTGTCACATCACTTTATGCTCCTTCTTCCAGTGAGCTTTACAATACAGGAGCCGAAGAATTGGCTGCGGAAATTGGTTTTGGTGGAACACCGAATTTTTCAGGAAACGGACTTGATCAAGGTACCGCTGCTGCCTCAGTTACTACTATTGTAGACACATTTAAAACTGAAGCTCCGGTTATCGCTAACGCGGCATTTGAGATTCAGAACGTTGATAATGACACATTAATTATCAGCATTAAGACTAAGTTTTTTGAGAATGTGAATGGTACATTTATCTTGAAGCCATTCTTAGTTGAAAATCATGTGGAGGAAGAGCAAAATGGCCAAACAGGAGATGTTCCTCACCATAATGTGCATAGAGGCGCTTTTACTCCTTTGACTGATTCTACGAATATTATTTTATCGGGATCTGCGTCTCAAGGAGACATCATTACAAAACGTTATATGATGGTTTATGATCCTTCATGGGAGTTAAGTGAGATGTTTATTGCAACCACACTTTGGATGGAGAATCCATTAGATCCTGCAGATCTTCTTTACGTTAATGGTTCAAAAGAGCCTCAAGCTGGAGAGTTGGCTTTTAGCATGGGAACACTTGATGGAGATCTTCCTGTAGTGATTGATCCAGGACTATGGCCAGTAGGAGTTGAGGAAATTGCTGAATTGAATTTTTCTGTTTTTCCAAATCCTGTTAGTGAAATGTTGAACGTGAAATTAACCTTGGACGCAGACTTCACAGTTACTTTAACAGATATTTTGGGTAAGCAAATTTTTACTGAGTCCTATTCTTCAACTTCTTCAACAACAATAAATGTTGCTGATTTTCCTGAAGGAATATACATGCTTCAACTGAATGCTGGTAATGAAGTGTTCTACGATAGAGTAATTGTAAAGTAATACTCTAAGATAATGACGATATATCAGGCCTCTGCTTATGTAGGGGCCTTTTTAATGCCGTAATTTCAGGTCTGTTAGTTTCGGCATATACATTGATATACAATTTGAAAATTTAAAACATGTATTGGATAATATTGATTGGTTTTGGTTTGTTGAGCTGGTGGGTTAGCCGCACACTGAAAAAAAGATTTAGAGAGTATGCTGAAATTCCAACTTCAAGCGGATTGTCAGGTGCCGAAGTGGCAGAAAGAATGCTGAGAGATAATAACGTTCATGATGTGAAAGTTATAAGTGTTGATGGTGAGTTAACTGATCACTACAACCCTAAGAACAAGACGATTAATTTAAGTAAAGCTGTTTATCATGGACGTAATGTTTCTGCAGCGGCAGTCGCAGCTCATGAAACGGGACATGCCGTGCAGCATGCTACTGCTTATGCAATGCTTAGTTTAAGATCGGCTATGGTTCCCATGGTTAACTTAAGTTCTAAAATGATGAATGTTATTTTCATCATGGCAATACTTGGAGGAGCTGTATTTGGATTAATGCCTCAGATGTTTTTACTAGTAATTGTTGCTCAGGCAATTATTACTGCCTTCAGTTTAATAACCTTGCCTGTTGAGTTTGATGCTTCTGCAAGAGCTTTGCAATGGCTTAATATGAGTAAGATAACGGTAGGTGAGGAACATGAGAAAGCTAAAAATGCCTTGCAATGGGCGGCTAGCACATATGTAGTAGCTACTTTGGCTGCCATTGCTCAATTACTCTATTTTATTATGGCTTTTGGCGGAAGCAGAGATTAAAATCAAACCAATGAGAGTACTTCTTTTTCTTATCGCTTTTGTTTCATCTTCAATTATAACTGCCCAAAGTGCGGTTGAAGTTAGTTCGATAATCAGATCGGCAACGGTTTATGCGAGAGGCGCGCAGCTAGAACATAGTGCGTCAAAATTTTTAACGTCTGGCAGACAAGTAGTCACCTTTACGGGTTTGTCTTCAGAACTTGATCCATCGAGCGTTAGCGTTTCTTCTTCTGGTGATGTAAGAGTGCTGAGTGTTTCATCTCAAGTGAATCATTTGAAAGAAAGTGCAAAGCCAAAGCGTGTCGTGATGCTTGAAGATAGTATCGAGACATTTGAATTTGATTTGAAGTTCAATCAAAACATGCTGGTAGTTTATGGTGAGGAGCGAAAGATGATTATTGCCAATCAGAAAGTTGGTTGGGAGAAATCAGTCTTCGCAATAGAAGATCTTGAAGACTTATCTGATTTCTATAGAGATCGTTTGGCAGATATCATGCTTAAGGAAATGGAGTTGCAAAGCAAGGAGCAAAAGTTGCAGACTGGTCTTGCTAAGTTGAGGGCTCAATTGTCAGAGCAGAATTCAAAGCTCAGCAGGTCAACGGGAGAGATATTGGTTGAAGTGCAAGTTCCGTCAAATGGAAACACGGAGTTTTCTTTTAAGTACATGGTGCGCAATGCTGGTTGGATGCCTTCTTACAATGTAAATGTTGCCGAAGTTGATCAACCCTTGCAAGTGAGTTATAATGCCAAGGTGTTTCAGAATACAGGTTTGGATTGGGACGGAGTGCAGCTCACGCTAACGAATGCCAATCCTAATTTAAACGGAACTAAACCGACCATTCATCCTTGGAAGCTTTATTTTATTGAACAAGCGGAGCTGTATCGCGGAGGAAGAGCTTCATATAGCAATAAGATGCTTGAAATGGCAGCACCGCAAAGTGCTATGGCTATGGATGCTGAAGAATCTGATGATATGATGGGGATGGAAGTAGAGTATCCGGCCAACGAAGCGGTGACTCAGTTTAGGATAAAAACAAAGCACAATATCCCTTCAAATGGTAAAGCCCAGGCCATCAATATTGATGTATTTACAGTTCCTGCGAAGTATCAATATTATACGGCACCAAAGTTTGATCCTACAGCATTTCTTATCGCGAAAGTTACAGGCTTTGAGGCCTATGACCTTTTGCCAGGCGAGGCTAATTTATTCTTAGCGAATACCTATGTTGGGCAAACATTCATCAATCCAAAAATCACTTCTGATACCTTGGAACTGTCTTTGGGTCGTGATCAGAGCATCGTAGTGAAAAGAGAAAAAATAAAGGACTTTTCATCTACCAAGAAGATTGGTAACTCAACAAAAGAATCTTTGGGTATTGAGTTGAGTATTAGAAACACCAAGGGAACGAAGATTCAATTGATTATTGAAGATCAAATCCCAGTTTCATCCGATAAGGATATTGAGGTTAGTTTGCAAAATGGAGGAGGTGCCAAAGTGGATCAAAACACGGGTAAATTGAGTTGGACAAAAGTTATTTTGGGTAACTCAACGGAGAGTGTAACATTCAAGTATGACGTGAAATATCCTTCTGATCGAAAAATTAATTTATAATTTATTTAGTTAAAATTCAGGTTGTTAGGGGTTGGAATCTCTTAGTGCTGAATTTTTTTTGAAACCTTTTAATGCAGGCATAAGTATAATGCGCTGTTAGTGGTTCAAACTATTCGAAAGAAAGTTTAAGGGGAAAAAGCGGCTTAGGCCGCTTTTTATTTTTCCATCTTCGCTAAAAGAACAAAACCATGCACCCGGATTTAAATACTCTGATTAGAGCTCCTTACTTTGACACGTATTTAAAAACACTTGATTCAGCAAATACGCTTGAATGTCTTCGGTATTCTAAACAGAAATTCATTGATGTAATATCAAATCTTTCTAATGATCAATTGGATTACAGCTATCAATCACATAAGTGGTCGATTAAGGAATTGATAGTCCATTTGATTGATACCGAAATAATTTTCAATTACCGCGCCTTGAGAATCGGTAGAGAATCAGTGGCTCAGAAATTGGAAGGCTTTGATGAGAATGCTTATGCATCTCAAGCTAATCTTGACAACTTAAATAAGGCTGATTTAATTGCATTCTTTTCCTCTGTTCGCGACAGCTCCATGCTTTTGTATAAAACATTTACGAGTGAGCAATTGAATCGAATAGGTGAAGCTAGCAATCATAATGTTCAAGCGAAAGCTTTGTTCCTGATAAACGCGGGACATACTTTGCATCATCTCAATATCATTAATGAGCGATATTTGACCCGATGAATCGCATTCAGACTGCATTTTTAAAAGCATTTTATTTCATCATCACTTCGTTGGTGATTGTTGCACCTGCTTTATACAATCGATATCCTCTGATGTATTTTGATAGTGGAGCATATATGGAAATGGCAGCCAATTTCGAACCAAGCTTTCACAGGGCATTGGGTTACCCGCTGCTAATAAGATTGACAGGATTGTTAGTGAGTAACTGGCCCTTGATTATTATTCAAGGCCTTGTTCTTTCAATTTTAATCTATAAGATTTTACAGCCTTTTACAGAGAAGTCTAAGTTGTATTGGATACATTTTGCTTCGGTTGTTGTATTGAGCTTTTCATCAGCAATGTCATGGTATGCAGCCCAGTTGATGCCTGATATTTGGACATTGATTCTAGTGCTATCAATGGCTGGTTTAATTGTGAATCAAGGGCTTAATGTTAGGTGGCTGGTATTTTATGGAGCCCTTCTTTTCTTTGGGTTATTGACTCATTTGAGTCATATACCTCTCATGTTTCTGATGCTAATAAGCATCGGTGCAATTTGGTTTATTTCTGGGAAACAACTTTTCAAGTTGTCTAAGAAATATTGGTTAGTTCTCATAATTCCTTTTCTAATGGCCTTAATTACGGTTCCATCGTTCAATGCGAAATTTGGCTATGGTTTTCGCTTCAGTCTAGCTTCAAATGCTTTCATAACGGCTAATTTGGGAGAGATGGGGATTTTAAAGATGTATCTCGATGAAAATTGTGATCAGCTTAATTCTGGATTGTGTTTGATCAAAGATGATTTGCCACTTGAAACATCAGGTTACCTCTGGGATCCGAATGGCCCTGTTCCTGCTCACCCTGAAGGTTGGGCTGGAGCGAATGAAGAATATGCAGTAATTGTCAAAGATTTTATGACAAAACCGCGTTATATGAAATGGTTTGCTCTTTCAGCAGTGAAAGCCACGTTCAAACAAATGTTTCAGATTGAAATTGGCAGTGGCCTGCAATATGCATATGGCGAAGGATCATCTCCTTATTGGCCAATGAAATCTCATTTTAAACAAGAATTGAATGAATATTTAGTGAGTGTTCAAAACAAGGGAGATAAGCTTCCTCTTGAGTTCTTCAGAATGGTCAACTATCTCAGTCTTTTCTTTTCGATATTAATCATTGGTTGGGCTGTGCTGCAGCGTAAACTCAGTAATGAGCTAGCGGCCTTATTTATACTTTTCATATTGGCTTATATTTTCAATGCCGCGATTACGGGAGTTTTAGCAAACGTATACGAACGTCTTCAGGTGAGACTCTTGCCTTTGATTCAGTTTTTCGCTATTTTGGTCTTTATCAAATTGATAGGGCCCTCAATTAATGCTTCGGAAAGCTAAATATATTTGGAATCAGGCACCTCTTTTTAGACTGATTTGGCCATTTGTTGGGGGTATTATTATTGCCGTTTTTCTTCCCGTTATAGAGTGGTCACTCATTGGGTTAAGTCTTGTGGTCTTTACTTGCGTTATCTTGGCTTTTGCGAGTTTGTCTTACAGGGCAGTTCCGTCTTTTCTAATGATCCTCTTATTTATTATTGGGTATGTCCATACCTCTTTATTGACAGAGCGTTTATCAGACAATCACTATTCAAACATTGATTTATTAGCCACTAAAAAGTTATTCCTTGGCGAGGTTGTCTCAAATCCAATCGAGCGAACCAAGAGTGTTAAGGTAGAATTGTTGCTTAGTGGTATTGCTGACAGTGGTGCTATAGAGCATGTGGATGGTAGGATACTTGTTTATCTGCAATATGATTCGCTTGCCAAAGATTTGAGGTTCGGTGATGTGATCATGTTTAACTCAAGGCTCAATGCTATTTCCTCACCGCTGAATCCTTCTGAGTTCAATTACAAGCGCTACATGCACTTTCATCAAATTAGTCACCAAGCTTATATCAAGTCAGGTGAATGGAGACTGATGAAAAATGGTGGCGGAATAATTAGATTGGCGCATCAAGCGCAGCAAAATGTTATTGATGTTTTACAGTATTATGGAGTGACTGACCGAGAGCTTGCCATTGTTGCAGCTTTATTGGTAGGTTACAAACACCACCTTACCTCAGATCAAGTCACAGCATTTGCGAGTGCTGGTGCCATGCATGTGTTGGCTGTAAGCGGATTGCATGTTGGAATAATCTTCATGATATTGAACTTGCTTTTCAAACCTCTTCTCAAAGTGAGGTATGGTAAATATCTGAAGGCGTTTCTTTTGCTTATTTCATTATGGGGTTATGCAGCAGTCACTGGTCTTTCGCCATCGGTGACAAGGGCTTGCACAATGTTCAGCTTTGTCATAGTTGGTCAGATGATTAATCGTCACACCAATATTTTTAACACGATCGCCACCAGTGCTGTTTTTCTACTCATCCTTAATCCATTCTATATAGTAGAAGTTGGTTTTCAGCTGTCTTACTTAGCAGTTCTTGGAATAGTATTACTTCAGCCACGTATCTATGAGTTGTGGAAACCAAAATATTGGCTAGTAGAAAAAATTTGGGCGATTACAGCCGTTTCAATGGCTGCTCAATTGGCTACATTTCCTTTGGGATTGCTCTATTTTCATCAATTTCCAAACTATTTCCTGCTGAGTAACCTGGTTGTTATTCCTGCTGCTACCGTGATTTTATGTGTGGGAATAGCACTTGTTACAATTCAATGGATACCGCTTCTTTCCTCTTGGTTAGGCTATTTACTTTATTTATTGGTGCACGGATTGGACCGCTTCATTTCATGGGTAGAAGGTTTGCCAATGGCTTTGATACAAGGTATAGATATTGGAATCTGGGAGACTTACTTGATTTACCTTCTTCTTATTTCGTTATCACTATTTATCATTACTAAACGCTTCAAATGGCTGCCTGCTACGCTCGTTTTATTGTGTGTGATTCAGCTCAATAACATCTTTGAGATGATGGGTCAACGAACTCAAAGTAAAATGATCATCTACAGTGTTCGAGGAGACGAAGCGATTGATTTCATTGTCGGAAATGATCACGTATTTCTGGCAGATAGTTCACTCAGGAATGATTTTGAAAAAATGAGGTTTCATATACATCACAATTGGTGGCAGCATGACTTGAATGAGCCAATTGCATCTTTACCTGAACTCATCCAAACAAATGATTTAATGGAGTTCAGAGATCAGCGACTTCTTATTTTAAACGACTCTAATAGAGTATTAAACTCAATTGAAGTAGATCACCTTTTTGTTCAAGCTAGAACCTTACAGCATCCAAAAGAGGTTTTAGACAAGGTAGAAGCAAGCGTTGTACTGCTCTCGCAAAATTTAGATTGGAAAACAAGAAGTTATTGGGAAACCTTGCTCGAAGAAAAAGGAATAGACTATTGGAATATGAGAGAAGATGGGGCGTATGTTGTTGAATATTGATTTTAGGAATGATGACTAATTTGGCTAGCGGATAAATAGAATTAAAGAAAAAACCAAAAATGCTTTCCCTCAATAAAATGTAAATCGGTCAATTGCTTCTTTATTTCGGATCGTTCAGACGGATTACTCACAACAACTAAGATCTGAGGGTTTTCGATATCCAGCGCTGAATTCTCACTTTCTAGCTTGATGCCATATATGTCTTTGCCGATTTTCTTTTCATTGTTGCAGACCCAACGTGGCGATGATTCCTGTTTATGTATCAATTTTATTAAGTCTTTCCCATTGCGTCCAGCGCCCCATACAACAAGAGGTCTTTCAAGATCACGGTCAATTTTAAAGAAGTATTTCAGCTTCAGTTCAAAATATCTGTTGTCTTTGTATTCTTCCCATGTTCGTGATATTCGGTCAGTTCGATCACGCCAATAGTGCAGTACTTTATCTAAAGGCACGATTTTAAATTGGGCCTGATAAAATTTAAAGCACAAGTCATAGTCTTCTGGATATATGTCTTCAAATCCCCCGACATTAAAAAAGTCATCTTTGTGTATCAGCCAGCAATGTGAAGGGATAACGCACTCTCGATAGATTTCTCGGTAGTGACTTCCTTTTCGAGCAACTTCGTTTAGCCAGGCGTCATATCGTAAAAATCCTTCGCCTACTTCTCCTGTTTCTACAAAGTGTTTTGTTCCACCTGCTACGACATGGCCTTTGCCTTTCTTTTCCCATGCTTCAAGAAGGACGGCTAGTTTGTAGCTCGGCATTATATCATCAGCATCCATTCGGTTTAACAACTCACCTTTGATGTGCTTTTGAGCAGTGATTAATGCGGGATTTAGTTTTTTACCTTCGCTGAGGAAATAGTGAATTCGAGTGTCTTTAGCTTGATACTCTTTTATTATCTCAGCGGTTCTATCATTACTATGATCATCAACAGCGATGAGTTCCCAATTGTCAAATGATTGCTCAATAATACTGTCTAGGCATTCCTTTATATATGGTTCAACATTTTTAGCTGCCATTACAATGGATATCCTAGGGTTGCTCATAGCACGAATATCTAATTTTGAACGAGTGTCTAGAATTAAAGATTGAAACTCTGGTGTTTATCTCAAGAAACGTTAAGTACTTAACGAGAATAGATGTTGCTTATTTGTCAGAATATTGATTTTGTCTAGGCTCGTTAGAGTTAGATGAAGCATATTTGTGACTTCAAAAACCTACAGAATGAACAAGGCTCTATTTTTCGCATCAGTTTTCGCTATAGCAACATCTATAACAATGACTTCTTGTAATAAAGATTACGATTGTAATTGTGCAGTCGATCTTCCAGAACCAGTGGGAGTTTCATTAGATTTTGACACAACATTCACCTTTGAAAAGACAACAGAGGAATTGGCAACTACACAATGCAACGCATACGAAAGTGCTAGTTCAGTGTTGATTCCAAGTGGTGTTAGCTCTTCGGATGCTGATATTGTTTGTGAGCTAAAGTAAGTGGTTAGATTTCAGACAGGGAAAACGTTTCACCTAGTCGAACGCCTTTTTCTGTGTGAATGACATTGCAGCATTCATTAACTGAGTCGTGCTCTAAAAATAGCACGTAGTTATTGTCGGCAGCTTCGTTTAAAAAACTTTCTTTTTCGGTCAATGTCAACAATGGCCTGGTGTCATAACCCATTACATATGGTAATGGAATATGACCTGTGCTTGGTAAAAGGTCTGCCATAAACACGACCTTTTTTCCTTTGTAATTGATGATTGGAATCATCTGCTTATCGGTGTGGCCATCAGCAAAAAAGACATCAATATCCTGAAAAGCGTTCTTGGTTCTGTTTCCATTTACATCAATCCACTTCAACTGACCGCTTTCTTGGATCGGTAAAATGTTTTCCTTCAAAAAGGAAGCTTTCTCTCTTGGATTAGGCTGAGTGGCCCATTTCCAATGGTTTTCATTGCTCCAAAATGTAGCCTTCTTGAATGCAGGGCGAAATGCATTTTTGGACGAATCAAATTCAATGGCACCGCCACAATGATCAAAATGTAAATGGGTTAGAAATACATCCGTAATGTCATCTCTGTGGTAGCCTAGCTTTTTCAAATTACCGTCTAAACTGTCATCACCATGCAGGTAGTAATGGCTAAAAAACTTCTCCGTCTGTTTGTTCCCAATGCCAGTATCAACGAGTATCAATCGATCTCCATCTTCAATGAGTAATGATCTCATCGCCCATGTGCACAGATTGTTGTCGTCAGGTTGATTAGTTCTTGACCATAAGCTCTTGGGGACAACACCAAACATGGCTCCTCCATCTAACTTAAAGTATCCAGTATTGAGTGAGTGAAGTTTCATAATTCAAATAGGGGTTACAATTGCCAAACTTTGTTGGCATCGACACAATTCAAGTCATCGCAAGCACTCAAAAGTCTTTTTACTGTAGCTTTTTCACCTTCTCGAAGCCATTTTCTAGGGTCGTAAAACTTCTTGTTTGGCTTTTCTTCTCCTTCAGGATTTCCAAGTTGGCCTTGCAAATAATCGTGGTTTTTAGCTACAAATGCTCGTACTCCATCCCAAAATGCCCATTGTGTATCGGTGTCAATGTTAATTTTGATTACACCATAACCAAGTGATTCGCGAATTTCTTCATGGGATGATCCAGAACCACCGTGAAATACAAAGTTTACGGGGTTGGAACGTTCAATGCTGAATTTATTACGAATAAATTCCTGACTGTTTTTGAGGATTACGGGAGTCAGTTGCACATTTCCAGGTTTGTACACACCATGAACGTTTCCAAATGCTGCAGCTATAGTGAAGTTTGGACTTACAGAGTTTAAAAGTTCATAGGCGTACGCTACTTCGGCAGGTTGGGTATAGAGCTTAGAACTGTCAATGCTTGTATTGTCTACCCCATCTTCTTCACCTCCAGTAACGCCAAGCTCTATCTCAAGAATCATATCGATGGCACTCATGCGCTTGTGATAATGCATGCAAGTTTCAAGATTTTCTTCAATCGGCTCTTCACTTAAGTCGATCATATGACTTGTGAATAATGGTCTGCCGGTTTCCTTGAAATGCTGCTCTCCAGCATCCAACAAGGCATCAATCCATGGAAGTAATTTTCGAGCGGAATGATCGGTGTGAAGAATAACATCAACGCCATATAATTCAGCCATCATGTGCACATGCTTGGCACCAGATATGGCGCCAGCAATAGCTGCTTTTTCACCTTCATTGCTTACGCTTTTTCCAGCGTAATATATTGCACCACCGTTACTGAATTGAACAATGATAGGTGAATTCGCTTCTTTGGCCGTTTCTAAAACTGCGTTTACAGATTGTGTGCTTACAACGTTTACTGCGGGAAAAGCGAACTTGTTTTTCTTCGCGATTTCAAATAATCTGAGCGCTTCTTGCGCGTTTAATACGCCTGCCATGTGGTTTGTAGTTTGTGAAGTGCAAATGTATCAATCCAAGATTTCTAATGGGCGGTAGCGCGGT
Source organism: uncultured Flavobacteriales bacterium (assembly GCA_905479105.1). Classification (GTDB taxonomy): domain Bacteria; phylum Bacteroidota; class Bacteroidia; order Flavobacteriales_G; family Salibacteraceae; genus SHAN690. Next base: position 250,878 of record CAJQLE010000004.1, read on the forward strand.
CTTGTTTTTTGAATGAGAATACACCACTGATCTCATGAGAGTTGGTTGACGTTATTTTTTATTTCGGTTTCTGTAAAGTGATTTATCCGGAGAACTAGCCATAGATTCTCGGTTAAGATCCATTCCTAAAAAATTTACAATTGTTTCAGAGATTTTGTCAGGGGAATTTATGGCCTCTGTAAAGTCAATTTCAATGACCTCGAAGTTTGGTTGTTTGTGCATCCAATCTAGGGCAGAATTATACTGCTTTTTTAAAGTTTCCTCCATTTGAACAGGATAACTATCTGATTTAGCTTTTCCAGCCCGAACAAGCATCTTATGCTGTGAATTGACGATTTCAACGATGTCTCTCTTCATAACAATCACTTTGTATGTGAAGCTCGGAGAAAGAAACCGAACAAGCGGGCTAACAACTTTTATAGCTTTACCTTTTGCATCTTTAAGCCAATTGTTTCCTTTCATAAGTGCTTTCACATTCTCATGTTCGAAGAATCCATTCGGATTGTTCTCATCCGGAGTACGCAAATTATCTTGATAGATATCAACGCCACCTGAATTCAGCATTTGCATCATCAAGGAGGTGCCTGATCGGGGTAATCCAGATACCACGACCATACTTCCGAGCTTTCGTCCTTTATATGATTTAGCACCTGAAAGCTTATCAATAGATTGACTCGCCTTTGATTTAATATTTTTCGCGTCTCCTCTTTCAACCTGAACATCTTTGAATAGGTTTTCCTTGTCAACCGTATGATTTTTGTAAATCTCATCCAATGCTATTCTGGCTGCACTGAATGAAGGTCGCATCGTTAAGGTTACCTCAAATGATCTTGCTGCCATTTCATATTCACCTAGTCCAACTAATGCTTGTCCAAGCAGAAAATGAGCTGCAGGGTATTGATAAAAGAGTTCGGTTGCTGTCAGTGATGATTCAATTGATTTTTCGTAATCCTTAAGATTTAAAAAGGCCATGGCTAATGCTTTGTGTGATGAAGCATCATGAGCATCAAGCACCAGACATTGCTGGAATGTCTTTACGGCTTCTTTCCATTTATTGAGGCTTAAATAGCAATCTCCGAGACTTTTTAGGATAGACGGGATATTACCAATTTCATTTTGAAGTTCAATTAAAATTTTAAGTGCTTCGTTATATTTCTCCTGTGATTTGAATATATCCGCCCTTGCGAGTTTTAGTGATTTAACCTTTTTATTTTCATCGTCTTCTTGTTCTATAACGTTGAGCATTTCAATGGCTTCTTCGAATCTTTTCATTCTTTTAAAGCATTCCACAATTCTTATTTGAAACCTGTACTCTGGTTTTAAGCCGTTCACTTCTAGTAAAAGTTCTAGCGCTTGCGGTGACCTTCCTGTTGATAGAAAAACTTTTGAAAGGTTGTATTTGAGTTCGATGTCGGTGTTTTCCATTGCCTTGGCCATGTCATCTCCAAGATCTTCAACATAGCCAAGTTCTATGAGTTGCTTTACGGCTTTTTGTGCTTCTTCTTTTGACACCTCAAATGTTTTTGAATGCTCTCCAAAATGTCCATCTACATTCTCCCAACTAGAAATTGTTTTTACCGTTGGAGGTGATTTGAATGCTTGAAGTAGTGGTGTTCCATCCATATCTTCTCCAATAGGTAAACCAAATAGAGTGAGTAGAGTAGGTGTGATATCCAAAATGGATGATCCGTAAATGGTTTGACCTTCATTAAAATCAGGGCCAAAACAACAAATCACACCATGCTTTCTATGCTCAGCGGCCGGACCAGCAGGTTCCTTCGGAAGAGAAAGCGGTCTCATGTGGTCTGACTGAAAGCCATGATCGCTTATGAGGATGACATTGGTATCTGGTCCAACAAGTTTTAAAGTGCGCTCTAGCATCATATCGTGAAAGCGATACATACCATCTACCGCATCTTTATAAATTTCAAAAAGATCTTCTGGCACATTGGGTAATTGAGGTGCTCTAAATTTCATAAAGGCATGACATGCATGATCAATGGCATCGTGATAAATTGCGGTGAGATCCCAGTCAGTGTTTTCTAGAGCCCAGGTTGAGGCTGAATGCACAGTGGCAGCATCTGCTATAATTTTAGATAAGGAGCCAAGTCTTTTATCTTTTTCTTGGTCGATTTTATTTGCCATTGGCAAAAAGGGAAGAATATGTTCTTCTGTAAGTTCATCGGGATGTATTCTGATGCTTTTAAAATGGTCAGCTAACTCACTTGGATGGACTGTGCCAGCATTCATTGGCCAGCCTTTTTTCATTGATTTATTCGCGCGTTGGTATAGGTTTGATACCATTATCCCATCGATTGGTTCGGCTGGGTTGCTGGGCCACCAAGAAAATACATTGGTTTTCTTTCCTTGGTTGGTGAGAATATTCCAAAATGCTCTAGATTTCCTTGAAATAGAAGAAATAGGTCTAACTATACCCGCTTCATGATCAGGCTCTGTAAAGCCATGAATCCCATGTTTATCTGCATACTTTCCAGTTGCAATTGACGTCCATAGCATTGGCGAAAGAACAGGCTCTAGTGTGCTTAAATTTCCTCGCACACCTTTTTTCATCATGCCTTCTAGAGCTGGCATTTGCCCCTTTTCTATGAGTTGGTCTATTACTTTCCAATCAGCGGCATCCCAACCAATTAATACGACTCGTTTAGCTTTCATCCCTTTTTTTCTTTCTTCTTATTCTTTTTAAACTCGAATTGCTTTTTTGAGCGCCAGACTTTCAATCCTTCATAACCGAGTGCCAACAGCCCTAGTGAACCTTTGAGAGGGATGTCCTTCAGTTTATCTTCTTCCTTCATTTCTTTTGTTTGAATACTTGAAATAAAAAAGGCACCACTATAAAGTGGTGCCTGATAAAATTAAATTCAAATTTTTTATTGAATAATAATCTTGTGTGAATGTTGAACAGAATTCACATTCATAGTCACAATATATAGACCAGCAGCAAGATTCAAATTCATAGATGAATTTGCTCCAGAAACTACTTTAGAAGTAACCATTTGACCATTAGTATTGAAAATACTAAGCTGCTTGTTAGCATTGTCCGTGCTGTAGTTCGTAATGTTCAAAACATTTCCATTTGAAAAGATGCTCAAACCTGGAATGTTACTTTCATTTAAACCTGCAGGCCACTCTAGAGTTACCTCTTCTGATGGAGCTGAGAATGAATTCAATTGCGAATCATCACAATTTGCGCCACTCCAAACAAATATTCTGTACGTTCTGTTGCTCGCAATAGCCTCTCCATCAACATCGTTTGCCGCTGCGTCAAGTGTAAGCGTAATGTCAGCACCTGTAGGTGTTACTTCCGTATAATTTCCAGAAACAACTGCTTCTGCTGCTGCTTGATCAAAAGATGAAGCGTTTTCGGCTTTCACTGCAAATACTCGATATGCATCCACGTTAGCGTCTCCACCGGCATTGATTGTAATGCTAATTTCTAGATCTGTTCCGTTTCCTGCATCTCCGATGTCAGAACCAGATATTGCGCTTACTGCCGCTGCAGCAGTAGTAGCCATACTCGTTTGGCTACCAGCTTCTATTCCAAGACAAGCTAAAGCTTCAAAGGCATAATCTTTTAATGTTGCTTGTCCAGCAACCATGTCAAATCTCGCCCAACCATAATGAGTTGCACCATTCAGGTCTAGACGTAATCCTAAATAACCATCAGTAACATTGATCCAATTGCCATATTCTCCAGAGAAGGAAGAAGTAAACGTCTGCCATGCCATTGTTTGAGCTGTGCTTCCACCTTGAAAAGTTTCAGCAGCATTCACGGTGTCTCCCATGTCTAAAACATATGGATACAGGTAAGATCCAGATTGAGCACCTGCCATAGCATTGTTATTCAATGCCACTCCAAACACTCTTTCCACCACTACAGCACCAGCGCTGGCGGTAAATGAATTAGCGAAAAACAGGAAATCGTCTGTTCCGTCATTATTAAGGTCTAGATAAAGCGAATCTCCAATGTTAGCCTGTTGGTCAGGATCTACATCCGTGTAAACAACCTCTTGTGCATCGGCTGCACTAGCAGCGCCAGCAATTGCGCCTGCTGTGAGAGCGTAAGACTTAAGTCTGCTAAGTAAATTTTTATTCATAGTAATTTATTTATAGAATCAAATGTAAATATAGTCAACGTTGGTATACTATAAATTTCTTACTCTTTATCATCTTCACCTACTCAAAACTTAACTCTTTTAAAACTTCAATTGTTGATTGAAACAATGTTTAATCAGAATTATAGTCGTCTCTTCAGAGTATTTTGGCATCAAATAAAAGAATATGCGAATTCATCTCATTGCGATTGGTGGAGCGGCCATGCATAATTTGGCCATTGCTCTTAAAGATAACGGACATGAGGTTTCGGGGTCTGATGATCAAATTTTTGAACCTTCAAGATCAAGGCTTGAAAAAAAGGGTTTATTACCTGAGAGTATGGGATGGAATGCTTCTCGAGTAAGCAATGAAATTGATGCAATCATTTTAGGGATGCACGCCAGAGAAGATAACCCTGAATTGATTAAAGCTCAAGAGCTTGGTTTGTCGATTTATTCTTACCCAGAATTTATCTATCAGCAATCATTAAAAAAGAAGCGAATTGTTATTGCAGGCAGTCATGGTAAAACCACGATAACGTCCATGATCCTTCATGTATTGAAGAAACTGAATTTTGAGTTTGACTACCTCGTAGGGGCACAAATTGATGGGTTTGAAACCATGGTGAGATTGTCCGAGGCTCCTATAATCGTTCTTGAAGGAGATGAATACTTGAGTTCTCCTATTGATCGAAGACCGAAGTTTCACTTGTATCATCCGCACATTGCGTTGATTTCTGGAATCGCATGGGATCACATCAATGTCTTCCCATCGTTTGAGAATTATCTCGAGCAATTTGAAATATTCATTGATCAAATGAAGAAGGAATCAATTTTAATGTTTTGTCAGGCGGATGAAACATTAGTCACAACCGTGCACAAATATGGCCAGCATTTGGATTTAAGACCTTACCAAACCCCACAGTATGAAATTCAAGATGGAAAGTCATTTATCATGAGAGGTTCCCAGAGAACCGAGGTTTCAGTTTTTGGTGATCATAATTTGCAAAACTTGAACGGTGCTATGATGGTTTGTAAGGCGATTGGAATTGTCGAAGATGATTTTTATGCTGCCATTAGAGATTTTAAAGGTGCTGCTCGCAGACTAGAAGAAATAGCACGAAATAATCAAACTGTTGTCTATAAGGATTTTGCCCACTCACCATCAAAGCTAGAAGCAACAGTGAAGGCTGTTAAAAAACAATGGCCAGATCGAAAGCTATTTGCATGCATGGAGCTCCATACGTTCAGTAGTTTAACCAAAGATTTCTTGCTGGAGTATGAAGGGACTATGAAGGACGCAGATGTCGCAATAGTTTTTTACAAGGAAGAGACGCTAGCTCAAAAGCGTTTAGATCCATTATCCAAAGAAGAGGTGAAGAAGGCTTTTGGCAGGATGGATGTCGAGGTGTTTACAAATTCAGATCAATTGAAGGCCAGATTGGAAGAAATAAATCTCGCTCAAGGAAATCTTCTCTTGATGAGTTCTGGAAACTTCGGAGGAATTGATGTAGATGTTTTTGGTAAGTCCTTGATAAACTAGAGCCCGAAAGCCTTTGGTTTGTAACGAAACAAAAGCGTTAAAATCAAAGTATAAAAAAAGCCAATAACCATCAATCCGAAAAGGGTTAACGTAGAGTGAGTGAAGGCATTGAAAACGAATGATGCCGTGTTTCTTACTTGCTCAAGATCCGCTCCATTGCTTCCTGTGGCTTCAACAGCATCTACTGCAGCTTGAATCTTACTAGAAAAGTATGAAGGGTTAATCACTTTATAATAAAGAAAAGTGAAGGCTGAAATGATGATGGCATAGATGGAAACGATTTTCATTCCACTTTTCACGTCCTCAGTAAATACAAGGTTCGGATTTTGTTGTTTCCATATTCGCAACCCGATAAATAATGCCACTAAAAAGCAAAGGAGATAGAAAAATCTCGTGTACATATCAAACGTATCATCAGGGGCGAGAAATATGAAATACAGCATTTTACCTATGATGGAAGCCATAGCCGCTGAAACGGAGATATTGATGATTGGGTTTTTCATAGCACAAAAATGGCTTGTCTTTGCGAACTGCCGTTCGATGTAAGACAAGCCATTAAATTTTTCAATTTAATATCCTAGCCATTCATCGAAATAAGGAACTCCTCATTCGATTTAGTATGGGCCATTTGTTGCTTCAAGAACTCCATTGCTTCAACAGTATTCATGTCTGTTAAGTGCTTTCTTAGAATCCAGATGCGTTGAAGTGTTTCTTTGTCTACCAACAAGTCGTCTCTTCTTGTACTTGATGAAACTAAGTCGATAGCTGGGAATACTCTTCTGTTGCTCAGTTTTCTATCTAACTGAAGTTCCATGTTACCGGTTCCTTTGAATTCTTCAAAGATCACTTCGTCCATTTTAGATCCAGTCTCCGTAAGAGCAGTAGCAATAATTGTTAGTGAACCTCCATGCTCGATATTTCTTGCAGCTCCAAAGAATCGTTTTGGTTTGTGAAGCGCATTTGCATCTACACCTCCCGTCAATACCTTGCCTGAAGCTGGTGAAACGGTGTTGTAAGCTCTGGCTAAACGAGTAATTGAGTCAAGTAGAATAACCACATCGTGACCGCATTCTACCAATCTTTTCGCTTTCTCTAATACGATGTTTGAAACGCGCACGTGTCGATCAGCTGGTTCATCAAATGTTGATGCTATAACTTCAGCATTAACACTTCGCTCCATATCAGTAACTTCCTCAGGACGCTCGTCAATCAATAAGATCATCAAATACACCTCTGGGTGATTCAATGCTATTGCATTTGCCACTTCCTTTAAAATCTCTGTTTTACCAGTTTTAGGTTGTGCTACAATCAATCCACGTTGTCCTTTTCCAATAGGAGTGAAGAGGTCAATGATTCTCGATGACATGGTCTGCTTTCTATGACCAGTTAGTGTGAATCTTTCTTCTGGGAATAAAGGCTTTAAGTAATCAAAAGGAACTCTATCTCTTACTTGAGCTGGATCGAGTCCGTTGATTTTCTCGATACGAATGAGAGGGTAATATTTTTCACCTTCTTTCGGAGGTCTGATGGTTCCTTTAATGGTGTCACCAGTTCGTAATCCGAATAACTTGATTTGCGATTGAGAAACATAAACATCATCAGGCGAAGACAAATAACTGTAGTCGGCTGAACGGAGAAAGCCGTAACCTTCTTTCATGATCTCTAAACAACCTTCGGCACTTACAATTTCATCGAAATTATAACTGTATTCAAATCGTTCTTTCTTCGGTGGGCGAGGTGCTTGTTTTTCTTTTGAATCCCCTTCAGGACGCTCTTGAGAATCGTCAGTGTTTTGATCACTTTTCTCGTTTGAAGAATTTCGGTTATCCTCGTTTCTAGGCTTATTATGTTCTCTTGGAGCTCTAGGTTGTTTTGAATCTTGAGATTCGTTTTTCTCCTTTGGCTCGTTGTGTTCTCTTTTGGCGTGAACCGGCTTTGGATGATTAGGTTTTGGGTGAGCTGGCTTCGGATGAACAGGTTTTGCAACAGCATCAGTTTTAGCTGCTGAATCAAATTCTTTTGGTTGAGGAGCAGGTGCTGCTTTTTCGGTCGAACTCGAACTATTCTCTTCTGGCAGCACTATTCTTTTGCGCTCGCGCTTTTGCTCTGGTTTATGCTCTGGTTTGTTCTCGACAGCTTTCGGAGTGTCTTTAGAAACCTCTTTAGATGGCAATAATGCCTGATTATCTAAGATTTGATAAATCAAATCTTGTTTTTTTAGCTTTTCGTATTTGCTAACGTTAAGACCGCTGGCGATCTCTTTTAATTCTGATACGAGTTTTTCGTTCAGTTCAATTATATCGTACATAAATGTAATTCTTGATCTTTAAATCAATCAATAAGTAAAATTTTGAGAACCCATTTCGAAGTCAAGACCTTGATTAAGAAATCGAATAGTGGGTGTAAATGGACAGTTGCGTAGAACCGCACTGCAATAATAGAATAGTTTTTAATATATGTAGCGATTGATTTACAATTTTTGCAATCAATTTAATTACACATGATTCAAAGAATTCAATCATTATATCTCTTTCTGAGCTTACTCTTAGGCCTGATATCTCTATTTATTCCATGGGCTACATATGAGCATGGAGAAGTCGCTTACGTTTTTGAGGCATTTCATTTCAATGCGGAATTGATCAATACAACGGCAACCAGTTTGTTGATTATCCTTCTTTCAGCGTTGGTTGCTGTCGGCTTAATATCCTTTAAGAATAGAAAATTACAAATGAGATTGATTAAGACCGCGATGTTTTTGTCAATGATGCTTCTATTGGGTTTTGCCTTTGATCACTATCAAAACATTGAACGTTTGAAGGCCTTAGGTGAGGTAACGATGTCTTATGGCTTTCCCATCATCTTTCCAGTGGTTAATCTGATATTGCTCTGGCTTGCACATCGCGGAGTTAAAAAGGATGAAGATTTGATTCGGTCAGTAGACCGTTTGAGATGATCTAGAACCCAGTTCTATGGCTTCCATATTCTGAATTTCCCCTTCTACAATATCAAAACGGCAAAGCGTTCGGATATGATGAAACCCGCTTCTTCCTGCCGCGCCAGGATTGAGGTAGAGCAGTTTATTGTCAGAATCAAACTTGATTTTAAGGATGTGTGAATGTCCACATATTAAAAGCCCTGGATTGTGCGCTTGAATAATTTCTTTCGTTTGAGTATTATACTTTCCAAATGATCCTGCAATGTGAATCATGGCGATTTTTAACCCTTGACGCTCTTCAATGATGCATTCAGGAGTTCTTTTTCTGACGTCAGTGCCATCAATGTTGCCATATACTGCATGCACGGGAGCCAGTAATTCTAATTCATCTAAAACGGAGGATTTACCAATATCTCCTGCATGCCATATTTCATCACAATACTCTAAGTGGTGAGCAATGCGTTCATCCATATGGCCGTGTGTGTCACTTATCAGTCCTATCTTCATGTTTTACTTTTTCACATTCCACCTGTCGGCAACTATTCAATGCAACTATTATTTCCCCTAAAGGACGTCTTACATTTGGCCTTAACATTATGAAATCTATCGTATCAATTACCAACTGCAATATTTACATCGATAAACACTTGGTCTTATCAGATGTAAATTTCGATATCAACAAAGGCGAGTTCATTTACCTGATCGGGAAAACCGGAACAGGAAAAAGCAGCCTGCTTAAAACATTGTATGGTGAACTTCCTATGACCGATGGCGGTGGAAGAATAGGGGAGTTTGACCTCAGAAAGCTCAAAAGAAAGCAAGTTCCATTTTTAAGAAGAAATTTGGGGATTGTCTTTCAAGATTTTCAATTATTGACGGATAGGACTGTAGCCGAGAATCTAATCTTTGTGATGAAGGCCACTGGATGGAAAGACAAGCAGTTGATGAAGGAGCGTATTGAGGAAGTGCTTGAAAAAGTGGAGCTTGGTACAAAAGGTTTCAAAATGCCATATGAATTGAGTGGAGGAGAGCAACAGCGCGTGGCTATTGCGCGGGCTCTCATCAACGATCCAGACTTGATTTTGGCGGATGAGCCTACAGGAAATCTCGACCCCGAGACTTCAGATAATATATTGAAGTTGCTATACGACATTAGTCAGTCGGGTAGGGCGATTCTAATGGCCACTCATGATTACACGCTCATGAGTAAATATGGCAATAGAACATTGCGTTGCGATGCAGGAAGGGTAATTGATTCATTGATTGAATCTTCTCCGCAAAAGCCACCATTACAAGAAACAGACTAAGCATGCTGAGCATACTTATTCCTATTCATGAATTTGATGTAAGGGAGTTCGTTAAAGATTTGTCCTTATTGAGTGTAGCGCTTGATCAGCCCTGCGAAATCATTTGCTTGGATGATAAAAGCTCCGATGAATATCGGGCGCTAAATTCGTCCATAGCAGCGTTGGAAAACGTTTCATACCAACAATCCGAAATTAATCTTGGCAGAAGTGCCGTGAGAAACGCCTTAGCAGATCTCGCGCAGTTTGATAACCTAATATTTTTAGACTGTGATGGTAAGGTTGTTCGTGAAGATTACTTAGAAAAGTATGCAGCCATAAGCGCATACGATGTTGTGTACGGAGGTCGCATCTATCAAGAAGATCGTCCGGTAGCGGCTGAATTAAACTTTCATTGGTATTGCGGAATGGCCAGAGAAGAAATACCAGTTTCTATTAGAATTCAGGCGCCTTATAAGTCGTTTATGACCAATAACTTCATGGTGAAAAAGTCGGTGTATGAAGACATCAGAATGGACGAAAAGGTCAAAGGCTATGGTCATGAAGACACCTTGTTTGCGATGAATCTAAAGCGCAAAGGGTATAGCATCACTCATATCGACAATCCAATAGAACACATTGGTATTGAAGATGTGGATGTGTTTTTAGAAAAATCAGCCAATGCTGTTGCCAATCTCGCGCAGTTAATGACTCAAAAACAAGTAGATGAGAGTATCAAACTTGTTCGGTACTACCGAAAGCTCGAGCGCATAGGTTTGGTTGCCTTAGCGTCTAAAGTCATCATGGCATTTGAGCGTCCGATAATGAGAAGCTTGAAAAGCGCTGCGCCCAATTTACTCTGGTTTGACCTTTGGAAACTGGCGTTGCTTAGCAAGGAAATGCAAAAGCTAGGCTAAGTATTACCAACCTCCGCTGGCACCGCCTCCGCCAAATCCGCCTCCACCGAAGCCTCCAAAACCTCCGCCTCCGCCAAATCCGCCTCCACCGAAGCCGCCTGATCCGCCACCGAATCCACCTCCGATAAAAGGGCCGCCATAAAAGCGTCTTCCGCTATTGTCGTATCCAGTATAGCTTCTTTTTCTTCCGAAAATGCTGTACAGAATGAAGATTCCGATAAAAATCAGAATGCCGAACGGGAAGCCGCGTTTTTCCTCTTTAGGCTGCGCAGTGTATTCTCCAGCCAAGGCTTGCATCATAGCATTGGTGCCACTATTTAACCCCGCAAAGTAATCTCCAGCTTTAAAAGCAGGTTTTATCTCGTTTTCAATGATGCGTTTAGATATCGCATCCGGAAGAGCACCTTCTGTGCCCAGACCTGTATGGATTCTGATTTTCCGATCGTCTATTGAGATGAGTAACAATACGCCATTGTCATTCTCGCCACCGCCAATTCCCCACGACTCCGCTAGCCTTTGTGAGTAATCGAATAAATCATCTCCTTTGAGCGATTTGATAGTTACTACAGCGATTTGAGTAGAGGTTTCGCTATCATATTGAATGAGCTTTTGCTCGATCTCATTGGCTTGTGCTTTGCTCAAAACATTCGCGTAGTCATTTACTAATTGATTCGGCTTCTTCGGGATTTCAAGCGCAAACGAAGACAATGCCAATAGCAGAGCGCTGAATATAAGTGTGATGTATTTATTGATTTTCCCCATAACTGATATCATCGCTTAATTCATTTTCGTCATTTTTCTGATAAGGGAAGTATTTCTGAAGCTGAAGTCCAGCGTCATCAATACCTTCTACTATTCCATCTGCAATTCGCCCTTCTTTGAAATGACCAATCATGAGGTTTTTGGTCTGCTGCCAGAAGTTTTCAGGCACTTTTTCATTGATGCCTTTATCGCCAATGATGGCTAACTTCTTATCTTTCATAGCCACAAAAATCAGCACGCCATTGCGCTGTTCTGTAGCTGTCATTTTTAACTTTTCGAAGATCTCTACAGCCTTCGTGTAGGCATCTGCTTTGCAGTGCTGCTCAATATGGATTTTTATTTCTCCGGATGTATTCTTCTCAGCGGCTTTAATGGCCGTGACAATTTTATCTTCTTGATCCTTTGAAAATGGGGGCTTTTCAAACATTAAAATTCAACTTTTGGTGCGTTTTCTGTTCCGGCATCCGCCTCAAAATAGCCTTTCTTTTCAAAATCAAACCATCCTGCATAGATTACTCTTGGGAAGCTTCTGATGTAGCTGTTATAATCCTGAACTGAACCGTTGAACTTTTGTCTTGAAACAGAAATCCTATTCTCTGTGCCTTCTAGCTGAGCTTGAAGCTCTAAGAAGTTTTGATTGGCTTTCAAGTCAGGGTATCTTTCTACAGTTACTAATAGTCTAGAAAGAGCACCACTCAACTGAGACTGTGCAGATTGAAATTTAGCGATGTTTTCAGGTGTGATTTCATCCGCGTTGATGTTCATGCTCGTAGCTCTTGATCTAGCTTCAATCACATCCGTCAATGTCTTTTGCTCAAAATCGGCATAACCTTTAACGGTGCTAACCAAATTAGGGATGAGGTCTGATCTTCTTTGATATTGCGTTTGAACGTCAGCCCAAGACTTACTTACTGTTTCGTCTCTGTCTACCATTCCGTTGTAACCACATGAAGATAGAAGTACTGTGATTAAACCTAAGTAAAAGGGGATTCTTAATGATTTCATTGTGTTTTTGCTTTGTTTGAATTCATAAGAGTGAAAATCGTTCCAAACATAATTGGGCGACATTATGGCATAAAAAAGCCGTCACATCAGATGTAACGGCTTCGCGTAGCATGCAATTTGTCTTTATTTCTATTCTATAACAAGCTTTTGTGTTTGACTGCTCGTTGCGTCAGAAACTTCGATGAAGTAAATCCCTTTGTTTAAATGAGATAAATCCAATTGTGTTTCCTGCTGTTCAAGGTTTGATGCCAACACAAGTCTTCCGCTTACATCTAGAATTATCAACTTCTGACTTCCATCAGCCTGTTGCACGCTGATGTTGATGGACCCATCGGTTGGATTTGGGTAAACACGGAACTCATTGTTGTCGATGGGTTCTACTCCAACAAACAGTATTGGAATTTCTAATTCTGACTCATCATAACATCCGTTTTGATCTTTTTGGGTAACATATATGCTTCCAGAAGGACCTGCGCGCCACAGCACTTCTACTACATTGTTGACGTTTGATAGAATATCACCTCCTTCAACTGTCCATTCGTAATCAGATCCAGCGGCTTGCTGAATTGAATAGACGTATGACGTCCATGCTTGAACAGAGCTTGTTTGCCCTTGTACTTCACCAACAACTGGGTCTTGATGAATCCTGTTTTCCACAATTTCTGCAGAAGCAACAGCAGATTGTGATTCGTTGTCAGTTACCGTCACAGAATATGTTCCTGCGCTGAGGTCTTCTTGCGAACCTTGCGTTGATCCATTGCTCCAAGCATATGAGTAGGGTGGATTACCGCTGGTTACAGATAGCTCTAATGATCCATTATCGCTGTTCAAGCACGTAACGTTTGTTGAAGCTAAATCAATGAACAGATCCTCTAAAATAGGTTCGGCATACAGTGTGTTGATGGCTGTATTGGTAATGATTGGAGCATTGTAGTCGAAATAAATGTAGGCGGTGTTTTCAATGGTAGTGCCTATCGGGAGGTTTTCGACCAAGTCTAGCTCTATGTCAATGTATCCTTTTGATTCCTCTTCATTGCTGAGGCTATCAGGCAAGTAGATATTTGTAAAATCAAACCTGATACGATTATCGCCTTGGTAGAGCATGCTGAATTTGGTAGGATGCGAAACTCCAAGTACCCTGAGCGATTTCAAATCGAAGTGATCGCTTATGGAGTCCGTAACATAGATGTTACGCGCTGACGCAGTGCCTGTATTTTGGAAGTTGATGCGGTAGCTAATGGTTTGAGTAGAAGTATCGATTTTGCCCAATGGACCGACACCAGATGGTAAATTGATCTTGTTATTGGGGTCGTACGAAACATTTACCTCTCGGCAATACGCACGACTGTTGTTTGCGTGTGCAATGTCGCTAATCGGGGGAGTGATGCTTGCATTGAAGCATGCTGAATCTCCTAATGAAGCCGAGGTATCGGTAATGGTGTGAAATTTAACAAATGGTAGGTAACCGAAAGTGTTGTTCACAAAAGTTGCCCATGTCAAATACCAAGTAAGGGTATTTCCACTGATTACATCAGGGCTGGGCAGGCCAGGGTACATCGATAGATAAGAGACCAGCGTGTCCAAGGTTATTATCAACGTGTCAACAGTTCCTATAACTGGGTTGGGATTGCTGCATGAAGAAGAATAAGGATTTGCTCTTACCCAACCGGTATCTCCGGGTAAAGCAACAAATGCATTAGAAAAAACAAAGTTGTCGAAAGTGTTTGCTGTGCATTCAACTCCAAAATCAAACGATTGATTAGATGTTGAATTAAAGGTGTAAAAACCTTGAGCAGGACATGTGGTTTGCATTCCTTGCCACCAGTTTGATGTGTAAATCTTTAAGTTGGTTAACCCAAGGGGCACAGTGAGGCTGTACTGAGAATAAGAACCATAACCCCAAGAATATCCGTAAGCAATAATATTTCCAGAGTTGTCTTCTACGTATACAGTTCCTGACAGTGTATCATCTGAGGCATCGAGATTGCAATTGGTGTTGAGGTCTTCGTAAATATATCCGGTAATGGTAACACAGGAATTATGAACGGTAACACTGTCTAATGGGCTTACTGTATCAGATATCATATTTGGAGCGAAGGCCATCAACACAGGGTAATAGGTGCCTGCACTGGCATAGGAATGAGAAAAGTAGTTGCTGAAATAGTTGGTGCCCGCCCCAGGCCAGCTCCATAATTCACTTAGTAAGGTATCGCTCATTCCATCACCCCAGTGCACTATAAGATTTATACTGTCTGTAGCTGGATTATAATTTATTGCTTCTCCTGAGAAGGTGAGTCCTGCGATAGAAGGTGAGGTGCTGGGCAAGGTGAGTAATATACATATAGAGAGTCTGTATTAATTTCGACTGACTGCTGCGCACTAAGCGATCCAGCAGTAAAAAACATTGCTATGATAAGTAGCAATTTGTAATTCAAGTTGAGTTTTAATGATTTCATAGTTGTAGCGTTTAATCCACTAACGAGATATAGAAACCGTTTGTTGGGTTGTCTGGAGAAAAAAAATAATGGCACGACAAAATTGCCAATCACACGCTAATCAGAAATCATCAATTGGAAACAGAAGGAATTATTTCGCCTTCTGCATTGGATTAGGCTCATCACCTCTAGAATATCGGCCTCGGTTTTTGTAAAGCTCGAATCGGCTTTGCTCAATTCTCTCGGGCCAATAATTGTCTGTTCTATCAATATCTGCCGTTTGCAGATTAGGATCAAGAATAACCTCTTTCAACTTTTTCTTGGAGTAGAAAACCTTGCTCACTTGTTTAGCATCCATCTTCCAAATTTCAGCAGGAATGTAATGTCTTTCTTTCGAGTTGTCTTCGTAAATAAACTCCAAAATTATAGGCATTGGAAGTCCACCTTCATTAGAGAATTTGATCTGGTAATAATTCCAATCGTAACCTAAAACTTCCTTCTCTTCTTCAGTCAATCCTTTCAATAGATTCTGGTATTGTTCTCTGTCATATGAGGTTGCTTCGTATCGGTCCCAGCTGTTGTAAAAGTCCTTAAGCTCAGGCTTTTGATTAACTATAGGTGAAGTAATGGTTTTAGCGTTGATTTGCTCCCCCAAGAATTCAGGTTCAGCATCATTGAGTGCTCTTTTGAAGGCTAATTCTTTGTCTGGGTTTTTGCTGTCAATCTTGTAAAGCTTTACCTCGTCAATTGAAATATCCACTGGATCAGTTCCATAGAACCAACCTCTCCAAAACCAATCGAGATCAACTCCAGAAGCGTCTTCCATTGTTCTGAAAAAATCTGCAGGTGTTGGATGTTTGTAAGCCCAGCGTTCAGCATAGGTTTTGAATGCGAAGTCAAATAGCTCTCGTCCAAGAATGGTTTCTCGTAGGATGTTTAGCGCAGTAGCAGGTTTTCCGTAGGCGTTGTTGCCAAATTGAAAGATGCTCTCGCTATTGGTCATGATGGGCGAAATCATAGCTTGGTCGCCTTTCATGTAATCCACAATCTTAGCAGGATTTCCTCTTCGAGAGGGGTAGTTGGGATCCCATTCAACCTCCGTTAGGTATTGCACGAAGGTGTTGAGTCCTTCATCCATCCACGTCCATTGGCGCTCGTCAGAGTTGATAATCATTGGGAAGAAGTTATGTCCCACCTCGTGAATGATCACGCCTAACATGCCGTATTTCGTGCCTTCAGAGTAAGTCCCGTCTGCTTCTGGTCTTCCGCCATTAAAACAGATCATAGGATATTCCATTCCGATTCTGTCTGTATGCACTGAAATGGCAACTGGATATGCGTATGGTATGGTGTAGTGGCTGTAAGTCTTAATGGTGTGCGCTACTACTTCTGTGCTGTACTTCTCCCAAAGAGGGTTTCCTTCCTTAGGGTAGTAGCTCATGCACATGATTGTCTTTCCATCCACTTCAACACCCATGGCATCCCAAATGAATTTACGAGAAGATGCAAAGGCAAAATCCCTTACGTTTTCTGCTTTGAAAGTCCATGTCTTCGTGCCACTTGGTTTTCCTTTTTCTGCTTTTAGGGCTTCTTTAGGATTTACAATCATTACCGGAGCAGTCGCTGTTTTGGATTCTTCAAAACGGTCGATTTGAGTTTGACTAAGAACATCTTTCGGGTTTTGAAGTGTTCCTGTAGATCCAACTACGTGATCATCTGGTACAGTGATGTTTACAGTATAGTCTCCAAAAGGCAAGGTAAACTCTCCTCGTCCTAAAAATTGTTTGTTTTGCCAGCCTTCTACTTCATTGTAAACACACATTCTTGGGAAGAACTGAGCGATGGTGTAGAGGTAATTATCTTCTTCCTCAAAGTACTCTAATCCAGATCGTCCTCCGATTTCTTTTCGGTTGTTGATGTTATACCAATATTCAATTTTCAGTGAAGTTGACTCGCCCGTTTTTAATGGTTTTTCGAGGTCAATTCTCATCATTGTTTTTACAATGGTGTATGAGATGTTATTGCCTTCAATATCTGTCACCTTCATGAGTTTAAAGCCACCATCAAAATCATTATGAAGTCCTTTTATATCATCATAGCTTGCTCCTTCATCCAATGACATTGTTCTAATTTTCTTGGTGTCAGAATCTTTAGCGCGCATGTTTTGATCGAGCTGTAGCCACAAATAAGAAAGCTGATCAGGGGAGTTATTGGTATACGTAATAGTCTCCTTTCCATCAATGCGTTGCTGGTTATCATCCAACACTATATCCATCTCATAGTCTGCCTTTTGCTGATAGTATTCATGTCCTGGTGCTCCAGAAGCTGTTCGATAGCTATTGGGAGTTGGAAGGGTTGTGCCTAGCTGTGAGAAATCGGTTTGAGCTTGCAAAAAGCTTGTAGTGAACGCTAGGGCGAAAAGAAGACTGCAGTTTTTCATAAATAGGGCCAATTTGAAGCGGCTAAAAATATAGATATCACAACACCTACAACTGAAATAATGTTTTGAGTTCTGTGAATGGCGTTTTTTAATGTGAACTGCGCGAGAAGAATAAAGGCGATAATAATTCCTGAGAAAACAAATTGACCTGTTTCTACTCCAAGGTTGAAAGACAGCAGAGGTTGCCAAATTGAACTCTCTTTAGGCAGAAGGCTAGAAAGGTAGCTGGCAAACCCCATACCGTGAATAAGCCCAAAGGAAGTGGTGATGGAAAGCTTTAGTTTAATGTTTGATTCTTTGGCAGTTAGATTATATATGCCGGTGAGCATGATGGTGATAGGTATTAAAAACTCTACCAACTTTGAGGGGAGTACTGGCTGATAGATGGTCGCAATTGCAAGAGTGATTGAATGTCCTAAGGTAAATGCGGTGATAAGTGCAAATAATTGCTTCCACTTGTTTACATTTATACCAGCTATCAAGAGCAGCAAGAAGAGCATGTGGTCGTAGCCTTGTAAATCAAGAATATGAGTGAGTCCAAGAGTGAAATATGCGTAAAACAAAACCTTTTAGTCTAAAAATTCGTTTAACAAACATAGATGCTTAATCAAATCAAAAATACTGTGAAGACTGTACTTGCCTTATTAGGTCTGGTTTTTTCATTTTTTGTCTCTCAGGCTCAAGAGTGTTTGTCGTTAGGGACATCTACATGGGGGGATACAGCCAATTGGAGTTGCGATGGAGTAAACAGATTGCCAACCTGTGGAGATACTGTGAAAATACAGACGGGAGATACGGTGACTGTAGATAATCAATATAATCTTTTGGGTTGTGGGCCTGCTATGATTGCAGATGTAACCGGAACTCTTCAATTCACAACAGGTAATAAATTGGATCTTCCGTGCGGATCTATTTTCAGCATTCAAACGGGTGGTGTTGTCAGGAAAAGCACTGTAGGCGGAGGGAATTCAACACTCATTAGCATCTGTGGAAGTAATATTTGGACAGCAGGAATGGGGGAATTGAATACCCCTCAATCTTTTGGTGGTGAAATTTTACCAGTCGAGCTGATAGGTTTCGAAGGAGAGTTGATTGATCAGAACGCCCATCTTACTTGGTCTACGGCTACTGAACAGAAGAGTGATTATTATTCTCTTTACCGTTCTGATGAGGGCTCTGACTGGGAGTTTGTGAAGGATGTTATGGCTAGTGGTAATTCTAACATTAGAAAAGATTATTCGTATATCGTTTATGGCCTTGAGGGAAAGACGTTATTTAAATTAGAACAAACTGATTGGGATGGGACTACGAAACCTCTTGCAATAGTTGAATTGAATGGAGCACCCGAAGAAAACTATCAAAAGATTAATGTATATCCAAATCCTACTTCCAGTATAATTAACTTTCAAGGTCTTCCAAGTCAGTTTAAGGGGGTTTTCAGCCTTTTTGACATCACTGGCAATTTGGTTTATCAAACTTCAATAGGACAATCGTTAAACAATCTTGATCTCAGAGAACAAGGTTTGAAATCAGGTATATATTCAGGGGTGCTCAGTTGTGAGGCAGGAGTATCAACATTTTTAATTAGCCTTTCCCGCTAGTTGCCCGATTTGATCAATTTGAAATTTATTAAACCTTCCGCTTGCTGAATGCTTAAAAAATAGGCTCCATTTTGAAGGTGACCTATATCGATACTTGTTGAAGAAGATTGAGTGCTGTAAACCTTCATACCCTGGATATCATATATTGAAAGTTCGTAAGGTTCGGTTAGTCCTTTGAAATTCACAACATCACTTACAGGATTAGGGTAGAAAGCTATTGATGAAACTGATGATGAAGCGTAGATTCCATTGATATTAGAGCTGTCAGTAACAAGCATTAATTGAGGCCTTCTGCTGGCTTGTGATTGATTGTATGAATAGATCTGAACTTCCTGGTTGATTGAGTCTAGAATCGGCTCAGAGGGCTCGATAATGAAGTTAGCACCTGATGTTGTGCTCCAATTTTGTTTACTAAGCAATTGATTGATTAAAGTACTTAAGTCTGGAGATACGATTTGCTCCCCTTTTGAGGCACTTTCAATAACCCATAAAATTGGATCTGAATAGAAATTCCTTCCTTGTTTAAGTGGAAGGCTGTCATTGTATGTCGCTGGATGGGTCTCGTCTTCTAGAAAAATATAAAATGATTGAGCGCTATCGAGGTCTTCTTGCAGAGTTAGAATGATTATCGCGCTATCAGCGTTGCTACCCGATTCTAAGGCGACTGATCTGAAGTAAAGACCTATGAGACTTTGCTCTCCATTGCTTTTTCCTAAGTCTAATTCAAGATCGTCAATATCAATGAAACTTCCTTCTTGTTCTGCATCATCACTAGAGTTGGTTATAGTGATAAAATGATTGACAGTCTGAGCATTGCAAACTGAAGCGATCGACAAGAGTGAAATGAAAAGAAACTTGCGCATTGGAATGAATTTAACTGCAATTCTCAACATTCTGTTTGATAAACAGTGAAGATTGCTTCGCTAAATGTCTGAAAAACGAATTAAAACTCTGGGTTGCTCAAAGAGTTGCGCATTTGACGATAGTGCAGCCTCGTGCTGATCCAATATTTTTCACTGTAATCAAATACACCATCAATAACGTCAAATTCTACTATTGCGGATGGAAAGTCAGTTACGAAATCAGAGTTTTCATATTTCGCATACTTGCTTTGATGTTCTAATTCGATGATGAATACAAATCTGTTGTCTAGGATTTCAGTGACTTCTTTAGATACATG
Organism: uncultured Flavobacteriales bacterium; assembly: GCA_905479105.1. Classification (GTDB taxonomy): domain Bacteria; phylum Bacteroidota; class Bacteroidia; order Flavobacteriales_G; family Salibacteraceae; genus SHAN690. Next base: position 271,091 of record CAJQLE010000004.1, read on the forward strand.
CGTATAAATGCCTACACGTTTACTAATGAACTTGTCATATGCGATTTCAATGGTTTAGTAACTGTCTGATTCCAGCTTCCAAGTAATTTTAGCCGGGGCGTTTTCTTTGATTCCGATAAGCTTATTCTTATCGTAGATGCTGATTGTAGTACCTTTTATGGATTTACCATTTTCATCCATAACCTTGAATTTGACTTTCACAGGAATTGCAACAGATTGAAAGGCAATTAGAATCAACGATAGTAGAGTAATTAGTCTTTTTATTATTCCTATATTAAGTACTACTCAAAAATATGATAATCAGTTTGTTAAGTCTTATTTTTTCAGTTGAGATAGGTCATGTTTATATATGATTCAGAAGGCACTTTTAAATGCTGCTTATTACCTCTATTTTTAGCAAAATTTAGTGAAGATGAAATTGATTTCATGGAATGTTAATGGTGTTCGGGCTGCGGTAAGCAAAGGCTTTGTTTCAAAACTTGAAGAGTTGGATCCGGATATTATGTGTTTGCAAGAAACAAAAGCCCAAGATGATCAAGTGAGAGAAACTTTATTTGGGATTGGCTATCACCTCTACAGCAATAGTGCGGTTAAGAAAGGTTATTCAGGAACCGCCATTTTGACAAAAACAGAACCTCTGCAGGTTATCAATGATATGGGGATTGAGGAACACGATCAGGAGGGTCGGTTAATAGCGGCAGAATTTGAAGATTATTGGGTGGTTACTGTGTACACTCCTAATTCAAAAAATGAATTGCTTCGACTTGACTACAGAGTCGAGTGGGATAGAGATTTTTTAAAGTATGTTTCAAATTTGAATAAGAGCAAGCCTGTCATTGTATGTGGTGACTTGAATGTAGCTCATAAACCACTTGATATAAAAAATGATAAAAGCAATTACGATAAATCACCCGGCTACACACAAAAGGAGATTGACGGAATGGATAATTTGATCAGTGCGGGTTTTACAGACTCCTTCAGACAGTTTTATCCTGATCAGGAGAAATTTTCGTGGTGGAGTTTTAGAGCAAACGCCCGCGCAAGAAACATTGGCTGGAGAATCGATTACTTTTTGGTAAGCGAATCGTTATCACCAAAACTCGAGGATGCATTTATTTTGGATGAGGTAGAAGGCAGCGACCATTGTCCTGTTGGAGTTTCGTTTAAATAACGGTAACTAGTTCACTACTGGGAGCTTTAAATGAGCCGATTGGTGCGTAGAAGCAGTCATTTTTCTTTAAGAGGCTCTCGATATCATCTTTGCTTTTAGGGTTTACTGCAATGAGCAACCCACCGCTGGTTTGAGGGTCACACAATAACTGTAATTGACGGGCATTGAGCTTTGATACTTTGCTTGAAAAAGCCTTGAAATTCCGCATTGTATTGTCAGGCATCACAAATTTGGTGAGGTATTCCTGCAGAATAGCATCGTCAATGAGAGGAACTTTATCGAAGTTTATTTCTGCACTGAGTTCCGCCCCTTCACACATTTCGATTAAATGTCCTAGCAATCCAAAGCCCGTTACATCAGTAATTGAGTTCACGCCTTTTTCAGCGCCAAGCAATTCTCCGACCTTATTCAATTTGGTCATAGTGGATGTCGCAAGTTTAACTTCTTCAGAACTCGCTAATCCACGTTTTAAGGCCGTTGCTATTATTCCAACACCAATTGGTTTAGTGATGTAGATTAAATCACCGGATTGAGCTCCTGCGTTGGTTTTAATTTGGTCATGAGAAATCAGGCCGGTTACGCACAAGCCGAAAAATGGTTCTTTGCTCTCAATGCTATGACCTCCAGAAAGACTTATTTCAGCTTCTTTGCAAATTTCTCTCGCTCCGGCTATTACTTCTGCTGCCAGATCTGCACCAAGCATTTCCAGCGGCCAGCCGAGAATGGCGATGGCGGTAATTGGTTTTCCGCCCATAGCATATACATCACTTATGGCATTTGCAGCGGCTATTTTTCCAAATTCATATGCGTCATCAACAATGGGCATGAAGAAATCTGTGGTGGAAATTATCGCTTGACCATTTCCAATGTCTATCACTGCGGCATCATCCGAGGTGTGGTTGCCAATAAGTAAATTGGCTTCGCTAGAAGATGTTCGAGCATTTTTTAAAATGCGTTCGAGGTCAGCAGGTGCTATTTTGCATCCGCATCCAGATCCATGACTAAATTGCGTTAAGCGAACAGGCTCGATTTGTTTTCCTTCATCCATGTGATCAATATTTCAGCACCTTCTTCAGGTGTTTTGTCTTTTAAGCTGAGTGTAAGAATAGGCGTGCGTTTCACTTTTCCCATGCTGTTCATATAAGCCTTATCGTAATAGCGGACAGCAATTCTAGCAGCCGCCTCTAAGTTTCCTTCATCTATGTATTGGTATGCCGCGATTAAGTATTGACCACCTATTCTTTTTTCAATTTTCTTGAATGAGTGTTTCAGATCGCCAATTTCCCCCTCACCGTATAAAGCACATAGGATTTGTATGCGCTCTTCTTTAGGGCGATTAACTATGATAAGTGGAGCCTGTTTCACGCTTTGGTGAAAATTCATGTTGAGGTAAACATGGCCAATTAATTTACTCTCGTCTTCAATCCAAATGGGTTCTGAAGTGTCAAAGTTTAATAATTGATGGGCGAGTCGGTTTTCGAACTCTTCTGAACTCGGTTGTTTCCTGCCTGAAGGACTGAACGCTGAACCTCTATGATTGGCAATACCTTCTAAATCAATGACTTGCTGTCCATTTTTTTTCAATTCATCAAGAAGGTCTGTTTTTCCCACTCCTGTAAAACCGCCTATCGTCAATAGCGGATACTCTGCTTCCAAAAGCGACATTACTTCATTGCGCCAAGCCTTATACCCACCAACGATTGTGTTTACGTTGAATCCAGCTGTTTTCAGCAGCCAAGACATTGACCCACTTCGCATACCGCCTCTCCAACAGTAAATGTTTAATGCTCTATCAGGAGCGATTTCATTTGCTTGATCAATAAATGAGCTCATTTTTGGGCCAACGAAATCAAGACCTAATTTGATTGCCTCTTCTTGTCCTTTGGTTTTGTAAAGCAATCCAACCTCGTGTCTTTCTTCATCACTGAACAAAGGCAGTGATTGTGCGCCTAATACATGACCTTTTTCAAACTCACTGGGCGATCGCACATCGATAATTGGCAGTCCATTAAATAATATTTTCGAGGGGTTTTCGGCCATTGCTCAAATGTACTTTCATTATTGAGTTTTGGAGAGATCTTGTTTAAAACTAGCGGTGATAAAATGGTCAAATCACGTGATTTCACCATTTCAAATACTAGATTTACAAAACAAATACTAACCATGACAGATTTAGATATTGCAAGAAAAGCAACGATTCAACCCGTAAATTCTATCGCTCAAAAATTAGGTCTAGATGTTGATTTGATTGAACCGTATGGTAGGTTTAAGGCTAAGCTTCCATTAGATTATATCGATAATAAGAAACTGGATAAGTCCAATTTAATTTTGGTTTCTGCTATTTCTCCGACACCTGCAGGTGAAGGGAAAACAACTGTTTCTATTGGGCTTTCGGAGGGAATGAATAGGATTGGCAAACAAACAACGGTCGTTCTTAGAGAACCTTCCTTAGGACCCGTTTTTGGAATTAAAGGCGGAGCTACGGGTGGTGGTTACAGTCAAGTGCTTCCTATGGAGGATATCAACTTGCATTTTACGGGAGATTTTTCTGCGATTGAAAAGGCTCATAACCTCCTATCTGCGCTTATTGACAATACGATTCAAAACAAGAAGAGTGAAATTAAATTGGATCCTCGAACGATCGCTTGGAAGCGCGTAATGGATATGAACGATCGTGCCTTGCGCAAGATTATTGTTGGGTTAGGAGGAACTGCGATGGGAGTGCCTCGTGAGACAGGCTTTGATATTACCGCAGCGTCTGAGATCATGGCAATTTTATGTTTGTCTGAAAACCTCGAGGATTTGAAGAATAGAATGGGGAATATTTTTATTGGATATACCTATGATAAGCAACCCATTTATGCGCGAGATTTAAAAGCTCACGGTGCAATGGCCGCCTTGATGAAGGATGCGATCAAACCGAATCTGGTGCAAACATTGGAGGGTAATCCAGCGATAATACACGGTGGTCCTTTTGCGAATATTGCTCAAGGAACGAACTCGGTTATCGCAACGAAAATGGGCATGTCTTTGAGCGATTATGTTGTTACGGAGGCTGGATTTGGGTTTGATTTAGGAGCCGAGAAGTTTTTGGACATCAAATGCCGAGCTGCGGGTTTAAGTCCAAAAGCATTGGTGCTCGTGGCAACGCTTCGTGCTTTAAAATATCATGGAGGAAAATCATTGAAAGAATTGAACGATTCTGATCCTGAAGCGGTAAGAAGGGGATTGCCGAACATGGAAAAGCATTTGGAGAATGCTAAAAACTTCTGTTTGCCCGTGGTAGTAGCCATTAATCAATTCACATTTGATACACCTGAAGAAATAGAAGTAGTAAAAAACGCATGCGATAAACTCGGTGTAAAAGCAGTTCTAGCGAATGTCTGGGGTGAAGGTGGGAAAGGAGCTGAAGAGCTAGCCCATGCAGTTTCAGATGCCGTTGATGCATGCACCGGTGCATTTATTCCAACTTACCAGTTAGAAGATTCGGTAGAATCAAAAATGGAGCAAATCGCCATGAAAATCTATGGAGCAGACGGAATCAAAATTTTGGCAGGTGCCCAAAAGGATTTGAAAAAGATCAAAGATTTGGGATTGGAAGGACTACCAATTTGCATGGCAAAAACTCAGAAATCATTATCTGATGATCCGAAGCTTCTCGGCAGGCCAACTGGTTTTACGTTGACCATACGCGAAATAGAAATTGCAGCTGGGGCGGGCTTTTTGGTGCCAATAACTGGTGATATGATGAGAATGCCCGGCTTGCCTTCACAACCAGCCGCAGAGCGAATAGATATTGATAAGGACGGAAATATTAGTGGCTTGTTTTAAGGCTTGGTTGCTTGGAAGGTATATACCATTGGAATTTTGTTTCCGTATTTCTTAAAACGGAATTTACCTTTTTCGAACTCTTCTAACCCTTTGAAGCAATCGTAAGGGGAGTAGTCAATTTCCTGTAATGATGCTATGGTCATTTCTTTGGAAACGAGAGCAGTGAAAACCTCTGCAATAGAATGATTCCAGGTTATTTCTTCCAGGTTCACTTCAGCCTCATTGTCAGCGTATGTGTTCTCGTTGTTTTCAATGATGGGAGCGTCTTTGAAATAGTTGTAGACAATTGAATTTATGTCTTGATCAAACATCCAAATTATGGGGTGAAATTCAACAAATACAAATTTCCCTCCTGGTTTTAAGAATTGGTCTATTATAGACGCCCATTTATCCAAATCAGGTAACCATCCTATGGTACCATATGAAGTGAAAACAATATCAAATTGTTGATCAAGATGCTGCGGTAAATCATAGATATTACAGCAGATGAATGTGGCGTTGGCTTCTGTTTGACTGGCAAGTTTGCGGGCTTCATCAATAGCTGCGTCTGATAGGTCAACACCCACTGCTTCAGCGCCCATGCGAGCTAAAGAGATCGTGTCTTGACCAAAATGACATTGTAAATGAAGAATGCTTTTACCCTTTACATCACCCAATAATTCCAATTCAATGGAATTGAGCGATGATCTTCCCTCAATAAAACTAGGATTATCGTAAAAGTCAGAATCTATATGGAACGAAGTTTTCTTGTTCCATAGATTCTTGTTGATGTGGGCGAAATCTTCTTGAGGATTCATTTTCGCCCATTTCGAATATTAAGAAGTTCGTTTCACACGAACTGCGTTCATTCCTTTAGGTCCTCTTTCGACCTCAAACTCAACGCTGTCTCCTTCTTGAATGTTATCTATTAATTCGCTCACGTGTACAAAGTACTTTTCTTGAGTATCAGTTTCTTTGATGAAACCAAAACCTTTAGAATCGTTGAAAAATTCAACTTTTCCTTTACGTTCTGCTGGCATTGCTTCTTCAGCTTCCTTTTTAGGAACGCTTACTTCAATGCTCTCAATATCAATTTCTACCTTCTTCTTTGTTGGATCTGGTTGTTCGTCAACAATTTGACCATTCTCATCAACCCAAGCAATCATATTATCAAGGCCACCTCCTGAAGAATTACTTTTTCTCTCTTCTTTTTTAAGAAGCTTATCTTGTTTTTTCTTAAGACGTTTTTTCTCTTTTTCTTTCTTGTTGAAGGTTTCTTGCGATCTCGCCATTATGTGTTTTTAGTTTTAAATTTACTCTAGGTGATATATTAGATTACCTAAAGCTATCCTTTTCGAGGTGGCAAAGATATCAGATTATTATTAATTTGATATTACTATCTAAGTGAAGTAGGGCTGAGTGAGGGTCTTAGGGATTTTTTAAATGCTAAAATCCATGCAGGTCAAGGTCGTCTGTGTAAGTTAGTTTAATCCATTTACCCATTTTCTTTTGGATCACCTTAAAATGGTGCAGCTCGTCTTTTGTCACGAAAGTGATCGCCTTACCCGGAGATTCTGCACGTCCAGTTCTTCCGATGCGATGGATGAAATCCTTTGGTGATCGCGGTAATTCGTAATTAATGACAACAGGGAGAAATTCAATATCAATTCCCCGAGAAAGTAAATCTGTTGCAACCAAAACTCGAAGCTTGCCAGATTTGAAATCTGCTAAAGCAACAGTTCTGGCTCTTTGGCTCTTTTTGCTGTGGGTAGCTTGAGCTTCGATTCCATTTTTTGTCAATTTCTCAGCGACCTGATCTGCCTTGTAGACAGTTGACGTGAATATGAGAACTTGTTTTAGTTCTTGTGACTTAATCAAATACCTCAATATTGGACCTTTTTGCTCGTCCAACACTAAGTACGCAGATTGATCAATTAAATCAATGGCATCTTTTTCCTCTTCTATTTTTATCTCAACGGGCTGTTTGAGAATAAGTCGGTTTATCCCATCTATTTCTTTGTTGAGCGTGGCTGAGAAGAGTAAGTTTTGTCTTTGCTTGGGTAAAAAGGAAAGTATTTTATCCATTTCCTCTTTGAATCCAAGGTTGAGCATTTTATCAGCTTCATCCAAAACGAAAACATCGACTTCGCCTAGATTCATTGCATTTGATTCCTTGAGCTCTATCAGTCGACCAGGCGTAGCAATGAGGATTCGCACTCCTTGCATTTGGATCATTTGGGGGTTGATGGATGCCCCACCAAATACTGCCAAACTTTTTATGGGAGAGCGCAGGGCAGATGAGAACAACTTAAAAGTCTCAAAAACCTGAACCGCCAATTCACGTGTAGGAACTAATACAAGCGCTTGAATGTGCCTGTTTTTGGGCTCCGGCTTATTCTGCAGATTCGCGAGAATTGGGAGCACATAACTTGCTGTTTTCCCTGATCCCGTTTTGGCTATTCCAAGTACATCTTTTTCGTCTAGAATGGCTGGAATAGCCTGTGATTGAATAGGGTAGGGCTTTGTGTAGCCTTCTTTAGAAAGAGCTTTAACGAGTGCGTTAGGAAGGCCTAAAGAATCAAATGTCATGGTTGAAATGGAGCTTAGAATTCAGTGGCTAGTTTCTCTTCTTAAAGAATTTCTTTCCCTTTCCGCCTTTTGATGAATTTCTCTTATCGGTAGCGTTCGGACTCCATTTTGGACTTTCTCCAATATGCTCAGGAATTGGGACTTTTAGAATTTCACGTTCTATGAGTCTCTCTATGCGTAAAAACTTATACATATCATCAGGATTCACCAAGGTAACTGCAATACCAGTGGTTTCAGCTCTAGCCGTTCTTCCAACTCGGTGCACATAATCTTCGGCATCGCTAGGAACATTGTAATTGATGACCAGATTGATATCCTTAATGTCGATACCTCTACTCATAACATCAGTAGCTACTAATACTCTTGTTTCTTTTGACCTGAATCTATTTAATACGGCCTCTCTTTCAGATTGAACCAAATCAGAGGATATGCCTTCAACTTGATATTCTTTGTTTCGCAAAGTTCTTACGGTATCGCTTACTTCTCTTTTGGTGGAGCTGAATATGATAATGCTCTTGCATGATGGCTTGTCATTGATTAACCACTTGATAAATTCTGCTTTTTTCGTGTCATAGCAGAGGTAAACCGCTTGCATAACACCTTCAGCTGGTTTAGAAATAGCGATCGTAATTTCTTCTGGTGACTTGAGGATTTTTGAAGCTAAATCTCGAATTTTTGATGGCATCGTAGCGCTAAACATCAGTGTTTGCCTTTGCTTCGGCATATAGCTGAAGATGCGGAGAATGTCATCATGAAAACCAATATCCAACATTCTGTCTGCTTCATCAAGAATTACATGTCCTACTTGAGTCAGGTTCATATAACCCATGTTAAGGTGAGCTATAAACTTGCCTGGGGTTGCTACAATAATGTCGACACCATTGGTGATGGCTTTTTTCTGTTCTTCCCAATTATCGCCATCTCCACCGCCATAGATGGCAATAGAAGCGATATCTGTAAAGTAACTAAAGCCTTGAATTTGTTGGTCTATTTGGATGGCTAATTCCCTTGTAGGAACGATTACTACAGTGCTAATAATATGGTTTCTCTCTCCTTCAAGTAGTTGATGGATCACAGGGAGAATAAAGGCTGCAGTTTTACCAGTACCTGTTTGAGCACAGGCAATAAGGTCTATGCCGTTGAGTATTTGAGGTATCGCCCTTTCTTGTATTGGCGTTGCTTGATCAAACCCCATATATGAGATTGATTCTATAAGCTGTTCGTTGAGTCCGAGTTCTTTAAAATTCACGTGGTAAAGTTGGCTATAAAATCAATGGCTTTTTGTTCGTGCCAAAATTGTTTGCGCATTAGTGTGTCAGAAGCAAACCCTACGTGACCTCCAAACTCGGGAGTGAGAAGCGTTGTAAAGGCGTTTTGATCACAGTCATCATAGGGGTAGCAACTGTCCGAAAGAAAGCTGTCGTTTAGCGCATTGATGATCAAGGCTGGCTTTTGAATTGATTTTAAAAACTGCTTAGAACTTGATTTTTGATAGTAATCACCAGCGCTGTCAAACCCATGTGCAGGAGCGGTATAGGCATCATCAAAATCATGAAAAGTACGCGCTGATTTTATTTGGTGTGGGTTTATTCCTGATTTGGGAAATCGTTTGCCTTTGTCCAGCGCTTTGCTTTTTAATTGCCTTAAAAACCGTGATAGGTAAAGGGCGTTTTCTGTGGTTGATAATACGGATGACGAACCTGCTAAATCAACCGGTGTGCTGATCGCAACGCAGCTTTTGACTCGCGGGTCTGTATTGCCTTCACCCATATATTTTAATGCAACATTTCCTCCAAGACTGAATCCAATGAGATGAATGGATTCGTAGTTTTGAAACTCGCTCATTAACAATGCTAAGTCGTCTGTTTTTCCGCTGTGATAGGATTGGAAAGTAGAGTTTGGTCTTCCGCTACACCCTCTGAAATTCATGCAAAGCGTATCAAAACCATTCACTTGAATGGCTTGAGCCATGCCCTGGATATATTTAGAAGTGCTGTTCCCTTCTAAGCCATGCAAAAGGACAACAGCCGTTGAAGATTTGTTGGAAAGAATATCGACATCAAAGAAATCTCCGTCAGGAGTAATTATAGTTCTGCGTTTGAAGTTTTGCCTTTTGGTTGGCCTTAGCTTGTTTGGTAGGATGGTTGCCAGATGCCCATTAGAATGTAGAAATGGAGGGCGGTAATCAACCATTTCGAGCAACTTTTTTAAGTCCGTAAATGACTTCTTCCATGCCGTTGCTTTTGAGGGTCAAAACCAATGATAGTTGAGTGCCTAAGCTTCCTTTTGGGAAACCTTTCCGATTGAACCACTCTAAATATGAAACAGGCAAATCAGCTAGGATTCGGCCTTCGTATTTTCCAAAAGGCATTTTGGTGGTTACGATTTTCAGCAGCTGTTCTTGATCCTTGGTCACCTTAAAATTATGGATTGACTGAAGTAAGAACCCTCTGTTTTTAATAATAACTGATAGACTCCTGGATTGAGGTTCAATGAGAAGGTGATGCATTCTTTCATGGTGAGAGGTATCATTATTTGTTAAATTAATATCCATTACATTTTTACAACTCAAACTTCCAATTTTTTGTTTTGATTGACATTTATTACATAAGGTTATAAACTAAACAGCCAAACGATATTTGAATGATTGCTTTTAGGAGTAGTTTAATTCGGTATCTTTTTCTTCCCGTTGAAATCCCTGCGTAAATAATGCTAATAAAAGAACTAAAGAGTAATTGCATAATAATATCCCCCTACACCATCTAAATATGGTTTGTGGCGATGGCTGGCATATGGTGTCAAAGCCTTGTATATTGCATCATATACTACTATCAATAAATTTGACAGAAAATAAGAGATTAAAATTTTTGTAATCATTTTTAATATCTCTGAGTCAAATGTCCCCTGTTTGTCTAACGCTTTGTATAAGAGGCGTTTTAATGCCTTTTATACATTGTTGGGTGTAGTTTTATAATATTCTAATAATTTATCTAAGCTGATATAAATACCTCTTTTATTTCTGAATAATTATTGACGTCCAAAATATAAATGCATTTAAAACCATTAAAAGAAAAGCTGGCAAAGAAATCCAAACGCTATCTTTTAAATTTATTCTAACAATGAGGCCAGCGAACATAAGTAATGCAAGACCCAGAGATGAAATGATAAGAAAAAAATTAAATTTAAGGCCCACTAATAAACCTAGAGCTCCAATAATTTCTAGCAAAACGGTTGTTAATCCTATTTTCTCTAAACCAAACCTCTTAAACTCGTCTTTCATATGTGGTGTCCTAAAATATGCAAAAGCATATGCGAAAAAGGAGAAACTTGATATTAAAGCAGCTATCGTAATCAAAGACATCCTTATTTATTAAATTGAATAATATGCTATAAAAGCACTCAGAACCAAAAGAATAAGAGATGGTAAATGTTTAATAAATGGATTACTTATTTTTAAATGAAAATATTGAGCACCAATCATTAATAGACCCATAAGAATAGAAGGAATAAGAACTAATGAGGAATACCAAACACCCACAATAAGCAGTGTAGCTAAAGATATTTTTGTTGCTCCTACAATATTTCGCGTTAAATCGCTCAATCCGAATTGTTCGAACTCTTTTAAAACATTATGAAATCTAAAAGTCCAAACATATACAACAGACATTGCAACAATAATTTGGGATAAATTTATTAAACTTTCCATTTTTCTTTTGTTTCGTTTTTTATCAGGTATTTAAGTCCTTTAAATTTACACATTTAAATTAGAATTTGTCTTTTTTGAAGTGGTGTTTTATTCAACAGAAGCTAACACCAAAAGTGTGTTCGGTTTTGTTTAGTATGTGGGTGCTGCTTGTCACGCGTTGTCGCATTTGACGCAGCACATCTTCGGTATCGCAAACCTCGTCTACCGTATAACCACTAATCAACTCAACGCACTGAGCGCAATAGGTTTTAACACAAGATGTTAGCCCTGCCAATATCAAAACAAGAACATTTTATTTGGAGGTTAAAGTAACGGCAACGCATAACAGGAATTGGATATAAGTTAAAGAAGGCGATGGGTCATTCAAGCCTGAATGTGTCCCTGACTTACTTAAGGCGCATAGAGGTAGCTGAATTAACCGAGGAGTACATGTTAGCAAATATTTTTTTTATTGGATCACTATTTTCAAGCCTTCTTGCTGTCCTAAATTCAAAAAGTATATACCACTTGGAAGGCCTTCAATATTTATCACATCACCTGAACTTATAGTTCCACGTTTAACTTTCTGCCCAAATGAATCATGTATTATGTATTCGATATTGTGACTTTCCGAAAACTCAACTTGAAAATAACCTGTGGCTGGGTTAGGGATAATCTTGGTTTTTAAATCAGAATACTCTTTATTAGCAATGGATAATGTTGGACAATCAAGATTCGTTTGATATGTTGATGCCGTTGAATTTTGATTTAGTGAATCAGTAAGGAGCATATTGCAATAACAAGGATTATTATCTGCATATAGGGTTAACCATGCATAAGCAACATTTCCAATATCTCCATTTACTGTATTTGGATTTAAAACGTTGTAATGGTCACCACCTGAAATTTCAAACAGTAATTTGTGGGTTGAACTTGGCGTATAATCATAATGTAAATCTGCGTGTTGAAATGGTGGGGCTACTTGGTCAAATTGACCGCTAAATATTAAAACAGGTACTGAATGATCAAGGTCGGACTGAATTAAAGTAGCTGCGTTTAACCAAGGAGTAAAAACAATTATCGATTCTATAGTAGTATCCATTTTTGCTGCTAATTGTGCACCTCCTCCCCCCATAGACCAACCTCCAACGGAAATATTACTAGTGTCAATATGTTGATACAAAGGTGAGTTTACTCTGTTGTTTTCTTTTCTAATAGATTTCATCCCATCTAAAAGTGCCAGTGCTCTCAGATTTGGAAGTTCATATATACTGTTTGTTCCGATTGTCATGCATATAAATCCTCTAGTAGCAAAATATCTCGCCCATTTTGAAACAGATTCCTGTGTTGCGGTAAAACCTGGTACTAAAACAATACTTTTCAGATTAGATTTTCCATTAAGAGGATAATATAATGTTGCACCCAAATAATCAGGTCCATCTCGAAGACCATCGGATTCAAATAATGAGTCTATGGGTAAAGGAGTGAAATTTGAAACAGTTTGAACTGATATTGATTCACATTGACTATATGCATATTGCGATAAAGTCAAAATTAGTAGAAGCGAAATTGTTTTTTCCTTCATTTTTTTTGATGTTAAAGGTTAGGGTAAAATGCGTTTAATGCATTTTTACATAGTGAAAATTGTAAATGATGTTTATTGAGATGAGGCTCATTTCTTAATAAAAGTTACATCCTAGACGTCATATTTTGAACATTACAGGCATCGACAATCTGTAATTTGGAAAGTGTAAACTTAGTTAGACATATTTATATCATCTAGGAGCTATGCTTACACTTTTTGATTTCATAAAAACAAATGACACCAAATTGCATCTTTTTCACCTTTTTTTGATCTTTTTTTAGTGGTTTTTAGCTCAAAATACATCAATTCTCACACCAAACCAACTAAAACCTGAAATCTAAAAGCTAAACCATCAAATCACATCAGAGGGTGGGTTGTTCTAAATCGGCTTCCTGTTTTAGATATGGTTTCAAGGGTATAAATATATCCCTTTTTTAGTTGTTGAGCGCACCCTTGGTGAAAACCTTCTCTGCGCTTCTATCATCATAAACATTGATTAATAGTGTATTTGGTTTGAAAGATAAAACGTGAATGTACAGCGTTTACGGAGCATATTTTTAAGCTGTTGTTAGCGGTGGTACACTATTTTTAGATTAAAAATTGCTTTTTTTGCTCAAAATATATTTATAATCACATATTTAATAGTCAACTTCATAGAATGAAACCAAACGAAATTGCCACTCTATTTTCAGAGTACTTAGAAGAAGGGACCACGCCAAAAGGGATGAAGGTTCAGTCCTTTTTTAGTCATCTATCATCTTCGCAAAAGCGCTTGTTAGCGAATAATATTTCAAAGTCTTATGCTTTAAATTTACAAGCCGAGAAAGAGAAAGCTATATTACAAAGTGAAAAGAAAAAGGAGATATCCCAGCTCAAAAAGAGAGCTAAGGAATTAGGACTAATTATTTCAGCAAAATAGCAAAATAGTCGCTTTTAGATTTTGAGTCACCCTCCGTTGGAAGGTGTCGGACTTTCGTATGTTTTTGAATTATCGTCAAAGGTTTGTATAAAAGGTCGGTTTAATGCCTTTTATACTTTGTTATATGCTGGTTCTTCTTTTCGAATCAAATCGCTAATAGCATCACAAAGTAAAAATAGAGTTTTACTCATCTATTAATAATGATATAGGGGGTTTTAAGTCTTTTAGTAGTGGTTTTGTAATCCTTTATTTATCGGTGGTTACTTTCCGATACAAAAAGTAATGCTGACTGAAAATCAGTTAGTTAATATAAAAAGGTACAAATAAGGGGCATTTGAGGCTAAAAAGCCTGTCCTAACAATTGCATCCAGAGCCGCCTGATTCCTGGATAGGTGGACAAGGATTCGTTCCATAACTGCAGTATACACAGCAATCACCCGCTTTTGGCTTGAGTATAGTTTTGCAGTTCTCGCATTCATAGAAGAATTGGCAAGAATCCGTTGGCATAGTTTCCAACTTTTGATGTCCACATTCAGGACAAGTAAGGGTCGTTTCTAAAGCTATCCTAACGTCCATCAGTCTTTAATTTTAATATCAGTTACAGTGTATCCTGTTTCAACCTCAATCGCTCTCTTCAACTCTTCTGGGCTTATTTGCTCAGGGTCATATGTTGCGAACGCTGAACCCATCTCATAATTTGCTGATGCTGAGTCAACTGCTCCAGTCAATAAAAGCGCTGATTGGACATGATTCTCGCAGCCAGTGCAAGTCATGCCCTCAATATTTATCGTTGCCTTTAGGTGATTTGACGAATTAGCAAACACATATTCCGATGATGGAGCTGGAAGCAGAGCGCCTGAATAATATGGGAAGGAAAACATCACAACCGATAGAGCAGCAATCGTCCACACAAATGATTTGGTTTGAAAGAATTTCTTCTTCGCTGGCACCTCGCAATTGCAATCATCCACAGCGGTTGGCTTATACGCCTCTCGAAAAGCAAAAGCTAATGCCAGGCCAGAGCCAATCATCAACCAGGGCCGCACAGGTTCGATCCATGAGAAAGTACTTGCAACTCCAGAAACTCCACTCAATAGAGCAACTAAAGGCCCTATACAGCAAAGAGACGAAGCAACTGCCGCTGTCAATCCAGCAATCGAAAGCATATTGCTTGTATGGTTATTCTCAGACTTTAGCTGCTTCATGATTGTTATGTTCAATGAACCTATCCAAGTAATCGACACATTTTTCGTCCAGGAAGTAGAATATAGTTTGAGCAACTCGTTTCTTTCTGACCAATCCGCCTTCGCTCAGTTTTTTAAGCTGTTGTGAAACCGCTGGAATGCTAATGTCCAAGACATCACTTAAATCACATACGCACATCTGGTTTCGGCTATGTAGCGTGTAGAGCAATTTTAGTCGTGTCTCATTGCCAAGTAATGAATATACCTCGGCAGCTGATTTAACCTGTCGGGTAATCGATTTCAAATCCTCCTTGCAATTGTCTATCAGCTCAGTGTCTGCATAAACCCTGATGCATGAGTTGTTCAGATCCATTGTCCAAAGATGGTAAAATGATATTTAAGTAATTGCTTAAATAACTAATCTTTGGTGTTATTGGAATACTGTTTTCATCAGCTGCCTAAAGTCTAAGATTGACCCCTCCATTAATCAGAAAGCCTTCGAGAGGTGCATAGATGTCTCTGAAAACAGGATTTGTAACAGTGGCTGAATAAACTGTGTTAAAGCGGGTTTATCTCTCATCAAGGAAGTTCTCGAAATTCAATTAGAACGAGAAATTCATTTTCCTCTACATTTGCCTCGTGCATCTGAAAAAGGCGCTTATATCATCTATGCTGCTATTGGTTTACACCTTTAGTTTTGCACACGAGCTTATACCTCACTGCCATCATACATTTGGTAATGTGGGTAAATCGCATGTTCATGTCATGAAGCATGAGCATCATGGTGAAGATGACCATCATCATGGTGAAGATGACCATTCGCACATTTCGCATAACGGACACCATGACGAAGGTTTAATCGATTTATTGGTGTGTGTGTTGATTGAGACCGAGCACCCTGGCTCGGAAGGTGATCAACTCTTTTTTCTGCCCAAGACCGAGAACAATAAGCTCAATGATCGCTTGAAGGTGCAGTTTGCGAGTATCTTGACGATACTTTTCGATTTTTACGAGGACAACTCTGAGGTTACACCTCAACCAGACGTTAATGACTTCTATTCTTCGCCTTTTCTGGCGCATACTCCGCATCGCGGACCTCCCTCTATTTCTTGTTAATAATCCGCGCTTGATCAGCTGATCAAGACGACCTATTCATGTTTTCTTTTCGGTCTACCGGAGAGAAGTTTTTCCATTCCTTTTAACAAGAAATTTATCATGATTAATCAGCTTATCTCATTTTCGATCAATAATAAATTGATCATTGGTTTGCTCACCCTCGCCCTCATTTTTGCTGGGCTATGGAGCATAACCAAGGTTCCACTGGATGCCGTACCGGACATCACCAACAACCAGGTACAGGTCATTACCCAAGCCCCAAATTTGGGCACGGAAGACATTGAGCAGTTTGTAACGTATCCAGTGGAAGTTGCGATGGCAAACCTTCCCGGAGTCGTTGAAATACGCTCAATTTCTCGCTTCGGGCTTTCTGTGGTCACTATCGTTTTTGAAGACGATATGGACACCTATCTGCCGCGCCAGCTGGTATCCGAAAAACTCAATGAGGTCAAAGAAGAAATTCCACAAGGATTTGGGGAACTTTCATTAGGCCCGATTTCAACTGGATTGGGTGAGATCTATCAATACACGTTGAAGGTCGATTCTGCGCACCAAAATGATTATTCCTTGTCTGAACTGCGAACTATGCAAGACTGGATCGTGGCCAGACAAATGGCGATGGTTCAGGGTGTAGTTGAAATCAATGCCATTGGTGGCAAGATCAAGCAATATGAAGTAGCGGTTGATCCCGATGAACTTAAAGCCATTGGCCTTACTATTTCCGACATCTACGCTGCCCTTGAAAAGAACAACCAAAATACGGGAGGAGCTTACATTGAAAAAGACCATTACGCCAATTTCATTCGTGGTGAAGGGCTGGCGCGCACTCTGAGCGATATTGAAAACATCGTGGTGAAAAACACGAATGGACTTCCTATTTCTATCAAGGATGTGGCTACGGTACAATTTGGGTCTGCAGTGCGCTATGGTGCATTGACCCAAGATGGTGAGGGCGAAGTCGTAGGCGGATTAATCATGATGCTTAAAGGTGCCAATTCCAATGATGTGATCACTCGTGTGAAGGATCGTATGGAGGAAATTCAGAAATCACTGCCTGAAGGCGTCATCATCGAACCATTGCTTGATCGAAGCAAGTTAATCGCCAAAACCACTGGCACAGTTAGTACCAACCTGATGGAAGGCGCATTGATCGTTATTTTCATTTTGGTTTTTTTACTTGGCAATTGGAGGGGTGGATTGATTGTGGCATCGACCATTCCCCTTTCCCTGTTGTTCGCGTTTATCCTGATGAACGTATTTGACGTGTGGGCAAATCTGATGAGTCTCGGAGCGATTGACTTTGGGATCATCGTGGATGGGGCGGTAATTATTGTTGAAGGCACCGTTTTTCTGCTGCACGGAAAGCTCGTGAACAATCCATCAATTGCTGCTGGTGACCGCGACAGGATCGCTTTCACCGCTTCCAGCAAAATGATGAACTCTGCCTTTTTTGGACAACTTATCATTCTCATTGTTTTTGTCCCCATTCTGGCTTTACAGGGCGTGGAAGGAAAGATGTTTAAACCAATGGCACTCACCTTTATGTTTGCCATGATCGGTGTTATGCTCTTGTGCTTGACCTATGTTCCGATGATGTCGGCCTGGTTTCTTAGAGTGAATAAAAAGGAATCGTCCTCTTGGGGTGATCGTTTTGTGATCTGGATAGAGAATCTTTATGCGCCAACTTTGGGCAATGCCTTGAAACATGCAAAATGGGTAGTTGCCTCTGCTATGGTCTTGTTCGGTATCGCAGCCTTTACCTTTTCTAAGATGGGCGGGGAATTTGTTCCTCAGCTCGATGAAGGGGACATTGCCTTTCATGCCATTCTCAAGCCGGGTAGTTCCTTGTCTGAAATGATCGAAACCACGACCAAGATTGAGGGAATCGTAAAAGAGAAATTTCCAGAGGTGCAGAAGATCGTGAGCAGAATAGGTGTAGCAGAAGTGCCTACCGACCCCATGCCGATGGACTTAGCTGATATTTTCGTGATCCTCGCCCCTCAGGAAGAATGGGTGACCACCGATTCAAAGGAAGAGTTGGTGGAAAGGATGAAGGAAGAGTTGGAGAAAATCCCCGGAGTCAACTACGAGTTTACCCAGCCCATTGAAATGCGATTCAATGAACTACTCGAAGGGGTGCGAGAAGACATCGCCATCAAGCTGTATGGAGAGGACATAAACACGCTGGCAACAAAGGCAGAAGAAATCTCAAAAATTATCGCTGGAACACAGGGTATCGGAGATATGCGCGTGGAAGCGACTACAGGGCTACCCCAAATTTCGGTGGTTTATAACCGACACAAGCTCGCGCAGTACGGCATTGATGTGGAAAGCCTAAACACCCTTATCCAAACGGCTTTTGCAGGAGGTAAGGCAGGCGTGATTTTTGAAGGTGAAAAACGGTTTGATCTTGTTGTCAGGCTGGAAGCGGAACACCGAAAGAGCATTGACAACCTAAAAAATCTCTATGTCAATTTACCCAATGGCTCGCAGATACCACTTCGTGAGGTGGCCGACATAAGCTATCAACCCGGCCCGATGCAGATCAGCCGGGACAATACGAATCGGAGAACGTACGTTGGGATTAATGTACGTGGACGCGACATCGAATCGCTGGTTCAAGAGATTCAGAAAAAGTTGGATGCTGAGCTTGAACTTCCTTCAGGTTATTACATCCGTTACGGGGGTGCTTTTGAAAACCTTGAACGTGCCAACAAGCGATTGCAGGTGGTAGTTCCGGTGGCTTTGGCGCTAATCTTCCTGCTCATCTTTTTCGCATTGAAATCATTTAAACAATCCATTATGATCTACATGGCTATTCCTCTTGCCGCTATCGGTGGTGTCTTCTCGCTGTGGCTGCGTGATATGCCGTTTAGTATATCTGCTGGTGTCGGTTTTATTGTACTCTTTGGCGTGGCTGTGTTGAATGGCCTGGTCCTGATCAGCGCATGGAATGAATTGAAAGCAGATGGCATCGCAGAGTTAAATGAGCGTATTCAGTTAGGTGCAAAAAGACGTATCCGCCCTATTCTATTAACTGCTTTAACGGATGTATTGGGCTTCTTACCAATGGCTATCTCTACTTCAGCAGGAGCAGAGGTTCAACAACCACTTGCCACCGTGGTGATTGGAGGAATGATCACCGCTACGTTGCTCACCCTTTTTGTTCTCCCAATCTTATACCATTGGGTAGAAACGAGAAGTGCAAGAGTTCCGCTGTCAAACGCCGTGGCAACGTTGCTCTTGCTGATTTGTATGTCTACACTTTCAACTATGGAATTGAATGCGCAAACGGGATCAGCCAATACTGTCACTTCAGTTGAGGAAGCGCTTGAAATAGGTTTGGCAAACAATGGCCACATTAGGATAGCCAAAGCCAACATCGAGTTACAACGACAGAGCAAAAAGGCCGCATTGGACATTGATAAAACCGATGTGGAGATTATATACGGACAATACAACAGTTTTGAGAATGATCTGGCTATAAATGTCAATCAACGCATTGCATTTCCAACGGTTTATCAAAATCAGCGGCAACTGGCCAATGAAAATACTACGGGAGGACAATTGCAGCTCAACGTAAAACAAAATGAACTGAAGCGAAACATTCGAGAAAGCTGGTATGAACTGGCTTACCTGAATGAAAGAATGCAATTGCTTTTATATCAGGATTCCATTTTTGCGAAATTCCTACATGCAGCAACCATTCGCTATGAGACGAAGGCTACGAGCTACCTCGAAAAAGCGGCTGCCGAAACCCGTGTTATGGAGTTGGAGAACTCGCTGAAGATGCTTGATGCGGACATTATTATTCAGGAGCAGCAACTACGTGTATTGTTGAACGAGACCACGGGCACGGTCTTTACTCCTGATCGTTTGGATGAGAGGTCGATTTCTGAAGAACAAGGTTCTAAAGCAATATCCTCCAATCCATTGTTGGCTTATGCAAATCAACAAATTCAGATTGCAGAGGCTGGAAAAAAGCTACAGTCTTCTAAAATGCTTCCTGACCTTACATTGGGTTACTTTAACCAATCCTTAATAGGGAGTCCCTTGTCCGACCAACGTGGTGTTGCCACGTCTTTGGATCGTTTTTCAGGGGTTCAAGCTGGACTTTCCATTCCCTTGTTTTTTGGCTCATACAAGGCCGATGTTCAATCAGCCAAATTGCTGACTGAGATGGCGCAATTCAATGCGGACTATTATCAAACAGTTCTTCAAGGAAGCCTGGACCAGCAACTTCAGGAAGTACTAAAGCAACGCAATAGCTTGAATTACTATAAAAGCAAAGCAGTTCCTCAAGCTGAATTAATTATTGAAAACGCTCAAAGAAGCTTAGAAAGTGGAGCCATTAACTACGTGGAATACTTCCAAAACCTTAATCAAGGTCTGGAACTAAAATTTAACTACCTCAACACACTAAACGAATACAACCAAGCAATTATAGACTTGGAATACCTCATTGGACAATAACATAAACAAACATGAAAACATATATAAAATTACTCGCGTTATTCATCATCACAGGACTATTGCTGGTGAGATGCAATAATTCAGAACCTCAAGGCGAACACGATCACAAAGAGGCTGAACAACATGGACATCACGATCATGAACACGGAGAGGGTAGTGAAGAAGTAGTGCATTTATCGGAGGCACAATTTCATTCCCTTGGTTTGAAAGTGGATACCCTTCCTATGCGCTACATAGGTTCGTATGTAGAAGCCAACGGACAGTTGGAAGTCCCTCCGCAAAATGAAGCTGCCATCACTGCAATCATTGGTGCGAATATCACCAGAATAGAAGTTATCGAAGGAGATAAGGTAAACAAAGGGCAGGTTTTGGCTTACCTGAGTCATCCCGATCTGATTCGATTGCAAACCGACTATATCAATATCTGGAACCAACTACAATACCTCGAGAAAGAATATGAACGACAGAGTCGCCTTTTTGATGAAAAAGTGGGGTCGGGAAAAGAGCTGCAAAAAACAAAAGCAGATTATAAATCCGCCAAAGGAATGGTTAAAGGCCATGAAGCACAACTAAGACTGATGGGAATTAGTCTGGATAAAATTCAGGAAGGTGAGATTTACGAACAGGTTGCAGTCGTGAGTCCTTTGGAAGGACATGTCAGATCGGTTGAGATTAAAACGGGTCAGTACGTGCAACCACAAACCGAAATGTTTGAGGTGGTCAACATCGAGCACATCCATGCTGACCTGATGGTGTTCGAGAAAGATGTCCACAAGGTCAAAGAGGGTCAAAAAGTGCGATTTTCAGTGGAGTCGCTTCCAGGAAAACAAATGGAGGCGGTGATATATGCCGTGGGCAAATCGTTCGAGCAAGACCCGAAGGCCATTCACCTCCATGCAGAAATTGAAAACAAAGAAGGGCTGTTGCTTCCCGGTATGTATGTTCGGGGTCAAATTTTATCTGAAACGCATAGTGGATTTGCACTACCTGAAACTGGTGTGGTCAGGGAAGGTAAAAAGCATTTCATATTCACCGCCCATTTGGAGGACAACAAAAATAGAACAGAATGGACCTTTGAGCCCGTGGAGGTTAGTATTGGGGCGAAGGAAGATGGTTGGGTGCAAATAAATCTAATGGAATCGCTATCAAAAGGTTCCAAAACCGCATGGAACAACGCCTACTATCTTATTGCTGAAATGAAGAAAGGCGAAGCTGAACACGAACATTAATTTAAGTCTATCAAGTATGAGTTTCTATCAAATAATACTGCCAATATTCACCATAGTATATCTGCTTCAGGTATTTGTGATTCAAAGTTGGATTCAATGGAAAAAAACGGGGATCAAACCATATGTCTTTGGTAATACTGATAGCCCACATGACTATTGCGGTAAAATGTATCGCTTAATGGTAATCGGAACATGGGTGTCAATCGCATTGTATTCATTTTTCCCAGATCAGTATAGCTACATTCTGCCATTCTGGTACTTGGAGTTTGAATGGATGCAGCATTTAGGAGCTGGCTTAGCGATTTTATCATTTATATGGATAATAATTGCTCAGAATCAAATGGCTAAATCCTGGCGAATAGGCATAGACTACTCTGAAACAACAACGCTCAAGACTAATGGCCTTTTTAAAGTATCTCGGAATCCAATATTTCTTGGGGTTGTTGTTTCATACTTAGGTACTTTCTTGATTATTCCAAACTCGCTGAGTCTTACTATACTTCTTGTTACATATGTCGTAATTCAGATTCAAGTTAGGCTCGAAGAGGAGTATTTGAAAACCTCCCATGGGAAGGCGTATTCAGACTACATGGATGATGTAAGGCGATGGATTTGATGATTGAGACGGTAAGAAACATTATTGTATAGCCATGGGACATAATCATTCACACAATCACAGCACGGGTAATATCAAGGTTGCATTTTTCATCAATCTCGCTTTTACCGTTATCGAATTGGTTGGTGGAATGTTCACCAATAGCATTGCTATTGTTTCCGATGCATTGCACGACCTGGGCGACAGCATCGCATTGGGTTTAGCTTGGTATTTGGAAAAAAAAGCTTCAAGTGAAAATGCCAGCGCAACATTCACGTTTGGATACGCACGTTTCCGATTACTCGGAGCCTTGATCAATGCCTTGATTCTTGTCGGAGGTTCCATTTACATCATCATCGAAGCCGTGGGTCGTTTTCAAAACCCAGAACCTGTCAAATCACTTTGGATGATGGGAATAGCTATCATAGGCGTGGCCGCGAACAGCTATGCCGCATGGCGTACAAGCGGTTCAAAATCGCTGAACGAAAAGGTAATTAGTTGGCACCTGCTTGAGGATGTTTTGGGATGGGTTGCTGTATTGATCGTGTCGATTATTCTTCAATTTAAAGACTGGTATTTTCTCGACCCAGCCCTTTCTATTGGAGTAACGGTATTCATCCTTGTTGGTGTGGGTCGCAGGTTGTGGGAGACAATCCATTTGCTTTTACAAGGTGTGCCGTCCAATATTAAGTTGGCTGAAATAGAATCCCTCCTTAGTAATGTTGAACAAGTGAAGTCTGTACATCATACACACGTGTGGTCGCTTGACGGCGAGCAACACGTCTTGACAACCCATATTGTTATTGACGGGGGCACCGAGTTATCTGTTGCGAATGAAGTCAGGGAAAATTGTATTTCAGTCTTGCATCAATTCAATTTTACTCATCATACGATCCAAGTTGAATCCGCAGGAGTAGAGTGCATGAACTGAAAGCTATACCCATTGATTAATAGTATAGTATTATTTGGACAATCGCTTTTATGAATTTAAAATGTGTTAATCAAATTCCAGAATGAATGATCCACTCAAACAATTCAGGAGAGTTTAGTGTTTATACACTCTTCGAGTAAATGTCTCAGATGCATAGGAAGTGCATAACCTGTTAAAGTTTCACCTGTCGATTCATTAACCCAATCGCATGCTTGAGTTGAATACTCCCACTTCTCATAATTATTGACCCAATTAGATAGGGTTGATTTATTAGTTTGGTTAAGAACGTTAAATCCAAATCGATCAAATAGTCTTTTTCCTTGCATTGCTGAAAAGATGTTGTGCAACGCACTGGCGTAGATCGTATGATCTTCTGGCAGACGACTCTTTTTTTTCAGGTCGGGTTCTGTGAAAATCTTACTTCCATATTTGATGGTTTCAATAAGTGCGTGTTCAAGATCATTAATCTTACGGATGTCTTGAGCTGCTGGGTTAGTGTACTTGTATTTATTGTAGTTACAATTCGCTTTTTGGATTGGTCTCCATTGCTCAATCCATTCTTTTCGTAATAGGTGAGCCACTTCAGCATTTGGAACTATAATATGGAAGTGAGGGTTGTACGTCTTCTTGATCGGGTTGAAGTTGCATTCCAAAGA
Organism: uncultured Flavobacteriales bacterium; assembly: GCA_905479105.1. GTDB lineage: Bacteria > Bacteroidota > Bacteroidia > Flavobacteriales_G > Salibacteraceae > SHAN690. The sequence continues at coordinate 295,034 of CAJQLE010000004.1, forward strand.
TTTTACACCGATTAGTTTAATCTCGTTTCCACGTTGATGCCGTTTTTTGCATCGTCCATGAATAAGGTTGAAGGCCTTGTACATTTTCTTCACCCATTCATCTAATTTTTCTGCCTTACAGGCCTTAACGGTGAGGGTGACAAAATGTGGGTCTTCCCATTGAGAAATTGTGGTATAGTACTTATTAATTATTTCAGCTTTTCTTATGGCAGCGCAGATGGTACAAAATCTGTTTTTGCAATACTTTCCATAGATCCTATTATTGGAAATCGTCACTTCATTTTGACAGTGAAATGCGTTCCAGTACTGTTTCGCCCTATCATATTCTCCATTTGCATTTGCTATGTCAATCAGACTAAGGACCATTCTATTTGTTATGGTCTTCCTCTTGGCCCTCTTATTCAAAGATGCATTGTCGTTCAAATCAGTTCCATTCCCTAAAATCAGTGTATAGGGCAGAGTAGAGGCACTCTTTGCTGTCCCACTTTGTGCTAATGTATAGATTGATCCTTCCGAAGAGGACCTATTATCCTGATGTCTCAAAACCTATCGCTTAGTTTTCTGCAGATAGGAATCTGCTTCCTGGTCTAACTCAGAATTGGTTTTGATGCGACCCTGCTTCAGGTAGTCCATCAGCTCGTAATTAGAGAAGTAGAGACGTTTACTGCGTTTCATTACAGGTAACTCGCCTTTATTCACTTTGCTGTAAATTGTTGGGACAGAAAGACTGAGAAACGCAGCTGCCTCTTGGACAGTTAGCAGTTCTTCTTTTTCTGGATTGGAATCAGTCTCAACGTTTTTTTCGTTGAGCGTAATCAGTAGGCTTTCGATGCTACCTAATCGCTCTTCAATACTTTGAAATGGATTTTCCATTGCTCAATAATTTTGTTTTATTGGGCAATTCTATAGCTGGAAATTACGGGTAAAAAGGTGGGTAAAAAGGTATTTGGATTTGTTACCTCTTTGTTTATATCAGCGTTTTAGAGCCTTTGCTAAATCGGGCGAATTTTCAAAGTCTTTAATGCATCGTACAATGGTTAGAAAATCCTCATCAGTGGAAAATTGCTTTTCTGACAGATCTCGATGAATTTCACCCAATACAATGGCAGTTCTTGTCTTAGTTCTCTTACGCAATCGAATGAGTTTAAGGGGCAAATCATAAGGTTGATCCTCAAAGTAAGACGCGATTAGATTACAAATACAATGCAAATCGCGTTCGCTCCTAAAGGTGTACTTCCAACCTTTGTTTTTGTCCATAGATTCAAATCTCTTTCTGATTTGGTCATACATTGATGATAATTCGGTTTGGTCATCTGCCTTTTCTGAGCCAGTTGCAGCTTGGACTATCGGTGTAATAAGGCCAATGAATCTTATTTCATCGCGCAACCATTGCTTGACCATTTTTCGGTACTGGGTTTGCTCGTCCCTTGCATTACTTGCGTATCCTTCTGATAGCTGAACTTTGCGTTCTTCCATTATCATCTCCAGCCTAAGTCTATCAGGTTCATTGAGCTGTCCAGATTTCTTCAATGAATATGTATTAATCTCTGTGAGCAGTTTATTCGTGACCGCGATCAGAGCATCCACTAACGACTCTTTCGTATGAAAGGTTACAGTGGTCTTTCCTGAGTACTTGTTTTTATGGTGGACTTCTTTAATTATTGGTAATTGCTTTTCAAACTTCTCTTTCAATGGCTGAAATACGGAAAGATCAAATGGAAAGGCTGAAATCCACTTTTGATAAGCGGAATGCAGAACATTAAGATCAGTTTGCGAACCTACTTCTGAGGTGGAATAGTACCGCTCATTAATCTCTTGGAGCAAAGTGGCTCTTTTTTCTTTGGATTGAATGCATGATGAATCTGAAATGAAGTGAACTACATGGTTCATGTATCGTTCTGCTCCAAGATTAGGATGACCGAAACTGTCATTGTTATGATCTATGTAGTCAATGATCTCTTGTTGCCATTTTTCGGAGTCTATCTGCGACTCAATAAAGTGTTCAGTCTGTATCGACTGAATCAAAATTTTATGGACTAAATCTGGATAGGCCTTATGCTTATCCCAACCTCTTGTTTCAAACAGTTTGCGATGCTGCTCACAACAGTTTGGCAGTTTCTCATACCAATCTTGAACCCGATGTTGAAGGTCACTATGTGCCTCGCAACATTCTGGAAACCGCTTTCCTGTTTCTTCATCTTCTGGGAGTTTGAATCCATCCAAAGGTTTGACTGTATAATGACCCACGAATAAATTGTCGCCACTAAATTTCATGAAAGGCTCTTTATGACTCATAGGTCAATTTTGATTTTGTCGACTGCCTCTCGTTTCATTTTGTCGATCACTTTCGCGTAGATCTGTGTGGTCTTAAGTTCTTTGTGTCCTAATAGTTTTGAGACTGTGTATATATCTGTGCCATTAGCCAGTTGCAGAATGGCATAGGTATGACGAAAGCAGTGAAATGTTATGTCCTTGGTAATCCCAGCTGCCCCAATCCATTGAAATAAATGTTTGTTACTATAAGCGGAGTACTTAAGTCCTTCAAATACCTTGTCATCGAGGTTGCCCTGCTCTCCTAATAGTTTGGCAGCTTGATCCGAAATGGGTAAAACTTCTGCTCCTTTCGTCTTCCGCTGTCTGAATACAATAGAATATCCTTGACCTTTTTCAAATCTGATTTCTCTCCAAATCAATTTTTCAATATCTGAAAAGCGAAGTCCAGTAAGAGCGGAAAACATTGCAGCTCTTTTTAGAATTGGATTATTGCACGGAGTACTTGCTAATGAGTTGAGTTCTTCAATTGTCAAATAGTCTCTATGCGTTTCTTCAGGCTTTATTCCTGAAACACTTGCATTTAGATCGGAACGTAGATACTCATCTTGATACGCCTGTTTTAGTGCGGCTTTGAACTTGTTGAAGTAGGATACCGCACTGTTCACCTTGAGTTTTGACTTGGCACTTTTTCTGCTCTTAGTATTGAGTAAGTAATCTTTGAACTCTTCGCAAAACTCTTTGTCCAATTGATTGAATCGAATTTCATCTCCAGCGAAGGCCTTTAAGTAATTCATTGAGGATACCCAGTTATCATGATTTGAACTTTGCCGTTTTGCAGTCAGCTTGGTAAAGTACTCAACGAAGTTCTCTTCTCCTTTTTGATTTAACAGAAGTCGCTCACGTTCGTAATCGGCATAGACCTCTGGCTTGTTGAGTTCATTGTGCCTTTTGCTTGCAATTTGCTCTGCTATCTTTTGAGTTTGCGAATTGCTCTTTTTGTCGATGGGGTTTTTTGGCTTTGAAACCTTGTACAGGCCTAAAAACTCTCTCCTGGTTGTCTTGCCTGTCTCAGGGTCTGTGATAGCGGGGTAGAAGTCCAGATACAAACTCACCCGTCCTTTGGAAATTGCCCTTTCTCTCAGTGTAACTTTTGTTCCCATATCTATGAAATGCGGTACAATAATTTGTACCTCGTTTCACGAAAGGTACAAATAAGAAGAGAATCGGTACAAAATAAACAACCAACAACGATGACTAAACAATCAGGTGTAAATTTATTGTGCTATAGAACCCATTGTTTGTAGTGGTTTTAGCTTGTTTTTTATTGTTGATGTTTTGCTTGGTTACTTTCCGATACAAAACTTCCCAAATATGTTCCCTAATAAATCATCGGTTGAAATCTCTCCAGTTATGGATCCTAAGTGATGCAATGCTTGGCGAATATCTGCAGCGACCAAATCGCCTGATATTCCGGTTTCGATTCCTTCCAAGGAATTATTCAAAGCAGCTTGCGTTGCCTTAAGTGCTTGCACATGACGCGCATTCGTAATTACAATATCGCCTGTACCCAAATTTCCAATATGCATCGCCTCTTTAAGCGCTTCATTCAATTGCTCCATGCCGTTTCCGGTTTTGGCGGAGACAAATATTTCTTTGATTCCTTCTATCAAACTTCCCGCGGGTGGGGTAGTGGCAAGGTCACTTTTATTACCAACAGCAATAACCACCGCTTGCAATGAGTCAATTTGAGTAATCAAATCAGCCAATACCTTTTTGTGATCTTCTCTTGATTCTCGCGTGTCATATAAATAGATTACGATGGAGGCGCTTTTCATTCGCTCCAGGCTTTTCTTCACGCCCATGGCTTCTATGGTGTCTTCTGTTTCGCGAATGCCTGCCGTATCAATGAATCTATAGCGAATACCGTTGATTACAGCAATGTCCTCAATGGCATCTCTCGTGGTTCCTGCTATATCTGAAACTATGGCTCTATCTTCATTTAGAAGCAAGTTCAGTAATGTGGATTTACCTGCGTTTGGTTTTCCGATGATGGCCACAGGAACCCCATTTTTCATTGCATTTCCATAACGGAAAGAATCAACCAATCTAGAAATGAACCCGAGTATTTTTTCAATCAAGGCTACCAATTGTACTCGGTTGGCGAATTCAACATCTTCTTCTGAAAAATCAAGTTCTAATTCTATAAGACTAGCGAAGTGGATGAGCTCTTCACGCAAAATGGCAATTTCTTTCGAAAATCCACCTCTCATTTGGTGCATTGCCAGTCTATGTTCTGCCTGCGATTCAGAGGCAATTAGATCTGCTACAGCTTCTGCTTGACTGAGGTCTAATTTTCCATTTAGAAAAGCGCGCTGAGTAAATTCACCTGGTGCGGCAAGTATAGCACCTGAAGCGATTAAGGCATTTAAGGCTTGATTAAGAATATATGAAGAACCATGAAATGAAAGCTCCACTATATCTTCACCAGTGTAAGACTTTGGAGACTTAAATATGGTTGCAACAACTTCATCTAAAACTATATCATCTATTTTAAAGGAAGAAAAATGCACCGTATTGGCATTTAATTTTTCAACACCTTTTGTAAGGTGCTTTCCTACTATTTCAATGGCATGACTTCCTGAAAGACGAATCACTCCTATAGCGCCTATACCTTGAGGTGTGCTTAATGCTACAATACTATCAAGATTTATCATTGTGCAAATGTATGTGCTTTAAACAACCAAATTAATTTTGAAATTTAATCGTTTCATCGATTAAATAAATATTTCAAACTAAATATTTTTCTAATTATCTAAAATGAAAGATTTAAATGATTAAATTTGGATTACATTAATTAAACAACAACATGAAAAAAAATCTACTCCGCCCATTTTTTGGCCTACTATTTTTGGGTTTTGCATTTAGTACCCAAGCTCAGTTGACTTGTTCACAGTCTGCTTCAACTTCTGGAACTGATTGCACTAACCCCACAGCAACAATAACTCCGCCCTGCGGTTTTGGTAATGTATCAGCGGTGACTATGAACGCTGGAAGTGGCTTCACAACCTGGTGTCCAAATTGGTACGATTATGACTTAATCATCGACGGTGCTACTGTTGTAACGGGGCTATGTTCTGAAACAGGATATAACCTTATGGCTTACTGGCCATTTACAACTATCGCTGTTGCAGCTCAGGATAATGATGGTTTTTGTGACTTTGTTACAATGAACTTAACCATAAACATGACTTATTTGCCATTGTTAACGGCAATTATTGATGATACAATTCCTGTCCCATGTTTCGGTGATACTACTGCTAATTTGGTTCCTGTTGTTGTAGGAGGCACTGGACCTTACACGTTAGCTTGGTCTACGGGTAGTGTTGATACTGCATTGTACAACTTAGGCGCAGGTAGCTATTCTGTGACTGTAACGGATGCGGTAGGTGATATGGATACTGCGTATATAGAAGTTACTCAACCAGACGCTATAGTAACATCAACTACTGTAATTCAAGATCTTATTTGTGATTATGACGTAGGAATTGGCAGTGTTTCAGCTTCAGGTGGTACAGCTATTCCTGAATCATATGTTTGGGATACTGCAGCTGTTAATTTTTCTCCTGACACCTCAATGGTGGGCACTCCTTTAACGCTTGGTGATGATCAAACATCTGGTCTCCTTAACATTGGTTTTGATTTTGTATTCTTTGGAGACACTCATTCAACATTCAGTATTTCTTCTAATGGATTTATTGCTCTTGATGGACCTAGTACTCCAAACGGATGCTGTTCTGGTCAAAACATCCCTAATGCATCTACTCCAAACAATCTCATCTCTGTAGTTTGGGATGATTTATGGGGTACTAATGGCGGTGGAATGATTAACTATTATACTATTGGAACAGCTCCATTCAGAACCTTAATCGTAAACTTCACTGATGTTTCATATTGTTGCAGTGCGACCCAATCGGTCACTGCGCAAGCGAAACTTTTCGAAACGACTAACTGCATCGAAATTCATACCGTTGATGTAATCAATGCTAATCCAGCGACTCAAGGTATTGAGAATCAAAATGGAACGGAGGCATATACTTATCCTGGTAGAAATCAAAGCTCTTGGTCATCTGTTGGCACCTTCATTAGTTTTTGTGCTCCAGTTGGCGGCCTGAGCTATGAGTGGAATAATGGTGGTACAGACACATTAAATCTTGCTTTGGCCATTGGTGACAATACAGTTACTGTAACAGATGGTAATGGTTGTCAAGCGAGCGATACGATTACAATTAACCCTCCCATTTCGCAATTGGCCCTTGACCCAGATGTAATCGACATTTCATGCTTTGGATTCAATGATGGCTCAATCGTTTCTAATGAGACAGGTGGTGTATCTCCAGTTTCATATGGTTGGAATTCAGGCCAAACATCTGCTAACATCTCTGGTTTACTAGCTGGAACTTACAGCGTAACGGCTACGGATGCTGTTGGTTGTATTGATAGTGTAGGCAGTATGACTATTGTTGAGCCAGCTATCCTATTAGGTAATGTATATGATGTACAAAATACTATTTGCTCTAACGATGAGAATGGTGCTGCTTCTATAATTGTTTCAGGAGGTATTCCTCCTTACAGCCCAGTTTGGTCTAATGGCGAAATCGCTTACACAGCAACTAATTTGCCAGCAGGTAATAACTACGTTGTTGTTACTGACGCAAATGGATGTGAAGTTTTCTTTAGTGTGAACGTTCTTTCAGAATTTGATAGCCCAACTCCTTATATTGGAAACAACTTAATCAGTGCAAATGGTGCTGGTGTTACTTTGAATACTAATCCTTCTACGTATAGCAGTTACCTTTGGAATACTGGAGCTACGTCTGCATCTCTTCTTGCTGCTAATACTGGTTATTATTGGGTTGAAGTGACAAACTCTGCTGGTTGTGTAGGTTCTGATACAGCTTATGTAGAGGTTTGGCCTACAGGAATCAATGATATTGTTGATAACGCAAAGTTTGCGCTTTATCCTAATCCTGCTACTACCAATCTGATGATGTTACTTGATGCAAACACTAATTTGACAAATGTTAATGTGAGCATTACTAATATTCACGGTCAGACAGTTCTATCTCAATCATTCAACTCTATTTCTGCCTCTGAGCAGGTGGAATTGGATGTGAAAGACATCGCTACAGGAATCTATAACTTATCAGTTCAATCTGATGAATACAGTGCTGTAAAGAACTTTGTGAAGCAATAAGCTGATTAATTTCTTAAAGGAAAAGGGCTGATCTCCAAATGGAGTTCAGCCCTTTTTATTTTGCATTCACGAAGCTTATCTATGTTAGTCTTAAAGTGAAGTTAATCAGGTGTTTAAGGCAGGCTGCAGAGATTGGTCGATAAAAAATACATATTAGTCGAAGGGAATAAGCATTTTGTTTCTTAGATTTGTCCAAACTTTATTTTATCAATATGAAAAAAAATATACTCTTAACTATTGCTTTGGGATTGTTTGGGTTTGGGCTGCAAGCTCAGATTTCCACCTTTCCATGGAACGAAGACTTTGAATCACAAAACCAATGTCCAACAGGATGCTCTTCTGCTTGCCCTTTGTCAGGTGCGGGCTTTACGAATGATCTAGGAGACCAATATGACTGGATCGTTGACGTTGGAGGAACCGGTTCATCTAATACAGGTCCAGGTGGGTTTTCAGGTCAAGGAACGGATCACAATCCGGGTACAGCGCAGGGAAAATATTTATACACTGAGTCTTCGGGTTGTGCTAACTCATCAAGTAACTTGGTTTCTCCAATGTTTGATTTCACCAACGTATCAACTCCAGCTGTTACTTTTTGGTATCACATGTATGGAAACACCATGGGAACGATGCAATTTGATGTTGAATCAGGAGGCGTATGGACATTGAATGTGATTCCAGGTTGGACAGATAATGTAAATCTCTGGCAAGAGCAAACAGTTGATTTAGCGGCTTACGGAGGAATGAACAACATTCGTTTCAGAGTAAGAGGAACAAGAGGATATTCTTTTGGAAGTGATATGGCTGTGGATGATTTTTCTGTTTTTAATGCAACGTATCAAATTATTCCTATTGCTGTAGTGGATCCTTCTTGTCCTGGCGATACTGATGGAAGTATTGAAGTGGATGCTCTTTTTGGAACACCTCCTTTTACATATGCTTGGTCTAATGGATCTACTGGCACTTTGCTTACTGGTCTAGGAGGTGGAACATACTGTGGAACTGTTACTGATGCAAATGGTGACACCACGTCTACTTGTTATGTATTAACATCGGGTGATTCTGTTTCTGTGGCAACCAACATTTCACAAACTAGAATTTGTAAGTATGATGTGTTTACTGCAGAAGCTATTGGTTCTGGCGGTAACGGAGGGGAAGCGTATTCTTGGGATACTACAGTTGCAAATTATGCTTGGGATACTTCTGGGGTTCCTACTGTCGTTCCTATGGGCAATAACTCTGTGAGTTCAGCACAAAGTATCGGTTTTGACTTTGTATTCTTCGGGGATACATTTAACGAGTTTTTAATCGGAGCGAATGGTTTTATATCTTTCAATCCAACTAGTCCAACAGGATGTTGTGATGGGGACCCAATTCCTAACGCCAACATTAATGAACCAAGAAATGCGATTTATGCTATGTGGGATTACCACACAGCTACTGCATCGGTTTACAGCTATTTCGTAACTGGAATAGCTCCTCAACGTAAATTAGTGATGAGCTTTGAGAACTTACCAGTTTGTTGTGGTGCCTCACCAAACAGAGGATCTGTTCAAGTCGTATTGCATGAGACATCAAACTGCATTGAAATAAATCAAGAATTTGCTCTTCCTCCAACGTTTGGTTCTCAAACTCAAGGTATTCAAAATGCTGATGGAACTATAGCGTTTGCTTATCCTGGAAGAAATGGAACACTATGGCAAGCTGCTGGTAATACTCACATTTCATTCTGCCCTACAGATTCTTTAGGCTTATCTTATAATTGGTCTAACGGTGTTGTGGGTCCAAATGCCATTAATTTCCCAATTGGAACATATACGGTGACGGTTACAGATCAAAATGGTTGTGAAGGAACTGCTGCACTTACAGTTGATCCTGCGGTTTCAGAATTGACTCTAAATCCATCTATTTCTGATATATCTTGCCATGGCTTTAATGATGGAATGATAGAGTCTGATCAAACAGGAGGCATTTCTCCAATTAACTACACTTGGAGCAGTGGGCAAACATCTGCTGATATTACAGCATTGTCTCAAGGTACCTTTGATGTGGTAGCAGAAGATGCTGTAGGTTGTCTAGATAGTGTGAGTGAAATGGTGATCGCAGAGCCAGATCTATTAGTAAGCTCTGTATATTCCCTAGAACAAACACAGTGTCCTGAAGATGAGAACGGATCGATATCCATTGTTATTTCGGGAGGAGCCGCACCTTACAATGTTCTTTGGAGCGATGGACAAATTGGTCCTATGGCAACGAATCTACCTGCAGGGCTTTACCAAGCGCAAATTACTGATGCATCAGGATGCTTAAGTATTCAATCTGCGAGTGTATTTGCTCAGTTCAACTCTCCAAATGTTGATTTAGGTGCGAACATAACTCAGCCTAATGGCGCTGTAGCTACCTTGAATGCTGGCCCACAAACTGGTTACCTATGGAGCACTGGTGCAACTTCTCAAATAGTTCAAGTTTCTGCAACTGGAGCCTATTGGGTGGAAGTTTACAACGGAAATGGTTGTGCAGCTACTGACTCAATTTATGTGGAGATCTGGCCAACAGGAATCATTGACATATCTGATGATAGCAAGTTTAGTTTATATCCAAATCCAGCAACAAGCAATTTAGTGCTGAAATTGGAAGGAAGCCAAAACTTGAGCGATGTTCGTGTGAATATTATAAATGTTCAAGGACAAAACGTAATGGAAACAATGTTGACTTCTATTTCGGCTTCTGAGCAAGTTGAATTGAATGTTCAGGAATTGGCTCCAGGTATGTATAATCTTTCTATTCAATCTGAATCTTTCAAAGCAGTCAAGAGCTTTGTGAAGCAATAAGATAGAAAATATCAAATCTTTGAAAGCCGATCTCGAAAGAGGTCGGCTTTTTTTTATTCCCTCATTTTTTGAAGTTCTTTCTCCATTAGTTTTGAAGTATGCTTAAGCAGCTTTATAAGAGCATTTCTTTATTGACCATATTGTTGGCTACCCTTGGGTGTGAAAGGTTTAATCAAGAGATTGATTATGAGCTTATCTCCTTGCCCATTCAAGAGGAAGCACGCTGTATTTTAGTTCAAGGCGATTCCATAATGATCGGAGGAGGAAACACGAATTCAACGGGATACTTTATCCAAAGTGATTTGGGTTTGACTGATTTTTCGATCATCACTGAAGGTTTGAAGGGAGAGTTGTACAGTTTTTCGAACTTTCAAAATCGATGGTATTTTGGACTTGATTCGGTCTACTTATTCTTCAGCGATAGTCTGCCGATTATCGAAGAATATTACTGGAATGAGGCTGATTGGGTAAGTGACCTGAGCAAACATCCGATGAGAAGGTTTGTAAAAACTGAAACCAGCTTATTGGCTATAGCGGGAGGTAAGCTATCATTTGGAGTGATCTATGAAACAATGGATGGCAAGCGATGGAATCCTTTGGAATATGACAATGAGCTGCGCGCTTTGGCTTCTTTTGGAGGAATAACTTGGGCTGGAGGCAATGGAAGACTAATGCGCAAGGAAGGAGCGTCAGATTGGCAACGAATTGACCTAAAGAAAAAGTTCATCGTTGATATGGCATTCGTTTCAGAAAAAATTGGATTTGCCGTAACCGATGGTGGTGAAATCTTGAAATCTTCAGACAGCGGTTTTACATGGAAGAAAATCGAAAAAGGCAGAGCAAGTCTTATCCACAGAATGAAAATTGATAATGATTGGATTATTGCGGTCGGTGCTGATGGAGTAATCGCGGCTTCAGATAATTTAGGAGAAGACTGGAGGTGGTTTCAGATGGATGAAAAATATGACTTAAACGACTTTGTTATTTTGAATGGCGAGTGTTTAATTGCTGCTGAGCAAGGCTTTATTGTTCGGATTAGCCTTGTTTCTTTGAAATAAGACATCCAACACCAATTTCCATAAAGTCAGCTTGACCCAAGTTTGATTTTACTCCCAGTTGAATAAATGTTCCTGCCATACTGTTCTCTGGTAAATTGAAATAGTAACGCACGGCAAATCTTCCTGGAACATATCGCTTACTTACGCTAGAAAAGCTTCGCTGCTCTACTTCATTGATGATTCTATCAAGCGTTGGGTTATATAGGTTAACCCCAGCGTTGACGATCCAACCAAAACGACCATAGATAAACTCATGACCTACCATCAGCATGACAGCAGAAGACTCCAATATTGCGTTTCCATCGCTCCATTCCATGGTTTCATTCCAAAGCCTGTACGCTTCATCATAATAGCCTTCAACACTAAGACTAACACGATGAATGGTCCTGAAGCGATATGTGCCTCCTACAGCAAATAGGTTTTTATTGTAAGTGCTTCCGTTTGTTGGCCTCACTGTTCCACCAGCTTCATTCAGACCTAAGGCACCGTAGATCATTAGTCCCAAACGAGGATCTATTTTAAAAGGCTCTTGGTCATCAATTCTGTTTATGTCTTCGATGTAAAAGAACCTCTCTAAAGAAAGCATTACCATCGGTACGTTCATGCCTACGTTTGGTAATGCCGTATGCGCGTTGGAGCTGTGCCAATAAGATGCTTGTAGGGCAACGGCATTGTTGCGGAACCTGTACTTAACTCCAGCCGAGATGGAGAGCAAAGCAGAAATCGGAGAGCCAAATACATTATTGTCAGGATTGTCAATAAAGTCGTAGGGCTTCGTGACATAAATACCTCCAACATTAAAACGCTGAAATGTCCTCAGTCTTTTGGTATGGTATTGATCAAACGTTACTTGATACTGCGCTCCAATGGCATACCCAAGCACTGCGTTGTTTCCGAGGTTGTGATAGGATAATTGAATCCCAGACTCTGGAGCTCCATAAAAACTTCTGTAGCTGCTTTTATCACCCCATCTCAACGATGCAAATCCACCAACTTGGGTGTTATGATCAGGCATGTTAGGATAAATATCTAGCATATTTCCAGCAAGCGCACCTGCTTCAATACTTCTCACCTGAGCGTTTGCGCCTGCCGATAATATCAGCAGTAACAGGGGCGTAAGTATGAATGAGCGAAAATGCATTTGGCGAAAATACAGCATCAAATAGCGCTGTTATTATTTCATATAAAATAGACTTGCTTCGGGTTGTGAGATGTCTATTTTTGGCGCACGAAAAAAAATCTGGAAAATGAGTGTACTAGTAAATAAAAATTCGAAGGTGATCGTTCAAGGATTCACTGGAAGCGAAGGAACCTTTCATGCCGGTCAAATGATTGAATACGGAACTAACGTGGTTGGTGGTGTCACTCCGAACAAAGGTGGACAAACACACCTAGATCGTCCAGTGTTTAATACTGTTGCTGACGCTGTGAAGACTACTGGTGCAGATGTGTCTATCATTTTTGTGCCGCCAGCTTTTGCTGCGGATGCAATTATGGAAGCTGCTGAGGCGGGTATCAAGGTAATCGTTGCGATTACAGAAGGTATTCCAGTGAATGATATGGTGAAAGTGAAATCTTACATCTCTGACAGAGATTGCACATTGATCGGCCCTAACTGCCCAGGAGTTATTACTCCAGGTGAAGCGAAGGTTGGAATCATGCCAGGATTTGTATTCAAGAAAGGAAACATCGGTATCGTTTCTAAGTCTGGAACATTGACTTATGAAGCAGCTGATCAAGTAGTGAAAGCTGGAATGGGAATTTCTTCTGCCATTGGTATAGGTGGTGATCCAATTATTGGAACTACAACCAAACAAGCGGTTGAGCTATTCATGAACGATCCTGAAACTGCAGGTATCGTAATGATTGGTGAGATTGGTGGAAACCTTGAAGCGGAAGCTGCCAATTGGATCAAAGACAATGGCAACAAGAAACCAGTAGTTGGTTTCATCGCAGGACAAACAGCACCAAAAGGACGCACCATGGGTCACGCTGGAGCGATTGTTGGCGGTGAAGAAGATACTGCTGCAGCCAAAATGAAAATCTTAGCTGCTTGTGGCATTCACGTTGTGGACTCTCCTGCTACTATTGGCTTGGTTATGGCTAAGGTGATGGGCGTAACAGCTTAATCAAAATAAAATAGAAATAAAAAAGCCTCGCTATCAGCGGGGCTTTTTTTGTACCTCAACCTATGAATATTTAGTTTGTTTTTTATTGCTGTTGGCAATTCTATCAATGATTGGCCGATTTCCTTAGAACTATTTACTTTATTTGAACATCAATTAGAAAAGCATGAAATTACTCGAGAACAAAGTTTCCATCATTACAGGCGCGACAAGAGGAATTGGAAAAGGTATTGCTGAGCTATTCGCAGACCAGGGATCTCATATCATCTTTACGTATGTATCATCCGATGAAAAGGCGCGCGCTCTTGAATCAGAATTGCAAGCAAAAGGAGTAAAGGCAAAGGGATATAAATTCAATGTCGCTGATTTTGCTGCGTGTGAAGAGATGGCGAATGATGTTGTGAAAGAGTTCGGAAGCATCGATGTAGTAGTTAACAATGCTGGAATTACACGTGACAACCTATTGATGCGCATGAGCGAAGAACAATGGGATGAGGTGATCAATACCAATTTGAAGTCTGTTTTTAACATGACTAAAGCTGTGCAACGCACCATGCTTAAACAACGCAAAGGCTCGATTGTAAATATGAGTTCGGTAGTAGGTGTAAAAGGAAATGCAGGTCAAGCAAATTATGCTGCTTCAAAAGCAGGTTTGCTTGGGTTCACTAAGTCTGTCGCTTTGGAGCTTGGGTCTAGAAACATACGTTGTAATGCCATTGCTCCTGGTTTTATCGAAACAGAGATGACGGGTGCTTTAGATGAGGCTACTGTGCAAGGTTGGAGAAATGCTATTCCTTTGAAAAGAGGCGGCACGACAGAAGATGTAGCAAACCTTGCGCTTTTCTTAGCCAGCGACATGTCGGCTTACATTACAGGGCAAACAATAAACGTTGACGGTGGCATGCTTACCTAATATCTTCGCAAAATATTACAGGTAAACTTGAGTATATCATTTGAACATTCTTGGGCGTGGTTGCTATTGGCTATTCCATTAGCAATTGTCATAGTTTGGTGGCTTTATTTCTATAAAAGTCGCCAAGAAGAATGGTCAGTGCGACTGAAATCTTTTTTATCTAGCCTAAGGTTCATTGCCTTGCTCATTATTGCCATATTACTTCTCAAGCCATTCATCATTCAAATCATTGAAGAAGAGGAGAAGCCCAGGTTACTGATTTACTCGGATCAATCAGCTTCCGTTTCCCAAGTCGAAAAAGACCAGGTTGCTGAATTCATTTTAAAGGCTCAGTTAGATCTAAGTGAAAAGTATGAGGTTGAAGGGTTATCATTTGCTTCAGCTGTAAATACCAGTCCTGATTCAGCCGCATTAGATCCACTTTACACAGATTTGGGTGAAGTGATGAATTCTGTGAATGATGATTTTTATGGCGAGAACATCGGTGCAGTTGTAGTTGCAAGTGATGGAATTCAGAATAAAGGTTCAGATCCGCGCTATGTTTCACTCAAGAGTGGAGCTAACGTGTTTACGATCGCCTTGGGTGATACAAGCATCCGTTCGGATATAGAATTGTCTCAAGTACTAAGTAATCGCTTGGCATTCTTGAATAACGATATTGAGATAAAATGCCGCGTTCTTGCCTCAAAACTCAAAGGGAAATCATCTATTGTTCGGCTAATCAAGGATGGTAAAGAGCTGGAGACAAAGACGCTTTCTATCGATCAGAATGATTTCAGTGTGGAGTACAGTTTCGTTACCCAAGCGAATAAGATTGGGCTGAATAAATATTCAATATCTATTGATGTGCTTGAAAGTGAGGTAAATAAGTTAAATAACAGCAGTGACCTTTACGTTGAAGTTTTGGACAACCGCACGCGAGTTAAAATATTAGCGCATGCCCCTCATCCTGATATAGCGGCTATGAAAAGAGCTATTGAACAAAGTGATCAATATGAAGTGGAGGTGACGTTGTTGTCTGACTGGGATGAAAAAATAAAGACAGCTGATCTTTACATTTTTCATGGCTTACCCGCTGATGGAAATGACCTCAATAAAATCAAACCAATTTTAAAAGAGGGCATTCAAACACTCTCAATTGTCACTACTGCGGTAAGTATTCGGCATTTCAATCAACTTGAGCTGGGCTTTACCATTGAAGCTGCAAGAAATAAGTCTGATGAGGTCAATGGAAGTATTAACGATCAGTTCAACCTCTTTAACCTAGAGAAAAACAACGATTTGAGACGTTTTCCTCCGCTAATAGCTCCTTTTGGTAATTATATTTTTAATGCAAGTCATCAAATAGCTCTTTTTCAAAAAGTTGGGAATATTCAAACTGAAAACCCTTTGCTATTATTCACAGAACAAGATGGTTTGAAGAACGGTGCATTGCTGGCAGAAGGTTGGTGGAGGTGGAGAATGTTTGAAGCCAGTATTTCTAATGATCATTGGGTAGATATGGTTTTTCAGAAGGCCGTTCAGTTTTTGGCGATTACGCAAAAAAGAACGCGAATAAATGTGGCTGCTCCGCGTCAGTTGCAAGAAAGAGAAGAAGTTATTTTTAATGCAGAGTATTATAACGAGTCTTTTGAATTGAACAATGATCCCCAAATGGAATTAAGCGTGACTGATTCTTTGGGGAATACCATTGATTATCGATTCAAGAATAATGCAAATGCTTACCGAACATCACTTGGTGCATTGCCTCCAGGTTCATATGATTGGAAGGCTACAGTCTCTGTGAATGCTGATTTATTTGAAGAAAAGGGGACGTTTACCGTAAAAGAAAATCGGTCTGAATTTGTCAACCTCGTTGCCAATCATTCCCTTTTAGCTGATTTATCAGATAAGAAGGGTGGTAGCATGTTTCAGTTATCTGAGAGCAATGTCTTGTTGCAAAATCTGGCCAGTTTAGAAGGTGCTAAACCCATTGTTCGATCTTCGAAATTATGGACGAGCGTTATCGAATGGAAACTCATCCTGTTTATCATTGTTATCCTTCTTGCAATTGAATGGTTCATTAGAAAATACACAGGTTATGTATAGATATATTGCGCTGCTTGTGGTTTCGACTTTTTTAATGTCATGCAATTCAACACGGGTTGTTAAGACTTTGGATAAGGGCGAGCAACAGATTACAGGTTCTTTTGGAGGACCAGCCATAATTTTCGGAGGAGCGCCAATTCCTATTCCGCTTTCATCAGTGGGATATGCCGTAGGACTTGATACTGGATTGACCTTTGCTGGAGGTGTGCATACTACTTCTCTATTGTTTGGAAATGCTGAAGTTGATTTGAATATGGGTATCAATGCCTTTAAAACCAAGAGCAATAAATTCGGAATTACCGTTTCACCAGGACTTCACATGATCTATGGATTTAATGGAGGTGATTTCAGCATTTATCCTCAGCTCGAAGGAATTGCCTGGAAAGAATATGGAAATAAGAACAACCTCATTTTTGGTGGATTGGGTACTTGGGTAGAATTGGATCGAGAAAAGGCCTACGGTGAAGTGCAAGAACATGAGCTGATGCCCTACATTACTCTTAGACATCAATTCACAGGACAGAAATGGAACTTTCAATTGGAAGCTCGATACATTGGGTTTACTTACCCTAATGAAAATATAGTTGTTGATTATTTGGGACCTTTTAGCACTGGCACATCTGGAGTCTATTTTGGCATATCACGAAAATTTGGGAAGAAATGAAAAAGTTAGCTCTGCTTCTCACCTCGGGATTGCTTTTAAGTAGTTGCTTGCGCATGGATAGCCTTCTTTTCAATCCTGATGATTCCATTACAGAATATTTGTTGGATGACTTTGACGGAGAAACAGAAATCGATTTGGATGGATCGTACGATTTGCCGGATAGCACTGAGCACGTATTTACATTAACGAGTGATCTCGAGGGAGATCTAGCGTCTATTTATGCCGTTTACGTGGGTGATATTTCTAGGATCGCTACAGATACAGTGATCCTGTATTTACATGGAAACGCAGGACACTTAGATTATTATTGGCCTCGAATTAAGCTATTGGCAAATGTTGGATCAAAAAATAGGTTTGGCGTATTAGCCATTGATTATCGCGGATATGGATTATCCGAAGGCGATCCAAGTGAAGATGCACTATATGAGGACTCGGATGCCGCATTGAGATGGTTAAAAGAAAACGGTCTGACAGATGATCGTTTGATTATTTATGGATTCAGCATGGGAACTGCTCCAGCCACTGAATTAATGGCCAATAAAAGAAGTATGCAACCTTCTAAATTGATGCTTGAAGCGCCATTCGCTTCAGATGAGGTAATGGTACAGGATGCAAGTGGATTGTCTTTGCCAGGATCATTTTTCACCAGTTTAGAAATCAATAATGCGGAGGAGATTGCAAAAATAAATGAGCCTTTTTTCTGGATTCATGGAACTGCGGATAGTTTTTTGAGTATAGAGACCCATGGCGAAGTGGTTTATAAGAATTACGATGGTGTATATTCCACAGCGTATAGGGTAGAAGGTGGTGAACACATCGATGTGCCTGCCATTATGGGTTATGATGCATACGTTGAAGCTGTCCTTGAATTTTTAGAATATACTCCATGACACAGATTATTTACATAACGATCATTGCTATTACCGCTATTGATTTTGTGTTTGACAAGGTTCTAGACTTTTTTAACGATAAAGCCAAGTCACCTGAAATGCCTGCTGAGGCAGAAGGAATTTATGATGCGGAGCGTTATGCAAAGTGGTTGGCTTATGATAAAGCCAACGGAAGAGTGAGCTCTATCAGCTCATCCATTAGTATTGTAATCTCATTGGCAATGCTTGTTTTTGGTGGCTTTGGTTGGATCGATATTCAATTACGAGAAGTGACAGAACAGCCCGTGTTGTTGGCTTTGTTATATTTTGGAGTAATAGGCCTTGCTTCTAGTATTATTTCCCTTCCGTTTAGTGTTTATAGCACGTTTGTTATTGAGGAAAAGTTCGGGTTCAATAAGACAACGGTTAAAACCTTCATCATGGATATGATCAAAGGCGCTGCTTTGTCATTGGTTATTGGTGGACCCCTTGGAGCATTGACCGTTTGGTTGTTTTATGAATTAGGAGATGCGTTCTGGATAATAGCGTGGGGAATTATCAGCTTGTTTAGTGTGTTTATGACCATGTTTGCTGCTACTTGGATTATGCCTTTATTCAATAAGTTCACTCCATTGGAAGATGGTGAATTGAGAACGGCTATTGAGGCTTATTGTGAAAAGGCCGATTTTAAGTTGAATCGACTTTTTGTGATGGATGGCTCAAAGCGGAGCGCTAAATCGAATGCTTTTTTCAGTGGTTTGGGACCGAAGAAGACCATTGCTCTATATGACACGCTCATAGAGCAGCAAAGCACTGAAGAAATAGTAGCGGTGCTAGCACATGAAATAGGGCATTACAAGAAGCAACACACGCGTCAATCATTGGTGTTGAGTATTCTACAAACAGGTGTTATGTTGTTCCTACTTGGAATATTTCTTCGCAAGCCTGAATTTTCAATGGCTCTTGGGGCAGAACATTTGAGTTTTCATGTCGGCATCATTGCATTCGGCATCATCTTCTCACCCATTAGCACACTTATAGGCATTGGGATGAATATGTTGAGTCGTAAGAATGAATTTGAAGCAGATGCCTATGCCCGAGACACCTACGATGGAAAGCCGCTGGCATCAGCGTTAAAGAAGCTTACAGCGCAAAATTTGGGGAATTTAAAACCACATCCAGCGTACGTTTTTGTGCACTATTCACATCCTCCGGTTCTGAAGCGATTGGAACATTTAGTATGATAAAATGACCTTGCTTAAGGTTTGATGAAAAATATCTGACCCTCAGACTTTTAATTGTTGTACAGAACCCTTACATTTGCGGCCCTTAAAAATCAGGATTACCAATAGTCCTATTTAAAAATAACTCTCTCGTCTGTATTGGTTTGGATGAGATACAAATGAAAGCCACATGGCCGAAAAAAAAGAAACTCCAGCCCCTAAAGCTGAGAAAAAGACCGCTGCTAAAGCTACTCCAGCTAAAAAAGCAGCTCCAAAAAAAGCTACTCCAGCTAAAAAAGCAGCTCCAAAAAAAGCTACTGCGAAAGAGGAAACGAAGGAAGAGGCTCCTAAGAAAGCTGCCGCAAAAGCGACTACTGAAGAGGCTCCTAAGAAGCCAGCCAGAGCTAGAAAAGCTGTAGCTAAACCAGAAGTGAAAGAAGAAGCTCCTGCTGAAGAAGCATCTGAAGAAGTTCCTGTTGAAGTAATAGCTCCAGTTCAAACAAGAGAAGAGCGTTTAGCTGATCTTGAGACTGCTCGTCAATCATTTGATTGGTCGAAGCTTAACAAGAAAAGTGAAGTGTACTCAGAAGATGAGCGCACTACGATGGAAGAAGAGTACAATGCTACCCTTACTTCAATCAATGAGCACGAAGTTCTTGATGGTACTGTAATATCAATGACAAAACGCGAAGTTGTTGTAAACATCGGTTACAAAAGTGAAGGTGTTATTCCAACGACTGAGTTCAGACATAATCCTAATCTAAAACCAGGTGATTCTGTTGAGGTTTATGTAGAAATGACCGAGGACGCAGAAGGCCAATTGGTTCTTTCTCATAAGAAGGCTCGTATGACGCGTGCTTGGGAGAATGTAAACCTTGCTAAAGAAAATGACACGATCGTTACTGGTCATGTAAAGTGTCGTACGAAGGGTGGACTTATTGTTGATGTTTTTGGTCTTGAGGCATTCTTGCCAGGATCTCAAATTGATGTTAAGCCAATCCGTGATTACGATATCTATGTTGGAAAGAACATGGAGTTCAAAGTGGTTAAGATTAACCATGAATTTAAAAACGTTGTAGTTTCTCACAAAGCACTCATCGAAGCTGAAATCGAACAGCAGAAATTTGAGATCATGCAGAAGTTGGAGAAAGGACAAGTATTGGAAGGTACTGTTAAGAACATCACTTCATACGGTGTATTCATCGATCTTGGAGGCGTTGATGGTCTTATCCATATTACTGACCTTAGTTGGGGTCGTATCAATCACCCAGAAGAAGTGGTTGAGCTTGACCAAACAATTAACGTTGTTATCCTTGACTTTGATGATGAGAAGAAGAGAATTGCACTTGGTGTGAAGCAATTAGAAGCGCACCCATGGGATTCTTTAAGCACAGAGTTGAAAGATGGCGATACCATTAAAGGTAAAGTTGTGGTTCTAGCTGATTACGGTGCTTTTGTTGAAGTTGCTGCAGGTGTAGAAGGGTTGATCCACGTTTCAGAAATGAGCTGGTCACAACATTTACGCACAGCTGACCAATTCTTCAAAGTAGGAGATGAGGTAGAAGCTAAAGTGATTGCCATCGATCGTGAAGAGCGTAAGCTTTCATTGAGCACGCGTCAACTTACTCCAGATCCATGGGAAGATATCGAAAGTCGTTTCCCAGTTCAAAGCAGCCACAAAGGTCGTGTGACCAATTTGTCAAGCTTCGGAGTATTTGTTGAATTGATTGAAGGAATCGATGGTTTGATCCATATTTCTGATCTTTCTTGGAGTAAGAAAATTAACCACCCATCTGAATTCACCAAAGTAGGTGAAGACATGGAGGTTATGGTTCTTGAAATTGACAAGGAAAACAGAAGATTAAGCCTAGGTCACAAGCAATTAGAAGAGAATCCTTGGGATGTATTTGAAACAGTATTTACTATTGGTTCTAAGCATCAAGGAACAATCACTTCTCGCAATGATAAGGGTGGTGTTGTAAATCTTCCTTATGGTGTTGAAGGATTCGCTCCAAGTCGTCATTTGATGAAAGAAGACGGATCTAAAGCAGAAAGTGAAGAAGTATTAGATTTTGAGATCATTGAATTCAACAAGGATTCAAAGAAGATCATCGTTTCTCACACGAAGATATTTGAAACCGATATGGATGCAAGTGTTGGAGGAGGAGATAAGAAGAAGAAATCACCTTCATCTAAAGGCAAGACTGATAACAAGGCTATCAAGAAGATCAACGAGGCACAAGAGAAAACAACTCTTGGTGATTTAGGAGTTCTTTCTGGATTAAAAGAAGAAATGGAGCAGGCTGAAAAGAAGTCTAAGAAGTAATTCCATTTTCATTAATATAGAAATCCCCTCAAATTATTGAGGGGATTTTTTTTGCTTTAAAATTTAGGTCATAAAATTCCGGAATTGATCAAACCTTTCATGAATACTATACATTACATGCAAAGTACAATCCAACTTCACTCCTATATTTGCAAGACCAATGGAAGAAAGAACACTTCTCACCAATAAAGCACTCAACTATACGCTTGATCGCCTCGCTTTCGAAGTTTATGAGCAGCATGTTGATTTCAGTAATCTTGCTTTAATTTCCATTCAGCCAAGAGGTTTGCCTCTAGGTAAAAGGATTGTGGAAAAGCTTAGTGCTTTAGTTCCAGATCAAAAGATACTTCATGGAGCGTTGGATGTTACATTCTATCGTGATGATTTTCGCAGAAGAGAAGAAGTCTTAGTTCCGTCTGCAACAGACCTTGATTTTTCAATTGAAGGAAAGGAGATAATTTTAATTGATGATGTCCTTTTTACAGGACGAACAGTGCGCAGCGCCATGGATGCATTACTTGATTATGGTCGTCCAAAGAATGTGGAATTGCTCACTCTTATTGATCGTAGGTTTAGCAGAGAACTGCCAGTTCAACCAGACTATACGGGCCGCATTGTAGATGTGGTAAAGGCCGAACGAGTCAAGGTTGAATGGACCGATGATGATTCCAATAATCGTGTTATTTTATTTAGTTCAGATCAATGACAAAGCTCAGTACAAAGCATCTGCTTGGAATAAAGAACATTACTACTGAAGACATTCATTTGATCTTCCAAACAGCAGATAATTTTAAGGAGGTTATTAACCGTCCCATCAAAAAAGTACCTTCTCTCAGAGACATTACAATTGCCAATATTTTCTTCGAAAATTCAACACGAACCAAGCTTTCATTCGAGCTCGCTGAAAAGAGATTGTCTGCAGATGTGGTGAACTTCTCAGCTTCTTCATCAAGCGTTAAGAAAGGAGAAACGCTCGTGGATACCGTGAATAATATTTTAGCAATGAAGGTTGACATGGTTGTGATGAGACATCCTAACCCGGGTGCTTGTGTCCACCTTGCGCGTCATATTGATTGCAGTATTATAAACGCTGGTGATGGTGCACATGAGCATCCAACCCAAGCATTACTGGATGCTTATTCTTTGCGCGAAAAATTAGGAGACCTAACAGGAAAGAAAATTTTAATTGTAGGCGATATCCTGCATTCACGAGTAGCACTTTCTAATATCTTTTGCTTGCAAAAATTAGGGGCGGAGGTCCGTGTTTGTGGGCCAGCGACTTTAATTCCGAAGCATATTGAAGCACTCGGAGTTAAGGTCATGATGAATTTAAAGGAAGCCTTAATGTGGTGTGATGTCGCGAATATGTTGCGCATCCAATTGGAGCGTCAGGATATTCAGTACTTCCCATCACTTAGAGAATATACTTTGCAATATGGTCTTTCATCCAGGTTACTGAAAGAGATTGGAAAGGATGATCTGATTATTATGCACCCAGGTCCAATAAATAGAGGTGTTGAAATCACAACGGATATTGCTGATGGAAAACACAGTATTATTTTAGAGCAGGTTGAGAATGGAGTTGCAGTTAGAATGGCCGTTCTCTATCTTCTTGCAGGACAAACTAAAACTGCCTAGTGAAATTGATATATTTGTGTGAGACACTAAACAAGAGATCATGAATTTTTCAATTGAGTCGTTTGAAAAGTACACCTTAGTAAAGGTGGAAGCTGAAAAAGTAGGAGGTATAATATCTCCAGAACTCAAGGCAAAGTTTGTTGAACTGAATGCCCAGGGTGTTCGCAATATTGTATTTGATATGGGCAATGCGCGTTACTGTGATTCTTCAGGGTTGAGCGCAATTTTAGTGGGCAATAGACTTTGTAAAAATTCAAATGGAACATTTGTTATTTGCCATTTGAATGAAATGGTAAGTAAGTTGATTCAAATTTCTCAATTGGAGTCTATTCTTAACATTACTCCGACTCAACAAGAAGCCATTGATTTTGTGATGATGGAAGAAGTTGGTCGTGATCTTGATAATGATTAGCGTATGGTTAGAAATCTTACTCTATCCTTTATTTTATCTTGGTTTTTAGGTTTTGGGCTTATCGCTCAATGTGTTCCTGATGAAAGTATTAGTGGTCTTTACGCGCCTGATGTTTCACAAGGACTTCCTAACGGTGAAGTTGGGGTTAGCTATGAAACTGTAATCACAATGAATGTGCCAACCGACACGAGTTATGGGACTATTTCAGCTACGCTTGATAGCATGGTTCTTACAGGAGTTTCTGGCCTTCCAAATGGGTTTTCTTATGATTGCTCAAATGCGCAATGTAGTTTTCCTGGAGGTGAGTTTGGCTGTATTAGAGTATTTGGAATTTCGAATGATAATGCTGATGCTATAACTTGGCCGATAGAAGCCTCATTCACTGTTTATACTAGCAATCCCTCATTGAGTCTTCCATATGACCTTTCAGATTATACCATTACATTGGATAGCGGACAAGCTGGTCTTGGTGTGAAAAGAATTAACAATGAAGATTATAGATTTTTTATTGAACCCAATCCAATAAATATTAATTCGAAACTATTATTTGATTTACCAGAGTCCGGTAGATATGTATTGGATATCTATTCTCTGCTCGGCTCTAATGTGGCTCACATAGAGTCCGTATCAAGCAATGGGCGAGTCACCCAAGATCTTGGTGAGTTTTCAAAAGAGCCTGGAGTTTATTTTGTTTCATTAAAACAAGGAACTTATTCAAGGTCTATCCGGTTTATTGTTCAATAAATGTCCGGTCATAAGTCGAAATTTTCTGTAACAATTCTTGGTTCGAATTCGGCCTTACCAGCCAACGGAAGGAATCCGACTTCTCAATTACTTAATGTGAATAACCATTACTATTTAATTGATTGCGGAGAAGGAACACAGATGCAACTCAGACGTTTTGGTGTGAAAATGCAGCGAATCAAGGCTGTTTTTATATCTCATATGCATGGTGATCATTATTTCGGATTGGTTGGTTTATTGAATAGCCTTCATCTTCTAGGACGCAAAATGCCGTTAGAAATTTATGCTCCAGAGTCTTTGCAAGAAATTGTTCGCTTGCAGCTCGATGCTTCTGGAGGAAGACTTCAGTATCCAATTCAATTTCACATTTTGAAAGCACCTCAATCCGGCAGTGAGATAATTTATAGCGATAGCGAACTTTCGGTAAGCGCTTTTCGATTGAAGCACAGGATTCCATGCTGTGGGTTTTTATTTAGTGAAAGAGATAAGCAAAGGATATACGATACAAAGAGAGGAGGCGTTGCTGGGATTAAAATTGAAGAAATACCAACCTTGAAAAAAGGACATGATGTACTACGAGAAGATGGAACGCTAATAAGGAGTGAAGATTATACTATCGCTCCACAAAAGTCTCGAACCTATGCGTATTGCACAGATACTGTGCCGCTGGATAGTACAATTGATATTGTTCGAGGAGTGGAATGTTTGTATCATGAGGCGACTTTTCTTGAAGCAGAAAAAGCACGTTCGAAACAAACCTTTCATTCAACTACTGGTCAAGCTGCAAGTATAGCGCGGTCAGCTGGTGTGGGAAAGCTTTTAATTGGTCATTATTCAGCGCGCTACACTGAATTGGAAAATCATTTAATAGAGAGCAGGTCAGTATTTGAGAATACAGATCTTACCATCGAAGGGAAAGAGTTTGAAATAATTTAAGTGGCGGTGTATTATCTAGAATCATTCTGAATAAATTCGCAGTCGATGAGTTCACCTATAAAAACTTTTGTTGCAGATTCTAATTTCCTCATTGCTGAGGGCTTGAGGAATGTTTTATCATCTTGCGATGATATTGAGGTTTTAGGTACAGCATCTGAAGGTGAACAAATGGCAAAAGAAGTGCTTGAACTCAGGCCAGATGTATTGCTGATTGACTATTCGTCCGAAAAACTCTCCTTTACAGATCTAACAGAAGTTATGCGAAAATTACCCAATATGCGGGTAATTGGAATCGTTCACGATTGTGATGTAAATCAAGTGAAACGATTGATTAAATTAGGAATTAGTGGTCATTTGATGAATGATTGTGACAGGGATGAAATTGTTGACTCCGTTAAATCATGTGCCAGGGGAGATAAGTTTTTCTGCGGCAAAGTATTGGATAAATTAAACTGGAGTGATGGAAATGAGACAGATCATGGATGTGAGCCAGTGAATATCAGTGAACGGGAATTAGAGATTCTGCAGTTAATAGCAGAAGGTTTAACCACCAAACAGATTGCGGAGAAACTTCACTTAAGCTTCCATACCGTTATGACACATCGCAAAAACATGATGGCCAAACTGGGCCTAAATAATACTGCTGGATTAATTGTTTATGCGGTCAAAGAAAACTTGATTAGTCCTAATAAATTCCTGTTCAGTACATCCTCTTAAGGCCAATTGATATCTTCATCAGCTCCTAAAAGCATTAGAGCTTCACTCAGTTCACCCTCAGTTTTTAAGTCAGATATTTTCTTTGAAACATCCAATCCTTGACGATAAACCTTGATGGCTTCTTTTTCTTTCCCGTCAGTTTCTAAAAGCTTACCGAGCTTGTAGTAAGCCCCTAAGTAATTTGCATCATGCGCCAATAGATCCTTGATTGTTTCGATGGCTTTTTTGATTTTACCATCAGTTTCGTATTCAAGACCTGCTGCATATTTTAAAAACGAATCATCAGGATTCGTTTCTAGCATTTCCTTAATTAGTTTCAGGCGATCGTTGGTCATTGTAGCTCGATTAGATTGGAAAAATAATAAGCCTTGATGAATTGAAGAAGGTTTGTGAATAACAAAGGAAAAACTCTTAATTAGATGTCAACGCCTTGCAGCTTGTAGGTTACAGGATAACTTACAACACCAGCGGCAAGCATTTTCATTTTAAATGAGTTGTTTTTTTCTGATTTCTCGATGTATTGAGGATCATTAACCTTGAAAAGCATATGAACGTGGTTCGGTTCTTCAATGCCTCTAAAGACTCTAATCACTTCAAAAGCTCTATTTGGATCCTCTCTATAATCATCCAAGAATGCTTTTTCCCATCGACTATAGTTGAGCGTTTTGAAGCTCATGAACATGGTCAATGTATCATTGACCTCCAAAGTGTACTCTAATTGTTGATCTAAATAGTAAAGCATCGTGGCTTCTGAATGTGAAACCTGAGCCATTAAGTTTTTTAGGTTCTCTGAGTGAACATAATCATCAGCTTGTTCCAAACTGACAATACTATTAATGCTCAGTGTGAGATTCGTGTCTTCTGACCCTTGGTATAAATTCACTAATTCTATTCCATAGTCACTGCGCAATTTGTCTGTAGCTACGAGAGCTTCCTTCCAATCGCAAAAATCTGTGGATTCATTGATGATGATTAAACATGTATCAATGCTTACTGAGCGGGTGAAATGGTCTTCAGGTTCGTCACTTGAAGTGCCTGAACCGCACGATGCGAGCAGTATTGAGCAGAGTGCTAAGAGGGAAGATAGTATAGGGAATCTCATGCGACTAATTTATCTTTAATTTATCATCCTAATACTTTTTCTAACTTAATTATTAGAGGATTTTTTGATGCATCAATTGAATGAATCTTAAAGTTTACGTCCGGATGAGGTTCAGGGTTTTAATTGAGATGTAATAGGTTGAAAAATAACGCCTTTTGGGCGATATGAGATGGGTTATCATTTAAATAATGAATCGATCTCGGAAACGCTTTGATGTAAAAGTATTCTATGAAGGGCGAGGGTTAAGGCTTTTCGGTTGCCGATGCTTCTTCTTGAACAATGCTAAATAGCTCTTGATTTAGGATATTACTCGATACCATCTGTCCATTCACTACTGTTTGCTCTATGTATTTAACGCCATTATAATAATGAGAATAAGTTGCATCACCTGAAACTCCCGTGTAGGTAATTTCTTGAGTTGGAATACCTTCGATATCTAAGAATGTCCACGTACCAATTTTGATACCGTTGTCATAATTAGACTCTAAATATGGACTTCCATCATGATGGAATGCAATAGCTTTTCCTTTTAACTTGCCATTGTTCCAATTTTCTTGGCGAATGACAGCTCCATTAGCGTTATACTGAGTGGCTCCACCGTGCTTTTGACGAAGTTTGTTTTCATGGTGTTCAGATGATACCTGACCATTATCGAAGTGATTTGTAATTGTCCAACAATCGCAACTTGCGGAAAAGGATTCTTCTAGACCTTGTGAGAATCCGAATGCTATTGTAAAAGACAAGAGAAGTGATAATACAAACTTCATTTTAGTGAATTTTTGATTTGTACAAAGTTAGACGTTCAAGCTTTCATCTAGATGCCTTTTAATGCGATCAAATTCATTTGAAGAAAATGAAACATAGTTGCTTTGCTTCCTAAACCACGTTGTTTGACGCTTTGCGTAATTCCTGGTGTGTTGTTTAATTTTATCTATAGCTTCTTCAAATGTTTTGCTTCCTTCAAGATATTCGAATAATTCTTGATACCCAACCGTTTGTAAAGCATTGCAGTTTTTTAAGTTCATGAGAGACTTCACTTCTTCAAGAAGTCCTGCCTTTACCATTTCATCAACTCGATTATTGATCCTCAGATAGAGATCTTGTCTAGTCGGGGTGAGAACAATTTTTTGAATAGCGAATTTTCGCTTTTGTTTTTGTTTTTTGCGGAGTTCAGAAAATGGTTTACCTGAAACTTCTATCGCCTCTAACGCACGTTGAATGCGTTGTTTGTTATGTATGTCTACTTCCTCAAAGTATTGAGGGTCAGCACTCTTTAGTAATTCTTGCAAATAAGTAATGCCTTTATTTTCATATATGACATTGAATTTTTCGCGGATTGAAATAGGGGTAGACGGAAGGTCATCAAATCCCTCGGTAACGGCATTAATATACATCCCAGAACCACCGGTCAAGATACAAATCTCATTGGTTTCAAAATATTGACTAAGGAAGGTGATGGCCTCTTTTTCAAATTGACCCGCATTGTATTCAGCAGAGGGATCTAAGAAATCGATGAAATGATGCTTCACGTCAGCCAGTTGCTGAGGTGATGGTTTTGCAGTTCCAATATCCATTTTTCTATAAAACTGACGGGCGTCTGCACTTATTATTTCAGCATTGTAAGCTTTCGCTAATTGGAGGGAGAGATCAGTTTTACCTGATGCTGTTGGTCCTGCAATTACAATAAGTGTGGGCATGATTAATGGTCGCGACCTTCAGAGAAATCGTCATTTAGTCCAAGGATGTCAAACATCTCTGCGTACTCATCTTGCTCGTCATCATCGTCTTCTCTTAATTCGTCTTCGATCTCGAAACTTATTTCGGGCGACTTTGAATTTTGATCGGGAGCATCACCGAATGATTGCGCAATTCTAGGCACTATTACTGTCTCTTCAAGGGTTTTGATCTCAACGACATCGATGTAAAAACACCACATCAAAAAGAAATCGAAAACATATAGCAGTTTTTGACCCGATTCGAAAATGACATCCTTCAGCAGGCTGTCTTGCATGAGCAATATAGGTTCGTCCTTTTCATTTTTCTCCCCCATGTCCACGAGTGTGAATTCCTGTCCTTTTTCCCAATCTTCATTGCTGACATAGAAAGAGGCCATTTGTGAGTTATCGAAGGCAAATGCTTCTTGAATGAGGTCGTGAAGTTCTCCAAAGTTTGCGGTAGAAGGCATTTCCAAATCTCTGAAGATTACATCTTCATGATCTACCATTACACGCATGCGAATTACTGTGTTCATATCAAGGGGTATTCGATTGTTGAAGGCCAAGCTCCTGAGCTTTGATAAGCATCAATTCCTTTGCTGCCTCGTATTCATTTTTTATTTCACCTTCAAGAATTGCTTCTCGTATAGCTGTTTTAATTATACCGACCTCTCTTCCAGGCTTTAACCCGAAGGTATTCATTATCTCCTCTCCTCCGATAGGTGGCTGCCAATTCTTTATTTTGTCACTTTCTTCAACCTCTTTGCACTTCACTCTCACACGCTGAAAATTCTCCAAGAACTTCTTCACCTTGACCTCATTCTTTGAGGTGATGTCTGATTCACATAAGATCATTAAACTGTCTAAATCTTCACCCGCATCGTAGAGAAGACGTCTGATGCCAGAGGCTGAAACTTCTTTTTTGCTGAGTGAAATAGGACGCAAATGAAGTCGAACTAATTTCTGAACAAACTTCATTTTATGATCCAGTGGTAATTTCAAACTTCTGAAAATACCAGGCGTCAATTTTGCTCCTAAATCTTCATGACCATGAAACGTCCAGCCACTGGTATTGTCAAATTGTTTTGTGTCTGGTTTGGCAATGTCATGCAGAATAGCGGCCCATCGTAGCCATAAATCATCGCTTCTTTCAGCTGCATTGTCTAAGACTTTCAGTGTATGAAAGAAATTGTCTTTATGCCCCAAGCCATTCTTGATTTCAACGCCTTTTAAAGCAGTGAGTCGAGGGAAAATGAGTTCGAGAATATCTGTGTTATCGAGCAATTTAAAACCAATACTTGGTTTAGGTGACAAGATGATTTTATTGAGTTCTTCAGTTATTCTTTCTTGCGAAACAATCTTTATTCTGTATTTTTGACTCTTAATCGCTTCGAAGGAATTCTCTTCAATTCTAAACCCCAATTGCGCTGCAAAACGAATGGCTCTCATCATGCGAAGTGGATCATCAGAATATGTAATAGCTGGATCCAACGGAGTAACAATGAGTTTCTCGTTCAGATGCTTTATTCCACCCAACGGATCGATTATATCACCGAAACTAGATTCGTTTAGACTGACAGAAATTGCGTTCATGGTGAAGTCTCTGCGTTCCCGATCTTCTTCTAATGTGCCATCCTCAACTATTGGTTTTCTTGAATCTCTTTTGTAAGATTCTTTTCGAGCACCTACCAATTCGTATTCTACACCGTTGTGGTGAAACATTGCAGTTCCGAAGTTTTTGAAATAGTTGACTCGGGTTCCTTGCAGTCTTTCTGAAAGGAAATGCGCGAAATCGATACCACTTCCATCAACTACGATGTCGATGTCCTTACTTTCTCGATCTAAAAGCAAGTCTCGAACATAGCCGCCAACTATATACGCAGATACGCCATAATCCGATGCCGCTTTGGCAATGGTTCGGAATATGGGACTGTCAATGTGCTGTCTTATTTCTTCAGGCTTCATTTAAGTCTTTATCAGCTTGAATGTCCCGTCAGCATAGAATACCATTTTAGGCATTTTTTTGTTGAATAAGGCGGAGCAGGAGCTATCAAATTCGGGCGGCAAAGATACGACCTTATTTGTGTCGATATTATTTTGACTAGCGTCTTTGTTTGAGGTTGGGCATATCCAAATTGGCGCTCTTAGTCGCATACTTAAATCGCTAAGACTTGAATCGTAATCGAATGATATATCCGTAAAGTTATCCTTGCTGAGCTCAAATGAGAATATTCCTTGACCTTCAGTAACTTCAATCATTTGCTGAGCCCCATCAGATATTTCATGCACCAATTTGTCTAGCATATATTCTGCAGCGCATATCCAAATTCCTAAATTATTCGGTTGAGAACCAGAGACAATAAACTCGGAAGATTGAAGAATTCCTCCATTTCTCAGATGATCAATGAGTTCTTTTGAGATATTCATTTATGAATGGAATTGAGAAATGTCAATAGATGTTGAGCACTTAAAATGACCTTTTGGACAAGCTTGATATCCGTGTAAACCACAAGGACGGCAGTCAAGTTTTTCAGTCGTCTCAATTATTTTTGAATCGTCTGATAATGGACCAAAGCCAAAACGAGGGACTGTACTGCAAAATACGGCAGTTGTTGGGGCATTCATTGATGAGCATAAATGCATTGGCGCTGAATCGTTCACGTAGTTCATTTCCGCATCTTTCATCAATGCCGCGGACTGAAGTAGAGAAAGTTTGCCAGCTAAGTTTTGCACTTTAGGATGATTGGTTTTCGCTTTGATCTCATCGCATTGATTGCTGTCAGCTGGAGCACCAAGGAGATAGACTTGGTCTTTTATTGGCATGCTATCAATGAGCTCAATCCATTTTTCAATGCTCCATTGCTTCGTGAACCATACTGAAGTAGGAGCGAAGCACCTGAAAGAGCATTCTTTGAATGGTTTTACTTTTTCGAAGTCAGAGGCCTGCGGATAAAGTTTCGGAGTTAATGGTTTTTGCAGATTAACAGCGTCTGAAATCAATAGATGATTTCTCTCTATTTCATGTGTGCCATCGAACAGATGATCATATGACTTTGAATAGAAGAAACTCAGTGGGTTTTTTTTGAATCCAACAGTATTCTTTGCTTTTGAGAGCATGCAAATGAGACCGGAGCTTGCAAATCGATGAGGGTTGACTATCAAATCGTAACGCATGGCTCGCACCGCCTTAATGGTATTAAGTAGGGTTTTATATTTCCCTTCTTTCTTATTCCAAACGTGCACTGTTTCTAAGAAAGGGTGTCCCTCAAAAATGGACTCGCAGCCCTTTCTCAATAAAACATCTATCTGAGCTTTTGGATGCGCAGAGTGCAAGGTTTCAAGCAAACTTGTTGCGAGGATTACGTCACCAATAAATGATGTTTGTACGACTAATATTTTATTGTGTTTGATCAAACTGAAACTTGGAAATCTCTCAACACATCATTCAAGGAGGTCTTTTTATCGGTACTCTCTTTTCTTGTACCTATAATTAGAGCGCACGGCACATTGAACTCACCAGCAGGGAATTTCTTGGCGTAGCTTCCAGGAATTACTACGGAACGCGCAGGAATAACCCCTTTAGTCTCTATTGGTTTATCACCAGTAACATCTATAATTTTGGTTGACATGGTCAGCACCACATTCGCTCCAAGTACAGCTTCCTGCTCCACACGAACTCCTTCTACAACGATACATCGTGATCCTATAAAGCAATTGTCTTCAATGATGACGGGAGCAGCTTGAACAGGTTCTAATACACCGCCAATACCGACTCCTCCGCTCAAATGCACATTCTTACCAATTTGAGCGCAGCTTCCCACAGTGGCCCAGGTGTCAACCATAGTTCCTTCATCAACATATGCTCCTATATTGACATAAGAAGGCATCATTACAACGCCTCTCGAAATGTAGGCTCCATAGCGCGCAACTGCGTGAGGAACAACGCGAATTCCTTTGGCCTCATAGTCTTTTTTAAGTGCCATTTTATCGTAAAACTCAAAAGGACCAACTTCAATAACTTCCATTTTCCGGGTAGGGAAGTATAGAATAACTGCTTTTTTAACCCAATCATTCACCTTCCATCCACTTGATGTTGGTTCAGCAGTTCTTAGCCTGCCGTTATCAATTTCTTCAATAATTTCATTGATGGTTTGCAGCGTTTGATCTTTTTTCAAAAGAGTTCGATCTTCCCACGCTGCATGGATTATTTCTTCCGCTTGTACTCGATTAAATGCCATAAAACCGTTTGATTGTTCCGTGGCAAAAGTAAGCTTTGATGCTTAGCTGAAATTGGATATTCAAACTGTACTTTTGCACTATGGGAAGGGTCTTGGCTTTAGATTATGGTGGAAAAAGATGCGGGCTTGCCATATCCGATCCTTTGAAGATGATTGCCAATGGTTTAGATACCTCTGAAACCCATTTGCTGCTGGATAACCTTAAACGGATCCAAAAGGAATATGGCTTCGAAAAGTTGGTAGTCGGCTTGCCTAAAAGACTATCAGGAGAAATGTCAGCCATTGAGCAGAAGATCATTCCCATGATTGAGAAAATTAAAAAAGATTTTCCTGAAGTGGAGATTGTTCGTTTTGACGAACGTTTTACCAGTAAGATGGCTTTAGAGAGTATGATAGTTGCTGGCGCGAAGAAAAAACAGCGCGCTGAAAAAGGAAATATAGATAAAGTGAGTGCAACCTTACTTTTGCAGGAATATTTGAATTTGTAAAAGACATGATTTTACCGATAGTAGCATATGGAGACCCGGTATTGAAGCGGGAGGGAGAAGAGATCGATGAGAACTACCCAAAACTCAAAGAGTTGATCGATAGTATGTTCGAAACCATGGAAAACGCTCAAGGTGTGGGACTTGCCGCTCCTCAAGTTGGATTGAGTATTCGCTTGTTTATAGTGGACACTACTCCATTTGTGGATGATGAAGAAGAGGATCCTGAAGTGCTGAAATTGAAGGGTTTTAGAAAGATTTTTATCAATCCAATCATCTTGGAAGAGGAAGGTGAAAAGTGGAATTTTAATGAAGGATGCTTGAGCATTCCTACCATTAGAGAAGATGTTTCTCGTCATCCAAGCATTCTTATCGAGTATATGAATGAGAATTTTGAATTGATAGAAGAACGATACGATGGGGTAATTGCACGTGTTATTCAGCATGAATATGATCATGTAGATGGAGTGCTTTTCACGGATAGATTAAATCCCATTAGAAAGCAGTTTCTAAGGAAGAGATTGGATAATATTTCGAAGGGTATAGTAGACATTGATTATAAAATGAAATTTCCAAAAGCGAGAAGATGAGAAAATTATTAATTATTGGTTTTGCGGCCCTGTTGATTGCTTCATGTGCAGAAAATGGCGCTGATGTTAATTCAGAAAGGGATGGTGTAACTTCTGGTGTGCAATCAAAGGAAGATCGACAAGTAGAGATTCAAGAATTGGAGAAGGAAATTTCTTCAATGGTTAAAAGCGAAAGAACTGAAGCTGTTGATGCTAAGGCTGAAAGGTTGTTAAAAAGAT
This sequence comes from uncultured Flavobacteriales bacterium, assembly GCA_905479105.1. Classification (GTDB taxonomy): domain Bacteria; phylum Bacteroidota; class Bacteroidia; order Flavobacteriales_G; family Salibacteraceae; genus SHAN690. The sequence continues at coordinate 329,453 of CAJQLE010000004.1, forward strand.
ACAGAGATTATGTTGGACAAAACCCACGTGACTCAATCACGGCAGAATACCTTTTTAGAGCAGCCGACTTAAGTGTCGGAGTGGGAAAGTACGAAGCCTCAATCGCTTATATAGACAGAATTCATAAAGATTTCCCGAAGTTTCGAAAATCGGTTGAAATGTGGTTGTTTAAGGGGTTTATTTACGAGACATACCTCAATAATCACGCTAAAGCCGTAGAGTCTTATACAAACCTGATTAAGAAATATCCTAATCATAGATTGGCTGCAGATGCGCGTTCTTCCATCGATAATTTGACACTCACCGAAGAAGAATTGATCAAGAAGTTTAAGGCTCTAAACGCTGATAAGGAGATCTAATTAACCAGCGAGCAATTCGTGCACTCTATCTCTAAAGGCTGTTTTATCTGAAGGAGCAGTGTAAATGCCTGAATTCACAATTCCTACATCTCCTGTCTCTTCGCTTACTAAAATAGCTACAACATCCAATTCCTCGGTTACTCCAATTGCCGCTTTATGACGCATGCCGTAGGCGGAGGGAAGAGTGGTTCTTTGTGTCAAAGGAAGCATACAGCTGGCAGCGATTATTTTATTTCTTCTGATAATCAATGCGCCATCGTGCAACGGGCTGTTCTTAAAGAATATACTCTCCAAAAGCGCTGCATTCAAGTCTGCGTTGACCTTTCTTCCACTTTCAATAATGGTATGAAGATCCGCTTGGCGCTCTATAACTATCAGTGCTCCTGTCTTAGACTCAGAAAGGTGATATACCGCCTCTGACAGAGCGTGTAGGTTAGTGCTGATTTTTATGTCAGACTTTCCTAAATAGCTCCAAAGACCACCTCGATCGCCTATATTTCTAAAAAACCCAGAATTGCCGATCGCCAAAAGAAACCTTCTGATTTCTTGCTGAAACACTATGATAAGCGCAATTACACCCACATTAATGAATTGCCTAAATATTTGCCCCATCAGCTCCATTTCTAGCGCAGTAACAGTAAGCCAAAGGATGTAGATACTTAAAACGCCAAAGAAAATCCGGATGGCAATGGTTCCTTTTACAAGCTGATAGAGCTTAAACAGGATGAATGACACCAATAAGATGTCTATCAAGTCTAATAGTCCAAAAGGTAAAAAACCGAAAAGGTCAACTGTTCCCATTGATGCAATATTAAGCGCAATTGATGATTTAAAAGGGCTAGAACTTTTTATAGAAATGGTCTGTTACGATATTTTAATAAAAAGACCCATGCATTAGCTTGGTCATCGAATGACTGAATACTAATTTCGCGGTCGCTTAATAAAACGATAAAAGAGTAATAAAATGTCAGTATTAGTTGGAAAACAAGCCCCTGGATTTACAGCAGCGGCAGTATTAAATGGGATAGAGATTGTTGAGGATTTTACACTCGAGCAATTCAAAGGGAAGTACGTTATTCTATTTTTCTACCCAAAGGATTTCACGTTTGTATGCCCTACGGAGTTGCATGCATTCCAAGCTAGATTGAATGATTTCAAGGAAAGAGGTGTTGAATTAGTGGCTGTGTCAACGGATACAGAGCAAAGTCACTGGGGATGGCTTCAAATGGGAAAAGACCAAGGTGGAATTAAAGGAATTACATATCCAATCGTAGCAGATACGAATAAGACCATCTCTCATAATTACGATGTTCTTGCAGGTGATTTCTTCTATGATGAAGATGGAATGTTGCAAGCAGAAGGTGAGTTGGTAGCCTACAGAGGTTTATTCTTGATCGACAAAGAAGGAATGGTTCGTCATCAATTGGTTAATGACCTTCCATTAGGAAGAAACGTTGATGAAGCTATCCGTATCGTTGACGCTTTACAATTCAATGAAGAGAATGGTGAGGTTTGTCCAGCAAACTGGGTGAAAGGATCAGAAGGAATGAACGCAACACATGATGGTGTAGCTTCTTACCTTTCTAAGAACTAAAACGAATTTTCGAGAAATAGAAAGCCTCTTCGCATTGAGCGGAGGGGCTTTTTTATTGTATAAAAACTTTCTGAAGGTCAGAATCGCCTGAAGCGAAAACGGTATTTATCAAATATATTCCGCTTTCTAGCTCAGTTAAGTCGATGGTCTTTTCTATCGATACAGATTGATAAACCATTCTCCCACTCGTGTCAAATACTTTTAAGCCTGCAATAGAAGATGAGCTTGACTGCAATAGCCCATCGGTTGGGTTTGGATACCAAGAAATCGATTCCTTTTCGGTTTTTTTATCGTTGATTGAACTGATGCGATCACAAATGATATACTCAAGAAACCTGCTCGAACTATCAATAGCGATGTCATAATTGGTGGTGTTTGGTCCACCTATCAAATAACTTACATGGCCAGAGCTTCCTTCAATGGTGATTAACTGACTTCTAATTGCTAAAGAGCGGGCCTTTTCATCAATACTAAAGCTGCCAGAAACCTGAATAGGTGTTCCAAATTCAGTGGTGATCGCAGTTCCGTATGGAACGATATTGTCGAATTCATCATGCATGCTAAAAACAGGAGGCTCACCGCTAGATATCCAATTCGCGTTTTTAAGCGCGCCAGAAAAATTCAATATCCCAACCACCGATTCAGAATACTGAAAGTTTGTTGAGCTATTTCCTCTTAATCCGCCATTGGCATTAATGATCGAATCAAGTGCATCACTCAATACGTCTTCTTCATCAAGATACGCGCAATGATCAGCTGCAATGGCTCCAGCAGAAACACCACCAATAAAAATCAGATTAGTGTCAATACCATAATCATCGGCTCCATCAGCACTTTGTTTAAACCATCGAATGGCAGCTTTCATGTCCATCGTTGCTTTAATGGCCGCGTCAATTGCCACATTTGAATCTATCTCAAGCGCAAACGCATCGAATAATCTATAATCTATAGTAGCGGCCACATAACCTCTGCTTGCATACTCCAAACATAGCTGACGGAGCTGTTTTCTATTTCCTGTTAGGAAACTTCCTCCATGCTCTAGAATGATAACTGGTCGGTCAAAGAAAAACTCTGCCGGTGGAGTATAAATATCCATGAACAACTGCTTTTGAGCTCCTGCTATGGTTTGACATTCTCCAAAATTCACATTGAGCGTAGAATCAATTTCAGAGAATATAGGATCGATATATCTGACTCCATCACAATGCACTTGAGTAAAAGCGTTTCCATGATTCAAAAAGCTAATAAGCAGAATGATAAATGCTGAAGGTAATTTGGTAAGTAGGGTTATTTTCATCATGGATACATTGCTGTAGCGAAAATATGAAATGATTGCAGCTAATAGTGAAAATTGAGGCTTTCGATTTTTACATTCGCATCTGCTAATCGGGATGTAGCTCAGTTGGTAGAGTGCACGTCTGGGGGGCGTGAAGCCGCAGGTTCAAGTCCTGTCATCCCGACTCTTATTATAAAAGGCTTTCGGGAGACTGAGAGCCTTTTTTTTAATCACATTCACTACATCATGTTCAATGCAAAATCAATCTGATTTTGATATCTTGTTGGCGTCCGAATGGAATTAGTGGTTTAAAAAGATGTGGAAGGCTTATAAATATATTTACTATTGGCTTTATACTTGGAATCGTGGGCTATGGGGTGAAAGTGATCTTCCGGAACTCAATGCTGTGTTAGCTTTATCATTGGCTTTTGTGTGTAACATATTGTCATTGATGGTTCTAGTTTATATTGCCACTGGAGGTCTAATTATTCAGCCAGGAATCCCTAAAATCGAGTCAATATTTCTACTTCTGATTGTAATGGCTTTGCATTATTTTTCCCTTATGCACAATGGGAAATACCAGCGGATCGAAAAAGAGTTTCAGAATGAAAGTAAAGGGGAAAGAAAGAGGAAAGGTGCTTTAGCCCTCATTTATATTTTTGGTTCGATGGTATTTTACATGTTTTTGCTCTTTTTTGGGATTTGGCTAAAGAAACAAGGGCTTTGATAAATCTCCCGCGCGCGGGGGCTTTTTGAAGGCTTAGGATATAATGAGATAACAGATATGGATAGCGAGATGGGACTTCCAATAATGCTGCGAACGGTTCTGCCCGTTGGCCTTATGGGCTTGATGATGTCGGCCTATTTTTCGGCTATCATGAGCACAGCCGATAGTTGTTTGATGGCTGCCAGCGGAAATGTAGTGACGGATATTCTTTCTAATATACTTCCGATAAAAGAGGAGAAGCTCTTGAAGTATTCTCAAATAGCAACATTTACAATAGGGGCATTGGCGTTGCTGCTTGCTACTTTAATGACGAATGTCCTTGACCTCATGTTGCTGTCATATTCATTTATGGTCTCAGGGCTTTTCATTCCTCTGATAGCAGCATTTTTTTTCAAAAAGAAAGATCCTCAAGCGGCCATAGCTGCCATGATAAGTGGAGGTTCAACTACCTTAATATTGGAGGTGTTGAATAAGGAAGAGATACTGCATATGCCTTGGGGTATTGATCCAAATATCTTCGGCATATTAATGTCATTGATAGTCTATTTGTCGGTTGCAAATAGTCATGCTTATAGAATGCGATAGACTATCCGCATTCATTGAAGCTATCACTAATTATTTGATAATTCTGACATCCTTTGAAAGGATAGATTTCCTCTATCGTCTTATCGATAAGTTAACCGAAAAATTAGGGTGGTAAAGATTACATTTGTGCCACGAAAAAAATTGATAAGATGAGTGAGAATAAAGAGCCATTTAAGTGCTTGATCGTTGGATCAGGTCCTGCAGGATACACAGCAGCAATTTATGCAGCTCGTGCTGAATTAAAGCCAGTAATGATTGAAGGTATGCAACCTGGAGGTCAATTAATGGACACTACTGATGTTGAGAATTATCCAGGATATCCAGAAGGTGTTAATGGTCCACAGATGATGATGAATTTCAGGGCTCAAGCTGAGCGTTTTGAAACAGACATCAGAGCTGGATATGTAACTAAAGTTGACTTATCTGGACCTGTTCACAAGGTATGGGTGGATGATAAAGTAGAACTGCATGCGCACAGTATTATTATCTCTACGGGGGCTACCGCTAAATGGCTTGGATTGGAAAGTGAAATAAGACTAAGAGATTTAGGAGGTGGAGTATCGGCTTGTGCCGTTTGCGATGGTTTCTTTTATCGTGGTCAAGATGTTGCTATTGTTGGAGCTGGAGACACAGCTTGTGAAGAGGCATTATACCTTTCAAAAGTTTGCCGCAGTGTAAAGATGATTGTTAGAAAAGACGAAATGCGGGCTTCAAAAATCATGCAACAGCGTGTGTTTGATACTAAGAATATAGAAGTGCTTTGGAATACTGAAACGGTTGAAGTGCTTGGTGAAAGCGTAGTTGAAGGAGCAAAAGTGATCAACAATCAAACAAAAGAGGAGAAAGTGCTTGATGTTACTGGTTTCTTCGTTGCCATTGGTCATAAGCCAAATACCGATATGTTTAAAGGTTGGCTAGATATGGATGATACAGGCTATTTGAAGCATAAGCCAGATTCATCAAAGTCAAATATTGAAGGAGTTTTCATTTCAGGAGATGCTGGTGATAAAGTTTACCGCCAAGCTGTAACTGCTGCCGGTACAGGATGCATGGCAGCCTTAGATGCGGAACGATACCTTGGAGAAAAAGGACTTCATTAAGTCCATATCCTAAATATTATTTTCAAGAAAGAAGCGCTCTTTGGCGCTTCTTTTTACTTTTAAGCCTTCTTACAACGAAAAAACACATATGAAAAAGCTAAACCTACTTATTTACCCTTTTTTGATTTCAGGAATCATGCTTCAGTCATGCGCTGGTGGAGGCGAAAAACCTGAACAAGAATCACAAGTTGATACAATTGTTGCCGCGGATGATTTTGAATTCCTAGCGGAGCAATTTGCAGACCTGAAGATTGTTCGTTACCAAATTCCTGGTTGGGATAAGCTTACTGTCAAACAGAAAGAATATGTTTATTACTTATACGAAGCCGGTTTAGCAGGAAGAGACATAATTTGGGATCAAAATTATCGCCACAATATTGCGATAAGAAAGGCACTAGAAACCGTCATCAACAATTACGATGGCGACAAAGGAGCAGATGATTGGAATAACTTCATGGTGTATGCTAAGCGTGTATTCTTTTCAAATGGAATTCACCATCACTACAGCATGGCCAAAATCACTCCAGATTTTAGTCAAGAGTATTTCAACTCATTGGCCGAGGCTACTGGTGCAACTCTGAGTGATGAGGCATTGAAAGCTATTTTCGATCCTTCATTTGATGCTAAAAAGGTAAACCTTGATCCAGATAAAGGATTGGTTAAAGGGTCAGCAGTTAACTTTTACAGCCCAGGTTTGACAGAGGCTGAAGTTGATGCTTATTACAGCAAGATCATTGATAAGAAAGATGCTCAGCCAATATCTTATGGATTAAATAGTAAGTTGGTAAAGAACGCTGAAGGAAAAATCGAAGAGATGGTTTATAAGAGCGGTGGACTTTACGGATCTGCCATTGATAAAATCATATACTGGTTAGATAAAGCTTCTGGAGTTACTGAGAATCAACCGCAAGCTGATGCTTTGAAACTATTGGTTGAATTCTTCCAAACAGGTGATTTGAAGAAATGGGATGAGTACAATATTGCTTGGGTGGGAGCTACTGATGGCGATATTGATTATATCCAAGGATTTGTCGAGGTTTACAATGATCCTAAAGGATATACTGGTTCTTATGAGAGTATTATTGAGATCAATGACTTTGACGCTTCTGAGCGCATGAAAATGCTCATGAACAACGTTCAATGGTTTGAAGACAACTCATCTATTATGGATGAGCACAAAAAGAAGAATGTGGTGGGCGTTACCTATAAGGTAGTAAACACAGCTGGTGAGGCAGGAGATGCTTCTCCTTCAACTCCGATTGGAGTAAACCTTCCAAATGCTAACTGGATTCGATCAATGCACGGATCTAAATCTGTGAGCCTTGGAAACATCGTTCATGCTTATGATAAGTCTGGAGGAAAAGGATTCTCTGAAGAATTTATAAGAACGGAAGAATTGAGAGCAAGAAGTAAAGAGCACGGAACACTTGCTGGTAAATTGCATACAGCGCTTCACGAAGTGGTTGGTCATGCATCAGGTCAATTAAATCCTGGAATTGGAACACCTAAAGAAACCTTGAAAAGCTATGCTTCTACATTAGAAGAGGGCAGAGCAGACTTGGTAGCATTGTACTTCCTTTTGGATTCGCAGATGGTCAAGTATGGTCTAATGCCTTCGCTAGAAGTAGGAATGGCTGAATATGATTCGTATATCCGCAATGGAATGATGCTTCAATTGAGAAGATTAGAGCCAGGAGCCGTAATCGAAGAATCCCACATGCGTAACCGCCAGATGGTTGCATCATGGTGTTATGAAAAAGGAATGGACGAAAACGTAATTGAGAAGAAGGTCGTTGAAGGAAAGACTTATTTCGAAGTAAATGACTATGAAAAACTTCATCAATTATTCGGTGAATTGCTTAAAGAAATACAGCGCATTAAAAGCGAAGGAGATTACGAAGCAGGAAGAGCTTTGGTAGAAAACTACGGGGTGCAAGTGGATGCTGATATTCATGCAGAAGTTTTGAAAAGAGCTGAAAAATTGAACAGTGCACCTTACGGTGGCTTCATCAATCCTAAGTTGGTTCCAGTAATGGAAGGAGAAAAAGTGGTAGATGTGAAAGTGGAGTATCCTGAGGATTTCTTAGGTCAAATGCTTGACTACGGAGCAAATCATTCTTTCCTTTCAGCGAGTAACTAATACAGAAGAGTAATCAAAAAAAAGAGCGGCCTTAGTGCCGCTCTTTTTTTTGTGCAAAGTTTTTTTCGCTAATAGTGAATAGTGATTGTTCCAAGAGTTTCTAGTGGACCTTTTGGGTGCTCGTTAAACTGAGCACCTTTGCAAGCGAATTCGGCCTTAGTAAGCAAGTATTCGTCACTCGTAGTACTGCCAGTGACTCCAGATTTTGCTTTTAAAACGGTTCCGGCTCTATTAACAAGCACTTCAACTACGACCGTGCCTTTCTTCTCTGTTGCATTAGACAGGCGAGGAGCTAATGTCATTTCTCGATCCTTAATGGCATATTCCACGATGTAATTGCCATCAGAACTTTTCATTTTCTTGGTTGGAGTATCGTCCAATAGCTTCCCGTCATAAGGCACATATTCATCAAAGAATATAGAGCTTACATCTCTCAGCATGATATTCTTAGGTTGACGATTTATGTACATGACAAGAACATCATCATTCAGAGACATGACTATTCCCTGAAGCTTATCTCCTGTTTTAAGAACAACGCTGTGCTGTGAATAGCTGAAAGCAAAGCATGACGTTGCGGCTAAAGTGAGTATGAGTTTTTTCATTGAGAGCTTATTGATATCGCAATATCATAAAGCTTGTCGCTAGAAAGTAGCTGAATTGTAAAATCTTAAAACGAATGATTGTGGAAAACCCTCTTAGTCGTGTGTGTTGATGTCTTGCAGTAGACGCTGAGGTTTTCTTCTAAAAGCTTCAAAACGTTCTTTAGTGAATATGACGAAGTCATATTGACTCATACTCATAAGCTGCTGATCAGAAACATTAATGAAGTCTATAAAGTCATCGAATTCATCCCTAGACAAATCAATGATGTCATAGTTAACATACTTAATGAATAACTCCTTTAATAATTCTCGCTTTCTGTCTTCGTTTATTATCTCATATGCCCTACGTTTTAACTGTTCTTTTCTACTTAACTGCTGATATAGAAAGGTCAGGGGAGACATGTAGGCATCAATCCCAGTTAATACGTAATCTCTTTCGTCATAGCCCAAACTGCGAATGTCCTTTTGGATTGACTCCAATTCTCGTCTAGGAAAAACTTCTACTTCTTTTAAGTCAAAGCTGATGGGTTGAAGATAGATTCTAACGAAGTATTCGTTCTGCAGAGCGCTATCCTGCATTGATAGCTTGTAGGTTTTGTATCCGATTGCGCCAACTAAGAGCGTATCGTTCTTATTGGCCATCACTTTAAATGAGCCGTCCTTTTCGCCAAACGTTCCTTTGGATGTATTGCGATTTACTATAAGAAGGTTGAATGTTGGATCTTCCTTGTGAACGACTTGACCATTGATAGTCACTTTTTGAGCAAATGATTGCCCAATTGTAATTATAAAGAAAAGAGAAATTAAGGAGAGCCTTGAAAGCATATTAAAGAAACGTCTATAGTCGTCCTTTCTTATTTGGCATATATCTGCTGTTGCTTCCTTTTCTGAAACCAGCTTTATATCCTACAAATACTTCCCAAGCTCCTTGATAACCATTTAGCCTATTTATGTTTCCTACTGAAACATCATATGAAGTGCCAAAAGAGAATCCAGCCAAATTCAACATAAGGGTCGCTATCATGTCCTTTTGAACTCTATGAAATAATCCAAGTGACATGCTGTATTCTTTTCTCTTACCGGTGGTGCGAGTTGGCTCGTTAAAATAGAACACAAAGTCATTACCAAGTATAACGTTATTCGTTTTCCCTTGCCTTGTAATCAAGAATGACGGTCTCAATGCAAAAAGATTGTCTTTTCTAAGACGATGTTCCATATTGAAATGAATCGTGTGTCGTCTGTCAAGTTGAGTATTAGCTGAATCAATATAGAGTGAGTTGTCTGGAGTGTTTGCGTGAAACATTCCATATCCCACGGATATATCTGCTAAGTCCCCATCATAAGAATATTGGATACCTGTACTCATGTCAAAATAGCTTTTAACATCAGTTGGAAGATTTTCTCCAGGTGGCAGGTATAAGGCAAAACCTTCACCTACCCATTGATTATTCCAATAAACACTCGAATAGTCGATTGCGCGTTGTCCAAGACCACCTTGGAAACCAACACTCAAGCTGTGTTGCTGTCTCGGATCTAAGTATTGACCAACAGATAGAGTAAGGTTATAGCGTCTATTTATCATTCGAACATCACCTTGATCATCACTCACTACATTCAATCCAAAACCCCAAATATTACCAGCCCAAGCATTGATTGGAAGGTTGATATCAAAGCTTGCTATACCACTTCTGTATGGCTGAGAAATAACATAATTCTGTTCTCGAGCAGAAAGGTTCAATCTCCATTTAGCTTCTGAATTCCCCGCTAGAGCAGGGTTAATGGTAAGAGGTTGGTAATTGAAGAGAGAAAACTCAGGATCCAATCCTTGTGCTTTAACACCCAATGTAATTAACAATAACCCTAATATGTAGATTGATCTTATCATTAGTACCTCAAAAGTGTTATGTTACCAGTCAGCTCTTCAACTGTTCCATCTAAGAAAGTAACCTTTACATAATATTTATAAGAACCAGCAGGAGCAGGAGCACTTTTATACGTTCCATCCCATCCGTTGTTTTGAGAATAGGAATCAAATACCATTTCTCCATATCGGTTCCAAATTCTCAATGAGAATCCTTCAGTCGCAACGCCATTTCCTCGCACCCAGAGAATGTCATTATTATCATCACCGTTCGGACTGAAAATGTTTGGTATCCCAGCGAAATATGCTTCTTCCACAAAAACAATTAGGGAATCATAAGCTTGGCAACCGTAGTCGTCAAAATTAGTGACGAAATATTTCCTAGTTTCAGTTGGGTAGATAGTAGGTCTTGGACAATCATAACATGAAAGACCTTCTTCTGGGAACCAACTGAAATAGGGAGCTGTTCCAGTTGTTTCAAAACTAACCGTGTCTTCCAAGAAAAAGCGGCTATCGATATTGTCTATTCTAATCGTTTTATCAGGTCCAACTACTAATTTAGGATAGCTACCTCCAATATTCAGAACTGCCACATCCTGAAGGTTAAGGATAGATACATCATACTCATTATAAGCGAATATTTGCAAACCGATGGAACCACTGTCATCGAAACAGAAAATTGGGTCATCTTCATTGGTAACCCTTGGCATAGCTGGGAAATAATCCTTCCAGACAACAAAGAAAGTGTCGTTGAATAGGCTATCGTCAACCATCCATTCATATCCAGGTGTCAATGGAGAGATTGTATCCGCAGCAGTACCCGTAATCGAATCAGGGAATGGATGCCACCAAAACAAGAAATAAGTTGAATCCGTGCGGATAGAAGTGTTGAAGAATTGAACGCATGTAGATCTACAAATTGAGTCACGTTCAACTTCAAAACGAGGATCTGGAGGCAAACAAGAGTCAACCTTAATATATTCTTCAGCGATCAAAGTGTCTTCTCCGTTTACGTTTTTGGCAATCAATGTTACTGGATAAACGCCAGGAGTTGTATAAAGGATATCACCAGGAAATTGATCGTTTGATGTACTTGGTTGTCCGCCAGGGAACTCCCAGAACCATTCCGTTGAAAATTGTGAGTTATCTTGAAACACTACTACAGTACCCGGGCAAATAACTTTGTCATTAGAAGTAAAGGCAGCAATCGGCACTGGACAATCATTAACTGTGATGTAATCAGTGATGCTATCGGTTGCTTGACCTGCACTATTTGAAACAATAATAGTTACTGTATACGTCCCTGGAGTAGTGTAAAAGACACTTATGGTGTCCAATGTATCGTTTGCTGGTCCTGTAATTGTCGCAGGGTTTCCTCCCTCAAAAATCCAAGTGATATTATCAGGGTTACCACTGGTTTGAGCATAAAATTCAACGAAATCATTGTTACATACTTCAGTGGTATCACTTGTGAATGTTCCCGTTGGAACAGAACAATTTCCCACAGTAATTGCTCCGGTGAACACAATTGTAGAATCTAAACCAGTGACAATATCGCTAACCGTTAAGATTACATCATATACACCAGCAGTTGTATAACAAATGGTTGATGGATTTTCATTAGTTGAAATAAGCGGTGATCCACCTTGGAATTGCCAATTCCACGAACCTTGACCATAAGTTCCATTGGTGGAAGTATTTGTGAAACTTATACATTGACCTTGACACAAAGCAGTTTGACTTGCTAGAAAAGCTGGAATAGGTGGTTGGCAGTCTAAAACCTCTAGAGTGTCTAAGTGCACATCAAAGCCATTCGCATTGGTTGCCGTAAGTGTTATAACGTATGTTCCTGGAGTAGCAAAAATTATGTTCTGAGGGTTTTGCGCAGTAGAAGTATTGGTTCCATCAAACTGCCACAGGTAAGTAGCATTGGTACTCGTTGAGAAATTTGTGAAATTCACAGCATCTCCAGAGCAAATTGAGTCATCACTGATCGTGAAATCTGCTTCAGGTATTGTATCTGAAATTAAAATATTATCTATCGCAAAGGAAGGCTGAGTGCCTAAACCGTCACCATTACTTTGAAAGCGAAATCCAATAAAGAGCTGAACTTGATTATTCAAAGTGGTATCTAAAAAAACTTCACCATGCTGCCATTGACCATTTACACCACATGCACCGCCCGATGTTTTAGCCGGGTCATAAATTGTCGTGAAAGCACCAGGAGCTCCAACTGCAAAGACTACTGTACCATTATCAGCAGCGTCTCCACCTTCTATGTAATCGAATTCAAGAAGCATGTGAATGGCTCCTGTTGTGTTTATAGCTGGAGTCCAAATAATAATATCTGCCAAACTATCATTTTCAAAAGTAGCGCCTGGATCAATTGTTCCTTGATTGGTTGAAACATGCAGTGTATTATTAAAACCTCCAGCAGCGGCACATCCATCGCCACAGTTTCCTAATCCTGTAAATGCTTCTCGAGCACTCACAAACCATCTATTGAAGGTGTCAATCGAATTTGTATTTGGATACGTCTCCGTCCAAGTTCCGTTCGCAGAAACATACGAACTAGCGCTATCAATATCTCCACATACAGCGGCAACCCCAAAATCTTCAGCCCATATTTGAGCCACTGAAGTATGAGCATATACAGTAAGAACGATGATTGATAGATATCGTCCAATTAACCTAACAGAAGTTTTCCCCTTATTCATCTAGCGTTTTCAGGTATTAACCCGCAAAGAAACTTTAATAATTAATACGATCAAAAAATTATTTGGAAGCCTTTTTGCAGTTATAATGTTACCAAAAATTTCATTGTGTCGACTCCATCCGCATAGTCAGCAAGGGATGGCTTTTGTGCGGTACCAAAAGGAATGTTCTTTCGGCCAACCACGCATTGTATGTCATCAAGTTGTCTTTCAATTTGTTGATTTAGCTCATTTATATCATCATAAAATTCATAGTGTAACATTCCAACAGGTGAAAATAACGATGATTCTTCCACAAGCAATATCAAATCATTCTCTAAAACAGGCTTCTGCTGCATCATTAGCAGTGTTTTGTGATATGTTACGTTATTAAAATACTTTTTATTGCTTGAAAGGTACGCAAAAGGCATTGATGCTTTGAATATCCGATCTAAATCAAATGATCTTGGAAGGTAGATTTTGGTTACGTTTCTGCATCCCAGACCATAATATTGAAACGCATCTTTCATTAATCCATAAAGTTCATCATCACTTTCTTCTCCTGTTAAAACTGATATTGCGGTTCTGTTTTTACGAATGATGCTCGGGATTTCTTTGAAGTAATGCTCAAAGTGTCTCGCTGAATTATTGCTTCCAGTAGCGATAACTGCATCGAAGTTTTTAAGCAGGCCTTTCTCAATTCTATAATGCTCACTAAAGCCAACGGTTCGATTTGACATCAAGTCTAAGAAATAGGGAATCAACAACTCGTCACTCGAAGAACATTTAAGAATGGCTTTGTGGCCACACAAGATGGTAGACAATACATCATGAAAACCAACCATTGGAATGTTTCCAGCTAATATTAGACCAACCTCTTTTGATTTGATTTGATCGAAGTTGTATGCGCTTAGCCAAAGTTTTAGGTTTTCTTCTTTAAGTTCTTCCGCCCAATAATTTAGAGCGAATTCAACTTCATCTTTAGTAAACCAACCGTTTTTATGAAAGGCATTTGAAACAGTGCTTTTGAGTGTGGCAAAATCATCATCTTCAGGATGAGATAAATACGATTGAATGTGCTCGCCCAAAGCCGCGAATGAAGAGGTGAGGCTCTTTTGTGAAATCATCACGCAAAACTAATAACAGTTGCACTCAAGTTATCGAAAATCCTTTTGGATAATGACGATTTATATGCCAACCTTTTTTGAAATTGGCAGCTGATATTTCTCTCCAATCCAGAATGTTGAATTCTAGAGCTGTCACGGAGGCTGTTGCTATCTTTTCGATGGGTTGTTGGATAAAGAAATTCACAAACGATGAAATGGAAGGCTCATGGCCGACAATCATCGCAGATTGAAGGTGGTTGTCTAAGTATAGAATAGTTTTCAGCATCGTTGGGAAGTCAGGTAAATAGAGCTTTCCATCAACTTTTAAAGAATCTAAAGGCAGCGATAATTCGTCTGCGAAAATCTTCGCGCTTTCATAGGCTCGCACGGCAGGACTTGAGAAAATAATTTCAGGAATAGATTTCCGAATTCTTAATACCTCACTCATTTCTTTACAATTTTGGACACCTCGATTTTTCAAAGGGCGTTCAATGTCATTGAGATCAAGATTATCCCAATCGCTTTTTCCATGTCGTGCGATGTAAAGCGTTTTCATTTTTTGTCGATTGTTTGAAAATGAGAACGTAAAGTACTCTGAATTCCTTCAAGTAGCTATAAAAATAGATGAATTCAACATTAATTCTTTTAACGTTGGAGTGTTTAAAAACCTGTGCATAATACGATGAGCTTTCGTACTAAAGCCCTGTTAAGTCTGATTAAATTCGCAACAATCCGAAAATTTGCTGGGCATGGAAGTAGAATACAATGAAGATAATATACGTACACTAGAGTGGTCGGAGCATATACGGATGCGGCCCGGTATGTATATTGGGAAGCTCGGAGACGGTAGTTCCGCTGATGATGGCATCTATATATTGATTAAAGAAATTCTCGACAACTCAATTGATGAGTTTGTGATGGGCAATGGAAGGACCATTGATGTTTCTATCAAGGGAAATGAAGTCAAGGTTCGTGACTATGGTCGAGGAATTCCTCTTGGTAAGGTGATAGACTGTGTGTCTAAAATCAATACGGGTGGTAAATATGATTCAAAAGCCTTCAAGAAGTCTGTTGGACTGAATGGGGTCGGTACGAAGGCCGTAAATGCTTTGTCATCTTATTTCAAAGTAGAATCGGTTCGTGAAGGAAAGATAAAAGCTGCTGAATTTTCTCAAGGACAAATTACAGTAGACTCTGATATTGAAGAAACACCAACAAGAAAGGGTACTCGAACCACTTTCGTTCCTGATGACAGTGTTTTTCCTACGTATGCGTTCAAGCATGAGCATGTAGATCGTATGCTATGGAATTACGCCTATTTAAATAGAGGTCTGGTTATCAATTTTAATGGAGAGCGATACGAATCTAAAAATGGATTAAAGGATCTTCTGGAGAGAAATTTAGATGAAGAACCTTTGTATCCTGTATTGCATATTGAAGGAGAAGATATTGAAGTAGCTCTTACCCATACACATGGTTATGGCGAAGACTATTACTCTTTTGTGAATGGACAGTTTACTCCTCAAGGTGGAACACATCAAACAGTATTTAGAGAGAGTGTAGCTCGGGTTATTCGTGACTTTTACGGAAAGAATTTTGAAGCTCAGGATATTCGATCTTCTATTTCTGCTGCGGTGAGCGTAAAGGTTATGGAGCCTGTTTTTGAATCTCAAACAAAAACCAAATTAGGCTCGCAGGATATTGCTCCAGGTGGTCCAAGTATGAGAGCATTTATTAACGATTTTCTTTCCCGAGAACTTGATAACTATCTCCATAAGCATCCTGAAGTTGCGGATCCCTTACTTAAGAAGATATTGCAAAGTGAGCGAGAGCGCAAAGAGATGGCAGGCATCAAGAAACTCGCAAGAGATCGTGCGAAAAAGTCTAGCTTACACAATAAGAAACTGAGAGACTGTAGGCTTCATCTTGGTGATAAGGATCCTAGAAATATTGACACTTCAATATTCATTTGTGAGGGTGATTCAGCCTCTGGTTCAATCACTAAAATTCGAGATGTGAATACTCAAGCCGTATTTTCATTAAAAGGTAAGCCTCTCAATACGTATGGGCTGACGAAAAAGATTGTCTACGAAAATGAAGAGTTCAACCTTCTTCAAGCCGCTTTAAACATTGAGGATGGTATTGAAAACTTGAGGTATAATAACGTGGTTATCTCAACGGATGCTGATGTTGATGGGATGCACATTCGACTGCTTTTGATCACATTCTTTCTTCAATTTTTCCCTGAGATAATAAAGCAAGGTCATTTATATGTTTTGCAAACTCCGCTATTTAGAGTTCGAAATAAGAAAGAAACAATTTATTGTTACTCAGAAGAAGAAAAAAGAGAGGCTCTTGGTAAACTAGGTAAGAATGCTGAAATAACTCGATTCAAGGGATTAGGAGAAATATCTCCAGATGAATTCAAGCATTTTGTTGGAAAGGATATACGACTAGATCCTGTAGTTATCGGGCATGATTTTGCAATCAAAGAATTATTGTCTTTTTATATGGGCAAGAACACCCCTGATAGACAGGAATTCATTATCGAGAACTTGAAAGTGGAGAAGGATACAGTGGAAGAAATTACTGAAGAAGGAATAGCATGAAAAAAAATAGATTAACACTTACCTGCATATTTATAAGCCTTTATTCATTGGCGTTGTCTCAGGATTTCATTCATCCGTTGGCGATTCAAGAGTCCGAGAACGAATTGGTTTATTTCATGAATGAAGACAAGGAAATTATCCCTGAAGGGCTTCCGTATTCATATAAAAGAGAGGCCATTCGTAAGAAGACAAAAAAACCATACCGAGTAATTGATTATTACCCGAATGGTGCGATTGAAATGAAAACATGGATGTCTCACCCAGACCCAATTTCAAAGAGATATCAAAAAGGTTTTATTTCTTTCTTTCAAAATGGAGATACTAATATTTTTATAGAGTACAAGGATCAAAGAAAGAATGGTGAATACCGCGCTTATTACGAATCAGGTCAGCTTAAACAATATGGCCGTTATATCAATGGAAAAACTTCAGGTGCTTGGAAATCTTTTTTTAAAACTGGATCACTGAAAGATATCGGGATGTACTTTCAAGGAGAAAAGCATGGTGTTTGGGAAAGCTATCATGAAGTCGGAAATAAAAGTTCAAGCGGAAATTACATCAATGGAAAAAAACAAGGTAAGTGGGAGTATTTCTACAGTACTGGCGATATTTTGAAGGTTTCGAATTATGTCGATGATGAATTGGACGGTCCTTACAAAATGCGATATTCTTCAGGTGAAGCGCTGGAATATGGTGAATATGTAAAGGGTAAGAAAGAAGGTGAGTGGAATACTTTTTACGTGAATGCTCAGAAAAGGTCAATAAGACATTATGAAAACGATATTTTAGAGGGACCTTTTCACATTAAGGATGAAGTTGGAGAGACGCTGACAGAAGGAGAAATGTATTCAGGTCTATTTAATGGATTTAGTCGCTATTACTCGAGAGAAAGAGAGTTGATTTTAGAAAGGTATTATCAGGAAGGCTTGGTTATGAAGGAGCTTTATTTAAATTCTGATCGCTCTCCAAAGAGATATGATAGAATGAGACATGACGGACTAAGCTCCGTTTGTTATGATATTTCGGGTAACGAAGTTGAATGCATGACTCGAACACGAAACCTTCCAAATGGGAATGACGGTTTAGAGCGACAGTTGGCAAAGAGCCTAGTAGTGAAAAAATATGAAAACTATTCTCCAAGAGGAGTTTACTCCTTTGACGTTGACACACTAGGAAATCCAGTAAATGTTCACACTGTTGAATCAACAAATATGACTTTCGATGAGGAAGTGATTGTAAAAATTAAAGATCTATCATGGGATCCTGGTGTGGAACTCGGACAAAAGGTTGTTTTTTCGAATCATGTTGTCGTTCATTTTGATCAAGATCCAACGGTGAGGTTTGGTGACTTCTATTTGAATGACTCAAATATCTACAATGGGGTCAATAGTTATGATCCTGATCTTGATAATCCAGACCAATTCCCATCTTTTAGAGTTGGAATGCAAGGTTTGATTGAATATATGGCCGCTGAAACCAAGTATCCAGAAGAAGCCAAAAATGAAGGCATAAAAGGAATTTGTGTTGCTAAATTTGCTGTGGAGCCGTCTGGAATTATCTCTGAATTAGAGATGGTCAGAACAGTGCATCCATTGCTTGATTATGAATCCGTTCGGTTAGTTGAAGAAATGCCGAATTGGATACCGGGCACCACCAGTGGGGAAAAGACAAAAATGTACCAACATCTACCAATACGCTTCACGCTGAATTAAATGAGCGAGGAAAACGAAAATATCGAAGAAAGAGACGAAGAGTTCTCAGGTCAAGAAGAAGTCAATGAAGGACTTGAAAAAGTAATTCAAATAAGTGGCATGTATAAGGAATGGTTCCTTGATTATGCTTCTTATGTTATTCTAGAAAGAGCTGTACCCCATTTACATGACGGTTTCAAGCCTGTGCATAGACGCATTCTTCATTCCATGAAAGAGATGGATGATAGCCGCTACCACAAAGTCGCAAATATCATCGGAAACACCATGAAGTATCATCCTCATGGTGATGCTTCCATAGGAGACGCATTAGTTCAGGTTGGACAGAAAGATCTACTTATAGATTGCCAAGGAAACTGGGGTAATATTCTAACGGGTGATAGCGCTGCGGCACCTAGGTATATAGAGGCGAGATTGACAAAATTTGCTTTGGAGGTTTTGTTCAACGCCAAAACCACACATTGGCAATTAAGTTATGACGGGAGAAATAAGGAACCACTTACTTTACCAGTTAAATTCCCCATGCTCTTAGCTTCTGGAGCTGAAGGAATTGCTGTGGGATTGGCCTGTAAAATATTACCTCACAACTTCATTGAGCTCATTGATGGTTGTATCAGTAACCTTAAAGGTAAGCAGGTTAAAATTTATCCTGATTTCCCTACGGGAGGTATTGCCGATTTCTCGGAGTATAATGATGGAATAAGAGGAGGTCGGATAAAGGTTCGAGCTCGAATAAATATTGATGATAAATCGACACTTCGAATAAGTGAGATTCCTCATACTACTACTACATCTTCTTTAATTGATTCTATTCTTAGGGCCAATGATAAGGGGAAAATCAAGGTAAAGAAGGTAGAGGATAATACAGCTGAGTATGTCGAAATTTTGGTTCATCTCGCAAGCAATGTCTCTCCAGATAAAACCATCGATGCATTGTATGCATTTACTGATTGTGAAATTTCGATTAGTCCAAACTCCGTAGTTATTCAAGATGACAAACCTCGATTTATGGGGATGGGTCAAATGCTTCTTGAAAGTGCAGAGCAGACTAGGCAGCTTTTAAAACTTGAACTTGAAATCAAGAAAGCAGAGCTAGAAGAACAATGGCATTTTGCTTCTCTTGAGAAGATTTTCATTGAAAATAGAATCTATCGTGACATTGAAGAGTGTGAAACTTGGGAGGAGATTATTGAGACCATTCATAAAGGTCTAAAGCCGTATACAAAGCATTTGATTCGACCTGTTACTGATGATGATGTAGCTCGTCTTACAGAAATTAAAATCAAGAGGATTTCTAAGTTCGATAGTTTCAAAGCTGAAGAACTTCTCTCCCGTATAGAAGAGGATATAGCTCAGGTAAAAACTTACTTGGATAATCTTACGGATTATGCGATTGATTACTTCAAAGAATTGAAGCGAAAATATGCTGCAGGAAAAGAACGTAGAACGGAAATACGGCAAATAGAAACAATTAATACTGCGCTAGTGGCAGCCAGTAATGTCAAGCTGTATGTAGATCGCGAGGAAGGGTTTGTTGGATCGGGACTCAAGAAAGCCGATTCGGAGTTTGTTCAGGAAGCTTCTGACTTAGATGACATTATCATTATACGGTCTGACGGTACATTACTGGTCACGAAAATGGCAGATAAGACGTTCGTTGGTAAAGGTGTTTTGTATATCAATATTTGGAAAAAGAATGATCCTCGAACCATCTATAATATGATTTATCAAGATGGTCCAGCAGGTAGTATTTATGTGAAACGATTCAATGTAACGAGCATAATCCGAGATAAGGAGTATCCTTTAACCAAAGGGAATGCTAAGTCTAGAGTGTTGCATTTGACCGCAAACCCAAATGGCGAGGCTGAATTAGTGACTGTTGTGCACCGTGCTAAAGCGAAGTTGAAGAAATTAAAGTTTGACTTTGACTTTTCAGAAATTGCGGTTAAAAGCAGAAGTGCTCAAGGAAATATCCTAACTAAACATGCAATAAATAAAATTGAATTAAAAGAGAAAGGAATTTCAACGCTTGGAGCGCGCAAAGTTTGGTTTGATGAATCCGTAAAACGATTGAATTACGAAGATCGTGGCAGATTGTTGGGATCTTTCAATGCTGAGGATAGGATATTGACCATCATGCAGTCGGGAACGTATAAAATGACCGGCATCGAAGAAACCACCAAGTTTGATGATGATATGATCAAAATTGAAAAGTGGAATCCTGAAAAGCCTCTCAGCGTAATCTACTTTGAAGGTGAAAAACAACAGTCATTTATAAAGCGATTTATAGCAGAAGAGACAGATAAGCCAAACTTATTTATCAGTGATCACGAAGATTCGAAACTCGAATTTGTGACGACTGATTGGCTTCCACGTGCGACACTCAAGTTTGATCAGCGTGCCGGAACAAAAGATGCTGAAACCATAGAATTAGCTGAGGCTATATCGGTCAAAGGTGTTAAAGCACTTGGAAATAGAATTACTAAGGTTCGCATTAAATCGATCGATGAGTTGGAGCCGATGCCTTATGAGGAAGAAGAGGTGGCTGTGACCTCTGATGAGCGCCCTCAGGATAATGGAGCAAATTCAATTGAGGAAGAAGGTAAGAAGGAAAAGGAGAGCGCTGAAGAAACAAGTAGTGATGATGAAGCAGCAGAGGTTGAAACAAAGCCTCAGAAGGAGATTATCAAAAAGGAAAATCCAAAGTCAGCTGACAAAAAAGAAGCACCGCCTAAATCTGAAGTTAAGACTGATATTGATGAAGATGATTCGTCTAATAAAAAGAAGAAAGACGATGATGACGATGATTCGTTTGGCGCTGGTTCTCAAATTACGCTTGAACTTTAAAGAAATCTCGTAAATATGATAAACCGATGGAGATAACGGTTTTTACTGTTTTGGATACTTTAGGTACACTTGCCTTTGCCGTCTCCGGAGCAACCCTTGCGATTAAGAAAAAGTTTGACCTTTTTGGAGTTTTTGTTCTTGCATTTGTCACCTCGGCTGGTGGAGGAACAATCCGTGATCTTATCATCGGAAATACTCCAGTCGAATGGATGTCAAATAACGCCTTGATCATTACTATAATTTTCGGAGCAGTTTCTGCCGTTTTATTAAACCCTTACATGAATAAGCTTAGTTATTTCGTGTATTTATTTGATGCTGTGGGTCTAGGGCTTTTTACGATGGCCGGAATTCAAAAAGGCATAGAACATGAGTTTAGCATTTTTATATGCATTGCATTGGGCACAATTACAGCTACGTTTGGCGGCTTGTTAAGAGATCTAATCACCGGTGAGCAACCAATGCTTTTAACGCGAAAAGAGATATATGCCTTAGCCGGAGCGTCAGGTGGAGGAGTTTATTTCATTCTCCGTTGGATTGAAATTCCGGAGGAAATAAGCCTTCCTTTTTGTATTGTTTTAATTTTCTTGATCCGTCATTTGACGTATCGATTCAACTTTCGATTGCCAACCTATTCAGAAGAGGATGGGTGGAGTATGAAAAATTAACTAAGTTTTATTTGATCTTTTCCCTAAAATTGGTGTTTACTTTATCAAAATATTATAATTATGAAAGCAATACTTCTTACGGCAGCTCTTCTTTTCTCTTTTTCAGTTTTAACAACGGCCCAGTCTAAAAGCCCTAAAATGTCTGTTGAGGGTAGTGTTGAAGGAGTAAATATTGTTATTGATTATAGCGCTCCTTCTGTTCGTGAAAGAGAAATTTGGGGTGAATTGGTTCCTTATGATAAAGTATGGAGAACTGGAGCGAATGAGGCTACGACAGTGGAGTTTGATAAACCAGTAATTATCGATGGAAGTGAACTTCCAGCCGGGAAGTATGCATTATTTACAATCCCTTCAATGGATAAATGGACGATCATTTTTAATTCAGATCCAAATCAATGGGGTGCTTACAAATATGATCCATCACTAGATGTTCTAAGGCTTGAAACTGGTATTCAACCTGCAGATCATCAGGAACAAATGGAAATTTCATTGAAGGACAACCACCTAAATATTCAGTGGGAGAAATCGCTTGTTTCATTGACACTTGCGGCAAAAGGATAGTTATCTCAATCTAGAATTCTTGTTCTTGATAAAGTTTCCAAACACGGATCCATTCAGTGTCTTTTGCCGATTCGTTGTTGATAAAACTATAAACCCCACCCCAATTGTGCGTAACGCGCTTATAAGTCATTAGTTCGTTGTCTTCGATGATTCTTATGGTTTCAGTAGTTCGACCGTCATCAACAGACTTTGAATAGAGTATAGGAGCAGAAGGAATCTTTTCCCCTTCATAGGAATTTTCTTGAAAATCACCTATCCTATCGAGTATTCGTTCAGTGCGAATCACGCTTGCATTAAGCCAAGAAGACGGAGCGAAATCTGAAAATGTTTTCTTCATTTCTGAGAGAGCCATATCATGTTCGCCCTTTCTAATCATGCTATGTATAGAGCGTAAACCGCTATTTAGTATGGCGTTGCCGCTATAATAATCCTGAATGGGTTTTATTATAGTTTGTATTTCTCCTATGGCTCGTTCAGCAGTTAAAACTTCATTTGGGTGCAATTCAGAAAAAGTTTGTGAAGGCTCAATGGCGCTTATTATTTCATCAATTTCCCCTAAGAGTTGACTCGTCCATCTGGGATCTAAATAGGCTATTATTGTGCTGTGATACTCTTTTTTAGCACTCTCGTATTCTTCTAATTCGATCAAGTGACGGCAATGGTCGAGCTTACCTTGCAATGTAAGTTTTTGGTCTTGCTGGGTAAGAATACTCAGATAAATGAAAGATAGGGCTGCATCAATTTTCTTTCCAGCTTCATACTCGTCAATGCTATTTAACTCTGCAGTCCTTTTCGTGTCATAGTTTGAAATGGCTTGGTAATTTTCATCTAAACCTGAAGGCCGACTATCCTGGACTAAGATTTTTTTTGATCTTTCTAATTCATGCTCGATTGCTTCCAATACGTCATGGTTTGTTTCTCTTTTCCAAGCAATTGAAATAGCTTCAGAATATGACCGCTTTGCTTCTTCATTGTCTCCAGCATGAACAAAACTCTTCGCCACATTAATTTTCTCGGCAAAAGCTGTTCCTCTTCCGGCTTCAAGAGCTTCTAGTCTCGATTTCGCAAGTATTTGATCGATATTCCGAATGACTTCAATGGGAGTGAGCCATTGAATTTTCATAGGTGAATAATCAGCTTTAGCGGTCTGATTTTGTGCATTGATGGCATTGGAATAAGTCATAAGTCCGAGCCAAATAAAAAGAAGTGAGGATAACTGTATAAATATCTTCATAATACGTTGCCGCGAAATACGCAATATCCTATGAGATGTTACATTTATCCCATGAAACTTAAGTCTTCCATTCTTCTTGCGATTATTATCTTGATTGCGTGTGAGTATAAAGCTCAGAACCATCTCGATTACTCCTATACACTAGATGCTTTATCATACTCGATTCCAGGTTATGAAGACGAAGAGCATTATTTTAAAGCACATTTATATCCTGTATTTCACTCTCACAATAATGATTCAGTTTTGGATCATTTAAATGGTTTATTCTCAGAGGAATTGTTGCTTCCTAAATCAGCTCAGCTTAAAGAAAGATTGGTAGCGGTTAAAATTGACAATTTGATGAGTGATAGACAGGTTTTGGAAATGCTTATGGCGAGAATAGGTATGTTGGATAAGAATCCAGAAAAATTGGACTATCAACTTGATGTTCGGACCGATCGTATTGATTTTCCAAATAATCGAGAAACGCAATTTAATTATCGATTCAAAAGAGAAATAAGCAGCCAACCAAAAGAGACTGTAGAAGAGAATAAATTTAGCGTGATCGATTGGACAACAGGCAAAGCGCAGATCTTAGGAGACTATGGTAGTAAAAAGTTGCTTAAATGTTTACAGGATGCTTCGAAGGAGATTGATTTTGATCAAGATATGTGTGAAGACAAAACGAGTTTAAAATTATGGT
Organism: uncultured Flavobacteriales bacterium; assembly: GCA_905479105.1. Classification (GTDB taxonomy): domain Bacteria; phylum Bacteroidota; class Bacteroidia; order Flavobacteriales_G; family Salibacteraceae; genus SHAN690. The sequence continues at coordinate 353,803 of CAJQLE010000004.1, forward strand.
TGGAGGAACTTGATTGTCAAACTCCTCTGGGCGCTATCGGAAATGAAGGGTTGACTTTCCATATCTATTCAAATGAATTTCCTTGTGAAGCTTTGAATGAATTTCCTATCGAAGTCGAAGCAGTTAATGATTGTTTTGAGAATGATAAACTCTGCGAATCGAACCATTAGAATAAATTAGCCATGCATCCTTTATTATTCAAGTTTGGAGAGTATCATATCTACGCGTATGGTTTTTTCATTGTGCTTGGAGCTGCTCTTGGCTATTTGTTCTTGTCAAGATCTGCCTATAAAGTTTATGGAATTGATAAGGATAAAATCAGTTCGCTTTTACTTTGGATTTTTGTAACCGCTTTCATAGGTGGAAAGCTTCTATTCTACATGGAAGACCCAAAAATTTACATGTCGGATCCTTCAAAAATGATTTCAAACCTAGGAAACGGCTTTGTGTTTTTTGGATCGCTGCTTTTTGCAGTTCCTACTACCATTTGGTTTTTCAAGAAGGAAGGATGGAATGTATGGGGAATGCTCGATTTAATTGCTTTTACATCCTTAATCGTTCATACTACTGGACGCATTGGTTGCTTTATGGCCGGATGTTGTCATGGAATCCCAACTGACTTCTTCTTTGGCGTTTCTTTTACCGATCCAATGTGCCAAGCATATCCGTTGAATACTCCATTGCATCCAACTCAGATTTACGAGTTTCTTGTATTGACATCCATTTTTGTTTTTCTCTATTGGTTCAGAAAATTTAAAACCTTCGATGGACAATTGTTTCTTTTCTATGTGGTTTTATACTCAGTAGGTAGATCCATTATTGAAACGGTGCGGGGAGATGAAGAGCGCGGTTATTTGATCGATGGCATTCTTTCGCATTCACAGGGAATTTCAATTGTGTTAATCACAGTAGCGGTGGTAGTTTATTTTAAAAGACGAAATCAGCAACTTTTCAATCAACCTAAATCAAAAAATTGATGAACGGCATAAAGATCTTTTTTAAAGATTTATACAAGTCTTATATATTCAGACTTGGTTCTTCGAATGCTGTAATCTATCGGTTTTATTTAAAGCTATACACCCCAAAACCAAATTCCGTAGAGGCATTTATGGATTTGATTAGTAAGGGTAATGATGACTTTTTTGTTTTTCAAGTGGGAGCAAATGATGGAATGACGCATGATCCATTGCATAAATTCATAAAGCGTGATGGCTGGAAAGGGATATTGATGGAGCCACAACCCTATGTGTTTAACACCTTCCTCAGTAAAGTCTACAAAAAGGATCAAGGAATAACGACCATCAATGCTGCGATTGGAGAAAAAGACGGGGAAGCCACGCTTTTCAAAATCTCTTTTTCAAATGAAAGATGGGCCACCGGTCTGGCTCGTTTTGATCGTACATTATTAGAGCAACTAATTAAAGAAGGTAGACTTGATAAGAAAATTAAAAAGTCAAGAGCTAAGCCACCAGAAAATAAAGCAGATTGGATCTCCGAAGAAGTTATAGCAATGCGCAGTCCTCATTCGATTTTTAGGGATTATAATGTGAAAACTATAGATCTACTTATGATCGATACAGAGGGCTTCGATTTTGAAGTTATAAAGTTGATTAATTTGGATAAGGTCTTGCCTAAGGCAATTGTTTTTGAGGATATGCATTTGAGTGAAAGTGATTATAATGACTGCAAGATCATGCTTTCAAAGCATAATTATTCTTTCAAAAGACTTGGTCCGAATACCATCGCGTGGCTACCAGAACTTGAGAAGAAGATTAAGCATGAATGGCTAAATGAATAAAACATATAATACAGTTGAATTGACTATGAACTCGTCAATAGATACTGTAAACTTGTCCTGAATCTAAAGAGAGAATTATGAGCGAAGCAGTAAGAAATTTAGAACCAAAAGCAATGTGGAATCACTTTGCTGATTTAAATGCAGTTCCTAGACCTTCAAAAAAGGAAGAACGCGTGATTGAATTTGCCAAAAACTTTGGTGAAAGCCTCGGATTGTCAACCATAATTGATGAGGTTGGAAACGTCATTATCAAGAAACCAGCTAGCCCTGGTATGGAAAATAGACAGACTATCGTTCTGCAGAGTCACCTTGATATGGTTCATCAAAAAAACGCATCTACCAATTTTGATTTCGATCAAGAGGGAATAAAGATGTATGTGGATGGTGATTGGGTGAGGGCCGATGGAACAACACTGGGCGCTGATAACGGTATTGGTGTGGCATCAATTATGACATTGTTAAGTTCAAGCGACATTGCTCATCCACCATTAGAAGCACTTTTCACTATCGATGAAGAAACTGGAATGACAGGAGCAATGGGCTTGAAAGGAGGCTTATTGGAAGCGTCTATCATGCTTAATTTAGATACAGAGGATGATGATGAACTTACCATTGGCTGTGCAGGTGGAATTGACGTGACAGCTTCTGGTCTGTATACTGAAAAAGAAACACCAGCTAATAGCGTTGCATTTAAGGTAACAGTTAATGGTTTGACTGGCGGACACTCCGGTATGGATATTCATCGAGGTAGAGGCAATGCCAATAAGTTGATGAACCGATTATTGATGCGTGCTGTCAATGAATATGGAATTTCGATCAACGCTATAAATGGTGGAAGTTTACGAAACGCTATTCCTAGAGAGTCGTTTGCAATTGTATGTGTTGCAAATGATCAGGAACAAGGGTTTAAGGCTTGGCTGAACGAATTTGAGACAGAAATTAAACAAGAGCATAACACGACTGACCCTAACCTTAAGGTATCTATTGATTCAGTTGAAAGACCTGCAAAAGTTTTAAAGGCCGACTTTCAAATTGGTCTTTTAAGAGCAATTTATGGATGTCCGGTGGGGATTTATAGAATGAGTCCTGATATTGAAGGATTAGTTCAAACTTCAAATAATCTAGCTCGAGTGCTGGTAGAGAATGGAGAGTATACGGTGCAATGTCTGACACGAAGTTCTGTTGATTCTGAGAAACTGGATGAAGCTGAATCTATCAAGGCTCTTTTTGAATTAATTGGTTCCAAAGTTGAGTTTGGCGGAAGTTATCCAGGTTGGGCACCACGTCCTGCTGCGGCTATAGTGAAGACCATGAGCGACTTATACAAGAAATTATTCAATGAAGACGCTCATGTAATGGCTTGTCACGCAGGACTAGAATGCGGTATTTTGGGAACAAATTATCCTGAAATGGAGATGATTTCTTTTGGTCCTAATATCCGAGGAGCACACTCACCTGATGAGTGTGTTCAAATTAGTTCCGTGCACAAGTATTGGACTCTTCTCATTGAGACTTTGAAGCATATACCAGAAGCATAGTTAATGAAAGGTTCACTCTTTATCCTTGGGTGTTTTCTTTCTCTCCAGATTCACAGTCAGAATCAAGATTCTTTAATCGCTACTATTCTAGCTGATGGAGCTAGGAATTACGAAGAAGGAAGATATGACCTTGCCCTGATGGAGTATAATCGAGCTTTAGCTATTGACAGCAAGCATGCTTTAGCAAACTATGAAATAGCCATGTGCTATTACTCTGTTGGCAATGATAAAAGCGCACTCAGCCATACTAATATTGCATCTAAAGATGAGTCCGAAGTTGGAATAGAAGCTACGATTCTTGTTGGTGGAATAATTGATCATCAAGGCAAGTCCAAAAAGGCTATGAGAACCTTTAAAAAAGGGATTGATCGTTTTGGAGATTACTTTTTACTCTGGTATCATTATGGCATTTCGGCAACAGCTGCAGGAGATTTTGAAGAGGCCTCAATTGGCTATCAAAAAGCGATGTCATCAAGACTTGATCATGTCGATAGCCATTTTGCCCTCGCACGATTAATGCTGTCTCAAGATCGATTGGTAGAGTCAATTTATCCATTGATGTTTTTTCTTATGCTTGAACCGCGCGGTGATGCTTCTATAGCAGCAGTTAATAGTTTGAATAAAGCATTGAACGAAACTCAAAGGATAACGGAAGTAAGTAACAAGAGAGATAAAAACAAGGATGTTAATTTCCAAATGGCGAATCTTCTGATGTCTGCGTTTGCAGATGCTAGAAGACTTCAAGAATATTCAGAAATGAGTGAACTGGAAATTGATGAGCAGGTTCTTTCCAGAATATTTGAATTTATGGAAACCTCCTCGCCAGAAAATGACGACAGTTTTTATTCGAATTATTATTTTCCGTTTTTTCATCAAATAGCTGAAAATGGTTACTTAATGACCTTGTTACACTACATATCACAATCAGTAGATGAACCATCTGCGCTTTGGGTGGAACAAAACACAGAACAAATAGAGAAAATGTTTGTGTTCTTAGATGAAATTGATGTCAATTAATTCCTTTGAATTGAAAAACGCTTCTCATATATGATCACAATCATTTCACCGGCAAAATCGCTTGATTTTGAATCTGAGATGCCAGATTTGAATTCTACAACTCCTGCATTTATCGAAGAGTCTTCTCAAATCATGTCTCAGCTCAAGAAACTGAGTAAAAAGAAAATCAGCTCATTAATGAAGTTGAGCAAAGACTTGACTGAATTAAATGCTCACCGCTATCAACTCTGGGAGCCGAGTTTTGATGATAATGAGTCTAGACCAGCTTTAATGACCTTTAACGGAGAAGTATATCGAGGTATAGATGCCAAAAACCTAAGCAACGATCAGGTGAATTTCGCTCAGAATCATTTGCGTATCTTAAGCGGATTGCATGGTGTTTTGAGACCATTAGATAACATTCGTCCTTACCGCTTAGAAATGGGAACTTCATTACCTGTACAGCGAAAAAAGAACTTATACCAATTCTGGGGAAGTAGAATCACCGATTCACTTAATGCCTCGTTAGAAGCTTTAAAATCAAAGACATTGGTTAACTTGGCTTCTTCGGAGTATTTTAAAGCTGTGAACTTTGATGATATCAACGGAGATGTAATTACTCCTGTTTTCAAGGATTTTAAAAATGGAGAGTATAAGATCGTGATGACCTGGGCAAAACAGGCTAGAGGTAAAATGACTGGATTTATTATCCGAAATGGAATTACAAATCCAGAAGACTTAAAGGCCTTTGATGAATATCAATATAATGATACGTTGAGCTCATCCACTGAATGGGTGTTTGTACGATGATAAATAAAATGATGAACTGTGTTTAAAAAACCAATAATAGCAAGACTTACACTAAGTGCCTTGGTTTTCACGGTTACCACTATTATTTCTATTTGGGCGTGGTCGCAATACAATCAGAACATCAAATCTGAACAAATTGAACAGGTTCAGGTATTGGTTGAGCACACAAGAAGTCGTATCTGGACTTTGGTGAACTCAGATATTGATCATTTAAAAAACTTCACAAATCGACTTGAGTTTTCAGAAGGAGGGTTTTTTAAGTATTGGAAAAAAGATGCCGGACAATTAGTAAAGCTTGACAGCTCGATTCTTTTTCTTGAATGGATAGACTCGAATATGATTATTCAAGACATTGTTCCATTAGACCCCAATAGAGAAGTATTAAACCTCGATCTAAATACTGTTAATTATCGCGTGCATGGATGGATGAGGGCAGCTGCCACTGGTGATTTAAATATCACACCTTGGGTGAGCTTACTGCAGGGCGGTGAAGCATTCTTGGTGGATTCTCCGGTCTGGATAGATAGTTTGTTTTTGGGTTCGATCACTGCTGGGTTCGATTTCACCTATGAGATTGACAACTTTTTTGACGATAATAGAGATTACCACATTCATTTGAGTGATCACACAGAGCAGCAGTTTTATTGCTCTGAACCCGATCGATGTGATAAAATTAAAGTAGACGAAGATTTCCTTTTTGACGGTCTTATCAATGTCAATAGAAGTCGAGAGATCTGGTGGAGAATGCAGTTTTACCCTACAGCATCATTTTTTGATGAGAGTTCAAAAATCACCAGTGTTCTATCGCTTGCATTAAGTATTTTCTTAGGACTTACGCTCTCTATTGCTTTGTTCTTCATTTTGAAAACCAATAGGCAAGAAAAAGCTCGCGTGTCAAATCTGAATTCTTGAGTAACATGAGTCATGAAATCAGAACTCCGCTCAATATTATTCAAGGTCTCATTCACATGGTGGCAGAGAATCGTGATCCAGAGAAGCAGAAGGAATATTTGAATTTGTTGAATAATTCGTCTTCCAACCTTTTAGGCTTACTGAATAATATACTTGATATTGATCGCATTGAATCAGGTCAAATGTCATTAGAAAACTCTCGTTTCCAGCCGGTTATTAAGATTCAAGCATTGTGCGAATTATTTGCTCAATCCTACGAAGAGAAAGGGGTGGAATTAATATTCAATACCGTTGAACCTCGTGTGACTTGGATTTCTGGAGATGAAGTGAAGTTCACGCAAATCGTTTCTAATTTCATTCATAATGCTTTAAAATTCACGCCAGAAGGATCGGTTACAGTTTATTATGAGCAAGAGAATAGATCTGATGATGAAGTTGAAGTGGTAGTGCGCGTTAAGGATACTGGTATTGGAATTCCTCGAGAGCAATTGTCGATAATATTCGAGCGCTTTTCTCAAGTCGACTCGGGGTATCGAAAAAAGTATTCGGGTTCTGGACTTGGTTTGTCGATCAATTATGAATTGATTCGATTGATGAATGGAGATATCGTGGTAACCAGTGAGGTTGACGCTGGAACTGAATTCGTTATCACATTGCCTTTTCAAGATGGAAATGTGAAGCAAGAAGTGGTTGTGCCAGAAGAGCTTATTACCGATTTTACAGGGAAGAAATGCCTTTTAGTTGAAGATAATGAGCTAAATGTTTTGGTTATTTCTAAAATGCTTGAGATCGTCAAGTTTTCATGGCATTCTGAGCCGAACGGATTGTTGGGTGTTGAGGCGTTTGAAAAGGGTGAATATGATCTCGTAATCATGGATTTGCACATGCCAGTTATGGATGGCATGGAGGCGTCCTCAATTTTGATCAAAAAGTATCCCGGTATTCCGATTATTATGCTTTCCGCAAACGTGACGAAAGAAGCAGTAAATCAAGCTATGGATATTGGAATTGAACACTACATAACCAAACCGGTTTCTAAAGAGAAGCTAGTACAAACGATAAATAAAGCTTTAAAGAAAAAAGATGAATCTAAATAACAAAACCTTTATCATTACTGGGGGAAGCTCAGGAATAGGAAAAGCCATCGCTCAGAAATTAGTCGGAAAAGGAGCTTCAGTTTTAATCACCGGAAGGGATGAATCAAAGCTCAAGGCAGTGGGTGATGAATTGCGCTGTGAATATGTAAAAGCCGATATCGGGACTCCAGAAGGAGTGAAGCTGACCATTACCACGGCATTCAATAAGTTGGGTAAACTCGATGGGTTGATTAATAACGCTGGTCACGGATGGATGAATAAAATGCACGAATATTCTTGGCAAGACTTCGAAGAGACGTATCGAGTCAATGTGTTTGGTGCTGCCATGATGGGGCAAGCTGCAGCCAAAGTGTTCATGGAACAGAAATCAGGAAACATCGTAAATATCGCATCAACGGCAGCTACTAAGGGTTTTGCCGGTGGCAGTGTTTACAGCTCATCAAAGTTTGCCTTGCGCGGTTTAACCCAGTGTTGGCAGGCTGAATTACGTCCATTTAATGTCCGCGTTTTGGGGGTGAATCCTTCAGAAGTTACGACAGCTTTTGCCCAAGCTGACAGAAAAGAACGAAGTGACACAGAAAACAAATTGCGTGCAGAAGAGATAGCGCACGCTATCATTTCTGCGTTGGAAATGGATGATCGAGGATACATTCCTGAGTTATCAGTGCATGCAACCAACCCATTTTAAATTTTTGCTGTGCTCAGTTTTTGGGAGAAGTCATCACTTGTTGAGGTAGATATCGCTATTGTTGGTGGAGGTTTGGTGGGCCTATCAGTGGCGGCAAGTCTCAAAGAAAAATTCCCTTCCAAAAGTGTCACCATATTCGAACGATCATGTTTGCCTTATGGCGCCAGCACACGGAATGCGGGTTTTGCATGCTTTGGAAGTCTCACCGAAATGCTTTCAGATATTCATCAAATGGGCGAAGAGAATGCCCGTGAACTTGTTTTCCAACGCTGGATGGGTTTACAAATAACCCGCAAACGATTAAGTGATCAGGCAATTGGGTTTTTGCCTGCTGGAGGATTTGAATTGGTTGATTCCAACCAAAATTATAATGAAGCTGTTGAGAAGGTTAACTTCTTGGTTGACGACTTTATTCCTGATTACATTTCCCTCTCTAATGCCCATAAATCAACCTTAGGTATTGTTGCAACGGGTGATGTTTATTCCATGAAAGATGAAGGTCAAGTGCACACCGGTGAGCTTATGAAAGCTATGGAAAAGTATGTTCTTCAGCTGGGTGTGATGATCAGAACGGGTTCTGAAGTGATCGGTGTTGAAGGGAATAGCCTTACCATAAAAGATCAGTATAGGGGGAATATTGATTTTAGCGCGGATAAAATTGTCATTTGCAACAATGCCTTTGCAGCTTCTTTGATTCCGGATGTTGAAGTTCAGCCAGGAAGAGGTCAAGTATTCATAACGCATCCCATCCCAAATTTGACGTTTAGGGGAAACCTTCATGTAGATGAAGGGTTTTACTATTTACGAAATGTAGGCGATCGATTACTGTTTGGAGGTGGCAGGAACATTGATTTTCAAGCTGAAGAAACAACTGAATTCGCCCTCAACGAAATGATTCAAAAAACACTAGAATCAAAACTAAATGTTTTGTTTGGTGAAGCATTTAAGTTCGAAGTTGATCAACGGTGGACGGGAATTATGGCATTTGGAGATGATAAAAGGCCCATTGTTAAAAGGCTTGATGATACTATTATAATCGCAGTTAAAATGGGCGGAATGGGTATTGCTCTAGCGGGATATATAGGAGAAGAGGTGGCTGAATTAATAAATTGACAGGATGACGATTCTTGTTCGTCAAATACGATATGAAAATAATAGATTATAAGAAAATCTGGGATAATGCGATGACATATCCATCGTATCGTGAGTTGATTGATAGGTTGATCGAAGAAGGAAAGTCCACTGGACCAGATCAATCTCAATCTTTGGTTGATTACACAGCTTTAAATGCTCAAAGAATGAAGAGGATCGATAAGACGTATCATCCAAATCAAGCATTGATCGAAACCTTGTCTAAATTGAAGGGTAAGGTTCTAGTACTGACAATTACGGAATCTTGGTGTGGTGATGCTGCTCAAATTGTTCCGGTGGCCTCAGCACTTTTGGATCAAGTTGGGACTCCATCTCGCCTCGTTTTGCGTGATGAGAACCTTGATCTAATTGATCAGCATTTGACCAATGGCGGTCGTTCTATTCCAGTGGTAATAGTATTGGATGCTAAGAGTTTAAATGTTATTTCAACTTGGGGTCCTCGTCCTGCTGAAGTCCAAAAAATGGTCATGGATTATAAAAGCTTACCTGAGCCGAAGTCACCATATAGCGAGTTTTCTAAACAAGTGCAATTGTGGTATGCAAAGGATAAATACCAAAGCATTGAGAGAGAACTATCCGAATTATTGGCTCAAAACATTGGTTAGACTCACATTATGCTATTGAACTTTCACCTTGATTGGCTAATATTTCGTCTCTTAAAACGATGATCAAACAACTTCATTTATTCGCATTCATTTGCCTTATTCTGAGTGCTTGCAATCAATGCAAGGACAAATGCGTGAATGGAGTGTGTATAGAGAAATACTGTGATTGCGATGTTTGGTATGAAGGGGATAAATGCGATAGAAGTGAGCTATCCATCTATGAAGGAGAATATAAGGGTGTTTTCAGCTTTGGTACGGAGACTGAAGCTGTTTCTTTTAACCTTACAAGTAGCTCTGAAACCCCCTCTATTTTGTATTCAGCTGCCAATGATTTAAAGTTCGAATTCACTACGATTACGAGATTCAATTTCCCGGCTCAGAATTGGATGGGTGAAATTTGGATGGGTGAAGGTGAAATGTTACTCGATTTGATGTCAATCAGGCTTCAATATACTGATAGCGCGGGTATCCAACATGGCTTAATTAAGGCATACAGAGCAGATTAGTACTATCTCTGCAGTTATTAATTGTTACGCTTGTCCTTTATCTTTCTAGTCCGATAAAATTTTCACAATTTCGTCCCGCTTAACTAAAACAACACTATGTCAAAAATTCACAATTTCAGCGCTGGTCCCAGCATTTTGCCGCAAGAGGTATTTCAACAAGCATCTCAGGCTGTTCTTGATTTTAATGGAATAGGTCTTTCACTGCTCGAAATCTCTCACAGGAGTAAAGATTTTGTTGCTGTAATGGATGAAGCTCAAGCTCTTGTTAGAGAAATCTACAACCTTGGTGATGACTATGAAGTTATGTTTCTTCAAGGTGGGGCAAGTCTTGGTTTCTTGATGTCAGCATACAACATGATGGGTGCTAACAAGAAGTCAGCATATTTGACTACTGGAACTTGGGCTAAAAATGCTGTAAAAGAAGGACGGTCATTGGGCGAAGTTGTGGAAGTAGGTTCATCTGCAGACGCCAATTTCAATTATATCCCAAAAGGATACACAGTTCCTTCAGATTGCGATTATTTCCACATCACCTCAAATAACACCATTTTCGGGACTCAAATTCATGATTTTCCTAAAACAGAAGTGCCTTTGGTTTGTGATATGTCTTCAGACATTTTCTGTCGCGAATTAGATGCGAAACAATTTGATGTAATTTATGCTGGTGCTCAAAAGAACATGGGACCCGCTGGAACTACCCTGTACATTGTTAAGAAAGATAAGATTGGTAAGTCTTCCATGAAAGTTCCTACCATGCTTGATTTTAAAACACATGCCGATAAGGAGTCTATGTTCAATACGCCACCTGTATTTGCTATTTATGTGAGTATGTTAGTATTGCGATGGATCAAGGCTAATGGATTAGCTAAGATTGGTCAAACCAACGCAGCAAAGGCCAATGCATTGTATTCTGAAGTTGATCGAAATCCGATGTTTAAAGGCACAGCGGCTAAAGAAGACCGTTCTATTATGAACGGATGTTTCTTGTTGAATGATGGATTGGATGAGTCACTAGGACAGAATTTCCTTGATCTCTGCAAAGAGGCGAATATCAGCGGGTTGAAAGGCCATCGCTCAGTAGGCGGGTTTAGAGCAAGCATGTATAATGCGCTTCCGCTTGAAAGTGTTGAGACGCTGGTTGATGTAATGAAGACTTTTGAATCTAAATTCGGATAAAATATGATGAGAAGTATTTTCCTTTCTGCTGCACTACTAATGGTAAGTTCTGTTTTTGCGCAGATACCTAAAAACGATGATAAGGACTTTGAATATAAAGCTGAAATATCAGTAAAAAGAGCTGGTACAGGTGATTTGATGAAGCGAATCGAGAAATGGGGTAATGATTATTTCAAAGATGCTGTCGCTTATAAAATAGCCATTGATGACACAACAAATCGATATGTTGAAATGGACATCACTCAGTCTATGGTTGAAAGTCATTTTGGGGTCAATCGAACCCATAAGAATAGATCGTTGGATTATCACATAAAATTTGATGCTGATCGTAAAGTCTATACATATACGGTAAATCAGTTTCACTATAAGGCTCTGGAACTTGACAAAAAGAACAGAGAGACTCAGCTTGATGGGAAATTGAGTGAAATTGGAAGTGCCGCTTCCGGCAGTTTAGAGGAAGAAGTTCACATGATCATGGAACGAATCATTGAGAGCTTTTCGAAGGCATTAGAAACAGAACTAGCGGATTAAATAAACCCTTTTTATTAGTATGAGAATTTTAGCAAATGATGGTATTTCTCCATCTGGAAAAGCGAAACTAGAAGCCAATGGATTTGAGGTAGTTACTGAAACAATACCTCAAGAAAATTTAACTTCAGGAATCAACGAAGGAGGTTTCGTTGGGATTTTAGTGAGAAGTGCAACACAAGTGCGCAAAGAGCATATGGATGCTTGTCCTAGTCTAAAACTCATCGGAAGAGGTGGAGTAGGAATGGACAATATTGATGTGCAATATGGAAGGGACAAAGGCCTTCATGTTATCAATACGCCTGCTGCTAGTTCTCAGTCAGTTGCTGAGTTGGCTGTAGCTTCATTGTTTTCAATGGCTCGCTTTACCTATGATGCAAATCGTAAAATGCCTGCTACTGGAAAGGAAGAGTTTAAAGTGCTTAAAAAGTCTTATAGCAAAGGTACTGAGCTAAGAGGTAAAACCCTTGGAGTGATTGGCTTTGGCGGCATTGGACAAACATTAGCCAAATATGCTATCGGCCTTGGAATGAATGTGAAGTATGTAACCAAAGGAGAGAGACCATCAACCATTTTGGAGTTGGATATTGCAGGACAATCAGTGAAAGTTACCGTTGAAAGAACTTCAATGGAAGATTTGCTCGCTACATCCGACTACATCAGTTTGCATGTTCCTAAGCAAGCTGACGGAAGCGCAGTCATAGGCCAGACTCAGATTGAGATGATGAAACCGGGAGTTGGATTAATTAACACTTCAAGAGGCGGTTCTATTGATGAAGATGCGCTTATTGCAGCATTAGACTCTGGTCATGTGAAAGCAGCTGCTTTAGATGTGTTTGTTGGTGAGCCAGCTCCACGAGAAGATGTGTTAAGTCATGCTAAAATCATCAGCACGCCTCATATCGGAGGAAGTACAGTTGAAGCTCAAGATCGCATTGGAGTTGAATTAGCAGACCAAATCATCGCTCTACTTAAATAATTAACCAAGAAATTAACTACTTATGAGTGTATTCAAGCCATTCAAAGCGGCAAGACCAAGCAAAGACAAAGCGTTGGATGTCGTTTGCCGCCCTTATGATGTATTAGATAGCGCTGAGGCAAAAGCCGAAGCTGAAGGAAATGCAGCGAGCTTTTATCATGTAATTAAGCCTGAGATAAATTTCCCAGATGACTTTGATCACTATGATGAGGCTGTTTATAAGAAAGGAAGAGAGAACTATCAGTTGCTGCGAAGCAATGGAATATTGAATAAAGACAGCAAGGAGCAATTCTATGTTTATCAAATCATTATGGATGGACATAAACAAACTGGAATTGTGGGGTGCTGTTCCATTGATGATTATTTCGAAAATAACATCAAGAAGCATGAATTAACTCGGCCAGATAAGGAAGAAGATCGAAAGAATCATGTGCGTCATGGAAAGATCAATGCTGAGCCAGTATTTTTTTCTTATCCTCATGTAGACGCGATAGACATGTTGGTTGAGGCTGTGAAAACAGCTGCTAATCCAACGTATGATATTACTACAAAAGATGGTATTCAGCATACACTATGGGTCGTAGAAAATGATGATGCAATTGATCAAATAGAGCAACTTTTCGAAGAGAAAGTTCCTTCTATCTATGTTGCTGATGGCCATCATAGAACTGCAGCTGGAGCGCTAGTTGGAAAAGAGTTTAGAGATGCAGCTGGTGGTAATAGAAACGATGGTAAGCGATATAATTACTTCATGGCTGTTGTTTTCCCAGACAATCAGCTTAAAATCATTGATTATAACCGAGTAGTGAAGGATTTGAATGGTCTGTCTGAGGCTGAACTGCTCAGTAAATTAGACAAAAGCTTCACGGTTGAAAAGATGAGCGGACAATACAAACCAGAGCGGTTGCATTCCATTGGAATGTATCTGTCTGGTGATTGGTATAAGTTGACCGCTAAAGATTCTACGTACGATGATAGTGATCCAGTAGGTGTGCTTGACGTGACCATATTGTCTAAGCAAGTTCTTGAGCCACTGTTCAATATTGTGGACCTACGAACCGATAAACGTATTGATTTTATTGGCGGAATTCGTGGATTAGGAGAATTAGAGAAAAGGGTGAATTCAGGAGCTATGAAAGTTGCCTTTGCGATGTATCCAGTTTCTATGCAGCAACTTATTGATATAAGTGATGCCGATTTGATTATGCCTCCAAAGGTGACGTGGTTCGAGCCAAAACTTCGAAGCGGGATGTTCGTTCATGAACTAGAAGACTAACTTAATTACTCAAAAAAACATATAAAGCCTCGCATTTTGCGGGGCTTTTTGTTTGGTAAATTTGAATAAACATTATCGTCAATGCTCCCTAAAATTAATCCGACTACAACCAAAGCCTGGAATAAGCTGAAAATTCATTTCGAGAAGATAAAAGAAGAAAAAATGACTTCGCTTTTTGACCAAGATCCGCAGCGGTTTAATGATTTTTCGGTCAAATATGAGGGCTTGCTCTTCGATTACAGCAAGAATCGAATTACTACAGAAACACTGTCATTATTGCAAGACTTGGCAAAGGAGTGCGGAGTAAGTGAGGCTATTCATAAGATGTTTGAGGGAGAGAGAATTAACGAGACTGAGAATCGTTCGGTTTTACATGTTGCTTTGAGAAATAGATCAAATCGACCAATGCTGGTTGATGGAAAGGATGTGATGCCAGATGTCAATAGTGTTTTACAGCAGATGGAACGGTTTTCTAATTCGGTAATCAACGGTGAACATAAAGGCTTCAGTGGAAAGCCAATAACTTCCATAGTCAACATAGGAATTGGAGGCTCTGATTTGGGTCCATACATGATCACAGAAGCACTCCATGGTTTTTCAAATCATATGTCCACGCATTTTGTCTCGAATATCGATGCAACGGATATTCTGACTGTTTTATCATCACTTGAAGCAGAAACAACTCTTTTTATTATCGCTTCCAAAACATTCACAACACAAGAGACCATGACCAATGCAGATACTGCTAAGCGCTGGTTTTTAGAGAACTCCAGTGATTCAGTAGACATATCGAAACATTTTGTGGCTTTATCCACCAATGTTGAAGCAGCGGAACATTTTGGAATCAATCCTAACAACGTATTTCCATTTTGGGATTGGGTGGGAGGTCGGTATTCTCTTTGGAGTGCCATAGGTCTTCCTATTATGCTCAGTATTGGTCCGAAGAATTTTTATGACTTGCTTTCTGGCGCTCATAATATAGATGATCACCTGAGACAAAAGGGGACAAAAAGCATTTCTGCGATGATGGCCTTATTGGGTATTTGGTATAATAACTTCTTCGAAGCTACTTCTCAAGCAATTTTGCCCTACGAACAATATTTGCATCGTTTTCCGGCATTCTTGCAGCAAGCAGATATGGAAAGCAATGGGAAGTCCATAGATAGAAATGGGGAAGAAGTAGATTACGAAACGGGACCAATTATTTGGGGAGAACCAGGGACAAACGGACAACACGCGTTTTATCAGCTAATTCATCAGGGAACCAAAATGATTCCATGTGATTTCATTGCTTTTACTAAAGCATCCAATCCCATAGGTGATCACCATGAAAAACTATTGGCTAATTGTTTTGCTCAGTCTGAGGCACTTATGAAAGGTAAGTCGCGTAAGGAAGTGGATGCTGAATTGGGCGGTGCTGCAAATAAGAACGCGCTGGCACCGTTCAAAGTTTTCCTTGGAAACATTCCGTCCACCACCTTTTTGTTTGACCATTTAACCCCTTACTCTCTTGGTCAATTGATAGCACTTTATGAACATAAGATATTTATTCAAGGCGTTATT
Source organism: uncultured Flavobacteriales bacterium (assembly GCA_905479105.1). Lineage (GTDB taxonomy): Bacteria > Bacteroidota > Bacteroidia > Flavobacteriales_G > Salibacteraceae > SHAN690. The sequence continues at coordinate 369,427 of CAJQLE010000004.1, forward strand.
TGGAACGTATTCAGCTTTGATCAATGGGGTGTGGAGCTTGGAAAACAATTGGCTCTTCCAATTCTAAATGAACTCAAAGGAAATGATCAAAACCTTCATGATTCAAGTACGAATGGATTAATAGCTTATTACAGAGCCTTCGAAGACTAATTGTGTTCGATATTTGCCATTGACTGACAGAATCTGCTTACTTTGTTTTCGTGAGATATGACTTGAGCATATTGATTGTTGAAGATGAAAGTCTTATAGCCGAAATGATTAGGGTGATGATCATGGATATGAATTATCCTAGTCCGAAGGTCGCTCTCACTAAAGAGGCCGCCATTGGTTTCCTAGAAAGTGGAAAGGTGGATTTCGCGATTTTAGATTTAAATCTGCGTGAAGGAATGGAGGGTATTGTTCTGGCAGAAATTGCCAACCAAAAGGGTATTCCTTTTATGTTTTTGACCTCATATTCGGATCAAAAAACCTTGCAACAAGCCAAGGAAACTAAGCCAGGGGCATACGTCATCAAACCGTTTAGTGAAGAAGAGTTGATGGCGGGAATAGAAATGTCTATCATGCATTCTAAAGACAATAAGGACGAGGTGGTGTCGATAAAGGATGGACACAGAAGCATCCTAATTAAAATGGATGATATTCAATTAATTAAGGCAGAAAATATCTATATAGAAATTTTTACGGTCAATAAAAAGTACTTAACGCGAATGTCTTTGACATCGTTTTTAGAGCAATTGCCGTCAAAGTATTTTATTCGGGTGCACAGATCATTTGCAGTGAATAGAAAACATATAGAGTCTATTACCAAAAGCTCCATTATTGTCTCAGGGCAACGTATTCCTGTTTCACGATCTTATAGGGATGAAGTGCATTTGAGACTAAATACTTGATGTTTACATACAGAAACGTATCATTCGCAACATTCTCTTCATATAATACTTAGAAGTTGAATTGCATTTTGATAGGTTATGCTATATTCGAAATAGAAAGAATAGCCGATGGGCTTCTACATAATCCTCAATCCGTAGCATGGCGATGAAAGTCGTCAGCCGGCCCACTCGGGCCGGTTTTTTTTTGCCGTTACTTTTGTGACTTGACCAGTGTTGTTGTAAGCTTTACAAGTAATAGGGAGAATGGACCCTTATAAGTAGCGTTTTAATGCGGTTGTCAGAGGCAAAAGGTTGCTTGTGAAGATTATCTATGAAGTTTGTTTGTTGCAGCTCTAATCCCAGTTGCCATGTATGCCATTCTAGCTCTTGAGGAATGATGGGAGATAGATAAACGGTTACCCAATTATAAAGCGAAGCATCAAAGGAGATGGAGCTAACACCTTGTTTATTGATTTGATTGGCAACCTCTATAGCCTTGGATTTGAGAATTGCACGATCTTCAATTTGGCTAATATCGGTAGGTAGGTAATAGCTCGTATTGAATCCAGCTTTGCGAATTTTATCAAACAATAATGATTTTGTATCGCTTTCTACAAACACTCGTTGCTTGATTTTATATTGATCATCAAGCACAATTAACCTTTCTAATACCTTGTCAATGTTGTCATTCCTCAAGTTTTTGATGTCTAACCAAATGAACGTAAGTGAATCCCCAACTGAAGAATTGAGATAGTCCTCTAAAGAATTTCCACTCATATATTCTTCACCGCCATGTCCAATTTCAAAAACGGTGTCATTAAAGACTAAGTCACACTCAATACCATCAAAACCTTTTGCTGTCATTTCATAAAGCATCCCTTTACTATCAACCCTGTGCGGGAATATGTTGAATGGAATCAATGAGTCATTTGAAAGTTTTTGCAGATTTATTTCTTCATGATAAACAGAGTGACCCGGATCAGTGTAGTCGATATGGTTGAGAATTTTAATGGACGAATCCTGCAATTGATAGCCAGCGCTAAATACATTGAAACCCTCACTGTTTGATGCCTTTGTGCTGATTCCTGTTAATCCTAGTATGGCGTCATAGACAAGATCATTGGTAAAAGTTTTTGTGCTGTTTTCTTTAAGATTAGCTATTTGCGATGAATAGGTTTCGATGTATCCGTCACTGAACCAGAAGTAAGTTGGGATGTGAATCATCCTGAAATTGAAGAGTGAACTGCTGTGACCGTGCTTGGTAATCAAGTCTTCAGCATGATCGGCAAAGTAAAACATGGCTTTCCGTTCGAATGGAAGGCTATCAAGTAAATGCACCATTTCAGAGACAACAAAATCATTGTAGATCATAGAATTGTCATAGGGATTCACTTCATATGGATTTAAGTTGCCAAAAAGTGATTTGAAATCATCATGGTCAAACATTCGAAATTCATCAGGATATCGTTTGTTGTATTGACCATGGCTTCCCATAAGATGGATGAAAACCACATGGGTTCCTTCATTGGCGCTTTTCAGCTTTCTTTTAATCACCTCCAATAATGCACCATCAAAATCATCTGTCTCATTGGTTTTACCCATATTCGAATTGATGAATACTTGCTCTTCACATTGTTCAGCAATCGCGGATACTGCATTATCCCAAATTCCATACTTCAATTGGTTACTAATCCAATAAGTATGTACATCCGCAGCATTCAAGATGTTTATGATTGAAGGCGACTTCTGAAAATCTAGTTGATTGGAGTAATTGGCTTGTGTAAATGCCGCAGAAAGCGACATGGCAGTATGCGTATTGCTGGAAATGGCATTACTAAAGATGACGGTATTCGCCAATTTTGATAGGCTGTCTAAGTGAGGTGTTGTCGGTCTTACATATCCATATTGCGACATGTGAAACTTGCTTTGAGCTTCTCCAATAATAATAAAGTAGACTTCATTGTCTTTCTTTTGAGAAACCTGAAGTTGTCCCTCAAACTCATCAAACGACCGCAGATTTTCTTTAAATAGTTCAAGCTCTTTGGTATAGTCTCCATAACTATCACTGGCTACTGTTATCATTTCAGGGATTTCAAAAATGAAAGTCATGATTACCAATATTGCTGAAACCACAAATGTGGCAGGATTGAGCTTGTTGATTCTCTTTTTTATAAAAGCTAGAGGTATGAACAGAATAGGCAAGGCTAACAGTATAAGCCACCATGCTTTAGGGGAATTGAACTGCAAGTATGAAATGCTTTCTCGAATATCAGTTTGATAAAATCCGAAGTAATCGGTTTGTTCTAATGGTTTACCAAATTCTAGAGTATACAAAACAACGACAAAAGGCAAGGTGCAAGCAAGAAATGATAGTGTGATAAAGAGTGTTTTCAGTCCAAATCTAATCCACTTGTTTGAGGGGTAAACAACAATGCTGAAAAGGCTTGCAGAAAGTGAGAAGAATAAAATAGACCATAAAAGCTGAGATGCGTTGAAGAGCATATCGTATGCAAAAATGGAATACCAAATCAGGAGAGAACCAATGATCATTGGAATAGAAGCCAACCAAAATCCATTGAAGACAAACCACACGAAAACGATCCAAAATAATATGACATAAAAGACAACCAGCAAGCTATCATAAGGCCTGTGCTCTTTGATTTCTACGTAGCCAATATCTTCTAAAAGAATTGCTCCTTTATTTACCTCAACAGAAACAACGTCTCCAGAGTCGATTTCAAGAATCAGTTTTCGAGAATTGCCGGGTTGTGTTTTAAGGTCATTCAGCAATACCAATTGATTGTGTCGAACTCCAAAAACTACTTCGGCAGAGCCTTCTTCGTCTTGCACAGCCCAATTGGAAACACCAACTTTAAGTTCTATGTTTTTTTCCGTCAAAAAGGTCCATGAAGCTACTATTGATTCAGCCTCTCCAGGCGTTATATCAAACCTTGTTTCATTACTATCTAAGCTAAAGTGACCTCCATTGCTATCACTTATGCCAAAGACCTCAACCTTATAATCGACTTGAGAAACACGGGGGTGCGTATACCTGCCTGGCTCTAAGAGAATCAAGCTTATTGCTGACAAAACCACAATTATCCACAGCTTTTTGGAGCGCAGAAATGTGGTGATTTGTTTCATCAACAAATAGGATTAGATAGACGCCATGAATGCGCTTATATTCTCTTTTGTATAATCAATCATTTCTCTAGTCAGTCCATGATGACATGCCAATAGCATTCCACCTCGCATGACTTTATCAGATTCTGCATAACCGTCTGATGAGCGCTTGCATTCAACATTTTTAAAACCAGGTTGACGAAGGATGTTTCCAGTGAAAACAGTTCGCGTTTGAATGTTACGCTTCTCCAAGAAGATTTGCATCTCTGTTCTTTTAAACGGAGCGCTGTCTCTGATTGTAAGTGCCAATGCCAACCAACCTGTGCGGCTATTAGGAAGCTGTTTTGGCAAAACGAAATACTCTTCATACTGCTTGAAGAACTCGCTCATCTCAGCAAAGTTTTTCTCACGTTCATTTATGTTATGATCCAATTTATTCAATTGAACCACTCCAAACGCTGCTCCCATTTCTGAAGGCTCGATGTTGTATCCTGGTTCTGCAAAAATGAATTTGGAGTCGTAAGGAATACCATCGACCTCCACGTTAAATCTGTTTTCAATAGCTTCAGATTCAACAAACAGAGAGGAGGACCTTCCCCATGATCTCAATAGCTTCCCGCGCTCAAAGTGCTCACTTTCTCTCACAGTGAGCATACCTCCATTTCCTGCGCAATTGATCACATGAGATCCGTAAAAACTTGTGATGCTCATGTCTGAAAAAGAGCCAGAGCTTTTTCCGTCAATCGTTCCGCCCAACGTATCTGCAGAATCTTCAATTACGATTAGGTTGTGTTTGTCAGCTATGGCTTTCAGTTTTTTCCAATCTGGAAGATTACCGATCAAATTAGGAATCATCAACGCCTTGGTTTTAGGCGTAATCATCGCTTCAACTTTGTCAGCATCAATATTGTATGTTCCTTCTTCCGCGTCTACAAAGGCAGGTACAAGCTTGTTTCTCACTAGCGGTGCGACAGTTGTAGAAAAGGTGAGGGCGGGAGTAATAACCTCGCTTCCTTCTGGTAGGTTCATCAATTCAACAGCCAAATAGTTAGCTGAAGAACCACTGTTGACCATGATACCATAAGGTTTGTCAAAGAGCTTCGCGATACGCTCTTCCATTTCACGAACGTTCTTACCCATTTGAGTGCTCGTACGCAGCACGTTTACTACCGCTTCAATTTCTTCTTCGCCATGCACCGTCATCCCATACGGCACTCTGATCATATCTTTAGTCTCACTCATTTTTTATCCTTTTGTTCTTGTAAATAGTCGTCCACATTGCTCCAACGAAAATGCGGAAATTCTTCATTAAATAATTGCGCACTCATTCCACCGAGCAAAGGACGCCTAGCAGGTGGTGCAAGTTGTTTTGTAGTAACAGGAATTAACGAAACCTGTTCATGTCCGAAGTAAGTAATTACGCGCTGTGCCAACTGCACTCGGTTTAAATAATCGGTTCCAGCAAAGTGGTATAATCCTTTTTTGTCTTCACTCAATAACAAATAGATGGCGCGCGCTACGTCAAAAGCGTTGACAGGTGTGGCGTATTGATCAAAAGGAAGCCTTAGCTCCATGGGTTCTTTCTTACGCATGTTTTCACTCAAGCGAGCGATGAAATTTTTACCTCTGATTTCGTCACCATACACATTGGTGATTCGGCAAATCAAAAAATTGGTGAGGTGTTCGCGCACATGATCTTCTGCCTTGAGTTTGTGCTTACCATATACGCTTAACGGAAAGGTATCATCTTCTTCCATGTAGAATCCGCGTGTGCCATCAAAAACATAGTCGGTGCTGAGGTAAACCAATTTGGCTTTGTATCTCTCTGCTAATTTGGTGGCGTTGTGTGTTGAAACCACCGTTTTTTGGTAGCTTTCATCTACATGCTCTTCGCAGTAATCGACCCAAGTGAGCGCTCCACAATGGATGATGACATCCGGTTGAAAGGCATCCAAATCCGCATTATGCGGATCTGAAGGGTCTAGCGTATTGTAGAAAACAGTGTCTGCTGTTTCGAAGGAAAAATGTGTGCCGAGGCATGTCCAGCCTTGGCTGGTGAAGTAACGCATGCAATTGCCGCCTACTAATCCTGAAGCTCCTAAAATCAGTGTTTTCATTGCATGCAAGATTACGCATTATTGAAAATTATAGATCCACTTCAAGCAGCAAGTTTTATGTTGATTTTTCATTCTAATGCATGCTAACGGTCCTAGCTATGGCAAGTGCGGGATTTTGAAAACGCTTTCTTGTCCGCCAGACCGAATGTTATTTAATTGCAATATCTTCATTTTTAAGCAGTCAACCCGCATTTGCTATAGCCGATGTTGTGCGGTCGGCTTCCTTTTTTGTATGTTTTTAATTCGTTCAATTTGTATTCTATGATTCCGTTGAAGTATTACTGGATAAAAATTCGAGATAAAATTTAATGTTGTCGTCAAAACGGCTATCAAGTAATGTCCTTTTATTAACATTGTCACTACACTGAGTTGAATAATTACCAATGCCGCTAGGTGTCCAAATTCAGACTGTCTTGTTTGATAATCTAAGTTCTCTAAGCCTGATTTTGTACCGTCAAAATATTTCTGTCTATTTTTCTTTTTGCCCCAAAATAGAAGCAATAGAAACCTTTTGAAGTATTCAACCTGTAAGAGTTTGGATAACTTGGATAATAAATCTTTATTCTTAATGCGATAATAATTTTCGGGCAATAGACGATTCGTCTTGTAGGCGAAACCCATAAATGCAAAAATTCCTGTTATAAATAAATTCAACAGAAAAGATAGTAACAACTTAATCCAAAGGCTGAATTCAGAAGGTTCCACCAAACAAAGCGTTTTCAATATTTCATAAGACCTAAAGGCTAAGAATATCCCAATTAATGGGAACAAAATCTTCTTGACCATTTTTTATTTAGAGTAATGTTTCTCACTTATTTGGAATGCTCAAACTTTCAATTTTTTAGCTGCCGCACAACAATTGTAAATAGTTATAATAACTAATATATTTTCTATTCATCGGAACGTTAAACTCTTGTTATCATTGGTTTACAGGTCAGAAATATCTGTTTAAACCGGTCGAAAATTTGCAAATCACCCAATCTCCGTTCTCTCTCAAATCCGCTAGCATTGTGCTAAAATATAAAAGTGCCTTGACAAATGAACGTAAAAGCACTTTCTAATTTATTGTCAGCAAGGTGCTTAACCAGCAATCAAAGCATTGAGCGTGGCACTTGGGCGCATGCCTTCAGCAATGACTTGGTCATTAGCATGATATTATCCACCAATGTTCACCGCATTGCCTTGAACTGAATTGAGCTTGGATAAAACCTTCGTTTCGTTTTCGCTTAATGCTTTTGCAAATGAGGCAAACTCAGCTTTCAAATCAGCATAAATTTGTGAATCACAAGAAATCATTCCAACACTAAAAAGCCATGAGTAAACTAGATCTCCAAAAATTCAACTTTAGTTATCCCATTCAAATGCGCTGGAACGATCTGGATGCATTGGGTCATGTGAATAACGCTTTATACGTGAGCTATTTTGAAATAGCACGCGGTGGGTTTATGCAGAGGGCTGTGCCAGAGTGGGATTGGACCAAACACATGTTTTTGATTGCCAACGTAAATGTTGATTTCAAGAAAGAGCTTTTGTTGACAGCCATTAAGCCACAAATGCTTGTGCGCACATCTAAAATTGGCGGAAAAAGTTTTGTTCTCGAATACGCTATGACTTCTCAAAAAGGTGATGAAACCATTTTACACGCCACTGGTAGTACAACTCAAATTATGTTCGACACGAAAGCGCGCACAACGATCGAAGTGCCAGATTGGGTTAGGAAGTCATTGGAAAGTTTTGATGGCTTGTAATCTTCAGATTCAAACAAGATAAGCTCAACGTGTTTTCCTTTTTCGATGAGAACTTTGTGTTTTGAGTTTTCACCTTGACTTATCCATAAGCCATCTCCTTTTTTGTAGGGTTTAATTATCCCATTAAAATCGATCTGCATGTGCCTTCTAAAACATATCCAACGTGACCTTTCAAGCACCAATCTTCTTCGACAAAATGCTCGTCAAACCGCAAGAGTCTCATTCTGAATTTTCCGTCAGAAAAGACCTTTTGAGTTACTCCACTTTTAGGTGTTTCCCATTCTAGTGAGTCAAATTTTATAAGATGTTGTTTCATCATTTACACAATTGGAGATTGAGCCTTAAGCTAGCCATATAAGTACAAGAACTAGCACAACAACCACAACAACCATGATTACTGAAATCACAGCTTGGTAGAAAAATAAAGAGAATAGTTTCAATAATTCATTGAATGATCCATCATTTGAAAGCACCGATGATGTGGTTGCAATCCAATAGGCAACGGTTAAAAACAGAGCGCCTAAAGCAATTAATGCGGCAATAACCGCCATAGCAAGGATTTCCGCACTAGTAAAAATTATAAAGCCTAGGACGAGTGCGGAAAGCAATAGAAAAAGTAAACCTCCAATAAATGTAATTTTTGACCAGCGCTTGGCTGTTTTTCGAAACTGTAATACACGCTCTTCCGAAAGAAATTGTGAACCATTTTTTAAAGCCTGATGCTCTTTAATGTATGCCCGTAATAAAATTATGGAAACAGGCAGCATGTGTGCAGCGATGTAAAACATGACAAATGGTAAAACGGGTACGCTAAATGATGCAATCAAGGCTATACCCGCAATTACAAGTGCTAAGGACAAAAAGGCCGATACAGACCACCCTAATATTCTTCTTTTATTGGCTTTATATGGATCTGCATCGCCCTGAGGTTCTTCATTATTTTGTGCGATGTTATGTTCCTTTCTGTTTTCAATGTTCTGAAGAAATTGATGCTTGGTTAAGCGCAGATTTTCAAATAAATGACTGCCTTTTTTTTCTTCAACTGAAAGCGCAGTAGGATCAGAATTTTTGATTGAACTTATTGAATCACTTTTCTCAATGACAGGAGGTAAATCTGCACTTAATTGAAAAGTGCTCTCTTGCTTTTTGTGCTTAGCAAGATCCAAATGGAAGCCTTTACGATACTTACGCTTTTGCAGCCAACCATCGGCAACTACATCAGATGATTGCTTACAAGACCCAAGAATGAGTGATGAAAACACAATTGCAATTAATAAATGGGCGGTTTTCAATCTGAATCAATTTATTGAGGAAAAATGAAAGAATCTTAAGTAAGTTCTATTGCCTATTCAACCTTCAAATTGACAAATGCCCTTACAATTCCCGCTAACATGAGTGGAATAACCGCGTAGTGAAGCATTTGAGGCAAAAATGGAAAAGCTAATAGTGTAAGCACAAGGACAGTTCCGTAGGCAGTCCAATACATCTTCCTGGTTTTGTTGAAGAATAGAAAAGGAATTGCCAAAAGATGAGTAGGCCAAGCCCAAAGTATATTGAGGTTGTTTATGGTGCCCGTGTGGTCTGTAATAAACCAAAGAAAGAAAACCAAAGCACCAACCGGTCCAATCATCAAAAAGAAGACCACATCTATTGCCTTGTAGAGTTTTTGTTTACGATAGCCTATGGCAGAGATAATGGCTATTAAACCAAATAGCATCCAGAACAATGGAATAGGTTCAAACATGGAAAAGGAATAGGTAAGCCCATTGGTTTCAAGTAATGTCTTTTCTTCTTTAATCAACGGTTTTCCATCTATAGTGGCTGCGTCAAAAGCTTCCATCAATTTGTTTGGAAGAAACATGTATTCGTAACTGTTAGGAATTTTGTCACACGGCATTCCTAATCCTAAGTCAATACCGAAATCTCCCCAAGGATGGTAGATAAGGTATTCGTCTATAATGTTTCTAAAGCTCGGGTTGTGCGCTTCTTGAAGGTCCTGAAATGCAATTCTATCTTCGTCAATACTGATCTCTAGTACATCTCTTAATCTAGAAGAACAATTATCGTAGAAGAAGTCGTAGAGGTATTCTCTGTTTTCGGGTTGATTGTTCCAATCTAAATAATTGAAAAGGGCTTGTTTTGATGTTGAATCTAAGTTCAAAATCTGCTCTATCATTCCTCGTCCTTCAGACTGATATGATCTAACAAATCCTTTCATAGAACTAACGGATAAACTGTAGTTCAATTTGCCCATGACGAAGTTGTAGTAGAAGTCTTCGTTGAACGAAAAAGTACCGTAGTTGAATACTACATCAATGTTCTTTTTTGGGTCTGTGACACGCAAAGCGCTATGGCCAAATAATGAATAAAGTTCATCACCAGGACTGCAGGTTAGTAAAGATATTGTTGCTTCGTTTGAAAGAATTGGCGGATTTAAAGCGGTGGCTTTTATTGAGTATAAAAATATGAAAACCAGTAGTATATATCTCATCACTTTACGCATAGATAAAAGGTGATTCAAATTCTTTGAGGGTTTGGAATTCAAGATCTCTTTCCGATGTGATTGGGCTTTCAAATGGCCAAATACATTCAAATGATGCGAAATGAATTCCGCCATCAGAACTTGGTGCATGCACAGTAGAAGTCAAATAAACCATGCACGTATTATCTTCTAAAACAGCAAAGCCATGGGCTACTCCAATAGGTAAATAAGCTGCTTTGAAATTGTCGGCACTTAGCTCAATTTGAACAGACTTTCCATACGTTGGAGACCCAATTCTTAGGTCGAGAATCACATCGATTAACTTTCCAGAAGTGCAGTAAACTATTTTGGCGTGATCATGAGGTGGATACTGAAAATGCATTCCTCGTATTACTCCTTTTTTATTGGTGGAGTAGAAGCTTTCTCTGAACTCGCTTACCAGGCCATGCTTTTCTAGTGTGTCTTTATGGTAAGGTTTAACGAACATTCCACGGTCATCTCCGGCATGAAACATTTCTATTTCAAACACTCCTGGTATGGATAACTCGGTGAATGTTTTCATCCCAATTGAAAGAATTGATCTATTTGCTTCTTCGTGAAATTGTAAGCGTCATTTCTCCCATTTTTATACCAATCAATGGTCCATTCAACTGCTTCAGCAGAATCAAAGCTTGGTGTCCATTCGAGTTCTTTGTCAGCTTTATCTATGGCCAGCTTCAATAGTCCAGCTTCGTGCAAATTTTGACTTTGGATTGGAGCTTCTATTGTCCCTTCACCCCAAAGTTCGATGGCTAATTCAGCCATTTCTTGAACGTTGCGCTCATCTTCTGGAGTTGGTCCAAAGTTGTAACCGGTTGAGAACTTCAATGGATCTTGAGCAAGCTTCGCACCGAGCATTAAATAACCTTTTAAAGGATCTAACACATGCTGCCAAGGTCTCACAGCATTAGGATTTCTAATAACGATAGGCTCGCCTTCAATTAAAGCGCGCGCTATATCTGGGACTAATCTATTGTCACTCCAATCACCGCCTCCAATCACGTTTCCACTTCGCGCAGCTGCAATGCCTTGCTGATGCTCGTTGATATTCTTTGGATTGAAGAATGAGTTACGATAGGAAGAAATGGCTAATTCAGCGCATGCTTTAGAATTACTATAAGGATCATAGCCGCCTAGTCTAGCATCTTCTGGATAGGGGTCTTTGGTTTCAAAATTCTCATATACCTTGTCCGTTGTGATCATAACGGTAGAGCAGGGCTTTCCTAATTCTCTCAAGGCATCCATGAGGTAAATTGAACCCATGACGTTGGTTTCATAGGTTTCAACAGGCCATGTGTATGAGTCTATAACCAAAGCCTGAGCTGCCAAATGAAATACAAAGTCTGGTTGAAAAGAAAGCAGTTCCTTTTTTAGTCGCTCTCTATCTCGAATATCTGCTATTACTGAATCACAAAGAGCATCGCCATCAATTTGATTATAAAGGTCGTGCTGGTTTTTTGGAGCAAGTGAATAGCCTTTTACTTCAGCACCTAATTGTTTTAGGATCATTAGAAACCAAGATCCTTTGAAACCGGTATGACCGGTGAGGAATACTTTTTTACCCCGATATTCTTCTGTTAATTTCATGAACGCCTTTTACCAGTTTTTCCACTTCGGACTTTTGTCCCACATCGTGTTTAAGTCAATATTGTCTCTTAGGGTATCCATGCATTTCCAAAACCCTTCGTGACGATAAGCTGCCAATTGGCCCGCATGAGTCAAACTCTCTAATGGAGCTCGCTCCCACATTATGTTGTCTGAGTCTTCAGGTAAAAAATCGAATGTCGATGGTTCGCAAATGAAGAACCCTCCATTGATCCAAGTTCCATCGTCTTTGGGCTTTTCAGCGAAGTCTTTCACAATGTTGTTTTCGTCCAATGAAATCATTCCAAAGCGGCTTCCTGGTTGAACGATAGACATAGTACAAAGCACTCCTTTCTCTTCGTGGTACTTGAGTTGCTTATTCATGTCGATATTGCTCAAACCATCACCATACGTAAGCATGAATCGCTCTTTACCAACGTATTGTTGTACGCGCTTTAATCGACCAGCAGTCATTGTTTCAAGACCTGTTTCTACAAGTGTCACCTTGAAATCCTCCGCATTGCTCTTGTGAATGGTGATATCATTATTACTCAAGTCAATGCTCAAGTCTGAATTGTGCAAGAAGTAATTGTAGAAATATTCTTTGATCACATAGCCTTTATAACCGCAGCAGATGATGAATTCGTTGTGGCCGTAAGCCGCGTAATTTTTCATGATATGCCATAAAATCGGTTTACCACCGATTTCGATCATTGGTTTTGGCTTTAAATGCGACTCTTCGCTTATGCGGGTTCCTTTGCCTCCCGCGAAAATGACAACCTTCATGTGTGGATTTTACGATGAACGACAAATATAAGAGCAGGATAGAAGTGAAGGGGTTAAGAATTGATAACGTTTATTTCAAGGGCTTCATTTTCTTCGGAGTCCACTGAAGATCGCTGTACTTCTTTTTTCCATTAAGAAAATAATCTAATACAATTGAATTTGGGTAGATGCCTGATTTCGAATAGCGTACGACCCATGATTTCAACTCTTTCCTCTTTTTTAGCCATTTGGGCAAGTGGATCAAGAAGTTCCAATGAGCAGATATAATCGAGAATGAAGCTTTGATCTGACCTCGCTTAATCATGTTAACAAAAGCAAGTGAGTCTAAAACTAGTCTGATGAAAATCTTAGGCAACAGCTCATCGCTAGGTAGGTTTTTCACCAACATTATCAAATTATTTCTGTGATTGCGGTACGTCTTAAGCGGACTGCCGTAAGCAATTACAGCGCCTCCAATATGGTAAACCTCTGAAGCGGGGCATGCCATAATCTTGAATCCTCGGTTTTTCAACCTCCAGCACAAATCAATTTCTTCCATGTGCGCATAGAAGTCGTCATCTAATCCTCCGCTCTCATAATATACTTGAGATCGGATGAAGAAGCATGCTCCAGAAGCCCAAAAAATCTCCTCATTTTCATCGTACTGACCAGTGTCTGCCTCAGTGTGATAGAAAATTCGTCCACGACAAAATGGAAAACCTAAATAATCAATGAAACCACCTGATGCACCTGCATATTCAAATTGATCTTTGTTGTGCCACGACTTTATTTTTGGCTGGATTACCGCTACGTGGTTATCAGAATCAAATAATGAAACCACTGGCTCCAGCCAATTAGGCGAAACTTGAACATCTGAACTTAAAAGGCAGAATATTTCGGAATTGATTTGGGCAAGGCCAAGTTTATATCCGTTTGTGAAACCTTTGTTTACCTCAATCTTAATGATGTGAATTCTATCACCGAAAGTGCTCAGATAATCCTGTGTTGAATCCGTTGATGCATTGTCAATTACGAAAATCCCAAAGTCTTCAGTTTGAGGTGTTGTAGAAATTACCTCAGGAAGAAACTGCTCGAGTAGATCGCGGTTGTTATAACACAAAAGTGCTATGGCAACTTTGTACGTTGGGAAAATTGAATTCTTCTTCACAAACCTGTTTTGCGGATACAATGTTAGGTATTAGAAAAGGGAATAACACGTGAATATTTTGAACGCTAAGATGTCCTTGGAAGGCATGATGCATTGCACTGTGTTTTGTTCTTAACTTCGATGATTCAAGTCGAATCAATACTAATCGTAGGTTATTCATTTTTCTGATCACATACAAGTTGAAGTTCCTATAAAGCGAGTTTTTATATGGGGAATGATGGGTGCTGGAAAGTCTTCTTTGGCCAAGAAACTTGCCAGTGCGGCAAATTGGCGGTTGATTGATCTTGATAAGGTAATTGAGCAAAGCCAAGGCGCGAGTATTTCCGAAATATTTGAGAAAAAAGGGGAAGAATCTTTTAGGTTATTAGAGCGCGCAGCTTTAATGGAAGCCATGCGAGTAGATGAAGCCATTATTTCTGTTGGGGGAGGTGCCCCTTGTTTTTATGACAATGAAACCGATATGAAAAAATCTGGACTGTGTGTCTGGTTGGATGCTCCTATCGCTTTACTCGCCAATAGATTGATTAATGCAAAAGAGATTAGGCCTTTAGTAATGGGTCTAAATGAGGAGGAGATTATTGAAAAACTGGATGAGTTATATGCTAAGAGAAGTTCTTTCTACGCGAGTGCTCACATGATCCTTTCTGTGAATAAAATGAGCGTTCAAGAGAGTACAAAACTCCTCACTTCAATTATTCAAGATAAATCGTAGGCACTGGATCAATCAGCAATCGAATATGTTCTTGAATGGTGGTTGCTAGGCTTAAACCAGTGAAATCACTTTGAATTGGAAACCGTCTATGCTTGCGATCTACCAAACAAGCTGTAATCAACAATTTCGGTTTTAAGTTTACAATTGCTGAAGCGGCAATCATCATTGTTTCTCCAGACTTAATTACATCATCAATCAAAATGATACTCTTACCAGTTATGATGCTTTCTAGTGAATTTAAGTCGCCCAAATTCTCTACTTCAATCTCTCCAAAACTGACTTTGAACTCAGAGATTTCGCTTAGCGCAGATTCGATTTGTTTAGCAACCCAAACTCCTCTTGGTTTTACCCCAATTAAGGTTATTTCAGTGTCTTCATGACAATGCTCAAGAATTTGGAAGGCAATGCGTTTTACGGTGCGTTCAATGCGAGTATGATCCAATATAATGGTCTTCATTTTCTTAACTTATACGCCAAAGGTAGAAATCATGCATTTCACATGAGCTGAACCCACACTTTATTACTTTTAGGGCGAATATTAGTAATTTGATTCAAAAGCTCATTATATTAATCCTTGGCTCATTATTAAGCTTAACCGTAACTGCGCAATTGCGCCTAAGCGGATTGGTTGAGCATGAAAATCATCCGCTTTCCGAAGTAACAATTAAGGTTAAGGAAGATGGGAAGGTAATTCGCACTGTTCCTGCTAATCGCAGAGGTAAATATCAATTGGATCTTGATTTTAATAAATATTACACATTGGTCTTTTCTCGACCCTTTATGTTTCCAGTATCCATTGATGTTGACTCAAGTCTTGAAAGTTATAAGGGGCAAGAACTTCTATATGAGGTTCCATTAAACATGCTAATGTTTTACCGTTATGATGGCATGGAAGATGGTGTGACCGATCAAAGTATTGGTAAAATTGAAAAAACAGGTTCAGGTGAAGAGGCCTTTTCCTTCGTTGCAAATACGTTGGTCATTGAGCAATTGAAGCCTCTTCACAAAGAATCTTTGAAGCGAGAAGCTGACAATGAATCGGCATCGGGTTCTAAACCAAGTGAAAAAGCATTAATCAATGAATCAATTGCTTCTGAAGCTATTGAGACCTCAGAGAAGGAAGAGGAAAGTGTAGATATTTCTGTTGTCAGATCTGATGCACAATCAATTAAATATGAAACTATTGAGCAGGCCAAGACCATTGAGTTAGAATCCGCTAAACAAACCAAACAGCGAGAAATCAATGTTCACGCTAGTTCAGCTGCAGAAGAACAGCAATATATAGAGGATTCAAAACGCCTGCGTGCTGAATTCTATGCTCAAGATAAGGCTAGAGAAGAGGCTTTGATTGCAGCTCGCCTTCAAAAACATCAAGCTTCAATAGTATTGCCTCCTACAAGTGCTCCAGTGCTGAAGTCAGTGGTATCGTCTCCTAGATTAATTTCTCATTATTTGGATGAGGGTGTTTTTCTCTTTGAAGAGTCTTTCTTGGTTGAGCAAGATAAAATGAGGCACGAATACAAGAAAGCGGTTTATAACTGGCTATTATTTGATATGACTTACTATACCCGAGATAAAGACGAAATTTCCCAAAATGAATATGAAAGCATTAAGAAGCTACTCGATATATAGTCTTATTCTGCTTCTTCTGCTGAGTCTTGAGATACAATCTCAAGTAAGCAGCTTCAAGCATTTTGGATTAGATAAGAGCATTTTTCCGAGCAGGATCGAGTGCGTTTCCCAATCCAGTTCAGGCGAACTACTTGTCGGAACACTAGCCGGTTTGGTTATTTATGATGGATATTCTTTCCGCACACTTGGAGTTGCAGATGGCTTAACTGAGAGTTCAATCAGTTCAATCCTTGTCCATGGAGATGAAATTGTGCTAGGTCATTGGGCTGGGAACTTGACTAAATTCTATCTCGAAAAAGATTCGGTAGCCCAGATAGCTATTTCTAGTGAGTTGAATTTCTCTTCAGTACGTCAAACACTTCAACTGGATAATGGAATATTACTGATTTTGACAGAAGAGGGTAGACTCTTTTCCTACGTAAACGGAATTGTTGAGCGAGTATTATTGCCCTTGAATTATGCTAAAGAAAGTGTTGTGCAGCTTATTCATAAAGATGAAACATTGTATTTGTTACTCGAGTCTCAAATTCTCTCGAGTAACCTGTCGTTAAATAGTTTTTCATGGCAAAAACATTTTAGCTCGGGAGAACAAAAGATCACTTCTGGAGCTATTATAGCGGATGACTTTTGGATTTTAGGAACACAGTCGGGCGCTTATAGCTTTGATTTTTCAAATGATTCTCAAGACAATTTCCGCATTTACCAAAACACAGAAGGAAAGTCTATTCGTTCCATTAACCCGTTGAGTGAGAATGAAGTTTGGATCGCTACCAATGAAGAGGGCGTGATTGCTTTAGAACTAAGTTCTGGCAAGGCAACTCGATATACTCGTGAAAATGGATTGAGCTATAATCAGGTTAGGGATGTTTGTATTGATCGAGAAGGAACTGTGTGGGTTGGAACATCAGCTGGTCTCGATCAGTATTTAGGAGAAGCATTCACCCTTTACGATGATAAGAAGGGATTGAATGGAGGGTTCGTTTGGGACTTGATAAGAATTAAGAATTATCTCTACGCACTTACGCCTGCAGGCGTTAGTAAATGCATCATAAGTAATGATGGAAAGCTCATTGAAGCTCAAAAGCATTATGATCTAGACGGCAATGAACCTCGCCAAATCATCTATGATGGTGAAGACCTTCTTTATGTTCTTGATGCTTCAGGTTCGATTTGGAAGGGCTCATATTCTGAAGATAAATTTTTCAAGATCGATCAATTAAATTACTCCATCAAATGCATGGAAATAGTGAAGGGTGAATTATGGGTCGGAACGGATGACGGAATCATTGTTTTGGACGATAACGAAGCGGTTGAGCATTTGACAACAGAAGTTGGCTTGGGCGGAGATAGAATAACTGGCATTTATTATTCTGCCAAAAAAGATGAAACTTGGATTACTGCTTTGGGAGGAGAAACAACTTTATATAGTGAAGGTAAATTCAAAAAATTCGGTTCGGATCAAGGACTTACTTCAAGCGTGATCCAAGACGCAGCATTTGATCCTGATGGAAATGTATGGTTTGCATCTTATGATAAAGGTGTCTTTCGAAAAGATGGCGATGGATTCACGTCTATCAGCGATAATGTAACACTCACTTCAAACACCTCATTTGCAATTGCAATCGATGGCGATGGAGTGGTGTGGATAGGTCATAATTGGGGAGTTGATCGATATGATCCCATTAAGAATGAACTGCTTTGGTTTGGAGAAGATGAGGGTTTTATGGGGGTTGAGGTGAACTCTGGATCAATGATTATTGATGAATCATCTACCATTTGGCTTGGAACGCTGATGGGAGTGCTCAGATTTGACCCAAAGAAGATTGTCAAGAATGATATAGCCTGCATCTTGAATATTCAAAGAGCCTCGCTCGGGACAAAAGATTTATTAAATAATAAGCCTTCAGTAGTTGTCAATTCAACGAACGATTTGACCGTTGAGTTCAAAGGAATTTCATTGCAGAATCCGGGGAAGAATAAGTTTTTATATCGGTTAAAAGGAGCGCATGAGAACTGGAGAAGTCTATCTAACAATCAACCTATTGAGTATTTATCATTGCCGATAGGAGATTTTGTTTTCGAATTGAAGGCGTTTAATAATTCAGGTGTTTGCACGGATGAGCCATTAACATTTGAGTTTAGCATAGCTCCACCTTTTTATAAGACATGGTGGTTTTATACCATACTTTTTATTCTCATCGTTGCCTTGGTGGCTTATATGGACAGATACCGTGTGGTTAATCTGCTTGAGCAAAAACGAGCACTCGAAGAAAAACTGGCCATTAAAAATCAGGATATTATTGAAATTGATCAAGAACGAAAAACAGCTTCTTCTTTATTAAAAGCAGAAGAGAAGATGGTCAAATCACTGGAGAAGAGAAGCAAAGAAAGAGTGCAATTGCAAACAGAGATGTTTAATCATTTTTCGGCTTACGGTCTGAATAATAGCGAGATCGGATCTCACGGAATCATTAGTGTTTCTTGTAGGGATTATCGCTTGATATTGTTTACTGATGTTGGTTTGGATGGTATAGCAGCCCATGCGCTTAGGTCTTGCATAAAGAATGAAATTTGGGAACGTATACCAAGAGACTTTAACCCGGAAGAAATTTTAAGAGAAGTAACCATTGTTTTGTCATCGATGCAAAAGAGCTTTGAAAAATTCAAGGGTATAAATTGGTTGCTGTGCATTGACGACTTTAATGAACGGATTTATTACAAGTCTAAGATGAGTGTATTCACTTTTTCTAATGGTTTGGTGGAAGAAGTAGGCAGCGAGTTTGATGTAAATTCTCCCGACAATAAAGGATTGAAAATAGCCTCTTCATCTTCTGTTTTTGTCTGCTCTCAGTCCATGTTTGAGCAATTAAATGAGTCAGGGACTAAGCCATACCTAAAAGCGAGAATCATACAGATTTTAAAAACAAAGTCAGTGGAGAAGCAACACATAATAGCCAATGAAATCCTTACTGATTTCCAAGCTTGGAGAGGCGGTATGGATTTGTTTAATGACATTGAATTTTATATTTGGAACCATGAATAAATTAATTTACGCTACAGTTATAATGCTTGCTCTTGCGGCTTGTGGAAATGATTCCTCTAAAAGCTTGGATGAGCAAGAGAGACCGGCAGATTGGAAGGCAAATTTTGAGTTGGTCGTGACCTTAGATTCAACTGATGATGACCTTATAGATCTTCATGTTGTTTCAAGCAAACAATCTCAATCACTTTCTGAACTGATAGATCAAGTATATGACCTGTCGTTTTCTGGAGATGCTGATGTTTTTGGTTCTAGTCTTTTCGGTGAGATTGACTTGGAAAACAAGTTAGAACCTAAAAGCCTACTGGAGAGTTTAGAGTTTTACGATACAGTTTATGTCGAAGATTTAATCACTGGAGAAACGAAAGATACCGTGGTTGATCTAAGCTTTAATAAGTCTGCGATCACTGCATTTACAATATTGTTTTCGATATCTGAAGATCAATCAATTGTTTTAAGTCCAACAGTTCTTTCTATAGGAAAGCAGAAATTTAATGAACAAACAGGAGAGTATAGAGGATACTCAGATAAGTTTTTTGTTGCTGTGAATGATGGACCTGAATCTTCCAATGAAAATCTTGATAAAATGATCGTCTTGTCTGACAGTTTAGGTCAATTTCATGTCAGTTCGTTTCGAATTTATTACGAAGACACAAAACAAGGATTGGGTGAGACCATAAGTAAGCTGTATGGCGACCATGATTTATTTGATATGAAGTTTAGCCTAGAATTCGATTACTCTCAATCAAAACTGACATTCAAAAATGTAGTGATCAGTCCTATAGAGAATCCTAATATAATCTAGGCTTTTTCGAAGTTGATAAACAGCTCTCTTCCCATTCTTGGTGGGATGCTGTTTTTGGATTTTTCGAAATGTTTAAACCTGAATAGAGGAGAGAAATATCTTGTATATTCTTCTTTATGCCCTCCAAAAGGCGGATGGTCATTCCCAAACTCCGTATCGAAAAGTAAACCAATAAGTTTACCGTTAGGGTTGAGGAGTCGATGAGTATTTTCTGCGTATGATTTGCGCATGGATGGATCTAGCGCACAAAAAAACGTTTGTTCAACTATGATGTCGAATTGATCTTCTAGTTGGAAGAAATCATCAAGAAGAATCTGATTGTGAGGAAAAGTGGTTACTCGATCTTTAATATGGTCAATTGCGGAAGGTGCGATATCCAATAAGAAGACATTTTTGAATCCTATAGAGTAGAGGTATTCACCTTCCCAGGCATTTCCGCATCCTGGAATCAGAATCCGCAGTGACTTATCTTCTAATTGATCAAAGTATTCTTTTATTGGAGTTGAAACATGGCCAATATCCCACCCTGTTTGATTGTTTTTCCAGCGCTGTTCCCAATAATCTTGGTCGAATGCTTGACTGCTCATTCTACAATTTCTTCTTATCCGAAAAATGAAGGTCGTGCCCCATCTTATCTTTCTTGGTTTGAAGGTAGAAGTGGTTGTGCTTATTTGGCTCAATCTCAATAGAAACCACTTCTGTGATCTCTAGTCCATATCCGATAAGTCCAGCACGTTTTTTAGGGTTGTTGCTAATCAACTTCATTTTGGCTACTCCAAGGTCATTTAAGATTTGAGCTCCAACGCCATAGTCACGCTCATCCATTTTAAAACCCAGTTCTAAGTTTGCCTCCACTGTATCTCTTCCTTCTTCCTGAAGTTTGTAAGCTTTCAACTTATTGGCTAATCCAATTCCACGTCCTTCCTGTTGCATATACACAAGCGCTCCCTTACCTGTTTCCTCAATGAGCTTCATTGCCTCATGCAATTGAGGTCCGCAATCACATCTATAAGAACCAAAAATATCTCCGGTACGGCATGAAGAGTGAACTCGCACTAAAATTGGCTCATCTTTTCCCCAAGTTCCTTTAGTCAAAGCCACATGCTCTTCGCCTGTAGTTGTTTGGGTATATGCATGCATCGTGAAATCGCCCCATTGCGTTGGAAGCTTAACGGAAACGCCTTTTTCAATAATACTCTCATGCTTCATTCGGTAAGCTACCAAGTCAGCAATAGAGATGATTTTAAGATCGAATTTTTCAGCGATTACCATCAACTGTGGAAGCCTAGCCATGGTGCCATCTTCATTCATGATCTCTACTAGAACTCCTGCTGGCTGAAGGCCTGCAATTCGAGCTAGATCAATAGTTGCTTCTGTATGTCCAGTTCTTCTTAAAACTCCACCGCGCTTCGCACGCAACGGAAAGATGTGTCCTGGCTTTCCCAAATCCTCAGGTTTTGTTTCTGGATCGATAAGTGCTTTAATCGTAAGTGCTCTATCGCTGGCACTGATGCCTGTAGTAACGCCTTTTCCGTTAAGGTCAACTGAAACTGTAAATGGTGTTTCGTGTAATGCTGTGTTTTTAGGAACCATGAGGTCCAATCCTAGTTCATCGCATCTGTCTTCTACTAAAGCGGTGCATATAAGCCCACGACCATGGGTAGCCATGAAGTTGATGATTTCTGGAGTGATATGATCAGCAGCAGCAATGAAGTCACCCTCGTTCTCTCTGTCCTCATCATCTACAACGATGATCACTTTTCCATTCTTAATATCCTCTAACGCTTCTTCTATTGTATTCAACATCGTTTTCGATTTGGGGGTGCAAATTTACCAAAGCTTTGTCGCTATCGACATAGTGTGCTTAACTAAACAAGGATTCTGATCGCATGTTCTGCTTCCAATTTATTGGCTGAAGATGGATGAACTGAAATAATGGCTGAAATTTTATAAATAAATGGATATCAGACTGTTAAAATGACATGTAAATTTTATTTCATCTGCAATTTCGTCAGATATTTCACCTTGGAACAAGACTTGACTAAAGCGAGACATGAAAACATTAAAATTTAAAACAATGAAACCAATCATGCAAAACACGAGACCTTACGCAGGTTATTTCCCTACATTTTTTGACGAATTATTCAATGATCTTAATTCCTCATCCATTCCAAAGTCATCATCTCCAGCGGTTAACGTGAGAGAAAATGAAATGATGTATAGTTTAGAAATCCTTGCTCCAGGCTTTAGAAAAGAAGACATCACCATTGATATGGAAAACAATGTCTTAACCATTAGTGGAGAAGCCAAGAAAGAAGAAATGGCCGAAAACGAGAAGTTCACAAGGAAAGAATTCAACTTTCAATCGTTTAAGCGATCCTTTACCTTGCCAGAGAACAAGATCGATTCAGAGGGGATAGAGGCAAAGTATGCAGATGGAGTATTAAAAGTTAATCTTCCTAAGCTCGCTGAAGAATTGAAGAAAATGCAAAAGCGAATCGCTGTAGTCTAATTTGAGTAAGACATAAATTTGTCAAGGTCGAAAATGCCGCATCTGTTTTTAGCAGATGCGGCATTTTTTCTTTTAGGTCTCATGATGTTCTTTTGTAGGCATGTGGTCAGACCAAATTGTAGCCTATTACTCTCAACTAGAATGCCCTGATTTACCTAGTCAGTATTCTTGCATGAACCCTTACAAGCAAGAAGATACCATGCAAGTGGTGCGACTGTTTGCTGAAAAATATCTCAATGATGATCGCAAGAGAGTCTTATTATTTGGAATAAATCCGGGTAGATTTGGATCTGGAATTACGGGCATTTCATTTACGGATCCCGTTCGACTGAAAGATAATTTGGCAATCGATCATAATTTTGAAATGCGACCTGAGCTATCGAGTCAATTCATTTACAAAATGATTGATGCATATGGTGGAGCCGACATGTTCTATAAAGACTTCTTCATATCTGCCGCCTACCCTTTGGGTTTTATGCATGAAGGGAAGAACATCAACTATTACGAATTTGACAGTTGGAAAAGCATCATGGAAAAGCACATTGTTGCAGAAATGAATGAGCATATGAAATTCAATATCAATAGAGATGTTTGTTTTTCAATTGGTAAAGGAGAGAATTACAAGGTGTTGAAAGCGCTTAACGCCCAGCATAAATGGTTCAAAGAGGTGAAGCCTTTGCCTCATCCGAGGTGGATTCTTCAATACAGACGCAAGCAAGAACAAGAACATATTATGAATTATATAGCTGAATTGTCGACAGCAATTGCAAAATAATCTACTCATGATTATTTTGCACTTAAAGCTGCAATTGGAAAATGAACGGGTGTTAATTCGTGATACCATGCAGCAAATGATTGGAAATATAGATCATGGGTGCTTTCTTAGAATTCATCGTTCGCTAATTGTGAATACGAATTACATGAAACTAAAGAGCTATAAAGAAAACAATGAATATTCGTTCAGAATGAAGAATGGTGAAGAGTTTACTTCGGGCAGAAGTTTTAAAGAAGAGATTGATGAGTTCTTCAGCGCAAACACCAAATTGACATAACCGCTAAACTCAAAGTTGATCCATTAATCACAAATAATAATTGCGCATGTGCATAGAACTTTACATTGGTCTATCAATTGCACAGATCGTTCTTTTCTCAATTGTTTAGTTAGGTTTTAAAGGCGGAGTCACAAAAAGGGCTTCGCCTTTTTCTGTTTTAGAGTATCGATAGTATGACGATATTTGCCCTTCACACAGGCACCATTAATGACGCGTATTTTATTTTTAACTGTATTTCTACTACTATCAAGTATGTTGATTAAAGCCCAGTCTTTGGGTGCCAAAACAGATGCTTATGAGTCATTGTTAATCAACGCGCAAAGCAGCTTAAATCATCCTGATTCTTCACTCGCAATTTTACACAAGACAAAAGCTGATTCAGGCAATGACTCTTTGAACGCAGAATATTATCGGATAAAAGGATCTGCATTTTTCTATAAAGGCATTATCGATTCAGCCATCAGTTATTTCAGTTCTGCAATGGCACTTGTGGATAGTTCTGAATGCGATCAGCAGTATTCAAAAGTGGCCAATGGCCTTGCTGTTGTTCTTCAATCAGCAGGAATGAGGCGAAATGCCATTGACTATTATTCTAAATCGCTCGGTTGTGCCGAATTTAGAAATGACAGAAACCTCAAACTTAAAATATTCAGCAATCTGAGTATTTTAAACAATGAATTGAAGGACTATGAGTCGTCTCAGTACTACATCGATAAGTCTCTTGAGATTATAAATCCAGAGGATAATAAAATGCTCGCTACACTTTTAAACACAAAATCACAGAATTTCATTGCTCAAACGATGTACGATAGTGCATCATATTATGCTGAATTGAGTCTTTCAAAAAGGCCGATAAATGATCTGAAAGGCAGAGCAGTAAACCTCAATAACCTTGGTTACATCTACGGTTTGAAGGGCGATAATGCGCGTTCTCGAGAATATTTTGAGCAATCAGCACGTATTCGAAAAGAAATAGAAGACCTATTTGGACTGGCGTCAATTTTCATCAATTTGGCCGATTTATCCATTGGTGAAATGAAGCTAGATGAAGCGAGTCATTTGATTCAAAATGCTCAAATTTTAAGTAGTAAAGTGCATAGTCACCAAATAGAACTGAGGCTTTATTCTTCACTTTCAAAACTGAAGGAAGCCGAAGGAAATGCAGAACAGGCTTTGAAATACTTGAAAAAGTCTCAAGCGATCAATGATAGTTTGATGCGTGATGATCAACTTAAGAACCTTCAGTATGCGCAGTATGGAGTAACACTTTCTGAGGCTCAGAATAAAGTGAAAAGAATTCAGAAGGAAGAGGAACTAAGAAATGAAACCATAGACCGTCAGCGATTAATCA
Organism: uncultured Flavobacteriales bacterium; assembly: GCA_905479105.1. GTDB lineage: Bacteria > Bacteroidota > Bacteroidia > Flavobacteriales_G > Salibacteraceae > SHAN690. The sequence goes on from CAJQLE010000004.1 coordinate 394,426, forward strand.
ATTTGCTTTTAGGAGTAGGTATCGCAATTGTGATTGGCTTATTATCGCTTTTGATTTATCAGCTTAAAATGTTGATGAATCTGAGAAAGGAGTTAACTCAAGAAAGGGATGAAGCAAAGAGCAATGCTGAGTTTAGAAGGGAGACATTGAACTCTGTGGTTCATGAATTGAGAACCCCAATGAACGCAGTGATCTCTCTGGCCGATATTCTTCAAATAGAAACAGATCCAGAAGAGGTGAAAAAGTTGACCAAGCTTCTCTCAAAAAGCAGCGCTCGTTTGCTCAGTACCACAAACAATATCCTAACCTATTCGAGAATTGAACAAGGATCGGTGGAAGTAGTGTTAAGACCGATAGACTTAAGTGAGCTGGTAACAGATCTATGTGCTCTCTTGGAGTTAAAAGCAAAGTCAAAAAATTTTGAATTGACTAGGGTAATCCCTGAGAACATTATTGCTAAAGTAGATAAGTCGATTTTGGAGATATTGCTGATGAACTTAATAGGCAATGCCATCAAATTCACTAAAATCGGTGGAGTAGATGTGTCAATCAAAGAATCAGACGACTATATCGAGATCAGCGTTTCTGATACAGGATCAGGGATATCAGATGAAGACATTGAAAATCTTTTTGAACCATTTTTTCAAGGTAGTGCAGATCAGAACAACACGAGTCAGGAAGGAACTGGGCTTGGTCTTTCAATATGTAAACATTATGCAGACCTTATGGGTGCTAAAATAAGAGTGCGCAGCGAGTTGAAAGTGGGAAGCGTATTCACACTTTTTATTAAGAAAATCGCCTAGTATTTATACCGCCAATACATTTTCATCTGTAGCTTGCCATCCTCGCTTTCGAGGGTGACTGGATTATCCTTCACAGATTGAAAATTAAACTTTTGCTCTCCTAAAAAGGTCCGAGACAGGCCTTGTCGACCATAAAGCTGTAAAGTTCTAGATGTTGGCATTACTCTAAATAAATCTGGCCAAACCAATACTTGGAAAGGTGCAGCAGCTGTAAATGTACCATCGGATCCAGCAACTGTCCATCTTCCATCATCTCCACCACTTGAAGTGTACTCTTCTTCAACTCTTACCTCCAAGGAAGGAAATCCAGACTCACCAATTATTTCAAATCTGTCTATGTAGCGAAATGATGCTTTAAAATCTTGACTCACTTCATCAGATCGGTATGCGCCATCAGAATAGGCAGTTAGAAGCACAGAATAAGATCCTTCTTTATCAAATTGGCGTTCTACAAAGTCTCCAACTTGGCCTCTGCCATCATTAAACTCCCACGTTAAAAACTCATAGTTGTCGCTACAGGATTCAATTCTTATGGTTGTGCCGGCTTCTAAAGCGTCACCAAAATCCAAACATGCATCTGGTTTTCTCTCACATGATGAAAGAATCAGACTCGTAATTATTGATAGTATAAAGAGGTGTTTTGTCATTTTCAAAAGCTAAGTTTCACACCTATTTCAGGCGATCTATTTATAGAGTTGTAGCTTAATTTAAAATCATCAAGGGTAAATGGGTTTTGCTGGATGTAAACAGGTTTTGCTAATCGTTTTACATTTTCTCTGAGGGCTAAAAAGACACTCGTACCGATAACTGTGGCACCAATGCCCACAAAAAATAGTGTGTTTACAGTATTGTAACGACTTTGTCCTGATCCGCGAGAAGAATTAAAATACTCTACTTTAAAATCTTCGAGAATCAATTCTTCATGCAGGTTTTTGCGCATCACATATGCAAAAGGAATAAGGATTGCTCCCGCTCCAGCGAGCAATAGAGGAGCGGTTCTTCTTACGAATATTTTTTGATTGAATTCATCTTTGGCAAACAGGTAATCAATGTAAGCTCTGTCTTGCTTTAACTCGATGAAATGCCCAACGGAATCCTTTTTAGGAATGTTGATGCTTGATTTGTGGAGGTTATACGTGGGCGACCAGACTTCAATTTTGTGTTCACCAGGCGCTATTCTTTGAATGTTTGACATGGGAAGTAATTCACCGTCAAGTTTTATGAAGATATCAGTACTGCCTTTTATGTAGAACCTAACCTTCGTCAGATCTTGCGCTGAAAGACCCAATTGAAGAAAAAAGAAGAATAAGAGAAGAATTCTTGGCATGGAGTAAAACTATATGATTTCTAAAAATAATAACATCTGAATTAGACTTTGGTGTTTTAGATTAAAGCGGAACAAAACGTCTTGAATTAAGTATTTCTGCCAACTCTGGCGGTCCATTAAAATACTTTCCCTTGAAACGATCGAGTTCATCGATTGTTTCTGGCGAAAGCAGCTGACTTATTTCTTCCATTGCTTGATTGCTTATTGCATAGGGGAAAATTGATTGAAGCATTTGATCTCCTTTGCAATGTGCGTGGAATGAGAATTCGGCAGATGATTCTATGGAATTACCAGTCATGAGACAATTTTCTGTGTTGGAATGTGCGTTGGCATGTACTTGTAAATTCTCCATGAAGTAGGCCTCAATTTTCATCAAAGAATCTTTCGATAATTGTTTCCGCATTGTTTCCGCGCAAGAAGAGCACATAGCATATTCAAATATGGGCTCCACAATACCCAATTTTGGCAATCGTCTGAAAATGCGCTCCACAAAATATTCGCTTTGAGATTTCACCAATTCTTTATTACAAACCAAGCAATTGGCAATTAGCTCACCAGTATCTGAATCTCTAAATCGTGCATCAATGGGCAATTCGTTCATCGTTCAATGATAACGATATATCACAAATTCCTTTGCTTCTGTCTTAAAAAGCTTTTTTTGAAAACTCCTGTTATATTTTCGCTAAAACATTTAACTATGAGATATAAAGTAATTCTCTTTGCGGCCTTAATCGGTGGTTGTACATCGCCTCAAAAAGAAGAAGCAGCGAGTATGGCATTAGACTATCCAGAAACACGAAAAGACACGACTGTTATAGATGATTATTTTGGAACTGAAGTCGCAGATCCTTATCGTTGGCTAGAAGATGATACATCTGAGGAAACAGCCAATTGGGTAAAAGCTCAAAACAAAGTAACTTTTGATTATTTAGGCACTATTCCATATCGAGATGCGATCAAGGAGCGTTTGACCGCTTTATGGAATTACGAAAAGTTTTCTGCCCCATTTAAAAGAGGTGATTACACATATTTCTATAAGAACGATGGTTTACAAAATCAATATGTGATCTATCGCGAAAAGAATGAAGGCGGAGAAGTGGAAGTATTCTTGGATCCAAATCAATTCTCAAAGGATGGAACAACTTCATTGGCTGGATTAAGTTTTACTGAAGATGGAACATTGGCTGCTTATCAAATTTCTGAAGGTGGTTCTGATTGGAGAAAAGTAATCGTTATTGATGCAGTCTCGCAAGAAATACTTGAAGACACATTGATTGATGTGAAATTCTCCGGTTTATCTTGGAGAGGAAATGAAGGCTTTTATTACAGCAGTTATGATAAGCCAAAAGAAGGAAGTGAGCTATCAGGTTTGACGCAATTCCACAAGCTTTTCTTCCATGAATTAGGGCAAAAGCAGAGTAATGATGAATTGATTTTTGGTGGAGAAGAAAACCCAAAACGATACATCGGTGGTTCAGTTACGGAGGATGATAATTACCTGGTAATTAGTGCGGCCAATTCTACGTCAGGAAATCAACTTTACATCAAAGACTTAAGAAAGAAGGGGAGTCCGATTCAACAAATCGTTGAAAGCTTCGAAAAAAACCATGATGTAATTCATTCTGTAGGAGATGTGATCTACATTAAGACAGACCTAAATGCACCAAATGGTAAAGTAGTAAAGATGACCTTAGCTAAGTCTGCTCCTGATCAGTGGGTAGATTTTATTCCAGAAACAGAGAATGTATTGCGCATTGGAACAGCAGGAGGAAAGTTCTTTGCGAATTACTTGAAAGATGCCACTTCAATGATTGTTCAGTTTGATGCAGAAGGAAAACAAGAACGAGAAATTGAGTTACCAGGTCTTGGTTCAGCTAGTGGCTTTGGTGGACGTAATGATGATGTCGAATTGTATTATTCGTTTACATCATATGTGTATCCTCCAACCATTTTTAAATACACCATAGAGTCAGGTGCATCTGAATTGTACAAAGAAAGTGGAGTAGACTTTGATCCAGAAGCTTTTGAGTCAAAGCAAGTATTTTACACATCTAAGGATGGAACGAAGGTTCCTATGATCATCACATATAAGAAAGGGATCAAATTGGATGGAACTAACCCTACGTTGCTTTATGGCTATGGTGGTTTTAACATCAGTTTATCACCAAGCTTCAGCACATCAAATATTGTGTTGATGGAGAATGGTGGTGTGTTTGCAGTAGCCAATTTAAGAGGCGGAGGAGAGTATGGAGAAGAATGGCATTCTGCTGGAACCAAAATGCAAAAGCAGAACGTATTTGATGACTTTATTGCAGCGGCTGAATACTTGATTGCAGAGAAGTATACTACATCCACGAAATTGGGCATTGCTGGTGGATCTAACGGTGGATTGCTTGTTGGAGCCACAATGTGTCAAAGACCAGAATTGATGTCAGTAGCATTACCTGCTGTTGGCGTGATGGATATGTTGCGCTATCATGAGTTTACTGCTGGTGCTGGCTGGGCTTATGACTATGGAACAGCTGACGATAGCAGGGAGATGTTTGAGTATCTCAGAAATTACTCTCCTGTGCACAGTTTAAAAGCTGGAACTCATTATCCTGCAACGATGGTTACTACAGCCGATCATGATGACCGAGTAGTTCCTGCGCATTCTTTTAAATTTGCAGCCACTCTTCAAGAAAAGCACACAGGAGAGAATCCTGTTTTAATTAGGGTTGATGTTAAGGCTGGCCATGGCGCTGGAAAACCAACTTCTATGATCATTGATGAACAGGCCGATAAATGGTCGTTCTTCTTTTGGAACACAGGAGAGAAAGATCTTTACAACGAACACAAAGAAGGATAGGTAAATCAGTTCTTTTCGTTGCATTGTTAGGGAGGTATCCGTCAATACCTCCCTTTTTTTATGCCTTATAAGCTGCACTAATGATAATTCATAATTGGGGAACCATCTAAACTCGAACTCTGAACCTCACGAGCTGTCACCCGATAGCTATCGGGTTCGAGTGTCCGCCAGCTGGCGGATGTATCGAGAACTAAGACAGCGACCACGAACTATGAACCCGGAATATCAACCTCCGCCTGCCTACTTCGACCAGTGTTGCTTCGCATTACGCTCAGCATGACAGGCTGCGACAATTATGAACTACGAACCTGGAGCCATCCCATCCGCTTTTCTTCGAGACTCACTTCCTTCGTCAGCGACCTGCGCCATCGCTGAAGCTGAGGCGTAATCGATCAGACTGACGCTAGTTTTTTGCATACATAAAGCCATCTCAAACTGATAGCGGCCCAAGTGAGCGTCTCAAAGTGCAGACAAGGTGAATTATTTCAGCCTAGATTAGACAAAAAAAAACAGCCCCAGTTATGGGGCTGTTTTTTAACCTAATAAATAAAACTAAATTGTTGATTGGTAACTCTCCAAACATCAATAAATGAAAAAAAAAGAAGGTCTCCTCGAAAGGAGACCTTCAAATACTTTAGTTCAAAAAGTGGATTACTTTCTGTTGTAACGCTCTTTGATACGAGCTGCTTTACCTTTTCTATCTCTCAAGTAGAAAATACGAGATCTTCTTACTTTTCCTCTTTTGATCATTTCAATCTTATCGATGAAAGGACTGTTTGAAGGAAAAATTCTTTCAACACCAACACTGTTTGACATCTTTCTAACAGTGAAAGTTTCTGTAGAACCTTTTCCACGTTTCTGGATCACAACACCCTGAAAAACCTGGATTCTTTCTTTTGCTCCTTCTTTAATTTTATAGTGAACAGCAACGCTATCTCCTGCATCGAACCTAGTTAGTTCGTTTTTTGGATTGACTTCGTTGATGATATCTTGCATTACTACAGTTGCCATGACGCTTCAAATTTGGGCCGCAAAGATAGAATTTACTTTAAGTTAATCTTCTGTTTTTTGTTTTTTATTCCAAATGTCTGGTCTTCTTTCTTCGGTGCGCTTTTCTGCCTGCTCATGTCGCCATTTATCTATGGCTCCGAAGTTTCCTCCTAAGAGTATTTCTGGTACTTTCAAACCTTTGTATTCAGCTGGTCGCGTATATACAGGAGGTGCTAAAAGATCATCTTGAAATGAATCAGAAAGGGCAGAGGTTTCATTGTTTAAAACACCTGGAATTAATCTTATAATAGCATCACTAACCACTGCAGCAGCTAGTTCACCACCTGATAAAACATAATCACCTATTGAAACCTCTTTGGTGATGAGAAGCTCTCTCACACGTTCATCAATGCCTTTGTAATGTCCGCAAAGAATGATAAGGTTGCCTTTCAACGAAAGACTGTTAGCCATGGATTGATTAAAAACTTCACCATCAGGTGTCATGTATATTACTTCATCATAGGTGCGTTGATCTTTCAATTCATTGATCAATGTTTCTATAGGCTCAATCATCATTACCATGCCAGCACCTCCGCCAAATTGATAGTCATCTATTTGGCGATGCTTGCCACTGCCATAAGCTCGCAAGTCATGAAGATTAACTTCTGCTAAACCATTATCTATCGCCCGTTTGAGTATCGAGTCTGAGAATGGCCCTTGAAGAAGACTTGGTAAAGCAGTTATAATATCGATGCGCATCTTTTCTTTATTCTTCTTCCTCGTCTTCTGGAGCCTTTGCGTAAAGCTTCTTGTACTGAGCTTTTAAACCTGTATTATCAGGAACCAATTGCCTTCCAAGTGTAATGATCTCTAATGCTCTATCTTTCTGTCCATCATCTGCTAAATATTTGGTATAGCTGATGAAAGACTTGATCAAAACATTGTGGGTAACATCATCTTTTTCAAATGTTCCTGCCTTTTCTTGAATCCTCAAACTGTCAAGAGCTTCGGAGATGTTTCGTTCTCCCTCAGTGACATTTCGCGCGTTGATCATTGCTACTCCTGTAATGAAGGCAACATTCACATCACCAGGCATTACCTTGAGTATCCTATTGAATTCGGATGAGGCTTTGTAATAGTCTTCATCATTGAAATAGAAAAGTGCTTTATCAAGTGCTTCTTCTCTGATCTGATCTATTTGACGCTTGTTCATCTGATACAGCTCACCCGTTTTATCCTTTTTACGGAATTTATAGGCATATTTTAATGCGTCCTTGAGAGGATCTTTAAATTCTTCATCGAAAGCATCTGGATTTATATGCGCTTGATACATGCACAAGGCCATATATAGATGAGGCTCTGGAGATCTTCTGTACTTATCCTTTTTTGTGTATGACTCGGCCTTATAAGCGCATCTATCATAGTCTTCCATGGCATACCAGTCAAACAGCTTTTGAAAGTCTCCTCCAGCCACTTGAGCGTTGCTAGGAATGAATGATATAATTGCAAGTAAGAGTGTGAAAATTCTAATGAGCATAAATTGTTTTATTTCAATACGAATCATTGAACGAAATATTCTTTAAGATGTAGACCTTTGGGCCGTTAAAAATGTTGAACGTATGATTAATTCGGGCGCCAAAGTTACGTTAGAAGAAACGGAAGAAGGAACGGTGATTTCAATTTTACCTGAAACGAAACCCTGGCAGACGTTTGTGTTAGGAGCGTGGGCCGTGGTTTGGCTTTTTTGTGGAGCCTTTGTAATGCTTGGTGGGTATAAGGAATTAGAGGGTGATGGACGCATTTTTATCTTGGTTTTCTTAGCCTTTTGGGCTTATTTTCTCTTTTATGCTGCCCGCTCTTTAGTATGGAATAATGTGGGAACGGAGTTTATCAGGATTACGGCCGAATCGATGGATTATAAACGCAGCTGGAATGATTATGGAAAGGTGCGGTCATATGATTTGAGCACGATTAAGAATTTAGGCATGGTGAATTATGACGATAAACCCTTTGCTAAGACTTACAACGCAGCCTTTTGGACAATGGGTGGAGAAATGATTGGCTTTGAATACATCGGTCGAAAAATTGCTTTTGGTTTTAAACTGGAAGAAAAAGAAACCAAGAAAATCATAAAGCTTATAGAAAAAGCAAAACGCAACGTCATTAGCCAATAATGGGCCTATTCAGTACTTAAAATCTGTCCAGTCAACCGCATTATTTCAAGCTCGTTGAGCTTTACTGATATCTTGGCATTGACAATTCTAATCTCAGCATTGATCATCGCTATTTGAGCATCTCTGAATTCTGTGGAAGTAATTTGTCCTGCTTTTAATAACTCAGAGTTTCGCTCTAAATTCAATTCACTCGCTTCCAAGTTGCTCTCTTCAAATGCAATTACCCGCATGCTTTGTTTATAAGCATCAAGGGCGTTTTGAATATCGGTACTTAGTTGAAGCTTCTGATCTTCTAATTGCAGTTCACTAGACTCTAGCAGCACTTTTTGATTCTGTCTCGCGGTATTGTTCTTAAATCCATTAAACAAAGTATATGACAAGCCTAGGCTGCCATTCCAACCGGTTGAAGTATTGCTTAAGACTATTCCAGCCTCGGTTTGTTGATTTTGATAACTGTAACCTCCACTTAAACTTATGGTTGGGAACACGTTTGACCAACTCAACTGAAGATTCTTTTCTGCCAATGCTGCTTTGAGTTCGAGGTTTTTAAGCGATGCATTGTTGTCTATGGCTTCTTGTTGCAATTGCTCAATTGACCAGTCGTTGAGAATTAAATCTATGGCTTCTGTTTTGATATTCGGGTCGAGGGAAGTGCCAATCAATCGTTCCAAATTACGCAGTGCAGTTTTGCGCTGAAGTTCAGCTGAAAGAAAAGCAGAACTATCTGCAGTAAGATCTACCCGAGCAGTGAGCAGTTGAGTTCTGATCGCAGTGCCTAATTCATTCGCCACTTTTGCTCGTTCATAGCGCGTTTTACTTATTTCCACATTCTCTTTTGCAATGCCTTCTTGATCAATGGCTTGGGTAAGACCATAATACGCAGATGCCACTTGAAGCAACGTACCTTCTATCGCTGCGCGGGACTGCTCATCAGCCACAAGTTTGTTGATTTTTAAAACCTGGTAAGTCCTTTGACCACTTAGGCCATTGAATAAAACATAATTCAACGTAGCTCCTGCATTGGAATTTACACTCTGCGCTCCGGCAACGGATACTGGAGGGTTGTTACCTGCAAATTCGAGATCAGTATTGGTTACGCTTCCGCCCATTGCACCGTTCACATTAACGCTAGGCAAGAGTCCAGCGTTACCTATGCTCACAGAGTTTTCAGCGATCTCTTGACTATTCTGATTGATTTTTATTTGATAATTGTTGGCCAATGCGCTTGCAAAGGCATCATCCAATGAAATAACCTCCTGAGCCGAAAGCAAAGCAGGAAATAGGAGGGAAGCGATGATTATGGTGGTTCTCATTCTCATTTTTCTATGCATTGTGTTCACGGAACTCTTCTTCACCTTTTATTTCAACTATAGCAGGTTCCACTTGACGTGGAAGTGGTCGTTTACCTTCCCAAAGCCAATCGAAGTAAACTCGCAGTCGATTTAAAATAGCCAACATTACAGGAAGAACTACGAGCGTAGTGTATGTTGCGATGAGCAACCCGTAAGCAACAGCAATTGCCATCGGAACTAAAAATTGAGCTTGAAAACTAGTTTCAAAAATCAAAGGAGCCAAACCAGCTACTGTGGTAAGGGTGGTCAATAGAATAGGTCTAAACCTTGACTTCCCGGCTTCTAACAATGCTTGCCTGAATAGCATTCCTTCTTTTAAGTAGCCGTTCATAGCAGTTACAAATACCAAAGAGTCATTCACCATTACCCCGATTAAGGCGATAATACCAAAGCCTGATAATAGACTGATTTGAGCGTCATGAATGAAGTGACCCCAACCAACACCTATCAATCCTAAAGGCACAAGCATGAAGATCACAATGGCTTGCGGAATACTTCTGAATACAAATGCAATTACTGCGATCAGAAGGATAAGGATGATCCACCGCACTTTAGCGAATGAATTACCAACCTTCTGGGCCTCCTTGTTTTGCCCTTCGAACGTGAAGCTCACACTTGGATATGTAGAAGTGATTTTGGGCATGATGCTCACTTTAATATCTTCTTGAAGGGAACTTACAGATGCATCAGGATTTGAAATGTCCGCTTCTACTCTAATTTCGCGCTTTCCATTGAGGTGGTTGATTCCCACAATGCCTCTTTCAGTTTTGAATTCGGCAACCTCTTTCAGCGGAATATCTGTGCCGTTGGCAGTACGGATCAAGAAATTTTCCAAATCTTGAATATTCCCGCGTTCTCTTTCTGCGTAGCGAACCCAAACTTTTACTTCATTAATTCCGCGTTGTAAACGCTGGGCCTCTGCACCAAAAAATGCTTGTCGAATTTGACGCATTACCTGCACCGTATTCAAACCCATCATATATCCTTTATCAAGAAGTTTGATTTCTACTTCCTTGATTCCTTGTTGATCGTTATCAACGACATCCTTAATGTCAGAAATTTGGTTCAACTCCTCTTTGAGCATTTTCTTAGCTTCTTCGAGATCTGCCAAATTCGTGCTTCTCAGACTTACAGAAACTGGTTTTCCGAAAGGCGTGGCAATTCCAAATGCAATTTTTTCTGCTTCTGGTATTTGTCCTACTTCATCACTTATTGCGTTGCTTATAATGTAACTGGGGATATTTCTTTCTTCTGACCCTAAGAATGAGATGTTAACTTGACCTTTATTAATTGAAGGGCCAACTACTTTTTCGATGTTGGTAATCACGTCCAATCCATCAGCGCGCTCGGCCTTGTATCTTTCATTGACAACTTTAGCGGCAGCCTCAATTTTGTTTAATACGGCTAACGTGATATAGTCTCGAGTTCCAGGCGCTGTTTCAACGCTTACAGAAACGTTGTCTTGTTCAATGAAGGGAAAGAAAGTCACTTTGATTTGACCGCCCATGATTCCACCAATCGTAATCATCATTAATGCAATGGGTATAGCCAGCGCAATAGCCGTGTTTTTCAGAGAAAAGCGCAGAATGGGCATGTATAATTTATCCCTCATCCACATCACGCCATTTTCAGCGGCTTTCTCTACCTTGTTTTTTTTGTTTTTACGTTCAAGAGCCTTACTGTGTCCAACGTGAGCTGGAAGGATGAGTGCTCCTTCAACCAACGAGAATATTAATGTTGAGATCACTACGAAAGCCAAGTCAGGCCCGAAGTCACCCAATCGGCCATCTAAAAAGTAAAAAGTGCTGAATGCTATGATCGTTGTTAGTACCGCAGAGGTAACTGCAGGTAAAACTTCCATCGTTCCGTTGACGGCAGCCTGAAGAGGTGTTTCCCCACGTTCCCACCGCTGATAGATGTTTTCAGAGATTACAATGCCATCATCCACCAGAATACCTACAACTAATATCATCCCGAAAAGAGACAATACATTGATGGTTAGTCCAAAGGTCGAACCGAGGATGAACATACCCGCAAATGCCACCGGAATACTCAGTGCAACCCAAATAGCAAGTCTCCAGTTTAAGATGAGCGTTAAAAAAACAACGACCAATATGAATCCGATGATTCCATTGTTCTGGAGCAGTGCAATACGCTCAACCAACGTAGTAGAACCATCTCTAATGATCATTGCTTGAACCGTAGAATGGGTTTCATTAAATTCTTCAATGTATTTTTTTACGTTCTCAGAAATAGACAAGAAGTCTTCATCATTCGTGTTCTGAATGGTTACAGTGGTTGAAGGCTTGCCATTAAAATAGTTTCGTTGAGGATTATTATCAGACCAAATATCCTTCACTTCAGCAATGTCTTTCAATCGAATAATCTTGCCATCAGAGCTCGCCTTCACGATAATATTTTCAAGCTCATTCGCGAAATACTCCTTGGATCTTGCACGGATCAAGAACTCTTCGCGCTCCGCTTTAATAGTACCTCCAGTAATCTCAATATTAGCGGATGAAACAGCCAAGCTTACTGCTTCGAAGGTTAAGTTGTAAGACTCAAGAGCTGACTCGTTTAAAGCAATTTCAATTTCCTCGTCAGGAAAGCCTGCCAGGCTCACTTTTGAAATCCCCTGGATGGCGCGTAGCTCGTCCTCAACGATTCGTCCTTCAACTTTCAATGTGTTTAGATCCACATCTCCTGTGAGTGCAAAGCTGATAACGAAATTCCGTGATTCTTGCTTGAAGACGATGGCCGGCTCCATGCCTGAGGGGAAAGAACTTATTTGATCTACAGCATTTTTAACGTCCTGAAGGAGATAATCTACATCATAGCCTTTTTCTCCTTCAACAGTAATTACGGCTTGGTTTTCAGATGATGTAGACTTGATCTCCACTATACCAGATACACCTTTTAAATTGTCCTCGATCTTAGTGACAATGCCTTCCTCAATCTCTTCGGGAGACGCTCCAGGATAATAGGTTCTGATTTCAATTACACGACTCTCTGCCTGAGGAAAGAAGGTTGACTTAATCTGCTGGGAACCGAAGTATCCAAAAATTAAAATCAAAACCATCAGCAAGTTTCCTGCGATAGGGTATTTGATGAAGTACGAGATGATTCCTCTCATGCCTACTTGCTTTCGGTTTTAACCAACATGCCTTCATAAGCACCTTGAATAACCTGATTGAGAAGTAAATCACCCTCTTGGAGACCAGTGATCAGCGCGTTTTCTTTGAATTTGTCTTTAATCTCCACTTGCTTTTTGACCAAAATTGTATCCTGGACGAGGTATACATATTCATCATCAATGACCAAATTGTGATTTACAGAGATTGCATTGTTAATCTGCGCTGCTTCAATTGTTCCTTCAAGGTATAAGCCTTCTTTAAGTGCATCTCCTTTTAATTCGGCATAAAGAGAGATGCGCTGATTGTTAGGGTCTAAGCTACTTGCGATTCGTATTATTTTCCCCTTGAATGATTTCATCGAGCCGTCAACCTTTAGGTTAACGAAGTCTCCAACCTCAATGTCAACGGCATCCTTTCCTGGAATTGCAGCTTCGAATTCGTAAACACCATCCTTGGTGAATTCGCCCACTTTCTGACCAGCTCTTAACACCGTTCCTGCATTTACAATTCCACTGCTAACAGACCCATCAAAAGGAGCTGTGATAGTGAATTTTGACTGTCTATCTTCCAAACTTCTAATCGCGTAATATTGTTGAAATACATTTCTACCCGAAAGAAAGCTCTTTAGCTTAGAATCTGACAATTCAGGAAGGACGGGAAGTAATTCATTAGGATTAAGATTATCAGAAAAGGCCTTCCAAGCATCGAAGGAATCGGGATAGTCAATTTTTATATCAGGCAATACTTGAGACAAAGCACTGATGAATGAACTGCGTTGCGATTTTAAATTGAGCATGCTTTCATTGCCATCAATGGATAGCAGCACTTCGCCTTTTGAAAACTTCTGTCCAAGCTTGAATGGCTTATTTGTGGACAATAGTCTGCCGGTAACTTCAGGAAAGATTTCGACCTTCTCTTTGGCAATTAGCTTTCCTTGAACCGCAATTAATTTAACTAAAGTGTCATTTTTCACCTCCATTACCTTGACCAGTCTAAAAGTCTTTTGAGGTGCTTTTCGTTCCGGAGCTTTCTTCATGCCCGCAAGAATGCTGCAGCCACCGTAACCTACTATGAGTATGAGAAGGGTAGAGGCGAGGATAATAATCTGTCTTTTCTTCATTGTTTAAGACTTAAGTGGCTTTGATAAATTATCTAATGGTTGAGATTAGATTTTTTGCTTTCCGAAATTGCGCTTCGAAGTTGAATATTATTGGAAAAACAGTGCAATTCTACAATTAGAAAACTGAATTTGTAAGGGTTTTAGACAATTGGAGTAAAAGGAATGTTTAAGATGATTTAGAAACTCATTAAAGGAATTGTTTTGATAGCCAAACAATGAAGTTATATTTGCTCCGAACCATTTATATCCAACAATGAATTTCAGATTATTAAATTTAGTGGTATTCAGCTTCATTCTTGTTTCATGCGGAGGAGAAGACAAAGCGAGCCAAACTGTTGATTACTCAGATGTAGAGGTGACTGAAGAGTCAGCCGAAAACAGTGCACAACCAATCAATGAAATGGCTGATTTCAAGTTTCATACGATGATCGCTAACTTACCATCACCGTTGCAAACTTTTCAAATTATTGCCGATGTTGACATCAATTTGAATAATGTAAAATTGACACCAACAGATGTAGCTTCTGATTTGAGCACAGCGAGTGCAAGAGCCTACGGTTATGGTATTTACATTGCTGATATGGGTTTTATGGCATACCAGCACCAAAATCAACAAACATTAGACTACTTGCACGTTTGTAGAGAATTAGCTGGTCAATTAGGAGCAGGTGATGTTTTCGATCGGAGTATCAGTGCAAATTTTGAAGAAAATTCGACAAACGAAAAACAGTTCGTCATGATGATGGATGAAGCTTTCAATGCTATGGATGAGTATATGGTGAATAATGAGCGGTTTGTTAATGCGACTGAGATATTTGTCGGAAGCTGGGTGGAAAGCCAGTTGATTGCTACTGGAATTTTAAAAGACCAAGAACCTTCAACCGCAAACTTGCCTGTTTATCAAGGAATTTATGATCAAAAGCAACATGCTTCAAACCTCATGAATGTTTTGGGAGAGATTGATGCTGAAGTGAATGAGGATGTGCTTTCAGCGGTAGAAGATTTAATGATGTTTTATGCTGGCTTTTCTACGGTTGATAATATCTCTCAAAAGGATTTAACGGAGTTAACCTTGAAGCTTAATACACTAAAGGGATTATTGCTATCGTAGAGGTTTTAAAGGATTTTTAAAGCCCCATTTGGGGCTTTTTTTTTGTGACGACAATGCACGATAACTTATCACTCATATTAAATTCTCGGGGCAGACTATCATTCTATTTTAACACGATTAACTTTGATGAAAATTTAACACACCATGCTTAAGAAGTTACTAGCTGTAATTGCAGTTTTATTCATACTCATTATCGCTTCAGCCATTGTTCTTCCCATAATTTTCAAGGACGATATTATTGCTATTGTAAAAGAGGAAGCCAATAATAATGTTAATGCTAGATTAGACTTCGGTGATATCGGGCTGAGCATGTTTGAAAGCTTTCCTGATTTTACGTTGACCATTGAAGATATTAAGGTCGTTGGTTTAGATCCTTTTGACGGAGTGGTTTTGGCGGATATCGCTGAATTGAAATTAAGCCTTGATTTAATGAGCGTAATCAATGGTGAGAAAATTGACATCAACACAATAGGATTACTTAGTCCCAATCTTCATGTAATTGTCTTGGCAGACGGACGGGCAAACTATGATATCGCCTTGCCATCTGAATCTCCGGAGGAAGTAGAAGAAAGTAGTTCTGAGACAAGTTTCAGTATAGGATTAAAAAGCTACTACATTGAAAATGCGAATATCATTTATGATGATAGGCAAGGAGGAATGTATGCTAATCTGAAGAACTTCACGCACCGAGGTTCTGGAGACTTCACCCAAGATGATTTCTTATTATCTACCACTACCACGGCAGATGGAGTAACCTACCGAATGGATGGTGTTTCCTACCTTAATAGCACAAGACTTGATATGAAGTTTGATGTGAACATGAACCTTCCTAATATGAAGTTCGTGTTTGACGAAAATTATGTGAAATTGAATGCACTTTATCTTGGCTTTGATGGAATGGTGGCCATGCCTTCAGAAGAAGGTGATCCTATCGATTTGGATATGAGCTTCGAAACAAAAGAGACATCCTTTAAAAGCTTACTCTCTTTGGTCCCGGCTGTATTCTTGACGGACTTTGAAGATGTAGAAACAGATGGTAACCTTGCGCTTTCAGGAATGGCAAAGGGAAGGATGATTGGAGACCAACTACCTTTATTTGCGCTAGATCTAAAAGTGAGTGACGCGAGATTCCAATATCCAGATCTTCCGAAATCGGCTGAAGCCATCAATATTGATATGCACATTAAGAACCCTGGAGGTTCTGAAGACAACACATTGGTTGATATCAATACGTTTCATGTTGAGTTGGCTGGAAACCCTATCGATGTGGTTTTACACATGAGAACGCCAATCTCAGACCCCTATATAGATGCATCGATTAAAGCTAATTTGGATATGGCCTCTCTCGCTGATGTGATTCCTTTGGAAGAAGGACAAAGTCTCAGTGGAAAGGTGTTTTCTAACATTGTGTTAAAAGGAAATCAAAGTGCCATTGATCAAGAACGTTATCAGGATTTTGAAGCCGCTGGGCAACTTGTTTTGGAAGCCTTTGATTATAAAGATCCTGAATTGCCTTATTCTACAGTGATTAAGATTTGTTCGTTGAACTTTTCACCTCAATATGCTGAGTTGACAGCTTTCAATATGAACGTAGGTAAAAGTGATATTTCATTGACTGGCCGAATCGACAACATCGTTCAATGGTATGTTGCTGATGCTCCTATGTCTGGGACATTCAACTTCAGTTCGAATACAATGGATTTGAACGAATTTATGGCTGAAGATGAATCAGCAGAGGCTGAAGAGGAAGCAACCGAAGAGTCATCAGGAGTGGTGGAGGTTCCAGCTGGTTATGACTTTGTGTTAAATACATCCATCACTGCATTGATTTATGAAAATTTGAATATCTCGAACGTTCGCGGATCTATAGTCTTGAGAGATCAAAAAATCGACATGAATAAGTTAGCAATGAATCTACTTGACGGCTCGATGACTATGAATGGATACTACGAAACCAACAATCCAACCGAACCATCCTTTGATTTTAATATGGATATTATAGGATGGGATATTCCACAGACATATGAGTATTTAGAAATGGTTCAGAAAATGGCACCTATTATGGAAAGTGCAACAGGACGCTTTTCAACCAACATGAAAATGGCAGGTAAGATGGATCAGAATATGGATCCAAAATATAACACCCTTGATGGTGGAGGAATGCTGACTACACGAAATGTAACACTGTCTTCACCGAAATCATTAATGAAAATTGCAGAAGCTATTAAATATGATGGTGTTAAATCCATGACGTTAGACAATACAAAAGTGAAGTACTACTTTGAGGATGGACGCATTCGAGTAGACCCAACCAACTTCATCATAGGAAAAGAAATTCCGAGCATTTTTACTGGAAGTCACGGCTTTGACCTGACAATGGATTATGTGATGAATTTAGATATTCCATCTAGATTGATGGGAGGTGCTGCCACACAAGTAGTAAGCGGTTTAATGTCTCAAGCCAACAAGGCTTTAGGAACAAATGCTTCTGTGCCAGAAAGAATTAAAATGGATGTAGATATCAAAGGAACTACTGAAGACCCGATAATAACGCCTAGGCTAGCAGGAACAGCCGGTGGTTCGAACCCTGTTGATGATCTTAAGGGGCAAGCGCTTGATGAACTTAATAAGAAAAAAGACGAGCTCGAAAATAAGGCAAGGGATGAGGCTGATCGCTTAAAATCTGAAGCCGAAGCGAAAGCCAGAGCTGAAGCTGATCGCTTAAAGTCAGATGCCGAGGGAGCAAAAGCAAAAGCCGAAGCTGAGGCAAGAAAGAAAGCGGATGAGGCCAAGAAGAAAGCCGAAGCAGATGCAAAGAAAAAAGCGGATGAGGCTAAGAAGAAGGCCGAAGCCGAAGCGAAAAAGAAAGCAGAGGAAGAAGCGAAGAAAAACTTAAACAAGCTTTTCAAATAGATCGTTGAAATAGCTTTTGAAATTTTAAAACCACCATTGCTTTGATAGCCTCAAAGTCTTGGTGGTTTTGTTTTTCTTGTTTGACAGATGTCACTCCTTTATCATCTATTCCGCAGGGTATCATATGATCGAAATAGGTGAGATCTGTGTTGATGTTGAATGCAAATCCGTGCATAGTAACGTAACGACTGGCTTTTACGCCAAGAGCGCAAATCTTTCGAACCTTTTCATTATCAATATCTAACCAAACGCCACTTGCATCTGAAATTCTTCCTCCGTTGATATTCAATTCTGAAATGGTTTCAATAATCGCCTCTTCGATACTCCAAATGTATTTGGCTAGCCCCATATCAAATTGTTCCAAGTCAAAAATTGGGTAGCCAACTAATTGTCCAGGACCGTGAAAAGTGATATCACCGCCACGAGTAGTTTTATAAAATTCAGCTCCAACATCTTCAGGCTTGCGCTTTAAGTTGTTTAAATCACCTGATTTACCCAAAGTATAAACGGGTGTATGCTCCACTAAGATCAGCGTATTTAAATCGTGCTGCTGTCCATTTCTTTTTGACTCAAGAATTTCTCGAAAAAGCTTTTCTTGAATTTCAAGAGCTTCGCCATAGCCCATCTTTCCAAGATCAAGTATTTTAAAGGATTGATCTTTGTTCATGGTCAATTATTCCGCAACAAAGGTATCGCTTGCTGTGGCATTCAGCCAGCCATCGCTGCTTAGGGCAAATACTGAAAACTGATATTCGTAGTTTGGAACGAGTTCTGGTTTTATTTCTGCTTGAAATAAAACATTTTCAACAAATCGAAGATCGTAGAATGAAAAGTCAGAACGTCTTGTTTGAAGAGCAAACGTTAAATCTCCAAAAGGATCAATCATCGTCAATAAATAGAATTCGGTTGCCGGTATGGAAGACCAATCAAACAACAAAAATCCTTGACTATTTAATTCCCTGAAAATTCCATTTATTGGTTTGGTGATTTGAGTTGCTGCCCTCATTTCAATTGGTATTGAAATGTGCAAAGAGTCTCCACTTTGATAACAAATACGAAGGATTTTGTCAGAAAGACTATCATTATCTATAAATCGGGTGAAAAAACCATCTTCAAGATCTTCGAATTCCAAATCTATTTCTTCGTAAAGTTCTAGGCTATCAGGATATTGAATAGAGTCAGAAGAATAGACCCTCATTTCATTCGCTAGATCAGGAATAGCCGCATAAATGTGAATTGGGAAATTGGATGTTTCTCTTTCAAAAAAATCACTTTTTCCCGCAAAGGCGAAGAGGTCTTCAACAATCTTGACATCATCAAATGTCGACAGGTAACTTTCTAGATTTTGATCAGTGAGATAATCTTCGTTTATCTCAAGGTCTTTTTCACATCCGGCTAAAACAAGCAGCAAGATTGATATTTTAACTAGCCTTCTCAAAACTTAACGATCAGTTTGAGATTGACACGCCTGTTGGTGAGATAATTAGGCACACCATATTCGGTATTGCTAGCATCCTTAATCCACAGGTAAGAAATGGTGTTATTTACTGCCAAAAGGTTAAACACTTCTAGGGTAATCCAAGCAGAATTAATGTGTTTGAATACGGGAGAACTCGATTCTTTGGCTTCGTCTTTTAATCGCGCTGAGAAACCTATATCAACTCTGCGATAAGGAGGCATTCTGAATACATCTTGCCAACGTGTGTAGCTCGGTGGGCCAGTAGGTAGGCCGGTTCCGAATATTAAGCTAAGATGAGCTTTGATTTGCTCTAAACCTGGCACGTAATCTTGAAAGGTCATAGCAAAATTCACCCTTTGGTCTGTGGGACGCGCGATATATCCTGGATATATTGTTGTGGTGTCCAGCACAGTGCCAAATGGCTTAAGACTTTTGAATGTAGTATCATCTAATTGAACTGTGTATTCATCATATTGGTCATCCAATATATCTTCTTGGGTTTGCATTACAGAAAGACTGATCCATGATTCAATTCCTTTTACAAATTCACCGTTGAGTTTTAAATCTACTCCTTGAGCAAATCCAACTGCATTGTTGGTCGCATAATATCGGATTCTGACGTTATCAAGCTCATAAGGTATAATCTCTGATAACTGCTTGTAATAAGCTTCTCCTACAAATTTGAAGGGCCTTCCTAGCATGGTGAAGTTATAGTCCGCACCAAGCACATAATGAATTGATTTTTGGGCTCTGATGGCAGGGTTTACATTCCCATTCAAATCCCTCATTTCTCGATAAAAGGCGGGTTGATGATAATATCCCCAGCTTGCTCTGAAAATCCAATCTTGATTCCAGTCTGGTGTGAATGCCGCCAAAAATCTCGGACTAAAGGTTGTTTGCTCATTAAAGTCCCAATAGTGAAAACGTGCTCCTGTGCTTAAGAAGAGTTTGTGGTTTTTCAAATCAAAATTCCAGTCTCGTTGCAGATAACCCATAACGCGGTTCGTAGCGATTCGATTGTCTGATTTTATCGTTTCAAAGAGATTAACATCGGTTCCAGTATATGGCACTGAATAGCCAACTGAATCCACGAGGCGCCATTCATTAAGTTTATCAATGATATCATCTCTCCGGTATTTCAAACCCCATAACCATTTGTGATTATCACCAGTGTATTCTCCTTGAAGCTCCAATGACGCAACTAATGCATCTAGATAATTTCTTGCATGATTGAGGTAAGAGCCAGTGCCTATCGTAAAGGCTTCATCCCCAAAAGATTCAGATCCAAGATCTGTTTCAAGTTCAGATAAGCTATAAGCTGCTTCAATGTCAAATGTTTCTTCTTCAAGCGTTTGAAAAGCAGATGCGATCAACCTTAGATTGAAATTATATCGAGGCGTCCATTGCAGCGCTAGAGCACCGAAGGCAGTTTGGTATTGGTCTACTTCTTGTCCTTCAAAAAATACATTTAGACCAACAGCCGAACTTACTGTTCCAAATGAAGCTTCTCTACTTCTCGGTGCAAATTGATATTGGTTTTGAGAGTAATTTCCCAGAAAGGATACCTCCCAATCTGAATTGAAAGAGTAAGTGAGATAGGTTTGATAATCTATAAACCTAGGTCTGTAAGAGCCATCAGTATCTAGGCTGCCTAAAAGGTATTGATTAGAAAAGTAGCGAAGACCATGGATTTGAGTGAATCGTTTATTATCGCTGGCGTTTTCTATATGGATGTTTGCCCCCAGTAAACTTGCAGAAACCGATCCAGCAAATTTCTCAGGTTTCTTGTACGTGATATCAAGGACGCTAGAGAGCTTATCGCCATATTTAGATTCGAAACCACCAGATGAAAAGCTTATGCTAGATACCAAGTCACTATTGATAAAGCTTAATCCTTCTTGCTGTCCACTGCGAATAAGAAATGGACGATAGACTTGGATGCCATTAACGTAAACCAAGTTTTCATCAAAGTTTCCGCCTCGCACTGAATACTGCGAGCTTAATTCATTATTTGTGCTAACACCAAGGGCTTGAGCTGGTAAAAGGGACTCTACACTGCCTGTAACGGATGGATTGAATTTGGCCATTCCAGCCTCAATCTTTCTCATTGGTTTTTCTCTATCTCGTTCTTCTGTTAGCGTAAAAGTTTTTATGTCGTTTGCGCGATCTTTAACTGTTGCGTTTATTCGGATGGTCTCACCGGATTTTCCGTTCACAAATACGCTGTACTCTTGAAAACTAATATGTCTTACAATGACTTTGAGGTCTTGGTTCGCTGGTATTTCAAAGCGGAAAGAACCGTCTTCAGATGATGTTGTCCCAAAAGTCGTTCCTGGCACCCCAACCGTAGCAGCATCGACAGAATTCCCATAATTATCTTTTACAACACCTTGTATTGTAGCCTTTTGTGCTGTGACAATAAAGACACTAAAAAGAAGGAGAACTGTATGGATTATTCTAATCAACTGATTGTGATTCTTGGTCTATTTGTTAGATTTGAAGTCTCCGTTTTTCCAGGCTTGAATAAACTGCGCCCAAGCCAGTGGATTCATCAAACTGATCTGAGGTAAGGAACCCAAATTATAAAGTCTTGAATATTCTTTTTGAACCACGTAATTATAATTTCCTTGAGCGCTCATTGGAACTCCTTGAATGGCCAATCGAACATCTTCTCGAGTCATATTTTCAAAAGCCCTGTCATAATCAGTCGTTGGGGCATCTAAGGTGAGGAACGCCTGCTTAAACTGCTCTTTGCTGGGCCATGGATACACTATTTGTTGACTGAGCACAATCGTATCTTTTTGAAGCAATTGAATGATAGAATATCGATTGTTTTCTAATGTGTCTGGGACAACAAAATCATTATTTCTATAACCCACACTAGAGAATTGAATCGTGTCATTTTCCTTTACCACAAGTGAAAAGAAACCAAAGTAATCGCATATGGTTCCTCTACTTGATCCTTTGATCATGATACTCGTAAACGGAACAGGTGTTAAGCTGTCTCCGGAAACCACGATGCCTGAAAGCTGCAGTAATCCTGCGCTTTGATCTTCTTGCGAATAGCTCGTAACTGAAAAGAAAGTCAAGAAAAAGACTCCAAGAAAATATTTCATCGTTTAAAAAATCTTCCGTCAAAGGTGGCAACATTTCCGGCTAAATCGATCACTTTGAGCTCTAAATGTTGCACTTCATCTGATTTATTAAGTTCTCTAACGTCAATACTCAGCATTTCTTGTTTAGGCTCATATTCCATCAGCACCCATTTTTCATTCACTAATACTGAGTACTGATTGATTCCACTAAAATTGTCGGTTACTTTAAACTTCATCTTTCCAGACGTCCAATTTTCATCGTTGGTAAAGTTTATGGAGGTAATTACCGGAGACTTCTCATCGATGTATAAAGAAAAAACACCAAAGGATCTGCTTTCAGCGCTTAGTACATTCCCGTTTGATCTTGTATTTAGGGCTCTTGACGGTTGGCCGTTACTATTAAACTGAGCGATAACTATACCTTTCTTTTGTGCAGCAACTCCAGCATTAATTTCGATTACGAAAGGCTCTTGAACAGGGATTTCTTGGCGTAGAATCGAAATGCTTGGAAATTCTCCGATCTGTGATTCTTTGATTTTTGTAGGAATGGTTTCGTAAACGGTATTTATAGGAAAGTAGATGTTGAATTTTTCGCTTTCATAAATGAAAGGAAGGTTCCATTTTATCTCTTCAACGGGCAATGACTGTTCAGTAACGGGCAATGCATTGACTTTAAAGGTCACTGTTTCTTTGTTGCCCGATACATCTTCTGCTATAACTGCGATCTCATGCATTCCGGCAGTGAGATTCAGTATACCGTCATTTTCGTATTTAAGGTTCTTAAGTTTATTTCCTGGAAGTCTATATAATCTCAGAAATCTTGTCTTAGAGAAATAATAATAATTGTAGTCAATTAGGGCATTTAGGTGCCGACTTAAATCAAAGGAAATACTGTCTGCAGTGAATGTAGAAATGCGAATTCCATCTACGAGCAGACTTGCTTTGTAAATTCCATTCTTGTTATAAGAACCATCTTGCGAGTCGTACCCAGATAATTCCACTCCAAATTTACCTCGAACTTCAATGGGTTGTGAAGCCTTTAGATCGCCATAAGCAGATCTGGCATGAAATGTTTTTTGAGCACCAGCAATTTCGCTTTGTTGTCCTACAGGACTTATTCCAATTGCTTCGATCACGGGTTTTTTACTATCAGAAACCGGGAAGTCAAAAAGTAAAGGGTTTCTTGGAATTTCACTTTTTGTATCTCTTATTTCAAAGTGCAGGTGTGGGCCTCCTGATCCGCCAGTGTTGCCTGAAAGAGCTATGACATCCCCCACTTTTACAGGAAGGTCATTCTTACCTGGATAAATATCAATCTCAAAGCTTTCTTGCTCGTATTGATATTTTTTAACGTAGCGTTCTATGCTGTCATTTAAAGATTGTAAATGCGCATAAACAGTTGTAAAACCTTCAGGATGATCTATGTAAACAGCCTTCCCATAACCGTATCCGGATATTTTAATCCTTGAAACAAAACCGTCTCCAGCAGCCAAAACATTTAATCCTTCTCTACCAGCTGTCTTTAAATCTATTCCGGCATGAAAATGATTTGGGCGCAGTTCACCATAATTACCCGCCAATGAAGGTTCGATCTCCAACGGATTTTTTGCAATGAAACTCTGACTGCTTGCGCTTGACAAACAAGCAAGAATCAAAGTGAACGAGCTTATGAAAGCTAGAATAGTTTTATTCAATTTTGGCATGACTGCGAATGTAAAAGTTGAATGGGGCTGCTTTGCGTAAAGAAATTTTCTCTTTTGAACAATGCTTTCATAAATTTTGCGAATCTTTGAGCGTCTGTTACGTGTAATAGACAATTTGTAGTAATTCGTTGAATGTGAAAGATTTAACCTCTTCTATTGAAAGCCTTGGTAAAAAAGCAGATGGCTTAATAAAGGCTTACCGTGATCATACTGAGCGCATTGCTCAGCTTGAATCGGATAAGGAGAAACTTGGATTGAAGGTTGAGGGTTTAAATCATGAGCTTGGGCGATTACGCGAAGAAAACAAAGTGCTGAGAATGGCTTCGGCAATTAAAGGAGATGAAGATCGTGTGTCAGAGTCGAAGCGCAGAATCAGCCAACTTGTACGGGAAATTGACAAATGCATTGCATTGTTAAATGACTAGATCAAATGAGTGAACTTTCAATAAAAGTTAACATAGCTAACCGAGTTTACCCCCTTTCTGTGAAAATGGAAGAGGAGGAGGAAGTCAGGAAGGCAGCCGCATATATCAACCAAAGGCTAAAAGAACTGGAAGGCAGTTTTGGCGTAAAGGATAAACTTGATTTATTGGCCATGTTAGCGATCGAGCTTACCACAGATAAAGGGCATGGCGCAGAAGAGCTAGCCTTTGAGAAAGCCGAATCGCAGATTCACTCCTTGATTGAACGCATTGATACTGCTCTAGCATCTGAGTAAATCGTTCTTTCAAAATATAGCCCGTACAGACTAATAGTTGTGTGACCTGAACAGTTTTAACGCTGGGGCGGATCTTAGTTTGTAACAAAAGCAGGCCTGTTTACTCCATTTTCCTCGGAAATTGGTAGGATTTTTTCAGTTATCTGAAAAGACACTGGACGTTTGCGTTGCTCGGTGAGCCCCGATTTTTCGCTTTTTTTGAAGGTCGCATTTGCTCCTGTTTGTACGGGTTTTTTAAAAATTATTTAATAATAAGAAAATGGATATTTTAACCATTGTGATGGGAGTTGTTGGTCTGGCATTAGGTGCTGGACTGATGTTCGGTCTTCAAAAGTCTGCTCTGAAAAATCAGCGCAAGGCAGTTTTGGATGAAGCGAAGAAGGATGCTGAAATCATCAAGAAAGAAAAGTTGATGCAAGCCAAGGAGAAGTTTCTCCAATTGAAAGAAGAACACGATAAAGTGATTCGTGAGAAGGATAACAAGGCCAATGAATCTCAAAATCGCCTCAATCAAAAAGAAAACACGTTGAATCAGAAATTGGCTGAAGCCAATAAGAAAGATCAGAAGGTCAATGATATCCGCGAAAACTTAAATGTTCAATTGGAAGTTGTTGAGAAGCAGCAGACAGAATTATCAGCTCTGCACATGAAACAAGTGAAACAACTTGAGTCAATGACAGGAATGAGCGCTGAAGATGCGAAAGAACAGCTCAAAGAAGTATTGATCAACGAGGCGAAAACAGAAGCCATGGGCCGCATGAAGGATATTGTTGACGAGGCTAAGATCAATGCGAATAAGGAGGCTAAGAAAATTGTGGTTGAGACTATTCAGCGCGTTGCCACGGAGCAGGCCATTGAAAATTCCGTTTCCGTTTTCAATATTGAAAGTGACGAAATAAAAGGAAGGATTATTGGTCGTGAAGGAAGGAACATTCGCGCTTTGGAAGCAGCTACTGGAGTTGAGATAATCGTTGATGACACTCCAGAGGCTATCATTCTTTCTTGTTTCGATTCAATTAGAAGAGAGATTGCTAGACTTTCTCTCCACCAATTAGTTACAGATGGTCGTATTCATCCCGCACGTATTGAAGAGGTAGTTGAAAAGACGAAGAAACGCATTGAGGAAGAAATTGTGGAAACAGGTAAAAGAACCTGCATCGATCTAAACATCCATGGTCTTCATCCTGAATTGATAAGAATGATCGGTAGAATGAAATACAGATCATCTTACGGTCAAAACTTACTACAACACAGCCGGGAAGTAGCTAATTTATGTGCAACCATGGCTGCTGAACTCGGATTGAACGCTAAAGTGGCTAAACGAGCAGGATTACTGCATGATATCGGAAAAGTTATGGATGAGGAAAGCGAAATGCCTCACGCTATATACGGTATGAAGTTGGCTGAGAAGTACAATGAAAAGCCTGATGTGTGCAACGCAATCGGTGCTCACCATGATGAAATTGAAATGACAACTTTGATATCTCCTATTATTCAAGTTTGTGACGCGATTAGTGGAGCAAGACCAGGAGCGCGAAGAGAGGTGATGGAATCATATATTAAGCGGATCAAGGACTTGGAGCGAATTCCTTTAAGTTATCCTGGTGTTGAGAAGGCATTTGCAATTCAAGCCGGAAGAGAGCTTAGAGTGATTGTATCTAGTGAGAAGGTAAAAGATGAAGAAGCAAGTACTTTGGCCTTCCAGATTTCTGAAAAGATACAGGATGAGATGACTTACCCTGGTCAAGTTAAAGTTACTGTGATTCGTGAGATGAGAGCAACTTCTATAGCACGCTAATAGACTCACGGGCCAAATTAACTTTCAAAAATTTAAGCGTATTCGACTCACGAAAAAATGGTGATTAAGCGTAAAATATCAGGTTCGAGAGTGCTCGTAACTGGAGCAGCTGGTTTTATCGGTTCCAATTTGGTTGAAGACCTCTTAGAGAATGATAATGAGGTAGTTGGCTTAGACAATTTTGCTACTGGTTTTAAATCAAATATTGACTTGTTCAATGCGGATAGGGCATTTACATTTATAGAAGGAGATATAAGAAACGTACGAGATTGCGAGAAGGCAGTTGATGGAGTTGATTATGTTCTTCATCAAGCAGCATTGGGTTCTGTGCCGCGTTCCATTAAGAATCCAATTACCACGAATGAGGTGAACATCAATGGTTTCTTGAATATGCTTTCAGCATCTAAAGAAGCTAAAGTGAAACGTTTCGTTTTTGCTACGAGTAGCTCCGTATATGGTGATGAACAAAGATTGCCAAAAGTAGAAGCAAAGATTGGTAAGCCTCTTTCTCCATATGCCATTACCAAAGTAGTAGGAGAGCAGTATGCAAAGGTTTATGGAGATTTATATGGGTTTGAAACCATAGGCCTACGCTATTTCAACGTTTTTGGAAAACGTCAAGATCCTGATGGTGACTATGCCGCAGCCATTCCAAAATTTATTCGACACTTTATTCAGCACGATTCACCTACTATTCATGGAGATGGCACTCAGTCAAGGGATTTTACATTTATCGATAATGTTATTCACGCCAATCACATTGCGATGTTATCTACAAACCCTGTTGCTGTGAATGAAGTCTACAACGTAGCTTTTGGTGAGAGTACCAACCTAAATGAATTAATCGAAATTCTGCAAGGCTTATTATCCTCGTTTGATCCGGCTATTGCTAATGTGGAAGTGAAGTATGGCCCTGAAAGGATTGGGGATGTTAGGCATAGCTTAGCGTCTATCGTGAAGGCTGAGACATTGTTAGGCTATCGCCCGGAGATTGACTTAAAAGTTGGCTTGGAAAGAGCAATCAATTGGTATTGGGATAAACTAACTCAGTCCTGAATAAAACGATCTTCTAACTCAGGAGAAGGCAGGTAGCACGATTCTTTTTTACCAAATACAGCATAGCGTTTGGTTGCAATAAAGTCGTAAAGTGCATCCCTCAAAAACCTCGGTATAATCCAAAATACGATTGCTGTTTGTTGAATTCCACCAAGGTCTTTCATCAAGGTTAGAAAGGCAGAAGATTTGGTTAAGACTTCTTCATTTTTAATGTAGATGAATGTTTTCAGTGTGGAGGTGTCTCGATATTTCTCAGAGAGAACTTTTCTTCCGAAAGGAGATTGCAAAGAAGCAAACTTGATCGTCTTTTTCTTATCATGCCTAATGACGTATTGAACGGCTGCATTGCATAGATTGCAAACGCCATCAAATAATAATATTTGAGATAAATTAGTGTTATCGGACATGCCTTCAAAGAACGCATTTGTTGATCAAATAAAAGCGGTAAAGTTGGTTTTCGGGCAATATTGAAAGGAAAATATTAGATTATCTTTGTGGCCAATTTTTTAGAGTAAATGGGTAAAATCACATTTGGAGTTATTGGCTTTGGCCATATCGGTAAAAAGCATGCGTTAATGGTTAGTGGTAACGCAGAAAGCGAACTAAAAGCAGTTGTTGATACAGATGCAGAAAAGCTAAATCAAGCCAAAGAACTTTATCCAAATATTCAGGTCTTTGAGTCTATAGAAGACTTAATAGAAGCTAATTTAGACTTGAATGTAGTGAACGTTTGCACTCCCAATGGTTTGCATGCTGCTCAGTCTATTAAGATGC
Source organism: uncultured Flavobacteriales bacterium (assembly GCA_905479105.1). GTDB lineage: Bacteria > Bacteroidota > Bacteroidia > Flavobacteriales_G > Salibacteraceae > SHAN690. The sequence continues at coordinate 422,801 of CAJQLE010000004.1, forward strand.
TTGAATCGCGATCTCACGTGGTGATTGAAAAACCTATGGGATTGACACGTCAAGAATGTGAAGAGGTGATTTTCAAATCGCTGCAGGTTTCTAGGCATGTATTTTGTGTGAAGCAGAACAGATATAGTCCATCTTCTAAGTGGCTAAAAAGTTTGATCGCAGAGAATAAGTTAGGAAAGATCAATATGGTTCAACTGAGTTGCTATTGGAATAGAGATGAACGCTATTACAAGGCAGGCGGGTGGAAAGGCACCAACGCTCTCGATGGTGGTGTGTTATTTACGCAATTCAGTCACTTTGTCGATATCATGTACTGGTTGTTTGGTGACATTCAAAATATCATAGCTTCAAGTACAAACTTTGGACATGAAAACATCACTGAATTTGATGATTCAGGTTTGGTTCAGTTTGAGTTTGTCAATGGAGGCTTTGGCTCTATTAACTATAGCACAGCAATCTGGGATAAAAACTTTGAAAGCAGTATTGTAGTTGTTGGAGAAAAAGGCACAGTGAAAGTTAGTGGTCAGTATATGGATAAAGTTGAATACTGTCATATTGAGAATTATACAATGCCTGACTTACCTCCATCCAATCCTCCAAACGATTATGGTGACTATAAAGGTAGTGCAGCAAACCACCATTATGTTATCGAGAATGTTGTAGATGTGCTTACCGGTAAATCTCAAATTTCAACCAATGCCCTCGAAGGAATGAAAGTGGTTGAGATGATTGAGAGGATACATCGGAAGCAGAAGTAATTGTCTCTTGAAATGCTAGAGCGATATAGGTCTTCTTTATTTGTCAAAGGTTTCCTTTCCCTTTTTGCCGGCTCGGCCATAGCGCAGCTCATTCCTCTGATTTTATCTCCTTTTATATCCAGGGCATTCTCCGTTGAGGATGTAGCGGTTTATGGTCTATATTTTAGCATAGTATCTACATTTTCAGTAATCGCTTCAGGTAGATATGAAATGGCGGTTGTTTTGCCTAAGACCAATGAGGATTCTATCCGGTTAGTCTATTTGTCTGTTGTTTTTGCATTTATTACAGCTTTTGTTTCTTTAATTGTTATTATCCTTTTTGGCTCAGAGATTTCTGATCTTTTGAACAATACGAGAATCCAAGACTGGCTCATTCTAATTCCATTGTCTTTGTTTTCGGTAGGGGTTTATCAAGCTTTTAACTTCTGGTTGATAAGGCAAAAGGCGTTTATGGCTTCATCGTTTAACAAGGTGGCACAGAGAAGCTTTGAAGGTGTGTCGACTATATATTATGGTCTTACAATTAAAGGTGGGGGACTCATTATTAGTGATATTATAGGCAGATACTCTATGCTCTTAATTGCAATTTACCAAGCAAGGAAAAGAGGATTCTTTCATGTGTCGTTTTCTTGGCTGGAAATGAAGAGGCTTGCGAAGCTTTATAAAAGCTTTCCGTTAAATTTTGGTCTTTCATCTTTGGCTAATTCTGCGGGCGCCCATTTGCCTTTATTGTTTATTTCGATAGCTTTTCAAAGTTTGACGGTTGGATATTTCAACCTAATGAAATATGTGTTGTCAGCGCCAGTAGCTTTCATCTCAAGGAATATAGCGCAAGTGTTTTTAGAACGATTAGCCGAAAAATGGAGGTTAAATCAACCAGTATCAGCAGACTTTATTAGGCTTACTGGCTTGATGACGGTAATAGCCATTTTATTTGTGGTGCCAATAGCGGTTTTTGGAGAGGATATTTTTTACCTAGTCTTTGGAGAGGGTTGGGGTGAAGCAGGTCAATATGCCCAAATAATGGTCGTGTCCTTTGGCTTAAGGTTTGTGGTATCTCCTTTAAGCTCTCTATTAAATGCAATAAATAAAGTGAATGTGGCTAGTTATTGGCAATGGGCATACTTTATATCTATTTTGACCCTTGTTCCAATTTCACGATTAGATATTTCAATATTGGATTTTTTAGTTTACTACACTTCCATTGAAAGCTTCATGTATATCATTTATTGGGGATTGATTTACTATCAAGCCAAATCCCACGATGAAAAGCTTATTTCGGATGCAGATTAAAAAACCAATCTAGCTATTACAATAAATATCCCGATCGCAATTGAGGAAAAAAACGCTAATAAGGTGGTCATCATTCTATTCGGGCCAGCGGCCTTTTCAGGCTTCGGTGGGCGCTGAATATATTCGACTATAGAAATATCATTGGCCTGATTTTTCAATTTCAATAGCCTCTCTTCCAATTCAACAATTTCCGAATAGATGTTAGTTGGAAAAATCACAACTCCATTATTTTGTTCACTTGACAGTTTAAGAGTCTGAGTTTTTAATTTATTTAAATCAGAAATTTGCTGCTCCGTTTTTAAAATTAGAGTGTCTATATCATTCACTTTCTCAGTGAACTTATTTGCTAGATAGCTATTGGACTCAATCCCATAAAGAATACGCTCGAAAATCTCATCGATTTTAGAACTATCTGTCGTGGTTATTTTTATATCAAAAATGTACTGTTGATTTTCACCGGATTGAAGATCACTGACGCTCATATCTTTAATTGCTTGGGATGTTTCTTCTGAGATATCTAATATTTGTGAAATTGACTTAGCGGATCTATTATGAATGATGGATGATATAATATCCATAACTGGTCTTATTTCACTGTCCTGAAATAACTCACTTGTTCCTACAGCATTTGAAGTGTAATAATCTTTTTGAAAGAATGTAAATGCCCCGGAGAGAATTCCAATAATAACAGAAAACAGAATAATCGTCTTCGCGTGCTTTTTTAAGGAGGATATTATTTCCGCTGATGAAAGGGTTTCTTCATCAGTCTCTTTCAATATGTATTTTGTTTCTGTCATAGGTAGGTATCTCAGGCGAATTTAAATCAATTTGGATTGAATATGTTAATTTACTTGCGTTGAGCGTATTTTTGCGAGCTGATGAATTTAGATTTTTACATCAAAAAACGAAGGGGAAGAGGGCAGATTGCCTTTTTGGTTTTAGCTTTAATTGTTAAAGTTGTTCTTAGTTTTTTTGTGTTTGAACTAAGTAAAACCTATGGGTATTATGGGGTTGTTTTCGACCCTCGTCCAGCTTGGTTAATTCTTTTGTCTTATTTGACATTTGCCTTCATTGCACTGAGCATTGATGTGAGATTGAACAAGGCGAGCAATGTCCTTCACTTTATGCTTTTCACCTTTTGTTTTATTCCAATCTCTGTTCAGTATGATATCTATTATCAAAGAGATTCTGCTATGTATTGGATGTTAGCTGGTATGTTTATATTAATTCCCATTTTAAAGGATAGAGCTGAAGTACGATTGTTGCTAAGCAACATTCGGTTTAATTTCACTATCTATCAATACCTCTATTCGGCAGTCATTATAGCGGTTTTAATGTTGATCGTTTTAATAAAGAATCATGGTTTTGACTTCAATATTTCTGGAATTATTGAAGTTTACGATCAAAGAGCAGTTTATAAAGCCGAAACAAACCGCCTATCTCAGTATTCATTCAATTGGCTTGGAAATGTGTTGAATGTGCTATTGATATTGATAGGGGTAGCCCGAAAGAATAAAACGCTTTTATTCGTTGGGTTAGCAATGTCAGTGTATCTTTTTTCAATTGGCGGGCATAAATCTATGCTCTTTGTTGGTCCACTAGGTTTAATGCTTTTCATCCTTTACAGAATCCTTAGAAAGAATTTCATCCTTGGTTTAATGGGAGGGTTATCGTTGCTTTTTGGATCGCTATTATTTGTTGATTTATTTCTTGGAAGAACAACGTTTGTTTCTTCTTTGATCGTTAGACGTGGAGTGCTTCTTCCTTCTCAGATTTACTACAATTATGGAGAGTTCTTTTCTAGTCATCCGCTTAATTACTTTTCTCACAGCTTCCCCTTTAATTTCATTTTTAATTCGCCATATTCAGACCCTATTCCGAGTATTGTTGGGAAGCAATATTTTGCATTTTCAGATACTGTTTATGCAAATTGCAATGTATTTGGAGATACGTTTGGTCAAGTTGGATTTTGGGCTTTTCCTCTGCTGACCTTTGTGCTGATAACCATTTATCATTTGATAGACAATGTTTCAGCAAATCGAGATTTCAGTTTCGTTATTCCGCTTTTGTTTATTTCAAGTTTAACTTTAGTCAATAGTGGGTTAATCGTGAGTTTGATTACTCATGGTATGTTAATCGGAATATTAGCGATCAATTTTTACCCCAAAACATTCCACACAATAAAAGAAACAACCGTCACGGATTCAGCATGAAAACAGTTTGCCATCTAACATCTGTGCATAAAGCGAAAGACACACGGATTTATTATAAAGAATGTCGCGCCCTCGCGGAAGCTGGATATGATGTGAAGCTTGTCGTGGTGAATAGCCATGATTTAAAAAGTGATTTTGAAAACTTGGAAATAGTGAATGTTCATGTTCCATTTCAAAATAAACTTACAAGAATACTAAAGGCTCCTTTTGCCGTGCTCAGAACGGCCTTAGAGATCGATGCCGATATGTATCACTTTCATGATCCTGAGTTACTGCTAATTGCCAATAGATTAAGGGCAAATGGAGCTTGTGTTGTCTATGATTCTCATGAAGATGTTCCTAACCAAATTAAACATAAGAGCTGGATACCAGTTTTGGCAAAGTCACTTTTAAGCTGGGGCTATAAATATTTTGAGCATCGAGTTGCAAATAAGCTCGATGCGGTAATTACTGTTGTTGAGCCTATTGCAGATAGATTTAGGATGGTTAATTCTAGGGTGGTTGTTCTAAAGAATTATCCCATTATTGGCAATAGTCTGGAGAAAGACAACTGGTTACAGAGAGATGCATTAGCATGCTATATTGGTGACTTGACGGAGGTTAGAGGTTCGAAAACAATGGTTAAATCAATGGAAAGCACATCTATAAAATTAGAATTGGGTGGAAGCTTTGAAAGCAATGAACTCTCACAAGAAGTTCGCTCATATAATGGCTGGGAAAAGGTTAATGAATTAGGTTTTCTGAATAGAGAAAGGGTCCATCAAGTTTATTCTAAATGCAAGGTAGGATTAGTGTTATTACATCCAACTCCAAGTTATATTGACGCTTTGCCGGTTAAATTATTGGAGTACATGGCGGCAGGCTTAGCGGTTGTAGGTTCTGACTTCGGGCTAATAAAAGAAATTGTTGAAAAGCATCATTGCGGTGTTTTAGTCAACCCTTTAGATGAAGTCAAAGCAGGCGAGGCTATTATGTCTCTTATAGATGATGACGATAGGGCTAAAATGATGGCTGAAAATGGACGTAGGGCGGTGGAGGAGCACTATAACTGGCAGGTTGAAAAGCTCAAGCTGACTGATTTATACAAAACCCTGCTGAATTAGCTGTTGAATGGAAAGTTCAAGAGTTTATAACGAGATTAATCATGGCGGTATCATAATCAAATTGGCTCCATGAAAAATTTAGCTTTGCACATCAAATTTTGATCTTAGTCGAAAACTCTTATTAATCTCAATTATTTCAATATTGTTAGTAGATATTATCGCGGGAGCACGACCAAATTTCATGAAAATAGCACCTATCATTCATGAATTTCAGAATAAGAATTATGCTAATCTTAGTTTTAGATTAATACATACTGGACAGCACTATGATAAGAGAATGTCAGGTGATTTTTTTGATCAGCTAAATATTCCCTTACCTGATGTTAACCTAGAATCGGGTTCAGGGACACAAGCTGAACAGACCGCCAAGATTATGATAAGGTATGAGGCTCTATTAATAGACAAACCCTGCGATCTTACTTTAGTTGTGGGTGATGTAACTTCAACAATGGCTTGTTCCATCGCTGCAAAGAAAATGAACATTAAAGTAGCTCATGTTGAGGCGGGTATTAGATCATTTGATTTGTCAATGCCTGAAGAAATAAATCGAATGGTAACGGATAGTATTACTGATTACTTTTTTACAACGTCTCGATTGGCTAACCAGAACCTTCTGAAACTAGGAGCAAAGGAAGACACAATTTTCTTTGTAGGAAACACAATGATTGACACGTTATTGAAAAACAGAAATAGGTTTTTCAAACCACAAATTTTCGATGAACTAAAATTGATAGATCAAAACTATGCTGTAATGACGCTCCATCGTCCGGCTAATGTTGATCAAGAATATAAGCTGAAGGCGTTAATACAAGAAATCGCTGATAATTCAAAAGGTATTCCTCTTATATTTCCTATTCACCCCAGAACAGCAAAAGTGTTTGACACAATTGGAATTAGTCATCCTAATCTTCATCTGATAGAACCACTATCATATTTAGAGTTTAACTATTTAGTGGAGAGATCAAAAGTGGTGATAACAGATTCAGGAGGAATAACAGAAGAAACTACTGTCATGGGAGTTCCTTGTCTAACATTAAGAGATAACACTGAACGTCCTGAGACATGCAGTATTGGCACTAATGAATTAGTAGGGACAGATCCATCTGCTATTAAACCTGCTTTAGATATCTTGTTTTCAGGTAAATGGAAAAAAGGCGGGATTCCTGAATTATGGGACGGAAAAGCAGCAGAGCGCATCGTAAATAAATTGAGCCAGATTAGTGAAAGAAGAGTGTGATATATTGATTGTATCAAATTATTATGATCCTGAACTAGGAGCTGCTCCCAAGAGAATTTCAGCAATGGCTCGAGGTTTTGTTGAGAGAGGTAATTCTGTTAGAGTTCTATGTCCAATGCCAAATTATCCGAAAGGGAGAGTCTTTGGGGGCTATCGTAATAAACTTAAAGTTCGAGAGTTTATTGATGGAGTTTGTGTTGATCGGATTTTCATTTATCCATCGAAAAGCCAAAAACCCTTCGTTCGTTTATTGAGTATGCTTTCTTTCTCGATAAGCTTAGCATTCTACTTACCTTTTCTGAATGTGAATCGTACTAAACTTATTTTGATTCAGAGTCCTCCTCTTTTTGTTTCTTTTACGGCAGTTTTTCTCTCCAATTTATTCTTTAAAAAGAAGATTTGCTTGAATGTCTCTGACCTCTGGCCACAATCTGCTGTTGAACTTAACGTGCTGAAACCTGGCAGAATGCATAACATTCTTTTGAATTTGGAGTCATATATATACAAGAAGAGCGATTTAATATTAGGTCAATCCACAGAAATTTTAGAGCATATTAAGGCGCAGGTTGATAAGCCAAGTTTTCTTTACAGAAACCTTCTTAGCTCAGATCTAACTGATTCAAATAGAGGTTCTATTGCAGGATTGAATAAGGTTGTCTACGCTGGATTATTGGGATATGCACAAGGTGTTTTTGAACTATGTAAACGGGTTGATTTTAAGTCATTGGGTTTGGAGTTTCATATTTACGGAATGGGTATGGAGGAAGAACAGATTAGAGACTTTTGCCAAAAGAATACGGATCTAAGCGTATTTTTTCATGGCGCTTATCATCCAAATGATCTGAAACAGATATATTCAGATGTTTTAGTCGCTTTGGTTCCTCTTTCTAATAGAATCATAGGAGCAGTTCCTTCGAAAATTTTTGAGCTTATTCAATTTGAAGTTCCGATCATCTTTTCAGGAGGTGGGGAAGGGGCGGAAATTGTACGTGCTTATAAATTAGGATTGACCGTGCCTCCAGGTAATATTGAAGGAATTACAGAGTCGCTTGAAGCATTTCGGTCCTTTAATAAGGATGAATTTGATGCTTTGATCAAGAGTATTCGAGCTGCAAAAGCGAATGATTTTAATTTTAACGCACAATTCAATAGTTTAATTGATTTTGCAGAGAGCAATTAATTTATGTGATTCAATGATCAAATTTTGTTTTGAGTATTCTCAAATTTGGATTGTTGAAGATTTAAGTCAAATTTGATCTCATAGCGCCTAAATACGAATAACTTAGCTTTTTAATCTACAGCCATTGTTACGACCATCTACGAGAGACGCCCGGTTCATAATTAGAAAGTATTTTCTTGTTGTAAGTGATTTGTTCTTTTTGATTTCATCACTTCTTCTTTATATAAAGTACTTCTATATCTATGATCTATGGCCAAGAAAGACTTTAACAGAAAACCCTGGATGGTATGCTTTACTGTTACTAGTTTGGCTGGTTTATTCGAATGCCTTCAGGTTATATAGTGCAATTAATGCGCCTAGAACAGCAGTATTGTTAGGTCGAACATCGTTGGTTGCGATTGCTACAGCTGCAACTTACATAATGATTCCTTTTTTTAGTCCGAACTTCCCTATTACGCGTCTTCCCTTTTTTGTTTTTATTGGCTTGGTCGTAGTAGTAATGACTCTTTGGCATTGGGTTTTTTCAGCGCTTTTTAGGCATCCGATGCTGATTAAAAGAGTGCTAGTAATTGGCGCAGGATGGTCAGGACAAGAAATCTCTAAAGTTCTGCAATCGAAAGAAGTTTTTCATAATACAGGATACAGAGTCTTGGGGTTTATTGATGATGATCCTGATAAAAAAGGCCAAGTTTATAATGGTCTTCGCGTATTGTCTGATAGTTCTGATCTTTTTACTTATTCAAGGAGATTGGGAATTGATGAAATTGTTTTAGCGGCTCATACTGCTAAATCAATTCGAGGGACTATGTACGGTCATCTCGTGAATTGTGAAAGTTATGGAATCCCGGTTACTCCTGTCAATATGATCTATGAGTCAGTAACAGGGAAGATGATGGTCAAGCAAAAGGGAGACAGTCATATCCTCACTTATGAGTACTATTCGAAGAAAAAGGATTTGCTCTATTTGATGATTAATCGCGTTCTCAACTTAGTGTTTGGTTTAATTGGTGTTTTTGGTTTGCTGGCTTTGATTCCTTTGGTTTGGTTCGTCAATTTATTTGTGAGTAGGGGGCCTTTGTTCTATTCTCAGATTAGAGTTGGAAGAGATAATCAGCCTTTTACAATCTATAAATTTAGGACAATGATTGTAGATGCTGAGAAGAATACGGGAGCTGTTTGGGCTGGAGATAATGATCCTAGAATCACTTTAGCTGGAAAATTTTATCGGAAAACGAGGATTGATGAATTACCTCAGTTTTGGAATGTTTTAAAAGGGGCTATGAATTTGATAGGTCCAAGGCCTGAACGCCCTGTATTTTGTGACGAACTGGTGAAGAAAATCTCATTTTTTAATACACGCCATTTGGTGAAACCAGGTATTACGGGTTGGGCTCAGGTCAGACATAAATATGGTAATACCGATGAAGATGCATTGATAAAGTTGCAATATGATCTTTACTATATTAAGTATCAATCGTTTATGTTAGACCTTTCAATTATCTGGCAGACCATATCAGTGATGTTGAAGTTTAAAGGTAATTAATTATAAACGAGAGTAAAAGACTATGAAGATTTTGACGATAGTTGGCGCAAGGCCACAATTTGTGAAGGCTGCAGCTTTAAGCAGAGAACTTAAGACTAGAGGTGCAATTGAAGAAATTATCGTGCATACAGGACAGCATTTTGATGCGAATATGAGCGAGGTGTTTTTTGAAGAAATGAATATCCCCAAACCCAAGTATAATTTGAATATCAATTCATTGGAACATGGCGCTATGACCGGGAGAATGCTTGAGGGAATTGAAGAATTGATTATCAAAGAATCACCTGAAATGCTATTGGTTTATGGTGATACAAATAGCACGATTGCTGGAGCACTTGCGGCAAAGAAGTTACATGTAAAAGTTGGTCATGTTGAGGCTGGCTTGAGAAGTTTTAATATGCGAATGCCAGAGGAGGTTAATAGGATTTTAACGGATAGAATCAGTGATCATTTGTTTTGTCCGACTGACACAGCAGTGATGAATTTAATGAATGAAGGATTTGACAAGTTTGAGTCTAAGATTCACCGTACAGGCGATGTAATGCAGGATGCAGCTTTGTATTATGCGCAGTTTTCGCAAGAAAAAAGCACTATACTTGGGATGCTTGAGATGCCTTCAGATTTTGTTTTAGTTACAATTCATAGAGCAGAAAATACGGATGATCCAGCGAGATTGACACAAATTGTATCCGCTTTAAATGAAATTAATGCGGTTCAGAAAGTAATTTGCCCTTTACATCCAAGAACAAAGAAAATATTGGAAGGGATTACTATTAAACCTGAATTTGAGATCATTGACCCTGTAGGCTATTTTGATATGATAGAGCTTCTTAAGGCGGCTTCTCTAGTGATGACAGATAGCGGAGGATTACAAAAGGAGGCATATTTCTTTTCTAATCCATGCATAACCATGAGAGATGAGACAGAATGGGTTGAATTGGTTTCGAATGGATATAATAAATTGGCAGGAGCCTCCAAGGATAAAATTCTGAAAGCTTACCAATCCATTAAAGATGCTAAGCTTGATTTTACAAAGGATCTATATGGCCGAGGGCAAGCTTCAAAACAAATAGCGGACGTCTTAGTCTCTGCCTAATGACATTGCTGGATAGACATAAGGTATTTCTATCTCAGAATTATTTACTCTATGCCATTGCTTTTTTTATCCCGCTTATACCTCGTTTGGTTCCTGTTTTTATTGTTCTTCTTGGTGCGTTATCAATATTTGCGATAGTCAAGAAATATAGCAGGGTTAATCTGGGTGAGGTTTCAACCCTTATGATACTTCTATTTCTACTTCATATTATTGGATTGACTTATTCTGAAAATTTGGATCGAGGATGGTTTGATATCGAAGTGAAATTGAGCTTGATGGCATTTCCATTCGCTTTTGTTGGTTTTCGCTTTGTTCGTGAGACTAATTTTAAGAGGGTGATTCTTATGTTTATTTACGGTACCTCATTGGCTTCATTGTATTGCCTTGGCGTGAGTAGTTACAAATATTTTATTCTAGACTTGCCGTATTATCACTTTATCACTACGCGCTTCTCAATCATTGTGCACCCGAGTTATTTTGCTTTGTATCTTATTTTTTCCATTCTAGCGCTTGCTACATTGAGACCATCTTTTTTTGTTAGGAGTAAATGGAACTCCTTTTTCAATTTTTTATTCATGGTTTTCCTGTCAATTATTCTGGTTCTTACGGGGTCGAAAACTGGATTTATTATGTGGCTTATTGTAGCGATTTCGATAACTGTATCCTTGGTGAAGTCTGCCAAATACAAGCTGATCCCGATACTTTCACTCATAGCAATGCTTACTATAATTGGCGTCATTTTTCAGAGTGCACCGTTACTTCAATCGAGAATCGTAAATGTGCTGAATGTAGCGCAAAGCGATAATTTAAAACCAGATGCCGTTGAGAGTACTGCTGTAAGAGCACTTATCTATTCATCTGCTCTTGAAATCATATCTCATCAAGATTGGTACGGTAACGGAACTGGGGATTTTCAAGATGTATTGGATGCTGAATACAATAAAAAGAATTATGTACAAGCCGCTGACAAACATTTGAATGCACATAATCTCTTTCTTCAAACGTGGATTGCACTTGGGATTCCAGGCTTTGCAATGGTTCTAGGGATTTTTATTTTAATGTTCATCAATGCCTTCCGGAGTAAGGAAGTCTTATTTCAAGGCTTTACTCTATTCTTCCTGATAATATCGCTCACAGAAAGTACATTCTATGTTCAAGCCGGTGTCGTGTTTTTCTCCTTCTTCGCTGTGCTCTTTGAACGCAAGGCGAGAGCTTCGGGTTAGCAAGCTTTAGACGAAATATACATTATAATGGCTCATTATTTGAGTATCTGATTTTATTGGCGCTTATAAAATATTACCGATGATTTGATTGCAATTTAGAATTGAAGATCCATCTATTTTTTAAAGAAGTTGATTTTGATCATCAATAAAACGGCATTTGGTCTTTTGTTGTTTGCTTCAGAGTGGAATCATTTCTCTTAATTCGCACCATGATGAAGAAAATCCCACTGCATTTACAAGTAATCATTGCATTGATTCTAGGAACGTTTTATGCGCTGCTATCAGTTAATATGGGGTGGAATGATTTTACGCTAGACTTTATAGATCCTTTCGGTAAGATTTTTATTAATGTTCTAAAATTGATCGCTGTACCGCTGGTCCTTTTTAGCATAATATCAGGCGTTGCAGCTTTGAAGGATATTTCTAAGTTGGGTAAAATTGGAGTTAAGACTTTATTGCTATATGTAGCCACTACATTTATAGCAGTTACCATAGGCCTTATTGCGGTAAATACACTTCATCCTGGGGATAAAGTATCCAGTGATTTACTCAAGGATAATAGAATATCCTACGAATTGTGGGCACAACAAAATCAAATTGAAATTCTTGATGAAGAGTGTTACATCTGCGATGAAGCCAATCAAGCGCGTGTGACTAGGATCAAAGAACGCGATGGTGAGGGGCAAGGAAATGAATGGGTAGATGATAAGCTATCAAAAGCAAATAATGCCAAAGAATCGAGGCCTCTGCAGCCACTTGTCGATATTGTTCCAAGTAATATTTTCAAAGCATTATTCGATATGGAGATGCTCCAAGTGATCTTCTTCGCTATATTTTTCGGTGTAGTGCTCGTTATGCTTCCTGAAGAAAAGTCAAGTCCTGTTGTAGCGTTTATGGATGGTGTAAACGAAGTGTTTATAAAAATGGTTGACGTTGTGATGAAGGCGATGCCGTTTTTTGTCTTTTGTTTGTTGGCGGGAGCTATTGTGAATGCCGCTGGTGATGATCCTGGAAAGCTTACCGAACTTATTTCATTTCTTCTGTGGTACTCGCTGGCAGTGGTTCTTGGCTTGGCCTTCATGGTATTTATCTTCTATCCAGGTCTTATTTCTATGATTGTTCGAAAGATGAGTTATAGCTTTTTCATGAAAGGAATTTCAAAAGCTCAGCTGACAGCATTTTCGACCTCATCTTCTGTGGCGACTCTCCCAGTAACACTGAATTCAGTAGAGAATAATTTGGGCGTGTCAAAGAGGACAACAAGTTTCGTGCTTCCAATAGGTGCAACTGTAAATATGGATGGCACAAGTCTTTATCAGGCTGTTGCAGTTGTGGCATTGGCTCAGTTTCATATGGTAGATCTCAGCTTGATGCAGCAATTAACCATTGTGTTCACAGCAACGCTAGCGTCAATTGGCGCTGCGGCCATCCCAAGCGCGGGTTTGGTGCTTATGATTATTGTGTTGGAATCAGTTGGTTTGAATCCAGCGTGGATTGCATTGATTTTTCCTGTTGATCGAATATTAGACATGTGCAGAACGGTGGTAAATGTTACGGGTGACGCAGCTGTTTCAACCATTGTAGCAAATTCAGAAGGGGAATTGAATATTCCAGATACTAAGTCGGTCTAAACTATGAAACTAAATTACCCTTGAATCAAAGTATTATGGAACTTTGAGCGTTATTTAGTGTTGATACATTTAATTAAAGAACGCATTGAAGTCTGAGAAAATAATACTCTATTTACTAGCAGCATCGCAGTTTACTCATATCATGGATTTCATGATCATTATGCCTTTGGGCGAAATGCTCATGGAGGAGCTGACGATCAACTCTCAACAGTTTTCATTCCTAGTAGCTTCATATACTTTAATGGCAGGAGTTACTGGCCTAATAAGTGCGTTTTTCGTTGATAGTTTTGATCGAAAGAATTATTTCCTCGTAGCATATACAGGATTTTCATTGGGCACTCTTTTATGCGGATGGGTAGATACTTATGAGGGTTTGATCACTGCGAGAATTATTACTGGAGCTTTTGGAGGTGTTATTAGCAGCACAGTAATTGCCATCGTTAGCGATGCAATAGCTTCTGAACGCAGAGCTTGGGGGCTTGGGGTTGTAATGAGTGCTTTTTCTTTGGCTTCTGCTTTAGGGCTTCCTATTGGTTTATACTTCGCTTTTAATTATGGCTGGAATTGGCCTTTTATAGCTTTAGGATTGGTAAGTATGCTGAATGCACTTGCCGTCTACTTTACCCTTCCGCCAGTAAGAAAGCATCTCGATCACCCTGGGCCAAAAGTTAATTCTTGGGAATTCATTAAGAATATCCCCAATCACAAAAATCAGTGGATGGCACTGACATATACCATGCTCTTAATGTTTGGTCATTTTGCTGTAATTCCATTCATTACCCCGTATTTGGTGGAAAACGTTGGTTTTGAGCGGGAAGAGATAACATTGGTTTACTTGGTGGGCGGTCTCGCTACGATTATTACGAACCCTAGGGTGGGACGATGGGCGGATAGAACCGATAAACACCGCGTTTTTACAATTATGGCGGCTTTGTCGATTATTCCGATTTTGATTCTAACCAATATGCCTCCAATTCCATTATGGATGGCACTCGTTGTTACTGGGTCTTTCTTTGTGCTGGCGGGTGGAAGAATGGTGCCTTCAACAGCAATTGTTACTTCTGTTATAAAACCAAGAAACCGTGGAAGTTTTATGAGTTTGAATTCTTCAGTTCAGAATATGACTGCCGGAGTAGCAAGTATCGTGGCCGGTATTTTAGTCACTGTTCCTGAAGGAGGACACCACGTTTATGGATTCTGGAAAGTTGGAATAATTGGCGCAGTATTTACCTTAATAGCCATGTGGTTGATGAGTCGCATCAAAGCATTAACCCTTGAATGATCATGACATCAAGTTCATCGTTTAAATAATGAACAACGCATCTGTTTCTGGGTTTATCACTAGGTTCTAGAGTTTAGAATTTATCTTTGATTAATATGTTTCGACTTCTGATGTTTTCATTAATGGTTTTACCTGCTTTTGCTCTTTCGCAGAAGACTGTTAACCTCTACATAGTGGAAGGTGAAGTGAATGAATCCAATGGCTTTGTTCCGTATTTTACATTCAGTACCACGGGCAGTTTTGATTCTTCAAACGCTGTCTTAAGGTTTGATCTAGGAGAGGTCGTGACATTCAATGTCAAAAACGAAACTGATTTCACATGTGCTTTTAGTATAACTGATCATGGACAGATAGAAGGCATTCCGATGGGGGAGACGCAGTCAATAACGGTTACTTTCTCTCAAGAAGGAACTTTTCTTTATGAAGACCCTTTCAATGATCATCGAGCTCTTGGATTAGGAGGTATGGTTGTAGTGAGCGATTTTTCAGGTCCTGAGTTTTATGGGGTATTTACCGAACACGATGAAGAGTGGATTAATGCCATAGCGGATGGCGGAGTTTACGACAAAAGAACATACTCGCCTGATGTGTTTACGATCAATGGCAAAGGGTTTCCGCGCACAATGTTTGATACGCTAGCGATGATAATGGGGCATGTTGGAGATACTATTCGAATACATATTACAAACGCTGGACAGATGTATCATTTCCCTCATTTCCACGGTTATCATGTCAAGATAATTGAAGCTTCGAAGCATGATCATTATGTTGGATGGATAAAGGACTCGTTTGGAATAGCACCAGCTGAGAGTATGACTTTAGAATTGGTGCCCGATAAACCGGGTCGATTTCCTGTCCATAATCACAACTTAGTTACAACGACTTATGGAGGCAATTACCCCGGAGGTATGATGATGCATATGTTTATTTATGAGTAGATCTAAGTACATATTTGCACTGGCGGTGATATTTGCTTCACTTATACTGAAGGCTCAGCCTAATCGCGAGTATTCTCTTGTTTCATTGATGAATGGTCAGGGTACATTTGAATCTGACTCCGGATCATTATTTGATTTGCCTCTTTGGGGCTATGGTTTTAATAAAATCAATCCTACTGTCGATCTTCCTGGCCCAACAATTTATGCCAATCAAGGCGATAGTGTTCATATAAGCATGTTTAATCCTTCTATGGAAGGACATACAATTCACTTGCATGGATTGGATGTGGACGAAGCCAATGATGGTGTCCCTCATTTTACCGGGTTTATTCAGGAGGGTGAGTCTTTTACCTATAAATTCAAGGCTACGCATGCTGGTAATTTCTTGTATCACTGCCATGTGACTACAACTATGCATCTTACGCTTGGTATGTATGGTATGGTAATCGTTTATCCAACAGATAGCAGCAAGAGCATCTATGATGGAGGGCCTTTTTATGACAGGCAATATGAATTTTTATTGAGTGAGATGGATGCACGATGGAATTCTGACTATACTTCAATCGGAACCTTTTTATCGTTTGATCCAGATCTATTTTTAATCAAGGGGAAGAATCGCAGTTTGATTTACAATGACAGTAATTTAGTGATGACTGGTGAAGTCGGAGATCAACTTCTGATGCGTGCACTGAATGTCGGATATCGGGTGAATCGTCTGATTTTTCCAACTGCTATTAGAGCTGAAGTTCATACCTCAGATGGGCGAGTATTAGATGCCCCTTTTGAAACGGATACATTGATTGTTTATCCAGGAGAACGCTATAGTATTTTGGCTGAAGTGCTTGATTCTGATCCATCTTGGGTTTCAGTCGACTACCTTGATCCATATCGGTTGAAGTTCCTTGGGAGGGAATACATACCAATAAATGACACTGCATTTAGCTATATTATCCCTCAGGTTGTTGATAATGATACCGATACAATTGGTGTCGGCTTGAGTAATACTCCAATTTCTTCTGTTGTTATTTTTCCAAATCCAGCATCTGAAGAACTCAACTTGAAGTCTGGGTTACATCAATTTCAATACGGTATCGTTTCAGATATTCAAGGCAGAGTGTTAATCTCAAAGAACCTAGAAAACTATTTTGAAGTGATTTCTTTGAAAGAGTTGCAGCCAGGAAATTACTTCATTCAGCTGCAAATGGAAGACGGTAGTTACTTGCACAAGAAATTCATTAAGGAATATAAATCTAAGTAAGTCATTTCTTGATTATTTGGTGTGCAAACACCAATCAAGCTTATAAACTAGAGAGGCCAGCCTGATTTATTTCCAAGAGGAGTCTGCCAAATAATTCATCGTCCGATTCAATTGGGAAACCGTATTCATAATCGTGGTAGTGAACATGAACATTTGTAGGCTCCATTGATTTGACAGTTGTGCAATAGGACATAGTCTAGACTTCAAAGATTACTTGGTCTTATTAATTTTAATCTCTTGGTAAGCATCTGGAATTAAGCCGCAGTTAGCTCTTGAGTTTAGTTTGTCAAAGTCCATTTGTATTACCAAACGATCTTTTTGAAGCTCTGGTGCTAAATTAGTTGGTTTGTAGATTTCATTTCCTACCTCAACCACCCATCCACAGCCATCCAATGCAGGTTCGCCATAGTCATAAATAGTAGCGTCAACAAAGTCGTTTTTATCGCAGGATAAAGTGATAAATGCTGCTAAAAGGATGGCATACTTCATTTTTCAATTTTATTGTAAGACGATAATGGAGATTCTGAAGTAAAAAAGGTTGCCTTTCATAGAAGGGCAACCTTTTTATTTACTAGAGTTATTTTACTGTTTTGACAGGAAATCCCCTGTCTCTCATCAAGGCTTCGATTTTTGCATCTCTACCTCTGAACATTCTATAAGCTTCAGCTGGCTCAATAGCATTTCTGGGAGCGAAAAGATACTTCACTAATTTATCAGCTAATTCTTTATCATAGAATCCTCCGGGAGCCTCGGCAAATGCTTCAGCAGCATCAGCAGTTAACACGTCAGCCCACATATAACCATAGTATGCGGTCGCATATCCTTCACCTGAAAATACATGCCCGAAGTGCGGAGTTCTGTGACGCATTGGAAGCTCTTTTGGCATGTTCAGTTCAGCGAGTGTCTCTTTTTCAAATTTATCTACATCAATGTTTGCAGGATCAGCCAGGTGAAACTTCATGTCCATAATAGCAGATGCCAGGTATTCTGTTGTTGAAAATCCTTGATTAAAGGTGCCGGCATTCTTAATTTTAGTGACTAGCTCAGCTGGCATTGGCTCACCAGTTTCATTGTGAACTAAAAAGTTATTGATTACCTCATCGGTAGATAACCAACGCTCTAAGAGCTGAGATTGAAACTCAGTGTAATCTCTAACACCACCATCTAAGGTTGGATACTTCACGTTGGATGCAAAGAAGTGAAGTGCGTGACCAAATTCATGAAAGAATGTTGTAGCATCATCCCAAGATACCAGAAGAGCTTCTCCTGGTGCTGGCTTTACAAAGTTGGAGTTGTTAGACGCTAACACGTTTTTCTTTCCATCAAATGTGCTGTAGCTTCTGTATGTGTTTGCCCAAGCACCTGATCGTTTGCCTTCTCTAGCATATGGGTCTAAATACCAAAGTCCGATGTTTTCTCCTGAAGTCTTATCCGTTACTTCCCAAACCTTCATGTCTTCTTGATAAACAGGAATAGTTCCTTCAGGAACAGGCGTAAAATTGTAGTTAAACAATCTTCCAGCAACGTAATGCATCGCTTCAGTAAGCTTGTCGAGTTGCAGGTATTGTTTTACCTCTTCAGAGTCAAGATCATATTTCTCTTTTCTAACTATTTCAGCGTAGAAGCGGTAATCCCATGGTTCGATGGTGATTTTCTCGCCATTTCTATCAGCGACCGCCTGCATGTCAGCAACCTCTTCTGCTACACGCGCTATTGCTGCTGGCCAAACGGCCTCCATCAATCCCATAGCGTTTTCTGGAGTTTTAGCCATTCTATTCTGCAGTCTCCACTCAGCATAATTGCTATAACCTAAAATTTCTACTTTTTTTCTTCGCAGCCTTAATATTTCAGCAATCAATTCATTGTTGTCATATTCATCTCCGTTATCGCCTCTTGAGTAAAAGTTGGTCCAAACTTGTTCTCTTAATTCACGCTCGGTAGAGTAGGTGAGGAAGGGGTCCATAGAAGAACGGCTATTCGTAATAGCATATTTATCTTCTTCCCCTTTATCAGAGGCAATGTTAGCCGCAGATTTGATGAAGTCTTCTGGCAAGCCGCCCAGTTGATCTTCAGTAAGGTAGGTGATGTAATTCTCCTCGTCATGCAGTACATTGTTGGAAAATGTAGTGTAGATGCTTGAAAGCTCCTTACTGATGGCGGCATATTCTTCTTTCTGCGCAGGGTTGAGCTCTGCACCATTCATTTCAAAACTCTTGTAATTGAGTTCAATCACACGCTGTTGGTCAGCTTCTAATGGCGTTGTTTGCGATGCATCATAAACCGCTTTAATGCGTTCGAACAGTTTCTCGTTTTGTGTGATTTTTGAACTAAACTCTGAAATTTGCGGAACTAGCTCACCTTGAATCTCTCTGAATTCAGGACTTGACATGTTTCCACTGAAAATACCGTAATAAGTGAAAGCTCTATTCAGCTCAGCGCCTGCACGTTCCATTTCTTCAATAGTGTTTTCAAAAGTGGCAGGCTCGGGATTATTTGCAATAGCCTCAATCTCTTCTAGGTTGATTTCGATTCCTTTGAGAATGGCTTCCCTAATGTCTTCCACCTTCATTTTATCAAAGGCAGGAACTCCTCCATAAGGTCCAGTCCATTCTTTGAGTAACACATTATCTACCATAGGTTTTTCTTTCGTTTCTTTTTGAGCACAGCTGCTCAATACAACCAACCCAGCTAAAAGCTGAGATAGGAGTTTTGTGGTCAATTTAATCTTCATGCTGTAAATTTAGATATCATCAGCCAATGAAAATGGAGAAACGCAAGATGATTCAGTAAATAGATCGTTTTGGGGTGAATGGTGAAACGATTTCATTTAAAGTAACCAGAGAAAAGTTTCTATTCACAGGTCCAAACAGTAGTTCCCGCTGAAGAATCTTCAAGATCGCTGGCTTCATTCTCATCGCAGACCTCTCTTTCTTCATCTACAAAGTTTCCAGCGACACCTCCGATTGTTTTGGTGCACGTTTGACAGTCTTTTTTACAAGAGCTAAAGGTTAAAAGTGAAATGGCGGTTAATGCTAAAATTGAGGTTTTCATACTACTTTTTTTATGCAATCTAAATGCATGTTATACCAGAATGACAATTGTGAAACTAAATACCCCTATTTCTATGTTCGAATATTCTATTAACATTCCCGGTAAAAACAATAATCCGAAGCTAATATTATCAATACGCTATTTTCAGGATTAATTCTTTTTCGTTTAGTTCAAGAATGTAGAATGATGTGCGCTGAAATGCCCACTCTTCATCATCAGCTCTTTCAAGCAGATGAGAGGCATAGATTGAAAAATACATGTGAGAAGAAATGGTCTCTTGTCTGTGGTATTCGATACTCACTCTGGAATTGGAGTCAGCGGATAGGCTCGTACTTCGCTTAAAACCAAAATCATTTTCAACTTCCCAATACTCGGAATTACGTTGACTTGGAGAGGAGTGAAGATGGATCGTAGAACCTTTTGTCAATGAGAGAAGAGAACTAGGATCATAATACCATTTGCGCTTGATTAGTTTGTTTGTGGTGGCAACGTGTTTCTCGCTATCCAATGTGAAGTCTTTGATCTGTTCACTAAAAATAGATTTATAAAAGCTTAAGTCAGGAAGCTCATTTGGACTTTCAGGATTCGCTTTGAAAGAATTGAATATGGATTGATTTGGATGTATTCGCCATTCCTTTTCCTTAAATTTAGCTATGTAAATGTCGTTTTGAAACCCGGCAATATTGACATCGTGAGGCGTTTGTTCCAATTCAGTTATAAACGCTCTGATCTTTGAAATCATGGTGTTTGATAATTGCGTCCTCCAACGAGGCACTTTATCAGTACCGCAATACAGGTTGTTGCTGCTTACCCCGAAATAGATATTGTTTTTCTTAATGATCTGGAAGTCTCCTTTCAAGAGAATCCCTGCATTCTTATCTTCCAGGAAGCCGTCAAATGAAATCATCAACGAGATCAAGTCTTGATCATTTACTGTGCCTTCTGAGCTTTGTCCAAAAATGACAAATGGAATTAATGCCAAGAACAAGAGAATAGCGGCATGAAGAATTTTCATTTCAAAGTCAATTTTAGATTACACTCTTTTTAAGACTAATCACAGTTAGCAACTTTAAGATTTGATGATTTGCTGGTAGAGGAGTTGACTGTTTTTAATCAATTCCTTTAAACTCTCTCTCGGTTCTGATTCTTGTTTTTTCATTGGCTTTTGAAAGCTATCAGATTCATGCACTGAATGATACCAATGCTTTGCCCAAATACCATCTTCTTTTCTAGCTCCTTTTGGCCAATGCAGCATAGCTTTTGAAAATGGAATTCCCACTGCTTGGCAAAGGTCACCCAATCTCTGCTCAGGTCTATCTAATATGTCTTTAGAGTCTACCACATGAAATAGAACGTTTCTTTCTTTGAATGTTTCAATCAACTTCAAATGATCTTCATAACCTAAATCATTCGCCTTTGGGGACTCAATCACTTTAGAGAATGATTGAATCATTGCTACCGGCTCCCTCGTTAAAATGACATGCTCCATTTCACTCAAAAAGTCCAAATTCAAGTCCAACAAATGATGTGTCATGTTCTTGATGAAGAAGATGGGCTTTTCGTCAAACGCTAAAAGATTCTGAATCACTTTTTCACCATCACACTCCATGCTGTGCATGATTTCTTCAGCTGATGGATGGTATTCTTTGGCTTTCGTTTTCTTTAGATAGAAGCCGTAGAGTGGCTCATCGATAATGGCTGTATCATTCCTGTTTCCAAAGGAATACATCAATGCCGTGCTAATATTCCGTGGCCCAGACCAAAGGCAAATTTTTTTGGTGTTAGCGGAGCTCATTGACAATCAAGTCTTCATAGAATTGTGATAGCTTTTTAGTCATTGTAAAGCTCTTTTCTCCAATGCTTTTTCCATCTATCGTATGCACAGGAGTGAGTCCTCCAAAGGAGCCCGTCACAAATGCTTCATCTGCTCCATACACATCAAAAAGAGAGAAGTTCTTTTCATAACAAGGAATGCCTTTGTCTTTGCAAACGGCAATTACTTTTCCTCTAGTTATTCCATTCATGCAGTATTGTCCAGTGGAAGTCCAAACTTCTCCGTTTTTGATTATGAAGAAATTTGTGGCATTGCAGGTTGCTACAAAACCATGTGGGTCGAGCATGAGTGCTTCATCGGCTCCTGCTTCTATAGCTTGCATCAAGGCTTGCACCTCATGCAATTTGCTATGGCAATTCAATCGTGGGTCTAAATAGTCTGGAGCACCTCTTCTAAAAGTAGAGGTGAAGAGGCTGATTCCTTTTTCTTTGGTTTGAACCGAAGCTTTTTTATGCTCGGCTATAATCACCAAATTCGGTTCAGATATTGTCAGTCTAGGGTCTTGAGAAGGAGTCTTTTTTATTCCTCTCGTCAGCATTACTCTGATATGCACATCATTGCTCATTTCGTTTATAGCAATAGTGCTCATAATCTTTTCTTCCAATTCCTTTCTGCTGAAGAGTACTGGAATTCCTACAACCTTCGCAGATTGACATAAGCGATCGCAATGATCTTTGAAAAACACCAAGGTATTATGATGCAAACGAAGACCTTCCCAAACACCATCTCCCACTAAATAACCACTATCAAAAACTGAGATTTTAGCTTCTTGGCGAGGGAAGAACTCTCCATTGATGTAAATCTTTACATGCTCATTCCTTGGATCTTCAATGGCATTATGGGTTCCTTGCATATTGATTCTTTTAGCTTAGGTTATAATGATTCTAACTTTATCGAACTCAATTTAAATTTCCAAAAATCGTTTTTTGGCAATGGTGCTTCGAAGGTTTGGAGCTCTTGAGAATCAGGAATTTGATACGTCAACTTCCAAGCATGAAGGGCAATAGTCAAAGGGAAATACTCTTGATCTGAGCCATATTTTTCATCTCCAATAATAGGAAGGTCAATATGTGCTAATTGGGCTCTTATTTGATGAAATCGACCGGTTGTTGGTTTTAACTCTAGGAGATAACCAAAATCGTTTTGGTCAATAACGCGATAGGAAAGAGTGCCTTCCTGTGAGTCTTTTGTTTTTGATTGGATAATATCTGCTCTTTTATCAAGGTTGTTTTTTACTAAAAAATTAGTGAGGGTTTCCTTGTTTTTTGGTGGTTTATTTTTGACAATAGCCAAATACGTTTTTTGAACTTTTCGCTTGCTGAACAGATCATTGAACGCAACAAGTACGCTCTTTTTTTTGGCGAAAATTAATACTCCACTGGTGACTCGGTCCAACCTATGTATTACTCCGATATAAGGTATTTGTTTGTTTTTTAATAAATGCTTAGTCACTTGATCTTCAGCGGTTAAATCTTCATAAGGACTTTTCTCGCTTATGAGGCCAGCCATTTTGTTTATGACTATATAAGCATTGTTTTCATGAATTATTTCAAGTTCTGGCATGGGCAGTGATATCTTTCAAAGATCAAAATAGTATTGGAGAATAGATGCCTATTTGTGTTGGCATCTGCATTTTCTTTATTGTATTCTTTATCCTTTCGAAGGTTCAATAAACTAAAAGCAACATTCGATTAATCCTAAATAAATCAACCAAGAAGTTATCTGGTTTGAAATCAGTATTAATTCGCCTTGTCTAGGATTAAACCTATTTCCATTGCAAAGTTTAATGGGTCAATGGGCATATTGTGCTCTATCATGTAGATATAAGTGCCCTTTTCTTCATATTCTTTATTCGCCTCCACTAAATGCTCGCTGTCCCAAATATCGTAACCAGGTTCTCCAATATATTCACCTTTATCATCTCGAACTTTTAATTCATATTCATAGACAGACTCCTTGCCACTAGGACTTGTTTCGGTAACCATAACTTTTGCTACTTCAAATTGATAACCGTTTGCATAGCGAAAGGATAAACTCAAATTATAAGGTGAATCGATACTATCGATGGGTACTAGAAACTCTCGACTATCCTGCTTCAACCACTCTATCTCTGGAGATAATTCTTGATGTTCGATGTAAACGCGCCCTTCGGGTTGACACGCAATGAGGCCTATTGCTATTGTTAGCATTGAAAGTATTAGATTCTTTTTCATGGATTAAGTTTGTTTTTCAAGTTAAGGAAAACCATTAAGCTAAGCGCTTATTAATTGCAATCGCTTAATCGTTTATGAATAAGATGAAATGAAGGGATTTAAGAAGCCGTGGCCAACGAGAGATGCTATGGAGCAGATTTATAAGGAGAAACTTTGGGGCGGATCTGCATCTGATTTTTATTCCGGTGATGGATCGCATCATCCTGAGATCGTAAATCCTTATGTAGACATTGTAGGTTCATTCCTGAAGTCATTTGAAAGCCCTCTTAATATTTGTGACTTAGGTTGTGGTGATTTTAATGTTGGAAAAGAATTGGTGAAGTATGCCAATAAGTATGTTGCGATAGATATCGTATCAGACCTCATAGATCGCAATAAAGAAAAGTTTCAAGAAGATAATCTAGAATTTCATTGTTTGGATATTGCAGTGGATGATTTGCCTTCTGGAGATTGTGCTTTATTAAGGCAAGTGCTTCAACATTTATCAAATTCTGAAGTGCAAAGCACACTGAGTAAGTTAACCGCCTTTAAGTATGTTGTACTAACCGAACATATCCCTAAAGGAGCTTTCATACCTAACAAAGAGATCATTTCAGGACAGGGAATTAGACTAAAAAAACAAAGTGGTTTAAACCTATTAGTTCCACCTTTTAATTTTAAGGTAATAGAAGAAAAGCTGTTGGTGTCTCATGCTTTAGATGATGGGAAAGGGCTTGTAGTCACTACACTCTATACGTTGTTCTAAACGGTATTTATTTTGTCCACTTACGATTGAAGTTGAGTAGGGTTGAGGCCTCTCTTGATCTAAAAATTGGTCATATTTGAAGCCGACTTAAATACTTCAATCCAAAGTGTTATCCAATATACATCCATGGAAGAACTTACACTAACTACACCAGCACTCTTGTTTTCGGCTATATCCCTCATCATGCTGGCTTATACCAATCGTTTTTTGGCCTACGCGGCAGTTATTAGAAACCTGAAAGACAAGTATTTGGAGAAAATGGATGATTCCCTGATCGAGCAGATTAAGAATCTGAGATTGAGGTTGAATTTAACACGCTACATGCAAATTTTTGGGATTACCAGTTTATTGCTTTGCGTACTAACCATGTTTTTAATCTATGTAGATTTCCATGTATTGGCTGTTTGGGTATTTGGTGCAGCCTTGTTACTCTTGATTCTTTCTTTAGCGCTGTTAATCAAAGAAATACAAATTTCAATTTATGCATTGAGTCTCCATTTAAGGGATATTGAAGAGCACTTAAAAGAGAAGTAAATAAGTGCTTTTGAATAAAATTCTTGAGGCCATCTGTGTAGCTGATTGACACCAATCAGACTCTATACTCTTTTAGACACTCAGGGGCGATAGAAATCTACAAGCGCACAGGCTCATTAGTGAAGCTACAGAAGGTGATGAGTCACTCAAGTCTGAATGTTCCTTAACTTATTTAAGGGATTAGAATTAAGTGCCAAAAGAAATCTTATATTTTCGTGCGTATTACGAATAACTAAAAAAATGAAAATCAAAATCAAAACAATTTTTGTAGTAGTAGCAATACTG
The DNA here is from genome assembly GCA_905479105.1 of uncultured Flavobacteriales bacterium. Taxonomy (GTDB): domain Bacteria; phylum Bacteroidota; class Bacteroidia; order Flavobacteriales_G; family Salibacteraceae; genus SHAN690. The sequence goes on from CAJQLE010000004.1 coordinate 448,218, forward strand.
ACAACTCTACAGATGCTTCCTTTAGCGATATCGTTGCTTAATGCTGATTTTAAAGCTATGTTACTTGCAGATATTTTTGGAGAAAATCCATCAGCTGATACCGTAAAATTCTTTGGTAATTTCGCAATGGTAGTTGGGACGCTAGTCATTGGTTTAATATTTTTATTGATTGGCTCTATGTCCTTCAAGGATGAGGCAACACTTAGAAGGTTGTCTTTTTTGTATAGTATTGTTTGGGGATTCTTCTGTATTCCAGATTTAATTTCTTTTATCACAAATGACGGAATGGCTGCGCCATTACCAGTTGTGATTATGGGAGTTGTCTCATTCGGACTTCTTCTTTATGGTTCAAAAAAAGGGACTGCTTAAAAGCTTATAACGCCCCCAATCAGGCGGGTTAGTACAGTTATCACTATTGAATATGAAGCATCTTCTTCGGAAGGGGCTTTTTTGTTTCCATATAGCAGGTAATGGACGATATGAAAGTATCCCTAACCTACTTAAGGGGCTTAGAGGTAGCTGAATTAACCGAAGAGGATATGCCTAAGGTTTAGACAAACTCATTTTCACCTAAAATGCACCATTTTCACCTCTTTTTGACCGTTTTCAGAGATTTTTGGCTCAAAAACACTCAAAAAACGTCCATTATCTCTCAAAATAAACAAAACCCTAAAACCTAAACCCTCAAATCACCTCGGGGGTGTGTGATTCTAAATCGGTTTCCAGTTTTCGATACGGTTTCCAGGGTATAGTATTACCCTATATGCCTAAGTATAGCATCGTCTTTATAATGCTCTGGTATCACACCAGTTATTCGAAAATTACTTTTAAACTTGTTGTGATGTTTTGATTTGCATCTTTTGCATGAGGGTTTCGTGAGTATCTCCATTCACTTGCATACTCAACTTCTACAAAAAATGTAGCAGTATCTCCTTTTAATTCTCCTAAATTGAAAATATTAAAAGTTGGATGTGTATTATATCTAGAGTAAACCCCAAATAAAGTACTAGAATAAGGACAATCCATACAAGTGTTTGGAGTGATTTCATATCCCACTAGATTCGTTACACTTTCACCATTTAAAATTAACCCATTAATCGAATACGTTGTATCCCCAATAGGTAGAGGGGTATTCATACTAGGTGTGCTATACCAACTCAAAATCCCATACATAGGGGTTGTAAATGAAATAGTATCAAAAGTTACCCAATAATCTGAATCTAATGTAACGCTTATATCAGGGATATCATTTATATGGTAAAAATCATAAGGTTCTTCTAATTCACCTATAATTTGAAAATATGACATTCCTCCTGTATAAACATGCCAATAACCCTCATCATCTAGATAGGCATCTGGTTGTTGTTGAGGATTAATTCCAAAACTAGCATCACACCCCCCAGGACAAGCTGTATTAGGAGTATCTTCATAAGGGTCATATTTTTCACAACTTGCAAGGGCAAGAAATAGTAATGAAGCCCAAAACAACCTAACTATATCTTTCATCTTTTTATTTATTAAAAGCTTTATAAATTTCGTTAATATCAAAAGAAATAGTTGGTAGCTGTCTAATCAAGTCGCATCTTTTTCTCGATGTCCTCAATACATATTCTTACTTAGAAAGTACTTTGAGAAAGGTATAGTTTTAATGGTTATGAAAAACATATAAGCGTACAGGCTCAATAGTGAAGCTACAGAAGGTTATGGGGTCATTCAAGCCTGAATGTGTCCTTAACTTACTTAAGGGGCTTAGAGGTAGCTGAATTAACCGAGGATGATATGCCTAAGGTCTGAGGCTTTTGTTTGTTTGTAATTAGGCCCTGTAATTAGATGAGCCAAAAGCTTCGCCATTCCCTGTTTGACAATATTGTCTTAGACTTTCAAGATATTTAGCTGAACTATAATTCATATTAGCGTAGGAATCGTCCATGTCACTAAAACCCTCATAAGTGTAACGAACCCTTGTTTTCCCATCGTTTTCATCTAAGTCATATTTCATGATGTGTCCAACATTATCAAATTTAGACTCTACAACTTCGAGATGAACCGATTCGTTGTGGGTTAAGCTAATGACCTTGAACTTAAATTCCGCAAAATTTATAAATTCAATAGCTATAATTTCATCTAAGTTAAACTCACCACTCACTGAAGTGGTATACCATTTTGAAAGTTTATCTGCCTCAGTTAATGCCTGAAAGACTTCTTCTTTTGGGGAATTAATGTGCATCAGAAGTTTTATTGGAATCATATGATTTGTGTTGATTAAAAAATAAAAATATAAAATACTTTAACACCCAGGATAGAACACTTTAAATAGATATTTAAAAGCGAGTTGCACGTAAGTCTTATTGGTGTCAACCTTTTGAATTGGCTCATTAATCTCAGGAACTTCAAATTCGTTTCTATAGAATGATATTGTCCACCCAATAAGTTTATCAAAGTCCGTTTCACTTAGAATGATGCGATGACGTCTCGGACATTTTTTTTGAAAAAAGTCAAAGTGCTTCATCACCCTTTCCGCAATATCATCCGAAATATCCTCAATAACTGGTTCAGCTATATCCTGAATCTTAGAAGTCTTGATTAGCGAATCTAGATCATCTAGAATTGATAGCACAAGGCGATAGTACTGAAGGTAATTACTTATGTCATGATCTTGTTTGATTGCCAGTTCTGTGCCTGACGTATTTAGCCCAATAGAGTATCTATAGTACGTATATACCTTTTCTCCTGGTGGCGCCCCCATGTATATCAACTCACCTTCCTCCTCGCACTTCAATAACCTTTTCAGACTAGAAACGGTCAATCCAAAAACATCATTGACAAAGTCAGTATTGGCCGCATAAAGGAATCTCCTCTTGTAAGTTTTGTGAAGGTCTTTTACTATATCATTGAAAAGGGGGATTTCAATGATCTTGAGAAACTGAATACTTTGAGTGTACTCTAAACGGTAATTGTCCATGAATGGATCTGTCTCCTTGAACTCTAACCATCGGTGCAAGGCTTCAATCTCCTCAGTGGAGGTTTTAGTATATTCCTTAATCACTGAATTTGTGCCGATAATAAATTTATTAGCAAAGAGATTATGGGATCCTAGTGTATCAATCATGGACTAATTTGAATTTTGCTAAATCGTCTTACTTATCGAAAGTAGTTCTTAAGAGATAATCAGCTGCCCAAGATCTGAATTTGCTGAGCCAACAGAGCAACTTCCAGTTGTATGTCGGCCCAATCCTAGTAAACCAACAATTGTAAAGCCAATGTTTTGAGCATACTTTGTATGCAAATAGTATGCAAATGCCTTTAATTAAAAAAGGGTCTCAAGAATTAATCATCCTGAAACCCTTTGTTTACATGGTGTGCCCGGGACTGGACTCGAACCAGCACGTCTTGCGACACACGCCCCTCAAGCGTGCGCGTCTACCAATTTCGCCACCCGGGCAAGTATTGGTTTTTTAATAGGGGCGCAAATGTAGGAATTATCCATTTTCGCAGTTCGGAATTATAAAATGAACTTGCTTAATACTTCTTTGGATTTTATTCGTCATCGGTTTTCCTCTAAAACGAGGCATGGTGTGCATTCTCCGTTTGTCTATTCCTTGATTGATCAATGTGTGTACAGTTCAAATCCAAAGCCAGCAAAAGAGCTTATTCGACTTTTTGATAAAATGAAGTCTAGCGATCGGCTTTTAACGGGGATGGACTATGGACAGAAACAAGAAACTTCAGTTTCAGTATCTCACTATGCCAAAAGATCTTCAATGCCAGATTTTCAAGTAAGGCTCTTGCATCGATTGGTATCTTACTTCAAACCTGATTCAATACTCGAACTAGGAACTAATTTGGGTAAATCATTGGCAGCGATGGCATCGGCTAGTCCTGAATCAAAAGCAATAGGAGTGGAGGGCAATTCAAGTATTGCTCAATTCGCGAATAAAAACATAAAGCAGCTCGGCTTGGTCAATGCTGGGGTAACGTGTGACTCGTTTGACTCCTTTCTTGAAAAGAATCAAAACTCGTTTGACCTAATCTTCCTGGATGGCGATCATCACTATGAGCCAACCATGCGATATTTTAAAGCCATTAAGGAGGTTTTAAACGATGGAGGTGTCATTGTACTTCATGATCTCTATTACTCTGAAGGAATGAAGCAGGCGTGGGCTGAAATAAAAAAAGACCGAAACGTGACAATCACGATCGATCTTTTCTTTTTTGGTTTGGTGTGGATTGATAAAAGCCAGGCTAAAGAAAACTTTAGCATCCAGTTTCCATCATCACTTTTTAGCGTCTTCTTTTAGTTGGTTGTCAATAAAATCACCCAATTGCTCTGGCATCAACTTGGCGGCAACAATCTTTTTATTCTCATCAAGTAAAAAAGCCTTTGGCGTGCTGAAGATGTCATACGTATCTCTGAAATTCATGCTTGTCAGCGAAGTTTTTCCTTGAGCGATAAGCTCATGTGCATTTTTATTTGATTCAGGAGTGTCTGATACGTTGATCCACTGTAAGTCGTTTTTCTTGATGTATTTGATCCACTCTTCGTTTTCAAACTCGGTGCCTACGGCATATACTTCAATACCCATTTCTTTATACTTAGCATAGAACTCTTTCAGCTTTGGAGTTACTTTTTTACAGTGTCCACATCCTGAATCCCAGAAGTATAGAACGGTATATTTTGCTTTGATATCGGCCATGTTTTTCCAATTGCCTGCAGTATCTTGAAGCATAAGATTTGGCGCTTGCTTTCCTATCATCAAAGGAGCCATAGCATCAACGCGCTCACAAAACTTATCCAACTTCTCTTTGCTAAGCCACCATGCCTGATCTGGGCAATAATAGGTTTGTCCCATGTGTACCAAAACAGCATCCATTCCCATCACTTTAGAGTCTTCAAATTTGCTCGTAATCGTGTGTACGATAAACTTGTGAGGCTCTTTGTTTCCTTTAGCCATACCCACAAGCATATCTGCCGCAGCAATAACACTATCTGCTATTTGTGGAGTGAGCTTAGTAATGTAATAGGTCAGTTTATTGTTGAAAATAGGCGTGCGTAGAAGTCGCTCATCCGAAAAATCCATTCCGTCTAAGTAGTGACGCTTAAATTCTAAATAGCGCTTTTTGTTTCTCTCATCCGTGTCTTCAATTTCTGAATAGTCTGGCACCTCTGGTTCAGCAGTAGCATTGAAGACTTTAGAAATAAGCAAGTCTGGATTTTCTGCAATGAAGGTCTTTTTATATCCAATTACTTCACCGTCTATTTCCTTGAGCGCAGCTGTTAAGTTCTCTTTTTCCGATTCTTTAGCGTTTTCAATTCGCTTTTTCAATGCCTGTGCATTGGTTGACTTTGTGTTGATGAATCGGAGGTATTCATAAAACTTCTTGTTTTCTTCCGATGTTTTCACCTTCATCGTATTGATGAAATTGCTCGGATTGGTTTCCATTTCTATGACGGGCTCATTCACCACAAATTCAAAATAGGCTTTCTTGTCCCATGTGATGATGGAGTAAATCCCTCCTTTGATTGAATCGCCTTTAAAATGGACAATGCCATTGTCAACCATTCCTGTATCGTAGTAATACTGCTTGCCTCCGTAATAATTTGCTAAGAAAACAGCGCTATCGGTGGTGTCTGAAAGACCCGATATTTTAAATTTGAAATCATAATTTCTGATGGGGTCTTGAGCAAAACCTACGCTTGAAACTATAGAGAGAAGGAGAGAGAAATAAATACTTTTCATGCCTATTTGAATATTGTTCCAAAGCAATTCAAAATTACTTTGTGATAAAAGTCCTTTTAACGTTCGATTAACATGATCATTTTTGCCATGCTTTGTAAACGTATATGATTCATTTAGCGTCTTAACTTAACAAATGTGATATTATGAATAGACTCTTCATTCTCTTTCCAGTTGTCTTACTGATGTTTTCTTCATGTAATAAAGATGGCGGTTGCAACCAAAAGGCAGCATTTAACTATGATCCAGACGGCTCCAGCGCAGAAAACTGTGTTTGGCAACCAATAGATTTTGTCGTTTCGTTTAAGCCTGTTTATGGTGAAATAGAATTAGTAGTTGGAGAAACTATCACAACAACGGACAACAGAAAACTAACCGTTGATTATTTTGGAATGTATTTCACAGAATTTGCATTGAATTTCAATGGTGAAAACATTTCGTTTAAAAACATCAATGAAGACTGCGTCACGGTCACCTCTGATGCCTTACTTTTTAATGATGAAAACAGAACCTTTCGTTCTAGAATTCTCCCAAGTGCCGATGCTGCGCTGGATTCTATTACGTTTAATATAGGCGTTGATACGTGCAGAAACAATGGCTTGGATCCTACTACTCAAGCTTCAGGGCCGTTTGCTCCTCAGGTGCCCACCATGTATTGGGGCTGGGCGAGTGGATACCGGTTTGTTTCGATTGACGGAATGGTAGATGCTTCTGCCAATGCTGATGGAAGCGACATTAAAAAATTTGAATTCCATACCGGACTGAACAGTCTTTTGAGATCTGTCACGCTTAATTTAGGAGCAAAAGAAATCGAAACCGATGGTGTTTCGTTGGAGCTGAAAGTTGATTTCGAGAAGTTGTTAGAAGGAGTGGACTTTACTACAGAGTTGTCTACGCATACGTTTGATAATATGCCTTTGGCTGAGAAAATAACTGAAAACGCAACACTGTCTATTTCACTGGATGAATAAAGCCCTGAATATAGTTTTGCTTATTGCTATGGCTACAGGCTTTTCGCTGACTGGATGTAATGATGGAGATGCCCTTCCCGAAATTAAGAAGGCGGAACCTTCTTTGTCACTTTCATTTCACTTAGCACATAATAATGATGCATTGGATTTAAACAAAGCGTTTATTGATGAGCAAGGCAACAACGTAAAGATTGTAGCTTTTAAGTTTTATATGGCAAATATTACCTTGAAGAGCAAGAGTAGTGAGGTGCTTTTTTCTGATATGGAGTTGTTTGACCAGCGACCGTTTGATGCTTCAATATCCACGCCACAGTGGCGAGCGGAGTATGCTTACGATGTTGAAGAAGGTGTGTATGATAGTATAGTGTTTGGAGTAGGAGTGCCGCCTGCACTCAATCAGATTGACCCTACTGTATACAGCAATAATGATCCATTGAGCACTTATTCCAATATGTATTGGTCTTGGGCATCCATGTATCGATTCATCATTTTAGAAGCTAAAGTTGATACCAATGGTGGTGATAACTTTGATCATGATGTCATATTTCATACTGGATTAGATGATCTGTATCGCTCAAATATTGCCAGAGTGTATACAGACGAATTTACCGTTGGTGAGAATCAAAAGCTTGATATGATCGTCAATTGGAACGATTTGTTTTACCGCTATGATTATATCAACATCAAACAGGAAAGTGTTACACATTCTACGGATAACCAAACTGAATTTGAGCTTGCTGAGCGCTTTACCGATAATTTTGTGAAGTCAATTACGATCAAAGAATAATCTCTATTCGGGATTTTCGCTGATGTATTGGTCTACTTCTTGCGTGACTTGCGGAACCTTGGATTCAAAGTTTTGAAATTTTTCTTCAATCAAGTGGATGTCTTTTTTGTCCTTACCCATATCCTCAATTTCTTGCAAGGTATGCGTCATTTCATCCATTCCTAAACTTCTAAAACTAGACTTCACTTTGTGCGCATCCTTTTTGATTTGTTCATGATCGATCAGAGTAATTGACTTGCGTAATGCATCAACATCAGGCCCCAGGTTTGACTTAAAAACCCCAAAAAGCATCACGATGAAGGCGTTTTCGTCAGAAACATTTTCAATAATGAAGGATAAGTTGAGGTGGGCCATGACGAATAATTAGATTAAACCGAAGGTGAAATTGAAACCCAAATTTAATTTAATGGGTGAAGCCAGATAGGCGCCAAGTCCACCATCAAAGAGATCTTCAACATTCATGTTGGTTTGATTGGATCGATAGTCTGTTCTTGTGGCTGTAATTCTTTTATAGCCAATCCCTGCATACGCATCCAAACCAAAACTCTCTTTGTGAATGAGTTGAAGTCCACCCAAAATACTGATGGAAAGGTTCGTCCAATCTTCTTTTGGGAAATTAGAAACTTTAGCGCTGAAGGTGGCAGTTGAATAGGAAGACTGAAGTGCGATGTACATTCCTGAAGGACTCAGATAGTTGTTCAGTGATTTATCCATTTTCGTTTTCAAGAAATAATACCTGAGTTCTCCTTGAAGTCTAATTCCAGGAAATTGATACTGTTTGAGAATGGCTCTTGCTGAGTCTGTGACAAGATTGGTTTGATAGAGAATGGTGTTTCCCAAGTATCCGGCTCCTAGTTGGTAGGTGAATCTTTTATTGGCCACAATTTCGAAGCGCAGTCCGTATTCGGATGTTCCCGGTATTGATCCAAAAAGCACCGATAGTGGATTTATCTTCATATAAATACGCTTGGTGTCAGGAATGTTGAGGTCGGTATTTCCACCAAACGATTGAGAAAACGCAAAAATGCTTTGAATAAGGAATAGGAAAGCAAATGCGGACCTAATAAGGCATCCGTGCCTTAGGAGCTGTGTCAAGCTTGCCAAATCTTTTCTCAATAAACATGTAGTGCCCATAAATCGCAATCATTGCTGCATTGTCTGTGCAAAACTCGAATTTAGGAATGAATACATCACATCCTTTTTCTTTAAGTGCTAACATACGGCTCCTTAAAAGTGAATTAGCCGATACACCACCTGCAATTCCAACATTAGTTATTCCCGTTTGATGAATTGCTTTCTCCAATTTTTTAAGCAATGTTTCAACAATTGTATACTGCACTGAGGCGCATATATCTTCAAGGTTTTCTTCAATGAAGTTGGGGTTCTTCTTTACGTTATCTCTGACGAAATAAAGCACAGAAGTCTTAAGACCACTAAAGCTGAAGTCTAAATCAGGGATATCTGAAATTGGGAAAGTGAAGGCATCTGGGTTACCATTTTGCGCATGCTTATCAATGAGCGGTCCGCCAGGATAGGGAAGACCTAAAATTTTCGCAGCCTTATCAAATGCCTCGCCTGCGGCATCGTCAATAGTTGTTCCAATGACTGTTTGCTCCAAGGGTTTTTCTACTAACACTATTTGAGTATGGCCGCCACTTACCGTAAGACACAAGAAAGGCAGAGAAGGAATTGGCTTTTGGGCCTCAATAATGAAATGCGCCAACACATGAGATTTCATATGATGCGCTTCAATGAGTGGCTTGTCTAAACTGATGGATAATCCTTTGGCAAAACTGCTGCCTACCATGAGCGCTCCAATTAACCCTGGACCAACCGTATATGCGATAGCCTCAATTTCTTCTAACGATATGCTCGCTTGGTTGAGCGCCATTTTGACAACAGGAACTATATTACTCTGATGAGCTCTAGAGGCCAATTCAGGAACCACACCACCATATTTTTCATGAATATCTTGATTGGCAATAAAATTGCTCAAAACTTTTCCATCACGAATGATAGAAGCCGATGTTTCATCGCAAGAAGACTCTATACCAAGTATTGTTATGTGCTCCACGCTTTAGCGTAAATTTGAACTTTGAAATCTGTGAAAACAACCAAGGGCAAAACTACCAAAAAGCTGCTGCGAATTATTGCGGTTATTCTGTTGGCTATTGGTTCAATTCCCTTCATAATTGGTGGCCTTCTGTTTGTTCCTTCCATTCAAAAGTATGCCGTTGATAAGGTTGTAGCTGTTGCGGGTGGATACTTAAATACCCAACTTACACTCGATGGCTTGCACTTAGAGCCTTTCAAAACCATACGCTTGGATGGCGTGATGGTGTACGATCAAAATCAGGATACACTCTTATACGCTGAAATTCTAAAGGTAGATCTCACATCTTTTAATCGATTGAAAATGAGAGTCAATCTTGATTATATCGAATTGAAAAATGTCTATTTCAATCTGTATATCGCTGAGAATGATACCATAACCAATATGCAGTTTTTGTTGGATGCTTTTAAACCTGATCAAGCAGACACCTCAGCTAGCAACTTTTCAATTACCTGCGATGACATCATTCTAGACCGATTGAAATTCCGATACGATGACGCGAATAGTGAATATAGAAGTGCTGGAGAGGTGGACTTCAACCACCTTCTTGTTTCGGATCTTTCAGGAAGGATTGAGAACATTTCTTTTGATGATTCATTGAGTGCTCAGGTCAAAGGACTGCATCTTCAAGAAAAGAGTGGATTCAAAGTGCGTTGCTTGAATACTGCATTTTCGCTAAGCTCTGAAGCTATTGAATGCAAACAGCTTCAGTTGGTCACCAACAGATCGGTAGTGGAAGGTGAGTACGCCATGTATTATGACAATTTTGGAGCTTTTTCAGATTTCTTCGAGCAGGTTTATCTCAAGGTTCGCTTAGAGAATTCAGATGTGAATTTCACTGATATCGCCTATTTCTCTCGATATGTTGATGGGATTTTAACTCCCATGAAGGTGAGTGCTTCTGTTTACGGTGCTTTGTCTGATTTGAGAGGAACCATTGATTACTTAGAGTTTGCAAAATCAGGCTTTTTCTCAGGGCAAGTCCGCATAAAAGGATTGCCAGACCCAAAGGCTATGCTTATAAATGCAAAGGCAGATCATTTGGCTTTTACCGCTCGTGATTTTGAAATGCTCGCCATTCCCACTGGAGATGAATTGCTGAACATATCATTACCGAGTCAAGTGCATAATTTGGGGAATATGATTTTCGAAGGTTCCTACGTTGGCTTTATCAATGACTTTGTGACGTTTGGTCAATTGAAAACGGATTTGGGTGTATTAAATACGGACGTTAATATTAAGAATGGAGAAAACGGAATATCCTATTCTGGTGATTTAAGAACATCTTCTTTTCAATTGGGGAAAATGTTGGAGACGTCTTCACTAGGGAAAATCGCGTTTGATCTTAAACTCAATGGAAGCGAATTTGCACTGGAAGATGTTTCGTTGGATGCGAAAGGCAAGATATTCCAGTTTGACGCTTTGGGATACAACTATCGCAACATAACAATCGATGGGGGCATTGATAAAGAAATTTTTGAAGGCAATCTGTCTCTCAATGATCCCAATCTGATTCTTGACTTTACTGGTAAGGTTGATTTTAAAAATGAGTTTCCTCAAGTAACCTGTGTGAGCCGTGTGACTGATCTCAAGCTTTCACCGTTGAACCTCGTGCCTGAAGACACATTTGGAGTGGTGTCAACCATGCTCACTCTAAACATGAAAGGAAACTCTTTGAAAAACCTGAACGGAACTCTTCTGCTAACAGGGTTTGACTATGTCAATGCATTTGATGAAATCCACCTTGATTCTATCCAGCTTATTGATAAGTTGATACCAGAAGGACATGATATTTCATTACTCACGGATCTCTTTGACGCTAATTTTAAAGGCAGAACCAGCTTATTTGATTTGCCATATGCCTTCGTTAAAGTGGGTAAGGCCTATGCTCCAGAATATTTTGCTGATGTTGATCTTAGTAAAGTAGATACTAGTCAGCGATTTGATTATGAGATTAATATCAAGAATGACGCTAGCTTGATGACCTTTATTCATCCAGACTTGAGGGTTCATGATCCGATTCGGTTATTTGGTAAGGTAAAAGCGGTAAATGATTTTATGGACTTTCACCTTGATACATTGTCTTGGAATCTAGGTTCAATATCGTTTAAGCGTCAAGTATTGGTTGTGAAACCAGAAGCCGATACATTGGATTTTTCGCTTTCAGCAGAGGGATTCAGTTTTTCAGGCGATTACTTCTTGGATAATCTAGTGTTGAATTCTCGATTGTTTAATGACTCGCTGGAAACTAATGTGTCTTGGTTTAATCAATCAACATTATCAGATAGCGGTGCTTTTGAAATATTGGCTTACACGAGCGAAGAGTTTCCAATTAACGTCCTTCTGAAAAGCATGGACGCTCGAATAGCGAATGTGCGTTGGACAAGTGTTGAAACAGCATTTTTGAAAGCTGATTCAAATCGTTTAGTGATCAAAGGATTGGATATTCAAAGTGAAGTAGGGCATATTACAAGCAGAGGAGAGATAAACCCAAGGAACCAAAAGCACTTGTATCTTGATATTGAGCGATTTGACTTGGCTTACCTGTCAAATTTTGGAGTAGTATCAAATCAAGTTGTGGGGCTTTTCTCAGGCGAGCTAGATGTCTATCACCTTAATAATATGTTGGTTGCCGATGCTGACCTCCTCATTGATTCTTTGATTATTGATGAGTTTGAAATCGGAAATGTAGAAGGCGTTTCTAATTATAATTCTGAACTAAGGGCATTGGAAACAAACCTCAACTTAAATTATCAAGGCACTCGGAATATCAATATTGTTGGGGAGTATTATCCGTTCCGAGAAGAGAATCAACTCGATATGGAAGTTACTCTAAAGAGTTTTCGAGCCTCGATAATAGAACCCTTTATCTCAAAATATGCTTCAGGTCTAGACGGGGAAATGAATGGTTTGGTCTCTATAGGCGGAAATATTTCGAGTCCACAACTTGATGGTGAAATAATGCTTACAGATTTCAAGGGTCTGGTGCAATACCTAAATACAGAATATTCTATTCCTGAGGCTCGGATAAATATTGAGCGTGATTATTTCGGCCTAGATTACGTTAAAGTGTTTGATCAAAAAGGGGATAGCGGAAACTTGGTAGCATCCATATTTCATGACAAGTTCAGCAACTTCAATTACGATTTGTTTTTTATCGTAGATAATTTTCAAGCATTGAATACGACAATGGCTCAAAATGAAGATTATTATGGAACAGCCTACGTTACAGGCGACATCGGGATCTCTGGTTATACAGGACAAACAAATATTGTCATTGACGCATTTACTAATAAAGGAACACGCCTTTCTATTCCTATGGATGCGGGTGGAGATGTGGGAGATATTGAATACATCAGATTTGTTGAACCCAAGAATAAGATCGCAGAGAAGAGAATTAAGAAGGACGCATTAGCAGAGGAAATGCAAGGTTTAAATCTTGATTTTAAACTCACCGTGAATGATTTTGCGGAAGTGCAGATCATATTTGATGAGAAAGTAGGTGATATTATCAAGGTACACGGAAATGGCGATATGCTTTTGAATATTGACAATAAAGGCACATTTAAGATGTACGGTGACTACACCATCACAGGTGGAGATTATTTATTTACCCTACAAAACATCGTCAACAAGAAGTTCACGGTTCAGAATGGAAGTAGAATAATGTGGGCAGGATCACCCACAGAGGCCAAGGTTGACTTAACAGCAGTGTATGATCTCAGAGCATCACCGATAGCATTAACGTCAAGCGTTGGAGACACCTCAGATGTCTATAAAGACCGCACACAGGTAAATGTATTCTTAATGATGCATGGTGATTTATTAGAACCAGATATTTCGTTTGATGTGGACTTGCCCAACTTTTCAGAATCAGATATTGTTAATCAGTTACTTGATCCCTCAACGACCAGCGAGGAAATCATGAATCAGCAAGTTTTCTCTTTGCTTCTGACCAATAATTTCTTTTCTCAAGGCAGCGGAGTTTCTGCACTTTCAACAACCCAGGTGACTACTGTTGAGATGTTGACCAATCAATTCAGTAATTACATTTCAAAATACTTTGACAATTTAGACGTTGGCCTCAACTATCGACCTGGCGATGAGACTTCAGGCAACCAAACAGAAGTCAACCTTTCTACAGAATTGCTTAATGATCGTGTTTTTGTGCAGGTAAATGGAAGTGTGCAAGGAGATAATGGTACATCAGAATCTACGAGCAATGTGGCTGGGGAGTTCAATGTTGAATACAAGATCAATAAAGATGGATCGCTGAGAGCTAGGGCTTTTAATGAATCCAACAACACCAATTCTACATACCTCAATCAATCTCCTTATACACAAGGTTTGGGTGTTTTTTATCGCAAAGAATTTTATTCGGTGAAGGACTTTTTTAAGCGAAAGAAGAAAGCGAAGAAGAAATAGACTTAGCGTAATTAACAGAATAAAAAAAGCCCAGCATGATATGCCGGGCTTTTATCTTTTATTTCAATTCAGCTTATTGAATGATCACTCTTTGATCCATTCTGATTGATTCACCTTCCAGAATCATCATGTACAATCCTCTCGCTTTTGACTGAACATCAATCTCTGTCAAGTTGCTCGCAGATCCTGTAATTCGAATTTGCTTGTTGATGATAGATTGACCCGAAGCATTCATGATTTTGATTTGATAATCACCTAAAGGCAAGCCCTTAGACTCTATGGTGAATAGACCTCGGTTTGGATTAGGGTAGATCGCTATTGACGGGCCAGAAGCATTCAATATATTATCAACCGTTACATTCACGCAAGTATCAAACACCACGATCACTTGATCTGAACCAAAGCACCCAACAAACTCGCTTACGCTCACTGTATATGCACCACCAGTGGAAACATCAATCGTTTGGGTAGTGTCATTTGTAGACCACTCATAGAAATTGAAACCTTCACCAGCATCCAATGTAATGGTTGGGTTGAAGTCGTCAATACATACGATGGTGTCAGGTCCAAGATCAACTATTGGCTGCGTCACAAACTGAACGTTAATCGTATCAGAAGCAAAACATCCTGCAGTATTGCTAACGGTCAAATCATAAGCTTGAGATAATGCTGCTACAATCGATGGAGTAGAAGCGCCAGTATTCCATGAGTAACTTGCATAACCACCACCAGCAGTAAGAATTACTTCAGCGCCAATACAGGCATTGACATCGTTACCAAGGTTCAATGTTGGAGCATCAAATGTTGATCCTACATTCACCACATCAATCGCAATACATCCAGCTGTATCAATTACAGAAACTGCATAGATGCCATTGAAAAGGTTGAAGGCTGTGTCTCCCGTTTGAGCAAGTCCATCATTCCATTCAAATGTGAATGGTGCGCCTCCTATAGCTGCAACAGTGGCAAAAGCAGTGTTCTCATTAGAACAGTTATTGTCTGTTGCAGTTGTCGCTAAGATCGCTGCGCCAAAGTTGCTTATGGCAACACCTTGGCTAGCCTCACATCCAGCTGAGTCTGTTACAGAAACTGTATAGAATCCTGCAGGGATTGTATCAAGGTTAGCGGTAGTTGTACTTAGTAAATCATCCCACAAGTAAGTTGAAATAGGACCTTGTGTATTTGTCACTGTTGCTAAAGCGCTACCGTTAGAATCACCGCAAGCTGGTTGCACAAAACTTATTGAAATATTGATTTCATTAGGCTCCGTAATCGTGAATGGTTCAATTACCACACAACCACTATCATCAACGATTGTCAAGTCATAGTTTCCAGCGGCTAATCCGTTTACACTTGATCCTATAGAACCATTGCTCCAAGTATAGGTGAACGGAGCAGTTCCGCCAGTAACTGTTGAACTTGCAGCTCCGCTATTGTCTCCGAAACAGCTTAGGTCTATAGTGGTAATAGCTAATACTGGTGCATTGATGTTGTCTACATCAAAGTCAGCTTCGACTGAGCATCCAACAGAATCACTTATTGTTACCAGGTAATTTCCTGCACCAACATTTGCAATTCCTGCTATCGTATCACCAGTGCTCCAAGCATATCCAATTGTTCCAGTTCCACCTGATGCAACGAGAGTTACACTACCTGTGTTTTGACTACAACTCGAGTTGTTGATTGTGCTTGTGAACGTGATTGGTGTGCTCAATGTGATATTAACTGAATCTACGTTTTCACATCCACCAGCATTGCTCACAGTTACGCTGTAAATACCAGAGGTAGTGATATTCAATGTGTCACTGTTGCTTCCGTCAGACCACAAGTAAGTTGTGAATCCAGCACCAGGAGTTAAATCAACATTTGTTTCACAAACCAAAGAATCAGGACCTAAGTTCGGCATAGGAAGAGGACTCAATGTGTTTACTGTAACAGTATCAATTGCTATGCAACCGAAGGTATCTGTTACTGTCACAAAGTACAATGCAGCGCCAAGCCCAGAAGCAGTATCAGTCGTTTGCATCATCGCATCAGACCACATATACGTCAATGGCGATGCGCTTGTTGCAGCTACTAAGGCTGATCCGTTTTCAGAACCTTCACACGTTTCGTCAATCGCACTCATCGCTAGAGCAGGAGCGTTGATGTTACTTACAATGGCAATGCTAGAATCTGAACAACCATTTGCTGTCGTAACAACTACTTGATAAACTCCTGCAGCAAGTGCTGAAGCTGTATCTGTGGTTTGAAGTGATGGATCGTTCCATGCATACGTGTAAACTCCAGCTGGAGAAACATTCGTTACTGCTGCAAAACCATCATTCGCTCCACAATTAGCATCTGAAGTTGCAATGCTATATGTTACTTGATCTGGCTCGTTAATCGCAATTGAATCAATTACTTCACAGCCATTGCTGTCAGAAACTGTAACTGAATACGTGCCGCCTATTAAGTTGGAAGCTGTGTCGTTTGAAGTTCCATTCGACCAACTGTATGTGAAAGGAGCAGTACCATCAAGTATAGTGACAGCAGCTTGTCCATCATTGGCACCGAAACAGGACACATCTGTTGAAGACAGATTGAAATCGAGGTCAGTATTGTTATAGATGAAAAATGATTCAGTTGCTTCGCAACCGTTAGCATCTGTAATGCTCACGCTGTAAGCTCCATAAGCTAAGCCTGAAGCGGTAATTCCACCAATTTGACCGTTACTCCAAGTTACTGCATATCCGCCACCACCTGTTAAGTTGATGATGGAAGCAGAGCCAGTGGCACTTGCGCAAAGTGTGCTATCTGTATCAATCTCAAAATCTAAGTATGGATTGAAGCTTACTGCGATAGTGTCTGAGTTTTCACAGCCATTAGAATCTGTAACTAATACAGTGTAAGTGCCTGAAGTTTGAACAATAATGCTCTGTGTATTTTCTAGCGTATTCCATACATAAGAAACAGCATTGGATGATGTGATTGTGAAAACGGTATCACACAGTAACGTGTCATTTCCAAGATTAACAACCGGTAAACTGAATGTTTCACTCAACGTTGTGCAGATTGTTTCAGAACATCCATTGGCGTCTGTTACGGTTACACATTGTGAACCGGCCATTAATGAATCAGTACTGATTCCAGTTGCACCATTTGACCATAGGTAAGAGTATCCGCTAGCTCCGCCAGAAGCGATTACTGAAGCGTATCCATCATTGCCACCAGCGCATGTTACATCTATTGTAGAGTCAATGTTCAATACAATAGCAGGGAATTCATCCACCGTAGCAACGGTAGAGTCCATACATCCATTAGCATCCGTTATGGTAACAGTGTATGTTCCCGCTGGAATAGAAGATAATAGGCTGTCATTTGCCGTACCTACAATTGCTGGCCAAGCGAAGTTGTAAGGCATTGTTCCTCCAATAGCTCCTGCAATTGCAAAACCGGTAGAGTCACCAGCGCAATTCACTGAATCAGTTTGAACGATACTCGCGATCAATACACTGGGTTCGGCAATGACTGCTGTATCCTCAACGGTACATCCGTTGTTATCTGTGATTGTTACAGTATAAGACCCTATTACAAGTCCACCTGTTGAGTCTATTGCACTTCCAGTGCTCCAAGCATAAGTATAAGGAGCCGTTCCGCCATTTCCATTAGCAATAGCATATCCATCATTTCCTCCATTACAACTCACATCAGAGATGGAAATTGAACTGGTCAATACTGAAGGTTCTTGAAGAATTGGGTTGATTGCGGCAGTACAGCCATTGGCGTCAGTTACTGTTACTGTATATGATCCAGCGATTAATCCGCTTATACTGTCCGTTGTAGCTGCATTATTCCATAGATAAGAATAGGGAGCAGTTCCACCAGAAGTACTTGTTGTAATAAATCCATCGTTGCCTGCATTACAAGAAACATCGTTGATGCTGTCAACTGCAATGACTAAAGCAGCGGGTTCTGAAATAACGACTGTATCAGTGCCCGTGCAACCATTGGCATCGGTAACAGTAAGGAGGTAAGATCCAGCAGATAGATTATTAATAGTATCGGTTCCAGCACCGTTGCTCCATAAATAAGTGTAAGGAGCCGTTCCACCAGTTGGATCACCTTCGGCAGATCCTGTTGAAGTACCATTACATGCAGCATCTGAAATTAGAATTGCATTGGCAACAACCGCACTAGGCGCAATAATCGTAACTGATGCGCTATCGAAACATCCATTAGCATCAGTAATAGTTACGTTGTACGTTCCAGCTGCTAGGTTGATTGCTGTATCCATTGTTGTTGCATTACTCCATGCGTAAGTAAATGGAGCCGTTCCGCCTACCGCACTTGCAAATGCGGTTCCCGAATTGCTGCCACTACAAAGTGCATTGTTCAATGCCGTAGCGCTAGCAATTAAAGTTGCCGGTTCTGTAATGCTAATACTCGCGGTATCCTCGCAATTGTTGAAGTCTGTTACTGTCACAGTGTATGTTCCAGCAGATAGGCCAGAAACTGTATCTGATGCCGTTCCATTAGACCATAGGAAAGTGTAAGGTGCTGTTCCGCCAGTTCCACTTGCAAATGCCGAACCATCATTTCCACTGTTGCACGATACATTGTTAAGTAATGTTGTGGATGCTGCGAGAATAGTTGGTTCCGTAATCGTTACGGGCTCATCATCTGTACATCCATTTGCATCGGTGATGGTTACTGTATATGTTCCAGCACTTAATCCAGTTATTGAGGCTGTAGTAGCACCATTAGACCAAGCAAAGGCGTAAGGTGCTGTTCCTCCAACTCCAAGTACAGCAGCTGCTCCGTCACTTACTCCATTACAAGATACATTGGTTGTAACTGCCGTTGAAGCGATGAGCAAAGCTGGTTCAGTGATTGTAATTGATGTAGTATCAGTACATCCATTTGCATCCGTTGCTGTGATGGTATATGTTCCAGCAGCAAGGTTTGTTAAACTCGTATTTGCAGATCCATTCGACCACAAGTATGAGTAGGGTGAAGTTCCACCTGTGGCATTAACACTTGCTGAACCGTCAATTCCACTAAAGCACGAAACGTTATTCGCAACGGTACCTGCAAGAACAAGTGGAGTAGGTTCAGTAATAGTTATGGTAGAGTTGCTCGTACATCCATTGAAATCTGTAATGGTCACCGTGTAAGAACCTGCGATTAAGTTTTCTGCGATAGAGTCTAAATCTCCATTCGACCAGCTGTAAGCGTATGGGGCAGTTCCTCCAATCCCTGAAGCTGATGCCTGACCGTTGCTGCCAGAATTACAAGAAACGTTACTATCAACCACTGCAGTTGCAATCAATAATGAAGGTTGAGTGATGGTTACAGAAGTGTTTTCAGTACATCCGTTAGCGTCTGTGACTGTTACGCCATATGTTCCGGGACTTAAGTTCGTGGCGGTGCTTAATGTATTTCCAGTCGCCCATAAATAAGTATAAGGTGCTGTTCCACCGGAAGCAATAACCGAGGCAGTTCCATTAGCCGCACCAAAGCACAATACATTAGAAGTTGTAGTCACCAAAGTAATTGGTAACGGTTCTGTTATAATAACGCTTGAAGTATCTGTACACCCATTTGCATCTGTTACAGTCAACGTGTAGGTTCCTGCTGATAGGTTTGTTGCAATGGCAGTTAGATCACCATTGGACCAGGCGAAGGAGTAAGCCGTTGTTCCACCAGTAGCAGAAGCTGCAGCAGATCCATCGTTTCCACTAGCACATGAGACAGCTTGTGTCATACTGGTAGAGGCGATTAAAATATTTGGTTCCGTTATCGTAACACTGCTCGTATCCGTACAACCACTTGCATCAGTAACAGTTGCAATATGTGTTCCTGCGGACAAATTAGTTACGATAGAGGCTGTATCACCTAATGGCCAAGCATAAGTGTAAGGTAGTGTTCCACCTGTTCCAGAAACACTTGCAGAACCGTCATTTCCACCATTACAAGACACGTTATTGATTAATGCAGTAGAGGCGATTAATAATGCAGGTTGGCTGATGGATACTGATGAAGTGTCTGTACAAAGATTAGCATCCGTAACCGTCACGATATAGGTTCCTGCTCCAAGTCCTGTTGCAGCAGCGGTGCTTCCACCAAAGCTCCACGCATACGTATAAGGAGCAGTTCCACCTGCAGCAGATGCTGTGGCCGAACCATCAAATAAACCAAAACACGAAATGTTGCTTGATGAAAGAATTGAAGCGACAAGTGGAGTAGGCTCCGTAATGGTGATAGTTTCAGTATCAGTACAAAGGTTAGCGTCAGTAACAGTAACCGTATAGGTTCCAGCAGCAAGGCCAGTAACAGCAGCCGTAGTTGCACCATTCGACCAAGCGAAAGAATAAGCTGTAGTTCCGCCAGTAGCAGAAACCGTTGCTGAACCATCGTTTCCACCATTACAAAGGACATTGTTTCCGAGAGCTATAGAAGCTACAAGAACAGCAGGTTCAGTGATAGTGATTGTTTCCGTATCGTCACAAAGATTAGCATCAGTAACAGTTACCGTATATGTTCCAGCAGTAAGACCAGTTACCGTTGCAGTAGTAGCACCGTTAGACCAAGCGAAGGTGTAAGGAGCAGTTCCACCAGTGGCAGAAGCAGTAGCTGAACCGTCATTTCCACCATTACAAGAGACATTTGCTCCAAGAGTGATCGCGGCTACCAATGGAGTAGGCTCAGTGATGGTGACTGTCTCCGTATCAGTACAAAGGTTAGCGTCAGTAGCAGTTACCGTATAAGTTCCAGCAGCAAGACCAGTTGCATTGGCAGTGGTAGCACCATTCGACCATAAGAATGTATAAGGAGAAGTTCCACCAGTAGCGGAAGCGGTAGCCGAACCATCGATACCACCATTACAAGAAACATTGTTTCCTAAAGCAATAGAAGCAGTAACCGCAGTAGCAGGTTGAGTGATAGTTATGGTCTCTGCATCAGAACAAAGATTTGCATCTGTTGCAGTAACAGTAAATGTTCCAGCAGTCAGGTTAGTAACCGTAGCAGTATTACCACCGTTTGACCAAGCGAAAGAGTAAGGACCTGTTCCGCCAGTAGCAGAAGCTGTAGCTGATCCATCATTACCACCGAAGCAAGAAACGTTGTTGTTCAACGCTGTAGCTGCAAGCACTGGCGTAGGCTCAGTGATGGTGATTGTTTCAGTATCAGTACAAAGGTTAGCGTCAGTAACAGTTACTGTATACGTTCCAGCAGCAAGACCAGTCACATTAGCTGTAGTAGCACCGTTTGACCAAGCAAATGTGTAAGGACTTGTTCCGCCAGTAGCAGAAGCAGTAGCCGAACCGGTGTTTCCACCATTACAAAGGACATTGTTTCCTAAGGCAATTGCGGCAACTAATAATGTAGGCTCAGTGATGGTAATTGTTTCGGTATCGTCACAAAGGTTAGCATCGGTAACAGTCACCGTATAAGTTCCAGCGGCAAGGCCAGTTGCGTTAGCAGTAGTAGCACCATTTGACCAGGCGAAGGTGTAAGGAGCAGTTCCGCCCGTTGCAGAAGCCGTTGCCGAACCATCGTTATTACCATTACAAAGGACATTCGATCCAAGAGCAATAGCCGCCACAAGTGGAGTAGGCTCAGTGATGGTGATTGTTTCCGTATCGTCACAACCGTTCGCATCCGTTGCAGTCACGGTATAAGTTCCAGCAGCAAGACCAGTAGCAGAAGCAGTAGTCGTTCCGTTCGACCAAGCAAAGTTGTAAGGAGCAGTTCCGCCTGTTGCAGAAGCAGTGGCAGTACCATCGATACCACCAGAACAAGAAACATTGTTTCCAAGAGCGATGGCAGCAGTAACGGCAGTAGCAGGTTGAGTGATAGTTATGGTCTCTGTATCAGTACAAAGGTTTGCATCTGTTGCAGTAACAGTGAACGTTCCAGCAGTTAGGTTAGAAACCGTAGCAGTAGTTCCACCGTTAGACCAAGCGAAAGTGTAAGGCCCAGTTCCTCCTGTTGCAGAAGCAGTAGCCGATCCATCGTTACCACCGAAGCAAGAAACGTTGTTGTTCAATGCTGTAGCAGCAACAACTGGCGTAGGCTCAGTAATGGTGATAGTTTCAGTATCAGTACAAAGGTTAGCGTCAGTAACAGTGACAGTATACGTTCCAGCAGCAAGGTTGCTTGCAGTTGCCGCAGTAGTGCCGTTTGACCAAGCGAAAGAATAAGCTGTTGTTCCGCCAGTAGCAGAAGCCGTTGCAGAACCATCGTTTCCACCATTACAAAGGACATTGTTTCCGAGAGCTATAGAAGCTACAAGAACAGCAGGTTCAGTGATAGTGATTGTTTCCGTATCGTCACAAAGGTTAGCGTCAGTAACAGTTACCGTATATGTTCCAGCAGTAAGACCAGTTACCGTTGCAGTAGTAGCACCATTAGACCAAGCGAAGGTGTAAGGAGCAGTTCCACCTGTTGCTGAAGCAGTTGCTGAACCATCGTTACCACCGAAGCAAGAAACATTCGATCCTAGAGCAATCGCGGCTACCAGTGGAATAGGCTCCGTGATAGTGATTGTCTCCGTATCAGTACAAAGGTTAGCGTCAGTAGCAGTAACCGTATAAGTTCCAGCAGCAAGACCAGTAGCAGAAGCAGTAGTCGTTCCGTTCGACCAAGCAAAGTTGTAAGGAGCAGTTCCGCCTGTTGCAGAAGCGGTAGCCGAACCATCGATACCACCAGAACAAGAAACATTGTTTCCAAGAGCGATGGCAGCAGTAACCGCAGTAGCAGGTTGAGTGATAGTTATGGTCTCTGTATCAGTACAAAGGTTTGCATCTGTTGCAGTAACTGTAAATGTTCCAGCAGTCAGGTTAGTAACCGTAGCAGTAGTTCCACCGTTCGACCATGCAAATGTGTAAGGTCCAGTTCCGCCCGTTGCAGACGCAGTAGCCGATCCGTCATTACCACCGAAGCAAGAAACGTTGTTGTTCAATGCGGTAGCAGCAACTACTGGCGTAGGCTCAGTGATAGTGATGGTTTCCGTATCAGTACAAAGGTTAGCATCGGTAACAGTTACCGTATAAGTTCCAGCAGCAAGGCCAGTAACAGCAGCAGTAGTAGCACCGTTTGACCAAGCGAAAGAATAGGCTGTAGTTCCACCCGTTGCAGAAGCCGTAGCCGAACCAGTGTTTCCACCATTACAAAGGACATTATTTCCTAAAGCAATTGTGGCTACTAATAATGTAGGTTCAGTTATGGCTTGCGTTTCAATTCCGGTACATCCGGCATTGTCAGTTATCGTAACCGAATACGTTCCTGCAGTTAATCCACTAATAGAAGCAGAAGTAGCTCCTGTGTTCCATAAGAATGTGTAGGCACCACCGTTTCCGCCAGAACCAGTGGCAGTAATTGTACCATCGTTTCCTCCAAAACATAAAACATTGGTCGATGTAAATGTTGCAGAGACTGGAGTTGGTTCAGTAATAGTTATGTTGTCAGTAGCAGTGCAAAGGTTAGCATCTGTTGCTGTTACAGTGTAAGTTCCAGCTGTTAATCCTGTTGCTGTTGCTGTTGAAGCTCCGTTTGACCATAAATAGGTGATGGCGCCTGTTCCGCCTGAGCCAAAGGCCGTTGCCGAACCGTCATTCCCTCCGTTACACGTAACATTGGTTGATCCAGTTACTGCAACAGTAACTGCTGTGGGCGGTTGCGTGATTGTTGCAATGGCAACAGAAACACATCCGTTAATATCTGAAACAGTGCAGACATAAGTTCCAGCAGTAAGATTTGATGCGGTGGCCGTATTAGCACCGCTGCTCCATGCGTACGAATATGCTGGTGTTCCACCAATTCCAGTAGCTGTTGCTGACCCGTCATTTCCTCCAAAACAACTTACGTTCGTAGAAGATGTGACAGTGGATGTGAGAGGCGCAGCTGGCTGAGTTATTGTTACACTCTCGGTGTTAGTACAACCATTTGCATCGGTAACTGTAAGTGTGTAAGTGCCGACTGCAAGTGCGAAAGCTACATTGGTTGTTGCTCCATTTGACCATGCGTAAGTATAAAGAGGAGTTCCTCCAGTAACAAATGCAAATGCACTTCCCGAGTTAAACCCAGAGCAGCCAATATTGTTACCTGCTATTGTTATCGACAATGGTGCTGGGTCCGAAATAACAACCGATTGGGTAGCAGTACAAGTTGTGCCATCATTTACGGTTACAGAATATGTTCCTGCAGATAATCCTGTGATAGCAGCAGATGTAGCGCCATTAGACCATGCATATGTGTAAGCTCCAGTTCCACCACTTGCTATAGCTGTTGCTGTGCCGTTTACACCAGCGTTGCATGTTGGATTAGTAGAGTTGAGAGAAACAGAAGGGCCTGTAGTCACAGTTACAGTAATGTTTGTAGTGTCAGAACAAGTATTAGCATCTGTTCCAATCACTTGATAGTTGGTTGTTGTCGAGGGACTTGCCAATACTGTGGCACCAGTTGTAGTATTTAATCCAGTACCAGGAGACCAGGCGTACGTGCTAGCTCCACTCGCTGTTAGGGCAGTTGGCGTGCTGCAATACGATGGGTTAGGAGGAGTGATGGATATGGTAGGCTTAGGATTTACAGTGATGGTAATACTCTCACATGATGCACCCCACGAATTACATAATGTATTGTAATATCTTACAAAGTAGGTCGTAGTTACGGCTGGTGAAACCGTTACGACAAAACCACTATCAACAGCATTGGCAATAACGTTGTCGCATGAATTGGCAAACCAATACGGAGTAGTCGTTGAATATGGATAGGAAATTGTTACTTGGCCTTCTTGACTATACCTCGTTCCACCGTTACCGCAATAGCGGGTCATACCAAATGGTGATCCCACAAAATCTATTGAATTATTGGATGCCCATGCGGTAATTGTGTCGACTGATACCGCAAACGACTCCTGAACAAAATTGGCGTTACACTGAGTTGTAGGGACATTTGCAACCCCAATTTGTGTTCCAGTTTCTGATAACACATTTATAAATTCACCTGGAGCCTCCACATCTCCTCTGTAATTAAAGATTATCGTTCCCGGTCCTGTGGCAAATGGAGGAGTGGAACTTATACTATAGTTAACGTTTTGACCAATAGTTCCATTTGGGCCAAGGTCATTACTGGTTGCAGATGTTCCATTGAACGTGGCATTTCCTGCAATTAAATTAATTGATAAAGTTGTGCTTTGAATATTGTTTTCACAATAACTACCCAAAGTAGCACTCACTCCAGTAGGAGTTGGGATGATTTGTGTGCCAACAGTATAGGTATGCACTTGGCTAGGGGCTGATGTGTTAGCAATGGTTACTGTATATGTTCCTGGGTTTAAACTGACATAAGGATTGCTCGATGATCCTGTGTTCCAGGAATAAGTATAAGCTCCGCTTCCAAATTGAGGATCAAGCGTTATGCTTCCTGATGGTGTTCCAGCACATGCATCTATGATCTTTACTCCACTTTCAATCTTAATGTTATCTACCGCTCTGTCACCGTATTGCTGGGTTCCGTCGCTCAATTGTCCGATAAACCTGATCGTGACATGCTGACCATCATAGGCAGATAAATCCACAGAATCACTTAGCCAAGCTGCGCCACTTGCACCAACCTGTGTCCATAAGGTGTCGGCATCTCCCAAGGTTTGAGGTGTAATGTCAGCAATGAGCCATAATATCCCCATGTCACCTGGGTTGCCACCGAAACCTTGAACCCGCATGTTATAATCAAATTTCAAATAGGGCAGCTCTTCTCCTACAATATCAAAGCATGGACTATTTAGTATGGCTTCATCAAAATCACTTAAGAATGAAGCTTCAGTGTAGATATAATTTGAACCTTCACTTGCACCGGTAGGGCCTGTCGGACCGGTTGGAGTTCCGCCACTATTCACAGTCCAATCAAAATCGTCATTTATGCTGTCATTATACCAACTTCCAATCCCAGATTCCCAGCCTTGCGTATATGAAGTCGAAGGAATGACTGGTATCGCTCCAGCTAAAACATTAAAGTCTACAGTAATGGAGGTAGCGAGGCCATCTGTTATGGTTACATTGTAACTTCCAGGAGCCAAGCCCGAAATAGTAGGAGTGTTTCCCCCGGTGGACCAACTGTAAGTATAAGGACCACTGCCAAAAATAGCAGAAGCTGTTGCTGAGGCATGACTTCCCGTTGTACAATATGAATTGGTCGCTTCTACTCCTGAACTTACCAATATGTTATCGATGGCTCTGTCACCTTGAAAATTATTGCCTCGAACACCTTGAAATCTGAATTGGACGGTTTGCCCTGCATAAGTAGAAAGATCGATGAGGTGTTGAACCCAAATGTCTCCATTATTTCCAGAATCTGAGAACAGCGTAGTCCAGTTGGCGATACCGCCAGGATTTGTGTTGACTTGAAAAAACAAATAGCCCATGGCAACCACATCATTTACCTGATTGGTTAACATATGGTTATAAAAACTAATGTAAGGAGCTGAGTTCACCGGAAATGTAAAACAAGGACTGTTTAAATTCCAAATTTGTCCTGTAGTACCATTGGTAGCTTCAGTATATGCGTACACGTTTCCATCTTGAGCATTCGTTGGACCAGTGAAGCTGGAATTTCCTACACCATTATTTTCCGTTTGCCAACCTGGAATGTTAGCGGCACCTGAGGCTACTATATCTCCAGTCCATAAAGTTCCAAAGCCATTTTCAAAGCTTTCGTTGAAAGGAAAGGCGGTTATGGTGGTAGTGCATTGTGCTAGAACTTTTCCTGAGTAAAAGGAAAGTGAGATAAGAAGCACAGAAGCGCTTAGCAGAGTGTAAAATTTCCCCATAGGTCTAGTTAGGATGGTTTAATAATCCGATGTTAATGAAAAACTATCGAAGGTATTGCTTAGAACGTAATTCACAACCTTATGGTTGGCTTATTGTTGAAAAATGTAGATGAATGATACATTATTTTGGATGAAAGTGCCATTTCGATACATCTATTTAGAGGGCGTAAATAAATTTATAGGTAAAGTGTTTGGTGATTAATAATAGTCGCATATTTGCACCCGCATTAGTCGACCAGTTTTCGCAACGAAAAGATTAAAATTTATATATAGATGGCAACACGCATAAGACTACAACGTCACGGTAAGAAAGGAAAACCATTTTTTCACATCGTAGTAGCAGACACAAGAGCAAAGAGAGACGGTCGTTTCATCGAGAAGCTCGGAATATACAATCCAAACACAGATCCTGCAACCATTGATCTAGATTTCGACAGAACGCTAGCATGGGTTCAAAAAGGTGCTCAACCGTCTGACACGGCTCGTGCTATTTTGAAGTATCAGGGTGTTATGATGAAAGATCACCTTATTCGCGGAATTGCGAAAGGTGCATTAACTGAAGAACAAGTTGAAGCTAAGTTTAGCAAGTGGTTAGAGGATAAGACGGCTTTAATCGACTCTAAGAAAGGGCGTTTAGACAAAGCAAAGAATGATGCTAAAAATGCTGCTCTTGCGGCTGAAAAAGCGGTTAACGATGCTCGTTCTGCTGCGCAACAAGCTGTTGTTGATGCGGCTAACGCTGTAGAAGAAACGGTTGTAGAGGTAGTTGAAGCTACTGAGGCTGCGGCAGAAGCTGCAGCAGAAACTGCAGAAGCGGTAGTGGAGAAAGTAGAAGAAGTAGCGGAAGAAGCGGCTCCAGAAGCTGAAGCTCCAAAAGCCGAATCCACAGAAGAAGCAGCTCCAGAAACAGAAGAGAAGAAGGAAGATTAGTCCTAGATAAATATTAAATTCGAAACCCTGACTTCAAATAGTCAGGGTTTTTTTATGCTATGAATTTTATAGAAATTGGTGCGATTGTGAAGCCACATGGCTTAAAAGGCGAGTTGGTTCTCTTTACAGAAGATCTCTACGCTGGAGTTATTTTAGATTTTACAAGTTTATACTTGGATCAATTTTCTTCGAAGGTTCCATATAGAATCAAAGAAGTGAGTAGACTCTCCAACGGTACATTCAAAGTGGGGCTCCAGGGAGTTAGCTCAATTGAGGCTGCCAATGCATTGAGGAAGGTGAAAGTTTATCAAGAAGAATCGAAATTACCGAAGAGTCAAACCATTCGCTGGGAGGGCTATACAATTCAATCCATTAATGGTGAAGTAATAGGAGCGGTGGAAGAGGTGATCGAGAATAATATGCAACTTATTTTGGTAGTTGTTACAGAAACCGGATACGAGCACATGATTCCTTTGGTGGAAGACTTTATAGTTGACTTTGATGAGAAGAATCAAACATTAAAGCTAGATCTGCCTGATGGGCTGCTGGATCTTTAATAACTAGCAGAGGAGAGAATCACTTATTTACTTTCATCCGATCCAGATGACTCTCCTAATTGATCGAAGCTTATATCCGTGAATTGATTGTCCAATCTTGACTCAAGATTATTGCTCTGCTCTTTATTAAGCTCGATTATTTTCCTAAAAGATTCCCCAAGAGCGTCAGAAAATTTCTCAAAATCCTCTTTATACAAGAACAGCTTGTGCTTCTGATAGCTTACAGAACCATCATCATTGAAGCGCTTTTTGCTCTCTGTAATGGTTAAATAGTAATCATTGTTTTTTGTTGATCTAACATCGAAGAAATACGTTCTTTTTCCTGCTCTCACAGCATTTTCGTAAATCTCTTCCCTTTCTTTTCCGTCATTTTCTTCCATTCCTCATTCAGTTTATGCGCTGTGAAAGCTACCGTATGAGACAAATCTAAAAAAATAATGATTTGAAAAAATTTAATTTGGCGATTGCATCGTTTCGAGCTGTTGTTGCTCATTTATTTCGAAATACACACCTCTTTTCTTCAGTAATTCATCGTGTTGTCCTTGTTCTAAAATTGCACCATCTTCTAAAACGATGATTTTATCACAGTGCTTTACTGAGGAGACACGATGACTAATGATTAAGGTTGTTTTACCCTCCATTAATGGCTTAAGATTGGAAAGAATTTTCTCCTCTGTTTCAGTATCAACAGCGGACAGACAATCGTCAAAAATGAGAATTTTTGGTTCTTTTATGATCGCACGGGCAATGGATATGCGCTGTTTCTGTCCGCCAGATAATGTGATCCCTCTTTCACCAACTTTAGTTTCATAACCCTTTGGAAATGACTCAATATTACTTACTACCTGTGCATTGCGTGCTGCTCTGCTCACGGCTTCGACATTATCATCTGAAATGGAGGTACTGAATGAGATGTTATTACTAATAGTATCAGAGAAAAGAAATACTTCTTGAGGCACATATCCTATGGAACTCCGATAGGTATCAAGGTTTATTTCTCTGATATCTTCTCCATCAACTAATACTGACCCTGAATCCGCATCATATAGTCTGCAAATTAAATTGGCTAAGGTTGATTTCCCAGATCCTGTATGACCCAATATTGCTAAACTTTCACCTGGATTGACGGAAAATGAGATATCGTTTAATGCCCTAACTCCGCTGTCAGGATATACAAATGAGACATGTTTAAATTCTAATTTTCCAGATGGTTCAAATAGTTCGTCACTGTTATTTACAATGTCTACGTCCGCAAGTAAGAATTCATTGATTCTTTTTTGACTTGCGGCAGCTCTTTGAACCAATGAAGTCACCCACCCAACGGAAGCAACTGGCCACGTCAACATATTCACATAGATCACAAATTCAGCAATGTTGCCGGGAGAGATTTTACCTTCCATGGTCAACTGACCACCGATGTATATCGTTAGGATAGTTGACAAGCCAATTAAGAGAATCATGGCTGGCATGAACAATGCGTTCACTTTTACCAATCCCAAGTTGGTGGATTTATAATCATTACAATGCTCGGCAAATTCATGCTCTTTTTCGTCTAACCTATTGTACGCCTTCATTACTCGAATGCCACTAAAAGCTTCTTGAACGAAAGAAGAAAGGTCACTTAATTTGGCTTGAACTGCCTCACTGCGCTTATTGATTTCACGACTCACCCAGTAAATCAGTATTGATAAAATTGGCAGAGGAGTCAGCACATAAGTCGTCAAGGTTGGATTTACATTCCACATCGTGAAAATCACCATCACAAAAAGCACGATAAGATTGATCGTATACATAATGGCCGGTCCTACGTACATTCTCACTCTGCTCACATCTTCGCTTATGCGGTTCATTAAGTCACCTGTATTATTTCTTTTATAGAATGCCATGTGAAGACCTTGATACTTGCCAAAAATTTCATTTTTCATATCAAATTCAATATGACGACTCATAACAATGATGGTCTGGCGCATCAAATACATAAAGAAGCCTTTCAAAATGGAAAGTGAAATCACTAAAATCGAAAAAAGCAGGATGGCTTGAGATAAAATATCGCGGTAAGAATCAGAAAATTCAGGTGTATTAAAAGCAGGGTAAACACTCAATGTATCTTGCACAAAATCAATGGCATATCTGATTACTTGTGCTGGGAAAATTGCAAATAAATTTGATATTGCAACGAATACAATACCACCTATCAGGTGTTTTTTGTAGTTGCCGAAATGTTTATTGAGGTACGCTAATTCTTTCATTCTACTTGATAGGCATCTTTACTTGTGAGCTTTATGAATAAACTTACATTTGCCCGGCCTTATAAGGGCACAAATGTAGTTGATCACATTACAGACATTTATAACAGGTTCTTTTAAATTTAGTTGAAAGTGAATAATCAATCATCACCTCCTCTTGTGCAGATGGAGACCATGGGACACGAGCAAGTTTTATTTTGCAACGACCCTTCTACAGGTTTAAAAGCCATCATTGCAATTCACAATACAGTCTTAGGTCCAGCGCTTGGGGGCACACGCATGTGGTCATACGCTTCGGAAGCTGATGCGCTGACTGATGTTCTTAGGTTATCAAGAGGCATGACTTATAAAGCTGCAATTTCAGGTTTGAATTTGGGCGGAGGAAAAGCTGTAATCATTGGAGATTCAAGGAAAATAAAGGACGAAGCGTTGATGCGCAGATTCGGTCTTTTCGTAGAAAGCTTAGGTGGAAAGTACATCACAGCAGAAGATGTAGGAATGACCACGAAGGATATGGAATACATCCATATGGAAACGGATCATGTAGTTGGTATTTCAGAAACTTTAGGTGGAGGAGGAGATCCATCACCTGTAACCGCTTATGGCGTTTATATGGGCATGAAAGCGTCAGCTAAAAAGCTTTATGGAAGTGAAAGTCTTGGCGGAAAACAAATTTTAGTTCAGGGTGCGGGAAACGTTGGTGGATACTTAGTAGACCATTTGGTAGCTGAAGGAGCTAACGTGATGATCGCAGATATTTATGAGGATAACCTCAAAAAAGTGGTGGACAGAAATCCAAATGTTTCTGTTGTAGATGCGGGCGATGTTTTCGCTCAAGAAATGGATATTTATGCGCCATGCGCATTAGGAGCAACCATTAATGATGAGTCAATTTCGAGAATGAAATGCCGAATCATTGCTGGAGCAGCAAACAATCAATTGGCCAATGAAGAAAAGCATGGTCAGCTTTTGCTTGAAAAAGGAATCATCTATGCACCAGACTTTTTGATCAACGCAGGTGGATTGATCAATTGCTACAGTGAGCTTGAGGGATATAACAGAGAGCGAGCAATGGACCAAGCTGAGCATATTTATGATACTACAATGACGGTTTTGAGTAAGTCTGAAGATGAGGGCAAGCCAACCTATCAAATTGCTAACCAAATGGCAGAGGACAGAATCAACAAAATCGCGCAAATACACAGAAGCCTTTAATGAATAAAGCAAGACCCGCATTAGTTAACAGAAGGTATCTAAGGATTAAAATTTTTCAAGGACTTTACGCTTATCATCGCACCGAAAATGCTGATCAGCTTAAGTTTGAGCGCGAAATGTTCGAGAGTATTAATAGGTTGTATAACCTCTATTTATACCTAATCAAACTGATCATGCAAGTTGGATTGGCGGCAGATGAAATCACTGCAACCAATCGTAAAAAGAGGTTGCCATCAAGCGAAGACTTGGATCCCAATATGCGTTTTGTGGAGAATCGAGTGTTCAAAATCTTGAAACAAAATGAGCAATTGAAAAAATTGCTTGAGAAAGGGAAGATCGATTGGAAAGAAGAGCACGATGACGTCCGAAGAATTTACAAAGCGTTTAAGGAGGATGAAGCGTATCAGTTATTCATGATCCTTGAAGACAACGATTTACAAACGGACATAGATCTTATCATTACCCTTTTCAGAGATCACCTCGTGATGAATGATATTATCCATTCAGCACTAGAAGAAAGGGATATTTACTGGCAAGATGACCTTCCAATGGCTGCGATTACGGTCATTAAAACCTTACAAGTTTTACCTGATTTTGATGCGAGTAACTCTACCATCTTAGCAGATCTGTATAAAAACAAAGAAGAAGATCAATTATTCGCAAAGGATCTTTTCAGGAAAAGCATTCAATTTGCTGATGAATACGGAAAGATTATTGCTTCAAAAGCCGACAATTGGGAAACAGAGCGTATCGCGTACCTCGATTTGCAGCTAATGACAATGGCCCTTGCGGAACTAGAGCATTTTTCGTCCATTCCGGTGAAAGTTACGCTGAATGAATACATCGAATTAGCTAAAGTTTACAGTACGCCAAAAAGTAAGGTATTTATAAATGGTGTGCTCGATAAACTGGTGCATGATTTCAAATCTGAAGGCAGGATTAACAAGGTAGGAAGAGGTTTAAACGAATGATTTGTTAACTAAATACAAAAGGTGAGTAAGAATTAGGCAGGCATGACCCTATTTTTGCGGTTCAAAATCAAAATTCAAGAAATGAAAAGAGTATTATTTAGTTCAGTTGTAGTTGTAAGCATTATGCTTGCATCTTGCGGTGGTGGAGAGGAATCTGCTGACCAAGGGCAAACTGAAATCACAACTGAAAATGTAGAGTCAACAACATCTATAGCTTATGCTGAAGAAATGTTTGACTTTGGATCAATCACTGAAGGTGAAAAAGTGACACATGTATTCAATTTCACCAATACTGGTGATGCTGACTTGGTAATTGTCTCTGCGAAAGGAAGCTGCGGATGTACTGTTCCAGAATGGCCAAAAGAGCCTATAGCTCCAGGAGCAGAAGGTAAAATCAGTGTTGTGTTTAACAGTGAAGGCAAGAAGGGAATGCAGAACAAGCGTGTTTCTATCGTAGCGAACACTGAGCCGGCAACTACTGCTATCACCTTAAAAGGAGAGGTTATTTCTCCTGAAACTGCTGGCGAACCAGTTGAAGCAACAGAATAAAAACAATTATGTTACAAACAATATTTTTACAGTTCGGTGGAGGAGAAGGTGGAATCATGAGCTTTTTGCCGTTGATTCTAATCGTTATCGTGTTTTATTTCTTCATGATCAGACCCCAAACCAAAAAAGCGAAAGAAGCGAAGCAATTTCGTGAGTCTCTTTCTAAGGGTGATAAGGTGATTACCATTGGAGGTCTCCATGGAAAAATAACAGAAGTGAAAGAACTGTATGTTATGATTCAAATAGCAAACGGAATTGAAGTGAAAGTCACAAAGTCTGCTGTGAGTCCAGAGCTTAGCCAAGGAAAAGGCGACAGCGAATTGGCTCAGAAGAATTAATACAAGACGAATTTTACGGAAAGCCCTTTTCAACGCGTTGAAAAGGGCTTTTTTGCTTTTAAGGGATGAGATTGATAATTCATGATTCCTCATTTATAATTGGTGGCTGAGTGGAGCCAAAGACAGCATTGGGAGAATCTTATCATAATGATTCATCGTCAGAGGTTCATGGTTGGATGGTTCGTGGTTCATGATTATGTAGTTCATAGTTGATTCTTATAATCAATCATGAATTATCAATTATCAATGATGAATCTCAAGTATCCCACAGGGCTTATTTTTGTTGAACCTTACCTTGTTTTATGTAGGTTTGACATCCATGCCAAGAGAATCTTTTTTTAGCGTACGCGATATATTTCAGGATCGAAGGAAATTGTTCATTTTCCTGATTTGCTTGGTCTTGGCATCGTTGAGCTGGATATTTATTTCTCTTGGGAAATCATACAGCTCCACATTGGTAGTGCCGGTGAAGTACATCAACTTCCCTGAGAATAAAACCTTGTTGAACTCCGTCCCAAACAGATTGGCTGTCAATGTGAGTGGCTCTGGCTACGATTTAATGCAGTTTGATGATCGACTCACGGAAGATACGTTGATCATCAACCTCGATAATCTTAAGATTAGTGTGCTTGGTGAATATCAAAGAGGATATTTAGATCAGGCTGCTTTGAGCAAAGATTTGCAGGACAGACTGAACGGCACTTTGGCGATAAATAGGGTTTTGAGTGACAGTATATTCTTCGTTTTCGATCTGAAAGTTTCCCGAATAATTCCTGTCAAACCAATCGTGATTTACTCCATTGCTAAAGGTTATATTCTCTTAGATTCCATTCAGGTAATTCCAGATGAATTAGAGGTTTTCGGAGCACTTTCTATTCTGGATACGCTTTCAGCATTAGTCACTGAACCTGTCGATATTGGCTCACTTTCAAAAACAAAAAAGTTCAAAGCAGGAGTTTCTAAAAAGTATATTGGAAGTGAGGCTCGCGTTAGTTTTGACAGTGTTTTGGTTGTCGTTAATGTGGATAAACTAACTGAGAAACGGTTTATGCTTAGCCCAGAATTATTGAATGTGCCCGACTCGCTTGAAATGTTGACTTTCCCCAACGGAATTGAGGTTATTGTTCAGGTTCCACTCAGCAAATTCGATGACGTGAATGAATCGGATTTTAAAATGGTGGTTGATTACAATACCCTTCAGGATGGCTATATGGTGCTTCCGGTAAATTTGGATTCTTGGAATCCGGTGGCTGAAAACATATCCATAAAACCAATGCAAGTAGAAATTGTGCTTACCCGCGTGGAATGATGAAAATTATTGGACTCACGGGTGGAATAGGAAGCGGCAAGTCTACGATAGCCAAAGTTTTTGAATCATTGCATATTCCTGTTTTTTATGCTGATCAAGCCGGAAGAGAAGTTTTGGATTTTGATCAGGTTGTCAAAAATGAAGTGATGGAATTGCTGGGAGGTCAGTCTTACACCAATGGCAAGGCCAATCGAAAACAAATGGCAGAAAAAGTGTTCGGTAATGATGATTTGCTCCAATCCCTGAATGCCATTATTCACCCAGCAGTAAAGCGAGCCTTTTTTGATTGGAAAAAGAAACTCCCCTCAAAAACGAACTATTGTATCCGAGAAGCCGCTATTCTTTTTGAAAGTGGATCACATGCAGACTGCGACAAAGTGATATGCGTTGTTGCTGAAGATGAACTTCGGATTAGGCGAGTACTCGACAGAGATCAGGTGAAAAGGGCAGAGGTTGAATCGAGAATGGTCAAACAAATGCCCCAAAGCGAAAAGGCCTCAAAGAGCGATTTCATTATTGACAATAACGGACAGCAATCTGTAATTCAGCAAGTGCTGAAAATCCATGCAGACTTGACTAAGGCTTAAATTCTACTTTAAGTGTAGTATGCTCTTCAATATCCTTTTTATTCATGCGTTGTTTTCTCCATTCGCCTTGGGCAAACATTTGCGCTTGATCACTGTAATGATCGCTAAATGGATTGCCACTTTGCCCTGTAGGATTGATGCTTAGGCTATTCTCAATATCTGCAAAGTCAATCAAGATACGCATGGCTGGGCCACTTTTTACTGGATAGTTTACGCCATTATCAATCCAAAAGCTTTGCTTATTAATCACTTCTTCACCACCAGCAATTTCGATTGGACCAACATTTAATAGATTTCCTAACACAGGAACTTTACCCATCGGGTGTGGATGAGTCAGCTGGTGCACATCTCTCCATTTCCATGAGGATACATTGCCGCCCAACGCTTTTTCAAGACTGTCAGCAGCTGTTTCAAACGCCATTTGCAGGATGTCATCTTTACTTTCCACGGCTTCGGTGGTTTTATCATCCCACCACGGGTTATTTTCTACTTCAATAAATTTTGGAACGGATCGCAAATAAAAGAGTGTATGAATCAAAGCGCTAAAGTCTTTCTCGCCTAAATCGTCTTCCATAGCCAGTTTCAGAGTGTGATAGAGCATTTGGTAGTAAATCATACTCGCGTTCTCGTCTAACCCGTGCGTACCATCCCACGTTTTTAGCGTGTTGAGGACTTCTTCCTGATAAGCATTGTTGGCTTTTACGTTTTTGGTCATGATGACCGCATTCTTCGGATACCAAAGTGATTGATCATTGAGGGCGAGGTCTTGCATCATTTCGATGTCCCACAGATCAGCATTCGCGAGTTCTTTGCTAATTTTCAATGAGCGTTGACCTGCATAATAGTATCCAAACACCACGCTGCCGTTAGTTTCTGCGGGGGCGTTGTTGGCAGAATGCACAAATCCAGAAGAAGAGTTTACCGAATGTGGATTTTCATCAAATTCATAATATCCTAAGATGTCATCGTTTCCAGACGCTCCATCTAATATTGTTTTTGGATTCACATGGGCTGGTCGTTTGATGATTTTGGCGGTACCCCACCAGGCATAATTTCCTTCGGCATCGCCATACATTACGTTTAAGCCTGGAGCAGCAATATCTGGCAAACCGCTTTTGAATTCTTCCATCGAATTGGCTGTGCAGAAGTTATGTGTCACCTGCAGGAACTTGATTGGGAATTGGTTCAGTGTCCAGAAGCAAGAAACAGAATCAGTAAGGGTTGAATCGGCTAAAATGGAGTTGATGATTGGTCCGTGAACGGTAGTGTTGACCGTAAATGTTGATTCCTTTCCAGAGCTACTTACGATACGCTCTTTGCGGGATGCTAAGGCTTTTTCACTTCCTTGATGAAGGTATTTATCGCCTTTGATGGTTTCGCGATACAGGTCCATATCGTCATTTTCAAACATGGTCAACCCCCACGCGCGCTCTGCAGTGTGGCCAATGATCGGGAAGGGGAAACCTGCCAAGAAATTCCCATACAAACGCATGTCGGGTGTTTCAATATGCGCTTCATACCAAACAGAAGGCTGTGCATAGTTAATGTGTGTGTCGTTCGCAAAAAGGACTTTACCCGATTTGGATTTCTTTGGGGCAATCACCCAACTGTTTGATCCTTCAAAAAGCGGCAATTGCAGGCTATTTAGAATATCGTGCACACCAGCGGTAATGGATGCAATTCCCATAGAGTCTGCTCCAAGTGAATCTATTGCAGCAGAATCAACATTAGTCACTGGAATTTTTGGGTGCCAATCTTCGGTGTGCATGGTTAAACTCTCCATGTATTCCTTTCCCAATTGGTGCAGTATTTTATCTGCTAACGGGTCGGTTTTCAGCGCCATTGCAAAGCTGAAACTCATGTAAGCAACTACATGATACATATCTATGGTTTCAAAAGGCTCTGGCTCTAAACCGAGTATGGTGTATTCAATGGGTTTGTGGTTGTTTTCTCTGTATGCGTTTACGCCATCTAAATACGCTTGCGCCAGAATCTGCCAATCTTCGGTTTGGTTTTTCATGAACGCTTCGTAGGAGGTGCGCGATATTTCGGCTGTGCCCATTGTTCTGAAGAGGCGGTCAATCTTGATCACATCGTCACCAAACAATTCTGCCAATCGGCCAGATCCCACTCTGCGTAACACATCCATTTGAAACAGGCGATCACGTGCATGAACATAGCCCAGTGTTTTCCAAGCGTCTTCATTGTTCTCGGCATAGATGTGAGGGATACCGTAGTCGTCAAAATGCACTGTAGCTTCACTTTGTAGGCCATTGAGTTCAACTTCTGTCTGTATGGTGGGTGAATGCACCGAACGCAAGTAGATGAAAACGCCTCCAGCGATGATGAGAATGGCGGCTAATACAGCAGCTAAACCTTTGATGATGCGCATGCGTGAATGAATTAGTTAAGTCTACCAAGTTTAAGTAAAATAGATCATAAATGAAGCATTAAAAAGGAAACTTCAATCTAAAACTTGCTAAGTTTATCAACCCTAAATCAAGTGATTCTAAATTGAAACAGCTTATCACATTACTCATTTGTCTCTTCTCATTGGCTTCAATAGCTCAAGTAGTGCCCAAGCGCATCATTTATGCAACCTACTATCAGCAGGATGGAGAGCCGGGAAGGACCATCGATAAGGGTAATGGCACAGAGGTGCATTTAATGCCCGTTACGCATTCTGAAACCTTCCTTAAAATAAAGCGTTGCGGAAGAGCCAAGCATACTACCGTTGGTTATACCATGAATCAATTCTCTTTGTCATTTAAATATAGATGGCGTGCTGAAAACGACACCCTTATCATTTGGCCGAAGAAGGGCGGAGGTCCAGAAGAAAAATATTTGATGATTCATGACAATGAGCATGTCCGTAATTTGCGCTCTACAACAGAAGGCCGAAGAGGTTATTCTCGAGTATTTAATTAAACCGTAATAAAGCTGCAAATAGCGTAAGCTTTGACCCTAAAAAGATGCCTTTATGGTTGGTGGAACCAATGGTATTCAATTTTCTAAAAAACGGTTTGGAAGATCTTCGAGAAACAGCCGCTAAACTTTAGATTATTGTTTGTCGAGCTAAATCAACTCTAACTCGAGCGCGGTTATACCGCGTTCGCATTGTATTATGCTTTAATCCACAAGCTGCAACTGATTTTGTTATTTTACGATCTGCACGCGTTGCAAACGCGCGCGAGGAGTGGGCACACATTTTTTCATCACATTACGCTTTTCACATGTAATTTCTTGTGGAGAATGTGTTTTTCACCTGAATATGCCTTTTTAAGTATAATTCACCGTTATTAAGTGTTTTTCACTTAGGTTTGACAATTATAATTCACCAAACAGCATGGTAAATAAGTCTTTTTCGCCAATGATACGCGTTTTTCACGGGCGAACCGCGCCAGAGCCAGCAACATTGGCAGGATATGGTAGCATTATTCATACGTTAGAAATGCCCATACCAATGCCTGACGTGCTTTCACTTATCAGCACCAAAAAAAGGAAATACACCGTAGAAAGGTGGCAGGTTTTCACACCCCGCCATCAGCCAGAGGATACACTGTATAAGCAATTGGTTTTTGCGCTCAAGTATGAGGGGGTAAATCTATTGGTATTCAAAAAGCTAAGTGAAATCTTAAGTGAAAACGAAAAGGTTGCACTGGTCACTCAAGAACGCACAGGAATATATAGCCGAAAAATTTGGTTTTTGTTGGAATGGGCAAGTAATGAAGAACTCCCCATTCAAGATTTATCCAGTGGTAATTTTATAAACGTTATTGACGATTCATTGCAATATGCATTGAGCAAAGGCGAAAACTCAAGCAGGCATAGAGTAATCAATAACTTACCAGGTACACCCGCATTTTGCCCGCTGGTGCGTAAGACAGAAAAGCTGAAGGCATTGCAAGATAAAGACCTCTCAAAAAAGAAAAACACTTACCTAAACAGTGTGCACAAAAGTGTGCTTCAACGGGCTTCTACATTTTTACTTTTAAAGGATTCGAAGGCATCCTTCAGCATAGAAGGCGAAAGCCCAAAAAGCAAGCGTGCCGCACGATGGGGACAAGCTATTGGGCAGGCTGGCATGCAAGATTTAGATGAAAAAGAACTGCTACGCTTGCAACAACAAGTCATTGAAAACAGCCGATTCATCACCATGGGTTTTCGCACAGACGGAGGTTTTGTTGGGGAACATGATCGAGAAACCGGTGAACCGCTCCCTGATCATATTTCTGCCCGATGGCAAGATTTGGATGCCTTGATAGATGGCTTGTTGCAGACAAGTAAAAAACTAGAAATGGATGAGATTGATGCTGTAGTTGCTGCAGCCACTATAGCATTTGGTTTTGTGTTCATTCATCCATATGCGGATGGCAATGGTCGTATTCATCGCTATCTTATTCACCATATTTTAGCCCGAAAGGGATTCGCCCAACAAGGTGTTATTTTCCCAGTATCAGCAGCAATTCTGGAACGAATTGATGACTACCGAAAGGTGCTTGAGTCTTATTCTCACCCATTGCTTGATCTTGTTGAGTGGCGATCAACCAAAAATCACAATGTAGAAGTGCTGAACGAAACCGCAGATCTTTACCGATACTTTGATGCCACATCTCAAGCGGAGTTTTTGTACGAATGTGTGGAAGAGACCTTGGAAAAAATTATTCCCGAAGAAGTAAACTATTTAAGGAAGTATGATGAGTTTAAGCAATTCATTGATGAAGAGTTTGAGATGCCAGATAAACTTGTTGCAAGCTTATGTCGTTACTTGGAACAGAATGGTGGTGCTCTTTCACAGAAAAGAAGGCAAATGGAATTCAGTGCACTATCAGACCAAGAAGTAGTAGCTATTGAGAATGAATATCAAATGATTTTTGAAATTGAATCGTGAGGTTTACAAGGTGTTTCCGATCCACACGCGTTACAAACGCGTGCGAGGGGGGAGTTAAAGCGATCATCAATTATTTAGGTCAATAGCAACACCGAGGTATTACGTGTTTTCATCGAATAGAAAATGGTTATAAAGCACGGACTTAAACATCTAAAGCCTTCCTACGTTTTTTAAGCCAGAACCTCTAGGTAGAATATATCAGAAAGAATGCCCTATGAATTTATTGAATAAGCTATATCAAATTTTTCTGTCTGAATACGCCAAAAGGCGGATTGAAAAAACAATACTCTATGTTGCGTTAATTGGCTTTTTCATCCACTTAATTTTAATTTACCTATCAAAATTCAGTATTGTAAATTTTCATTTAGAATCAGAATTATTAAAAAATCCAATTTCAGCAATTTACACTCCATTCTCATTCATACTTATTTATGAAGTTTTCTTGTTGATCTATTACTTGCCAAAGTCCTTTACCACCTATATCACTAAACAGTATGAGATTATAACACTTATTATTATCCGAAAATTGTTTAAGGATCTATCAGCCCTTGAATTGACCTCAAATTGGTTTGATATAAAAGGAGATTTACAGTTCACCTATGATATTTTAGCATCAATCATTCTTTTCTATCTCATCTTTCAGTTCGAAAAACAAGGAAGGCAGAAACCACATCCACAAAATGAGAATGAACCCAGAATTGAACGATTCATTCTGACAAAGAGAATAATTGCCCTGGTTTTAGTTCCAATATTTTTTTCACTGGCTTCGATTACACTTTTTAACTGGGTATCAGATATCTCTTTTACATCGAATAATTTGCCCGGTTTTGAAACCATTAATGGTTTATTCTTTGATCAGTTTTTTACCGTTCTAATATTGGTGGATGTTGTCCTACTACTGATATCGTTTTTTTATACAGATAAATTCCATAAAATAATCCGTAATTCTGGTTTTGTAGTGTCAACGATTTTAATCCGAATGTCATTCGGAGTGAGCGGATTGATAAGTACAATTTTAATTGTACTGGCTGTTCTTTTTGGATTAGCTATAATAACAATCCATAATAAATACGAGAAAAACACTTTGCCTAACACCGAATAAAATGAATTGCATAGCCCCACCACTAATCTTATGCAAACCTTCGTTTACAGGCCTACCAGCTGGTAATGGCGAACTTTGATTAAAATCGTCCACCTTGAATACGAACATCTACACATCGTAAAAAGTAAGCATGGCAAATATTACATACCTAGACGAATCAGTTTTTCAGTTTTTAAAGGCATTAGAAGGAAATAATAACCGAGAGTGGTTCGCGAAAAACAAGCCGAAATATGTTGCGGCCAATGATCATTTCAAAGCGCTTGCTGAAGAGATAAATGTGGGCATGCAAAAGCAAGACAACATTGAAAAAATGAAGTTGTATCGCATCTACCGTGACGTCCGTTTTTCGAAAAGTAAAGAACCGTATAAAAATAGTTTCTCTGGTGGGTTTAGTCGTAAAACCAAGGCGTTGAGAGGCGGTTATTATTTTCATTTAGAGCCTGGCGGCAAGTCGATGGTGGGAGGTGGATTCTGGCAGCCTGAAGCATCGGATTTGAAAAGGATTCGTGAAGAAATTGCTGCTGATGCGACTCCACTTCGTAAGATTATCAATTCCTCTAGTTTTAAAACACACTTTGGAGAATTAGGAGGAGAGCAATTGAAGACAGCACCGAAGGGTTTCCCAAAAGATCATCCAGATATTGATTTATTGCGCTACAAGTCTTTCATTGTTTCCAAATATTTCACCGATAAAGAAGTCGAGACGCCTGGTTTTTCTGAGGAGGTGTTGAAATATTTCAACGCTACCCGTCCTTTCTTTGATTACATGAGTGAGGTGTTAACTACAGATGTCAATGGAGTATCTCTGCTTGACAAATAGGATGGATAAGAGCATGTTTTGATGAAAGATGTCGAAAACATAAAAGATAGCTGGACTATTTGTGAGGAATGTCAAGGACGCGGTAAAAAAAGTCAGAGGCTACGCAAGAAAGCCAAACTTCGCTACAAGCTGGCATTGGATGAATTTGAGAAAACAGGGGCTATTGGAACACCTCCCGATCGACCTAAGGGTCACTTAAACTCATGTTCGAACTGTGGCGGATCTGGATTGATTCCTTCCGTTACTCATCCTATAGCAGATGCAGAAAACTATCCACATGTTGCCATTATTGGCGGTGGTATTGGAGGAGTGGCTTTGGCTGTAGCTTGTTTGCATCGCGGTATTCCTTTCACCCTTTATGAGCGTGACAGTGCCTTCGATACTCGATCTCAAGGCTATGGCCTCACGTTGCAACAAGCTAGCAAAGCGATCGAGGGATTGGGCATTTTCTCATTAGAACAAGGCGTGATTTCAA
Organism: uncultured Flavobacteriales bacterium; assembly: GCA_905479105.1. Taxonomy (GTDB): domain Bacteria; phylum Bacteroidota; class Bacteroidia; order Flavobacteriales_G; family Salibacteraceae; genus SHAN690. Next base: position 491,050 of record CAJQLE010000004.1, read on the forward strand.
CACGACATATAGTTCACACCACCGATGGAAAAGTGATTGGAGAATGGGGCAGGAGAAAGTGGGTGCATTCAGATGCGAATACGGCTCCGAAGCGCACAAATGTGCATATCGCTCGACAGGCTTTACGCTACGAGCTGCTTGAACAACTCGGTGGACACGATGCGGTGCAGTGGGGACACCAATTGATAGATTTTAAGGAAAATGAGGGGTCGGGTGTTGAACTCAGCTTTCAAGTGAATGGTGAAATGAAAAGCGCCAAGGCAGACCTTGTAGTTGGAGCCGATGGTATTCGCAGTTCCGTTCGGAAGTTGCTGATTGGAGATGAAATTAGCCCTTTGCGTTACCTCGGTTGCATTGTGATTTTGGGCATTTGTCCACTGGAAGCGCTAAAAAGTGTTGAGAGTTCGCTGCTAGATTCTGCCACGGTATTTCAAACCGCCAATGGCAATGAGCGGATTTACATTATGCCTTACGCGTCAGACTCGGTGATGTGGCAGCTCAGTTTCCCAATGCCAGAAAAGGAAGCGATGGCCTTAAGTGCCCAAGGAGCTCATGCGCTGAAGGAAGAAGCATGTAGAAGAACTCAATGGCACGATCCCATTCCACAGATATTGGCAGCGACTCTAGAAACTCAGGTTTCTGGTTATCCCGTGTATGACCGAGAATTGCTAAACTCGGCATGGTTGGAGAAAGCGAAGCAAGTAACACTGATCGGAGATGCCGCTCACCCTATGAGTCCATTCAAAGGACAAGGTGCGAATCAAGCTCTACTGGATGCTTTGGCACTTGCTCGATGGATTTCAATAGGATGTAGACCTTTATCTCAATGGAGAGAAATAGGAGTGAGGGAGAGCGTATTGTCTGAGTTTGAATCAGAAATGATAGAACGCAGCGCACCCAAAGTAATAGATTCAGCAGAGGCAGCAGAGTACCTTCATTCCGAAAATGTGCTTCGAGAGGGTGATGAGCCTAGAGGAAGTTATTTAAAGAGAAAAGATGAATAACCATGACTTTGAAACCTCGCAGTATCGATCTTTCGTTTGAAGATTTATTTTTAAAAACACACCTTCACAGCCAGAGCAGCAATGCAATCAAATGCCCGATAATGGAGAATATTTCAAATAGAGCTTTAATCAGTCGACTTTATAGTACAGCCAACCAACAATTGGAGGATGCGAACTTTGATACTGAAAATTGGTCAGAATGGTATCAAGTGGTTCAAGGACTAACGGGTCCTGAAAAGATGGTGTTTGTGATCGTGAAACTCAATCAAACCGTTACAAATGGAGGTTTTGCAGAATTTTATGAAACATCATACGGCATATTTGCTCCGGAAATCATTCATGCGCTGAATGAAATTAAGGCTACGGCCTCCGCTGAAATTGTTTCCAACTCTTTGCCAATGGTAAATCCAATGGGACTTTTGGATGACGCTTACAAGGCATTTGTTTTTAAACTTCAGTTATCGGATTCACAACGGACACTGCTTCAATCTTTGGATATTCGTTACGACCAATTGCAAGACCAGGAAAATTTGGAGGATCTTCTAGGGAATTATTTACAAGAGATGATCAAATGACATTATCATAAGGAAGGGCGTCTTGCCAATGCGTAAAACAACTAATACATTGACTTCTCAAAATCAACCTTCCTCATTGATTCGTGCAACAGCAGTTGACGATGCAACTGCGATAAGTAAGATGATTATCAGGAATGTAGACCATTTTCATTGTGATAATTACACGGCTGAGGAACTTGAAATATGGCGAAGAGGTTACTCCATCTTTGAAGTTGAAAAGCAGATTCAAAACAGGCAATCCTTCGTTTTGGAATATGACGAGCACATAGCTGCGTCAATACAATTTGATGCTCCTGAAATCAAAGGGTTTTATGTCGACCCGAAGTATAAAGGAATGGGGTTTGGCAAAACGCTCTTCAATTTCTTGCTATCAAACTTGAAAGAAAATGGATACAACCATGTGGAATTGACCAGTAATAAATGGACAGTAGACTTTTATGAAAAGTTTGGCTTTGAAGTCATTGGCGAGGAAATCGTCTATTGGGAAAAGCATCCGTTTACGGAGTACAGAATGATTAAAAAGAATAGGTAAGGCATTCACTCAAGTAGAGCTCCACCGCACAAAATATATTTCTATCCCTCAATCAACTCTAACAAAGCTACATTCTCCACATGACTCGTGTGTGGAAACATGTCTACCGGCTGAATCTGAACCACATTGTATTTGTGTTTCATTAAAGCAATGTCTCTAGCCTGAGTGGAAGGATCGCAACTCACATATACGATGCGCTTTGGCTCGGCTTCCAAAATTCTGTCAATCACATCGCTGTGCATTCCTGCGCGCGGTGGATCGGTAATAAGTACATCGGGTTTGCCATTTTCTTCAATGAATGCTGGTGTAAGCACGTCCTTCATGTCTCCAGCAAAGAAGGAACAGTTTTCAACGTCATTCAAAGCAGCGTTTTTAAACGCATCTTCAATGGCTTCAGGAACGTATTCAACACCCACCACTTTAGCGGCTTGCTTGGCGACAAAGAGCGCTATAGTTCCAGCGCCAGTGTATAAGTCATAAACTGTGTCTGTAGATTTTATCCCAGCCCAATTGTAAACTATTTCATACAGCTTCTCGGCTTGATTACTGTTGGTTTGAAAGAAGCTTTTGGGGCCGATGATGTAATCGACAGATCCTTGGTTATCTGGACGCTGGAAAGTCTCAATGATGTTTTCATTTCCATGAAATAACTGGGCAGGGCAATCGCTGAAAGAGTCGTTTACCTTATTGTTTACAATGATCCAAAACGATTCAATTTCAGGAAAGCGATCCACCATTTTCTGGCAAAGTGCATCCGTTTCTTCTGATCGCTCCTTGATGATCATCAGTATCATCCATTGGCCTTTGCGGTTGTTTCTTAACACAACATTTCGCATGATACCAACTTGATTTCTTGGGTGATAAAATGAAATACCTGCGCTCAATGCCTCATCATAGATGAAGTTGCGCATATCATTGTGTAGCGTGTTTTGCAAATGACACTCATTGACATGCAATACCCAATCAAACCTGCCCGGAACGTGAAAGCCAAGGGCAGGGGTCTTTTTAATTTCTGGAGAACTCAACTCTTCAGGAGTGAGGTACCGTTCACTCACAAAAGTGTACTCCATTTTATTCCGGTAATGAAATGTCTCGTTAGAGCCAAGAATAGGCAAGTGGTTCACATCTTCAATTCCTCCGATGCGTCTCATTTGCTGAAGAACGCCTCTTTCTTTAAGCTCTATTTGTTTCGCGTAATTCAAGTTTTGCCAGCTGCATCCACCGCAATGGTCAAAGTGCTCACAAAGAGGTTGAATGCGATCAGCTGATTTACTTTCTATCGTTTTTAAAAAGCCCTCTTGATAGTTTTTCTTGCTTTTCCTTATCTGAATGGACACCACATCTCCAGGCACAGCGCCCGAAGTCATAAAGGTTTGGCCATCTTTTTTACCAATGACTTTTCCTTTAGCGCCAATATCAACGATCTCAATTCCTTCTACAATGCTTCCTTTCTTCACGGTCAATGTTTAAATGCGGTTGTACTTAGCGCGATTTTATGGAGGAGAGGCTCATCAGCATGCTTTTGGATCAATTCAAAAAGTTCGCGTTCCTCTTGCCTTACATGCTGTTCAATCAATTTGCCTAATTCATCCATGAGCCAAGCTTGATTCGCTTCACCCTGTATTTTTTGAAATAAGTTTTCAATCTCTGTATGATCATCTTGGAGCATATAGATCAGCTGATCAATCTCCTCAGAAACACCACTTATTAGAGGGAAAAGTTCCTCTTCCTCAAAGTCAATATGCGGCTTCAAAATGCTTGAATAAACAGATACGGCATACTTTATTTTTCCTAGAATATCATTTGGTAGCTTGGGATAATCAGGAGCGTCAACCTTTAATAATTGAGCCATTACCAAGATTTCATGATGTTCTTTGCTAAATGGTATGAGTGCCTCATGGCGTTTCATTGTTCACCCAAAAGTTTATCGAGTAATAGTTGACGTAAGCTGCCTAAAACAACTTGTGTTTCACTTTTTATTTCAACCGCTTTATCCATCTTTTGAATGGCAGAGGTGAGGCCAGCGTCATTATCAAACTCAAGGTGTTCAATGATTGTGATGACTTCTATTACAGTCATATAATCACCATTGATGGCAGTATCGATTAAAATATCGATGTGCTCGGTTACGTCAAGTCCAGACTGCCAAATACTTGTTAATACAGCCGCTTGAATGTCGAAATATTTTTTGTTCTCTAGCATAGAAATCAATGGGTCGATACAATTGGGGTCTTTCAAGTTATGAATGGTTTTCTCCAATAGCATTTGCACGTCAGAGCCCATATGTCCTAACATTATTTCGAACATCGGTTCAATCATCTCAGGAGAACCTTCATGCGGAACCAGCTTCAATGCGCCAATTATTCTTCTCTCATTCTTTGACTTTAAGTCGTCAATAATTTTCGTTTCAATTTTTGCTCTTTCTTCTTCCATATCTATCTTATTTTCTCAAGGCTCCAAGCTTGAGGTTTGTCATCAAAAAGGATCTTGGTTTTTGCCCAAGTGCTTTTAAATAATTCAGAGTGGCGATACTCTTCAAGTGCTTCTGGAGATTCCCAAATACTCTGCGTCATGATTATTCTAGGATCATTGATCTCTTGAATCAAGTCAACTTTAGAACAGCCAGGCAAGGCTTCAATTTTGGGTTTTGCACCCTCAAAGACTTCTATGAACTGATCTATCATTTCTGTCTTAAAGGTCATTTTTACAATTCTAATCATCTACTAAAATGTCATTATTACTGTCGCTCCTGTATGCAAACCAAGCAGATTGGCTGCATGGCCTTGATTAATGGCTATTTCTAAATGACCGGCAGAATTCATTAATGCTAATCTATCTCCAAGCGGGACATCTGAATATCGCTTCTTAATTTCAGTCATTTCGTAGCCCTTTTGCACAAAGCCAATATGAAACTCTCTTCCTTTGCCAATTTTTTTGATGAGTGTATTGTCAATGTTGGATATCGCGTTCCCGTATTTGTCTACGTAAATCACAGCACCCTTTATGTAGTCATGTCCTGTGGTTGGTTTGACAGAAATACGTTCAACCAGTTTGTCAGTCCTTCTGCCAATTACTTCAAGCGTTCCTCCATTAGCTAGAAATACTGCAGCAGGCGCATATAAGTCTCTCGCAGGGAAGATAAGAACGTCCGATTCAATATTCATTTGAAGTTCAACAATCAAGTCAGCATGTTGATCAGCGATTAAGCTAAACAGCCCGGTATCCGCGGTTAAAATATAGCGGTCTTTGTATCTAATGCCGATATGTCGTATGTCATCTACCGCTTGAGTTCCCACCGCTACAATGTGTATGGTGTCTTTAGGGAATTCTTTCAGGATAGTTTTCAACACAAATGCAGCCTCAGCGATGTCAAAGGGGTTGATGGAGTGACTTATGTCAATTATTTGAGCATCAGGTAATTGTGACAATATTTTTGCCTTTACTAGTGCTAAGTAGTAATCGTCTAATCCGAGGTCTGTTGTTAAGGTTATTACGGGCATAATTTCACCTGAAAAATCACCGAAAGAAATTTATTTCTTTGTGTAACGCGAAAGTAGGAAATCCTATCCGCCACATATTTTATTCATAGCAATTTGCACGAAATAATTATTCTTTTTGAGGATGTCCACCCAGTAGATCTGCTTGGAGTGAATAACGCGAATCTTCAGATTATCAGAAAGCATTTCTCTTCTCTCAAGCTTGTAGCTCGCGGAGATCAATTAAAAGTGCTTGGAACGGAAGAGGAACTATCCAAATTCGAAAACAAATGGAAAGAGTTGGTCGCGTTTTTAAATCAATACAATCGCTTGGATGTTTCTGATGTTAAGAACATTATTAATTCTGATAATCCTGAAATAAAGGGTGATTCATCGGTTTTGCTTTACGGGAATAATGGAAAAGTAATCAAGGCACGAACACCTAATCAGCTGAAAATGGTGAAGCTGATGAGTGATAATGATATGCTTTTTGCAATCGGACCAGCGGGCACGGGTAAAACATACACAGCTGTGGCACTTGCTGTAAAAGCCCTAAAAGAGAAAGAGGTGCAGAGAATTGTGCTCACCAGACCAGCTGTTGAGGCAGGAGAAAGCCTCGGTTTTTTACCGGGAGACTTAAAAGAAAAAATGGATCCATACTTGAGGCCGTTATATGATGCCTTATTCGACATGATTCCTCATGATAAACTCGTCAAGCACCTTGAGCGGGGAGTAATTGAGATTGCTCCTCTTGGTTTTATGCGAGGAAGAACGTTGGCCAATGCATTTGTGATTCTCGATGAAGCTCAGAATACGACTGAAAATCAAATGCGGATGTTTTTAACCCGAATGGGCCGAGGTTCAAAGTTTATTGTCACCGGTGATTCTAGTCAGATTGACTTGCCTAAACATGTGAAAAGTGGTCTTTTGCATTCAGTGGATATTCTAGCCGATGTGCCAGGAGTAGAAACTATTAAGTTGGATAAACGAGATGTAGTTAGACATCGTCTTGTTGAAAGTATAATAGATCGATATGAGAAGGCTGATGCCGCTCAAGAAAAGAAAAAAGACTGATTGATTAAGAGAAATTATGGCTGAAGCATTAAAAGAGACCAACTTCCACTTTCCTCATCAAACAAAGATGTACCGCGGAAAAGTGCGTGATGTTTATCATATAGGAGATCACTATCTAGTGATGGTGGCAAGTGATCGTATATCGGCATTTGATCATGTATTGCCGAAAGGGATTCCTTTTAAGGGACAAGTCTTGAATCAGCTTGCAGCTAGATTTTTAGATGCTACCAGCGATATTGTTCCGAATTGGTTGGTCGCAGTGCCCGACCCTAATGTTACCATTGGCGTTAAATGTGAGCCGATTAAAATTGAAATGGTGATCAGAGGCTATTTGAGTGGTCATGCTTGGCGTGAGTATCGATCAGGAAAGCGCATGATATGCGGAGTTCCTATGCCCGATGGGATGAAAGAGAGTGATGCTTTTCCTGAACCAATCATCACTCCTGCCACAAAGGCAGATGAAGGTCATGATGAAGATATCTCTAGAGAAGACATCATAAAGAAAGGCATAGTTGATGAGTCGATGTACCTCAAACTGGAAGATTATACGCGCAGAATTTACCGCAGAGGCTGCAAAATTGCTGCTGAGCGAGGTTTGATTTTAGTAGATACCAAGTATGAGTTTGGACTCGATTCTGATGGCAATATTCTACTTATTGATGAAATTCACACCCCGGATTCTTCTCGATATTTTTATGCTGATGGCTATGAAGAACGTCAGGCTCGAGGTGAATCTCAAAAGCAATTGAGCAAAGAGTTTGTTAGACAATGGTTGATTGAAAATGAATTCCAAGGGTTAGATGGTCAAACGATGCCAGAGATGCCAAATGATTTTGTTCAGACGGTAAGTGAACGATACATTGAGCTTTACGAGAAGATAACAGGAGATAAATTCTACGAAGCGGATACAGATCGCATCAATACTAGGGTTGAGTCTAATATCATGTCTTGGATTCAAGACAACATGTAGTTCCTAGTTTTCAGTTGTTTTAATCTCCTCAAAGTAACTTTTGGTGTAATTTTTATCGTAAGTAAATTCCTTTTTCTTTTGATCGAAAGCAATGAGGGCAGAAGGATACTCACTTAAAGCAGGGTCATATTTTTCTTCTTCTTTTGAAGTCATACCTATGTCAAATTCAAACTTGCTGAAATCAGTATATCCTTCCGGAAGTTTAGTATTTACAGAGATGCGCTTATTGTAATAGCCGCTTTGAGAGAGTTGTATGGTGTATAGATGTTCATTGTAAAGCGATAACTTGAACTTCCCGTTTTTCTTTGTCTCTGTTTCGTGAACTAAGTGATTTCCCTCAAAAAGTTGCACTAAGACACCTTCCATAGTGCCTTCTGCATTGGAAATAGCACCGCCAATTTCTAGGGCTTCAAAGACTTCGACTGCCGTTGTGTCTTGAGCTGCGCTTGGCATGCTCATTGAAGATAGGATTGCAATTGAAAATATAAGTGATAAGGTTTTCATAGAAACAGGGTTTATCTTAGACTTGTCTAAAATCAACAAAAAATCAATAAGAATTTAAAATATAGTCTTTCAGTTTCAACATTTATAGTTGGAATACTTTGGATTGTCTTCGGAATTGACCTTTTGGTGAGTGTCGATTTGCGTTCTTTTGGATTGAGGCCTAGAGAACTACAAGGACTGATAGGAGTAATTACTTATCCATTGCTTCATGCGGATTGGAAGCATATTACTGATAACTCAGTTTCTGCATTTGTTCTGTTGCTAGGTCTGTTCAGTTTTTATGGTAGAATAGGTTGGTCTGTGGTTGGATGGAGTTGGGTTATGAGTGGAATTTGGATTTGGATTGCTGCCCGTGGCGGTAATCATATTGGGTTTAGTGGAGTCATCTATGCGCTAGCATCCTTTATATTTTTCTCTGGAGTTGTCAGAAGGCATTATCGATTGATGTCACTATCTCTTGTGGTTGTATTCCTGTATGGATCGATGATTTGGGGAGTGTTACCTATTCAACCAGGTATCTCTTGGGAAGGACACTTGTTTGGCGCAATTGCTGGAATGATTCTAGCGTATTATTATCGCAATGAAGGACCTCAAAGACCCAAGTATAGCTGGGAGTTGGAAGAAGAATTAGAAGATCCTTGGGAAGAAGAAATAGAATATGAAGAAGTTGAAAAACCTGAGGATGAAGACGGCCAACCGCGGGTAGTTTATAATTTCAAAAAGAAAGAGGATTAATCCAAGATTTTAAAACTGCGCTCTATCGATCCATCCTCAAATCGATAGATCAACAATTGACCGTTTTGAGCTTTTACCTTTCGTCCTATCATATCATACACTTCAACAACTTTCTTTGACTGAGATTGATGCCGTGGATATATAGATAAAACCGATTCACAAGTTCTGCAATCCTTCCAGCACACCGTATCCATAACAATAGGGTCAGAATCATCATTGACGATCACTCCATAGTTCAACCATTCATCGCATGGATTAAAGTCACAGGAGCTTCCTTCGGGCGCACCACCATTTTCTTCCCAAAAGTTTTTGGTGAAGAGGTATTCATATTTGCCTGGAAGAAGCGACAGCGTGGTTGACCAAACATCTCCATCTTTAGTCATGGGTGTGCATGTTCCGCACCAATCGTTGAAACTTCCATTGAGGTAAATAACATCCGAAGCTTCCATTGCTTCTAGTGACATATCTACTGTAAACGTCACAGCAACAGTTGGTTGATTAGAATCGGGCTCCAAGATACTTAGTGTCAATAAACCATTCTCTACAGCTACTCCAGCTGGTTTAAAAGTGCAAAAGTTACCGCTAAAACCGCCAAATTCTTCAATCTTCCACAGGCTCTCATCATAACTGTCAAAGTCATCTTGCCATTTGAATGTAAAGTTGTTGTTCGTCCCAGTATTTCCTGCACCTGGCGTGTATTCGTAATAGCGCACATAATCATAGCTCGAAGTCACTGGCATGATGGAAGGATCCCATTGTCCAGCCCAATTTACATTATCTACTGCCCAAAGGTTCATCATTAATCGCATTGGGTGAATAAGGCCATCCACAAAAGCTTGGTCTTGAACAAATGCTAATGCTCCATCAACAAACCACCTGACGATTCCTGGTTCCCACTCAATGATATAATTATGCAGAGAGTCGTGCGGATTGAATGCTGGGCTAAAAGCACTTGTATAGTAAATGGGGCCAGGGTAGTGTGTCGTGAAAAGAACGTTTTCACTGTTGCCCGTCATCTCTATGTCTATTTCATTGTTCTGTTCAGGCCAGTTACAACCAAGGTCTACATTGTAAAGAAAAAAGGACGAGATAACACCATCTCCGGCTTCCGACTGCATGGATACTTCAAAACGACCATACAAAAATGCCTCGTGACTGCGGATTTCTCCACCTGTGCATTCTTGACTATGCAGATGAGATGAGATGAAAAGTAAAAAGAGAAATACAGCGGTTTTCATAGCAAATACTTAAACGGCTATAAAAGTGCTAAATCTAAATGAGTTTATATTATTGACTAAGCATCACTGGCATTACCAGCATTACAATATCTTCACTTGCCTCTTTTTCAGAAGGAGATAAAAGTCCGGCTCTATTTGGCGCACTCAATAAAAGTTTCACTTCATCTGACTCGAGGTTATTCAGCATCTCAATGATGAATCTACTGTTGAATCCTATGGTGATATCTTCTCCTTTGTAGTTGCAGTTTAATCGCTCGGTTGCTTCATTGCTATAGTCTAAATCTTCAGCAGAAACCTGAAGGTCACTTCCTTTAATAGCCAATCGAACTTGATGTGTTGTTTTGTTTGAGAAAATTGAAACCCTTCTAATGCTGTTCAAGAACAACTGACGGTCAATCAACATTTCGTTTGGATTCTCTTTCGGAATAACAGCATCGTAGTTTGGATACTTTCCATCGATCAACCTGCTTACCAATTTATAGTTCTCAAATGTGAAGGAGGCATTCGTCTCATTGTATTCAATCTCCACATCAGTCGACATGTTTGAAACCAATGACTTGATTAAGTTCAGAGGCTTCTTTGGCATGATAAAGCTTGCTGCCTTTCCAGACTTGCAGTCGCTTCTTCTATACTTTACTAATTTGTGTGCATCAGTGGCAACGAACGTGATACCATCTTTTTCTAACGAGAAGTACACGCCACTCATCACAGGTCTCAACTCATCATTACCGGTTGCGAAAACAGTTTTATTGATAGCATTGAAAAGGATTCCGCTATCAATTTTCAATGAAGAAGAAGATTCCATTTCTGGAAGTCTTGGGAACTCATCTCCGTTTGTTCCAGCTAATTTGTACTTACCCGTATCAGAAGAAACTTCAATACCGAAAGACTTAGCATCAACGGAGAAAGTAAGAGGTTGGTCTGAAAACGTTTTAAGCATATCAAGAAGAAGCTTCGCAGGAATACAAACCTTCATGTCATCATCTGCTTTATCCAGATTGATCTCTGAAATCATTGTTGACTCCAAATCTGAACCAGAAACGACTAATTTTTTATCCTTTACATCAAATAAGTAATAGCCCAAAATAGGCAAGTTGCTACTTGTGTTCAGAACCCCACTGATGGAGGTCAGTTGTTTCAATAAATTGCTGCTAGAAACGATGAATTTCATGCTAAAAGATTAAGGTTTGTTAGAAGGTTAGTGATCTTCTTGATAATGGCAAATATAGATGTTTAGCCAAAAGAAGTAAAGCTACTTTCTATCAGTTAATAAGCAAGTTTTTAACGGCTTTTAAAGAATGAAACACCCTTAGTGAGCTTGTCGAATATTGCGTACTGGCCAACTACGACTTCACCTGAATCAATCCATAAGTATAGGCGGTCTAGGTCAAATTCAATTTCATTCCCAACGGGGTCGTAGCCTTCCTTTATCGGTTTTTTAAAGGCAGATACAGTTTTCGAAGTGCCCTCATTGTTAACAACGGTGATTGAAAATATGGGTGAGCTCTGTTTTACAGAATCGATAAATGCTTCTGATTTAGTTTCTTCAAAGCTTTCATAATGAATCATTTTGTAGTTGGCGATGTATGCACTAAGCATAAATGAGTCAATTGCTGCAGTGGACGTGAGATCTTTACCGACTAAGACAGAATATTTTTGATTTCCTTCTGAGTTAATTTTGAAATTCCTCTCCTCTAAACCATGATATTCTACGGTTATACTCTCAATTTGTGAAGGATTATATTCAAAAAGCCCTCGATGTCTCCATTCTAATGGATTGGTGAAGAAGCGAGGAGTGAGAAAACCGTGAAAGCCTTCCATGTGTATAAGAAAGGGGCGCTGCGAACCCTTCATCAACATATATGTTCCGCTATGTTCTTTATCTGGACTACCAACATAAAAAGACTTAATCAAACCGGCTTGATCATATAATTCGACCTCGCAATGGCTTGAAATTATGGTTTTCAGAACGGTGTTCATTTGCACCTGACTTACCGGTGCCTTCACTGACATTTTATTAATCGTAGACAATAAAATGTCAATGCCGTCTGGCCTTGCTTTGTAGGTTTCGTTGAGTAACCATTCACTCCCATCTCTGGTTAAGTTCACAAATTCCCCAGATTCGTCTCTTAAAACTATACGCTGAATTGCAGCTGTATCTTTCACAGCAAAGTCTGAAAGTTCGCCTTTCATTGTATTTGTAGTTTCTTCCTTGGTTGCCCAAATAGCCAAAAGCGTGAGTATTATAAGAAGTACTACTCCTAATCCTATTTTTTTCATGACCTGATTCTTTAGCGTCCGTAAATTCTCTTTCTGAAATACATTCTTAACCATCCAAACAAAAGCACAAGTGCTATAGGGAAAGCGGTATTGAGGCTTTGCCAAAATATACGATCCCTGTCAATTTTGCTTTGATCGAGCATTCGGATTTTGAAGTCTTTAGATCTAATATTTAATAAGCCGCTGTCGTCCAGCAAATAATTCATTGCGTTTAACAGGAATTCCTTGTTGCCATAAGTTTCCTCAGTATACTTATAGAACCCTAAGGCGTAATAGATCTCTTCTTTTCTATTGACTTCATTCGCGATGATATTCCCATCACTAAGAACGATCATTTTGTTGCTGGCACTTTGTTCTTTAAAGTCAATACCATCATCATCTAAAATCTTTTTAGGCAGTCTGTTTTTAAAGACAGAAGTGAAGTTTCCTTCCAAAAGCAACCCTACATTATGCGGACCTGAGCTATACATTTCATAACGTGGCTTTTCACGAAGAACATTAAAGCTGATGCGGGTAGGGGCGTTTACTATACGTGATTTCTCGCTAGAACTTAATAGTGTAGTGCTCTTTATACCATCAAGTTCGATGGCTTCTAACGAACTCGAAAACTCCCCTTTAACACGCTCAAGACCCATTGAAATCGGATGGTTTTGATTGCCAATGAGTAATGGCATGTAAAACCACGCAAACATTTCATAATTGGGCTGATTCCCAACCATACCAGTTACTATAGGTATTGGAACAGCCTCCAAATCCATGATGAGATCGTTATTCAGCCTTACGCCATATTTAAAGAGTTGATCGGTTAAGTTATGATCAAGAGCAAGACCCATCGTAAATTGACTTTGCTTTAAGCTGTCCATTCTGGCAAATACAGGATCAATGCACCAAAGTACCTTGCCGCCATTCATCACGAATTGATCTATAACGAACTTATCTTTTTCACTATAAGCACTGTCTGGGCGTGCTATTATGATCGCGTCTAATCCATCTAGTGCGTGCACTTGCTCATTTATGGTTACACGTTCAACATTGTAAAACTCAGAGAGCGCTTTTTCAGCATCAGCCGTCATCAACTTATCCATTTCACCATGTCCCTCAATAAAGGCAACCCGCTTTGCTTCGTCATTGGATAGTTTTTTCAAAGCGCTCATGAATTCATATTCCAATTGCTGAATAGAATTGGCGATCATTTCTTGCTGGGAAATTCCTTTTTGTCCTTTTAAGATCTGAATTGGCGTTTCCTTTCCATTAAAAGTTAGAATGGCCCCAGGGAAAATGATTTGCTCAGAAAGTTTATCTCCTGTGCGCATCCTTATGTTAGAGTATTGAAGACCTTGACGAGTTAGTTCTTTATAAACTTCTACGCGCTCTTCCTCATCTGTGCTCGCTGACGGATTTATAAATTCATACTCTAGATTACCACTAGAGTATGCTCTCAACTCATCAAGCATTTCTTTGGTAGCATCCCTCAGTTCTCGAAATTCTGTAGGAAGATTTCCTTCCAAGTAAACCCTGACGAAAACTATATCCTCCAAGTTTTCAAGATTGTCAATGGTTGCATCGGACAGTGTGTAGCGTTTTTCAGCGGTCAGGTCATATCTTCCAAAAAAGAATGATCCAACATAGTTCAGCAGAATAATCGCGAAAAGGGCTATGATAAGCGAACCCAGATCAATCCACTTCTTTCCTTTCAGATTCTTATTTGATTGATTTTTTACCATTTCCTACTTTCTAATCTGGTCTTGCTGAAAAGGAGAAAAGCACCGATAAGACTGAAAAAATACAGTAGGTCTCGCGTGTCTACAACGCCTCTGCTTATCGAGAGGTAATGTTCATTGATTCCAAGATTTATGAATAATTGTTCTGCCGCTCCCATTGGAATAAAACCACTCACTGAATCAAAGCCTATGAACATGAAGAAGCTTAGGAATACGGCAACGATAAACGAAACGATTTGATTGTTTGTAGTGGAGGATGCAAAAAGTCCAATAGCTACGTAAGCTCCGGAAAGGAATATTAGCCCAATATATGAACCTAAAATCCCCCCTGTATCTAAGTTTCCTTCTGGGCTACCCAATTTATAAACGGAATAGAAGTACACCACAGTAGGAATAATTGCGATGATGGTTAAAATCCATCCAGCTAAGAACTTCGCTATAATTATTTGCCAATCAGTTAAAGGTTTGGTCATCAACATTTCCATTGTGCCTGTTCTATGCTCTTCGGCAAAGAGCCTCATCGTTACTGCAGGACAAAGGAATAAAAACACCCAAGGACCCAAGGTGAATAGGGCATCAAGATTGGCGTATCCACTATTGAGAACGTTGATGTCTATAGGGAAAACCCACATAAATAAGCCTACTGCGGTAAGAAATACGGCAATAACGAGATAACCTATTAAGGATGATAGGAAATCACTTATTTCTTTTTTTAATAGGCTAAGCACAGATAAATATTGATTTTTAAGAGTGGGCCAAATATAAGAGCCATAGTAGCTCCATAAAGTGAAAATGAGTTATTGGTTTTAAACTGTATAATGTGATTAGCAGATAATGGGCTAATGGTCAGTTATTCTGGTGATTCGAAGTTAACTTTGCCGACTTATTTTTCAATAATGATCGTACAAAAATTTGGAGGCACATCGCTTGGCACCGCTGAGAGGATCAAACATGTAGCTCAGCTCATACAGGATGGGAAGAAGAAAGTGGTTGTTCTGTCTGCTGTTTCCGGAACAACGAATAAGCTAGTTGAGATTGTCAATTCACTTTATCGAAATGAGAAAGAGGCAGTGGATGAAAGGATAACTCAACTGGAAGCTGAATATGTTGATTTAGCAGATGCCCTCTTTGGTACTTCAGAGATCAAAGCAAAAGCAATAAAAATGCTTGAAAATCATTGGACTCATATCCGATCGTTTACGCTGGATATGTTTACAAGGTTTGAAGAAAGGTCAATTCTTGCCCAAGGTGAATTAATCTCTTCAATGCTCATGCAGTTATACCTAGATGAATGTAAAGTACAGGCAATGACAATACCTGCATTGGACTTTATGCGAGTAGATCAGCAAGGTGAGCCTGATATGTGGTATACCAAAAGTAACTTGGAACGAATTATTGGCGAAAATGATGAGATCGAGCTATTTATTACCCAAGGATTTATTTGCAGGAATCATTTTGGAGAAATAGACAACTTAAAACGTGGAGGCAGCGATTATACTGCAAGTATTGTTGGGTCTGCGATTGAAGCGGAGGAAGTTCAGATTTGGACAGACATTGACGGTATGCATAATAATGACCCCAGAGTGGTAAAAAACACGCGTCCCATAGCTCGGTTGACATTTGATGAAGCCGCAGAACTGGCATATTTTGGTGCTAAAATCCTACACCCAACAAGTATAGTTCCTGCACGCAATGCAGGAATTCCTGTTGTGTTGAAAAACACGATGAGTCCTGAAAAACCAGGAACAATAATATCAAATGAACCTTCTGGAAATCACATTAAGGCCCTTGCTGCGAAGGATGGAATTACAGCCATTAAAATTAAAAGCGATCGCATGCTTTTGGCTTATGGCTTCTTGCGTCAAGTGTTTGAGGTTTTTGAGCGGCACAAGATTTCAATAGACATGATTACAACCAGTGAGGTGGCTGTTAGTCTAACAATTGATTATGATGGAGATATTTCAGCGCTCATTGAGGAATTGAGGCAGTATGGCAAAGTGGAAGTGGATCGCAATCAGACCATAGTTTGTATTGTCGGGCACATGCTTCAATCTGAGCCAGGGCATGCTGCAAAGATTTTCAGCTCGTTGAAAGAAATTACGTTGCGAATGATCTCTTATGGAGGGAGTAAAAACAACGTATCCATATTAATTGACTCAGAGTACAAGGAACAAGCCCTGAAAAAGCTGAATAAAGGACTATTTAATCTAGAAGGATGATTAGCGCACAGCATATTCGCGAATTTGAAGAGAGAGCAACACCGTTCTATTTTTACGATTTAAAGACGCTTTCAGACATTGTTGATAGAGCAAAAGCATCCTCAGATCGATTTGGCTATCACCTGCATTATGCATTGAAGGCAAACTCCAATGATCCGATTCTTAAACTAATGAAGGAAAAAGGATTGGGTGCAGATTGTGTGAGTGGAGGTGAAGTGTCAAAAGCCTTAGAAATCGGTTTCAATTCCAATGATATTGCTTTTGCAGGAGTAGGGAAGACCGATAAAGAGATCAACTTAGCCATCGAGAATAATATTTTTTCAATTAATGTTGAGTCAATTGAAGAACTAAGAGTCATAGAGCATTTTGCCGCACTCAAGAATAAAAAAGTTAGAATCGCACTTCGATTAAACCCTGATGTGGATGCACAAACGCATCATTATATAACAACAGGACTCGAAGAAAACAAATTTGGAATCAGTGGTTGGCAAATTAATGAGGTATTGGAATTCATGCAGTCATCAAGCTTTCTATTGCTAGAAGGATTGCACTTTCATATTGGATCGCAAATAAAGAGTCTTGAACCTTTCAGGAATTTGTGCGGGAGAATAAACAATATACAAGAGCTGTTTGAAGAAAAAGGCTTTAGAATCAAACATATTAACGCTGGTGGTGGCTTAGGTATTGATTATCAAAGCCCTGATAGCAGCACCGATCCAGATTTTGAACGATTTTTCAGTGTCTTTAACGATTTATTAGAACTCAGACCAGGGCAAGAGCTTCATTTTGAATTGGGAAGATCGTTAGTGGCCAATTGTGGAGATTTAATTTCTCGCGTATTGTATGTAAAGCAAGGTCTGAAAACGAATTTTTTAATCCTTGATGCCGGAATGACAGAATTGATTCGGCCTGCTTTATATCAATCGGTTCATAGCATAGAGAATCTTTCAGAAAGAAGTTCGAAATCTGAAGCTGTTTATGATGTTGTAGGTCCAGTTTGCGAAAGCAGCGACTGTTTCGGGAAAGCTTTTCGATTAAAAGAAAGCAAGAGGGGAGACTTAATAGCTATACGCTCGGCTGGGGCATATGGTGAAACCATGTCTTCTCATTATAACTTGACAAAGTTAGAGGAAAGCTTGTACATCGATTAAACCTATCAGAGGAAAAAAAATACTGAATTTGTATTGTAAGTTACTAGATACCTTATATTTGGGCTTGAATTTTTTTTTATACTTACTTAATTTTTATTTCCCGTGAATATTTTTGTTGGCAACCTTAATTACAGGTTGGATGTTGAAGCCTTAGAGCAAGCATTTGCTCAGTATGGACAAGTTGATTCTGCTAAGATCATTACTGATAGAGAAACTGGCCGAGCCAAAGGCTTCGGTTTTATTGAAATGTCTAATGACGATGAAGCGAGAGCTGCAATCGAAGGACTTAACGGTGCTGATTTAATGGATCGTGAAATCGTTGTAAACGAAGCGCGTCCAAGATAATTAAAGAAATATTAGTTCAACTAATAAGAAATCCCGGTCACTTGTGGCTGGGATTTTTTTATTTTCAATGTTTTGATTTAACCCAAAGCCTATTAATGTCTGATTTAACCTTTCGTCCTCGCTTTAAATTTCATTCTGATATGTCTATCGATGAAATTGCTGATCGTCTCTCGCAGTATGCTATTACGAATGGATCAGATCAAATCAAGCTCAAAAAGACCTACGGTCATTTCGTACTTGATATTAAAGAGCCTTTCAAGCATTTTTGGTCACCACATATGGATGTGAATATTGAGAACGATAAAGAGGAGGGTAAGTCTTTGGTTCGATGCATGATAGGCCCGACCCCCACAGTTTGGACAATGTTTATGTTTTTTTATGGCTTCTTTGGATTTCTAGCCTTTATTGGATTAACGCTTGGAATGGCTCAATGGACTTTGAAGAAGGATATGTGGGGACTTTGGCTTCTTCCTGTTTCATTAATCGGAATGTTGATGATGTATTTTATTTCATATGAAGGGAAGAAGCTTTCAAAGAATGAAATGATAGCGATGAAGACTTTCTTGGACGGAGCGTTGGAATGTGATTGTTTTAAGTTATCAAGAGATCAAGGGCATATATAATCAAAGTGCTCAGCATTCAAGTTATAGCATTATGAAAGGTTTTAGTTTTTCTCAATATCAAAATGAAGATGGTAAAACACCATTCGAAAAACTACTTGATATTTTCATGGAGTTGCTCACGCATACGAGTGGAGATGCTGATGAGGCAATTGATTGGTTGCGTGAACTTGATAAGGAGTATAATCTCACTGATGACAGCTACACGATAGATGATTTTATCGAAGAGCTGAGAAGGAAGGGGTTTGTTTCAAAAGATCAAAGTGGCGCTGGAATGTCCATTACTTCAAAATCTGAACAAGTCATTAGAAAGCGCTCTTTAGATCAGGTGTTTGGAAAAATGAAGAAGAGTAAGGCAGGCGGTCATAAAACCAATAAAACAGGCAGAGGAGATGAGGTTATTCCAGATACTCGCCCATTTCAGTTTGGAGATAGCACTGACCAAATAGCTATAACTGAGAGTATTCGCAATGCGCAAATAAATCGCGGAATTGATGACTTTACACTTCGTGAGGAAGATTTAGTTATTCAAGAAACAGAGCATAAGGCGTTAACTTCTACGGTACTTATGATTGACCTTAGTCATTCCATGATTTTATATGGTGAGGATAGAATTACGCCAGCGAAAAAAGTGGCCATGGCGCTTGCTGAATTGATAACGACAAGGTATCCTAAGGATACGCTGGATATTATTGCTTTTGGAAATGATGCTTGGAAAGTCAGTATCAAAGAACTGCCATACTTACAAGTGGGGCCTTTTCACACAAATACTGTGGCAGGATTGGAATTAGCGCTCGACATTCTCAAAAAGAAGAAAAATCCGAATCGTCAGATTTTTATGATTACGGATGGCAAGCCATCTTGTTTGAAAGAGAAAGACGGAACTTACTACAAGAACAGCTTTGGCTTGGACCCTAAAATAGTTAATAAAACATTGAATTTAGCTGGGGCAGCAAGGAAGTCGAAAATCCCAATTACCACGTTCATGATTGCTCGAGATCCTTATTTGCAAGAATTTGTTCAGCAGTTCACGGAGGCCAATAAAGGCAAGGCTTTTTATACAAGCCTAAAAGGACTGGGAGATTTTGTTTTTGAGGACTACGAATCAAATAGGAAAAGAAACGTGCGTTGATATTCTTATTCAGCGATCAGCTCTAGACCCAGCAATTCATCGATTGAACTTGCTGTGATGGTATAGAATCCCTTGGGAACTGCAGTAGTCGACTTTACTGAAAGTTTATTACCGTTTACAAAGAGCATTTCATGGATATAATACTCAACACCTTGAGTATCTCTAGCAACCATTAGGACTTTTTCTTGATTGAACTTAGCAAGGTTAACCTTTGTTGTTCCCGGATCATTCGGATTTTTCGCGACAATAACAGCACCCTTTCTTAATCTATCCATTCCATAAAAAATCGGAGCGATTTCAGAGAATGCATAATCACCATTGGAGAAACCCTGTCCTATTCTATAATAGGACCAACCAGGCAAAGGTTCGTTGTCAACTTCAAAAAATTCCATTGAAGTTGGATTTACACCATCATCTCCAATTTTTTTGAGGACTTCGAAATTTTTACCGTCTCTACTTCGCTCGATAGTGCAATCTATTATATCCTTTCGAGATTTCGTTTTCCATGTGATTTTCACATGGTCGCCTTTACTGTAGACGGTGAACTCCGGGAGTTTAGAGGGTTTTAACCCCATATAATCAACACCAGCAGCAAGATTAATGAACGATAAAACACAAAAAAAAATTAAACTCTTTAGTCTCATTTACTTATTAAGAAGTACTTCTAGACGCTATTTTACGATTAATTTACGAATATGGTTAGACCAATCAATAAATCTAATGATGATGCAGAGATTGTATAAGGTCCAGAAGGCATTCCTGTTCCATATTCAATATAAAGTCCTGCACTATTCACTCTTATTGGTTTGTCATATAAATATTCATAACCATCTCTATCTCGGATCACTAAAATAAAGCTCTTTCCGTCATAGTCTGACAAAGATACCTTTTGTCTTTTACCAAAGATTTTGGAGCAATCCGCATAGCTTTTTTCAACTGTTCTATGCCAATAAATACTGGAATTGACGGTGTGTAGTTTGTTTTTCCGTTGTTCAACTCTTCACGTATTCGGTAATAAGACCATCCCTTTAATGGTTCAAAGTCTAGTTCAAACAGCTTTCTACTCGCTGAATTATCTTCAATTCCTTTCGTTTTTTTTCCAAACTGTAAATTCAATATTATCACCCCTCTTTTCGAGATAATAGTTTTTCACCCCTACATTTTCCTTCGGTGTCCATGTAACTTTTACTTGGTCGTGTGCATCATCAGGGAGTACAAAGAATTCTTTGAAATTCTCCATATTCATACTGAAAGCCATTGAAAGTAGGCAGACAGTCATTAGAATAATATGCAAAAAACGTGGTTTCAAAATGGGCTCAAAAGAACATAGTTTCAGTCTATTTTCCTATACATTAATATGTTATTCAATAATTTAATATTCCTAAGAAGTAAAACTTTTATCTCATTCTTTGTTAGTGTATAATTGATCATAAATCACAGTTTTAAATGGAATTATCAAAGACGTTAGGAGAGCTAAAAGCATCAGGTTACAAATCGATTAGTATCAAAGATGAAATGCGAAAAAATCTAATCGGCATTTTGAAAAATGGAGAGCAACCTTTTGCAGGAGTTATAGGCTATCAAGACACAGTAATACCTCAACTGCAAAGAGCGATTTTAGCGAAGCATAACATTAGTTTATTAGGGTTGCGGGGACAAGCCAAAACAACAATTGCTCGTTTGATGGTAGGATTGTTGGATGAGTTTATTCCATCAATCGCAGGAAGTGAACTCAATGAAGATCCTTTTCACCCGATTACTAAAAAGGCTAAAGCTATTTTGGCTGAGCAAGGTGATGAGACTCCCATTAGTTGGATACATCGCAGTGAGAGATACACAGAAAAGCTTGCGACACCTGATGTTTCGGTTTCTGATTTAATTGGTGATTTAGATCCAATTAAAGCCGCGCACTTGAAACTTAGCTTCTCAGATGAAGAAGCCATACATTATGGATTAGTTCCTCATTCCAATCGAGGAATTTTCGTTATTAATGAACTCCCTGATTTGCAGCCAAGAATTCAAGTGTCATTGTTCAATATTTTACAAGAAGGTGACATTCAAATTCGAGGTTTTAAAGTAAGACTGCCTTTGGATATACATTTTGTGTTTACATCAAATCCAGAAGATTATACCAATAGGGGTTCAATTATCACTCCATTGAAGGATCGAATTCAGAGTCAAATCATCACCCATTATCCGATGAATATATCTGAGTCAAAGATTATCACAAGACAAGAGGCTCAAATCGAGGATGATCAAAAATCATTGGTTTCTGTTCCTGGACTCTTGGATGATATGATTGAAGAACTCAGTTTTGTCGCGAGAGAAAGTGAATTGATTGATCAAAAAAGTGGTGTTTCTGTGAGACTAAGCATTACAGCCTTCGAAAATCTTATCGCTACAGCTGAATTGCGTGCTTTGAAAAACAATCAAAAAAGCACTACCGTTAGAATAAGTGATTTGATCGGAGCAATTCCTGCAATAACAGGGAAGGTAGAATTAGTTTATGAAGGAGAACAGGAGGGAGCACTGCAAGTAGCGCATCAAATTATTAGACAGACTATCCGGAAGGAGTTTTTGAAGACTTTCCCGAGTCCAGAGCGATTATCAAAGCGGGAGTCGCCATCGCCTTATGACCCGATTGTAGAATGGTTTGGTAATCATTCGTTAGATCTTGACAACGATGCGTCTGATGAAGACTATGCACAAAAACTGCTGTCCATTAAACCTCTGGTTTCCTTTATTAAAGATTTTATGCCTGAAATTCAGAAAAGTGAGGTACCGCTTTATGCTGAATTTGTGCTGCATGCCCTAGCAGAATATTCTTTGATCAGCAAGAAAAGCTATCATGGCAAAGTTAACTTTAACGACATGCTCGGGTCAATGCTTTCTTAAATCTTGGGCACTTGCTGAAGGGCAGAAAAAGCGTTAATAACACTCCCTGATTTGCAAAGGTTTTGGAAGCTTTCTTTGCTTTTTTGGCCAGGAATTAGAACTTTCTTATCACCCAAGTCAGTGGCTGAATTGATCAGTAACTCTTGAAGCTCAATAGCAGTTAATTCTGGATGCAACGACCATACAAGAGCTGCTGCTCCGCTTGCTACAGGTGCCGCCATGCTGGTTCCACTTCTATAGCCGTATTTGTTTCCTGGAAGAGTTGAGTAGATATCTTCACCGGGCGCAAATAGCGCTACACTTTCATTACCATAATTTGAAAATGAAGCGAGTAGTTTTTTTCCTTTAGTTGGAGATGTTGCCCCTATACATAGAAAACTTTTCTTGCCTGCGTCATCCAATCCATCATCGTTGGGATAGTTATCTGTAACGTCAATATCTTCTGAATCGTTTCCTGCAGCATGGATGATTAAAACATTTTTTGTTGCAGCATATTCCATGGCATCATAAACGAGTTTTTTACTGGGAGAAATACCTTTTCCAAAACTCATGTTTATGATATTGGCACCATTGTCAGCAGCATAGCGTATAGCGTTCGCTACATCTAGATCTCTCTCGTCACCATCAGGAACGGCACGTAAAACCATTATTTCGGCAGAACCATAAGCAACGCCTTGAGCTCCAATGTTATTCTCTCGTGTTGCCGCAATAATTCCAGCTACATGTGTGCCATGCTCTGAATGTTCACCGCCATAATGATTGTTACCATATTCTGATCCACTAGAGGGCATGCCTGCTTTGGGATTGAAATCAAAATTCAACCAATAAGCAGAGTATTTATCAGATTGACTGCCCATTTCTTGTAGATCAGACTTTTCTATTCCTAACTTATGGAATATTGAAAATACCCTCTTTGTTATTTTAATGTCCTCATTTTCGCCTTCGAGATTTTTCACATCCTCAAATGTGTAATCATCCTTGCCTATTTCAGCCCGTGCTGTTGAGTCTATTTTCTTAAAAACCATGCTAAACTGACCTAATCCACTCATTTCTTGGCTACTTTCATTATAAATATCTGCCGCTTTTTTTAATATATCCTCGGTTAGCCAATCTGGATACGGTTGCTCATCTTTTTTAAGTTGTCGACTTAACCTCAAGACTCGAGTGGCCTCCATATTGTCATAGATCACATCATTTCCACTAGAGTCTACTAAAAAGTTCCATCCATGAACGTCATCAATGAAGCCGTTTTTGTCATCATCTATGCCATTTCCAGCAATTTCATCATCGTTTCTCCAAATGCTTCCTTTTAAATCTTCATGCTCTGTATCAACGCCTGAGTCAATTACTGCGACCACAATTTTTTTCTTGGGTTTTGACGATTCTAATATTTCAGCGTACACTCTGTTTGCTTCGGTTCCGTAAACTTTGTCTGATTTAAATGAAAGATTGTGCCATTCTTTTTTTGCTTCTGACCTAAGCTTTTTAGTGCTTTCACTTGTTGATTGATTTGATTGGCCAAACGAGGTACTTACAATCAAACAAAGTATAATACTTAATAATTTCATGATTCTTGATTACGCTTCAAACAAAAGCATTATTCAGCATTCTTGTTTATACAAAGTGATGAGATATCGTTAAATGTTTTAAATAGAATGATCATAATGCATGATAGATTAATTTTAGAAACTTGAAATTTGCCATTGTCGATATTGAAACCACAGGAGGAAGCGCTAAAACAAATGCGATTACTGAAATTGCTATTATCAGAATGGAGGATGGCAAAGAAATCGATCGATATGAAACCCTAATCAATCCTAATCGATTGATTCCTCCTAAGATTTCTTCTTTGACTGGAATTACGAATGAAATGGTAGCGGATGCTCCAGAGTTTCATGAAGTTGCACAAGTCATTTGGGAAAAGACACACGATCATGTATTCGTAGCTCACAATGTAAATTTTGATTACAGTTTTATTCGAGAACAATTTGCACTTCTCGGATCTCAATGGAGGCCGAAACGCTTGTGTACGGTTCGTCTTTCTAGAAAATTAATTCCGAATCTGTATTCCTATAGTCTTGGGAAAATAGCGGATCAACTTGGGTATAAGATTTTGGCTAGGCACAGAGCAATGGGCGATTGTGAATTTACTGCCGTATTGTTCCAACTGCTTTTAGAAAAGGATAATGAAGAACATATATTGTTTTCATTAAATGCTCGGTCCAGAGAAGCCACAATGCCGCCACACTTAAAGCGAGATAGATTCGATAAAATGCCTACGACCCAGGGTGTTTACATATTTAAGGGACCAGGAGGGAAGGTAATTTATGTTGGGAAAGCAAATAATTTAAAAGACCGTGTAGCAGATCATTTCCGTGGAAATACCCACACAGGATTAAAGAGCCGCTTTAGCGAGAAAATTGAAGATCTTGAGTGGATCGAATGCCCCAATGAAATGATTGCTTTGCTAACAGAGGCAAATCAAATTAAGAAGCATTGGCCTCCATATAACAGACTGATGAAAAGGGTTACACTGAATTGGGGGATTTATTCCTACACGGATCAGAAAGGATATAAGCGCTTTAACATTGGTAGAGTAGGGAAGTGGGACAAGCCAGTGTTTTCATTTAAAAATAAGTTTGAGGCTAGAACTCGTCTAGAATTTTTATGCGCCAAGCATGATTTATGCGCAAGATTCTGCGGTCTTCAAGATCAAGGAGTAGAGTGCTTAGATGGGTTTTATGGCGAATGCCGAAAAGCGTGTCTTGGTAAGGAAGAATCAAGCGATTATAATGAACGATTTAATAATGCTCTTGAAGAATTATCTCAATTGGGGAAAACGATGATAATCAAGGGGAAAGGATTTAAGGAGGATGAAAGTAGCATTGTTCTTTTAGAGGATGGCAGATATAAAGGACACGGCTTAGCCCCTAATTCGATTGATTTTGAAAGTTTGATCGAAATCAAGAATTGGATTGATACTGGTTATGATGATCAAGATATTCAGTCTGTAATTATGAGCCAATTATCCAAGAAATCATCTGAATTAGAATTACTTATTCTTCAGTAGATTTAAGAAGTTCGTTTAATCGCACAAATGCCTTGGTATTTTGTGGACTATCTAATGATGATTGAATCCTGTCTTTTTCCTTTCGGGTCAAATGCCAACTCAGGCTTATTGGATTCAAATCAGACCTCTCGAGAATAAAATCTACCACTTCAATATCGCCTTCATACCATTCGTACGCTTGCCGAATTTGGTCTTCCATGGCATAGTCTTGAACGTCCAAGAATGTGCTGTAAAAAGTGCCGAATGGCTGCGTTAGTGATTCCCATAAGCTCCTCTTAGAACTTGGTTTTAGATCAATAAACTTCTCTCGATCTCTTATTTGAATGATCACAACTTTCTCCGTATTGTCTTCCAACCAATTCCTAAATGAATACATATATTTCAATGTATTGCTGAAGCCGTAGTTATCTCGAATACCAGCATCTAGAATTTCTATTGACGGATTACTCGGCAGTTTAGTAGCTGGAAAGACATATGGAAATGTGGCACTCATCCTTAGAGCTGAAAGAAAGCTCAAGTCTTTGGCTCCTTGCTCCTGAAAAAACCTTGAAAATTCTATGTTTTCATTAATTTGATTGAGTGCCGTATTGTGTGCTAAATATGAAACACCTTGGGAAGAAATAATCAATTTACGGCCATCATTGCTTATGGTTGGAGCCATTAACATTAAGGGCATCTTCGCTTCAAACTCCAGTTGCGTGTAGTCGCTAATTGACCTATCCATCCAACCTCTGGTATCTTTATTGAGTTGAACTTCAAAGGCCCGTGATCTATCTTTTCGATAGTTAAAACTGCCAAATTCGAATGTTTTGAATCGCAAGAAAATATCATTCAAAACAGCAGTTACTGCCACGGGGTTCAGTTTGTCTCTAGAGATGTCATCCATGATGTAGCTGAACGAAGGGACAGAATCTTGGTGATTTTTTCTATACAGATATTCTCTTAAATAGGCTGCTCCTACAACGCCACCTGATGATCCAGAAATAAGAATGGTGTTTTTCCAAAGCTTGTTCCTGCTTATGTCGTTTGCTTCATTTAAAGAAAGCATAGTCCAAAGCGCAGATCTCAACCCTCCTCCTGGTACGTTTATAAAAACTGCGATTGGTCTTTCATCATGGGTTGAGTCTTTCCAATTTTCAAGAAGTTTTAATCCTCGTGTAATATCAATCTTATATGCTTCATCGTCTTCTTGGACCGAGCGAATGTGCGACTGGGAATACTCTACTTTTACGGTGTCATAGTTTAAACCATAAGCTTGACTTCCATATTGAAATGTCTCTTGTTTAGAGACTAAATTGAGTAAAATAATGATTGACACGATGATCACCGTGGTCCAACCTTTGAACCAAGAATAAAAAGCTGAGGTGAGCATTATGAGTATCGTGAAGAAGAGAAGAATGCTCGCAGCGGCAGGAATCATGAGCCATTTCGAGTCACTGAACCAACCAACAATGAAAAGCGTGATGATAATCCCTGCTTGAAATAACGAGGCATTGATGCGGTTTTGCGTAAAGACTTTTTCTAAAGTTTCTGGCTTGTAATGACTGCATTCTCTTGCTAAAGCTATTTTACCCCGATTGCTAATATAGGTTGAAACTGTCCATTGTTTACCTGACTTTTTGGGTAAACTCGACCATTTCTTCCTATTACTGAATAGGTCGTTTACTGGATTGAAGATTCCGTCTTCTTGCTGCGACTTATAAGAGACACCCCCTTTATTAGTGATTAAGAAGTAACCTAAAGTGAAAAAGATAAATAGAAGGTTGCCAGCTAAAAAACCGCATGCGTTTAGGATGGTCTGTAAATATTCAATTTGTTCGTACTCGATCTGAAACGTGATCATCGAATACAAGTAAACGATAGAGAAGGTGAGTGGGATTAAAATATTGTTTTGACAATATTTGATGAAAGGCCTGCTGAGCGTGGCTAAAAAAGGAAAGCGAAAACCATTTACAACATAGCTCGAAAGGTTGAAAGCCATAATGAAACCACCCAATGAAACGCCCAATATAAGGTGGGAAAGAAAATTGATTTTTCCGAGATATTCAGGTTGAAGAAAAAGATAAGGCACACCATATTTGAGTGTGACTATTTTGAGGACAATTCCAAACAGAATCAACCAAAATATAAGAAGGATTAGATTTTTCTTAAGATGAACGAAAAGCAATTGAACGGGAAAGAAATACACGATTCTTTCCCATGTTTTAATCTGCGACTTTCGATCAATAGATACTGCCATTAGCACAAGATAGTGCGCTTATTTGAAATACAGTTCAGAGAATTAGATCTTGGACATAACCAATTCGAGAATTTCATTTTCAAGTTCTTCTGCCTTTGCTAAAATCATGTCTGATTCTTTATATAAATCATTGACATAACTCTTTTCATTTAAGCCTGCAGCGTTTATTTTCACATTTAAATGGGCACCTCTAATTGCAGTTCTCGCGCAAAGAGCGCCAACACCAGCATCACTAATAGAGGCAGGAAGACCCGTTTTAGCCATTTCAAGCATTACCTCCATACTGTCTAAGGTGGTTTTCATCACAGACAACGGAACTTGAATTGCCCCTTTGGTAGCAGCTGTAATTGCTTGCTTGCGTGCAGTTTTTTCTGATTCATTTCCCTTTGGCAATCCGAATGCGTCCATGATTTTCGTAAAAGCGTTTGTATCCTCATCAACAAGATACATGAGGTGGTCTTTATAGGATTGTCCTTTGGCCGCCCATTCAGAATAGTATTCCCATTTGTCGTCCCAGCCTCTTTTGTGAGAAGACAGGTTCGCTACCATTGTCCCAAGCGAAACACCCAGTGCACCGACATACGCAGATATTGATCCACCGCCAGGAGCGGGCGATTCAGAAGCAGTTTCGTTTGCAAATTCTGTTAAAGTCATTCCCATTAGTTTCTTAGAAGAGTTCATTCTGTCTTCAAGAACATATTCAATGACTCTTTCACGGAGATTGAATGGAGCCAGCTCATCAAGGCCCAGTGACTTAATGGCAATTTTCATAATCTCCTCTTCATGAACACCAGTTGATCGCTCTTGCTTAAGTAGGAAATATTTCCCAGCGTCTAATAATGCTTTTTTGGGAACGAGGCCTATCAATTCAGATCCAGTAACACGAATTCCTCTAAGTTCTGCTCTTTCGCACGTTTTATCGAAAGCAACATGGATAGGAGTGATAGAAATATTCGTCAAATTGTAACTAATTTGAGCGACTCCATACTCTTCAATGAACCAACCAATTCCTTTGACGCACTTTAAAAGACCAGGCTCGTTTACTGGGTTTCCTTTTTCATCTTTAATGATCTTGCCAGTCAAAGAGTCTCCTTCGCGTTTTGCTCTTCCTCTTTCTCGGATATCAAATGCAATAGAGTTAGCTCTTCTTGTACTTGTGGTATTCAAGTTGATATTATACGCAACTAAAAAGTCTCTTGCACTAACGGCAATTGCTCCAGTTTTTTTAACCAGTGCAGAATAGGTAGAGCTTCCAAAGTCAGGTTTCCAATTACTATCTGAAAGTTTATCCTTTAATCCTTCATACTCTCCAGAGCGCACTGTAGCTAAGTTTCTTCGATTCTCAGAGGTAGCGGCATTTTCATAAAAGTAGGTTGGGATTTCAAGTTCCTCACCAATTCGTTTTCCTAATTTACGAGCACATTCAATGGCTTCTTCCATTGAAATATTAGCAATAGGAACGAGCGGGCAAACATCTGTAGCTCCAAAACGAGGGTGCTCTCCTTTGTGCGAGCTCATGTCTATGACCTCACTTGCTTTTTTTACCAATCTGAATGCAGCCTCAATAACTGCGTTTGGCTCGCCAGCAATAGTAATTACTGTTCTATTCGTTGCTTTACCGGGGTCGACATTAAGAAGCATGGCTCCTTCAACAGTTTCCACCACATCGGTTATTGCCTTGATTTTTATGGGATCGCGTCCTTCACTTATATTAGGAACACATTCTATGATCTTGTTCATGAGCTAAAAGTTGTTCCGCAAATCTATATGTTGGTGAAATAAGAAGTTATAATATTAATCAACCAATTAGGATTGCAATCTAGTCGCACACTGATTTAAGTGTTTTATAAATTATTGTCATTTTTAAAGTATATCTTCAGCATTATGAAAAAAATTTTACTCGCGACTATTAGTCTTGCATATATAGGACTTGGACACGCACAGACATATATGTCTGAAGATTTCTCAAGTGGTATTCCTGCTACATGGACTCAATCTACCCTTGCAAATGACGGTGGTTGGATTGCCGGAACAGCTGCTTCTCTATCGTCCGGTTCATTCCCGTATTCTGATCATGGTGATTTTATCGGATCAAATGATGACGGTTGTAACTGTGATAAGTCTGCGGATTCGCTAATGACAGATTATATTGATTTAACTTCAACTGGTGCAACTGTTGTTTCATTAAATATTGACATGTATTATGTTGAAGGAACGTATCAAGGAGTGACCGAGTCTTTCGATGTATATGCTCAAAGTCAATCCACAGGAGCTTGGACATTGATTTATGATGCTCCACTTGCTCTTATTTTAGAATGGCAAGATGGTTTAACATTTGACCTTTCAAGCTATATTGGGGATCAAGTAAGGTTATTGTTTCTCTATGGTGATGGAGGTGGATGGTTATTTGGTGTTGGTGTGGATAACGTAAGAGTATTTACTCCTGCTGCTGATGATGCATTCAATCAGGCCATCACAAACAGTCCTTTCCATGAAGTAAATACTGCGAATTCAATTGCTGGCACTATTAAGAACGTTGGTTCTGAAGCTATTACAAGCTTTGATGTGTCTTATACCACTGATGGTGGTGCTGCAGTTTCTGGATCAATTACTGGTTTGAACGTTGCTCCAGGTGCATCTTATGCTTTCACACATCCAACCCCTTGGACTCCAACTACGGTTCAAACGTTTGAGGTTCAAACAGAAGTTACAATGGTAAATGGTAATGTTGATGGTGATCCATCAAATAACATTACTTCTATGGATATCATAGTTCATCCTCCAGCGGTTGCTAGAACTCCGGTACTTGAAGCCTTCACAAGTTCAACATGCGGACCTTGTACACCTGGAAATATTAATGTTGGTAATGTATTGTCGGCTTTTCCTGATGAATACTCTAAGGTAAATTACCAAATGAGCTGGCCAGGAGCTGGTGATCCTTACTTCACTAATGAAGGAGGTGATCGAAGAACATATTATGATGTGAATTCAGTTCCTAACATCTTCACTGATGGAGCAAATGGAATTAACAGTAACTCATATACAGCAAATGATTTCACATCAGCTAAAGCAGTTCCTGCTTTTATCTCAATGGAAGCGGAAGCAACAGTGAATAAGGATGTTGTTTATGCAGTGGTGAATGGTCAATTGGAGATGGAATCATCAAAGTGGGTATTGAATTCATCTTCTTGGTATACACCTATCATCGATCTTCCTGGAAACCTAGTTGCTCATCATGCTATCAATGAGAAGCAAACATTTCTTAATGTGGAAAGTAATGGCGAAACTGAATTCGAGCATGTGATGAAGAAAATGATGCCAGATGCATCAGGTGAGTTCTTGAATGCAGTTACAGCAAACGATACTGTGATGTTAACAAACTCTCACGATTTTGTAGGAGAATACAGACTGTCTAATGACGCTGGTGATCCAATCATCCATTCTTCAGAGCACTCAGTAGAGGAGTTTTCTGATTTAGAGATTGTGTTTTGGATTCAGAACCCAACAACAGGTGAAGTATGGCAATCATATCATCAAGATGTAGAGTTAACAGAAGAGACTTCTAACTTGACAGTAGTTGTAGAGGATGGCGATTCAATTTATGTAATCGGAACTGACTCATTTGAAATGACGGGAACTGATGGAAGTTTAGTGCCTCTTTCTGTGGAGGGAACTTCTAAAGCTTCTTTCCGTGTTTACCCAAATCCAGCAAAGGATATGGTTTACATCAGCGGAGTAGAAGGTTTTGCTAATGTTACTGTTTTTGACGTTCAAGGAAGAACAGTTAAGCAAGTGTCTACAGATGCTAATACACTTCGAGTTTCAGATCTTAATGCAGGAATGTATATGATCAGAATTGAAAATAATGGTGTTGCATCAAACACTCGTATTTCGGTGACGAAATAAGAATTGAAACATTAAATATGGAAGCCCGGATGCGAAAAGCATCCGGGCTTTTTTTATTGCGAAAATCGTTTGGATTACAAGAGTGGAGGGTAAATAAAATCCGCGTTCAAGTATTATTATTCCTAATTTTAACCTTTACTTCGTTCATTAACAATAAAACTAATTATGAAAAAACTTTTATTTACTGCCTCATTGGCATTGTCCGTTTTTTTCACACAGGCTCAGTACTATTCGCTGTCGTTTATTTCAGCTGGTCAGAATCCTGGAGGGATCAATACGGAAGATGAGCAGCCTTATGGCTCATTATCAACAACGTATACAGGGTATACGGAAGTATTCACTCCAGGTTCAACGGCCTGGTCTCCTGTTCAAACACTACCTTTCAGTTTTGAGTTTGATGGAGGTGTTGTGACAGACTATTATATCGCTCCTTCCGGGGTGCTGACTTTTTCATCTAATCTAGGCACAGTTCCTTCTTCGTCAAATGCTGCTTTGCCAACTGCAATGATTCCAGACAGCTCGATTTGTGCTTGGGGAATGAATTTATCTGGGGGTAATGACGGTGTGGTTACTAAGACTTTTGGTACGGCTCCGAATCGTCAGCAATGGATTATTTGGGCATCTGCTTCTGCCGCAGGGATATCTGGTGGATGGACATACTGGGGTATTGTTTTAGAAGAAACTACAAACAATATTCATGTAGTGGACATGCGTACTTACAATGGAACTACAGCATTGACAGTAGGAGTTCAAATTGATCAGTCAACTGCTTTCTCTATTGGTTCATCTGTTAACTCAACAAACAGTGCAACTGGTGGTGGCGTATTTGATGCTTCAGATAACACTTACTATACATTCATTAATGGGGTGCAACCTCAATTTGATGTGCAAAATGCTTCTATCGATAATAACGTGTTCCATGAAGTAAATACTGCGAATTCAATTGAAGGTACAGTAAGTAACTTAGGTTCTGCAACTATAACTAGCCTCACTGTAGAGTATACAATTGATGGCGGTTCAGCTGTTTCCGCAAACATTACTGGATTAAACATTGCTTCAGGTACTAGCGCTTCTTATACTCATCCTACGCCATGGACTCCTTCGGTAACTGCGACTTACGATGTTCAAACTCTTGTAACGGCTGTAAATGGAAATGTAGATGCTAACCCATCTGATAATTCAGCTTCTATGGATGTGATTGTTCATCCTACACCGGTTGCAAGAACACCATTGTTAGAAGCGTTCACAAGTTCAACGTGTGCTCCATGTACTCCTGGAAATATTAATGTTGGTAATGTATTAGCAGCTTTTCCTGGTGAATACTCTAAGGTAAATTACCAAATGAGCTGGCCAGGTTCAGGAGATCCATACTTCACCAATGAGGGAGGTGATCGAAGAACATATTACGGAGTGAATTCAGTTCCAAACATCTTTACTGATGGACTTGACGGAATAAATAGTAATAGTTATGCTGCAAATATTTTCACTTCAGCACAAAATGTTCCTGCCTTTATCTCAATGGAAGCAGAAGCTACAGTGAATAAGGATGTAGTTTATGAAATTACAAATGGTCAATTAGAAGTGGTATCATCCAAGTGGGTTTTGAATTCATCTTCTTGGTTTACTCCAGTTATTGATCTTCCAGGAAACCTTGTCGCACATCATGCAATAAATGAGAAACTGACTTTCCTAAATGTTGAAACAAATGGAGAGACTGAATTTGAGCATGTCATGAAGAAAATGATGCCAGATGCATCAGGTGAGAGCTTAAATGCTGTAACAGCAAACGATACTGTGATGCTTTCTAATTCTCACGATTTTGTTGGAGAGTACAGATTGTCTAAT
Source organism: uncultured Flavobacteriales bacterium (assembly GCA_905479105.1). Classification (GTDB taxonomy): domain Bacteria; phylum Bacteroidota; class Bacteroidia; order Flavobacteriales_G; family Salibacteraceae; genus SHAN690. Next base: position 524,581 of record CAJQLE010000004.1, read on the forward strand.
GATGCTGGAGATCCAATCATCCATTCTTCAGAGCACTCAATTGAAGAGTTTTCTGATCTAGAGATTGTATTCTGGATTCAGAGTCCTGCAACAGGAGATATTTGGCAATCATATCGTGAAGATGTAGAGTTAACAGAAGAGACTTCTAACTTGACTGTTCTTGTCGAAAATGGTGATTCAGTATATGTTATTGGAACTGACTCATTTGAAATGACAACTACAGGAACTCTAGTGCCTTTATCTGTTGATGAAAGATTTAATAAGTCTTTCAAAGTGTATCCAAATCCAGCGAAGGATGTAGTTTACATCAGTGGAGTAGAAGGTGTTGCTAACGTGACTGTTTATGATGTTCAAGGAAGAACAGTTAAGCAAGTTTCTACAGATGCTAATACACTTCGAGTTTCAGATCTTAATGCAGGAATGTATATGATCAGAATTGAAAACAATGGAGTTGTATCAAGCACTCGTATTTCGGTTACGAAATAAGAATTGAAACACTAATCATTGAAGCCCGGATGCGAAAAGCATTCGGGCTTTTTTATGCGCTAAACTTTTCTCCGTTGATATATACGGAATCAATATGGTTGTTGCCGAAAGCGTACGGAAGGAAAGATAGAGACTTGATCTTGTCTGTGAGAATGAAGTTAGCAAGCTTGCCTTTTGTAATCGAACCACATTCATGCGCAAGTTCAATGGCTGCGGCACCGTTAATGGTCATCGCATTTAAAGCTTGTTCTGGCGTCATCTTCATTTTAATGCAAGCCAAAGAGAAAACAAAGTTCATATTGCCACTTGGAGTAGACCCCGGATTGAAATCGGTAGCGAGGGCTACAGGAATGTCATTATCCATAAGGTCCTTAGCTGGGGTGTATGGAATCTCCAAGAAGAAAGAACAGCTTGGTAAAGCCACAGCAATCGTTGAAGAAGACTTTAAACAAGTGATATCTGCTTCATTGATTAACTCAAGGTGATCTACACTGATCGCATTGTTCTTTACGCTGGTCTCAATCCCACCAATGATATTAAACTGGTTTACATGAACCTTAGGCTTTAAACCATAATTCGCTCCAGCCTTTAAAATGCGGTCGGTTTGCTCAACATTAAAATAGCCTTCTTCGCAAAACACATCAATGTATTCGGCAAGATTATCCTCTGCCATTTTCGGGATCATCTTTTCGATGATCTCATTGACATAATCGTCCTTCCGATGCGCATAACCTTCAGGAAAAGCATGTGCGCCAAGAAATGTGGATTTGATTGGAATGGGAGAAACTTCTTTAAGTCGCTTGATGACACGAAGCATTTTTAACTCAGCCTTTAGGTTTAATCCATAACCAGATTTTATTTCAATCGCGCCAGTTCCTTGATAGATCACGTCATTTAATCTCAGTAATGCAGCATCATACAAATCATCTTCAGATAACTCATTGAGTTTTTTAGCAGAATTGAGAATACCTCCACCTCGATTGGCTATCTCTTGATAAGTCATGCCATTGATTCTATCCTCAAATTCTTGATTTCTCCAATCAGCAAAAACCAAGTGAGTGTGACTATCGACCCAAGTAGGTAATATGTATTTACCAGACACGTCCGAAACTTCATAGTCATTGAAATGATCTTTATTAAAATCACTCATTGGTCCCATGTCTTCAATCCTGCCATTTCTAACGCTCATCCATGCGTTTTCTATGCTCGGAAGGTTCTTCATATCTTTTCCTTTAACCACTAGGCATTCTTCGCTTCGGGTTTGCAACAAGGATTTAATATTGATGAATACTTTCATTTCTACTCTTATGTTTCTTTGGCAATATTATTCAAATGCAAAGGATCAAACTGAACATTTGGTGGCAATCTTATCTTTATCCTCGCAGAGAAAGTTTCTTTGTAACCAATAGATGAACGAATGGCTGGCAATAGTATAGGACAATTATTCAGATTAACCACATTTGGTGAGAGTCATGGACCTGCTATAGGCGGAATAATTGATGGATGCCCTCCTGGATTGGAAATTGACATCCAAAGGATTCAATCCGAATTGGACAGAAGAAAACCAGGGCAGTCTCACATTACTACTCAAAGAAAAGAATCTGATACCGTAAGAATCCTCTCTGGAATTTTTGAAGGAAAAACACTCGGGAGCCCAATTGGGTTTACGATCGATAATAGTGATGCTAAATCCAAAGATTACGATCATTTAAAGGATGTGTACCGTCCTTCTCATGCTGACTTTACATACGATGCCAAATATGGTATCCGCGATCATCGTGGTGGTGGAAGGTCTTCTGCTAGAGAAACTGCTTGCCGAGTAGTTGCAGGAGCTATTGCTCGTCAGTTTTTGGAGAAGACAGGTGTTGATGTTTGGGCCTACGTATCTTCAGTAGGTGAGATAGAATTAGAAAATCAATATCAAAACGTAGATCGATCGATGATTGAGAAGTCGATCGTTCGCTGTCCTGATCAAGATACATCTGCAAGAATGATCACTTTCATAGAAGACATTCGCAAACTCGGAGATACTGTCGGTGGCACTGTCTTTTGTGTCATTCAAGGTCTGCCGGCAGGCATTGGCGAACCTGTATTTGATAAACTCAATGCCGATTTGGCAAAAGCATTGGTAAGCATCAATGCAGTAAAAGCATTTGAGCTTGGAAGTGGAGTTTCTGCATCGAAGATGCTGGGTTCAGAACATAACGACCAAATAACTTCATTAGGTAAAACCCTCACCAATAACTCAGGAGGAATTCAGGGAGGTATATCCAATGGAGAGGATATTACGATGCGTGTAACGTTTAAGCCTGTTGCAACAATAATGAGAGATCAAGATTCTGTAAACGCTAAAGGTGAGACTGCAATCGCCTCAGGAAAGGGCAGACACGACCCTTGTGTGGTTCCTAGAGCAGTTCCTATTGTTGAAGCAATGTGTTTATTAACAATTGCCGATCATTATTTACGTCAGAAGGCCATTGGTTGAATAGCGCACGCTCGTAAATTCGAGTCATTGTGAGGAGTCTCAATTTTACATTCGTTTTTCTTTTAATATCTGTGCTTACATCAGCGCAGCAGGGAGTTAGTACGAGTAGTTTTCGCATTGAGGCATTGGAAGAGTGCCGTGGTTCTGAGGAGAAAAAAGCACTGAAATACCTTGAGGAAGCCAACGATCGAAAGAATTCCAAAGATGAGAGAGTAGAAGCTCTGAGGAAAGCGATTGAGGAAGATCCTGATTGCGCGGAAGCACACTATATGCTCGGGCTGGAACTTCTTAGAACAGCTATTTCCCGTGGAGCGTCCTTCAAGTCGGCAGAAACTGAACTGAAGGAAGTGGTTAGGATTTGTCCAGACTACCATTTTGAACCCTACTATTATCTCGGCTCTATTGCTTTGGGACGGAAAGCCTATAAAGAGGCATTGGATTATTACAATAAGTATTACAAACTCAGCGCGTCCTCTTCTGATCCTTTAGATGATGAGAGAGAAGAACTTATAAAATTGGATTATGAATACGCCAAGTTCTTCAAAGAAGTTTATGATAACCCGGTTCCTTTTCAGCCGAGTCGAGTATCAGGTGTTTGCACAGATGAAGATGAATTTTTACCCCTTATTTCTCCTGATAACGAAAAGATGCTTCTTACCAGGAGATACTCCATAAAGTCTGAAGTGAAAGCGAGTTTAAGAAGTGAAGACGCTCAGGTAACTGAAAAATTTGTCCAAGCGAAACGATTGCACGATGAAAATTTCGAAGAAGGTGATCCGTTTCCATCACCCTTTAATTTGAGCGATGCATTTAGGTATGGAGGCGCTACTATGACGATCGACAATAAACATGTTTACCTGACTATCTGCAAGCCAGCTAGCATGGGATATACCAATTGTGATATTTACACTGCGACTTTGAAGTATGGTGAGGATCCCAAATCAGGAATGAGTGGATATTATTGGTCCGATTTAGAAAATTTGGGAGCTAATGTTAATACCGAAAATGGATTTGAGTCTCAGCCCAGTGTGTCAGCAGATGGCAATACACTTTATTTCACGAGTGATCGAGGAGATAATGCAGGCTTAGAAATTTATTTCACGAAAAAGAATGAAAATGGAGTTTGGATGCAGGCTGAAAATATTGGTCCTCCAATTAACACACCTTATAATGACAAGACTCCTTTTATGCACTCTGATTCGCGCACATTATACTTTGCCTCCGATGGTCATTTAGGTTTGGGAGGCCTTGATGTTTTTTACACAAAGCAAAAAGAGGATGGTTCATGGGAAAAGCCTGTTAACCTTGGTCATCCAATCAATTCTGAATTTGATGAACAAGCGTTTGCCGTGTCAACGGATGGTTTAAAGGTCTATTACTCCGCTAAGGACAGAAAGAACCCTCAAAGTATTGATATATGGAGTTTTGAATTATACAAAGAAGCCCGACCAGATAAAGTAGTGTTCGTAAAAGGTAAGTTGACGAATGAAGGTGGAGGTCCAGCCCAGAATGCAAAAGTTGAGCTTAAAACGATGGACTCCAAAAAAATCACCAAGGTGGATGTCAATAATGATGACGGTTCGTATGCCGCGGTAATTGTAGTAAAAGAACAAGAAGCCGTGGTCATGAATGTTAAAGGCGATGACATTGCATTTCAGTCAAAGCTGATTGAAACGGAACCAAAGGGGGAGAAGAAGCAGCGAACGAATGACGAAGAAGTAGATGCTTTTAAGGAAATTGATTTTGATGTTGCTGAAGTAAAAGAGGGTGGGGTTTATAAACTCAACGACATTTACTACCAGACAAATGCTTCAGAAATTTCAGAAAAGTCAAAATATGTTCTTGCTGAGTTTGCCGAGTATTTGCTTGAAAATGAAAATATGCGGATTGCTATTCATGGGCATACAGATGACGTGGGAAAGGCGGAAGACAACTTAGCGCTGTCCTCAGATCGTGCCTTTTCAGTGAAGCAGTTTATAGAATCATTCGGTGTGCAAGGCAACAGATTGGAGTATCAAGGATTTGGAGAAAGTGTGCCTTTTTCGTCCAACGAAACGGAGGAGGGTCGGGCATTGAACCGAAGAACAGAGTTTCTTATTCTGAATAAGTAGAGAAAAAAAAACCTTGTCATTATTACAAAGGTTTTTTGAGGCGGAGAGTGAGAGATTACTTTGGGATCTCTTGTTGGGGGAGGTTCAGAGCTTACAAATCCTTACTTCGCTTCGCTCATCATGGGATTTTTATTATCACCCAAGCTCAAGCAAGCTTGGCTTAGGCTCAAAAAAAAATCCCACACTTTACAAGTGAAGGATTTTTAAGCTCTGCGGAGAGTGAGAGATTCGAACTCTCGGTACCTTGCGGCACGCTAGTTTTCAAGACTAGTGCATTCGACCACTCTGCCAACTCTCCGCTGCAAAAGTAAAAATGTATTGGATTTCCAATCAATATCCATAAAGATTAGTTGTTGAAGGGGTTTAAGCGATTGATATACAAGGATTAAAAATCGAATTTAGAGCAATTGACAGCTCGATTTAGATTGATTTTTTTATCTAAAATGATGCGTTCAACCTTTTAAAAAAGTGTTTTTCATGTTTATGAGGTTTTGATTTGATCATAAAACATGATCACGCTTCTTTTTGCCTCGCTCTTTGACTACTCTGGTCAAACATTTATTTTGTTTATCTTTAAATCCGTTGATTTAGAGGTGCACGAAATGTTCTTAATTCGCTGGTAAACAGAGTATTTACAATGAATTACAGCTTGTTAGCATAGCCCTGTTTAAAAAGTTGGTTTATAAGCACTTCTTTACAAGAAAGATGCTTATTTTTGCGCCCCTATTTTACAAAGACAAGGTAATCATGGCAAAGAAAGGAAGCAGAGTTCAGGTAATTCTAGAGTGCACAGAGCACAAGGAGAGTGGTAAGCCAGGAACTTCTCGTTACATAACTACGAAGAACAGAAAGAACACTCCAGATAGGATTGAGGTTAGGAAGTATAACCCAATTCTACGTAAAGTGACTCTTCACAAAGAGATCAAGTAAAACCATTAAAGCATTGAGCCATGGCTAAGAAAACAGTAGCAGGATTAAGAAAACAAGGAGCAAAGGATTATACCAAAGTAATTAAGATGGTAAAATCAGAGAAGACGGGCAATTACAGCCTTCGTCAAGAAGTTATGCCAAAGGACTTGGTTGATGATTTCTTGAAGTCAAAATAATTGTTCCTCAATGATATTTTGAAAGCTTCTTTCTTCTTTAGAAAGAGGCTTTCTTTGTTTAAACCAAAGCAGCAATAACAATGGCACTATTCGGTTTATTTAAGTCTAAAAAGGAAACTCTTGATAAAGGTTTGGAGAAAACACGTGAAAGTGTTTTTTCGAAATTGTCCCGCGCAGTTGTCGGAAAGTCAAAGGTCGATGATGAGGTTCTCGATAATTTGGAAGAAGTTTTGGTTACCTCAGACGTTGGCGTAACTACTACATTAAAAATCATTGGTCGTATTGAGGAGCGTGTTTCGAAAGATAAATTCGTCAATGCCACAGAACTCAACGATATTTTAAGAGAAGAGATCACATTACTACTAGAGGAGAACAAAGCAGGCGAGGTCAAAAACTTTGAAGAAGAGCTTAATCGAAAGCCTTACGTTATGATGGTTGTGGGTGTGAATGGAGTGGGCAAAACAACCACCATCGGAAAGCTTGCACATCAATTTTCGAAAGCAGGAAAGAAAGTAGTAATAGGCGCGGCAGACACTTTTAGAGCAGCCGCTATCGATCAACTAAAAGTGTGGGGAGAACGAGCAAATGTTCCTGTTATAGCGCAGCAAATGGGTTCTGATCCAGCAAGTGTGGCCTATGATACATTGGAGTCGGCAATGAAGACGGGTGCTGATGTAGTAATCATAGACACTGCAGGAAGACTTCATAATAAGGTTGGACTCATGAACGAGCTGACCAAGATTAAGCGAGTGATGCAAAAAGTGGTGCCAGATGCACCTCATGAGATCCTTTTAGTATTGGATGCTTCAACTGGGCAAAATGCCTTTGAACAAGCAAAACAGTTTACAGCGGCCACAGAAGTGAATGCCCTCGCATTGACCAAACTCGATGGAACTGCAAAAGGAGGAGTAGTAATAGGAATAAGCGATCAATTCAAAATCCCAGTTAAATACATTGGTGTTGGAGAGAAAATTGAAGATTTGCAATTATTTGAGCGCAGAGCATTCGTTGACTCTTTATTTGGAGCACCAAAATCAAATTAATTCATGCGAACGAAAGGAAAGAGGTCTGAGAAGATCAATGTAGTTACTCTTGGTTGCTCCAAAAACATTTATGACTCTGAAGTCCTGATGGCTCAGCTTAAGGCGAATGATTTTTCAGTAGAGCATGAGAGTGAAAAAGAAGATTTCGATACGGTAATCATCAATACGTGCGGATTTATTGATAATGCGAAAGAAGAGTCTATCAATACAATTTTGCAATTTTCTGAGGCTAAGAAAAATGGCTGGGTTGAGAAAGTAATTGTTACTGGATGTTTGTCAGAGCGATACCGCGATGAATTAGAAAAAGACATTCCAGAGGTTGATGCATGGTTTGGAACGCGAGAATTACCTCGATTGCTGAAAACCCTGAAAGCAGACTATAAGCATGAACTGGTAGGCGAACGATTCCTTACTACGCCTATTCATTATGCCTACTTAAAAATAAGTGAAGGGTGTGATCGTCCATGTGCATTTTGCGCAATTCCTTTAATGAGGGGCAAGCATATATCAACACCGATAGAAGATCTAGTTAAGCAAGCCAAATCATTAGCAGCTCAAGGAACGAAAGAATTGATTTTAATTGCTCAGGATTCAACCTATTATGGATTAGACATCTATGGTAAGAGAAATCTTGCCGAGTTGCTAAAGGCCTTAAGCGAAGTAGAAGAAATTGACTGGATTAGATTGCATTATGCTTATCCGGCTGGCTTTCCAATGGATGCTATTGAAGAGATGGCTAGAAATCCTAAAATCTGCAATTACTTAGACATTCCATTACAGCACATCAATGATGAAATGCTTAAGCGGATGCGCAGAGGAACAACACGCGCTAAAACAGATCGGATCATTGAAGAAATGAGAACCGTAAACCCTGAAATGGCCATAAGGACAACCTTAATAACAGGCTTTCCAGGCGAAACCGAAGCTCACTTCCAAGAGATGTATGATTGGGTTGCTTCTATGAAGTTTGATCGACTAGGAGTGTTTACCTATAGCCATGAGGAGAATACGCATGCGTTCCAGTATGAGGATGATGTGTCTGCAGAGGTGAAGCAAGAAAGAGCAAATGCAATAATGAACTTGCAAGAAGAGATTAGCTTCGAGCGCAATCAATCTCGCATAGGTACTGTGGAGAAGGTTTTAATAGATCGAAAAGAAGGAGGCTTCTTTATTGGACGTACTCAATATGATTCGCCTGAGGTAGATAATGAGGTGGTGATTGATGCCAGTGAGAATTATTTAAGATTAGGAGATTTCGTTAATGTTCGAATCACTGGAAATACAGCGTTTGACCTTGAAGCCGAAGTTATTCAGTCTTAATTATGTTCTTTACTTTGAACAATGTTTTCAATAGTGAATTACTGTAGATATTAATGCCCAGAGAATTGAAACTTCATTCAAAACTTAGACCGTCTTTACCCAAACTCATTTCTGATTATTTAGATGATACGTCTGAATTAAGTGACTTCTATTCCTTCCGTCCAAGTGTGGCTGGAATTAAGAAGGCCGCTGCTAGTCGTCCTTCTTTCCCAGTGAATAGAAAGGTATTGGTTGATTCCTTATCTCGTCAAGCAGAGCAATCTTCGTTCTCTACAAAACAGACTAAAGCTCAAATAGCTAGGCTGTCATCTGAAGATGTCTTCACAATAACTGCGGGCCATCAGTTATGTATTTATGGAGGTCCCATGTTTTTTCTCTATAAGATTCTGAGTGTTATCAAAACATGTGAAATCTTAAAAGAAGAGAATGTTACTGCGGTCCCAATTTATTGGATGGCGTCTGAAGATCATGATTTTGCTGAGGTTAATCATATCTTTTTCAAGACAGATAAAGCTTCTTGGGATGTTGAGGCAAATGGCCCAGTAGGGCGCATGAAGCTCGATGATTTGGATGCTTTTAAAAAGCACTTGGTTGAAATCGTTGGGAATGATCCACTTAAGTCGGATACGTTGATCAAGATGGATCAGATCTTTAGCGCTGAAAAGACGTTGTCGGAAGGAATAAGAGACTTTGTTTATTGGTTGTTTGCAGATAGAGGAGTGGTGGTGTTGGATGCTGATGACAGAGAGCTAAAGCGCTTGTTCATTCCTGTGATGAAAGAAGAGCTTCACTCTTCAAGTTCGCATAACGGAGTGGATCAATCAACGAATAGTTTGATTGATTTGGGCTATGGTGGACAAGTAACTCCCAGAGAGATCAACCTTTTTTGGATGGCGAATGGTTATCGAGACCGCATAGAAAGGGTTGAAAATGGGTTTAGAACTGTTGATGGAGTTAATTCATGGACAGCTTCTGAAATGATTGAAAAATTGGATGAAAAACCAGAATGTTTTAGTCCGAATGTCGTTTTAAGGCCGGTATATCAAGAGGTTATTCTACCAAACCTGGCTTACATCGGAGGGCCTGGTGAATTGAGCTACTGGCTCCAGTTAAAAGGAGTATTTGATACGTTTAATGTTTTTTATCCTGCAGTCATATTGCGGGACATGGCTCTTATTATTGATGCCAAAACAATAAAGAGATTATCTCAATTAGAGGTTCAGATCTCAGATATCAATGAACCGTTCATGGAGCTATTCACATCCTTGGTTCGAAGAAATGGATCTCACGAACATTTGGTGGAGGATAAAAGAGAATCGATTGAAACTTTACTTTCTGAATTATCAGAATTAATCGGTGATTTTGACCCTTCTTTACAGCAAAGCGCTGATTCTGAGAAGACCCGGATTTTAAAACGATTGTCTACACTTCAGAAGAAAGTCTTGCGCAGTGATCGAAAGAAGAATGAAACGATAGAAAGGCGCTTGACAGAGCTATACGCGAGCATAAAGCCTCAGGATGCCCCACAAGAAAGGATAGAAAATTGGATGGTGTTTTCTGACTCCGTTCATATCAATGATTTTCTAGACGCTTTACAAGGTCATTTTGATCCATTTGAGACGAAGATCACCGTTTTTGAGACCGACTAAAAAAATAAAAGATTAAGACATTAAATGTAGGTACATCTTTTCTATATTTGCACGAAATAACTTATTAATATTATGAAAAAGAATTTACTATTTGTTGCTGCTATTTCTGTTTCTGTAGCCTTGGCATCTTGTGCTGGAGGTGGCGAAACTGCTACTGAAGAATCTACAACTCCAGAAGAGGTTGTTGTTGAATCGAACACTTGGACTATTGATTCTGCTGCTTCTAGCGTTCGTTGGGAAGGTGGAACTGCTGGTGCTCAAGTTTATTCTCACTTTGGTACTATTGGTGTTCAATCTGGAATGGTTACTACAGAAGGTGGTGCAATCACTGCTGGTAAGTTTGAAATTGACATGACGTCAATCTCTCCTAAGGATGAAAACTATAGCGAAGAGAATCCAGCATCTAAGTTGGTAGGTCACTTAGCTAGTGATGATTTTTTCAGTATTGAAACATACCCAACTGCAACATTCGTTGTTAAGTCTGCTGAAGGCAATGCAGTTACAGGCGATTTGACAATCAAAGGAAAGACTCATGAAGAAACAATCAATGTGGAAAGCATGAACATCAGCGAAGATGGCATGACTGCTGCTGGAACGCTTGTTTTCGATCGTCAGAAATATGACGTTGCTTGGGCTCATTACTTGAAAGATGTTGTTCTTTCTGATGACATTACTTTAAACATTACCCTTTCTGCGAAGAAGGGATAATTCATCATTTTAGATGGATCAATTTTAGCCCCGCTTTTGCGGGGCTTTTTTTTTGCCCTGAAATTTGATCTTTTCAACAAGAAGGTTTCGTAATAATCCCACATTTATCGTGTCGTTTAACTCTTTGAACTTCTACATTTGCGCATGCAAGAAATGATTCTAATCCTTGACTTTGGTTCTCAGTATACTCAGCTTATAGCACGCAGAATAAGAGAGTTAAATATTTACTGTGAGATTCATCCCTTTAATGAGATTCCTGCTTTAGGTGATCATATTAAGGGTGTGATCCTTAGCGGAAGCCCGTTTTCAGTTCGTCAAGAAAATCATCCCGAACCAGATTTATCACAGATTAAGGGTAAGCTTCCACTACTAGGAGTTTGCTATGGAGCGCAATATCTTGCGCATAACTATGGAGGTGAGGTGCAGGCTTCATCTAAGAGAGAATACGGAAGAGCGAATTTGACTTTTGTTGATCACAATGCCTCTATAATGAAAGGTGTTGCGGAAGAGTCTCAAGTGTGGATGTCACATGGTGATACCATTTTTTCCCTTCCTGAAGACACCTCAATTATATGCAGTACTAAAGATGTAAGTATAGGTGGTTATATGTTTGATAATGAGGACACTTATGCACTTCAATTTCACCCTGAGGTTTTCCATACTACAGATGGCTTAACGGTAGTAAGAAATTTTGCAGTTGGAGTATGTGGATGTGATCAATCTTGGACTCCAGAGTCTTATGTTGAAACTTCGGTAGCTCAATTGAAAGAGCAGTTGGGAGACGATAGAGTAGTCCTTGGACTTTCTGGTGGAGTAGATAGTTCAGTAGCAGCAATGCTCCTTCATCGTGCTATTGGAAAGAACCTCTATTGCATTTTCGTGGATAATGGTTTACTGAGAAAGCATGAGTTTGAAGGCGTACTTCATCAATATAAAGACCTCGGACTTAATGTGAAAGGAGTGGACGCATCTGCTGCTTTTTACAGAGAATTGAAAGGGATATCTGACCCAGAGGAGAAAAGAAAAGTTATTGGAAGGGTTTTTATAGAGGTGTTTGATGAGGAATCGCACCTCATTTCTGATGTGAAGTGGCTGGGTCAAGGAACCATCTATCCGGATATAATTGAATCTAAATCGGTGAAAGGTCCTTCTGCCACTATTAAATCGCACCACAATGTGGGTGGTTTGCCTGATTTTATGAAACTGAAAATAGTGGAGCCACTTAGCGCCCTCTTTAAAGATGAAGTGCGCGAAGTAGGTGCAACCTTGGGATTGCCACATAGCATATTGAGTAGGCATCCATTCCCTGGTCCTGGGCTGGGAATAAGGATTTTGGGAGATGTTACTGAAGAGAAAGTGAGGGTGCTTCAGGAGGTTGATTATATCTACACGGAAGGCTTGAAGGAAGCTGGATTGTACGATCAAATTTGGCAAGCAGGTTCCATTTTACTCCCAGTTCAGTCTGTAGGTGTGATGGGCGATGAAAGAACATATGAAAATGCTGTAGCTTTAAGGGCTGTTACTTCAACCGATGGAATGACGGCAGATTGGTTTCACTTTCCGCATGAGTTTTTAGCAATGATTTCAAATAAAATCATCAATAACGTAAAAGGAGTTAATCGTGTGGTGTATGACATCAGTTCAAAACCACCAGCAACTATTGAATGGGAATAATTCGAGCGTACATATCAATTTGCTTCTTTTTAATCTTAAGTCTTTCTGGGTTTGCTCAAAAAACTCCTGACGTTCATAAGATAAATGGCAATAAATACTATTTACACGTTGTTGAAGCTGGAAATACGCTTTACGGTATTTCTAAGATTTACAACTTAGGCATTGAGGCGATAGAGAATAGCAACCCCATTCTCAAAGAAGAAGGCCTTAAGGTTAATCAAACACTTCTCATTCCAGTTACCAGTGAAAACAAGAAGGATCTCGGTGCGGTAATAGATCAAACCAGTCAGTTTATAACCCACGAAGCTCAGGTGAAAGAGACCCTTTACGCCATAAGCAAGAAGTACAATACCACTGTAGCTGAGTTGTTGAAAGTAAACGACTCCATCAAGGTGAATGGGCTGAAGGTGGGTGATCAAGTGCGCATTCCAATATCAAAAGTGGATGCAAAAGAAAAATATACGGTTACGGCACAAGCAGATTCGCTTAAAAGCCATATCATCCTAAAAGGAGAGACGTTTTATAGTTTGAGTAAGCTCTACAACACCACAGTGGATGAGATTGTAAAAGCGAATCCAGATGTTTCAATGCAGGAGGGAATGGCAATTCGAATTCCTGGAACTAGGGTAGTGGTCAAGAAAGACACCTTGGATAGGTTGATGCAAACCCTTCCTGATTTGATAGAAAAGCACCGGCCTGACTCAGGAAAAGTTCTAAGCATCGGCTTGCTTCTTCCTTTATCTCCAAGTTTTCCGGATTCAGCCAATCCGAGTTCATTCCGAATTAACGAAGCAAAGAGGGTGGCGTTGAGCTTTTACAGAGGATTTGAGTATGCGATAGACTCTTTGGCAACCAATTCAGGAGTTTCTTTTGATATTTCACTGTTTGATGTAGGTCAGGATACGTTTGTTGTTGCTGAATTGATAAAAAAGGAAAGTCTTAAAGGATTTGACATTTTAGTAGGTCCGTTTTATACGGATCAATTCGAAATGGTGGCTGACTACACCAAAAGTCTTGGTATTCCAACTATTTGTCCTATCCCAAAGCCCTCTAAGATCCTCTTTAAGCGCCCTAATGCCATTAAGATCACACCAAGTGAGTCGATGCAGATTGACGCCATTGCCGAGCTGCTGGCCGCCAAGTATCGAGATTCTAACCTGATATTGGTGAATAGCAACAAGTTTCAAGACGTTTCGAATATTGAGTTCTTTAAATCTCGGTATGCGCAAGCCATCAATCTTCCTGACACCTCGAGCAAAGAGATTATCAGAGAAATGAAATTGTGGGATGTCAATCACGAAACTCTTTCAATGAGGTTAGGAGATTCTGGCTCATTTACCTTATTTGTCCCTTCTACCAATAAAGTGTTTGTTACCAAGCTGCTGGGAGAGCTGTATGATTTGAAGTTTGAATCGAAAGGAAAGTTTGATTTCAGAGTGATTGGTTTGGAAGAGTGGCAGCGTTATGAAAATGATCTAGATGTAAAGCAGCTGCACGAGTTACATGTCACTATACCCATTGTGGGTTACCTAGACTTTTTCGATTATCGTGTCAAGTCGTTCTTCAAGCATTACTATGCATTGAAAGGCTACGAACCGGAAAGGTTTACTGTTATTGGGTTTGATCTGGCACATTATATCATAAACCAAGTTGCCTATAATAGCGAGCAATGGTTTGCAAAACCAGAGCAGTTTCAATTTTCAGGGGTCTTGATGGATTATCATTTTCATAGAGTTATCGCTGAAAGTGGGATTGAAAATCAGAGTATTCAATTGTACGAGTACAAAAATTATAGACTGAAGGAGTTTGAAAGATGGCCCATACAAGAGACGAAATAGCAGATTGGTTTAGAGTACTTCAAGATGCTATTTGCAATGAAGTGTCAAATGCGGATGGCGGAGCCAGCTTTACCTCTGAATCTTGGAGCAGACCAGGTGGAGGAGGTGGAGACACCAGAGTTATTCAAAATGGCAAGATCATCTCAAAAGGTGGTGTCAACTTTTCTGCGGTGTACGGTGAGCTTCCAGACAATATCAAATCAGCTTTAAACGTAGATTCCAATTCCTTTTTTGCCACCGGAGTTTCTATCGTCATGCATCCTGATAATCCTTTTGTGCCGATCATTCATATGAATGTGCGCTACTTTGAGATGAATGAAGATGTGTGGTGGTTTGGTGGCGGTATTGACCTTACGCCTCATTATGTAGATGAAGAGCAAGCCTCTTGGTTTCATGCACAATTGAAAAAAGCCTGCGATGCACACGATATGGATTATCATCCTCGATTTGCTAAATGGGCGAATGATTACTTCTACATCAAGCATAGAAAAGAATCTCGCGGAGTAAGCGGCATTTTCTTCGACCGATTGAATGAGAAAACCGAAGGAAAACCAAAGGCAGACATTTTTTCTTTTGTGCAAGAAGTCGGCAATGCGTTTGCACCTATCTACACGCACCTGATGCGCATCAATGCTGAGCGTTCGTTTACTGAACTGAACAAAGCATGGCAAATGCACCGCAGAAGCCGTTATGTTGAGTTTAACTTGGTATTAGACAAAGGCACCAAGTTTGGGTTGGACACCGATGGACGCATAGATTCCATCTTGATGAGCTTACCGCCAGAAACAGGATGGAAATACAACCAAGAATGGCCGGCCGATGGCGAAGAGTTGAAAACCCAGCACATCCTGCAAACAACCTACGTTCCTCAAGCATAAGCAGGTAGAGGCGAGGTTGAATTTTCTTCTATTTCTTTTTTATTTTGTGTGATCTTAATGTGACTATTAAAGCATGTGTATCAGAGGCTTCTTTATCAGTTTATTTTTTGTTATAAGTGTTGGATCATTCGCTCAATGCGATCAACTGATCAGTGATAAGCTTTTAGCTGTAATGGATGCACACAAGGCATTTATGACGGATGGCGCTTTGGATGCTTGTGAGTTTGAAAAGCTCGAGGTATCCTACTTGGCCTATTTGAAAAAAGAAAAGAATTCACTGGTTGCAACGCTTAACCTCGGAAAGGCTTACCGCGAATACGTCTTTTACTTATATCGAAGTTCGAAAGATGCAAATGGAGATTCAAAAAGTACAAAAGATAGAAAGCATATAAAGTCTTTTGAGAAGAAAGCTCAGAAATACATTGATAGAGCCAAGGAAATGGCTGAGATGTAATCGTCAAGAGAAGAGGGTGCTGCCTCAAAACAAAACGCACAACAACAGCTTCAACAGGTTTGATGTTGTGCAAATGAGAGAAGGGGGAGTGCCACTTGAATTTTTATCTTTCCAATCGAAATTTTGCTGGTGGGGAAGGTTGCGGATTGAAAGCTGCGCTAGCTATAACCAGGAAGGTTGGCGGCATAAAAAAAATGAGCGAGGATGATTTACGAATACCTTAAAAAAAATACGTCTCTAACCTCTGAACAAGTCGCTGAATTTGATTCGAAAATGACCTCCAAATCGGCAGAGGCAGGTGATTATGTTATTCGAGAGGGAGAAGTCTGCAGAAAAATATATTTTTTAGAGGAAGGATGCATGTCCATGGTTTACGAAAGAGACAACAAGTCTTTCATTAAAGATTTCATCTTTGAGAACAGTTTTGCCTCCGTGTATGAAAGCTTTATCACGGGAGAACCAGCTCGGTATTCTTTGAAAGCTATAACCCCTTGTAAATTTCAATCTATTGCTCTTCACGACTTAGAAAAGGCTTATCAAAATATACCACAGCTGAGAGTCTTGGCTGCAAAGCAAACAGAAGCAGCCTACTTAAACATCACTAGAAGAATGGAATCGTTAATAACCCTGTCTGCGGAACAGCGCTACTTGGAATTGTTGGAACGAAGACCAAGACTTCTGACCGAGATTCCTCTTTACCTCATTGCTTCTTATTTAGGCATTACAGATGTTGCGCTTAGCAGAATAAGAAAGAATATTGTCTCATAACATTCATTTCTTAACATAGGTTCAGAAGAACCGGACTATTCTCCTTTCTCTTTGACCCATAATAAAAACAACAATTATGGATTTAAAGAAAACACTATTCATTGCATTTGTTCTCTTAGGCACCCTAGAGGCAAAATCACAATCTTTTGCTGGCCTGAGCATAGGATCCAGTAACAATGACAATCACATCGAAACGGTTTGGTTTCAGCATCAATTAACGGATAGGTTTAGTGCAGGAGTTCAACTCCGGTACAGTCAAATCAGGTATCGTTTTGTAGATGCAATTGCCATAAATGATGGCAGCACTGCATTTGGTGGATTAGTGCTCGGCTTTAAGCTAAAAGAGACCGAGAAGTATCGATTGAATTTCAACTTAACGAGTAGTTATCGATACTTATCCAATGATGAAAGAGCAGATTTGGCAGAATCAACAAATGGTTTAGAACTTGACCCTAACATTCTTCTCGATATAAAACTTTCAAACAGAATAAAATTGCATACAGGTGCCATGCTTAGAACTGCGATGCAGTTTGGAGATACACCAATCTTAGACGAACAGATGCCCTCAGCCATAGTTGTAGCGGGCTTATCCTACAGTGTAAATAATCACAGTATCGCCTTAAGAGCATACACAGGACCTATGAACGGGGCTACTGGAGACTCCATGAAATATTTCAATCAGGTTTCATTGGGTTATCAGTTCTCTTTTGGAGAGCAGTCTAGTCAATTCTCATTTTTCAACTTTTAATCCTATCAAAATACAACGTCATGAATATTCAAAAAACTATAACAATCATCATCCTAGCCTTTATCAGTGTTACTGGATTTTCTCAGGAAACAACCGAAATAGCAGATCAATCTATTGGATTCTATTTTCAACCCGAATATTCCGCCATGTTTCTCAATAATCATGTTGGCAATGCCGTGGGCTTTGGACTAGGCATAAGTTCTAAAAACAGAAAGTGGGATGTAGGATTCCGTTATTATGGCAGAAGTGGCCCTATTAATTTGAATGATGACTACGTGCTCGTATTACCGGCAGGCGAAACCTATAAAGGTGAATCTACAATTATGCTGGGAGCAGATCATGGATACCTTGGGTTAGAGGCAGCGTACACGATAAGACTGAAAAGTGATCGAGTAGCCATTAGAATACCAATTTCTTTCGGACAATTTGGAGCGGGTTTTTACCTTAGAGGAGATGATCGCTATACTCCGGATGGAGAAAGAACTAGTGTTTGGGAAGACAAGCTTCAAGGTGGGGAAGACGCGGGCTTTGGGTTTTGTTCGGAATTTGGAGCGCAACTTCTGTATAAGGTAAGTGCTAAAAATGATCACATCCATATGATGCTGGGGGCAACCTATATGAACACCTACGGTTATGAAAGCTTTTTAGGAGGTAAAGACTTCTACAACAACAAAGCAAGAGCTTCAGCTGGTTTTCGATTTAGTTTCTGATGGCTTCAAGTATCAGCGTTTTAGTGATTTATAATCGTGCTTGGGATAAATGGAGTGTGTTTAAGAAAAGAGAAAAGAATGAGCTAGAGCTATTTCTAATGCTACACCACGACAATCATAAACTCCTTGCTTCCTGCTTGGCCCAATACCTGAATGGTATAGATACCCGCAGGCAGCAATGCGACTTGTAAGGTATTGATTCCAAGGCTCATTGTTTGCGTTAATACCCTTCGGCCAGTCTTGTCAAAAAGGGTGACCTGACTATATCCAGGTTGCTCGAGCATTACATGAATTTCTTGACCAGCGGGATTTGGATATATACGAACTGCATCCGAACCGAGCTCATCATTGCCATAAAGGGTGTGTTGATATTCCGCTGATGGGGCAGAATTACATCCAAAATCAATGACCTGCACTTGGTATATGCCGCTGGTTAATGCTATGATGATTTGAGTGGTGTCAGCCAGTAAGACGGAGTTATTCCACCACATATAGCTGTTCGCAAAAACGGATGCTTCCAAGCTGTCTATTCCGACTGATAAAATCGAAGGAGTTTGTGGTATTGGATGCACCGTCCATGCTAGGGTGTCTGAAAACCCCATGCAGCCTGTAGAATCGGTAATTGTTACGAATACATTGTCACCGTCCATCAATTGATTTGTAAGGTAAAGCGAGTCAGCTCCTGATTGAACAGAAGTGCCGTTGACATTAAAAACATATTGGTCAAAATCCTTCTCCGTAGAAAATTGCACGGTATCTCCTTCGCAAATAGTTTGGTCAATATCATCAGACCAAAGGGGGGTTCCATTGTGATCGGGCTGCATATAGACCTCTATTGTGTCGCTGGTTAAGCCGCATGTTGTGTTGATATTGTTTACCACCCAAATCAAATCTCCTGTAGTTGAAACAATGGTTCCCCAATTGTTGCTGTTTCCAGACTGAACAAGCCCACTATTTTGGTAAAAGCTATAGGTTGATCCTGTTCCGCTTGCAGTGAAACTGGCTGAATCACCAAAGCAATAGACATCACCAATGGTATTAGATGTTAGGGTAGGAGCATCAAAATCGCCTACGTAAAATAAGTTTGGAACCAGTAGTGTGTCACTTCCAGAAGCGTTGGTGGCAATTAGCTGAACATCATACCATCCTGTGTCATTGGGCATTATGCTAGGATTTACTGAGTTGTTATTTCCTCCAACAAAAGAGAAGTTACCTGGCGTCACAGTCCAGCTGTAGCTCAAACCGTAGGTTGTGGTATTTTGAAGTGGCACGGTTTGTCCTAAGCAAAAGGTGTCATATTCTGTCTCAAATCCTGCCAATGGTAAGGTGGTGAGATTGATGTCATCGATGGCTAAATCAGCGAGCCAAGACCCTCCCGTTCGCCCGCGAAACCTAAGTACCACCATATTGCCTTCAAACGCGCTTAGGTCTGCATCTTCCTGCAGCCATTGACTTCCTTGTTCTCCAACAACAGGTGGCCCAATATCTAAATGCCATTGACCTTCAGAGAGCACATCAAGGTGAAGTGAACCAATTCCCCCGCCATAGGCATGATACCAGTAAGATACAGTAGGCGAGTTGGTGCCGGTAAGGTCAAAACATGGTGAGTTAACTTGTGCTTCGTGATTCTGGCAACCCGATCCTCCATTGCCACTTCCTTCTAAGTATAAATACTTGCCATTTCCAGTGGTATGATCACCCGCTGGTCCAGTTCCTCCAGATCCTGTAGATCCGTTGTGTGTTCTCCAATCAATGCTGTCGACATTATTGGCGTTGGGCAAATTGAACCAGCCTGCTGATAGGTTGCAATTGATTGTTTCGCAACCCCAAGCAGTGGAGCAATTCGTGAAATTGTCAAAGTTTTGCGAATACGGAATTGTCGCTGAAGTGCCACCGTATCCAATGATGGAAATTTCCATGGTATCATTGGCTGCATTGCCATCACCAGGGAAGGTAGACCAAACTTTGAGCTCGTTATTTCCAGCTTGGAGTGCAATTGCGGATGGAACATTGATAACGGTTTGGGCTGCGGAGCTAAGCGATGAAAATACCGTGTCGTGCGTGATTAAACCGCCATTGAGCTGATAGGCGAAGGGTTGATAGGGCAGTGTGGTGGTGCCTGTGTTTTGAAGCTTTATTTCAAGGGGCAGTGTATCACCGATATAGCATGAAGGGTAATAACCTGCTTCTGGACTATTGATTGCCGTTACCGCGAGGTCTTGACCAACGCAATTAAAGTCGCCCGGCTGAATTGCCATAGCAATGGCGCGCCTGCCAGATCCACTATCTGGAAGCACTGTTTGTACGCTTACCCATTCTGTTTCGGTTGGCGAAAGGTTGTAAACTTTCACGTAGGTATCGGCAGTGTAACTCACTGTATCCATGTATTTATTTCCCAGTTTGTATGCGCGATACCCCATGGCTCCTGGAACGGAATACCAAGCGAAAATGGCCGAGTCTGCGCAGCGCCATACCAAGTTTAAGTTGCTTGGTGGATCAACGATGGTGAAGAGGCTATCGCTCAACCCTTCGTTGGCGCCAGCTTTAACCTTCACCAAGCAATTACCTGAGAGGATGGGTGGTATTGTCCAAGCATATGAACGAATGTTGCTGGCTAATCCCGTGGCCAAACTAGACCAAGTGGCTCCGCTGTCGCTCGAAAAATCAATGTCGAAGGTATTGCCTGTGTCATAAGCATCCCAGCGTATGCGTCTCGCTTCTCCTGGAACCAAACCTTCACCGCCACGTGGATAAATTACCACAATGGAGTCATACACAAAGCTGTAAACGATGCGATAAATTTGCGGGCCAAAGGGCACAAGTGATCCCGAAACCTCAATGTTGTAAGTGCCCGATGAGGGATTGTCAATGGTGACCATTTCCACATTGTTTAGCGTGTCGGTGCCGTGCACAGCAGGCGCATTCAAACTGTCAGGGTGAGGGAATGAACTCAGTACCCAAGGTTTTAACCAATTGGTGTTCGGGTCTTGTACACGTAAATCTAAATCGTTGACTAAGGTTTTTCCAGTTATTCCAGCGGTCGCTTCTTTGTCGTTCCAATAAAGACTGATTTTTACCTGTTTCACTCCACTTGGAACGTTTACAGTGTCGAGCATGACTCCATTATTCGATACACTACTGGTTTTGAATTGGCTGTTTTTGATCACTTCAGCAGCCCGACTTGCATTGATTCGTCCAAACCCAGTTTTAAAATCGGGGCCTGGGTTTTCGATATCATCTGCTGTGTTCAAAATAATGGCTTTTATCAATCCTGAATTGGGCCATTGATTTGCATTTGCATTGCGGTATGCCTCCGTGAGTATAGCGTTCACCCCAGCGAGGTTGGGCGAGGCGTGTGAGGTGCCGCCTGGACCGGTGGCTGTAATGTCAGGAAGAATACGCCCATCCATGGCAGGGCCGCGGCTGCTGAAGCCCATCAGCTGTTCGTTGGTGTTCATGGCGCCCACAGCAAAAATGTTTTTAGCAGATTTGACCAAACCAGTAATGTTTCCCCAGCCTGGTCCAGCTCCATAGGATGCACAGCCTGAGTTTCCTATGTTTCCACAAGAATATGTAATCATAAACCGCTCATTATTGCGGACCAAAAAATCGTTGGTAGCAGATCCTGCATTGTAAGTAGATCCTGCAGATATGCAGCCATATCCGAAGGAGTTGTTTACAATATTGACATTAGCGTTGGCCGCATTAGTGAAGTTGATTCCTCCAGACATATGCTCTGCTCCCCAGGCTTGTCCGCGGTGTGTTGGGTTTATATTTCCAGCAGAGGCCATGCGCCAGCTTACTCCCGTTTTATGGCCACTCACAGTGCCAGATTCTAGCGTGAGGTCCATTCGGTTTTTAAAATCGGGATGATAGGCTGGGTCGATGATGCCTCCTTCATTTACCGCGATGGTAATTCCATCTCCGTTTAATCCATCTAGGTTATAATAGCCATTGATGTATGGAGCGCGCGTCATGGTCATTTCATCCTCAATCTCCATTTCGGCAGGAGGTTCAGGTAATTCCACATAAATGACAAAAGGAAAGCTTGCCGCCTCTATTAAGGCCTGTTCCGTTCCTGTTACTTTTATGATGCCCAAAGGATCAAAGCGGTCCTTGATTTCAATATTCAATGCCTCAAGTTCCAGTATTATTCCCTCGTAATTTAAGGTAGCTGCCACAACCACGGTTGCTTCAACTCCATTTCCTACTTTGGCATAATCGGGGACTTTGCCAAAAAATATGCGCTGATCCATTTTTCGGTTGATTGGCTTTGTATACACCTTTATTACACCGGCAGCTTCGAGCACTGCTGATTGGATGTTGCTCGGCAATGCGGCAAACCATTTCAAATCGGGTTGATATTGATAAAGAGCAACACCTGCCGCAGATAGGCTGGCCTTTTGCTCTTCTGAAGGCACATCTTCAAAGTGCAGGTAACACCACAGCCGATCTTCAAAAAAAAGGGAAGGCTCTTGCGAATAGAGTTCAGAAAGCTGGGTTTCTACCGATGCGCGCGCTGGTATTGCTGGGGTTGATTGTTGAGCCCAGCCATAACTTGAAAGCATCATTAGACCAAAACAGATCAAGGAATACAAGATTTTTACCATACACTATTTTTTTAAGGTGATTGGATTAAAGGCCCAGTACTACCTATTGACTTAAAAGTACCGACAAGATAAGGTGCTATTCTCAAATTAGGGCATTGCTCTTCATATCGAAGTCAAGGCAGTAGTTTTGTTTCTAATGTGTGCTGGCTGTTGAAGCATTGAAAACCCAACACAGCCTAAGCAAACGTGCTCAGTGAGCGGTAAATGTAAATGTTCATGTATTATCTTTCTAACCAACTTAATCACACACTATTGAACAACAGCATCGATTGCCCCGAGTCTGAGTATTTATACAAAAGACAATCTCAAATTGAGGGTGCCGGAGATGGACTGTTTACCGCAATAGATCTATACCAAGATGAAACCATTACTGTTTTCCGAGGAGAAGTATTGACGGCTGATCAAGCCCAAGAAAGAGCAGAAGCAAAAAAGGATGCATACTTCATCAGTTTACTAGATGGCAGCATTATGGATTCCATGAAAGTGATGTGCTTTGCCAAATACGCTAATGATGCACAAGGTTCATCAGACTCTTCCTTTAAGAACAATGCGCGTATTACGTTAGACGATGAAGACAACGTCTGTATTCAAGCCACAAGAGACATCAAAGCCAATGAAGAAGTGTTTTGTAGCTACGGCAAGAAATACTGGCAAAAGCATGGTTGAGCGATTGTAAATCGCCACTCTTTAGGCTCTCTACTGCAGCTATTCATAATGTTATGACAGCCCTTCTATTTTTCGCTCAGCTTGAATGATGTTGCGAAATGTCGGCTGCTTTTCACTAATGCTGCCCACACCTTTTTTATTGACTTTGAACATGACATCCTTTGTGGTGGTGAATAACAGCACGGACGAAAAAGACTTAACGAGATGAGATTGCAAAACCACAAAAGCTTCGTCTAAACTAAGCTCGTCTTCTTGATCGTGGGTCTCAGGCGATCTGTAGCTAAATTTCAGCATAACTTTAAAACCATCGTCAGTGTTGAGTGGTCTTACAAATATGTTCTGCAAGTTTGGTTTTCCAATGGTTTTGGCCATGGTTAACTTGGCAAAGCGGCCTTCTTGCACACTTTCCTTTACCTGTTCCCAGAAAATCAGAAAGACTTCTTCGTAATGCATAAACTAAGGATTGATGAGGGTATTTTACTTGACGTTTCAAAAGTATCAAGAATAATTAAATGCTATCAAGCCAGAAAGTGATTCTGCCGTGCGAACTAAGCAAAGGGAACTCAGTACCTCTATCCGAAAGCTTTCTGAGCAGATTGCTTTGCTTTCAAGCAGTGAGTCATCTTTAAGGTTCAATAAGTTGATTTATCTTTCGAACCAGACTCAACCGCTAAACGAACCTCTCATGAAAAAAATAGTCCTGTTAACCTGCCTTATCGCCCTCAACTTCATGAGCAAGTCGCAAACACTGGGCGGCTATCCCATCATTGGATATTTGGTAGATGCTGTGCATCCAGATGGTTGTGTTGTTTCTGCAGTCACTGGTCCACCGGATGATTCCACATGGGTAAATCTCACCGTGGGCGACACTCTGTCAGGCACTTTCGGCAACCAATGGATTGATTCTACAGGCAATGAACTGCTTTTAGAGACCAGTTTTAATACCGCCAATTATAATGTTCGATTGAGACTTTCATCGGGTTTATATTCTTCTACACATGCTGTAAGTGTTGGAGATTGGACTGCAATAACTGATACTACTTGGGTGTATGTAGAAACGAATTGTAACGTCACGGTTTTCTTCCCACACAATCGCTATGTTTTGCCACTGGACTTTAACACACATTTTAGATTGGGTGCTACCGAAGTTGTAGATGGAATTGAAATCGTCTTTTTAACTAGCACGAGCGGCCCTGATTTAGCAGGGATTCATATCATTGGTGGAACAGCTTTCGACTGCGGTGCTGTTGATTTAGGGAATGACACCACTGTATGCAATGGTCAAGGGCTTGTTCTGGACGCCACTTATCCTGATGCCACATACCTCTGGCAGGATGGTTCTTCCGATCCATCGTTTTTTGCAAATGAATCGGGTGAATATTGGGTGAGCGTTACAACAGATTGCGGTGTCTTTACCGATACCATTGACGTGATAATAGCAAATGTTAATCCTATGATTATTGATGCCGGAGGCAATGTGTTGCAGTGTACCGATCCTTTCTTCAGCTATCAATGGTATTACAACGACACCATAATACCAGGAGCTACTGATCAAAACCATACCATTTTGAACAATGGGTCTTACTATGTCATTGTAAGTGATAGCAATGAATGTGAAGGCACTTCTAACACCATAGAACTTGATCTGGTGAATGGAATTCTTGAATTATCCAAAACCAGTATGAGCATATTCCCCAATCCGAATGTGGGAAGGTGTACTCTTTCGGCTTCCGTGCTTCCTGATGAAGTGTCGGTTTATAATTCAGTAGGGCAGATGCTCCTTAACCAAGTTGTAAATGATGAAAAAGAGTTACTCTTTGATTTATCAGAAGCTGGGGTTTACTTTATCCATGCTCGATTTGATGATGGAGTAGTGGTGAGGAAAGTGATTGTGAGGTAGCTTTAAAGGCAGGTTGATGAATCAAGCATTCCAAATCTCCCAACTTTTGTCGGCTTGAAACTCCAGCATTTCTTGGCCGTTCTTAATGGCAGCGCCAGCTAGGCTGCACTTTCTTAGAAAGGCTGTTTCTGATGGATTGTAGATGAGATCAATCGCAAAATGATTGCTAGTAATGGCTTCGTAAGGAATGTCCGGATGTTCTTCCACATTTGGAAACATGCCCAGTGGAGTAGTGTTGATGATGAGTTGGTACGTTCTCATCATTGAAGGAGAAAGATTGTTGTAATTCAAGTCACCAGATCGAGAAACAATACTATAATCTATTTTCATCTGCTTCAAAGCATATTGGACGGCCTTTGCGCTTCCGCCATTGCCTAGAATGATGGCTTTTTCAATAGTCTTATCTCCAATCAAATGGATTAATGAAGTCTTGAATCCAAATGCATCGGTATTGTAGCCGATTAACTTGCCTTCAACCACTTTAACGCAGTTCACAGATCCAATGGCGTTGGCTTCTGGTGTGAGTTCATCTAAGTATGGAATGATACTTTGCTTGTGAGGGATTGTGACGTTAAAACCGGATAGGTCCTTCGTCTTTACTAGCTTCTTTATTGAGTTTAAGTCATGTATTTCAAATGACTTATAATCAGCATGTTTAACTTCTATTGATTCAAACTTATTTTTAAAATAATTGGGCGAAAAGGAGTGGGTGAGTGGATAGCCGATTAATCCAAAATGCCTCACTTTGCTTGCAGTTTTTTTGAGATCATCTCTGCACCAAATACAGTAAAGAATCCCAATGCCATAAGCGCTATGCAAGCGATAATTTGAGGATCATTTCCGTACAAGAAATTGTCTTCCAATCCAGAAAAGGTAGTGGGTAGTACACTTTTACTAAAGATGATTTTCTCCTCACCATCTTCTTTAACCATGGTTTGCAATACTTCTTGCCACGGCCATATCTTGTTCAATGACCCAATTAGAAAGCCTGTGAGCACAGAAAGCGTCATGTCATGGTAGTTCTTAAACGTCCAACTCAAAACCCTGGAGAATACCACCATTCCAAATAGCATTCCTGATCCGAACGTGATGAGAATGATCAATTTATCCAGTTCAAAGGTTTTTAAAGCTTCCTTGACTGTAGGAATTACGTAAGAGTACATTCCCATCAACAGCAGGATGAAACTGCCTGAAATGCCGGGTAAGAGCAATGCGCTAATTGCAATGGCTCCAGATATAAAGACATAGTACAGAGCTGGATTGCCCAGAGCCGGAACGCCCACTGTAATGAGGTATGCCACTGCAGCGCCCAAAACGATGGCGAAGAACTTTTGGCCATCCCAAGATTTCACTTCTTTGCCCACAAACAGAGCACTCACAATGATGAGTCCGAAGAAATAAGACCAAACGAGCAGAGGGTAGGTTTCAAGCAAATAGGTGATCAAGAAAACGCCAATCACAATACCGACTACCATTCCGCCAATCAATGAGCTCAAAAAGACTCCATCCAGTGTTTTCCAAACGCCTTTGATTCCGTCTTTTTTAAAACTCACCCAAAGGTCTGGACCGATTGATTTTATAACATCCAACAGGCGCTCGTAAATTCCAGTAATGAAGGCTATGGTGCCGCCTGAAACTCCAGGAATCACTTCGGCCATTCCCATTGCAGCGCCTTTAGCTGCGTTTAAAAGAATAGATTTCGATCCCTTCATTAGTATTTTGGAATGCTTGGGTCAATTTCATCTGACCATGCAAGGATACCTCCTACAAGGTTTGACACATTATCAAAACCTCTAGCTGTCAAAGCATTGACCACGTTACCTGATCTACCGCCTGATTTACAGTGGATGATCACTTTTTTATCTCTAGAAAGTTGATCAGATTTTTGAATGATCTCTCCCATAGGAATCAGCTCAGCACCTATGTTGCAGAATTCATACTCGTTGAGCTCTCTTACGTCAATTAATTGAATGTCTTCTCCAGAGTCCAACATTGCTTTTAGTTCTCTTACAGTAGTTTCTTTCATAAATAGGTAGGGTTAAGATGGTTTATCTCAACTGATTTTTGAATGGTAAAAATATCAGTGCTTTTGATTTAACGATTGAATGAGGAATTGAACATCCTTACTTTCCACTGCTTTAGGGTAATACAAGACAAACTCTTCAATAAGAGCTGGTTCTTGAATCAATAGTTCCACAAGTTTTTCAAAGGCTTCCTCGTCCTTTCCAATGCTGTATCTGTAAATGCATTGATAAAGCATTAGTAGATTATTGTCAGGGTAATGTTCTAATCCTTTGTGAACTACTTCACCTATGAGATCGTTATTTTTTAATGTCAATGCTAGTTGACTATAGTCTTCCCAAAGGTCTTCTTCTATGTAATCGTTTTCGATCGCTTTCTCAAATGATGCAGCGCTGTCAATTAACAAATCGTACTTCATTTGAAGTCCAGCCAAAAAGCAGTAATAATCGCCATTGGTTGGCTCAATTTTCAGCGCTTTGTTGGCGTATTCTAACGCTTCAATCTCTCTTCCGAGCTCGTCCATTGAACTGCTGGCTCCAATCCAAGCTTCGGCCATTGTATCATCTTTCCGAATGGCTTTTTCAAAATAAACCAAGGCAGATTTTGGTTCATTGATATGGTCATAGCAATCTCCAATGTAGAAGTAAATCAGGGAGTCTAGAATTTCGAATGCTAAAGCCTTTTTGTAAAGATCAATGGCTTCTCCATGTCTTTCAAGTCTAACTAAAACATTGGCCTTGTTGAAATATGCCGCATGAAACTCTTCGTTGATGACAATAACATAGTCAAAAGCAGTAAGTGCTTTTTCAAACTCTCCTAATGCTTGATAAGCTGCACCTAGGTTAAACCACGCATGTGAATTATAGGGGTGCTTGTCTATTATTTTCTTGAAGAAGATTACCGCAGAAGAGTAAGACTTTGTAAGCTCATAGCAATAAGCTAACTCATAAAGGGCGTCTTCATTCTCAGGGTTTGATTCCAATGCCTTTTGAAGAAATCCTATGGCTTGATCGTATTGTTCAAGATTCTGGTGCTCTATGGCCAAATTCATATAAATCACGTCTGGCTCGTCACTTGAGCACTTTAATGCTTGATGAAGGCTTCGGATCGCCTTATCGTAATGCCCAGTCTGACTTAGTATACTTGCTTTTGTAATGTGAAAATCGGGGTTGGAATTTTCTAAAGTTTCCACAGAGCTAAGAAGTTCTAGTGCTTCGCTGTGTTTTTCAGCTAAAGACAATAATTCGGCTTCTCTTATGCTCAGTTGATGATTATTTGGATGCTGAGAGTGAACTGTTTCAACAACTTTAAACGCAAGGTCAAGATGATGGTGGACTATGAAATGATCCAATAGAGATTCTAGGTCATCCACCTCATAGTATGAGGATGAACCGTCTTTCACCATTTGCTCAAACCGATTAACTAAGTCTGTTAGATCGCTTTCGCTAAAGAAATTATCATCAAATTCTTCCATAAATCAACAGTATCATCAAATTTATAATTTGATGTACGCGTTCTTTTTATTGCCCATTAACGTTTTCAACAAGCTTCTGAACATAAGTGCAAAAGTGCTTATAATTCGCAGAATACAGCTCTAAATTCAACTATATTCAACACCAGTTGAAATACTCATTCTTCGGGAAGTCTATCTTTGCGGTTTTTAAAATAAATGACACTTATATCTTCTATTTCAGGCACACGTGGAACCATTGGCGGAAAGCCGGGTTCAAACCTTACGCCTATTGATGCAGTGAACTTTGCTGCTGCATTTTCAACCTTTATTATTCATACGTCAGGAAAAGACAATCCAACCGTGGTAATCGGTAGAGATGCGAGGCCTTCAGGTGGGTGGCTTTCGGGCATTGTGAGTGCTACACTTCAAGCTTCGGGCGTGAATGTTGTTGATTTAGGATTGAGTACAACACCTACCGTTGAAATTGCTGTTCCGGGACTCAATGCAGATGGAGGGATAATTTTAACGGCAAGCCATAACCCTGTAGAGTGGAATGCTCTGAAACTTTTAAATAGTGCGGGAGAGTTTATTTCTGCCGCTGAAGGCAAGGATCTCCTTGATACTATCACTAAAGCGGACTTTGATTTTCCAGATGTTTCGAAAACGGGTTCTTACCGAAAAGAAGAAGGCTGGATTGAAAAGCACATAGACCAAGTGTTGGCTTATTCGATGGTTGACATTGAAGGAATTCGAAATGCAAATTTGAAGGTTGCTGTCGATCCGGTGAATTCAACGGGCGGGATAGCTATTCCTGTGCTGTTGGAAAAACTAGGTGTGAAACGGGTTGAAATGATCAATGGTGATGTTTCAGGGAAATTTGCACATAATCCTGAGCCTTTGAAAGAGCATTTGACTGAAATATCTCAAATCGTAGTAGATAGGCGTTGCGATATGGGGATTGTTGTTGATCCAGACGTTGACCGATTAGCGCTGATATCAGAGAATGGTGAAATGTTCGGAGAGGAATATACGCTGGTTGCTTTAGCTGACTATTACATGAGAAACAAGCCAGGCGCCACTGTTTCAAACTTATCTTCTTCTCGCGCATTGAGAGACGTGACAGAGTCTGCGGGGCAGAGCTACAGCGCAAGTGCTGTTGGTGAAGTGAATGTGGTGGTAGAAATGAAAGCTAAAAATGCTGTCATTGGAGGTGAAGGCAATGGTGGAATTATTGTACCAGACTTGCATTATGGACGAGACTCTTTGGCTGGAATTGCACTGTTCTTAAGTCACTACGTTCAAAAGGGACAGAAAATGTCTGAAATGAGGGCAAGTTACCCGCATTATGAAATGGCTAAAAACAAGATAGCACTGAGTCCAGGCATGAACCCTGATGTTCTTATTGAAAAGATGAAGGCGAGATACGCTGATCAAAATGTGAATACCATTGATGGTTTAAAGATTGACTTTGCAGATGAATGGGTTCATCTGCGAAAGAGCAATACAGAGCCAATCATTAGAATATATACTGAAAGTAAGAGTAAGGATGCGGCTGAGAAGCTCGCGAAAAGAATTGAAAACGAACTGTCATCAATGATATAACTGTTTGATTATGGGAATTTATTTAGACAATGCCGCAACCACAGCACTTGATGAGGAAGTAATTCAGGAAATGCTGAAATATATGAGAGAGGATTATGGAAACCCTAGTTCTACTCATTCTTTTGGCCGTAAATCCAGGGCCTCCATCGATTTAGGTAGAAGGAAAGTTGCTCAACACATCAATGCCGAGCCCGGTGAGATTGTCTTCACGAGTGGAGGAACAGAGGCCGATAACATGGCCATTCTCTGTAGTGTCGAAGATTTGGGTGTTAAGCATATCATTACTTCCTCCATTGAACACCATGCTGTGCTCTATCCGGTGGAAAAGTTAGCGGCAAACGGAAAGATTAGAATGTCTTTGGTAAACCTTGACGAAAAAGGGCATATAGATCTTGATCATCTTGAAGAGTTACTGAAAACAAAGGATAAAACGCTGGTTACTTTATTGCATGCTAATAATGAAATCGGAAATCTACTTCCATTAAAGCAGGTGAGTGATTTGTGCAAAAAGTACGATGCATTGTTGCATGCGGATACTGTTCAGACCATTGCACATTACAAACTAGATGTGAAAGAGTTGGGATTGCATTTCATGACGTGTGCTGCGCATAAATTTCATGGTCCCAAAGGCATAGGTTTTTTATACATCAGCAATGATGTGAAGGTTAAGCCACTTATTCTAGGTGGTGGTCAAGAGCGTAATATGCGCGCTGGCACTGAGAATGTTTATGGAATCATGGGCTTAGTGAAAGCATTGGATTTGGCATATGAACACCTCGAAGAGCATACTAATTATATTAAAGACTTGAAGTTTTATATGATTAAGCGATTGCGAGAGGAGATGCCTGGTGTGGAGTTTAACGGAGATGCTGAAGGGGATTGTCTTTACACGGTTTTGAATGTGGCATTGCCAGAAACTGATAAAACTGAAATGTTGCTTTTCAACCTTGATATTGAAGGTATTGCAACATCAGGAGGAAGTGCATGCAGCTCTGGTTCCAGCGTGGGTTCTCATGTTGTTGCAGAGCTTAACGTTGCCAAAAACAGACCTGTGGTGCGATTCTCATTTAGCAAATACAACAATAAGGAAGAAATTGACTTTACGATAGAGAAGCTCAAACTGATCTATGAACTTCCCTTGGTGAGTTAAATGGCTGCTCCAATTAGAATAACTTTTTTAGGCACTGGCACTTCAATGGGAGTTCCCGTTATTGGATGTCCATGTGAGGTTTGTCAGAGCATCGATCCAATGGATAATCGCTTGAGGTCAAGTATTTTGATTCAAAGTGAAAACACCAATATTATTATTGACAGCGGCCCTGATT
Source organism: uncultured Flavobacteriales bacterium (assembly GCA_905479105.1). Taxonomy (GTDB): domain Bacteria; phylum Bacteroidota; class Bacteroidia; order Flavobacteriales_G; family Salibacteraceae; genus SHAN690. The sequence goes on from CAJQLE010000004.1 coordinate 556,137, forward strand.
TCAGGTATCAGGCATTAAGAGCGCGCGTTAAGAGTTTGAGCGCTTTAGTTTTCACACATGAGCACAAGGATCATACTGCGGGAATGGATGATGTGCGCGCGTTCAATTTCATTCAGAGAAAACCGGTAGAGGTTTATGCCTCAACTGCGGTGGAGAAAGCACTTAGAAATGAGTTTCATTATGCCTTTGCTGAAACTAAATACCCTGGCACTCCAGATATAACGATTCATAATATTGATGTTGATTCAACTTTTGAGATTGAGGGGATCAAAATTCAGCCTATTCAAGTTTTTCACCACAAGCTGCCTGTTCTTGGTTTTAGGGTAAATGACTTCACATACATTACAGATGCGAACTACATTCCTGAAGCTGAAATGGATAAAATACGAGGTAGTAAGGTGTTGGTGCTAAATGCTTTAAGAAGGCAGACACATATTTCGCATTATACTTTGGAGGAAGCATTGATTGTGATAGATGAATTAAAGCCAGAAAAAGCCTATTTAACGCATATCAGTCATCAAATGGGTAATCATAAGGATGTTTCGGCAGAATTGCCTGAAAACGTATTTATAGCTTATGATCAGCTCTCAATAGAAGTTTAAACCTCTATTACTTTTCCCTTCAAGGTTTGATTTAAAAATGGAGAATTTGTCGATTTAGATTGTGCAGATTCCGCATCATAAACCCACTCTTTGCTTGGGTCAAAAAGCGCGAAATTAAAATCACTTCCAGCTTCTAGTTCTGGCATGGCCATATCGAACCTCTTTCTAGGATTGATGCTGAATGCATTGATGAATGCTTCAAAACTTAATTGATCCTTCAGGTTGGTATTATAGGCGGCTAAAGCTGTCTCAAGCATAGTCATACCGTGTTTCGCTTGGTCAAATTCTACATCCTTGTCTTCTATTACTTCAGGACTATGATCAGAGTGGATTATATCAATGGTTCCAGATTTCAATCCTTCAATCAATGCTTGCCGATCAGACTCAGAACGCAATGGTGGGTTTGTTTTGTAGTTTGTGTTGAAGGTGTTAAGTTGGTTCTCACTGAACAGTAAGTGACTTAATGCCACAGAACAAGAGATGTCTAAGCCTTTCTGCTTTGCAGTTTCTATTAATGAGATACTGTCTTCCGAAGAAATAGAAGAAACATGCATTCTAGACTCGCAATAGTTTAAAAGGTATATATCTCGGTTCAGTAAAAGTTCTTCAGCGAGCTTAGGAGTTGACTTAAGGCCGAGTGCCGTATTCAAAGGACTTTCATTCACCATTCCGCCTGGCGAAACCCTTTCATCTAGTGGGAATGAATAAACAATGCCATTGAAACTCTTCACATAATCCAATGCACGCTTCATCATGTTCACATCGCCAATGGGCCTTTTAGCATCAGAGAAGGCTTTAGCACCTGAAAGATGCATATCGTACATCTCGCTCAATTCTTCGCCTTTTAAGTTCTTTGAAACAGCACCTATCGCGTGTAATCTTATTCCATTCTTTCCTGACGCATGCTCGATATACCGCACTGAGCTTTTCGTCTCTATGGTGGGTGAGGTGTCTGGCATGATGAATAAATCACTGAACCCACCTGATTTTGCAGCGCGCGTTAAACTCTCAAAGTCTTCTCGATCTTCGTTTCCCGGTTCGCCACTGAAGCATTGAATATCCACCAAACCAGGAAAAAGCAGCATGTTTTTTGCGTCTATTTCGTGGTCAAAGGTGTTGGGGTTATTAGGATTTATTGACTCAATTAAACTGTTGTTTACAAGTAAGTTAACTACCTTGTTGTGAAGCTTGTGTTCAGGGTAGATAATTGTCGCGTTTTTAATATAGGTTCTCATCCACTAAAGAGTTTGAGTAAGAGCGTTTCGAAAAGTAATAATATCAATGCAGCCACTGCAAATATTGGCCATAATTCTGTTGCCAAATCTCCTTGTGCAATGCTTTCTGATAATTGAGAATTGTCAAGATCAAGTTTTCCAGTGCTTATACCTCGGGATTCAAAATAATTTTCAATATCCTCCAATTTTACAGCTCCAACGGAACTTTCATTTCTGCTATAGTTGAAAGAAAGAATTGCCTCGACAGTTCCATTGTCATTTACGATCTCATAGGTGCCAGCTTCCTTTATTTGCCCATTTATCAAAATTCCATCATAGGTAAGGGCAGGGACGAATGAGGTTGAATCACCTATCGCTGACATTTTGATCTTCTCGTCATCTATTGACACTTTGATTCTGTTCGTCTCAATTGATCTGCTCAATGATTGACTCAGCCCAGAGGCGGCAGAGACATTCATTAGAAAAGGAACAAATAACGAGTGACGATGCAGGTTGGTGTACTTGTCATCGAGAGGTGTTGTAATAATAAATACTTCGCCCTTTTCAATATTGTTAGAAGCAATGAGTGGCTTTTGGTTGAACAGGCCGGCAATGACATGATCAAAGGATTGCTTGTTCAGCGAATAGTATCCGTTTGTATGAGGATAATTAATGTTTTCTGGATGCGATTCGAAAACTCCTTTGAACGCATAATGATCTTCGTTGATCGAATTCACCGTTAGCATGGTCGTGTCCCAGCTCTGAATGTCAAACCCGAAGGCTTCCTTCATCTTGGAGTAATAACCGGTTGTTTCGGCATCAGCAGGCAGAACAATTATAACGTTGTTTCCGATTTTGAGCTTTTCTAAGCACAAGGCTTCAATGCCGCTATTCCAATTCTCAACTTGATTGATAACGAGAAGGTTTAAGGCCTTTAATGAATCTTGAACAATTTCGCTCTCATCGAAAGAAAGGAAATCAAAACGATCGCTTTTAAAGAATTTCTCGAACGGACTTAATTTGGAAAGAGAGTTGCCTCTTATTTCAGCGACATTGATTTTTTCAGCGACATTAATAGTGAAGTAATAATCATTGTCATACGTAATAGGGTAATCATCTATGCGTATTTGACCGATAAGATAGTCCGTGTTTTCAGGAGTTACAATTAGGAAGGTGTCCAGATAGCTTTCACCTTCTATGGTAACGAAAACGGAGGAGGAGACCTGGTCATTGATATCAACTTCAACTGGAATGTCATATACTTTTTGTGAACCATGATTATGAATTCGGAAGAATACGCTCATTTCTCGGCCTGTCTGAATAATTGGAGATTCAATCCATGCAGAGTCAATAGAAATATTCTCTTCAATTGCAGCGTTTAAAGGCACAACTGTTATTGAATAGTTAGAGTCAATATTCGCAAAACTTGAATCAAGAGTGTTTTTGAAATCGGATAGAAGGTAAACTTGATGATTAAGCCTTAACTCTTGAGATTTACTTTGACGAATAAAATTGAAGACTTGATCGATTGACTTGTGAAGTGGGCTAGGAGCTACATTATCTAATTGCGTTGAAAAATCAGCTAAGTCAGAAAATCTCTTTTGTGCAGCTGTGAATTCGTTAGTGATTAATTGAAGTTTTATGCCTTGTGGGAAAGAGGATGCAATTTCGAACGCTATTCTAGAAGCTTCTTGCAAAAGCTGACCTCGTTCAGTCTCTGCTTGCATACTGAACGAATTGTCTATGTAGATTGAAACAACCTCTGCTTCTTCCGCATTTCCATTGGATGATGGAATAATTGGTTCGCTAAACGCCAGCACTAGAAGTGCTATAATCCCAATTCTCGAAATTAATATGAGTAGGTGCTTAAGTTGGTTTTTGGTCTGTGATTTTGATTTCACTTCCTTCAATAGACTTATGTCTGAGAAGTAAAGCTTCTTGTAACGCCTAAATTGAAATAGATGTATTGCGATTGGTATCAAAACCAAACTCAGTGCCCAAAGTAGGAAAGGAGAGCTAAAAACCATTAAAGACCAAAGGTAAACTTTGGATCAGAAGATTGAACTTTAATTGAGCTCTATTTTTAAGATGAAATATGGAGGGTTGTCACCGAATTCCTTGATCTCGTATCCAATCTCATGACCAGAAATTTTTCTTAAGCGAACTAAGCCTGTTCCTTTTTTAGATGCGTCTTCAGCATGCTTTTTGTCTATAATCTCATTGAGTTGGCTTGTGCTAAGACCATTGATAGATTTAAGACTTTTCTCAACCAACTCTTGTTTGCCATCGCTAATGAAATTGCCACTATACATTGCGTAGCTTTCGTTGATTTTTTGAAGCATAAAAACACCAGGCTTACCCAAATGGTTAAGTCTACTGTATGCGTGCTTGGCAACATTTCTCAACAACTCAGTCATTACTGAACTCATACCGCGTGTTTCAGGGCTTTCATTGAGCGTAGAATCTATTTGGTTAGACAAATGATTGACATTGCTTTCGTGAAGAAGTCCTTTGAAAATGATTTGAGCATCACATTCAAGCATTTCATGGTGAAGTGTCATCGCATCATGAATATAATCTGATGCGACTTCTTCATCATATTCTTCCTTGTCGATGGCTATGTTCAAATTCAAATAGTAAAAGAAACCACCGTTGACTGGAGCGAATTCGAAGCTCAGTTTGCCCGAGGATTTACGGGCCATATCTACAAGACCTAAACCTGCACCTCCTTTAGAAGAAAACCCTGAATTGTTCAAGATCTCCATGTAATATTCCTTTAACTCAACCACATCTTTGGAAACGATAGCGGCAAGGTTCTTTTCTAAATCTTCCTTAACGGCAGCAGAAACCCAGTTTCCATAGGTGATACTATAAGCTTGTTCTCTTCTATTAATAATGAATAGAGCACCATCAAAAGGGCTTCCAGAGTCATCATGGTATTGATGTCTAGTAATGTTCTGTAAACCTTCGATCATCAGGTAATAAACCTTCTTCGCTACCTTTGGTGAATCAAGCTCAAGCAAGTTCCCTTCAGTAAGAAACAGAATGTTATCGGTGATAGACGAATTGAAACTACCACGACAAGCGAATAAAAACTGTTCAGTTTCTATTTTTTTGCCCGTAGAATAAATTATATCGTAAGCTGACTTGTTAATAGGTAAGGTCACTGCTTGAGAAAACAAAATTTAGGTTCTTTAACTCGGTCACTAATTTAAACGTTTATGATTGATTCTTATAAAAATGATGTGAAGTGGGCGGAAAGTAATCGTAAAAGAATCGATTCTATAGCAAAGAAAGCAGTTAAGGACAAGCGTATTGATCAGAAAATCAATAATTTACATGAAGAAGTTTTTGCCGAAGTAGACTGCTTAAAATGTGCAAATTGTTGTAAAACAACAGGGCCTTTACTCACATCTTTGGACATTGGAAGGCTTTCAAAACGTCTTAAAGTTGCCGAAAAGGACTTTGTAAATGAATTTTTGAGAACAGATGAAGAGGGTGATTTTGTATTTAGATCAATGCCATGTCCTTTTCTAAAAGAAGATAATTATTGTTCCGTTTATGAAGATCGTCCTAAAGCTTGTAGGGCATATCCCCATACTGATCAAAAGGGCCAGATGGATATTATGAATTTGACAAGAAAGAATGCGAGGATTTGCCCAGCGGTGAGTCAGATTTTTCAGCTTTTAGCGAAACTGTAAGAGCCAGGCTGAATCGCCATAGTAATTCCTTAGTTTACTGCAAGTGCCTTATTTAAATAGGTGGAATAAAACCATGCACCAAAAAAATAACAAGCTATGTCTAAAGGGTCGGCAGTGAACCGATAATCAAAATAAGGAAGAACGCCCTCGAAGTATATTGAAAAAACAACTGCAATGGTAATAATTTCAGCCTTGTCAAGTATCAATATACTCCAATCTTTGTTGGTGTATTGTACGATCAAAAGACTTGTTTTAAGCAGTATAGGAAGAGCTAGGACATCTTCAAAATAGGCACTGAAAAACACTATGCTTCCATAAAATTGTTCTGCCACTTTATAGATTAGCACACCCATGACAAGTGCCGCGTAAATCTTAATATCAAGTTTTGTGTCAATGCGCAAATATTGTTGTTAAGTATATCAGAAAAGCAATGATGGCGTAAAAAATCAATTGTGCAACTTGAATTGGCCGTTTAGCAATTTTGACCCAAAAAGGGTCATGTTCATGAATTTGAATTAATGGAACTTTAGGATCACCCAGGTCGTTTCGCTTTTGGATTTCCTTTTTGTATTCTGCATCAAGTTCAGCACCGCAGAAGGAGCAATTATCCAGTTTCCCATCTGTCCAGTTATTGCAGTTCTTGCATCTCTTTAGGTGCTTATCTACATTCATTCAAAAGCAAATTATAGAAGCTCATTGGCTAAATTAGCAAGCTCTGAGCGTTCACCTTTACTTAATGTCATGTGAGCGAATAGATCACTTCCTTTTAGCCTGTCAATGATATATGTGAGACCGTTTGACTCTTCATCTAAATAAGGTGTATCTATTTGACGGACATCACCAGTGAAAACAATTTTAGTGTTTTCTCCAGCTCTGGTAATAATCGTTTTTACTTCATGCGGTGTCAGGTTTTGAGCTTCATCGACTATAAAATAAACGTTTGAAAGACTTCTTCCTCTTATAAAAGCAAGCGGTGTGATGTTGATCTTCTTTTCCCTTACCATCAACATAATCTGCTTATGCCTTTTTTCACTTTCATTGAATTGACTTTTTATAAAGTCTAAGTTGTCATAAAGTGGTTGCATGTATGGGTCAACCTTATTCTCAGCTGTCCCAGGTAGGAAACCTATATCTCGATTGCTTAGAGGAACAATAGGTCTTGCCAGAATAACCTGAGCGTATTCCTTTCTTTGTTCAATGGCCGCAGCTAAAGCTAGAAGCGTCTTGCCTGTGCCAGCAACTCCTTGAAGCGTGACCAATTTAATATTTGGGTTGAGCAGGGCATGAATGGCGAACGTTTGTTCTGCATTGCGTGGTTTGATCCCATAAGCGTATTGCTTCTCAACACGCTCTATAAGTTGGTTTATCGGGTTGAAATAACCGAGGCATGAAGTTTTACCATTTTTTAAAATGTAATATTCATTGTTGATCAGTTCTGGGATCGGACTCAAATCATCGGAAGTGCCCGTGGTGTATAGTTTTCTAATATAATCACTGTCTACATCTTCAACCGTACTATTACCGCTATATAAATCGGCAATATCATTAACCTTGCCTGTTTCGTAATCCTCAGAATAAAGATTAAGTGCTTTTGCCTTAAGCCTTAAGTTAATGTCCTTCGATACTAAGGTAACCCGAGTGTCCTTCTCAGTTTCTTGAAGGAAAAGAACAGTATTGAGTATTTTATGGTCGGCTTTATTATCACTAAATACCTTCTCGGCATCTACCATTAGCCTGCCATTTGACATTATAATCTTAAATCTCCCTTTCTTTTCTCCTTCAAGGGGAATCCAATCATGAAGCTTATAGTCTGCACTTAACTTATCCAATAGCCTAATAAACTCTCTGGCTTCAAAGTTTTTTGTGTCTTTTCCTCGTTTGAAATTATCGAGCTCTTCTAAAACTGTTATTGGCAAACAAATATCATGTTCGTCAAAATTGTTGATGGATTTATGGTCATGAAGAATAACAGATGTATCAAGAACAAATATTTTTCTCTGCGTTGGTTTTCTTGGCATAAGATCGTTTTACTGCTGCAATGTAGTATTACCCTAAATTAAATACAGGAATAAGCTCAGGAAGAAATGAACGTTTTATTTTGAGGTTGTTCATATCCGATAGAAAGCTCTAATGATAGGCCTTAAGCCAATATTAATTTTGAGTTAATTCCATAATTTGAGTAAGCCGACCAGCCTCATTTCTCCAACTGTAGTTGCCAAGCACAAAGTTTTTGCCTGCAATACTGAGCTTTCGCCCTAAGGCATCATCACTTAGAATGGTGTTGATCCTTTTGGCTAAAGACTCCGTATCATCGCCTATGAGCAAATGAACTTCGTCTTTGGCGCCAAGAGCATTGTTGGCAAGACTTGTTGTAACAGAAGGCACTTCGCAAGCCATGGCTTCCAGCAGTTTGTTTTGAAGTCCGCTATTGATAAGCATAGGAGCTACAAAAACCTTGGCACTATGATATACCTCAGAAATGTCGTCAATCCAGCCCGTAACTTCTACTATCTCAGAGCGAAGAGCTAGAACCGAAGGTGAAGGGTTTGCGCCTGCCAGCGTAACCTTGGTGTTTGGGAATTTCTGCCAAACCAATGGCATTATCTCATTTACCAAATACTTCGCACTCTCAACGTTGGGCCTATAAGACATATTACCCGTGAATAATACGTCTCTTGTTTTGTCAATAATTACATCTTTAAAAAAGACCGGATCGATGCCATTTGGCAATACCTCAATGCTTTCATTGATACTGATGCATTCCTTATCCTGTTCTGATATTATCAGATGATGATCGAAATAAGGAGCAACTTCCTGTTCAAAAAGCTTCAACCTTAGAAACTCTTCATTCATTATGAATGAAAGTGGCCATTTCGCTTTTTTAGCCATTCTTTCCATGCCAATAGAAAAGGCATCCATATAGTCTATGGTTTTTGGAATGAGTGAGTATTTCTTGGCGTATTCAGCGGTTCTGATCAACTGACAAAAAATATGCTGAGGCAAATGATTTTCTACGAAGTCATCAAATTTTCGCTGAGCTTTTCTGGAGTAAAAATATTCTACCTGAAAGGGTTTTTTGCTGAATATCGAAAGGAAAAGTTTAAAAAGCTTTGTGAAAATTGGTATACGATGAATGTAGATCTCTGAACAGTATTGCTTTAATTGCCTTTCTGCCTCTGGATCAGTTTTTTCATCCGCTAAGCAAAACAGATTTATTTCATGATCCGCGGAGAGTTCTCTGATCAAATGAAAGGCTCTTAACTTATCTCCTTTTTCTAGCGGATAGGGGACACGACTTAGAACAAAAAGAACTCTCATTCTAATTAGGCTTAATTTTATTTTTCTTCAAACCCAATGCTGACAAGAACCTCTGTACACTTTTAGTATATGTCTCCATGTCGAAAAGACTGCTGTCGGTGGACGCTTTAAAGGTTAAAAACAATCCAACCGGGAGAAGAATTAAAGAGGCCATCCACATTCCTCTAAACGGTTCAATCTCTCCTTGTTTTACGAGTTTTTCGAATGTGATGGAGGTAATATGATAGACTAAGAAAAACAGAACAGAAATCACAACGGGTAAACCCAATCCTCCTTTTCTAATGATTGCTCCTAGTGGTGCTCCTATGAAGAAAAGAATTACGCATGCAAAAGATAAAGTGAATTTTCTATGCCATTCTATGAGATGCCTGTTAATGCTCTTTACGGTGCTTTCCCTTATGCTTAATCTAGAAGAGACAAATGTTTTGTTGCTTCTGAGCTGTGAGATGGCAGTTTCAATCAGCGCTACTTTGTGTTCTTTGAAAATATTGTTGTAGGCGTCAGTTTTTGTGCTGTCTGAATTGGCTATGCCCACTAATTTTGCGGAGTCTAAGTCTTCGGGCAATGTTTTTCTCAACATTAAGCGGCCATATTCTTTATCACGTTCAATTAGCTTTAAGTCATAAGTATCAACTGCGTTATCCAATTGTTGCAGGTTGAGCATTTGATAATTGTCTTTGAAAATATCTTTATCGCTGCGTTCCATCTGAAATCCGCTCAAATCGAATCTGAGAATTTCTTTATTAAACTCAGACTTCATATGAGGGTTACGTTCTTCTTGAATCTCTTCGTAACTCGACCCGTTTTCTAATGTGAAAACTAGATAGCGCTGATCTTCGGACATCTCCATACGTCCTTTTTCTGCGCGTATTACATGAATGTTGCCTTCTTTCTTTGTGTGGTCATAAATTAGGATGTCATTCAATCCTTTTCCATCCTCATCCTTATTCTCCACTCGAATTACATATCCATCTATTCCGTCATAATAAACTCCCTCGGTAATATCAAAAGCAGGTTTTTTATGCCTTATATCATAGAGAAGTGATGCAAATTCCAGGTTTGCTTTAGGCCATACATAGTTTGTGAAAAGAAAGGCACCAAAACTGGTGAAAATTGTTACGATTAGCAATGGATACATGATTCGTAAAAGTCCCATTCCACTGGACTTCATTGCTACTAACTCATAGTGTTCACCGAAGCTGCCAAATGTCATAATTGATGCTAACAGAATAGCTAAGGGGAGCGCCATAGGCACAAGATTGGCAGAAGCGTAAAATAAGAGTTCGGCAACTAAATACCATTCTAACCCTTTGCCAACGAGCTCGTCAATGTACTTCCAAAGGAATTGCATCACGAAAATAAAAAGCGTGATGAAAAACGTAAGGACGAATGGCCCCAGGTATGACTGAACAATTAGTGTGTGAAGTTTCTTCAAGGCCGTGCTTTAGAATTCACCAAAAGTAACGTGAAAGAAGAAGGTTTATTTAACCTCCAAGGATATGTCTTAATTCTCCTACTTGACTCTCCCAAAGCATGGTTTGCTCTTCGACCTCATCCTCATCAGCAAAGTCCGTGATGATTAAGGCCACATCACCAGTTAATTGATCTGTTTTGATGGCGAATTCAAAGAAGTAATCAGTGCCCTCATATTCATCTAGTTGAAAGCGTATGAATAAGTCGGTCTTCTTAGCCAGCACTTTTCCTTCTTCTTCTTGACCATCCCAAACGAATTTCGCATAGTCTTTTTTGATAGTTACATCATCTGCAAACCATTCTGAAAGACCACTTGAAGTGCTTAAACACTGATATAAAATTTTGATTGAGCTATTCATCGTAAATTCTAGCTCTAGTTTTTTCTTTTCCATTTTGATTGAGTTGTAATCTTTCTCAAGAAGGTGCGCAATATAAACTTTTGCATAAAAAGTAATAAGCTAAAAAGGGGGGAATAGAATTATTTGTTCACAATTTCTGCCCTTAAGACACAAAAAATGAAACTCATTAGTATTGAATAAGAAGAACCATATATTTGCAGCCCGAAATTGGCGAGGTAGCTCAGACGGTTAGAGCGCAGGATTCATAACCCTGAGGTCGGGGGTTCGATTCCCCCCTTCGCTACTTGTAAAAGGTCAGTTGATTGCTGACCTTGTTTTGTTTGTCCATAGTATCTTTAACAACCCAAAAAAAAACACGCTATAGGGTTTGCTTTTATTCAAAATTGTCATTTTAAGTAATTTATAATTTGAAAACTTTCGTTACGGGTGCAGACGGTATGCTTGGAACAAATGTGGTTTTAGAACTACTGAGCAGAAATCATGATATTGTGTGTTTGGTGCATCCATCTAGTAAATCAAAAACTTTGAAAGGGCTTCCTGTTCAAATTATTACTGGAGATGTTTTAAATGTGTCCTCTTTTGAGTCCTATTTATCGAACTGCGAATGTGTTGTTCATATTGCTGCATCTACATCTGTATGGCCAGGCAGGAATGAATTGGTCAATCGGATAAATATTGAAGGAACAAGAAACGTAATGACGGCATCTCAAAGGGCGGGTGTAAAACGTTTCATTCATGTGGGATCGGCAAATTCATTCGATCCAGGAAACTTGGAGAACCCAGGTACTGAAGCCAATGATTACACTGGATGGAAATACAACAATGATTACCTAGACTCAAAATATAAGACCCAACTTATGTTGCTGGGGGAATTCAGGAAGAATAAATTTCCAGTTATTATCATTTCACCGACTTTCATGCTCGGCCCTTATGATAGCGGTCCAACGTCTGGTCGACTTTTGCTTTCAATGGTGGAAGGAAAAGTGCCCGGCTATAGCAAAGGAGTGAAGAATTTTGTTCATACGAAAGATGTGGCAAAAGCCATTGCAAATGCGCTGACAATGGGTAGATTAGGGGAGGTATATATTGCAGGCTGCGAGAATATGGATTACGCCACCTTTTTTAATAAGGTAAAGACGATCTCTGGTGTAGAGAAAAAGTTATTTCATTTCCCGTTTTTTCTCGTACTTATTGGAGGCTTCTTTTCTTCAGTTTTCGCCAGAATCATAGGTAAGCAGCCCGATTTGAGTTATGGAATGGTGAGATTAATGGGTATTGAACAATATTATTCATCTGCCAAAGCGGTTAAAGAACTTCAAATGCCTCAAACGCCTACTGATAAAGCAATTGAGGATTGCCTAAATTGGTTTAAAGCCAATAACATCAAGCTATGACCAGGTTTAAGAATAAGGTATTTATCATAACGGGCTCTAGTCAAGGACTTGGTAGAGCTATTGCTAGGAAAGTACTCTTAGAAGGAGGAAAGGTTCTCTTGAACGGCAGGAGTGAAGGAAAGGCAGTTGAAGTATTATCCAATTTTTCTGAATTCGCTGACCAAGTAGTTTATGTGGGAGCTGACGTTTCAAAGGCAGAAGGCGCAAAGAAAATAGTAGATGAGGCCATAAAGAGTTTTGGTAGAATAGATGTAGTTGTAAATAATGCGGGAATGTCAGCCTTTGGGACATTGGAAAAAACAAAACCATCCGTAATTCAAGAAATTATAGATTCAAATCTAACGGGCTCGCTATTTGTGAGTCATTTTGCTATTCCTTATTTAAAGCAGAGCAAGGGGTCAATAGAGTTTATCTCATCCTTGGCTGCAATTCACGGTTTAGGAAATTACTCTTTGTACTCTGCAGTGAAAATGGCTTACATAGGAGCTGTGCAAAGTCTTAGAAAAGAGCTTCAAGAAGATGGAGTGCACGTAGGTGCTATTTACCTGGGGTTCACAAAAAATGACGCTGTAAAAAAGACGCTTAATTCTAATGGTGATCTAGAGCTTGTGCCGGTTAGAAAAGGACTGCCTGTTGCAACTCAAGAAGAGTCCGCTGAGGTTGTCTTAAATCAGATTTACAAAAGAAAAACATTCGTGGTTCAATCAATTCTTGGGAAAGCCAATTTCCTTGTAAATCGAATATTTCCTAAAATTATTCATTTGGTTTTATCTAACCAATATAGAAAGATGACCAAATCTTCCTAAGAAGCCAATCGGATACTTTCTTCAGATTTCGAGAGCTTCATGTAAGCATACCAAACAGCTGAGATCAAACTATAGGCAACCATTAAAGGTAAAATCCAGCTTATTTCGGAATAGAAAATAACGCTCAAAACAGAAAGACACAAAAGCCTTAGAACTTCAAAAGGAAGTGCGATTCTTGAATTATCCATTACCCGACCTTGAGCAAATACTGAAATCAAAAGTGAAACTGTTAGGGCTATCACTTCAGAGTTCTGAATCAGAGAGGCAAGCGTAGGACCTTCCATTTGTTTTATTATAAAAGTCAATCTGAAAAAAATGGCTGCCGAAGTAATGATAGCGAAGATGATATACGAAGACATTTCTTTCGTGATTCGGACATCGCGTTTAATACGATCTCCTTTCTTGTCAGTGCGATAAGCTGATGGCAGAAACCCTACGTCCTTAGGAGTCCATGCTGGACCTTTAAGAAATACTCTGATCTTATCTCCAAATGACTTTGTTCTATATGCTCTCGTGAACAAGTCGTTCCAATAAGAAAATTGAGCGCTTAATGGACTGTTACTCTCGAAGCCAGAGGTGATTCCGTAAAGTGGTTCTTCTTCTTCTTTCACGAAAGTTCCGAAAAGTCTATCCCAAACAATAAAGATGTGGCCATAATTATGGTCCATGTATTTTTCATTCCTACCATGATGCACACGGTGATGAGAGGGTGTGGTCATGAATTCTTCCAAAACTCCCAGACTACCAATCATTCTGCTGTGGGTTAAAAATTGATATCCAGCTAAGAATACACCAAGCGTGAAAATTGTAAATGGATCAAAACCTATGAGAGGCATCCAAATAAAGAAAAAGGACCTGAAGATTACCGCGAAAAAGGAAACCCTAAAGACTGTGGTGAAATTTAATTCTTCACTTTGGTGATGTACAATGTGTGCAGCCCACAAAAAGTTAATTTCATGACTAAGGCGATGAAACCAATAAGCAATAAAGTCAAACAAAATCAAGCCGAGCAGCCAAGTACCCAAATTCGCAGGTAGCTTAAACGGAGCTACGTTCTCATACAAGTATTGAGAAGCCATTAAAAATATTACAGCATAGAATAAATCAAAAGAGCGCTCTAAAATCCCGCAATAAACATTAGCCAAAGAGTCAGCAAGAGTGTAAACCCTGATATTTTTCCTATAGGATAGGACAGCATCATAAGAGACGATCGCAATAAAGGCGGTAGCTATAATGCCAACCAAAATGAGAAACCCTGTCATTTCTTTAATTTAATTCATCAGACAAATTACCTGATTTAAACGCTAATCTGCGAATCGCAAAAATCATTATAATCATATAAACAACAACCAATAAATGACTAATGTCATGATAGTTAAACCACCGGCTTACGCTTATTTGATTGTTATATACATAACCCGGCAGAAGACCAAACACTATGGCTGTAATTATTAACAGACTCCCTGTGCTTTTGTTTTGCAGGTAATTCATTATTTGTAAAGGGATTACAAAACCGGCTAAAACCAACACAGATGCTGTTTGAGGAACTTGAAACCCTCTGGTCTCTGGGTTGATAATCAGTATCCCGAAAACAACAAACTGGACGATTAAGAGACCAATTATTACTTTCTGGATTGGAATAGATATAGATCTCTTCAAATCACCTAAAGAAGCCATAACCAGAAAAGCTTGTCCTGTCATACTGCAGAACCAACCGAGCATCTTCCATTCAGGACCAAAATATGCCTGAAGGCCATGCCCAATCCATGCAGCAGCTGTCATACCTATAGCATACATAAAGAAGAACCCGCGATAGTAATTAAAGGTATCACTTCTTTCTTGCCGATTAGTTGAGAGCATCCACACGGCAATGCCGCAAGTTATAGCTATCATAAAATCAGTGATAGCAGTAACGGGTTCTCTCAGCTCTAATGATCCGATGAATACGGTCGGATTTATAATTGAATCTGAATTTTCTAGCATGATTTCTAGTAAATTCTTGAGGTAAGTGAAAGGAACGAAAAAAAACCTCGCTCTGAGTGGAGCGAGGTTTTTATCGTTTTAATATTTATTACAAGTGAATTACTTCATCATAAGCTGCAGCAGCAGCCTCCATGATTGCTTCGCTCATGGTCGGATGAGGGTGAACAGTTTTGATGATTTCATGACCTGTAGTCTCAAGTTTTCTAACTGCTACCAGTTCAGCTACCATCTCAGTAACGTTATAACCAATCATGTGTCCTCCAAGTAATTCGCCATATTTAGCGTCAAAAATTAGTTTAACAAAACCATCAGAATGCCCAGCCGCCTTTGCCTTGCCAGATGCACTGAATGGGAATTTACCAACTTTAATTTCATAACCAGCCTCCTTAGCGGCTTTTTCCGTCATACCAACGCTTGCCACTTCTGGTGAGCAATATGTACATCCTGGAATGTTGCCATAATCAAGAGCAGCAGGGGATTGTCCTGCGATTTTCTCCACACAAATAATCCCTTCAGCTGATGCTACGTGAGCCAGAGCTTGACCCGGAACGCAATCTCCAATCGCGAAAATTCCTGGTATGTTGGTTTCATAGTACTCATTTACCATGATTTTCCCTTTATCTGTGGCAACTCCAACATCTTCAAGTCCGATGTTCTCTATATTGGCAATAACACCCACAGCAGAAAGAACTACATCACATTCAATGCTTCCTTCTTTGCCTTTTTTATCCTTGTAATTTACTGTGCAACCTTTAGCCGTTGTTTTCACTTCTGTAACCTCTGTGCCAGTCATTACATCCATGCCAGTTTTCTTGAAGCTTCGGCCTAACTGCTTACTGATATCTTCATCTTCAATTGGCACTATGTTATCCATATATTCAATCAAGGTAACTTTCGTTCCAATAGTTTGATAGAAATAGGCAAACTCAGAACCGATGGCTCCGGAACCAATAACAACCATTGATTTAGGCTGTTTTGGCAAGGTCATGGCTTCTCTGTAACCTATAATTTTCTTACCATCTTGTTTGATATGAGGAAGCTCTCTGGATCTTGTGCCAGTTGCTACAATAATGCTTTTGGCTGTAACGTCTTTTTTAGCGCCTTTTGCATCTGTTACTTCAAGGGTATTTGCGCTTTTTAACTTACCACTTCCCATGATCACTTCGATCTTGTTCTTTTTCATCAAGAACTCGACACCTTTGCTCATTCCGCCAGCAACTTCACGGCTGCGGCTTATAATACTGTCAAAGTTGATATTACCTTCTTTAACCGTGATACCGAAGTCTGAAGCATGATTCAAATAATCAAAAACTTGAGCGCTTTTGAGCAATGCCTTGGTAGGAATACATCCCCAGTTAAGACAAATACCACCCAAAGACTCACGTTCAACGATCGCAATTTTCAAACCTAATTGAGATGCGCGAATGGCCGCCACATATCCACCTGGGCCGCTTCCTAATACTATAAGATCAAAATCCATTTATTGTGTTTTATTTGATTCGTTTCAATTCTTGAGCGCGAATTTAATGCAATAGATTCTATCGTGCAGCATTGCCATCCAAGTTCATCAACTTCAATTAAGATTTTTAATACATACTATTTTAAGTTCATTCTTCAGACTTAACGTTTCTGAATCGAATTGGGCATATTTATTTGCTCGAATACTGTGCTCGTTTAAAGACTATTCAGACCATTGATTCGCAGGATGATACTCTATTAACTTGACTTTTGTATTATTGATCAAACTATCACTAAAACTTTTACCTATGATGACATTTGAAATTAAACACCAAGAGTCTTATTCAAGAGGAGAATTGCTTCTTCGTAGCTTTTTCGGACTTTTCTACATCATTTTACCTCATGCTTTCCTTTTGGCTTTTGTCGGAATTGCCTCAATTGTTCTAAGTTTTTTATCATTTTGGGTGATCCTTTTTATTGGCAGATACCCGCAAAGTTGGTTTGAGTTCCAAGTAAAATACATGAAATGGACGATTCGATTGAATACACGTATTTACAATTTGTCCGATGGGTATCCAGCTTTTGGATTGAACGCAACGGATGAGAACGTCACGTTTGATGTAACATATCCAGAGTCAATTTCCAGAGGGTCCGTTTTGATGAGAGGATTGTTTGGATGGTTATATGTTATGATTCCGCATGGCTTCGTATTGGCGCTGCTATCTATCGCAGTTTCAGTTGTAAGTTTTATAGCATGGTGGGCAGTTCTTTTCACAGGGTCTTTTCCGAGATCTATGTTTGATTTTATTCTGAACTTCATGAGATGGTCTCAGAGGGTTTCGGTTTACATGGCTTACATGACGGATGATTATCCACCGTTTTCAGGATTACCTGATCCAGTTAAATAAATTTTTATTTATACCCTTATTGATAGTTAACAAAGACCCTATTAGCAGCGAGTCAGCATATGTGACTCTTCCCCAGCCGGATCAAATTACAGAAAGAGAAAAAGAGGATGCCATGGGCGCATACCTTATGATGTTTGCGGCAGTAGCAGTGGCATTGCCGCTTCCTGTTGTGAATCTAATTGCGGCTATAGTTTATTACTACGTCAATAGATCTAAAAGTCGTTTTGTTCACTTTCATTCACTTCAGAGTTTAATTTCTCAATTGCCCACAACTCTACTAAACTGGGGCTTATTGTACTGGAGCATTAGGGTTTGGTTTTTTAATAGTCTTGAAGCGGACGACTATTTTTTTGGGTATTTTTTGACAACAGTTATTGCTAATCTTCTTTACTTGGTCTTTAGCATTATCGGAGCAGTTCAAGCAAGGAAAGGTCGTATGTATTACTTCTTGTTTTTTGGCAAGTTGAGCTACGAGCTTGTCTTTTCAAAGTCAAGTACCCTAAAGTATAAAGGCGAGGAGACTATTATTCATCAAAATTCTCCCCCAAATTAGAGTTTATGCGAAAATCTATATGGTTAGATTTTTTAAAGCTCATTGCTGTATTCCTTGCCTTGTGGGTTTTTCTAGTCTTTATTATTTCGAACATTCCAGTTGAGTGGAGAATGAAATCGGAAATTTCATCTGAGGTATTTGAGATCTCAATGGATGATGAGAAAAAATTGGGAGACTTCCTTTTAGAGATGTACCTGGAAGATCAAGTTGTTTTAGAAAACAGCTTAATTGATTCTGGTTTACATCAGATTGAGGCCCGTTTGCTAAGATTAACAGGTGATAATACTTACGATATAAACTTCATTATTATCAAATCTGAGGCAGTGAATGCGATGACATTTCCAGGAGGAAACATCATCATTCACAGTGCTTTGATCGATTTTTGTGAAAACCCAGAGGAATTAGCATCTGTTATAGCACATGAATTGGGTCATGTTTATAATCGAGACGTTTTAGACAAGATTCTGGCTGAGGTTGGAATGACTTTGTTGGTTACCGTAATTACTGGTGGCGATGCTTCAATAGTTCATGAAATTATGGGGACTTTACTCAAAAGTGTGTTTAGCAGATCCCAGGAGTCAGAGGCCGATGCTTATGGGTTAATACTGCTAGAAGATGCTGAAATTGATCCTCAAAATTTGGGAGTATTCTTTGAAAGGCTGAATGAAAATGATTTGGGTTATGATGCACACATTGAGTTTTTAATGAGTCATCCACATAATGATTCAAGGATAAAGACTAGCTCAGATTATGAGGTTAAAGATGGTTTTTCTTCGCGACCTTTGGATCTCGATTGGGGGCGAATTAAATCAACTATGTAGCTTTTATGGTAATTGAAAGTTTTTCAAATCCGAAGTATAAGTATTTACTCAGTTTATCAAAATCCAAGACCAGGAAAAAAGATGGCGTATTCTTAATGGAGGGTAGGCCCGAACTGGATCTAGCGATTAAATCAGGGTATGAACCTGCTATGATTGCTTTTAGCGAGGCCTATATTCAGAAGTCAGAAATAGTTGCTTTGATTGGGGAAGGCAATACCCAGTTCATCGCGCTATCCAAAGCTCTTTTTGATAGTTTGAGCTATCAGAATGTTCCTCAAAACTTTATAGGTGTTTTCTCTTCGTTCTCGTCAAGTTTGGAGGATCTTCAGGAAGGCCCGATGGTTTTGCTGGAAAAGGTTGAAAAACCTGGTAATCTTGGTGCGATCTTAAGAACGTGTGATGCTTTAGGAATAAAGAATGTTTTAGTCACTGACTCGCCAGTGGATCTGTTTAATCCAAATATTCTCAGGAATAGTAGAGGAGCATTATTCGCTTTGAAATGTGTTTTTACAAGCAATGAAAAGGCGCTGGAATATTTCCGGAAACGAGGTCTTAAAGTACTGAGCGCTGCACTTTCCGATCAATCAATAGACTATCGAAAGGCCAGTGTCAGCAATAACGTAGCTTATGTATTTGGATCGGAAGCTAATGGACTTTCTGAGTTTTGGTTGACCAATTCAGATGAAAACATAATAATACCAATGCAAGGAGTGGTGGATTCTTTGAATGTTTCAGTGAGCGTTGCCATAATTTTGTCACACCATGTGAACGGAAAAACTAATTCGTAGCTTGTTTTATTAGCTTTTTCAAGTGAATCTGCTTTTCATCATATGTTTTATCTACTTCGAAAAGTAAAAATCTCTCTGATTCCATGACATAATATACCTTCTGATGATGGCTCATTCTCAACTCTGATATTGATTCTGGTGCTAGAGTCAAATAAGGCATGTTTTCAACTTGCAGCGATACGATTTCATTCGAATCATTATGTACCGAAAAGTTTACTTTTTCTCTGAAAGGATTTAGCATTAGTATGACTAGAAGTAAAGAATATAGCATGAATCAGTAATTAACTTTTATAACCTGTTGCGAATATGCGCAATTGTCATAACCCTGTGTTTGTCATAAAGGAGAGGTTATTAACAAGGCAATCTCAAATGGCTTTTAAGTGTTCAATTGAGAAATGATCGAAACATTCTTGTCAGGAATTTAAATGTCACTCGACATCACCACAAATTGAATAAAATGAATACGACAACAATTAAGACTTTAGCGGTTATTGCATTTCAGGATAATATTCAGAATTTAAGTTTCGCAGAAAATTTCCTTTACTTCGAAAGCAGAATAGATACAATCAAATCATGGACTTAAGAATTAAATCATTCGAAGAATACACCGAAAAATACGCGCTAAGTGTTGAAAATACAGATCAGTTTTGGGGTGAAATAGCAGAGACATTCACTTGGAATAAGCCATATGAAAAAATTTGTAATTGGGATTTTGAAACACCTGATATTAAGTGGTTTGTAAATGGTAAGTTAAACATAACTGAGAACTGCCTTGATCGGCATTTAGCCAAGCGAGGAAACAAGCTCGCACTGATTTGGGAGCCGAACGATCCCAAAGAACGTTTTGTGCGCTATACTTATCGTGAATTGTATGAAAAGGTATGCGCGTTTGCCAATGCCTTAAAAGCACAAGGCATCAAAAAAGGTGATCGTGTGGTGATTTATATGCCGATGATTCCTGAGCTTACCATTGCTGTGTTAGCTTGCGCTAGAATAGGAGCAATCCATTCTGTTGTGTTTGCTGGATTCAGTGCTCATGCTATGGCAGATAGAATAAACGATGCTCAAGCTAATATGGTAATTACGGCAGATGGACTAAATCGTGGCGCAAAACAAGTTCCGTTGAAAAGAGTAGTAGATGAAGCGCTTCGCACGTGCAATTCAATCGAGAAAGTAATTGTTTATGATTGTGTGGGATGGTCACCCAACATGGTGGATGGAAGAGATATTTGGTGGAATGATGCCATAGAAGGAATGGCAAAGGACTGTCCGGCTGAGGTTATGGACTCTGAAGATATGTTGTTCATTCTTTATACGTCTGGCTCTACAGGAAAACCAAAAGGCGTGGTTCACACGCACGGTGGTTATATGGTATACACTGCTTATTCATTCCAGAATGTCTTTCAGTGTGACGAAAGCGATATCTATTGGTGCACAGCTGATGTGGGTTGGATCACGGGACACAGCTACATTGTTTATGGACCGCTTTTATCAGGAGCTACAACGGTAATGTTTGAAGGAGTGCCTACTTATCCAGATGCTGGAAGGTTTTGGCAAGTGTGTGATAAACATGGTGTTAATCAGTTTTATACTGCACCGACTGCCATTCGTGCATTGATGGCTTATGGTGAAGATCACGTACTATCCTATAGTCTTGATTCACTGAAAGTTTTAGGTACCGTTGGAGAACCGATCAATGAAGAGGCCTGGAAGTGGTATCACATTCACGTTGGTAAAGAGCGATGTCCGATTGTAGATACGTGGTGGCAAACCGAAACAGGAGGCATTATGATATCTGGTCTTGGTGATTTAAGCCCGATGAGGCCTGCTCATGCTGGATTCCCCCTTCCTGGCATTCAGCCTGTGCTTCTAGATCAAGAGGGTAAGGAAATAAAGGAGAATAAGGTAGAAGGCTATTTATGCATTAAACACCCTTGGCCATCAATTCTTCGCACAACTTATCGAGATCATGATCGATGCAGAGTAACGTATTTCTCGCATTACAAAGGGTATTATTTCACCGGTGACGGTGCCAAAAGAGATGAAAATGGAATGTATCGCATTATTGGTCGAGTAGACGATGTGATCAATGTGAGTGGACATCGGTTTGGAACGGCTGAAATTGAGAATGCGATAAATGCGAATGGCATTGTCATTGAATCTGCAGTAGTTGGCTATCCTCATGAAATTAAAGGACAAGGTATATATGCGTACGTGGTGTGCGAATCACTTCCAGAGGATAGAGAAACAGCCAGAGCTGAGATCGTAGAAACTGTTGTAGAACAGATTGGTAAGATTGCAAAACCTGAAAAAATTCAGTTTGTGACTGGTCTTCCCAAGACTAGATCTGGTAAAATAATGCGTAGGATTCTCAGGAAGGTGGCAGAAGGTGAATCGGATAAATTGGGCGATACAAGCACATTGGTGGATCCAGATGTGGTTGATGAAATAATTAAAGGTGCTCTATGAGGTTTCACACAAGAAAATGGGTTAAACCCGAAGACCTAAATGCTAATGAGTCCTTGTTTGGTGGACGGTTATTGCAGTGGATAGATGAGGAAGCAGCGCTTTATACCATCATTCAATTGGATAATAAGCGTGTGGTAACAAAATATATGTCTGACATCAACTTTGTGAGTGCTGCCAAGCAAGGCGATATCATCGAAATCGGAATTGATGTAGTAAAATGGGGTAAAACGTCCATTACTTTAAATTGTGAGGTTCGCAACAAAATGACTCGTCAAACGATTGTAAGTATTGACCAAATTATAATGGTAGGGCTCGATGAAGGTGGATTGCCTAAAATTCACGGCAAATCTGAAATAGAGTATGTCGATGATCGATTAGATGAAGATAAATAGAGCTTATTATTGCCTTTATAAAGCTGATCTTTGAAAACTCACAGCAACGCTCAACCATATGGAATTTAGATTGTACTACTAACGTGCTTCATTATAAGATTCATCATCATTCCCCAGATTCGCACTGGGTAACGTTCGTTCATGGCGCTGGCGGCAACAGTTCTATTTGGTATAAGCAGGTGCGTGCCTTTAAAGAAAACTTTAACGTTCTGTTGATTGACCTTCGAGGACATGGTAAGAGTAAAAGACCGATTTACGAGAAACTCAAGAAATATTCTTTTAAGGTTATTGGTGACGAAGTGATAGAGGTGCTTGATCATCTCAAGATTAATTCGAGTCATTTCGTTGGAATCTCTCTTGGCACCATAATTATTCGTGAGATTACTGAACGGTTTCCTGAAAGAACTACGAGTATGGTACTCGGTGGAGCTGTGATGAAATTGAACACAAAAGGTCAACTTCTAATGAAGATTGGCGATGCGCTGAAAAGTGTTTTACCCTACTTGATACTATACAAGATTTTTGCGTTTGTCATCTTACCTAAGAAGTCTCATCGAGAATCTAGAAACTTGTTTATCAATGAAGCCAAGAAGCTTTATCAAAAGGAGTTTAAACGATGGTTTTCTTTGGTTGCCGAAGTAAATCCTTTGCTTTCTTTTTTTAGAACTAAAGATTCTGAAGTGCCAACTCTTTATATCATGGGAGAGGAAGATCACATGTTTCTCCCTTCGATTAGAAAGTTGATTTTAAATCACTCCTCAGCTGAACTCTATGTTATTTCTAACTGTGGACACGTTGTAAATGTGGAACAGCCAGACATATTTAACAATGAAGCTATTCAATTTATGAAGCGAATAGTTAGCTCGAAATATTAGATATTCAATTTTCTAATTAAAGTTTCTGATTATTCTGAAATATAATCAGATAAAGATTGATTTTTTTGAGTGTTTTTCAAATTTAGAATCCTTCCTTTGAAATGTTTAACTTTTTTAATAATGTTATTATAACATTGACCCAGATTTTACAAGCATGATGAATTCAATAATAACAGGAACTGGAAGCTATATTCCAGAAATAGTTCAGCCCAATAAAGCCTTTCATCAAAACAGGTTTTATACTGATGATCAAGAATTGATTGAAACACCTGGGGATGTAGTCGCTGAGAAATTTGAAAATATTACGGGAATCAGAGAGAGAAGATATGTCTCTGAGGATTTAGATTCTTCGAGTATCGGTCTTATTGCCGCTCAGAGGGCTATCGAAGACTCAGGAATCGACCCAGAGACCATTGATCAAATAATTTTCGCTCACAACTTTGGAGATGTTGTAAAGCATACAATTCAAACAGATGTGTTGCCGGCTTTAGCCACAAGGGTTAAACATGGATTGGGAATAAAAAATCCAATGTGTGTTGCTTATGATATTCTTTTTGGCTGCCCTGGATGGATTCAAGGTGTTATTCAGGCGAATGCTTTTTTTAAAGCCGGAGAGGCTAAAACTGCTTTGATTGTTGGAAGTGAAACATTGTCAAGGGTAATAGATATTCACGATCGAGATAGCATGATCTTTTCAGATGGCGCGGGTGCTTGCATTCTTCAAGCCAAAGAATCAGATAAAAATGAGGGTATCTTATCTACCGCTAGTTTGACATTTGCTAATGACGAGGCATATTATTTGTTTTTAGGAAAATCTAACCTTCCAGAGGCAGATTCAAGAATTCGATATATAAAAATGAATGGTCGTAAGGTGTATGAGTTTGCTCTTACGAATGTTCCTTTAGCCATGAAATCTGCCATGGACAAGGCTGGTGTCTCAATAGAAGAAATTTCTAAGATATTCATTCACCAAGCAAATGAGAAATTAGATGAAGGCGTTGTCAAGCGGCTCTATCGTTTGTATAAAATCAAAGAAATACCTGAAGGTATAATGCCAATGAGCGTTCATGAATTAGGCAATAGTTCAGTGGCTACCGTTCCTACCTTATTTGATCGAGTCCGCAGAGGACAGATCGAAGGTCATTCAATAAAATCAGGTGATCTTGTATTGCTTGCTTCCGTTGGTTCTGGAATGAATATAAATGCAATCTGTTATCGGGTTTAACTAATCAGATAGGTCAAAAATACTCTTGAAGAGTCTTTGCTTATCATTGATTGATTCTTCAAGACTGATCATTGATTCGGTGCGAACTACTCCAGTGATGCCGTTTATTTTGAAAATAACGTCTTTGGCATGCTTGGCATTCATGCAACGAATCTTACAGAAGATGGAAAATTTACCTGTTGCTATATGTGCAACAGTAATCTCAGGTATATCCTTCAAAGCCTTAATGATTTTCTCTGAGTCGATGGTTCTGCCGAGAATAAGACCCACATAGGCTGTAAAACCATAACCCACAACATCATAATTAATTGATAAAGTAGCACCAGTAATAATGCGCCTCTGTTCCATTTTCTTCACCCTTCCATGAACCGTTCCGGGTGATATGTTTAGCTTTTTCGCAATTTCTGTAAAAGGCGTTCGGGCGTCTTCTATTAAAAATGTAAGAATTTGCCGGTCTACTTTATCAATATTGTAATTCGTGGGCATTATAGTTGTCTCTTTTTGAGGTATTCTTAATTCACGCAGCTAATAAATGAAATTTCCGTAATTGTTTAAATATACTGATCATGATACGTCATTTTTAACCTTGAAGCGAGTTAAATTTGGCTTATTGTAAAAGTAACACTAAGCTAAACTTATTCGTCATGAATTATAATAATTTGGAACTCATCACAACTGTCCATAATCCTGAAAGTGTAGTTGAAGTATTTTTTGATCGATTAAACGAGCGTATCGTTGAACACAAATGCCTTAACTACAATCGTAAGAAGGAATACTCGTATGAAGTAGGAGCTTATTTAAAGAATGTAAAGAATTTTAAAAAAGTAGATCAGAAGGTTTTGGCCTATCTGAGAAATTATTCTAATCAATAATATTTATCACTATGACTGAATTAAAGGAAGTTTTTGGAAGCTTGAACGTTCCACAGGAGCTGGCATCTTCATTTTTCAATAGTGAGAAGCGTAAATCCATTGAGCAAAAATTGGCATCTGCTGGCAATGCTTTTTCATTGGATGCAATAGAGTCTGATATGAATGCATTGACCCGTTCTCTTTTATCTCTAGGAGCATCTCATGGAGACAACATAGCAATTTATGGAATTGACTATTCTGATGCTTTAAATCTCTATTTGGCTGCTGGTCAAGTAGGTGTTAATGTCGTAAACCTTTCTAGCTCAAATAATATTGTTGAGTTTCATGAAGAGGTAGCGAGATCAAAGTCTCGATTTGTGTTTTTTGCTGAATCTGCTCATTCGGAGTTTGGCGAAGGTTATCTTGATGATCTATTTATAACTGCTACGAATGGTTTTCCAGAATGTGCGATTGTTAAAGGGAAAAAAAATAATAATCAAGGTGTTGTTATTACTTGGAATGAATTTCAAAAATTAGAGAGGTTCGCCACGAACTGGGAAGTAGGTTTGTTAAGAGTCGTGTGATCTTATAATTTTCTTGTCCTTGATAAGGTTTAGTTCTCTGTAGTCTCTATTTTCGAGGGTATGAACGAATCAACAACTTTCAAAGCGCTGGTAGTTAGAGAGCTCGAAAACGGAAGCTTTTTTAGGTCAATCGAACAGAAGAGAATTGATGAACTTCCTGCAGGAGAGGTACTTATAAAGAATAAATATGCCGGACTGAATTATAAAGATGCTTTATCAGCATCTGGACATAAAGGTATTTCAAGAAATTATCCTCATACTCCTGGTGTTGATGCGTGTGGACTAGTCGATTCCAGTGAATCATCCGACTTTAGCAAAGGTGATGAGGTAATTGTTACAGGAAATGATCTGGGAATGAATACATCTGGCGGATTTCAAGAGTATATAAGAGTTCCTTCTGGATGGGTAGTTCCGAAACCTGCTCATCTAAGCTCAAAGGAAGCTATGGTTTATGGTACGGCTGGTTTTACGGCTGCCTTATCCTTGTATAAGATGGAGAAAATGGGTCAAACGCCAGAAATGGGTCCAATCTTGGTTACTGGAGCTACAGGAGGTGTAGGAAGTATGGCAATTGGTATTTTAGCCAAAGCAGGATATGAAGTAATCGCATCAACGGGCAAGAAGGATGCTGATGCTCATTTGAAAAAACTGGGAGCTTCGCGAATTGTAGATCGATCTTTTGCAAATGACGAATCAGGAAAACCACTTTTAAGGAGTCAATGGGCAGGAGCTATTGATACGGTAGGCGGCAATACCCTTGCCACTTGTGTCAAAGGCTGCCAAAGAAAAGGAAGTATTGCAAGTTGTGGTTTGGTCGGCAATCATGAATTAAATATGACCGTATATCCTTTTCTGTTAAATGGAGTCAATATTCTTGGTGTAGACTCTGCGGAAACTGATATGAAATTGAGAGAGCAAATATGGCATCGATTGTCCAAAGAATGGAAGGTCTCGGATTTGATTTCCTTCGGCAGTTTTATTAGTCTGGATGGGATTATCGATCAAATGGACTTGATACTTGAAGGCAAAACAAAGGGCAGAGTAGTAGTCGAGTTTTAATAAGTTATCGATATGTTCTACTCTCTTGTTTCAGCTTTTGCCATTCATTTGCTGGTGTTTCAGGCAATTGTTCTGAAATTAGCTTCTTATAGTCGTACGCTAGACTTGATTTGAATGTGTAAGGATAGGAGTGAAGTTCCGTAGTAAGCATTTCACATTCATAGACGAAATCCGATGCTTCATTTTCGCTAAAAAGTCTCCTTTTCTCTAAGAATACGTCTGCCTTAAGCCTTACACCACCTAAGGCCCACTTTCCTTTGAATGGTTGATAATTGAACTCAACCAGTGTGTTTTTAATATCGAAAGAAAGACCGTAAATCCATAATGCGGCCTTCATATACCCCGGAATGATATGATTTTGGCTATAATCACTTATACCGAATTCAATTTTCACAAAAGCATTCGTTGATTGCTCTATCCACATGGTGCCAGCTAACATCGGTTTGTGGACTTTCTTTTTCTGATCAAAGTGAACCACTACTAATGATTGGTTGCCATATTCTACTGGCTTTCCATACCAAAATTCATATTGCGTATGTGTCGCGCTATCTAAGAAGTCGACATTGTCATTATTCACGACAAAGGTCTGGTCGGCATTGCGCAAGGGGTCAAGCGATAAAAGGAAAGGGGGATTTCCTATTTCTAAAGGCATAACAAAGTCTTCAGATGTAGCTTCTTGTCCATTCTTTTTGGCTGATTTCAATTCTTTTTTAATTTCCTTTTCTCGTTCTTTCAGCATAAATTCCAACTCATCTTTCCCGCTCTTATGACCTGCCCGAATGCGAAAGTCAAAGGAATCCTTTGGTGATAGGTAACCGGTTTGAATCGCTTCTAAAAAAGCCTCTGAATAATTAACATAGTGGTTGTTTTCCTTCAAATACTCTTTATAATAGTGATGAGTTGCAAAAGAATCAGGATAGTAGTTTTTTGAAATGGATTTTAACGCTAGTCGAACATATTCATCAGCGAGCATTGGCTTGACTATTATTTCATCTAACTCCAAAGCCGATGATTGCAATAGCACACTATCTCCAGTGATAATGTCTTTACAAATAAGTTTTCGTGAGATATAGCCTATGGACCTGAACTCAAGTATGTCGCTTGATCTTAGGTTATACATATTTACCTGACCAGAGTCGTTAGCTACAAAGCCATATTCACCGCCTCGCAGCACTGCTGTAGCATAAGGAATAGGGCTCTTTGAAGAAGCATCGACAATAGTTATCTTCTGTCCTTTTACAAAGAGGCTTATGCAAAGAAGTAAAAAGACGAATAGATATTTCATAATCAAATCCTTGGACGGTTTATATCCTCTAATGGTCACAATTGCTTTAAGCAGTAATCGCACATACCACAATTTTCCGCGTCTAATTCACCAAAATATTCTAGCAACATTCTACTCCTACATTTTGCCTCTGATTGAACATAATGGAGCATGGCTTCTGATTTATTCTGAGTCACTTCTTTTCTTAGTTTATAATGTGCGTCAGAAAAACTTAAGTTCTTTTTGTCTAGCCTTTCGCAGGTGAAAGTAATTTTAGGTAAGTTACTGGCTTTGTTGTAAATAATGTATTCTGAGTTATGTAACCATTCAAGTCCTTTTATTACGTTATCCTTTGACCATTTGGTTCGTTTTGCCAATGTCCATTCACTTATGGAAGAGGTTTCATCAAAGAGTCTTGAGTATGATCTTAACAAGGCATCTACCAACCAAGATAATCTGTGTTGTGATGTTCTGAAATTATAAACTTGTTCATAGCTGGCTTTAAAAATTACCGAAGAGAAATAATCAGATGATTCATTGAACAGTATATAGCCTTCACGTTCTACAAACTTTAAACTCAGAATAACCTGCCGAATATCCAGGTTGTAATTCTTGCACATCGTTTCTATGTCTAGGACAAATGTTTCATCCTTGCCACTGCCTATTGCAAGTCTTAGAAAACTCGACATTGCTTCATAAACTCTCTTTATTTCATCTTTTGAAGGAAAGGATTGAACTGATTTTTCAATATAGTTGCTAATGTCTTTTTTACCCAAAACAGATACAGCAAAAGCCTTGTTGCCATCCCTTCCTCCGCGACCACACTCTTGGTAGTAATTTTCCAAAGTGTCGGGAATATCAACATGAATAACAAACCGAACATCGGGCTTATCTATCCCCATTCCAAAAGCATTGGTGGCTGCGATAATCTGAGACTCTCCTGACATCCATCGTTGCTGTTTTTCTGACCGAACTTCATTATCCAATCCAGCGTGATAGTAGTCTATGCTTAAACCGCGTTTTTTTAATTCTCTACTAATTCTCTCGGTTCCTTTTCGGCTGCGCATGTAGACAATACCTGAACCTTTTTGCTTTTTCGCAATGCGTTCGATTTTGCCCAATTTGTCTTCGTCCCAATCTATGTAATAAGAAAGATTATCTCTCTTGAAGCTCTTTTGAAATAAGTTTTCCTTCTTAAAGAGTAACTTTTCTTGAATATCCTTAACGACCAAAGGTGTGGCACTTGCTGTTAATGCTATAGTCGGTGTGCTAGGGATTAAGTGTTTGATCTCGGCTATTTCGAGATAAGAAGGTCTGAAGTCGTATCCCCATTCACTTATACAATGCGCTTCATCAACCGCTAAAAGCGAAACGTTCATTTGAGCAATTCTAGCCTTAGCTAAATCAGTTTTAAGGCGCTCAGGAGAAAGGTATAAGAACTTGATTTCTTTATCATAGATGGCTCTGTCAAAAATGGCGTCGATTTGCTTAGCGTCAAACTCAGAAGTTGCGCAGAGTGCCTTTATACCCTTTGAATTAAGAGCGTCAACTTGATCTTTCATTAAGGCAATGAGCGGAGAGACCACTATACAAATACCTTCTTTGATTAAAGCTGGAACTTGAAAGCAGATAGACTTCCCACCGCCAGTTGGTAATATCGCTAAAGTATCTTGACCCTTCAAAACGCTTTCAATTATCTCAAGCTGTAGAGATCTGAATTCTTCGAACCCCCAAAATTTTTGAAGTATGTCGTGTGGCTTACTCAATGCGATAAACGGGGTAGATCATATGTCTGTCACCTTCATAGTGAGAGGATTGCTTATATAGAAAGGCAAGTTTAGCTCTTGAATTATTTCTATTTGTAGAATCCTTGGATACAAAAACCTCAAGAGCTTTGAGTATTTCAGGGTCTTTTATCATTTCTGACGCCTCAGGATCAAAAACATAGCTGCTAAACCATTCTTTTTGCTGTAATATTTCATCGTAAAAATTCCAGTTGAAATATGAGTCTGGGCCTTTTGGTTCAAGCATTTCAACAAGAAGTCTCCTTTTCAATTGATTGGTTGAGATAAGGTAATAGCTGTTAGCCCTAATTTCTCGCTTCACTGAGGACTTTTCAACCTCGACATTTGAATGATAATAGTGGGATTCATAAGGAGAGGAGCTGGACTCAAAATCAGTAATTTGATAAGCCGAAAACTCGATTATTGTATCCTGACCTATCAATTTCATTTCCACTGCATTTAGCTCCAAACGCTGCACTACTTGGTCCCAAGAAGAGGGAACCAGATAATAAGATGGGGCAGAAACTATTGTTTTCGCTTTTAAATGAGCTAAGTATGGGATTTGTTTTTCCCATTGCTTGCTTCGGTCATAGTAAAGTTGTAATTCTCCTGTGACTTCACTCGTGTCATAAAACGCTTCATACCCTTTGAAGTCGAGCAAATCAACCTGTGAATCGTCAATTTCCCAATCGATGGTAAACTCCTGCTGTTTGCTTAAATACATGTTTGCCGCTGCTCGTGCTTCTTTTACATGGGATCCTTCTTCAACTAGGGTTTCTCCTAATGAATTCAAGAAATTCAAAGTTGATACAACACGTTGCTTAAATGGTTTCAACATGTGTGTTTCTGTTAAAAGACCGATTGAGTTATGAAGCGCTGTAAATCCCGTTGAATATCTTGGAGTATCATAAAATGAGGCAAATCCGGAATCAGGTGTTGTGCCAAAAACGTTTACATAAGGAATCATCTCATCGCCTTTTCCTTTCATTTTTGATTTCAGACTTTCTGATATTGTTTCAGAAAGATAAGTGTTCAATGGAGGAGTGAGCTTATCAGGGTGGGAGAGTAGGTAGGTCATTGTGTAAGGGTAGTCAGCGCCATTACTTACGTGGGTTTCCAAGTATACATCAGGATTCCATTTTGAAAAAAGTTTAATAAAGGAACGAGCATTTTCACTGTCCGCTTTGGAAAAATCTCGGTTAAGATCCAGGTTTCTAGCGTTTCCTCTGAAGCCATAACTTTCAGGTCCATTTTGATTGGCTCTTGAACAACAATTTCGGTTAAGAGAACCTCCGACATTGTAAATAGGAATGATCATTATGACAAGATCATTGAATTCACTTTCGAAGTTTTCACGACTTAGAATTTCTCTCGCATAAAGCATAGAAGCATCAATGCCATCGGGTTCTCCCGGATGAATTCCGTTATTAACGAGCCAAAGTGTTTTACCACTGTTTTTAATAGACTCATGATTGAAATTTCTTGAAGTGTTGATGAAAACGATATGCAAGGGAAGTCCTGCGTCAGTCTCGCCAAATTCTTTTACGCATACATAAGGCGATTCTTTCTCCAACGAACGCCACCAGCTAATGGCTTCAGGGTAAGTTGCAGTTTCTAAAGAGTCTGAAATTTCAAATGGAGTGACCAAATCTTTAAGATTGCCAACGTCAGAGCAAGCAGATAAGAATACAACGCTTAATACTGCTAAATTCAGAAGTCTTATCATGAATGGCTTATTATTCCCCAAATCAACGTAAAAGGAATGACTATTAAAAGTGAATTAAAAAGGATATTTTTGAGAAGCAAACCATACCACAACCATTATGAAAATCATTAAAATACTCGGAGGCATCATTGCTGCCTTAGTTTTCATTCTCTTAATCTTAGGTTTAATTGCGCCAAGCCACACGCATGTTGATCGATCTGTTACGATAAATGCTCCCTATGATCATGTCTGGTCTTACGTGAATAACTTCAAGGGCATGGACGAATGGTCGCCATGGACTGAGCTTGATCCCAATCAAGTTACCACCTTTGAAAATGACGGTGCTGTCGGAGCTATTTATACTTGGTCTGGAAATGATTCAGTTGGTAAAGGCGAACAAACGATAACAAGCATGACAGATAATGAAGTGGTTACGCACTTGCATTTTATTGAACCTTTTGATGCAGAGGCGGATGCGACAACTACTGTGCTTGAAACGGAAGAAGGGATTCAGGTTACTTGGTCCTATGATGCTGAAGCACCTTATCCAATGAACGTCATGAACCTGTTCATAGATATGAATGAAATGCTTGGGCCCGATTTTCAAAAGGGCATGGATAAACTAAAGTTGATCGCTGAAGAGTCAGCGGCAGCTATCGTTGACGAAAAATCTTTTGACATTCAAACAATTGAGCTTGAAACCAGAACATATATTGGGGTGAGAAAAACTATTTCATGGTCAGAAATGCAGTCTTTTTTTACCTCTTCATTCGGGGCAGCACTTGAAGGTGTAGCCTCCGCTGGATTTGAAATGACGGGCATGCCAACTGGAGTTTATTTCACTTGGGATGAAGAAAATCAACAAGCAGATTTATTGGCTGGTGTGCCAGTAAAAGAAGGTGATCTAGAGGGTATGGATTCTGAAACCATTGGAGGGGGGTCTTTACTTATCGAATATTACGGTCCTTATGCAGGGACGGGTGATGCACATATGGCAATCGAAAAGTACCTGAAGGAGAACGGTATTCAAAGCACAGGAATGGCAATTGAGGAATATGTAACAGACCCAACTGCGGAACCAGACACATTGCAGTGGTTGACTAAAATATACTATCCATTGACGGATTAGTGAATAGAGTATAATTGGACATAACGGATAGTCAAGCCTGTTATTAACAAGTAATGTGGTTTACTCTTGCGCTCTAAATTGTTATTGGAACTTTAAGACCTTACCTTTGTGCTAATTATAAGCGAAAGATGACGTTTACATCATCTTCGTTCATTTTAAACGTTTTAAATAGTTGGTTATGAAAGTTGTAGACAAGAATGATAATGTGTCAATTCATTACAAGGGAACATTAAGTGATGGTC
This sequence comes from uncultured Flavobacteriales bacterium, assembly GCA_905479105.1. Taxonomy (GTDB): domain Bacteria; phylum Bacteroidota; class Bacteroidia; order Flavobacteriales_G; family Salibacteraceae; genus SHAN690. The sequence goes on from CAJQLE010000004.1 coordinate 589,094, forward strand.
AGTTGTTTGATTCATCGGAGGGGAAAGATCCCTTGACGTTTGAAGTAGGAAGTGGACAAGTTATCTCAGGATTTGATAAAGCTGTGGTCGGAATGAAAGTAGATGAAAGTAAGGTGTTTACAATCCCTTCGACTGAAGCTTATGGTGAAGTTAAGGACGACTTGTTATATGAGATTCCTGTGAGTTCGATTCCAGCGGAATTAAATCCGCATGAAGGTCAAAGATTAGTCTCAAACCTTGAAGATGGAAGACAAATTCCGGTAACTGTGAAATCAGTAAAAGAAGATATCATCACGTTAGATGCAAATCATCCTTTAGCAGGAAAAGATCTAACATTTGATATTAAGATAGTAGAGATCAAATAATGCTATAATGCAAATTTTAATTAATTCAAAATATTTTGATAGAAGCAGCACCGCGATTTAATCGTGCTTCAAGTAAGGAATTCTCTCAAACTTTAAGAAAGAGAGTGAATGCTTATTTTGAAGAAAACAACATCAAACGGACCGGAGATATAAGAGTTGCGTTCAAGGCTTTAGCAATGTTCAGCTTATACTTTGTTCCTTACATCATTCAAATGACAATGAATTTGGGCACCGTGCCTTATCTTCTTTGTTCAGTGCTGATGGGATTGGGGGTGTCTGGAATTGGTCTTGCGATAATGCATGATGCATGTCACGGCTCATTGTCCAGTAAGAAATGGGTTAATAACCTCTTTGCGTATTCATTGAATATCATCGGTGGAAATGCCCTTTCATGGAAAATCCAGCATAATGTGTTGCACCATAGTTTTACAAATGTTCATGGAATGGATGAAGATTTGGAAGCAGGAAACATTATGCGATTTACTCCAAGTGAGCCATGGAAGCCGCGTCACCGAGGTCAACATATTTATTCTTGGGTTTTGTATTCTTTAATGACATTCAGTTGGGTGTTGTTGAAAGATTTTAAAAGAATCACGAAGTATTCAAAAGTTGGATTGGTTCAATCTCAAGGGGTGAAGTACCACAATGCGATTCTTACAATTGCTATTTCAAAGATTATTTATATTGGATACACCCTTGTCCTTCCAATCGCTCTTGGCTATCCAGTTTGGCTTGTTCTAGTTGGTTTTGGTATAATGCATATGCTTGGAGGCTTGATGTTGGCAATGATTTTCCAGCCTGCACACATTATGGAAGACAATGAATTTATCAACGGAGATGCTGGTGTGATAAACGAATCATACGAAAGTCACCAATTGAATACGACATCTAATTTTGCTCCTACGAACAAACTACTTACTTGGTATTGTGGTGGGCTTAATTATCAAGTTGAGCATCATATCTTTCCAAGCGTTAGCCACGTGCACTATCCTGCTATTTCTAAAATAGTAAAGGCTACTGCTGAAGAATTTCATTTGCCTTATAAAAGTGTTCCTTCTTGGGGCGAAGCCTTGAGAATTCATCAGCGTACAATGAAAAAGCTGGGTGAACCTGAATGGTCACTTGCTTAATGAGTATTTGAAAAGAGGAGCAGTTGTTCCTCTTTTTTTTGTCTCTTTACTTTATGGTTCTGAATAGATTCTTTCTTTTAAACGTGTTTACTGGAATAAAAGCCAGAGGGAATCAATGTTGTGTGTTGATTGTCGATGACCTCAGTGATGATGAGTCATTGTTGAGGATTGCGAGCGATTTCAATTTACCCGCTACAACATTTTTGAAGCAGGAGAATAGCAATACTTTCAGTGTAAGGTGGTTTGCTCCAATGGCTGAAATTGAACTCTGCGGACATGGTACCTTAGCGGCTGCATGGGTAGCCAACCAATTGTTTCCAAAAGAAGTTAAATTTATATTCAACTATGCTGCTGGAAAACTAATAGGAGTTGAAAGTGATGGTAAAGTTGAACTTTCAGGAACAGCAATAATTAGCGAGGAATCTGCAATACCAGATCATGTGAAGAAGGCTTTTCATGGCAAAGCAATGGCATACTATCCCTCGTCTAATAAGGATTTAGTCTTATTTGAGAATGAGTCTGACGTGATAAATATGAAATCTGATTGGAATGCCCTGCGGGAATCAGATACGTTTGGATATGTTATTACAGCTGAGTCTACATCTTATGACTTCATTTCGAGAGTATTGTTGCCACATATAAATATTCTGGAAGACCAAGCCACTGGCAGTTCACATTTGATATTGACACCCTTTTGGTCCAAGAGACTTAATAAAACATCAATGAAAGCATATCAAGCGAGCGAGCGAGGAGGACAAGTTGAAGTTAGGATTAAGGATGATCTAGTCACATTGAGAGCGTCCTGTATCTTATTTGGCGAAGGTTCTTATGTTGGCGAGTATTGAATTAATCCTTTTATTTTAGCCTGATACTTAATTTGCGAAAGATCATCAACTTCTAAAAGCTTCATGTTCGAAAAACCAATAGACTTTGATCGCTTCGTGCGAATGCTAATAACGGCAGGACTTTTAGTTCTGACCTATTTCCTTCTTAATGAATTATCATCTGTGTTATTGCCGTTTTTTTTGGCCTGGCTCACAGCATATATGCTAGAACCTCTGGTTTTATTAATTCTAAGGTTGGTTAAGAAAAGAATTATCGCAGTGCTTTCTTCACTGTTCTTAATTGTTGGGGTGACAACCATGCTTTTAGTTGTGTTGACACCAATTGTAATAGATGAAGTTCTAGGCTTGCAATCACTCCTAGCTTCCCAAATAAACTCTATGCCTTGGCCTGCATGGATACCAAAAGACATCGGTGAAAAGATAAATGACTATATCTCGGGATATAATTACAAGACTATACTCGCTCAGGAAGGAGTTGCCGATAAGGCGGCTTCAATTCTGAGCGGAGGATGGAATGTTATTAGCAGTGCTTTCGGAGTTTTGGGAGCCCTATTTGGGACAATTACTTATGCACTTTATGTGGTTTTTATTATGCTTGATTATTCTAACATATCAAGCAGCTGGAAGAAGCTGATACCGGATAAATACAAAGACTTTTCTTATGGGCTAATTTCTGATATGGAAGCTGGGATGAATGGTTATTTTAAGGCTCAAACCAATATTGTTATTGTGGTTGCAATCCTTTTCTCAATTGGGTTCTCAATTATTGGTTTGCCCTTTGCGATTCTGCTTGGAATAACACTCGGCCTAATGAATTACATCCCTTATGCACAGCTCATTGGAATAATACCGGCTGTTGGACTTACAGCTTTGCATTGTTTGGAAACTGGCGATAATTTTTGGGTTTATTTAGGTCTAGTATTGCTTGTCTTTACAGTCATTCAATTGGCCCAAGACCTATATTTAACGCCTAAGTTTATGGGTTCTTTCAGTGGCTTTAACCCTGCTGTTATTCTTCTTTCTTTAAGTGTTTGGGGTAGTTTACTTGGCGTTATGGGATTAATCATAGGTATTCCGCTCACGTCTATCCTTCTCTCTTATTATGAACGCTATATATTAAAATTTAAGTCTTGAAGATTGCGGTTATTGGAGGTGGCGCAGCTGGATTTTTTGCTGCTATTTCAGCAAAAACTCATCATCCTGATGCAGAAGTTCATTTGATTGAGAAGAGCTCCAAACTTCTCTCCAAGGTTCTGATTAGTGGAGGAGGGAGATGCAATGTCACTCATGCATGCTTCAATAATACACAGCTTTCAAAGTACTACCCAAGGGGAGAGAGATTCCTGAAAAAGGCTTTTGAACAGTTCAACGTAGAAGATACGGTCAATTGGTATAAGGCTCAGGGTGTAGATCTGAAAATTGAAGATGATGGAAGAATGTTCCCTATTTCGAATGATTCAAGGTCAATAGCCAATGCTCTTTTAGATCAAGCAAAGATTTTGGGGGTTATAATTCTTTTGAATTCGCACGTAAAGCATATTTCAAAATCTACGGATGCATTTCATTTGAATATTGGGGACGAGAAGTTCAATTATGATAACGTGATAATTGCTTCAGGTGGAAGTCCTAAAAAATCTGGTTTGAGTTGGTTAGAGGAGTTAGGGCATGATGTTGTAAGTCCAGTACCGTCATTGTTTACGTTTAATATGCCAAAGGAAAGTATTACCCATTTAATGGGTGTGAACGTTCCAAAAGCGAAGCTCCGTATTAGAAATACAAAACTCGAAACTTCTGCTCCATTATTAATTACACATTGGGGAATGAGTGGGCCAGCCGTCTTAAAGCTAAGTGCATTTGGAGCGATTGATTTAGCTGCTTTAGATTACACGTTCAGTGTTCAAGTCAATTGGCTTGATACCATGAATGAGTCCAATTTGAGAATTGAAGTTGATAATCAAGGCTTAGATAAAGAGCAGAAAAAAATAGCGAACAGAAATCCATTTGCTTTACCCAGCAGACTTTGGGAGTTTCTTCTCCGGAAATCTCAAATATCTTTAGACAAACGATGGATTGACTTGAGTAAGAAGGAATTGAACAGGCTCGTCAATACCTTAACTAATGATGATTATAAGGTTGATGGTAAAACCACCTTTAAGGAGGAGTTCGTTACTGCTGGAGGCGTTGATCTCAATAATATTGAAGTCACATCAATGCAAAGTAAGAAGTTACCAGGAGTTTACTTTTGTGGAGAGGTAATGGATATTGATGGAGTCACAGGTGGATTCAATTTTCAGGCTGCATGGACTACTGGTTGGATCGCAGGAAAGCTTAAATCAATTTGATTCCATCCGGATTTATTTCGATTATTCTTGATTTGTAAAGACCTCCAGCTGCTTTCTTAAATGATTTCTTACTCATCGATAAGGCGGAATAGATTGCTTCAGGGGAGCTCTTATCAGTTAAGGGTAAAAAACCATTATTTTTCTCTAAGGCATCGATCAAGTCTTTGGTCGAATCATCAATTGATTCAAAGCCTGGCTTTTGAAGAATTACATCTATTCGACCATCCTCTCTTATAGCATTCACATAAGCGTTTGTTGCGTCTCCAATATTTAATTCTTGAAATACTTGATTGGCGTATATCATACCAAGATATTGATTATTTACTATTACTTGATAACCAAGAGGAGGATGCTCTTTCCAAACAATTGCCTGAACTTCAGAGCCTTTTTCTAGGCCTTCAGGAATAGATTCTAAGTATCGCTCAAGACGGGGAGAGGCAGCAAGGCGCTGAGTTAAAGTATCAAGATAAACATAGACCAAGTGATTTTCGCCTTCGCGCAGTTTAACAATCTGTTCCTTCATTGGTACAAAGAGATCTTTACTCAACCCCCAATCTAAAAAGGCTCCTGCTTCAGTTACACTTTTAACATTCATCCAGGCTATTTCATTCAGTTTGCCCTTTGGAGTTTCTGTTGTCGATATCAATCTATCTTCAGAGTCACGATAGATAAAAACATCGATTTTATCACCTACCTCAATTTTCTTCGGAACATATCTTTTAGGAAGCAGGACTTCCATTCCTAAATCATCGGAAAGAAAAAGACCTATGGCTGTTTCCTTTTCAATGCGAAGCGTATTAATTTCTCCAATTTTCACAAAGCGAAACTAAGGCAATAATTCCTTAAAAAGAGAAAGCCCCATTTCGGGGCCTTCTCTTCAACTTAAACCTACTTACCTATGAAAATTTATGAATTGTATGCTCGTAACATCCAAACTACTTTTTCTTGTTCTCGGATATAATCACTCATCAAAGCATCAGTACCTTCGTCATTCATTTTCCCTGCAATTGAAAGAATCTCACGCTCTAACTCGATAAGGGTTGTCATGTTGCTAATTGTTACACTAACGGTTTCATTCGCAGTATTAATGTCCTTAGCTGGTTTTACATTCGAATGCGTTAAATAATCTTCGAATGTGTGGAAAGGATGTCCTTCAAGTGTTAAGATGCGTTCAGCAATTTCATCTACTGCAAGATTGGCGCTAGTGTATAACTCTTCAAACTTGGCGTGTAGCTCAAAGAAACTCGGCCCGCTAATGTTCCAATGAAAACCACGTAAGTTCTGATAGAAAACTTGGTAGTTCGCTAAAAGAGAGTTTAGTTTTTCAACTAATGACTCTGTCTCTAATTTGTCTAAACCTATAGTGTTTTCTGATTTTTTCATAGACCGAATTTACTTGTGTTAACCTTATTAGTCAAATCAATACTCTTTATATTCGCATTGATATGAACTATACCATTCAGCAATTGAGTTATCTTGTAGCTCTTGATTATTACGGGAACTTTAGTCGTGCAGCAGAGAGCTGTTACGTCTCTCAGCCAACTTTGAGTATGCAAGTAAAAAAGCTTGAAAATGATTTGGGCGTAATAATTATTGATCGCTCTAAACAACCACTTGTTTTTACTGAAGTAGGTAAACTCATTCTTGAGCAAGCAAAATCATCGTTGAGTGAATTACATGCTATTGATGATATTATCGCTGAAAGTAGAGGAGAGGTTTCTGGATACTTACATGTTGGGATAATACCAACATTAGCGCCCTATCTAGTGCCATTATTTATTGGAAATTTCCTCAAAAAGTATCCGAAAGTCAATTTAAAACTAACAGAATTCAAAACTGAGGAGATCATAGAGCGTTTGCATAATGATAAGCTTGATGTAGGTATCTTGGCTACTCCTTTAAATGAAATAGGCATTTCTGAAGAGCCAATGTTTTATGAAAAACTGCTTTCATATTCTGATCCAAAGCTTGCTTTGAAATTTGGTAATCGCGTCACCATAGATCAAATATTATCTTCTAAGCTTTGGGTGTTAAGTGAGGGTAATTGCTTTCGAAATCAAACATTTAATTTATGTTCTTTAGATCAGACAGCTTACAAGGCATTCGATTTTGAATATGAAAGTGGATCTATTGAAACCTTAATCCGTTTAGTGGATAAAGAAGGAGGGACGACCATTATTCCTGAGCTTGCACTGGATACTTTAACGGATGAGCAAATTGATCGCGTTAAGTTTATTGAACAAACCAATCCTGTGCGTGAGATAAGCACAGTTCGAAGACGAAAAGGCTTAAAGACTTCAATTATTCAAGCATTGAGAGAAGAAATAAGAATGTCAATCCCTAAATCCTTGATTGAGAATGAGCAAGATAGGCAGGTAGTGGCCTTGTAAGTAAAGCAGTTGCCACTTCATTCCAAATCAATCGATTATTAATATTCCCTCGAACAGTTTTATGATGAATTAAGCATACCTTTGCAGCCGCTAAATTAAAGGCTTAGAAATCAGTGCAATCAATTAGAAACATAGCGATTATCGCTCACGTTGACCATGGTAAAACTACCCTCGTTGACAAAATCATTCACTACGCGAAATTATTAGACGACAGAAAGGAGCAAGTTGATCTTCTCCTGGATAGTAATGATTTGGAGAGGGAAAGAGGTATTACCATTCTTTCAAAGAATGTTTCCGTTCAATATAAAGGTGTTAAAATCAATATAATTGACACCCCTGGTCACGCTGATTTTGGCGGTGAGGTGGAGAGAGTGTTAAAAATGGCTGATGGTGTTCTGCTTTTAGTGGATGCTTTTGAAGGTCCAATGCCACAAACACGATTTGTGTTGAGTAAGGCTATTGAATTGAATCTGAAGCCAATAGTTGTAGTGAACAAGGTTGATAAAGAAAACTGCCGACCAGACGAGGTACATGAGCAAGTTTTCGACCTTATGTTTAACTTGGATGCTACTGAAGATCAATTGAATTTTGAAACGCTTTATGGATCATCCAAGCACGGATGGATGAGTAAAGATTGGAAAAGACAAACTACTGATATCGTTGAGCTTTTGGATACAATTCTCGAGGTGATTCCTGAAGCGACTTATTATGAAGGTGATGCCCAAATGCAGATTTCTTCTTTAGATTTCAGCAGTTTTAAGGGTCGAATAGCCATTGGTAAAGTTTATCGAGGCGATCTTTTTGCAGGAAAGGACTACTTCTTGATGAAAAAAGATGGTGTCAAGAAAAAGAACCGAGTAAAAGAACTCTTTGTGTTTGAAGGACTTGGAAGACAGCAAGTTGACAAAGTTCGAAGTGGTGATTTATGCGCAATTGTAGGAATGGAAGATTTTGAAATTGGCGATACTGTTTCGTCCATCGAAAACCCAGAAGCCTTAAAAAGAATTAGTGTAGACGAGCCTACAATGAGTATGCTATTTACAATTAACAATTCTCCGTTTTTTGGAAAAGAAGGAAAGTTAGTTACATCGAGGCATTTGAGAGATCGCTTGTACAAAGAAACCGAGAAGAATTTAGCTCTTCGAGTAGAGGACACGGATACAGAGGATAAATTCAACGTTTTCGGACGAGGTGTGCTTCATTTAAGTGTTCTTATTGAGACCATGAGAAGAGAAGGTTACGAACTTCAAGTAGGTAAGCCTCAAGTAATCATTAAGGAAATTGATGGAGTGAAATCGGAGCCATTTGAAACCTTGGTTATTGATGTGCCAGAAGAATATAGTGGAAAAGCTATTGAATTGGTTACTCAGCGTAAGGGTGATTTATTGATCATGGAAAGCAAAGGTGATATTCAGCATATCGAGTTTGACATCCCATCTAGAGGGCTTATAGGATTAAGGAATAAAGTCTTAACTGCTACTGCAGGAGAGGCAGTTATGAATCACAGATTCAGTGCTTATAAGCCTTTCAAAGGTGCTATGAGTGGTGTTGAAAAAGGAGCCTTAGTGTCTAGTGAAACTGGTCAGGCTTTAACTTTTGCAATTGACAGGCTTCAAGATCGCGGAAGATTCTTTATAGATCCTTCTGAGCAGGTTTACAAGGGTCAGGTGGTTGGCGAGAATTCAAGAGATAACGATTTAGAAGTGAACGTTATTAAGGGAAAACAATTAACCAACGTAAGGTCTTCAGGAACTGACCGTGCAGCAAGTGTTGCACCTAAGGTGAAGTTCTCTCTTGAAGAAGCGATGGAATACATTCGAGAAGATGAATACTTGGAGGTAACTCCACTCAGTATGAGGATGAGAAAGATATCTTAAAAAAAAAGGCCGCTTTTAGCGGCCTTTTTTAATGGAGTGTTTTTTATTAAAATTTCCGATGTTTTTCAAATATTTTTCGAGTCCTAAGGCCTAAAGATTATGTTTGCCCAAGATTATTAAAAGCTTGAAAGAACAGGTTGTTTCTACTGAAAATAAGTATTTGGAGGTATTAGAGTATTTAGCAAGACAAGATTCAATTGCGGTTGATCTTGAGTTTGATAAAAATAGATACCGTTATGGATTTACTATGTGCCTTATGCAAGTTGCAGTGGGGTCCGATTGCTTCGTTTTAGATCCATTAAGTGATGGGATAGATATTTCTAGAACATTTCATTTGATGGAGAATCCAAAAATCCAAAAATTGACATTTGAGTTTGGAGAAGATATTCGATTGTTTCATCATTTAGGTTGTAAGCCAAAGAATATTTATGATTTGAGCGTTTCCTCTAAACTACTTGATTATTCTCAGGTGTCATTAGGGAATATTCTTGGTCAGTTTTTAAATATTGATGCAGATAAATCCTCACAGAAAAGTAACTGGTTTCAAAGACCATTGACCGAAAAACAAGTGCAATATGCGGCAGATGATGTAAGGTATTTACATCAATTGGAGTCATTACTGAATAATAAGATTATTCATAAAAAGATGATGAGTTGGGTTCAAGAAGAACGTGAGTTTTTTGAAAGTCAGGATTTTGAAAACACTGAAAACAGTAATTATTTCAAGTCAAGAGATAAAGATGGAATGAGTGAAGTACAATGGTTCATATTTGAGAAGTTGATTGCTTATAGAGAGAAATTAGCTGAAGAGGCCAATAAACCATCGTATCAAATACTAGACAAGGACTATCTACTTTCTCTGGCAAAGAGTAAAAATGAGATTCAATCTTTTTACGCGGAATCAAAGGCTCCGAAGAAGCTAATGAATGAATCATTTAAGAATCAGCTGTTAGAGGTCCTCAATAAGTCAAAGGTTGAAGCTATTCAACTTGGATTATCTCTGGATAAACTTGTAAATCCAATGCTTTCGAAAGAGGAGATGTCCCTTGTTAGGTCCACTAAAAAGGAGCGGGATTCTATAGTAGCGAATATTTACAAACCAATTCAGTCGTTGATTAAACGAGACTTTGGAGAAAATGCGGCTGTCTATATTATGGGAAATAAACTAATGACTGAACTTGCTTCTGGATCATATTTGAATTTACGTGCTTATAAGCGAGAGTTAATATCCAAATATGCAGATGAATTGAATTTGAAAATTGAGCTTAATTAAATTGAATTGTTTGTCTTTATAGTTGATAAATGAATATTATAGCGCGATATAAAAATGTTAGGGCTTATACGATGGAACTGTGTAAACCTTTATTCCTTGAAGACTACATTCCGCAAGGTTCTGTTTTTGCAAGTCCAGTTAAATGGCATATCGCTCATACAACCTGGTTTTTTGAAACGTTTCTTCTCAAAAACTATCTGAAGAATTATAAAGAATTTCATTCAGATTTTAATTTTCTGTTCAATAGTTATTACAATGCTATTGGAACGCGCACTGCCAGAATAAATAGAGGTGTTATGTCTCGACCATCAGTGGAAGACGTGCATAAGTACAGAGCTCATGTTGATAATGCCATGATGCTTCTTTTTGATAAAGTGGCTTTAGATCTAATTTTTCCTTTGCTTGAAATTGGAATAAACCATGAACAGCAGCACCAAGAGTTATTATTAACTGACCTTAAGTATAACTTTAGCTTAAACCCAATCCACCCTTTATACAAAGAAGGTGCTTCTTTGGTTTCAAATGAAAACACTGACGCAGGATTTGTCTCTGTAAGCGCAGGAGTATACAAGGTGGGTTATGAAGGGGGTGGCTTTAGTTTTGATAATGAGCATTCGCGTCATGACGTATTTCTGCGTGATTGTATCATTTCGAAAAGCCTAGTGACAAACGGTGAGTTTTTACAGTTTATCCATGATGATGGATACAAAAGGCATGAACTATGGCTAGACGAAGGATGGTCATGGATTAATCAGGAGGGAATAGAAAATCCTCTTTATTGGAAGAAAGCAAACGGTAAGTGGTTTCAGTTCTCTCTTGAAGGATTGATTCCATTGAATGAAAAAGCTCAGTTAGCCCATATCTCCCATTATGAAGCAGCTGCTTTTTCCGAATGGAAAGGCATGAGATTACCTACTGAATTTGAATGGGAGGTAGCAAGTGAGAGCTTTAATTGGGGAGCCCGCTGGGAACATACATCAAGTGCTTACTTGGCGTATCCTGGTTATAAAAAACCTTCAGGTGCGGTGGGTGAGTACAATGGTAAATTTATGATGAATCAAATGGTTCTTCGTGGAGCAAGCAATGCGACTCCCAAAGGCCATTCCCGAAGAACCTACAGGAATTTTTTTCACCCAAATATGCAATGGCAGTTTGCTGGAATAAGATTAGCAAGTGATGAATGAAGTTATGATGAAGTTGTTCGCTCAAGAAGTGAAAGAGGGATTAAGCCAATCACCTAAGCGTTTATCCTCAAAATGGTTTTATGATAAGAAAGGAGATGAGCTCTTTGTTAAGATTATGGGATTGCCTGAATATTACCTAACCAAGTGTGAAGAGGAAATATTTGAGCAAAAAACTGAAAGCTTGATTTCGTCATTGATAGAAGGAGTCGAAGATTTTGATCTTCTTGAATTGGGTGCAGGGGATGGCACTAAGACAATGCACCTTTTATCTGCCCTGCGCGATCAAGTTTTTACGTATCGCCCGATCGATATTTCATCAAATGCAATTAAAACATTAGAAGAGCGAGTGTCAAAGGAATTACCGGATGTAAAAGTTGAAGGCCTTCAGGGCGAGTATTTTGAGGTTCTGTCCAAGATAAAGTCGGATAAGCCCAAAGTCATCTTGTTCATGGGTTCTAACATTGGAAATATGCTTGATGAGCGCGCTAATGATTTTTTACTTGAGCTAAGTGCTGCAATGAATAAAGGAGACCGGCTGTTACTCGGAGTTGATCTCATTAAAGATGAAAGCATCATTCTCCCAGCATATAACGACTCTCTTGGCATAACTGCGGAGTTTAACCTGAATCTGTTGGATAGAATTAACCGCGAGCTGGGAGGGAACTTCAATAGGCGATTTTTCAAGCATACTCCTCGATATGATAAGCAAAAGGGGGTTGCTTACAGTTACATTACTTCATTGGCCGATCAGGATGTCAGGATAGACGCTTTAGATCAATCATTCCATTTTAATGAAGGAGATAGAGTATTCACAGAAGTTTCTAGGAAATATGATGACAAAGCTTTAGAGACAATTACCAATCATACGTCCCTTGTTCTGAAGAATAAGATATTCGATTCAAAAGAATATTTCTGTGATGCTATCTATTTTAAAGAATGAATCTTGTTTCGTCTAATTGATAAGGAACTGTCTCGGAATAGTTTCTTTTGCAACTCATTAGAGAAATTTGAATATCAAAGAGAAATAAAATGAATAAAAAGGAAATAGCACAATTAGTTGATAATGCAGCTACTAGCTGTATTCCAGTTAAACAAATAAGTGAGATTCAAGTTATTTCATTAGTTGATGCGTACGAAATCCAAAAACTAATGATTGACTTACGCTTGGATAGAGGTGAAAAGCTAATAGGGTTGAAAATGGGCTTCACATCGGAAGCCAAAATGAAGCAAATGGGTGTTCATGACATGATTTGGGGTAGATTGACTGATGAGATGATTGTTGAGAATCAAGGCTCAGTTGGTAAGAGCAAGTATATTCATCCACGCGCAGAACCTGAAATTTGTTTCAGAATATCGAAAGATATTGAAGGTGAAATAGCTCTTCAGGATCTAGATCAATATGTTGATGGTATTGCATGTGCTATAGAAATAATTGATTCGAGGTTTGAGAACTTTAAGTTTAGCCTAGAGGATGTGGTTGCTGATAATTGTTCTTCAACTGGCGTTGTTGTTGGCGACTGGAAAAAGCCTTCGAGAGATATTGCCAATTTGAAAATGAAATTATCATTCAATAATGAAGTGAAAGCGGAAGGTTCATCATTTGATATTCTCGGTGATCCTTGGAAGTCTTTGCAAGCTGCAACTCGTTTAGCTAACCAATACGGAGAGAAAATTAAAGCAGGACATATTATCATGGCTGGAGCTTCAACTGCGGCCATTTTTATTGAACAAGGAACTACTGTTTCTGTTGATGTAGAAGGGCTAGGCATTGCTCGTTTTGATGTCATTTGAAAGGAATGAAAGTCATCTACGTCATACTTAAAAAGATTTATTATGAAAGCAATTTGGAACGGTAAAATAATAGCCGAAAGTAACGATACAACTGTGATTGAGGGTAATCACTATTTTCCTGAAGATTCAATTGTAAAGGAGTTTTTTAAAGACTCAAGTACTCAATCTGTATGCCATTGGAAGGGTACGGCATCGTATTATTCTTTGGATGTTGAAGGGAAGTTGAATACTGACGCAGCTTGGTATTATCCTGAGGCCTCAGAAATGGCTAAAAGTATCAAAGGGAAAATCGCGTTTTGGAAAGGAGTGCAAGTAACAAATTAATGACAGTCTCAGAATCACTTCATAGGGCCCTGCAATACCTGGCTACAGCATCTAAGAGCTTTTTACCTGCAAAAGATGACGATAGTCATACTAGTGTGGACTGGAATCCAGTTTCTAAGAGCTTTGAAACACACCCATTTAATAAAGGTGGATTAGCACTTGCATTAAACTTGGAAGTTTTCTCGCTAGACTTTATTCATCCTGTTTCTGGAATTGAAGCCTCTTTTCCATTGGGAGGCGCCAAGCATTTGGATATTTTAAATTGGATTGAAAGAGAAAGACTATTCTGTAAAATTGATAAAGATTACAAGTTCGAATTGCACTACGAACTTCCGTATAAAAAAGGGTTTGATGATTCCCTGACTTATCCAAAGATTAAAGAAGCTGAATTGAAGTCTCACATTCAATTGAGATGGTTAGCCAACAAATCTCTAGAACTAGCCTCTAGTCATTTTGATGTGTTTTCAGATATAAGGGTTTGGCCCCATCATTTCGATACAGGAGCCATTGGATATCAATTAAATGAGAAGGGTTCATCATTTGGCTTGGGGCTATCGATTCCAGATAATGTTTCTGACGATTATTATTTCTACGTTTCTAAATACAATGAAAACGAGTCTGTAAATGTCTCGAGATTTTCAAAACTGAAGAATGGCGAATGGAAATTTAAGGGTTGGAACGGAGCTGCACTTGACGCTTCAGGAAAGTCACTACCGGGAGTTATTTCCTTTTTCAGTGAGGCGATTAAAGGCTATTCCGAGTAACAGCTACTTCTCAGACTCAATGTCTGAAATGATTTTCAGTAGATCTTCAGCATCTCTAAATCCATTGGCAGCAAGATAAAGCTGGCTGTTATGTCTAACAATAACCGAAGGAAAGCCCTTAATGCCCATTTCAGCGGCCAATTGAAAATCTGATCGTGTGTTGTAGCGAGCTTCTTCAGAATTGAATTTTTGAGCGTAAGCCGATGTGTCAAGGCCAAATTTATCGGCTATTTCGATAAAGGTTTTCTCAGAGCGCATGTCCTTATTATCAATGTAAAAGGCCCTTTGAACGGCTTTAAAGAAATCCAATTCAATTTCCGGTTTCATCTCTCTTGCAACCACTATAGCACGGCATCCAGGTTCTGTATCCAAAATGAAACTATCGTCTCCGATGCTTCCATAGTTAATAGGCAAGCCTGTTCTTTTCTCTATTTCTTTCCAATGATGCTCTAGAAAGTCACCCAAATCGGCCATGGTTTCAGTTCCTTGAGGTCTTAATCCACCAAGAACAACCTTAAATTCATGATCAGGAAGGGCTTCTTTGACTTTAGTGATTTCAGGTGCGAATCCATAACACCAACTGCACATTGGATCACCGATATAAATAATGGTTGGGTTTTGAGCTTGTAGCCAAGAATAAGACATGAGGGATAAAAATATTAGTGTTGATTTAATGGTCATCGTTCAATAAAAACTAAAAGAAGTGTTAGTGAAATTAATAACACAACTTTTACCCATTTAGTTGTTGTCCAAAATGCTTTATGTTCAATAAGTCGGGCAGTGCGCCCTGAAATAAGAGCAATGCTTGAGAATACCACGAATGAAACCAACATGAAGATAAATCCTAAAATCATCATTTGATACATCGGTGAAAAGCCTGGCGAACTCACAAATTGGGGAAGAAGTGCGATGAAGAAAATACTCACTTTAGGATTTAACACATTCATGAGAAAACCTCTTTTAAAGATGACAAGAAAGGGCTCAGTTTTGGCTTGTCCTTTCATATGCACATCCATGGGTTTTTCATTAAAGGCGCCATAGGCTAGGTATAATAAATAAGCTGCACCCAGATATTTAAGAAAGTCAAATGCAGTATCACTTTCTATTAATATGAGCGAGACTCCTGTGGCAACCAGCGTAGTGTGAATGATAACACCACTCATTAATCCTGCTGTTATTCCAACGCCTTGCCTCCAACCTTTGGACACGCTTTCCGTGAGAACATAGATGTTGTCAGGGCCGGGCATTAGCGCAAGTGCTAATGTGGCAGTGATAAATCCAAGAACTAGCGACAACTCCATTAACCTGTTACGTTTTGAGGCTGAATAATATTTAAGTCAATAAGAATTTGCTCAATATGCTCAAACTCTTGATCTGATAAAACGGCTTTAACGTCCCATTCTACTTGTTCAAGCCAATAAGAAACATCTGAAGCTTCTAGTTTAAATCGAGTTGATATATCGTTGATAGATTCAATACGATTTTGTTTTATACGCATTGTTTCCGTCCTTAGCCAAGCAATTAGAGCTTCGATAAAAGGGGTTTCATTTTTTTGAATGACATCATTTGCCACAATAACAAATGGCTCCCAAGGTGAAGATAGTTCGTCTATTCTGCTGAAAATTCCCTGCGATATTAAAGGCTTGATGGTGTATTTCTCCCAAAGAAATAGGTCGGCTTGATCAACTTCCATGGCCATGGCAGCTCCATTCATGTTATTTACGACTTCGAATTGATCATCGTGAATGTTTACTCCAAATTTCTTAGCATATAGATAGGCCATTAAATGAGATCCACTCTTGGGCCGGCTAATTGCAAAACGGGTTTTTTGACTTACACCATTTTTTAAATCAAAAGCATTGTTCACGTGCTTATGAACCCCCCAAACTAAAGGTGACTTTACATAGTGCGCTACAATCTTCGCAGAGTTTCCTTCATGCTGATCGGTAATTATGCCTTCAGTCAGTAATACAGACATGTCGAGATGGTTATCCCGCAAATCAGACAACATTGAACCAGTTCCTGTTGAGTATCCAGTGAAATCGACTTTATAGCCCAAAGATAGAAATGGCTGTTTTTCGCAAATGCGATAAAACGGTAAATTATAATGCTCAGGAACGCCTCCGATTCTTATGGTTTTCATCTTTGATTAGATTCCAATGCAAACGCCTAAATGGCATTAATAATTAGTTGAATAACAATAGGAGAATTACAAACGATTTCTCCTCTAAAGCGAATTGACGAAGTTAACCTCTCAAATGGCGGTTTATTAGTCATTTCACTGAAACTTGAAGGTTCTTCTGTTAAAAAGATTTACCCCTGAGCTAAGTCCTCTTCAGCACCATGTGCTAAAGCTTTTAGTCTTTTGACGAATACAAGCAATAGTAAGCCGAATGCAAGGCAGAAAATTGTGACACCAGTAAATACTTCCAAAGCCCCAGCGCTCTCGGCAGCTTCACCAATCCAGCCGGCTACTTTGTTGCCAAGACCTGTTACCGCAAAATAAGCACCCATCATAAAGCTTGCATACTTCGCTGGTGCAAGTTTTGTGATAAAAGAAAGTGCTACAGGAGAACTACTTAATTCCCCGACTACGTGTAAGAAATAGGAGAGAAGCAACCAGTAAAGACCAGCTTTTTCAAGAGCTAATACGCTTACTTCATAAGCGGCTCCCATTAATGCCATAAATCCAAAACCCATCACGATTGTTCCGATGGCCATTTTGAATATAGCAGATGATTCTTTGCCCTTCTTTTTCCACCAAAGCCAAAATGCAGCCATCGGAGCACCTAAAAGAATGACGTAAAATGCGTGCAAAGACTGAAGAAAACTCGCTGGTATCTCATATCCAAAAACTACACGATCTACAGTTTGTTTGGCATATAAATTCATAAAACCACCCGCTTGTTCATAGGCGCCCCAAAAGACAATCATGATCAAAAATGAAAGCAGTAAAACGATCGTTCTGTCTTTTTCTATTTTGGTTAAAGGCTGCTTCATAAGCGCAGCTGATTCTGGATTTGATTTGTGAGATTCTCCTATACCCTTCAGGTGTTTCTGACCAAAAACATATACAATTTGACCTAAGATCATCCCAAATCCAGCCAAGCTAAAACCAAGATGCCAATCTACAATCTCTCCGAAATATCCCACAAGAAGAGGAGCAGAGAATGCACCAATATTGATTCCAATATAGAAAATGGTGAATCCAGCATCTCGTTTTATATCACCTTTTTTATAAAGCCCGCCCACCATGGTGCTGATGTTAGGCTTAAGTGCGCCTACACCCGATATAATCAAGGCCAGTCCTGAATAGAATGCCACGAGAGAATCAACAGCCAAAATAAACTGACCAAGTATGATTAACACACCGCCTACTAGAACTGATTTTTTCTGGCCAAGCCAACGATCTGCAAGTAAACCACCAGGAATACTCATCATGTAAACAAGCATACCATACCAGCCGTATAATTCAAGGGCAGATTCATTACTCCAGCCCAGTCCAGGATTGTCTCCAAGTGTTTCCGCTGTTAGATATAATATGAGAATCGCCCGCATTCCATAGAATGAAAAACGCTCCCATAGCTCTGTAAAGAATAGAATAAACAGGCCTTTTGGATGGCCAAAAACGGTACTTTGCTCCATGATCTTTAAGTTGGGGCTGAAAATATGACCTCTAATTTAATTTCTAGCATCTATTTTAAGAGATATGTTAATAAGAGAGGCAAATAGGAGCCATGAGCATGAAGTTATTGAGATCATGAATCAAGCGATCATGGATCGAAAAAATGCCTACTTAGAAATATTCAATGCCGAAAATGGTCGTCAATGGTATGACTCATTGCGGGCTAAGGCTATTAAATTTTGTGTATGTGTCATCGATAATAGAATTGTAGGGTGGGGAAGTTTAACGTCTTATCGAGAGAATAGGGGAGCGCTAAGCGGAAATGTAGAAATCACATTTTATGTTCATAACGACAATAAAAAACAGGGAATTGGCACTTTAATTATAAAATACCTGGAAGAAGTCGCGTTGAGATTGAATAAAACTCACGTTGTAGCAATCTTATTGGATGATAATGAAGCGAGTCAAATATTACTAACTAAGAAAGGGTATAAAACTTTGGGGCATTTTGAGTCTATTGCAACTTTTCCCAATAAAACACTAGGACATCTATATATGTGGAAAAAACTCAGAGGACATGAGTCATAGTCAAATGTGAACATTGTCTATGTTGGTTTTAGAACATGTCATTTCGATAAAGCTGGTTTAATGCATAAAGAGACAACAAGTGAACGCTTAGTGATGAAGCATTATTAATTTCTGACGGAATGTTCTATGAGTTGATCAATTGACACAATAGCTAAAGTTCTTTCGTGTGTTGCCTCCAACAAAACCTTAGGGGCTTTTCCTTCATCATATGCCTCTTTCCAGCGGGCAGCGCATAAACACCATTTATCTCCTGGTTTTAATCCATTGAAATTGAATTCAGGACGAGGAGTTGAAAGATCATTTCCTTGGGATTTCGAGAAGGACAAAAACTCCTCTGTCATTACAGCGCATACTGTATGCATGCCATGGTCAGCAACATCCGTACTGCAGCATCCATCGCGAAAAAACCCTGTTAAAGGATCGTTACTGCACGTGATCACCGGTTCTCCAAAAACATTTAGATTCTCCAAATTATTGATTTTTATTTTCTAAACTAAGCTCAGACTCTAATTGTTCACAAGACTGGTTCAATCGTGATAAGGCCTTTTCGTCTATTGTTGGGTATTTAGGATTGAGGCTGCTGATTTCATCTGCTATTATTTGACTTACAACAGCCCTTGTATACCATTTATGATCGGCAGGTACTACATACCAAGGATTGGTTTTATTTGCTGTCTCTTTAATGCAAACTTCATAAGCTGACTGGTAATCATCCCAATATGCTCGTTCTAGCATATCAGATTCTGAAAATTTCCAATTCTTATCCTGTCTTTTAATTCGCTTTAAAAAACGCTTTGCCTGTTCATTTTTGGAGAGATGTAAAAAGATTTTTATAACCTTATTACCGTTAGTAGTCAATCGTTTTTCGTAATTATTGATTTGCTGATATCGTTCTTTCCAAAAGGATGCTTTGATATCTTTTTCTGAGTTTATTCCAGGCAAGTTCTGTTTGAGAACTATCTGTGGATGAACCCTCGCGACTAAAACCTCTTCATAATAGGATCTATTAAAGATTCCTATCATTCCTCTTTCTGGCAAATCTCGGGTACTACGCCACAAGTAATCATGACTCAGTTCTAGGTCATTAGGATGTTTGAAACTCTTAACAAAGCAACCTTGTGGATTGATACCAGACATTACATGATTTATCGTACTGTCTTTTCCTGCAGCATCCATGGCTTGGAAAATGATCAATACTGCATTGCGGCTATTTGCATACAACTTATCCTGCAGAGGCCTCAGATCCAAAACATTCCCCACCATTTTTTCAATGGCCTCAATTTTTGTAAGACCTAAAGTAGAAGATGGGTTAATCTGACTGAGAGAAAAACTTTTTTCAGGAACTTCAATTTTGTATTGCTCTGTTAACATCTCAGTTTATTAATCACTTGAGCAATGTAAACAAAGTCTAATAACGTTCGGGATGAATGAATTGATCAAGGAACTGCAAAAAGTTCTCTGGAGCGTGATGGCCGTTATCATAGTGCTTCGTGAGGTGATGAAAGACGGCATCTTGGTGTAAATGAAATCTATGTGCTATTCTATGAGCTCGGTCAACTTTATTAGGATCATGGCGTTCAAAGAATTCCTCCAGTCTTTTCTGAAAATGTTCTTGGCTAGGTGTCATTTCTTATAGTTTTTGATTGAAGTCAAAGTTAGAATGAAGCGCATTAAAATTTCCTGATCAAAATCTGTTTTCAAACCTATTTTGGACAGTTTATCCCCATGATAATTTTATTGTTCTTCTTGGTCATTTGGCTACCTTACACAATTAATTTTTAATAAAATATTGAGTATGAAAGTTCCGAAGTTTATTGTCCCGATTGTAGCTGTAGTTTTTATAGTTATTTACATTTTAGCAACCTCCACAAAAACCATTGATTCTGGTAAAGCAGGTGTGCTTTATAGAAAATTTGCCGGTGGAGTAGATACGACCCAAACTTTTAGTGAGGGGTTTCACATAATTGCACCATGGAACACCATGTTCATTTATGAGGTAAGGCAGCAAGAAATTTTTGAAAAAATGGCAGTTCTTTCATCCAATGGATTGGATATCAAATTGGATGCCTCAATTTGGTTTCAGCCAGACTACAGGAAACTCGGAAAGCTTCATCAAGAAAAAGGCGAAAATTATATCGAAAGAATTATAATGCCTGCAGTAAGATCTGCCACCAGGAGCGTAGTTGGTAGGTATACTCCTGAGCAAATATATTCAAGTAAAAGAGACGCTATTCAACAAGAGATCTTTGTGGAAACCAAGAAAATAGTTGAGGATCAATACCTACAGCTCAATGATGTGTTAGTTCGTGATGTAACCCTTCCAACAACAATCAAGGAAGCTATTGAGCGTAAACTGAGACAAGAACAAGAGTCACTTGAGTATGAGTTCAGACTTGAAAAGGCAACGAAAGAAGCAGAAAGACAGCGTATTGAGGCCGAAGGTAAATCAGCAGCAAACAGATTGTTGAATGCGTCTCTTACTTCAAACATTTTAAAAGAGAAGGGTATCGAAGCAACGTTGAAATTGGCAGAATCCAATAATTCTAAGGTGGTCATTATTGGCTCTGGAGATAGTGGGATGCCAATTATTTTGAATTCAAATTAGAATTAACTCAGTCCATTGATGGTCACAACCATTAAGATTTATAACGTCTGAGCTAGGAGTAACTAGTCCTAAAGAGTAATTGAAAACCTACAGAAATAACATTCTTTCCGTTCTAAGGCTCGCGGTATTAACTGCGGCCTGGGTTTTTATTGCTCTTCATTCCTTTGCTCAAATCCCGACAAATCAAGACTGTCTTGGGGCTATACCCATTTGTAGCAATACGTACACGGTTAGCTTCAACCACAACGGTATGGGGAACTTCCCAAGCGAAATATTTAATGTTTCATCTTGCTATGCACCTGAACAAAGAAGTGTGTGGTTGAAATTTACGGTTCAACAAGCAGGCCTATTGAGGTATTCGATCACTCCATTGAATGCAAATCAGGATCATGATTGGACGTTATTTGATATGACTTCAACCTCTTGTGCTCAGCTTGCTACATCCGTGGGTGCTTCTGGTGCAATGGCAAGGTCGAATACTTGGGGTGTTTTTGGTGCCAACGGTCCTACAGGCGTTAGCACGCCAAATGGTGGTTTTGGAATTTGTAATGGACCTGGAAATCTAAATGGACCTCAGTGGAATGCTGACCTTCCAGTTGCCGCAGGAAGTTCATACTATTTGCATATTACCAATTGGACTGGAACAGTTTACGGTTTTACAATCGATTTCTCTTCTTCAACAGCTGTTCTGTTTGATAATACTCCTCCAGCCATGGATACGATAACATCTTCAACATCATGTCAGTCATTTGATAGTTTAGTGATTCAGTTTGATGAACCGTTGCTTTGCAGTTCTGTTCAATCGGGTGACTTTTCTTTGAGTGGTCCTGGTGGCCCGTATACAGTAACATCGGCTTCTTCACTGAATTGCACGAATGGTTTCTCGAATGAAATTGTGGTACATTTTTCGCCTGCTGCTAATGCCATTGGCAATTACACCTTGGGTATAATTCCTGGAGCTGGATATGTTGAAGATGCATGTGGAAACCTAGATACGTTGGACAGTGTATCTTTTTCTATTTCTCAGCTTATAGAGACTGAAATGATTGCAACGAACTTAGACTGTTTTAACGAATGCAACGGGCAGATACAGCTGAACGTGACAGGAGGTGCATTGCCCTTGACATTTAATTGGAGTAATGGCCTTCCCTCGGGTACGAATCAAACGCAATTATGCGCTGGTTTATATTCTGTTTCTGTCTTGGATGACGCTGGTTGTGAAGTGATTGACACGATAACTGTTGAACAGCCAGATGATATTGTACAGTCTGTGCTTTCTTCAACCAATCTTTCATGTCCTAATTCAACGGGTTGTGATGGGACTGCTACTGTATCGGCTGCTGGAGGTACTTTTCCATACTACTATTCATGGTTATCAGGCACGGCAGGACCCACAGCATTTAATCTATGCAGTGGATTTAATACTGTAATAACTACTGATGTCAATGGATGTGTTGATTCATTTGATGTGAGCATAGGAGTACCTAATACCATTTCTACGATTAGTGCGGGTGATACTTTGATTTGTATCGGTGAAATTGCTTCTATGGCTGCGGCTTCATCTGGAGGAACACCGCCTTTTTCATATACTTGGTTTGAAGATTCATTATTAACCAATGTTCTATCTCAGAGTCAAACACCTCAAGTATCAATTGCAACAACAACAAGTTTTTGGGTGAGAGCAACCGATGCAAATGGTTGCCCAGGGGATACGGCTAAAGTTGTAGTTAGAATTCGACCACCATTGGGGTTAGACTTGCCAAAAATTGATACGATTTGCCCTTATGATACGATAAATATTGCAGTTTCAGGAACAGGAGGTGATTCTATTTACACCTTCTCATGGAGCACTGGAGTATTTGGCCCCAGCATTAAGGTAAGTCCAGATCTTCCAACGTGGTATAGAGTTACAGTTTCAGATTTTTGCGGAACGCCAGCTTATGAGGATAGTGTTTATGTGCAAGTAGGCGGGTATTCAGCGATAAAGTCGGAGATATCCTTCGAGGACGATTCTGTTTGTGCGGGAAGATCACTTTACTTAATTGCTTCCGGAAGAGGAGGGTTTAATGGTTCTAAAGAATATCAATACCGCTGGTCTCATACCAACGATACTAAGCCTATTCAATTTGTTAAACCATCCGCTAACGCGACATATAGGGTGACTATATCAGATCTTTGCCTTTCAAGGCCTGACACCTCTATTAAAACTATTTATGTTGGAAATCCTGAGCATCCAAAACTTGAGGCTTTACCAAATATTGCATGCGAAGAAGCTGAAGTACACATAAGAAATACGAGTTTTAATTTAACCAGTAAGTATACATGGACCTTTAGTGACGGGTCTGTGCTGTCAAACTTCTATACGGATAGTGCTTTACTTGCTTTTGATGAGACCGGATGTTTTGATGCACGGGTAGATGTACAAACCGAATTCGGATGTTATTCAAGTACTGAGTTTCCTTGTCTCATTCAAATACTTGAACAGCCCAGGGCTGAATTTTCGGCAGATCCTATCAATCCTACTAATGTTCATCCTGACGTTACTTTGACAAATAGGTCGTTAAATGAAAGTTCATTTACCTGGTATATAGGAAACAATACGATTTCAAATAAAGATCAGGTTTACAAGTTGTTTGATGAGTATTCAATGGATAGCACAGTCACTCTTGTTGCGATTTCCGAAGAAGGCTGTGTTGATAGCGTTACTAAAAGCTTTCAATTCTTATATGAAACATTACTTTACTACCCAAATAGTTTTTCACCAAATGAAGATGGGCTAAACGATGTTTTTAAGATTACAGGAGAGGCGATTCAAATTGAAGATTTTCACATTCAAATCTTTAACCGATGGGGTAAGCTGATGTTTGAAAGCAAGGATATTTCTAAAGGTTGGGATGGTAAAATGCAAGACGGAAGATACATTACTGCCGGTGCGTATCCTTTTGCATTAGAATATAGAAACAACCTTGCACAACTGAAAACCATTCGAGATCAGATTATTGTATCCAACACGGGCAAGAAAGTCGGATTGAGGTAGATAATCCTCTTAGTTTTCTATTCCTTTGCACTTTCAGTAAAAGCAACTCTTAAAATTTATGGATATACTCATATTAATTATTGGAATCGCTGTAGGTGTGATTATCGGCTGGTTATTGGCTAAAGTTTTGAGACCAGATATGAATAGCGAGTTGGACGCGAATAACTCAGTTAGTTTAGATAGGTTCAATGACCTTCAAAACCGATTAAATTCTGTACTTGAAGAGAAGACCAAAGTTGATGATGAGGTTATAAGATTGAGCAGTGAATTAAGCCGCTGGACTGAGCGCCATGAACAAATGGAGCTTAGATTAAAAGAACAGAAAGGTGAGATCGGTCAATTGCAGGATAAATTCAAGAATGATTTTAAAGTGTTGGCTCAAGAAATATTGGAAAAGACGGGCAACACCTTCAAAGAGCAAAACAAAGAACAAATAGGAACCATTTTGGCCCCATTCAAAGAGAAGCTTGAAAACTTTGAGAAGAAGGTAGAAGAAACGTATGAGAAAGGAAAAGCGGAGACTATTTCACTGAAGAGTGAAGTAAAGATGCTCAGTGAACAAAGCGCTAAATTATCCAAGGATGCCGAGAACTTGACTAAAGCACTGAAGAGTGACGTGAAGGCGCAAGGAAATTGGGGAGAAGTTATACTTGAGCGAATTCTTGAAAAAAGCGGCCTCACAAAAAATCAGGAATACTTCATTCAAAACAGCATAACAACGGAAGATGGTAAACGCTTCCAACCTGACGTGATTATTAAGTTGCCAGAGGATAAGAACGTGATTGTTGACTCAAAGGTTTCTTTGATTGCTTATGAGCGATTTTCATCAGCTGAAAATGTAGAGGAACAACAAGGTCACCTTAAGGAGCATATAGCATCAATAAAGGCTCATGTGAAAGGATTAAGTGATAAGAATTATCAAAGCCTATATGGAATAGACGGACTGGATTTTGTGTTACTTTTTATTCCAATTGAAGGTGCTTTTTCAGCAGCAGTTCAATATGATAACACACTTTTTCAAGACGCGTTTGATAAAAACGTTGTTATCGTATCCACCTCTACATTATTGGCCACTTTGCGTACGATAGCCAGTATTTGGAAGCAGGAAAAACAAACTCAAAATGCCATTGAAATAGCGCGACAAGGAGGTGCTTTATATGACAAGTTTGTTGGACTTACAGAAGACTTGTTAAACCTTGGTAAGCAAATGGATACGGCCAAGAAGTCATATGAAGGAGCGATGAATAAGATATCATCAGGTTCAGGGAATCTAATAAAGAGGGCAGATGATCTCCGTAAATTAGGATTGAAGACCAGCAAGCAGATCGAGCAAAAGATTATAGATAAGGCAGGTGCCGAAGACTAGAAAAATAAAATCCCACAAGAATTTGTCTTGTGGGATTTAAAACAGAGGTCTTTAAAACCAATGATATAAAGAAGATATTATCTTCTTCTATTTTCTTCTGCTTTCTTAACTACTATCTCGCGTCCTTTCAATGAACTTCCGTCCAATTGATTGATTGCGTTCATAGCGTCTTCTTCGCTTTCCATTTCTACGAAACCGAATCCTTTAGAACGACCTGTATCGCGATCAGTTATTACTACTGCTGACATTACAGCGCCATGCTCTTCGAATACTGTTTGGAGGTTTTCACTTGTTACTCCGTAATCCAGTTTTGCTACAAAAATCTTCATGTTATAAATTGTGTAATTGAAAAAAAATCCTCCAACGTTTTTTTTTGTTATTGAAGGGGTGAATAAAATTGTTTTGTCGAAATCGACTTGTATTGTTATAAATAGGCCTTTAACTCGTTACCAAGTGTCTTTGCCATTCTTTTTAGTGCTTGTTTTTTAATTTGTCTAACGCGTTCTTTACTTAAGTCAAGTTTAAGTGCAATGGCTGTCAAAGATAATTCTTCAGCGCCTATTCCAAAATTAAGATTAAGTACCTCACGCTCGGTAGGATTTAAGTTCACCATTGAACGTTGTAATTCAATATTCAATGACCCTTTCATCAGCGCTCTATCTGTTTCTACTTCTCCTCCTGATAAAGTGTCTGCAATACAGAAATCATCTGTATCCCACAGTGGAACATCAATTGACACTCCTTTTTGAGCGCTTTCGATAGAAGAGGATATGCTCTCTTCAGAGAAGTCGAGCAATTCAGCGAGTTCGTTTGCTGTCGGTTCCCGCTCAAATGCCTGCTCCAAATTAACACTGGCTTGTTTTATCTTCCTAATGTTATTGGTCTGACTTAACGGCAAACGAACAGTTCTTGAATGCTGCGCAATAGCAGACATAATCGATTGTCTGATCCACCACACCGCATATGATATAAACTTAAAGCCTCGTGTTTCATCGAATTTCTCTGCGGCCTTAATCAAACCTACATTTCCTTCGCTGATCATATCAATTAAAGGCATGCCTTGTCCTTGATACTGTTTTGCAACTGAAATCACGAATCGAAGATTAGCTCTAACCATTCGGTCAAGAGCCAAAGAATCACCTTCTCTAATGCGCTTAGTTAGCTCCACTTCCTCTTCTTGAGTGATCATACCTTCACGACTTACTTCGTTCAGGTATTTATCAAGCGTCAGATTGTTTCTGTCGGTGAAAGTGGCTGCTATTTTTAATTGACGCATTTGGTGTCTAAATCTTTAATTGTTAATAATTTACGAAACGAATGTTAAAGCTTTACCTGCTTTTCCTGCGCGACCTGTTCTTCCAATTCTGTGGATGTAACTGTCAAAAGTTTGTGGCACTTGATAATTGATCACATGCGTCACATCAGATACATCAATTCCTCTTGCCGCAACGTCAGTCGCAACGAGAACTTTAATGCGTCCTTGCTTGAAAGCGTTCAATGCTGTTTGTCTCGCATTTTGACTTTTATTGCCATGAATGTCGTCAGAATCAAACCCAGCTTTATTCAATTGAATGCAAAGTTTTTTAACTTGATGCTTTGTTTCTTCAAAAACAAGCACCTTCTGATATTCTTCATTAGCGATAATTCCACATAGGACATCGAACTTATTTTCGCCTGTGCCGATTCTCACGATATCTTGTTCGATATGATCACCTGTACTTTCTCCTTGACTAACTTTCACTGTCGCTGCATTGGTTAAAATACCACCGATCAATGATTCTTGAGTCTTATCTAAGGTAGCAGAGAAGAGTAGGGTGTGCTCACGATTATGCATTGAGCTAATAAGCTTCTTTACATCATGTACAAAACCCATATCAAGCATTCTGTCAAATTCATCTAACACAAGCGTGTGAAATGACTTCAAATCTAATGCTCTTCTATTTGCAAGGTCAAGCAAGCGGCCAGGAGTTCCGATCACTACATGACTCTTTTTTCTAAGATTATCTAGATCTCTATTGATGTTAGTTCCACCAATATGACATGAACTGTAAAGACCAAGACCATTTGTCATGCTCTTAAATTCATCTTCTACTTGAGTAGCCAACTCTCTTGTCGGCACCATAATCAATGCATAGTTCTTTTGAGGAGATCTAAGCAATTGGTCAATTATTGGAATAAGGAAGGCTCCAGTTTTACCGGTTCCGGTTTGAGCGATACCTAAAAGGTCTCTTCCTTCAAGAAGAGTTTCTAATGTTTTATCCTGAATTTCAGTTGGACGCTCAAAGCCTTTAGCTTGAAGACACGCTCTTAATTTTTCATTGACAGGAAGGTCAGCGATAAGTCTGTCGGATTTGTAGTCGACTACTTCTTGACTTACAGCTTTCTTAATAAGTAATGATGGGTTTAATGTAGAAGGTTTTCTACCTCCTCGACTTTGTGGTCTTCGACCAGCGTCACGATTACCACCAGAAGGTCTTCCTCCCGAAGGTGTAGCGCTTGTTTTTTTGTTATTGTTTTTAAACGATGTATGATACATTTACTATAGATACTTTGCGGAATGTTATCCGCGTTTTTTTACTCATCAACTCACGCGCTGAATTGAATCTTAATATTTAATTTGGATTGTTTTATGAAGCCTTTGTCTTCCGCCTCATGGGTGTGCTCCTATAAATTCTTTAACTGCGCTGGGCTAGAGAACAACTCATAAATCCTCAATTTGCGATGCGAAACATTTTAAATGCATCTATTGAGAATGAGCGAAAAAATCACTTTCGCTGTACTTAGCCGAGTCAGAAAGTAAAGAGAGGGTTTCTTGAGATGCCGGATGGCCTTGAGGAAAAACTGTCTTGACAGAAAGTCTGCTAAGAATATGGCACAAAGGTAAAGGAATAAATGCACCAATTACATACGCAGCAACTAATAACGCTTATTGTGAGAATTCAAACCCGCTTTTAGTCTACCTTACATCGGTTTTCAGAAACCCTCAATGCACGTTGCCTTGTGAAATATGTACCCAGTAATGAATTACTCCAAGAAAAGTGAACCTGCAGATATCGGATCGTTTTATACTCAAATCGGAAGATTGAAAAGACTTTATACTTCATTGACCAATGATGATTTGAATTATGAAGAGAGACGTAAAGGTGAGTTGATACAGAATTTGGCTATAAAGTTGAGTGTTTCAGAGAAAGAAATTAAGGGAGTAATGGATAAAAGCATCCTAACATTAGGATAATGGTGAGGATTGTCTACAGACGATTCAATATTATTGTTTCTGCATCGAATGTTTTGTGCGTCTTCAGCCGATCAAGTGGAGCTTTATAACTAATCTTGCGGAGCATTAGTTGATTATGAAGTTTGAACAATACCGCATAGCTGAAGGAATTAAGACGAGTATAGCCAAGCTTGGTTATAAAAAACCCACTGACATTCAGTATAAATCCATCCCACCAATTCTAAAAGGTGAGGATGTTCTTGCAATTGCTCAAACCGGTACAGGAAAGACCGCGGCATTTGTCATACCTATTTTACATCTATTACAAGAACGCAAAATTGAGCGAAGAGCTGATGGTGTAAAGTGCTTGGTAATGACGCCTACGCATGAATTAGCACTTCAAGTAAACAGTGTTTTTCAAGAATTAGGAAAACATACTCGCATTACTTCCTATTGCATACACGGTGGAGTGGAGCAAGCACCTCAAATTGAGAAGCTCAACGAAGGTGTTGACGTATTGGTTGTGACTCCAGGTAGAATGTTTGACTTGGTCAGTCAAGGAGAACTGCGATTAGGGCGGGTGGAAATTCTAGTACTCGATGAAGCTGATCACATGCTTGATCTAGGTTTCATTAAGGATATCCGTGACGTAATGAGACACATTCCTGAGCGCAGACAAACCTTGTTTTTCTCAGCAACCATAAACGAAGAGATCAAGGATTTAGCCTATTCTTTGGTGCGTAATGCGATACGCATACAGATATCTCCGAAAGATCCTGTTTCCAAAAACATAGAGCATTCGGTTGCATTTATAGAAATGGATGATAAACGATTCTTTCTTGAAGGTTTTATCAATAATCACCTTGAAAGCAAGATGCTGGTTTTTGTTCGTACAAAGGTCAGGGCAGAGCGAGTCAAAAAAGCCATGGAACGCGTAGGTTTAATTACAGATACTATTCACAGCGACCGAGAGCATTCTGATAGAGAGAAGATAATGAAGGATTTCCGCTCAGGAGACTTGAAAGTTTTAATAGCCACAGATGTTAGTGCTAGAGGAATTGATATTCCAAATGTGGAATATGTCATTAATTATGATTTACCTGAAACCGCAGAGCAATATGTGCATAGGGTAGGGAGAACGGGTAGAGGAACACAAAAAGGCCAGGCTTATTCGTTCTCGAGCATTGAAGAAAAAGACCTTCTTAAGCAGATAGAGGAAAACTTGGGAAAACCGATTAGTAGACTGATCGTAACTAAGGATGAATATCAACTTACTGTTGATAATAGCAAAGAGAACCCTCATGATTGGCAAGCCCTAATTGATGATGCAGAGGAGTTTGAGGTCAAGAAAAGAAAGGCCAAGGCCAAGAAAAAGGCCAAAAAGAAGTAGTTTTTTTTTAAGTTATAAAATAGCTGAATATGGCTATTGTTTCTCATTTCACATCGCTTTAAGTTGCAAGATGAAATTTGAAGAGATTATGCTTAAAAGTTATCGATTGTGCAACAGCACTAGGCATAAAGTTGAGAATCATGTCGTCCATGCGGATGATTGTGCTGAATTTGACAAGGCAGAAGAATTGGAATTCATTGGATTATGCACTTCCACCAAAGCAGCTATTTCTGAAGCACAAAGACGAGGATACCATCCAGTGAAAGCATGTAATGTTTGCTCACATAGGTGGGATCCGCTCATGTCTTAAATCTGTTATTGAACTATTATAGGAGAGAAAAGGGTAGAGCAGGGGTTAATTATTCTGGCAATAGAATAGTAACGGTCGTTCCCTTGTTGACTTCGCTTTCAAGCTTAATGATCCCGCCAAGTTTTGTAACAACCTCTTTACAAAGCGTTAAGCCGAGCCCGGTGCCTACTTCTTTTTCAGTGCCTAAGGTAGATTCATGACTCAATTCAAAAATCCCCGCTATTTTATCTTTTTGAATACCCACACCGTAATCTTCAATCTTGATTTCAATCCGATCGTCATCCTTTTCTGCACTCAGATTGATTATACCACCTTGATGACTGAATTTAATGGCATTACCTATTAAGTTCCTCATTAAAAGTTGAATCAAATCAGGATCAGAAATGATTCGAAAGTCTTCGTCAACTTCATTGAGAATGCTAATTTTCTTCTCCTTAATAGGAAATTCAAAAGTTTCAACAGCTCTTCTGCAAATCTCACTTATTATAATTGTGCTTTTGATAACAACCAATCCACCTAATTGACTTTTGGACCATAGTAGGAGGTTCTCAATAAATCCGTGATTTGCACCGACTGATTTGTTGAGCTTCAGCAATAACATTTGAATTTCATCATGATTAAGATCTCCACTCGCTGTAAGGTCTAAGATCATTTTTAAAGAATTGAACGGGCCGCGCAGATCATGTGAAACTATTGAGAAAAGCT
The DNA here is from genome assembly GCA_905479105.1 of uncultured Flavobacteriales bacterium. Classification (GTDB taxonomy): domain Bacteria; phylum Bacteroidota; class Bacteroidia; order Flavobacteriales_G; family Salibacteraceae; genus SHAN690. The sequence goes on from CAJQLE010000004.1 coordinate 620,219, forward strand.
TGTCCTTGTCGCTATTAGATCGTTTTAATGCCTCACGTTGCTCTTCAATATGCTGATTCGTTTTCCGAAGGCTTTCATTACGCGCGATCTTTACTCTATATTCTCTCAGTATGAAAATCAGAATAATCAAAACGAGTAATAAAACAGAGACAAGCGCAATGATTTGTGCTTGCTGAGTTTTGGCCTCTGAATTTTGTTTTAGAACAGTCAATTTCTGTTTTTCAATTTCTCGCTCTTGCTTTGCAGCTTGATATTGGTTATCCAACATCAAAAGAGCTTCTTTTTGAGCCGATGAATTGAGGCTGTCGTTCAGATTTACCTTGAGGGCAAAGTATGCTAAGGCTTTTTCAGTATTCCCGAGTCCTTTGTAAGCATTGGAGAGGTTGTCATAGAGACTAATTTTTGGTCTTACGTTATTCACGGATTCGGTGATAAGGATCGCTTCTTGAGAGAGCTTTATAGCATCTTCATAATTACCGAGTTCAACATTTATCATCGATAAATTAGCCAAAGTCATCACGGTATGTGGCTTATGATTAATTGACCTGGCTTTTGCAAGAGCAGAAAGCATAAGGTCATAAGCAAGTTTATATTGCTTGAGATCATAATATGTCAAGCCTAAGTTGTTCTTTGATAAAATCTCTACATCTTGATCACCGAGTCTTGTGCTAATTTCAATTGATTTATTAAAAAGTACACTTGCTGTATCTAGGTTTTTAAGTCTTCTATATGCTGAACCCAAATTATTATAGGCGCCAGCCCATTGAATTTCTGGCATATGCTCCATCTTTAGATCTATGGACAATTGAAAGTATTCTCTAGACTTTTCGTGATAATTTAGCTTCGCATACAGTGATCCAATATTGCCATATAACCTCCCTAGCTCAACATGATTCTGAAGCACTTCATTGATCTCTAGAGCTTTTTGGTAGGTGAGTATGGCATTTTCAATTTCATTGATTTGAGAATATACCAACCCTAGATTATTGTAAGAACGTGCTAACCTTGATGAGTCATTAAGTTCTAAAAGAATACTTATAGCCTCTGTGTGAAGTTTAAAGGCTGCTGATTGCTCACCATTAAAACATTCGTAAATGCCTGCAGTAGTTAATACGTCAGCTAGCCTAGCTTGATTTCCTGATTCTTGAAATATGTGCTTAGCATTGTCAAGATTTTGAAGCACATCATCTCTGGATCCTTGATGCCTCAGTTGATAAATCCCTATGCGCATGAATGCCATTCCTTGCAAATCGATCAGATTATAATCTTCACGATATTGCGTCAATAGCAGTGCACTTTGAAACCAACCTAACGCAGAGTCGTTTCCGGTTCGCTCATATTCAGAACCAACCTTAATCATGCAATATGCTTTCAAGGAATCGTCTGCAGTCGCCTCTATTAAACGAATCAAACTATCTGCAACAGCATTAGTTTGACTCTGAGTGCAAAGGGCAGAGGTGATTAAAAAGCAAGAGAGTAGAAAGGCCTCTTTCAAATGTCTAGGTTAAAATACAAAACACGTATCGTCAATTAGCCATAGGCTTTGATTAGATATTATCAAATCTTCAGGAAAATCCAATGAGCTGGCTAATATTTTACAACTGAGCTTTTACCCAACGCAGTATTTGCTCATCACCATCTACAGTTCTGACCTGCGCCAAGTAAACTCCAGCAGGGAGCTGACGAACTGAGATTGAACCATTAGGATTATTATGACTAGCAACAACTTGACCAGCAAGATTGATAATATGCACTGATTCTATTTCAACACTCGATTGAATAGCTAGAAAATCAGAAGCGGGGATAGGGAAGAGATTAACGTTGAAGTTGCTATTGGCTTCAGCCAATCCAGCAGGCTCTTCAGGTACAGGAGGAGTTGGTAATTGAAATTTCCAAGCATCTGTTGGATATACTCCAGTTTGTCGATTCTGACCACCAAAAAAGTAAACGGTATCTTCAATAACAAACGAACCAGGAGCCCAAATGCTAATCCCAGGATGCGAAGGAAACTGAGTCCAACTATCATCTGTAAGATCGTATTGCCAAAATTCACCTTCGCTCATAAAAGAGTGATTGGCACCATCACCACTCAAAACATATCCATAATCTCCATGGTCAAATTGTGTTCCTGCAACGCGCGCTTGACTTGGAAAATCATTCATCACTTCCCATGTAGACGTTTCTTGATCAAAATGATACCAATCATCATATATGGTGGGAGCTTGGCTTCCATGTCCCATGCCAGTATAGAGTTCACCTTTTACAGAGAACTGATAAGGATGATGACGCTGAGGTCCTGGAATGTTTGGCATTTGATTCCAATCGTTTGCATTAATATCATATTCCCACCAATCATTTAAGTTACCATTGGCTCCGCTGCCAAGACCAACATAAATTTTGCCATCACTTATCAGAAATGCAGGGTGTTGACGCGCATCGCAAGGACAAGCAGTTAGATAATCCCAATCTTCAGCTACCGGGTCAAAAACCCAGATGTCTTTTAAATAAGCTGTTGCAGAAGAACCAAATCCTAAATATCCTTTACCCTCATAAGCGTAGCCAATTCCAAAGCTTCTCGGTGAACCTGGAAACTGAGATAGGATGGTCCATTCATCAGCATTGGGATCATATTTATAAAAATCTCTTACCGGACCTTCTAAGGCATCTGAACCAGTGGCTGCATAACCATAACCATCTAAGGTGAATGTTACTGGATGATGTCGTCCAAAGGGCATGTCCGCAAATGAAGACCAATCCTGTGCAACAGTAGTTTGAAGACAGATAAACAAGAGAACAATAGAGTAAAGTATTTTTTTCATATTCAGGGTTTTATTTTTGTCTGGATTGCAAATATGACAATTGTAGAGTACAATTGGTTCGATTAGAATTGAATAATATGGTATTCCTATGATTGATATCGGTTTCATTGCCAAGAGACCTGTTGAGGTTTTCCTAACGCTATATTAAGGTTATAATATATATTATGTTAAATAGGGTCATTCGCTAATCTAGACTAAGACTTAGTATTCTCTTATGCTACTTTTCTCCTGAGAAAGTGATTTGTTCCTCTGCTCCGCTCATTCTGACTGATTTTTGCGAGTATTCCAATCTGATCCAATCAGCATCATACCGTCCTATACCTTCAACAATCAAAGTATCCGATTCAGTATAAATCGTTTGAGCCGGAATAATCAAAGAACTGTCAGAAATAATGTCATAGTAGAAACGCTGGTCTACCATTAATCTATTTGGAATAGTTTGATCGGCATCAACAATAATACTATCCTCAATTCTTCCAAATAAAGCTTCTTGTTGACGATAACTGCCTTTGTAAATTCCATCATAGTTTCTATTGAAAAGCAGTTCGCACTCATCACCCGAATACCATTTTTCACATAGGCATTCGCCTTCGTAGCAACGACCGTTTTCATGACAATCCGTTTTTCTGCACTGCTTATTGCAGCTCACTGAAAACGTTGCCAGCGCAAAAAGCACTATAAAGAGTTGTTTAGTCATTGGTTTCTCTATCAAATCTAAGCATAAAAAAAGACCAACATTACTGTTGGCCTTTATCAAATTCTATTTAAGCTTTGTTAGTTTGAAAGCTTCTCACTCATTTCTTTGTACTTGTCCATTTGATTGGTACGCGCATAAAGCTCTTTCAATGAAGTCATTGTGCTAAGATCAGTCGGTTCTAAACCGTGAGCCTTTTCGAGGTATGGCAATGCATCTCTCAGCTGCTGATCCGCCTTTTCTTTTGCTACTTTGTATTTAGCGTCATCGCTTATCATGTTGGCATCATTAAGCATTTCCGCCCCTTTGTTGTAATACAATGCACCTAAACTGTATGCAGCATCGAAGTAATCATTTTTCACTTCCAGTGCCTTAGCATAGTCATTTTTTGCTTTCTCAAAGAATGGCACAGATTCTTCCTTCTTCCCATCGTTCAGCATGCTTGCTTGCTTTGTGTCATAGATATTGCCTCTAACAAAGTATAACAAGAAGTTATTAGGGTCGTTTTCGATAGCGAGATTCAAGTTTTCTAAAGCTTTATCAAACTCTTTTGACTCAAGATAAATGTTGATTTCTGCTGTGATGATCTCTTGGCTTTTTGGCAACACTTTTCTAGCCTCCGCTAAGGTCGCTTTATAGGCTTCCTTATCACCCCTTTCTTTGTAAAGGTTGGCTAAATTGATGTAGCTGTCTTCTAAGCTATACTTGATTTCAATTGCTTTTTTGAAATCTTTCTCTGCCTCTTCATACATTTTACCATTTAATGCTGCCACAGCTGCACTGTAAATAGCACCAGAATCAACCGCTCCAGCTTCAAGACGGACGGTATAACAGGTTTCAAAGAACTGCACCGCATCGGTGTAGTTTTTAGCGTTGAATTGCTCTACTCCTTCTTGGTAACAAAACGCTGCAAGTCTTTGGTAACGATCATTCACATCATTCATGTTGATTCGCTTACTTCCTAACTCAATTGCATTTCCAAATGACTCAATGGCTTTCATTAAGCTCCCATCCTTCAAACTTGCAAAACGTTCCTCAGTAGAGAAATAAATTTGCTCATAGATTTGACCTCTATAGTACCAAGTTTTTCCATCAAGCTTTGTTTTTTCATGCGTAATTGCAGGATCAATTTCAGTTTGAGCCTTCGATAACTCACCATCTTGCAGGTAGTTATAGGCATTCAACACTTTAGCTCCTTGTGCAAACATCATGTTCGCACTTACCATAAATAGCACAGCCGCTATTACTCTTCTCATAATTTGTAAATTTTGATTCAAAAATAGGTAATCAATAATAAGACCAAAGCGAAGTCTACTCCTCGGTCTCATTTTCTTCTAGCGCCTCATCTGGTGAATCATTTGTTGTTTCATCAGAAGCTTCTGAAATAATTGGTTCTATTGGATTTCCTTCCTCATCCAGTAATATTTCATCTTCTTCTAAAGCGTCAACTTTTGCCACAGCAGCAATGGAGTCACTGCCGCGTAAGTTGATTAGACGAACACCTTGAGTAGCTCTTCCCATCACTCGCAATTCAGCCATTGACATTCTGATGGTGATTCCTGATTTATTAATAATCATCAAATCGTCATCATCAGAAACAATTTTGATCGAGATTAAATCACCTGTTTTGTCAGTGATATTGAGTGTTTTAACACCCTTGCCTCCTCTGTTTGTAATGCGGTAATCTTCCACTAGTGTGCGCTTCCCATATCCTTTTTCTGATACAACTAGAACACTTTCAGAAGGATCGTTTACGCAAATCATTCCTATTACTTCATCTTTTGGTCCAGCAAGTGTCACTCCTTTTACTCCACTCGCTCCACGTCCCATTGAGCGAACCTTAGTTTCATCAAAGTGAATGGCTTTACCAGACTTAAGTGCCATTATGATGTGGTTTTTACCATTGGTCAATCGTGCCTCGAGTAAAGTGTCTCCTTCCCTCACTCCTATTGCAATGATTCCGTTCGCTCTAGGTCGACTATACTGCTCTAATGGCGTCTTTTTAATAATACCATTCTTGGTACACATCACGATATAGTGATTATTTAAGAATTCTGCATCGCTTAAACTTTCTACGTTTATATAAGTCAAGACTTTGTCATCTGGCTCTATATTTAGTAAGTTTTGTATCGCTCTACCCTTCGAAGCTTTCGTTCCCTCTGGGATCTCAAATACACGCATCCAGAAGCACTTTCCTTTTTCTGTAAAAATCAGAAGGTAATTATGTGTGCTGGCTACAAATAGATGTTCTAAGAAATCTTCGTTTCGTGTACTCGTGCCCTTGCTTCCAACGCCACCTCTGGATTGTCTTCTATACTCGGTTAATACAGTGCGCTTGATATACCCTAAATGAGAAATCGTCACTACAACTTCCTCATTAGGAATCATATCTTCAATGCGGAAATCTTCAGCACCATAAACAATCTCTGTCCTTCTCTCGTCACCATATTTTTCTTTGATGATCAGGAGTTCTTCTTTGATCAAGGCCATTCTAATCTCTTCAGTATTCAATAGGTTTTGAAGACCTGAAATGGTTTTCATCAACTCATCAAACTCACCTTTGATCTTATCTCTTTCCAGTCCAGTTAAACGCTGTAAACGCATATCAAGGATGGCTCGTGCTTGTATCTCAGACAATTTGAAATTTGCCATTAATCCTTCACGCGCTTCATCAGGCGTTTTAGAGGCCCGAATCAGTTTGATAACTTGGTCTATATTGTCAAGAGCAATAAGTAAACCTTCCAATACGTGCGCTCTCTCCTCAGCTTTTCTTAACTCAAACTTCGCTCTTCTTACAACAACCTCATGACGATGCTCCACAAAATGAACAATCATGTCTTTCAAGTTCAAAGCCACTGGCCGACCTTTCACAAGAGCGATGTTATTTACGCTAAAGCTTGTTTGTAATGAAGTGTACTTAAATAGGTGATTTTGAACAACATTAGGAATTGCATCATGCTTTAATTCATAAACGATGCGCATACCTGTTCTATCCGATTCGTCACGGATATCTCTGATGCCTTCAATCTTCTTGTCGTTAACTAATTCAGCCGTGCGCTGGATCATATCAGCTTTATTCACTTGATATGGAATCTCCGTCACTATGATGGCCGCTCTATCGTCATCATCTACTTCAATATTGGTTCGAGCTCGCATGACAATGCGTCCTCTACCCCCTTCAAAGGCATCTTTTACGCCTTCATAACCATAAATGATTGCGCCTGTTGGGAAGTCTGGAGCTTTTATATGCTCCATTAATTGAGGTATTTCAATGTCGTTATTGTCAATATAGGCTATGATACCATCTATAACTTCAGTTAAATTATGAGGCGGCATATTTGTAGCCATACCAACGGCAATACCACTAGATCCATTAATAAGAAGGTTTGGAATTCCAGCGGGCAATACTTTTGGCTCTTCAAGAGAGTCATCAAAGTTTAATTGGAAATCAACCGTCTCTTTGTCAATGTCTGCGAGTAATTCTTCCGCAATTTTTCTTAAACGCGCTTCTGTATAACGCATCGCAGCAGGACTATCACCATCAATCGACCCAAAGTTACCTTGCCCATCAACCAATGGATAACGCAAACTCCAAGTTTGTGCCATTCTGACCATTGTGTCATATACAGAGGAATCACCGTGTGGGTGATATTTACCGAGAACTTCTCCAACAATACGAGCCGATTTTTTGTGAGCCCGATTTGAAAGAACGCCAAGATCTAACATGCCATAGAGCACTCTTCTATGCACAGGTTTTAGCCCATCTCTAACGTCTGGTAATGCTCTAGAAACAATAACTGACATCGAATAATCGATGTAAGCTGTTTTCATTTCATCTTCGATATTGACGCTAATAATCTTTTCTCCTTCTGCCATGTTGTCCTTCTATTGGTTGATTCCTTTTTGAGTCTAGGCTGGTGTGCTAAGACAAGTGTCCGAAAGTAACATTCGACATCTCGATAACGCGTAAAAAATGGGGCTATTTTTAAACAAAATTCTGTTAGTATACTTAGTAAGTGTAAGGTTTTCAACAATGAGTTGACAATAGCTTTGGATAAGTTAAAAAATCTACTACTTTGTCATGGCATTATCCTTGGTAAAGAGGATGCAGTTTAAAGAAATATGGATACAAATTTTTCACCGAGAGTTAAAGACGTTATTTCCTTTAGTCGCGAAGAGGCTTTAAGGTTAGGACATGATTATATAGGTACTGAACATTTCCTATTAGGAATGATTAGAGAAGGCGATGGAGTCGCAATAAAAATTTTAAAGAACTTAGAGGTTGACCTTTCTGAGTTAAGAAAGCTTATTGAGAATTCTGTTAAGAGTGTTGAGACCAGTGGGAAACCCTTAAATAGTTTAGGCAATATTCCTTTGGTCAAGCAAGCCGAAAAGACCTTAAAGATCACCTATTTGGAGGCGAAGCTTTTCAAGAGCTCTGTTATCGGAACGGAGCATTTACTTCTCAGTATATTAAAAGATGAAAACAATGTGGCATCAAGGGCTCTATCAGCATTTAATGTAACCTACGATGTCGTAAAAGAAGAATTAGAATTAATGTTAAATCAAGAAACACCAAGATCGGAATTTCCGAATACTCCAAATGATGATGATGACGAGGATGGGCCATCTTTCGGATCAGGATCAGGTTCAGGAAGCATTGGAGCCGGATCGAGTTCTGGATCTTCAAGTCGAAAGCCTGGAGATTCAAAATCAAAAACTCCTGTGCTCGACAACTTCGGCAGGGACTTAACAAAATTGGCTGAAGATGATAAGCTGGACCCAATCGTGGGACGTGAAAAAGAAATTGAGCGTGTCTCTCAAATCTTAAGTCGAAGAAAGAAAAACAACCCTATTCTTATAGGAGAGCCTGGTGTCGGTAAATCCGCAATTGCGGAAGGACTCGCCTTGAGGATTGTTCAAAGGAAAGTGTCGCGTGTCTTATTTAACATGCGCGTTGTAACGCTTGACCTCGCTTCATTGGTTGCCGGTACAAAGTATCGAGGACAATTTGAAGAGCGAATGAAAGCAGTAATGAACGAGCTTGAAAAAAGCCGAGACATTATTCTTTTCATTGATGAGATTCATACGCTCGTTGGAGCTGGTGGTGCGTCCGGTTCATTAGACGCCTCAAATATGTTTAAGCCTGCCCTAGCAAGAGGTGAAATTCAATGCATAGGGGCAACAACTTTAGATGAATACAGACAGTATATCGAAAAAGACGGTGCTCTTGAAAGACGTTTTCAAAAGGTTTTAATAGAGCCAACTACTGCTGATGAAACGATTCAGATTTTAATGAACATCAAAGAGAAGTATGAGTCACATCATAATGTGACTTACACTGATGAAGCTATCAAAGCGTGTGTTCAATTAACAGATCGATACATTAGCGATCGTCACCTTCCGGATAAGGCTATAGATGCATTGGATGAAGCTGGATCTCGCGTTCATATTACAAACATCAGAGTTCCGAAAGCAATCATCGAGGTAGAAAAGAAAATTGAGGACATTAAAGAAGAAAAGAACCGTGTTGTTAGAAGCCAGCGTTACGAAGAGGCAGCTAAACTTAGAGATACGGAAAGACAGTTGATTGAAGAATTAGAGACCGAGAAGAAAAAATGGGAAGAGGAAACTAAAAATCATCGTGAGCCAGTAACAGAAGATAATGTTGCTGAAGTTGTAGCAATGATGACAGGTGTTCCTACTCAGAGAATTGCCCAGAATGAGGGGTCTCGTCTTGTAAATATGGATACAGAACTTCGAGGCTCCGTGGTTGGTCAGGATAATGCGATTGAGAAAGTTGTTAAATCAATTCGCAGAAATCGTGCAGGACTTAAAGATCCAGACAAGCCCATCGGAACATTTATTTTCTTAGGTCCTACTGGTGTTGGCAAAACTCAGTTGGCAAAAGTCTTAGCGCGTTATTTGTTTGATAAGGACGATGCGCTGATTCGTATAGATATGAGTGAATACATGGAGAAGTTTGCTGTTTCTAGATTGATTGGAGCGCCTCCCGGATACGTTGGCTATGAAGAAGGTGGACAGTTGACTGAAAAAGTAAGAAGACGCCCCTACTCTGTTGTATTATTAGATGAAATAGAAAAGGCTCATCCTGATGTATTCAATTTACTACTGCAAGTATTAGATGATGGTCAAATAACAGATAGTCTTGGTCGTAAAATTGACTTTAGAAACTCTATTGTGATCATGACTTCTAACATTGGTTCGAGACAATTGAAAGACTTTGGCGCTGGGGTGGGTTTTGGAACTAAGTCTCAACTTGATCAAGCTGATGATATTACTAAAGGTGTGATCGAAAAGGCATTGAAAAATGCATTTGCTCCTGAATTCTTAAACAGAATTGATGATGTGGTATTATTCAATAACTTGAATCAAGATCACATTAAGGAGATCATTCACATTGAAATGAAATCGTTGCTTAAAAGGGTTGAAGAGATTGGATACAAATTGGTTGTGTCTGATAAAGCTTTAAACTTTATAGCGGAAAAAGGTTTTGATGAGAAGTATGGTGCAAGACCTCTTAAGCGAGCGATTCAAAAATTCTTAGAAGATCCTATGGCTGAAGAGATCATCAAGACTAACATTGATGAAGGTGATGAATTGCATGCTGACTTGAATAAAGAAAAAGACAATATTGTAATTAAGGTTAAGAAAGTAAAGAAGAAAAAGGATTCAGAGTCCTAAATGAAAAAGCCCCGTTATCGGGGCTTTTTTTATGGTATTAAATTTGGTTTTAATTCGCTACTTCAGACATAAATTTGATTCTAATTATTCGCAGTTCTTCTGATGTGTAGTCTTCGTCATCTAGTTCTTCCAACGCTGCATCAATATCTGGTGATTCAGCTTCCATGAAATACTCGTAAACCTCCTCTAACCTATCTTCATCAACTACATCATTGATATAATAATCGATATTGACCTTGGTACCACTATCTATAATGTGCTCTAATTCTTCAAGTAGTTCATCGAAGGACATACCTTTTGCTTTTGCAATATCTTCCAGTGGGATCTTTCTATCGATGGATTGAATGATGTAAACCTTTTTACCTGATTTATTAACTATGGACTTCACGACCATATCTTGTGGGCGCTCTATTCCTTTCTCTTCAACATAGTTTTGAATAAGCTCGATAAAGGGCTTTCCAAATTTAAGAGCCTTGCCACTTCCAACACCTTGAATGTTCTTCAGTTCGTCCATTGTGATAGGATACTGATTAGCCATATCTTCTAAAGATGGTTCTTGAAAGACAACGAAGGGTGGTACATTCTTTTCCTTGGAGATCTTTTTTGTGAGATCTTTAAGAAGTTTCATTAACTCTTCATCCATAACCGAACCACCGGTTTTACCGCTCATGACAAGATCATTTCCTTTTTCAATCTCTGAAGTATAGTCATGATCTTTGTAAATGCTGTATGATTCAGGCGGTTTGGACATAAACTCCCTTCCTCTCTCTGAAATCTTGACTAGACCATAGTTTTCAATATCCTTATAAAGTAAACCCTCTACTAGCGCCTGTCTAATAGCGGCCATCCAGAATTTGGCCTCTGTATCTTTACCGATTTCAAACACATCACTTTGGTTATGGCGATAGGTGCTGACTTCAGAAGTGTTATTACCAACAAGTACATTGACAATATGCTTTGACTTGAATCTTTGTTTTATGGTGTCAATCACTTTAAATAGAACGAGCATATTGTCTACAAACTCAATCTTTTCTTTGGGATTAACCGAGTTATCGTCCATATTGGCTCCCTCACCATTGACTTCATCCCATTCTTCGCCAAAGTAATTGAGAAGAAACTTTCTTCTTGAGACTGCAGTTTCTGCATAAGACACAACCTCTTCTAACAATTGTTTCCCGACCTCTTGCTCTGCAACAGGCTTTCCATTCATGAACTTTTCAAGTTTCTCGATGTCTTTATGGTCATAGAGTGCTACGCAAACCCCTTCTCCACCATCTCTACCCGCTCTTCCGGTTTCTTGATAGTATCCTTCTAAGCTTTTTGGCATGTCATAATGAACCACAAATCTGACATCTGGCTTATCGATTCCCATTCCGAAGGCAATGGTGGCCACGATAACATCAACATCTTCCATTAGGAATTGATCCTGATGAGAAGATCTTGTCTTTGCATCAAAACCAGCATGGTAAGGAAGCGCTTTTATACCGTTTACTTGAAGTGAAGATGCTACCTCTTCCACTTTTTTCCGGCTTAAACAATATATAATTCCAGACTTCCCTTCTCTTTCTTTAACAAATCTGATAAGTTGCTTAATCGGGTCAATTTTGGGACGGACTTCGTAAAATAGATTTGGTCTATTGAATGAAGCTTTGAATACAGAAGCATCATTCATTCCTAAGTTCTTTTGAATATCAGATTGAACTTTGGGAGTAGCCGTTGCGGTAAGTGCCATTAAAGGAATCTCTTGATCAATTCCTTTAATCATTTCCTTGATGCGTCTATATTCTGGTCTGAAATCATGACCCCATTCAGAAATACAATGAGCCTCATCCACAGCTACGAATGAAATAGTAACGCTTTTCAAGAATTCAAGATTCTCTTCTTTATTTAATGACTCAGGGGCTAGATATAACATCTTGGTACTCCCATTAGTTACGTCTTCTTTAACCTGAGTGATTTCTGTTTTATTCAATGAACTATTAAGGAAATGAGCAATATTGTCCTCACTGCCATAGCTGCGAATAGAATCAACTTGATTCTTCATTAACGCTATAAGAGGTGAAATGATGATCGCGGTTCCTTCCTTCATAAGAGCCGGAAGTTGATAACATAATGACTTACCTCCACCGGTAGGCATAATGGCGAAAGTGTCGTTGCCAGCCATCAGACTTACAATGACTTCTCTCTGCATACCCTTAAAAGAGTCGAACCCAAAATGTTCTTTTAATGCCTCTTCTAAAGTTATTTCCTTCGTGTTCATAAATACAAATTGCTTTAGCTACTAAAAATACGACAATAGTTTGAAATATAGAACATTCTATCTAGGTGACGAATCCCTTCTATTATCATCACTTTTAAGAAAATTAGAAAACACAAAGAGGATCACTACTGAAGAACAAAATATAACGACTAGAGTAAGTAAACTCTTTCTAAATACTTGCTCGACTTGAATGATATCCCAAATGGAAAGAACGGCCAAAACCGAAAAGAATAAAACTGCCAGAATCAGCACAGACGCTGTAATCTTTTTGATGTTTTCTACCATTATCAATTATTTAGCGGTTTCTCGACTCCACACTAGTTCGGTGATTGGTTGTTCATCTAAGAAGTAGTATTTACCACCCCACGAATGCACAACTCTTTTATAAACTTGTTCTCTACCACCTATGCTTACTTTACGAATTGTCACTTTGGTTCTTCCCTCGTCAAAGGTTTCCTCTATCACCCGTCTCTTGTTATCTTCTTCTTCAGTAGCTGCGACTCTTGATAGCTCCGCTATCATTTCATTGCATTTCTTAATGCGCTCTTGCGCATGGCTTAAGCCTTGTGTAATATCCAGAGATTCAGTATACTTTGCCAAAGCTGCTTCATAGTCTTTTTCTAGGAAAAACTTGTCAGCTATAGCTATAATGCGATTGTATTCGGTTTTAATTCTTTCTTGCTCGGCCTTCTTCTCTAGTTCATCAATCATTGAGATTTTTGACTTTGGAATTTCTTCATTTGGATAAATTGCTAATGCAGACGTATAACTCGCTCTTGCTAATTTGTAATCCTGAGAGACCATTGCTTCATTTCCTTTCCTCATGAAATTATCATAGTCATTCTTTTTAGCCGCAATTCGAGCTTCCTCATTTTCCTTCGCTTCTGTTTCTGCAATTAATGCATCAATTTTCTGGATCTGAAGTGCTGGAAATTGATCAGATGGGTTTTTCGTTTTGGCTTCCGCATATAATGAACGAGCTGCTCTATAATCCTCATCATCCATTTCGGCTTGCGCTCGTTTCAAAAGGTCTTCATATTCAGCTTTGGCCTTTGCATCAGCTTCTGCCTTTGACTTTTCTGCCGCAAGGGAATTTACAATTCCGTCAATTTCAGAGATTTTATTTTTTGGATATGCTTCATTTGACTTGAATCCAGCGGCCATGTTATACGTTGCTCTGGCTTCATCGTAGTTTTTAGCGGCTAAAAGACCATCAGCCTTCAAAATTGCTTCATCGTATTTCTCTTTGATCTCAGCTTCTTTCGCAGCCAGCTCTTGTGCTTTTGCTTGTTCTGCTAATATGGACTTTATTTCATCTATCCTATCAGAAGGATATGTGTCTGATTTAAGTTTTAGAGCTTCAGAGTATCTAGCAGTGGCGAGTGAGTAATCCTTTTGATTAAAAGCCAAATCAGCTGCTTTAATGATCAATGCATAATTCTCATCCACTTTTGCCTGGGCAGCTTTGTCTTGTGCTATGCGCTGTTGTTCAGCTATAATTGCTTCTGCTTCTTGTATTCTTGAAATGGGATAGCTTTCGTTTGCTTTAACACCCAATGCCGATTTGTACCCTATGATGGCCTTAGCATATTCTCCTCTATCAAAATCCCCGTCTGCTGCTGCTATATGACCGTTATAAGCACTATTAATCTCATCCAACTTCGAAGCCTTTTTAATCTCCGAATCAATAAGAGCTAGTTGATTTTTTGGATAGAGCTCATTTGACTTTAATTCTAAAGCGCTTTGATAATTTGCTTTAGCAGAAACCCAATCTTTCTTTTTAAAGTCACCATCACCCGAAGCAATTAACTCAGTATAATTCTTTTCAAGCTTTAATTCTGCTTCTCTTTTCTCGTTTTCGGAGGCTAAGGCAGCTAATCGAGCCAATTCTTTGTCTATTTGAACTAACTTCTCTGATGGATAAACTTCCTTGGGTTTTAATTCAAGCGCCTTCCTATAAGAGCTTTTTGCAGATTCATAGTCCTTGGACTCCAAAGCTTTGTCAGCACTAGCTATGGCATTTTGGTAGTCTTGGTCAAGCCCATTTTTCAGTGCTTTAAGTCTATTGGCTTCAGCGAGTTCTTGACGCTTGGCGGTAATCAATTCAATTTGATCTTTAGGATAAGCTTCTTGTGGTTTGATTTGGATAGCCGCATTGTAGTGCTGCTCGGCTAAATCATAATTCTGGGAATTAAATGCAGCATTCGCCTTGTCTAGTTTATCAGCGTATGAAGCATTTATTTTAGCAGCCGCAAGTTCTTTTTGCTCTGCTGAAGCTAACTCCGCCAACTTGATCTCTATCTCCTTTAACTTAGTTTTAGGGTAGTCGTCATCCTTATACTTCAGTGCATTTTGATAGGATGCTCGTGCATTCAGGAATTCTTTTTTGCCGTATGCCGCGTCTGCTTTTGCAATTTCATCATTGTACTGCTTGTCTTTTGCTGCAAGTGCGTCTGCCTTTTCCTTGTCAATTTTTTGCTGAGCGAAAAGGTCTTGACTTTCTTTTAATCTTTTCTTGGGATAATCTTCACTAGGCTTAAGGTCAAGCGCTTGTTGATAAGCAACTATAGCACTTTCAAAATTATTATTTCCAAATGCTTGATCAGCGGATGCTAACTTAGAAAGGTATTGCTGTTGTGCGGCTCCTTCGGAGTTTAATTTAGCCTCTACTTGAGAGAGCATTTGGCTCGCCACCTTCGATGATGGACTCATTGATTGGGCAGCAAGAAGGTTGTCTTTGGCTAGCAGGTAATCGCCATCATCAATAGCAGCTTGTGCGTCTTTTATAGCCAATTGATAATCTGCCTCAAGGCGTTTTTCTCGCTCCTTATCAGCTTTTATCTTTTCTTTTTGAGCTTCCTCGAGGCGGTCTACTTCTGCTTTAATGCCTCTAGTATACAATTTGTCGTCCACAAAATTCTCCACGTTGGGTTCGTAGTATACTTTACCAATCGGCTTGTCTAATATTGAATAGTCCACTCCATCCATTCGCTTGAACATATCCACTACAAAACCACCAAACTCGTACCCCCAAAGCTGCTCATCTACAGGGACATTGTTGGTGTTGAGATAGAGTTTTTTGGTCACGTATGAAGGCTTCGAAATCTCAATTGTATACTCATGACCGAACTCTAGGTATAAATCAAAGCGGCCGTTATTTCCAGTGCTAACGCGCTTTAGCTCAGCGCCATCTTGGTAAAGTGCAATTTGCGCACCAGTGATTCTTCCACCATCCTCATCCTTGACCGTGCCATCCACAGCTAGATTGTTTGGATCTTGCGCGTGCACAGACTGTAGTAATGCGAAAAGGAATGAAAGAGTTAATGTGAAAGATTTCATTTATTGAGAAAGACTACTCGAAATTAAAGAATCTTAGGGAGCCAATCGAAACAGAAAACAATATTTAGCTCAACCAACACAAATGAGCAATCAACGTGTTAAATATAAAGTCTACTGAGGTTCAGGACCCAATTCAATATCCGAAATGATTCGAAGTTTGAATTTAGCGTTCTTCATATCCTTAGATTCCTTCTTGTCGTTATATAGTCTAACTGAGAAATCGCCAGTGATAAAGTTATAAGACTCGTAATCTTTAAGATTTGCTTCTACTTTAGAAATTCTGAAGTAACCAAAAGGTTGAAAAGTAGGCGGATTGTCTGACCTCCACTCTACACCGGCTGTATCGAGGTATGAGATAACCGCTCCTGGTTGAGCATCATTATTCCAAAGCGTATCTCCAATGGTGTTATTTCCAACTCGACCCCAACGGATAAAATCTTCACGAATAGATGGATTGTCAATGTAATCTTGGATATCCCAAAATGCAAGAGTATCAGTTATGCTGAAAGGGAAATAAAGCGTTACAATATCCTCCTCAGCTTCGTCTATCTCAATCTGATCAACGGTAACGTTAGGATTAGCTTTATCAATAATTAGATCGCGGTATTTTTTGGTCACAAGTCTAGTGAAAGGAGCATAATGCCATCCAAATTTCGGAAAAGGAGGGAAAAGTTGAGCGGCAGATGAACCAGCCGTATCAAACACTTCTTCGTTTCGCACATCACCCACAAGATTCACATAATCGAAATCTTGCCACTGAGTGCTGTCATCCAACACTTCGTAAGTCATAGTGTCTGCTGCTTTCCCCCACGTGAACTGAAAATACAGGTCATTATCAATAATGTGTATTGATGGTTCTGGTGGCGGCACAGAAATATCTGGCAGGTTCGGAGTTTGATCTTTACAAGACCAAAACATCGATATACAGACAATAACTACAAACGTTTTTCTTAACATAACTAAGGCTAAAGCGGTAGCGAATTTACAAAATAGACGTATTGAACGAACTCATCGTCAAATAATTGCAACAGTGAGGTGTTGATTACCTCAAAATTACCTGGGGAATAAGACCTGTTTCTAGCTCTTGAATAAGTTGGGATGAAGCATCGTATCTCAACACCTTACCCCTTGATAAATAGTCAATTACATCACTAATGTAGATGCCAGATTCATCGACATAGAGGCTGTATGGAGTTTGGGCCGTATGGCTAAATTGACCCTCGTTTTGACTCCTTAGATTTATCATTTTAACCGTGTTATTGAGTAAAAAGTAGCCTACTGAATCGTATAAAGCGCTGCCAGAAATACGATTGTTGAATTCAGCCAACGTTTCCAGAGCTCCTGATTTAACGAAAGAGATCAATTTCGCTCCCTTTTTAGCATTGCCTGCAATCACTAATTTATGGTCTAAGCTGAATAAGTAAGATGGCTCGATACTCAGCTGAATTTCATCAATTTTCTCAAAACTTAATGCGTCAATAATCAAAATGGAAGAATCTTTCATATTGGAGATATAGATCATATCGTCTATCAATACCATACGTTCTGTCCATTCGGGCGCTTGAATTTGATTGGTTATGGAGTTGCTAACCAAATCTACCACGCTGAGAGCGCCACCTCCAAAATCGCTTACCAAAGCTTTTTTATCATTTAGCATGAGCATATGACGTGGTGAGTTAAATCCTTCAATTATGGCTAGTTCTTCGAACGTTGAATCATTCAAGATCCGAATTAGACCTGAGTTATTGATTACTAAAAACAAGCTATCGCCATGGTGAATAATAGACTGCAATACGTCACCTAACTGCTTATTATTTGTGCGTTTGTAAATGTCATTCTGAATGGTTTCGTCCTCCAAATTAAAAACACTCAGCGATGCATTGTTGAATTGAAAGTTTCCTTCACAACCGATATAGATCAAATTTCCAGGAGTTATAGAAACCTCATCGCTATTCGATGGATATACTGGGCCGAAGTATTCGTCTTTCTGACATGAATTCAGACAAATGATTAATATGATCGCTACTACCCTTTCCACTTCAATGCTATTTTTAGACTATAAAACCTTCCAGGCATAGGCCTCCAAGGCATGTTTTGATATTGCCAATCAAACAAATTGGAGACACTTGCAGTGAAGTTGAGTGAAAAAGCACTGCTTAAAGTGACGGAATACTTACCCGCTAATGATGACAGTTGATATGCCGGCATGTATGAAGACTCATCGTTAGATATAAATCGTTTGTCAAAATAGGAGTAGGTATATCTAAGCCCCAATTGACGGTATTGATAGTCTAAACTAATATTTGCCGTGTAATTAGGTATGAAGGAAAGTGCTTGTGTTTGGGTTTTTGAATTGCCGCCTTGCGCATTTATGTATTGCCCATTTCCTCCAATGATAAATCTATGTGCTCCAATTTTAACTTTCTGCTGGAATAATAAATCTATGCCTTTCGATATGGAATAGTTGACGTTTGTTGGAACGAATACTCCCCCATCAGGCAACCATCTTATCCGATCTGAATACTCTCCATTGAAGAAAGCTACCTTCAATTCCTGATATGCTGTTTGATAATTCAATCCAAACTCCAGAAGCTGACCTCGCTCTGGCTGCAATGAATCATTTCCACCGGGTGACCAATACATTTCATTTAATGTAGGAAAGCGAGCACTCTGAGAGGCCGATACAAAGGCGGAGATCGGAATCTTAGATATGGGCTTGATGGACACCCCACCAAACGGTAGTAGTGCGTTCTTTTCGTTGAATGACGTATACCGCGAACCCAGCTCAAACACCACGCTTTCTTTCAAAATTGAATATTCAGCTTTGAGCATTGAACCCAATGTGTAGTTTGTTTTCTTCTCACTGTAGTTTTTGGATACCGCTTGGGTATAAGAATGATTCACTTGGCCCTTAATTTCTAACACCTTTAGAGGTTTGATGTGCGCATCAACTTGATTTTGAACCGTTTGATAGTCGTTAGAGTTGTCAATACTCAGCGCAGTATCGGAATACGCATTGACATTGTCTTCATACATTGCTCGGTAGCTCAAGCCAAATGTGTTGCTTGGAGTATAATCTATAATCCCCATTGATCTGTGCACAACATCCTCTTGCTGAGCAATAGATGGACTTGTGTTTATGGCACTTGGAATTGATCTTGAGGTTTCATTGTACCAATAAATTGCCGTTACATTGATTGACTTCGAAATTGGAATACTCAACATCGGAGAAATATTTCTTCGAGTGAAGGATGCGTTATTCATCACTTCACTGGAATAAGGAGTTTGACTTATATCCTGATATAGAAAACGATTAGAGAGCGTTTGAATATCTGACATCAATCCAAAAGCAAGAGACTTGTTGCGGAACTTGAAATTTTTATTGACTCGTGCCGTGGTGGAGTAGTTACCAAATGAAGACACCAGCTGGCCTATCTCTATGAAGTCACTTTTGTAATCCGGGCTTTGTTCAAGTAATACCCCTCCACCCAAGCCACCAGAGGAATACAAATTCATGGAATTACCTGTAATTATAGAAATATCGGAGAACTGTGAAACCGGAATGGTGGAGAAATCTATGGTTCCGAGCATCGGTGAATTAATCTTCAAACCATTCCAAAGCAATTGGGTGTGGTTTGCGTCTCCGCCTCTAAATGTTGGCGTTGACAATAAGCCTGGACCTAAGGTTTTGAAATTTATACTAGACCTTGAGCTTAGAAATGCTAGTAAGTCTAGTTCATTTATCTGCTCTTGTGCGATTGAATCAAAATGGATGTTGAAAGATGACTGAAGTCCAACTTGATTGGAATCCAAAACGTCAACAGGTCTAAGTTCTAGTGTTTTCTGGGAAAATAGATGTCCTAGACAGAAAGTAAAAAGGAAGGTCCATTTCCATTTCATGCTATCTCAACTTCACTCCTTTTGAATCAGCGCTTATCCAAACACCTCGGTAAGAATCGATCCGATCCGCAGATATGACTTTACCATTGAGGTCATACTTTACATGAGAAGTTAAATTTCGTTCGTTTATCTCATTCACATTCAACGGGATTCGACTATTGATGACACCCACGGCATCAAGGTCAAAACCACCTTGAGGAAAATTACTGGGCCATGGATCATTAATGATTGTTCCATTAAAATCAACCGAAGCAAACGATGGATCTATATTTCCGATAACGTCAATTACTTTGATGTGTGTCACATTCTGCTTATCAAGCGCAGATGTATCTGGCAGATCAGCTAAATCGAAAGGTGTTCCGAAGTTTACAATATGCTTTCCCGCTAAATTATGGAAGAAGGTTGCGTCTGAATTATCGAAAGATTCCTTTTGAGATAGAGTTTGTTCTTCACTTATAGCTGGAAATCGAAAGAAATTAACTCCATCAGAACTCACCTCAACAAAGGCAAGCTCAAGAAATGCATCACTCCCACTCCCAAATCCATTTTCAAACACAGCAAAATCATAGCCAGGCCCATCGTAAAAAGGCGCAGCAAACGTGAGTGTAGCGCTTCCGCCATCCCCCAAACTTACTGTCAAAGGAGCGTCTGGCTTGCCTATCGCATATAATGCTGAACCACTACTTGCATAACCAGAATCAGGTAGGTTTATTTGTCGTAATCCCCGTTCAACTTCACATGATATAGCCCAATTTCTAAAAGCCGCATAATCCTTAGGTATAGCGTTCGAACCAGGCTCTCCTGCTTGAGGACTAAAGCTGCCTTGGCCAGCACACTGCACTGAAATTAAGATTGATGCTATGATGACTTGCGTTCTCAATGAACTAATTTTTTAACCGAAACGCCTTCTGCTGTTTCACGACTTACAATGAGCAATTGATTCTTAGGCTCAATATTCAAGCTAGACCCAGAAAAATCTTGAAATGAATGAAGCAGTCTTCCTTGGATGTCATAAACGGAATAGGTGGCTTTTGAACGATCGTTTAGTTGAATGCTATTTCCGTCTGAATAGGCTTCAAACTCATTTCTGTCGACATCATTTAAACCACCTACCAGGCTGTATTCAATATTATCGAGAGAGAAAAATAACGGTGTGTTAATCCCGAAAGCTCCAGTATCACTGCTAAACAGCTTGAATGAAATCTCAGTGGAATTTTTAGGTAGAGCTGAGAGGTCTACTTCAGTCCAATCATTAATAATGTAGTCCTGCACGCTGTCTTCAAATCTATAGTCTGCTAGGTAGAAATCGATGCTGTCTATTTCCAAATTAGATGTACCATAGATTCTCACGAAGAAATAATCGGGGTCATCACCTGTTGAACCACCAAATTTTTTCGCAAAAGCATCTCCATTGAGAATGCTCTTGTAAGCATAGGTTGTGTTAGTAATCTCCAAATTGTGCCAAACTAAATCTCGATCGAATACTGTGAGCGTACTCATAGTAATGAGTCCAGACCCAAGATTGCCTGTCGTATAAATATTTTCGCTGTTAACATCTGAAGAATACGCGCTGTATAGATTCATAAAGCTTCCATCTGAAGTGTCACGCATGGTACTCATGGCAAAGCCCGATGCCCAATAATTAAAAGAAGTATCGTACAGCACAGGGAATTCAAAATCACCCGATGTGAATATCAAAGTACTATCACGTCCATCGCTAAAGGTGTCTTGCGCGATGGAGATATTTTCGAAGTCTATGGATTGAGAAAAAGACAAGGTAGCGCTCGTTAAGGCTGCTGCAAGAAGTAAAATATGTTTCATATGTGTTTTAATTCATTACGATTAAACACGAGAAACGATCAGTAAAAAATTGATGGAAGTGACGCACGAAGCATAACTCCGATCAGCTCTTATTCCCGAAAGCTTTTCGTTATGTACTTCTGGCAGGTCTTCTGACTTGTTTCAGTTTTCGCGCCTTCCCATCTTTCGACAGTGGCTTTGTTAAGCGAAAACCCTTAGCGAAACTTACAGCTGCGGGGACAGTTCCGGATTTACACCGGATTCCCTTTTAATCTTGACAGGGTCAAGAACCAAAAGTGGGTCGAAATTAGAAAAAGAAATTGGTTTAGAAATTCGATCTTGGCACTAATCGTGCTCGGAATTTAGCTTCTGTAATTGGAAGCTCTCTAGAGCCATTGTAAAGTCTACCAGCAAACTCGCCTTCTATGATGTGCATAGCTAGCGTGTCTAGAGTATCTTGAGAAACAATTCGAGGATAGAATTCATTCAGTCTGAAATATGAATCTACCAATTGACCGCTTCCAGTTTTGGTAGTCCAAACATCTCTGTTTTCATCAACGTACTTCAATTGGACTCCCCTTCTGCCATACTCTGTGTTGGTGAATGGGATGGCAGTGCCATAATCAGCAATTCCTAAATAGGTAACAATGTTATCATTAAAAGGAAGATTAGCTGGAATAGTATCGTATTCCTCAATGCAATCAAAAAATGAAATCTCAATCCTTTCATTAGGAATTTCAGGACGTAAGAATCGTGTGGTGTGATCAAACCAAATATTATCTGAGTCATTGATGCATGGAAGCATCTCTGCTAGATTAGTTCTTGGAATGTTTCGATAGATATTCTCACTGTAAGCTGGCCATAGTGACCAAGTAGTTGCGTTTGGATCGTTTATATCTAAGCGTGTAATTGTATCCCATTTTGACCTTTTTCCATCTTCCCAAACCCTGAATTGTCCTTCAAATTTACCGTAGAAGAAGAAGTCGGCTGTTGGAACATTGAAGGTGTCAAATGAAAGTGGATCATTAGGGTCAGGATAACCCACAGCGCCCAAAGTAGTGCCTCTTTCACAAGAAGTTGAGAACATGCCAGCAATAAAAAATGCAGCAACGATAAATGAAATTCTATTATTCATACGATTCATATGGTGGCCAAATTTACGTAAAATGACTTTGCTTTAAGACGTTCTTTAAATATTGGGGTTGGTTTACGAAGGAAACGTTGATCCTGCGAGCATCATTGCCTCTATAAATTGTTTTTCATCAATCGATAGTTGATCAACGCCACTCAAAGCATCAATCAAGAGTTCTGTGGCCATGTTTCCAACTAAATCATCTTCTGCCATGGGGCATCCGCCATACCCTTTAAGCGCTGCATCAAAGCGCCTGCAACCACTGTCATAGGCCAGTTTGGCTTTTGTCTTAGCATCTTCAGGTAGAGTGTGTAGGTGCGCTCCTATCTCCACCTTTGGGAAAGCCGGAATCAAGGTAGAGAATAATTCTGTGATGTTATCGCCATTGCTTACTCCCACCGTGTCAGCCAATGCAATGATTTCAATACCCAAGTCTTTTGTCAATTTCTCCGTCCACTCTGCTGCCAATTGACCGCTCCAAGGATCACCATAAGGATTGCCGAAGGCCATTGAAATGTACACTACCATTTTCTTCTTATTCTGCACACAAAGGCTCTGCATCTCTTCTACCCTGCTCAACGATTGATCAATGGTGGCATTGGTATTTCTCAATTGAAAAGTCTCTGATATGCTGAACGGATAACCCAAATAGTCGATCTCCTCAAAATTGCATGCGTCTTGCGCGCCTCTGGTATTCGCTACAATGGCGAGAAGTTTAGACTTGGCGTTCTCTAAATTGAGCATGGAAAGAACTTCAGCTGTATCCCTCAATTGAGGAATAGCCTTTGGTGAAACGAAACTTCCGAAATCAATAGTATCAAAACCAACTTTTAATAACTGATTAATGTAGGCAGCCTTTTTCTCTGCAGGAATGAATGGATCCATTCCTTGCATAGCGTCTCTTGGGCATTCAATAATCTTTACACTCATTGCAGTAATCTTTTATTGATGTTTTTAATCAGCCAAGGACCTTCATAAATAAAGCCCGTATACAACTGGACCAATGAAGCACCTGCATCCAATTTCTCTAAAGCATCTTCTGGATTATGAATTCCGCCCACGCCAATGATTGGAATACTGCCATTGGACTCTCGGTGAATGAATTTAATCACATCCGTACTCTTTGTTAGCACAGGAACACCGCTTAACCCACCTGCTTGCTCAGCTAAACTTTTGGGCGACTTTAAATTACTTCTGTCCAATGTAGTGTTGGTAGCAATCAATCCATCAATATTGATCTCGCCAACCAGAGATACGATATCAGACAGTTGATCTTCAGAAAGATCCGGAGCTATTTTTAGTAATACTGATTTAGACTTTGATTGTTTTGATCGGTATTCAAAGAGGGTTTCAAATATCCGTTTCAGCACATCTTTTCCTTGTAACTCTCTCAAACCAGGCGTGTTTGGCGAACTCACGTTTACAGCGAAATAATCAACATGATCATAGAGCTTTTCAAAAGTAATGCGGTAATCATCCAAGGCTTTATCATTCGGAGTGACTTTATTCTTGCCTATGTTTCCTCCAATTGGCACCCTGTGATTTGACTTTTTGATGCGTTCTACAGCAGCATCTACCCCATCGTTATTAAAGCCCATTCTATTAATCAGCGCTTCATCTTCAACCAAACGAAAAAGTCGTGGCTTTGGATTTCCAGGCTGACCCACAGGAGTCACCGTGCCAATTTCTATAAACCCAAAACCTAGCTCAGCCAAAGAATCAATCCATTTGGCGTCTTTATCAAATCCTGCAGCCAATCCCACAGGATTTGGAAAGGTCAATCCAAAGAGCTTTCTCTCCAGTTTTTTGTCCTCTACTTTAAAAGATGGAGCAAGAGGACTGTTTAGTAGTCCGAGGTTATGAAACCGCTCCAACCAAGTGGTCGCAAAATAATGCGCCTTTTCAGGATCCATAGTGTAAAGAAGCGGGCGAATGATTGACTTATACATCGCTGCGAAAGTAGGTTTATCTCATTTCTTTTGTCGTCCTTTGAGTACAATTAAATGAAGAAATTATGAAAACTCTATTCATGGCAATTTTCTCTGCTTTACTTATGTTTTCTTACGCTGGTGAGTTCAAAGTGAAGTTTGAAATTCAGACGGTTGATCATTCAGCTATTGAAGTTACAAGTCTTGTAATTACTGAACACGGAGAAGAAATATTACGGCAAAAGGTTCCCGCTGATGGTGATGTGAAATTGAAATTAGAGGAAGGCAAGCTTTATGAGGTATGGATTATGAAGGAAGGCTATACTGCTCACGTGATTCATAATATCCACAGCGAAGGTGACGGTAAATTTAAGGTGACATTGTACAAAACTTCAGAGTCTCTTCCAGCCATCACTTCCACTTACCTCGCGGTTAATCGTGAGTTTGATAACGTAAAAGAAATGACGATTCCCGCAGAGTTGTTGGGAGATTCAATACACGTTGTAAAGGAAGGTACTATGAGCAAGGACGAGCAAAAGTCATTGAGCAATATTCAATCCATTGCAAAAAGTCAAACGAAGGCTCAAAAGAAGATAGATAAGTTGATAAAAAAGCGTGCGAAATTAGACGAGGATATAAGCGAACTAAGCGCTGAACTGGCAACGGGTGAAACAGAGCGCGCTGGCGGTGAAGAAGATAAATTGAAGTTGCAAGAGAAGATTGTGAAGATTCAAGGTAAGCTGGAGAAACTTGCCTATTGATCTTCTGAGTAGGTAACTTCTATAAGTTTCAACTCTATCAACTTTAAGTTGGCCTCTCCTTTTCCTGTAAACCATAGGTAGGTGCTTAATTCGGCATCGTCTGGAACTTCTCGGGGTTTGGTAAAGAAGAGATTTGAAGTGTTCACTTGACCATCTATTGGATTGGTATAGATGATGTCTGCGGCTCGATAGTCATACGTTACATCATTCTTGCTGAAAGAGATTACTCCTAGAAGTTTGGCAGCATCATAGTCATCACAATACGTCTCAAACGTCACCTTGATCATCTGGTTTTTATTTGTGATCACTTCTTTTGCCAGAACTTTAAGGTTTGGACTAAAGTCTGAAGATTTGGAAAGCACAATCATTTCCTGGTCACCGTCAAGCTTTATGCTTGCAATAGAATCTATCAATATCGTATCAAAGTCAGTGCGTTCTGGCAATCCTTTTCGCAATCTATCAGTGTCTGCGTCTCTATAAGCATCTCCGATTAAACTGAGGTCTGACGGCACCTTTGGATTCATAAAGAATGCATAATATGCCTTCTTGGTCATAGTGCTGTCCGTGATGGCACCCTTATAAAAGAAGTTGGTTTGCAGGTAGTTGTTCCAAACCAAAACTGCAATCAGCGCTGTAACCGCCATTCCGAGCCATCTTGACTTTTTGAATGTAAATGTGATAAAGCCAGCCAGGCCAAAAGCACACAGCGCATACATATCAATCATTGGTCTGATGGATAAGCTTCCACCGTAATACCAGCACCACCAGCTGAAGGTGATGTAAATGTGCAAGGCAATCACAGTAATACTCGCCCAATAAAGGCCTTTATCCAATCGTTTGTTAAAGAACAAGCCTTTCAAGGCTAAGATCATGATTGGCGTGTAAAGGAGCCAGCCGTTTCTGTAGCTGAACAATCCTTTAACGGCATTACCTGTGAGCCAATAAAACGCTTCATTCTCATACGAGTAATTAACCCAATCACCTGTGGTGAATTTCCAAAACACCAATTGTGGCAAGATGGGGAGAAACGCCACAAATGCAGCCAGCGCCAACTTTGGTTGAATCAGTTCCTTTAAACTCCCCGTATTCGCATAGAGCATAATTGGAGTAACCAAGCCAATGGTAATGTTGGTTGGGCGAATCAAGACAATCCAACCAAGGATGAGTGACATCCAAAGCAAACTATTTGTTTTGTAGTGGTTTAACCACTTATCATTCAATAAAAGATATAATGCAATTAAACCAAAACTATACACGTGAGACATGCCACTATCTGACGTGCTGTAGTGCAACAAGTTGGTGCCGTAAAACACAACGAACACCGTCAGCGAGGCGATCCATCCTGAAAAGCGCTGGTATAGAACATGCCACAATGCCCAGCATCCTAAAAGCAGAAATAGAATTGCTGTGAAAGCCACAGCCAACTGATAAGGTGTGGTCCACCCGTTGCGCTTGTAGTCAAAGATTTCTGCGAGAGCGTCCGCGATGTAAAATCCAGGAACCCACGCATACGCCAAACCCATGGTCATCTTAGGAAGGTGCTTTCCGGGAAGTCCTTCATGCATCCAAGATCTATAACCTTCTCGACCAGGAATTTCACCATGCAATGTATTCAACGGATCTCCGTGAACCAGCGCACCTTCTATGTAACCATAGTAACCATAACCATCACTTCTAATGGCGCTTTCATTGCTCCAATGCCCGAAGTCGAGCATATGAAACACCGCTAAAGCACAGATGAGGATTAGAATGGGTAAAGGCGATTTAAACATGCAGCGTCAAAAGTAATCGGTAAATAAAACAAAGCAGAACCGCATATCGTACATTCGCCCCATGGCAATCATTCAGGCAAATAATGTCTTCAAGAGTTACGGTGAACTAGCCGTGTTGAAAGGAATCAGCCTCAGTATTGAAGCGAAAGAAATAGTAAGTATAGTGGGCGCATCCGGTGCAGGAAAGACCACTTTACTGCAAATATTGGGTACTTTGGATCGGCCAGACCAAGGGCAAGTATTGATTGACGACACCGATGTGTTTGCGCTCAAAGACAAGCAGATTTCCACTTTTCGAAATCAAAAGATTGGGTTCATATTTCAATTCCATCAATTATTACCCGAGTTTTCAGCCATAGAAAATGTTTGCCTTCCAGCATTCATAGCTGGTAAATCAAAAAAGGAAGCGGAAGATCAAGCCAAGGAATTACTTTCATTCTTGAAAGTTGACCATCGAATGAATCATAAGCCCAATGAGCTAAGTGGTGGTGAGCAGCAGCGTGTGGCAGTAGCACGATCATTAATCAATAATCCAGCTGTAGTCTTTGCAGATGAACCTTCGGGTAACCTAGATTCTAAAAATGCTGACGACCTTCACAAGCTCTTCTTTGATCTACGTGATCAATTTGGGCAAACCTTTGTAATTGTTACGCACAACAAGCAATTGGCCGATATGGCGGATCGAAAACTCGAAATTGTGGATGGCGTGTTATAAGTGCGTAATGTTTGGTCTCGTTTTTGGTTAATATCCAACCATGTTTAAAACCTCTGCCCTTTTCCTTGTTCTCACTCTTTCAACTTTTCAATTGCGTAGCCAGTGGTTTTACCAACTGCCCACTTATGATCTGCTTAAAGATTCTTGTGTTGCCGAAATCATCGTAGAAAAGTTTGAGTTAAACTCGGCAGAAGGTTGGATTTCCGACACAGACCGTAAACCAAACGAAAAGATAAAACCAACAAAACAAATAGCTCATTTCTATATCAACGATTTCGGCAAAGTAGATTCATTGATCTATCACCATGAAGGGAAACGATTCGGAGGGTTCATCTTGAACTACGATTCTGTTGGAAACCTCATACAAACGCATGAGTTTAGGCCAGAACGAGAATTCATGACCATGAATCGAATTGAGAAAATTGAAGAAGGCTTTCGGATAAAGTATTATTCAGACCAAAAGTTGTGGAAGCAGAGTATCGTGGATCATGACAGTATATTCATTGAAGATCGACACAATCGTGCGAAAGATTCTATCCATTTTCGCTATAATCCTGAAACAGACGAACGTTTTGATAATACGTATATCGGAGATACATTGGCTGCAACTGGCTATATCCATTGGAAAGTAAAGGATGGAGTGCCAGATAGTTTGATCATTATCAGTGAGTTTTTTGATGATCGCGTAGTGAGGCATTACGACTTGCGCGGATCAGGTAGATATGAAGGGCGATTCAAACTGCTTTCTGACGGCTCGGCAGTAATACCAACAAGTTCGGTGTTTCATCGAAGTGCAGCGCATTACAACTACTTTAACCACTATGATAAATTTCGTGGTTTATCATGGGAGCCTGCCCGCCATTTTACCGAAGATTCATTTCCTCGAGAGTCACCTGTTCATTTAGATCCACGATTTGATGGAACAACCCTTCGGGAGTTTCGCACCATTGCTTACATTTTTAAGAAATGCCCTGAGTAATGAAGCGTGGAGCATCTCTAGGCATATTGATTGTATTCTACATCATAAGTGTGCTGTGGGCGTTTTACATTGGCCGCTGGGAGACAGTATATGGAGCTGGAGCCGGAGTGGTAATATTCATGCAAGGCTCCATTCTTGTGCTTTCAGTAGTACTAATATTGCTCAAATGGGGTGTTGATTCTTCGCTCAAAGCCTCATTCATTCTTGGCACTGTGTTGAACCTCATTCTTATTCTCGGGCATGAAATAAGCGAATACCAGCCTACAAGATCTATTGTTATTCCGGATCATTACGATGGGTGTGTTCATCTTTTTGTGGTGAATGGTCCGCGAGACAATGTTTATGTAGACGATCGCGGTTTTGGATATATAGGATCAGAAGGAAAGGTGAATTGGGAAATCAGGCGAGGCGGAAAGAACATCACAAATGCTTGGAATACAAGCCCTGGCAATGAGATCTGCTATGACGATGGTCCTCAATTGATATGCTACGATGTATTGTGTTTAGAGATCGGCCCTGAAGATCATTATCCTGAGGAACATATTGACCCTTATGGCATGGTGAAATGCATGAATCATTATGAATTTTTAGATCTGGTGAGATTGGGATGGATTGATGAAAGCCAACTTCGCAAAAGGGTTTGGGATGCTGACCGAAGTCGTTTGAATCAAGCAGAATCGAGGTTGGGGGATTTGTGATTTATAATTCATGATTTTGGGAAAAGGTTCGTGGTTCATAGTTCAAGGTTAATTGATTCTTCAATGATCAATCATGAATTATAAATCGCGCTCTGCGCTCAACTCTTTCACATCAATCTTCAGCTCTTTATATTCAAACAGGTTAAATACCTCATCCGAATTATCTACTCTTCCATCTGCATTCTTGGCTACGGTGATGTATTCCAACGCTCTAGTGCTAGGTAATGCCATCAGCTTATTCAGCGCTTCAACCTTCGCATAATCCGTTTTATCAATTGGTTCTAACCATGCGTTAAAGTGCTCTGGGTTTAATACGATGGGCATGGTATGTGGCTTTGTGCCTCCATTGTTAATCTGATGCATGGGTTCGTTTGCCTCTTTAGTGAGTATGGCACACGTGAGGTATTCTTTACCATCAATGGTAGCAACATCCCACAATCCGGCTACAGGCATGCAGTCGTAGTCTTTTGGCGCGATGAAGAAAGGATATGTTTGATCGTCTTGTTCGTGAAAGGTGAAGAATCCATCCAGCACGATCACGCAACGCCTGTCATGAGCAGAATCTCGCCATGTAGGCTTTTCGTCATCAAACATGGTTTCGCTTGCTGCGTTCCAGGTTTTGCGTCCAATGTCCAACGCCTTTTTTAGTCTATCCACTGCCTTCAATGGATCACCATGAGGCTTGTCGCTGCGCCAATTGGGAATAAAACCCCACGTAAATTGCGCCAACCGATGTCCTCCAGCTCCACGAACCAAGCAAGGTAAAATAGCGTTTTCTTTTCCGGGGCTGAAATAGCGTTGCACTGCTGAATCATCTAGTTTTTGAAGGTGGCGGCCGGGTTCACCATCTTTCCAAAGGGAATATTGCTCGTGCAAATCCCGCATATTATCAGCGTTGGAGGCGTTTTTAATGAGGTATCTAAACGCTTTATGGGTGTCAAAGGCTACATGATTACACATGGGCCAAAGGAAGGGTTTTAGAAATAATTATTGACTTCAATTTTAACTGTATAATGTCATTTCGATCGATCTCCCAAAAGAACAAAACAAAATAATGAATGAACGTTCATTTTTGAACATTCGCGCCTTCAATCGAAAGCATATGAGCATCATTTCGAAAAGTCAAATCAAACGGAGCGCTTTAGTAAAAGCAACCATCAACCTTGTGAACAACAATGGTTTTCATGCAGCGCCAATGTCTAAAATAGCCAAGACAGCGGGCATTTCTCCAGGTACAATCCACCTCTATTTCGAGAACAAGCAAGACATGATCAATCAGGTTTACATCGAGGTGAAGGCCGCTTACACCCGATTTGCTTTCAAAGACTACAAAGCATCTTTTTCAGTAGCCGAGGGTTTTGAAAACATTTGGAAAAACATTGCAGAGTTCAAACTCAAAGAAGTGGAAGAAGCGATGTTTCTATCGCAATGTGACAACACACCCATGGTAGATGAGGCCAGCAGACAAGAAGGATTGAAACACTTGAGACCACTGTTGGATTTATGGGAACGTGGCCAAAAGGAAGGGATCATAAAACCAGTTTCGCCTTACTTGCTCTATGCGTTCAGCATCTACCCCATCGCCTTCATGATGAATACGCAACAGCAACAACACCTTAAACTAACACCCGAACAAATAAACGAGGCTTATAACATGGCCTGGAACAGCATAAAAAATTGATTAAAAGAGAGCAATGAGAAACTTTGAATTTAAAAATCCAACCAAAATTCTGTTTGGAAAAAACCAAATAGAAAACATTAAAAATGAAATCCCAAAAGACGCCAAGGTGTTGGTTTTATATGGGGGAGGAAGTATTAAGAAGAATGGCATTTACGACCAAGTAATGGCGGCCCTTGCTGGCTATGAAGTGTCAGCGTTTGGTGGAATTCCCGCGAATCCAGAATACACCGTGTTGTTGGAAGCACTGAAAGTGATAAAGGAAAAAAGATCACGTATCTATTGGCCGTAGGTGGTGGATCTGTCATTGATGGAACCAAGTTCTTGTCGTCTGCGGCACTCTTTGATGCGATGAACCTTGGGATATTTTAGCCAATAAAGTTCCAACCCTCAAAGGCATGCCATTTGGCACTGTGCTCACACTTCCGGCTACAGGGTCTGAGATGAATTCTGGAGCGGTAATCACACGAAAAGAAACCAAAGAAAAACTAGGAATGGACGGCCCAGGATTGTTTCCACAGTTCTCGGTGTTGGATCCTCAAGTGGTGCATTCTATTCCTCAACGCCAATTAGCCAATGGACTTACGGATGCTTTCACCCATGTATTGGAGCAATACCTCACCTTCCCAGACGGAGCATACCTCCAGGACAGGTTTTCTGAAAGTATTCTGCAAACGCTGATAGAAGTAGCGCCTAGAGTGATGAAAGATCCAAGTGATTTTAACGCAGCTTCTAATTTTATGTGGTGCTGCACTATGGCGCTCAACGGTTTGATTCAAAAAGGTGTTCCCACAGATTGGGCAATTCACGGAATGGGTCATGAACTCACCGCGCTTTATGGAATTGACCATGCAAGAACGTTAGCCATTATTGCTCCTAGTCATTACACCTTCAATTTTGAAACGAAAAAGGAAAAACTAGTTCAATATGCCGAGCGCGTTTGGAACATAACAGAAGGCTCAACTGAGGAAAAGGCAAAGGCAGCGATAAGCAGAACCGAAGCTTTCTTTCATGAATTGGGAATTGACACCAAGCTATCACAATACATCGATGCATTTGAAGGCACTGCTGAAGAGGTTTCTAAACGATTCAGAGCCCGCGGATGGGAAGGAATTGGCGAGCACAAAAACCTCACTCCAGCAGATGTGGAGGTGATTGTGAAAATGGCGTATTAAACATCAACAATCTTAAACTAATGGAGCATCAGATGTGTTTGATGCTCTGCAATAGCGATGGGGATTCTACGATTCGCTTGACTGATATTGGTCAAGTGCACAAAGGCAGTATAGACGGTATAGATTACGCCATTAAACTCCAATATCCTGGAGTGGCAGACAGCTTGAAGAGCGATATAAGCATGGTGGCTCCGCTGGCCATTAAGATGTTTGGTCTCAAGAAAAGTGAGATCGCTCCGTACATGGAAGAAGTGGAATCCAAACTGATGGAGGAAACCAACTACGAGCAGGAGATGCGCAATGCCCATCATATTATTAGCCAATGTGATAATCTGAAGAATATTGTATTTCCTGAGTTTATGCCCAAGCTATCAGGAAAGCGTGTGATTACCATGACATGGATTGATGGCGATGGTTTGGCGGATTGGATAAAGACCGATCCCAGCCAGAAACAACGCAATAAGATCGGTCAGGCATTGTGGGATTTTTATCAATATCAAATTCATGAGCTCCGCTTCATGCACGCTGATCCTCATCCGGGCAATTTTATCATCACCCCACAAGGTGACCTTGGAGTGATAGATTTTGGCTGCATCAAGGAGATTCCTATGGATTTTCACAAGAGCTATATCAAGCTTCTGCAGTATGGCAATGAAATGGATTCTGAGGAATTTCGTTCTGCCTTGATAGAACTTGGTTTGTACAATCCTTCTGCTCCGCTGAAGGAACGACAGTTGATTCTCTCCACCTTTCCTGAGATGTTTGAATTGGTAGGTCGACCGCTTCTTCAAGAATCGTTTGATTTCTCCAATGACAAGTACTTCAAAGAGATTTACGAAAAAGGCGAAGCGTTAAGCAGAAACTCCGATATGCGAGGACTTTCCGCACAAGGTTCAAAGCACTTCATCTATTTTAACCGAACGTATTTTGGTCTGTATCAATTGCTGAATCAACTCAAAGCGAACATCAACACGAGTAATGTGATGATGAAACGACCACTAAAAAAGAGCGCTTAAACTGAAGGCTAAAAGCTGACAGCCGATAGCTAACCATAGAACTCGTAGTTTGCGCCCTCAATGGCGAAATTGAAGAAAGAAGAACTGCTCCTGCGTTTGGAGGATGCTTATTCAAGGCATTCTAAGCCCGATTTTATTCCTCATGATCCTATACAGATTCCGCACCGCTTTTCTAAGAAAGAAGACATTGAAATCGCAGGTTTCTTAGCAGCAACCATCGCTTGGGGACAGCGCAAAACTATCATCAATAATGCCCACCGAATGATAGAGTCGATGGATAATGCTCCTTATGATTTTATAGTGAATCATAAAGCTTCAGACAGAAAGCGCTTCGAAGGATTTGTGCACCGTACGTTCAATGAAATCGATGCCATGTACTTCATGGAAGCATTACAGCATTTGTATGTGAATGAGCAAGGATTAGAAGGTGCGTTTATCGCAAAGCATGGAGTGGCTGCGAAAGAGCGGATATCACATTTCCATCAGCAGTTTTTCAGCATCGAGCATTTGCCGCGCACCAAAAAGCATGTGAGCAACCCTATGAAAGGATCATCCGCCAAGCGCTTGAACATGTATTTGCGTTGGATGGTTCGCCCCAATGTTGAAGGCATCGACTTCGGCATATGGAAACACATGAAACCGTCTGAATTGATGATGCCGCTTGATGTTCATACCTCTACTGTAGGACGTAAGCTTGGCCTGCTTCAGCGCAAGCAAGACGACTGGAAAGCTGTTGAAGAGCTTACCTCTGCCCTGCGTGCTTTTGATTCTGAGGATCCGGTGAAGTACGATTTTGCGTTGTTTGGGTTGGGGGTTTCACGAGAGGCCTGAGATTCATGATTTATAATTGATGATTCATAATTGGGGAAGATGTTCGTGGTTCATGGTTCATGGTTGTCGCAGCCTGTCATGCTGAGCGCGCAGCTGGTCGAAGTGCGTCAGGCGGAGTTAGGGGATTTTTAATTTATGGTTAATCATTGTCTGTCACTTCGAGTGATCCCGCTATAGGCGGGATTGTATCGAGAAGGACAAGACATTACATGATGTTCTTTCTAGCTGTCTTAGTTCTCGATACATTTCTTCGTTCCTCAGAAACACTCGAACTGACAGCATATTGGTTCATGATACTTAAATGAGCTTCGATCTAACCGTAATTATGAATCTTAGGGTGAAGCTTTCACAGCGTTACTGGTTCGTTATGCGGAAGTGCGTTTTGTTAACGATGATTATTTCGATAACCTTTTGATCATTAAAAACATAATAACATCTAGTTAGATTGCTGTAAATGACGAAACATGCATGCAGCATAAAACGAAGCCAGGGTTTAAATGGAGCTGCGCGGAATTTAAAAACGCCTTGAAAGCTTCTTGATCTTTTGGTTCGTTTTGCATCAAGGCAAAATGAACGAGAAAAAAGCCCTGAAAGCTTCAAGGCTTTTCTTTGCTTCGTTTCTTTTGGCCATAAAAGAAATGAAGGAGATTTGAAGGCCTCTCAAAGCTATGAACTGGCTGTGTGTGTGTGCTTATGCTAATCGGAGCCTGTGATTCCTAGTTTACTTCATTTTAGAGAGAACCCTCCAACTCAAGAAAAGTCCAATCAGTACTAAAGCCGCACCAAGCATCATGGGCGCGCCAGGTAATTCGATGGGTGCTTCAGGGCCAGTAAAAAAAGCAAACAAACCAGTCATAACCGGTGGACCTATGATGGATGTTAAACTCATCATACTGGTAAGCGCACCTTGCAACTCTCCTTGCTCATTGGAAGGAACCTGGTTAGACATAATTCCCTGAAGCGCTGGTCCTGCAATTCCACCTAAGCAATACACCACCATGTATGGATAAACCATCCAGCCTTCTCCGGCCATAGAGAACAGAACCAAACCAAATGCATACAATATCATTCCGATATATACGGCAGCGTTCTGCCCTATTTTAGGGATAAGCCATCGAATGAGGAGTCCTTGCACTAAAGCGCTCAACACACCAACAAAACCTAGTGAATATCCTACTTCAGCTTCTCCCCAATCAAAACGATACATGGTAAAGTAAGCCCATGTGCTCTGCACTGCGTGGGAGGCAATGTATACAAAGAACATGGCGAAGATCAATCCTGCTAATACTGGATAGCGCTTTAGATTCACCAAACTCCCAATTGGGTTTGCCCTTTTCCAACTAAACTCCCTACGTTTATCTAAAGGCAAAGATTCTGGAAGGATCAGAAAGCCATACAGCCAATTTAAAAGGCTTAATACTGCAGCAGCATAAAATGGAACACGCGGACCAAATTCCCCCAGCAAACCTCCTATCACCGGTCCTACAATGAATCCCAGACCAAATGCGGCTCCTATCAATCCGAAATTAGCGGCTCTTTTCTCTGGAGGACTAACATCAGCAATATATGCTGCACCTGTGGTGAAGCTTGCTCCCATGATTCCTGAAATCACACGACCAACGAATAACCACCACAGGTCAGGCGCCAGGGCTAATAGAATATAATCTAAACCAAAGCCAAAAAGAGAAACTAAGAGGACAGGTCTTCTGCCAAACTTATCGCTCAAGGCGCCCACAATTGGGGAGAATATGAATTGAAAAAAGGCGTAGGCAAAAATCAACCAACCACCATACTTAGATGCTGCACTTAAGCCTTCGCCCGTAAGCTCCATGATCAAGCTAGGCATCACAGGAATTATAATACCAATGCCCGTTACGTCAAGAAGTAACGTAATGAAAATGAATCCAACAGCAGCTTTTTTGTTTCGCATGATTTTTAAGCGCTGCAAATGTGGGGTTTCGGAATTTATAATTCATCATTAATAATTCATGATTTATTATTGGGTTGAAGCCAGCGTCAGTCTGATCGCTTACGCCCTAGTTTCAGCGATGGCGCAGGTTGCTGACGTAGGAAGCGAGTCTCGAAGACAAGCGGATAAACAGAAGTTGATTATTCATTGTTATCGCAGTCTGTCGCACTGAGCAGCGAAGCGCGGTCGAAGTGCAGACATGGGTTGAAGTTATCGGTATTCCGATGCGCACCCTTCGACCGTTCTCGCTATCGCGAAAAGCTCAGGATGACATCTGCAATTTGGTTACTCTAAAAAATTTCAAGGCCTTTTCAAAGCTCTTAATTGGCGGTGTGAGTTAGCTTACAACTGACAGCTAACAGCCATTGGTTTTCCAATCATGAATTATGATTCGCGATTCGCTCAAAACCTCGCTCCTCGTTCCTCGTAATTCGCAACTACCTAAGAAACAGCCCTGCGCAAACGATCATTTATCGCCCTTCCCAATCCAAAATCAGGCATGCGCTGCACAATGAGTGATTGAATCGAATCTTTGTCATCCCAAGCTCTGAGAGCATTGTAGAAGTTTTGAGCCGCTTCATCATGAGAGCTGGCCTTAGAGAGGTAAATAATGTCGTCTTCTGGCACATCGTCAACATTCAAATCAAATAGAATAAATGCGCACCCTTTTTTATCAATGGCATTCAACTCCTCCTGACTTTCAATAGCCGTAACCTTTTTAGCCGGTGCGTAATGCTTCATCAACATGCCTGGAGCCTCTGGCTTGGAAGAAGACGTTTGAATCACTACTTCACCCACCTCCATCTCTATCTCCTCAATCGCTATTCCACCTAAACGATAAACGACCACTTCCCCATTCTCTACACCAACAATGGTGGATTCAATACCTATTTGACAAGGGCCTCCATCTAAGATCATACTGATCTTACCATCAAAATGCTTCTTCACATGATCTGCGGTAGTTGGACTTACATACCCAAATGGATTCGCACTTGGTGCAGCAATGGGGAAATCACATAAGGAAAGCATTTCAAGCGTGAGCGCGTGATTTGGAATGCGCACGGCAACACGCGGAAGGCCAGCAGTAACAACATCTGAAATCATCCAAGACTTTTCCATTAACACCGTCAATGGACCTGGCCAAAACTTCTGAGTCAAAGGCTTTAATATTTCTGGAATGAACATTCCCCATTGATCAATTTTATCCATCGAATCAGTATGGATGATCAACGGATCGTAGAAAGGTCTATTCTTAACTGCAAAGATTGATTTGACAGCATCTGGATTAAAGGCATTCGCACCCATTCCATACACCGTTTCGGTAGGAATCGCCACTAGCTCACCATTTTTTAGAAATGAAGCTGCTGATCTTATATCGTTGTTTATTAGCGTCATATGACTTGCGACTTAAATTGTTTGTTCCAACGGTATAATCCTAAAACACTGAGTGCAGCATACGCCAACATCAGCAAACTGTAAATCCGTAATCCTCTTGATTGGTATAACCAAATGGAGGTTGCATTGATAGCAATCCAATACATCCAAGCGCTCAATACTTTATGCGCCTCCATGTAGGTAGCAAGAAAGCTGAATGAGGTAGTTGTAGCGTCAATGAACGGACTTTCGGCATCTGAATAATTCTTAAAGTAAACACCAAGCCCTGCAGCTATTCCCAATCCAGCGCCAAAGGCAATCAATGATTTCTTAATAGGCCACTTTTTAACGGGCATTACCCCTCCTTTTTGTTGATTCCAAACCCACCAACCATAGACTCCCATTACAGCATAGAAAAGATAGAGGATAGATTCGGAATACAGTTTTGCTTCAATAAAAAGGTAAATACTCAGTAAAGATGAAACGATGCCAAAGCTCCAACACCATATGTTTTCGCGCATCAAAAGGATGAGGAAAGCAAGGCTCAAGACCACCGATATTATTTCTATGACGAGATTTAAATCCAACATTTTTATTTCAGCGCAAAGATGATGTTTGAAGATTGAAATTTTAAGGTTAATAAATCAAAAGCTGACGCAGCCATTTTCATTAATTATTCAGATATATTCATCGCATGAAATTTATATTAGCCAGACTTTCCTTTCCCATCTCGTTAATCTGCCTTTGTTTGCTGACATATTCCTCCTTTGCGCAAAAAGAAACTGTGAAAGCCAGTGCTTTTTTTGAAGTGGATGAGCGAGTTGTTTTTAATGCGAATGACATCGATCGTGCTTACAGTATAATTCCGAAGAACTCGAGCGCTCGGGTAATTGGATATGCTGATTACGCAGGAGATGAAGCATACAATATCTCATTGTCTGAAGATCGTGCTCAGGCTGTTGTTGATTTTCTGATGGAGCGAAGTGATGGCCGTGTTAATATCATTTCTATGGAAGGAATGGGTGAACTACCTCAGGGAAATACAACAGATGCCGATGCTAAAGCAAGAAGAGTTGATATCATCTTTGAGTTTGAGAAAGTGGAAAAAGTGAGCAAGGAAAAGCCAAGTAAAGTTATTCCACCACCACCAGCTCCTCCGAAAGCTCCTGGAGTTTCTGAAGAGTCTTTTGAGATTGACACTATCGTAAAAGAAAACATAGTTCTAAAAGGGCTTTCGTTTATTGGTGGAAGACACTTCCCTACTCGTGAATCAATGCCCGAGTTATACAAGTTGGTGGAAACGATGAAGAAATACCCCAAACTCGAAATTGAGATTCAAGGACATATTTGCTGTGACTATTCTCAGCCTGATGGGATTGATAATGACACTGGAGAACCTATCCTTTCTAAGAATCGAGCTCAATATGTATATGAATTCTTATCCAGAAATGGCATCGATGAAAGTCGCATAACCTACGTTGGATTAGGAAGCACTCAACCTAAAGTATTTCCTGAAGTCTCAGAAGAAGATCAACAAACCAATCGAAGGGTTGAGATCAAAATTGTGAACCTCTAGCAGCTTCATTTTCAATGAGGTGACGTAGGTCACTTGCCTGCCCCTTTAAGGTTGTTACTTTTGTGCCGATTTTAAACAAACTCACAAGCACACAATGAAGAAAATCGCAGTAATTGGAGCGGGTACAATGGGCAATGGAATTGCACATGTGTTTGCTCAAAGCGGATACGATGTAAACCTCATCGATCTTTCTCAAGACAATCTAGATAGAGCCATCGCTACCATCACCAAGAACTTGGATCGTATGGTAAGCAAAGAGAAAATCACAGAAAACGAGAAATCAGAAACCCTAGGAAGAATCACGAGAGTTACTCAAATGACCGAAGGTGTTAAAGATCGCGATTTAGTAGTTGAAGCAGCGACTGAAAATGTGGATTTGAAATTGAAGATCTTCAAGCAATTAGACGAGAATACACCTGAAGGATGCATCCTTGCTACAAATACTTCATCCATCTCTATTACAAAGATTGCCGCGATTACAAATCGTCCTGATAAGGTTATTGGAATGCATTTCATGAATCCAGTTCCAGTGATGAAATTAGTTGAGATCATCCGTGGTTACGCCACTTCTGATGAGGTTACAAAAACCATCATGGATGCGAGTAAAAGCTTGAAGAAGATACCCGTTGAGGTAAACGACTATCCAGGGTTTGTAGCAAACAGAATCCTCATGCCAATGATCAACGAGGCCATCATCACGTTGCACGAAGGTGTGGCTGGTGTAGAAGAAATTGACACCGTAATGAAAC
Organism: uncultured Flavobacteriales bacterium; assembly: GCA_905479105.1. Taxonomy (GTDB): domain Bacteria; phylum Bacteroidota; class Bacteroidia; order Flavobacteriales_G; family Salibacteraceae; genus SHAN690. Next base: position 660,089 of record CAJQLE010000004.1, read on the forward strand.
TCGGAATGGCACACCCAATGGGTCCACTTCAATTGGCCGACTTCATTGGACTAGACGTTTGTCTTTCCATCATGAATGTGTTGCACGATGGATTTGGAAATGGAAAATATGCCCCATGCCCTCTTCTAGTAAACATGGTAACTGCTGGGAAGCTCGGTGTTAAGTCAGGTGAAGGCTTCTACAGCTGGACACATGGCACTAAGGAGTTGGTGGTAGCGGGGAATTTTGCCAAGTAGTTCGTGGTTCGTGGTTCGTGGTTCGTGGTTCGTGGTTCAAGATTAGTTAGAAAAGAAAAGTAATGGCTTCAATAAAGAAATTTGAGGATTTAGAAATTTGGCAAGCAGCTCGAGAGCAGTCTCAAGAATGCTACCGTCTTTCTCAAATTTCAAGATCAGAGGGCGATTATGACCTACAAAACGCATTGCCAAAAACCAGCGGATCAGTCATGGATAATATAGCAGAAGGCTTTAGCAGAGGCGGCAACAAAGAGTTTGTTCAATTTCTTTCTATTGCTGCAGCTTCTTGTGCAGAAGTCAAATCTCAGCTCTATCGATTCTCAGATCGACCCTATTGTAAAGTCGAAACCACATTATACATTGAAAAATGTGAAACGCTGAAAAACAGAATAAGCGCATTCATTTATTATTTAAAAAACTCGGAAAAGAAAGGTTACAAATTCATGGAAGACCAAACTAATTATGGAACCAACCATGGACCATTAACCTAATTAACCCATAAACAATTCAAAAATATGCCCAAAGGAATTTATCAAACAGCCTATCCAGAAAATGAACCAGTAATGAGCTATGAGCCGGGTTCTGATGAGCTAATTTCATTACTAGCTAAGTACAATGAAATGTACAATCAATCACCGATTGATGTGCCAATGTATATCGGTGGTGAAGAAGTTCGTACAAACAATAAAATGCCCATGTCACCTCCGCATGATCATGCCAAGGTTTTAGGTCATTTCAATTATGGTGATGCTTCGCACGTTAAAGCTGCTATTGATGCCGCTTTGAAGGCGAAGAAAGACTGGTCTGATTTACCATGGGAGCATCGCGCTAGTATTTTCATTAAAGCTGCAGAGCTCTTGGCAGGGCCTTTCCGTGCTAAAATGAATGCTGCTACTATGCTTGCTCAATCAAAGAACGTATACCAAGCAGAGATTGATGCATCATGTGAATTGATTGACTTTTTGAAGTTCAATGTGCATTACATGCAAGAGATTTACGCTACCCAACCAGATTCTCAAGGAGGTGTTTGGAATAGATTGGAATATCGTCCATTGGAAGGATTTGTATTCGCAATATCTCCATTCAATTTCACGGCTATTGCTGCCAACCTCCCTGCTTCAGCAGCTATGATGGGTAACACAGTAGTCTGGAAGCCTGCTGAAAGTCAAATGTATTCAGCACAAGTAATCATGGAGCTTTTCAAAGAAGCTGGTTTACCTGATGGAGTAATAAACATGATCACTGTAGATGGTCCAGTAGCGGGCGATGTTATCTTCAAGCATAAAGATTTTGCTGGATTGCATTTCACAGGTTCTACAGGAGTATTCCAACATTTATGGAAAGAGATTGGAAACAACATCGGCAACTATAGGTCTTATCCACGCATTGTAGGAGAAACCGGTGGAAAGGATTTCATCATGGTTCATCCCAGTGCTCGACCTAAGCAAGTTAGCACAGCTATTTCGCGAGGTGCATTTGAGTTTCAAGGGCAAAAATGTTCTGCAGCATCACGCGCATACATTCCAGCTAGCATGTGGGAAGAAGTAAAAGGATATGTGATTGAAGATGTGAAGTCATTCAAAATGGGATCTCCTGGAGATCCGAGTAACTTCATCAATGCTGTGATTGATAAAAGAGCTTTTGACAAAATCTCTGGATATATCGATTACATCAAAGAACAAAAAGATGCTGAAATTATTGTTGGTGGAAACTATGACGGTAGCAAAGGCTACTTTATTGAGCCAACAGTGGTCGTTACAAGCAACCCTCACTTCCGCACTATGGAAGAAGAAATCTTCGGTCCAGTGATGACTATATATGTTTATGAAGATGATATGTTTCTTGAGACAATGCAAATATTGAACGAGACATCACCATATGCTCTTACAGGAAGTATAATTTCTCAAGACAGGTATGCAATTGATTTAGCGTGTAAAACGCTTCAGGATGCAGCTGGTAACTTCTACATTAATGATAAGCCGACAGGCGCTGTTGTGAACCAACAGCCATTTGGTGGAGCTAGAGGTTCAGGAACGAATGATAAAGCAGGATCACAATGGAACATGATTCGTTGGGTAAGTCCGCGAACGATCAAGGAGACATTTGTAACTCCAACTGATTATCGTTATCCTTTCTTAGGATAAGTATTGCTTCAGATGATAAATTAATCCGCTTGCTCTTTGGGTAAGCGGATTTTTTATGCCTTATATCCCAAGAACTTCTTTGATAAGTTGATAACCCGATTTACTGACTTGCAGTTTATCTCCAGAGCTACTAATTCTGCTGAGCCAAATAAAACTGAGAAGCTTTTGCACCAAATCAAAACATTGTCATATTCACTAAAATCAATGGAAGGGTCTACTTCATAATAAAATGAACCTTCTGTTGATTTTAATTCACCTAGATCAATGAACTTACTATCGTTTTTATCATCACTAAGATAAACGAGGAGTTTTGGCCCATTATCTGTTTTGAAGTCAGTGAAACTTAGTATCGTCTTGTTTTCATCCATTTGAATGGTTGCCGTTCCTGTGGTTGGGTGCTTTGCTGAAGTAAATTCTGCTTCATACAACACCATGGCATTGTCTAGTTCGGCACTCTCCATCAACGGTTCTTTCTTTGAGCAAGAAATGAATAATGGAATAATTAAGAACATTGAAATTGACTTGAAACCTATACTATTCATATTGTCGCTTTTTGAAAGAGACGATTAAAAGATCCTAAAGGTCTAATTCAAAAGATCAGCTTTAATGCCAATTCCCATTTCAACAGAGATCTCTGTAAGTAAGTCACCGTAGTCTCTTAAAGCCTGAATCATTTCGTTCACTGGCCCTGTTGAACCTTCAACCTCTATGCTTTGATAATAGTCAAGTGGAGCGGGAACTAATACTGCTTTCTCTACAATATTGTCAGATAAGGACTTTGCCCGTGATGAATATGCTGGCTGAAGACGAACTATAAGATCATTCAGTGAGAAGCCTTCAACATAGGTGCTGTCTGCCCTACCATATCTGCCGTTAAACACACTTCTTAATCCGATAACATTGAAATAGAGGTCTCTATGTGAGTTATCGCTAAATCGAGATTCTTCCTTTCCTACCAATGAAGAAAGGGAGTTTTCTAGCCGATTCTTTGCTAACTCAAATTGACTGAAATTAACCAGGCCAGTAAAGGCATATCGAGTAGCCTTTTTTGGGGACAAATTTAGGAATTCAGACCTGTAATTATTCTGTGATGAAGAAGCCCATTCATTCGCAAGTTGATTGAGATCAACCACCAATCGATCAACGCACACTTTTAAAAACTCACCTCTTCGTTTAGCGCTTGTAACGTTTGTGTCACCAATTACATAATCACTGAATGTTCTTTGACCAGGCAATTGATCTTCTAAACCTGTTTTATCCTCTCCCCAAAGTAAAAATTCAATCACATGATATCCTAAGGTTATTTGTCTTCCTCCTTGAGCGTTGTTCAATTCGAGCAATAGAGTTGAATTAATTGTGGGATAAGTCACGGAATCATTGATAACACCCGCATTTGGTGATCCTTTGACATAATCAATGCGAGAGGCATCAAAGTCCCATGCATTAAGTCTGACCTCAAAGTTGTTATTGGGGTCGTCAATAGCGCCATAAGCGAACCTAAAACCTTCACTTTGACTATAAGGAATATGAGCAAGAACCCATTTTTCCTTGCAAGCTTCCAAACCCGGTATTGTTGGGTTTGCTAAAAACAGATCAATAGTTTCTTGCAGATTTAGCGCTTCAGTGTATGCGTCCTCATACATAGCATGAACTATATCCGCATAAGTTTCTACAAAATCTTGATTAGCCTCATTGGTTATCGCATCATATACGCAAGACTCATCGTTCCGCTCTGCGTCAGGATTGTAGTTACTTGCATTTGGATCGGTACATCCTCTTTCTACACAACCTGATAAGAATAAAACGGTTGTTGCTAATAAGCAAGTTTTTAGTATGAAATATGTTTTGAATCTGATCTTCTTTCTTGTTTAATAATTCCCTCTGCAAGTGCGAAGATATCGTATGATAAAACGAAATAGCTCAATCATTAATTATAAAATTCTTCAAATATTGAAGTCATATGGGAATGACAATTCCACGGCATCGGCTCACAGCGCTCAATTATCAATAAACATTCATCGCGAAATTGTTCCAAAATCATGCTTTGCTGCATGTGTTTGATAGCGGCTTCAAAACTATTCTCAATTCGAAGGTAAAACGCCTCTGTTTTCAACTTGTTTTCGTGGGCATAAAGTGTTGAAATCTGGGTGAAATATATAAGTAACGCAGCAATTTTTTCAGCGGAATAAGCTAATTTCTTGAAGTCGTTGATGGCTTTTCGTGCTTTATAAACCTTTAGCTTCTTTCCTGATTTAGGATAAAAGCCTCCGTGAATACGGCCTTTAAATTCTTCAAGTAGTTCATCCTCATCGGGATTTGCGAAAAAATCGAAGTACTCTTTTACTGGCTTATGTTTCTTATAGAGTTCAGAAATGTGATGGATTAATTCTTCCTGATCTAATTTTTCTAACTCTTTCTTGACATCTCTAAGTCCCATGGCGGGAAGGTACAAGAAGAAATAAAAAAAGAGGAGGCGCGAAACGATTTAAATTCTAACCCTATCGAACCTCTCGAGTGCCCCTCCTCAAAGTAAAAGTTTCTAGAAACAATTCAAGGAATCTAAACTTTCAAACTTCAAATTAATAAGGCTCAAAAATATAACAATATTGGACAGACGCAATAGCGTACTGATTATCTTATAAAAACCGGGGAATTTAGCTCATGAGCTCGTCAAGCTCCATCCAGCGCATTGATTTTTCATCAAGGTTATCAGTTATTTCACCCAACTCACTAGCCAATTTTTGCAATTCATCAAACGGCAAGCTGGTGTTTTGAAGCTTTTCTTCTAGTGACTTCTTGTTCAACTCTAATTGTGGGATTTCTTTTTCTAATTTCTCGAACTCATACTTCTCTTTAAAGCTCAGCTTCTTTTTAGGAGTAGATTTTTTAGTTTCCAAAGTTGGCTTAGGTGCTGGCTTTTCTGGTGATTTCTTTTTATCCGAGGCTTCTTTTAAAACAACCTGTTTGTATTCTGAATAAGGACCCCAGAAATCTTTAATCTCGGCATTTCCTTTAAACACAAAAAGGTGATCTACCAATTTGTCAAGGAAATAACGGTCGTGAGAAACCACAATCAAACAACCAGCAAAATTTTCAAGAAACTCTTCTAACTTCTGGAGTGTGAGCAAATCTAAATCATTGGTCGGCTCATCCAGGATAAGGAAGTTAGGATTCTTCATCAAAACGGTCATCAGGTGCAAGCGTCTTCGTTCTCCACCACTAAGTTTTGACACATAAGTGTACTGCATTTCAGGTGGGAAGAGAAAGTGCTGTAAGAATGCAGAGGCCGTTAGTTTTGATCCATCGCTTAGCGTAATAACTTCAGCAATATCTTTTAAAACTTCAATCACACGTTTATCCTCGCTTAGTTTAATACCTTCTTGAGAATAATAGCCATAAACTATAGTGTCTCCAACATTCACTTTGCCAGAGTCAGCTTGTTCTTTTCCCGTGATAATATTTAGGAAGGTGCTCTTCCCTATTCCATTCTTTCCGATAATCCCAATTCGTTCCCCACCCTTGAAGGTGTAATCAAACCCTTTGAGAATATGATTTTCACCGTAGCTTTTGTATACCTTTTTCAGCTCAAGAATCTTGCCTCCGACACGTGACATTTTCACATCAAGCTTCAACTCATCTTGTCGTTTCCCACTTTTAGCTTTGGCTTCAATTTCATAATAGGCATCAATCCTAGACTTGCTTTTAGTAGTGCGCGCTTTGGGTTGACGTCTCATCCACTCAAGCTCTTTTTTCATCAGCTTGCCAGCCTTACCAATTTCAACTTGAAAAGCCTCTTCTCTTTCAGATCGCTTGAGTAAGAAATAGCTGTAATTACCTTGATGACGATACATAGTTCCATCGTTCATCTCAAGAATAACGTTGCAAACCCTGTCCAAAAAGTATCTATCATGCGTCACCATCAGCAGCGTAACTGACGATTGAGTCAAGTAATCTTCCAGCCACTCAACCATTTCAATATCCAAATGATTGGTTGGTTCATCTAATATTAAGAAGTCGGGTTCATCAAGCAATACTAAAGCAAGTGCGAGCCTTTTCTTTTGCCCACCACTTAGCGTGCTTATAAGTTGCGTCAAATCTTTTATGCCAAAGCGAGTAAGCATTGCCTCTAATCTTCGATCAAAATCCCAAGCTTCTAGTGAATCCATTAAGGCTTGAGCATCTTCTAACGCTTTATAAGCAGCATCAGATCCAGAGCTCGAGGCTTCCAATTTCAGGTTGTAATCCTCAATAACTTCAAGTATTCTAGCGCTTGCCGTTGTCACAAATGCCTCAATGATTTGATTTTCATTCAGATCAGGCTCCTGTTCTAGGTAAGCTACTCTAACGCCCTGACGATAGGTAAATGTGCCGGTATCTTGAACATCTTTTGAAGACAAAATCCGGAGCAAGGTGCTTTTACCAGTGCCGTTATTTGCGATTAGAGCTACTTTATCTCCCTTGGCTAATCCAAAGTTGATATTCTGAAATAAGGGCTTTATTCCAAAGGATTTTGAAAAGTTTTCTACAGATAGATAATTCATTGCTGCGAAGATGCGATGAGTAGATGATAGTTTGAAGAATATATTTAGGCAGCTTTCCACTTAAAATTCGTCTCAACTAAAAGTCTTAGCAAACCAGAAACTATATTTGAAACGTAATTAAATGATCATGAAACACTTGCTGTCACTTTTTCTTTTAATTTCATTCAGTTATGCCGCTATGGCTCAATTGGATCCAAATAGACCAAATCCAATTTTCGATTTTGACGAAGTAACTCACATCACAATTGATATTTCAGAAGAGGACTATAATGCACTGAGAGCTGAAGATCCTAGCGCAATGTATAACTGGACGAATGTTTTAAAAAAGCATGTAAAATCTAAGTCTGATTACGAAGATTTTTGGAGTAAACTAGAACTAGTAGAATATTCAGAATCAATTGTAGATGCAAAGTACTATACCTTTTTTAGCGATACGATCTTCAAAGAGAAGTTTTGCACGTTTGTAAAAATGACCAAGGGAGACGCATTCTATAAAGATATCTTGGTTTTTAAGAAAGAAGGTGTAATTCAAGGAATTGCCAAGCTATGCATGAGTTGCGATAAAGCAAGCTTCGCTCCTCCAACTGTTTTTACCGATTGCTTTGGTGAATATGATGAGTTCGATAGGATAAGAGAAAAAGGATTGTTCGAATAGTTTCAATTCAGATTTTTTTTAACCGTTCACAAATTAAATCCGACCGTTTATTCATTGGTGTTTTAGAATATGGGCTAAACTTTTTAGAATTGAGTAAAATCAATCACCATGAAAAACGTTACCCTTTCTTTTATCGGAATGCTAATGTCCGGAATAGTATCAGCACAATGCCCACCACCGAGTGCTTTCAGCACATTAGACATTAATAATGTAAGTGCCACCAACAGCGGTGACCTCTGGTGGGACATGATGAACGCAGGCTATGAAGCCCCAAAAGGGTCTGGCATTAACGCTATTTTCTCTGGTTCCATTTGGATCGGAGGACTTGATACGGGGAATTTCACTTACACTGCTGGTCAATTGTATCGCCAAAGCGGTGTTGACTTCTTCCCGGGTCCCATTTCTTCAGATGGAACTACTAATGCGGCAGTCTGCAGCGAGTTTGATCGTTTGTGGAAGCTTGATGCTAGTGATATATCCGATTTCATTTCGGGGCAATCGCCAGTTGAAGCCATTCTCTCATGGCCTGCAAAAGGAAATTCATATTTCATCAATGCAATTACGAATGACCTAGCCCCATTCTATGATTCAAACGGAGATGGATTGTATAATCATGAAGATGGCGACTATCCTCTAATTAAAGGTGATCAGGCGGTTTTCTGGGTTTTTAACGATATTGGAAACCTACACACGGAAACTATGGGAGGCTAGTTTGGACTCGAAATTCACACTATGGCCTATTCTTATACTCAACCTGGACATGTCAATAATGCTACATATTATGATTACACATTGATCAACCGCAGCGATCGCGAATATCACGATACATATATAGGTCTATTCACAGATATCGACTTAGGAAATTTTTCAGATGATTATGTCGGTTTTGATGTAGATAGAAAAATGGCTTATGGTTACAACGGAGATCCTTTTGATGATGGCGCCAGTGGTTACGGAACTGATCTCGCAATGGTTGGAATGCAAATGAATAAAGCTCCATATTTAGACATTGGTGCGGAAAGTGAAATGCATAACTCAACGCATTTAACAGGTGGTGGCGATCCATACGGCTCACCAACAATATCTTTCGAATACTATAATTTCCTTAAAGGATTGAGAAAAGATGGAACCGACAGAACAGACAGCCAAGGAAATACAGTTTTGCACACCTACCCTGACGCTCCTGATCAAAATGGCGAATCAATGTGTAATACCAACGTTATTCCTGGTGATTATAAAATCCTGATGTCATTTGGGCCTCTTACTCTTTCTCCAGGCGATTTGAATGGGTTTAGTTATTCTGTAATTTGGGTCAGAGATAGCTCTTTGAACGGATCAAATTGTCCAGACATAACAGTCTTCGAAAATGCTGCAGATTCTGTTGATCAGTTTTACACCGACAACAAATGCTCAACATTTGATGTGACAATCTCTGGTGATGTTATTAATTCAGAAATAGGACAAAACAATGGATCTATCAATGTTACAATTAGTGGCTCTAACGGAAATTACAATTATGCTTGGTCTGATGGCCAAATGGGAGATTCAATAGGAAGTCTTGCTTCTGGAAACTACACCGTTACTGTTTCTGATGTGTTCGGATGTTCCGCTGAAAAATCCTTCAACATCTCAGAAGTACTTGGTATCAATGATTTTGACATAGGCAAATTGTCAATTTACCCTAACCCAAGCACAGATGGACTTTATTACTTCGATAAAGCAACGGACGAAAATGTTACTGTTGATGTTTTTGATGCTTTGGGGCAACATATCAAAACGCAAAGGACATCTCTGCAAATAGATATGCAGGACTTTGCACCTGGGTACTACATCATCAAAGTAAAAATGAAATCAGGAGAAACTTCATTGCACAAGGTGTTGAGAACCGAATAAGAGTTTTTCAATTAGATATAAGGTGCCTCAACTACAAATTAGTTGGGGCATTTTTTTGGTCGACCAAACACTTATTTTCGCCATCATATAATTTATTAGTTGCGGATTCCTTACATAAAAAACTAAACCTTTATGCTTAAACCTATTGCTCTTGCGATAGCCTTTTTGTCTATTTCAATAATCATTATGGCCCAAGGCTATGATGTTACCTTTTCCGAGGAAATTAAACTCAAAGGAAAGGACAAAGCATATACTCAAGAAATCATAGGTGAAGATGAAGATTACTTATTCCTGCTGCTAACTGACAAGCCAGATGGTAGTTATTCGAGCAACCAAATCTTCATCCAAAAAATAGATAAGAACACACTGAAAATAAAACAGCAAAAAGGTATCTATTCGTCTAAATCTGAAAAACGGCAATTCCCATACAGAAGCTTATTTAAGACCAAGGATGGATTCGTTATATTCTTAGAAACGAGCAAGAAAAATGTGAATGAAGTCTATGCAATGCGCTTAGATAATGACCTGAATCTAGCTCTTGAGAGGAAAAAGATATACACCTATAACTCGAAGGAAGAAGATACCCGATTATTGAGTAATACTAAAGCGAATGATTTTGTTCTTCTCAGTCAAAAGTATGTTGAAGAAGGTCAGAGGATTGATGTTGTTTACACTGCCTTTGATGAAGAATTTTTTCAAACCCACACCGGTCAAATACCGCTGGAAGTAGTTTCGAAAGTGAGTCAGAAACGAGCACGGAAACGCTCTCTTAGTGTACTTGATGATTTTGATTTTACTGCTCAAAGTGAGCTAATCTCATTGATAAGAATAAGCATTGACAATGCGCCAGATCGCTTTGAGCTTTCGTTTGTAAACACCAATACCGGTGACAATGAACGACTCCCTGTTGTCTTATCAAACAATGCCTACTTTGATGATTACAGGTTGATCATAAGTGGCGATGAGTTGATACTCTCTGGATTTTATTCAGATGAAGTAGAAAGAAATAGAATACTCTCTTCTAAGACTTATAAAGCAGCAAATTCAGATCTCAACGGGACTTTCTTTCAGAGATATCGAATCTCAGATAGAATGATGCTCTCAAACACTCAAACTCCATTTGATGTTGAATTTTTGAATTATATATCCGATAATAATCCCGCATTAAAACCAGGTTTATTCAGTATAAATCTGTTTGGGAATAAGGACAAAAACGAAGATGAAGAGGATCTGTCGGACAATTATAGGATTAGAAATGTAGTTTATAATACGGAGAATCAATATGCTACTTTCTATTGTGAATATGTTAGCAATACGGTCCATACAAGTACCAGCACAAATGCCAACGGAGTTACAACTACTTCAACAACTTATAGAAGTATTAGAGGCAATCTCTTTTATTACAGAATTTCTCTGAAAGATGGAAAAATGCAATGGTTTAACACAGTGCGTAAATATGAAAACTACTCCAGCAGCGGTAGTTATGTGTGGTACATTAAATCATTGGATGTGCTTCCTAAGGAATCTGGTGACTTGATTTTTTACAAAACTTCAAGAGTATTTAATGAGAATGATCCTTCTGATTTGAAAGGTGAGAAAATTAAGACGAAAAAACTTGAGCAAAATTTCTTCACATCTATCGTAAATCCAAGAGATGGCAGCTATGAGAATTACTTACCATCCTTGTCTTCTAGGAATCTTAAAGGACACATGAAAGTTCAATTGGATGAGAAGTTTAGGAGTGCATATGGTCAATCCGTTTTCACCATTAATATCAAATACAGTTTAAAACCTCAGTACTATCCTTTATACCTAATTCTATCTTATATCAGGCTATTCGGAGCTGAAGTATACAGTGAAAAATATACCCTAGCTCGCATTGATTATTAGGTCTAATCACTAGCCTTTTATTCGGTTAAAACATCATATGCAAGGTGCTCATTGATCGTCTTGTTTTATTTCTGACTAATCCACTTGATTAGCAGATAGTTATGAATTTAAAAGATCTTTGACGATTTAACCTGAAATCAACCTTCAATCAAACGTCTATTTATAATTTCGTTCAGTAATATTTAATGAATAAAGTCCGCATAACTGGTAAATGAAAAATACCTATTTCAACCTTATTGACCAAACCTTTTATTTTCCTCAAGAAGGCTTTGACCTGAGAGATGGATACCTCACTTTTCATGGTATATCTCTCAAGCATTTAATTGAGAAATACGGTACTCCATTCCGATTCATTTACCTTCCTAAAATAGGTGATCAGATAAAGAAAGCGCGCAACTTGTTTAATCGCGCTATCAAGAAACACGGCTACAAAGGAGAATACCACTATTGCTATTGCACTAAATGCAATCACTTTTCGCATGTTATCTCAGCTGCATTGAAGCATGACGTGCATTTAGAAACATCATCTGCATTCGATATAGACTTGATCCAAAACCTATATAAAGAGGAGAAAATTGACAAGAAAAGGATCATCGTCAATAATGGATACAAGACGGATGATTATCTCAAAAAGATCATTTCACTGCACGAAATGGACTTTACCAATATTATCGTTGTTTTAGATAGCAAGTCTGAATTGGCTCGACTAACTGCTGTTGCAAAAACGGTAGGCATCAAAAAGCCAATTAAAATTGGAATAAGAATGGCCATTAATGAGGAAGCTCAATCTGCCTATTACACTTCCAGACTAGGAATACGTCATGCTGAAATCAATGATTTTTTCAATGCTGAAATCAAAGACAATGAGTTGGTTGAGTTCAAAATGCTTCACTTCTTTGTAGATTCAGGTATAAAGGACAGCCTTTACTATTGGGGAGAATTTCAAAAAGCACTCAAACTTTATATTGATCTTAAGAAACAATCAAAGACCTTAGATTCTTTCAATTTAGGCGGTGGCTTTCCGATCAAAAATAACTTGGGTTTCGAATATGACTTTAACTATGTCATCAATGAAATAGTGAAAGGTATCAAGGAGGCTTGCGATAATGACAATGTGCCAGAACCGCACATATTTACTGAGTTTGGCAAGTATACAGTTGGCGAAAGTGGGGCCATCATCTTCAAAGTATTGGAGCAGAAGCAACAAAACGACAACGAATCGTGGTATTTGATTGATAATAGCCTGATGAATACCATTCCTGATGCATGGTCAATTCATGAAAAGTTCATTTTGCTTCCAATTAACAAATGGAACAATGAATACCGAAGGGCCAATATTGGTGGAATAAGTTGCGATCATTCTGATTATTACAACTCCGAAGATTTTAATCAGGAGGTGTTACTTCCCACCTACCCTGAAACAGACAAAGAACCTTTGTATTTGGGTTTCTTTCACACAGGTGCTTATCAGGATGCCATTAGTGGATATGGAGGAATAAAGCATTGCCTTATCCCCTCGCCCAAGCACGTGATCATTGATCGAGACGATAAAGGAAATATTATAGACTACGTTTATCGAAACGAGCAGTCAGCGGAAGATATGTTTAGACTATTAGGATACAATCAAGAATGACAAATTTTGCAGGAGTAGCAGACGAGTTCTGCTCATTTGACTATGCAGCTGTTTTGCTGCAATCTGTTCCTTATGATGGAACCAGCACATGGATAAAAGGCGCTGATAGAGGTTTTTCAGCCTTTCTTGACGCATTAGAGAACATGGAGCTCTATGACATAGAAACAGGAACTGAGGTTTACCGAAAAGGTGTACATATACTTCCTCAACTGAAAGAAGATGCATCTCCCGAAGCCATGTTCAATGAGGTTTATTTCAAGACTAAGGAATTATTGGAAACAGGAAAATACCTTACATTTTTTGGAGGAGAGCACTCCATTAGTGTTGGAGTAATAAAAGCATTCTACGAGAAGTATGACAACCTTACCGTGCTTCAGCTTGATGCTCATGCTGATTTACGTCCAAGTTATCACGGATCTTCTTACAATCACGCTTGTGCATTGTATGATGCCAGTGTCAACACGAATCTGATTCAAGTTGGAATTCGCAGCATGGACATTGAAGAAGTGGAGCATATGGATAAAAGCAAGACTTTTTTTGCAGAGAACATGTATGGCACTTCTGATTGGATGGATCAATCAATAGCCCTAATGACTGACGATGTTTACCTGACGATTGACTTGGATGCTTTTGATCCAGGAATATTACCAGCCACGGGAACTCCAGAACCAGGAGGAATAGATTGGAATACGATGATTCGCTACTTGCGAAAGGTATTCGAACAAAAAAATGTGGTTGGGTTTGACATCGTTGAACTAGCGCCAATTGAAGGCAACAAAGCTTCTGAGTTTTTAGTGGCTAAACTTTATTACAAATTATTGAGCTATAAATTTTTGAATCATGGCAAGTAAAGGACCTATTAGCAATTTCATTCTTGAGCATTATAAGCACTTCAATTCTGCAGCATTGGTAGATGCAGCTCAAGGCTATGAGAAGCATTTGAATGACGGTAAGAAAATGATGGTGACATTAGCTGGAGCAATGAGTACAGCTGAGTTAGGCAGATCATTTTCCGAAATGATTCGTCAAGACAAAGTGCAAATCATTTCTTGCACCGGAGCAAATTTGGAAGAAGATATCATGAACTTAGTGGCTCACAGCCATTATGAGCGGGTTCCAAACTATAGAGACTTAACGCCCAAAGAAGAGTATGCTTTGCTCGAGCGCGGACTAAACCGTGTCACAGATACTTGTATTCCTGAAGAGGAAGCATTTAGAAGACTTCAGCAGCATATATTCAAGATTTGGAAAGACGCTGAAGATAATGGTGAGAGATACTTCCCTCATGAGTTTATGTACAAGATGCTGCTATCTGGTGTACTTGAAGAGCACTATGAAATAGACCCAAAGAACAGTTGGATGCTTGCTGCTGCAAAAAAGAATATGCCAATCATTGTTCCTGGATGGGAAGATTCTACCATGGGTAACATTTTCGCTTCATATGTGATGAAAGGAGAGCTAAAAGCTTCTACCATGAAATCAGGAATTGAATACATGACTTACCTAGCAGATTATTACACCAAGAATGCCGGTACAGAAGGAATTGGTTTCTTTCAAATTGGTGGAGGCATTGCTGGTGACTTCCCTATTTGCGTGGTTCCAATGCTTTATCAGGATATGGAAATGCATGATATTCCATTCTGGAGCTACTTTTGTCAAATAAGCGATTCTACAACGAGTTATGGATCATATTCGGGGGCAGTACCTAATGAGAAAATAACCTGGGGGAAATTGGACATTGACACGCCTAAATTTATCATTGAATCTGATGCAACCATAGTTGCACCGCTGATTTTCGCCTATTTGTTGGGCTGGTAAAAAGTCAGACTCCTACTTTTCTTCGTTATAGAAAACTTTGTAAAATTTCAAACCTCGCTCAGCATCGTAGCCTTGTTCAATTTTGTCAGGACTTCCATGAACGTAAATGTGAAAGTTTTTGTCCAACTTGAGTATGCTCTTGAAAAACTTCTTGCCACTTTTTACAGCTTGCTTTGAAGACTCGAAATGATCTTCAATTTCAACATTTTGTTCTTCTTTATAACGATCCTTATACGCGTTAAATGTTTCGATAACTGCAGGTTTTTCAAGCACAGATTCTGCAAAGTCCTCAGAATCAATTTCATCACGCTCAGTAAAATACCCACTTGATTTATTAAGCATTTGAATCTGTGATGCTCTATCAATGTCAAAAGCTTGCGGCATTTCCTCCATCACAAATGACTTGCACATGGTCATATACTCTTTAGTCATAGTGTACTCGGTGCTGATTGGTTGGACACCTAAAAAATCTTCCTTCCAATATTGGGCCTCCTCCCCTTTGCTTAGTTGATCATGGATCAGCACTTTGTATCCATCATCGGCAGCTGAGTTAAATATTATGCAGCCTTTATCAAGCTTTCTTATATCGATTCCGTTTTCAAATTGAAGCTCAAATCTCTCATCGGCATCCAGCACATTCATGAAAACATTCTTCTGCTCACTTTTGAATAAACCAACAGCTTCTACCGATTCTCCATTTAATACCACTTCACTAAAATGAACAACATAAAATTCACCGCCTTTAATTCGCGGGTGAATAGAATGGGCATAAAGATGCTTTCCCAGTTTTTGAGACGCCTCAATGAAGTTGACTGACGTGAGAAGTAACTCATTTATGTAATTGAACGTTTCATTCAACTCCAGATCAGTATGGTGACTGAATGACATATATTCCTCACTTTGAAATGGCTTTAGAAAATACCTAAGCAGCAATTCTTCCTCCTCGATAGCAAAGCTTCTAACGTGTTGATCACTCAACGTCAATCTCTCCTCATTGGCCTTATTGCCTACATAGTGGATGACTATTTTCTTTATATGAGCAGCGGAAAAATCGTGCATTATTCAGTACTGTTGATGAATTGCGAAACTAACTATTGAAGCCTCATTTCTAGTACTAAAAATATAATTGTTTAGAGGTCAACCGCCTATCGGACGGAACGTTTTAGTCTGTAGGACAAACTTGTCTCTTTAGCCTTATCATTGGGTAATAGATCAATTCCCAAGGCGGTATCTCCCAATACCGTATAGCGAATCAATGAAGGAAAATCATGATCAGTATTCACGAATTCACACTCTAATGGATTTTCCTTAGTAAGAGAAAAAGTAAAAGGACCTTGGTCGTTCACAACTACCGTATATCCCGCTCTACTTCCGAAGTTTTGAAGGAATAATAACTCACTATCCACAGTATCTCCATTGGCTATACTGTATGAATGACCCTCAAATCGAAATTTATTCCATTTCCATTGTTCCACAATTGTTGTCTCGCCTAATTTGCCTTCCCATTTCCCTGAAATCCATCTAAAGCGGTCTCTAAATGAATTGTCTGTGATGTTACAGGAGGAATTGATTATCAAGAGAATAACATAAGAAATTAAGGCCAATTTGCGCATCTTGTTTCAAATCTAATAGAAAGATTTGAATGATGAACAGCAAAGTATCTTTGTAATCAAGTAAAAAGTATGAGAATCGTTTTTTTTGGAACTCCAGATTTTGCCGTTGCTAGCTTAAATGCTTTGGTTGAAAACAGCTACGATGTCGTAGGTGTAATTACCGCCCCTGACAAACCCGCAGGCCGAGGTCATAAGCTGCAACCATCAGCTGTTAAAAGCTATGCGCTAGAGCAGCGCTTGAATGTTTTACAACCTACCAATTTAAAGGCTGAAGACTTCATTACAGAGTTAGAATCACTGAGAGCTGATATCCAAATCGTTGTTGCATTCAGAATGCTTCCTGAAATCGTATGGAATATGCCAAAATTAGGAACGTTCAATGTTCATGGCTCGCTCCTACCCGATTACAGAGGTGCAGCCCCCATCAATTGGGCCATCATAAATGGAGAAAAATCGACTGGCGTTACCTTCTTTAAATTGAAACATGAAATAGATACTGGAAGTATCCTCAATAGCAAAAGCACGCCAATTGGTGAAGACGAAACAGCAGGTGAAGTATATGCCCGCCTTATGCATGAAGGTGCGTCTTTGTTGGTTGATTCATTGAAAATGATTGAGTCGGGATCTTATACTCTCAAAGAACAAGTTCTCTCATCCGAGCCAAAGCATGCTCCTAAAATATTCAAAGACGATTGCGAAATCAACTGGAATCAAAGCGCACAGAATGTCCACAATTTCATTCGAGGAATGTCACCATTTCCATGCGCTTTCACCAAAGTTAGAATCGAAGAGCGTGAAGAGGTTTGGAAAATATCAAGAAGTAAAAAGACCGATCGACCCTCTGCGTCTAGAATTTGTTTCATACAAGATGGAAATCAACTTTTTGCGGCTTGCGATGATTTCTGGCTAGAGATTCTTGAAATTCAAACTCCCGGAAAACGCAGGCTTAAAGCGATCGAGTTTTTAAATGGATTCAAGGGTGATATTACTAATGTTCAGATACTAAAAAAGCCCTCCGAAGAAGGCTTTTAAGATTTCTAAAGCTATTTACTGCTTCACAACTCTACTTATTTTTCCTTTACCGTTTTGCTTAACTGAGATGTAATACATCCCTGATTCTTGATCGGATATTTCTATTCGCTCCAAAACGATATCTCCATCACCTTCGATTTCATTTTCATAAACCGATCTCCCGCTGGCATCAAACACTCGTATAGATTCTGCAACGTCACTGAAACCACTCACTTCTTTACCATCCAACACCGTAATTATATCACCCTCTTTTAATCCAGCCTTTTCAGCTGCCGAACCTTTAACTACTTTATTAATTCTAGCTCCTTTCTCTAGATCTAAATCTTCACCTTCGATTTTAGTTGCCACAACTCCCAAAAATGCACGAGGCTCAGATTCTTCATTCCAAGCTAAAGGAGCATCAGGAATAACCATCATGTGCTTTCTGAACCTTGGTTCCTCCGTATTTCCATTTCTTCGAATGATAATTTCTAAATCAGTTTCATCCATGTCATTGACAGCCTCCTCTAAAATGATTTCAATCTCTTGAACCATCTCATCGAGTTCTCGGTCAACTCCTTCTTGATCCATCTGTTTCTCCGTTACAGTTGTGCTTTTACTTCCATTTTCAGTTACCTCTACTTCAATTTTTACCTTTTTAGAAAAATTAGAAGGTTGATCTTGGGCTTTAGCAATTGCATAGCCACCTAATAAAAGCAATGCCAAAAAGGATAACTCTTGTAAGGTTTTTCGAGTATTTAGTTTCATAATTCAAAGTGGTTATTGGTTGATTCAAAACTAGACCACCCTAGCCAACAGAAAAGTTAAAAGGCGTTGGGAAGTGTTAACTGGTGTGAAATGTTAAGTTTGAAACTATGTTTCTAAGAATAATTCTAGTCAGCATAATTACAGTGATAAGCCATTTGGCAAGCAGTCAAGAGGTGTTAGTGCTTGGAGTTGCTCAAGATGCTGGACATCCTCAAATAAATTGTGAGAAGTATTGCTGTAAGGAAGCTTTTCAAAATAAAGATAAAGCTCACATGGTGAGTTCTCTGGCTGTTTCAGATGGAAAGAACTTCTATATACTTGACGCTACGCCCGACTTTACGGCTCAGTTAGAAACAGCTAAAAAAGTGTTTAATGGTCAAGGGTTTGGTGGCATCATCTTAACTCATGCACATGTAGGTCACTACACAGGATTAATGTATTTAGGAAAGGAGGCAATGAATGCGCAATCCGTCCCCGTTTATGTAATGCCTGAAATGAAAGCTTTTTTGGAGGCGAATGGCCCTTGGAATCAGCTGGTGAAATTAAAAAACATTGCACTCATCACACTAAAAGAAGATCAAGAACTAGAATTATCTCCAACAATATCTCTTAAACCTATGCTAGTTCCTCATCGGGATGAGTTCTCAGAAACTGCTGGATATTCCATTAATATTAATGGGAAAATCATCCTATTTATTCCAGATATTGATAAATGGAAAAGATGGAACAGGGATATTCTTGAACTCATCAAAAATTGCGACTACGCCTTTCTAGATGCCACATTCTATGATGAGCATGAATTACCAGGTAGAGACATGTCGCAGATACCACATCCCTTTGTTTCGGAGTCAATCACTCTATTCGACTCATTAAATACAGAGAATAAAAGTAAAATTCACTTCATTCATTTTAATCACACAAATCCCCTTCTAAATACTGAAAGTCAAGAATTTGCAGAAACGATTGTAAGAGGATATATAATATCTCAAGAAGGCGTGCTGCTGCATATGGATTAAATCATATTATAAAGCTTCAACAAATTTCTATACTTTAACAACCACTAAACCGACCTTTCCCTCAACAATGCTTAGCGATATCAAAAAATATTGGCGCAATGACCTTATTGCCGCAATGAGTGTTTCACTTGTGGCTCTTCCGTTAGGCCTTGGTATAGCTATTGCCTCTGACGCTCCTCCCATTTCGGGTTTGATATCAGCCATTGTTGGAGGGCTCGTAACAACCTTTATACGAGGCAGTCGAATAGCTATTAATGGACCTGGAGCTGGTGCGATCGTTGTGATTCTCACTGGAAATCAACTTTTAGCTGATGGCGATGCAAGTGGATTCCCATATGTTTTAGCTGCTATTTGCTTCGCTGGATTACTTCAAGTAATAATGGGTTTTGCTAAACTTGGCCGATTAGGAGAGGTTGTTCCAAGTGCTGTTGTTCATGGGATGTTGGCTGCAATTGGAGTTATCATCTTGGTAAAACAATTACATGTCGGTCTAGGGCATCACAACTATGCTCAATCAGCAATGGATAGCATATTTGACCTTCCGGGAAGTCTGTTTAACCTGCATCCATTGATCACTCTCGTTACCGTAACTGGTTTAATTATAGCCATTTATCATCCGCGTATCAAAAACAAACTAATCCATTTTATACCTTCTTCGGTGTGGGTTTTAGTCATAACTATTCCCCTTGTTTTCATCTACCGCAATTGGATCACTAGTTTTCTTGGAATAACATCTGATGCCTTTATTTATCCTTCAAACCAACTCATTACATTCCCAGCAGACTTATGGTCAGGACTTATGTTTCCAGACTTTGGTAAAATTGGGACCTTGAATTTTTGGCTGGTAGTATTCTCAATTACAATCATCACAACCATTGAAAGTTTGATAAGTACAAAGGCAGTGGATAAGATTGATCCAGAGCAACACCGAACAAACCTTAATAAAGATTTAGTGGCAGTTGGTGTGAGTAGCATGATCTCAGGGGCAATTGGTGGTCTTCCTGTAATTACTGCCATTGTTAGGAGTTCGGTGAATATCAGTAACAACGGGAAAACCAAGTACTCGAATTTCTTTCACGGTATTATCGTATTGCTTTTTATCATCGTTTTTAGACCCGTATTAGAAGAAGTTCCTATGGCCGCCCTAGCTGCCATATTAGTATATACGGGTTATCGATTGGCCTCACCTAGAGAATTTGCAGATGCCTATGACCGAGGAGAAGAACAATTGCTCGTAATGGTGTCTACTTTACTCTCCGTTCTAATCTATGGATTGCTTTGGGGAATTGCGTTTGGTTTGGGAGTCGCTTTCCTTGTACAATGGATAAAGTCTCGAACTACAATGAAATCCTTTGTGCAAGCTATATTCCAGCCAAAAATCACGCCCCACCAACTACCAGAGCATTTTGAAATAAGACTTGGCGGTGTTTTTAACTTCTTAAACCTTCTAAAGGTTAAACAAGCGTTGAAGGACGCGCCAAAGGATGAGAAAATGTTGATCAACCTAGAAGGTGCTATCCTGGCCGACTTTTCAGTCATGGAATACCTGCATGAATACGGTAACCGAATTCGAGATAGAGGTGGTTTTTATGAAATAAATGGAACTGAACTTCATGAAACAACATCCGACCACCCCTATAGTATGCGCATTTTAACTCCTCAGAATCAGCATAGCGCACGATGGATGAATCAGCACCAAAGGGAGATTATGAAAACAGCTGCATTCTTTGGCTGGCAATTCGTAATCGGTAAGGAATATGGCTTTGAGGAGTTGAAGAAATTCGAGTTTTTTAAAAGTCACCCAATTGAATACATCCACAATGTTTCATCCGGCTTATTGAAAGAGTATAACCTCTTCTTTAGAATAATGGATGTTGTGTTTGATGAAGGCGCTCTTCAAGCCAAAACGCTTTACGATACAACATTAATGGTTGTTGATCTTAGACATCCTATACCCGAATTCTCATTAGAAAAAGAAGAACTATACGATAGGATTTTCAGCACTGGAGGATTTAACGACATCAACTTTAAAGAAGATTCTGACTTCTCTAAAAGAATCTTACTTCGAGGGACTATTGTCAAAAGCGTTCGAAAGCTTTTCAATGAAGAAATGCGCGGATATATTACGCAAAATCAAATCTACCATATCGAATCCACTTCTGATCAATTGCTGATTTTCAGTGAGATGAAACCGTTAAACGCTGAGGAAGTGAAGGCATTGAATTCCTTCGTTCATGGACTTACTAAATTCCTTGGACAAGAAGCTAACCCTTCGGATCAACCTTAATAGCACGTCCTTTAAAACGCAAGCCTTTAAAAGCAGGTTGAACCCCATCAGCTTTGGCAACTTCAATGTCGAACTTTGCATTATCACCAAACATGTCTATTCTACCTATGTACTGACTTCTAACGCCTGTAGTATCACAAATAATTTTCAATAAATCGCCTTTGTTCAGTTCATCACCTTTACCAAGATTGATTTCAAAGGTTTTCATATTCTCCTCTTTTCCGCCAACTCTTTTATTGAAAGTTCTATCTCCATCACCACTTCGATCTTCTCTTCTTCCTCTTACATTCGGCCTACCTCTATCACCACTTCGATCATCTCTTCCACGATCATTTCTTCCACCTCGATCTCCTCCTCTATCATCTCTAGAACCTCCAGCAGTGGCGTTTAAGTCACCACCTTTCTCAACTCTAACTCTTTCCATAACACCAGTGATATACTTGGCGATAATATCCTCTTTTGACAAGAATTCAAGCTGTTCTATGAACGCATGAACCCAAGTCTTAGCCTCATCCGTTTCTTCAACAGATAATAACTCATCCAATTTCGATTGAACTGATTTCAATTTCACTTCATCAGCTGAAGGAATCATGATCTTCTCAAACTTTGCTTTTAATTGACGCTCAATAGCAAAGAGCTTGCGCTGCTCAGCTGGAGAAACAAGAGAAATAGCAATACCTGTTTTACCTGCACGGCCTGTTCTTCCGCTTCTATGCGTATAGAACGCTAACTCATCTGGTAAGTCATAATGAATAACATGTGTCAAATCATTAACGTCAATTCCACGAGCAGCTACATCCGTTGCGGCTAATATTTTTACCTGCTTTGATTTGAACTTACGCATGACACTATTTCGCTGCTGTTGCGAAAGGTCTCCGTGAATAGCTTCTACTGCATAACCAGATTCGCCCATGCTTGTGGACAACCTTTGTGTTTCAGCCTTTGTTCTGCAAAAAATCAAGCAATACATGTCACCACCTTCCGCGTCAATGATGCGTTGGATAGCAGCCTCTTTGTCATATCTTTTCACCAAAGCAAATTGATGCTTGATGTTTGCGTTCAGTTTGTTTTCAGTCAGAATACTCACTTCTAGAGGATCCTTCATGTACTTGTGAACGATTTTTCTAATATCTGGAGGCATAGTTGCAGAAAACAACCATGTGTTCTTATCATGTTGAGTAAAAGATAATATCGTATCAATATCCTCTTTAAAACCCATATTTAGCATCTCATCCGCCTCATCCAACACCGCAAAGCGCACATTACTGAGGTTTAACACCTTACGATCAATAAGATCAATCATACGTCCAGGTGTAGCGACCAAGATTTGAGGACGCAGACGTTTCAAATCTTTTATTTGATTCGTTATTGGAGCACCTCCATAAACGACACCAACTTCAATCTTCGGTAAATACTTTGAGAAATGAGTTAGCTGCTGAGCTATTTGCTGAGCTAATTCTCTGGTTGGCGATAAGATAACAGCCTGAACAGCATGTATATCAATATCAATATGTTCAATTAGCGGAATACCGAAAGCGGCTGTTTTACCAGTTCCAGTTTGTGCTAATCCAAGAAAATCTGTTGCCTCATTGAGCAACATTGGAATCGCCTGCTCTTGAATAGCTGTAGGCGTAGTAATATTAAGGTCTGCGAGGGCTTTAACGATGTTTTCATTCAGCCCGAGTGATTCGAAAGTTTGCAATATATCTGTAATTCAGCTGCAAAGGTAGTCTGATTATACGACTAACGCACCCATCTTAATAAGTTTCTTTAGGCTAGCCCGTTGTTTTGCAAGGTATTCCCTTCTTCGTAATGCAAAAAAAAGGCTATGTATCAACATATTGTAGACACACCGATAGGATGGTTCAGAATAGTTGGAAATGACACGCATATCGTGACCTCCGGATGGATAAACGAAGAAGACGCCCTTGTTGGTGGACCAGGCGCTCATATTCAATGGAAGCGTGAAGCAGAAATGCAAATACAGGAATATTTCAAAGGAGCCAGAAAGAGCTTCAACCTGCCTCTATTCATTGAAGGAACTGATTTTCAGTCTCAGATTTGGACTGTTTTGAAAAAAATTCCATTCGGACTAACCCGATCTTACAGTGAACTTGCTGAAGAATTAGGTGATTCCAAAAAAGCGCGGGCTGTTGGCTCGGCAGTTGGTGAAAATCCTTTTTTACTGCTGGTACCTTGTCACCGTATTATTGGTAGTGATGGATCTTTGACGGGCTTTGCAGGTGGGTTAGAAAGAAAAGAATGGTTATTAAAACATGAAGGCGCTTTTGGCAGCGAGCAACTCGAGCTTTTTTAAAGCTTAACTGAACCCTAAATCTTTGAGTTCTGGTAATTCGTCAAAACTTATCCAAAACATATTCTTCAGCCGATCGCAAAATTTGCGCTCTAAAGTAATCGAGAGTTGATCATCGTGTTCCATCAAACCCTGAATGCGAGAAATCATGCCATTTGGAATCAAACCAATTACATGATCTTCCCCTAAGTAGTGGGCAGTAACATTTATTGAAATATTAATAACGCCTTCAGCATTCAACGATAAACGCATACCTTCAAACAGGTGATCACTCATTTCTGTCGCAGAAACCAACCGCTTTATAGCCATCGCGTAAGGCAATGGAATAAAATAACTTGGGTCTTTCCTGGTAAGTCGCTTTTTGGCCTTCATAAATTAGCTATTCGAAAGTGTCGAAAAAATGGTTTGGTTTATCGACTATTTTTCCACATTCGAATAAGGACTCTTATTCTAAAACCCTCAAAACCATTCCCTTTAAATACTCGCCTTCAGGATGAGAAATACTTACTGGATGGTCAGCTGGCTGCCTTAATTGATGCAAAATTTGCAGTTGCTTCCCCGCATTAATTGCCGCGCTTACCAATGTAGAGGAGAACAACTCACGATCGACCACTTGAGAACATGAAAATGTAAAAAGCACACCACCGGGTCTAAGCTTTCTTATAGCTGCTTCATTAATTCTTCTATATGCTTGAATCGCACTGTGACGTGCACTCTTGTGTTTTGCAAATGCTGGTGGATCAAGTACAATAAGGTCAAACGACTCTTCCAATGACTCTATATACGGTACAGCGTCAACTTTTAAAGATTTGTGTACTTCACTATAGTTATTCAATTGTGAATTCTCTTCAGCAAGATCAAGGGCTCCTTGAGATGCATCCACACTTACCACTTTCGTAGCGCCTCCTTTAGCTGCAGACATACTAAACCCTCCCGAGTAGCTAAAAACATTCAAAACAGATTTGTCCTTTGAATAAGATTCAAGTAGCTTTCTATTATCTCTTTGATCCAAGAAAAATCCAGTCTTCTGACCTTTTAGAATATCGACATTATAAAGTATCCCATCTTCCGAAATCTTTGTTCGATCAGTCACTTCTCCTAGCAATACTTCGGTTTTTTGCTTTCCTATCGGTTTATGCAGTATGTTTTTGAACTTTAGCTTTTTAAGCGCTTCGACAATAACTTCGAGACTATTTGTCATTCCTGCAGAGTGAGGCTGTAAAACGGCCGTTCCAGCATAAACATCGATAATCAATCCAGGAAGTGAATCACCCTCACCGTGAACTAGACGATAGGCGTTCGTTTTCTTGTTTGGTAGATTAATTGACTTTCTTAAATCCACGGCAGCTTTTAGTTTTCGATAAAACCACTCTGAATCAACTTCCTCATCTTGAAAGGTTAAAATTTTCACTGCTAGAGAGCCATCAGCGAAATGACCACGAGCCAAGAATTGACCTTGACTATCAATTACATCAACAACATCACCCTCTTCAATATCAGCTGTTTTCTGTGAAATAGCTCCCGAAAAAATCCAAGGATGAAAACGCTGAATTGATTTCTCGCGTCCTTTGTTCAAATGAATAATCTTGCTCATCCTCTTATCATTAATTTATGCTTGTATAAAAACTTTGGGCCATCAAGTTGCACTTTATATACTCCCCAATCCAAATCTTCTGTATTAAAACTCAATGAATGCTTTCCCTTACCTAAGTACATCTCTTTGTGGAAAACAGATTTTGCGCTCAAATCAAGTAGATCCAATGAATACGCTCCATTTTCCATAACTTGGATATTTATTTCTACTTGTTTCCCCTGCCTAATCACATCAGGAAGAACGTTTGTAACAATAGTTTTTGCACTATAATTAGAGTCATTGCTGACAACATAAGCTATCGAATCAACTGCTTCAAAAACAGCTTGATAAATTTCCTTGTATCCATCAATATAATAACAGTCCGAGCTAAATTGCTGGTGATGAACTACCCAATGTCCTAATCGTTCTAAGCTATCTTTAACTATTAAAGCATCTTCAGAGTCTAACGTTTGAATGACGCCAACGGAAGAAACTTTAATTTCAGTGGAGGACTTAAAAGAAGCACTTGGCGAAATAATTAGGCCTTTAAAGCCGTGACTAAGAAGATCACATCCATATTTCACTCCACTTCCTAAGGTCATAAATTCCGTCTTTTCAAGAGAACTAACGCTGTCCTTATAATGACTCATTACTGATTCAATTTCAGACCAGGTCAATTCTCTTTCTTTCGTATCAGGTGAAACCACAAGCGCATTGCGCTCCGAGGCTAGCCAATGCAACTCTTGCGTCCACGATGTATACTTCCAACTTTCTGTGTCATCATCAGCGAATGCAAAAAGAAGGTGATCAGGTCTCAGAGTATCTTTAATTGACGCCAATTTCAATGCACCGCTTTTAAGCTTTATAGAATGCATATAAACAGCCTGTCCTAATAACGAAGAACTTATAACTAGAAACGTAAAAATTAGACCTACTCTCATTGACGCGCAAAATTAGTAATGCTTTCATGGCTGTTAACCAATATTGGATTTATACTTTCGCGCCCCGAAAAGAAAGAATAAAATATGTCAGGAAACAGAACTTTTACGATGGTAAAACCTGAGGCTGTTGAAAACAGTGATTCAGGTGCAATATTGGCTAAAATTGAAGAAGCCGGATTTAGAATTGTAGCAATGAAGAAGCTTCACCTAAGTGCAGAACGCGCTGGTAAGTTCTATGAAGTGCACAACGAGAGACCTTTTTACGGTGAGCTAGTGGAATACATGTCTTCAGGTCCTATCGTTGCTGTAGTATTAGAAAAGAGCAATGCAGTTGCCGATTTCAGAACATTGATTGGTGCTACGGATCCTTCTGAAGCAGCTGATGGCACGATTAGAAAACTGTTTGCTGAGTCTAAAGCCAAGAATGCTGTTCACGGAAGTGATAGTGATGAGAACGCGGCTATTGAAGCTTCATTTTTCTTTGCTGAGTTAGAGCAATTCTAATGACCGCTAAGGACAAAGCTTTTTTTACAAAAAGCATTGCGCTTTTAAAAACGCTGAACAAGGATCAAGAGCCTCAATGGGGCTCTATGACTCCTCAGCATATGGTAGAGCATTTGGTTGGTTCATGGAGAATTTCAAATGGAAGAGCACGAGTTCCTCAAATGCTTGCTGATGGAGATGTTCAAACAAGAAGAGAATTCATTTTTAGCGATAAACCCTACGCTAGAAACATTTCTAATCCGACAGCCAAAATTCAAGGAAACGCTCCATTGCGCAAGGAGTCTTTGAGCGCAGCAATTGATCAATTGGAAGATGAAATGAATGCATTTTTCGATTTCCATGACTCGAATCCAAATGCTGTTGAAATGCATCCTGTTTTTGGATCCCTTGACGCAAATGGCTGGTTAATTTTCCAGACTAAACATATGACGCATCATTTGACGCAGTTTGGACTGCTTTGATATTACTGACTTATGAAGCTTGACGAAGAAATAAATAAACGCAAAACGTTTGCGATTATCTCTCACCCTGACGCAGGTAAAACAACTTTGACCGAAAAGTTTTTACTTTTTGGAGGAGCTATTCAAACTGCAGGTGCCGTTAAGTCAAATAAAATAAAAAAAACTGCTGCATCTGACTTTATGGAAATAGAGCGGCAAAGAGGTATTTCGGTTGCCACTTCAGTAATGTCTTTTGAATACCGTAATTACCTAATCAATCTCCTGGATACTCCGGGTCACAAGGATTTCGCAGAAGACACCTATAGAACACTTACAGCTGTTGATAGTGTTATTCTGGTTGTTGATAGTGTGAATGGTGTTGAGGAACAAACCAAGCGACTGACGGAAGTATGTAGGATGAGAGACACTCCTATTATCGTTTTCGTCAATAAAATGGACCTAGAAGGACAGGACGCCTTTGATCTTTTAGACGAACTCGAGACCGCTTTAGACATTAAGGTTAGACCTCTAAGTTGGCCCATTAATAAGGGCAAGCGATTTAAAGGAGTGTATGATCTTCATCAAAAAGGACTCAATTTATTTGAGGGAAGTAAAACCAAACTCACCAAAGAAATCCTGTCGATTAACGATTTGAGTGACCCTCAATTGGATAAACTTTTAGGAGAGGATGCAGAACAATTGAGGGAAGATGTAGAGTTGATCGAAGGGGTTTATGAGCCACTTAATAAGGAAGACTATTTGAGTGGAAAAATTGCTCCAGTATTTTTTGGCAGCGCGGTGAACAACTTTGGTGTCAAAGAAATGCTTGACACCTTCATTGAGCTAGCACCCACTCCACTGCCCCGTCCAAGTAACAAAGGTGATGTAGATCCTTTTTCGGAAAAGTTCAGTGGATTTATTTTTAAAATTCACGCCAATTTGGACCCAAACCATAGAGACAGAATAGCATTTCTGAGAGTGTGTTCGGGTACTTTTGAGCGCAATAAATTCTTTCATCATACGCGTTTAGGAAAGTCATTTAGATTCAACAATCCTTATTCATTCTTAGCTAGAGAGAAAAATGTAGTTGAAGTAGCTTACCCTGGGGACGTGATTGGTCTATATGATACCGGGAATTTCAAAATTGGCGATACACTGACAGAAGGATTAGATTTTACTTTCCAAGGAATTCCGAGTTTCTCTCCTGAGATATTTAGAGAAGTAATTAATAGAGATCCTCTGAAATCAAAACAATTGGATAAGGGAGTGAGACAGTTAACCGATGAAGGTGTCGCTCAGTTATTTATTCAACAGCCAGGAAGTAGGAAGATTATCGGAACTGTTGGTGAGCTTCAGTTTGAAGTAATCAAGTATCGACTCAAAGAAGAGTATAATGCATCTTGCGACTTGGTGCACAAAAACTTTTATAAGGCTTGCTGGATAACAACAACAGATCAAGAACAATTAAAGGAGTTTATCCGCATAAAAGCCAGTGAAATAGCTTTTGACAAGGATGACAACCCCGTCTTCTTGGCTCCTTCTGCTTGGATGCTTCAAATGGCTCAGGAGAATTATCCAAATCTTACGTTCCATTTCACCTCTGAATTTAAAACGGCTTCTCAAGTAGAACCTTAAGTATTTTGCCATATATTGGCTGTTGCGATCAGGTTGTTTCGCAAACCCCTACAAACAAAGGGTTTACATAAATTTGTTCGTATAGAATATTTACTATTTTTGACGCACTTAGTTTAAGTGTAATTATCACTTTTAAGATGAAAAAAAGATACCTAACATTATTACTTTCAGGCTCTGTAGTTGTTATGATGTCATCATGTGGCGGAGAAACAGATCAACCTGCACTGCCTCAAGAAGAACAAACGGTAATTAGACCAGCAGAACCTCTTGGTTTTGGAGACGAGGGTTCTCAGTCATATTCCGTGCCTAGTCCAAACGAATTGTTTTCAATCATTAAGGAAAGTAAACTTCCTTATAAAGGTGGATTGATTAATACTGAAAGTGTTAACTACTCTACATCGAAGACACAAGCTTTGAACTTTGGCCGAATTACAGCCGATATTGCATACACTGCTTCTTATGAGAAGTTTCAAGAGTCAATGGCAAATTTTGACAACCTTAGAAAAATTGGTGATGACCTAGGTATTTCATACGTATTCGATGAGTTTATGGTAAACCGTGTGAAGGACAACATGGACAATGCAGACTCTTTGGAAGTGATTTCAACCAATTCTTATCAAAGAATTATCGGAATGTTGGAGGAAAATGAAAAAGCTTCAACACTTGCGATTATAGCTGCTGGTGGATTTGCGGAAAGCATTTATATTCTCACCAATCTTATTGGTGAATATTCTGAAAACAACGAGGTGATTTATCGCTTAGCTGATGAGAAATTAGTTCTAGAAAATATTATGGACTACCTCACACTTTACAGTGAAGAAGAACGTGTTCAAGAAGTAATTACTGATATGGAATCAATGTCTTCAATTTTTCTAGGTTTAAACGAAGAAAAAGTTTCTGAAGAAAAAACAATAAAGGACGATAAAGTGATTTTAGGTGGTAGCCGAGTAATGATGTCCGCAGAGGAGTTCAATACTCTTAAAGAGGCTGCTACTACATTTAGAAATTCATTTGCGAATGCAAGTCAAAGCTAAGGTGATGGGAATGAAAAGTTTATTAGGATTAACTGTAATATTTTCTGGCTTGCTGACATTGTCAAGCATTGGCCAAGAATGCAATAACTTTCATAAAAGAAAGTGCTATGGGTCTAATAACCCTTATATGAGTTATAACACACAATCAAAAAGTGGAATGTTTGTTCTAGGACATACTTCTGACCTGGTGTTTGTGGCTCATTCTGGTCAAGACTACAGAGTAAGTCTATGCCAAGACAAGAAGGTTGAAGAACCTTTAAAGTTTCAAGTGGTAGATTCTAGAAGTGACGAAGTTCTTTTTGATAATCAAGACGCTGCATTAGACGTGCCTCCAGTTGAAGGTGAAGAAGAAGAAATGGGATTACCTCAATTCTTTGAGTTCAGCGCTGATGCGACCAAGAAGATTATTATTCGAATTACCGCCCCTGGACCACCACCAGAAGAAGGTGAAGGAAAAAAAGGTAAAAAAGAAGAACCAGATCCAGATGATATATTCTGTGTAGGAATTCTGTTAGAAAATATGCCTTCTCCTAAATTAGGATTTTAAAAATTACTAAGCCCTCCCAGTGAGGGTTTTTTTATGTCTTCTCAATTACAACAAATTTGGTTTTCTGACTTTGCTTTTCTCCTGATGGAATAAGAATATAAAATCTAACTTTAATGGAGGCTATATCAAGAATTGATGAATAGCTTGAATTAAAATTGTCCTTCTCCATCACCACCTCACCTTTCATATTAAAGATCATTAAACTGATAAGTGGCTAGTGGTAATAATCTCTGCTAATGCTATTTTAGTTTTTTCATCCATTTATTTTGTCCTTTAAAGTGAATGCTCTCAAAAATAATTCATTAATAAAGTTTTCAGTTTCATCTTTTTCTTTTTTATGCCTTCCAACGGTTTGTATAAAAGGTGATTCTAAATTTATCTAATTATATCCTTAGTTATGAAACCGCTATAAACCGAGACATTGGGTTATACTATACCCTTGAAAGCGTTTCGAAGATAGAAAACCGATTTAGAATCACACACCCCCAAGGTGATTTGAGGGTTTAGGTTCTGGCTTTCAGGTTTTTGTTGGTTTTGACGGATAATTGAGGTTTTTTTTAGTGTTTTTAAGTAAAAAACGGTCAAAAATAGACAAAATGGTGTGTTTTTGATTAAAACCTAGCTTGGTTAAATCTTTCGATTTTAGAAGCACAGGCTAAAAAGCAATGAATTATTCTTCTTGCAGATTCTTAACGTGGAGGTCTAGATAGCGGACTAAACACAAAAAAATAAAATCATGACAAAACCAACCTTAACCACTTTAGCCATTGGACTTTTAGTCTTGGCTAGTTCTGCTTCCTTCTCGCAAGACACATTAAGGAACAAAAAACCGACTGAAATTTCGATTATAGAAGCAATCGAGAACGAGATGTTAGATGTTGTAGTTAGTGGTTCTTACG
The DNA here is from genome assembly GCA_905479105.1 of uncultured Flavobacteriales bacterium. GTDB lineage: Bacteria > Bacteroidota > Bacteroidia > Flavobacteriales_G > Salibacteraceae > SHAN690. Next base: position 691,481 of record CAJQLE010000004.1, read on the forward strand.
ACTCTCGAATTTTTCGAGAGGTAGTTGATGATAATGGTATATTATGGCAAGTGCATGTCAATTGTCTTGAAAAGCAAAATTGACACGTTCGTTCTACTAAGACTAGACTGTGGAATGAAGCTCGTTCCCTCCGATACGTTTTTTCAAACAATGATTGCAACCCAAAAAGCAGTTTTCCCCTTTATCCAAATCAAATTTATGCTACAACTTTCTATTCTATGTGTGGTCAGATGCATGATGCGTCTCCCAATATCAACGCAACATTTAGTATCGGGGAATTAGGCGACACAGGACTGGTTAAACTTGTAAATTATCTTGGTGAGAATTACGTTCAAAATATGCCAGGGCAACACGCATTGTGGGCTTATACAGACCAAGCTGATCAATTCATCAGCCAATTCCATGTAGACACTATAAGTCGCAACGTTAAAACAAGTATGTATCAATTTAGCTGCCTGCTCTTGAATAGCCTTCACAACCGGTTCAGGACAATGTCCAGAGTTTAACACCCCTATTCCACCAACAAAATCTATCAATTCCTCACCATCAGCATTGGTTATTATCGCTCCTTTTGCACTAACTGCTGTAGAAGGGTTAAACACACCAACGCCATTCGTAACTACTTCTCTGCGCCAATTAAACAGAGTATCACTATTCTTCGTTTCCAAAATGTATAATTAAGCTTATTTGGCTCTAATTTTAAGCGTGTAGAATTAGCATTCATCTCCAAACCATTATTAATCATTTTATTTTTCAAGACTTTTAAAACACAAAAGAGTACATAAAAAGTCCTTTGAAACATAAGATGTAAGCACTTGCGCTTAACTTCGCAATCATGGAATTACCCTCCAAATTACTCGAGAAAACAGTCTCCTATTTTGAAAGCCTTCCCGGAGTGGGGAGACGAACCGCCTTGAGGTACACTTTGCAACTATTGAAGATGCAAAAAGAAGATGCTCTAAATTTTGGCGCTTCAGTAATAAAACTTGTAGAGGAATTAGGCTTTTGCAGCATTTGCCACAATGTTTCAGATGGAGACATATGCCAGATTTGTGCGCATCCTAAAAGAGATACAGAGACAATTTGTGTGGTAGAAGACCTTCGGGATCTCCTAGCCATTGAATCCACTTCTCAGTACTATGGAGTTTATCATGTGTTAGGAGGAGTTATTTCTCCATTGGACGGAATTGGCCCAAAAGACCTTCACTTCGAATCCTTGGTAAGTCGATTAGCAGAAGGAACTTGCAAAGAAGTGATTTTCGCTCTTCCTTCTACCATGGAAGGCGACACTACAAGTTTTTATATGTTTAAGCGTTTGAAAGATTTTAATATCAAAACAACAAGTTTGGCTAGAGGAGTTGCGGTAGGAAATGAATTACAGTATACTGATGAACTTACTTTGGGTAGGTCTATTCAAGGCCGTTTGCCTTATGATAACGCCATGAGAACTTTCTGAGAACGTGAAACTCAGCATCATCATAGTTAACTATAATGTTCGATTCTTTCTCGAACAGGCCATTCGATCAGCATTGAAAGCATCCATTAATTTGGAGAGCGAAATCATTGTGGTTGACAATGCTTCAAAAGATGGATCTAAGGAAATGGTTGAACATACTTTTCCAGAAATCACCTATATCTATCTTAATGAAAACTTGGGGTTTTCGAAAGCCAATAATGTTGGCATAAAAGCTTCGAAAGGTGAATTTGTTTTATTACTAAACCCGGATACTGTAGTATCTGAGAGCGCTTTCGACACATCTATCCAATTCATGGAAGAGAATACCGATGCAGGAGGAATTGGTGTTCATATGATTGATGGCTCGGGAACATTCCTTCCTGAAAGCAAACGCGGTTTACCCACTCCTTCAGCAGCATTCTATAAAATATTCGGTCTTTCAGTTCTCTTTCCTAACTCCAAAAAATTCGGGAAATATCATTTAGGCTACCTGAATGAAAATGAAACGCACGAAGTTGAAATACTAAGTGGTGCATACATGATGATGAGGTCAAGTGCATTGGATAAGGCTGGACTTCTGGATGAAACATTTTTCATGTATGGCGAGGATATTGATCTTTCTTATCGTCTCATAAAAGCTGGGTATAAGAATTATTATTTCCCTGAATCAAGAATCATCCATTATAAAGGAGAAAGCACCAAAAAGGGCAGCGTTAATTATGTGTTCGTGTTCTACAGGGCCATGGTCATCTTTGCAAAGAAGCATTTCGAAAAAGGACAAGCTTCATTGTTCGGTGTTCTCATAAACACAGCCATCTATTTTCGAGCATTTTTAGCTCTCTTAAGCCGATTATTTGGCAGGGTTTGGCAACTTTTGATTGATGGTGTCATAGCCTACGGAGTATTCTTATCTACTTCAACATGGTATGAAAAAGTAGCAGATAAAAACTTCGACCTACCTTTTATAACAAAGTCGCTTCTCGCTTATACAGGGATAATCATTGTGATATTATTGTATTCCAATGTATACGATAGACATTTCAAGTTCAGGCGACTTTTCCGAGGATGGCTATTTGCTTTTCTGGCGCTTTTAGGGGTTTACGCCCTGTTGCCTGAAGCCTACAGGTTTTCAAGAGCAGTGATATTATTGGGCAGTGTTGTTTCCTTAATGGGAGGGCTTAGCTGGCGGCTTTTGCTTAATGCATTGAAAAGTAATGTGTTTGTAATTGAAAAAACCAACGCTTCAAGAACCTTAATTGTGGGAAACGAGCAATCATTAGATGACGTGAACACATTTCTTAAAAATCACAGTATATCACCTTCATTTTCAGCAGGGTTACTAAATATTGAAAGGAAGCATTATCCTCTTGGTTTTTTGGGGAACTTAAAGCAGTTGAAGCAGGCAATTAATGACTTCTCAATAAATGAAGTGATTTTTGACACAAGAGCGATCTCTAAGTCAAGAATGATTGAATTAATGAATGAGACCAAGGACGCTAAAGTTCAATTCAGAATGGCTCTGGGTGATCCACTATTTCTTCTTGGAAGTCAAGAATCGATAGGATCTAAGGATACGCTTAGTTCTGGAGAGTTGAAAAATCTAAATCCTCAATCCATCAAACGATTGAAGAGAACTTTCGACATATTGACTTCTATGGTTATCACAGTATTTCTTCCAGTATTAATGTTAATCACCGATGAAAAAGTAGGGCTTATTAAAAACTTGAAAGATGTCTTTATCGGACGATTAACGTGGGTTGGATATGATCCAAGAGGCTTGCACAGAGCATTGCCAAAAATGAAGCCTAGTGTAACATACCCTTTGATGAATGTTATACTTCCAAGTAATTCACAAGATCAAATTTTAAAAGAAAACGTCATCTATTTAAACCGCTACAATCCATTGAACGATTTCACAATTATGCTCAAGCATGTTCATTCTTTAGGCAGATCAACCAACAGGTAAGCAAAACATCGCTAAATTTGATCGATCGATGAAAGCAAATTTCAAATCTTCACTACTCCTATTAACTGTGTTCACCATACTAGCCTCAAGCTGTATGGTGCTTGATGGTGGCAATTCGTATAGAAAGAAAAATAAATGCTGCGGCATTATAAAATGTGATCTACACAGAAGAAGTCAAGTAAAAAAACACAAAGGCACCGTTAATGCTTCGAAAAAGTTCAAAAAGCGAGAACAACGCATTAAGCGCGGGTATTAATTCTACTTGTATATTTTCCTTTTATTTAACTCTCGCTGGTATCGTTTTGCATTATTGACATGCTCACGATAGGATTCAGAAAAGTTGTGATATCCCGAGAAGTCCTCTTTGGCACACATAAATAAGTAATTGTGCTTCGATGCATTAAGCACAGCATCTATAGATTCTATCTCAGGTAATAAAATCGGTCCAGGAGGCAAACCAGCATTTCTGTATGTATTGTATGGGGAATTGATCTCTTTGTGGATATTGAGTACTCTTTTAATTGTAAAATCTCCAATGGCATGTATCAAAGTCGGATCCGACTCTAATCGCATACCCTTTCTTAATCGATTTAAGTATAAACCAGCAACTACTGCACGCTCATCCTTTTTAGCTGCTTGCTCTGATTGAACAATAGAGGCTAACGTGGAAACTTCGGACTGCGAAAGATTAAGACTTCTTGCCTTTACAACACGATCTTCATTCCAAAAACGCTTATATTCTCGGGCCATTCTCACAATAAATTCTTCAGCTGTCGTATTCCAATAAAACTCATACGTATTAGGCAAGAATAGGCTAAAAATAGTAGTCGTATTAAACCCATATTGAGCACAAAACGCATTATCATCAAGCAATGATATCACTGATAAACTGTCCGCTTCGATGTATTTCGCAACGTTCGCAGCTAATTCAGTCTTAGTTCTTACTGATCTTAGTATCAATCGGATAGAATTTTGCTCACCACTTCGCAAAAGATTAACTAATTGATTATTGTTCATTCCATCCAAAATCAAGTAGCGACCAGCCTTTACTAATTCTGGATACTTCTTACGCTGAGCTACCCAATCAAATGATGAGCTATCTTGAATGATGTTCTGACTTATCAATGCTTTGTAAACTGCAGTGTAATCATCGCCTGAACGCACAAAAAACTCAATGGAAGAATCTTTGAGTTCAACGTTTGGCGAGAAAATCCTTTGATAATAATCCAATGCCATGTACGCCCCAATAAGAGCCCCTAGAATTATGATAGTCAATATGAATTTCTTCGGATTCATTACTTTTTAAACAACTGATAGAAGTTTTGATCAATAAATTCGGAACCATCCCAAAGCCAGTCTTTTTTCGTTCCACAAAGAGAAAAACCAGCTGACTCAAAAAGCTTAATACTAGACACGTTATTCACCAATATATCCGCATAAACAGACCTAACATCAAGTTGATTAAAGCAAAATTTGCTCAATGCATCTAAGGCAACATGACCAAAACCTTTCCCGCGGTATTTGGGGTCAATCAGAACACCAACACCTACTCTCTTATTATTAATATCGAAATCATATAGATCTATGCAGCCCACTTTTTCATTATCGTGAGTGATAATCATAAATCTCATCTGACTATTAATGTAGATGTCATTTTCATTTTCAATAAAGTGCTCTATCTCCTCTTTATTATAAGCAGTAATTGTGTTCGAGACCAACCAATGATCAGTATCATTTTCCCAGCCAACAATGTCTTCAATATCATCAGTTGAAGCCTGTCTTAATAAGCAACGCTCACCTTTTAGTATCATCGTTCAATAGTGCCTTTGAAAACGAATGTTGCCGGACCAGTTTTCCAAATATTGCGAAATCCACTTTTGTATTTTTCAAAAACCACATTCAAATCCCCTCCCACAGCTTTAATCTCAATAGTCGCGTTTGGATTTCCCCAAAAAGCCATTGCCAAAGCGGCAGCTGTTACTCCTGTCCCACAAGCCAATGTTTCATCCTCAACTCCACGCTCATAAGTTCTAATATGAAGCTCATCATTTATCATCTGAACGAAATTGACATTTACTCCTTCATCATTAAAGCGATCATTATATCTGATTTTCCTTCCTTCTGAGATTAAATCCATTTGATATAAATCATCCACCATTTTTACAAAATGAGGGGAGCCAGTATCCATTAAAACTGACGTATCGTTTATTTTCTCAATAAATTCAACATCAATCATCTGAAGAGATATCAGTCCACTGGATATTACTTTCGCCTTATGCGGCCCGTCAACCGCAACGAACTTGCAGTTATTTCCGATTAACCCCAAGACATGAGCGAATTGAACTATACACCGACCACCGTTTCCGCACATGGAGCTAAAATTCCCATCCGAATTATAGTAGACCATCTTAAAATCATGGCCCTCTTCTAGCTGCAATAGCATCAGTCCGTCTCCGCCTATTCCAAAATGACGATCGCATAATTGCTTCACTAATTGGAAATCAGTTTGCGGGAAAGAATGTGATCTATCATCAATGATGATAAAATCATTTCCTGCACCTTCATATTTATAAAACTCCATGAGCATGCAATTATCGCAATAGCCTACAAACTTGCATATATCTATTCTAAAATAATATGTTTTTGACTAACATTAATTAACATCGCTTGCACAACCGAGGCAACTAATCCATAGTTATTTTGATAAGTAAAATGAGAAAACAATAAATAACATGAAAAGAATAGCTGGATACTTCTTGGCTGCATTTTTTGGAGGGCTTCTATCCTTAGCAACCCTTTCCTATTTCCAGGATGGACAATTGGATAAATTGAAGAAGATTGAAGAGTTGAAGGCAGAGAATTCTGATGTTGACAATAATCATCAAGTTTCTTATGGTCTGCCACTTGAGAGTGTAGATTTTGCAGACGCAGCTGAAAAAACAGTGAATGCAGTGGTTCACGTCAAAACTACCTATGAATTAGATGGTGGATATTACTCGTTTGATCCGATCCGTCATTTCTTTTTTGGTGATGGTATTTACCAAAAGCAACCTCGAGTTGGAGCAGGCGCAGGATCGGGAGTGATAATGTCTAGCGATGGTTATATAGTCACCAACAACCATGTCATTGATGGTGCTTCGAAGATTCAAGTTACCACCAATGACAATAAAATACTTGATGCCATAGTAATTGGACAAGACCCTAGTAGTGATCTAGCATTGTTAAAAGTTGAATCAGATAATATGCCTAAAATCGATTTAGGCAATTCAGATGATGTAAGAGTCGGTGAATGGGTTTTAGCAGTTGGAAACCCATTCAATCTTGAGTCTACAGTGACTGCTGGTATCGTAAGCGCCAAAGGACGAGATATTAATATTCTTGCTAATGGTCCAAATGGCATTAGTGCTGTAGAGTCGTTTATTCAAACAGATGCAGCAGTTAATCCAGGAAACAGCGGGGGTGCCTTGGTGAATAGCCGAGGAGAGCTTATCGGAATTAATGCGGCCATAAAGTCCAATACAGGATCATATACTGGTTACTCCTTCGCGATACCTGTGAATATCGTTTCAAAAGTGGTGGAAGATCTACTGGAATATGGAACTGTTCAAAGAGGCTATCTAGGAGTTCAAATTCAGAATGTGACTCAGGCCTTAGCTGAATCTCAAAGTTTAAAGATTGGTGATGGTGTGTATGTTGCTTCAACTATTGATTTAGGAGCAGCCAAACAAGCTGGAATAAAAAAAGGAGATGTCATCATACAAATCGCTGAAAGAAGAGTCAAAAATGTAACAGAAATGCAGGAGCAGCTTAGTAAGTTTAGACCTGGAGATGATATTTTGGTTACGGTAAATAGGAACGGCAATGACTTGAGCATTCCTCTAACCTTAAGAAATCAATTTGGCGAAGAAGAACTCACTCCAAAGAAAGAAATGGAACTCCACGAAAAATTAAATGCACTAATGGAGGATATTGACGAAGAGACAAAAGCCTCTTTAAATATCAAATATGGAGTTCGAATTTCGGAATTGGGTGCAGGAAAACTAAGAAGCGCTGGAATCTCACAAGGGTTTATCATCACCAAAGTGGATCAAACAGACATCAAAGACAAGAAACAATTGATGGATTTTTTAGAATTAAAAAGCGGTGGCGTGCTCATTGAAGGGATTTACCCTAATGGCAAAAGAGCCTATTACGGCTTCGGTCTATGATAAAACTTTTTAATAAAATCTACGTTTAACCAAGTACTCACGTCTATATTAAGAGAACGACAACTAAACGTTGCTAGCAATAGGAAAAACAAATACCTTTGCAGCCCCGTTTAGGGTATACTAAAAAGAGGGAAATAAGATTATGAGGCAGTTAAAGATTACCAAGTCAATTACTAATCGCGACAGCCAGTCGCTTGATAAGTATTTAACAGAGATCAGTCGTGAAGACATGATCAACGCTGAACAGGAAGTTGAACTTGCTAAGCTTATCAAAAAGGGAGATCAAAGAGCTTTAGAGAAGTTAGTAAGAGCTAACTTAAGATTTGTTGTTTCTGTTTCAAAGCAATACCAAAACCAAGGTCTTACTCTTCCCGATTTAATTAATGAAGGTAACTTAGGTCTTATAAAAGCAGCACAGCGCTTTGATGAAACAAGAGGTTTTAAGTTTATTTCATATGCTGTTTGGTGGATTCGTCAGTCAATCCTTCAAGCGATTGCTGAGCAATCAAGAATTGTAAGACTTCCATTGAACCAGGTTGGCTCTTTGAATAAGATCAATAAAGCATTTGCTCAATTAGAGCAAGAATTAGAGCGTCCTCCTGTAGCAGATGAATTAGCATCAGCTCTAGAAATACCTGAAGAAAAGGTAAAAGATACGATGAGCGTATCAGGAAGACATGTGTCTGTTGATGCTCCTTTAAAGGAGGATGAAGATTTTAGTCTTCTAGATTTAATCAGCAACAATGAATCACCTAGCGCTGATGGTGAGTTGATGAGAGAATCTCTTCAAAAGGAAATAGAGCGTTCTTTAGAGACACTAACAGAAAGAGAAAGAGATGTGATTCGTTTGTTCTTTGGAATTGGAATGAATCACGGACTAACATTAGAAGAGATTGGTGATAAGTTTGACTTAACACGAGAGCGTGTTAGACAAATTAAAGAGAAAGCGATTAGACGACTCCGTCAGCATTCGCGAAGCCGACTCTTAAAAATGTACTTGGGAGAATAAACAAACTGAAAGGGCCGTGAGAATTCACGGCCCTTTTTCATTTCTATTTCACAAACTATATATCAACTTTAAATCACATGGAATCTATGGTAGCCAAGAACTATCAAAGCAATTTCAGCGCTTATGTCGATAATGAAAAAGCCGCTGTAAGTCTCCAGAGCAGTATCGGTCAATTGCTCTTCGAAAAAGGAATCGAGCTTGTATTATTCAGAAACCCTCTTCTGGATATTAGCATTTCCGAAATTCTTCAGTTGCATGACTATGCAAATGAAATTGTGAACAAACCTATCAATGTTCAAGATACAGCTGCTCTTGCCAAAGAGTTGATGAATATGGAACTTGCTCCATCAAAATTGGACATAGGTTTACTCGCTTCTGAGTATCATACGGAAAAAGCAACTGACCACAAAGCATTCTTGGAGGGAAAGCTTGCTGGTTTTGGATTAGACGCTCTCGAGCCAATAAGTCCGAAAGACGTTGTTCTTTATGGTTTTGGTAGAATTGGCCGATTGGCTGCACGATTACTTATCAAATCTGCCGGAAGAGGTCAGCAATTAAGACTTAGAGCAATTGTAGTTCGTAAGATTGATCAAGATCAATTACGAAAAAGAGCACATTTATTAAGAAACGACTCTGCTCATGGTCCATTTAAAGGTTCTGTAGTTGAAGACTATGAAAACATGGAGTTGATCATAAATGGTCAACGAGTGAAGTTCATTGCGGCAAATAACCCGGAAGATATTGACTATACAGCCCATGGAATAAATGATGCATTAATCATTGACAATACCGGTGTTTTCAAGGACAAAACTGCATTAAGCCGCCATCTTCAGTCAAAGGGTGCAAGCAAAGTGCTTCTTACAGCTCCTGGAAAAGAGATTCCGAATATTGTTTATGGTGTAAATCAAAAAACTATTGATTTAGACAATGACACTATAATTTCAGCTGCGTCATGTACGACCAATGCTATCGTTCCTGTCTTGAAAGTGATTCATGACAAATTGGGAGTTGTTAAAGGCCATATTGAAACGGTACATGCTTATACCAACGACCAGAACTTGTTGGACAACCTTCATAAGAATAGTCGTAGAGGACGATCAGCGGCCGTAAACATGGTAATCACTGAAACTGGAGCTGGCAAAGCAGTAACTAAGGTAATTCCTGACTTAAAGGATAAGTTGACCGCAAACGCAGTGCGCGTGCCTGTGCCAAACGGTTCGCTTGCAATATTAAGTTTGACCGTTGATAAAGAGACTTCTCTTGAGGAAGTAAATGCATTAATGAAGGATGCCGCATTAACGGGAGAACTTGTGAATCAGATTAACTTCAATATCAACGAAGAATGTGTTTCAAGTGATATTGTAGGTAATTCTTGTTGCTCGGTATATGACAGCAACGCAACTATCGTTCATCCAGATAAGAAGAGTATCGTACTTTATGTTTGGTATGACAATGAGTTTGGTTACACAAAACAAGTATTGAGACTCGCAAAATACATTGCGAAAGTTCGAAGGTTGATTTACTATTAATCAATCATATAATGATTAATAAAGGGCTGTTCATAATTGAGCAGCCTTTTTTAATTATTTAATCTTCTAATGCTCAACTTTGAAGCATGATCAAACGATTTTGGGAACGACTTCCCTGGTTTATGAAAACGAGGTATGCGCTGACTATCCTGTCGTTTGCTATTTGGATGATGTTCTTTGATCAACATAATATGATCAGGCAAATTGAGCTCCGTGCTGAGCTTTATCAATTAGAATCTGACCGTGAATATTACCATTTGGAAATCATAAGCATTACGGAAGATCTTGACGAGCTGCTCTCGGATAATGCGAAACTGGAGAAGTTTGCACGAGAAAAGTATTTCATGAAAAAACCGAATGAAGAAATATTCGTTTTTGTGGCTGAGGATTAGACAATCTTTGCCCTTTGATTTTCCTCTTTCATTTCTTGATTTAAGCGCCTGAAGTCAATAGATCCTTCTTGATTCTTTAAGTGTCTTAACAAGACAATAGCCCTTCGAATTCTTATCTCCGGATTTTTCACATTATCAACCCAGTGTATCAAGGTTCTCCGCTTTCCTGGCGTTAACAATTGAAAATGAACGCTTCCCTCCTGCTCTTGAGCTAAGACTTCAGATAATTCATCGCTGATTGGCAACCCATACTCACTTGTGTCCTTCGCGATCACAATCTCTACTATTTGCCCTAGGACCCAACCCAGCTTAACTCTCCGTTCTTTATTGATAATGATTTGATAGTTTCCTTTTCCATCTGGCATCAGTGCACATTGAAAGACTACTCCCTGTCCTGCATCACATACTATCCTCCTATTCTCATTTTTAATGAACGATACGACCAATGCAGCATCAATGAGGATAAAATAATTCCAACCTAAAGAGGAATCTACCTTGTCTAAGGTCGTTGTGATTTTCATTTTGGAATAGATGATTTAAATCAGAATAGGAACTGTAATTATTTAATCGGCAGCCGTTTGACTCATTCAAATGTAGCATGCACTCAAAAGCACACAATCAAATTGAATCATGGATAAAAAACAAAAGCTCAATGAATCTTTAGCAAACACTATGGGTGTTGTTGTGATTCTCTTCTCATTCATCATTTCCTATTTCATTTATACTCAAATATTGGGTAGTCCAGACAATTTTATTGATGGTGACCCAGACAATCAGCCTAAAGAAGGATTCTATCTAGGAACCATTTACAAAGGGGGTAAAATAGTTATCCTTCAAATTACATTCATGGTAATCCTACTCACCTATTCTATAGAACGCGCTCTTTCGCTCTTTAGAGCTAGAGGCAAAAAATCTAATGTGAGTTTTGCAAATACCATAAAAGAAAACTTAGGGGTAAATGACCTCAATGCTGCATTGACTTCATGCAATAATCAAAAAGGTGCAGTGGCTAATGTTGTTTTCAAAGGCCTAAATTCCTATATGCTGGAATCACCTCAAGAGCTGCGCCCTGAAGAGAAAGCTTATCAGATAAAACGAGACTTAGAAGAGGCCACTCATTTAGAAGTTCCGGATCTTGAGAAAAACATGATCATTATTTCAACCATTGCCTCAGTGGCAACGCTAGTGGGGCTTCTTGGAACTGTTACGGGTATGATACAAGCCTTCTCTGCATTAGCGATTGCTGGAACGCCCGATGCTGTTGGACTAGCTGGAGGTATATCACAAGCCTTGATCACCACAGCTTTGGGAATCTCCACATCGGCAGTAGCTATCGTTATTTATAACTTCTACACCACCATTATTGATAATATCACATACGCTATGGATGAAACCAACTATGCCATTTTGAATCATTTCAAGCAATCAGTTAAGCCATCTATAAGTGAACCCGTCATTACAGAAGAACCAAACGATTTAGAGCAAGAAGGCAATGTCTAAACTTAGATGCATAAAAAAACTTCCAAAACTTGACATGAACCCCATGGTTGACATGGCGTTTCTGCTTGTTAGTTTTTTCATGATGACTACAACGTTTAAGGCTGACCTTCCAGCAGAGATCATTATTCCTTTCTCAAAGGCTCAACTTAAATTACCTGATAACGACATATGCACCATAACAATTGATGCTGAAGGAAGAGTGTTTATTGGCTTAGACAATAAGTTTGATAGAAAGTAAATGCTTCAATATGTAGCTCAGCAAAATGGTTTAAACCTGAGCAGTGATCAAGCTGAACTGTTTTCATTGCTGTCTTCAAGTGGGGTGCCTTTGGAGAATATCGATTATTACCTCTCTTTAGAAGGTGACGAAAGGAAAGCATTTTATCAAGCTGGAATCCCTGTTAATGTTGAAAATAATCAATTGAAAAGCTGGCTCATTGGCTCACGTCTTTCTAACCCCAATTTAAGATTTGCTATAAACGGTGATGCGGAAGTTTCTGTATCGAAAATTAAACGTGTTTTTGACATTCTTCAAGACTTAAATATCACTCGCTTTAACCTTGTAACTGACACTGAAGTAGATGCTTCCGAATCTTGAAAACATAGAAGTAGAAAAAATCAACGTTCGTCAATCCGATAATAAGAATGACAAGCGAACATTGAACGTTGATATGAATCCAATGGTGGATTTAGCGTTTCTGCTTCTTACATTCTTCATGTTAGCCACCACGTTCAGCAAACCTCAGGCAATGGAACTGCTTATTCCGGCAAAGCCCAAAGATGAATTGGCTGAAAAAGAGATGGCAGTGAAGGAATCAAAAACGCTGAGCATTGCACTCCAAAAGGATCAAGTTCAGTGGTATCGAGGAATCACGGAACCAAAGGCTGAAATAATCAAATATGAAGATTTAGAATCTTTATTATCGACTATTAATAATAACACTGAAGGCTTAGTTGTTCTGATTAAACCTTTGGGATCAAGCAAATATTCAAACCTAGTTGATGTGCTAGACGCTCTCAATTACAGTAATATTCAACGTTATCCAATAAGTGACTTGAGTGAATTTGATGAATCACTTGAGCTAAACTCGAGAAGTGATGAATAGTGCAACAAATGAATATTTAAAATTTGGTGCCGAAGACAGAAAGAGCATTTACTCGAAGTACATCACTTATTCAATGTTGATTTCTTCTTTGATTTTGCTTTCTGCTGCCGTGTATCCTATCATCAAAGATTTATTAAGAAACAATGATCAAGAGCAAATCAAAGTTGAAGCACCAAGGGTGATTAACTATTCGCAACTGTCAGCCCCCCCCTCCTATTGATCTTGAGAAACCTGAACCTGAAACTTTTATTGCTCCACCCAAGGCAAAACAAGTTAAGTTCATTCAACCGGTTGCGAAAAAAGATGAAGATGTCATTGAAGAAGAATATATCCCTGCAATGAATGAATTACAGAATGTTCAGATAAGCACCATTCAAAGTGAAGGAATTGACAGCATAATAGTTGATCAAGTTCTAACCATAGAAGAACCTGTCAATGAAGAAATCTTTTCGTTTGTAGAAGTCATGCCTTCTTTTGAGGGCGGTGACCAAGAACTCCTGAGATATTTGGGGGATAACCTAAAGTATCCCAAAATAGCGATTGATGTGAATGCTGAGAGAACTGTATATCTTCAATTTGTAGTTGAAGCAGATGGAAATATAGCAGAAGTAACCGTCCTGAGAAGTGTCTTCGAACATTTAGATCAAGAAGCGATAAGAGTAATAAAAGCTATGCCTAAGTGGCTTCCTGGAAGACAAAATGGGAAGAGTGTAAGAGTTCTTTACACTATTCCCATCAAGTTTGATATTCAATAAGAGATTAACTCTACTTCAGGTCTTTCTCTGTAAGGTTCAAGTTTTTACCTCTCTCGTCCTTAATTCTCCAATAAGTCCGATCTACTTTAGGAATCTCTTTATCTATCGTCACTGCGTATTCACTGAACTTTTCATTGGTAGTAACATTGGTAAATGATCTCCCAATAACTCCTGTGACGGCTTTTATTATCTCTTTCACGTCAGTATCTTCAAGTTTTGAATGCTCCTCGATAGTGCATGTTCTCACTCCTAAGAAACTACAAGGACCAAAATGGTTCTTACCAAGAGACTTGTAGATTATTATATTCTTATCGTTAAGAACTTGATATTTAGCAAATTCCCGTTCTTCTTTCTTGGAAGAGGCGAGCATCTTTTCAATTTTAATAAGATTCTCAACGATGTCAGATCTTTTCTTTACTACGTTCATAATTACGCTTAAGTCTTTCTATTACTTGAGGGCTAACATAAATCAATTATTATATACCCTTAAATATTTTACATGTAGTTCTTAACGATGCATTGTTATTAATGGCACCTATTAAGACAGTTTTGAACAATTCACCTCAGAATTTGTGCTGCCCGATGCTAAATACTTTTTGATTTTATCTGAATACACAATTCTTAAATTTTCAAAGAGGAAAAATAAGCATAGGTTTTTATGGGATAGTATCTTCGTTATATGAGCACTAACAACTACTTGGAGTCCTTTGACAAGGATACGACTAAAGCTTGGCGTGCGCGTGTAGAACGCGAGTTAAAGGGCAAATCTTTTGAAGACTTTTTGATTTGGAAAAGTATGGAAGGATTCGAAATCGATTCTTGGCAAAACAAGAGACCTAATAACTTACCTCAATTGATTCCTGGTAATGCCTCTTGGAAAATTGTTGAACCTATTTACGCAACTGATGCCCAACAGGCCAATCTACTTGCCCTTCAAGCATTGAACTCAGGCGCTGAAGCTATTTGGTACCAAAAGAGTTTTTTGGGTGCTGCTTCGGAAGTTGTTTCAAAAGACATTGATCAAAATATAGCACGTGTTTTTATTTATGGCGGAAATATTATTGATCCTTACCAATCCTTGTTGAAAACTGGAGATATTTTAGACATAAAAAATATCAATACGCAATGCATACTAGATGGAAACCGATTAAGAGAACGCGGTGCTAATGTGATCGATGAGATTGCACTTCTATTAACTCAAGCAATTGAGTTTGGCTCTAAAACAAACTTTGATTCACAACCTATATTCATCACGGGGATTGGAAATGCATTTTTAACCGAGATTAGCAAATTGAGAGCACTTCGATGGCTATGGCAGTCTATCCTTGTTTCAGAAGGAAAAACAGCTGTAAATGCTTCCATCCTAGCAAAAAATTTAACCATAACATACGCTCAAAACGATGAACACACTAACATTTTAAGGGCGACATCATCAGCCATGTCAGCTGTAATTGGAGGGGCCTCTTATGTAATGATTGAGCCATGGGATAGAAAATGGAAAGAACAAAACACTTTCAGTTCCAGAATCAGTAGAAATATTCAAAATTTACTAAAAGAAGAAGCAAGATTGGATAAGAACTTAAATCCAGCTGATGGATCTTACCTTATTGAAAACCTCACCCTTGAAATAGCCAAATTGGCTTGGGAAAGGGTTCAAGAAATTGAAAAAGCTGGTGGATTTACTGTCTTTGCGAAAAGTGGTCAGTTAAATGACATGCTAAGGAAATCTCGAATCGATCAGCTTGGAGATTATGAGAGTAATTCTTCCGTATTACTAGGCCTCAATAAATTCCCTGGGTCGCCAATGAAGCCAGAACAAGAATTTAAGAACAGTCCGTATGATTTACTTCCTGATTTTCTAAACATCCCTTATCACCTTCAAAATCAAGAACTATGAGTAAATACAGTGAATTAGATTTTGAGGCGTTAATAAGTACTCCGCTAGAGTCTGCAAAAGGTACACAGCATCTAAAATGGAGTGCACCAGAAGGAATTGATGTACCTCTCATTCAAGAGCGAGTATCAGATGATGCACTTCCTCATTTGATTTCAGGAGCAGGCTCAGCTCCATACCTTCGAGGACCCTATGCCAGTATGTATGCAATAAGACCTTGGACCATTCGGCAATACGCGGGGTTTAGCACAGCGGAAGATTCAAACGCTTTTTACCAAAGAAATTTGGCTGCTGGACAAAAAGGACTATCCGTTGCTTTTGACCTTGCCACTCACAGAGGATATGATAGCGATCATAAACGTGTCAAGGGTGATGTTGGAAAAGCCGGTGTGGCTATTGACACGGTTGAGGATATGAAGGTATTGTTTGATCAAATTCCATTAGATCAAATGTCCGTTTCAATGACCATGAACGGAGCTGTTATTCCAATCATGGCGTTTTTCATCGTTGCGGCCGAAGAACAAGGAGTTTCGTCAGATAAATTAACTGGAACCATACAAAATGACATCTTGAAGGAATTTATGGTTAGAAATACATACATATACCCTCCTCAGCCTTCAATGCACATCGTTGGTGATATATTCAAGTATGCCTCTGAAAAAATGCCAAAATTCAATTCGATAAGTATTTCAGGTTATCACATGCATGAAGCCGGAGCTACAGCGGATATAGAGTTGGCCTACACCCTTGCGGATGGATTAGAATATATTAGGACAGGTATTTCAGCAGGATTAAACATAGACGAGTTCGCTCCTAGACTTTCATTCTTTTGGGGAATTGGAATGAATCATTTTATGGAAATCGCTAAAATGAGAGCTGGTCGTGTATTGTGGTCAAAAATTGTCAAGTCATTCAATCCGGAAAAAGAAAAAAGCATGGCGCTTAGAACGCATAGCCAGACTTCTGGATGGAGTTTGACAGAACAAGATGCGTTCAACAATGTGGCACGAACCAGCATTGAGGCGCTTGCCGCTGCAATGGGTGGTACACAATCTTTGCATACCAATTCACTCGATGAGGCCATTGCGTTACCCACAGATTTCTCTGCTAGAATAGCAAGAAACACACAACTCTTTTGGCAGCTTGAAAGTGATATTACCAAAGGGATCGATCCATGGGGCGGCTCTTATTATGTTGAACAACTCACAGCCAATCTCATCGAAAACGCATGGAAGTTAATTGAAGAAGTTGAAGAATTAGGTGGAATGACAAAAGCCATTGAAGCTGGCGTTCCTAAAATGAGGATAGAAGAAGCCGCAGCCAAAAAACAAGCAGGTATTGATAGCGGTCAAGAAATCATCGTTGGTGTAAATCGCTATGAAATAGAGGATGATACCCAAATTGATATACGAGATGTAGATAACAGTAAGGTGCGAACATCTCAAATAAATAGAATCAATGAAGTAAAGGCATCACGAGATTCTGAAAAGGTGGGAAAAACGCTTGAAGATATTACAGCATGCGCCAAAACTGGAGAAGGAAACTTACTCGATCTGGCTGTTAAGGCTGCTAGAGAAAGGGCTACTCTAGGTGAGATAAGTTCAGCTATGGAAGTGGCTTTTGGTCGACATAAAGCAGAAACTAAAACAATCAGTGGAGTTTATTCAAGTGCGATGAAACAAGACAAATCTTTCGAAGAAGCACATGCTTTAGCAAACAAAGTAGCTCAACTAGAGGGCAGAAGACCAAGAATTCTTGTCGCTAAAATGGGACAGGATGGACATGATCGTGGGGCTAAGGTCATAGCTTCATCTTTTGCCGACATTGGATTCGATGTTGACGTTGGCCCCCTCTTCTCTACTCCTGCCGAAGTTGCTAAGATGGCAATGGAAAACGATGTACATTTCGTTGGTGTGAGTTCGTTAGCCGCAGGACACAAAACGCTTATTCCAGAGTTAATCGAAGAATTGAAAAAAGTTGGACGTGGTGATGCGATTGTTGTAGTGGGAGGCGTAATACCAAAACAA
Organism: uncultured Flavobacteriales bacterium; assembly: GCA_905479105.1. Lineage (GTDB taxonomy): Bacteria > Bacteroidota > Bacteroidia > Flavobacteriales_G > Salibacteraceae > SHAN690. The sequence goes on from CAJQLE010000004.1 coordinate 709,323, forward strand.
GATTATGACTTCCTTTATAATGCTGGAGTAGCCGCTGTTTTCGGACCAGGAACTGTAATTAGCAAGGCAGCTATTTCTTTATTGAATAAGCTTGTTAAGCGATTAGCACAATAGACTATCAATTCACTTAAAGAATTGATATTGATAATTTTAAAGCGATAAAAACATCATGATAATCTCCCGATTGCGGAATGATATTCCAGAAATTGGAAAGTATTTTTAGTTACTTTTCCATCAAATCAATCATCATGGAAAACAATTGGCTAAGAATTCTGGTCTTCTCTATTCTCTCGATAGTTTTGGGTTTCATTTTAGGAAGAGTTACTCTTCCTTCTCACGGTTGTGATATGTCGCAATGCGAACGAAAAGGTGATAATGAACAAATGCACAAAGAGCATAAAATGATCTGGAAAAGCGATGATGGCAAGGAGCGCTCAATAGAAATTGAGGATGGCGAAATAAAGATGGAAGGTGACTTTGAAATTGGAAACGGAAAAGGCCACCTGAGGAGTGTAATTAAAGGTATAGAAGATTCAGAATTCGAAGGAGACAGCACTTTTCAAATTGGCAAGGCCAAGGTTGAGTTATCTCGTAAAAATGGAGAAATGAATGTGAATGTAACGATGGAAAAAGAGGATTAATCTATAATTCCTTTTCGCGTTTTACTAAAAGCACTTCATCGTTTTCTAGTTCAAGATAGCCCATTTCATAGCAGAAATGATATATCGATCCTGTTTTAGTTTCGTATGTATGGGTGAAATAATTAAAACTAAATCCTTTGGATAGCAATCTATCACGAGAAGTTTTGGTTTTGTCCTTAGGGTTTAGCTCGGCTAAAACTCTTCTATTCTTACGTAATGTATTATTGATATTTCTAACCAGATTGTTAGCGTCACTATTGTTGCGGTTATTGAATGAATTTCTGCACTGGTCGCTGCAAAATTTCTTATCAGACCTCCCAATTAGTCTATCACCGCACTCTTGGCATTTAGTATCAGTAGCCATAAACTCAAAAATAGTGCTTCATCTTGATTTAAGCTAACAAGAAAGAAAGGAACTCTTGCGATTTAGCTTAATTTTGAGGAAACAGTACTATAATAATTACATACTCATACGTACCCTTAGCATTATCATCGTTTTATTATTTGCCTCAAGCGCTCACATTACAGCGCAAACTCAAGTAGTGCATACACCCCGAACAAGTCCACGAGCCGAAATATCCCAAACAGTTGGAATAACTGAGATATCAATTGACTATTCTAGACCTAGAGTAAGAGGTCGGGAAATTTGGGGGAAATTAGTTCCTTTTGGAATGCATAATCCAGGTTGGGGAACAGCCAAGAGCGCCCCTTGGCGAACTGGAGCAGATGAAAATACCATTATTTCTTTCTCCAAGCCTGTTAAACTCAATGGAGCGGACGTAGCCGCAGGAACCTATGGTTTGTTTATGGTCGTGGCCGAAAATGGATTAATTGAGATCCTGCTTTGTTCTAATAACGAGAGTTGGGGAGCATATTTCTTTGATGAGAAAGAAGTAGTTGCAAGAGCCCAAACTTCTTGGCAAGAACATCCATTCACAGAATATTTAGAGTTTGAATTCAATGATTTTACAGAAAATAGTGTCTATTGTGCATTAAACTGGGGAGAAAAGTCAATTCCCTTTGAGATTGAAGTGGACATCAGTGAAACAGTTGTCAATCAACTTAGAAACGATTTGCGAGGCACAGCTCGCTTTTCTTATGTTGGCCCGCTTGAAGCTGCTGATTGGTGCGTTAGCAATAACACGAATTTAGAAGAAGCCCTTGAATGGGCGAAGCTAGCCGTTACGATGGATAAACAATTTCAAACTCTCAAGACTAAAGCCGCTGCTGAATATGCTCTAGGTATGAATAAAGAAGCTGACTTGACCATGAAGGAAGCGATGCCTTTGGCTGGCATATTTGAACTCCATTCATATGGAAGACAGCTAATTACAGAAGGGAAAGTGACTCAAGCAATGGATGTGTTTACCGCCAATTTAGAACTTCACCCAAACAAATGGCCTGTGAATTATGGAATGGCTCGTGGGTTGTCGGCAAAAGGAGACTACGCAAAAGCCGCTGAGTATTTAAAGAAAGCTGAAGTAAATTGCCCTGATGATAACAATCGTGAGATCATTAAAAAGAACATTGAAAAACTTGGGCGAAACGAAGATATTAACTAAGCTATTTCTTTATTTGAAATAACTCTATCGAGAATGTAGAGTATCTTAGCCGCCTATGCTGTCAAAAAAAGCAAAATATGCGATGCTTGCTCTTGTTCATCTCGCGAAAGAACAAAATAATGGCCCAGTCTTAATAAGCAAGATCGCTAAAGAAGAAAGTATTCCTCAGAAATTTCTTGAAGCAATTTTGCTGGATTTAAAAAAAGATGGCACCCTTGCGAGTAAGAAAGGCAAAGGCGGTGGCTACTACCTTATCAAATCTCCGGATGAAGTAAATATGGCCGATGTCATGCGTCTTTTTGATGGTGCCATTGCGCTACTCCCTTGCGTTACTTATAAGTACTACGAACGTTGTGAAGAATGCAAGGATGAAGAAACATGTGGCATTCGCGATACTTTTATGGAGGTAAGAAATAAAACAGTAGAGATTTTAAAGTCCTCTACCCTTTCTCAAATTATACTATCCGAGAAAAAACTGGTAAAATAATTATTACTCTACTAAGTTTATAGAGTTTATATATTTGCCTTATGAGAATTCATCTTCTAATTCTTATTGAACTGATATTTAATATGTCAGCAAACGATTTAATCGGACAATCTACTACCAATCAAACCTTGGTATGGGCGAAGTATCAGAATGACCTTCATATCTCAGAGAAGTTGATTTTATCCAACGAAATCGAGAGTCGGAATTATGTCCAACACTTTAGAGGGCATCAGCGACTATTACCAGCGACTACCCTAATTTACAAACCTAATAAGGGTCTTATCACAGGATTTGGTTTTACATATTTCCAACAATTCAACCCGCAGGACCCCAATATCAAGGGCGTTTTGAATAACGAGTACAGATTCCTTCAATTGATTGAATTCTCGAATAGCATTTCAAAACTTGAGGTAAAAACCAGGGTTCAGATCGAAGAGAGACTCATTGAAGCACCAAACAATAAAATAGACTTCAGCCTTCGAGAACGATTCAGGTTTAAATTGGCTTTTCCTTTGATCAGTAAAGATGACAAAGCTATTCTTAAGGCAATAATTTTTGATGAAATCATGGTTCAACAAGGTGCTGGATTGAAATTCAACATTTTTGATCAAAACAGATTTGGTGGTGGATTAAGCGCACGTATTAAGGAAAGCTTCCTGATTGAAACCACGCTTTTTAATTGGTATCAGCAGAAGCCAGATCTTCTCGGTTTTTACAATAGAACTATTCTTAGCTTATCTTTAATTCATTCAATTAGCTTGTAAATGCTTGAGTCCCTCACAATTGATGCCTACATCACTGCTGCAGTAATCTTCGGAGCTATTGTGTTATTCATAATGGATAAACTCTCTGTTGATCTCATTGCGCTGCTTATCATGGGATCTCTTGTGGTTTTAGGTGTTATTTCTCCAGTCGAAGGAATGGCTGGGTTCAGCAATCCTGCAACCATGACCGTTGCATTTATGTTCGTGATTTCAGCCGCGATCTTAAAAACAGGTTCCCTTCAATTCGTGGCCAGTCAATTGACCAAAACATTCAGAAACCACTATCAAAGAGGTGTGGTCTTACTCATGCTGATGGTGAGCGCTGTATCCGCTTTTATAAATAACACGCCTGTGGTTGCAGTAATGATTCCTGTGACCATTCAAATCGCAAAAAACTCAAATAGAGCGGCTTCAAAACTATTGATACCCGTAAGCTATGCATCTATTTTTGGAGGAATGTGCACTTTGATAGGCACATCCACCAATATACTTGTCAGCGGTATAGCCGAACAAAATGGCATGGTGCCTTTTAAGATGTTTGACTTTGCCCCGATGGGATTAGTTTTTGTTGCTGTTGGTTCTTTATTTATGATATTTATTGGTCAACGCCTCTTGCCTAGCAGATCAGTGAATAACGAAGATGAGTTAGAAGACAGTCTGATCGACTATCTAGCCGAAATTGAAATCTTGGAGAATTCGGAGTTAGCGAATAAGGTCATCTTATCATCGCCATTGGTGAAAGAATTGGAAATGGAGATTCTAGAACTAAGAAGAGGCAATACTTCAATGAATCTGCCACAGGGAGATACAACGCTCTTAGTAGGAGACATCCTTAAAGTAAGATGCAATGTTTCAAAAATGAAACAGCTTAAAGATCAACTCAAGGTGAAAATCATGCCTTTTGCTTCAGTAGATGACGATGATCTTGAAGAAATTACAGGGAAAAGCTCATTTGTTGAGTTGGTTATCCCAACAGACTCTGCGCTTGAAGGGAAAACGCTTCGAGAATTTGACTTTAGAAGACGCTATAGAGCTGCTCCTCTTGCTATTCGACATAGAGAAGAAATACTCAGAGACAAGCTCCAAGATGTGAGACTGCGTGCAGGTGACGTTATTCTAGTTGAGATGAAAACTCACTTCATGGATCAATGGAAGAGTAACACTAGAGATCAGAACATTCCATTCATTATTCTTAGCGAACAAGGCATTTTAAACTTTGACAGAAGAAGCTTTTTTATAGTAATATCAGTAGTTGTAGCCGTTGTGACATTAGCCTCTACGGGCTTGTTGCCAATTGTCATTAGTACATTACTCGGTGTATGTGCTCTTGTCTTAACAGGCTGCTTGAATATGAAAGAAGTCTATCGAAGTATACAATGGCCGATTGTCTTTTTATTGGCTGGCGCACTTAGCCTTGGGGTAGCCATGCAAAACTCTGGATTAGCGCAAGCTATTGCATCAACAATTGTCAATAATCTCAGTGAATTTGGCCCAATCGCCATCCTCTCCGGCATATACCTGTTTACGAGCTTGATGACAGAAACGATGAGCAACAATGCCACTGCAGCACTTGTAGCACCTTTAGCAATAGCTACCGCCCATCAGCTCGAGGTATCACCGGTTCCCTTTGTAATGGCGGTAATGTTTGCAGCTTCAGCAAGTTTTATGACTCCTATTGGCTATCAAACCAATACCATGATATATTCGGCAGGAGGATACAAATTCAAAGACTTCATAAAGGTTGGAGTTTGGCTCAACCTCTTATTTTGGATACTAGCAACGCTGCTGATCCCCATTTTCTTTCCTTTTTAATCCAGCGACTATCGGTCTACTGCATTAGTGTTGGTCGTATTTTCTAGAACAACTCAATGTTAAACCTGACTGAAAAAACAAAGGAGCAACCCACAGTTGTGCAGGATACTCCTTTATAAGTTAAACTCCATTAAAGTAAAGGGAGATTATAGCTCTCCGCAGTCTTCGATTTTAATATTCTTTGAAGTTTGTCCACTTCTCGCACCAAGCGCTTCAATAGCTGAAACTACATCCAAACCTTTAGTTACATTTCCAAAAACAACGTGCGCTCCATCCAACCAATCTGTTTTGATGGTGCAGATAAAGAATTGACTTCCATTCGTGTTTGGACCAGCATTGGCCATACTCAATGTTCCTGGACCTTCATGCTTAAGTGTGAAGTTCTCATCAGGAAAACGATCGCCATAAATTGACTTCCCTCCTGTTCCGTTATGATTCGTGAAATCACCACCTTGAAGCATGAACTCAGGAATAACACGGTGGAAACTACTTCCTTTAAATCCAAAACCTTTCTCACAAGTGCATAACGCTCTGAAGTTTTCAGCTGTTTTTGGAACAACATCTGCTCTTAATTCAAATTCTATTCGGCCTAAAGCCTCACCGTCTGCAGTTACATCGAAAAAACACGTTGGATTACTCATATACTTCAATTCTAATTTTGAGTCGCAAAAGTGAAGAATTTGATTCGTAATAGCGACTTAATAATTCACATATTCGCTTATCAATTTATTGCCTCATGAAATTAGTACAAAGCATTGCCCTTATCGGAATCCTTCTCATTTCCTTTTCATGTAAAAAAGACAATGACGATCAAGCGGCTATTGATGATAAAATTATCAAGGACTACATAGCCGAAAACAGCTTAGATGCAGAGCCAACGGGGACTGGGCTCTATGTTGTGATTAACGAAGAAGGTTCAGGATTTAATCCAAGTCAAAACAGCAATGTCTCTGTTTACTATAAGGGATATTTCACTGATGGCGAAGTATTTGATGAAACTGGACGTGAGCCCATTTCATTTAAGTTAAGTCAAGTAATTCAAGGTTGGCAAGAAGGAATCCCCTACTTTAAGCCGGGCGGTTCAGGTATTCTGTTAATTCCCTCGGCATTGGGCTACGGAAGTGATGATGTTGGAGCAATTCCAGCCAATTCAGTGTTGATATTCGATATTGATTTGGTAACGGTAAATTGATTTAGCAAAAGGCCACAGCCGCATCTTTCAATATCCCTAGAAGTACAATAGACCTCACTCTACGGTGTATTTTTTCTCCGCACTTCCATCATCATACAGATAGATAAGCAGCGTGTTTGCCTTATATGTGGTTTCTCGCCCCATCATATCATAGATTTTAAAAAGTTTCTTTGGTGAATCAAATGGTTCGGCAATACCAAGAGAAAACGAACAAGGATCTTCATAACCACAGTCTGTGCTGAATGTCGTGGAGACATCGTAATTGAACTCGCTTTGCGCGTATCCAACATCATCCACCATAACACATGACAAATTATTATTCCTCATATCAGCATATAATGCTCCTTTTTTCAAATTTAATACCTCTAATAAATTGCTGTTGCATTTAACAGTTTCTAAAATTGGACAGCCAGATAAATTAAGGCAGGTTAATTGATTTTCGTGACAGTCGAAATAAATTAATTCAGGATGCTCACCTAGATCAAGACTTGTTAGTTGATTGTCAGAACAAGTTAGGTATATTAACGCAGTATTCTCTTTTAGATAAAGACTCGTGATCTGATTAAAACTGCATTCCAGTTGAATTAACGTTGTATTTTGACTTAAATCAAGACTTGTGAGCTGATTGAAATAGCAAGTGAGGTATGTTAAGGCTGAATTCTCACTTAGGTCAAGACTGACGAGTTGATTCAACTCGCAATTGAGCTGTGTTAAATCTACACTCCCACTTAGATCAAGACTACTCAGCTGATTGTACATGCAATATACAGTAGTTAAAGCGTTGTTCTCACTAAGGTCAAGACTACTCAGCTGATTTGAATAGCACGCTAAATAAGTTAACGCAGTATTCTCGCTTAGGTTAAGACTTGTTAGTTGATTGATCCCGCAATCAAGATGTGTTAAAGATGTGTTCCCACTCAGATCAAGACTGTCGAGATGATTGTGATGGCATTCGAGGAATGATAAAGCTGCATTCTCACTTAGATCAAGACTAATAAGCTCATTGTCTTGGCAATTTAGAAAGGTCAAAGCTAGATTCTCATTGAGGTTAAGACTTACTAATTGATTACTATAGCAATTGAGCTCATCTAAAACCACATTTTCACTAAGATCAAGACTTGTAAGGTTGTTAAAACCGCAATTGAGCTCTGTTAAAGCAGTATTCTCATTGAGGTCATGACTTACGAGTAAATTGAACCCGCAATCAAGATGTGTTAAAGCTGCACCCCCGTTTAAATCAAGGTTAATGAGATCATTAGAACGGCACTCGAGATGTGTTAAAGCTATATTTTCTCCTATGTCAAGACTTGTTAGTTGGTTAAAACTGCAATTGAGAAATGTTAAGGCTGTAAATGCTTCTATTCCTGTTAAATCTGAGATACCCATATAAGGAACATCGATACTATCTGAAAAAGAATTTGCTTCACTTACTTGTATTTCGCCATCACCATTGGTGTTAATCAAAGAGTTAGAAACCAAATAGGCTTTAAAGTTCGAGTCAGGAATAATAACGTTTTGAGCGTTCGCTGTAAAGATGCACGCAAATAGGGCAAGGGTAAGTGTAAGTTTTCTCATAAAGGCGAATGTAATCGCCACTTATATCAGCAACCTAAAGCAATTGAGATTACGGTTACTATCTGAAGTAAACGGTTAATAATCCAAGAATTATATTTCAGGCAATGAGCGGAGAGATGATGTTAGAGCAATTCCCGCCAATTCAGTGTTGATATTCGATATAGAACTTATTGCCGCAAACTAGGATGCATATAGCTCGATCTATTGCGTTACTTGTTTTGAATTTTATATCTAATCCCAAGCTCAGTTAGCCCACTGAAAGCAAAATAACTCGAACTTAATGGCAACTGTGAATTTCTTATGGCCAATAAAATATCTTAGGTGATAGGATAAATCGTAATTCTTGGCGTGATAAAGACGGACCAGCGTTCCGACAAATTATAGGATGACCTGAAAGTCACGGCTCCATTAATCGAGAAGAGTTCAGTTTTACGATATCCATCTATTGTTTCACTAGCGATTGACACTCCTCCACCAAAGCTGTACCCAAAACACCACTTATTCTTTTGAAATGATTCTCCGAGCAAGTAATTTAAACTTATTACACTTACTCTAGTTTCTTGTGCGTAATAACCTGGATTCCAACGCCTATCTTCATTATATTTTGGACTCGTAATATTGCTTAGATCTAGATAACGCTCAAATTTTCGATTCTCAGACTTACTGCTCAAACAAATCCCCAACTGTATCCGGGCCTTCCATCATTTTGGGCGGAAATCGACACAGCATCCAATAAAGGCAATCCAATTCCCCCTCTCATTTCAAGACTTAGAATTTGTGAAAATGATGGGGTATGAATAAAAATTCCAGCCAGAATAAGAACAAAAACTACTGTTCCTGTAGCATGTCGAGATTTAGATTTAATGTAGGCTACCTCATCCATGGGTTAAAAATAGTTTTTCTATCCGGATTCCAACATCACTGGTTCCTATGCCAGTTAACACCATAAACGACAACAAATAGTTACAACCAATTGCTTACGACATTAAGCGGGTATTAACCGAATCCACAGAACCTACCTCCATTCCTTTGTCATATCGTTCTTTCAAACTATGGTCGTTAAGCAACCAATGCACATCAACAGAAGTAATACATAGACGCTAGAGGCGCAAGAAAAATAGAAGGATAAGTGCACCTGCAAACGACTAAGAATGATTGACGAAAAAAACCAATTTATTAAAAACTAAAATTTAGAAACTATGAATGCTTTAAGAAACAGAGTTCAATTGATCGGAAACTTAGGAATGGACCCAGAAGTAAAGTCTTTTGACAAAGACAAGAAAATGGCCAAGCTCAGCATCGCCACGAATGAAGTGTATTACAAGGCCAAAGGCGAGAAAGTGCAAGACACACAGTGGCACAACATTGTGATGTGGGGAAAGACAGCTGAAATCGCTGAGAAATACCTGAAGAAAGGTCAAGAAGTTGCTGTAGAAGGCAAGCTGGTAAATAGATCCTGGGAAACCAAAGAAGGCGACAAAAGATACGCAACGGAAGTTGTTGTAAGCGAGCTGGTCATGCTCGGAAAAAAGGAGGACGCTTAATTAACTCCCGACCAATCTTAAAAAGAGCCGCTCATTGAGTTGGCTCTTTTTTTATTTCAAAACCACAAAGCGGTCTTTACCCGCCATGTCTTTTTTAACCACTACTTCCCCACTCCATATCTTAGTCATTTCAGATATGAAAGCCTTCATATCAGTGGCATGCGTTTCGAAGTAAACCCTTTTGACGCTGTTATTAACCGCCATGGTTGTGATCGTTTTATAGAAAGCCAATGGATCACTCGGAGGCGCAAACAAAGCCAAGTGGGGCTCATGTGATAATACATTCGCTGCCATTTCACTCCTCGCCTTTTCTGGAATGTATGGTGGATTACTGATGTAAACGTCAGCCTTTTGCAGCGGTGTCTCGCTATCCAAAGCATCGGCATTGAAGAAGTGTAAATCCATCTTCAATACTTCAGCATTTCGATGAGCAACAGCCAAGGCCTTATCTGAAATATCACAACCGCTCACCTTCCATCCTTTTCTTTGGTTCTTTATGGCCAGCGGAATGCAGCCTGAGCCTGTTCCAATATCCAATACGCTCAAATTTGCTTCTTCTTCATTCTCAAGAAGCAACATCACGAGTTCTTCTGTTTCAGGTCGAGGAATTAAAACGCTTGGATCTACGTACAATTCCAAATCACCAAAATGCGCCTTATTAAAAATATATTGAACCGGTTCGCTGGTTTGTAATCGGGTTATCACTTCCTTCCACCTGCGCAGACTCTCGTCAGATACTTCATTATCATTTTTTAGATAAGCCTGCGTTTTACTCCAGCCTTCAAGTTCCTCAACACACCAGTGGTACAAAGACAGCAGCTCACCTTGCAAATAGGTAGAAGTCAGCGCTTGATAGAATGTCTGTCGCAGTTCTGCGTGTGTCATAACGGCAAAGGTTACAAAGAGAAATGAGTCATGGCGAATAATTCCATTATTGAAATTAAATGGAACATTTTAAAATTCTTAAAATCTGAGTCTCTCCACCAACAAAAAGGTGTTCTTTCTATTTACATTTGACGCATGTCAAAGGACGAATTCTACATGCAACGATGTTTTGAGTTGGCTGCTCTGGGAGCAGGCTCAGTTGCTCCAAATCCTTTGGTAGGAAGTGTTATTGTCCATGAAGACAAAATCATTGGTGAAGGATATCATCAAATGCACGGAGGACCTCACGCAGAAGTGAATGCTATTAGCTCGGTAAAAGATAAATCGCTTTTGTCCGAAGCCACGATCTACGTGAATCTAGAGCCGTGTGCACACCATGGAAAAACACCGCCTTGTGCTGATCTTATCGTATCATACAACTTCAAACGCGCAGTGATTTGCAATACCGATCCTTTTGAAGAAGTAGACGGAAAAGGAATTGAACGCCTGAGAGAATCAGGCATTGATGTCGTTGCAGGTGTTTTAGAGGAAGATGGAAGATGGTTGAATCGAAGATTCTTCACTTTTCATGAAAAGAAAAGACCTTTTGTCATTCTCAAGTTTGCGCAAACCATTGACGGATACCTTGATTCATACCGAAAGGAAGATGATAAAAAGGCACCTCTTAAAATAACCGGTGGTCAAATGAATCGCATTGTCCACAAATGGCGAAGTGAAGAAGATTCAATTTTAGTGGGAAGAAACACGGTTCTCCTTGATAATCCTTCTTTAACCACTCGTCTCTGGTCAGGAAAGAACCCGTTGCGTTTGGTTATTGATCCAGAGTTGCAAATCAAAGCAGATAAAACGATTTTGAGCGATGGAAATCACACATGGATTTTCAATGCATTACGCACAGACTATTGCGAAAACAACCTCTGTTATATTCAGATCAATGACGCCCGCAAGTTTCATTCTGAAATCCTGACATATTTGTATAAAAATGATATTCAGTCCGTCATTATTGAAGGTGGTGCGTCCACTCTAGCGAGATTTGTCGATGCAGAAATGTGGGACGAAGCGCGAATAATAACCGGACAAATTCGCATTGGTGAGGGTGTTTCCGCTCCCGACATACATGGTAAATTGCTTTCAACTGAATTGATCGGCAATGACCTTTTACAAGTGTATTTGCCAGCATGATTTATTTACTACTCAGCATCCTTTCCTCTATAGGGATTTTTATAGCATTTCGAATGTTCAGTCGCATGGGCGCAAATACGCGACATGCGATCATGATCAATTACCTGATTGCTGCGGTCACAGGTTTGGTGGTATTCAGACCAAGTGAGCTTTGGTTTAACTCAAGTTGGTTTATTCCTTCATGCTTTTTGGGCTCTTTCTTCTATGTCATCTTCCGCGTTATGGCTAAGGTCACGCAAGAAAATGGAATGTCTGTATCAAGCATCGCTACAAAAATGAGTGTTGTTATTCCTGTAACGATTGGTTTAACGGTACTTCAGGAATCGATCAACGCACTCAAGATTGTAGGTATCGTATTTGGTCTAGCGTCCGTTTTAATGAGCGCAGGTGGCAATGTTAAAAATGGCACATGGCTATGGCCGCTGGTGCTGTTTATCGGAAGTGGTTTGATCGACAGCAGCTTAAACCTATTTCAAACGATGAGCGTCACAGAAGCAGAATTCCCTGTTTTCATCACGAACATTTTCGCATTCGCTTTCTTGTCCGCTTTGATTCATCAGCTCTTTACCAAAGAGTGGAAAATCTCTTCTAAATCTATTTCAGGTGGTTTTTTATTAGGATTGGTCAACTTCAGTGCTCTGTATTTCATTCTTAAGTCATTGGCCCTGCCAAATTGGGAAAGTTCAATCGTATTTCCAATCAATAATTTTGGAATTATTGCAGGCTCAACGCTCTTTGCCATGATTGTTTTCAATGAAAAGGTTGACATCAAAGGTTGGATCAGCATTGGCTTAGCAACCTGCTCCATTGTTCTGCTCTACTTTTCTATATGACTCATCCTGACGAATACAAAACCATAGTAAAGCCTTCAGAGGGCGATTTTAGAGATCGTGGAAGCAAGTTTCCCAGCTATCTAGTTCCATGCGAAAACGAAGACGCTTTAAAAATCCACATCGCTGAATTAAAAAAGAAACATCCAGGCTCACGGCATGTATGCTATGGTGCTATTCTTGGCACCGAAAACAGCATTGAACGCAGTAATGATGATGGAGAGCCGAATGGAACAGCTGGACTACCCATTTTGAATCAATTACTAAGTGCTGAGTTGAGGAATGTGGCGCTATTGGTTGTGCGCTACTTTGGGGGAACGAAGCTTGGTAAACCAGGACTTATAGCCGCTTATAAAGAAAGTGCGAAATCAGCTATTGAAAGCTCTAAGCAAGTAGTTCGTTATCATAAAACAGATATTTCGTTCCGATTTAGTTATGATGCTACAGGCCCTGTAATGCAAGCCATTGAGCATATTCAGCATGCCAACATTAAAGATCAGCAGTTCGACCAAGACTGCTCGATTACCGTCTCTATCCCAAAATCTGAGGTAGACAAAGCCTTACATTTGTTTGATCATACCAATGAAGTTGAAGTTAGCCAAATGGATTAGTATAGTTTTAGTTGCCCTTGGCGGATTCAATGCCAATGCTCAAGACTACATTCAACATGCCTACAAGCAACTCCCCGCTCAGGTAAACTCATCAACTGAATTAGAATTATACCTTTCTCAAATCTATGAGAAAGACATTTCACTGACCATTGATACCGTTATTGAAAGTTTGAACGGACAGCACCACACTTTCAAGCTGATTTATAATGGCTATGAAATTCACCATGGATTGGTGAAATGGAATAATTTCAAAGAATATTCTTCATCCTTTTCCTATCCAATCCTTCCTGACAATCTGGAGATTAACAACACAAACCCAGCCCCATCTATTCCTCAAGGATTTATCAAAACCAATGGATTAACTTACAAACATTTAGAGTCTGATATTAAGTGGTTTATAAATGTTAACTTACTAGTTAAAAAGTGGGTGATTAAATACGAAACTGGCTCTGATCTAAAAGAAATTGTACTTGAAAGCGCTGGTGAGATCTTGCAAGAAACAGATATGATTCTTCATGACAAACCTGATACACTGGTGTATGTAAATATTTTCAATCCTGACCCCTTAACTTCTGCTCAGCAAGAGTATGCCTCGCCCTACATTGACGATCTTGATCAGAACAATACGGCACTCAGTCAAGAGCTTCAATTGGATTCAATAAGGCTGCGTTGGAATTCAGATGAGGGACTTTGGAAGCTGGAGTCAGACTTTGCCATTGCATTGGATATTGACTCACCGAGAGTTGCACCGCCTGCTTTCTTGGCTCCTAATAGCGTTAACCTAGAAATGAATCGAAGCAACAAACATTTCGAATTCTACAACACCTTTTATCACATCAACACATCTCAAAGAAGATTGAGGGCACTTGGTTTTGAAAATTTAGTGGACTATCCCCTGGCTTTTGACGCTCATGGAAGTACAGCAGATCAATCAAGCTTTGTTCCGAGTGGTGCTTTTCCTTATTTAAAGTTTGGTGATGGCGGAGTTGATGACGCTGAAGATGCAGACGTAATCACGCATGAATACGGTCATGCCATTTCATTCAGCGCTGCTCCAAACACTAATCTAGGTTCAGAAAGAGCAGCATTAGATGAAGGATTTTGTGACTATTTCGCAATCAGTTACTCAAGGGCACGAAGTGATTACAACGGGAATAATGTCTTCGATTGGGACGGACACAATGAGTTTTGGGATGGGAGAACTTTAACCAGCATCAGAACTTATCCTACTGATCTTGAGCGAAACATATACGATGACGGAATACTATGGGCGTCTGCTGTTGCAGAGATTTCGGATTATATAGGGAGAGATGCTGCAGATCAAATCATGTTAAACTCACTTTATTCTTGGTATCCATACATGCTTTTAAGCGATGCCGCAAGACTCTTCATGCAATCTGACACACTGCTCAACGATGCTCAGAATGCTGAAATAGCATCGGTTGTGTTTTGCAACCGCGGTTTACTATCAGGATGCGAAGACACACTGCGGTCTTCATTGCCTTTAAACGACCCTTACTTAGGAAACACGTTTGACTTCGCCTTCAACAAACAAGCATTGTTCATTTTCCCTAATTCTAAAAATATAGAGCGCATCGAAGTTTTCGATATTACCGGTAAACTGCTTTATGAAGAACAATGGACTGAAAGCGAGCAACTCTTCTATGCATTTGAAGGAAATGATTTGAAGCAAGGTGCTTTTGTCTTGCGCCTTGTTACTGATGAAGAATCTTATTCCTTTAAGATTATTCGATTGTGGAACTAAACCACTTCGATATCAATTAGCTTGACTTTGGTCTTAAAATTGCCGAATAAAACAGTCGCTTCCTTCCCCTTTATCTCAGATACCTGACCATCCTGATTCCCATTAAGCATGCGCACTGCAGATCCAACGAGTATGGGCTTAGGCGGTGACTTAGGTTGCTGCTGTTTCTTTTTCACAGTGCTGCGAGAAGGCACATTCTTTGCTATTTCCTTCGTCTTAGCCTGCTCCTTTTTTGTAACCAGTTTACTCTTCTCTACGGCAATAAACTTCTTGACCTCTTCTAGCATCTTTTTATTACTCCCCTTTAAACGGTAGCTATTGATGAACTGAGTCATTCGCTTGCCATTGGTCAGGTCCTTGTTGTTTTTTTCAATTACATCTTGCTGTCGCTGCAGGCGTTGTTCAAAATGATCGGAAAGTGCTTCGTATTCTTCCTTAGCGCTGTCTGCTTCCTTCTTTGATTCAATAGCCGCCAGATTCCGTTCTTCAACCTCAGATTTTTCTTTCTGAAGCACCGCTATCAAACCATCTAGCTCCACTTTATTCGCGCTGAGACGAGTTTTAGCATCTTCTATAAGTGCTTGATCAATACCATTAATCTGAGCGACCTCAAACGTGAAAGATGAGCCCGGCTGACCCACTGACAATTGAAACAAAGGCTCAAGTGACTCACTGTTAAACAGCATACTTGCATTCACTGCATTGCGCAAACGCGCAGCCTTCATCTTGATATTGGCATAGTGGGTTGTTATTACTCCAAAGCTTTTGCAGTTATAAAGCGTTTCAAAGAATACTTCCGCTAAGGCTCCTCCCAATTCTGGATCGGAACCCGTGCCAAACTCATCTAGAAGTAAAAGTGTTCGCTTGTTTGAAATATCTAAGAAATATTTCATGCGCTTCAGCCTGTAGCTGTATGTGCTCAGCTGATTGGCTATGGATTGATTATCTCCAATATCAGATAAAATATTCTGAAACCAGCCAAACTTACTCGAAGGGTCGCATGGCACAAGTAAGCCGCACTGCACCATTATTTGGAGGAGTCCCACGGTCTTTAGCGTTATGGACTTACCACCGGCATTAGGACCAGAAATAACCATCATCCGACAAAACTTATCGAGGTATAAGCTTTGAGGTAATGTTTTCATTCCAGCTTCTTTATTAGCAAGCAATAGCAAAGGATGATAGGCATCTATCAGCTCGATCATTATATCATCTGCAATGGCCGGTTTTAAAGCGTCCATCTTAAGAGCAACGCGCACTTTTGCGTTTATAAAATCAAACTCTGTGAGTGTTGACTGATATATCTCAATCAATGGCGAATGGGTTCGGATTTCATTGGTCAACGCTAAAAATATTCGCCTAATCTCGTTGCGCTCATCGTCCAAGAGCATTTCTAGCTCATTGTTCAACGCCATATTCTCCCTTGGCTCAATATATGTAAACGCACCAGTTTTAGAGGCCCCAAGAGCGTTGCCAGGTATTTGTCGCTTATAGTTTGAAAGAACACTAAGCACTCGCCTATCATTGATATAAGCTTCAACAGTCTCCGCCAAGAAACCATCTTTAGTAAGGCGCTTCAGCACCTTCTCAAAGTTTCGATTGATCTCTCTTCTTCGACTTTTAAGGTCTTGCCTGATCTTAGCTAATTCAGGAGAGGCATCGTCTTTCACCTGCAACCTGGCATCGAGCACCTTTTCAATTGGAGCTATAATTTCTTTCGTGAAATAGGCTTGATTAACTAACGCGTTTAGCTCAGGATAAAGATGATCCCTAGTCTTAAAGAACTCAATTAAGTCATTTACTAATCTGCTGGCATCTATCAACCGAACGAAACCTTCCAAGTCAAGAGGCGTCCCCAAAATCCCCAAGCGTTGAATTTCCATATGCAACTCCTCAAATTCAAGACGAGGGAAGCCTGACTCCACCTCTCGAACATGAAGTAATTCATGTGCTTGATCTAACGCACGCACAGCATCCTCTTTCCTTAAGCAGGGCATGAGGCATTGCATTCTAGATCGTGCTGAATCTTGATAGCATACTTCAGCGAGCATACTTCGCACGGTCTCAAATTCTAAATCTTGAGCTGTTTGTTGATCGAATAGCGATTTCATCGTTATTGCAAAGAAACGTAGAGTATTAAAAACAAGCGCTTATGATTTCTTTAAAACAATCGCTACTTTTCTCTTTTAATTGAATCTTATGGCCTACGATCAATACCTCGCTGAACGAGTAAAACATATTCTAGATGAGAAAAAGACTAATTTTTATGAAAAGAAAATGTTTGGGGGCTGTGTCTTCATGGTCGAAGAGAAAATGTGCATTGGTGTGGTTAAAGACCACTTAATGGTACGAATTGATCCAGAAAATGAAAAGACATTGCTATCCAAAGAAGGTGCACAACCAATGGACTTTACCGGGCGACCAATGAAAGGTTACATATATGTTTCACCTGGAAGTATTGACATGGGTGAAGATTTGGAGTTTTGGATAGATGAATGTTTGGCATTCAATCCAATGGCTAAATCATCTAAAAAAGGAAGAAGCTAACGTTCACTAAAAACTAACAACTATTCACGAATAACTAACACCCCTTCGGATTCAACTTCCTATTTTCGCACCTCTTCTATGAATCCGTACAAAACAGTAGCATTTTACACTTTAGGTTGCAAGCTCAACTTCTCTGAAACAAGCACTATTACGCGCTTATTTGAAGATGGCGGCTTTGCGAAAGTTGATTTTGATGATCGTCCAGATATTTATGTGATCAACACTTGTTCAGTAACTGATCATGCAGATAAGAAATGTCGAAACTTAGTGCGAAGAGCTAAAAGCAAAAATCCAGATGCTTTTATTGCTGTTGTTGGCTGTTATGCCCAGCTTAAGCCGGATGAGATTGCAAATATCCCTGGAGTGAATGTTGTTTTAGGTGCGAATGAGAAATTCAATATTCTCGATTATCTAGATAAGCAACCTAGCAGCGGAAAAGCACATATTGAAAATGGGCACATCAAAGAAGTTAAAACGTTCATCCCCTCTTACTCTGCTAATGATAGGACAAGAACATTCCTCAAAATTCAGGATGGATGTGATTATTTCTGCTCCTTCTGCACTATTCCTTTAGCGCGCGGTAGCAGTAGAAATCAAAGTATTGAAGAAACGCTGAAGGTGGCTCGAGAAGTAGCAGAATCAGGTGTTAAAGAAATAGTACTTACCGGTGTAAACATTGGTGATTTCGGTCAAGGTGAAGAGGAAGACTTCTTTGGATTGATAAAAGAACTGGAGAATATTGAAGGGATTGAGCGATTCAGAATTTCGAGCATAGAACCTAACCTTCTGAGTAATGAGATTATAGATTTCGTGGCACAGAGCAAACGATTCGTGCCCCACTTCCATATTCCATTGCAATCAGGTTCTGATGAAATGCTGAAAAGCATGCGCAGACGCTACCTTACTGATTTATACAGGGAGCGCATTGAACGCATCAAGGAGAAAATGCCTGACGCCTGTATTGGTGTAGATGTAATCGTTGGTTTCCCAGGTGAAACAGAAGATGAATTCATGAAAACGGTAGATTTCATTCGCTCATTGGATGTTTCATACTTGCATGTATTCACTTATTCTGAGCGAGCCAATACTACTGCTTTGAGAATTGAAGATGTAATTCCTATGCAAGTGCGTCAAGAGAGGAATAAGATATTGACGAATATCTCACACAAAAAGAAACGTGCGTTTTACGAAACTCAAATTGGCAGCGAGCGAAAAGTGCTTTGGGAAGGGTCAGAAAATGAAGGCATGATGCATGGTTTCACTGATAATTATGTGAAAGTGCAAAAGCCTTTTGACGAGACTTCAGTCAATGAAACTGAAGAACTCGTTCTAGGTAATATCGATAGAAATGGTCTGGTGAGCGTGGGCATTGATGCCGATATGATGACTGTTAGCGAGAAATAAATCTTTAGATGTCTCCGCTATATGGCTCCCATGTTTGAGTTCTATACAAGAACATGATATATCCTCTTACATTAAGTTTACCATCGTCCCCAACCCAAATTTTACAATCATACACTTCACCTTTCTTAGGATCTAGGATAGTTCCTTCATCCAACTCACCATCATCCATCTCCATGTCCTTTACAATGGTCATGCCTATGATCTTTTTCATGTAACGAGGATCATCCTTATCACATTCTTTGCATACAGGGTCTTGCTCTTCATCTGGACCTTTAAAAAGCTTCAAGATTTTCCCTTCATAAACATCTCCATTCTTATAAATTTCGACAATTGATTTTGGTTTTCCAGTTTCATCATCAATAGTTTTCCACTTACCAAGCACTGATTGGGCAGATAAGGACATCGATAAGACCACTAGCAATAAGGTGTAAATCGCTCTCATATTGTTTCATTTGATTTACCAAATCTAATCAACCTTCAATTTATATCTTACTTCACTTTAAGTTTTCACAGTTTTAGTTTGGCTTTGGCTGCATTAAAACAACCCGTTTACCAATGTGAAAGATTTTATATTAGGTTTGATTCCTGCTAACCTATCTATGAAGAACCTATTCACACTGCTAGTAGTAAACCTACTTATTAGCCAAGGGCTATTTGCTCAACAATATGTTGACTTACTGCATATTCAGCACTCAAATAGCATTGGTAAAGTTGACGCAGTATCATTTGACCAAACTAATTTTACTGAATCAAGCGTTGACTTACTATTGCCAATCAAGTTAGACAGCACAAAAACCATCATCACAGGCGCAATTGGTGAAAGAACCTATTTCAACGATAGAACTGGAAATTCAATCATGATTTATGGGTTGATGTTGAAAGCAGGAATGAATATCAAGCATAGTCAGAATCTGTCGGGCAGCTACATCCTATTACCCAGAATTGCCTCCGACAAACTGCAATTTAACTCCAACACGTTTCAACTTGGTGGATTGATACTTATGAAGAGAAAATATTCCGAAGTATTCAGCTTCAAATTCGGAGTCTATTCCAATAGCGAATTTTTCAGTCCATTCATTGTTCCTGTTTTAGGTTTCTACTTCCAAAAAGCTCGTTGGGAAATGAACGTCTCAATGCCAATAAATGCGGACATCAATTATACTATCAAGAAAAACTTACTTGCTGTTGGATTTAGATATGACGGAATTTCTAGGTCATATTTTAGATATAATACCGCTAATCGTTATCTCGAAAAGGCAAATAACGAACTCGCATTATATGCCAGGGTAAATATTAAGGAATGGAATTTCAAAATAATGGCTGGACATTCTTTGTGGAGAAAGTTTGGGGAGTTTGATTCTAATGACAGAGCTGACTTAGCCCTTCCATCCTTCAAGATTGGAAGTAGAAGTCCAATTTACGAATCTGCATTAGACGAGCTTCTCATCAAGCTTTCACTTACATACCGTTTGGCTATTTAAAAGAATATTATGATCGAAGTACTTCAAGAGATTGACCATATAACGCTTAATTTTTCCGACAACGGAAAGATGTTTTTAAACCTTACCATAGCCTTAATCATGTTTGGTGTGGCTTTAGACATTAATCTTTCAGATTTCGTTTCACTGTCTAAAAAACCTAAGCCTGCTTTGGTTGGAATTTTATCACAGTTTCTTATAATGCCTTTGGCAACCTTCCTTTTAGCGTTTAGTTTAGGGGGGGTAATTACGCCAACAATTGGATTAGGAATGATCTTGGTAGCAGCATGTCCCGGAGGAAATATATCAAACTTCATCAGCAGTCTTGCTAAAGGAAATGTAGCGCTATCTGTGAGCTTAACGGCTTTTTCTAGTCTCGGAGGAATTATACTCACCCCGCTTAACTTCACCTTCTGGGGGAATTTATATATCAAGTATTACAGCGGCAATGCCTCTGCTGACCTAGTGCGTGATCTAAATATTGATGTACTAGATGTATTGCAAACGATCGTGATTATTTTAGGCATCCCACTGGCTTTGGGACTTGCCTTTAAAATAAAACTTCCTCGAATCACAGCAAAAATCCTTAACCCTATTAAACGGTTTTCAATTTTCGCTTTCCTGTCTATAATAGTGATCATTTTTTCCAGCAATGTCGACCTATTTGTAACGTACATTCCTTACATATTCTTCATCGTTTTGGCGCATAATGCTTTGGCGCTTTCACTAGGATATGGAACAGGTAAAATCTTCGGACTCGATAAAAGGAACAATAAAACACTGGCCATAGAAACGGGTATTCAAAATTCTGGCCTTGCGCTCGCCTTGCTCTTTAATCCGGATATATTCCCTCAAGATTTAGCTATTGGCGGAATGGCATTCATAGCAGCATGGTGGGGTGTCTGGCATATTATCTCTGGATTAACGATGGCTGGATTCTGGTCTGGCTTTTCCTTTAAAAAGGTTGATGAGGAAATAAATATCGAGCCCGTCTAAAATTCCTGGACAGTCTTGCGGGGTGAATATGTCCTTTTAACGATAAAATCCTATATTTGGTCGACAAATTATTCGAATCAAACTCATAAATAGGTCTTTCATGAAAAAATTTATACTCGGATCTTGTGTTTTAATAATAGCTGCTCTTTTCACACAGGTGAGCGCTCAAAATAGTTACACATTTTCAACAGCAGGCGCAACGGGCCAATTTGGTCCTACTCAAGCTCAGTTGGACGCACAATACACAGGAACAAACCTACAAGGAGCCGTGACATCTTCAAATGGAATTCAGTTATGGACGGTTCCATCGACCGGAAATTATAGTGTTGAGGCCACAGGCGGTCAAGGCTATGGACCCTTTGGGGGACGGGGTGCGAAAATTAAAGGAGAATTTCTTCTCAATGCTGGTGATGTTTTAAAAATCATTGTCGGGCAAGCAGGTCCAATATTTTCGCAAGCTAGCTATGACCATCAATTTGGTGGTGGTGGTGGTTCTTTTATTACGGATAACAGCAATACTCCACTTCTGATAGCCGGAGGTGGTGGAGGAAACCACGGTGCAACTTTTGTTGCCTCTTGTGACGCACAGATAACAGGCAATGGTGGCTCAGGTATTGCAGGTTCTATCACAGGTCTCGGAGGCACATCCGGACAGGGCGGTTCAGCTGCGTCATCAGCAGATGGTGGTGGCGGACTTTTGGGAAACGGAGCTGGAATTGCTGGAGGATTTGCTTTCGTGAATGGCGGAAACGGTGGTGCAGATGAAGGTGTCGGTGGCTTCGGTGGTGGTGGTGGCACTAGTAGCTGGAATAACTATCGCTGCGGTGGCGGAGGTGGCTACAGCGGTGGCGGTGCCTCTAACAACGGTGGCTCTTGCTGTCCTACAGGTGGCGGTGGCGGATCTTATAATAACGGAACCAATCCAGAAGCTATTGCTGGATTTCAAACAGGTCATGGTTCTGTTATAATCTCACCACTTACTTCACCAGCCCCTAACAACGCTGGAGCGAATGTTTTTGTGACTCCAAACCCTGTTAGTAACATGGTGTGCTCAGGATCTCAAAATGTGAGCGTAATTGTTCAAAACTATGGTTCAAACCAAATAAACAACGTTGATATTGAGTGGACAT
>CAJQLE010000005.1 GCA_905479105.1 uncultured Flavobacteriales bacterium
ATGATGGATGTATCGCTGAAGATGATATCAATCTTACCCTACTTGAGGCGCCAGTTGTTGATCTTGGCGAAAACTTCAAGTTGTGTATATCATTCAACCAAACACAATTGCTTTCAGCTGGAAATTCGTTTTCATCATACTTATGGAGCACTGGAGCTACTACATCTAACATTGTAGTTGGCAGCGGAGTTACTACAGTAGGATCTCAAAACTATTCAGTAACCGTTACTGCTGACAATGGCTGTGAAGGTGAAGATGCTGTTTCTGTAGAATACTCAATGTGTGTTGGTATCGATGAAGATATAGCGAACTCTAACGTGAATCTATTCCCTAACCCAGCAAACGATCTTGTGACGTTTACTGCTGAAGGTTCAACTATCGCTGAAGTTCAAATATTTGATCTTACTGGTAAAATGATTTACGCAAACTATCCATCAAGCAGCCGTTTAGAGGTTAACACTTCAAACTATGCTTCTGGAACGTACATTGTTAAAGTGATTACTGAAAACGAATCTGCTACGCGTAGATTGATCGTTCAATAATTCATCTATTAATTTCTTTAAAAAGCCCCATCGAATGATGGGGCTTTTTTTTAAACTCTTATCACATTAGAAAACAGTCCTTTTTTATGATTTTGTTTTATGACATCTCATCAAAGGATTAACCTTGGCTGAATTCTGATCTGGCTTTTCCTTTAAAAAGCCCAATGAAGAAATAACAGCTAATTCAGTACAAAACATCTTTCCAATTAGACGTAGCTAATTCACTATTTCATCGATAAATACCTATATTTGATCGATAAATGTTTGGATTTAATCTCAATAACAAATCACCTATGAAAAAATTATTACTCGGATTATGTGTCTTAATGGCATCTTCATTTTCCTCACCGGTAAGTGCGCAAACTATCTACACATTCACTTCAGCAGGTGCAACGGGCTCAAATGGTCCGACTCAAGTGCAACTTGACGCGCAATATAACGGAACACCCCTTCAGGGTGCAGTTACCTCATCTAGCGGAATTCAAATTTGGACCGTTCCTTCAAGCGGATTATACAGTATTGAAGCTCTTGGAGCCCAGGGCGGAGGATCGAATGGAGGTCTTGGCGCACAAATTCAAGGTGAATTTTTCTTAAACGGAGGAGATGTACTACACATAGTTGTAGGGCAGCAAGGGTTGGCAGATCCAGCTTCACCAAATGGTGTTGGTGGTGGTGGCGGAAGCTTTGTAGTTAAAGCACCAGCTTTAGCAATTGGAGACATTTTAGCTATTGCCGGAGGTGGTGGTGGTGCAGCTAGCACTATTCATCCTGACCGAGACGCTTCAGCAACCAATAATGGTAACGATGGTTTAGTAGACGGAGGAGTAGCCAATCCTAACGGTGCAGGAGGAACTGCAGGAAGTGGTGGTGAAAAATCAGTAACTGGCTGCTCATTAGATCGCGGTGGCGGAGGTGGTGGTTTCTTGACCGATGGTGGAGATGTTTGCCAGACTCCTGGAGCTGGTGACGGTGGTGACTCATTTCTGAATGGAGCCGATGGAGGCACATCAAGCGGTGCTGGTTCTACAGGAGGCTTTGGAGGTGGCGGAGCCACGTGGTCTACGGGTTTCCGTGGAAGTGGTGGCGGTGGCGGCTACTCTGGCGGTGGAGCGGGTCAGATCAATTCAAATACTCCGGGTCACGCTGGTGGTGGTGGTGGCTCATATAACATTGGTCTAAACCCTACGAATATTGGTGGATTCAATTCTGGTAATGGTGAAGTTGTAATAAGTCCTTTATCAGCACCAGCACCAAACAATACGGGAGTTAACTTTTTCATCAACCCAACCTTTGTAAACAACATTGTTTGCGAAGGATTTTCATCCGTAGATGCAGTTATTCAAAATTTTGGTTCGAATCAAATAAACAGCCTTAATATTGACTGGACATTCGGTGGTGTTGCACAACCAACTGTGTCTTATAGTTCACTGCTTGACACCTTCGGTGGTGTGGGCAATTCTGTTGACACCGTTAATCTAGGTACAATTAATATTACTGGAAACTCCGAATTAGTTGCATGGACGAGCATGCCTAATGGTAATATGGATACAATAAACAATAATGATACTGCGAGCTTAGTTATAGACTCAGTGATAACCATTGAACTAGACCTTGGTCCAGATGTAGCCGTATGTTCTGGCTCCTTCATTTTACTCGAAAACTTAGGATCAAACCAAGTTTACAGCAGCTACACTTGGAGCACAGGTGCCAGCACTCCAACAATTATCACTAATACACCAGGCACGTATAGCGTTTCAGTGACATATGGTCCCCCGCAATGTTTTGCGGCTGATCAAATTATCGTAACATCCGCTCCAACCCCAGTTGTAGATTTAGGACCGGATTCAACCTATTGCGCCAATGACTTTGTACTTGACGCGGGTGGTGATGGAGTATCCTATGTTTGGTCTGATGGAAGTAGCTCTCAAATCAATACAGTTACCGCATCCGGAAACTACAGCGTTACCGTTACGAGTGACGAAGGTTGTATTGTTGAAGATGACATCAATCTCACTTTGCTTGAAACTCCAGTTATTGATCTTGGTGAAGACTTCAAGCTGTGTATATCATTCAATCAAACACAATTACTTTCAGCTGGAAATTCGTTTTCATCATACTTATGGAGTACTGGAGCTACTACATCTAACATTGTAGTTGGTAGCGGAGTCACAACCGTAGGATCTCAGAGCTATTCAGTGACTGTTACTGCAAATAATGGTTGTGAAGGTGGTGATGAAGTTGATGTTGAATATTCAATGTGTGTAGGAATTGATGAAAACATCAATAACTCAAATGTGAGCATCTTCCCTAACCCTGCTAACGATCTCGTAACGTTTACAGCAGAAAGTTCAACTATCGCTGAAGTTCAAATTTTTGATCTTACTGGTAAAATGATTTACTCCAACCTCCCATCAAGTAGCCGTTTAGAGGTTAACACTTCAAACTATGCTTCTGGAACGTACATTGTTAAAGTGATTACTGAAAATGAATCTGCTACGCGTAGATTGATTGTTCAATAAAGTTCACTTTCCATTTTTGAATAAGGCTCTCATTTTGATGGGAGCCTTTTTTTTACATCACATATTTTTATCATTGAATTGACATTTTTGTCGATTAAATGCTAATTTTACAAGACAAATAACTAATCTATTTATAATGAAAAAACTATTACTTCTATTTTCTTCTATTTGTGTAATTGCTCTTTTTTCGCATGTTAATGCGCAAAATGCTTACACATTTACATCTGCCGGGGCTACCGGCACAGCTGGCCCTTCTCAGGCTCAACTTAACACAGAATACCTAGGAACAAATCTTCAAGGAGCTGTTACCTCTTCAAATGGAATCCAGGTATGGACAGTTCCATCAGGCGGAGTATATAGTATCGAAGCTTATGGATCTCAAGGTGGCAACGTAGGAGCCTTTACTGGTGGTCTTGGTGCTAACGTATATGGTGAGATATTATTAAACGGTGGTGATGTTATCGAAATCGTTGTTGGACAAACTGGAATAGGTTTTGGTGGTTCTGCTGGTGGCGGAGGTGGCACATACGTTGTAAAACAATCAGGAAACGTTCCACTTGCAATAGCTGGTGGTGGTTCTGGAGCCACATCAAATGGTCCTAATGGCAATCAAGGCTTAGCAACCAATAATGGTGGCGCTGGAAACAATTGTTCCGGAAATGGCGGTATCAATGGAAACGGTGGCGGTGACGCTGGTGCATGTAATAATGGCGCTGGTGGTGGCGGTGGTTTCTTGACTGATGGCTCTTCTGCTAGCAGCTGGGGATCACAGCGCGGATATGGATTTGCAAATGGCTCTGCTGGAGGTATTTCCTCTTCTGGTGGTTGTGTTGGTGGTTTTGGCGGTGGCGCTGGAACACACCAAAATAATACAGGCGGTGGCGCTGGCGGAGGTTACTCTGGTGGTGGTGCTCCTTACCACGGTAATGGCTACAGTGGTGGTGGTGGTGGATCATACGTTATTGGAACAAATCCTGTGCTTACTGCAGGCACTAACTCTGGTCCAGGTTCTGTTGTGATAACATCTCTTACTTCACCAGCGCCTAACAATGCCGGAGCGAATATTTTTGTGACTCCAAACCCTGTTAGTAACATGGTGTGTTCAGGATCTCAAAATGTGAGTGTAATTGTTCAAAACTATGGTTCAAACCAAATAAACAACGTTGATATTGAGTGGACATTCGGTGGAGTTGCTCAACCAACTGTCGCTTTTACTTCACTTCTTGATACGTTTGGTGGTGTAGGTAATTCATTTGACACGGTTAATCTCGGTACAATTAATATTACAGGAAATTCTGAATTGGTTGCTTGGACATCAATGCCAAATGGCGTGAATGATACGGTGAATCTAAACGATACCGCTTCTCTATCTATTGATTCAGTAGTGACTGTTGTACTCGATCTTGGACCAGATAAAGTTAGCTGTGATGGGAATTTCATTATTCTTGAAAATGTTGGATCAACTCAGACTTTCAATAGTTACACTTGGAGCACAGGTGCAAGCACTCCTACAATTATCACAAACACAGCAGGTACGTATAGCGTATCAGTTACATATGGTCCTCCACAGTGTTTTGCGGCTGATCAAATCGTAGTGACATCTGCCCCTCTTCCAAATGTAGACTTGGGTCCTGATTCAACTTATTGTGCAAACGAATTTGTAATTGACGCAGGAGGAGATGGAGCTATCTATGTTTGGTCTGATGGAAATAGCTCTCAGACAAATACAGTTACCAATTCTGGAAACTATAGCGTTACCGTTACAAGTGATGATGGATGTATCGCTGAAGATGATATCAATCTTACCCTACTTGAGGCGCCAGTTGTTGATCTTGGCGAAAACTTCAAGTTGTGTATATCATTCAACCAAACACAATTGCTTTCAGCTGGAAATTCGTTTTCATCATACTTATGGAGCACTGGAGCTACTACATCTAACATTGTAGTTGGCAGCGGAGTTACTACAGTAGGATCTCAAAACTATTCAGTAACCGTTACTGCTGACAATGGCTGTGAAGGTGAAGATGCTGTTTCTGTAGAATACTCAATGTGTGTTGGTATCGATGAAGATATAGCGAACTCTAACGTGAATCTATTCCCTAACCCAGCAAACGATCTTGTGACGTTTACTGCTGAAGGTTCAACTATCGCTGAAGTTCAAATATTTGATCTTACTGGTAAAATGATTTACGCAAACTATCCATCAAGCAGCCGTTTAGAGGTTAACACTTCAAACTATGCTTCTGGAACGTACATTGTTAAAGTGATTACTGAAAACGAATCTGCTACGCGTAGATTGATCGTTCAATAATTCACCTATTATTTTCTTTTAAAAAGCCCCATCGAATGATGGGGCTTTTTTTTTGTTCCGTAACTCCTATCACACAAGCTTAGTACCTTCCTAGATATCTTCGTGAGATGAAACTACCACTGCTCAGCATAGTTGTGCTATTGACCGCTCACATAGCATTTACACAACCCTTCAATTATGAGGTTCATCTTGAACCAGTTTCCATCGACAATCTTGATGGCACCCACTCTTACGCCTTTGGTCAGCACAATGGAAAGTGGCTGATAATAGGTGGAAGAAAAGATGGCATTCATGCAAGACAGCCATTCAATGCATTCCCAGCCACCTTCAACAACACAGAAATTATGGTGGCAGATCCGGAATCAAAGGAAGTTTGGACAAACGACTTAAACGAACTCGGACAAAATCTTCAAGAGCAATTGCAATCGACAAACATGAGTTTTCATCAAATTGAAGACACGCTATACATTGCCGGAGGATATGCATATAGCACAAGTCAAGCAGATCATATTACCTTCCCTTACTTGACGACCATCATTGTCAGTCAAACAATAGATGCCGTAATAAACAATCAGAGCAAAGTAAACTTCATTAAGCAAACTCAGGATACGCGAATGGCTGTAACAGGTGGGCATTTAGCTGAAATGGACAATCAACTAATTCTTGTTGGCGGACACAAATTTAATGGACGCTATAACCCGATGGGACAAAACACCTATGTTCAAACCTACACGAATGCGGTTCGATATTTCGAAGTTAACAACAGTGGTAACGCACCAGTCATTCAGTCGTATTCTCAAACGATAGATGGAGTTAACCTTCATCGCAGGGATTACAACTTGATACCACAAATTTTCACAGACGGATCAAAAGGTCATACCATTTCATCTGGTGTTTTTCAAGTTAACGCAGACCTACCCTATTTATATCCCGTTGATATTTCACCAAATGGAATTACAGCGCAAACTTCCTTCAACCAATACTTGTCAAATTATCACTCAGCTTCGGCTACTTTATATGACACTGTCAATAAAGCAAACCACAGTTTGTTTTTTGGTGGAATGAGTCAATACTATTATGACAATGAAACCTTGATGCAAGACGATCAAGTTCCTTTTGTAAAGACTATCTCAAGAGTGAGTAGAGACGCGAATAACCAACTCACGGAATACAACCTTCCGATTGAAATGCCAAACCTTCAAGGTGCTGGATCAGAGTTCATCCCAGTCGAGAGTCTTTTGATGACTGACCACAATATCATAGCTATTGGAGAAACCAGTGATGACTCCATTATGATCGGATATATCTATGGTGGCATCAAATCAACAAGCACGAATCCTTTTACAAATAATGTCACATCCCAAACCTCATCAGATCAATCTGTTTTCAAGGTTTGGCTTATTCCAACCAACACGGTTGGTGCACAACCGATCAACGGACGGCACGGCTTCAATGCTGAGCTGTATCCAAATCCGTCCAATGGAGTGGTAAGCGTACGAATTAATGCACCATCTTCAGGTGAAGGAGCTATATTGGTTATGGACACACAGGGAAGAATTGTTCAGGACTTAGTGATCAATATGATTAATAAGGGCGAAAACGAACTTCAACTTTTCGAACCAGGTGTGCTAAGCAAAGGGATTTACCACATCTCATTTTCTCTTGACAATAAGTACTTTGACCAACGCACATTAGTTATAGAATAGACAACGGCTATCAAATTCCTGATTAAACGCGATTGAGCAGAACTATTTATAGAATCGCTTACTCAAATCATGAATTGAGACCTACATTTATCGCATCATGAAAAATGTATTCCTTGTCCTTCTTGCTGCCATACTCTCTTTTTCAGTCAATGCTCAAGAAGATAGCGGTCCCAAGAAAGTTTATCAGTTTGATATCAAGCAAGAGATTGGAGCTCCAATATGGCGAACAACAAAAATGGCCATGGAAGAAGCGCATGATATAGGTGCTGATTTAATCTTCATAAATATGAATACGTATGGAGGAGCCGTTGATGCCGCAGATTCCATTCGTACAAAGATCCTTCAGTCCAAAATCCCTGTTTACGTTCTTATACAAAACAATGCCGCCTCAGCGGGAGCCCTTATTTCAATAGCCTGCGACAGCATATTCATGCAACCTGGATCAACCATTGGCGCGGCCACTGTTGTAAATCAAAGTGGAGAACCTGTTCCAGACAAATACCAAAGCTATATGCGTAAGAAAATGCGCGCCACTGCTGAAGAAAATGGTCGCAATCCTGATATTGCCGAAGGAATGGTGGATCCAGATAAAGAAATTGAAGGTCTCAGTGAAAAGGGGAAAGTGATTACGCTAACCGTAACCGAAGCCATAGAATATGGTTTCTGCGATGGTGAATTTCAATCCATGGCCGAGGTGCTCGCTCATTCAGGGTTTGGAGAATATGAGGTTATTAAGCAACGCTTAAGTAGTACAGATAAAATCATTGGCTGGTTAATCAACCCAGCCATTAGTGGAGTCTTGATTTTGGTGATTTTTGGAGGTATTTACTTTGAGTTGCAATCTCCCGGCTTGGGGTTTCCTATTGTAGCTGCTTTAGCAGCAGCGACTCTGTATTTCGCCCCACTGTATTTAGAAGGTCTGGCTGAAAACTGGGAAATCCTGCTATTCATTTCTGGACTGATATTAATTGCCATAGAACTGTTTGTCATTCCAGGATTTGGTGTTGCCGGAATTGCTGGAATCGCTCTTACTGTTGCTGCATTATCTCTAGCTATGGTTGGAAATGTTGGGTTCGATTTCAGCCCTGTAGACACAAGCGTTTTGGTACGTTCATTCCTCATTTCAGCTATAGCTTCTACTGTATCCGTTGCAGGATCCATACTATTGGCCGTAAAGCTCTTTCAAACTAATGCTTTTTCAAATTTGGTGCTCAATGCAGTTCAAAATAAGGCTGACGGATATACAAGCGCAAGCTCAGAAAACGCTGCCCTCATTGGTTCTGAGGGAGTGGCATATACTGATATGATGCCAAGTGGTAAAGTAGAAGTCAATGACCGAGTGTACGATGCGGCATCTGAAACAGGCTTCATCGAAAAAGGTCAAAAAGTAAAAGTGACCGATTATACTGGATCGAATTTGAAAGTTAGATTGCTGTGATGCCAACTATTTTTCTGAATATCGCACTATGATTCGCACCCTACTCTTGATGATCACTTTTCTATTCGTTTTCAACGCACAAAGTCAAGCGCAGAGCAAGTATGTGCTTAAGGTTGATAAATACCTGACGGCCGGTGATACTTCAAAAGCGATTAAAAAACTCAATCAATACATCACCAAAAGGCCTGAGCTAGCTGAGCTTTATCTCAAACGAGCAAAACTAAAAATTGATCGTGGCGACTACGACCCGGCCATGGTTGATCTGAATAGTTTTTGCAGTTTGAATCGTATTTGCGGTGAAGCTGAATACTTGAAAGGCTTAGTACGGTTTAAGCAGCGCGATTATAATGGAGCCATTACTCACTTAAGTGAGTACACAAAGATTAAAGACCACGCAAATGCATGGTTTTACCTGGCGCTATCCCACATGTGGCTGCAGAATTATCCACTGGCAATCAATGGTTTTCAAAAGTCTATTGAGATAAATAAAAATCAGCCCCTCGCCTATTACAATGCTGGTTTAGCAAGTTTCTACTCTGACAATTTCTCTAATGCAGCCATATTCTTTTCCAATGCGCTAGAACTTTCCCCTAACGACACAGATATCAAAATTGCACGCGCAAACGCACTCATGCAGCTTGAAATGTACGCTGAAAGCAACACCTTACTTCGTGAAATAAGCATTGGAGATAAAAACTACCCTGCCGCCCTATTTAATATTGGCGTAAACTATTTCAACTTGAACGAAAAGGACTTGGCGTGTGATTATTGGGTACAAGCCAAAGAAATTGGTCATTTACAGGCCGAAGACGCTACTCAGCGGCATTGCGAGAAGAGATTAGGAAGAGTAAAAAAGTGGTGATCAATCCGTTGATCAACAACAACTCAAACCCAATTTTATATCCACTAAACCAAGCTTCGCTATTGCTTTGCAATACATAACAAATAATTGGCGCAGCTATCGCAACAGTTGGCACCCATTTATCCATCACTTGACGTTTTGTGAATAATCCAAATGCATACAGTCCGAGCAAAGGACCGTATGTAAACCCAGCTACTTTAAAGAGTTCAGAAATTACACTGTCGTCATTGACAGATTTGAAGACCATGATCACAATGAATAAAAGAAAGGAGAATCCGATGTGAACGATTTTCCGCACCTTTTTATCACTTGATTTCTCTGTTTTATCCATTCCTAAGAAATCAACACAAAAAGACGTTGTTAAGGCTGTGAGCGCGCTATCTGCGCTTGAATATGCTGCTGCGACTAAACCAACTATGAATAGTACAGCGGCCAGCATTCCCAGTTCACCTCCCAGTGCCAACGAAGGATAAAGCTTATCGCCCGCAATACTCATATCAAAACCGATATGGGCTGAATACAAGTAAAGCATAGCTCCTAAGCACAAGAAAAGCAGATTAGCAATGATCAGCACTGCACTGAACCAAAACATGTTTTTCTGTGCTTCACCAATGTTCTTGCAACTCAAGTTCTTCTGCATCATGTCTTGATCTAATCCCGTCATGCTTATGGTGATGAACATTCCAGCCAAAAATTGCTTCACAAAGTGTTTGCTATCGTTCCAATCGTCAAAGAAGAAGACCTGTGAGTAATCTGATTGAGCAATGGCCGAAGTCATTTCTCCAAATCCCCAATCCATTGAATCTTTGATTACGAAAATGGTCACGATTACTGCCAATAGCATGGAGGCCGTTTGAAGTGTGTCGGTCCAAATGATGGTTTTAATTCCACCGCGAAATGTATACACCCAAATAAGCACCACTGCTACTAACACTGCCAACCAAAACGGCAAATTCATCGGCTCAAAAACCGCAATATGCAAGGCTATAGCTACAAGGTACAATCGAAATGAAGCCCCAATAACCCTAGAAAGTAAAAAGTAAAAAGCGCCCGTTTTATAACTCCAAAACCCAAAGCGCTGTTCCAAGTAACCGTAGATCGAAGTCAAGTTTAATCGGTAATACAAGGGCATCAGGATCGTTGCAACAACAATATAACCAGCCATATAGCCCATCACCATTTGCATATAGCTAAACTGACTTGTAGCTACCCAACCAGGCACAGAAATAAAAGTTACTCCACTTAGCGAAGCACCAATCATTCCGAAGGCCACCACAAACCATGGCGACTGCTTCTTTCCTCTGAAAAATGCAGCGTTGGAATCATCCTTACCCGTCAAAAAGGAGATGAGGATGAGTAAGGCGAAGTATCCTCCAATGATCGCAATGACGGTAAGTGCTGACATGAATACAAATTTGAATCGCCCAGGCTAAAGTGACAACTGCGCCACAAATAGTTGTTAACATGAGGTTGGCGGTTCATGGTTCGCAGTTCATAGTTGAATCAGGTGATTTATAATTTATGCTTAATAACACATGATTCATTGTCTGTCACTTCGAGTGATCGCGCGAATAGCGGGATTGTATCGAGAAGCGAATAGACAGATCGTGGTTCATAGTTCGTGGTCGCTGTCTTAGTTCTCGATACATCGCGCTCAGGCGCGACACTCGAACTGACAGCTTGTGAGGTTCGGGGTTATTGATTAATAGTTACGCAGAGTGCTAGCGTCAGTCTGAGGTCGCTGACAGAGGAAGCGAGTCTCGAAGACAAGCGGATTGGGAGAGTTCTTGGTTCAAGGTTACAACTATCGGAGCCTGTCATACTGAGCGTGGTGCGAAGCAACACTGGTCGAAGAAGGCAGGCGGAGGAACAAGGGATACATCATTTAGAATTGATGATGAATAGCTATTGACTCATTGTCTGTCACTTCGAGTGATTCCGCGATTAGCGGGATTGTATCGAGAAGCGACAAGACAGTTCGTGGTTTATGGTTCATAGTTAGTTGGTTCCCCAATAATCAATGACAAATCATGATTTTTTAATGCTGCTCCGCTCATTCAAATGAACAAATCATCGAGTTTTTCCTTTAATCTCAATGAAAAAATTCAAAAGCTTTGACAAAGCCATCGCCTACTTTACCCAAAAAGGCTTTGCACAAGAATTTAGATTGAGCTTTGATACCATTGCGGCAGTCGAGTCAAAAGAGCAATTTGACACGTTTGATTTTGATGTTATTTCCATAGAGGAAATCAACGATGAAGAAGACATCATCCACCTTTTTTTACTTAAAACGAGCAAAGGAACAAAAGGCTATATGGTGAATGACTACGGTCCTGACTCAGACCCTGTAAGCATCGAGATGATAGACAAGCTTCAGCTGAAGAATGTGAGCAAACTCGATTAGGACCTTTCCTTCTCGTAGTCTTTTCGAAGCCCCATCAATTCAGAGATGATGGCCGATCGTTCTGAAAGCAAATGCTCAACCTTAGAAGGATTTTTCCTCTTCAATCTGTTCCATCGCCATATTTTCATCAACTTTCTGAACAAACGCACGTAGCGAATGGCATATCGCCCTGTTTGATAACCCACAAACAAAGCCACAGGAATGGAAACCCATGCTAAGTATAGTTTAGCGGCAACAATTGAAACTAGAATATACCAAACCAAAAACAATGCAAATGCCAGCGCATAGGCTAAGGAACCTGCGAAGGCAGGATGCACTGCGCCTTGCTTGGTTTCTCCACTTACTTTGATTAGCAAGTACTTCACAAAAGCCCATTTTGAGAAAGAGAAAGGAATGATGTTCATGATGATCCCAACAATGAATATTGGAAAACCAAAAAACATGATAAGCAGCGTTCTGATCACAAATGAGCTGGATTTTTCAAACGGATTGAATCTTCTGAACCCCTCACCCTCAAAGTCTTTGATATAGGAATTTAGTCGTTCTTCCACCTTCATCATCTCTTCAGATTTTTGAGCTTTGAAATACTCAACCGATGAAATGATGTCTTTCTTGACATTAAAAGCTCCCTCAACATCGCCTTCAGCTATATTGAGTTCTTTCATCAAAATATCCGATAAAAGCTTCAGTACGTTTTTTATCACCAAAACATCTTCTTGCTCTTCAATGTGCAACACACGCGCTTTCATCTCTCGCCTAATGACCTCGGTCATTCTATCCGAACGTTCCTTATCATCAATACTTTGATCACCTAAGATGTCTCCGAAATCAATCGGATCACCCACATTGACAAGCATATCACTATGAAAGCGATGCGCATTGGTGTAATTCATGCCAATAGGAATAATCTTGGTAACCTTATCTCCTTTCATATAGTGGTCAGCACCAATCTTTACACGGGCCGCACCAGATTTCAACTCACGTATCCACGGCACAGTCAAACTGCTGGCTTCAGGATAAATGATAATACGATTTCCCTCATCAAGGCTGGTGTAACATGCCTCAAACATGTCTTTGTTGCTGACTTTCTCCCCGTTCTTCACCAACCAAGGACGTTGGACAGGAATCATTTTGAAGTGCTTCTTGAAAATCCAGTCTTTAATTCCACTCCCAAACCACTCGGCTCCAGCTATAAAAGAAAGTTGCTTCTTAGAAAAAGCCGCAATCACAATGGGATCCATTAAAGCACTAGGATGGTTGGAAACTAAGATGGCCCCGTCATGCTCCAAATTCTCCTTTCCAATAAAGTGAATGTCTTTGAAGAAGCCTTGAATGGATAGCCTTACGAGAGGCTTAAGCGCTTTATATAACATGGTTTCGAAAATAACAATTCAACGCAATTGAGCGTTTATTATAAAATGCTAGTCCATAAGATTTATACTCCTATGTGATTCAATTTATCAAGTGTACTTTCGCAATTACAGATGTGATTTACCGTGTAAAAGAATAGAATATGAAGACAAAAGAAGATATCGTAAATAACTGGCTACCAAGATATACAGGCATTCCACTTGAATCTTTTTCTCAATACATTCTCTTAACCAATTTCGATAACTATGTAGAGCGCTTTGCCAAGATTCATAATACGGAAGTACGAGGCTTGGATAAAGCCATGCCCAGCGCCACAGCTGAAGGAATTACGATCATCAACTTTGGAATGGGAAGTCCAAACGCTGCTACCGTGATGGATCTGCTGAGTGCCATTAAACCAGAAGCCGTTTTATTCTTAGGTAAGTGTGGTGGACTCAAATCTAAAAGCCAAGTCGGTGATTTCATTTTGCCTTTAGCAGGCATTCGTGGAGAGGGAACGTCTAACGACTACTTTCCACCTGAAGTCCCCGCCCTACCCGCTTTTACGTTGCAACGAGCGGTTTCTTCGACCATCCGAGATCATCATAAAGATTACTGGACAGGAACTGTATTCACTACCAACCGTAGGGTTTGGGAATACGATGAGAAGTTCAAAGAATACCTCAGAACGATACGTGCGATGGCTATTGACATGGAAACTGCCACGTTGTTCTCAGTTGGTTTCGCCAATCACATTCCTGTTGGAGCCTTGCTATTGGTAACAGACCAGCCCATGATTCCAGAAGGTGTAAAAACGGATGACTCAGACAAGAAAGTAAGCAGAGATTTCGTAGATGATCATATCAACATCGGAATTGATTCATTGAAAGAGATTAGAGAAGAAGGTCGGTCTGTGCGCCATCTGAAATTTGAGTAGGATTAACAATGATCAAGGCTACCGAAATAGCAAAATCGCTTAAAGCAGATCGAAGTAAAGCCAACGTAAACCGTATCGTATTAGAAATGGCCAAGCACGGCTATGACTTTGAAGGTTACTTAGATAAGATTGAAAACACCGAACTGCCTGTTAAATGGTATCTGATGTGGAACTTAGGACATTACATCCAAGAATATTCACACTTGGGACTTTTGAAGCAGCGCCTATTTTGGGAGTTCAGTAAATCGATAGATCACCAAGGAATGTTGCGCGATATATGGCGTTCGTGGTCGTTTTTGGTAGTACATGAAGAATTGGAAGGAGACGTATTTGACAAAGCAGTGCGCATAATACCCTCTCAAATGTATCCTGTAGCAGTGCGTGTTCACGCCATGAAAACAGCTCACAACATCGCCAAAAACTACCATGAAATAGCCGAAGAGCTTATGATGATTTTAGAAGACTTGGATCATGATGAGTCTAGCGGAATTCGAGCCCGCTCAAAGAACATCCTTAAAGACTTAAACAAAACGATTGACAGTCCTTAAGGCGCAGACGCTGCTACTTCGCACACACATCTAAATCCAATCGCAGGAGAAGCTTTGTCCGTCATTAACTTGAGCGACTCGTCTGCAGCAAATGGTGTTTTCCATGAACCACCAGCATGTGTATTCTCTTCCATCAGCCATTCAGAAACATTTCCTTTGATGTTATACACCTCATGGCTGTTTGGCCAATAGCTTTTCACCGGGGCTGTTAAATCAGCACTGGCAGAAGACTCATCGGCCACTTCAGCATATTGAGACGGCT
This sequence comes from uncultured Flavobacteriales bacterium, assembly GCA_905479105.1. GTDB lineage: Bacteria > Bacteroidota > Bacteroidia > Flavobacteriales_G > Salibacteraceae > SHAN690. The sequence goes on from CAJQLE010000005.1 coordinate 14,880, forward strand.
CGCGTTTCTGGTTATATCTAACCTTACCTCGGTCCTTTCGCTTGCCTTCTTCTCCAATAAAATCAGGTAGCTCAGCAATATCATCGTACATCAACTGAAACTCTTCATAAGTGGGCAAACGATATGTGAAGTAGTAAGGCACTTCATCTTTCTTTGCATTCTCTAGCTGCAGGAAGAGTGCTAATTGAACTAACGATTGACGATGATCAAACACATCAACTGGGGTTGGGCGATCTCGAAACAGGAGATAATTCAATAGAAGAAACAGCTGATTTCGGCAACTACGAAATTCAATTAATAGATGCTTCTTTTGGTGCTGAATCTGATTATGGTAAAGAGGAGAAGTATACCGTTAAAATCAAGGTTCTTCCTAAATCGTAACGCATTACGATTTAATTTGACAGCAATCCCTTCAATTTTATCTTTAAGAATTGTAATGTCATTGTCATTCAATGAGATATAGACGTCTTTTACCAACTCATTGAGCATACGAATAACTTGATCAGGGTTGTTGCGAGATCATGTGGGTACGATGATGTCTCTAAATTCAATCATAGCGACCTATCTGTAATGACAGAGATATGCACCATTTGATCGGGATTAATTACGCTGGGGTAAATCAATCAATACGTTTAAAATAAATTTCAAGGAATTATTCGACCGAACATCAGACGGTGCTCAGCGTTTAAGTCTTGTTCTATGTATTTATAGGACACCCCAAAGATTTTGCGAATAAGTAGTTCAGTGTCGAAACAAAGAATCAATATAGTTTGGTTAAAAAGAGATCTTAGAACCCAAGATCACCTGCCCTTCTTTTATGCAGAACTTGCCGCAGTAGACTATATTCCAATCTTTGTCTTTGAGCCGAGCATGATGAATAGAATGGATTGCTCTAAAAGACATTTGCAGTTCATTTATCATTCCATTCTGGAAATGAATGTTACGCTTCAAGAAATGAAAAGGGAAGTAATAATATTTCATGCCGAGGCAACTGAAGTTTTTTCGTACTTAACAAAAAACTACGATATCGATACTGTGTATTCCTACCAAGAATCAGGTGTAAGAGCAACCTGGGAAAGGGATAAAGAAGTAACCAAACTTCTCAATGAGAATGGAAGCAAATGGCAGCAATTTCAACGTGATGGTATTGTGCGTGGTATTAAAAATCGAGATGCATGGGATAAGCAATGGTATGCGCATGCTTATGAACCAATCATAGAAAACAATTTCTCACCACAGCGATTTGATTTTTCGAACCCTTTTCCTCTTCACGAGGAATTAAAGAGTGAATTTTCTAAATACCCAGATGTTTTTCAGAAGCCAGGAGAATTGCTCGCTTGGAAATACCTCACCTCATTTTGTGAAGAGCGCGGAAAAGACTACAGTTTCAAAATCTCAAAGCCCCTCGAAAGCAGAAGGTCTTGCAGCAGAATCTCGCCATATTTGGCTTGGGGTAATATAAGTATCAAGCAAGCCTATCAATTTGTCAAGCATCACCCCAATTTCGTCAATCATAAAAGAAGTTTCAACGGTTTTCTCACCCGGCTCAAATGGCATTGCCACTTCATTCAAAAATTTGAAGTAGAGTGTGATTATGAAACGAGATCCGTAAATCGTGGCTATGAATCTATGCCTTACATCAATGACCCTGAAATGATTGAGGCTTGGAAAAATGGAACCACCGGCCTTCCTCTGGTAGATGCCTGCATGCGCTGTCTCAAGCAAACGGGATGGATTAACTTTAGAATGCGTGCAATGCTGGTATCCGTATTGACTCATCATTTTGACTGCGATTGGAAAGCCGGGGTTACACATTTGGCGCAGCTTTTTTTAGATTATGAGCCCGGAATACATTACACGCAATTTCAGATGCAAGCGGGCACTACTGGCATCAATACTATCAGAATATATAATCCCATTAAACAGTCAAAAGACCACGATCCTGATGGCATATTCATCAAGAAATGGGTTGATGAGCTGCGTAATGTTCCGTCCGCATTTATTCACGAACCTTGGATCATGACAGAAATAGATAAGTCATTTATAGATCTCAAGACCGACTATCCTCCACCAATTATAGATATTACTCAAAGTGGTAAAACTGCTAGAGAGAAATTATGGGGGTTTAGAAAAAATAAAGAAGTAAAGACGGATGGGATGCGCATTGTGCAAACTCATACGCGAAACAACCGATCAAAAAGAACAATTTAATTATCATGAGTAAGGCGATTAACCTCATATTTCCACACCAATTATTTGATGAAAGCCCTTTGCTCTCCAACGGAAACGAGGTTTATCTGATAGAAGAGCATTTATACTTCAATCACTTTCAATTTCACAAGCAAAAAATCGCTTTTCACAGAGCGAGTATGAAGTATTACGAGCAATTCTTGAAGAATAAGGGCATCACTGTTCATTACATCGACTCCTTCAATAAGATGGCAGATATTAGAAATTTTGGTGAAGAATTAATACGCTCTGGCACCACTAAAATTCATGCCATCGAACCGACTGATAATTGGCTTGAAAAACGATTGAGAGAAACAGCATCAGGTAAAGAATTGATCTTTTATAACAATCCGCAATTCCTTAATTCGAAAGAAGAACTCAGCCCATTTTTCAGAAAAGACAAAAAATCCTTCTTCCAAACTACCTTTTATAAACAGCAGCGAAAAAAGTATAACATACTGCTCGATAATGAAGGAAATCCAACAGGCGGAAAGTGGACATATGATGCAGAAAACCGAAAGAAATATCCAAAACATAAAACTCCGCCACCAGTCCTATTTCCATCACCCAACGACTTTTGGATTGAGGCCAATAAATATACAAACGAGTATTTCTCTAAAAACCCTGGTAGTTTAGGAGAAGGCCAGTATTATCCAACAACTCATGATGAAGCAAGTAAATGGCTGGATCAATTTTTGGTACATCGCTTTTATGATTTTGGAGCGTATGAAGATGCCATCGTAAAAGAGCAGATAATCTTAAATCACAGCGTTCTTTCTCCACTTTTAAATTCAGGTCTTTTAAAGCCCGATAAAGTTCTAGAAAGAAGTATCCAATTCGCTGAACAAGAAAATATACCCATCAACTCCTTGGAAGGCTTTGTTCGTCAAATCATTGGTTGGAGGGAGTTTATCCGTGGGATGTACATCGTGAAAGGAAGCTACTCTAGAACTAAAAATTATTGGGGATTCACTCGAAAGATTCCATCGAGCTTCTATGATGGAACTTCAGGGATAGAACCTATAGATGTGGCCATAAAAAAAGTGCTTCAAACTGGCTATTGTCATCACATAGAAAGACTGATGATTCTTGGAAATTTTATGTTGTTGTGCGAATTCGATCCTGACGAAGTTTATGCATGGTTTATGGAACTTTTTATCGATGCGTATGACTGGGTTATGGTGCCCAATGTGTATGGCATGAGTCAATTTGCAGATGGAGGAACATTTGCTACCAAACCCTACATCAGTGGATCTAACTATATCAAAAAAATGAGTGACTTTGAAAATGGTGAATGGGAAAAAGTTTGGGTCGGTCTCTTTTGGAGTTTTTTAAATAAACATCAAGATTTCTTTAAATCAAATCCTCGACTGTCAATGCTCGTTCATTCATTCAACAGAATGTCAGATGAAAAGAAACAAGAACACACCGAAAATGCAGAGCGTTTTATTCAAACTTTAGTTTGACAACATTCCCTCAATTCCTGCTCCTTGAGAATAACAATGTCTTTGTCATTCAGTGCGATGTAGCCGTCTTTTACCAACTCATTGAGCATACGAATGACTGTCTCATAGGTAGTTCCAGCTAGCGCAGCCATATCCTTTCTAGTCAACCCAAAGCTTAGCTGACCATTTTCTTCAATCCCAAATGCATCCCTGATAATAAGAATAGATTCAGCAACGCGTCCTTTCACAGGCATGTGAGCTAAATTCTTCATTCGCCTTTCGGTTCGTTTCAATTCATCAGCGTAAAAAAAAGTTAATTCATAAAGCAATTGTTGATTAGTCTTCAACAGGGATTTGAATAGGTCTGTCCTTATGAAGCTTAGACAAGTGTTAAACCATAAGAAGTTAGATGATCCACATGATTGTTAATACTGCTATCACAACGTTTATTGAATATCTTGTAGTTTTAAGTTTGATATAAATCACATAGATGACACATGATTTATAGGTGACGTCAATAAATTGCAGGCGGATTTTAAAACGGAAGTCATCGACCAAAATAAACTGAGCTATATCAGTCATATTCTGGGCAATGGCTATCCTATTAATCTGTAATATTGGTTAAGTGATTTAACCACGGAAACCATGGAATTAAAGCCAGTAGAAGACAAGATTGATGAAGTCAAAAGAATGTTTTCTCATTCCACTGAGAAAGCCGAAGAACTCTATGCCAACTTTGATAAACTTAAGGTTATCTCGGACGAAGCAATCGTAAAAGCAGAGCGCACTAAAAAGTCGATTTTACCGGCTTGGAAATACATCAAGATATTTTACGAGATGATCAATGATTACATGGATGGCAAGTACCTATCCATTTCGAAGAAGGAGATCATTCCAATAATTGCAGCCTTCGTTTATTTCGTGTCTCCGGTTGATGTTTTTCCGGACTATATACCAGCCTTCGGTTACCTTGATGATGCCTTCGTTATAGGTTTGGTAGGTTCCATAACGAAAGATACTGTGGACAAATACCAGAAAAGCAAACGGTTGAAAAAAGCTTAGGCGTTGGTCAGGACTTTATAGACTGGATCTTCCATGATTTTAACATCAATCAACTGATCGGCATTCGCCAAAAGTCTTCTGCAGTCTTCACTCAAATGCTTGAGGTGCACCTTCTTTCCCACTTTCAAATATCGTTCGGTTAGCTTATTCAGAGCTTCTATACCTGACATATCCGCAACCCGACTTTCGGCAAAGTCAATGACCACCTCTTCTGGATCATTTAACACATCGAACTTATCGTTGAATGTAGCAACCGAACCGAAAAACAAGGGTCCATAGATTTCATAATGCTTAACCCCATTTTGATCAATGTTCTTTCGTGCTCTAATTCTAGTTGCATTCTCCCAAGCAAAGACCATCGCTGAAATCACCACACCGATCAATACCGCTAGTGCTAGGTTATGCAGAAAAACGGTAATTAAGGACACTAAAACCATGACCGCAACATCCATCTTCGGCATTTTACCAAAGGTGCGCAAGCTCGCCCATTCAAAGGTTCCTATACTCACCATGATCATCAATCCCGTGAGAGCAGCCATAGGCACTTGCTCAATCAAATCTGAACCAAACATGATGAATACTAATAGCATAACAGCAGCCACAATTCCTGACAATCGGGCGCGTGCTCCTGAAGAAACGTTGATCAAGCTTTGACCAATCATGGCGCAGCCACCCATTCCAGAAAAGAATCCAGTAACCGTATTGGCGATTCCCTGAGCCACTGCCTCTTTATTGCCCCATCCCCTCGTTTCGGTGATTTCATCTATAAGATTCAACGTCAATAGACTTTCAATCAATCCTACTCCAGCAACAATGAGCGCATATGGAAAGATGATCGTTAAAGTCTCAAAGTTGAATGGAAGATCAGGGATGTGAAAAGGAGGAAAACCACCCTTAATGCTCGCAATATCACCCACTGTTTTCGTGTCAATATCTAACAGAAGCACTGCCGCAATCACCACTAATATAGCGGTCAATGAAGATGGAATCTTCTTCGTCAATCGAGGCAATCCCCAAATAATAAGCATGGTCAATGACACCAATCCAAGCATTATAAACAATTGAGATCCCGTCATCCACTCTAAAACGCCTGTTGCATTCTCCACTTTAAATTGATCAAGCTGAGACATGAAAATCACAATGGCCAAGCCATTTACAAAGCCGAACATCACAGGATGAGGAACCAATCTGATGAATTTACCAAGCTTTAAAAAGCCAGCGGTCATTTGAATCAAACCAGCCAAAACAACAGTTGCAAAAACGTATTCTACACCATGACTAATGGCCAGGGCAACAATCACCACCGCTACAGCGCCAGTCGCACCAGATATCATTCCTGGTCGTCCACCTAAAATTGAAGTAATCAACCCCATCGTAAATGCCGCATATAAGCCCGTCAAAGGCGACAAACCGGCAATCATAGCAAAGGCAATTGCCTCAGGCACTAAAGCCAAGGCAACGGTCAATCCTGAGAGGATTTCGATCTTATAATCTACCTTCTGTTTAAAGTCGAAAAGATTGATGTATTTCTTCATAAGTTCCTGGCTAGTAATTCAATTCAAAAAAGGGCGCGAAGGTAAGCTTACTATTTGGGTTAATGATTTACCCCACAGTTTTTATAGTTTTGATCAACATCCAACAAAATGGCCAAGAAAAGCGACCTTAAAACGAAAGAAAATGAAGCCAGCGTCTTAGACTTCATTCAGAACACAGATAGTCCAGCCTCTAAAAGTGACTGCATAGAATTAATCCAATTGATGGAACGCACCACAAACTCAAAACCTAAAATGTGGGGACCAAGCATTGTAGGCTTTGGTTCTTACCATTACAAATATGCCAGCGGACGTGAGGGAGACTGGTTTGTCTGTGGGTTTTCTCCCAGAAAGCATGGCTTGTCAGTTTATTTAATGTGCGACTTACAAAAACCTTCCGTATTGCTGAAGAACCTGGGGAAATTTAAAATGGGGAAATCGTGTTTGAATATTAAAACTCTTGCTGATATTGACCTAAACGTATTAGAGAAGCTCATCATTCACACTCTGCAAAAAACTAAGGAACAATGATCAGGGCTGATTCTGTTGAAGGCTATATCGAGCAAAGTGAATGGAAGGAAGAACTTATTCTGTTGAGGAAACTAATTCTTGAAACTAGTTTAGAGGAAACTATAAAATGGGGTGCACCATGCTATACTTTGAATGGTAAAAATGTGCTCGGCTTAGCATCCTTTAAGAGTTACGTTGGCCTTTGGTTTCACAACGGAGTGTTTTTAAAAGACTCCGCTGATCGCCTAATCCAAGCAAGTGATAAAACAAAAGCGTTAAGGCAATGGAGATTTCATAATCTCAAAGAGATAAATCCAGACGAAGTCAGGCTATACATACTTGAGGCTATCCAAAATCAAGAGCTGGGAAAGGAAATCAAATCCACTTCTACTCCACTTTCCATCCCTCAGGAACTGAACCTAATTCTCAAAAACAATTCTCAGCTCAAATTTGCTTTCGAGGAACTTTCATCAGGAAAACAAAAGGAATATGCCGAATACATTAGCATTGCTAAACGGCTTGAAACGAAAAACTCACGCTGTGAGAAGATCATTCCGATGATTCTTTCAGGAATAGGATTGAACGATCAATACCGTTAATCAGAAGGCTTCAATTATCTTCTTCACATTCTATCAACAATGCTTTCGCACTCCAATAAGCGATAGTAACTTTATACGCTCAAGAAAATCCTTTTCTTTTAGCGCTTATGTATTTAATATTCGACACCGAGACCACTGGTAAAATTGAAAACTGGAAAGCAGAAGTCTCTGAATTTGAGTCGTTTCCGCGCGTAGTTCAGTTGGCTTGGCAGCTTCACGACTACAAAGGCGAGCTTATCGAGGTTAAGAACTATGTCATTAAACCTGATGGCTACACGATCCCTTTCAACGCAGAAAAGATCCACGGAATCAGCACAGAACGCGCTGAGAAAATAGGCGTGCCACTTGCATTTGTCATGGACGAATTCAAGAAAGCACTGGAGGAAACCGATTTCGCAGTAGGTCACAACATCGAATTCGACATGAAAGTCATGGGCGCTGAATACGCTCGTGCCGATCGTGATGATGGATTGATGAAGAAGAAAACACTTGACACCATGAGGTCAAGTACGAACTTCTGTCAGCTTCCTGGTGGCAGAGGGAAAAGTTTCAAGTTCCCTACCCTTTCTGAGCTTAACGAGAAACTGTTTAGTGAAAAAATTGATAATGCTCACAATGCATCTGCAGACGTTGAGGCCACCGCGCGCTGTTTCCTAGAACTTATAAGAATTGGAGTATTCACAGCAAAAGACCTGCACTCTAATGACGAGTACATCAAACTCTTTAAGGAAACCAATAAAAAACCATTTCAGCTTATTGGTCTAAACATTAAACCTTATGAGCCTGAAGATCTTCAGGTAAAAACCGAAACGAAAGATGAATCAGCACCTTCTAAGTTTGAGATAAAAGAAAATAAAGACCTACTTAAGGATTATCCTTTCGTTCACCTTCACAACCACACCCAATTTTCAATCCTACAATCCACTTCGGATATTAAATCAATTGTGAGGCAGGCGGCTGCATTTGAAATGCCAGCAATCGCCATAACCGACTTCGGAAACATGATGGGTGTTTTTCACTTTGTGAAAGAATGTGAGATAAATGGCATCAAGGCCATTGTAGGCTGTGAGTTTTTTGTGGCAGATGAATACAAGAAGCAGCAATTTACAAAAGACGCCCCAGACAAACGCTTCAGACAAGTATTGATTGCTAAAAATGAAAAAGGCTACCACAATCTTTCTAAACTGTGTTCGGTTGGATTTATTGATGGTTTTTATGCTGGACTTCCACGTGTTGGTCGGGATGTTATAGAACAATATAAAGAAGACCTGATTTGTACCACAGGAGGATTAGGTGGAGAGGTGGCCGATTTGATTCTTAACATTGGCGAAAAGCAAGCTGAAGAAGCATTTGTTTATTGGCATAAACTCTTTGGCGATGACTTCTATGTGGAGCTACTGCGCCATGGACTAGAAGAAGAAAAACGCGTAAACAAAGTGTTGTTGCGCTTTTGCGAGAAATACAACGTGAAGTACTTTGCAGCGAACGATGTTTTCTACCAAAAGAAAGAAGACGCTAATGCACATGATATTCTTTTATGCGTAAAAGATGGCGTGCAGCAGGATATGCCTATCGGTTATGGACGTGGATTTCGCTATGGAATGCCGAATCAGGAATTTTATTTCAAGAGTGGCGATGAAATGAAAGAACTGTTCAAGGATTTGCCTGAGGCGATCATTACAGTTTCTGAAATCGTTGAAAAAATCGAAGAGTTCAAATTGGGCAGAGACATCCTTCTTCCAAAATTTGAAATACCTGAAGACTTTGAAGGGGAAAATGAATACTTAGCGCACCTTACTTATGAAGGTGCCAAGAAAAAGTACGGAGAGATCACTCCAGAAATCAAAGAGCGTATAGACTTTGAGCTGAGTGTGATAAAAGATATGGGCTTTCCTGGCTATTTCTTGATTGTTCAAGATTTCACCACCGAAGCACGTAAAAGAGATGTTTGGGTTGGTCCAGGTCGCGGATCTGCAGCGGGTTCTGCTGTGGCATATTCAGTAGGTATTACCAATATCGACCCAATAAAGTACAAACTACTCTTCGAGCGTTTCTTAAATCCAGAAAGGGTTTCAATGCCCGATATTGATATTGACTTTGATGATGAAGGACGTGATAAAATCATCGACTATGTGGTGAAAAAATATGGCCAAACTCAAGTGGCTCAGATCATCACTTATGGCACTATGGCTGCCAAGTCTAGTATACGTGATGTTGCGCGAGTAATGGATCTACCACTTTCAGATGCTGACCGCATTTCGAAGTTGGTTCCGGACCTCAAGAAGTTCAAGCACATATTTGGTCGAACAGCTGAAGAACTAAAGAAAGAATTCAATGGTGATGACCTTGCCAATGTAAAACAGCTTATAGAAATCAGCGAGCAAGAAAACGAAGAAGGAAGGATTCTAAACCAAGCGCGAAAACTAGAAGGTTCGGTCAGAAATACTGGTATTCATGCTTGCGGGATAATTATTACACCTCAGGATATTCGAGAATTCATTCCTGTAGCCACTGCCAAAGATTCAGATCTGCTCGTAACCCAATTTGACAACAGCGTTGTAGAGAGTGCTGGTCTGTTAAAGATGGACTTCCTTGGTCTAAAAACATTGACCATTATGAAGGATGCCATCAAGCTGATCAAACAGCGACATGGGGTCGATATTAATCCTGATAAAATCCCTCTTGATGACGAAAAGACCTTTGAACTCTATCAAAAGGGTGAAACGAACGGAACATTCCAGTTTGAATCCGTTGGCATGCAGAAAAACCTGCGCCTGCTAATACCAAACAATATTGAAGATTTGATTGCAATGAACGCCTTGTATCGTCCAGGTCCATTGCAGTTCATCGATACGTTTATCAAAAGAAAGCAAGGCACAGATGATGTTGAGTATCCTCACGAAAAATTGGAGCCTATTCTGAAGGACACCTATGGTATCATGGTCTACCAAGAGCAGATCATGCAAACCGCTCAGATTCTAGCGGGATATTCACTTGGTGCTGCGGATATTCTGAGACGTGCCATGGGTAAGAAGAAAATGGACGTGATGGAACAGCAGCGCGTCATTTTCAGAGATGGCTGTAAAGAGCACAATCAAATAGATGCTGAAAAAGCAGACGAGATATTTGATGTGATGATGAAGTTCGCTGAATACGGCTTCAACAGATCGCACTCTGCTGCCTATTCGTTTGTCGCCTTTCAAACTGCGTACCTAAAAGCCAACTACCCTGCTGAATACATGGCCTCTGTGCTAACGCACAATATGAATGACATAAAGAAAGTGACCTTCTTTATGGAAGAGTGTAAGCGCATGGGAATGCCTGTTCTTGGTCCAGATGTAAACGAAAGTGAATACAAATTCACCGTTAATAGCAAGGAAGAAATTCGATTCGGAATGGGTGCCATCAAGGGAGTTGGTGTAAATGCTGTTGAAGCAATTGTTGCTGAACGTAAAGAACAAGGAACATTCAATTCGATCTTTCATTTTGCCTCTAGACTAGACCTTAGAACGGTAAGCAAGAAGAACTTTGAGGGATTGGCTGTTGCCGGTTCATTCGACTCTTTTGAAGGTGTGCATCGCGCGCAGTATTTCCATGAAGATGAGAAAGGACAAACGATCATTGAAAAGGCTATTCGTTATGGAAATGCCCTTCAAGAAGCCGAGAACAGTGCTCAGGCATCCTTGTTTGGTGAATCCGATGAAGCAGAAATACCAGAACCCCCTATTCCACCAGCTCCAGAATGGAGAACACTAGATCAACTCAATCGTGAAAAAGAAGTTGTTGGTGTTTATATTTCTGGTCACCCATTGGACGACTTCAAATTTGAAATCGATCAATTTGCGAATGCTGACACTTCTATTCTTGAAGATCTAGATGGAATAAGACAACGAAAGGAAACACGCATCGCAGGTATTATAACAAGCGCATCACACCTCACTTCAAAAACAGGTTCTCCTTATGGACGTTTTGTACTTGAAGATTATAAAGGCTCTCACGAGTTTGTGCTTTTCAAGGATGACTACATTAAATTCAAGAGCTACTTGACTCAAGACTGGTTTGTGTTGATTCATGTGGTAATAGGTGGATGGTATAGTAAGCGTGATCAAAAAGAAGTGCTGCGTCTAAATGTTAAAAAAATCGACCTTTTGTCAGATTTACGCGACAAGCTCGTCAAACAGATAAACATTGATGTTTTACTCAAGAATATCAATGAACCAATGATTTCTAGAATTCGAACTTTATGCAAAAAACACAAGGGTAACATTCCAATTCAAGTGAATGTGCATGATGAAGACACGATTCTTGAAATGCCCAGCAGATCTCTAAGAGTCAATATGACGCGTGAGATGACAGAAGAACTTGAACGGTTAGAAAACCTATCGTGGAGTATAAAAAAGAACTGACAGAATGTCCCAATTGAACAAATGGTGAAACATTTGATTTAATAACTTCGTTAAACTAAAGATTAAATAACTCTTATACAATCATAAAATGACAGTAGAATTCACAGACAGCAACTTCGAAGTAGAAGCGCTTAATTCAGATAAACCAGTAATGGTCGACTTTTGGGCTGAATGGTGTGGCCCTTGCCGCATGGTTGGTCCAATCGTTGAAGAAGTAGCCAAAGAATATGGCGACAAAGCATTGGTTGGTAAGCTGAATGTAGATAACAACCCAGGAGTTGCACAGAAATACGGCATCAGAAGTATTCCAACGATCCTTTTCTTCAAGAATGGAGAAATTGTTGATCGTCAAGTAGGTGCAGTGCCTAAAGCTGCATTGGTAAAGAAGCTGGAAGCGCATATGTAATTCCGGCAACCTAACTAAACGGTTGAAAAGTCTCTCCGGAAACGCGAGAGGCTTTTTTTTGCTCCGAATCTTATATAATAATCCATCCGTAAATCCGTAATATCGCACTATGCCCATTGATCATTTCAACGCACAGAAATACGGACGATTAGAATTAAGAGCCAAACAAGCTGTTGAAGGGTTCATTACAGGTATGCACAAAAGTCCATATCATGGATTTTCTGTAGAGTTTGCAGAACACCGAGCATATAACAATGGCGAGAGTACAAGGCATATAGATTGGAAGCTATATGCCAGAACGGATAAAATGTTCGTAAAGCGTTTTGAAGAAGAGACAAACTTGAGATGTCAGATCTGTTTAGATAGATCAGGGTCTATGTTCTACCCAAAAGCTACGGATGAAATTCACTCGAATAAAATAGGGTTTTCAATTCAAGCTTCAGCATCTCTCGTCTACTTAATGAGGTCTCAAAGAGACGCTGTTGGTGTCACACTCTTCGGAAATGGAATAGAATGGTCAACTCCTGCGAAAAGCAATTCAGCACATCATAATTACTTGTTTCAAGAGTTAGAAAAAGAATTCGACAAGAAAGAAGGTGCTTCTTCCTCCAACATTGTATCCTCTCTCCATAAGATTGCAGAAATGGTTCACAAGAGATCACTGATTGTGATTTTTAGCGATTTTATCGATAGCGTCTTCATCAATGATGAAAGTCAAACCGAATTATTCGAAGCACTGCAGCATTTGAGATACAACAAACATGAGGTTGTTCTATTTCACGTTTACGATAAGAAAACAGAATTGAACCTAGACTTGGAAAACCGTCCTTACACCTTTGTTGATTTGGAAACGGGCGAGCAAATCAAGGTGAATCCCAATGAAGTGAGGGAACAATACGAATCTTTGCGTAAAAAGAAAGTAGGCGATGTTAAACTAAAATGTCGCCAATTCGGCATTGATTGGGTAGAAACCGACATCTCAGAACCTGTAGATAAAGTACTTGAACGCTTTTTAGCGAAGCGCGCAAGAATGCGCTAATTAGGATTGATTCATCAATTTTAAGATGCCAAGCAAGTAGCTTTCCATTCCAAATCCTGATATACTTCCAATAGCATGTTTTCCTAAATGCGAAACGTGTCTAAAATCTTCTCGAGCAAAAATATTACTCATATGAATCTCGATCACTGGCTTATCAATGGCTGCAACAGCATCTCCGATTGCCACTGAAGTATGGGTGTAAGCTCCTGCATTCAGTAATATCCCTTTCAGGCTAGCCTCTTTGTCAAGCTCATGAAGGGTGTTGATCAAATCTCCTTCTACGTTTGATTGATAATAAGCAAAGTCTATTTGGGGGAAGCCTTGCTTCATGTCTGCTACAAACTCCTCAAAAGACTTTGAGCCATAAATATCCTTTTCTCGCTTACCTGTGAGATTTAAGTTTGGACCGTTTACTATCGCAATTTTCATAAGGCAATAGTACGAAGTGATGAATGAACAATGAACTATGAAAAATGAATTTTAACGGTTCATTGCACGATGAAAAAATAGATGACCTTCACATAGAATGTGGGACACGTATAAAAAAGGATTCAAAGCTTATTTGCGACTGGAACGCTCTCTTTCCGAGAACAGCATAGTTGCCTACTTGGAAGACGTGAATAAGCTCACCTCCTACTTAGAGTCTACAGGAAAGGTTATTTCTCCAGATCAAGTAGTCACAAAAGACCTTGAAGCTTTCGTTAAATGGATTGTTGAAATAGGTTTAGCCGCTTATACTCAGGCAAGAATAATCAGCGGCATCAAAGCATTCTATAAGTACTTAGAGCTCGAAGATGTCATCACTGAAGATCCTACGGCATTATTGGAAGCGCCTCGTCTTGGGCGCAAACTTCCAGACACGCTGAACAATTCAGAAATCGAATTAATGCTCGCAGCAATTGACCGAAGCAAACCTGAAGGAGAGCGGAACCGAGCTATTATTGAAACGCTTTATGCATGCGGACTTCGTGTCAGTGAATTGGTCAACCTAAAGATCAGCAATCTATTTTTGAAAGAAGGATTCATTCGGGTTATTGGCAAAGGTGATAAAGAGCGCCTCGTCCCGATCCACGAAACGGCCGGAAAAAGTATAGAGCTGTACATCAACGAAATAAGAGTGCACATCACTCCGAATCCAGGACAAGAAGATTATGTTTTCCTGAGCAAACGAGGCTCCAAATTAAGCCGTGTCATGATCTTTTATATCATCCGCGACCTAGCCGCAATAGCTGGTATTCAGAAGACCATCAGTCCGCATACTATGCGTCATAGTTTTGCGACTGAATTGGTTGAAAATGGTGCCGATCTCAGAGCAGTTCAAGAGATGTTGGGTCATTCTTCTATCACGACCACAGAGATTTACACGCATCTAGATCGAAAGTTCTTGCGCAAAACAATCATCGAACATCACCCGATGTATAATGGTAAAATGAAAAGGTAATGAAGAAATTCACCCTTACAATTTTAGTCGCAATCCTATTGAATGCTTGCACTGATTCACGGGTAGATTCGAGTGCGTATAGCACTATGCTCAGCACTCTATTATCTCACTCCGTAAAAGAAGTTTCCATACTTCAAACAGACGAAAAAGAGAATGCTATATATCTTGACGCACGATCAAAACGAGAATTCGATGTGTCTCACATTAAAGACGCAAAATTTATTGGCTACGATACGCTGAACTTTAAAGCCTTAGAAAGTCTCCAAAAAGATGAAGAGATTATCATCTATTGCTCGGTAGGCTATCGAAGTGAAGTAATATGCAAGAAGCTTTCAGAACTAGGATTCACGAATGTCAGCAATCTATATGGAGGTTTGTTTGAATGGGTAAATCAAAGTAAGCCGATTGTTGATGGTGAAGGCAATATCACTAACCGAGTTCATGCCTTTGACAAAAGCTGGGGAATATGGTTAAATAAAGGTGAAAAGGTATATTGAGAAGCCTTTGACAAGCAGTATTTTCGGCAAAATGCTATGAATTAATGATTTGGCTCTTAACATGCGAGCATTATTCGAATGGACTTCCATTGAAATACGCAGAAGTATTCGTGGATGCCGTTGACGTATTGGAAAGTCATAGGGGATATGATCTTCGCGTAGCACCTATGTTTATAAGACTAGAACCACTCTTTGACGAGTCAATTCACTATCGTTACTCAAGACTTTTAATCGAACCAAATCGGTCACTGAGTCATAAGCACCTCTTCTCCCCTTTTACAACTGGATTTTCAGCGTCTGAGAAGGCTGACCTAATAAGCAACTACTACCAACCTTATCGCAAGAGAATTGAGGAATTCATTGGGTCCTATATCGATCAAGGAGTATTTCATATCTCAGTACATTCTTTTACACCCAAACATGGCAATCAAAATAGAGAAACACCAGTGGGGTTGAAATTCGACTCATCCAAATCTCAAGAACGAAATCTGGCTGTTATCTGGAAAAAGATGTTAATGGATATAGATCCGAGTATTAATGTCAGATTCAATTACCCCTACCGTGGAGCTGCGGATGGTTTCACTACATATTTACGAAAGTGTTTTCCGAAGAATTATATTGGCTTTGAACTAGAAATAAGAAATGATCAAATTCTTGATTTGCGCTCAAGTATCTACCAAAGCTTGGCTAATTTAAGGGGTGTGTTGGAGTAAGAACTCTCAGTCTTTTCTATTCAAATTACGCTTTTCAGCAAAAAAAGGATTTAGAATAGACTTCACGAACGTGAGTATGAAGCTGAAAAGCAATGCCCACCAAAAATTCCGTACCGAGAATCCTAAAACCATCCAATCTGCTAGCAAGATAATTACAGCATTGATTACCAGCAGAAACAACCCAAGTGTAAATACGGTAACGGGTATTGTGAAAATAACGAGCAACGGCTTCACAAATTGATTGAGCAATGCCAATGCTATCGCTACTAAGACTGCGTCAAGAAATCCTCCTATAATCACACCAGGCAGCAAATACGAAGCAACCAATGCAGCGATTGATGTAATTAATATGTTGATGATTATTCTATTCATAATTTATGCGGCTAAAACCCACCACTAAAAGCAACAAGTAAAGCAATGTAACCTATAAATAATAATGTAATCAATACAGATAAAATCGTCAGAACCAAACCAGCAATTGAGCCAATCTTACCCATCATTTGAACATTTTCATTTTCGCTCTTCATTGCCCTGCGACCTAATACAAGAGCAAGCACGCCAAATACAATATTGACCAAAGGAACTGTTATGAGCATTAATGATATGCCTGCAAAAACAAGGCTCAAAATAGCGGCAGTCATTAAAGGATCATTCTCTTCTTTTGATTCTTTTGACTCAAGCAAAACACTCTCAGACATGCCTTGATCATGCATGTAAATCTCACCATCCTTCTTCTTGTTTCTTTTAAATGCCTTGAGCACTGACTTAAACTCTCGTTTACATTCATTCCTTATTTCAATATACTCCGTTTTCTGTTTTGATTGTGTTTCTTGAGTGATTTCAAATTCCACTTGATCAACACTGTCATCAAATGGAATTTGCATCTCAATACTTAAATCATTCTTTGTTTTAGCGGCTCTTGATCCTTGAGCATGCGCTAATCCATTAATATGAAATCCTGTTCGGTGTTTTCGCTTTTGAAAAAAGCCATTGTTCACCACATCATTAGAGCTGCTGCAGGAGACCATTATCGCAGCCAATATTAAAAGTGTTAAAAATTTCTTCATCAATATTTATTTGTGAATCAAATAAAGTGATTAATTTAAATGATAAACCATTAATCCTTATAAAATGAAATCACTTTTTTTAGCGGCATTATTTACAATGTCAATCGTTTCTGCATCCTGGGCTGATAATTATCATCTGAATGAATCTAAGCTAGATCAGGCTTTTGAATCAAGTGTAGATGTTTCCAATGATTTGAGCGTCACTTCATTTTTCGAAAGTTCATCTGGTAATGCTAATGCTATGTTAGCTGATGGTGGGATGGACAAACATACACTTGGCGCAATTATTTGTTTTGCTGAATGGTTTTTAGGTGTCGGTATTTTAATTCCAATCCATAGACTCTATCTTGGGTGTGGAGACAAAACCATAAAGGTTGTGGCACTTTATTGCGTGACACTAGGTGGTTGTGGTCTTCTGCCTATTATCGATGGGATAATGCTGATAATGAACCAAGGTGGGACAAAGTATATAGATAATCCTAAATTCCTAATGTGGACGAAATAATTCATCCAACATTCATTTTAATAAAAGCCTCCAATTTAATTGGGGGCTTTTTTTTCGTCTTCTAGAAGTTTGAAAAAGTATTTCTTTTGATTCAAAGTAAGTTCTGGGTTTCCACTTACTGAAGCTCTGTAGGACTTCTCACTGAAATTGATTTCCTTCTCTTGGTTTAGGCTGTGCAAGGCTTTTATTTCAAATAACCTGAAGATTATGTTGTCAGGATATCGCGTCAAAAGACTACCCACATAACCCAATGCTTGTTTCGGATCTTTATCCAAGTCAAAAGCGATTCTCATTAAAAAATAAGTTGATTCTTCTCGAAGTAATATGTCATCACTTGAAGAACATTTCAAAAGGAAATCTATGCCTTTTTTCTTGTCCCCGTCAGGAAAAAAGAAAAGGTATGGCCGCATGATAGAATAGTCTTCATGGGCTTTTTGCATGAAATAGTAATAGAGTCCCGATGTCAAATAGAAGGGTTCATATTCTTCCTCCCGACCAAATGAATCTGAAATGTCATCAATACATGCATTTAAGTAACTGGCTGCCGTG
This sequence comes from uncultured Flavobacteriales bacterium, assembly GCA_905479105.1. GTDB lineage: Bacteria > Bacteroidota > Bacteroidia > Flavobacteriales_G > Salibacteraceae > SHAN690. Next base: position 32,880 of record CAJQLE010000005.1, read on the forward strand.
AGATAGTTGTTATCCAACAGATCAAATCTGGTTCTAAAGGCATTTACAATGATCAATGAAAATGCAGCCTCATCTTCATCTTCAAGGAAGTTTTTGGCTTTATCTTTTGATTCATTTAGATGATAAACGAACTTCTTCTTCAGTTTGTCATCTTCAATACCTCCAGAAAGTATCTGCCACCAAATCAAATTGGCCCGTAACAGAGACCACACAGGATGGTTTGGTTGCTCTGCTTCGAAAACAGAAATACTAGAATCAGCAGACAACAAATGATAATCATAGATCTGCTTGAATGCAATACCCACATTCTTTTTCAACTGTTCTTGACCATAAGAATCAGATACATTAAATGCAGTAATTACAAGTAAAACAACTACTGAACGAAAGACAGAGATTAGTCGTGTCATTATTAATCAAAAACAAGATTTTTAACCTCTGATTTTATGGTAGTTTTGAGGCTCAAGGGCAAAGGCGAAACTAATGAAATTCAGATTCTACAAGTGGTTACTTTTTGGCTTGGTTATTCTATCAAGTTCATTCACACCTAGAGCAGGTATAGAGTTGATAAGCATGGACTTAACTGCCAGGACATTGTTTCAAGGGAAATCAGTCACTGGTATCGGAACATTGTATTACAAAGTTCAAGGAAGTGAACTTGTCACGAAGATGAACACTCCAGTTGATCAAGTAGTATTTACCAATGCTATTGGTGAGTATAAGAGCTATGACATTAAGGAGAATAAAGTAATTCTGCTCGAAGGAGAGGATTTGAGTAGTAAAAAAAGCTTCATTTATCAGTTTTTAAATGGCCAAACGAATGACTTAGGATTGCGTGATCTTGGTTTTAAAATGATCAATACTCGTTTTGAGGATGACATCATGATCAACGAATGGCAAGCACCAAGTAACAAGCAAGTATCCTCTCAAAAAGTGGAAATTGCTTTTGAAAACTACCTCCCTATTTATGTCGGATTTTTTGACGCAGATGGCGGTATCATTCAAAAGACCTATTACACTAATTATCAAGATGTACTCTACACTAAAATGCCTTTTACAATTACCGAAATCAACTATCGCGCAGAAGGTGATTCTTCTATCAGTAGAAAAACATATTCAAACCTTAAGCTGAATGGAAATGTCACAGATTATTGGTTGAATTATAAAATTCCTGAAAACGCAGAGGTAATCGTTCAGTCTAATGGCAATTCAACTTTTCAGGATTGATGAAAAACAGTTTTTACATTATTTTTCTTCTGGCGTTTATCGTTTTCACAATGGGTTTTTCCGCGTATAGTCAATTGAGCTATTCTGATATTGAGTTGATCGAGAATGTGAACATGGAAGATCATGCTTTTGATGCGAGAAGGCCTCAATTTATGAAGATTGGAAATAATGTACTAACACGTTACAACCCCATTTCATTGTTATTCAGTGGGTCACTTTTCTTCTACCAAAAAGTGATTTCACCGCAATTGCAATCAAGGTGTCCCTATGAAATAAGTTGTTCTGCTTTTAGCAAAGCTAGTATTGAAGAGTTTGGCATCATCAAAGGAATTCCAATGTCCGCGGATAGGTTAACAAGGTGCACACAATTCAGCGTTATTGATATTCTTCCAAGTCAAGTAAATCCGCGCACAGGTCAAATTATAGACCATCCCAGTAAATATCGCACACATAAGCATCACCACTGATAGATGAGCTTCCTTCGAACTTTACACATTCTTTGTTTTCTCTTCTGTGTTGGTTGCAATCTCCAATCAAATGCGCAAGACACTGCTCATAATACGGTTGATACCAACATTATTGATTCAGTGCATGCAGATAGTTCTCAAACAACTTTTGATGTAAAGCCCACGAGGTATCAGCTTCAAAAAGAGGAGTTCACCTTTGTTCTTTATCTGATTTCATCAGAACTTTATGACGATGCTCTTTATACACTGAATCGATTAAATACTGACAGCATTGCGAATCCGAACATGCAAGACAGTGTCAACTACTATATTGGTTGGATAAAGTATTTTAAGCAGGACTTTCACGGTGCTATCGCCTCTTTCTCGGCTGTTGAATCCTCTAGTATAGTAATAGCTTCCAGCTTCTATAATTCTATCTGTTACATTCAAATAGATAGCCTAGCAAAAGCCAGACATGTACTGCAAAATTTAGATGTATCATCTGATGCCAAACTTGACAACTTAAAAATCCTACAACTCCGCGGGATATCGCTTCTTGAAAGAGATTTTACCTCCTATGATAGTTTATCATTGCTCAGCGTTGAGCGTTCGTTTGTTACTGAATCAGAAATGAATGAAATGACCAATTACGCTGACTTGATGAGATCATACAAAAGAAAATCACCCTGGATTGCTGGATTGCTTTCAGCAATAGTTCCTGGATTAGGTAAGTTTTATGCGGGATATCGCGGAACTCCTTTTGGAGCGATGTATATGACAATACCGCTTGGAGCAATTGCCGCTGAAAGCCTCATTATTGCTGGAGTTGCGAGTTTACAATTTATTGCTCTAGGAGCCCTATTTGGAGTTTTCTATGTAGGAAATGTTTGGGGAAGTGTATTAAGTGTTTATGCTAAAGAACAAGAATTTTATGAAGAACTTGATCACAATATTGAGTTTGATCTGCATACTCCCGTTCGCAGGGCTTTCCGCTAGTCCAACCGAACTGGTTTTTTTCAGATCAGCAGATAGTTTAAGGGCCGCTGGATTAATCGATGATGCAATTATTGCATATGAATATGCAGCATATACGGCTATCAATAATTTGACACGCACTAAAGCATTGGTGAATAAAGCCGACTGTCTATTGGAAAAAGATAGAATAGGACAAAGTGAATTAACTCTTTCACGACTCAACTATTTTGGATTGAATGATTCTCTGCAATATGAGGCTCGGTATAAGTCAGCACTCTATTCCTATCTCAATAAGAATTTTGAAGAAAGCATCGCTCAGTTCAAGATGATTCAGCAATTCCTTCCAATAGAATATTCCATCAATTCCAAACCGTTGTATGCACTTGCATTGAATGAAACACGGGAATGGACAGAAGCCAAAGAGCAGTTGCATACTTGGGGCAAGTACCATTTTTCAGAAGACACTGCTGTCATGAATGATTTTAACGCCCGGATCAATGAAACGTATCAGGTGAAAAATCACCCTAAGCTAAAAGATCTTGATAAAGCTCAGGTTTGGGCTCAACTCTTGCCTGGGACTGGTCAGTTATATTCCGGTTATTTCTTTGACGCTGCTTTCACTTCAGTAATGGTGCTTTCGGGTATTGGAATAGCAGCTTATGGTGTGCTTGTCGCAAAGTATTATGTGACAGGAATACTTTTAGGCTATGGGGTGTTTCAACAATTCTATTTAGGGGGTCAGAAAAGATCAGAGTTTTTGGCCAACGAAAGAAACTATAAAAAAGAACGAGCATATAATGATCTATTGAAGGAAGTGATTATCAAATACTCAAAAACAAAAAAGGCCCAATTTTAACGACTGAGCCTATTCAAAAGTTTTAACTAAAATTAGTTACCCCAAACTCTAAATTTAGGATTGTCTTTGTACTTGTTAAATTGCTCGTCTCTTTTGAATATTACACCCCAAAAGTGAACAAGAGCCACAACATTACCATAAACTGGAATACACAACTCTTGTATCACATTGTCTCTCCGCCGTTTCCCATGTAGCTTCTGTGTAAGCCAATAGATCCGAAAGAAATCAGCACGATTAAAATAACCAGTTTTGATAGGCTCATCGATATACAATATTGAGGTTGCTAACTTACGAATTGATAAATATCATATTAATGATGTTTCAACCACTTTTCTGATTGATAGCGATAATCCGATTGACCATCCAATTGACCATCCAATTGACCATCCAATTGACCATCCAATTGATCATCCAATTGATCATCTAATTTACCCCAAACTCTAAATTTAGGATTGTCTTTGTACTTGTTAAATTGCTCGTCTCCTTTGAATACTACACCCCAAAAGTCAACAAGAGCGACAACGTTACCATAAACTGGAATACACAAGTATTTGTACCACATTTTCTCACCACCATTGCCCATATAGCTTCTGTGTAAGCCAATAGATCCACAGAAATAAGCGCGAATAAGATAACCCATTTTAGTCGGCTCATCGTCATTGAACATAGAAGAAACGAGTGGTGACGCAGTCTCTGAAAGAGTAATGTCTTCTGCAGCAGCAAAAGCACTTTCAATATTATTGTCATTTAATTTATAGTTTCCCGCAAATGATGCACTTGCAGCAAAACCAGTTAGAAGAATGGAAAGAAGAAGTTTTTTCATTTTTTTTTAGATTTAATAAAGTGAATATAGTTTAAATTTTTTATCGCGAAGTCATCTACGAATTAGTTCTTATTCATCTTGAAAGATGAATCTCTCATATCTATCCTGAATAAAAAGAATTTGTCGGAACGGTCAAATTTATTTTTTATATATCCTTCTCAGAAGGACCGGCAGTAAGATTAAATCTACCACGACAGCGACTGCCAGTGTGATGCCGATGAGTAGCCCTAGATAATGCGTACTTCTAAAACTTGAACAGGAATACTATTCGGCTATGGGGTGATTCAACAGTTCCATTTAGGGGCTCAGAAAAGATCACAGTTTTTGGTGAACAAAAGAAACTATAAAAGAAAACGAGCATATAATGATCTATTAAAAGAAGTGATTATCAAAAACAAAAAAGGCCCAATCTAAACGACTGAGCCTTTTCAAAAGTTTTAACTAAAATTAGTTACCCCAAACTCTAAATTTAGGATTGTCTTTGTACTTGTTAAATTGCTCGTCTCCTTTGAATACTACACCCCAAAAGTCAACAAGAGCGACAACGTTACCATAAACTGGAATACACAAGTATTTGTACCACATTTTCTCACCACCATTGCCCATATAGCTTCTGTGTAAGCCAATAGATCCACAGAAATAAGCGCGAATAAGATACCCCGTTTTGGTAGGCTCATCGTCACTCAACATAGAAGAAACGAATGGTGACGCAGTCTCTGAAAAAGTAATGTCTTCTGCAGCAGCAAAAGCACTTTCAACAGCATTGTCACTTAATTTATAGTTTCCTGCAAAAGATACACTTGCAGCAAAACCAGTTAGAAGTACGAAAAGGAAAAGTTTTTTCATGTTTATTTTGATTTGATTGGAACAAACATAGCGTAAATCATTTTATCTCGAAGTGATTTACGAATTAGTTCTTGTTTATTTTGTCAAGATGAATCTCTTAATATCTATTCTAAATAAAAAGAATTTGCCTAAACGGTCAAATTTACTTTTTATATATCTTTCTTAATAGAACTGGCAGTAAGATCAAATCTGCCACGACAGCCACTGCCAGTGTGATGCTGATGAGTAGCCCTACATAATGCGTACTTGTGAAACTTGAACTCGAAAGTGTCAAGAATCCAGAACAAAGAATCAGACTTGTGAGCAAAATAGCTTTACCTGTTGAAATAGAAGTTCGCCTCAGTGCCCAAATCACAGATCGCCCTTTGGAAAGCTCCAACTTGAACTTACTCAGATAATGTATGGAGTCATCAACAGCTATTCCGAAAGCGATGCCGAAGATTATTGATGTGGATACTTTAAGGTCAATGCCTGTCAGCCCCATAAAACCTCCAATAACCATAAGAGGCAAAACGTTAGGAGTCAAGGTAATCAATGCCATCCTCAACGACTTGAATAATACACCCATAATGATAGCCACAACAAGCAACGCAAAGATGAGTCCACTCATCATATTCATTGAAAGGGTTTCATTGTTCTTATCGATTAACAATGCCATTCCAGTGAGCCTGAAATCAATCGTTTCCAATGGGAATTTGTCAAAATGAGCAACCAATTCCTCATTCATTTTTTTTGTTTGCAAACCTCCCAAGTCGCTCATCTTTCCCGTAAACCGGCCCTCTCTAAATTCATTGGCCAATAGAGCATTAAACTCTGGGCGCTTTTGAATTCTTGAAACTAACCTTAACACTGAATTATATCTAGATTCACTTGTTGGCACAACATAAGCAGTATCGTGACCACCGGAAAGAGCCTGGTTTGCAGTGCGCAATACATTCAGAGGTGAAAGAAGAAACCCTACTTCATACTCATCCTTGAGGTAAGAATCTATGCGCTGTAAATCTTTGACAACAGCCCTATCAAACATATTTGATGAGGAATCCTTAACAGAAACAAAGAGCTCAAAAGGACGCGCTCCAGCAAAGTTTTCTTCAAAGTACATGAAGCTTTTTCGCATTGGATCATCTGGTCCAACGTCCTCTAATAAGTAATTATCTACCTTAATATTAGAAATACCGATTGCAGATACGATTACAACAATTAATGACACAACTAATACGGTCGTTTGATTGCGCATTGAAAAAAGAAACATTTTCCTTACCAGTTTATTCCAGAACAGACTAGATGGTTCCTTGTACGCCAATTTTGGAACAGGATTCAACGCCAATATCGCTGGGAGTAAACTAAAGGCCAAAATGAACGCTATGAAAACTCCAATGGCAGCATATATTCCTAACTCCCTCACAGGCCTTATACCACTTGTAAGCAACGTAAGAAACCCCAAAGCAGTAGTCAAAGATGTAAGAAATGTTGCCATTCCAACTTGCTTGTAAGATATTCTTATGGCTGAATCCTTAGATAATCCATTACGGATTTCTTCGAAATACCTGCTTAACAAATGAATGACATCACTAATACCGACCACAAAAAGAATTAAAGGAAGAAGTGCGGTCATGATGTCGATCGGTTTGCCAATCAATCCCATAAGGCCTAAGGACCAAATCACTGATAAAACCACAATAAGCAACGGCACGACAACCCCCCAAATTGATCGATAAACAAGACTTAGAATGAGCACTACCAAAAGCACCGCAAGTATGAAGAACAGAGTGAACTCATACTTTATTTGATCAATGTAGTATGCTTGTCCAATGACTTTTCCTGCTGTGTGCATCTGATCAAACTCATATCGATCTAGCACCTCTTTCAACTTGAAATAAACCGTGTCTGTTTCAACCTTTGAAAGATTTGGTTCAATTTCTATCACCATGGATATGCTCTTAGCATCCTCAGAAAACAAACTACCTACTTCTTTTTGAAATTTATAAATCCTAGTGCTATCAGCGTTATACCTTGATTCATCTTCAGGGTGTAAGAGGCTAATTGCTATGGGTCCAAATGGGCCAATGGCGTAATCTTTGGCGTCAAATGGAGAAATGATGCGCTTTACCTCATCTACCGTCAAAAGTTCTTCACGAAGAGACTTCGCCTTTAATAAAAACTCTTTATCAAAGATTCCATCGTCATTTTTAAGCGCCAATAAAACAAAGTCTACGTCAGTGGCAAACTTTTCATTGTATTCTAAATAGAAATCAAGGGATGTGTCTTCTGAAGGAAAAAAATGTTCGAATTCGTAATCAAACTCTAAAGTGGTGATTTGGTAACCTGCAATTCCTGTAAATACAATTACCAGTAATACAATAAATCTCGCTAGTGCTTTGCTCATATAATAAGTAGAAATCTCTGCTACTTCTAACAGCGAACTTAGCAGTTTGATCTAATGTTATAAAAAAAAAGAAGAGGACCGATTGCTCGACCCTCTCCTTAATGCACGCAAATGCGCACTAACCTACCCTACTACCTATTCTTACTTTTCTTCTTTCACCTCTTCGAAGTCAACATCAGTGACTTCTTCATCATTGCTTTCACCTTCTTGACCTGCGTCTGCAGTTCCTTCAGCTTGAGCTCCTTGATCAGCATACATTTCTTGTGAAGCTGCTTGAAAAACAGTGTTTAGCTTTTCCATTGAAGCATCAATTGCGTCAAGATCTTTCGCTTCATGAGCCTTTTTCAACTCTGCTAAAGCCTCTTCAATTGGTCCTTTTTTATCTTCAGGCAACTTATCACCAAACTCTTTCATTTGCTTTTCTGTCTGGAAAATCAAATTGTCAGCTCCATTCAATTTATCAATGGTCTCTTTTGCTTTTGCATCAGAATCAGCATTTGCTTCTGCTTCTTGCTTCATCTTATCGATTTCCTCTTGGCTTAATCCAGAAGAAGCTTCGATTCGAATGCTTTGCTCTTTCCCTGTTGCTTTATCCTTAGCTGATACATTTAGTATACCATTAGCGTCAATATCAAATGTTACTTCGACTTGAGGCACACCTCTTGGTGATGGTGGAATACCATCTAAATGAAATCTTCCAATTGTTCTGTTGTCTTTCGCCATTGGACGTTCTCCTTGAAGCACATGAATCTCAACAGAAGGCTGATTATCACTCGCGGTAGAGAATGTCTCCGACTTTTTAGTAGGAATGGTTGTATTCGATTCAATAAGCTTAGTCGTAACACCACCCATTGTTTCGATTCCTAATGATAGTGGAGTCACATCAAGCAGAAGAACGTCTTTCACATCACCGCTCAATACACCACCTTGAATAGAAGCACCAACGGCTACTACTTCATCAGGGTTTACACCTTTACTTGGATCTTTTCCAAAGAATTTCTTCACTGCATCTTGCACGGCAGGAATTCTTGTAGAACCACCAACCAAAATAACTTCATCAATCTCATCAGTGGTAAAGCCACTTTGCTTCATTGCGCTCTTACATGGCTCAATAGTTCTTTGAACAAGACTTTCAGTAAGCTGCTCAAATTTTGATCTTGATAATGATCTCACTAAGTGCTTTGGCACACCATCAACTGGCATGATGTATGGCAAGTTTATCTCTGATGTGGTTGTGCTAGACAATTCAATCTTAGCCTTTTCAGCAGCTTCCTTCAAACGTTGCAAAGCCATTGGGTCTTTGCTCAAGTCAGCTCCTTCATCACTTTTAAATTCTGCTACTAACCAATCAATAATTGCTTGGTCGAAGTCATCTCCACCAAGGTGAGTATCACCATCTGTAGACTTCACTTCAAAAACACCATCTCCTAATTCAAGAATAGAAACGTCATGCGTTCCTCCACCGCAGTCAAATACAACAATCTTCATGTCTTGACCTTTCTTGTCAAGTCCATAAGCCAATGCCGCAGCAGTTGGTTCGTTGATGATTCTTCTAACTTTCAAACCAGCAATTTCACCAGCTTCCTTTGTTGCTTGACGCTGCGAATCATTAAAGTATGCAGGAACTGTAATAACAGCTTCCGTAACTTCTTGACCCAAGTAATCTTCAGCAGTTTTCTTCATTTTTTGAAGAACCATCGCTGAAATTTCTTGTGGCGTATACAGTCTATCGTCAATCTTGACTCTAGGCGTGTTGTTATCCCCTTTAACCAATTCATAAGGAACACGACTGCCTTCATCTTTGGCCTCGTCATGGCTCACTCCCATGAATCGCTTTATGCTATAAATTGTTTTGGTTGGATTGGTTATCGCTTGACGCTTTGCTGGATCACCAACTTTTCTCTCACCTCCATCCGTGAAACCAATCACGGAAGGCGTGGTTCTTTTTCCTTCGCTATTTGGTATAACAACAGGCTCATTACCCTCCATTACAGCAACGCAGCTGTTTGTTGTTCCCAAATCTATTCCTATGATCTTTCCCATCTTATTTTGATTTTCTATTATTCAGATTTTCTCAGCATATGTCAAAGCCTATGCCACTGAAAACATCTTTAGAAATAATGCAGGAATGTCAGATTTTCAAGATAAGAGCTACAAAAAATGTGTCACATGGCGTGACATCATGTCACTTATCTGCAAGTTTTGGTTAGATCGTTGCACCTTCCACCAGCGACTTTAAATCCCTTTCTGGAGGTTAACTGACTGTCTGGAACTTCTTCGCCATTATCCAAAACAGTCACACTGTTCACTTGATTTGAATAGAGTAATTCTTCTAATGAAGCGGAATTAAAAACCCTTCCAGACTTAACATTTTCAGGTGATTCTTTAATTCGTGTAGAAGCTAAATATCTACTCGCAAATATCCCGATGCCATTATTGACATTCGTATAATCAGGACTCTCCTGGGCAATTTCAGTAGACGGCTGATTCACTTCTATATACGTAGCTAAAGTATTGTCAGCCACCTCCATAAAAAACTCTATTGTATCACTCGCAATTCTATCAAAAGTGGGGTTCGTAAAATTATAATCATCAAATGCTGTGTTCATTCTAATATAAAACTCTTCAGGGTTCATTGTGAAATCAATTGACCCAGTGTTGTCGGCATCAGATGTAGATATCCGTTTCGTGCCAATGGTGTACAATAAACTATCCCTAGATCTAACTTGAGTTGCCAAATCCACCTCGGTATAGTAGAACCTATAATAGGCGGTAAAACTTATTCCACCTGCAGGTCTTTGCCAAGTGATCTCATATGTGTTTCTATATTCTCCATTGGACACGAAATCCAACTCAGCGCGATCTTCTGAAGTTGTATTAGCTAATCTAGGTTTTACTAGAGTTACAGGTGCCACTCCATTGCCAATCAGCGATGTTTCAGCTGAAACAATTTTTGTGTTTTCGCCTTCAACATTTACCGTGCATTCTATTCGATAAAGACTATTTAAGTTAAGATTAGCATTGAAAGAATACACCTTATTACTATCGCTAAAAAAAACACCCTCTTCTTTGTCTGTCGAATACGTTGATTGTAATACCCAACGATTTGTCTCTTGCCCTGTTTGTTTATTGAGCTCTATAACAACCGCTTGAAGTTCTTCTTCTGAATATTCGTTTACACCTGATGTAGCTGCTAAAACATTGGCAGACTCTTCCCCAATAAAAGCTTTATTGATTCGAATAAAGTGTTGCGTTTTTGCTTCTTCAAGCAAACCATAAATGACCGTTACGTCTTTTTGAGGAGCAATAATGTCAATATCAGTTTCACAACCTATTAATGAAAAAAGGGATATAGAAAGAAACAGAAAAGATAATGAGCGAACCTTGGACATAAAATTCTTTTACGTTTGCGTTTGAAAGGTTCAAAAATACATTCCAAATCAACTTCTGACATCTTAAATATATTTTCGGTCGGAAATTGATGGTCAACGTTAAGCAATATGAAAAAGATAGACGATAAGTTATCCCCAGTGGGCAACAGTGTTAAAAAAATCACCACGAGTGTCTTGCAGCAAATGAAGCAAAATGGTGAGAAAATAACCATGCTCACTGCTTACGACTTCAGCTTAGGCAGTCTAGTTGATCACGCAGGTATAGACGTTATTTTAGTTGGCGACTCTGCATCTAATGTAATGGCAGGTCATGAAACGACACTTCCTATTACATTGGATCAAATGATCTATCATGCTTCTTCTGTTATTCGGGCAACAAAAAGGGCTTTAGTTGTAGTTGATTTACCCTTTGGCAGTTACCAAGGGAACTCAAAAGAAGCACTCACTTCTTCCATCCGAATTATGAAAGAAGCCGGAGCACATTCCGTAAAACTTGAGGGCGGACGAGAAGTGAAAGAATCGATAGACCGAATCTTAACTGCAGGAATTCCAGTTATGGGGCATCTTGGTCTAACCCCGCAATCGATATATAAATTCGGAACCTACGCTGTTAGAGCCAAAGAAGAGGACGAAAGAAACCTTTTACTTGAAGACGCTAAAATTTTGGAAGAAACTGGGGTTTTCGCGATTGTATTAGAGAAGATACCTGCAAAATTGGCTGGAGAGGTTGCCAGATCGGTTTCAATTCCTGTTATCGGAATTGGAGCGGGAAACGAAGTTGATGGTCAGGTTTTGGTTTTACATGATATGCTTGGCATCAATAAAGAGTTTTCTCCAAGGTTCTTAAGGCGCTACAGTAATCTTCATGACACCATAACTGAGGCAATTGGCGATTACATTTACGATGTAAAAAGCAAGGATTTTCCAAATGAAAACGAGCAATATTAATTGCCGAAATGTCGGATCTAGAACATCGAATAATCTATGAAGACAATCATCTGATTGTAATCAATAAAAGGTCGGGTGAGCTTGTTCAAGGCGATAAAACAGGTGACACACCACTATTAGAGAGCCTTAAAGATCTCATTAAAGCGAGAGATAAAAAACCAGGAGCTGTATTCCTTGGAGCACCTCATCGAATAGACAGACCGGTAAGTGGAATTGTAATATTTGCTAAAACAAGTAAAGCTCTCTCAAGGATGAGTGATATTTTCAGACGTAAGGCCATTCAAAAAACTTATTGGGCAATAACGGAAAAAGCTCCGACTAAACCCCAAGGAAGACTTATTGGATGGATGAAAAAGAACGAAAAGCAAAACAAATCTTACGTCAAACAAGAAGAGACTTCTGGCTATAAAGAGGCGGTGTTAAATTACAGTCTTAAAGTCAGCAGCGAGCGTTATCATTTAATAGAAGTAAACCTCGAAACTGGCAGGCATCACCAAATAAGAGCTCAACTGGCGGATATGGGCTGCATTATTAAAGGTGATCTAAAATACGGTGCATCCAGATCAAACCCTGACGCAAGTATTAGTCTTCATGCAAGGCTATCAAAATTTGAACATCCTGTAAAAAAGGAATTACTCGAATTGACTGCTCCTTGTCCTGATGACAAACTTTGGTCTTTTTTTGAAGAACAATTAGCCTAATAAGGATCTACATCAATTCTGACCTTGATCTTCCGATATTCAGGGTGCCCTTCCATTTCATCGATACAACTCCAAATAATCCTTCGGCTTTCTTGAATCGAAAATTGAACATCTAACTTGAGATAGATTTGTCGTAAATAATTATTGCGAACCCTAGGTATCACTGGTTCTTCTGGACCTAGAACTTTCGTTGAAAAGTGCTTACGCAGCAATAATCCGAAATGAACTGCTCCTTCTCTTACGAGTTTCGCGTCAGGATGTGCCATTTGGAACATTATCATTCTGACATAAGGCGGATAAGAGAATTGCTGGCGTTCAGACAATTGATGTTGATACATTGCTTCATAGTTATTATCAACTACCAATTGCAACACAGGATGCTCAGGTCGGAATGTTTGAATCAATACTTTCCCTCGCTTATGCTTTCGCCCTGCTCTTCCCGATACTTGCGTCAATAACTGAAATGCGCGTTCAAAAGCGCGAAAATCTGGTCTATTCCATAGACTATCTGCGCTTAAAACACCCACTAAACCCACATTAGTGAAATCAAGTCCTTTGGTTACCATTTGTGTTCCCACTAAAATATCTATAGAGCCTTCTTCAAAGACAGTGATGATGTTTTGAAATGCATTCTTCTTCCTGGTGGTATCTAAATCCATTCTACCCATTCGGGCATTTGGGAAGATAATTTCCAGTTCATCTTCTATTTTTTCCGTTCCAAAACCTTTCACAGTCATTTTAGCAGAATGACAGTTAGGGCAATGCTTTGGAAGCTTAATGTTATAGCCACAATAATGGCAAAGCATTTTTTCAAAAAACTTGTGGTAAGTCAGATTAACATCACAATTGACACACTCGGCACTCCATCCGCAAGCCTCACACAATAAAAATGGAGCATAACCTCTTCTATTCTGAAATAGAATCACCTGTTGCTTCATAGCCAAAGTGGCTTTAATTGTCTCAATTAGCTCACCACTAAAACTTGCGTTTTGAACATCAGCCTTCTTGCTCTTTGTCATATCAACAAGGTGAATGAGGGGCATTTGAATATCCGTGTACCGTTTATCCAATTGCACCAACGCTGATTTACCATGCCTTGCATTGTATATGGACTCAATGGCTGGAGTGGCAGAACCTAAAAGCACCTTTGCTCCAGTTTTATGAGCTAACCATATAGAAGCATCTCTGGCATTATAATGAGGTGACGATTCATGCTGTTTAAAAGAGCTTTCATGTTCTTCATCAACTATTATTAAACCTACATTATTTAAAGGAAGAAAAAGTGAAGACCTCGCACCGATAATAATTTCATTGTTAGCTGAATCAAGCAGCCTCATCCAAGTGGTGAGTCTCTCCCGATTAGAAAAGCGAGAATGATAGACAAACAATTCTTCTCCAATCATCACTTTCAGCCGTTCAACCAATTGGGTAGTAAGAGCTATCTCAGGAACCAAGTAAAGGACTTGTCTTCCCTCAGCAATTGTTTCTTTTATAAGTTGGGTGTAGATCAGTGTTTTACCAGAACCCGTTACCCCATGGAGCAATGCAGTGGTATTGGTTTCAAATGCTTCTTTGATTTGTGATAATGCCTTTTCTTGATATTCATTTAAGGCAAAGTCTTGACCTTCAGAAATATCCATTCCATATTTCAAGACTTCTTCGATTTCAAAAACCCCTCTCTCGATTAAAGATTTGAAAGACGCTGGAGATGCTTCTGCCCTTTTGATTAGATTCTGTTTCACCACAGATTGTCCATCGCCACGCATTTCAAGAAACCGCATAACTATTTGAAACTGCTTCGGAGCATTTGACAGTTTATCTAGTAGCGAAGAGATTTCGGCATCCTTTTTAAAAGCGTCAGAAAACAAAACATGCTCCACCATTTGTGGCTTTGATTCAGTTTTCATTTCTTCAGAAATCAGAATCACCCCTTGTTTCATCAAAGAGTCAATCGCCTTCTGAATTGCTTTTTTTGGTAGTAATAATTCCAACTGATTCACAGTCATACTTTCATTTGTTGAAAGCTGAGCAACAATCATTCGTTCATCTTCCGAAAACTCCAAATACTCTTCGAACTCAGGATTCAACGAAACGGCAGTTTGAGAACTAATTTTCATTGCATTAGGCAATGCCGTGTTCATTACCGAACCCAATCCTGACATATAATAATGAGCCATCCACTCCCAAAAACGTAATTGCTCATCAGTCACAACAGGAACATCATCCATCACATAAGCGATGTCTTTAGCCTTAGTTCCTTGGGGCAATTGCACATTCATTCGGTAAATTAAAGCAGCGTAATACCTGCGTTTCCCGAATGGAACAACCGCTCTTCTCCCTGTTTCAAGCTCATCAATCAAATGCTCAGGAACACGATAAGTAAAGGTTCCTCGCAATGCGAGCGGGAGAATAACTTGTATGTAATAGGGTTTAGTCAACCATGCGAATGTAAAAGCATCATGTTAGTCATTGATAAGGTGTTAAAAACTAACCGTGTTTTCACTCCAAAAAAGGTCATCACATCTTTACTATTGTATCTGCTGCTATGCTCACAATTCTAGATTGGTCAATTATTATTGGATTTCTTCTGCTCTCATTGGGCATAGGGCTGCATTATAGAAAAAATGCAGGAAAGAGCATGTCTGATTTCTTCTTAGGCGGAAGAAATTTACCGTGGTATATAGCGGGTTTATCAATGGTTGCAACAACTTTCGCAGCTGACACTCCCCTAGCCGTCTCTGAATTAGTTTCACAAGGTGGTATTGCGAAAAACTGGCTGTGGTGGTCGTTTATTTTTGGTGGTGCTCTTACAACTTTCTTTTTCGCAATGCTTTGGCGCAGGTCAAACATCCTAACAGAATTAGAATTCATTCAATTGCGGTATGAAGGCAAGCCAGCTTTCTATTTACGCCTATTCAAATCGGCCTATTTAGGCTTATTTATCAATGCCATTATCATTGCCTGGGTCAATTTGGCGATGATGTCTCTTATTGAAGTGTTCTTTGATGTTAATCGAGATACGGCTTACATGGTGACTCTTGGATTAATGGTTTTGGCCGTTTCTTATTCCGCTTTATCAGGATTAAAAGGTGTTGCTATTACGGATACTATTCAGTTCACTATTGCCATGATTGGTTGCATCATTTTGGCAATACTAGTTGTGAATAGTGATCAAGTTGGTGGTATTGATGTACTGAAGTCGAGACTTCCAGCCTCAAGCCTTGATTTCGTGCCTCAGATTTCTAGTACTTCTGAGGATATTTCTTTGACTTCTGGACTGCACGGCTTTGGACTAACTCTTGGAGCTTTTTTCTCTTTTATTGCAATCCAATGGTGGGCAAGTTGGTATCCAGGCGCTGAACCAGGTGGTGGCGGTTATATAGCTCAACGTATGATGAGCACCAAAACAGAAAAAGATGCTATTTGGGCGACACTCCTCTTCCAAGTTGGTCATTACTGCATTCGTCCTTGGCCATGGATTATTGTTGGCCTTTGTGCAATTGTACTTTATACTCCACAAGACGAAACCCTCATAAAGAATATCAGCTATTTTTCAGAAGGACATTCAGAACTCGCCATCCAGCCTGAGGTTGAAAACTCAGCAATTACTGAAATTGGTGCAAAGTCCTCAGAGGATTATTTAATCTTATTTCCATCGCTCATTGATACCGATCAAGAACGTGAAGTGAAATATCATTTTGAACCTCGTTTAGGATTTGTATTCGCAATGCGGCAATTCCTGCCCAGTGGATTGGTGGGTCTTTTGCTGGTCGCTTTTATTGCGGCTTACTTAAGCACCATCTCAACCCAAGTAAATTGGGGTGCTAGCTATGTAGTAAACGACCTCATCCTTCCCCTTCAACAAAATAGTTCTCAATCATCACTCATAAAGTATAGTCGACTGGCCTCTGTTGGTATTATGATACTTGGTGCTATTGTAACTCCATTTGTCACAAGCATAAGTGGTGTTTGGGAGTTCATTATGCAATGTGGCGCGGGGTTAGGATTGGTACTCATTCTTAGATGGTATTGGTGGCGCGTTAATGCTTGGAGCGAAATTGCTGCGACCGTTGCACCTCTTTTGGCCTTTTCATTTTGCCAATTCTATTTAAATGATGCTCTCGGAGAAAATTTTATTTCACAATATGGACCATATTATTTTACTGTCGGATTCACCACTTTGGTGTGGATTTCTGTGACCTTTTTGACACCTAAACCCAGTGAAAAACATATTAAATCATTTGACTCACGTGTGCAACCGATGGGCGTATGGCCGTCTTATATAGAGGGCGTTAGCCATAGAAACAAACAACTAAAATGGCTGGCAGGAAATACTCTTTCAATGATTCTATTTATTATTTCGTTCCTGTTTGCGATTGGTAGTTTAATTTTGATGGAATTCCAAAATGCAGTTATCTACGTTTCATTGTCAATTATATCCGTATTCAGTTTGAAGATATTTCTCAAAAAAACCAATATCTTCAGACGCAATTCAGAATCTAAATGAAATCATCTTTATACTTCCTTCTATCAATAGCCATCATTTCTGTTTTGACTTTATCATCCTGTGGTGGTGAAGACCCAAAGAACATGGATAATGGACCTTCTTCAGAATCCTCAAAACCAAAGGCTAAAGCTTCAGGTTCATCGGTATTGAAAGTGGGTGATAAATTATTCAACCTGCCCTCACCTCTTGAAACAGCAATGCTTATAGAGGAAGTTGGAGGTCATTTTAATGAGTCAATGTTGAATCCAATTGTAGATGCTGGTCAATATTCTGTAAAAACTAAGCAAGCTATGAATCTTGGGGTTTATGGAGCTGACTTGGGTTACTGCTTGATTTACAATCAATCTCAAAAGGCCTTTACGCTTTTAGCTACTACCAAGAAGTTAGGCACAGAACTCGTTATTTCTCCTGCCTTATATAAAGGTCTAATGAAGCGTTTTGAGGGAAACATGGAAAATAAAGACTCTTTATTAATTTTCGTTTCTGAACTTAATCGCCTTAGTGATGAATATTTAAAAGAGAATGAAAGTGAAGATTTAAGCGCCATGATTCTTTATGGCGGATGGGTTGAATCTTTATACTTTGTCTCTGAATTGAGTAAGAGCCTTGACAATGATGCGCTTAGAGCGCGCGTAGGAGAGCAGAAAAATACACTTGTCAATCTTATTGGATTAATAACCCAGCAAAATAGTGATGGTCGTTTTGATGATATTTTGGCCTCGCTGAATGATCTGAAAGCATCATTTGCTAAGGTGAACAGTACATATTCTTATTTCGAGCCTGAAACAAAACCAGACCAGAAACTCACGATTATTAAGAGTAAAAGCTCTGTGGAGTTGGACAATGCTCTTATGGAAGAGATATCAAATAAAATAACTGCGTTACGCAAAAATATAATTACAACTTCAGCCTCATGAGAAATTTGATCCTGATTTGTGTCCTTTTTCTAGCGTCTATAGGCGCTAAAGCTCAATGTGAAATTACAGCTGATGTTTGTCAAACTCATATTAGTAGTCAATATCTTTCAGATGGTCAGCACTATCGTGCATTACTTTTAAGTGACCAAGTAGCTGAGTTTAATGCAACGCTATATGGAGGAACTACTTATCGATTAGCCGGATGCAGTGGAACTCAAGATGGAAATCTTCAATACAGAGTATTTGATTCTCAAAGAAATCTTCTTTTTAAGAATGATGAATTTCAAAACGCCCCTCATTGGGATTTCCAAGTAGAAGCTACGCTTGATGTAATCATTGAAGCACAGCTTGATCCTATTGCTGGAGCAAGCGGCTGTGCTGTTATGTTGATGGGCTTCAGACGATAGTCAATTCCATTTCTTTGTCTTGAGTTTTTTGTGGCAACTAGATGATAGGTTTTATCCTCTCTAATAACTAATCAATGGCAATAGACACTCACAAAAGTCTTTTTGAAGCTGATTACCCTGTAATCATGGCTCCTATGTTTTTAGTTTCAAATGCAGCGATGGTAATAGCTGCTTCAGATAATGGCATTTCGGGCACATTCCCTGCATTAAACTACCGAACTGATAAAGAGTTTAGGGCAGCAATTGATGATATTAGAGCTCATTCTTCAAAGCCTTTTGGTGTAAACCTTATCGTGAATAAATCAAACGTTAAGTACAAAGCACAGTTAGATACGTGCATTGAAAAAAAGATTGATTACATCATCACCTCTCTCGGAAACCCAAAAGAATGCATCGATCGATGTAAGCCTCTAGGGATAAAAGTATTCTGCGATGTAATTGACTTAAAATATGCCCTTAAGGTTCAGGAACTTGGTGCAGATGCTGTAATTGCTGTTAATTCAGTAGCTGGAGGGCATGCAGGAAATATTACTCCTGAAGAGCTGATACCAATGCTGAAAAAAGAGTTAAGTATCCCGATAATATCCGCTGGCGGAGTGAGTAATTCAGATGATATTAAAAGAATGATTGATTTGGGAGCAAGCGCTGTATCGGTAGGGACAGTTTTTATTGCCAGTGAAGAAGCCGGAGTCTCTGATGATTATAAAAATGCATTGGTTCAATATGGCGAGAAAGACATTGTGAGAACAACTAAAATGTCCGGCAGTGCCCTAACTGTTATCAATACTCCCTATGTGCAAACAATAGGAACTGAAGCTAGTTTTTTGGAGAAGTTAATGCATCGAAACAAATGGCTTAAGAAGTATATCAAGATGTTCATTGCTGTGAGAGGATTAAATAAAATCTCTAATGCCGCCAATAAGGCCACATACAAAACTGTATGGGTTGCCGGCCCTACTATTGAAAGCATCAAGGCAGTTGAACCGCTATCAGTAATCATCAAACGACTGGTGAGCGGGCTTTAACGTTTTTACAATTCTCTCTCCCCTTTTTTCATCTGAATCCAATAATCAAGTGTTAGATTTGAGCCATGAATAAAATCGCATTGATCACTGGTGCTACAGCTGGATTCGGTGAGGCCATCGCAAACATATTTGCCAAAAATAATTTCGACCTTATCATTACCGGAAGAAGAACCGAACGTCTTGAAAAATTAAAAACATCTCTCGAATCTGAATTTCAAGTCAAGGTATTGACGCTCTCTTTTGATGTACGCGATCAATCGGCAGTTAAAAGCAATCTTAATAGTTTACCAAAAGAATGGAAATCCATCGATGCACTCATCAATAATGCTGGCTTAGCAAGTGGATTAAATCATATTCAGGATGGTGATATTGAAGATTGGGATAGAATGATTGATACCAATGTGAAAGGTCTTCTCTATGTCTCTAAATCAATCATTCCGTTAATGATTGAAAGAAAGAAAGGACACATCATCAATATAGGATCAACAGCGGGTAAAGAAGTCTATGAAAATGGCAATGTGTACTGCGCTTCAAAGCACGCGGTGGATGCCATTTCTAAAGGAATGCGGATTGACCTTTTAGGCACGGGAATCAAAGTCACTCAGATTGCACCTGGTGCAGCAGAAACAGAATTCAGTCTTGTGCGCTTTCATGGAGATGAAGCACGCGCAAAAGCTGCTTATAATGGCTATCAACCTATGACACCAAACGATATTGCAGAACAAGTTTATTACGTAACAACTCTTCCTGAAAACTTGTGTATCAATGATATGGTTATTACTAGTTTGGCCCAAGCAAATAGCTACTACATTAATAGAGAAAACTAATCATTGAATGGATCTGTTCTCAAAAATTCAAGAAGCAACCCAGTTCTTAGCCTCTAAAGGAATAAAAGATGTAGAAGTTGGTATTGTGCTAGGAACCGGACTTGGGAAATTAGCTGACCTAATTCAGGACTCCATTTCAATCGACTACACCGACATACCGTATTTCTCAGCATCCACAGTTGAGTCGCATAAGGGCAAACTCATTTATGGAACTTTAGGCAACAAAAAAGTTTTAGCCATGCAAGGTCGACTTCATTACTATGAAGGATACGATATGAAAGCTATTTCATTTCCGATTAGAGTTATCAAATTTTTAGGTGCTAGCACTCTCCTTCTATCCGGAGCTGCAGGTGCAATGAATCTTGAGTTCAAGAAAGGCGACTTGATTATGATCACAGACCAAATCAACCTTTTACCAACCAATCCTTTGATTGGTGCTAATGACGAACGTCTCGGCCCACGCTTTCCTGACATGAGTGAAACCTATTCAAAGAATTTGCAGGAAAAGATTTTGTCTATAGCAGGCTCCAAAAAGTTTAACCTTCGTCAAGGCGTTTATGTTGCAGTTCAAGGCCCAATGCTTGAATCAGCAGCCGAGTATCGGTTTCTAAGAACTATTGGGGCTGATGCTGTCGGAATGAGCACAGCTCCTGAGGTTATTGTTGCTAAGCACAGTGGAATGAACGTGGCAGCGGTAATTGTTCTTACTGATGAGTGCGATCCTGATAATCTGAAGCCTATTGAAATCGATGAAATCATGGAAATTGCAGGCAAGGCAGAAGAAAAGCTTATCGAACTTTTTTCTCAAGTAATTGACGCTTTGTAAATGGCTAATTCATGGTTCGACTTCAAGCAGTTTCGAGTTGAGCAGGAAAATGCAGCCTTTAAAGTAGGCACAGATGCTTGTCTTCTTGGAGCATGGCTCAAACCTAAAAACGCACAACATATTCTGGACATTGGAACTGGCTCTGGAGTTATAGCTCTCATGCTAGCACAAAAGAGTACAGCATTAATTGAAGCTATTGAACTAGACCAATTAAGTAGTGATCAAGCCGAGGATAATTTCGTAAAATCTCCATGGACGGAGAGATTGCGGGTAAGTCATATAGACTTGAATGACTTCGTTAGTAAAACAAATACCAAGTATGATCTTATAGTATGCAATCCTCCTTTCTTCGTAGGATCAACTAAAAACAAAGAGAGTCGCGTGAGTGCAGCGCGCCATGAAGAACATCTTAGTTTAGAATCTCTTCTTATTCATTCTTATTCCTTAACCAATGAGACAGGACAACTAGCTCTAGTAATGCCATATGAGCGACTCATTCAAATAGAAAAGGAATGCAAGAAAGGGAAATGGTTTATTGAGCGCAAATTAAGTGTCCGTCCAAAAAAAGACCGAGCATTTAATCGAGTAATCGTTCTTCTCTCAAAAGATGAAAACACAAAGATAGATTGCGAAGAACTCACTTTATATACTGATAATCATACCTATACCCAAGAGGCTACACAACGATTAAAGCCTTATTATTTGAACTTATAATATTTTGGCCCTTATATTGATTTAGCTTTACAAATTCTAATAAAAACAACAATGAAAAAGCATATAGCAACATTAGCCCTCAGCATTATTATCGTTTCAGTAACTATCGCTCAGAGACCCTTTCATCCTAAAAACATGAGGCATGAAAGTATCGAGTCTTACCAAACTGAACTTAACCTGACGGAAACGCAAATAGATCAGATTAATACTGTGCGAGCAGAATACAGAGAAGAAGCACCGTCTCAAAATCGTGGAGAAATGACACCTGAAAAAAGGGAAGAAATGAAAGCTAAGCGAAATGAGGAAAGAGAAAAGATTCATGCAATTCTCACAGATGAACAAAAAACTAAATTTCAAGAAATCAAAAAAGCGGAACGACAACAACGTGCTGCAGAAAGAAGCAAAGCAGCCCCAGATACTGAGTCTATTGCTGATTAAGAATCCAAATGCTAAAAAGAAAGGCGCCCAGTGGGCGCCTTTCTTCGTTTAAAAGATTAATTAATCACTACTGGAAATTCAATTTCAACATCAGTTTCTCCAACATCACAACTACCATTTTTCAATCCGTCAGGCTGATGCTTTAATGAAATGGTCATTGTTCCATTGGCTTTACTATTCACTATCCACTCAGACTGAATACCAATTGGATATGTTCCATCTGAATCAGTAATTGTATTGCTTAGGGCTGTTCCCAAAAGACCACTTTCGAAACATACCAAATGCTCATCAGATTCATTCTGAATTTCGAACGTTAAATCTTCTTCAGAATTACCCGAGCCATCAATAAATGAGATGTCAAGATCATACGTCTGACCGCTGTCTAACCTAATGGTGTCAATAGACGCAGCATTCCCGCCTACTCCATCAGAATCACTCCATTCCGCAGCAAAACTATTCCCCGTTGGGTTTGTGCTTTCGAAGGACAATCTAACCTTAGTGATGCTCTCAGGTTCATTTTCTAGTACCTGTGGAAGCTCAGGATCATCGTCATCCTTTTTACATGATTCAAGTGAAATAAAAAATGACATTGTCGATAAAATTAAAATGTGCTTATTCATTTTTAAAACTGTTTAAAATTTAAATTGAAGAGTTAAAATAAAATTGATTCCAGGCTCATCTGCATAATACCTGAGCCTGTTTAAATAGGATCTATAGTCTTGATTATTAGCGCTTTCCACACCAAAACTGTACTGTAATTGATTAGTGGCGATTGGTAAAGCGCCTGATAAGCTTCCTCCTAACAAAACATAGCCAGCAGGTGGATTGGTGTAATCAACACCTAATGGGAAACGCGTTTGTTGGCGTGTGAAAGAAGAATGAAAAGATACCTTATGAGACCACTTTCGCTCCCAAAGTGAATATTTTACTGATGCATCAACCCGATCGGCAGGAATATTAATAATGTATTCGCCATTATTAATCTCATTTGCACGAATTGATTCAACGCCTAAAAAAATATTCAGTTTTGATGTTAGGTGAAATTTAATAGATGCATCAACACCTCTAAACCAAGCATCAACGCCAGAATAATAGAACGTTGGAAATGCACCTCGAATTGTCAACGTTGGAGGCTGAGCAGGGCGTAAATAGATATAATTATCAAATAGGTATGCGAATACCGAAGCATTTACTTCCGTGCGGATATTGAAAATTGAGAGTTTATTTGTGCTCAGAGAAACACTTCCAGAGTGCACAACTTCAGAGTCAATTGATTCATCTCCAAATTCAATAGCAGCTGCTCCGTGATGTAATCCGGAACTATATAACTCATTAATGGATGGAGCTCTCCATGCCCTTCCAAAACTCATCATTAGAGTAATTTTCTCGATTTCCTTCGAGACACCTACGTTCCATGAAAGGCCATCAAAAGTCCGCACAGGCGAATACAAGTCATCATCCTGATACATAAACGCTTGCTGCCATCTATAATCATAACGTGCTCCACCTTGAAATTCCCATGAACCGATATTGAGGTGATGAATGGTATAAACACCGCCTTGATAGTTCCTGAAATTAGGAATGAAGAAACGGCCTTCATACGTATTAGCCTGATTTTCAGAAGCAATTCCGAATTCAAGCTTGTAATTACCGCTCATTCTATGTTCATAATGAAGATCAGCTTGATGGGTCGTGATTTCATATTGTAAATCAGCAATAGATGGATCACTAAATGTGCTGACATCAAACTCTTGACGAAGATTATATTGCCTTGATATATTGAATTCAACCTTACTCTCCAGCTTTGGCTTCCAGAAGAATCTCGCTGAGGTTATCTCATGGATAACTGACTGATTCGGTGCAGAAATAGAATAACTAAAAGAATCAGAAAGATTTTGTGGTACTCCCGATTCAATGACCTGTTCTAAGTCAGACAGGTTGCCAATATGCGCGTATGACAAAATTCCAAGCTGTGTTTGAATTTGGCTATACTGAATGTCAACCCCATACTTTTCCTTGATCCAAGACAACTGGCCAGATCCGCTAAACTCCTCTTTACCAGTATTTTTCAAGTAATAATCTGGTGCTTTGAGATCACCAGCCTTTGTCCCAGAAAGTTGCGCTCTAAAGAATAATGGAAGCTTCTTGGTCAAAGCACCTTGCAATTCACCTGAAAGCATTCCTTGTCGTCCGTTAGATGAAATACTTGATTTTAGCTTTCCATTTAGCTTTCTGATCTTTCCTAACTCACTCTTCTTGGCAATAACCACCCCACCAATAGCTTCAGGGCCATATCTTAAACCACTTGCACCTTGAATAACCTCTAAAGAAGCCACCGAAAGAGGGTCAATTTCAGGGGCATGTTCACTGCCCCATTGCTGTCCTTGCAATTTAGTATTATCGCTCATGATCACAACCCGATTGCTATGCATACCGTGAATCACGGGTTTAGAGATATTTCCTCCCGTATTCAAAGACTGAACACCCTGAGATTCATCCAAAAGGCTTGCGAGCGAAACGCCACGATTCAAATCAAGCTTTTCTTTATCGACCTCGACCCTTTGAGCGATATCTTTATGAGGACGCTTAGCCTCAACAGTCAGTATCTCGAGCATTTCTGAATGATGCTCTAAAAGGAACTCCATTTCCAAATCCGAAAACAACTCAATATGAAGAGTATCAGGTTCGCAACCAATATGATTAATCACTAAATCGAGCGTTCCTGAGCATAGCTTATCAAACTTAAAAGTGCCATCCTGATCAGCTACTGTTGCCCTTTGATCATTGAGAAGTCTAATTTCTGAAAAGGACAAGACAGCCCCATCATGCTCGTCAATTACATGACCAGTCAGGGTTAAATTGCAAATCTCTTGCGTAAATATGGGAGATGCCACTGCACTAAGCAATAGCATTAAAAAATATTTCATTCAGGGTTGTTTTAGCTAAAATCCAATACCGATTAAGCTAAAACAGGGGGCGCTCTCCCTTGAGAATAGGATATAGAGACATGCTCAGGATCAATAATTGAAGATGTCTCAAATTGAAAAAACAGAATTAGAAATACAAACTCGGCAACTTCAGTCTGATCTACAACAGGCGCATATGAAAAGTCACAAATAGTGCAATCTTCTTGTATGTGTTGTGTTTGAAAACCACTGGTATCATGAGAAAAATCCTGATCACATTCGTGAATAAATTCACGAGGCACATTGATAAATGCCAATAGGATTAACAGAAAAAAACTTAAGAATCGTCTCACACTGCAAATCAACTAAGAAATTAGATACTCCAAAATAACAAATAGCAAATTTAACATGAACTCTTAACTTCAACCTTCATATTTGACCACCTTGCGTGAATCAATTCTCAGATAAGTATTACATTGGATTTATGAATGACTAAACACCAACTCAACCCTGACACTTGGATCAACCTTTATGCTGATCAACTTTTAAGCTACGCCCTTGTTAGAGTGCCAGAGCGAGATGTAGCTAAAGACCTTGTTCAAGACACGTTTTTTTCCGCGCTTAAATCCAAAGAGAACTTTAGAGGCGAGATTTCTGAAAAAAATTGGCTTTACCTCGTACTCCGAAGTCGAATCTTAGATTATTACAAAAAGCGAAAAGAAGTGCTGGAATCTGATTTCGGAACCGATGATGACGATGACGATTCATTCGATAATAAAGGCCATTGGATGGATGGTAAACTCCCCAAAGAATGGTCAACAGACAACATAATTCAGAATAAAGAATTCATGCAAATATTTCTACAATGCAAGTCTGCGTTGAAAGAGGTTCAGGCTCAAGTATTCACTATGAAGTATATAGATGGAGAAGAATCTGAAACCATTTGTAAGGAACTTGAAATATTATCTTCTAACTATTGGGTATTAATCCATAGGGCAAAACTGCAATTGCGTTCTTGCATCGAGAAAAACTGGTTCGATAAATGATAAACTGTAAAGAGTCAACGCGACTAACAATTAAGAAAGAAGAGAATAAAATAACTCTAAGAGAAAGAATAGAGCTATCTTTTCACTTAATGATGTGCAAATTTTGCAGTGCTTTTAATGTTCAAAACTCATGGATAAATGGAGTCTCAAAACATGCAGAGGCTCATGATTCTTTTTCTGAATCTGAAAAGCAAGATCTTGAAGTACGTATGAAGGATTCGACTAAATAATTCGCAACAATTAAAACCATAATAATATGAAAAACACAAACAAAGGTTTAGGTGCATTAATCACCGGGACATTAATGGCTGGAGCTCTTTTAGGGACTTCTAATGCTAATGAGTTATTCTCTTATAGTGATCTGGGTTCTGGTTCTGAGCTTAGAGCTGATCTATTGGACGCTTCTAATACAGGATTTAAATCTCCAGAAGGTAAATGCGGTGAAGCAAAGGCTGATGAAAAATCAGAATCAAAAGCTGATGATTCTAAAGCTGCTGAGCATAAGTGTGGAGAAGGAAAGTGTGGCGAAGCGAAAGCTGACATGAAGCCAGCTGATTCTAAGGCTGCTGAACACAAATGCGGTGAAGGTAAAGCTGAAATGAAAATGGAAGAGAAAGACGCGAAGTCTGACAAAAAAGCGAAGGCAGTAAAGCCTAACTAAATAAATATCGATTAAGCCTGACCTAAGCCTAGGTCAGGCTTTTCTTTTTAATGTCAAAACACGTAGGAATAGGATACCGCAAGGATTTTGGATCAGCTTTTTTAGAAAGTGATGTTCTCGATCCTGCATTTGTGGAAGTAGCGCCAGAAAATTGGATAGATATTGGTGGTTATTGGAAAAAAGAGTTTTCTAAAGTAGCTGACAAATATCCAATCTACACACACGGACTTTCGCTTTCGATTGGAAGCCCAGATCCCATTGATTGGGATTTTCTCAAAAAAATTAAATCCTTCATGCAAGAATGGGACGTCAAAGTCTATTCTGAGCATTTAAGCTACAGCAAGTGCGACAACGCGCATATTTACGACCTTCTTCCCATACCATTCCGAGAGGATGCTGTTAAGCATATTTCTAAGCGAATAAAAGAAGTTCAAGACTTTTTAGGGCGTAAGCTGGTTATTGAAATCGTTTCCTACTACACCCCTGTCGCAGCTGAAATGAGTGAAGTTGAATTCATTAACTCCATACTCAAAGAATCCGATTGTGAATTGCTCTTTGATATCAACAATGTTTATGTCAATGCATTTAATCACAACTACGATCCAAAACAATTTATTGAGCAACTCGATCTTTCAAGCGTAAAGTACATTCACATGGCAGGCCATGAAAAAGTGAGTGATGATCTCATCATCGACACTCACGGTCAAGCCATAATTGATCCCGTATATGATTTATTTGAATTCGCTATTTCAAAATTGGATCAACCAGTTCCAGTTTTGTTAGAGCGCGATTTCAATATTCCTGAGATGGAAGAATTGGCAGCAGAAATGAATCAATTGGAATCAATCTGTCAAAAACAATGGAACCATGAGCCAATCATTGCACACTGATACCATTGAGCAGCAAAGTTTGTTGGCAAAGTTTTGTCGAGATGGAGTTGAACCTTCACTAGAAGGAGTTACTGATGGTCGTCTGCACAATTACAGAAGACTAGTGTTTGGAGTAGTTAGAGAGGCTTTGAGCAGCACCTACCCGCTTACTGTAAACCTTCTCACCAATAAAGAGTGGAGTGTTTTAATCCAAGAATTCTTCGAAAATCATAATTGCCAAGACCCACAAGTTTGGAAAATGCCTCTTGAATTGATCGAATTCACAGAAAAGCACCAATCATCATTAACGAAGAAATATCCTCTCTTAATAGAACTTTTAAACTTTGAATGGAAAGAAGTTGAATATTACATGATGCCTGATGAGAAGTTCCCCGAAGAAAGAACCTCAGATTTCTTCAGCGATCTTTGGGTTTTTAATCCCGAATCAGAGATTTTAACGCTTTCGTATCCGCTCCATTTAAAAAACGCACGATTCATTTCTATCAGTGATGAAGGACAATACTTCTGTCTAATTTTCAGGCAACCTAAAACTTTCAAAGTGAAGTTTTTAAACCTCTCACCTTTCTTCGCTTGGTTAATTGCTACCATGCAAACTGAGCCCATTTCAGTTGATGAACTTTCACCTGTTATTAAGAAGGAATTTGGCATTACCGATGTCCAGCAATTCAAACAAAACATTGAGCCTTTCTACAAAAAGCTCTGTCTTGATGGAATGATCCTCTCCAGTTAATTGGTTCATTCGTTACATTTAGTGAATGAAAACAGCCCAAGAATGGTTTAATGAGTATGGTGAAAGCCATCAAAACTCTACAAATAAATTGATCCATTGGATTTGCGTTCCGACCATATTTTTCAGCATTGCTGGTCTTCTGGTTTCAATACCTAGTCATTCTTTAGCCTCATTATTCCCTCCTGCCTTGTCTGCGTATGCCAATTACGGCACAATCGCTATTCTGTTGACTTGCATCTTCTATTTCAGTATTTCTTCCAGAATATTAATTGGGATGCTATTATTCTCCGTATTTACCGTGTGGATGAATGTGAAAATCATGGAAACCGCAGAGACTCCTTTATGGGCCATTTCGCTTACTTTATTTGTATTGGCTTGGATAGGGCAATTCATTGGTCATAAAATCGAAGGAAAGAAACCTTCCTTTTTCAAGGATATTCAATTCCTGTTGGTAGGACCTGCTTGGCTTATGGGGTTTATCTATAAGCGATTAGGAATTAACTATTAAACTTCACATTTTAAGAAGTTGTTTACACGATTGAATCTAGATTTGCAGCTTTTACGTAAAAATGCAGAAGAACTTAGAATCAATACGTACCAGTATATCTCCACTCAAAAAGCAACTGATCAAGTTCACTTTGATCGGTGTTTTGGCTGTGATGGTGGACCTAACATGCTACTACATATTACTGAACATATTCCCAGAAAACTGGACCTTTGGATTTCACATCGAAGACTTTGCTAAAGCGATTTCCTTTTTATGTGGAATGAGCGTAACCTATACGTTCAATAAGCTTTGGACCTGGAAGAGTAAAAATCGCTCAAATAAGAGGGTTCTAAATTTCACAATCCTTTACTCGATTTCTCTATTTGTCAATGTTTTTAGCAACTCAATGATGCTTGATGTCTTACATAATGTTGAGTTATTTAAAATATTGGATTTTAAGTATTTAATAGCATTTATTACCGCTACAGGAATCAGTGCATCGCTCAACTTTATCGGTCAAAAGTTCTGGGTTTTCAAAACTGCTTGATCCTAGAATAACTTCAGTTGAGGCTTTTTCGTTTGATCGTACAATTCAAGGTTATAATCCAGTTTCCCAGGATTCCCAAAACACTTCTTTCGCGCCATTTTGAATGTCTGCTTAATTGCATCCGCTTCATTTCCACTTCCGCGCATTCTTCTACCAAACTCATTGTCTTTTAGAGACCCTTGATGTGTCGCTTTAATTTGATTCAACACCTTTTCTGCTTTATCAGGGTACACTTCTGTAATCCACGTTGAGAATATATCGGCTATTTGACCATTGAGTCGAACCATGGTAAAACCTGCATCCCTTGCGCCAGCCTCTTTCGCTGCTTTGAGTAAATCAAACACCTCATGGCTATTCAACCCCGGAACTATGGGCGCCATCAGCACTGAAACTGGAATACCAGCATTTGAAAGTGCCTCAACCGTTTCTAAACGCTTTTTCGCTGAAGCTGTTCTTGGCTCCATCTTTTGCCGAAGATCTTCATCCAAAGTAGTGATCGAAACGACTATCTGAACCAACTGTTTCTGGGCGAGCTGCTTGAGCAAATCAATATCGCGTTGCACAAGTGCATTCTTGGTTATTATCCCTATGGGGTGCTGATGCTTAAGCATCACCTCTAGGCATGCCCTGGTGATTTTTAGCTTTCGCTCAATTGGCTGATAACAATCTGTATTGCCGGAAAGAACGATGGGCGAAGCTTTCCAGGACTTTTTCTGCAGTGTTTGATCAAGAAGTAACGGTGCATTCTTCTTTACCAATATTATGCGCTCAAAGTCAATTCCAGCGCTATAACCCCAATATTCATGGCTATTCCTAGCATAACAATACGTGCATCCATGCTCGCAGCCTTGGTATGGATTTAATGACCACTCCATGGGCACATCGGGACTCGTTACTTTATTCACGATGCTCTTAGGATACACTTCAATCACCTTGGTTTTGGAAGCCACCTCTTCACCTTCAGCTACTAAATAGTTGAGGTATGAATCATCCACCTCGCTTGTATGCTGTGCAAATCGATTATTCGGGTTTGTTTGTGATCCTTGTCCTTTCATTCGCTAGCTAACCTTTTATCCTTCTTCTCAAAATACCGTGCATTCATATTGTCATTAACCGTTGAAATTTCAGCTTTTGCTGCGTCTCGATAATTCTTCCTTTCAGGCTTCTTTGTATTCTTCTCTTCGCTGTATCTCGGATCTTCGATCATATCTTCCTTGTAGCACTCACTCACCTCAATGCAATGAAAGCCAAACTCCTCCATCACCTTACCAATGATGCGATAAACTCCTCTTCCACGAAAAGGATATTTTGCCGCAACGGGAGGAAAATGAACGGTATCTAAGAAAAACCCTTTACGGTCTAAAAATGTTCCGAATTGCATGCGCTTACCATTTGCAGTTTTGGTGTCCTTAACCGTCACTAGATAACCATAAGCCACCACAGTTTGATCGATAAAGTCACTCATATCTGCAGATAATATCCCGCCCTTAGGTGAGCGTTTGAGGAGTAAAAACGGATCGCATAGCGGATAACCTAGCAACTCAATTTGATCATACGCCTCTTCCAACGGGGCCGTGTAAAATGCAGGAAACTCAAACGGCTTTGATTTTTCTACAAACAACTTTGGCGCTACGGTGCGTTTTTTCACCTTACCAAGCGTCAGATGCGCTGCCCACATCAACTCCTTCTTGCTTTTTCCAGTAAAACGAAAAGCACCAGCCTTTATCAACGTGGTGAGTTGCTCAACACCAACAGGCACTAGTTCTACAAAATCAGCCAGCGACTCAAATGCACCACTCTCTGTTCTTGCTTTACAAATCCATTCTACAGACTTCATTTCAAGTTCTTTTAAGCTCGACAAGCCTAAGTAAACCGTTTTACTATGTACCACAGCGCCAGACTCACTATGATTTACACAAGGCGCCTGAATATCACCTCCACACATGCGTGCTTCATGCACATAAAACTCGGGGCGATAGAAACCGCCCGAGTTATTCAATGTCGCCACCATGTATTCTAAGGGGTAATGCGCCTTCAAAAACAAACTTTGGTAACTCTCTACTGCATACGATGCTGAATGACCTTTAGCGAATGCGTAACCCGCAAAACTTTCCGTTTGTCGCCACACCTCCTCAACCATTTCCGCTGGGTGGCCTTTAGCTAATGCTTTTCTAAAGAAGGCTTCTTTGGCTTGTTCAAACTCTTCTCGGGATCGATACTTACCGCTCATGCCTCTTCTCAACACATCCGCCTCACCCAAAGTGAGTCCAGCAAAATAGTGAGCTACTTTGATCACATCCTCTTGATAGACCATCACACCAAACGTATCAGGCATAATATCCATCATAATGGGATGTGCCTTCTTACGCTCCTCAGGATCGCGGAAGCGTTTGATGTATTCACGCATCATTCCTGACTTTGCAACTCCAGGACGAATGATAGAACTGGCTGCTACCAAACCTAAGTAATCATCTACGCGAAGCTTAGACAGCAACATTCGCATGGCAGGTGATTCTACATAAAAGCAACCCATAGCCTTGCCATTTCGCAGCATATCCTTCACCTTCTCATCCTGCTTAAACCGAGCTAAATCATGAATATCAATCGGTGAATCAGGGTTATTTCGATTCACATCAACTACTGTATCTTTAATCTTACCTAAGCCTCGCTGACTGAGTATGTCAAACTTATACAAGCCTACATCCTCTGCTACGACCATGTCAAACTGAGTTGTAGCATAGCCTTTAGGTGGCATGAATGTGGCCGTGTAATATTCAATCGGCTTCTCAGAAATCAGAATACCACCAGCGTGAATACTCAAGTGACTTGGGAAATCTTGAATCAAAGAGCCGTATTTCAATACCAACTGAGATAGCTTATCAAGGCGACTCATATCCAAGTGTCCTTTTGATAGTTTGTCAATCTCATGCTTGGGTAATCCAAACACCTTCCCGAGTTCACGCACTACTGCACGATATTGGAATGTGCTGTAGGTTGCCAGCAATGCTGAATTCGGGAATCGCTCAAAAATATATCGTGTAATATCACCGCGATCGGTCCATGAAAAATCGATATCAAAATCTGGTGGATTACGTCTATACAAGTTTATAAAACGCTCAAAGTATAAGTCTAAGTCAATCGGGTCAACATCTGTGATTCTCAATAAGTAAGCTATTATACTATTCGCACCACTTCCACGTCCAACATAAAAATATCCTTTGCTTCGAGCGTAAGAAACAATGTCATGATTGATCAAGAAATAAGACATGAAATCTTTCTCGCGAATGATCTCCAATTCCTTCTCAATCCGCGAGGTTATATTGTCATTAAGTTCAGGATATCTATAAGGCAGGTTCCCTTCACAAAGCTCCTGAATACGTTCATAATCACCTTGCTTACTTCCCGTGTAACTCGACTTATTCTTAGGAGGGACACTATCACCAAACTCAAACGAAACTTCACATTGCTCTAACAAGTCTTGAGTATTTTGTATTATCTCAGGGAATTCTTGGTATTGACTAAGCAATTCAGCTTTCGAAACCAACACATGGCGCGGATCACCTTCTTCACTTTTAGGCAATTTACTCAGCAAGGTATTATTATCAATTGCCCGTAACAGGCGGTGTGCGTTAAAATCACGCTGGCTTTGAAACGATACGGTAGGCATCATAACCAAACGATCAAGCTGGTGGCGCAAAGGCGAAAAACGCAGTCGTGACAGCTCATAAGGCTGAACACCAATAAAGGAGCGAGGCGCTAACTTCAAGGAACTAGTTTTCGATTTTGAAAATGGATAGATCATAATCACATCTTCCAACTCAGGCGCATCATCAGGAATGGGCTCTTTACTATGCAAATACTTCGTCAAGTAGCGATTGATGTTTTCAAACCCAAGGTTGCTTTGTGCTATAGCCACAAACTGCTGCTGTACGCCTTTCCTGAAATCTACACCAGGAATAACCTTGACACCGTGCTTCTGCCCTAGTCGCATACTGTCTAAACAGGCCGATGTATTGTTGATGTCCGTAATACAAACACTATCATAACCCCACTCAATCACCTGTTTGATAAGGTTTTCAGGCTTCCAAGTACCGAATTTGAAGGAATAATATGTATGGGTGTTTAGGAGCAAGGTACAAGGAGCTAGTAACGAGGGATGAGTTGCAAGGAATTAGGGGTTCTTAATTTTTTAAGTAGTCCAAAAAGCATTTTCTGTTCCTCCTCAAGCTTTGACAAAACATCATTTATCCGAGCCGATTGATCTGGACATATATCGAGGATAATCAGAATCTGAGTTTCTACCTCAAACGCTGAGCCAAGAGCAATCTCTAAAAACCGAGCATAATCTTTCGTGCTTTGCCTGCTATTTCCTTCAGCTATGTTACTTGAGATCGAAACTGCAGCTCTAGTTACTTGAGATGAAAAAACAAACTGAATTTCCTTATCCAATTGAGTCGCCAATTGAAATATATCTACAGCAATTTCCTTTCCTAATTGCCACACTTTTAACGTTTTAAAGTTCCTCATAATATAAAATTTAGTTTCACTTGTTACTCGCTCCTAGCGCCTAGTTACTAGCTGCGTCTATTCGCTAACAGCATTGGCGCTTTTCCGTTGAAAGGGTTACTCCTGCTGATGGTGCGGGCACCGAGTCCTGAAGCGCGCATTACGGCACGATCGCCAAAACGCTCACGGATCTTATCCATGGCTTGATAGAGGTTAATATACTCCTCGCTGTCTTCAAACAGGTTGATCTGATAACCACCACCCACTAAATGACTGAATCGAACTCCGATCAAGCGAACCAAAAGCCTACGGTTATAGGCTCTCGCAAAAAGCTCCATCACCTTTTCAATCAAAATATGATCTGCTGAGGTATATGGAATGCGCGCCTGAAGTGTTTGGGTTTGAAAATCAGAATAACGAACCTTTACAGTAACACAGCCCGTTAGCTTCTTACCTCTACGCAACTGAAACGCTAAATTCTCAGCCATTGCCAGCATAATACCTTTAAGCTTAAGCACATCTGTGGTATCTCGATCAAACGTACGCTCAGTACTGATGCTCTTACGCTCGTTGTAAGCAATAACAGGGCTATTATCTATGCCATTGGCCTTCTTCCAGATCATACCACCATTTTGCCCCAATACCTGCTGCATCATATCCTGAGGCATCTCCTGAATGGTTTTAATGCGCTGTATACCCAGATTGCGAAGCGTTTGATAAGTCTTCTCTCCTACCATTGGTATTTTACGCACTGAAAGTGGAGCCAAAAAAGGCTTTTCTTCACCTCGAGTAATCTGTAGTTGGTTGTTAGGCTTAGCCTCACCTGTGGCCACTTTAGAAACTGTTTTATTGATCGACAAACCAAAAGAATTAGGCAAACCTGTCTCTTTAATAATCCGTTGACGCAGTTCACTTGCTATTTTTCCACAGC
Organism: uncultured Flavobacteriales bacterium; assembly: GCA_905479105.1. GTDB lineage: Bacteria > Bacteroidota > Bacteroidia > Flavobacteriales_G > Salibacteraceae > SHAN690. Next base: position 67,842 of record CAJQLE010000005.1, read on the forward strand.
CAAAGAATCGATCCATACCAGTGAGATCAGCATAAAACTCATCGATTGAAGTCTTTTCCAATAAAGGCAAACCCTCTTGCATGATTTCGGTAACCATGTCACTATACTTGGAATACGTACCGCTATTGCCCTTTATGACAATAGCTTCCGGACAAAGCTCTCGCGCCATACGCATAGGCATGGCAGAGTGAATACCAAAAGCACGCGCTTCATAACTGCATGATGCCACCACACCACGATCTGTTGTACCACCTATAAGCACAGGCCTTCCATCAAGCCTACTATCTAATAATCGCTCTACCGAGACAAAAAACGAATCAAGATCGAGGTGCAAAATATGTTTTGACTGACTACTTTCCATTTCTTAAAACCAAAAATTAACGCTTGCTAAAATATTTAGCAAAAAGGAGGATTGAGCGGTTTAATGCAAGTATTTTTTTCAACAAAGCTGAATAGTCCATCATCACTCAAACTCAAGGCTTAAGATCAAGGCGGAATAGAAAAAAAACAGAACAATAAATGCGAGAATAATGTTACGATACACTAACTAGGGATAAACCCTCTTTCATTCGAATCGTACTTTAGACGCCATAATGATTATCAGTCGTTCGATATACAGACCAATATGCTTTCTTATACTCTCAGTGATGAGTATTGGCTTATCATATGCACATGGCCCGAGCTACACCCACCTTGCAACTTCAGCTCGAATTGCTGAAAACCCAGATCATAGCTGGACAGTAGAAGAAATTGCAAAAGGAAAATACGATGCCCAGTTCAACACCATCAATGAACCCATTCCCAATCTAAACTTCACTACTTCTAACTATTGGGTAAAGTTGAGGGTCACCAATGCTGAAAATGCTGTATCGGAATTCTACCTCGAAGTAGCGCGCCCATTAACCAATGTCATTAACCTGTATCGAGAAAGAGATGGGAAACCTGAGGCTCTCTATAAAGCCTTCAAAGAATTCCATTCTTCAACAGCAATGGACAAAAACTTTGCATGATAAATCAATCACTGAAAACTCAGATCAGCTTCATAAAGTTGGAGTAATGTTCACTATTGACAAGAACAACAAGATTGAAATCTTAAATCTTTCAGGAACGAATCGCGAAACCTATAAAGCAGTGAAGCCTCAACTCAATGATTTGGACAATATATCTGAACTCACTCCCAACGAGGTTTATAGAATAGAGATATCATTTCAAGTAGTTTAAGAATCTTTCAACCACCATCAAAAGGCAAGCGATTAATTATTCGCTTGCCTTTTTTGTTTTTAAAAAAGCTCCGGGGCATATTCACTAAAAATTGAACAGAAACTTGTTCATTTGTACCTACAAAAGTTCGGAACATGTTTGATATGATGAAGAAGCTGCAACAGGCTCAAGAAGAAATGAAGAAGATCAAGGCTCGATTGGATACAATTAGCGTTGAAGGTTATTCCCCAGAAGGAAAAATCAAAGTGAACATTACTGGTAACAGAAAAGTTGAAGGCATAATTTTTGTAGATGAAAGCATCCTGTCTGATAAAGATCAATTGGAAGATTATTTGGTAATAGCCGTGAATGATGCCATCGAAAAGGCAGATAAAGTAAACGAAACAGAAATGAAGTCTGCAGCTGGCGCTATGATGCCAGGAATGGGTGGTTTATTTAAATGAGAGTAACAAAACGAAATATTGTTTTATCTGCTGGCTTTTTTTTGTTGGCAATACCTACCCTCAATGCACAAGAGAGTCTTTATCCTTACTTGCATTTGATGGACGACTATTTTACGAGATCTTCCACTGAAAATAATTCCATTACTGAACTTTTCACTGCAGAGGCTACGATCAGATCCATAACATACAACCAAGACGGAACGCAGAAGATCAATACATTTTCTGCTTCGTCTTATGAATCTGAATTGAATGCGCTGCGCGCTGATTATAAACTGTTCCAAGAACCAGTTGTTTTGCTTTCTCAAGGTTACGGGGCATTAGAAACTTTTTTCTGCAGTGTTCACACAGGGTTGATTCATAAAATTGACGGTGACACTATAAACCTGAGAAGCGCTCAATCTTTTCAATTGGTAAATAAAGATGGTTGGAAAATTCATCACCTAAGCATTCAAAATGAAAACCCCTGGTCACCCATAAGTGATAACCTCTGGCCAAAAGAGTTGACTGCATCAATAAGCAATGGAAAGAATATATCTGAATCCCAGGCGTCTGAACCTTTTGAAACATACGACCCAAACAAGGTATATAATGTGAGTGAAGTGGATGAAGCACCCGTTTATCCTGGACAAAAAAGTTTGTTGCAAGATTTAATGAAAAGTTTTGACGTGACCTTGCAAGAAGATGAATCACACTCCCCTTTCATTATAGAAATTGCAGAAGACGGCCTCGCTTCATTGAAATATGTCAATGATTTAAGCAGCTCTCAAATAGAGAATGCAAAATCCTTTGTCAACAGCATGCTGATTTGGTATCCTGCCTTAAAAGACAAAGCCAGTGTTCGATGTAAAATGGTTATGTATATCAAATGAAAAAACTATTTCACATATCACTATGCCTCATTTTCTCGGCAGCTTTGAACGCCCAAGAAGCGAGTTACGGCAGCCCGCAAGATGCAATAAATGGATTTTTTGAGGCCAGCTCCGCATCAGATGACTCTGTTCGGCAATCAATTTTTTCAAGCCTTTTTTTAGCTGATGGTCAAATCAATGCTATTATATTCAAGGAAGACCAAAGCGTCATCAATAAGCTGGGATCATGGAAGAAGTTTTTAGGCGAATCAACCTCGTTTTATAATTCCTACGATCTCTCTTTTGATGAAGTTGAGCGATCTATTAATTACTACGAAGACATTGCCGCTGTGCACAGCTTAGCTTATCAAACCCTGACTGAGAAAATCAACCCTTCTGTAATTTACGAGCAGTTTTTATGGTACACTTTCGATCTGATATATGACGGTAACGGTTGGAAACTTACTTCTGTATCATGGATTAATGCCACTGATAATCAGCCTATAGATGATGCTTTGACTCAAGACACCATTTGGCATACATTGAATAAATAACTTTTTCTTGAAGATTTACGTCTAGTTTAGCGTATATTTTTTACTAGCATTGTAAGGACACGCTAAATCTATGACCATGAAAAAAACCTTACTCTATTTATTAGCAGGTGAGTTATTTGTCTTTTGTATTACTGCATGTAATATTGATGAATTAGCCTTCCGACCTACATATGCGATTCCTGTTGTAGAAGCGAGGATGACAATTGGAGAGATTCTAAATTCTCGTCCTTCAGAAGTTGAATCTACGTTTGAAAAAGCCTTTGGCACAGATAGTCTATTCAATTTTCAATTGGTGTACACAGACACTTTGGAGCCTTTAACCTTTGAAAGTTTCGCTGGAACTGGGAATTCTGTTCCAGCAAGAAGTTATCCCAATCTTTTTAAGTTGAGAAGTGTATTCTTAAGAATGACTGGAAATACCGAGAGTGGAGACTTTCGTTTTATCAATCCACGTGTTGACTTCGTATTTAATAATGAAATGAAAACCGAATTTCATCTTAGGTTAGATAGCACCTATACCAAGAATGTTAAAACTGGGGTCGAGTTTCCATTCGACATTAACGATACTGCTATCATTCAACCAGGAAGCTCAGCATCACCAGGGTTGGGGACACTCAGCGTTACAAATGAGAACACAAATGGTGCTTTGACGGATGTGTTTTCTCCTACGCCAAAATTCATGTTCTACAAACCTTTACTATCTGTTCCAGCCCAAGGAACTGCTGAGTCAGGTGAAAGGCTAAATATTTACGCCAAGGTTACATTGCCATTTACTGGATATGGTCAGGCAGTTAGAAATGACACAATACCTTATTCAATTGGCGAAGACGATGTGGATGAAATAGACGCTATTGATTTCATATATTTAAGAATGGCCTTTGAAAATGAACTTCCGCTAGAAGTGACTGTGAACGCATTCATAGTCGACACTATTTCTTGGGACACTTTAGCGCAAGTGCGGCTATATAACAGCCAAACGGGCATTGCATTAAATGGAACTGCAGCTGTTGTTCCTGCGGCTACTCCGCTTCAAACAATTACTTCAACAACTACAACTACTCCCGCTTTCAATTCCTCAGATATGAGATTGTATAAGGAGAATCCTACATCTGGACTTAGTGACATTGAAACCTTATTTAATGGAAATGCAATTCTGCTAAATATGAGTTTCAAAACCACTGGATACGACAACTCTGAAACAGTGTCAATCTATAGTTCACAAGCGTTGAAGTTCAACATGGGCATAAAAACACGTATTGACGCCTCCATCACTAGAGATTCGCTTACTAACCTAATTGGACTGTAAAACCACGAACCTAAATTATCATGAGAAAATTAATCATCATAGCGTTAGTGGTATTTGCAGGATTCAAAGCCAATGCGCAACAAGACTTAACCTTATACAATGCACGCTATTTGCAGCAGGCAAGTTTCACCAATGCTTCTTTTACACCTGAATGCAATGTTACGGTAGGTGGTATTCTTTTTGGATCTACCTATGGAAGAATTGGCAGCAGCGGAATTACTAGAAGAAGCCTATCCAATTTCATTCAAGGACCAGAAGATGCCGTGAAATCATTGGATCGACTCAAAGATTTAAATTACCTAGAATTAGATGCAGGTCGTGATTTGATTCATTTTGGATTTCGCGTAAAAGACAAAAACTACTTTTCTCTTAACGCAAGTGTTCGAACATTCAATTCCTTGACCTACACCAAAGACGCAGCTTCTTTATTGATTTTCGGAAATGGAGCATCCATTGATGACCCAGGGAATGAAAACATTCCACCAGAATACCTTCTCTTAGGAAATCGTGCTGACCTAGATGGAACAGGCGTTGAGTCAACTACCTACGGAGAAATTGGTCTACAATACGCTCGAAAGTTTTTAGAGGATGACAAACTGAGCATTGGTATTCGACCAAAAGTGCTTTTTGGGATTGCAAATGTTCAAACAAAAGAATCCGCTATTGGAATAACTACTGATGCCAACACTTTTGGAATTACTCTTGATGGGAATTATTTAATCAACAACTCGATTCCAATCGATCAAGAAGATTCAACATTCAGCTACCCAGGTTTTAGCAATTTAGGATTCGGAGTGGATTTAGGAGCGAGCTTCAACTTTACTGAAAAGATGCAGGTGAGCGCATCGGTAAATAATTTAGGCTTCATCAATTGGAAGAATCAATCCACCAACTACTCTGCTGACGGAGGAAGTTTCGAATTCCGCGGTGCACTCATTGATGGTTCAATCTTAGATGCGGCCACTTCTTTTGATTCCTTAGGAACCTCATTTGCGGATGACTTATTGGATAGTTTAAACAGCCAATTCGGAGCAGACACCACTGAGGATAACTACCGCACTAACCTACCCGCTCGTTACAACCTTGGTTTCAATTATCAATTGACCGATAGAGCTAATTTGGGTGTTTTGATGAATGCATACAACATTAAAAAGCAATTGAGGGCTGCATTCACGCTTTCCTATAATTACAGAATCAGAAAAGCAATTGGTTTCCACGCCAATTATAGCATCAACAATAGAAGCTTTACTAACCTTGGACTTGGTTTTAGCTTCAATATCAAGTCATACCAGCTTTATGTAATGTCTGACAACATGCTGTTTTTCCTTCCAAACTCAACGAATATGCAATTTAGAGGTGGACTCAATTGGACATTTGGATGCAGTAATGACAAGGATAAAGACGGTATCAAAGACAAGGACGATGATTGTCCTGAAACACCAGGAGAAGCTAAATTCAAAGGATGTCCTGATACGGACAAGGATGGCGTGATGGACAAAGAAGATAAGTGCCCTGAAACTCCTGGATCAGAAGAGTTTGAAGGATGCCCAGACCGTGATGGCGACAAAATTGCTGACATGAATGATGATTGTCCTGATGCACCTGGGGTTCCAGAATTCAACGGCTGTCCTGACACAGACCAGGATGGTATTCAAGACTCAGAAGATGACTGTCCTACCGTAGCCGGAATTCCAGAATTTAACGGCTGTCCTGATACCGATAAAGATGGTATTCAAGATGCTGTTGACGACTGTCCAGAGCAACCTGGAATACCTGAGTTCAATGGCTGTCCTGATACTGATGCTGACGGAATAAAAGACAGCGAAGACGCTTGTCCTGAAAAGCCAGGAACTGCTCAATTCCAAGGATGCCCAGATACAGATGCTGATGGACTTCCTGACAACAAGGATAATTGTCCAGAAGTTGCTGGTCCAATAGACAACAAAGGATGTCCATTTGGTGACCGTGATGGTGATGGTATTATTGATAATGATGATAGTTGTCCTGACACTCCTGGTCCAGTTGAAAATGCAGGTTGCCCTTACAGTGACTTGGATGGTGATGGCGTTTATGATAAAGATGATCGTTGCCCTCAAACACCGGGTGTGTTTGAAAACCAAGGTTGTCCTGAAATCAAGCAAGAAGAGCAAGAAGTATTAAATACTGCCTTCAGCAACCTTGAATTTGAAACTGGAAAAGATGTCATCAAGGCCAGTTCATTCGAATCTCTTGACAAGCTTGCTGAGCTTCTTGTTAAGAAGACTGATTGGAAATTAGAAATCGCAGGTCATACAGATGACGTAGGAAGTGAAGCATCTAACCTTGCTCTTTCTGAAAAGAGATCGAAGTCTGTTAGCAAGTACTTAGAATCTAAAGGAGTGCCAATCACTCAATTGATCGTAAAATGGTTTGGTGAGTCTAAACCGATAGCGGATAACACCACTGCCGAAGGAAGAGCTCAGAACAGACGTGTTGAGATGAACGTGATCTTCGATTAGATCCAAAGAATTCAGTATAAGCCCTAGCAATTTTGCTAGGGCTTTTTTATTGCTGATCATTCCCTTTTTGTCTAACAACATAAAATCGCATATTCGTCACATGGAGAAAAAGCAACCATCAGTAATCATTGCGCTTATCCCGTTGATCTTTCTAATCATCATTTTAGCTAGCAATGTGATGGTATTTGGAGATGATGCTTTATCCTTTTCAAACCAAATCGCGTTGCTCATTGCTGCTGGAGTGGCAGGTATTGTAGGACTTGTGCATGGAGCCAACCTTAGCGAACAACTTGATGGAGTAATTGAAAACGTCAAACAAGCCCTACCTGCCATAATTGTACTTCTCTTAATTGGGTCTCTTGCCGGCAGTTGGTTACTCGGAGGCGTAGTTCCAGTCATGATTTATTATGGGTTGCAAATTTTAAACCCCGACTACTTTCTAGTCACAGCTTGCATCATCAGCGCTATTGTTTCCATAGCTACTGGAAGCAGTTGGGGCACTATTGCTACGGTAGGAATAGCGCTACTAGGCATAGGGAAAACAATGGACATCCATGAAGGATTGATAGCAGGCTCCATTATTTCAGGTGCCTATTTTGGAGATAAAATGTCGCCACTGAGTGATACTACCAACCTCGCCCCCGCTGTAGCTGGCACTGACCTTTTCTCTCATATTAAATATATGACGATCACGACCATACCAAGTATTATTATTACACTCATCCTATTCTTAGTTATCGGGTTGTCCTCCGACAAAACGATGGATGTGGCATCTGCAAATAGTGTTTCTCAATTGCTTGAAGCCCAATTCAACCTTTCTCCTTTATTATTCCTTGTTCCTGGAGTGGTAATTGCACTGATCGTAAAAAAAGTGCCTGCTATACCTTCTCTGGCTATTGGGTCAATTATGGGAATCTTAGCCGGTTTTATCTTTCAGACTGAGATGATGGAATCGCTCTTTTCACAAGGACTTTTCTCCAGTAAATATGTTTTGGCCATGACTGCTCTAGGTGCTGATTTTAGTATTCCATCCAATGACCCCATTCTATCTGATCTTCTGACTACAGGAGGAATGAAGGGTATGATGGGTACAATTTGGCTGATTTTATGTGCTATGATCTTTGGCGGAATAATGGAAAAGTCCGGTTGCCTCAATGCTATTTCCACTGCTCTGTTGCATTTCGCATCCGGTAGAACGGGACTTATAGGAACAACTGCTGCTACATCTATCTTTATGAACTTCACAGCGAGTGATCAATACTTAGCCATAGTTGTTCCAGGAAGGATGTTTAAAAATGCTTATGAAAAACTCAACCTTCATCCGGTAAACCTTAGTAGAACTCTAGAAGATGCAGGAACTGTTACGTCTGTTCTTATACCGTGGAACACATGTGGTGCGGCACAAGCCGGAGTACTCGGAGTGGCGACAGCCGTATACTGGCCATTCTGTTTTTTCTGTCTTTTAAGTCCTATCGCCACGATTACTGTAGCTGCCTTGAACATTAGAATTAAAAAAGTTGAAGAGTAGCACTCAACCTTAGAAGATTATTTTCGTCCTAGATTAAACTACAAAACAATATTTCAATCAAGAACTAACACCTATGAAAAATTTTCTACGAAAGAATTTTGCTCTTTTAGCTATAATAGCTACTGGTATAGCTACAATAAGCAACTCAAGCGGCCCAGGAGGAGATAACACTGGCTCTCCCAATGACTCAGGCCAAAATGCCTGCACACAATCTGGATGTCATGGAGGAAACGCCTTAAACTCAGGAGGTGGATCGATATCATCAAATCTTCCTGCTACCTACTATCCAGGTGACGCTATTAGTGTGACGATGACCTTGACACACCCTGGATCCAATACTTTTGGATTTCAAGGAGTGTTTTTGACCCCTACAAATACGCAGGCTGGAACTTTGACGTCTTCAGCGGGTATGACCTTGGGGACTGCTGGATCTGTTTCTCATATTAAACATAATACGCCTAGTGCTACTGGAATATGGACATTCACTTGGACAGCCCCAGCTACAGCGCAAACAGTTACATTTTTTTATGCTGGAAATGGAGCTAATGGAAATGGAAATAATTCAGGTGACTTCATATACAACAGTTCAAGTGTGATCACAGGATTAAACTTAATTACAACAACAGAAACAATAACAGATGAAGGTTGCTTTGGGTCTTGTAATGGCAGTATTTCTCTTGCAGGAACCGCTGGTGGTGCGGGCGCACCTTTTTCTTATTTGTGGTCAAATGCCGCTACAACAGCTAATGTCAATAACCTTTGTGCAGATACGTATACAGTCACTATAACAGATAATGGTGGTAACGAAGAAGTAATATCGTATGTAGTTGGAGGATCTCCTGAGATCATCCTGCATCTAGTTGCTACTCCATCGTCATGCGCTACGGGCGATGGTCAAATAGAAACCAACCCAACAGGCGGCACACCTCCTTATACGTATCTATGGAATACCGGTGCAACAACCAATATCATATTGAACGCGGCTTCTGGATCCTATTCAGTGACCATCACAGATGCTAATGGTTGCCAAGTTGATAGTTCAGATAATGTTGGTACGAATGGATCAGGGTTAGAAGGCGATTTTGTTCTTGTAAATGAGGGCTGCGATCAAGATAATGGATCATTAACCCTTAACATGACCGTAGGAAACGCACCTTTTACTTATGCCTGGTCTAATGGAGGATCAGTAACAAACAGCATTACAGGAATTTCAGCAGGTACTTATTTCGTAACTGTGGTTGACGCTAATGGTTGCACGGAAGTATTTGGAAACATCGTCAATAACGTTTTTGCGTCAATTGATGAGCCTAATACCAATGTGACTGATGCAGCGTGTTTCGGAGAACTCAGTGGAAGCATTAATGTGGATGTTCAAAGTGGTCAAGAACCCTTTTCATTTGCTTGGAGTGATGGATCAACTGGAAATCCCTTAACAAATGTTTCTGCAGGAGCATATACAGTAACCTTAACTGATAATAGCGGATGCACTGACGTGGCTACTTTCACTATTCTTCAACCAGACAGCATAGGTGTAACAATTACTAAAACTAATGCTGATGGAACGAACTGTGATGGTACTATCTCTGTTTCAGCTTCAGGCGGTGCTGGTGGGTTTACATACGCATGGTCTCATGACGCAGCCTTAACCGCATCTGAAGCTCAGGACTTATGCATTGGAGCTTATTCAGTGACTACAACAGATGCGATTGGATGTGAAATAATTAGTGACATTACCATTTCTGATGTTACAGGAGTTTCTGAAATTGACAATGACTTTATCTCAATCTTCCCAAATCCTTCCGCAGGTGTTCTTTACCTTGCTGGAAATTGGAGAACTGTAAAGGCGATGCAGTTGATTGACCTGAGTGGTCGCCCAGTGAAATCATGGACCAATCTCCAATCGAACGAATTATCATTAACAGAGATTGAAACTGGACGATACATTCTTGTGATTGAGTCTGGTTCTAACATTGAATACGAGAGTTTGATTTTAATGAGATAAATATCTCATTTCATTGGTATTATCAACTATAAATGCTTCCCTTTGAGGGGAGCATTTTTTATTATATGTCGGCCCATCTACCCAATAGTCAATATCCTCGTATCGTCATTATCGGTGCTGGCTTCGCAGGTTTAAGACTCGCGAAAAAACTCTCGAATAAACCTTTTCAAGTTGTATTAATTGATAGAAACAACTTTCATCAATTTCAACCTCTTTTCTATCAGGTAGCTACTGCTGGACTTGCACCAAGTGCCATTTCTTTTCCTATCAGGAAAGTATTCCATAGCGCTAACAATGTCATCTTCAGACTCGCTTCTGTTGAATATATTGATACCAATAAGAAGACGATACAAACCAGTGTTGGAGAAATTGCTTTTGACAAGCTCGTTATAGCTGTAGGAGCTGACACAAACTACTTCAACAATTCACAGATAGAACAGCACGCTCTTCCTATGAAATCTGTTCAGGAATCGCTTCAAATGAGGAATCGAATACTTGAATGCATGGAGGCTGCATTGATTAGTGAAAGTGAAGAAGATCGAGAAGCTTACATGACTATTTTGGTAGTCGGAGGAGGACCAACAGGAACAGAGGTATCTGGCGCTCTATCAGAAATGAAACGCTATGTGCTTCCTAAAGACTATCCTGAACTAGACTTTTCAAAAATGGCTATTCACCTTCTGGAAGCTTCAGGAAAGTTACTCAATGGCATGAGCTCAAAATCTTCAGAGGCAGCAGAACGCTTTCTCAGTGATATGGGAGTAAAAGTGAACTCATCTGCTTTGGTTGAAAGTTTTGATGGTAAAACTGTCACCATGAAAGATGGTAAACAACTAAAGACACATACATTGATTTGGGCAGCCGGCATTAAGGGTAATCCGGTCAAAGGAATTCAGCCAGACAACATTTTACCAAATGGCCGAGTAAAAACCAATTTATTCAATGAAGTAATCGGTCATCCTGATATTTATGCGATAGGTGATATTGCATTTATAGAAGATCCTTCACTTTAAAGAGGACATCCACAAGTGGCTCAAGTAGCCATTCAGCAAGCCGATAATCTTGCTAATAATTTAATCCGATTGGAAAAAAATCAATCGATACACCCCTTTAGGTATAAAGACCTTGGATCGATGGCTACTATTGGAAGAAATAAGGCGGTCGTAGATTTACCTTTTTGGCACTTTCAAGGATTCTTTGCTTGGGCAGTATGGCTTTTTGTTCACCTAATGTCAATACTTGGTGTGAAAAACAGACTATTCATCTTCCTTGAATGGATGTGGAACTACTTCACGTTCGATCAAAGTTTAAGATTGGTTATAAAACAAAAGACCAATAAAAATCGGGCTCCTGAATCTTAAATTTTATGGTCAAAATTTAGTGACTTTCTTCGACCTCTGTATTTTGTTCATCAGCTTTAGCCGACCCTGCCTCTACTTTGTAATCTTTTACAATAACACCATCTGCCACAAACGTTAGACTTGTTTCCGGCTCGGTAATAGCCGCAATATCATCTTCTGAAAGACCCTCGTCTTCTGCAAAATGCTTGAGGTCATCAACACTCGTAGTTTCCATATAGACGGTTCCTTCAATAACAGATTCCTTTCCGTTTATATCTTTTGGAACAAAAAAGCCATAATCTCTGAATGAAACGCGCATGCTCTCTCCTTCGCCATAAGGCATTGTCATCCAACAACCTTTGACCTGACATACTTTCTCAATTGTACCTGTGAGTTTCACATTCATTGAATCTTGATCCCCAAGACTAGCTTGAATTGTTGATACATCTAATGCATTCCCATCGGAAATTTCTCTTCCAAAAAAGGCCAATTGAGGTTGAGCAGCCTCAACTACTTCCTTTTCAACGGTCTCCACTTTTTCGGCCGTGTTTTGACATGAAATTAAGGCGAAAATAAGGGCGGGAGCTAATAGTAACTTTTTCATTTATTGAGTTGATTTATACGTTCAAAATTAATAATCTAAGATGGTTTGAATAACCTCATCTAACTTATCATTCGCTAAATATTGTTTTTCTAATTCTGCAGCAAATGGAATTGGAGTGTCCAAACTTGCACAGCGCATAACGGGAGCGTCAAGAAGATGGAATAATTTCTCATTGATACGAGCGCTAATTTCACCTCCGATTCCTCCTGTCAAAGAGTCTTCATGCAAGATTATTACTTTTCCTGTGCGAGAAACGGAAGCCTCAATAGAGTCAAAATCTAAAGGTGCCAAACTTCGTAAGTCAACAATATCAAAAGAAATTGATGAAAATCTTTCTGCTGCCTGCTCAGCCCACTGAACCCCCAAGCCGTAGGTTATGATTGACACATCATTACCTTCTTTAACTTGTCGTGCCTTGCCAATTTCCACGGTATAATAGCCTTCGGGAACATTTCCTACTAAACTCCGATACAAATACTTATGCTCAAAAAACATAACAGGGTTTGGATCTTCGAATGCCGCAAGCAATAAGCCTTTAGCATCTTCTGGGGTGGAAGGATAGACAATCTTAAGTCCGGGTGTATGGAAGAACCAAGCTTCCGTTGATTGCGAGTGAAAAGGCCCTGCACCTACTCCAGCTCCTGTTGGCATTCTTACGACTATATCTGCATTCTGTCCCCAACGCCAGTGAATCTTCGCTAGATTATTTACAATTTGATTGAAGCCACAGGTTACAAAATCTGAGAACTGCATTTCCACCATCGCTTTCTTGCCTGTGATACTCAATCCTAGTCCTGCTCCTAAAATAGCCGACTCGCATAACGGGGTATTTCGAACCCTGTCTTTGGAATATTTTTTTGAAAGCCCATCCGTTACTTTGAAAACACCTCCATAATCTGCAATATCTTGACCCATTAATATTAAATCAGGATGCTTTTGCATTGCTTGAGCCATACCATCAGCTATGGCATCAACAAAGCGCATTTCTTTGACCTCTCCTGAAGGCTGCACAGTTTCTCTTGAATTGGAGGCAAACAGATCAGAAACTTCTTCTTCAACCTCTGTGGACATTTTACTGTATGACAATGCTCTTTCAAAGGATGCGGAAATATCCACCTTCATTGCTTCCTTTCTAGTCTTTATTAATTCATCGGTGAGCAATCCAGAGTTTATTAAAAACTGTTCAAAATTGTCAATCGGATCAAATTCAGACCATTTATCTTGGAGTCCCTCAGGATAATATTTAGTGCCACTTGCTTCTTCATGGCCTCGCATTCTGAATGTGATACATTCTAGTAATATTGGCCGTGGATTCTCTTTTATTGATTCCCTTAGCTCAGAAACTTTATGATAAACATCAAGAATGTTGTTTCCATCAACCTGCTCTGCTTGCATTCCATAACCGATGCCTTTGTCAATAAACTGTTCACAATTGAACTGTTCTGAACTTGGAGTGCTCAGTCCCCATTGATTATTCTCAACAACAAAAATCACCGGAAGCCCCCAAACAGCTGCCACATTGAGTGCCTCATGAAAATCACCTTCGCTGGCGCCTCCGTCTCCGGTAAAAACCAATGTGGATCTGCCTGACTTGTCCAGCAATTGAGAAAGGGCAATACCATCCGCAATACCCAATTGAGGACCCAAGTGAGAAATCATACCCACAATCTTATGTTCCTTAGAACCAAAATGAAAAGAGCGATCTCTTCCCTTCGTAAAGCCTTCTGCCTTTCCCTGAAACTGAGCAAACAATCGCTCTAAGGGAATATTTCGGGTTGTAAATACTCCCAAGTTTCTATGCATGGTTAGTATGTACTCTTCGTCATCCATAGCCAGAGCACATCCAACACTTATCGCTTCTTGACCAACACCTGAGAACCATTTTGAAATCTTCCCTTGACGCAAATAAATCAACATCTTCTCCTCTATCATTCGAGGGAGTACCAATCGATTGTAAATATCAATGAGCTCGTTATCTGCCAAAAGTCGTCTATCAAATTTCATAGGTTGAAAATCATAATCAAATTAAAGCTCCGTTCAGTCTTTCGTCTAAAATAATAGCTTGTTGGTCGTAAAAACAGAATTAATAAGACACTCTTATCAATACATTGTCGTCAATCTACAAACCTTAAATTTTTATGAATATGAAAAACTTTTTCTTTCTACTTTCTTTTGCCCTTTTCACATTGACAATAAGCAGTTGTAATGACTGTAAAGATGTTGTTTGTGACAACGGTGGAATATGCGAAGATGGCAACTGTGATTGCCCAAATGGATTCTCAGGATTGAGTTGTGAAGTTGAAGACTTGTGCGTTACTCAAAATGTATCCTGTCTTAATGATGGTGTATGTGTTGATGGTGAATGTGACTGTGAGGTTTACTTCCGAGGTGAGAGCTGCCAAACTTACTGTGTGAATGGTGGGTTTAACGCTACGAACAACACATGTAACTGTTATCCTGGTTGGGAAGCAGACGGTTGTACCACAGAATCAAGACTTGACTGGATCGGAACTTACTCGTTAACTTCAGATTGCAACCAAACCGGAAGTGTAGAGACTATCGCAGCCTTGGACCATCCTGAAGAAGACAGCGTTTCTATCGCTGTAAACTATGTGCGCATTACTGGTTTAACAACCATCGGTGATACGAAGGCATACGGTTTAATTGACGGCAATAGCCTCAGAATTCCCAAACAAAACGTTACAGCTGGAGGAACTACCTACACGGTTGAATCAAAGCAACCAGCGATTCTTGGCGCCAATTCTTTTAATATTGTCATCATTAGAAAGTATCAAGGCAATCCAGTGGAATGCACTTTGTCTTATGCAAAGCAATAATTAACAACCTCATTTTTAGAAAAGGCCGCTTCAAAAATGAATTGGCCTTTTTTTTGATTAATAACCTTGAATGCATAGCTACAATTTCTATTTTCTTGCCCTAAAATTTACTTCCAGCATAGAAGTAATTGTTTTCAGGAAGAGAAATAGATTAAGTTTGACCCCTAATCAAAATCAATTATGAAAAAATTTAATTTACTTTTTGTTGCTCTTATCGGAGCTTCTGCGTTGACATTCACTTCTTGTACTGATGAGTGTAAAGATGTAGTGTGTGAAAACGGTGGTACTTGTGATGAAGAAACAGGTGCTTGTGATTGTCCAGCTAACTTCTACGGTGAAAGTTGTGAGACTGAGTGTATCAATGGAACTTATGCTTCAGGTGCATGTACTTGTGATGCTGGTTACGAAGGCGATGCTTGCGTTGTTGTTTCTCGTGACAAATTTCTTTCTACATATTCTGTAAGCGAAGTTTGTGGTAGTGGTTCTGACTCATATACTTCTTCAGTGACAGCGTCTACTACAATGATTACAAACATTCTTATCGGCAATTTTTACAATGTTTATGCTAATCCAGTTGTTGCAACTGTTGATGGAAACGACATTACTATTGCTTCTCAAGATCCTGACAGCGATGGATTCTTGGTATCAGGTTCTGGTTCAATGAATGAAGCAGGAACAGTATTGAGCATCACATTTACATTGAGTGATGGAACAAACACTGAAACTTGCTCTGCAACTTACACAAAGCAGTAAATCAAAATAAACTTCATAAAAAAAGGCCCGCAAATGCGGGCCTTTTTTTTAGGTAATATCCTGATTACTTTCTACCCATCTTAGCTGACTTCTTATCAGCAGCAGCAGCGTCTTCTGTTCTGTCACCAGACATTTTTGAAGCTTTCTTCTCAGCTGCAGCAGCATCTTCAGTTCTGTCTCCAGACATCTTTCCTGCTTTCTCTTCTGCAGCAGTCTTAACTTCTTCTACAACCTCTTCAACCTTAGTTTCAACTTCTTCCACTACCGTTTCAGTAGCTTGAGCTGCTTCTTGAGCTTCTTCTTGTGCATTTTCTACTGCTGCTTCAACTTGTGTAGCATCTTCTGTTCCTTCTTCATGTGACTCACCTCCACCACAAGCAGTTAAAACCGCTGCAGCAAACATGAACAACATTGCTGTTCTTGTAACTTTTTTCATATTAGATAGATTTTCAATTTGATGCAAAATAAATCAATATTCTAGACTTGTTGCATTTTGCTTACGTCTATTCGTCAAAATTCATGATAATATCTCCCAAAATACCATTCATACGAGTCGAGAATAGCTTTTTCATATATTTACGCCTCAAATAAATGAACCCAATGATTAGATCACTTCTACTACCTATGGTTATTGCTTTACTCAGCTTTGGATCAATTTCTTGCGGAGATTGTGTTGGAGCATTCGGAAAAGAAAAAGTTGAATGCAACAATGGTGGAACATGCAATGATGGCGAGTGCGACTGTCTTAAAGGTTATTCCGGAGTAAGCTGCGATAGCTTAGACCTATGTGAGCTGAACGATGTTATATGCGTCTTTGGCGATTGCCAAGATGGATTATGTGAATGTCAATCAGGATATGAGGGTAAGCTATGTGAAACAGAATCTAGGGTTAAATTCTTAGGTAAGTTTAGAGTTTCAACCGAAGCATGCGATCCTTTAGATACGATTGCTGGTAGAGAAATTGAAATTAAAAGAGACATTTTTGATGCAAGTAGAATAAGTATCTCTGACTTATTTGGCTATAACAACTTCCCAATAAATGGCTTTTTCTCTAAGGTTGAGGCTTCTGTTACGCCTAATTCAAATTCATTCGTCATTTTTGGACAATCACCCGATGACAATAGCAAAACAATTAGTGGTTCAGGTGTTATAGACAACTCCGACACCAACAATATTCAAATTAACATTGATTATACCATCGTCAATGGAAACAAGCAATACACATGTGCTTTAAATGGAAAGTTTATTGAATAATGAAATCTGATGAAGAAAATATAAAGGGCCCCATCGAGGGCCCTTTTTTATTCATTGTCAATCCAAACTCTGGAACAGGAAAGGTCAAATCTTTTTTCACGGCAATCAAAGAGGGCAAGTCCTTAAAAGAGTTTCAAGTAATTGAAAGCGTAAGCCGTGATCATTCGGTGGAATTGGCTCAAAATGCGGCTTCAAATGGTTATAAGGCCGTTATAGCCGTTGGAGGCGATGGCAGTGTTCATGAAATAGGAACACAACTGATTGATACTGACGTGGCGCTTGGAATAATTCCTACAGGCTCAGGAAATGGCATATCTCGACATCTAGGAATTTCAAATTCAATTCCCAAAGCCATTGATCAGATCCTTAAAGGAAATACGAGAACATTCGATACGTTGCTCATCAATAACAACGCTGCTATTGGCTTTGCGGGAATTGGAATTGATGCTCATGTTGCGAAAATGTTCGAAAACGCAACGGAGCGTGGATTTAGCAATTATGTGAAATTGAGCATCGATGCATTTACAAACTATAAGCCTTCTTTATTTAAAATAAAAGGGGAAGACTTTGAGGAAGAAGTAATGGCGTACACTATCGTTTGTGCCAATATCAATCAGTTTGGGAATAATGCATTCATTAACCCCAATGCCATTGACGATGATGGTGAGTTGGAATTAGTGTTGATTAAACAAATGGCCCCTGCGATGCTTATGCCCGTAGCCTCTCGCCTATTTTTAAAATCACTTCACAAAAGCAAATGGGTCAGTGTGTACAAAGGCAAGCGATTCGAAATTGAAAATATTGGTGAAGCTCCCTTGCAAATAGATGGCGAAGCCATTGGAATTACCCAGAGTATTACTTTCGAAGTTCAGCCACATTCATTAACGGTTATAACCCCTTAACGATGTCGAAAAAGAATAAAAATAACGGAGGGTTTGTCTATTCTACCAGCCCAGGATTTTCCTTTGATGACAATGATTCTGAAGAAGAAACACTTGAGCCTGGGGCTCAACTTCTTGAATTGCATAGAGAAACAAAAGGTCGAGGTGGGAAGGCAGTTGTGCTTGTCCGCAATTTTGTAGGAACGGATGATGATCTTTCTGACTTGGGTAAAAAACTAAAAGCTCATTGTGGAACGGGTGGTTCTGCAAAGGATGGTGAAATTATAATTCAAGGAGATCAACGAGATAAAGTAGATGCATTCTTGAAATCAAAGGGCTATAAAACAAAACGAGTTGGTGGCTAATCGGCTATTTTAAGGACCCAACCACTATTAGGTCAGATCTTCTATTCTTTTGATGAACATAGTGTCGAGTCAGAAACATTGATTCGGAGATTCTCATCAGCCATGTTGCAATCTTCATTCGATCGCTAGTAGAATGCAACCTTATAAATGTTCATTCCACCATACCCCTTCAATCTGTTTGAAGACAGAAATACTGCAGAGCTATCGGGCAGCATCTTGAAATAGATATCATTAGCTGGTGAATTGATTGGCTCATCCAATCTGTAGATAGTGCTATCGTCAGCACCCATTTTAAAATAATAGATGTCATAACCTCCATAGCCACCAGCCCTATTACTGCTGAAAAACAACGTTTTGCCATCCGCAGAAATCTCTGGACTATCCTCATTATAGAGAGAATTTACGGCATTTGGAAGCGCCTCTGGTTTAGACCATTGACCATTATTATCGAGCTGAGTTTTGTAAAGATCAAAATGAAATTTATTCAACTTCTTATAAAGCACTTCCGCAGTAAAATACATTGTTTTACCATCAGCAGTCAATGAGGCGTGCCTGTGGTAATATTTAAAATTGATGCTTTTTGGATATTTTACTGGGACCGTAAATGCATTTCCTTCTTTGGTTGTAAACCATAAATCGTTGTCCTTGAAGAGAATTATTGTCTCCTCATTTTTTGATATATAAACTGGTGCTTCATGTTTATCGGTGTTCACGTTACTCACAAATGTCTCCAATGGATGACCGTTTATCCCGTCCTGATTGAACCTACCCTCATTCAATCTTGCTAAATTGATATCTTCTCTAAATTGACCATCATCACCATCCAACTTTTTACCGGTAGAAGTATCTGATCGTGAAGTATAAAGCATGTATGTCCCATCATGGCTCATTACAGGATTGTATTCATTGAATTCAGAGTTTACCCCAGATCCAAGGTTGAACACCTCAAAATCATCGCTGAAATCACGCATAAAATCAGCAGACAACACTGTGCCTTGAGGCGTTGAAGTTTCACTTGAGTATATCCCAGGTTTGAAAACATAAAAGCTGCCATGAGTGGAATTATGGCAAATTGAAAAAAACGGATATGGCTGTTGGCACTCACTTTTACTTACTAATGTTCATCACTATTGTTGCGAAGGTTTAGATGATCGCATCAGGTAAAGAAGGCTAGCGAAGATAATTACGATTCCACAGCCAATAGCATTATACCATAGAAAGCCTATATCTGTAGTGAAAAACATGCCTAAAACGACAGCTTCAGCAAGCAATGCAGCTATAAACACTTGAGCTCCTTTGGTATACTTCAGATAAAATGCGGCTATGAAAATGCCCAATATGGTTCCGTAAAAGAGGGAGCCAAGGATGTTGACCAACTCAATTAAGTTATCCACCAACTGCGCTGCCAAAGCAAAAATGATGGCCATAATTCCCCACCCCACGGTTAGCCATTGGCTGGTTCTAACGTCACCGTCTCTTTCTGTTTGATCACTGCGCAATCGTTTGACGAAATCATTCATCGTTGTCGAGCCAAGTGCATTCAGTTCTCCCGCAGTTGAAGACATGGCTGCGCTCAATATGACAGCCAACAGCAGACCAATAGCTCCATTCGGCAAGTTATCTAAGATCCAACGTATGAACACGTAGTCGGAGTCTTTCGTTTCAGCTGCAGGATCAACTTCTTTGGCTAAGGCTGCATATTCATCAGAAACAGCGGTTTGTTGACTTTCTAAATCTTTCAGTGCTTGTTCATTGGCCATTATCCCCTGCTCCATCATCACGTGCTTCTCTTCTTGAATGCCATTGAACTTATAGACCAAGTCATCTCCATCATCAGCTCGATCAGAATTGCTGACCAACTCGACTATGTTTTGATTGAAGTGAATTGGACGCTCAAAGTACTGGTAGAAGACAAACACCATCACTCCCGTTAACAAGATGAAGAACTGCATCGGAATTTTAAGAATGGCGTTAAACATCAGTCCCATCCTACTCTCTCTCAAGCTTGAGCCTGAAATGTAGCGCTGCACTTGACTTTGGTCTGTTCCGAAATAACTCAAAGCCAAAAACAATCCTCCCGTTAATCCACTCCAAATGGTGTAGCGTTCGTTGAAGTCAAAGTCCCAGTTAATGATTTCCATTTTACGGTGCACTCCGGCCAGCTCAATCGCTTCGAGAAACGAAACATGAGGAGACAAGTAATCCAAGATCATGTAGAAGGTGTAAAACATGCCGCCCATGATTACAGCCATTTGCCATTTTTGGGTCAAGCTAACAGCCTTTGTACCGCCCGAAACGGTATAGATGATTACTAGAATACCGATCAGGATATTCATGGTGTTTAAATCCCAACCCAAAACTGTAGAAAGCACTATGGCAGGAGCATAAATGGTGATTCCAGCTGCTAATCCGCGTTGTACGAGAAATAAAAATGCCGTAAATAAGCGCATTCGCAAATCAAATCGCTCCTCTAAGTATTCGTAAGCTGTGTAAACATTGAGTCTGTAGAATATCGGGATGATGGTAACAGAGAGTATCACCAAGGCCAAAGGCAAACCCAGATAAAACTGCAAAAATCCCATCCCGCTTTCAAAGGCTTGTCCTGGAGTAGACAAAAATGTAATCGCAGATGCTTGTGTTGCCATTACAGAAAGACCCACTGTTGCCCAATTGGCCTCTTGGCCACCGCGTAAATAAGAGTTTAGGTCAGCCTGTTTTCTGGTTTTCCAAGTCCCATAAATCACAATAAAGCCAAGCGTAAAGAGAAGTATTACCCAATCCAAACCGTTCATAGAAAGTAGTTGCTGATTAGAGAATAGATGATTATTTGGAGAATAAGAAACCCCAAGACAATGGTGTACACCAATTTCCAATTTTGCTTTTTCTCCTCTTCCATTTATGGTTGATATTCAATCAAGTTAGCAAATAGCCTGTAAGCACCAGAAACTCCTGCGGGCAATTCTCTGAAAAATGAGATGCCCGTGTATTTGAAGCTTCCTTTGCCATATTTAGCTACTAAAAGACCACCTTCTGCAGGATCTTCTCCTTTGTCATTCCAAGATATCAGAGGCTTATAGGCTTTATCCCACTCACTCGCAAAATACAGACCTCTCTCTTGCACCCAACCGTTCCAATCTTCTGGACCGATGGCATTTGGCGTTGTTAAAACAGGATGCTTGGCATCCAAAATTTTCACTTCAGAATATTCGTCTGTCACTCTACTTCTTCCTAAATCAAGCTTGAATGGACCGATTTGATCAACTTTCAATCCGTAGGTTGTGTTATACTGAACAATCACGTTACCACCACCCATCGCATAAGCATTAAGCATATCCATGTTTGAAGCCAAATCTTGATTCACATTAAATGCGCGTATACCGACTACGATTGCCTTGAACTCTGCAAGATCAGTGAGCGTTAATCCACCCAAATCTCTAGATTCCACATCGTATCCCATCTGAATCAATGCTTCATCAACCTCATCACCTGAACCATCAACATACAGCACTTTGGCATTGGGTGTTACTTTCAAATCTAATGGCACCAATTTAACGCTAGCCTTTGTGTGGATTGTGTTTTCGGGTATGTGATCGTATGCAATCACGCTTGAAGACTGACTGATCATTTTACCCTCAACATTCATTGAAAACTCCACAGCACCTTCAATTGCACTCTCTGAAGGAGAAAGCGTTAACGAGAAAACCTTGCGTTGGCCATTCTTGAGGTCAAAGTTTTCTAATGATTGATCCAGTGACCAGCCTTCCGGTAACTTGACATTCAATCCGACATTCTCCAAATCTTTATGTGCTAAAACTTCAACATCAATAGAAGACTGAGCGCCTTTTGGAACAACTAAGGCTTTCGCTTTAGGATTGATTGAAGCCGCATTCACAAAAAGCATAGGTTGGGTAATCCCTCCTATGGATCTATCATTCCATTTGCGGTGCATAGTAGATTGTCCTTTCACAAACTGGTTATCAACCTTAATGAGGTATTCGATAATCTCATCGCTTTTAAAAGGCAATCCGATTTCATTCTTTTTATCAATTCCATACAACCAGCCATCGTGATCGTTCGCTAACCAAAACGGATTTGATGATTCATTTGATGCTTTAAATGAATCAATCCAAGTAACTGATTCATTTGACTTTAAAGTAACAGATGTATCAATGACTGAATGCTTAAATTCGACCGTTTGATCTGTAGCAGAACTGTTAAAAACATCCACTGTAACTTCATATTCTGAACCCACAACAACCCCTTCTTGCCCCGCTGAAACTTCAACACGAATTCCGCTCAAATCCGATTTCAGATTATTGATGCGTTGAATCACTATGTACATGTCTTGCGCTTCGGCCCACATGTTTCTTTGCGCCATCATCGGATAAAAATTCTTCTTTAGGTTTTCGAAGTTGGCATTGCGATCGGTGAAATTGAATTCACTTACCACTTTTGCCAATGCGGCTGCATGGCCTGGTGATTGTTTCCAAATGCCTTGAACATCTTCAAAAGGAGTATCGGTCCATTCGCCTTTCACTAGAGATAAATACTCTAATTGGCTTCCTCTAGCTCTCATAGTACCGAATGCTTGACAGCGATGCTTGCTTCTGGCCAGTGATGCTATTTCATTCATGCTATATCCAAGCAAGTCATTGTAACCCCCCACATCAACGCGGAGCATATTTCTTTCTTTCAATCCTGCATCATCCAAATCATCCAATGACTTGTCCCACCAAGAAGATGTATTGTGATATAAATACTCTGGTTGCCACGGTTGAAGAGCAGTCAGCTGCTCAGGAAATGCAGAAGGATCAGCCGCTAGATCAAATGCTTCTTCAGCCAATATAGCGGAAGCCTCATGATGACCATGCCCTGCCCTGCTTGTTGGAGGGAAACGTGTAATGATCATATGAGGTCTGAACTTTCGGATCACATACACCACGTCATGCAGCACTTCTTCTTTGCCCCAAAACTCAAAACTTTCTTCAGCGCTTTTTGAATATCCAAAGTCAATGGCCCGAGTAAAAAACTGCTCACCTCCATCTATTTTCCGTGCCTCTAAAAGCTCGTATGACCGGATTAATCCTAGCCCATCTCCTTTTTCATCACCGATCAGATTTTGACCACCTTGTCCCCGAGTGAGCGATAAATAAGCTGTTTCGATGTGCTGATCATTCTCTAGCCAAGAGATCAATCGCGTATTCTCATCATCCGGATGTGCCGCCAAATAAAGTACGCGCACTCCTTTTTGAAGTTCTTGTATATCCTTATAAATGTCAACTGTGCTCTTGAGCTCATAGTCTTGGGCACTCGCATTAAATGCCATTGACAATAGCAGCCCGTAAATCAATCCTTTCTTCATTCTCATTAAAACTTCATTTTCGCACCTCAAAGAAACAATTTCGTTCTACTTTGACGTTTCTTTTTAGCACATGAATCTTTTTCCAACGACATATATCCTATTTAGTTCATTTCTTCTATTGCTTAGTACTGCCAAAGCACAGGAGAAATTTTCTAGTGATATTCTTGGAAACCCAAATAAATTCAGCACATTTTTTGAAGAAACACTACCCATTACTGAAGTTGAGATTTACCAATACAACAACGCTGCTCAAAGTATTTTACTTGAAAACGGATACGCCAAGTATCAATTTGAAAACAACAACGACTGGCCTCCTCAAGGCCTCAATGTAGTGCCAACGGAAGTAACGGTGATTTTCACGCAGTATCCCAAGCACAAAAGCTTTTGGCTCACTGACTATCATTGGCTACTTGCTAAACGATTAGAAGAATTGTTCAGTTTAGATTCAGCATTGAACGACACTTCTATTGTTTACAACATTGTGATGCAAACCGATTGTGAGAATGAGTTTGAAGCCATGCAGCTG
Source organism: uncultured Flavobacteriales bacterium (assembly GCA_905479105.1). Lineage (GTDB taxonomy): Bacteria > Bacteroidota > Bacteroidia > Flavobacteriales_G > Salibacteraceae > SHAN690. Next base: position 92,164 of record CAJQLE010000005.1, read on the forward strand.
TTTCATGGCATTGAGGTGAAGTATCAGGTCATAGTGGAGGAAGAAGTGATTCTGGAGGAAGAAATTGAATCAGTAACCAAGGCTAAAACTTCCGGCTCAAGCACTCAATCTAAAAAGGTCAAGCGCTTTATGGCGCGGCAGAAATACTACACCGACTCCACCGTCTATACTGTATTAGATCGGCATCCTGAGTGGCAAAACACGGTGATGGTAATTGACTGGACCGGCAGCATGTACGGCTACGGAGCCGAGTCTGTGCTGTGGCAAGCGATGAACGAATCAAAAAGTGGAATAGAGAAAATCGCCTTGTTTAATGATGGCGACAAGAAGAAAAACCGCAAGAAAGAATTGGGAAGAACGGGCGGTATTTACATTGAGAAAACTACACCTATCAGCAAAACAATTAAACTCTTCAACAGGGTTAAAAACAAAGGCACTGGAGGCGACAGTCCTGAAAACGATGTTGAAGCCATTGCCACCACGCTGGCAGCGTCTCCTCAATCTGAAAGCGTGATATTGATTGCTGACAATCAAAGCTGTGTCAGAGATTTTGCACTCATTAATTGCATTGACAAACCTGTGCACGTGGTGCTTTGTGGCACGCACAAAGGCATTAATGCACAGTATTTAAATATTGCTTGGCGCACAGGTGGAAGCATCCATACCAAGGAATGGGATCTGGATAATATTCAGGAGTTAGTAGCTCAACAAAACATCGTCATAGAAGGCATCAGGTACATCCGAACCATAGACAATTTATTGCTTCCTGAAGATCGATTTGCTAACAGATTTGGATATTGTGACCGCTATTACAAAGCACCAAGAAGAAAACAGAAATCTAAAAAAAGGAAGGAACCTCAATGCTACTTCACCGAATAATTCTTTTATAAAATGAACGCACTTACACCGTTTCATCTGGCTATTCCAGTCAATGATTTAGACCAAACAAGATCATTCTACCGTGAAACACTCAACTGTGAGGAAGGGCGAAGCAGCGATCATTGGGTAGATTTTAACTTCTTTGGACATCAATTGGTGTTGCACATGTCTGATCAAGCAAAGGCTGTAGTTGCTTCAAATCCCGTGGACGGACACGATGTGCCTGTGCCGCATTTTGGAGTGGTGCTTGAATGGGGCATTTGGACTTCTTTGGCAGAACGGCTCAAGGGGCAAGGAATTCAATTCGTGATTGAACCTTACATCCGATTCAAAGGACAAATGGGTGAGCAAGCTACCATGTTCTTTTATGATCCTTCTGGAAACGCCCTTGAATTCAAGGCATTCAAAGACAGCAGCCAGATTTTTGCGAAATAGGTTTATGCGATGTTGGTGAACACAGCCTGCACATCATCGTCTTCTTCCAATTTATCCAACATTTTTTCAATCTCTTCTAACTGATCATCGCTGAATTCGACTGGTGATGTTGGAATACGCTGCAAGTTGGCTTTATCGATTTCAATTCCTTTTGCATCAAAGGCATCATTCATCGAACCAAAATTGGTGTAATCAGCATAGGCGTATATCGTGCCTTCGTTCTCGATAATTTCTTCCAGGCCAGCGTCAATCAATTCAAACTCCAGTTCTTCCACATCCAATCCTTCTGGTTTTTCAAATTGAAAAACGGCCTTTCTGTTGAACATAAATTCAAGTGAGCTTGTAGGAACCAATGCACCACCTTGCTTGGTAAAGTAATGCTTTACGTTGGCAATGGTTCGCGTAGTATTGTCAGAAGCACACTCTACAAACACCAATACACCGTGTGGGCCTTTGCCTTCATAGTTGATCTCTGTATAGTCTGCTGCATCTTTTCCTTCAGCACGCTTAATGGCTGATTCAATATTGTCCTTCGGCATATTCTGAGCCTTGGCGTTTTGAATGGCTGAGCGCAACGAAGCATTCATATCTGGATCACCTCCACCCTCTTTGGCGGCCATTGTAATGGCCTTAGCCAACTTTGGAAATATGCGAGACATCTTGTCCCATCTTTTTTCTTTGGCTGCTCTCCGATACTCAAACGCTCTTCCCATGATGATTCAAATTAGAGAGCGAAAATAACCACTTGATTTTTTTCATAATGAATAATAATTGATAATATATCTCCGTTACCCCGAAAAATCAAAAACACATGAAACCGCACACCGCAATTCTTTTCGCCATCGGCATCATCTTCCTTTCTTCTTGCAAAAAATTAGATGAAGAAGTCCAGGGTTATTTCTTCATACAAAACGCAGACAATGAACAATATACACTCTACATCAACGACAAGGAAGTTGGGATTCTGGAGGAGAGCCCTGTTATTCCGCTGATTTGCTTTGACTCTACCTTGGTTCAAACAACGCTTTTCACCATCGAGAACAAAAAGAACAACTTCGTATTAGAAAATGCCAACGGTGAAAAAGTAGCATCTGGAAAATTTACAATTAAAGAGAATAGCTTTTCATCCAGTTCTGAGGCCAACTTTGGCGCCACTTACGTGAACCATAGCCGCGAACAAAACTCCATCATCATGGGCTTCAATGTTGATGAGCCCGTATCTGAATACACCAATCAGTGTGTGTTAGAATAAACCTTGAGATGCATCGCTTCTTAGTGCCGGTGTGGGCTTTAAGCCTATACTTGCACTAAGAATTTTACCGCATTGAAAATCGTAGCAAAAACCCTTTTTGGCCTTGAGTCTGTTTTATCTGAAGAACTCAAATCGTTAGGCGCAAAAAACATCGTTCCACTGAACCGAGCCGTGCAATTTGAAGGAGACCAAGAACTCCTTTATCGATGTAACCTAGCATCTCGCTTGGCACTTCGCTTCCTCGTTCCAATCACCAATTTTCAGGCACACAACGATCGGCATTTGTATTCCTTAGCCGGAAAAGTAAACTGGGAGAAATACCTCACGCTGGAGCAAACATTTGTCATAGACAGCACAACCAACAGCACACGTTTTAGGCATTCTCAATACGTAGCTCAAAAAGTAAAGGATGCCATTGTAGATCAATTCAAAGAAAAAACAGGCAAACGCCCTTCCGTGAGTGTGGCCAATCCTGATGTGCGCATCAACCTGCACATCTCTGAAAACGATGTAGATATTTCCTTAGACAGTTCGGGCGAAAGCTTGGAAAAGCGTGGTTACCGCACCGAAAGCAACGAAGCTCCGATGAGCGAAGTGTTGGCCGCAGCCATGGTGAAATTCAGTGAATGGGATTTGAAAGAACCATTGCTAGACGCTATGACCGGATCGGGAACAATAGCCGTTGAAGCCGCGTTGATTGCTACTAACACTGCCCCAGGATTGCACCGTCCGTTTGCCTTTCAAAATTGGGCCGATTATGACAAAGGCTTATTTGACCGATTACAATTTGAATTGAGAAGCGCCATCAAACCCATTGATGTAAAGATTTTGGCCCGAGACATTGACGAATCCACCATTTCTGTAGCCAAGCGCAATGCAGTGAGAGCGGGAGTGATTGACGATATTGCTTTTGAGTGCTTGGACTTTACAGCATCAGACCCATTTGCAGAATCTGCCTTGATTTTAATGAACCCACCTTATGGCGAACGTTTGGAGGAGCCAGAAGAGATGATTGAATTGTACCACGAGATTGGCTTTCGACTGAAGCACAATTATGCCAACCATACGGTGTGGGTGATAAGCTCAAACTTACCTGCTATGAAACGACTTGGTTTGAAGCCCGATGTGCGCATCAAGGTTTACAATGGGTCATTGGAATGCCGCTTGAATAAGTACTCGTTGTTTAAGGGTAAAAGGATTGACCAGATGAAAGAGTAAGCTAAAGCTTCAGTACCTTCCACTTTTCCACTATAATTATTCCTTTGAACGCACACTTATAAATGGAAGCTAAAATTGACCGAAAACTCGTGGCCATAATGTTCACCCACATTGTGGGATATACGGCACTCATGCAAACTAATGAGAAAAGAGCATCAATTTATAGCTATACTATCGCTTGCTAAAGTCTGAGGTGAAACTATAACTACCTGAGCCGACCTTAATCTCCGTTGTATGTAAATCATGGCTACTTATCTGGAATTCATCCGATGAAGAGAAAGGCTGTCCACTTTCATTAATACTGCTCACATTATTGGTAGGGATATAAATCTTCGCAACAGTATTAGGAGGAATACTCACATCGAGACTAAACACACCTTCATTCAGCTTCCATGATGACGTTATGGAGCCTCTTATAGACTTGTAAGTCGCTTCTGCTTGAGTAAGTCCACCACCTGGCATGGGATTAATAAAAATCTGCTTATAACCAGGACCATCAGACTGTATACCAGCAATGGTTGAGTACATCCACTCTCCTACTGCACCATAGGCATAATGATTGAGTGAATTGGTTTCGTCTTCATGAAAACCTTTTTCATTAGAATATCCATCCCATCGTTCCCATATAGTAGTAGCTCCATTTTCTACATGATGTCCCCAAGAAGGAAAATCTGTTTTCAATAAAAGTTTGTAAGCCAAGTCTACATGACCATTTTCAGCAAGGGTCGGCAGCAATAAGTGAGTACCAAGAATTCCTGTACTAAACGCAGTATCTCGTTTTGCGATATCATTAATGAGATGACCTACTAAAATAGGACGTGCAGAATCGGGAACTAAATCAAACGCCAATGCCATCAAATAACCCGTTTGTGTACGCCCTTGAACATGACCACTATCATTCACAAGTCGTTCACTGAACGATTCCCGAATTTTATCTGATAAGGTATTGTACTTCTTTACATCAAGGTCACGTCCGAGCTCCGTAGCCATTTTTGCCATAAGTTCGGCACTTCTCTTGAAGTAAGCTGTTGATATGACTTCTTTAGGGGTTTCACTATTTACATTTTGCCAATCACCGAATGTGATTACCGAGCTAAGATTATTCTCACTGTTATCCTCTAAAAACTGCAACCATCTTGTCATACCATGATAATATTTCGCTATGATAATGGTATCGTTATAAATTTCATAAAAGAGCCAAGGGCAAATCACACCAGCGTCTCCCCATGCGGTGCCATAACGAACACCCATATTTGGTGCAACGCTCGTAAAGCGTCCATCATCTTTCTGCGCATCTGAAACGTCAACGAGCCACTTCTTATAAAAAGAGGCTACGTCCATGTTGTAGCTGGCCGTTCGCATAAAGACTTGGGCATCTCCCATCCAACCTGCACGCTCATCGCGCTGAGGACAATCCGTTGGTACATCAAAATAATTGGATCGTTGACTCCAAAAGATATTTTTATAAATCTTATTGATTAGCTCACTTGAACTAGAGAAACTTCCGGTTCGTTCAAGGTTTGAATGCACCACAATGCCTGTAATATCGTCTTCGCTTAAAGGCCTTGAAAAGCCGCTGATTTCAACGTATTGAAAACCGTGGTAGGTAAACCTTGGCTCCCATACTTCCACTCCATCGCCCTTTGAAACGTATGTGTCCGAAGCTCTCGCCCCACGCAGGTTTCGCGTATATAAACTACTATCAGCTTCCAGCTTTTCAGCAAAGCGTAAAGTGATTGTGTCACCTCTTTTTTCATTGATGCTAATATTCGCCCAGCCTGCAAAATTCTGCCCCATATCTGCCACATAAACTCCAGGACGCGTTTCAAAAACGGCAATGGGTTTGATCTCCTCAATCTTCTGGACTGTTTTGCTAGGATAAGCTTCTAGCGGAGCAGTGATGGAATCACTCTCTACCACATCAGACCACTGACTGTCGTCAAATCCAATGTTTCTCCAGCCTATGGGTTCTAATCGAGCATCGTAGGTTTCTCCAGCTTGCATATCTGCTTCTCTAAGCGCTCCAAAAGCCGCTTTCCAGCTTCCATCAGTGATCAAGACGATTGGTTCATTGCCTTCCCTCTGTATTTCCAGTTGTGCCTTCAATCGGAGGTGCTTTCCATAATAATGCTGACCTCGATCAGCAATATTTCCTGCGTACCATCCATCTGCAAGAATAACAGCAATGGTGTTTTCACCTTGTCTCAGTAGACTACTAATGTCATATGCATTATAGTATATGCGCTTATTATAATCTGTCCATCCGGGTGTGAAATAGTCTTTACCTACACGCTCTCCATTGATATGTAACTCATAAATACCCAAAGCAGTGATATAGACTTTGGCACTTTCTATGTTTTCATTAAGCTTAAACTCCTTTCTCAAATATGGACATGGCAATGGGCGGTATTCTGTTTTTCGCGTTATGCCGTTTCCCCATGGCTGTGGTCCGAATGCAATGGTGTCATACAATGCGGCATCGTAACCAATCCATTTTGCTTGCCAATCAGTAGAATCCAGCAATCCCATAGACCATTGTGCAACAGAGCTCCAATCGGAAGATACATTGTTTTGATCCCAGACTCTCACCTTCCAGAAGCAAGATACGCGCGAAGTAAGTTCACCTCCACGGTAAGAAAGGTTTACGGTTTCATCACTGGTCACCTTACCAGAATTCCAAAGGTCACCAAGGTCTTTTGCAAGAAGCTCGGCCGTGCTTGCTACCAAAACTTGATAGGCGGTTTGCGCTCTATTCCTCCCACTCGCCTCCAACTCCCAACCTAGGCGAGGAGCTGCTTCATTAATTGCAATTGGATCTTCGAGGTATTCGCATCTTAGGTTTGTTGGATGAAGGTCTGAAACGGGCGATTCGCATCTAGAAAACACCACGGCTATGAAGATCAATAGCGCTAAAACTGGAAATCTAAATCTCATCCTTTAGCCGATTTAAATTCACCATTTAATAGCAAGTGATATGTTTTACCAGTTATCAGGCCAATAGATACTGCATCAATCTCAATCATCCAATTTCCCGATTTCATCTTCTTTCCGTGAATCACTCCAGAATGAATGGGTTGAATTCTGCGGTCTTGGCATCGGCAACGCTGAGCATACAAACCTTGATGACTGAATATTTCTTCATCTTTCAGTTCGAATTCCTCCACTCCATTCTCTACCTGAAATGCCATGACCGATTCTGCTACAGAGTAGTTTCCAGGCTCGCCACCATTATCTGTAAGCCATTGAAAAACAATAAACTCACCTGCTTTCACTGCATAAGATTGATACCGAAGCGAATCATGCTGAATTTGGCTGTTCTCAAAAAAAACGAAAGACTTTTCCTCTGCATGATCTTGTCCAACAACTTGCATTATTGCACCGATACCCATCATCATCAACAGTATTTTTTTTGAGGTCAGCACTCACCGAATCAATTGAATGGATTGTTTTTCAATAACCTCTGAATTTACGCTCAACCGCTTTTGATCATTACGCAGCTGTTGGATATTAATTAAGGTAATATCCTTGCTTTCTGGTCCATTCACTGCTACCACTGTTTTTGTAGACGGATCAGATACAAAGTTTTCAATGCTGACGTTGCTGGTGTTTGAAAGGACTATAGCAGGTATGTCAGAATCAATAAGTCCTTGACGGCCAAGGAAATTCTCTACTACCACTTCTGAGCAGCGGGAAATGTAGAGTGCACTTCCCCACTTCTCCTCTGTATTTTCTTCATCCCAAGTCACTTTGCAATTCTTGAGTATTAAGCCATTCACACTTGAGGCATAAATCGCATGATCGGCCCGCTTATCAGGATAATCTTCCTGGTACATTTCTATGTTGACGTTGATTAATTGAATATTCTCAATCCGCATACCTTCCGTGCTTTCGATTCTACTTGTCCCCATTCCATTAGCAGAAATGTTTTCAAATACAATGTCTTTGATGTATCCTGCTTTTGACTTTTCAGGATACTTTTTAGTCAAATAAATCCAAATCGGATCGCCATTGCCCCACCAGTTAAAATGCCTGCGTTTACATTCGATACTAATGTTCGAAAACGTTACATTCTCTACTGTTCCGCCATCGCGTACCACAATGCTGAGGCCACGGTTAGAGTTTAGCACCTTGCAGTTTTCGAAGCGGATGTTTCTAAAGTCTCCAAAAGATTCCGTTCCTAGTTTTAAGGCAGTGGATGAAGAAGACAGCACACAATTTGAAACGCGGATGTTCTCGCAAGGTTCGTCATAGCGCGTTTTTAGCACGATAGCATCATCTCCGGTAGTGATCTTACAGTTTTTGATGGTCACATCACGGCAGGAGTTCATGTCAATCCCATCTGCATTCACCCCTTTTTCGAGGCTCGAATAAATGGACATGTTCTGAATTAAAATCCGTTGACAGCGAATCATGTGCAGTGTCCAGAAGGAGGATTCTACAAGAGAAACGCCTTCCATGGTGATGTCTTGGCAGTTGTAGAAAATAAACATGGCTACATCAGGTGGAACCACATAATACTGTTTCATCTCCACTCCTGCGTTACGGGCATTTTCTGTTATGTCTTCAATGAAATAATCCACCTTTCGCAAGTCTTCATAAACTCTTCGTGCATTTCCGTTTATTTCGCCCAGACCTTTTACTCCGATGTTTTTTGCACCATTGGCATAGATGAAGACCGGCCGAGTAGCATCTTGAAGTGGCGCGCGATAATCATCAATATTTCTGCTTGCATAGAGTGTAGCTTCCGCCTCAAGGTGAAGCACTACGTTGTCCTTTAGAATAATGGTTCCGCTGATATAACTTCCAGCAGGAAAGAATACCGTTCCACCACCTTGGCGATAACAACTATCTATGGCTGCTTGAATAGAATTTGTAGAGATAGAATGTGTATCAGGCAAGGCTCCAAAATCCTGTACATTGTAAACTCTATCATTTATTTGAGCAACACTACTGGCTGAAAAAGAAATAATAAATATCGCCAATAGCACGTGAATTAAACAAGAAGATAAACGCTGATTCACCATTATTCAATACTCTTTGGTCCCACCAATTTAACCTCTCCCCAAGTAGAGTCATCATCTCCTTTGCCATAGATTAAAAGATGACCTCCATATTCGCCTCCATCAGGATCGCAATGAACAATCATCATGCTGTAAATTTCTCCAACTTTCGGAGTCGTCATTGCAGCATCGTCCTTCATGAACGTAGCCTGCATGTCTACTCTGGCTTCTAAGATATAGTCAGCCTCGTTCTTTTTCCATGGGTTCATTTTAATCGAATACTCTACCGCATTAAGTGGCAATGGTTCTTCAATATAAGTTTGTGAAGTATTACCATGGCGCCACCAGGCGCCATAGTCGGGTTTTAATGTATCTATCACAAAACAAAAGGCATGATCTCCGAATCCAAATTTCTCGGGTATTGAATCTCTTGGAGCTTCAAAAAATAATGCAATAGCGTCTTTGTAATACCATCGCTTTGACTCATGATTTGATTCTGAAACATCATGCACATTATCCTGAACTTCTGCGCCAAAATAGAGGTAACCCTGATCCCAGGCAATATAATAGCGGGCCGACAAATCAAGTGAATTGGTATCTTCCAGAGAATCAATATTAAGACGATTGCGTTTTGGTTCGAACCAAGCACTTTCCTTCACTCGATTTAGATCCCAAATTCCATCATGAAAGGCCAAGTTCTTCCATTCTGAGAGGTCTCCGTCCAGCTGTGGTGCCTTCTCCAGGTATGGAATATTGCGAGCAGATAGATCTTGCGCTGAGAGGTTGAAAATGAATCCGCAGAAAAAGAGGATCATAAACATTGAACACAACTGATGAAAACGAAGCAAAGTCAAGGACATTTGGTTTCTTTGATGATCGAAGTTAAACAATGCGACTGACCAAAATGCAAAGCCGGCATATCCAGACATCTTTCAACGCAGTTTCAGATATCTTGAGCATATTGCCAAGGGTTTTGATCGTTCTTAACCTAACTCTAATCGCGAGTTGCAAAGAGCCAAGCAATGACTGTGGCTCGGAAAATGGAAACTGGCGAGCACTTCAAAGTAATGTTCAAAATTCCAAAGATTCGCATCCTCATTCGTTGATCAAAGGAGCCTTGCTCGGCAGCACTTTTAAATCTTTCGAAGAGCTTAAAACAGTCGTTCAGATTGAATACAATGATGAAATCCCGATGGTTCGAGTAAGCCACGAAAGTGATGGTATAAAAGTTTGTAGCAAACTAAAACCAGGGGTTAATGAAGGTGACTTCCGAAAAGCTAGGGATGGAGATCTTTTTGACAAACTTTCTTTAGCGATACGCTCGCCTTTTGCAGCATGGAATCAAGATGATTTGGTTCGAGTATTTATCCTAGCGAGAAGAAAGCCGAATATTTTTGGAGAGAGCGATGTTGCTTTCTTCAACATCGCTGAAGCCACTATATGTAACATGGATGCCAGCAATTATGGCACAGCTTCCATTCGTGATCTTTCTGAAAAAGGTTACATCAACACCATCAACCATATAACAGCCCAAGCCATTATTACCACATGCTTCTCAGAGGAAATGGCCGATTACATAGCAGACGTGCATGAGCGGTTTTATCATCCTGAATTGATTAGAGGAGACTTCACACCGGATCAAGTCAATGACCTAGACGAGGGACCATTAGACAACTACATCGACATGATTAATAATGAATGGGGCCAAGAGCTGGGCAAAGCATTGAAATCTAAACACGACATCAATTCAAGCACTGTTTGGACGCCAAGTCTTCTTGCAGCATACCTCAATAGCACGCAAGATTACTACAGCTATGCTTTTAATGTTGACTTTGAACCCTTCAGCGAAAAGGACTCAATAGTGGTCAATTATGCCCGTAAAATGGCGCATGTTATGGAAGATGTTTCAGAGATAAAAGGGCAGCTTGGATCTGTAAAGAAGTAGGTTTTGCACTAATTTACACTGGTTAAATCTTGGTTGACAACCCTCAGTCTACTTTTAAGGAAACAAGTAAAAAACAGACATTATGAAAAACAATAGCATTCAAATCCTGGCTTTATTCCTAGTATCCTCTTTCATTTCTTGTTCACAGAACAGCGCAACCGCAGAAATCCAAGAAGAAGCATTAAAAGTGGAAAAAACACAAGTAAAAAAGAGTCAGCCACACCAATATGGAGGTTGGTTTTGTCCTGATAATTTGAATGGATTTCCCGCAGTGGATATAAGCAACTGGAAATCTGTTCCAGTGGTGAATGGAAGATTAGCTACCCGAGAAGAAACTCAAAATGGCACATCTCTCATATTTGTTGATCTTGAACAATATCCAGAGGCAAAACCTTTGGACATTGAAATGCCCAAATTGGCTCGCTTTTATAATGCGCATTCCAAAAAAGAAGAACTGGTAATTGTAATACAAGCGATTAATGTATCCAATGATTCTGTGGTGGGGTTCAGATACTTGAACGGAGGCAATGGCAGTGCCAACTTTTCCGCGGTAAGAATTTTATCCGATGAAGAGATTGAATCGATTTCATCATCACGCTTTGTATCCTTCAACCTCAATATTAACGCGACTCAAACTGAAATTTGGAAAGTCCTTACTCAGCCAGAATACGCCTTCATTCTTCAGCCTATTTTTGATGAGGGAAATACGCTAGGGGTCAAATGGGTAGCATCCACCAAAGTCAATTACAAGTACGTCAATGGAGGTGAAATCACTTCAGAGTTCGCAGAAAGTCTATTCGGCAATCAATACATTCAGATTGATTACAAAGCAGAAGACAAGAATTACGTGGAGAAATTTTTGCTCTTAGAAGATGAAGAAACGAATATCACCGAACTAAAAATAGCGTGCGGGCCTTACAAGGATGATTTTAATCAACAAAAAGAAATATTAGAAAAGTGGGCTCAAAAAGTAAAAGAATTGAGTGAAGCTGGGTAAAAGGCAACAAAGAATAAACAACCTTGATTGATCCGTGCCTTGAGTCTTATTTCTGCACTAGTTGAAAAAGGTATTCTCCATTTCAATTGAACATTTATATTTAATCTTTTGGTTGAGAGAACCAACAATGTGATAGCTAAGAATTTTAATTATCACGGATTAAAAATCGAACTTTTCTGAGCAAGAGCAGTTTCAGAAATTGATATTATGGTGATGAGATACTTATTTAATGAAATAGAAAATTGCAATATGTGTGGACATGAAGTCAACACGCATAAAGTTCTTGGGAAAAGGTTGAATAAATCTCAGGGATTGAATCCAAAAGGTAAAGTTGGTATAACCACCTCAATATGTAAGTGCACAAATTGTGATTTAATCTATTCAAATCCACAACCAATTCCATTTGATATTGAAGATCATTATGGAGTTCCTCCTGAAGAATATTGGAAAGACTCCTATTTTGAATTGAATGATAATTACTTCAAAGGAGAAATATCCAGGCTGAAACAATTGATTGACTTTAAATCAGGAATGAAATCTTTGGATATTGGAGCAGGCTTAGGTAAACAAATGATAGCGTTAGAAAAAGCTGGATTTGATGTATACGGATTTGAGCCGTCAAAACCATTTTATGAACTAGCAATTTCAAAAATGAAAATCTCTCCTGTAAAATTGAGACTGGGAATGATAGAAAAAATTGACTATGAAGAAAATAGCTTTGATTTTATATCCTTTGGAGCCGTTCTCGAACACCTATATGATCCTTCTGAATCGATTAAGAAAGCTTTAAAATGGGTTAAACCAAATGGACTAATCCATATTGAAGTGCCATCTTCAAAATGGCTTACCAATAAAATCATTAATCTTTTTTACGCACTTCGATTTTCTGACTATGTCGGAAATATTAGTCCTATGCACGAGCCTTATCATCTGTATGAGTTTGGGTTGGACTCATTTAAACGAAACTCCAAAATTCATGACTATACCATTGCACACCATGAATTCTATGTTTGTGAAACGTATCTTCCAAAAATAATGGATGTAATAATCAAGCCTTATATGCAAAGGACTAATCAAGGAATGCAATTATGCGTTTGGCTAAGAAAAAATCCGCCTAACAAGCCTTAAGTTGGGCTAAAATCACTGCTGTTTTTTTACTCTCAGATTATAATAATTTGCTCTTTTAGCTCTTAATAATAGCGTAATCGAATATGGCGTTACTGAGCAGGTTGACATTACTTCAACACGCTTAAAAATATAGTTTTCAACACTTGATTTTCAGACCATTGACTGATCTAATTTTATTTAAATTAAAAATGTCAAATGATCCATCCAAATACTGAGTTGCAATTCATCAATGATGAAATCGGTTATGGCGTAGTCGCCAAAAAATTCATTCCAAAAGGAACAGTCACTTGGGTACTCGACAAATTTGATCGGTCATTCACGCCAAGAGAATTCGAAGAAATGGATGAACCCTATAAGAACATCTTGGATATTTATGCTTTCCGCAATAACATCGGTAACTATGTATTGTGCTGGGATAATGCACGATTTGTAAATCACAGTTTCAATTCAAATTGTTTGACCACCGCATACGATTTTGAAATCGCAGTGAGAGATATACAAGCAGGAGAGCAGCTTACAGACGATTACGGATACTTAAACATTAGCGTGCCTTTTAGAGCCATTCCAGAAGGAACAAGGAGGAAAATAGTATATCCGGATGATACGCTACGTTACCATAAAATTTGGGATAAAAAGTTGACCAATGCTTTCAAATCCATTACCAGTCATGAGCAGCCATTGAGCCCTCTGATTTCCTCAGGTATGTGGGAAAATATTCAGCTTATTTGCAAAGGAGAACGAGCCATGGATTCGATTCTATCAACATACTTCAACTCGACAAGCTCCTAACCTCTTTCTTCCCAAATGCAAGCAAGGTTGACCAATGTTTCAACGGCCTTTTCCATGTCTTGAACACTGGCCCATTCCATCTTGCTGTGAAACGAGTGTTCACCAGCAAATATGTTGGGACAAGGCAATCCCATAAACGAAAGCTTCGAGCCATCAGTTCCTCCGCGTATACTCCCGGTAATTGGAGTAAGCCCTGATCTTTTTATAGCTTCAATGGCGTATTCTGAAACTTGAGGACATTCCTTAATCACATTCTTCATGTTTCGGTATTGCTCTGAAACTTCAAACTCAAATGAAGAGTTTGGATAGTCCTTCATTACTTCTTCTAGAACGCCTTTTAATCGACTTTCATAATCACTCAAATCGCTATCAACAAAGGATCGAATAATCATTGTGATCTCGGCATTCTCAATTCCTCCAGTCATTTCGTATGGATGCACAAAGCCTTCTCGACCTTCGGTTGTTTCAGGAGACCAAGCGTCTTTGGGTAAACGGTCAACAAATGAACAAGCTGCTTTCAAAGCACTTTCCAATTTTCCTTTTGCAAATCCTGGATGGAAGTTCACGCCATGAATACTAATCTTCAACATATGTGCGCTAAATGTTTCATCTTCAAACGAACCAAGCGCCTCACCGTCAACAGTATATCCAAAATCGGCTCCTAATTTTTCAATGTTTACCGCGTCCGCTCCTCTTCCAATTTCTTCATCAGGTGTGAATAATATTCGAATGGCGCCATGTTTCACCTCAGGGTGATTCAAAAAATAATGTGCTGTATCCATTATTGCAGCTACTCCAGCCTTGTTATCAGCTCCAAGCAAGGTTGTTCCATCTGCAGTGACAATATCGTTGCCAAGCTTCTTAGCGAGCTCAGGATGAGCCACTGGATCAATTATTATACTCTTATCAGCAGGCAATGTCAAAACACTGCCGTCATAGTTTTTATGAATAATTGGATTTACATTCTTTCCACTACTCTCTGGTGATGTATCAACATGCGAGCAAAAGCAAATTACAGGAATAGATTTTTCTGTATTGGCCGGAATGGTAGCATAGACATATCCTAGCTCATCCATCTCAGCATCCTTCACTCCTAACTCTTTCAATTCTTGAACTAGAATTCTACTTAAATTCTTCTGCTTTTCAGTGGACGGAATTGAATCGCTGTGAGGATCCGATTGAGTATCAATCTTTACATATCGAAGAAACCGATCAAGAACAGTGTAGCTATAATGCATGAATAATTCGTTTCCTCAAAGATGCAGATTGAAAATAAAGTAGAACTTTAGATCTTCAATCAATATTATGATCAACTACAACCCTAAAGACTGGTTCGGACTCATTTTCAAATTTCATAAAAGCGATACATTCAGGCAGCTATTTTGGGTCATCCTATCTGTATCGATTTACAGTCTTGTGATTGTATATATTGAATTGGATGTGATGCAAATGAACTTCACATCAACGGTCATGCATTCGCTGCTTGGCTTCATCATTTCACTCTTACTGGTATTTAGAACCAATACCGCTTATGACAGATGGTGGGAAGGAAGGAAGCAATGGGGTGCTTTGGTAAATGTATCGCGGAATTTCAGTCTCAAAGTATTATCGTCAATTCCTGATGAGAAAGTTAGGAATCAACTTTTAAAATGGACAAGACTTTATCCATTTGTACTAAAAGAGCATTTAAGAAATGCACAATACGACCTTCTAGATGAAGAAACAATTAGTCTTTTCCCAAAGGACTCTATTAACGCAGATCACGTTCCTAATTCTATTGCACTTAAGATGCAAATACTAGTTGAGGACTCCACTAAAGAAAACTTCAATAGTTCAAACAAACTGGCTTTATTAGAAGATTTAAATCGATTCACCGACATATGTGGTGCCTGCGAAAGAATCAAGAAAACTCCCATTCCTTATACCTATAACATCTTTATAAAGAAGTTCATTTTTGTGTATACCATTACAATGCCGATTGGGTTTGCAGGAGCATTCGAATATTGGACTATCCTGATAACAGGATTCACCTTTTACATCTTAGCCAGTCTGGAATTGATCGCAGAATCCATTGAAGATCCCTTTGGATTGGATTCAGATGATCTTCCAACGGATGATATGGCAGTAAACATTGCCAAAAACATTAAGGAACTTGAAAAGTTAAAGTCTATTGAATAATCAAGCGATGACTTGATTTCGACTCTTTACCAATCACCGTTAAGAAGTAAACTCCTTTTGATTGATTAGAAAGGTTTACATCAAATACTGATGACTTACAGTCATTGGAGATGGCCTGATTAAAAACCATTCTTCCGAAAGTATCATAGACAAAGAATTCAACTTCTTGACCACAGGCATTGTCAAGCGTAACATTAAAGCGCCCATCTGCACTCGGGTTTGGATAGGCTTTAATGCCTGAAGAAATTAATTGAGCACTCTCATTAACACCAGTAATCGTATCATCTTTACCTAGGAAAAGCGCTTCGGCATAATTGAATGCTTCAATACCGATAATCCTTCCCATCTTTCTCCCAGGAATATCATCAGCAGGAGGGTGAATTCCGCCCCAAATGCGAGACAAGCTGCATTGGTCAGAAGCGTCATAATACTTTGCCCATTCCAACACAATAGTGTCACTTGGTCCTTTTTCAAATACCAAAAAATCATTTTTTGGAGCTACAAAACGACCTACTCCACCTGGAAAATATTCATCTCCCGTAAGCATAGTCATAATTTCTGCTGCTGCTCTTGAGTATGTTGAATGTCCCGACACAAATCCCGGGAAAGGAGGCGTAACAAAAGATGGTCGCTGGTATGGCCACCAATCGCGCGCTAAAATCCAACCAACATGGGCGATATCTGTTTCAGCATTCGAAATGAAATTATGTCCTCTCCATGCTTTCACTTTTATTTTTCCAACAAACTGATTGCCACCTCCTGCTAAGGAATCACCAATAGCAATTTGCTCAATATAACCTGGTATTAATTCAATTCCTGCAGGATGATAATTCGGCAAATTAGGATCCGAGGATTGTCCGAGTTTCGCCATATACCGCAAAGCTGATATAGGCCTGATATAATCATAGTAACCTTTTACACCCCAAGAAGCAATTGCTGCATCATGCATGGCTCCACCTAATGTCAAATAAGCCTTAACTTGATATTCCAAATGATCCAATTCCTCTCCTTCTCCTTTATAATGGAAATTGAATTCTGGATAATCCATTACCGCATTAAGAAGGGTAAACCAATGGCCTGGAGGCGTTTCACTATCAGGCCCATCCGCCCAAAACTCAGCCAAAACTCGAGCATAGTCACCACGTTTTTTCATTTGAGGTGGATATGGAAGTCCAGTGGATGGATTCACATCATAACCTAGACTGACATCTCCTCCGTTGTCAAAATCATAAAATGATGGGAATTCAGAAAAAGAATCAGGATACATCTCAAAAGGAATATTGCCAATATTGTTCGGTGAAATATCCCACACGGTAGTATCTGAAGGATCCATATGACTACTCCACGCTGATACCAACTCAAACGTCCATTTATACAAATCAGAATCCCCCGCTCCATTCACCGTATCTAAATAAGGAGGGTGACCAGGGTTGTGAAAAACCCACCAATCTTCCGAATCTCTTTGAAGGATTTCAAGATCATCTTCAGTAAAGGAGAAAGCATCAACAGAACCCCATTCAGGACTCAAGCATTCAGGTATACCACCTAAAAACAAGTTTCCACTCTGATCAACGAAGGTGTCAAACTTCAATGGCTGCCACCTATTCGGATCAATTAAATCAGGATTTCCCGGAGCTCCGAGATCCAAAGCAGGATTTACTGGTTCGTAAAAGCGATTTGTATAATCATTGATTTCATTGGCACCATCTTGCTGACCATAATTGATCATGTAAGCAGCTATGTAATTTCCTAATGCAGCAGGATCACCAGACGCATAATTCCAAGATGTTTTGTTTTGGTCAAAGCCGAGGTCTGCAAACAATGAATCCATTAAAAACAGACTGTGACTAGCACCTGGAGAGTGCTCAAAACGATGTGTTAGTAGCCTATATGCTGCATAACTTACTGCCTCTTCTCTGAACTTCTTTAATAAAAGTGGATCCAATGGTGCTTCTACTCCATTAAATGGAACAGGGAAGCCATTCATTTCTTTGCCCAAAAATAAGGTGCTAGCAGCAGTATCGTAGGCTGCCCAAACATCATACATAACAATGGATGTATGGAATAAATTCCTTGCATGAACAGTAGGTCTCGCAAAATCATTACGAATCGCCTCTAATAAAACTTCATTCCATTCGCGGGCGATTGAATTTTGGGATTTTACGTCTAATGCCCCTATGCACAGTGCGAAAAAAAGAATTGAGAATAGAAAGCTTCTCATAATAATTATAAATAGAAAATATGACTAATTCAAGTCGAATGTATGAAATTCCTCGATGAGTAGTTTAAATATGTCGCTCAGCGTGATAACTACTTCTCACCAACGGTCCACTTTCTACATGATCAATTCCTATAGACTCTCCATATTCTTTGTATTCTGCAAAAACTTCTGGTTTAACCCAATCCTTGACAGGCAAGTGTTTCTTTGATGGTTGCAAGTATTGACCAATGGTAACAACCGAAACACCTTGAGCATGTAAATCTCTTAATGTTTGGAATACTTCTTCTTTCTCTTCTCCAAGACCAACCATTATTCCGCTCTTTGTTCTATTGATTCCGCCTTCTTTAAGGCGTTTAAGAACTTCCATGCTTCGCCAATATTTGGCCTGAATTCTAACATTCTTAGTAATCCTCTCAACAGTCTCTATATTATGAGAAACCACCTCCGGTTTAACCTCCAATATAGGATCAAGATTCTTCCACTCACCCTTAAAATCGGGAATTAGGGTTTCAATGGTAACATCAGGGTTCTTCTTACGAATCATCTCAATTGTTTTCTTCCAATGATTAGCGCCTCCGTCAGGTAAGTCATCTCTATCAACAGAGGTGATTACTGCATGCTTCAGTCCCATCACTCGAATACTATCAGCGACCTTTGCTGGCTCAAAAATATCAACCTCCTCGCCAGCACCTGTAGCAACATTGCAAAATTGACAAGATCGAGTACATGTATTTCCGAGTATCATGAAAGTGGCTGTTCCTGCACTCCAGCATTCACTTTGGTTAGGACATTTACCACTTGAGCAAATGGTATGGAGGTTTCTATCTTCCACCACTTCTTTTACGCGCAAATATTCCTTGCCTCCAGGAATCTTAACTTTTAACCAATCTGGTTTTTTGATCCTTACTTCTTGGTCTTCTTTGTTCTTTAATAAATTCGCCATTGAGCAATCTTATTTTTTTTCGAATTCAGCGATTGTGCTTTTAATAATAGCAACGCATTCCATCAATTGTTCTTCAGTCATCACAAGTGGTGGCGCAAAACGAATAATATTTCCATGTGTTGGTTTAGCTAGTAGGCCTTTTTCCATGAGTCTTACGCAAATATCCCATGCAGTAGAACTATCCTCTGTATCGTTAATCAATACTGCATTTAGCAATCCTCTTCCACGCACAAGCTTTACAATGTTGAGTTCACTAGCCAGTGCCGTCATTTCTGAGCGGAATATATCACCCAATCTACGAGCATTCTGAGCTAATTTCTCATCTTTCACAACTTCCAATGCTGCCACAGCAACAGCCGCTGCAATTGGATTACCTCCAAATGTGCTTCCATGTTGACCCGGCTTGATAACATTCATTATTTCATCATTCGCCAAAACAGCTGAAACAGGGTACGCTCCACCACTCAAAGCCTTACCAAGAATTAGAATGTCAGGATGAGTATATGTTGCTGCTTGACGCTCGCAGTGACCTTCGCAAGAGCATTTACCACAAACGGCTAGTAATGATCCCGTTCGAGCAATACCTGTTTGAATCTCATCAGCTATAAATAGAACATTGTTCTCAGCGCAGATTGCTTTTGCCTTCATTATATAATCGACATCAGGAGTATTTACTCCAGCCTCTCCTTGAATGGGCTCTACCAAAAAAGCAACTACATTATCTTCTTTGACTGACTTAGCCAAAGCTTCAAGATCGTTGTATGCAATACTTTCAAATCCTGGAGTATAAGGTCCAAAGTTCTTTCGAGCATCGTGATCATTTGAAAACGACACTATAGTAGTGGTGCGACCATGGAAATTATCATTGGCTACAATGATTTTAGCCTTATCCGGTTCTATTCCCATTTTTTCATAGCCATACTTTCTAGCAAGCTTTATAGCCGTCTCTACTGCCTCTGCACCAGAGTTCATTGGAAGAACCTTGTCAAAAGAGAAATATTCCGTTACAAACTTTTCATACTCTCCAAGTCTCGAGTTAAAAAAAGCGCGACTTGTAAGTGTTAAGCGTTTAGCTTGCTCGACCATAGCATCAATTATTCTAGGGTGACAATGTCCTTGATTAACTGCGGAGTATGCTGATAAAAAATCGAAATACCTTTTTCCTTCTATATCCCAAACATAAACGCCTTCGCCTCTATCAAGAACAACTGGAAGAGGGTGATAATTATGTGCTCCATATTTATTCTCTAAAGCGATCGCCTCGTCTGTCGTAAGTTGAACTAATTCCATGTAACAAAAGTTTGAAAATTGATCTCAAAGATATAGGTTGTATTTTGGTCATCGCACTCTTAAAGTCATTATATATATAAGTTTAAAATAGAAGCCATGAAGTGGAAAAGTCATTTAATTACTACTGTTATGTTATGTTCATTTTTCAGCCTTCAAGCACAGTGGGTTAAGAACCTAAATGAGTTTACCACTCAAGAGAGCTTCGATAATATTAAAGTAATCCAACTTGATGATTCAGATGACGCATCAAGCTTTGTTATTTGGGTAAAGGAACATGTAAGAGAACACTATCATGAAGAACACACAGAAGTAGTTTATGTAATGGAAGGTTTCGGCATAATGACATTGGGGGACAAATCAAACCCCATTGAAAAAGGCGATTATATTTTCATTCCAAAGGGTACTTCCCATTCTGTTAGAGTGACAAATAACCAAACTTTAAAAGTGATAAGCATTCAGTCACCTCACTTTGATGGCACAGACAGACACTTCACAAAGCCCGATTAGTGTGGATTTTGAAGATTATGACTGTTCAAATCTTTGAAAAACCCCTAAATACCCCCTCACTTATTAACAAAGAGGTGCTTTTATCAACAAAAGCACCTCAAACACTTGCAGTCTGCGCGGTTGAGACACATATTTGTTCTCGTTGAAACAAAATGTTTAACCTAAAAACTATTTAAAATGAATAAAGCTGAATTGATTGACGCTATGGCTAACGGAGCCGGAATTTCTAAAGCTGATGCTAAAAAAGCATTAGATGCATTTATCGACACTACAACTGGCGCACTTAAGAAAGGTGACAGAGTTGCTCTTGTTGGATTTGGTTCTTTCTCTGTATCTAACCGTTCTGCTCGTACAGGTCGTAACCCGCAAACTGGTAAAGAAATTAAGATCGCTGCTAAGAACGTTGTTAAGTTCAAAGCAGGAGCTGACCTAGGTGGAGCTGTAAACTAAGATTCACTGAAGAAATAAAAAAGCCTCTCCGAATGGAGGGGTTTTTTTATGCCTTAACCTCATCGATGGATTCCTATATTTGCCCCAAATCAATTCGACTAACATGGGAAAAGGAGATATTAAAACAGCGAAAGGAAAACGAATTGCCGGCAGTTACGGAAACAAGAGAAAGCGCAAGAAAGCAAAGCCAGCATTAGTAGCTACAAAGAAAACCGTAGCGAAAAAAGCAGCCACCAAAAAACCAGCAGCACCAGCAGCGGCAAAGAAAACGACAACTAAAGCTACTGCCACTAAAGCGGCAAGTTCAACTACAGTAAAGAAAACAGCAACTAAAGCTACTGCCACTAAAGCAGCAGAAAAGAAGGCCCCAGCAAAGAAAGCTCCTGCAAAGAAGCCTGCCGCTAAGAAAACAGAAGACAAATAGAGTTTTATATACTCTTAAGGAAAGAGCCTTTTGAATTTCCAACGATTTTCAAAGGGCTCATATTTTATTCGGTCGTGTAACCTGCTGGCCCTACCCTGCCAAAATTCAATTAAACTTGGCTGAATAATGTAGCCTCCCCAAAATTCAGGTCGAGGTACATCTTTGTTTTCAAACTTTTGAGTAACCTCTTGGAACCTCTTCTCCAATTGATCTCGAGAAGTCATTTCATCACTTTGATCGCTCGCCCAAGCTCCTATTTGACTTTCACGAGGACGTGATTTGAAATAAGCATCACTCTCAGCTTCGGGTAACTTTATAACTGTTCCTTCGACTCTAACTTGACGCTCCACCCAAGGCCAAAAGAAGTTAACCGCAGCATTCGGATTTTCTTTTAATTCACTTGCCTTTTTACTCGAATAATTCGAATAAAAAATAACTCCACGTTCATCGAGTTTTCTAATTAACACAACCCTGCTTGATGGCTTTCCTTCAGCACTGACTGTTGTGAGAGTCATGGCGTTTGCATCCTGAGTCTCCTTAAGGGCCTCATTCAACCAATTCTCCAGCATTTCAATGGGGTTTTCCAAACAATCTGACTCTTCTAAAACATGCTTAACATAGTCTTTTCTAACCGCTTCATAACTCATTCTATAAGTATTTAGACAAAGGTATAAAAGGACTTTTGGGTATAAGTGAATAAGATTTGATCATTAATTCAACAAGCCCTTGTTTTATAGTAGCGCGTCTTCTATTTTGCAGTCATATTAATATGTTCAAACCAGACAACATAGAGAATGAGTTTTTCCTTAAGCTAGGCTTTAGCTTTTCGCCTGACCTGCTTGCAAAAGGTAAAATTTTGATTTCAGAGCCTTTCTTGGGTGATCCTAATTTTAGCAGATCTGTAATCCTGCTGTTGGAATACTCTTCAGAGAATGGTGCAGTTGGGTTTGTATTAAATAAACCCACTGACCTTTTCATGTCAGATATGATTGATGATTACCCAAAAGATTCGTTTAGGTTTCATTATGGTGGGCCTGTTAAACCTGAAAGTGTTTTCTTTTTACACTCCATTGGTGAAAAGATTGAAAACGCTCAAAACATAATGGATGGATTGTGGTGGGGTGGCGATTTCGATGAAATAACAAGTCTCATTAGATCGGGTTCAGTAGCTCCTAGCGATGTTAAATTCTTTGGTGGCTATTCTGGCTGGACAGCAAATCAACTCGAAGAAGAACTCTCAGAAAGAAGTTGGATCTTAAGCTCTCTCAATGCCGAAAGGATTATGAAAGAAGACTTGGATGAGCTTTGGCGAGAAAGCCTCAAATCCTTAGGGAAAAAATTCTCTATTATGGCTGACTTCCCCGAGGATCCCGCGTTGAATTAAGCAAAAGCTGATTTAATTTCGTTTTTAAACCCTCAACTTTATCGGAACCCACCGTCTTAGTTCCATTTTTGACAAGTTGAGTAATTCCAGAAATACTATTGGTAGAAAACAGCGCTTCAGAATTTTGAATATCTGCTAAACTCATCGAATCTTCAATACACAAATTATTTTGAAGCAACACATTCCTGATGACACCATTGAGACATCCTGAACTAAGATTTGGAGTGATAAATTGGCCATCTGTTAGAGCGAAAACATTACCACTAATAGTCTCACATATCTCGTCCTTATTATTCAATAGAACTAGATCATCAACATTTCGCTCTTCAGCCTCTAGAGCAGCCAGTACTTGATAGTGTTTGCCAATCAACTTAAAATTACCTGCAACATCTGATGGTATTTTCAATTTACCGATATCGAAATTTTTCATTGGTAAACCACTGAATTGAATTTCATCTAATGATTCAAGCTGAAGAAAAATATCACATTCATTTACTTCGGGTCTATATTTTCCTGCACCGCTGCGAATGAATGACAGTCTTGCTCTTTGAAAGGTGCCGCTTTCATTACCAGCGACCGAAGTAAGTGCTTGATAAAGGTCATTAAACGAGCCGTTTAGAGTGATTTTTAAATAGCTTAATGTGCCTGAAATTCTGACGAGCCTTTCCCTCCAGAACGTTGGTCTTCCATTCAGAATGAGCATAGTTTCAAAAAATCCATCTCCATAAAGGAACCCTCTATTATTGGCTATGATCCCATTAATTGGTACGAACCTATTCTCTATGAACTCATAGACCATAACTGCTAAAAGAATCTGAATAAGAGCTCAGGTGCTAAAATGAAGGTGAAAATCAGTCCAAAAACGGCTCCAAAATAGTGTGCAGAATGAGCAACATGGCTTTTACTATTCTTGTCAAGGTAGAATTCGAGCGCTAAGTACAAAAGTCCGAAAATCCATGCAGGAATCTGAAACGGAATTAAAAACAAACCGAGTGGCGCCATAGGTTCCATAAGGATAAAAGCATAAACTATGGCACTTACTGCTCCAGACGCTCCAACTGCATGGTAGTGATAGTTCTGCCTGTTTCTCACGTACCCTGGAATAGTGCTGAAGAGAATCCCACCTAAATAGAGCAAACAGAAATAAAGGATCCATTTTGGTCCAAAAAGCATTTCGTAGTATGACTCAACGAGCTTTCCAAACTGGTAAAAAACAAACATATTAACCACTAAATGGCCCCAGTCAGCATGAACAAAAGCATGTGTAATGAATCGGTAAAACTGATTATTCCTATCTACCATAAAAGGCTGAAAATCAATTTTATAAAAGAGTTCTCGGTTATTCAGTGCAGAAGCGCTTACAATTCCTGTGGCAATCAATATTATCAAGGTAATGCTCATGCTCTAAAACTTAAATGCCTTCATGGTAGCTTTTCCAAGATTAGCAATAATATCAGATGCAATCATGGATGATTGACCTTGTGATTGAGCCGAATAATCACCAGCTAAGCCATGAACGTAAACACCAGAAATCGCAGCCACTAATGGATCCTGAATGTACGCTGAAAAGCCCGTAATAATTCCAGTTAAGACGTCACCGCTGCCTGCGGTGGCCATTCCTGGGTTTCCAGTTGAATTAAAAAACACTCTACCATCTGCACTAGCAATAGCAGTATTTGCACCTTTTAGCACAATGATCACTTTAAACTTAACGGCTACGTCTCTTAGTAATTTAACCCTCTCAAAGCTATTCTTAGACGATCCAAACAATCGCTCAAACTCACGGACATGAGGTGTCAAAATTGTATTCGGTGGCAGTGACTTCAAGTAATCCTTGTTTTCAGATAGAATGTTTAATGCATCCGCATCAAGCACTAAATTGACTTTTACTTTAGAAAGCAAGTCGCGAAGCATTCTCTTAGTCTTCTTGCCAACTCCAATTCCTGGTCCTATTCCAACTGCAGTGTATCCTTCTAGAGAAGGAACTTCACCTAGAAACTGATCATAATCATCCACAACACACATTGCCTCAGGAACTGATGTCTGCATGATAGAATATCCCAAATGAGGCACAAATGCGGTCAGTCTGCCCACTCCACCTCTAAGACATGCCTTTGAAGCCAAAACAGCAGCTCCGATCTTGCCATAGCTTCCTGCCATAATAATTGCATGGCCATAATGTCCTTTATGATCAAACTTATTTCGTTCAAACATTGAGCGATACTCATCTACTGCATCAACAAAATGCAAAGTCGTCTCTTCTGCACTCAGAAAACCGGAGTCTAGACCAATATCAAGGACTTTCCATTCGCCAAGAAACTCTTGATTCTCTGGAATGAAGAATGCCATTTTAGGCGACTGAAAGGATAAGGTGTATGACGCAAGAATAACCGCAGCCGACTCATTGGTAAATTGGTCTGAAAACAAACCAGAAGGCATATCTATCGACACAACTTCTGCAATACTCGCATTAATTTGCCTTATGCATAACTCTGCTAATCCATCAACTTTTCGGTTTAAACCCGAACCAAACAAACCATCAATTAGTATTGTGTCGCTGCTAATAGAAGGGAATTGTTTTTCTTCCAATATATAAGTCACCTCATGCCCCAAGTCAGTCAATCTATCCAAGTTGATTTGCAAATCTTCTGAAAAGCGCTCTGAAAAGCGAACTACATAGCTTTTAACGGAATACCCTCTTTCAGAGAGTTTTCGAGCCATTACAAGTGCATCTCCTCCATTATTACCTATGCCGGCAATGACTATAACGGGCCTATCAGTGCTGTAAACATTAGTAAACCAATCTACACACTTCCCAGCAGCCCTCTCCATTAAATCTACGGAAGGGATAGACTCTTTCTGTATCGTCAGTCGATCTGCCTCGCGAATTTGTTTAGAAGAAAATATTTTAAGCATTCAGGATAATTATTGCTTCAAGGTATAAGAAAATCAGAAAACGAAGTGCTAAGGTCGATTATCAAAAAATTGAAAATGTTCGATAATATCCAATCCATAAGCCAAAAGCCTGTCATAATTAAATAAAACAGGATAAATAAACACCTTTTCAGGTGGACTATCACCCTCACTATCCACATTAATAATGAGACATTCTATTGACTTTCTATTCAAAAAGTCAATTACATTATCGCATTGCACACAATGATTAGAAACGTAAAGAATGTATCTCTTGCTGCTGGATAAAGGCATGAAACTAATCGAGATCTTGCCTTACTTAGCTTGAAGTTTCAGGTCTCTAACAATCTCCGGCTGAAACGAACTTTTACCCAAAATTTTCACTTCAAAAGAAACCGGTTCAAAACCCGGAGAATCAACGAAGACTTCAAATTCGCCTGGAGGCAGAATAATTACATATCTCAGAGAGTTAGGATTTGGAGTGTAAATCCCAAATAATTCACCGTTGTTTAGGAAAGTGACAGTTATTTCAGCAGACAACACATCAAATTGACTTTCTAAGCTGGTAATCTCTCCACGTAAAACACTATACTCACTTTCAACTTCATTGATCGTTACACGATAAATATCATAATCTCCATAACCATCCTCTCTTAAGGCAGACATATAGCCATAACGCCCTGAGCGAGAAATACGAAAGTTCATATCATCATCAACAGAGTTTATTGGATATCCAAGGTTTCGTGGATTCACAAATCTCAAAGAATCAATGTTCCATTTCGATTTAAAAATATCATATCCACCCATTGAGAAGTGACCTTTAGAACTGAAATAGAGAAACTCCCCGTCAGGAGATAAATTTGGAAAGTCTTCGTCACGTTCTGAATTAACGTCTGGTCCAGCATTAAAAGGCACTCCCCATTTGCCGTTCGGCAACTTATTAATTATCCAAATATCCGTTCCACCATATCCATCAGGCCTATCACTAACGAAATAGACAGAGTTACCATCAAGCGAATATGACGCTGCTATTTTCCTGAATTTACTATTAACCTTCTGGTCGAGAGGTTTCATATTATCAAGAATTCCGTCATGGAAATCAGCAGACAAAATATCTCCACTAATCCCTTCTTGTCCCTTCATCAGCAGAATTTGATCGCCTTCACCAGACATA
This sequence comes from uncultured Flavobacteriales bacterium, assembly GCA_905479105.1. Classification (GTDB taxonomy): domain Bacteria; phylum Bacteroidota; class Bacteroidia; order Flavobacteriales_G; family Salibacteraceae; genus SHAN690. The sequence continues at coordinate 119,291 of CAJQLE010000005.1, forward strand.
CCGACAATCACCTCACTTTCAGCAGGATCATTTGTCGCACCAGGCATTGGCACTCCATCTTGATACTCACCATCTTTTACTTCTGAAAAGTAAATATTTGATGCATAAGTGCCGTTTGGCATAAGAACACTGCCATCATCGCGCTTGGATGTGTAAGCAATAAATCGCTCATCTATAGTGACAAATGGGAAGTAATCAGGATATGCACTATTGAGGTGACCACCTAAGTTTTCGAACGTACAATCCTTAGGAAACTTCATTAGTTCATAAGCGTTCTCACAATATTCAATTTCAATCTGAGCTTCTTCTACAGAAAACTCAGATCCCATGTCGTGAAACTCAATGAACTTGTTGAACATATCAATGGCCCTATCAAATTGATGATCAACTTGATAAGCTTTACCCATTAAATAATAAACAGTCGAAGCTTCTTCATCGTAAAAAACAACTTTCTCGAAGAATGGAATCGCCTTTATCTGTTCAAAGTCAGAATTCAAATAGCAAAGTCCTGTATTGAAGTTATACTTCAAATCTTCTGGTTCTTCTTCCAACAAGATTAGATACTCGCCTAATGCTGACTTATAATTCTCATCAAAAAAGTATTGATCCGCCTTGTTCTCATCTCCTGTAGGAGCAGATTTCTCGGTAGCACTTGAATTAGACTCATCCTGAGCCCAAACTAATGGCGCAGTTAACAAACTCAATATGAGTATTAAAAAGAGGTTTTTCATCATAGATCTTTGGAATGCCAAATTTAACAATGCGCTGCAAAGGTGCAGTGTTTTTTATGAACTATGATCTGCTATAATGAACCAATGGCCATTTATCTTACGCCAAATCAATGTAAACCGCCCATTCAATGTGTCTGCAATTCTAACCAAACGCCACTCCCCAACCGCAAATGCAGATTCAGATGAAATAAGTTGAACGTCCAAATCATTAAATGAAAGTTCACCCATCGCCTGTTTGTCAGGATATGATTCTTTATACCGAACTAACGTTTCTTGCCAACCTCTGTTTATTCCTTTACCTCCAGTAAAGATTAAATCTTCATTATCCCAATAACCCTGCATATACCCCTCGAGATCACCTTTATTCCATGAATCAACTTGATCTTCTAAGACACCGTGTATTTCTTTCACATCCTTTTCTTGGTAACTGCAAGCGTTAAAACCCCACCCAACAAAAAGAAGAATAATGATATTATATGGACGCATTTTCATCTAGAATATGCCATGTATGATCACCCAGCAATTTTATTGCACTGAGATACTCCCAATTTGGTTTCTTGGAACCCCATTCTTTATTTGAAAGCATGGACACTTGATATGCCCCATCCTCTTTGCTGTATAAGTAATATGTATTACCAATAATAGGCTGAAACGAAATTTTGGATTCGTAGATTTTCTCAGAAAGGCATTTTCTGTGCTCAATGGATTCCACCTGCTTTGCCAGCAGCGTTATTTGTTCCTTGATTTGTAATAACTGCAAGTCCGTCTGCTCATACATCGCAGACAGTGAACGGCCTTTAATTTTTCCTTTATCCTCAGGTTTAATAATTGCACTTCCAACATGATGTGCATATTCGATTAAACCAGGTGATTCTGTGATTTTATCAGGATCAATGGGATTGACAAACTCTTTTTTTTCCATGTTATTCAAAGAAACAAAAGCTTTGCTTTTTATGTTTAACGAACGAGAGAAAATGTGCCACTGGTTTCCTTTTCTTCACCATCAGAAGTCTCATAGCGCAAGACATATACATAAGTGGTATTAGGAGCGTACTTATTACTATTTGGCATAAGACCATTCCAAGATGCGTCAAAATCAGTGCTAGAGAACATTAATTCTCCCCATCGATTAAAGACCTCGAGCTCAAATGATCGTCCTTCGTTAAACCCTTTGATGAACCAAACATCGTTTATTCCATCTCCATTTGGAGTGAAACTATTAGGAATATACAATGTAGTAACAGGGTCAACAATCAATCTCCATGAACGGTCTTTGGTGTTTTCTCTAGGATCAGACCAACTCGGACTGAACGCTGTATCAGGGCAATTGAAAGTATTCCATGCTACTTGGTATACAGGATACTTTCCAGAATTAATATAGAAATGGCTTGGCGCAAAATCATCAGAGGTAAAACCATCTCCAAAATCCCAGAACCATCGGACCGCATTTGATGAAGAATTCAAAAACTCCACCATTGGATTAAATTTATCTACTTCTCGCTCCTTCATTCTAAAAGATGCAATTGGTCTCGGCAATACTGAGATACGCGTTTCATGCTCTAAAAACGCATCACATCCTTTTTCACTAACAACGCGGAGAGCTATGCGATGAAATGTGGGAATCACTGTATCATTATCTATTGAAATTCTAGGAGAGGCTTCATTTGAAACAAGCGACTCGTCCAAATACCATTCATAGAATAAAGTGCCGTTATTGACAGAAGAAAGATTCTCAGTGAACACATTCAATGGAGCGCAACCGTCTATAGGATCGAGTGTAAAATCAATTAATGGTGTTTCTGGAATCTGAATTTCCTTGAAAACCTCATCTTGGCACCCTTTGTTAGAAGTAGCCGTAAGGGTTACCATATAATTTCCTGTACTTAAAAACACTTCTCTTGGATGTTCTTGAAATGAAACATTGCCATTCCCAAATTCCCAAAACGTTGTTTCTATAGTTCCATTCACTACCCGAGAGGAGTTTTTAAAAATTGAACTATCTCCTGTGCAACTTGGTTCGAATGTGAAATTCGCATTCGGTAGAGGAAAGATAGAAGCTGTGTTTGTGGAGAAAGTAGTACATCCATAATTACTCCATGTTGTCAAACGGACATTTATATTATCTGGAGACGATGTTGGATAAACCGGATTCTGAGTACTCATGGTATCTGAAGAGTTAAACACCCATTCCCACTCCACTATTTGATCACCTCCTGGAGTAACTTGTGTAATAGACGATTGATCATTAAAAGGAAGGACGTCCCCTTCACAAACATTATTTAACCATCCGAATGCAGTGGTTGGTGATGGATAAACACGTACGTATTTTTGAACTGAATCTTCACAGCCAAAGTTAGACTCCACACTGAAGGTTACCTTGTACTCACCAGGTTGAGTATAATTATGCTGCACATTAGCCAATAAAGAAGAGCTGCCATCTCCAAACTCCCAATTAAAGCCGCTTAGATTGCCACTTTGATTAAAAGATGTTCCTGTAAAGCTGGTTAATTCATTATCGCATGACGTATCTGCCAAGAAATTAGCCACTGGAAGAAAATATACTTGTATCGTTTTCAAAATAGAATCCACACAACCACTATCCGAAGTAACTATCAATTTAACCGCAGGAGTGCCAGGAGAAAGAAATTCGTATGATGGTCCGGGGAAGACTCCGCTAGCAGATGAATAATTCTCAATCGTTCCATCTCCGTAATTCCAAGACCAATCGCCTATTCCGCCCTGAGCAATTGAGGTACTGTCTAAAAACTGTGTTTGATCATTGAAACAAACACCATCAGCAAAGAAATTGGCATCAGGAATTGGATGAACCGAAATGTTTTTCAATATAGAATCTCTGCACCCGTCTTGATCATAAACTTTTAATTCTATCGGATAAGTGCCGTAAGCATTGAAAATATGCCAAGCCGTATCGGAAGTATAATCCGTCACTCCGTCTGCGTTAACGTCCCATTCAAATGAAACCAATGGAGATAACGCTTGGGTGGATGTACTATAAAGCATTACAGCATCTCCTTCACAAGCATTATCAAAACTAAAATCGACAATTGGAGGATCTAAAACTACCACTTGAGACTCAACAGTATCTATGCAACCTGCGTTTGTTTCGATAATTAATTCTACCGTATAAGTGCCTGATTGAGTATAGACATAACTCGGATCTTGAACTGTGTCAGTTCCAACTCCATCACCCATATCCCATGCCCATGACTCCACGATCCCCATTGGCAAATATGAGCTGTCAGTTAAATTAACCGCATCACCTAAGCACCCTAAACTTGAAGTAAATGCTGCTTGCGGTGGTGTATGGATATAAATACTTTTAGTACTGGTATCAGTGCATCCATTAATATCAGTCGCTATTAGACTGACTAAAAATGTATCTGCAGTATTGTAAATATGAGTTGGATTCGTGTCATTAGATATTGTTCCATCCCCTAAATCCCAATAGAAACTTACCAAATTACTAAAGGCATTTGCACCTGCACAGCCACTTGTATCAATAAAGTAGAACTCTGCCGTATCACCCAAACATACATCCTCATTCTCAATCTGATAGTCTACATATAATTCATAATTGAAATTAAGATAGCGTGCTTGAGCTTGAGAATAATTATAAAATCCAAACAAACCAGGTTCAAAACATCCCGATTCGTCAAAAATCGTGTCATTATCAATTATTATTACAGCTCGCGTAGGAGTATAGAGCAATTCGAAATTGTAATAAACATTAGGAACCCAGCCGTTTATAGCACTATAATCGGTTTGTAAGACATTAAAAGCAGGACTGGTCGTATGCACCCAAAAACTAGGGAAAACACTTGCATTATTGTATGTAAAGTTTCCATCAACGTGATTCAGAGAGAAGCCTTCTTGCGCAATCCAACCGAGATAATTCTGAGTATTCTTCTTCCAATCAAACAAATAATATTCATGGGTCATTGAACTGTTTGCAGCAGGCCCCCAAGAAAACGCATTGGTTTCCTGAAACCCAAAAACGAATCCCACATAATCATCATCAGCGAAATCCTCCACCCTAAAAGTCCCTGTTACCTTGACATTTATCAATGTATCAGGACCTACGAACATGGTTGGGAAATTCAGATTAACACCTGATAATAATTCAGTGTTTGCTGCTTGAACGGTCCATACACTATTGAATGCTCCCGTTGCAGACCAAGTATTAAAATTTACAGATTGCACGCACTGAGCCGCCAAGAACAATGCTTGGGCTGTAAATGCAAAAAGTAGGGTTATGTTTCTTATTATATTCAAGATAAATGCTCAAAGCGAATATACGTTTCAATCATTTTAAAAACGTATTCCAAATCAATTGGTTGGCTCATAACACGTTTTGGTCGAAGAATAATTACAATCCATACTTATCAATCAAATAAACTAAAGCGGCAATAGAAGCTGTTCCTAGTTCCAATTCTCGTTTATTGACTGTATCAAAAGTGTCATTAGCGCTATGATGGTGGTCGAAATATCTTTGACTATCCGGCACAAAGCCAATTAACAAATTATTTTCTGTTTTAAGAAGACCTATATCAGCCCCTGTTCCGCCTTCTTCGATCTGGTGTATACCATACTTATCCAAAATAGACTCCCAGCTCATCATTTTTTCAAGTTGAGACGTATTTCCATCCACATGAAATCCTCGCGGTGTAAACCCCCCTCTGTCAGATTCAATTGCTGCTATATGTTCTTCAGTGGACGTCTCAGCATAATCCTTGTAAGCTTTTGCTCCTCTTAATCCATTTTCTTCATTCATAAAAAACACTACTCTAACTGTGTTCTTTGGCTTATAATTAAGCTTTTGAAGTAATTCAAGAACACCTAATGACTGCATTACGCCAGCTCCATCATCGTGAGCGCCATCTCCCACGTCCCAGCTATCCAAATGCCCTCCAACTAAAATCACTCTCTCTGGGTTTTCAGATCCTTGAATCTCACCGATAACATTGAATGACTCTTTGTCCTCGAGTGTTTCACACATTAAGCGCATCATCACATTTACTTCGTCTCCTTCTTCGAGAAGCTTAGATAATTTCTCCGCATCACGAGTACTGATTGCCGCGGCTGGTATTTTGGTGATGCCATCGTCATACTTCATGCTTCCAGTGTGCGGGAAATCGTCTATTCTTAAATTTAGTGATCTGACCAAAACACCAATAGCTCCATATTTTGCCGCTTCAACAGCTCCACCCCATCGATGCATAACACAGTGTCCATAACTATGAAAAGTGTAAAGATTCTCTTTATTCATCTCTTCGTTAAAAAAGACGATTTTACCTCTCACACCTTCCTCTCCAAGCGTTTTTAGATCATCCCACGTTTCAACCTCAACAATAGGAGCATAGATGCCTTCATCAACCGTAGCAATTGAACCACCCAAGGCCAAAATATTCAGTACATTTTTTTCGCCATTTGCAGATTTATAGAAGGCAAGTTCTTTTTCACCGCGTTTCCAAACGGGAACCATCAAAGGCTGCTTTTTAGGATTTAGGCCGAGGGAATCCATCAAGTCAAACGAATAATTCACAGCTTGCTCAGCCTGAGTAGAGCCACTCAATCTGGGTCCAATGGTTTTACACATTTTGCCTAACCAGTCGTAGCTACTTCCTTCCGTCAGAGAAAGACGAAACAGTTCTGCTATTTGCAGACTATCTTCATCAAACTGTTGGCTGACGGGAACATCTGACAGATCAGAGCTACTTTGAGCGGAAAGAAATAGTGTAAAAAGCGACATTCCTAAAATAAGGAATGAATAAGATGCAATAGACTTCATGCATCAAATGTATTCAGCAATCTCCTATACCAAGATTTATTGCTTTACAATTCTATGCTGAGCTAATTTACCTTCCGAGGAAATCACAAGGCTGTATATACCTGAATCTAATTCATCCATGGCAAGATTAATGGCCATAGAATTTGGAGTCAATATGCGAACTAGAGCCCCTTGAACATTGTAAATTTTCACAGACTCAATAATACTATTTGATCTAATCGTCAGATTATCTTTGACCGGGTTAGGATAAAGACTGAAGGAATTAGAAACCTCATTTACAGACAATGGTCTAAACCCTTTTTGAATTTCGTCTTGCCCATAGGCATTATAGGCAATAAGCTTGACGAAATACAATTCATCAACAGAATACGAATGACACAAGGCTGAGAGATTGTTAGAATTGGTTACTCCATCGCCAAACAACCAAAATAAAGTTTCTGCTCTCAAGGAAGTACTTGTAAAACAAATCTCATTTACACTCCAATCCCAATAAAAATCAGCGACAGGAGCTAAACATGAATCAACCGTCAAAGAAGCCATGGAAGAAACCACACTATCGCCATTTTGATCAACTACAACACAGTAAAAAGAGCTGCCATGATACTGCAAGATAGAATCACAAAGTTGGAGAGTCTGCATCGATCCGACAGCAGAAATATTACCCACAGAATCTTGTCTCATCCATTCATAAGCTAATCCATTACCAACAGCAAACACCGAAAAATTGGCACATGAATCAACACAAACTGCCGCATTTTGGGGATTCTGAGTAATAACAGGTTGCGCAAAAATGCTTGAAGAAATTAGAGACAGAAAAGATCCAAAGAGTAAAAGTTTTTTCATCGGTAGCATTTTATTCTGTTGTAAAATTAACAACTAGACGCAAACTTTTACAAAGGCGGCTAAGTTTTAGGCTGCTTATCTGCTGTAAATCTTCTACCAAGGAAAAGTTCACTCCCACATGAAAAAAGTCATAATTGACCTAAAACGTGAAATACTGCTTTTTCAAAAAGTGTCTAATTTTCATTTAATAATTCGTTCAACACCTCTATCATTTTCCCGGCATCCACAAATTCAGAGTATTGAAACACAATTTCAAAGTCTGAATTAAGAAAGCACATAGTTGGATAATTGACTCTCCCATTTAACATCGCCAACTGTTCGGCTAACTCATGAATACCGAGATCATTTCCTGTCGGTTTGAATTTGAATACCCGATTTCTAAACCGAATTTCATTTTTATTCTCTGCATTTAACTCTACATAGTAAAAGCTCTGATTAAGAGAAATTTGAACAGCTTCACTTTTAAAGGTAGTATTGAGCATTGCATTACAATACTTGCACCAATCAGTATGAATAAAAACAGCAATTGGTCGCTCCTCCACTTCCTGCAAACTATCTAGCTGCTCAAATGAGAAGGAATGAAGCTGTGCCATTGTAATCTCAGGAATAGCAAGCAGCATGAAAACTAGAATGACAATGACACCTTTCATCTCCTTTAAATTCAATTTAGCGTGTACCTAAATCCAAGAAACCCCCTGATTCCTTGGTTTGCAGCATAGACATAAGTTGGGTCAAAAGTCAATGCATTTGGATTATTGGCCGTTGGAATTACTTGCCCATTGGTCTCAAATACCACGTTTTCATCAAAGGGATCAAAGGCTCGAGCTATACTATTGGCAGGAGGCGTGAAATTGAGGAGGTTTTTAACTCCTCCATACAATTCCCATTGATTTCCAAAAGTCTTTGTGAGTTGAATGTTCTGAATACTCCACCAAGGCGAGTATTCCGCTCGATCATCTAATTTACCAAGAAGTGGCAAACGCATTGGTCCATAGAGGTTTCCGGTATAATCAGCGCTTAACCCGATTTGTTTGAAAGTGTAACCCACACTCCACACTCCTTGAACTGATTCTGTCAAGAGTTGTCTGAAACGTTCACCATTTTCCGTAACGCTGACATCCATTATTGTGACACCAGCAAGTGCTTTGAATCCATTGGTTAAGGCCAAATCAGTATTTAGCGACACACCTTTAGAAACAGAATAACCGTCAAGGTTTCCATAAATAATCTTGTTGGGATCAGATTCGTAATCAGGCAATATTCGATTTGTGAAATAGGTGTAAAAAGCGGTAGCGTCTATACCAATGACACCATTGCCTTTAGTGTAAATTCTCTTTACAAAATTGACATTTGCATTCCAAGATGTCTCTGGATCAAGTTCGCCCTGAAATTCAACCGTTCTAGCTCCCGTAAGCGCTGCATGATCTTCGGTAAAAACATTTGCCACTCGATAACCATTGCCAGCGCTAATGCGCAATACATTCTTTTTATTGGCTGTATTCCATTTATAATTAATTCTTGGAGTGAAAATATTACCGTGTAAGCTATTGTAGTCATACCTGACCCCTAGCAGCACTTTATTAAACTCATTCAAACTGATTTCGTCCTGAATAAAAAGACCAGGTAAATGAATAATCGAGGCTTGATTGGTATCAGCAATAGCGTTAAAAGTTGCAGGTGTATTATCGTCATAATACGTGTATCTGTATGAAGATCCAAGCAACATATCATGTCGATTAACTTTCTTATTCCACGTCAATTGACCACAGCCAATGTATTGATCAGCTAAGTAAAGAACGTTTCCGTAAACCGAATTTTGAGAATGACCATTAGCACTGAATTGAAAATTTACTGTTTCTTTTAATGGCAATTGGTACAAGCCAAATACCTCCCATCGATTAGTATAAATGCTTTCACCATAAATTATATCTCCGCCTCGATAATCATCTGTCCAATCCATTTCTCCGCCCCAACGATCTTCATAGAGATACCTACCCGCAAGAGTGAAAACGCGATTATCTTTCCTTTCAATATTAATTTTATTGAAAACTGAAATTCTATCCTGCAATGTCAAATCGGTGAAACCGTCATTGTTATTGTCAATAGGGTTTTGGTAGTTAAAGTAGTTTACTCCAAGCAGGGAAGAAACCTTCGTTCCAACATTAAACTTCAAACCAACATCTGTGTTGACTTCACCCCAACTTGTAGCAAAAACATCGACAGCAGCGCGAGGTGCTGAAGATGGGTTTTTAGTGATGATGTTAATCATTCCACCCACGGCCTCTGAACCATACAATGTTGATGCGGGACCTTTTACGATCTCCACACGCTCTATTAAAGATTGTGGTATTCCAGTGAGTCCATAAACTGTTGACAATCCGCTCACAATGGGCATTCCATCTATCAACACCATGGTATATGGCCCTTCGAGACCATTGATATGAATATCTCCAGTATTGCATACGTTGCAATTCAACTGCGGACGTACTCCATTCACATTTTGAAGAGACTCGAATATGGACGGGGTTGGATTTGCTCGAAAAAAAACTTTGCTATAAACCTCCACAGGAACAGAACTTTCCAGCCGAGAAACTTCTTTCATCGTTCCCGAGACCACCACTTCATCTAACCCCAGCATATCTGTCTGCAGAGAGATCGAACCAAGATTCAAGGTTTGATTAGTAAGCAACTCAAAATTCACTATTTTTTGCTGGTAAGCAAGCAACGACACTTTCAGTCTATGCTCTCCAGCAGGAATCTCCTCAATTTCAAAACGCCCATTATCACTAGTGGTTCCGCCTATACTTGTTCCAACTAGAACAACATTAGCAAAAGGAACGCCATCTCCTGTAGCTTTATCTATCAAATATCCAGTCAAAGTGCCAGTTTGTGCCTGAACTAATAAACTTGAAAATGCCAATGAGAGTAATATCAAAATTCTGCTCATAGTGCAAATCTAAATATATTTTTAGGCTAATCTAAATTTATATTTACATTAATTGAATAATCGATTTATCTTTACCAAACAAATCATTGGAATGGCATCTTTTACAGTTGAGAATTATTTAAAGGCAATTTATTCACTTAGTAGATCCAATGAGACGGGTGTTTCAACGAATGCACTTGCTGATCATTTAGGCACCAAGGCGGCCACAATAACAGATATGCTGAAAAAGCTAAATGCCAATGGCCTTGTTCATTACAAGAAGTATCAAGCGACCACACTCACCGATAAAGGGATTGAAATCGCCCTAAATATTGTCAGAAAGCATCGCCTTTGGGAAGTTTTTTTAGTAGAAAAGCTTGACTTTAAATGGGACGAAGTTCATGACATGGCTGAAGAGCTTGAGCACATAGATTCCAATGAACTTATTGATCGCTTAGAAAGATTCTTAGACAATCCAAAGTTTGATCCTCATGGCGACCCCATTCCTGACAAGAATGGTGTAATTGAGCGGAGGGATCAAATCCAATTGACTGAATTAAAAGTCGGCCAAAAAGGATATGTAACAGGAGTGAAAGACAGCTCCAAAGAATTCCTTCAATACTTGGATAATCAAAACATCGAGTTAGGAAATGAATTACTTGTCAAAGACATTTTCGATTATGATAAATCACGCGTTTTAATCATTGAAGGTCAAGAAACAACCTTCAGTCAACAAGTGTGTAAAAACCTTTATGTAAACATTATCGAATAGATGGAAGTAATACTCGAATTTATGGGTAGCCTCGACCCAGTATTAGCCGCTTTAATAGCGACTACATTCACCTGGCTTCTTACCGCTGCTGGAGCATCCCTTGTTTTCTTTTTCAAGGAAATGAAGCGCGTTTGGTTGGATGGTATGCTCGGCTTTACAGGAGGTGTTATGATTGCCGCCAGTTTCTGGTCATTATTGGCGCCTTCCATTGCAATGGCCGAAAACCAAGGGCAAATACCATGGCTGCCGGCTGCTGTTGGATTTGCATCTGGTGCATTATTTCTTTTTGCACTAGACCGTTTTATGCCCCACTTACATATCAATTTCAAAAGAGAAGAAGCTGAAGGCGTTGAAACCAATTTGCATAAAACCACATTATTAGTTTTAGCTATTACACTTCATAATATCCCTGAAGGCTTAGCCGTTGGAGTTTTATTTGGTGGCGTTGCTGCAGGTATTGAAGGCGCCACAATAGGCGCTGCCGTAGCACTCGCTATTGGAATCGGAATTCAAAACTTTCCAGAAGGCCTCGCTGTATCCATGCCTCTAAGGAGGCAAGGAGTTTCGAGAGGACGGTCATTTTGGTATGGCCAGTTAAGTGCAATAGTAGAACCAATAGCTGGCGTAATCGGAGCTGCGGCAGTTATGTTCTTTGAACCAATTCTTCCTTACGCTCTTTCATTTGCCGCTGGAGCGATGATCTATGTAGTAATAGAAGAAGTTGTTCCTGAAACTCAAAGAGATAAATATACTGACATAGCCACCCTAGGATTCATAGGCGGATTTCTAGTCATGATGATTTTGGATGTAGCCTTAGGTTAAAAGTCACTCGCCTCCTATTCCATAATTCTTTGGGTCTTCACCTAACGGAACAAACACCATAGCATCAGAGTTAAGGCAGTACCTCAAACCTGTTGGTGGCGGTCCATCATTAAATACATGGCCCAGATGACTACCACTCTTACTATCAAGAATTTCTATCCGCTTCATTCCATGCGCGTCATCTGATCGATATATTATAGCATCCTTATCTATTGGTTCAAAGAATGACGGCCATCCACATCCCGAATCAAACTTTGCATCTGAAAGAAATAATGGCTGTCCTGAGGCCAAACTATAGTATGTACCTGTTTCCTTTGAATTCCAATATTTCCCAGTGTAGGCGCGCTCAGTGCCTTGTTGTCTCAATATATAGTATGCCTCATCTGAAAGTTTAGCCTTCCATTCTGCGTCAGTCATTTTAATTTCCACGGGCACTTCTTGTCCTGAAGAATAAACCTTTTCAATCAAATCGTTTCCTTCCATTTGTTCTTTGCTTTGGCCACAAGCACTAATCGCTATGGCTATAATTATTAGTGTAAAAAGACTCTTCATAATATTGATATAACCGTTAGTAAATTAGAATTGTTCGATCAATTCATAATCTTATGAAGATCACTGTTGCGAATTCTTACAATATTTTCTGGAAGCATGAAATATGTATTATCGATAGGTTCATGTTTTAGCTCCCGAGCAGTAAGCTTCATAGTGATACCATTTCTCACTATTGAATATTCCAATGGCAGGTATTTAAGACCACTTAATTCCACTTTTAATGGATTAAGATATTTCCTATCGACCCAAGCGTAAAAGTTCTCACCTGTTCCCGATTGCAAATACATCTGCCGTGTATCAACGCCAAGAATATTCTTTATCTCATCTTTCTCAATTACCCTGAATCGTATTGACTTGTCTTCAATGGGCTCAACCATAAGAACATGTCTTTGCATGAAATGGAAAATTTGATAAACCGAATCAATACCTGCTTTATGAATCTGAAGAAGCTCCCCAGCTATTGCGCTTTGCTGAACTATTCGGAGATTCTCCCCTTTGACTATCATGGTCACTTGCTGAGGTAATGAGAGCTCTGCTCCTTCCATACCATCAGGAAAAGAGACGTATTCTACATCGTAAATTATTCTTCCTTCAAAAGGCTTTTGACCTTGGATATGGAATGAGAATGATAAAAAACACAATATTAAAACTAAGGTTCTACTCAACTTTAGCTCCTTTTATTTGCTCGATGGTTTTTTCCATCTTTTTATAAAGTTCATTACTTATAGGAGCTAAGGGCAGCCTGACATGTGCCTCTGTTACGCCCAATATTTCAAGAGCCGCCTTAATGCCACCAGGATTTCCTTCAGCAAATAGGAGATACACGAAATCAATCAATAAGTAATGGTATTTGCGGGCCTTATTGTAATCGCCAATAAAACAAGCCTTTGAAATTGCTGAAAACTCTTCAGGAAAAGCATTTGCAATTACCGAAATGATGCCATCACCACCAAGAGACATATGCGGAACAACCAGAGGGTCATCGCCACTAAGAACCAAGAATTTGGAAGGCTTTCGTTTAATGATGGCGCCAACTTGATCTAGGTCACCTGAAGCTTCCTTCATTGCGATGATATTTGAATGGTTAGCTAATTCCAACGTTGTTGACGATGACATATTTGAAGCCGTTCTTCCCGGAACATTGTACAAAATGAGCGGCAGTGGACTAGCATCTGCCAAAGCTTTATAATGAGCGATAATGCCATTCTGAGTAGGCTTGTTGTAATAAGGACTTGCAGATAATATCGCATCTACTCCTTTCAGGTCAATCTTTTCAAACCCATGAATTAAGGCCCTTGTATCATTTCCGCCATGACCAAATACTAGAGGAAGACGCCCTTCATTAACATCAACAACACAATCTAAAACTTCTTGCTTCTCACTCTGAGTTAGTGTTGCTGATTCACCCGTTGTTCCTTGAACCACAAGGTAGTCTACACCACCATCAATAAGGTGATTTGTCAATGCTTCAAGCGCTGGAAAATCAACCTCGCCTGAAACTTTAAAAGGTGTAACCATTGCTACTCCTGTTCCTCGAAAATCTTTCATGCAGCTTTTGATTTATTAAACTTGGTGATGTAGTAGTCCAAATGATGAATTAGTTTTCGTACGTCCTTCTCGTCTTTTACATCAATCATAAAATCGAGCAAATATGTCCTATCCGCATCGTAAGCTCCCGTCTTCCATGAAGCTTTGAGCTTTGAAACTAATACATCACACGCTAACGCTTTTCCTCTTGTTAAGTCAATGAGAACATCATAGTTCTTTTTTAGACTTTCTATTAATGATTCAGATTTATACTTTCCTAAAAGATTCAAATCAGCATTTGAGAAAACTATGTTCTTTTTGTTTGGCTGAGATTTTTGCAATAGTTTCTTCGAAGAAAAGTAAACATAGAAATCAACCTCTTTCAATCCTCTTTTTCGAAGCTCATTCACATAGCTCTGTATATGAGAAAAAGACGCATCCTCAGAAAACACAGCCACCACCGCCATCTTCATAATCAAATCACCATGAACTAAGCTAGAAAGTCTATCACTTTCCTTACTTCGTTTCTTAAGAATGTATTTTACAATTGGTGTGATCACTGTATTAAAAGAATCTATGACGCACGAAACGTCTTTTCAAAAATAACTATCTAATGTTTTGAGACTCCGGAGGGTCATTGTATATTCTATCTTTCGACCCCGCCTTTAATTCAACATCCTCAACAAACTCCCATTTGCGTCTTTTCCATTGAAAGGCATCAAACTCAAGGACAGGAATATAAAACTCATACAACCCTTCTAAGTCAGGCTGCATTGGGACTAAATGGTTGAAAACTATACGTTTTTTCTGCTTGTCATAATTCATCGAAACGCTTGCATCAGTTTTATACTCAATTATAAATCTCTTGATCTTCGACTCATATGGGTAATCAAAAATATCAGCCCCAAATTTCAATCCCCTCTTTGTTATGCTTAATACATCAATAACTTTTAAGGATGAATATTGATCCTGACCGTCCCAACCAAGCAACATATAAGCTCTTTTACGTTTCTTTTTACCAGATGCCTTTGAAGGAATTATGTTATAGTATAATGCACCATACCAATCTTTTTCACTAAAAATTTTGCGGTACTCTCCTTCTAAATTGCGGTATCCTCTTTTAAGCTCAATTACTTTATGAATATTTTCCTTTTTATCAAAATACTGCACAAAGCAGTAGTACCGATTAGTTTGATCATTAAAAGGCAGATTCCAATTAATCATTCTAAAATAGCCATCTCCACTGCGTAAATCGGCAATCATGGGGATGGTATCAAACTCAGTAACAAAACTTTTAGGGTGATTCAGCGCATCGCGCATAAACATTAAGAATTCGGCATTAGCCTGAACTCTTGTTTCGTCATCTTCAGCATCAAGCACCGCTTGACGAAGAACAACTAACTGTTTGATCTTAGCCTTAATGCTAACATCTTGATCATCTTCAGCTCTTAAATCAAAGCTTGAAAATAATAAGCAACAAAGTATAATTCGAGTAATCATCAATGCGAAGATTGATCGATTATCACTTCAAATGATGAAAAGAAAAGAAAGTAATTGACGATTAAAGGTGGAGAAACTCTTTTTTACCCACTAAATCTTCTCTAGACTCTCTGAAATCAGGGTCATCAATACAGCAATCTACCGGACAAACAGCAGCACATTGGGGTTCATCATGAAACCCAACGCATTCGGTACATTTATCTGTAACGATGTAATAAACGTCCATAGAATTAGGCTCATTTTCAGCATCTGCTTCTGCCTCAGCACCATTCTTTCCTGCAACGTGACCTGTTAATCCTGTTCCATCAGCAAAACGCCATTCCATTCCACCTTCGTAAATAGCGTTGTTTGGACACTCAGGTTCGCAAGCTCCACAGTTGATGCACTCATCGGTTATCATTATTGCCATGACCGAAATTCAATTTTAAGTTTGGGTGGCAAATGTAACAGGATGAAATGTGAATTGAATAAAGATCTTTACCAAACTTCAACAACAAATTACTTATGGAAGACATTAAATCTCGGGAGGATATTGAGTTTTTAATTCAAACCTTTTATTCAAAGGCTTTAAAGGATAAAACGATTGGTCATTTTTTCAACGAAGTCGTTTCGCTTGATTTAGAATCTCACCTACCGAAGATGTATGATTTTTGGGAAATGGTGCTATTTGACTCCAGTGAATACAAGGGTAATCCTATGAAAGTACACCAAGACTTAAACACAAAAAGTGCGATGAATAAAACTCACTTTGATGTATGGATCAGTCTATTCAATGAAACTGTTGACGCGAATTTTAGCGGTGTAAAAGCAAATCATGCAAAAACTAGAGCCTTGTCAATGGCGACAATGATCCAAATAAAGACCTTTAATCAGAATAAGGGCTGATTTAGACGTTGAATCTGAAGTGCATTACGTCACCATCTTTAACAACGTACTCTTTACCTTCAACATGAAGCTTTCCAGCGTCCTTTACTGCGCTTTCTGATTTGTAGTGAATGTAATCATCATAACCAATTACTTCTGCTCGAATAAATCCTTTTTCGAAGTCTGTATGAATCACACCTGCGGCCTGAGGCGCTTTGAAACCCTCCAAAATCGTCCAAGCTCTTACTTCTTTTACCCCTGCAGTGAAATATGTATTAAGATTAAGCAGACGATACGCACTATTGATAAGCTTGGCTACACCAGCTTCTTCAAGGCCTAAGTCCTCCAAAAACATTTTACGCTCATCATAAGTATCCAACGATGCAATGTCAGCCTCAATCCCTACACCCAACACCAACACCTCTGCATTTTCATCCTTTACAGCTTCCTTTACTTGATCAACCATTGCATTGCCATTCACCGCAGAAGCTTCATCCACATTGCACACATACATCACTGGCTTATCAGTGAGTAAGTATAAATCTGATGTAAGCTCCTTTTCTTTTTCATCAATATCAGCAGATCTTGCAGACTTTCCAGTTTCAAGATGCAATCTGTATTTCTCATAGATATCAAATAGCTTCTTCGAATCTTTGTCGCCAACTTGTGCCTGCTTCCTGATCTTGTCTGTTCTCTTTTGAAGTGTTTCAAGGTCTTTCAACTGCAGCTCCATATCAATCACTTCCTTGTCTCTAACTGGATTCACATTGCCATCAACATGAACTATGTTTCCATCTTCAAAACATCTCAATACATGAATGATAGCATCACATTCGCGAATATTACCAAGGAACTGATTTCCTAAACCTTCTCCTTTACTTGCACCTTTAACCAATCCAGCAATATCAACGATTTCAATAGTGGTTGGAAGAATTCTTTCAGGATTAACCAGTTCTGCCAACTTATTTAGCCTTTCGTCTGGAACAGTTATAGTTCCTACGTTCGGTTCGATCGTACAAAAAGGGAAATTAGCAGCTTGAGCTTTCGCGTTACTCAAACAATTGAAAAGGGTTGATTTACCAACATTAGGAAGACCAACAATACCACATTTTAAAGCCATTACATGTTCAAATTGGGCGGCAAATGTAGGTTAAAACTTATCGTTATAAACGGAGTATTTATTCATACAAAACAGATACTGAGCCATTCTCCGTGCGACCGTCAACGACTAAATTATAAAAGTAAACTCCTGGCGAAACCAGCTCTCCGCTCGGAAGGTGTCCATCCCAACGTGCATTATTACCTGAGCCTTTGAAAATCAAAACTCCCCAACGATTATAAACAGATAAATAAATTTGATCAAAGTATTCGTAACCGCCCAAATCGAAGTAGTCATTTAAACCGTCTCCATTGGGCGTGATAACATTTGGCCCATGCACTTGACAATCAAGGAATGAGATGAAAACTTCATCCGCATCAGTGCCGCATTCATTCGATATTATTACAGAATAATACCCCGTGTCATAAACCGCAATTGAGGAATCATTGCTCCCATTTGACCAACGAAAAGAGTAATTATCCTTATGTCTTTGAGTTATTGTAAGTATAAAGGGTCTGTCCTTAGCACAAATAGTAGAATCGTTGATTGAAATTGAAGGCGCTTGACCAAACTGCACTGGCAAACTATCGAGACTTGCACAAGTAGAATCGAAATAACCAACGGTCACAAAACCTCTTTGATCTGAAAATAGAATCGCCTCCTGAGCCGCTGATTGCAAAAAGACCAAGTTCGTATCAATTTCAGAGTCTAATATTGACCAGTATCCGCCCAACGAAGATTTACTAAGAGATATCGTATCTAAACTATCGCAAACAGGATTTTGAGACAAGAGCCTTGGTGCTCTATAAAAAGTGACATCAATACTATCAGTCTGAGAATTGCATCCCGTAACGGTCAGGTAATAAGTTCCAGATTGAGTCACGACCAATTCTCTATCCGTCTCCCCACCTACGGACCAAGAATAGACAGCATTGAGCTCATCAGTAGCTGGGATAATCGCAAAAGTATCCCCAAAGCACCCTAATGTATCATTGAATAAATCTGCTGGAATATCGCCATAGTATGACAATTTCAATGTATCTAAGAACAAACATTGGTTCTTAAAATACTGCATTTCAATCAAGTAAGTGGCGTTAGAATCTGTAGTAATTAAGACGATTGTATCTTGATTACTAGGCGAAAATTGTAAATGACTCTCACCGTAAAGTGGATTCCAAAAAGTAGAGTCACTGTTGCTCACTGACAATGTTATTTCATCCAAACATGTTCCAGTGTCGATACTTACGGGCAATGGTTTTGGAGTTTGATAGACTGATATTGTAGTGTCAGAAAGGCAACCAAAATCATCTAAGACCTGAAAGGTATAGTAGTTAAAACCTGCTGTATCATTGAATAGTGAGACAATAGTATCTCCGAAGCTTGTCACCGCTGGGTCATTTACAGAGTTACCATCATGCCATTGAGCATCAACAATTGTGCTTGTGTAGCTTTCAAAGTTGGGGTTGATATATGGATTAAAGAAAATCGCCCAATCGAATATATAACCATTGTCTACTGCCAGGTTATCTCTTATGGTTAGCTTCCAAGTTCCATTAACAGGACATCCAATTAAATCATCAAAGGTTTGTTCGGGCAAGTAGATACTATCTGGATTCATTCCTTGCCCAGGAGAGAGAGTAGTCGGAAGCGTATTACCCAATCCGTGCTCTGTAGCCATAGTTCCCCAATCAGCTAGTGTATCACTAAAATTATATGTCCAGCCAATACCTGGATTACTGGTTCCATCGTCCAAAGCATCGCCCAAATATGTTCCGCCACCATTAAATCCACCTGCAAAAGCTGGACCAATACCAGTGCCTCCGAAGCTATTAAAAACAATAATTGAATCACCATTCGGGCAACTTAACATCATCTCTAAATCTCCTAGAAAAGAATGTTCCATTGTTATGGAAAGACGCATAACATCCACTCCTGAACTTAACGTTTGTCCTGATCCAAATCCAGATATTTCAACTTCAGCTTCGTAGTTCACTTGATTTCCATCTGGCAAAAAAGTTAACCCAGCAAAAGAGCCTCCTACTTCAGTAATCGAAACCGTAGAGCTCACCCCAACTGTGTCACTCCCTGTAAGGCCGGCTATTAAAATAACAGTATCTCCTTCGCAAATCGAATCATTCAATGCTCGCGTTTGAGAGAAATCAATCCTTGGAGCAACTCTTATGGATGAAGCAATCTGCTCTGTATAAGGAAATTGATCTGTAACCTGAAGTGTAACCACATAACCAGCGCTGTTAGGTGGAAAGTACCAAACACTATCTCCAACAGCAGTTTGTCCATCACTAAAAAACCACTTATATATAACGTTGGTATCGTTTTGAGAATAACCTATGCCAGCATTTTCAAGTGAAAACGGGAAATCTGCTGTAGCCACATATAAAATAGAATCCTGTCCACACATTGTTATCCTTCCCGTATCCGCAGGAACCATTGAATCTGTCAAATTACCGTTTACATAACCTTGCATATGGGGAACAAAAGGCTGAGGTAAACTTGCGCATGCTACATTGGCATCCCAGCCAGCACTATCTACAACTGGCCCTGATTGAAAAGCAACGGTGATGCATCCTGACGGATTATTAAAATAAGAAGCTTGAGCGCTAAATCCACTTGGATCTGTAAAACTATTATGAGCTCCTAAATAGGGCGAAAATACATCTGGCCCATCCCATGCATAAACACTATCACCTGCACCTACACTCCATCCAAAAGAAAATGCCACAACAACTTTGCTATTATTGACAAGATCCGGACAAAAAACAATCGTATCAGAAAAGTTAGGGCTGTAATTTCCCCCGGGCCCTCCATCATCGTAAAAATTTGGTCCTACAATAGTGTTTATGACAGGGCAATCCAAGGGATTGGCTTGATCAAAACTTGGATCGGTAATAAGAATAGTCTGAGCATGAGAAACTGTTAAAACAGTAAGCAAAGCAAAAAATGATAGAAGCCTTTTCATTGTTCAAGCTCTTTAAATTCTCTTCTAACCAAATTCATTGGCTTAAGCACTAACATTCTATCGCCATCTGCAATAATGAAATATTGAAATTTTTGATCATCAATTTCAAAAGGAATCATTTCAAAAGAAAATGGTTCAAAACCAATTTCACCAATTTTATTCTTAGGATCTGAAAGCTTTTCAGTTGGCACATTCGAAACGTACCAACTATTCTCTTTCACAAACTCATCAAAAGATGGAGCGTCTTGTGCACTTATACCTTTCGAAATAAAGGTGACTAATATTATAGTTAGAAATATCCTAATCATGTTTTAAAATTAAGTTTAAGAAAAATCTAGCCATTACAACTTCTCAAAAGTTTTAAACATTCGCTTTCTGCCGAAGCAAGGCCTTCTATTTTCGCGATCTGAAGCAAAACAAATGGCAGAGATAGACTTCCTAACGAAACGTTCATCACAAGTAAGACGTGATATTGTAAGAATGGTGCACTCGTGCTATAGCGGTCACCCAGGAGGCTCGCTTGGATGTGCCGATTTTTTCGTTGCACTCTATGGTGAAATGATGAGCTTCGACTCGAAGAACTTCGAAATGGATGGAAAAGACGAGGATCTTTTCTTTTTATCTAACGGTCATATTAGTCCTGTGTGGTATTCAGCATTGGCGCGAAGCGGCTATTTCCCCATTGAAGAATTAGCAACATTCCGTCAAATAGATTCCCGCCTTCAAGGTCACCCAACTACCGCTGAGCATTTACCCGGAATTAGAATGGCCTCCGGTTCTTTAGGTCAAGGTCTAAGTGTGGCTATTGGAGCTGCTTTAGCGAAAAAGCTAAACAATGACGATCATCTGATTTACACGTTACATGGTGATGGTGAACTTCAGGAAGGACAAATTTGGGAAGCTGCGATGTATGCACCACATCACAAAGTGGATAACCTCATTGCTTCTATAGATTACAATAGCCGTCAGATCGATGGTGATGTGGATGACGTGCTATCTCTCGGAAACCTTCGAGCCAAGTGGGAAGCTTTTGGATGGGATGTGCTAGAAACGAATGGCAACAACATGGCTGAATTAGTGGGAACATTGAAAAAAGCCAAAGGAATGACCGGCAACGGAAAGCCTATCGTTATTATAATGACAACTGAAATGGGACAAGGTGTGGATTTCATGATGGGAAGTCATAAATGGCATGGCGTTGCTCCAAATGATGAACAATTGGCCCAAGCTTTGAGTCAACTGGCCGAAACGGAAGGTGATTACTAAATCACCTTCAAATCAATGAGCATGCGAAATCACCTAGCTTTAATTTTTCTTCTTTCTCTGTTTTGTTCGAGTTCATTCGCCCAACAAGAGCAGCCGTTAACGCGCATCTTGTTCATCTTAGATGCATCGAATAGCATGAATGGCGTTTGGGAAAACAAGCCGAAAATTGATGTTGCTACTCGACTGCTTTCAACCGCACTAGACTCTCTGAAGGACATCGAGAATCTTGAATTGGCCTTACGTGTTTATGGTCATGAGAAATACTACCAGAAAGGTCAAGACTGTGACGACACCAAACTATTGGTTCCTTTCGGTCCCAACAATGCTATTCGCATGAAAACCGAGCTTCGAAAGCTCAAACCAAAAGGCACAACGCCAATTGCAGCGACACTTGAAAAATCTGCAAACGATTTTCCCAAATGCCCTCGTTCTGAATGCAGAAACATTATAATTCTTATCACAGATGGAATCGAAGAATGCAATGGAGATCCCTGTGCTGTGTCCTTAGCATTGCAGAAAAGAAACATCATATTAAAGCCTTTCGTAATAGGGGTTGGACTGAATGTTGAATTTAGAGAAGCCTTTGAATGCGTTGGAACATACTTTGATGCTACTAATCAGAAAAAATTCAAATCGGCACTTGACATTGTAATTTCTCAGGCACTTAATAATACTACTGCTCAAGTAAACCTCTTAGATTTTGCGGGGAACCCAACAGAGACTAATGTAAACATGACGTTTTACGACCAGCGCACTGGAGCAATACTTCACAATTTTGTCCATACCATTAATAATCGTGGAAACCCTGACACTCTTGCTCTAGAGCCGGTCCATACTTATAGAGTTGTGGCACATACTATCCCTACAAGAGAGGAAGACAGCATTGTTATTACCGCTGGAAAACACACCATAATTGGTATCCCAACTCCACAAGGAGATTTAACGCTCAAAATGCAAGGCGTAAACCCTGAAAACAATGATTTATCCGTAATTGTGCGTGAAGCGGGCAAAATGCAAACACTGAATATTCAGCTCTTTTCAGAAACTCAGAAATACATCATCGGAAAATATGACCTAGAGATATTGACGATGCCGAGAACATATATTGAAGATGTAGACATTTCTCAAAGTCATACCACTACCATCGAAATTCCGCAGCCTGGAATTGCGACATTTAGTAAACTAGGCTATGGGTATGGGAGTGTATATGTGGTTAAAAACAACCAACTCCAGTTGGTTGCTACACTAGACTTAATGAAGGAAAGAGAAACATTAACGCTTCAACCAGGTGAATACGTGGCCGTTTTCAGACCTAAACAGGCGAGAGAAAGCATATTTACTGTAGAAAAGAGATTTAAAGTGACATCTGGCGCATCCGCTGCTGTGAAGTTTAATTAATAATATTATGAGCATACACGATTTAAACCCTACCGATAAAAAAGACACGAGAAGTGGATTTGGCGATGCTATACTCGAACTTGGAAAAGAAGACGAACGTGTTGTTGCTCTTTGTGCCGACTTGACAGGATCGTTAAAGATGAACGGATTTGCGAATGAATTTCCAGATCGTTTTTTTCAAACGGGAATTGCTGAGGCAAATATGATGGGTATGGCAGCAGGACTGACCATTGGTGGAAAAATCCCGTTTACAGGAACATTTGCCAATTTCAGTACAGGACGAGTTTATGATCAAATTCGTCAGTCAATTGCATACTCGCAGAAGAATGTGAAAATATGCGCTTCACATGCAGGGTTAACATTAGGTGAAGATGGCGCAACTCATCAAATATTGGAAGACATTGGCCTTATGAGAATGTTGCCGAATATGACGGTGATTAATCCCTGTGACTACAATCAAACCTTTGCAGCAACCAAAGCGATTAAAGACCACGAAGGACCAGTTTATCTTAGATTTGGGCGACCGAGTTGGCCAATTTTCGCCTCGAAAACATCTTTTGAAATAGGAAAGGCTTGGAAGATAAATGACGGAAAGGATGTGACGATCATAGCCACCGGACATATGGTTTGGTATGCCGTGTTAGCCGCAAAAGAACTAGAGAAACTAGGTATCACTGTAGACTTATTGAACATACACACCATCAAACCGATTGATCAGGAAGCTATTTTAGATTCGGTAAGCAAGACGGGCTGTGTTGTGACTGCTGAAGAGCATAACAGATTCGGAGGTCTTGGGGAGGCTGTTGCACAGGTTACATCAACCAACCATCCGGTGCCACAAGAGTTTGTTGCGGTGAATGACAGCTTCGGTGAAAGTGGAAAACCAACAGACCTTCTCAAGAAATATGGCCTTGACGTGAGTGATATTGTAAAAGCAGCTCAAAAAGTATTGCACAGAAAAGGTTAAAACAAACCTATTCATTGGCTTTCTTTGAATAAACAATCAAGATGGCATTTTCTCCTCACTTAGCGCAAACAAGCCCATTTCCATTAGGAATTGAAATTGCACGTGCTGATGGCTGCTACATCTTTGATACTGATGGTAAGCGATACCTGGACTTAATTTCTGGAATAGCAGTTACCAATATTGGACATCGCCACCCGCATGTCATTGAGCGTATTAAAGCACAACTTGACCTTTATCAGCATGTGATCCCTTTTGGAGAGTTTTCACAAGCTCCTCAAAATAAACTTGCAGACAAACTAGCGTCACTTCTCCCCGATCAACTCAACTGCAGTTACTTCGTGAACAGCGGAACAGAAGCGAATGAAGCCGCCCTAAAACTAGCAAAACGCGCTACTGGAAGGTATGAGATTGTTTCCATGAAAAAGAGCTACCATGGAGCCACGCATGGTTCTTTGAGCGTGAGCGGTAATGAGATTAAAAAGCAACAATTTAGACCCTTTTTACCTGGCACAACATTTATCGACTTCAATGATATCAGTCAATTGGATCGAATCAATGAGAAGACAGCAGCAGTTATCGTAGAGCCAATCCAAGGTGATGCTGGGGTTCGAATTCCAGATGCCAACTACTTGGCAGCCCTTAGATCAAAATGTGATGCCACTGGAGCCCTCTTAATTTTTGATGAAATTCAAACAGGCATGGGTCGTACAGGAAAACTTTTTGCCTTTGAACATTACAATGTAATTCCTGATATAATTACGATAGCCAAAGCGTTTGGCGGTGGAATGCCAATAGGAGCCTTTATAAGCTCAAAAGAAAGAATGGATCTATTGACTCATGACCCCATTCTTGGTCATATTACAACATTTGGCGGTCATCCGGTTTGCTGCGCTGCTGCCTTAGCCAATCTTGAGGTACTCACAGAAAGAGAAACTTGGTTATCAGAAGTCGATTCAAAAGGGACTTTGTTTAAAGAGCTTCTTCAACACAATCAAATAAAGGAAGTTAGACAAATTGGACTTATGATGGCGGTTGAGCTGAACAGTCCAGATGAAGTTGATAAAGTGATTGCCCGCTTGCTTGAAGAGGGGATTATTGGGTTCTATTTCTTAAGTACTCGAAATGCTTTTAGGTTAGCACCACCACTTTGCATCTCTAATGAAGAAATTGAGTGGGCAAGCAGCAAGATTCTCAAAGTAATGGAAGAGCTGTGAAATGGCTCTTGTTCAGTTTATTACTTATGTTTTGTTTGCTTTCTAGCGCGCAAAAACAGACTTTACCAATCGACAGTATTAATCCCATTCATTATCACTCTTTAGATTCCCTTGTCGCAAACGCCTATCTTGATCATTCGATGTTCGAGCATCAATCTCGATTTTCATTGATCACCGAAACTAAAAATGGGTTCTCTGCTCTTATAGTTAATGGCGAAAGTGCCGAGGAATTCCCATTAGTTAAGCCGAATTCGTCCCATCGTATTACGCTTGCTGAAATGGAATCATTTGATGTAAATCTTGATGGTATCTACGACTTAATTATTTCACTTAACCATTTGCAAGGTCATAGCTTGGGTGAAGAAACCTTCCAAGAAATCATTATTTCAAAGTATATTTTAGACACGGCTAACTCCACCTTGTTGCTGAAGGACACCACCTTTGTTGAAGGCATTTCAACCCTGTTGCTTGGAGAGAGCCCAATTCCTGTTGAACGCATCTTTACATCTAACAGTCCAATTCATGTTTTCGAAGGCAAACTTTTATTCATGCCATGCACCGGAAATAACTGCGAAACATCTGCGAGTAAAAAGGAATCGGAATACCTATGGATTGAAAATAGATTTATTCTAAAAGAATATTAATCATCAAACAACCTTCGTTGTCGAGCAGGAGCAGCGCCCATTCCTTCCAAATTTAGAGAGGTAAAAAGCTCATATTCATATTCAGGAACTACCCTCTCACCTATTGGTCTTAATAAATGTAAGCCTTCATTCTTTGGATTTCTTATTTCAGAGGATATTGGATATGCATTCATACAATCGCCAGAAATTGGCTTTAACAGTGCCGTAATATCTCCCAAATCGGCTGAGCTATCCAACCAAAGCGCTTCATCTTCTTGACTTAGAATGACTGGAGAGCGATGATGCATGAGCTTTTTGGTCACGCTATTAGCGGGAGCCGTTATTATTGCAAAGGATTTAAAAATCTCTCCACTGGATTTATCAACCCATTCATCCCAAATTCCTGCAAAAGCGAAAGGACGTTGACCATCTTTCATATACACACAATATGGCTTTTTCAATTTCTCCACCTTAGGGCCTTCAATAAATGCATCCGCCACAACTAAACACCTTTTGGATCTTATAGATGTTCGAAACATTGGTTTTGAAATGATCCCTTTCGCGCCTGAATAGCGATCATCGTTTTCCTTATTGTGATCACCTTCTGAACGCGCGTTAATCACGTACATTTTCTTTTGAGCCCAAGAAGGAGTGAACCCGAACGTGAATAGACTCAATTCATTCGGCTCGCTATTAGTGATTACAAGGGCTAATTGTCCAGCAGAAACATTAGCACTTGATTCAATATTAATTCCCTCGGCAGTGACACCAAATCGCTTTTCAATTTCTTTGACTTTTGTAATTGTTACATACCTGCCGCACATACTAACGAAGATGCATAACTTTTAGATCACAAAAAAGCCTCCCAAATTGAGGAGGCTTTGATTAAACTCAGGTTCAAAATACTTTTGGTTAATCATCAAAATCTTCCGTTTCCAAAAACTTTTTCCAGCTTTTACTAAGCTGCTTATTAGCATCAATTTTTTTAATCTTGAACTCTCGCTCAAAACTAGATCTCTGGCGATCCGTAGACTGTATTTTTCTCATAGCCTAAAATGAATATTTTTTCAAAATATAATTATGTGAACTTTTGTTTAATAGTTCTTTTTAACCAAATACATAATTAATAAAAAGGAAAACAGAATATTCAATCGTTCGAAAATATTTTTGAGTATAAAAAAAGCCCCAAATGGGGCCTTATTGCATTTCAAGTAAAATCCTTACTCAGATTCTATCTTTTTAGCCGTCAATTGCGCTTTGAAAATCTTCTCGTAAGCAATAAATAAAGCTACTGAATAGACTAAGTCTCCAGTAATGGTATTTTGAAAAAATGGTATTGCCGCAGCATAACATGCAATCAAACCATCAAATGACATAGGATACATCAAGCCTCCTGCCCAAACACCAAAATTGGACACAATGAAAAAAATCAGCGATGCCGCCAAGCTTCCTCCTAGCATCCTGGTCATTGTGACTTTCGAAAACAACTTAGTTCCTAAAAGGTAAATCAAAACAATGCTTGCGTAAATGAATATTGCACCATCCGTGAAAAGCGTAAACCCTCCAGTTGAATAAACTAGATTATTCAATATCAAATCACTGGCCATCCATGCCAGCATGGTTACCAATAAGCCTAAACCCTTTCTACCTAAATAAGCAGATCCGAATAAAGCCATTGCACCAAGAGGAGCAAAATTCATTGGATGAGGAATAAGCCTTGTCAAGGCAGCTACTATAATGATGGCAATAATTGCGATTGTCTTCTTGTTCATTTGCATACTGCGAAAATAGCCATCGTTTTGAAAAAGACACGCCAAGAAGTTTGAGCATTTTATTTCCTTTGACTTCAACACGTGGGATAATGTATTCAATTCATCTTCTAAATTCATTGCAAAGCCAAGCCTCTGAAGAAAAGTGAGTTTGCATGGAGGCCTATATAAAGAATCAATTCACTTTCGTTGGGGTACCTTCTAAATTAAGGAAGGAAGTATTAAAGAGACATATTCGAATTCAAGGCATACCAAGGGATGAACAATTTGAAATTGAAATAAAAGCACTTTGGAAACTCAAAATAAGAGAGCTCAACTATTGTGCTCAAGAATTAATGAATCAAAAGAAATGGTTTAGGCAAAAAGACTCAATTCACTGACTAGAATGGATGATCTTAAACGAATCTTGGTGGGACACCGTTGACTATATTGCTACCACACTGGCAGGTTTCAAAATCAAATCCCGTGTTTGCAAGAAATTTTATAGCCAAGCATGAGCTAAAGCCATTAAGTCTGCGCGAAGCCAAAAAATACATCTAGTCAAATTTCAAACCTTGCAGACCATACCAAACCCTGGTATCGAACGATAACGATATAAATTCCACTCTTTAAATTGTTAGAAATATCTTCATGAGTGTTCACTTGACCACATTCTATTTTAGCACTAAAGCTCTTGGCTTTCGTTCCCTGAACATCGAATACCTCAACGGAGTAAACCTCAGTATACTCTGACATTATCATTAACCCAAATCCGTTTGGGCTATTAAACAGGGTTATTTCAAAACCTACTTCATTAAAAGTCGAATCTGCATCAAAAAATTCATTAGTCTGAGCATATAAATGATCAACACTTGAGCCTAGCGCCAATATTATAACCACCAAACATACTCGATATGTTGCTTTCATTGCTGCAAGTTTTCCACCCATAAAGATGTATAAAAACTATTGATTTTCACCACTTTAAGCGATTGATTATAGTCAGAAAAGAAGGTGATTAAAGGCATATAAGTTTATCTGATCGCAAATCCTTAAAAAGATGTGTAAAGAATTGGCAACTTAGAAGGATTAAGACCTTGTCATTCTATCTGCTTGCTTATTTTTGAAGCTCAAGACTATTGGTGAATTACACAGAATAAATGAGTGAAAAGCTTCTAAAAGCGATGATGCAGCTATTTGCGATAATAGCTGACATTGACGAATTAAATAACAAGAGTAGAATTGTAGTTGAGCACTTCCTGAAACAACGGTTGGCGCTTGATCAAGTTGAAATCTATCTTGGTCATTACGATAAATATCTAGAAACGCATCATAAAGTTTCCACCAAAAAAGAGGGGAAACGCAAGAAGACTTCACTAAACTCAGTGAAAGTTCTCAAGATCTGTACACAGATCAATGGCGAGTTAGAGCAGCGTCAAAAAATATTCGTTCTACTTCGCCTTGTCGAATACATCAATACGGATAAAACACCAACCGATCAAGAACTTGAATTCGTTGATACGGTATCCGATGTCTTCAACATTCCAAGTGAAGAGCTTTCTGACATCAAAAAATTTGTAACCTGCTCCGAAACATCTGTTGAAGATTCTGAAAAGCTGCTTATCATTAACTCCCAGGAAGAATTAGCCAGCAGAACAAAGAATAAGCACATTAAGCATGACACCCTTTCTGGATCTCTATTGATCCTTTCGGTTGAGAGTGTAAACATGTACGCTCTAAAATTCTTTGGCGATGACGAATTACTTCTAAACGGGCAAATTATTGACCCTGAGAGAGTTTATATTCTTACCCAAGGATCTTCTATCAGAAGTTCTAAGGTCAGCCCTATTTATTACAGTGATATTATTAGCCGATTCCTCAGTGATAAAAGTGTAAGTAAAATCATTTTTACAGCCGATGAAATCACTTATCGATTTAAAGGTGGCACTATTGGTCTTCATCCTTTAAGCTTTAGTGAAGAATCGGGGAAACTTATCGGAATAATGGGAGCCAGTGGATCTGGTAAATCTACGCTGCTGAATATTCTGAATGGAAATTACACACCGTATTCTGGAGCTGTAACCATAAATGGAAACGACATCCACCATAGCCGCGGAGACGTGAGCGGTATGATTGGATATATTTCTCAGGATGACCTTCTCATTGAAGAGCTGACTGTATATCAAAACCTCTTCCTAAATGCTAAGCTTTGCTTTGATGGATTGAGTGATGAAGCCATTCGTGAGCGCGTTGATAAAACATTGATTTCTTTAGGTCTTTATGAGATTAAGGATATTGAGGTTGGAAACCCAATGAATAAAAAAATCAGTGGTGGTCAACGTAAGCGTTTGAACTGTGGACTGGAATTGATTCGAGAACCATCTGTTTTGTTTGTTGATGAGCCTACTTCTGGCCTTTCTTCCAGAGATTCAGAAAACATAATGGACTTGTTGAAGGAACTTGCTCTCAAGGGGAAGTTGATTTTCGTTGTAATTCACCAGCCGTCATCTGAAATTTTCAAGATGTTTGATAAGTTGATGATTACGGATACTGGCGGATACCCTATCTATTTTGGAAATCCACTGGACGCAATTGTTTACTTCAAAAGTGAAGTGCAAGCTATCAATCAGTCCGAAAGTGAATGTGCAAGATGTGGTAACGTAAATCCGGAACAAATCTTCAACATCATCGAAGCAAAAGTTGTAGATGAATATGGCAATCTAACTGAAAAACGAAAAACATCTCCTAAAGAATGGAATGAAGTTTTCAATAGAAAATTCGATGAGGAACTAAACAAAGAAAACCCTGACCTTCCTGAAGTTGAATTCAAAACCCCTAACGTTTTTAATCAGTTTAAGGTATTCGTAACACGTGATGTGCTTTCTAAAATCACAAACAAGCAATACCTGGCAATTAACTTACTTGAAGCTCCTTTGCTTGGATTCATTCTGAGTTATTTCCTGCGTTACATAATGATTGGTGAGCAAGATTCTGGTGAGTACGTGTTCTATGAAAACGACAACCTTATCGTATACATGTTTATGGCAATTATTGTTGCCTTATTCCTTGGCCTCACAGTTAGTGCTGAAGAAATATTCAAGGATCAAAAAATACGGAAGAGAGAATCGTTCCTCAGTTTGAGTAAAGGCAGTTATTTGATTTCGAAGATCGTAATCATGTTTCTTCTTTCAGGAATTCAGATGTTCATGTTCATCTTACTGGGAAACTTGATTTTAGGAATTGATGGAGTGCTCTGGGATTACTGGCTTATCCTCTTCTCTACAGCATGTTTTGCTAATATGTTAGGGCTTAATATTTCAGCCAGTTTTAATTCTGCTGTGACTATTTACATCATTATTCCTTTTCTCATCATTCCACAGATTTTATTCAGTGGTGTACTTGTGAAATTTGAGAAGCTTAATCCTGTCATCACGTCTCAAAGTATTGTGCCCTTAATTGGAGAGGTTATGGCATCCAGATGGGCCTTTGAGGCTTTGGCCGTGAATCAATTTGTAGAAAACGACTATGAGAAGTTATTCTATGATTATGACCAACAAATGAGTGATGCCAACTTCAAAAAGAATTTCTGGATTCCTGAAATGAAGGCTAAGGTTGGAAAGTTCAAAGAATATTTACGAAATAAGGAGTCCGCAGATATTCAAGATCTAACGTCTGATTTCAAAACTGTCCGTGGCGAAGTTTCGAAAGAGAATAAGTTCAATGATGCAATCACTTTTGACGAATTAGATCAATTCACTCTAGGCGGCATCAATCAAGAATTGCTGGAAGATTTCTCGACTTATTTGACTACTCTGAATAAGCTATATGTAAGACAGTGGAACAACAACAGTGATGAAAAAGACCGCGTCATCAGAGAACACCAAAAAACAGATGAAGAAAAGACTGCTTTCAACAATTTGAGAAACAACTTTGAAAATGAGTCATTGAGCGATTTAGTGACGAATAAGAATGAGTTTAATCAGATTACTGAATATGATGGAGAGCTCATCCAACGAGCTGATCCCGTTTTTAATATTCCTGATGGATTCAGATCTCACTTCTATGCACCTAAGAAACTTGTTTTCGGTAAATATTACAGCACTAAGCAAGTGAATGTCTTAGTCTTATGGTTAATGTCTATTGCATTGGCTATAAGCCTTTATTTCGATGGATTGAAAAGACTTCTGAATGTTTTCTCTGAAGTAAAAATCTTCAATAAAAAGAAATAGTGATATATATCATTATGGTCTTTTAACGCATATTTTCCAAGGCATAGTCGTTATCTTCATTGTATCAAAAATCAAGAATCATGAAATGGGACATTCAAACAGTCGGATTCAACGCTAAGGAAGAGTTGATGGACACAACCAAGGAACAAGTAATGAGCCTTGAAAAGTATTATAATCCAATTATTGGAGCAGAGGTTTACTTACGTCTAGAATATGACGAGCATAAGGAGAATAAGAAGGTTGAGCTCAAACTAAATATTCCAGGAGAGGATGTTTTCGCAGAGCATCAATCTGACACATTCGAACATTCTTTACACGAAACAATAGATAAAGTAAAACGTCAATTACTTAAGAAAAAAGAGCTTGAAAGAGCTCACCGATGAAACAAAAAAGCCTCGAAATCGAGGCTTTTTTTTATGCTTTATATTTTGATATTAACTCCATTTATCGATCACTTTTGAGGAGATGCCCGTTGTAGAATATCCTCCATCATGGAATAAGTTTTGCATCGTGACATATCGTGTAAGATCACTGAACATTGCAACACAGTAATCAGCGCAAGAATCAGCATCAGCATTTCCAAGAGGCGACATATCATCCGCAAAATCAAAGAACTTATCGAAACCAGAAATTCCACTTCCAGCAGCAGTTACTGTTGGTGATTGAGATATAGTGTTTACTCTCACTTTATTCTTCACACCGAAGTGATAGCCAAAACTACGAGCAATAGATTCTAAAACGGCTTTGGCATCAGCCATATCACCGTAAAAAGGATAAGCCTCTTGAGCCGCAATGTATGACAAAGCCAAAATTGACCCCCAATCGTTCATTGCATCTTTATTATAAG
This sequence comes from uncultured Flavobacteriales bacterium, assembly GCA_905479105.1. Taxonomy (GTDB): domain Bacteria; phylum Bacteroidota; class Bacteroidia; order Flavobacteriales_G; family Salibacteraceae; genus SHAN690. The sequence goes on from CAJQLE010000005.1 coordinate 152,002, forward strand.
CTGTTTGAAGCACCTTATGAAATGAAAGACCAGAAATATCCAATGTTTTTAGAAACCAATCATGATTCAAATCTGTGTAAGACTTATCCTTTCGAACATTCGGAGACATTCCAATTGAATGCAATACAAAATCAAGCTTTCCAAAACGCTCAGTAGCTGCATCGAATAACTTACCTAAGTCCTCCATGCTTGTCGCATCAGCAGGAATCACTGTAGTTCCACATTTCTCAGCCAATTCGTTAATTTTACCCATACGCATAGCAACGGGTGCATTGCTCAAAATAAATTCGCCACCTTGTTCGTGTACTTTTTCTGCGACTTTCCAAGCAATTGAACGCTCATCAAGTGCACCGAAAATTATTCCCTTTTTGTTTTGCAGTAAATTGCTCATATCTCTATTCCCAAATTAGTTAGTACGTAAAAATAGTATTGTTCCTGAAAGTTAGTTTTCGTGAAGTAAATTTCTTGCACTTTCCAATGCAGCATCGGTCAACTTATGACCAGAAAACATCGCTGCAATTTCCTTTACTCGCTCATCATCAGAGAGTTGTTCAAGGCGAGAGACCACTTCTTCTTTTTCTTCGAATTTTTGAATCTTAAAGTGGTTTTTTCCTTTGGCTGCCACACCAGGCAAATGCGTTATAGCCAAAATCTGAGTTGAGCCACTTATTTCTTTCATAAGAGCACCAATTTGCTTCGCAACCTCTCCACTTACTCCAGTATCTATTTCGTCAAAGATTAATGTTGGTGTTTGGTCATTTGCGGCTAAAATGCTCTTCAAAGCAAGCATAAGTCTACTTACTTCTCCACCTGATGCGCTCTCACGCAACGGCACTAGATTCGAGCTTCCGTTTGCATCAAATAAAATATCTATGGCATCTTTACCCGTGGTAGATAAGTTACCTGTGGATTCTAAGCGGATTTGCACTGTGGCCTTCCCCATTCCCAATTGTCTAACTTTTTGAATTAATCCTTTTTCAAAAGACTCGACAACTGAATATCTACGCTTTGAAAGAATCAATCCTTTCTCTTCAGCATCGATAAGTGCAGTTTTTAGTTTAGTCTCCAAATCTTCTAGCTCTGTATCGTAAGATGCAATTCCATCTAGCTTAATTCTATACTCTTCCCTGATTTCAATTAATTCAACTGCAGTAGTTACGTTATGCTTATGCATCAGTTTTTGATATTGATCCAAACGCTCTCGCACTGCTTCTAATCGACTCGGGTTCCATTCAACTGACTGCTGCACACGATTGCAATCAGACAAAATATCCTCGATTTCAATCATTGATGAACTCAAACGCTCATGCAACTCAGCCAGCTTGGAGCTAAACGACCCAACGCTTCTCAATTCGGCTATTGCGAGCCGAATGGCGCTCAATGCACTTTCCTGATCACCATCAATAGAAGCTTGTACAGCCGTCAAGGACCTTTGTATCTCTTCAGCATGCTCCAACTCCCCTAGCTCATTGATCAAACCATCAAATTCATCTTCATTTAAATTAACCGTGTTCAGCTCTTCATACTGAAAAGAAAAATAATCTTCGTCTTTCCGAACTTGAACAGCTGCCTCTTTCAATTGATTCAACTGTTTTTCAATTGAACGCATTGAAGAATAAGCTTTTAAGTAGTCTTCCAGTAAAGTTTTATTCTGAGCGAATGCATCCAACTGTTTAAGCTGATAATTCGGTGTTTGCAATGAAATATTCTCCTGTTGACCATGCAGGTCCACTAAGAACACAGAAATCTCTTTCAATTGCGAAATGCTAACAGGAGAATCATTAATAAAACCTCGACTTCTGCCTGACCTCGTGATTTCTCTTCTCAGAATTAAATCACTCAAAAGATCCAATCCGTTTTGTCTAAGAAACATATCTACCGCTTCACTCTCATAATTAAATGAAGCTTCTATAGCACATTTTTCTTCCCCCTTTCTAATGCTATTAAAATTAGCCCTGCTACCCAGCACGAGGCCTAAAGCTTCCAATAATATTGACTTTCCGGCACCTGTTTCACCTGTAATCACAGTGAAGCCCTGATCAAACTCAACTTCGGTTCGAGCGATCAACGCATAATTTATTATTTGAAGGTGCTTAAGCATATTGTGTTTTACGAATAGTCCAAAACTAAAACCATTGCTCTGAAATGCGCATAAATTATTATGTTTTTGCAAACAGTTTATCAGTCCGCTTCACTTTTACTTTCCGGCCTATTCAGCGCGGCCACTAGAAATTATTTGTGCTTAAGAAACGGATTAAAGTTTGGCTTACTAGATGGCCCCAGCCTCAATCAAGTATATAATATTTTCAATCTCAGCATCTTCTCCAAGCGGATCGTACCTACTCTTTAGATCTTGACCAAACATTTTTGAGAATCCTTGCCAAAAAAAAGCAGTAAAGCTTCCTCTGAATTCTTGAACAATTTCGAACGATGAATTGCCAGTTTCTCGATCAATAAGCTTAACCAAGATGCGGCCTTGGGTGGTTGTCATGTTTCGGATATCATCGTCAAACTCTGCCTTCAATTCTTTTTCGATAAGCCTAAAGTATTTTTTGCGCTCTCTTTTTGTTTCTACTGAATCTAATTGGACTTGATATTTATCCAATAGCTGCCCTGCGAGCTTCGCATATGGATACACCTTTTTGACATTTCGTTTCAACCGCTCCCATTTGCGCCTTTCAAAATCACTCTTAAAAGGCTTCGATTCAACAATGGTAACATAAGGCAAATAGCGCATTGGAAAAGTATCACCATCGATGACCTCCGCCATCATAACAAAGCCTTTAGATCCGACACCTTGGGCGTGAACATCTTCTGTATGCAATAAAAATTGCATACTTAATAACAATATAATAACGAGTCTGGAGACCATTAGTGAAGTCGATATTCAAAGGTCATACCAAAGTACGATGCTCCGTGATTCAATTTACCTTCTATTGATTTTCCACTTAGAAGTAATAGGCTTCTGCTGGACATTACTAGATTCACTGTTCGAAGCAGATGAAAGCGCGATAGATCCAATAAACGCAGCAAGTGCCACTTCATTGGCAATTTGAGGTTCATCAAGGTACTCTGGCTTAAAGTGATCCTTCACAAAATGAGTGTCAAAATTTCCCGAAACAAACGCCTCGTGATTAATAGCAAATCGACAAAACTCCAGTGTAGTAGCCACGCCCGAAATTTCATACTCATCTATTGCTCTGGTCATTCTTTGAATAGCGGTTATTCGATCTTCCGCGTATGTAACCAGTTTAGCTATCATTGGATCATAGTAAATTGGAATATTCATTCCTTCTTCAAAACCATCATCCACTCGAACACCAGGACCTTGAGGTCTTCTATAAGTCTGCAATTTCCCAATATCAGGTAAGAAATTATTCCTTGGATCTTCTGCATATACTCTTACTTCGAGGGCATGACCGCGTATCTTAAGGTCTTCTTGTGTGAAAGCAAGCTTTTCTCCGCGAGCCACTAATATTTGCTGCTTCACTAGATCAATACCCGTAATCATCTCAGTAACCGGATGCTCAACCTGAAGTCGAGTATTCATTTCAAGGAAAAAGAAGTCCATTTTATCATCGACCAAAAACTCAACAGTGCCGGCACCTTTGTAGTTGCAGCCTTTAGCCAGACTTACAGCGCACTCACCCATTTTTTTGCGCATTTCGGGCGTCAATACTGAAGCGGGAGCTTCCTCAATAACTTTTTGATGTCTGCGCTGAATACTGCAATCTCGGTCAAAGAGGTAAACGCAATTACCGTGCTTATCAGCCAATATTTGAACTTCAATATGGCGCGGTGAAGTAACATATCGCTCAATAAAGACACTTGGATCACCAAACGCAGATTTAGCCTCACTCATTGCTAAATGCAACTCCTCATCTATAGATTCCTCGTTATAAACTGCGCGCATTCCTTTACCACCTCCTCCAGCTGAAGCCTTTATAAGCAAAGGGAAACCGACCTCTCTAGCTACTACTTTTGCTTCTTCCAGGCTGTTAACAGCTCCTTCAGAACCTGGAACTAGAGGTACATTTTGTTTAAGTGCTGTTTCTTTTGCGGACAGCTTATCCCCCATCACTTCCATAGAATGCGCTGAAGGCCCAATCAATTCGATACCTTCTTGCTCTAACCTTCTCGCAAAAGCTGCATTCTCAGATAGAAATCCATAACCTGGATGAACTCCATCAGCACCTGATTTTCTAGCTACATCAATAATCTTGTCGATTACCAGATAAGACTGTGATGAGGCCGGAGGTCCAATACAGTATGCCTCATCTGCAAAACGCACAAATAATGCGTTACGATCCGCCTCTGAGAAAACTGCCACAGTTTTGATGTTCATCTCTCGACATGTGCGCATGATTCGCAATGCTATTTCTCCTCTATTTGCTACTAAAATCTTTTTCATCTCCCTAATCTGAATGATATACTAAAACGGTTGTATGTGTTGGTATAGACAGTTCTTTCATTTCCTAAAGCTGTGTAGTAAAGAGCCCTAGTCGGGTTGATTCCAATAGTGTAATAAAAAACAACCCTACCTGCATGAACTCCCAGTCTTCCAACAACTGAAGTCCAATTTAAAAATCCTTTATAATCACTCCTTTGGTACTCATCAATGAAATTCATGGCCAAGGGGGCGCTAATATAATTAACCCCTCCTGAGAATGTTAATCCAAGAGCATTAATATTTTCAATTGTTGATCCTTGAAAGAAGTTAAATGAAATCAGCGCCCCAAATTCAGCGTTCATCAAGCCTAAATTGGACGATCTTTCCTTAGAGAATACACCAGTACTAATATCATTTGGCGTAACTTCTTCAGAAGAATAGCTCACGCCATCTGGAGTAGTAAGATCTACAACCGAAAAACCACCAGTAAGGGGTAAGTCAAGAGAAAGCGAAAAGCTAGAACCAGCCTCAATCAATCTGAATTTTGGCTCATAGGTCAGAGCAAAAACTCCAAAAACATTATTGTAAACCGGCTGAGGATATGAAACACCAGAAGAAACCAAATTATACTCAGCAACTATTGGTGATCGAGCAAAGTGGGAAATAAATGAAAATCCTATTTCTTGACGAAATGACGATTTGAAATTATTGAAATCAATGGAGTAGACCGATTTTTGAGGATTATTTTCTTGAGCCAACAGAGATACCTGAGGGGTGCATAATAGTATTGCAAAGACAAGTCTGATTCTCAACTCCATTACAAGTAATAATCTAACAATTCATTTATATAGCTACTAATAGTGCGCGTTTGAAGGTCATAAACAAACAACCCATTGCGTGTTCCAATATAAACAGTATTGTCCATGACATCAAGGTCTTGAATTGAACTACTGTTGTTCAATATTGAATTAGGCTCAAGACTTAATACGTCACAAGAGCCAGAGGAGACATCATAACTCAGTAGGTAACCCAATGAATTACTAGAAAAACTGGGTAAATACATTCTAGCCACTTCCTCTTTCTGATCAATCATTCTAGCCACACCTTGGGTTTGTTCAGGATAATCACATGCGTTTTCCAAAGCGATAGACTGCACTTCATTTTCATTGATCTGGGTTACAATCAGATTTTGAATTGGCGAGTTAATATCAGGCACTTTATCAAAACCATATGAAGCTCCAGTAGAGCTTATGTATGGCGAGTAAATGGTTTCATATGAAAACCCAGATCCGGCTTTACCAAGAAGAGTGAATTCGGTATTCGTCTGAGAAATAATACTCACCACAAATTGCGGATTTGTGAGGATAAGAAGTTCTCCAGATGGCATGAAAATGCTATTCGGATCAGTTTGAAAATCACTTTTCACGATCATTTCAGTTTGAAACTCTTGCCATGTATTGTTTTGATTTCCAATGAACCTGTATATTCCAATGTAGAGGTCAGTGGTAAATCCACTCGAGGAACCAGCCCAAATTTCTTTGTAAAACCCAATTCGATACAATTCGCCATCATTAGACAATGTGTAATCGAAATAACTTGAAGTGGAAATATTAAACTGAGTTTGATCTTCGTGGACAGTCAAACTTTTTGACCTATCTAAGTTCATAAAAACAGAGTCTTGGATAACCCAAAAAGTCTCTGTCGCAGAAGAGTACAGAACCTCTGACTCTTCCCAATTTATCAAATTCAACTCTGGAAATAAGTCAGCATCGTAAATCACTTGATCTTTTTTATCAGCAAAGAGAAGAAGCACGCCTTCATCTGTGGCTATCAAGGCGGCACTTTCTTGATCAAAGCATTCTACTTTTCTCACAAATGATTGAACCAAATCTGGAAGTTCAAAAAGAGTTAATGTAACTTCTTTCACACATGACGTCAAAAGGACGGAAGATAAAACACCAAGCAATATGTTCTTTAGACTATTCATACTTAAGACCCAAGACGTTATATAGGTAACGCGCGTCTATAGCAAAACCGAGGCCTTCCACTCCTTCATCAATAAATTTAGAGTTGATCACTCCTACTACTTCTCCGTTCATATTTATCAATGGACTTCCTGAATTTCCAGGACTTATCTTGGTATCAGTTTGAAGAATTTTAACTCCTTCATTTGAACGCTTGCCGCTTATAATGCCTTTGCTTACACTTTGTCCAAGTTCTTTAAACCCTGGAGCTCCTACAACGAAAACTTCATCGCCTTGTCTTACATTGGAAAGATCACCTGCAATTGGCAAAGCAGTCAGGCCTCCTGCTCTAACCTTAATCAAAGCCAAGTCATATTTTTCCGAAGACGTTACAATATCACCGGGAAGAATAATTCCATTATTAAATTGAACATCCACATATTTAGCATCATCTATTACATGATGATTTGTCACAATGTATCCATTAGAACTAACCACAAAACCACTACCGTGGCCTCGATCATCAATAAGAACGGTAACACTAGCATTTGAAGAGACAGCGACTAAATCAGCAAAAACATCCATTTTTTCCAACTGGACAAAAGGAATTAACACTTCTTCTTCGTACAGTATTTGATCTTCAAAAAGATCGCTCGAGACAACCTTTTGAACTTCATTTGATTGACCTGAACTATCGATTATAGTGCTATCAGTTTCTAATTCCTCTGCACTTATGCTTGAAAAGTCAACTCTATTGGCTGTTTGATTTTTAAGAATCTCCTTTAGCCCCTTGCCTTGATTAAACAAAACGTAGAAATTCTCAACCACGGAATTATAAAATTCTTCTGTAATCAAACTAGACTCAAAAAAATAATCTGAGGAAATAGTTTCTTTGAAAATGATCTCTTTTTTGTGACGATCATAGAACTGCCAATTGATTGAAATGGAAGATGTATAACCTGAAGATGAATAGTACGAATACCCAGATTCCGCACCACCTCTTTTAAGGTTGAACTTTTCAACTCGACCAGCGATTAATATGTCAGCTGTTTTGGGCTTATCGTTTCCAGTATTAAAAAGGTCATCGCTTGGGCCATCAATTGTTTTGAGGCCCATTTTAGAGAGAACCTCAATCATTTTATATTTCTTCTGATCAAGGTCAATCTCTTCATTGAAACGGAACTTCCATCTTGTGTTAGCCCCCACTTCCGTTGAATATTCAACACCGGAAACAACCTTTTCAATATCAATATAAAATTCTGGTGCTGGGTCAAACGTTGGCAACTCACGTTCTAGTTTAATCACCACAGATTCTTTTCGAGGCATACCAACCTCAAACACTTGCTTGAAGTTCTGATATCCTTTGGCACTCACAACAATTTCATGTTCTACGATACCTTTCCTCTCGTTAAAACCCATTTTCAGGGTATTACGATTGGCTTTACCCATATCCTCGCCATCTAGACTCACCTCGGCACTTCTTGGAGTCACCTTGAGATACACCTTAGATTGCTGAGCAATCAAGTTTAGACAAGAAAGAAACAGGATCAAAAAAGATCCAAACAACTTCATATTTATGCTATTGTGCGAGCACCTCTTTCACTATATCCGCAGCTTCTTGAAGGGCTATGGCTGATTGAACTTTAAGTCCGGATTCATCAATGATTTTCTTTGCTTCTTCAGCATTTGTGCCTTGAAGACGAACAATTATTGGCACTGGAATCTCACCGATATTCTTATATGCGTCAACCACACCTTGCGCTACACGATCGCATCGAACAATACCACCAAAAATGTTAATTAGAATCGCTTTCACATTCTCATCTTGAAGGATGATTCGAAATGCATTTTCAACACGCTCCGCATTGGCTGTTCCTCCTACATCAAGAAAGTTAGCTGGCTCTCCACCACTCAACTTGATCATATCCATCGTAGCCATAGCTAGTCCAGCTCCGTTCACCATGCATCCAACATTACCATCAAGCTTTACATAATTCAGACTGAATTTATCCGCCTCAACTTCTGTCGGATCTTCTTCGGTCACATCGCGCATCGCAGCGTAATCAGGGTGTCTGAAAAGTGAGTTTCCGTCTAAAGTCACCTTAGAATCAACAGCCATGATCATGTCATCACTCGTTTTGAGAACAGGGTTGATTTCAAACATTGACGCATCGCATCCTTCGTATGCCTTGTACAACGAAGTCACAAATTTCGCCATCTCCTTTAAAGCAACACCTGAAAGCCCAAGGTTATATGCAACCTTCCTTGCTTGAAAAGGCATTAAACCTACTTTAGGGTCGATTTCTTCTTTAAAAATAAGGTGCGGAGTTTGCTCAGCAACGGTTTCAATATCCATTCCTCCTTCGGTAGAGTACATGATCATATTTCTTCCCGTTTGACGGTTCAGTAATACACTCATATAAAATTCAGATGGTTCGCTAGCACCTGGGTAATAGACATCTTGTGCCAATAAAACTTTACTCACTAATTTTCCCTTTTCACCAGTTTGAAGAGTAACTAATGTTCCTCCCAATATGTTAGATGCAATTGTCTTTACTTCATCCAATGATTTAGCCAGGGCAACTCCACGTTGCTCACTACCAATAATTTTTCCTTTTCCTCTTCCACCAGCGTGAATTTGAGCTTTAACAACCCACCAGCCTGTTCCAGTTTCTTCTTGAAGTTTCTTTGCCGCAGCAACAGCCTCTTCAGCTGAAGCAGCCACAAGCCCTTCTTGTATTCTTACTCCAAAACTTTTTAATATCGATTTACCTTGGTATTCGTGTAGATTCATGATCTCAGTTATTCTAGTTGTTGTTGGTTTTCAAATGTATGCTTACAAATAAAAGATTCAAATTCATTTTCTCAAGGCAACATAGCCTTGAAGTTCTCGTAACTGCTTGGAGCGTAATATTCTGTTGAGCAACCGAGTTCATCAGCTTTTGCTCTGATATCCTCAACTCGTGTTTCAGGATTGGGATGCGTGCTTAAAAATGTCGGCACACTCGAACCATCTCCTTCAGCGGTAATTTTTTCAAAAAAAACAGCAGCACCATCGCATCGATAAGGCGTTACTGATAAATAGTCAACTGAGTAAGAATCTGCTTCAGACTCATCTGATCTGCTGAACTTTAAGGCTGCAGCATTTCCCGCCAATCCCGCAGCCAATTGAGCAACTTGAGAAGGACTATCACCCAACGCCATAGATATAACAGTCTGAACACCATAGGTCTCTAACATCTGTTTTGCAGAATGACGCCTGTCGGCATGCGCTATTTCATGACCTAAAACCCCCATTAAATCATCTTCGTTTTCAAGGTACTTGATGATACCTGTGTAGAAATATATATAACCTCCAGGAGCAGCAAAAGCATTCAATACATCATCATCAATAATATGAACCTCCCATGTAAATTCATCTTTATATCGAACGTCAGGTGATGCTAAGATTTGATCACGTAAATCCTCTAAGTAAGCGTAGGCTTCGGCATATTCAGTTCTATCTAAAACAGGATACAGATCGGGGTTAGATGCAATTTCATTTTGCAATTGAAGTCCTAAGGACTTATCATCTTCTAATGTATATACCAAGTCAACTATCTCTTTGTCACAACCGCTTAATCCCATTGAGGAGATTAGAACAATGGCAAGAATTCTGTTCAAAGGCTTAGTTAGAAGGTGGTTTATCATTATCATCCTCTTTTATGGCGATCTAGATGAGCGCTAAGTAATGGGAAAGCAAAAGACTGGAAAACTGTTGAATTAGCATTAAAGACCTTATCGTAAAAAGACTCTAAGCTCTTACTAAATTCAGTGGTAAAGACAGGACCGACTTCATTCAATATGTCCATGGATTCTTCTAACTTCTTTTGAATAAAGGCCTCTTTATTCGCATACTCTTTAGGTAACATGGCTGTGTATCTGTCAAAGTCACTTTCAAAATGCAAATCCAATTTCTCATAAATTGGCTGCAAGTATTCTTCACTGCTAAAGGTTCGAATGTGTGCCTGCTTAATTGCTACTGCTCTCTCCTCTTCATGAATAACACCATCTTGATGAACCGCTGCAAGTATGGCTGTCCAAACAACTGCATCTCCGAGCTGTGAAATTACATTGTCAGAGTAATCATATTTTCCTTCCATTGCGTAGTGCTTAATTGAACTGCGAAAGTGTGATTTTTAAACGTGATTCGCCACCGGAAAATTGCCAATTAATTGGAAGTTTTCAAAACATAATGAACCAATAAACAAACCTCATCATTTCAATTTGTCGGCAAACGCCTTTCGAAACTTTTCCACTTTGGGTTGAATCACAAACGTACAGTATGGTTGAGAAGAGTTGTTGTTGTAGTAATTCTGATGACTATCTTCCGCAACATAAAAGTCTGTAAGTTCCTCAATGGTCGTAATAATTTGGTTGGAATAAGCTCCAGACTCATCCAATTTCACTTTGTAGTATTCAGCCTTTTTTTTCTGATCATCATTATGATAAAAAACTGATGATCTGTATTGGGTTCCCACGTCATTACCTTGTCTATTCAAGGTTGTTGGGTCATGTGTTTTCCAAAACACCTCCAACAAGTCATCAAACGAAATAACTTCTGGATCAAAAACAATTTGAGCAACTTCGGCATGTCCTGTTCTTCCCGTGCATACTTCTTTGTAAGAGGGGTTCTTGACAAATCCACCAGCATATCCAGAAGAAACGCTTTGAACTCCTTTGAGTTCTTGAAAAACAGCTTCAATACACCAAAAACATCCTGCACCAAACGTGGCTGTGTCCATTCCTTCCGTATTCATTATATCTTCAGTTTTTTGTGACAGCATCTCTTCCTTAACCGATTCACTTGCATTCGAACAAGAAAATAAAGTCATTAGAAATGCCGAAGCGCCTATTGCTTTGATTGTTGCGTTCATAACTGTGTTTTTAACAGTTGCAAAGACGAATAGTTTTTAATCTACTTACAATTAAAATCAGTCTGCTATATCACTGAAGCCATCATCGTCACCATCATCATTCAAATCATCAAGATGAGACTCTAGTTCGCGGACTTCTATTGTTCCACCAAATTCGAATATTGGACAATCTTGAGCCATCTCAACAGCCATTTCCATATCCGAGGTTTCCAGAATAAGATATCCTGTTACGCTATCATCAGCACTTTCTTGTCTAGCTGAAGCTCCATCTTTATCCACGATTACCGCATGATCCTTCATTGGTAGTCCGTCAATTAATACTCCTTCCTCTTCTAAACTGTCCATCCACAGGTCCCAAGCGCGCTCATGGTCGTCTAATTCTTGATCTGACGCTGAATTGGTTTGACCTCCTTTGAAAAGCAAAATATACTCTTTCATCTTGTTTGTATTTAGGGTGCTAATTAAAGACAATCATTTCACACTAACATGACGATTGTCAAAAGATTTCAATGACTTAACATTTACCGAAAATTAACCCTCTCTTTATTCTTCTTTCTATAATATTGACGATTATGAAGATGAGACTTTTTACGACAATTATTGCGACCTTTTATTTAACGTTTCAGATTGCAGCTCAGGTCAAAATACAAAGTGGACCGATGCTCGGTTATAGCACTCTTAATGAAGTTGGTATCTGGCTTCAATTAACTGATTCCGCCTCGGTTTCTATAGAATATTGGGAAGCTGATAAAGAATTTATAAAGAAAAAATTGAGACCGTCATATCTTGAAATGGATGAAACACACATCGCAAAATTTGCGGTCAGTGAGCTGATCCCAGGAACTGATTACGAGTATGAAATATCGGTCAACGGAGACATACAGAGCACAGATAGTGTTCTAAGTTTCTCCACGCAAGTATTGTGGCAGTTCAGAACAGATCCACCTACTACTCGAATAGCTATAGGAAGCTGTACTTATATCAATGAGGCTTCTTATGACCGACCTGGGAAAGCCTATGGAAGTAATTACAAAATACTAGAAAGCATTGCAGATAAGAATCCTGATGCAATGATTTGGCTAGGAGACAATATCTATTTGAGAGAATACGACTTTTTCACATGGAAAGGATATTTACATCGTTACAACCATACGCGCAGCAATCGCGAGATGCAAAGATTATTGCGAACTACGAATAATTACGCCATTTGGGATGACCATGATTTTGGTCCGAACGATGCCAATGGAAGTTGGATCCATAAGGATTGGGCATTGGATGCCTTTAAGTTGTTTTGGATGAACCCTTCCTATGGAATAGCCGGAGTACCAGGAATTACCACTGCTTTTCCGATAAACGATATCCATTTCTTCTTCCTGGATAATAGATACAATCGAACCTCACCTGACAATAAGGGAGTCGAACCTCAGATTTTAGGGAAAGATCAAATTGAGTGGTTGATTGAGGCATTAAAGTTTAGCAACGCTCCTTTTAAAATGATAGCTATTGGAGGTCAAGTGTTAAACCCTGCAAAAGTGTATGAGAATTACGCCCAATATCCGGAAGAACGTAAATATTTGATAGAGCGAATCGTTGAAGAGAAAATTGAAGGTGTGATATTTTTAACAGGCGATCGTCATCATACCGAATTAAGAAAGATTGATGTGGACGGAATAGTGATCCACGACTTAACCGTTAGTCCGCTTACTTCAGGAGTGCATAGTGTCACGAATGAAGCCAACGAAAATCTGATAAGCGGAACTATGATTTCAGAACATAATTTTGCCGTTTTAGAATTTACTGGCGAACGCTTGTCTCGTCAGTTGAAAATATCCATTTTTGACAAAGAAGGTTCGGAGCTTTGGAGCCGAGCAGTAAACGCAAAATAAAGACAAATGGGAGAATTTCAAGACGGACTTTCAGATCAAGCCATTATTAATGCCTCAGGAAGAACATGGCAACAATGGTTTGATGAATTAAAGCAAAAAGGCTTTAACCATAAGTCTGAAGAAGAAATCGTAAACACGCTAGAATCAGAATATTTCCTTGACAAAGATTGGGCAGTTGACATCTCAAGAACCTTTTCTGATGCATTCGACATCAATAAAGCTGGCGTCAAAAAGCAAGATTTTGAGATATCGGTGCGTAAAACCTTCCCCTATCCACTCGAAAGTGTTGTTTTCCATGCTAAAAGTTGGTTTCAGCATGAGAATCGAGCTATTGAAACAAAATTCAATACTAAGTCGATCTGCTGCGAATGGAAAACTGATCATTCCAATGTTGAAGTGCATTTTTTATCGAAAGGCAAATCAAAAACTCAAATGGTTGTGCAACATGATCACCTTTCAAGCTCAATGGATGCTGAGATCATGCGTAATTTTTGGAAAGAAAATATTTCAAGTATTGTCGAAGCCTTGTAAATCATCTCATCCTTTTTCTCTTTATATTCTATTGGCCCTATTCCTTCTTGAATGCCAAACCTCTTGGTCTCAAGAAAAGCACAATGTCTACCTCATTCCAGGACAAGGATCGGACTTCAGAGTTTTTGACTCATTAAAACTTGATGCGGCACTATTTGACACCACGCATGTGCACTTCATTCTTCCCGACAGAAAAGAAAATATGCTTGACTATGCTCGAAGAATGAGCGCTCAAATTGACACATCACAAAATTTTTCACTTATTGGCGTTTCACTTGGAGGAATGATCAGCTCTGAAATAATGACATTTCTTAAGCCCTTGAGCGTCATCATTATTTCAAGTGCAGCTTGCAGAAAGGAATTACCTGTCAGGTATAAATTTCAGCGAAGAATTCCTCTTTATGCGATTGTTCCAAAAGGCCTGATTAAGGCTGGCGCATTTATTCTTCAGCCTATTTTTGAACCAGATCGCAAAATGCATAAAACAACATTCAAGGCAATGCTGAAAGCAAAGGACAAGCGGTTCTTAAAAAGAACTGTAAGAATGATTATTCATTGGGACAAAGAAGAATGCGCTACGAAAGTTTACCATATTCATGGAGATAATGATCACACTTTACCCATTAAACATATATCGGCAGATATTGTAATTGATCATGGATCACACATGATGACATTGACCAGGGCTGAAGAAATCAACCCCATTATAGAACAGTTTCTAAAAGACGCTTTGGATTAATAAAGATTCTCAATCTCACCCAATCCTTGACGAATCACCTCTACTTCTCCTGATGAGCAGTCCACAATTGTAGATGCTACTTGATTACCATATCCACCATCAATAACACAATCGACAATATTCTCAAACTTTTCGTGGATCAACTCTGGGTCAGTTGAGTATTCCATGATATCATCTTCATCGTGAATTGAAGTTGTAACGATAGGGTTTCCTAAAAGTCTGACTAGCTCTCTTGGGATGCTATGGTCAGGAATACGGATACCAATGGTTTTCTTCTTAGAAGTAAAAATCTTCGGAATTAAATTGCTTGCTTCAAGGATGAACGTGAACGGCCCAGGAAGACCTTTCTTCATCATTTTAAAGGTTCTGTTATCTACATGTTTCGCATAATCAGTGATGTGACTCAGGTCATAGCATATGATAGACAAGTTAGCTTTCTCTGGCCTCAAACCCTTTATTTGGGCGATGCGCTCAACAGCCTTTTTACTATTAATATCACATCCGAGACCATATACTGTGTCTGTTGGATAAATTATTACGCCTCCATTTTTCAATATACCAACCACCTTCAATAGGTCTCGCTCATTGGGGTTCTCAGGATATATGCGTATAATCATCGGGGAACATTAGTGGATAACAATATTAACCATTCAGAGATTCAATTGCCCTATTAATTGAGCATTGAATTATACTTGTGATCAAATTGAAACCCAATGAAATTATCAGCCTTTCTTTTATCATTCATTATTTCATCGATCTGCATTGGTCAAAATACGCTAACACCAGAAAGTCTGTGGGAACTAAAGCGTATTTATGGTGAATCTATTTCTCCAGATGGAAAATCCGTTTTATACAGTGTTAAAGATTATCAACTAGAAGAAGATAAAGGCACCGCTCATCTTTATATGATGGATTCAGATGGAAATAACGCGAAGCGAATTTCAGATGGCACATCAAGTATTTATGACGCACACTGGAGACCAGATGGTCAAAAAATTGGATACCTAAGCGCGGAAAGCGGCATCATGCAATTGTGGGAAATGAACCCAAATGGAACTGAAGCCAAGCAAATAAGCTCCTTTAGCGCTGATATAGCCAATTGGCAATATTCACCAGACATGAAAAACATCAGCTACACAATGGATGTAAAAATTGAAGAATCTCTAGCTGACAAGTATCCGGATTTACCAAAAGCCACAGGTAGAGCATATGAAAACTTGATGTTTAGGCATTGGACGCAATGGCACGATTACAGCTATTCACATATTCTTTTGAGCGAGTATGTAAATGGTCTCGTTGCTCCTGACGCCAATGACATAATGCAAGGCGAACCTTACGACTCACCAATGAATCCATTCGGTGGATCGGAACAAATCACCTGGAGTAAGGATGGGAAATCGATTTTTTATGTGTGTAAGAAGTTGGTAGGAACTGATTACGCTCAAAGCACCAATTCTGAAATCTATCAGTTTGATCTAGCTACTCAAAAAACCACCAACCTCACAGCGGGTAACATGGGTTATGATAATGAGCCTGTTTTATCTCCTGACGGAAGTAAAATAGCTTGGATGAGCATGGCCCGCAATGGCTTTGAATCTGATAAAAACGATATAAGACTACTGGATCTTAAGACAGGAACTCAGACGAATATTACCAACGATATTGATCAAACATTCGGCAGCATCGTATGGTCAGCTCAAGGAAATAAAATCTATGCGCTCAGTCCGGTGAATGCCACTTACCAAATATTTGAAATGGGCATTGATAAAAACATGAAACGATCCTCATTCAGGGCAGTTACCAAAGGCGAGCATAATATCAATTCGATTCACTTAGCGGGAGATGCAATAATCGGGACAAAAAGCACAATTAGCAGTCCGAATGGACTTTATAGCTGGAATATCAAAACTGGAAAAGAGACAAAACTGAGCACTGCAAATAATGAGATGCTAGCTTCAACCAAAATGGGTAAGGTTGAAAATCGAATGATCAAAACTTCAGATGGAAAAGACATGCTCACGTGGGTAATATATCCACCAGATTTTGATCCAACCAAAAAGTATCCTGCTCTGCTCTATTGTCAAGGGGGTCCACAAAGTGCTGTAAGTCAATTCTTCAGCTTTCGATGGAACTTCCAATTAATGGCTGCCAATGGTTACATTGTTGTGGCACCAAACCGCAGAGGCTTGCCAAGTTTTGGTCAAAAATGGAATGACGATATTTCCAAAGATTGGGGCGGACAAGCGATTACTGATTACTTAAGTGCGATCGATGAGGTAGCTAAAGAGCCTTTCGTGGACAATGATAAAATTGGAGCAGTAGGTGCAAGCTATGGAGGATACAGTGTATACTACTTGGCCGGTGTTCATGAAGGCCGGTTTAAAACCTTCATCAGTCACTGTGGATTATTCAATCTAGAAAGTTGGTATGCTAGTACCGAAGAACTTTTCTTCGCAAACTGGGACATCGGAGGTCCGTATTGGGAAAGCCCGATACCTGAAAGTTACAAGAACTTTAGTCCTCATAAAATGGTTGGGAATTGGGATACTCCGATCATGGTGATTCACAATGAGCTAGACTTCAGAGTGCCTTTAAATCAAGGATTAGAAGCCTTTACAGCAGCTCAAATACAAGGAATTCCGAGTAAATTACTTTACTACCCTGATGAAGGACATTGGGTACTTAAGCCACAAAATGGTGTTATGTGGCACCGTGAGTTCTATGGATGGTTAGACCAGTGGTTGAAATAGGTTATTTTTCCTCAACTGGAATTACAAAGCGAACGTCAGACCATTCACAAATGATCTGAATGCCTGTATTACTTTCTCCCAATCGAATGGTAAACTGTTCGATTGGTTGAGAAAGATGCTCAACTGGAACAGTAAGATTAACTATGTCTTGAGAGTAATCGGGCTCAGAAAAACCCCATCTATCCCATGTTTTGTTCAGTGCAATATCGAACGAATCTTTTCCAGGAAAAGCGTGAATGCCATAATATCCAGCAGAAACAGTTGTTCCATTAATAATAATATCCTCACTAAAATTGGCAACAGTAGCTTCGTTTGCACCCAATCGCCAATAGACCCCATAAGGCTGAAGCGCCCCTTCTTCTTGGGTGCCAAAGATTAACCTTTCTCTCGCTGATGGACGGCTATAATCAATGCTTACGGTCAATCCATCATTTGTAGTAATACGCTGCTCTGCTGAAGGACTGAGTGTTCTATTACGATTGTTCAAATAAAACATACCAGCACCTAGAATCACGAAAATTAAGCTGATAGCAATGAGGATTTTCTTTTTCATAGTTCTTAAATCGTGGCTAAAATTGATTTATTCTTTGCTTTTGGTCTGTTCTAGTTCCGAAGGAAAGTAAGCTATGTCACTAGACTCAGAGAGTCTTTGTCGAGTTCAAAGACAATGGTCTCCTTTTCATAAAGAATATCTAAAAACTCCCCGTCCGTTTCAATTGGCATTTGACCGCTCAACACGGTGATCTTTACCTTTTTGCTTTTGTAGTAGTTTACCTCGTGTCTATCAAGCTTATCCTTGCCGTTCAGTTTTGATCTAAATGAAATCATTTGCCAAACTGACGCTCTAGAGATTACCGTGACACCAAAATCACCACCTGTTAGAGATGCTTGAGGAGCAAACCCCAATCCATTTCCCATAAAATGACCTTTACCAATAACGGCAAGCATCATTTCACCTTCATAAACCTCATCATCCATCTCAATTTTCACAAAAGGCCTCTTATACCTCATGACCCAGGCCAATGTATTGACCAAATAATTCAAGCTAGAGGGCAACGATCGCCTTAGAGTGGAAACGTCTTTACAAACCAATGCACCAATACCAGCAGTAGAACCATTCACAAATCTTCGCTCCTTGCCATTCCTATCAATGAAAGCACAGTCTATTGACATGTACTCTCCCGATATTATTTTCTCCAAGTAATATTTGAGATCATGAAAACCTATTGTTCTGGCAAGATCATTCGCATTGCCACATGGGTAGTGAGCGAACAAGACTTTATTCTTAGTGTTTGCATTAAAGACACCATTAACCACTTCGTTGAGCGTTCCATCCCCACCGCAAGCCAATATAGCATCCACCTTGTGAGTGGCGGCTACGTATGCATAACGAAAAGAATCTCCAGCTGACTTTGTTACACGAACATCAATACTGTGCTCGCTGTATTTACTAGCGAGAGTTGCTGCTGAAGCCTCAATTGAAGCAAGCCTGTCAGACAAGCCATTTATTACAATAAGGATATTCATTAGGAGTGCCAAATGTATCTCAATTTGACCGAATAAGAAAAGATGAAACAATACCTCATTATAGGTATTGCATTGTGAACATTCGAATCGTTCTTTTGTCCTTATCTAAAATTAATCTAAATAAGATCAAATCTTAACATGACTGGCAAGATAACGAAGACAATCACCACCTTTATTTTACTGTTTTTCATTGCTTTAAACTCATCATTTGCAATAAGCGATTCGGAATCTACAAAAGTTAGAATGCTGATTAACTTGATGGACTACATCGCCAAAGACTACAAGATGGCTGTGAGTAATGGCGCAATAGTAAATGAGTTTGAATATGGTGAGATGACTGAGTTCTCTGGTAATGCAAGCAAGTTTTACAAGGAATTGGTCTCGTCCAACACTATCAGAGAAGATTATGAAATTGTAAAGGAACTTGATAACCTCCAATCATTAATTCAGGATAAAGGAAACGTCACGGAGGTTAAGGTCAGTGCAGATCATGTGAAGCAAGCAATTATCAGTTTAGACCTGGTATCGCTTGTCCCTGGCTCATGGCCAAACTTTTCAAACGGAAAATCAATTTTCGAAGCAGAGTGTGCCTCATGCCATGGTCAAGCTGGAAATGGACAAGGATCTGCGGGGGTTGGTCTTTCCCCTTCTCCAACCAATTTCACTGATACTGATATCATGCAAGGTATTTCACCTTTGCAGGCGTTCAATACTATTACCCTTGGAATTGAAGGAACTTCCATGCGCGCTTTCACAGAACTGAGTAGCGAAGAGATTTGGGATTTATCCTTCTACATCATGCAATTTCAGTTCGGAACTCAAAATGACCTCGCAGGAACTTCAAAGCATGAAATAGGATTAGAACAACTTGCCATCATGAGTAATGAAGAGCTCATTGCTGAAAATCCAGCATTGGATATTCAAAAACTCCGCACTACCAACCCTAGCAAGAATGATGATCATATTGCAATTGCTAACGATCTACTCAAGGCTTCAGAAGAGGCGCTTCGAAAAGGTGAATTAGACAGGGCAACAACCTCTGCGTTGGCGGCATACTTAAAGGGTGTTGAGCCTATAGAGCCGCGCATCAAAGCTTCGGACAATAAGCTTTTTGAAGAACTAGAATCTGCGATGCTTGGCGTGAGAACATTGATAAAATCGAATCCCAATGAACAAGAGATAACCGATGGCTTTGCGAAAGCGTATACAGCCCTTGACGAAGCGGAGGTTTTACTTGGTGAGGCAGACAGAGGCATGCTAATGACCGCTGCACTAACTTTTTCAATCCTAATCAGAGAAGCACTTGAGGCGTTTTTTGTGATACTTGCTATTCTAAGTATCCTGCAATCGGTGAATGCAAAAACTGCGATTCGCTATGTGCATGGCGGATGGATCACTGCTCTAATATTTGGTTTAATCGGCTGGTTCTTTGCAGGATATTTAATGAACTGGGATGCTCAAAGCAGAGAATTAATGGAAGGTGTGATTGCTCTATTTGCGGTCTCCGTTCTTTTGTATCTTGGATTTTGGATGCATGGTAAGTCAAACGCCATTAAGTGGAAGGCTTTTGTTGAAGATCGCGTAAAGGGATTACTTTCTAAAAACAACATGATTGGTCTGGCTTCTTTTTCATTCTTAGTGGTTTTCAGAGAAGCATTTGAATCGGTAATATTCGTCTCATCGCTCACGTTAGATGGCAATCCAGATAGCAACATTGGTGTATTGATCGGTGCAATAGTTTCAGCTGTTGTGTTATTCGGGTTTGCTTGGAGTATGCTGAAATGGTTTAAGAAAATGCCAATCACCAAAGTATTCCTCTACTCAACTTATGTAGTGCTTGCATTGGCATTCATTCTGGCAGGTCAAGGAATTCATGCAATACAAGAAGGCGGTTATTTAGACATCAGTTCTTTTCCTTTAAACATCAAGTGGACTCTGATCGGTCTTTACCCAACCTATGAGACCATTCTGACTCAATTGGTTGTTTTTGGTTTGATTGTATTGCTCTGGAAAGTCAGTGCACGCAAGCTTGTGAAATCTTAAAGTTAGCTTAAGGCGCAGGAATAACTCAAGAATAGTTCCACCTTAGCGGAAACATATAATCATGGATGCCACACACGCACACTTACTCACCAATCATATTCCCATTTTAGGATCAATTTTTGGAGTTTTACTTTTGATCATTGGTATGGTCTTAAGGAATAAAACTGCTGAAATAATCGCCATTTCAACTATACTTCTTGCTTCAATCTTTACTATTCCCGTCTATCTCTCAGGCGAAGAAGCAGAAGACAAGGTTGAGAGTTTACAGGGAGTTTCTGAGCATGAATTAGAAGAACACGAAGAACATGCAGAGCTTTCACTTTGGCTGATGCTAGTCAGTGGTGGATTAGCGTTGATGACGTTGGCTTCTTATAAAATGGCACCAAAACTTACAAAAACTGCCCGCATTTCAACGTTAGTCGTTACTGGTGTCGCATTTTTAAGCTTGATTCCACTTGCCGATCATGGGGGCAAAATCAGGCATTCTGAACTCAGAGATGGAGCAGCGGCTCCTCAAGAAGCAGTGCTGGAAGATGATGATGACAACGATTAAAAACCGCGTGATCTAAAACAAAAAAAGGGCGCCAATGGCGCCCTTTTTCATTCATACGATTCTTAGTCCTTTTGTACCTTTTCTGTTTCCTTAATGGGTTTTCTAAAGGCGTATTCACCATCAAAAATATCAAGTACAATATCCTGGCCACGTTTCACCTTTCCTGATAAAATTTGTTTACTCAATTCGTTCAACACATTTTTCTGAATCAATCGCTTTATAGGTCTCGCTCCAAATTGAGGATCAAATCCCTCGTTACTCAAATAATCAATCACTTCATCAGTAGCTGTCATATGAATGTCCTGTGCCTTAAGGTGCTCAAACAAGTGTCTGAGTTGAATTTTAACAATCGACTTCACATCACGCTTATTCAGAGGTTTGAAGACTATCGTCTCATCAATCCTATTCAAAAACTCAGGCTTCAACGTTCTGCGGAGCATTTCCTTCATTTCCAATTCGGTTTTCGCAAGCACTGAATCGAGCATTTCATCGCTTACACCTTCAAAGTTTTGGGTGATGATATCAGATCCTAAATTCGAAGTCATGATAATAATGGTGTTCTTAAAGTTTGCTACTCGTCCCTTATTGTCGGTTAATCTTCCTTCATCCAAAACTTGCAAGAGAATATTAAACACATCAGGATGCGCTTTCTCAATTTCATCCAAAAGCACCACTGAATATGGTTTTCTTCTCACCGCTTCTGTCAACTGACCGCCTTCCTCATAACCCACATATCCTGGAGGTGCACCAACTAATCTACTGACAGCGTGCCGCTCTTGGTATTCACTCATATCGATGCGTGTTAGAGCATTTTCATTGTCGAACAAATATTCCGCTAAAGCCTTCGCAAGTTCAGTTTTACCAACTCCAGTGGTTCCCATGAAGATGAAAGACCCAATTGGGCGATTCATATCCTGCAACCCACTTCTGCTTCTACGAACCGCATCAGCTACAGCGGTTATGGCTTCCTCTTGACTCACTACACGCTTATGCAGCTCATCTTCCAGATGAAGCAGCTTTTCAACATCACTTTGCAGCATCTTTTGAACCGGAATTCCAGTCCATTTGGCAACTACTTCAGCTATATCTTCTGCATCTACTTCTTCTTTTATCATTCGTGAACCGCTTGTATCTAACTCGCTCCATTGCAATTCATAATCTTTAAGTTTCGCTTCGGTCTCAACTACCTTTCCATACCTGATTTCTGCCACCTTACCCAGATCACCTTGGCGTTCAGCTTTGTCGGCTTCGAGCTTCAATTCTTCCAATCGTTTCTTTTCGTTTTGGATTCCTTCAACTACTTCCTTCTCTCCCTCCCACTTGGCTTTCAGGCTATCACGCTTCTCTTGAAGATCAGCAATTTGTCGATTCAATGCCTCTAACTTCTTGGTATCATCTTCTCTTTTTATCGCTTCTCGTTCAATCTCGAGCTGACGCATTTTTCGTTGCACCTCATCCAATTCAACAGGCATGCTGTTGATCTGCAGTCTTAACTTAGATGCGGCCTCATCAATCAAATCAATGGCTTTGTCTGGTAAGAATCGATCGGTTATGTATCGCTGACTCAATTGCACCGCACCGATGATCGCTTCATCTTTAATACGAACTTTATGATGGGTTTCATAACGTTCTTTCAGTCCTCTTAAGATGCTAATTGCATCCTCTTCAGATGGCTCATCAACCAATACAGTCTGAAACCTACGCTCCAATGCCTTGTCATTTTCAAAGTACTTCTGATACTCACTCAAGGTTGTAGCGCCTATTGCTCTCAAGTCACCTCTGGCTAAAGCTGGTTTCAGGATATTCGCTGCATCCATCGCTCCATCACTTTTACCCGCTCCTACTAGCGTGTGAATCTCATCAATGAAGAGAACGATTTTCCCATCGCTTCCAGTGACTTCTTTCACAACTGATTTCAATCGCTCTTCAAATTCCCCTTTGTATTTGGCTCCTGCTATCAAAGCCCCCATGTCTAAACTGTACAGCTCCTTATCCTTTAAGTTTTCCGGAACATCACCATTCACAATTCGATGCGCCAAGCCTTCGGCTATAGCTGTTTTACCAACTCCGGGTTCTCCGATTAGAATGGGATTATTCTTTGTTCTTCTCGATAAAATTTGAAGCACCCTCCTTATTTCCTCATCACGTCCAATGACTGGATCAAGTTTGCCGTTCTTCGCTTGCTCATTGAGATGCACTGCATATTTATTCAGCGAATTGTAGTTGTCCTCAGCAGATTGAGAAGTAACTTTCTCACCCTTTCTGAGTTCCTCAATGGCCTTTTTTAAAGAAGACTGATCAACACCACTATCTTTCATTAATGTGCCTGCTTGATCTTTTATATCTAGCAAGGCCAATAAAATGTGTTCGATAGAAACGTACTCATCCCCAAACCCTTTGATAAGGTCTTCTGCTTTTGCCAAAACTTGATTGGCCTTTGGACTAAGGTATTGACTTCCGCCATCAACCTTAGGCATCGACTCAATCATCTTATCTAAAGCAAGATTGAGCATTTGAACATTCGCTCCTACCTTTTTAAAAAGATAAGGAGAAACATTCTCATCAACCTCGAGCACCCCTTTCAAAATATGAGCTGGCTCGATGGACTGATGTCCGCTACTCGTGGCAAGTTGCTGCGCCTGTTGGACGGCTTCCTGCGCTTTGATTGTAAATTTATTAAAGTTCATTTCCGTTGTTTTAAAGTTAAGTCAACCTTCGGCCTTCAACTGCCCGTTCTATTGCTCAAGCAATTAAGAGTCGAACGCTGACAATCTCATAAAGCAAATCATATTCCAACGGAGCTAGAAGCTTGATTTCAAGTCAATTTGACGTACGAAAGCCGCTTGCACAGCCAATTTGACGGCAAATTTGAAATTCGACTGATGAATTGTTTGGTTTTTATTTCAAGGTCAACGAAAAACCTAACCTGAACCACCTTCCGGGCATAGATGCATTGGCTGTCTCAACATAATCGGTATTCAAAAGATTGGTGCAATCTATCCATACTGCTGCTGTATTGAACGCATATTGAACGCGAGCATCTGCAATCCAATAGCTCTTATATACTGGTCGATCAAGATAACGGCTAGTAAGGCTAAGAGTAAGTTTATCCTTCAATGAGATGGCGGATTGAATCGTTACTTGATTACGAAGATTACTCAAAGCATATCGAGAAATAGACTCACCTTGACTTTGCAATTCCATTTCGAGATACGTATAACCAAGGCGCGCCATGTCTAATGTCCAATCGCTATTTCCAATTTTCTGTTTTATCCTTAATTCATAGTTCACTTCCAATCCAGTTAAAGTTACACCTTCATAATTTTGCGGTTTCCAGGGTTGGGATAGACTATCCCTTACCCAATCGATCAAATCAGCAGCATCTTGGTAAAATCCACTAACTTGAATGAAATGTGCCCCCTCTTTTAACTTGAACCCAAGTTCGAAATTGGTGCTGCTCTCTGGCTTTAGATTGGCATTACCAATATTCGTTGGACCCACATAGTAAAGATCTGTAAAGGTTGGTACTCTAAAAGATTGACCGACATTTCCAAAGAATGCAAAACTTTCACTTAATTTAAAATTCAATTCGATGGAAGGAAGCACCTGAGTACCAAAATCACTCGACACATTGATGTATGCTCCTGTATTCAGGGCGAGTCTTTCCTGAAATAACCAAGACCTATTTTCAACGAAAACACCAATATTGTCTCTTGTCCACAATCCTAAATTACTGCTATTGATCGCTTCTCTGCGATATTCACTGCCGAGCCCCAATGTTCCATACTTATAAGAATATGTGCCATGAACCTCAGCTCCTTCCACGTCAGTGCGATGCCTGTTTTGAAAAACAGACGGTGCTTCTCTGAATAAGGTATAAGTGTCAAAATTCTTACGACTATAAACTTTGGAATGCAATTTAAATGCGCCCTTCTTTATTGTGTGCTGCACCGCAGTTAAAAACGTATTCACTCGTTCTTCACTAGAAGAGTCAATAGGGAAAGCATAGAAACCGCTTGCGCCAAAATCATTGCTTACAAAGGAGCCCATCACATTAAAACTTCCAATGTTGGTCTCAGTGACTGATTGATACATCAAGGTGTGTCTGCTTAAATCTGTATTAGCTCTATAACCCGTGGACTGAATGCGAGATCCGCTTATAAAATGACGAGATTTTTTTGATCCAAAGTGACCAGTAGCCTTAGTCTCATAACCTCCATAAAATTGATTTGGAAGACTTGAATCATACGCTTGCCCGAGAGAGCCCCCAACTTCCAATTTATTGCTTTCTGCTGGCTCAGTAATAATATTGATTACCCCACTGAAGGAATTCAATCCATATCTCGAAGCGGCTGGCCCTTTAATCACTTCAATTTGCTTGATGCTGTTCAAGTCTATGCCCAAATTCATTGCGTGATGCCCTGTTTGAGGATCTGACACTTTAATTCCATTCACCAAAATGAGTGTTTGATCGAAGGTTCCCCCTCGCATACTGACATCAGCCTGAGCGCCCCATGCTCCTCGATGACGAAAATCCACCCCCGAAATATGCTGAAAAAGATCATTTAGATTTTGCACAGGTAAAGCACTGATCTGCCTCTTAGTAAGCACTTGCACATTTCGACCAGACTCCATAATTGAAGTTTCGATTCGATTATCTGTAACAACTAGTTCATTCAAGGAATTGGTATCTTGACCGAAAGAGATAAGGGGCAAGAAAAGAAAGAATAGAATTCTTTTCATTGATTTTTGTTTGGCCGCAAAGATATTTTTTTAGCTCACTTTCCCAACAAATGCGCCAATAGTATGACTTGCATCATGATTAAACTGATAATATGCACCCATATTTGCCCTCAACATAAAACAAAACTATGAGTCAATCGAGAGAAGAGTTGCTAACACGATTAGAGAAAAAATACGAAAGCATTGGTCAAAAACTAGACACTCATTTGAGCGGGCTATTGCATTCTACTCCAATCACCTATTGGGACTACGTTCAAACCGATGCCCTATTAAATCTTCAAACACAACGCACCAATCAACCCGATGAAATGGTGTTTATCATGTATCATCAAGTGAATGAGTTGTTATTTAAGATGATTCTTTGGGAAATTGATCAAGTAGCCGAAAACAAAGCTTTGACGGCTGAATTCTTTGCAGAGCGTTTGGGTCGAGTAAGCCGTTATTTTGATGTTTTATCATCATCTTTCACTGTCATGGGCGATGGCATGGATGTAGCTCAATACATGAAGTTCAGAGACACACTTACACCTGCAAGTGGATTTCAAAGCGCCCAATACCGTATGATTGAATTTGCTTCTACTGAGCTCATCAATTTGATCGACATCCGATTCAGAGCTACGATTGATCGCGACACTCCGTTTAAGCATGCATTCGATCACTTGTATTGGCAAGCAGCTGGAAAAGATTACGCTACTGGCAAGAAAAACACTTTACTTCAACTGTTTGAAGAACGCTATATGGACGATTTCATATTGTTTATGCAGCGATACAACACATTGAATCTCTGGAGTAAGTTTCAAGAACTCCCAAAGGAAGACCAAGAAAATGTTGAACTGCGCAACGCCATGCGCCACTATGACCACACCGTGAATGTGAAATGGGTGATGGCGCATTATGATGCTGCTGGGAAATACCTGAACAGCGGAAAAGAAAAAGCAGAGGCTACAGGTGGAAGCGATTGGCAGAAATATATGCACCCACGCTATCAAAAGCGGATTTTCTTCCCTGGATTATGGTCAGAGGAGGAATTAAGTAATTGGGGAATTGACAACTTTGAAACGATCAAAATAATAAAGTAAGTAGCTCTAAATTTTGCTTCTAGTTTTAATTTATCGCTTTCAAATCCGATTGAATTTGATTGAGCTTGCTATATTGCCGCCCAATCATGCATATACACCAACCTCTTCTAACAAATGATGCCACTGTCCTAGGAATTTTAATGGGACTTCTTGGCGTCATCTTTTATACAAACTCTATTAAAACAGGCGCTTGGGGTAAGTTCTACACCTATGTTCCTGCATTGCTCCTTTGTTACTTCTTGCCGAGTGTTTTCACTTCTTTAGGTATCATAGCGCCAAGCTGGTATGATCTTTCAGCGTTGGCTGATCATTTGGTAGGTTTAGGATACTCATTGCCGCAAAACTGGTCTGCAAAAGATCTTCAAGCTGGAGCAGAATCTTTGGGTTTAGAAGTGGAAGACTTGAGCGCTTTTAAGCGTGAATCAAAATTATACTTCGTGGCTTCTCGCTACTTTTTGCCTGCTAGTTTAGTGCTACTGACGCTCAGTATTAGTATAAAAGAATTGGTTAAGCTAGGGCCAAAGGCATTGGTCATGTTCGTTACAGGAACGGTAGGAGTAGTTATTGGTGGACCGCTGGCAATTTTGGCATTCTCCTTCATTGCGCCTGACGTAGTCGGAGGAGTCGGTCCAGAAGCCGTATGGAGAGGAATGACCACTGTTGCAGGAAGCTGGATAGGAGGAGGTGCCAATCAAGCAGCCATGTTTGAAGTATTTGAACCAAGCTCTAAACTCTATTCTATGATGATTACAGTAGATGTGATCGTGGCAGAAATATGGATGGCTGTATTGCTCTTTGGTGTGGGTAAAGCAGAAATGATTGATCGATTTTTCAAGGCTGATGCGAGCAGCGTTGAAAATCTTAAAAACAAGATGCATGAATTCAGTCAAAAAATGGCCCGTATTCCAAGTATGACTGACTTGTTCATCATTTTAGGAATAGCACTATTAGCTACAGGAGCATCACATCTTTTAGCCGATAATCTAGCTCCTTACATCGCTGAGAATCTTCCTTTCCTCAAGAAATTCAGTCTTGACTCTAAATTCTTTTGGCTCATTGTTCTAGCTACCACATTCGGGCTCATCTTCAGTTTTACTAAACTTAAAAACTATGAAGGTGCTGGAGCATCTAAAATTGGAGGTGTTTTTATTTACTTCTTGGTAGCGACAATTGGAATGAAAATGAATGTAATGGAGATCTTTTCTAATCCAGCTATTTTCTTAGTAGGACTGCTTTGGATGGCCATTCATGTCGTTCTGCTGATTATAGTGGCGAAGCTTATTCGCGCCCCATTCTTTTTCTTAGCGGTAGGCTCTAAAGCGAATATTGGTGGAGCTGCTTCAGCACCTGTGGTTGCAGCTGCATTTCATCCATCATTGGCTCCTGTTGGAGTATTATTGGCCGTACTTGGATATGCTTTAGGAACATATGGAGCCTACATCTGTGGACTTCTTATGCAAGCGGTTGCACCCTAAAAAATGAGAAAGCTGGCGATAAAAATGATCACGCCATATCGAGCAAATGCTCCTGCAGAATAAAATACAGCGCTCGGTCTATCTACAAAAAGGATAAGCACCGGAACCATAATGAAAAGAATGAAAAACAGGTATGGAGGCTTGTTGAATCCGCTCATAGAAAACTCCTTGAAGTTTCTATTGACGACATGAATTTCAGGAACATCCCGAAAAATCATAGTTTCAGCTAGACTCACGTAGGAGGCTACTGAAATATTATTGGCCGGACGCGAACCTAGAATAACGCTGCTGCCATCTTTAAAGTCAATGGAATAACCTGTAATCACTTCCACACCAAAAGCCTCAATGGTAACTGGTGTTTTAGAAACCACAAAACCAGAATGAACAATATTGACGGTGAACGCATCAATCAACATTAAGATGATGAAGATCAATGAGAAGTAACTCATAGACATTGTCCATGGATAATATATAGTGCGCTTAAACCTGGCAAAATGCTTAGCATCGAGCTGCACCCTCATTTCTTCATAACGCTTGATCTTCTCTCGCGCCCTGCTCATTGCCTGTTGCTTGCTTATCTTTTCTTTATCACGATCCCTCGACCTTCTCTCTTTCTTATGGAGTATTGGTTCTTGATTAAAGGTGCGATCTGCAGTAAGGATAATGTCATAAGCCTTCTTGATGAGTATAAATTTCTCTCCCGCTCCTGGCTTAGAATTTAAGTCGGGATGATAACGCAGCGCTAATCTTCTGTAGGACTTTTTTACCTGCTCTAGACTTGCATCAGGAGAAAGTTCCATTATTTCATATGCCTTTCGAAAACGTTCCATCTATTACTAAAACGAAAATAAGACGACTATGGTTGACAATAACATTTTCAAAATGAGAATGCGGAAGTAACTTTGTGCCATGCAATCGGATTTCAAACCAGGTGACCGTGTGAGGCTTTTAGACCAAGAAGGCGAAGGCGTAGTATGTGATGCAATCGGGACGAGGATCGTAATAGACCTTGACGGAATGGAAATGACCTACGATGCTTCAGAACTTGTTGTCGTGAAGTATGATGATTTGGTAGATCATAAAATTGAATCAAAAGACGTCAGCGTCAAGGACAAGGAAATAAGAACGCAAGGAAAAACCAAATTGAAAGATCTAGAGGAAGTGACTCAGGCGGTATACGAGCTCGACCTTCACATCCATGAGTTGTTGGACCATTACAAAAACATGACCAATGGAGAGATCTTACAACATCAAATGCGCTGTTGCAGGCAGTTTATGCGTGAAGCAATTGACAAACGTTACCATAAAGTCGTTTTGATTCATGGTGTAGGTGAAGGCGTTTTGCGAACTGAAATACATCATTACTTGGACACGCTTCAGCGCATTGAGTACCACGATGCATCTTACCGTATATACGGTTATGGCGCCACAGAGGTGATCATCCATCGATGAATTAGAGATACATTCGCAGCGAAATCGTTCTGTCGCTCTCAAAGACTTCGGTCAATGAGGGAGGAAAGTCCGGACAGCATAGAGCACTGCACCTTGAGAAACTGAGGGTGTCGGTTGAGGAATCTCCGATATCAGAAAGTGCCACAGAAAATAAACAGCCTATGTTTTGGTTTCGACCAAAGCAGGTGATGGTGAAAACGTGAGGTAAGAGCTCACGCACTTTGCTGGCAACAGCACTTTGGGTAAACCTTGCAGGCTGCAAGACCATGTAAACCTAGGCTTGAGAGCTGCTCGCTCGATCTGGGAGGGTAGGTCGCATAGATAAATGGCAGAACATCATCTTAGGATGAGGACAGAATCCGGCTTATAGATTTCATCAGGCTACCTTCGGGTAGCCTTTTTTATTAGTCGTAGCTGATGCGCTGATGAAAGATTCCTTTTATCGCAGCCTTCAACACACTCTTGGCTATCGTAATATCCTTAAACGTAATTGGCGCTTCGGTAAACTGACCGTCATCTTTCTGACCATCAATGATCATATCAACCAATCGCTCTAAACTTTCGTGATCATACTTTTTCAAGCTGCGAGATGCTGCTTCAACAGAATCAGCCATCATTAATATTGCCTGCTCTTTAGTACTCGGGCGCGGTCCGGGATAGGTGAATGTAGCCTCGTCAGCATCAGGATTCGCATCTAAAGCGCGCTTATAAAAATACCTCGCCTTGCTTGTGCCGTGATGTGTTTGAATAAACTGAATGATGTCAATCGGAATATTAAACTGCAGGGCTTTTTCGATTCCTTGGCGCACATGATCAATAATGATTTGCGCACTTTCCTGCGGCTCTAAATCATCATGAGGATTGTTATCAGGTAATTGATTTTCAATGAAAAACTGTGGCTCATTCATCTTACCAATATCATGATACATGGCCGCTGTGCGCAACAGCACTGAGTTTCCTCCAATCTTTGAGGAAATCTTTTCAGCCAAATTTGCTACTTGCATTGAGTGCTGGAAGGTGCCGGGAGCTTTCACAGCCAACTCTTTGAGTAAGGGCTGATTGCTGTCTGAAAGCTCTAGCAGTGTAGTTTCTGAAGTGTAACCGAATACTTTCTCTACCACATAAATCAGCGGAAACACCATCATACAAAGCAATCCATTGATGGCAAACCAACCGAAATTGGCGGTGATAATACCATTCATACTACCATTTTGAGCGACCGAAATAGCCATATAGATGACAGAATAGCCTAAGAAAACCAGCATTGCTGTGCCTAGCATGCGTGAACGTTTCACCGATGAAGATTGATAGAGAGTGGCAAAGGATATCGCGCTCATCTGCACCAAAATATATTCGAGCGGATTAGAAGAAAACAAAGCCACCATCAATATGAGAATAAGGAAACTGAAGATGGAAACCCTAAAATCAAAAAACATGCGCAGCAAGAGCGGTGCAATTCCTATGGGAATGATATACATCGAAACTGCATTGCT
Organism: uncultured Flavobacteriales bacterium; assembly: GCA_905479105.1. Lineage (GTDB taxonomy): Bacteria > Bacteroidota > Bacteroidia > Flavobacteriales_G > Salibacteraceae > SHAN690. The sequence continues at coordinate 183,543 of CAJQLE010000005.1, forward strand.
TGAATACGCAATGGCACTCATGGCAAAACCCAAGGTGACAAGCGACAACGAAAGCGTAATAGGACGCGGATCATTGAACAAACGCGTTTGATTCATGTAAATGAATAACGCCAGCAATCCAAGTAAAATGGTAACGATGGCCATCTGCCCTATTAATGACCATTGAAATCCGGTAACCGACATTGTTCGCTCTGCAAATTCTTTTTCAAGGCTCGCTAGTACTTTATATCGCTCGTTATTCACGATCTCGCCTCTATCGATGATGGATTGTCCCTTATTCACCTTGCCTTCAATCTCGATGATATCTGCATAACCATTCTCAATCAAAAGCTCTGTGAGGCTATCATTATAGGCCGCATTAGAAACCAGATTTTCGGTAATAATGCGCATCACAATCGGAGCACAATGGCTATCGGCTTCTATTTCCACCATACCAGCCATATAGTCAAATACCATATTGATGTTGAGTGCATCGCCATAAGAAATGGATGTGAGGTTTCCACCTCTGTCAATGAAAATCAGATCGAAACGAGATAAGTTCCGGGTTTGTTCTCCACGTTGGATGATTCCAGTGCTAAGCCATTCACCTATCAATTCTGTACTACTTTTTCGAATGGAATCGCACGCATAATTGCTGTCAACGCTGAGCTCCCATGCATCATCAATTCTTGAGAGCATTTGTTCATTAAACGCTTGATCTATCGAAAATACGGGGGCTTGATTAGACGTAATCTCCTCCTTTGCTTGGGTAATTTCTTCGGCTGATTTATGTATGCCAAAATCGAACGGAGCAAATAATTTGTCATGCTTCCAAGGTTGATTCAATTGATACTCATAGCGGATCATTCCTTCGTTTGGAAAGAATAAAAACACCACCAATAATGTCAATATGAATGCAACGATGCGTTGTATCAACGCAAAGTTTTTGAACCGATCTTTAAAGTTGTACTTCACTTAGGCGAATGTAATATTCCTCACTAGAAGAGTGCACTTAGAAATCCTAAAATAAACGCCAGCATAACAGTTACACCTGCTACTAATACTGGAGAAAAAAGAATAGTCAACAATCTAAAAGTATCGACAAAATTCCCGCTGTGAGTTAATATGTTAAGAACCATGGCAGACCAATAAGCCATCAAGTATAAGCTCCCAATAATTAAGACCATGATCGCCCAAAGCAAAATGTATTTCATGCTAATAAATAGTAGAATTCCTACGAGAAAAATTATGATGGAAAGGAGGCTAAACAGAGCTAACAGACGTACACTTCGCTTTGACCATATGTTCAGCTTTACCATTCGTTCTTCGCTGAAAATTGAACGCCCTCGACTTAAAGCAATGTGTTCAACGAGGTAGAGAGCACTTAATACTATTGGAATCGGCAGAATAAAAATGCCAATTATTACCACGAGGAATGGGAAATCAATAAAGACCAAAGCACCAAGCAACAAGGAAGTCAACAACAGCAGAAAACTACCAAACCAAGCCCAAAATCGTATTAAATTCTTGCGTATTTTCTCTCGATCGCTCGGTTCTTCTTTGTCTGCAATTATGCTTGATTCTTGAGTTTTATTCTCGGATTTGCCAAGAATAATTGCTTCAAAGCTTTCCTCTTTTGGCCGAGAGAAATATTTCATGATCAGAAGTTTAGGCTTCTTAAAAACCTGTTGTTTTTGAACAACCTCATTGTTTATGTTCTCTGAAGGACCTCTATTCGGAGTTTTCGCACTGAGCACAAATGTGTCTTCAAGCTTCTTTTTCTTGGCAATGTCAAAATGGAAACCTTTACGGTATTTTCTTTTCTGAAACCATCCGTTTGAAGCAACATCTGCCGATGGTTTGCATGAGGCAAGTATGAAAACCCCAATTATGAATATCCCGAATAAACTAGTGTTTCTCAATCCACTGATTTTTTTAATCCTTTCGCAAGGATATAAAATTCAGTTTACTGCAATCTACAGGTTCTCGCAATCTCCTTTCCGATCCGCCTCGCGATTCTTACCTTTGAGGCCCTTTAAAACAGAACAAAGTTCACAAACTATAAATAGATCAAAATGAAAGAAGTTGTAATTGTAAGTGCCGTGCGCACACCAATTGGAAGTTTCATGGGAAGCCTATCTAGCATTCCTGCAACTAAGTTGGGTGCAACAGCTATAAAAGGTGCCATAGCTAAGGCGGGCATCGATCCAAATGCCGTGCAAGAAGTATTCATGGGCAACGTGTTGCAAGCAGGCGTTGGTCAAGCACCAGCGCGTCAAGCAGCAATTTTTGCGGGATTGAGCACTAATGTACCTTGCACTACCATCAATAAAGTATGTGCTTCAGGCATGAAGTCAATCATGCTAGGTGCGCAAAGCATTATGACAGGAATGAACGACATCGTTGTTGCAGGTGGAATGGAAAACATGAGTCAAGCGCCTCATTATGTGAGCATGCGCAACGGACATAAATACGGAAATGGTAAAATGGTAGATGGCATCATCAACGATGGTTTGATGGATGTTTATTCAGACCAATTAATGGGAACCTGCGCTGAGCTTTGTGCTGAAGAATATAAATTCTCTCGCGAAGACCAAGACAATTTCGCCATTGAGTCTTACAAGAAATCTGCAAAAGCTTGGGATAATGGATGGTTTGATGAAGAAATCGTTCCAGTTGAGATTCCTCAGCGCAAAGGCGACCCAATCCTTTTCAGCAAAGACGAAGAATATACCAACGTTAAGTTTGAGAAAATTCCAACGTTAAGAACGGTATTCAAGAAGGACGGAACAGTAACTGCAGCTAATGCATCTACCATCAATGATGGAGCTTCGGCTTTGGTTTTGATGAGTGCTGAGAAAGCGGCAGAACTTGGATTGAAGCCTATCGCTAAAATCAAGTCGTTTGCTGATGCAGCACAAAGTAGTGAGTGGTTCACAACAGCTCCGTCTAAGGCAGTGCCAATTGCTTTAGACCGCGCTAGAATGAGCGTAAATGATGTTGATTTCTGGGAATTAAACGAAGCATTCGCAGTAGTGAGTTTAGCTAACGTTAAAATTTTAGGCATTGACCCAGCCAAGGTTGATGTGCACGGTGGAGCCGTTTCTTTGGGTCACCCACTGGGAAACTCTGGCAGCCGCATCATAGTAACATTGATCAACGTATTGCGCCAACAAGGCGGCAAGATTGGTGGAGCTGGCATATGCAATGGTGGTGGTGGCGCAAGTGCCATGATCATTGAGTTGTTATAAACTATTATCACATATAGATTTTTTAAAAGCGCCCTTTACGGGCGCTTTTTTTATGGCTGACCAATTATTTACAGTCTATAAAGTCAGCTAACTTATTGATTTATCGTACATTCCAGAGTTGAACCTAATAAAAAACATAGCTTTTCTTGTGCTTTTAGCCATAACTCAATTGAGTTTTGGTACAAATTATACCAGCACTTCAAACGGAGATTATGATCTTGCAATATGGACGCTACAAGCCCCTAACCCTATCCCAGTGGGAGATACTGTTTTCATTAATCATTCGGTTACATTAATGGCCGAGCTAAAAGTAAGGGATGTGCTTGTAATCAACGCATCAGGCACGGTAAATGGCGATAACAAACTTACTAATGACGCTGTTGGAGGAGCTATTTTAAACTACGGCTCTATAGACATTGACAAAGAGCTGCATATTGATGGCAGTTTTTTCAATTACAATTACGCGAAAGCTCTTAAGATGCACATAGACGGCTATGTCTGCAACCTAGATACAATGGAAGTGGCAGCTGATGAAAAAATTGATCTGCACGGAGGAGAGCTGGATTGTGGAGGAACAGTGATCGCTTGTGAAGTAAAATTTCACGATAATGGAGGCACACCTTCTAAGTTAACCAGTGTCAACATTGACACCTGCTCCCTTACCTGCCCTAGCCCACCAATATTTGTTGTGGATCCTCCGGGTGAAGATCCAACAGTAGACTCAAACAACACGGCCGTTTGCAACATTGTTTTGGCTACTGGCATAGCCTTACCGATTGAACTGTCTTACTTTGATGTTTTCTCAGAAGGTGATTATGTCAAAGTCATTTGGGAAACACTCAGCGAAGTAGAAAATGACCACTTCATACTTCAACGCTCAGAAAATGGATACCATTGGTCTGACCTTGCTACCATTTCTGGGGCTGGCTTCTCCAACGAAATAATAAAGTATGAGCACTTGGATTTCAAACCCTTGAATGGTTTATCATACTATAGACTCAAGCAAGTTGATTTTAATGGTCGGCCTGATTATTCAGAATCAATCAGCGTTTCACTTAATTTTGATACGGAAGAAATCATTCGTTTGTTTCCTAGTCCAGCACGTTCAATCTTGCATGTAAGAGGTGTGAACTCCGATGATCAAAAGATTTCCGTTTTTGACTCTTTTGGAAGAGACTTGACACCGCAAATTGATCAAACAAGAACTTCGAAAAACGAAGTTTCATTGAACATTAGCCAACTGCACTCTGGAATTTTGATCCTTCAGGTAAATGATCAAGCTTTGCACTTCCTTAAGCAATAGCGCAAAAAACCAAACCCCAGAGTGGCTCCCTTTATTTTCCACAAAACGCCATTTCTGACCTTATTCTATTTACTGCTCCAACAGATGCATGATTCTGCAAGAAACACCTCATATTAGCGTTAGAAAAGAAAAATCATGAACTCCAAATTAATCGCCACTGCTCTATTCGTTTCCCTTTTGATAGTCAGCTGCAAAAAAGACTGTGATGAGCCTATTCCTGATCAATGCCAGGTGATAAACTATGATCCTTTATACTACGAACCTGTATGCGGTTGTGATGGAAAAACATATACAAACAACCTGGTTGCAGAATGTCAGTATGGAATACTGGATTACTCTGAAGGAAAATGCAAGTAAAGATCAGTCTTGCCAATCGCGAATGATGAAATAAAGCGTGGGTTTATCTTCACTTGGTTTCCATTCATCATAGATTTTAAATCCATAGCGCAGGTACATTTTAAGCGCGCCTTTTGATGATGTTTCTGCTGCTATCGGCAATTGCAGCTCTTTGGCATAACCGAAACAGAAGTCTCTGATTTGAATCATGCGCTGAAGGTCCTTCACAGAATTGTCAAAGCCCAGTAACCAGAAATACAAATGTTTTTCTTTGGTTCTCCTTTTTTGCAATCTTAGCTCACGCAATATCATTTGAGGAGCCCTTTCCCAAGAGATGCCGTAGTGCACCAACTTAAAATAATTGGAAACGGCACTTGCAAAGCTCAGTTTCTTCCAGCTTTTGAAAAGCAAGGCCACGCCCATTTCATCTGAAGTTAAAAAGGCTCCCTCCTTCTCCATCGACACGCTGACGCAAAAGTCGAACAGTACCTTTACGCGTTCATCCTTTTTACTATCGTATTTAATGACGGAGGTTACTGCATCAATATCCTTGAATGCAGTGCAAACAATTTCTACCGCTTTATTCTTGGTTGATGAAGTTATCTTCTTCACTTACTTCCGTTTCTATCTGATTATGCAGAGGTGCAAAGCAAAAATACAATCACATGTATTTCGATCCATTGATAGGCATCACTATTGCATAAAGAAGAAGCTGAATTGATAAAAATCTTTAGCCATCTTAAAGCAAAATCAAACTTTAAAGTAGCTTTTATATTGCCAAATTCTGGGTAAAAAAGAAAACAGCAAGACAGGATAGAATAGCAAATCTGTAATGATATTTCCCGTGGAGAAGGTCATGTTATCTTCAATAATAGTGCTGGTTCCCGCAGCATGTAAAATGTGCTTGTGCTTCCATTTTTTTAGCGGGAAAGGCAACTTCCTGCCTTCATCAATAAAAAAACACCGATCATTTGAAATTCCATCTTCAGTTATTTCACTTATCCATTCACCTGCAACAGGTAATTTGAGATGAACCCTGTCCCCTTTTTTTGAGCCACCAAACTCAATCAATTGGGCACCAGGAGGCAATAGGTATTTGAATAAATCGCCATCAAACCGATGATATACCGATGCTAAATCTCCATTAACTTTTGACCTGAGTGTGATGTTCATAATAGCAATTAACTGCTCCAGCTAGAGAATGTTTAAGAAAACAAGCGCTTAGCTTATTCTGCGAAGCGAGATATTAAGTAACGAAATAATAAGGACATGAACCGGACGATTTTGAAAACAAACCACCGGTTTAAGCAATGCTCTTAATTAATGGACTGGTTTAAGACTTCTTACTAATTATTACCTTTTGCCTCTTAACAACATCAAAACATGAGCGATTTGCAAAAAACAGTGAATCCATTAGATAGAATATTCACCAATAACCAAGGTTTTAAAAGGATCACAGGCGATGATGCAGGAAATAAATAAATGCGCAATGATCTTTTTACAATTGTTGTGTTTCATTAAGAAAAACTAATATGAGTGACATAAAAGAAATAACTGAAGCTCTGATTAAATTCAGAAATGAAAGAGACTGGGAACAGTTTCACAATCCTAAAGATCTCGCTGTTGCTCTTAATATTGAGGCAGGTGAACTTTTAGAAAACTTCTTATGGAAATCTCATGAAGAAGCAGATAAAGAGAAAGTAAAAGAAGAATTAGCTGATGTTCTTGCTTATTCTCTTCTGTTAGCTGAAAAATATGGATTTGATGTTAAAGATATCCTGTTTGACAAAATCAAAAAGAACGAAGAAAAATATCCAGTGGAAAAAGCTAAAGGAACTGCGAAAAAATATAACGAGCTTTAATGATTCAGACTCAAGTAAAAATAAATCATTACGACTTTGAAAATAGTCTATTTGAAGATTTCAGCACAAATCATTTTGCTAAAGACCTTTGGCCCCTAGTTTACATTTTAAGTGATGGCGATTCCAAAACAGCTTATGTTGGTGAAACAACTGATGCCTACTCTAGAATGGGAACTCACTTAAAACATAAGACTAAAAGTAAACTCACATCTGTCCATTTAATCACAAGTGAAAAATTCAACAAATCTGCTACTCTTGATATAGAATCTAATCTGATAAAATATATGTCAGGGGATAATAAATTCACCCTGCTTAACGGAAATCTTGGACTTGCCAATCACAATTATTATCAAAAGACGAGATTGAAAAGTGTAAATCGGTTATTCAAGAAACATTCGTCAATTAAAAAAACGGTGCCCAACATCGCCTATAGCTGATGCCGGCTTGAAACTAAAAAAGGATATTTTGTACTTTCAATAACCACCCGCCCGTTGCACGACATTTTAAACTGAAGAAACAACGCAAACAAATCAAATATTAGTCAAATGGCAAAAACTTGGTTGATAGCAATATCCCTAATTTTAATACTCATTGTTATTTTATGGAGACTTACAAGAGGTTATCTTAAAGAAGGAACTGGGCTTGTTTATTGGCAAGTTGTGGCTTACACTAGTACAGCAATTACCTTGCTCATCATGTATATTTTAAAATGGACAAACATTTTGAATTTTTAGGTGCCTAAGTCAAGCACAAAAAAGATAAAGATTGACAACATGAATCTAATTTGCTGAAAATCACCAAATACAAATTACTTAAAGTCTAAAGAGCCTATTTGCCTACCCCAATGTCTATAATAATCTGTCCTTATTGCAAAAGTCCTTTATCGAATTCTAAAGAAAAGACATTCACCTGTGAAAACAACCACTCTTTTGACATAGCCAAGCAGGGGTATTTAAACTTGCTACCTGTAAATCAAAAAAAATCTAAAGATCCAGGCGACAATCAAATGATGATTGCGGCCAGAAGAAGCTTTTTAGAACTTGGGTTTTACGACCCTCTTATAGAAAGCATTAAGACGCTTATTACTGATGAGATGTCCTTTGCAAGCAAGAGTATCATTGCATTTGATGCCGGCTGTGGAGAAGGCTATTATTCTGAAAAAGCACTAAAAAACTTACCTGGTTTAGAAACAGAAGTATTGGGTACGGATATTTCTAAATACGCGGTAAAAAATGCTGCCAATAAGTATAAAGACAATTTCTACTTCGTTAGCTCGATATACAATTTACCTATTGCCGACAGCAGTACTGACCTCATTCTATCTGTTTTTTCGCCCGTTATGGAGGAAGAATTTAAGCGTATTTTATCCAAACAAGGCTACGTGATCATTGTAAGTCCCGCTCCTAATCACTTGCGTGAAATTGCAGAATTAATCTACGATTCCTTTAGGCCGCACGCATCTTCCGCAATTGAGCAGATGACTCCTTTATTCGGGCATCACGTCACAAAAAGAACAACTTTTAAAATAGCTTTAAAAAGCAAGGAATCGGTGCTCTCTCTTTTAAAAATGACACCCTATTATTGGAGTACAGGTATAGAGCGATTAGAAAACATTACCACCAAAAGTGAATTATCCGTTACCTGTGATTTCACTATCGATGTTTTCAAATTAGTAAAGTAAGGAGAAAAAGACTGTTTCTGTGATTAGCATAATGCATGACACTCAGTGACCAACTTAAACTTTATTGGGTCATGATCGGTTTAGTTATAATCAAATCCACTCAGTATGAAACCACGCGTAATCATTATAGGAGGCGGAATATCCGGCCTTACAGCTGCAAGACAACTTCATCAAAAAGGTATTGACTTTCTGTTACTGGAAGGATCAGATCGAATTGGCGGTCGTGTAAAAACTGACCTAATTGACGGATTTCGACTTGATCATGGTTTTCAAGTGTTATTGACAGCATATCCTGAAGTTAAACGATGGTTAGATTATTCGTCTTTACATCTCCAGTCTTTCAATCCTGGCGCACTTCTACTCTATCCGGATGGATCAAAAGACCAATTGGGAGATCCAATGCGAGATATTGGGAGTTTGTTTCCGACACTATTTTCTAATGCTGGAAACCTCCGAGACAAGCTTAAAATTTGGACGCTTAAGAATCGATTGTCAGGAATGTCTTTGGAGGAGATTTTTGCGCAAAAGGAAGTCTCAACTCTAGAAGCTCTTTCTCAAGATTATGGATTCAGCGACCAAATTATTCGTCATTTTTTCCAACCATTTTTTACGGGCATTTTTCTGGAATCTGAGCTGAAGACCAGTCGCAGAATGTTTGATTTTGTGTTTAAGATGTTTAGTGAAGCCGATACGGCTGTCCCAAATTTAGGAATGGAAGAAATTCCAAAACACCTTGCTGATCCACTGCCCAGCGAAAGTATTGTCACCGGAGCTAAAGTGAAAAAGATTGACGGACAAGAAGTAATTCTTGAAGACGGTTCAACGTTTAGTGCTCCTCACATTATTTTAGCCACAGAAGCCACCGGCTTAGTGAAAGAGTTTTCCGAAGTAAAATCAAACCACCAAAGCACGACACACCTTCATTTTGTAGCGAAAGAAGCCCCCATTAAAGCACCGATCATAGCATTAAATACAACCCCAAAGAGATTGGTAAATAACATCTGCACCATCAATCAAGTGGCATCAGGATATGCTCCAGAAGGACAACATCTGATATCCATTTCAATAATTGATAATCAGGAAATTAAAAATGATGAACTGAATCGTGCGGTGAAAAAGGAACTTCAAACGTGGTTTGGCAAGGCAACGCTTGATTGGGAACACTTGCATACCAGAACCATTCAATATGCCCTGCCTAATCAGAGCAACGTAAAACATTCCATTCCTGGACAAGAATTCGAAATTCGCAATGGACTTTATGCGTGCGGTGACTTCCAATTAAACGGCAGTATTAACGCATCCATGAAAGCAGGCAGAGAATCCGCTGAATGGGTTGCAGGTAAACTCTAAAAAGCCAAAACATATAGACGAACTTTTATGAAATACTTAATTTGTATCATGACTATTTTTTCTTCCATGCCCTCACAGGTGATTTTTGACTTCAACAAAAGCGCAGAGATTCAAAACTGGTTAATAGTAGATGATGTTGTGATGGGTGGGAAATCATCAGGAACGTTTAATTTAAATGCCGATGGATTTGGAGTTTTCGAAGGCAATATATCTCTGGATAACAATGGTGGCTTCTCTTCTGTGCGATATAGATTTGAAAAAACACTTGTAAAAGAATACTCTACGGTTCACATTAAACTGAGAGGTGATGGCAAAAAATATCAGTTTAGGATTAAGGCCAAATCCGGGGATTATTACTCCTACATATCACCGTTTCAAACCACTGGAGAATGGCAAGAGATTGAAATTCCTCTGAAAGAGATGTACCCTTCTTTTAGGGGAAGAAAACTTGACCAACCTAATTTTTCTGATGATTATATAGAAGAAATTACCTTTTTGATAGGCAACAAAAAAGAGGAGGATTTTCAGCTATTGATAGCTAAAATTGAATTGAGATAATTCTTCGTCCTTTCAAAAGACGAATTTTAACGCTTTCAATGAAAGATAGAACCATTATCATAGGCGCTGGTCCTGCAGGATTAGCTGCGGCAGGTCAACTGAGGCATGCTGGTTTAAGCTTTGAAATGATAGAGCAAACGGATAAGATTGCTTCAACGTGGCATCAACACTATGACCGATTGCATTTACACACCGTGAAATCACGCTCTTCCCTGCCCTACCAAGATTTTCCCGATCACTACCCTCAATATATCTCGAAAAAGCAGCTGATTGACTATTATGAAGACTATGCGAAAAGATTAGGACTAACACCTCATTTTAATACACGGGTCACATCTGTCGCTAAAACAAAAGAAGGATGGAAAATCATCTGTGCTGATGACAAAACATTTGAAACTGAAAATGTGATCATTGCCACTGGGCTCAACCGAATTCCTAAAATCCCTTCTTGGAAAGGTCAAGATTTATTTCGTGGAGATATGAGTCATGCTTCAAGCTATAAGAATTCTTCACCGTATTTAAAGAAGAAAGTGCTGGTTGTGGGAATGGGAAATACTGGAGCAGAAATTGCGCTCGATCTTGCCGAAGCCGATGTAGATGTGAGCATTTCTGTGAGGAGCGATTTGGTGATTGTACCACGTGATTTTTTAGGCAGACCTATTCAACTCACCGCTGAGAAATTAGCCAAGTTGCCTTTCGGATTGGGAGATAGAATCGGAAAACTCGCCCCGAAGATTTCATTTGGAAATCTTGATAAGTATGGACTTACGCTGTCAAAAATGTCGCCTACAAAATTGCGATTGAAGCACGGGAAAACACCAACCATAGACCTCGGAACGATAGAAAAGATCAAAGAAGGGAAAATCAAGATTTATAAAGAAATCCAAGAATTAGAAGAGAATAGTATCCGTTTTGTTGATTCTAAAATTAATCAATTTGATTCCATAATTCTAGCCACTGGCTATCATGCTCAGATAGATTCATTTCTTGGGAAGGACAATGCGTGCTTGGATGACAAAGGCGAACCGCAAACCAAATTAGGCCGTGATAAAGCAAAAGGTCTTTACTTCATTGGCTATGAGAAATTCACTCTTGGTGGTATTCTAGGAACTTTGAAAGACGATGCCGCATTGATCGTGAATGACCTCAAGAAGGGTTAAGCATAACACTTGATCCTTTTATACTATGGCGTGCTGCCATTTGCCACTGCTGTTGGCTAAATACAAGAGTCGTTCAAGTGCAAACCTGAGTCGTTTTACACTTAATTTAGTATCGTGCTACATCATGGTTTTATGTATCTTTTTCGCTTACTGCTTTTATGTAGACCCTTTTATAAAATAGCCAATACATGACCAATAAAATCGAAGAAAAAGAACCATCGAAAGAGCTGAACAGCGTTCAATCGCTGAGTGCTAGGCAGAAGATGTTATTCACTATGTTTTGTTGGGGCGTACAATCATGGGGTCAGGCAGATAACTTTAAAGCAAATGGGTACGACCAGAAGTATATAGATGCAAGGAAAGCAATGTTTACTGGACTAGTCATTTACAGCATAGGCATTCTGCTGTTTATTCTATTTCTAATTTAGCAAGAGCACTTGCAGCAACAAATCCAAAATCAATTAGCTGCAGCCATTGCACTTTGTAGCTTTGTTTATCCTTGATCTTATGAATTCTAAAGTTGACGAATTCTTTGATCGAATTGAGAAATGGCGAGATGAGTTGCAACAGCTCAGAATAATCATTCTAGATTGTGGGCTGACTGAAAACTATAAATGGCGTATACTTCCTTGCTGCACCCACCAAAACAATCGAGCACATGTATTTCGCGCATCTAAAAAAGCATTCCGAGAATCTTGATTGGGAAAGGACTGAATGACGGCATACGCGGACATTCGAAAAGAATGCCCAACAGCGATGTCCCGCACAAGTTTTACGAATGATGCATGCGATAAAGATGCTTAGCTTGCGGCTTGAAATTTTTCGCTCTGAATTAGCATTCCATCATGGTTCAAAAAAAGAAAGACGTAAAGACTAGACTACACCCACGGAATAAAAACCGAGAGCGGTATGATTTGAAAGCTTTGATTGAAGTGAGTCCCGAGCTTGCAAATCATGTCAAACCCAATAAGTATGGCGATGATTCAGTTGATTTCTCAAATCCGGATGTAGTAAGAATGCTTAATACGGCATTACTCAATTACTCATACGGCATAAAGCACTGGCTCTTCCCCGTTGACAACCTCTGTCCAGCAATTCCAGGTCGAGCAGATTACGTCCATTATGCAGCAGACTTGCTGGGCGAGTATGGTGAAATTCCAAAAGGAGATCAAATCACTGTCTTTGATATTGGTGTAGGAGCCAGTTGCATCTACCCCATTATTGGTGTTACAGAATACGACTGGAATTTCATCGGGTCAGATATTGACCAAAAATCGATTGATTCTGCATTGAACATTGTTCAATCAAACCCTTCTTTAAAAGGCAAAATTGAAGTTAAACTTCAAGGATCAACAAGAGATATATTCTTTGGTGTAATAAGCAAAGAAGACAAGATAGATCTTGCCATTTGCAATCCTCCTTTCAATGCATCTGCAGAAGAAGCCCTGAGCGGAAGTAAAAGAAAGGTGAAAAATTTGACTGGAAAAAAGACGGATTCTCTAGAATTGAACTTTGCTGGAATTAGCAATGAATTGATAACTGAAGGCGGAGAGTCTATGTTCATCAAAAACATGATCAAAGAAAGTGTCAAATTCTCTCACAATTTTTACTGGTTTACAACGCTTGTATCTAAGCAGTCGAATTTAAAGGCCGTCTATAATTTGCTAGATAACTACAGTGCGAAAGAAGTGAAGACAACACCAATGGGCACTGGCAATAAATCTTCTAGAATTGTAGCGTGGACTTTTCTCAGTGAAGAAGAACAAGCTGCGTGGCGGGAATCAAGATGGAATGTTGCACAGAAATTATACTCAGACTGAAGTTTCACTTTGTTAGGCTTAAATTGTATGGGGGAAATAGAGGGAAATACTGCTATTACTTCCCTCTTTTTGATTCGACCGTTTAGGATCTAACCTTTTAATGTATTACAAGCCTTTTAATGCTTTGTAAGCCACTTTCTGCTTTAATAGTGACAATGTAATTACCAGCGGATAGCTCTCCCGTATGGATGATCTCTTGTCCGTTAAATTGAGGAATACTTATTCGCTGGACAAGAACACCTTGAATAGATACAATCTCCACTGTCAAGTCATTATAAACTTGCGAAGAAGTTAAATTGAACTCCCCATTATTCACTGCCGTTGGATAAATAGAAAAGGAGGCATCAAAGCTTTGTTGATCATAGATACCGGTTCCCCCTGGAGGAGTTACAACTGTATCCGTTGTATCAATTGTTTCTTCTTCTAAAAACAATAGCTCGATTTCAGACTCCAATAAAAGGCGATCATAAATTCTAATATCGTCCAAGGCTCCTGGTGCATGATATTGTCCACATGCTGCACCTTCAGTATCAACGTAGTCCATAAGACCAATTCGTGCAGCTCCGCCATTAATGGCGTCTCCTAGCATGCCTTCCGCAAAGTTCAATGTATCTTCTTGCAGCACATTATCCACATACAACTTAACTCGATCTGCACCATCATTTGAATCAAGAGAGCCATCATATGTCGCAACAATATGATACCAAGTTTGAGGCTCATTAGCCACAGAATCGCTCAACGTGGAAACAGATCTATAGTTAACATTATCAGGTGTTGAAGCGAAGTAAAATCGAATGCCTTCATTGGCTGCTATCAAAAGGGCCCATTGACGCTCCACTTGTCCACAGCCTGTATGTGCGTATTTACAAATAAGTGGACTCAAGTTTGGCAAAGCATCACCTGTCTTATGCCATAGTGAAATTGAAAAAGTAGCGTCTTGTTGAGTAAACACATGGTTTAAACTATCTTGCAGAGCGCCATAGCTAAATGATCCATCAAAAAGAACGGCTTTGTCTTCTGTTCCAAAACGGTCCGCGGTAAAAAGACCTCCATTAATATAGCCATCTTGTCCGGTAGTGCTTTCGTCTATAAGATCGTATTGGTTATTCATAAGCCAATGCCCTATAACGCCTTCTTCTATGTCTTGCGCGAAAAGCGATGACGTAAAAAATACAATTACAAGCGTGTGTGCAAATTTCATAAGGTGGTGGGTTTAGGTGAAGGTATGGTTCGTTTTAGTTGGTCTAAAGTAATCAATTTAGTCCTTTCAACTGCAATCGAGATGCTCATAGAGCAATAAAGGCTGTGAATAGAGAATATCAAATCACTTTTATGTCAGGCCACCTCTTTATTAACCATCGAAAACGTAAGCAGAAAGCCTTTAGATAGCAATGAATACATGAGAATATAAACTAACTTCACTGCACTACTAGGCGCAATCTGAACTGAGCACTTGCGTTCAATACTAAACCTATGAACCCGAAGGTTGATGAGTTTCTAAGAAGCGCCAGCAAGTGGCAAGCTGAATTTGAGCGGTTGAGAATGATCTTGCTCGATTGTCAATTGACAGAAGAATTGAAATGGGGACAACCTTGCTACACATTCGGAAAAAACAACATCGTCATAATCGGTGGATTCAAGGAATATTGTGCCTTATTATGGGTGAAAGGATCTCTCTTAAGCGATCCTGATGGAATTTTAATTCAACCCACCGAGAATTCTCAATCGGGCAGGCAAACTAGATTTAGAACGATCGATGAGATTGATCGACTTCAGGCCACAATCAAAGCATATATATATCAAGCAATTGAAGTTGAAAAAGCCGGCTTGAAGGTTGATTATAAAAGCGTACCAGAATTTGATATACCTGAAGAATTTGAAACTATTCTTAATGGCAACGCTACTTTAAAAAACGCCTTTTCCTCGTTAACTCCAGGACGCCAAAAAGGATACTTACTCCATTTTGCTGGGTCAAAACAATCCAAAACAAGGACGGCACGCATTGAAAAATACATACCTCGCATTTTGAGTGGAAAGGGAATCAATGACTGTGTTTGTGGACTATCTAAAAGGATGCCTTCGTGCGATGGGTCTCATAAAATCTTGAAAGATTAAGCATAATGGAAATGAGGCAAATAATACCTTCTGACAATCCATCTCTAGCCAAGATGATCCGCGATGTGTTCATGGAGCACAATGCTCCCACTGAAGGCACCGTGTTTACAGATCCAACCACTGATCATTTATTCGAACTATTCAGAAAGAAAAATTCCATTTTATGGGTTGCTGAAGAAAATGGTCAAGCCATCGGATGCTGTGGAATATATCCAACCGAAGGTCTTCCTGCATCATGCACTGAATTGGTGAAGTTCTACTTGCCTCAAACCTTACGAGGAAAGGGAATCGGACGAAAATTGATGGAAAAGAGCATCGCATCATCGCTATCACTAGGCTATTCAGAAATGTATATTGAAAGTCTTCCTGTATTCTCGCAAGCCGTTAGAATTTATGAGAAACAAGGATTTATAAAACTCGATGAACCAATGGGCGAATCAGGACATCCGGGCTGCAATATATGGTATATCAAAAAGTTGGGTTAAGCCTGCCGTTGACATCTATGGATTAGGAAATTGAACGCTAGTTAAAGCAATGGTATTTTCCAAATGAATAGAGCCTCCCTACTTCTTCTTTTGAAGCATATCCAACGCCACATCCACAATCATATCTTCCTGGCCCCCTACCATCTTGCGCTTTCCTAGTTCCTCCAAAATAGATCTTGTATCGATTCCATATTTCTCTGACGCTCGCTCAGAATGCAATAAGAAGCTAGAATAAACTCCTGCATAACCCAAAGAAAGTGTCTCTCTATCTACACGCACAGGACGTGTTTGCAACAGACGAACAACATCATCTGCAGCGTCCATCAATTTATAGAGATCACTGTTGTGCTTCGCATCCATTTTATTCAACACTGCAATCAAGACTTCAAGCGGACAATTCCCCGCTCCTGCACCCATTCCTGCTAAAGAAGCATCGAGACGTGTAGCACCGTGTTCCATAGCCACAATCGTATTAGCAACTCCCAATCCTAAATTGTGATGGCAATGGATTCCAATTTCTGTTTCTGGCTTCAACACATCCTTGAATGCCTTTATTCTATCAGCAACATCATTCATGAGCAGTGCCCCAGCAGAATCCGTCACATACACACAATCTGCTCCATAAGATTCCATCAATACCGCTTGTTCGGCTAATTTCTTTGGTTCAGACATGTGCGCCATCATAAGAAATCCTCCCACGTCCATTCCCATTTTCTTAGCCGCTTCAATGTGTTGAGCAGAGATATCTGCTTCGGTGCAGTGTGTAGCAATACGCACACTTTCCACACCCAGATCACGTGCTCGTTTCAAGTCTTCAATCGTGCCAATTCCAGGCAATAAAAGCGTGGTCAACTTCGCGTGCTTCAAGTTTTCAGCAATTCCTTCCAACCAATCCCAATCGGTGTGTGCACCAAAACCATAGTTGAAGCTTGAACCAGCCAATCCATCACCATGCGCAATTTCAATAGCGTCTACTTTCGCTTCATCCAGCAACATGGCCAACTCCATCACTTTCTCTTTGCTGTATTGATGACGAATGGCGTGCATTCCATCTCTCAGCGTAACATCTTGTATGTATAATTTTTTCTCCATCACTTATGCTGTTTGGTATTTCATCAATGCAATTTTCTCAGCCGTAGCTTTTGCCGCTGACGTCATGATATCTAGATTTCCTGCGTATGCCGGTAAGTAATGCCCTGCTCCTTCTACTTCTAACAACACCATCGTTTTTAGTCCGTGGCGATATCCCAATCCTTCAATAAACACTGGCTTGTCTTCAGGAATATCATCAAACTGCACTTCTTGATGCAGTCGATATCCAGGAACATATTTCTGAACTTCAGCAGCCATGTCAGCGATACTCTTCCGGATGGCATCCTTATCGGCTTGTTCACTTAAAGTCAACACCGTGTCTCGCATGATCAAAGGCGGTTCTGCAGGATTCAAAACGATGATAGCTTTTCCGCGCTCGGCTCCACCAACTTTTTCAATAGCATCAGAAGTGGTTTCAGTAAACTCATCAATATTGGCTCGCGTGCCCGGCCCTGCAGACTTACTTGCAATAGATGCAACGATTTCACCGTAATGCACTTTCGCAACACGAGAAACAGCCGCCACCATCGGAATCGTGGCTTGACCACCGCATGTTACCATATTCACATTGTCTACATCTTCAATGGCGGAAGAATTGACCGGAGGAATTAAATAAGGACCTACAGCCGCAGGCGTTAGATCAATCATTTGCTTGTTTGGGAATGCCTTGATCCTATCATAATTATACAAGTGAGCTTTGGCGGAAGTAGCGTCAAAAATGATGGCAATTTCCTTAAATTCTTCCATAGCAATTAGCCCATCCACGCCTTCATGCGTTGTTGCTACGTCCATGCGTTTTGCCCTAGCCACTCCATCAGAAGTAGGATCGATTCCAACCATCACGCTCATTTCCAAAATATCAGAATAGCGCAAGATCTTGATCATCAAGTCTGTTCCGATGTTTCCGGATCCGATAATGGCACATTTTACTTTTCCCATAATTTCTTACTTAAATCGTGCTAAAATTAACCGCCACATCACCTAACCCTTCGATAGATGCACGCACCTTATCGCCTGGCTTCACAGGAGCCATTGGCCCCAATGCACCAGAAAGAATAACATCTCCAGCCTTTAGTGGCTTACCTCGTTTCACCATGGTATTGGCTAACCACAATGCTGCATTGATCGGTGATCCCATGCACGCTTCGCCTTTTCCTTCTGAAACAATTTCTTCGTTCAACCAAAGTTTCATTTCGCAACCTACCAAATCGAGATCAGCCAAATTAACATGCTGAGTACCCAATACAAAATGGCTGGCGGAAGCATTATCGGCTATGGTATCTGTAATGCGGATATCCCAATTTTCAACTCTACTGCCAACGATTTCAATAGAAGCCACAGCATAATCGATCGCATCTACGAGTGCCGCCTCAGAAATTTCAACTGAGGGCAAATCAGACTTGAGCACGAAAGCCACCTCAGCTTCCACTTTAGGTTGCATCAATAGATTATAGTCGACCGTGCCGCCTTGCTCAACAACCATGTCATCCAACAGTACTCCAAAATCAGGTTGATCTACACCTAATTGTTTCTGTACCGCGAATGATGTTAAGCCAACTTTAGAGCCGACTGGTTTAGCCCCGCGATTGATGCGTTCAGCAATATTGATTTCTTGCACTTTATATGCTGACTCAATATCGGTGGCACCAATGAGGTTCCGAACAGGGCTGCAAGTGGTTTTAGTTTTACTGGAATTTCGCAGCTGCAATGCTGCTTCGTTGATGTTTGACATCCTTGATTTTCTTAGTCGTTTTAGAGCCGACTAACTTACTCAATTGACACGGGATGGAATGCAGAATGAGAATGAAATTCTATTGCTTCTCAATCAGGTTTGTTTCCAAGCTGGCCCACTCTGTCCACGAACCATCATAAATAGCCAACTGATTCGGCAATACCAGTTCAGCTGCCAATAGTGTTATGCATGCTGTGAGTCCTGAACCACAAGAAAACACCAATGGCTTAACTTCAAGCTTGAGTTTATCAAATATTGCACTCAATTCTTCTTCCGATTTCATAAAGCCGTTGCTCAAGACCTCCTGAAACGGAACATTGCTCGAACCTGGAACATGCCCACTGCTCAATCCTTCGCGCGGTTCTGGTGCAGTGCCGTCAAACCGTCCTTTGCTTCGTGCATCAATCAACGTAAACTGTTTGGATAAAATGTTCGCTTTCACTTCTTCCATTGCCACAACAGCCCTTAAAGTGAATTCGGCTGTAAAATTTCCATGAGCATAATCTGTTGCATGGTTTTCTGAAGTAGGAAGTCCGGCATGCACCCAAGCTGAAAGTCCTCCATCAAGCACTGCAATATTCTTATGTCCCATAGATTTCAACATCCACCAAACCCTTGGACTGTTATATAGCCCCAAGTTGTCATACACCACAATAATCGATTCGTTATTGATTTCAAGATTGCGCGCCTCCTGCTGAAACTGCTCTTGCGATGGCATTGTATTCGGAAATGGAGCATCACTATCGCTGAACTTATTCTTCAGATCAAAATGACGGGCTCCTTGAATGACGCAGTTTTCAAATTCGGGTTTCTTGCCAGAAATGTTCGTTGCTGAACTTGCGTCTAGAACAATTAAATCTGGATTATCAATATGCTCAGCTAACCACGAAACAGAAACCAAGGGTGAATTCATAAAATAAAGCTTTCGATAAATGTATGATAGATTAGTCCAAGATTCGTTCTACTTTTAGTTTATGAATGATGCTGATCTCAATCCTAAAGCGAGGAAGGTTTTGAAGGACCTTAAAAACCCTTGGAAGTTGAAATTCTTTTTTTGGAAAAGACTACCAAGCCTTCTATTTTGGAGAGTCAAGCTTCAACATTTAGACACCGAGAGCGCTTCAGTTTCCATTCCTTTTCTGAAGAAAACGCAGAATCCTTTTCGATCCATCTATTTTGCTGCGCAAGCCGGTGCCGCAGAATTTTCCACTGGTCTATTGGCCATATTGGCGATTGAAGGCCGAGGAAATGTTTCTATGTTAGTCACGGAGCTTCGATGCGAATTCTATAAAAAAGCCGCTGAAACCATCTTCTTCACATGCGATCAAGGACAACAAGTAAATAGTGTTGTGGCCAAAGCGATAGAAACTGGAGAAGGTCAAAAATTGACAATGATCTCCGAGGGAAAAAATCAGGCAGGAGAAACGGTCACCAAAGTGTGGATCGAGTGGAGTTTTAAAGTGAAATGAGTGTAGCTACAAAGTTTTGGCCCACTCGGGAACAACCCCCGACTCAATGCTAAACATTTCAGTTCCCCAGAAGTAGGTGATCATCACAATGAAAATGATCGCTAAAAGATTAATAATAAAACCAGCAACTACCATGTCTTTAATGGCCAATTTACCCGAGCCAAACACAATTGCATTGGGTGCAGTGGCAACAGGAAACATAAAAGCCATGGAGGCAGCCAACGTCATTGGCAGCATCAACAGCAAAGGATTGATTTGAATCTCATTGGCCAAACCAGCCGCAATCGGAAGCATCATTTCTGCAGTTGCCAGGTTTGAAGTTAATTCCGTTAAAAAAGTCATCAAACCAGTTACGGAGAAAATCAGTCCCATTTCACTAAGCGCTCCAGCACCAGCCAATTGCTCACCTATAAATGCCGCTAATCCTGAATCAATAAACCCTTTCGCCAATGCAAATCCACCACCAAAAAGTAACACAATTCCCCATGGAATCTTAGTAATGATAGGCCATGTAATTAGTCCTTCGCTATTGCCTTTTTCCGATGATGGCACAATGAATAACAAGAAAGCAATAAATATGGCAATGGTTCCATCATTGATAAATGAGGGTGTCTCAAATAACTGGCTCCATCCTGGTAATACAAAATCACCAATCATTATCGGTTTTCTGAAGACCCATAAAACCACGAGTGTCACAAAAAGCCAAAGCACTCTGATTTCGTTCACGGAAATTGGACCAAGCTCATGGTAATTCTTTTTGAAGAAGCTCTTATCGAGCACTTCTAATTCTTTATTAGCGGGAAATAATACGTGAAGAACCACCAATACAATTCCAAGCATAATGAAGCTCAAGGGAAGTGCAAATACAAGCCATTGGCCGAAAGAAATCTCTGGAGCACTCGGGTAAATTATTTCAAAGATTCGCACGAAAGAAAGGTTGGGTGGAGTTCCGACTAGCGTTGAGACTCCTCCCACAGAACAACTATAAGCAACACCTAAAAGCAGAGCAGTACCAAGTTTGCCCAATTTTTCTTCGCCATGTGTTTCTTCAAAAGCTGAAGTTACTGAAAACACAATGGGCAACATCATCATTGTGGTGGCTGTATTGGACATCCACATAGATAAAAATGCCGATGCCAGCATGAAACCTAAAAGAATTCGAAACGGACTGCCTCCTACCCATGATAAGATCTTTAAAGCTATACGCTTGTGCAAACCCCATTTCTGAATAGCCAATGCCATAAAGAAACCACCTATAAATAGGAAGATGACATAGTTAATGTAAGCGTTGGAAATGTCTTTTCCGTCCAAAACACCAAAAGCCGGAAAGAGAATTATCGGCAGCAAGCTGGTTAATCCAATAGGCAATGCTTCAGTTACCCACCACAATGCCATCAATACAGCAATTGCAGCAGTGATTGTGATTTCAGGTCTACCTGGAGCTAAATCCAAGAATGAAATCATTCCCGCAAACAGCAGTACACCAAAAATGATGACGTTGTACTTTATTCCTTTATTCGATCCCTCTTCGTTCATATTAGTCGAACATCATTCTATGATGCAGCGGCTAAAATATCTTTTTCCTAAAAGGTGAAGAATTAAAATCCGGTGGATTTAGATCCTACTTTGGTAAGTATACAAATCAAAGTATCGACCTTTTTTCGCGATCAACTCATCATGCTTGCCACTTTCAACGATGTTTCCTTCTTCGATTACTAGAATTTGATCAGCCTGCTGAATGGTACTCAACCGGTGTGCAATAACAAAGGTGGTGCGGTCTTTCATCAATTCATTCAAACTTTTCTGAATGAACGACTCACTTTCAGTATCAAGATTGGAAGTAGCTTCATCCAAGATGATAATTTTTGGATCTGCCAACAAAGCGCGGGCTATTGAAATACGCTGGCGTTGACCACCCGATAGTTTCACTCCTCGCTCGCCTATTACAGTTTCTAGTCCTTCGTCAAAACGATCGGTAAATTCATTGACATAAGCTCCCTTCACGGCCGCTAATAATTGATCTTCAGTAGCCTCTGGCCTTGGAAAGAGAATGTTTTCGCGGATGGTTCCTTCATATAAAAAGTCATCCTGCAACACTACTCCTAAGTTTGCTCTATAGCTGCTTAAATTTACCGTAGAAAGGTCTGTTCCATCAATGGTAACCAATCCACCTTTTGGATTGAGGAATGAAGCCGCTAGCCCGGCAATGGTGGTTTTTCCAGAACCCGAAGAACCAACCAAGGCAGTCACACTTCCCGCTGGAGCTTCAAACGATATAGAATGCAGCACTTCCTTTGACTCTTCATAACTGAACGAAACATCTTTGAAGAGTATATCGCCAGTGATTCGATCCAATTTAATGCTTCGAGTTTCCTCATCATCTTCCTCCTGCATGTTCATCAATTCTTGTGTGCGATCCAATCCCGCCATAGCCTCGGTCAATTGGCTACCGATATTGCTCATTTGAACAATAGGCGCAATCATGAAACCCAAGAATAAAGTGAATGAAACAAACTCACCATAGGTCATTGTTTCTTGCATGATGAAGTAACCTCCAATTCCCATTATTCCAGCTGAAGCCAGTCCGAGTAAAAATGTAGATGAACTCGTAATAAGAGCCGTTGCCGTAAGGCTTTTCTTCACGTTGAGGTAAAGTCGTTCTACTCCCTCTTCAAATGTTTTATTTTCTTGGTCTTCGGCATTAAAACCCTTTATAACTCTTACTCCGTTTAATGTTTCTGTCAATCTTCCCGTGACTTCAGCGTTGATCTTACCTCTGTCTCGAAAAATAGGTCGGATATATCCAAAAGCTTTAAGAGCAATAAACGCAAAGACCGCTACCGGAACAAGAACGAATACAGTCATTGTGGCATTCAAGCGAATCAATATCACCAAAGAAATTATTGCTGTAATTGTGCCTCCAATCAATTGCACCAATCCGGTTCCAACTAAATTTCGAACACCTTCAACGTCAGTCATCACCCGCGATACTAATGCACCAGACTTATTATTATCAAAAAAACTGATGGGCAAAGCCAATAGTTTCTTTTGAACCCTAGCACGCAAAAGAGATATGAGATGCTGAGCTTCAACGCTGAGAAGTCGCGTCAATGAAAATGAGGTAACGGCTTGGACTAATATGGCAGAGCAAACAACAATGAGCAAGAACCATAGTGTATCAACATCGCGAGACGGTATTACATCATCAATGAGACTTTTACTTGCGTAAGGAAGAACCAGTCCTGATAAACTTCGGACAATTATAAGTGCCAACCCAACCGATATTATCCTTCTTCTTGGCCAAATAAATTCATTAAACGCCCAACCATAACTCACTTTTTGTTTGCTCATAGATCGTTATTAGTGAAAATTGAGCCAAAGTTTTTTTATGCCATTAAGACAGCCCATGTGAAATAAAGAAAAAACTTTAGAAATGATTTATTACGTGCTTTAGGACAATGTCTTGATTTGTTTCCGCGGAAAGAGGATTAAAAGAGGGAAGCATGATTAGCATTGATTTTGACGAAGAGACACATATCCTCCAGATGAATTATTCAATTTCAGTTGATAAGGCAGATGTAGGGCGGTTTATCCAATATTTAGATCATACTGAAAATCTTCCAGCGAATCTGAAGGTTTATCATCGGACTGGGGAAATTGGTAGCACCATAAAAATCAGTGATTTGATGCGAAGTTTAAAAGAAATGAAGCGCGGAACAGGAAAGTTTGAGACTGTAAGAGCAGCCGTTTCTTGGCTTGTAGATCTTTAAACTATCTAAACGCTCTCAAAATATCATTACCATTCGCGAAAATCAATAATCCTAATAAGAGGATCATCCCGGTCATTTGAGCGTATTCAAGGAATTTGTCACCAGGCTTTCGGCCCGTAATCATTTCATAGAGCAAAAACATGACATGACCTCCATCTAAAGCGGGTATAGGAAGAATGTTCATGAATGCTAAGATTAAAGACAAAAAAGCTGTCATACTCCAGAATGTTTGCCAATCCCAAGTGGCTGGAAACAATCCTCCAATCGCACCAAAACCACCTATTTGAGAAGCTCCTTCCTTGGTGAAGATCAACTTCATACTCGTAATATAATTACCTAAGATATCCCTTGTTTCTTGCACTCCAGCAGGGATTGCTTGCCAAAACCCATACTTATATGTTTCTGTTTGAACATAATCAGTTACGCTCTTTAAGCCAATTCCAATTCTACCATCTTCGCTTACGCTTATGTCTTTAGAAATTATACTTCCATCACGCTCCAATTCAAATGTTATGGTTTCTGACTTATGCGATCTGACGGCTTTTAAACCTTCAATGATTCCATCCGTGCGCTCACCGGCAACAGATACTATTCTATCTTCTCTCTTCAATCCAGCTTCTTCAGCTGCGCTGCCTCGAACCACACTATCAACAGCGAATGGATATCGAGGAGAAAACAATGACCTCACTTCTTTCGCAAGAATAACTTGTTCTACATCTTCAGGAAGTTTAATTGTCATCGATTCTCCATTGCGCTCTATATCCAATATACGAGCACCATTGATTAGAATCTCCTTTCCTAACTCTTCGTAGTACCTCACATCACCGTCTGGCACACCTACAATCTTATCTCCATCTTGAAGGCCAAATTCCATCATCGTGCTATCCACATAAACACCGTACTCCAAATTCTCAAGTGGCAGCCTCTCTTTACCCCAAGTAAAGAGTATCATACTGTAGATCAAGAATCCTAATATCAAGTTGACAGTAACTCCGCCAAGCATAATGATCAAACGTTGCCAAGCAGGTTTGCTTCTAAACTCGTGTGGTTCAGGTTCCTTAGCCAATTGATCTTTATCCATTGACTCATCGATCATACCCGAAATCTTCACATAACCTCCCAAAGGAAGCCAGCCTATTCCGTATTCAGTATCTCCCTTTTTGAATTTGAAAAGTGAAAACCATGGATCAAAAAACAGATAGAACTTCTCAACCCGAGTCTTGAACAACTTAGCGGGAATAAAGTGACCCAATTCGTGTAAGACAACTAAAATAGAAAGGCTCAGAATCAACTGTGCAGCCTTAATTAAAAATACTTCCATGTTACTTAATAAGTTCTTTTGTCAAGGCACGTGCCTCTTTGTCTGTCTCAATATATTGTTCCAATGTTGGGTGCTCGATAAATGAGGCACTTTCCATTGTTCTTTCAATTACTTCCTGAATTTGAAGAAACTTGATCTCATCATTTAAGAACGCTGCAACGGCTATTTCGTTCGCTGCATTCAAAATACAAGGCATATTTCCTCCTTTACTCATTGCATTAAAAGCAAGGCCAAGGTTACCAAAGGTTTCAGTATCGGGCTGCTCAAAAGTGAGGGAAGGATAATCTAAGAAGTTAAACCTTGGAAATTCAGATGATAAGCGGTTAGGATAAGCCAATGCATACTGTATGGGCAGCTTCATATCGGGTAATCCCATTTGAGCTTTCATACTTCCGTCCGTGAACTGAACAATACTATGAATGATGCTCTGCGGATGCACAATAACATCGATTTGTTCGGGTTTTAATGAAAAAAGCCACTTGGCCTCAATTACTTCAAGCCCCTTATTCATGAGCGTTGCAGAATCAATGGTAATCTTCGCTCCCATTACCCAGTTAGGGTGCTTTAACGCCTGAGCTTTTGTTACACCAGCTAAATCAGATCTTAATTTTCCTCTAAAAGGACCGCCAGATGCCGTAAGGTAAATCTTCTCAATTGGGTTATGGAACTCACCGGCCAAACATTGGAAAATAGCACTGTGTTCTGAATCAACTGGGTAAATATTAACCCCTGCTTGCTGAGCTGCCTTGGTTACCAATTCGCCAGCTACAACCAGTGTTTCTTTGTTCGCCAAAGCAATTTTTTTGCCTGCTGCAATGGCTTTCATTGTAGGCTTTAATCCTGCAAAGCCAACCAATGCGGTCAAGGCGACATGAACAGACTCCATTTCCACCACTTGCTCTAACGCTTCAGCTCCGGCAAATACTTTGATTCCATGGTCCCACAGAGCATCACTTACAGCCTTATACTTCGATTCATCGCCAATTACCACAGCATTTGGTTTGAACTTTCTGGCCTGCTCAATCAATAAATCGGCATTTGAACCTGCGGTGAGTACCTCAACTGAAAAATGATCAGGCTGAGACTCAATGACCTCAAGAGCCTGTGTACCAATGCTTCCCGTAGAACCTAAAATGGCTATTCCTCGTTTTTTTTCTTCACTCATAAAGGGCTGCAAATATGCGCTTTGAGAATGAAACTAAGGCGCATAAAAGGCTTGAAATCATAGAATATTAAGAAAGTTTATCAGCAATGTTCCGATCGTTGCTTAAACGAGGCAGTTTATTCTGTCCACCTAGTTTTCCTTGACTATCCATATAACTATTGAACCTTCCTACTGGCAATTCGGTGACCTTCAAAGGCCTTAGCACCTTGCCTTTGATAAGATCTTTGTAGTAAGAGTTCAGCTCCTGCATTTTATCGTCCAATGCAGAATCAAAGCCTTCAGGAACTGTTGACGATGATTCTACAAACCACTCATGGTATGGCAAGCCTTCAATTGGAGCTACTTGAGGAGCAACATGGAATTCTGTGAAACTAAATTGAAATTTAGAAGCAATTTCTGTCATAGCCCCTTCAACTTCTTCAGCGATTACATGCTCCCCAAAAGCGGAAATAAAGTGCTTTAGCCTGCCCGTTACCGTGATACGATAAGGTGCTGAGGAAACAAACTTAACCGTATCACCAATGACGTAACCCCACAACCCGCTTGAAGTATTGAGCACAATGGCATAGTTAACTCCAACAACAACATCTTCTAGAGAAATCCTTCTCGGATTTTCATTATGAAAGTCTTCCACAGGAACGAATTCATAGAATATTCCAGCGTCTAAATTCAACAACAAGCCTTGCTCCTTTTGAGAATCTTGAAATGCAATAAAACCCTCTGACGCTGGGTATGTTTCAATCGAATCAATCTTAGCACCTATCAATTTCTCCATGGTGGATTTGTAGGGCTCATAATTCACACCTCCATGAGCAAAGACAGAGAACTTTGGGAAAATTTCTCGTATGGTTTTCTTTCCTGACTTTTTTAATAGGCGCTCAAAATACATCTGCACCCATGGCGGAATCCCACTAATGAGGCGCATATCTTGCGACATTGTTTCATCCACAATCGCGTCCACTTTTTTCTCCCAATCTTCGATGGAATTTGTTTCCCATGACGGCATGCGATTTCTCTGCAAGTAACCTGGCACATGATGCGCTACAATGCCGGAAAGCCTGCCTATGCTAATTCCTTGTTTCTTCTCCAATTTAGGGCTTCCTTGAAGAAAGATCATCTTACCATCAATAAAAGAGCTATTGCCTGTCTCATTGATATAGAGCAACAAGGCAGAACGGGCAGCTTTAATCTGGGCTTCAATCCCCTCATCGCTCATTGGGATGTACTTCGCACCAGAAGTGGTTCCAGAAGTTTTACAGAAATAGGCTGGTTTGCCTTTCCATAACACATTCAACTCACCTTCCAAAATGCGTTCGACATAAGGGTATAATGCTTCATAATCACGCAGTGGAACCAATGTTTTCCATTGGTCATAATTGGTGTTTGAAGTAATTCCGTGATCTATACCAAAGTCTGTTGTCTCCAAAACAGAAGTCAAATAAGACAGAGTTTCATTCTGTGCATATTGCGGTTTTTTAAGCCACAATTCAACCTTTGACTTCTCTCGTCTAGCAAGCCATTTTGCCGCAAATGATTTTAAACCCATTGGAGCGAAAGTAAGGGTTGAATCTTATATCAATCCAATGTTTGTTCTGAACAATTTCACAGCAATAGCCAGTAAAATAATACCGAACACCTTTCGAACAACAGCAATTCCTCCAGGTCCTAATAGGCGCTCTATATGCTTTGTGTTTTTCAAAACGAGGTAGACTACAATAATATTTAAAACTATTGCAACGATGATATTTTGAATGGCATATTCAGCCCTTAACGAAACCAATGTTGTCATGCTTCCCGCTCCCGCAATTAGCGGAAAAGCCAAAGGAACAATAGACGTGCTACTCACATTTGCTTCTTGATGCTCATCATCCTTGTAGAGCTTGATACCCAATATCAATTCTAACGACAAGAAGAATAGGATAAAAGAGCCAGCAATTGCAAAGGAGTTAATGTCAATTCCAATCAATTGAAGGATTTCATCTCCCAAATAAAGAAAAGCCACCATGATTAAGAGAGAGACGATACTCGCCTTCCCAGATTGTATGTGTCCAGTGCGTTGACGTAATTGAATAATAATAGGAATAGAACCAATGATATCTATCACGGCAAACAGAACCATTGAAGCTGTACTAATTTCCTTTAAATCAAACATTTAGAATTACTATTTATCTTGTTTTTTGAGAGCGCGAAAGTACATTTTTAAATCGTGTTTTTTACTGGTAGGAAGCTCTGAATTACTGAATTAGACGAGTTACACGAATTCACCTTTCAAAGATCAAATTAGACACTCGAAAGAGGTAATATATTAGCTGAGAATTATCTACAATACACGACCATATTCTCAATGGAAGTTTGATCAAACGATAGATTTACCTTAATTGCAATCATGAAATATTTTGCATTCCAATTGATCTTCATATTGCTACTCGGAGTTTCAGCTCATGCACAAACTATTCCTGACTCGCTTCAATTGAATGAAACCTCCCTTAACTATAGTTTTTATCAAGGTCCAATGCGTGTTGGACACAATCGACTTAAGGTAGTAATGAAAGATTGTCCTTTGGCACTCCAACGCTATGAGTCTGGTAAACGAACTGAGTCGTTTGGACTGCTATTATTAGCCTTAGGACTGGTAACTTCAGCTGCTTCTCTTGGTGATTATTACTTGAATGATAGAAGTGAGTTTCCAGCTGGTTATGTCGCTGCAGGTGCTATTTGCATTGGAGTTGGTATTCCAATTTACTTTTCTGGCAGCAGAAGTGCCAAGTCTTCTGTTCTGATCTTCAATCAAAAGTGTCTGAATTAGTTCTATTCGGTCAAGGCACTCTCATTGCTCATCAAAGCTTCAATCTCACTGATTTTTCGTGGAGATCTTCCAGATAAGACTTTAGCAGGACCATCGGTAATTAAAATGTCATCTTCAATTCTCACAAAAATCCCCCACCATTTCTCATCACATGGAGAGCCTTTAGGTATATAAATTCCTGGTTCAACCGTAATTACTTCACCGGGTTGAAGCGATGAGTAAACCCCGGCATCGTGAACATCCAATCCAAGATAATGAGAGGTTCCATGCATAAAATACTTACCAATATCTCCCCATTCGGTGATGATTCCCAGTGATATTAATCCTTTACCTATGGTTCTATAAGCTTCCTCGTGCGGAGTCCAAAACTTATAGCCTTTTGTGGCATAGCGAATCGCAACAGTTTGAGCGTCCAAAACCACTTGGTAAACCTGCTTCTGTTCTTCAGAAAAAACACCTGAAACAGGAATTGTTCTGGTAATATCAGCAGCATATCCCTCATATTGAGCACCAATGTCAAGTATTACTAAGTCACCAGGTATCAAGATATCATCATTTTCTGTGTAATGCATGATCGCACCGTTATCACCTGAGGCCACTATGGAAGGAAAGGCAACTCGAGAACCATTGTAATGAAAGGTATACTCCAATATTGCCTGTAATTGATATTCAGTCATTCCGGGCTCAACCATCTTCATCACATTCACGTGGGCGTCACCCGTAATATCTATCGCATGCTGCATCATTTCCAATTCCTTGCTCGACTTGTGTTGGCGCAGTTGGGCGTATAAATCTTCTCCTTCATTAACCAAAATTGATTTTCCTGCCCGTTCAGTTTTCAATTTGAAATGGTTTACCATGCTTGCCAAATCACCTGGATGCTTTACATCATCTACCTCTATGAAAAGGTTCTTATTAGAGTAAACCTTATCAATTTCATTCCAATTAAACTCCATGGGCTTAAATTCAGTGTTTGAAAGAACTGAAGCTACTCCGCTAACATCTTTAGCCTGATCAGAGCCAAGTACAGGGCCATTCCAAACTTGCTTGATCATATTATCGTTCTCTATAAAAAGAATCTCCCTGTACCATTTTTCATTGATGCGCATCGGTGTTTTAAACATCACCAACATCGCGTTGTCTTCATTTACGCCAGTGAAATAGAAAAAATCAGGGTCTTGATGAAATGGATAATCAATATCATTCGTCCGTTTTCTAATGGGCGCTGAGAATAAAACTACCATAGAACTGTCTGGCAATATTTCTCTCAATCGTTCTCTATTCTCAAAAAAGAAAGATGATGACAACTCTTCTGGAATTTCAGGAGCTGGAGCTAACTTAAAGTGAGGAACATTAGTTGTTTTAATGGGAGGTACATCTTGAGCAAAAACATCGTTAGAGGTAAATGCATAAGACATGATAAATACGAATAGAAAAAATCTCATAGTGCAAAGCAACGACCATTGAAGATGTGCGGCATGACGCCATGCATCATTTTTAAACAACGCATGACTTAAAAGCATAAAAAAAGCTCAGATCTATCGATCTGAGCTTTCCAATATTTTTTTGACTGTCCTTAATTAAAGGAAGCCATTCGCTTTTGCTTCTTTCATACAAGCAGCTAATCCATTCTTGCTGATGTTTCGAATACCAGCAGAACTCACTTTCAACGTCACCCATTCTTTAGTCTCAACGTCAAAAAACTTCTTCGTATGTAGGTTTACGTTAAACTTTCTATTCGTCTTATGATTAGAATGAGATACGTGGTGACCAGATTGAGCTGTCTTTCCTGTGATTTGGCAGATTTTCATAACTTCTTTGAAATTGGGCTGCGAATATAAAGCTATTATTCATTTAAGAAAGCGCTTCTTTCAATGAAATACCAAGATTTTTAAAAATCTCTTTGCGGAGAAGTTGTAGAGCCTGCAATGCAGACTTCCGAATATTCCGTTCTCTGTGCGTTCCCATGGAGTATTTTAAAGCATATGTAGCATGCTTACTAGAAATTCCAATCCAAACAGTTCCGACTGGTTTTGATTCAGTGCCTCCATCAGGACCAGCTATTCCGGTTGTAGAGATAGCGTAATCAGTTTGAAATTGTTGACGAACCCCTTCTGCCATCTGCATAGCAACTTCTTCGCTTACCGCTCCAAATTTCTCAATGTATGCAGGATCAACCCCTAAAACATTCTGTTTCGCTTCGTTGGAATAAGTAACGGCAGATCCATTATAATAACTGCTGCTTCCCGAGATTGAGGTTATCAAATGAGAGATATAACCACCTGTGCAACTCTCAGCGGTAGAAAGTGTAAGATTATTTGATTTTAGAATCTCACCTACCACTTCTTCAAGTTTGGCTTCATCAAAACCAAATGCGTAATCAGCTATTAGCGGAAGAACGGCTTTCACACTATCATTAACACGAGCTTGCAATCCTTCTCCAACGTCAGAAAGACCTGTCACTCGCAAACGAACCGACCCCACTGAAGGTAGATATGCCAGTTTTAAGTCCCCCAAATTATTTTCCCAGTCAGATATAATCTCCATCAAAGTGCTCTCTCCAATTCCTTGAGTCATAATCGTGCGATGGACGATCTGCTTCCCGATATATCGACTTTTCAGTTTTGGAATTGCTTGATTAGCGAAAATTGACTTCATTTCAAAAGGAACGCCTGGCATAGAAATGAAAACCGTCCTATTGCGTTCGAACCACATTCCAGGAGCCGTTCCACTTTCATTGGTAAGGACTACACAGTTATCAGGCACCATAGCTTGACCTCGATTAACATCAGGCATAGCTATTCCTCTACTACTAAAATGCATCTCTACCCGCTGTAAAACTTCTTGATCCTCATTCCAACCGCTCTCAAACCATTCGGCCAAGGCGTGTTTTGTAATATCATCCTTTGTTGGACCCAATCCACCCGTCATGATCACCAGATCCAACTTTAAATCGACTTCATCGAGCGCTTTGTGTATGGCTTCTCTGGAGTCAGAGATACTTACAATACTTTCAACGGCAATTCCAAGATCGTTTAATTGTCTTGCCAACCAAGCAGAATTGGTGTCAACAATTTGACCTATTAAAATCTCATCACCTATGGTAATTATGCGCGCTTTCATCGGCCATAAAACTATCTAATTGTCATAGGTTTGGGAAATCAATTTTATTAACGATGAATACACAAGAAAGCGAACTCGTTTTAAATGAAGACGGAAGTGTCTACCACCTCAGGTTGAAACCTGAGCATATTGCACCAAACGTAATATTGGTAGGCGATCCAGGAAGGGTTGAAGTGATCAGCTCACTATTTGACAATGTGGAATATAAAATCAGTAATCGCGAATTTGTCACTCATACTGGAACATATAAAGGCTCAAAAATCACTGCGCTTGCAACCGGAATTGGGACCGATAACATCGATATTGTGGTTAATGAATTGGATGCAGCGATAAATTTTGATTTGGAAACGAGAACCGTAAAACCGGAAATTAAACATCTAAACCTTATTCGTTTGGGCACTTGTGGTGCACTGCAAAAAAATCTAGAAGTGAACAGTACTGTCGTCACTGAATATTCTATTGGATTGGATGGTGTAAAGCATTTCTACGACATCAAAGAGACTGAAGCAGAAAGACACGCGCGAATCGCATTCGAAGGTTTTGCAGATTTTGATCAGTCTATCAATAAACCATACGTAAGTCAATCAGATACGGAACTCTTTAATAAGTTCAATCATTTAGGCAAAGCAGGATTCACCCTTACCGCAAATGGATTTTTCGGCCCGCAAGGAAGGTCACTGCGACTTCCATTAAGCCTGCCAACCTTCAACGATGATATCGAATGGTTTGAGTTGAATGAAAGGCGCGTACTTAACTATGAAATGGAAAGCTCTGCCTTATATGCTCTCGGAAAGGCGCTCGGTCATAAATGTCTATGCATGTGTATCGTTGTAGCCAATAGAAAAGCCATGCAATTCAGTAAAGATTACCATCCCTCGATGAAGCAATTAATCAAGGACGTCTTAGACGGACTGAGTAAATAAATATTTCGCTATTAACAGCTTCTATGTTAATAGCTCTCGGAAAGCCAAATCTTACGGGCATCTAACCCCCGTAATTTTGGCGAAGCATGAAAAAACTGACTGACATCTCTTCTTTAATCCAGCTTCTAGACGATCCTGATGAATTGGTGTATAGCCATGTTAAAATTCAAATCATGTCTATCGGTGAAGGAGCGATTCCGAATCTAGAAGAAGCGTGGGAGTCAAACCTATTTGGAGTTCTGTTTCAAAATCGCATCGAAGAATTGATTCACGAGATTCAGTTTGATGCCGTTGCTAAAAGCTTGAATGAGTGGGCACACGCTAAAGGTGCTAGTCTTTTAGATGGTGTAATGATCATCAATAGATATCAATATCCAGATTTCGATCAAGAGAAAATGCTGAAGACGTTAGAGCAGATTCAGCAAGACATTTGGCTCGAACTCAACACAAACCTTACTGCATTTGAGCAAGTAAAGGTGATCAATCACATACTCTTTCAGATCTACGGCTTCAGCGGTAATACTTTAGATTACCACTCACCTAAAAATTCTTTCCTCAGTGAAGTATTAGAGACAAAAAAAGGAAACCCCTTAAGTCTTAGCTTGATCTATTCTATCATTTCACAAAACTTAGATCTACCTATTTATGGTGTGAATTTACCGCACCACTTTATTCTCGCCTACTTAGATCGTTTTAGTCTTTACAAAACCAACAACATTTTTGAGACGGATGTACTTTTCTATGTCAACCCTTTTAGCAAGGGAACTGTTTTTAGTAAAAAAGAAATTGATTATTTCTTAGAGCAATTGAAGCTTGACCCCGAAGATTCTTTTTTCAAGCCTGCGACCAATGTTTCCATTATAAGAAGGGCTTTAAGCAATCTAGAAAACAGCTACACCAAATTAGGAAATGACGACCGAGTAAAAGAGATTAAACATCTTATCTCTCAGCTTGAAGACTAATGCCTCAATTCTTAAATCAAGCTGATCAAAATCACGATTTCAATTTTATTGAGCGTTTTCAAGGGATAACTGATCCCCATCCATTATTTACACGCTTAAATGATAAACCGGATGAACCTCTTGCTTCTAATTGGGTTATATTTGCAGCGATTTTCTGAAGAGCCATTACCACAGCTCTTTATATATTAACTTCTGAAACTCTTCAATGACAATTTTAATTTTTTTTGCTGCTCACTGGTATTTATCACTGTTCACACAAACATTCTTTCACCACAGGTATGCTGCTCATCAAATGTTTACAATGAGCAAAAGCTGGGAGAGATTCTTCCAAGTCTTATCACTTGTTTTTCAAGGATCTAGCTACCTAAGTGCTCGAACCTACGGTATATTGCATAGAATGCATCATGCCCATGCAGATACAGAATTAGACCCGCATTCACCGAAATACGACAAGAATTTATTTGCTATGATGTGGCGCACGAAGACAGTTTATTCAAATATATTTTATGGAAGAGTTTCTATTGAAGACAAGTACAAAAAAGACCTTCCAGAATGGTTTGCATTCGAAAAATTTGCTTCTAGTTGGCCAGTGAGATTATTCTGGGCCCTTTTCTATATCGGATTCTATGTTGCGTTTGCAACACAATGGTGGATGTTCCTTCTATTGCCTATCCACTTTGTAATGGGACCAGCACATGGAGCAATTATCAATTGGTTTGCTCACCGATATGGTTACACGAACTTTGAGGTCTCTGACACATCAAAGAACTTGCTTCCAGTAGATATTTTAATGCTTGGAGAAAGCTATCACAACAATCACCACAAGTTCGGTGCACGTCCAAATTTTGGAGTGAAGTGGCACGAGATTGATCCCGTTTATATTGCCATTAAGATTCTAGACAAGGTCGGGGTGATTAAGATCAAACTGCAACCGGTTAAAATCCAGTAATCACTTCTTGCAGAGCTCCAGTTGAGCTTTTATCTCTGAAATCTGATAAGCATCTTTTTGGTTGTTTAAGTCAACTAAGATGTAATGGACTAGATTGCTAATTTCTATTTCTGTCAGCTGAAGGTTACCTTCCATTTCGCCAGTATATTCTTGACCATTTACTGTCAATTGCCCCTCAATTCCATTGCGGATCAAGCATGCGAGCTGAGTCTTGTTGTTTACAACATAATCAGCATTGGCAACAGGAGGAAAAAGCTTACCTAACCCCTGCCCTTTCTCCATATGACAACTCTGACATTCTTTTTCGAATAGTGCTTTACCTTGATTACGTGGTTTGTAATCACACCCATTCATCAATAAAGCAGCAGAAAGAATCGATACGCTAAGGATGGATTTCATCATTCAATAGTCCATTGATATCATGAGCAAGTTTATCCACATCTTCAGCATCGGTGCCATCGTAAATGCCACGAATTTGTTTGTTGCGATCAACCAATAAGAAAGCACCACTGTGTGCATAGCCTCCAGGCGCAAGTTTATCTTCTTGAGCAGCGATCATATAATGCTTAGCCATGCTGTAAATGCTGTCTCGATCGCCAGTCATTAAATGCCAACGAGCAGATGAAATACCCAGTTTTTCAGCATAATCATGAAGTCTAGTAACCGAGTCTCTTTTAGGGTCGATGCTATGCGAAAGAAAGAGCACATCAGCATTACCTTCAAAATCATCGTATAAACGAAGCATCTGTTGCTTCATTTTAGGACAAATAGTTGGACACGATGTAAAAAAGAAATCTGTCACGTAAATTTTACCCTCTAAAGTCGCGTGAGAAACTTCATTCCCATCTTGATCAACAAATGAAAACGGACGCACAGTAGTGAAGTTTGTGTCCGTCTTCAACACGCCATCCACGATATTATCTTGAACCTTATATGGTCCTAATATGGGAAGTGGACCACTCGACTGCTCTTTACATCCTATAACAACACCTCCGATAAGAAATAGACTAAGGCTTAATTTCTTCCAATAATTTTCCTGCTTCATCAATGCTCTCTTCAATTTTAGTCTTTACTTCTTTGATTTCCATTTCTTGCTTGGAATAATACACTATGGCCGAATCCGCGGGATTGTCATTATCGAATCCTGGTTCATAATCTGCCATCCACGCCATCATTCCTTCGTAAGCTTTGTCAAGTGTTTCTATTTGCTTCGAAATCGTATTTCTGACTGTCGCTGCACTATCCGTTGTATCTGAAAGGATCTGCTCACGAAACTCTTTGAGCCCCGATGATAATTCAGCAACTTCTCCCATTCGCGGCATTACAAAATCATGCAACTCAATGGTCTTCGTTTTCAGCTTCTTTATTTCCTCTTGCTTTGGGTCATTGCATGACACCAACAAAAGGCAAACTCCCACAAACGCTAGCGTCAGTTTTATATTCATTTCAATTCATTCATTGCGATCCACGCCATTAAGCCTGAACCAATTCGTAAAGCTTCTTCATCTGCATCAAAATGCGCAGAGTGAACAGGATGCGTTATTCCCTTCGCTGCATTGGCAACGCCCAAACGGTAAAATGTGCCGGGCATAGCCTGTGTGTAGAAGCTAAAATCTTCCCCAGTGGCGCGCATTGGCAGTTCAACTACATTCTGTTCGCCCAAATATTTAGCCGCACTCAATCGTGATCGTTCAGTCAATTCTTCATCATTATAAACAAAAGGATATCCTTTCTTAATATCAATATCACACGTTCCACCCATTGAACTTACAAGGTTCTCTGCGATTTTCATAATCTCTTGGTGCGCTTCAATCCGCCATTCCTCATCAAATGTTCTGAATGTTCCTTCTAGCTTAACTTGATCTGGAATAACATTCGTTGCTCCATTAGCAATGAATTTCCCAATAGAAAGTACAGATGAAATCAAGGGATTTGATTTGCGACTCACTACTTGCTGCAAGGCAATTACCAAATGAGATGATATCAACACTGGATCAATTGCTAAATGAGGCATGGCACCATGTCCACCTTTTCCTTTCACTGTAATATGAATCTCATCGCAACTGGCCATATACATTCCTGACCTGAAACCAACTTTACCCACTTCCAACTCAGGAAAAACATGTTGACCAACGATTGATGCTGGCTTAGGGTTTTCCAAAACACCTTCTTTGATCATTATTGAAGCTCCACCCGGTAATTTCTCTTCACCTGGTTGAAAAATCAATTTTATACTTCCAGAAAGGTCAGCTTTTAAGTCGTTCAGAATCATCGCTGCACCAAGTAATGATGCCGTATGAACATCATGCCCACAAGCGTGCATAACACCATTATTCAATGATTTATAAGGTACGTCATTCATTTCCTGAATGGGTAAGGCATCCAAATCTGCCCTTAAAGCGATAACTGGTCCAGAGTGACCCCCGTTAATCATGGCAACAACACCTGTTTTCGCCATGCGCTCAGGATGAAGTCCAACAGATTTGAGTGTACTGAATACGAAGTCAGCTGTTTTATTTTCTTCAAAAGACAACTCTGGATGCTGATGAAGATGCTTTCGAATTTCCACCAACTTTGAGAAGTAATGATCTGCCCTTTCTTTTACTTTATCAATCATGAAGCACTTCCTTTAGTGAAGAAAATGAGCTTAATAGCCATAGCAAGCATGAGCACTCCAAATGATCGTTTTAATATTACCTCACTCATACCGAGGGAAAACTTAGATCCGAAATAACCACCAATCACAAAGCTTAAGCCGATGATAAGCGCAAACTTCATATTGAGTTCTCCTTCTTTATAATAATTGTAAGCGGCTACAGCTGCAACTGGAATAACCAACACGCCAAGACTGGTGCCTTGAGCTGAATGTTGACTCATCGCCAAGAAAAAGACCATTGCTGGCACCATCACCAAACCGCCACCAATTCCAAACATTCCGCTGAATGCACCAGCAACAAGTCCAATAAGAATTAAGATTACAATTTCATTCATAATTTAGAAATCAAGTCCAAGAGACAAGTGAGTAACGGGCTCCAAAAATAAGCCGTTTTCGATGCCATAAGCATAATCAAACCGAACGAAGTAGCCCCAAATTTTAGCACGCATGCCCCATCCTAAACTGCCAATAAAAGGATCCGTTTGATTCTCATAGATTACTGTAATAGACGAGTTGGTAACGGTAATTTTATTGAATGTATTCTCTTCAGAGTATGGCGAAACACCCGTCCATGCAGTACCTAAGTCTCCAAAACCAATGACCTGGAAAGAAGATAAAAACTCACTTTTAATAGGTTTATTGGTAAAGTATCGAATGATAGGCCAGCGCAATTCACTGTTCAACACCACAAAATTATTTCCATTTCTGGCATTCTGAACAAAACCACGCATATTGGTAGCAATGGTTTGAAAACGATAACCTTGGGTTTGAGAAATTTCGGTTGATCGATCAAAACGCTCACGATTTCCAAGCACGATCCAATCATCGACACTTCCCATATAATAAACAAGCTTGTTAGGACCAAAACTTGAACTTCCAGCCACGCGATTCGCCCAAATCAATTCTCGATGGATAGGTGTGTAGTTCCTCGCATCAACTCCAATGACAGAGAGAGAAGTGGAAGGATCAATGGCACTTCGATAATATTCTCCAAATACTTTTGCTCTGCTTCCCGTAAGAATATTGAGGCCTTTTGTCATCGTATTATCATAGATATACTCTGCTTTTGCGCCCAACATAAAATCAGTCACATCACTCTGCTCCAATCGTTGACCGTCACTGCCCAAGGTGATTAGTCGATCATAGCGCCCTAAAGTGGTGAACTGCATTGCTTGCACTTCATCAAATGGATAGCGAAATATTCCTTTTCCCAAATACATCTGATTGCGTTGAGTGATTTGAACGCTTTCACTCACTACAAGTGATTGTCTTTGAAGAATGTATTTTTTATCCCAGCGCTTTGATCGATTTTCCAAGGAAATGAAATATTCCGTTCCACTTCCATTGAATGAATACCTAAATCCACCTTCTACTTTGTAATCTTCAAACACATCAAGCATGCCAACCTTAACAAAGGTGCCTAGTCCCGGTCTGACGTACGGACCCCCATTAAAGGGCTGATAAAGATCTGTTACATAATCAAAATCGAATTGTGTAGTTAAGTCTGTAGCCGCAAAAGCCAGGTTATAGTTGCGCATTTCAGGAATTCTCAGCTTTCGCGTCTTTTTTGAGGCGGATATTGTATCTACGTTCTGTTGCTTTGTTGACGGCAAACCACCTTGATTTCCAGCTTCTTGAATAGACTCAGAATCAAATTGGTAGTTAAAAATATCGATAGCCCCGTCATCGCTCAATTTCCCAGGAATTGACTCTGGGAAAACCTTTTTCTTAACAATGGTAATTCCCATTGTATCGATTGGAGTATTCAACTCCTCCTCGTCAATATCTTCCGCAAATTTATCTTGAACGAAATTGGATTTACCCGGCATGTAATTCTCCACAACACTATTTCCCTCTTTCGTTAAAAAGCGAAACCGCCCATCGAAAAAGAAAAGTTCAGACAGTTTCTTCTCTTTCCTGTTGTAATCGTACTCTTTTAAATTCCGAAAGTAAGCTGTAAGTGGTTCATTTCTAGAAAAATAACGATATGTAATAGCCGTATCAATACTCAAAATGGAGCTATCAATTTGACCTATGTATCGATTTCTGATTCCAGATTCATCGCCTAAATACATGTAACGATTATCGTTGAAAGCGGCAGGAGCTTTCTCGTCCGATTGAGGAGTATTGGTCAGATTAAAAGCCACCTCATCATCGTCAAGGTTGAGTTGAAAAATATCCTTTGTTTCAAGTGGCGCATACTCGAGATAATCTTTCGCTAAATTAACCGTGTCATTGGCTCTGTTGGAAGCAAATAGAATCGAATTCTCCTTCCAGAAAACTGGATATCGATCATCATAAATATCATTTGTCAATTGCTTCTGACTATTGGCAGCAATGCTATAGAGGTAGATATCAGACTGACCATTGTTAATTGCAGCAAACAGAATCTGCTTTCCATCCGATGAAAAATCCATTTCCATCACCTTCTCCAATCGAAGTAGTTCAATTTTTGAAATTTTTCCCTTTTCAGGGTCAATGCGCGTCATCATTAGTTTGCCTTTCTTCTCTGTAATGACAAACAATTCGCCAGTTACTGGATTCCAATCCATTATGGGGTAAGACTGGTCGTAGATATGATCGAGTTTATGCCCTTGCCTCAAGTATCTCTTGCGCCTTCCTTTTTGGTAATCATAGATAAACACCTTGGTCTTGCTCATCTGATTAGACACATATGAAAGATACCGACCATCATTACTCACTTTTGGTTCTGAATACTCTGCAGACTTCTTTGTTCTAATGGGATCAAACTCTTCAAACTCTTGTGCTCCAAACTCATCCGTTTCATACCTGAACTCAAAATATTCCCGAGCATCTTTCATCAATGTCTTCATTGAAATACCCAGCACAAATAAAAATCCAGACTCTATACTTCGAGTAACCCGAGACATATAGAGAATATTCGGAATCACATTTGATCCATATGTTTCCGCTATGTAATGCCACACAGACTGACCGGCAATCTCCACGTCACTTCCCTTTAATCGATTGAAATTTGAATACTTTCCTCTGCTGATTAAATCTCTCAGATCATCGTCAATATCAACATCCCATGGCTGAGCTGCGTAATTGGTTAATCCTTTTGTAAACCACTGCGGAAAGCTAATCAAAGCATTATTCTTAATCATTTCACGCCAATTGTCTCCAAACAACATTTGACCAACCAAAACTTCCGCTATTCCACGTCTGATTTGAGTTCTAAACTCATTTAAGTCACCAGGATAATAGACGAATATTTTAGAACCAACGATCTGAGTTTTACCTCCAATGTTTGAGTCATCATCATCTGGAATACCAACATTACTCTGC
The DNA here is from genome assembly GCA_905479105.1 of uncultured Flavobacteriales bacterium. Classification (GTDB taxonomy): domain Bacteria; phylum Bacteroidota; class Bacteroidia; order Flavobacteriales_G; family Salibacteraceae; genus SHAN690. The sequence goes on from CAJQLE010000005.1 coordinate 224,720, forward strand.
CTGAAATGCTCGAGTTTCTGGTAAACAACAATCTGTAATCGCTCACTGCGCAGAGAGTAATCAAAGAACTGCTCCATCTCTTCGACCATATCACCAGCATTTCGAGCGGTGTAAATTGCCAAATTTTTTCCTTCTCCATAAAAGAAAATAGTGAAGTAGTCAAACTCATACTTCATCCAATCGAACTGCTCGTATTGAATACGGTTTTTTCCGAATGGCTGGCGCATACCATTATAGAACTGCGCATGCAAGGAAGTGCCGAGTGTAAAACTCAGAATCAAAGCGACTATTATCCTTCTAATTTTGTTTGCCATTAGATGCGAGCGCTAAAGGTAGCAAGCGACAGTTAGATTAGAACAACAAAATTCACGACAAATGGTGCACATCCAACATTTTCAATTTAGTCCTTTTCAAGAAAACACTTACCTACTTTATTCAGACGATAAAACATGCTGGATCATCGATCCGGGGTGCTATTTTCCTGAAGAAAAACAACAATTAAAAGAATTTATTGCCTCAAAAAAACTGAATGTTGAGCGCCTTTTATTGACTCATTGCCACCTTGACCATGTGTTTGGAAATGCTTTCATTCACAAGGAGTATGGTTTATCTCCTGAATATCATGAATTGGATGAACCTACCATGAAGATGGCGCCAATAGCTGCGAATACATATAACATACCTGGCTTTGAAGCTTCGCCTCCTGCGAAAGCTTACCTTAAAAAAGGCCAAAGTCTCGCGCTGGGGAATGATTCATTTGAAATTCGCTTTTGTCCCGGTCATGCTCCTGGACATGTTGTATTTATTCAACATGATCAAAAAGTGATTATTGGAGGTGATGTCATCTTCAAAGAAAGCATAGGAAGGACTGATTTACCCGGGGGAAATCATGAAACACTGATTCGCTCAATTGAAGAGCAAATCTTCACATTACCAGATGATTACACCATATATTCAGGACACGGAGACACCACTACCGTTGGACATGAGAAAAAATACAATCCATTTCTTTGAATAGGAACTGAAATTCATTTCTTTGCAAAACCTAAACAATAGTAAAATGGAAAATGTTGATCAATATGTTGAATTGATGACCAATTTCATCATTAATTATGGCATGAAACTTATTGGGGCAGCTGTCGCCCTCATCATCGGTCTTTGGATCATCGGAATTATTATGAGCCGATTCAAAGTGGTGATGACAAAGAGAGAAGTAGATCCAAGCCTTATGCCTTTTCTCATCAGTATTTTAGGGATGTCAATGCGCGTGGCACTTATTATAAGTGTTGCTGGAATGGTTGGAATTGAAATGACTTCTTTCATCGCAATTCTCGGTGCTGCTGGTTTGGCTATTGGTCTTGCTCTCCAAGGAACACTTCAAAACTTTGCTGGTGGAGTGATCATACTTCTTCTTAAACCTTTCAAGGTTGGGGATTTTGTTGATGCTGGTGGACATATGGGAACAGTAAAGGAAATTCTAATCTTCAATACCGTCATGACTACACCTGATAATAAGATTATCATTATTCCAAATGGTGCTTTGGCGAACGCGAGCATGACCAACTTCAGCGCCATGCCTACACGAAGAGTTGATTTCTCTTTTGGAATTGGTTATGGCGATGATTTCGAAAACGCAAAATCATTGATTAGAGGATTGATTGATGGAGACGAAAGAATACTAAAAGATCCAGAGCCGTTTGTGCGTGTAGGTGAATTGGCCGACAGCTCAGTTAATATTACTACAAGAGTTTGGGTAAATTCGGCTGACTATTGGGCAGTGCATTTTGATATGATTGAGAATGTGAAGAAAACCTTTGATAAAGAAGGTGTCAGCATTCCTTTCCCTCAAATGGATGTTCACATGGCGAAATAAGCCAGCTAGAAATTATAAAAGCCCTGCTTTACTTAAGGAATAGTTAAAGCAGGGCTTTTTTGTGCTGATAAATGAAACTTTTGCAGTTCTATTTATTATTGATCGTTATGACCCTTCGCTTTGTGCTTCTTTTCTTCATTTTAATATCCTCGTGCTTATCTATGGCTCAAGGAAGAATGTCACCAAATGTCATTTTGGGTGAAGCTGTAGATGAAAATGGAGAAGGTGTGCCATTTGCGAATGTTGCATTATTCAATCAAGACTCAACTTTATCCGCAGGCACTTCCACCAATGAAAAAGGCGCATTTAAATTAAACGCTCAACCAGGCACATATTATTTGCAAATCACCTTCCTATCTTTTGCAACAGCCACCATTGAAGGCATCCAAAAAGAATCCGGATCTCCCTTACGATTAGAGAAAATTGTGATGAAAGAGAATGCCGAAATGCTAGACGAAGTGGTCATTCAAGCAGAGCGAAGTCAAATGGAGTTTAAGCTAGACAAACGGGTCTTTAATGTAGGTCAGGATTTAGGGAATGCGGGAAGCAATGCCGCTGAGATATTAGCCAACGTGCCCTCTGTTGATGTTGACATAGAAGGGAATGTAAGTCTTCGCGGGAGTGAAAATGTGCGCATACTTATCAATGGCAAGCAGTCAGGATTAGTAGGCTCCGGAAACGCAGATGCATTGCGCTTGCTCCAAGGAAATATGATTGAGAAAATTGAAGTGATCACCAATCCATCCTCCAAATATGAAGCAGAGGGTGAAGTAGGAATTCTGAATATCGTTTTGAAGAAAGAGAAGCAAAAGGGATTCAATGGTTCGTTCGAATTAATGGCTGGTATTCCTGATAATTATGGCGGTTCGTTCAGTGTGAATTATCGAAGAAAATGGATAAACATGTTTGCCAGTTCTGGCATCAATTACCGATCAGCGCCAGGCTTTGGATCATCCTACCAGCGCTATACAGGACCTGACACTTCCTATGTTTTTGAAAGCGATCGCGACCATAAGCGAGGAGGCTTATCATCAATAAACAGAGCCGGTGCAGACTTTTTCATCAATGATAAAAACACCCTAACGGCTGCTGTTTTATGCAAGTATGCTGATGCGGATAACACGGCAAGGATTGAATACCGAGACATAAATAATGCCGAAGAAGTTTCAGCAACGACCGTAAGAGATGAATTGGAAAATGAGATTTCAGAAGATATCGAAGCTTCTTTAACGCATGTGAAAACCTTCAGTAAAAAAGACAGGAAGTGGTCAACGGATATCAGAATGTCACAAAATTTTGATACCGAGCTATCCAATTTAGTAGAGACATATTCAGCCACCAATCGCTCGCCAACTTACCAAAAAAGCAGCAATACAGAAGACGAGGTCAACTACTTGATGCAAACGGACTATGAACACCCCATAGGCAAGAAAGGAAAAATTGAAACGGGAGCACGTGTGTCATTGCGTGAAATACAGAATAACTACAAGGTAGAGTTGAGCGATGATGACGTGGCCTTCACTACCCTATCAACCTTCACAGACAATTTACTCTACATCGAGAATATATATGCGGCCTACGCGCTTTATGGGAATGAATGGAAACGGATTTCTTACCAAGTAGGGCTTCGTGGCGAATATTCAGATATTGAAACAGACCTCGAATTATCTGGGCTTTCCAATCCAAGATCCTATTTCAACCTTTTTCCGAGTGGTCATTTCAACTATAAAATCTCTGAAAACAACAGCTTACAATTGAGTTATAGTCGAAGGCTAAGTCGCCCGCGTTTCAGGGAACTAATTCCTTTTTACAGCTATACAGATCCCAGAAGATTCTATGGAGGAAACCCAGATTTAAATCCCGAATACACTGATTCTTATGAGGCAGGATTCCTTCGGATGTTTGATAAAGGGAGCTTTTTAGGCAGCCTATATTATCGTCATACTGACAATGTAGTTCAAAGAATCACCCTTACCGACTCTTCAGGCTTGTTGCGAACTTTCCCCATAAACTTAGGCACACAAGATGCGTATGGCATTGAGGCAAACATGTCGTATACCGTAAATGAATGGTGGAGATTAAATGGAAATGTCAACGCCTATTATGCCAGCATTCAAGGAACATACGAAGGCGTAAATTATGGAACTACATTGAGCACCTTCACATCTAATGTAACCTCTATACTCAATCTTCCAAAAGACATCGACTTTCAGGCAAGCTTGCGCTATCGAGCTCCGCGAAATACACCGCAAGGAAAATCACTTTCAGTAACCGTATTAGATCTCGGCCTTTCAAAGGATGTATTGAAAGGAAAAGGAACATTGATTTTCAACGTGAAAGACGTGTTTCAATCCGGAAGAAGGCGCAGCATCATTAATACCGAAACACTCTATTCGGAAAGCGATTTCTTGTGGCGAGCACGTCAGTTTCAGTTAACATTCAACTACCGCATCAACCAGAAGAAAAAACGAGGTGGCGGTGAACGACCGAATGGAGACGGAGGTGACTATTGATTCTAACATAAATAACTGAATACTTCATTCATTAAGGTTGAAAATCAAGTACTTAATACCAGCCTTTCAATAATCTCTTCGAGGCATTCAAAATTATTTGCAGTGAAGCGTTATTTATCTAATTTTGCCGTCCTTTAAAAAAGGAATAGTTCTTAAATTGGTCCGGTAGTTCAGTTGGTTAGAATACCTGCCTGTCACGCAGGGGGTCGCGAGTTCGAGTCTCGTCCGGACCGCCAACAAAAAAGCCTTCTCATGCAAGTGAGAGGGCTTTTTTATTTCATAGAACCCATGCTCAATGAGTAGCCTTAAAAAGCGCTTGAGCTTTTTGATGATTCATCTAATTCACTTATTATCAGATTACTTAATAAGAAAGTATATCATTGATTTCTAACCAAACTAACCCTATGAAATCAATTCACTATTTTTTGATCGCTGGAATCTTATTGAGTTCTTGCGTAAACTATGACACTGCAGAAGGCACACCTGAATGTGTTTCTAAAAAGCTTAAAACTTTTGCTTCATGTGGTGATGGAGAAAAGTCTGTCTACGAATATGAATACCAAGATGAGCTGGTCTATCTATTTGACCATAGTGGTACAACGGAAAATTGCCCAACAGGATATCCCGTTTTTGATGCTACATGTGATAAAATTGGAACTCTTTGGAATGACGAATTAGAAGGGGAAGTCAATGGAGATTTGTGGAACACCGCAGTATTGATTCGCAAGGTATTTCCCGCTGATGATTAAGGTCCAATTCTTTAATCAGCCTGAGATTTTGGCTTAGCCGCCACCCTCGAGCGCGCTTGAGCGCATTCGCATTTTATGACAAAGGTCCATATCAATTCTCCTTCAAATCATACAAAGAAGGTGAAGAGTAGTAAGCCTTGAAAGTGATTGCTTAGAGTAAAGGTTTTTAGTTATTTTCACGAACATTTGCAGATTATTAGCTACGTGAAAAAACTCTTCTTTTTGGGTCTTTCGTTATTATTAGCGCTAGGAGCGAGATCTCAATGCTTGGTGAATATTAATAAGCCTGATACTGCGTCACAAATCTGCGGAACAACGGATTCCCTAGATGTTGGTAACGCTTCTGTAACTCCGATCAATAATACGTTTAACAATGGCTCGGTTGGCTTCGGCTGGTCGGTCACAAGTGCTGCTCAATTCAACAACCCTTGTGGTGTTGCTCCAACTACTTACCTATGGATGGGACCCACTAGCACTGCTCCTAGAACACTGGCTACTATACCAATAAACGTCAGCTGTGGAGGGCAAGTTTGTTTTGAATTAAAATTTGCTCAGCAATCTAATCCCTCACCATGCGAAGGCCCAGATTTGGCAAATGAAGGAGTTGACCTGCAGTATAGAATTTTTAGTGGGGCTTGGACAAATATCTTTTATTTCCAACCAAACCAAAATGGCAATAATAATGCGGCTTGTTTCAATTGTGGAGATTATACAGCTTGGGCGACTTATTGTTTTACTATACCCGTAGCTGCGCAAACCGCCACCACAGAATTTAGATGGATACAAACCAATTCATCTCAGAATCTATTCGACCACTGGGGATTAGACTCCGCTGTAATTACTAATAACTGTGCTGAAGTATCTCACCTTTGGAATACAGGCGACACGACAACCAGTATAGAAATACTTTCATTGGAAGATTCCACCTATTGGTGCAGAAGAATAGTAAATCAACTTGACACCTGCTTTGACACCGTGAGAGTGATCAGCGAACGACCTGATCCGCATTTGAGTATTGTTCCAAATATTCCTATATGTGAGGGAACTGAAGTTGAATTAAGAGTTGATTCTGTGTCTTGGATTGACTCTACAGTTACCTACAATAAACTCTGGACTCCTTCATCAATGGTGGTTTCTCCCAATTTTGACACAACCTTATCTCACCCAATAACGCAAGACACTGCATTTACGTTAACCGTCACCCACCCTCAATATTCACAATGCTCTGGATATGATACTTTAAGTGTCGAAATTGATAACAACCTGGCATTTGATTCTATTACTATTCTCGATGAATATTGCAACAATTCTGATGGGCTAATACAAGTGATGATGACCGGTGGAACTGGACAATATTGGTACGACATAAACAACACTTACAATACGTCTGATAGTAGACAAAATTTGCTTGCCATTACCTATCCTATCCATGTCTTAGACACCTTGACTGGATGTGAATTAGACACTTCTGTAAACGTTCCTTTCAACATAGGCATTCAATTGGATGATCTGTGGTTCGGAAGCCCCGATTGTCCTGGCGGAGATACTTCTGCCAAGGTTTGGTCTGTCAATAACTATAGTGCTATAACTTACCATTGGTATAAAAATGGAACTCAGTTTAGAAATAATACAACCGTCTTAAATACCGACTCAATCAATGGGTTAACAAAAGGAAATTACACCGTAATCATAAGCGATCAAAAATGTAAGGACACTGTTGAATTTGTTATAATTGAACCCGACACTTTGATGCTGAGTTTAACAGGCAGTGACACCCTTTGTAATGTCCGAGAACTAGAGCTTATACCTATTTTAAGTGGCGGCACACCGCCTTACACTACTGATTGGTTTAGTACAATTTCTCCTACATATTTTGTGAGAGGAAACCAAGATACTACCGTATTTGTATACTTTGAAGATAGCAGAGGTTGTATTTCAGAGACGTTCTCTTACGACCTTTATTTACCCCCATCCATCGAGACTAACCTCAGAGACACTGCAATCTGCAAAGGCTCCATTGTATTTCTTGATCCTGATACTAAGTTCGGTACGGGTAAGTATGCGTTTACTTGGAATACAGGATGGACCAGTGAAACACTACCGACAAATACGCTCTCAAACAAAACCTATTTTCTGACGGTAGAAGATGGTTGTCTATATCCTCACCTCGACACAGCAGCGATCAGAATATTTCAACAACCCGATCCCAAATTGAGATGGGATCCCGTGTGTTTACCTCAAGAAATGACTGTGTCGACCGATGTGGGGTACAAGAATTATTATTGGTTTCTAAATGGTGATTCTATATTTAGTTCGAATGATCATAAAATCTCCTTAAACCTTGACGGAGTGACACCTATTCATTGGCGTTTTCAAACGGAAGATGATTGCTATGTTTACGGTGAGGACACTTTAGTGGCTTACGCACAGCCATCTGCAGACTTCGATTGGGATTATAATTTATACGATCCTTTGTACAATAACGAAGTGGTATTTTATAATTACTCCACTGATTATTCAGAATTAGTCTGGTCTTTCCCTGGTGATAAACAATATGGTGAAGTGGCCACTCACATATATCCTGAAGCAGGTTTTTATTCAATCAAGCTAGAGGCCACTAATGGATTTTGTAAAGATGATACTGTCCGTAATATTGAGATAATACCTGTCGGAAACATTTATGTCCCGAATGCATTCACACCAAACAATGATGGTGTGAATGATGTATTTAAACCTTCAATAATCAACATTGAAGAAGACAGTTATCAATTTTCAGTTTTCAACCGTTGGGGTAATCTTATCTTCGAAACCACAGACACAAATCAAGGGTGGAGTGGCAATTTCAAGGGGACTGCATCCCAAGAAGGTATTTACGTTTACGTGATTAGGGCAAAAACCAAAGATGGTAGGTTGTTAGATTTAACAGGAGAAATTACCTTAACTCGCTACTAGATAGTAGATACCTAAAGGCAGAGCTTATTATCTAACTAAAGCTTAGCTCCCACAGCCAACACAGTCGATCTCCGAGCTAGTTGGCTTCACACCATTTAATTTCATTTCCAGGTTATGGATCTTATCTCTGGCTTCCATGTCTTGGAAAAGGTCTCCGGTTAATGTTGCTTTAAGTCCATCAATTTTAGTTTGCAATTCTTGGTTCATAATCTTCATTTTATCTATCTTATGAAACTAAGGAAACTGTCTTGCTCGACTAGAAAACTTATCCCTACTTATTAGGAATCCATTGTGAATAAGGGAAGTGTTTTGTGCTAAAACCCTTTAAATCAGGTTAAAACGGAACACTAACCTCGAGGGTTATGACTTCTTTTGTTATTGGATGTAAAAACTGCAACTGCTCTGCATGCAGATGTAAACGGTCTGAAATAGTACCGTATAAATCATCGCCTACAATAGGTGTATTTAATCCCAAATGATGCGCAGCATGCACACGCAGTTGATGCGATCTTCCGGTAATTGGATAAAAATAAACTCTTGATTTTCCATCCTTCACTTCGATCAATTCCCATTTTGTTTTAGCAGACTTTCCGTGATCATAACACACCAACTGCCTTGGTCGATCATCCAAGTCTACGCGCAATGGCAAATCAATTTCACCGCTGGTTTCGGTCAATTCTCCATCTAGTAAAGCTATATAACGCTTCTTGACACTACGTTTTAAAAATTGTCGCTGAAGGCTTTTATGCATCTCCTTGGTCTTGGCTAAAAGCAAGATCCCTGAGGTGCTCATATCTAAGCGATGGACAATCAAAGGTCCGGTTGATTCAGGATAGAGCAGTTTGATGCGGCTATATACTGAATCGATTATTGTTTTTCCTGGAACCGACAAAAACTCCGCGGGTTTATTCACCGCTAATAAATAATCATCTTCATGAATGATTTCGAGTGTCTTTCCTTCTGCAGGGTTGGTGAGCATGGGATTTGGATCAACATCCAATCCTTTCAACATGTGTCCTAAAATAGGTTCGCACTTCCCTCGGCATGCAGGATAAAATTGCTGGTGCTTTCTTACTTCTGACTTTGGCGAAGCTCCCCACCAAAACTCAGCCATTGCGATGGGTTTTAAATCATGCTGATAGGCATAATGCAACAATTTAGGAGCCGCACACTCCCCTGCTCCAGCGGGAGGTGTTTTCTGCTCTGTATCTTCAAAAATGGAAAGTAAACTCCGCCACTCTTTATTACTGTTCAAGAATTTATACTGATCAAACAATCGCCTTTGCAAAGCTCCTGAGCGTTCTTTGCGTTCCTCTTTCAACGACTGAACCTCATTCGCAAATGCATCATATTCTGCTTGTGCCTTTTGCACTGTCGCGCGCCAATGTTTGGCTAATCGTTTATATTGATATTGATCGTCCAAACTCAACTTTACCAACTCTGCCTCTAGCATTTGATATTGCTCAGTTGTCAATTCAAGTCTAGCATCCTCTCGCTTCTTCTTTCGAATCTTCTTTCCTTGCTTGATCACCAATCTCTGCTCCGATAATTCTTGATCAGACTGGAGCGTTAACTCATTCAAAATGAACGAAGTCTTGGATAAACCTGGGTTTTGTTCTAGCTTCACCAAAGCAGCAGTCATTACATTCAGCTTATCTTCCTCTTTCCTGTAAAAGCCATCCTTATGCAACAAATCAAATACAGGTGGCACGAAAAAAGGATGATGGTTTTTACCCGCCAATTTCCCGGAAAAGGCCGCTAAAAAACCCAATTTATTCTCAGCGTTTTGCACCACCAACACGCCAAACATTTTTCCAATGATCATTCCTTCTTGATCAGGATTCAGTCCAAAATTGTGATCCCATTTATGTGTTGAGATGTGCAGCTGAAGCTGCTTCACCGCTTCAATACTTAGCGGATGCGGTTCATAATAAAATGGAAAGGTGAAACGCTCTGGTAATGAAACGTCATCCACTTTTCGATCAAATGATATAAAGCAAGAAGGCTTAGTTGGCATGAGAATGCAAAGGAATAAAAGAAGCGGATGGTCTGCAGACTTATTCTTTGGTCAACAACCTATTTAACAACATTACCGTCAACAACCCGAACAAGCCAGCTCCTGCGATAATCATAAACACATATTGATGCCCTTGAGCGCCAGGATACGTATCTAGTAAATACCCCATAACTGGACTGATAAATACATCAGGCGTATAGCCCAATACTGAAATCACACCCACCGCAGTTCCAGTTGAAGCTACTGGGATATTTAAATCATCAATTACAGCAAAATATACTCCACGCAAACCGTAAATACCTACTACAGTGAAAACCATAGTAGCGAAAACCCAAAAAACAATCGTTTCGAGAAAACCGGCAGCAATCATTGCTCCTCCAATTATCATTATCAAAAAACAAGCAGCGATAACCTTTAATGAGCTAAATCGATCAGCGGCAAAGCCCGCTAAAACCGCAAATAATGGCCTTAACCATAATGCGGCAGTGCCTATTGATGCTGATTCAACTTCGCTGAAACCTAGCACTTCATTGGCATACAACGAAAAATCATCCGTCATTTTATATCCGACATAAGCAAACACAATCAATAAACCTTGCAGCCAAACCAAAGGATTCTTCAAAACAAGCGACACTTGATTTGATGCCATAGAGTGATCCAAGGTTTGAACCTTGCCTTCATTGCTTGGCATGAAGAATGCAACTGCTAATCCGATCAAAAAAATGAGTGCTGAAGACGCTAATATCACGGTACGCATTGAACCATTATTAGAAGATGAAAAGCTCGAAAGAAGACCTAATGCTAGCAGTCCGATAAGTGCAGCAGTGAGTCCACGTCCACCTTCTAAAAGCCCAAAAGCACGTCCTTGAAATCCCATACCACCCCACAATCGTGTAGCCTTAATCATAGCCGCCCAAAGAAGAAAAATAGTGGTGAAACCCCAATAACCATAAAGAACCAAGAAACTAGTCGCGGTCATTTCAAACAAAAATGCGCTTCCTCCAAAAGCTGTCAAACACAAGGCTGAAGCAATAAGTATCCGCGGTGAAAAACGATCAGCTAAAGGACCGCCAAAGAAGTAAGAAACAATCGCAACAATCCCGTAAACTGAAAAGGCAGATCCAAGCTCAAGGTTTGTAAGGTTAAATTCAGAAAGAATTGATGGTCTGAATATTCTTGGAAGTACAAAGGGCAAAAAGAATATTGCCTCACCAGAAACAATCAACAAGAATAGCACTAGCGGATTTCTTTGAGCTTTAGGCATGCCGCAAATATGTACAACTTGAAAAACAACGATCATTGTAGGAATGAAAAACCTCATATTATTCATTCTTTTTATCGCCCAATTCACTGCAAATGGACAACAAGTTGTGCTTCACACAGCTTATTCATTACTCTATTCTGAAGAACACGAACAGGCCATGTGGGTAGCTTACACGCTCACTAAAGAGGAGACGATAGCTCAATTTTCACGTTCAGATAATTTCAGGCCTGATCCTATGATTGAGAGCAAATCTGCAGATGATCTAGACTACAAAGGATCTGGATTTGATCGAGGTCATCTTGCTCCAGCCGCTGACATGGCTTGGTCTGCTGACGTCATGAGTGAGTCATTTTTTTACAGTAATATGAGCCCTCAAAATCCATCTTTTAATCGTGGGATTTGGAAAAAATTGGAAGAGCAAATCCGCTCATGGGCAGTAGTTTATGACTCTATACAAATTGTCACAGGTCCTGTTCTCACTGCTGATTTATCTCAAATCGGACCGAATAAAGTCTCTATCCCAAAATACTATTACAAAGCAATTCTTGACAACCGTGAAGGGCGCCAGCAAGCGATTGGATTTGTAATGGCGAATGAGAAAATCATATGGCCTATTCGCAATTATGCGGTCAGTATTGACAGTGTAGAAAAAATCACCGGAATAGACTTCTTTGAGGGTCTAGAAGGTGAATTAGAACAGAAGTTAGAATCAGAGATTTGCACCGATTGCTGGGATTGGTCCATTACGAAAATCTCGAACCCTAACCCATCTCACTCTAATTCAACTCAATGCCAAGGCAAAACACAAAACGGAGAGAGATGCTTGATTAGAACTAAAAATGAAAGTGGGTTTTGTCATGTTCACCAAAACGAAGTACCTGCAAAAGAACAAGTATCGAAACGGTCAACTACTGTGAGATGCATTGGAAGCACCAAAGCAGGCAATCAATGCAAGCACATGACTTACAGCCCGAATAGTAGGTGTTTTCAGCACGGTGGGGATTGATCTATTCCGCGATAATAGTCATACCAATGAGTTCATCTCGAGTGCTGGCAACTACGACATAGATTCCTTGCGCCACTCTATCGTCAGCTAAGATCACTAGTTTGCCATCAACCAATTTTAGACGTTCACTGATGTAAACCTCCTCGCCTTGATAGTTTCTTAGAACTAGAAGCAACTTCTGATCATGATAGTCAGAAAGGTTTATAACTTTAGTATTCGGGTCATTGGGATCGATTGGAACAATCATGGTTCCCTTTTGCACTCTGTCCAAGCCATAGAATACTGGAGCTACTCCAGAAAAAGCGCTGTCTTTATCTCCAATGATTTGCTTGATTCTATAATAAGACCAACCTAAATATGGATCATAATCAACTTCGAAGTATTCCATCGCCTTTGGCTCATCAACTCCTCCATCAATTAGCTTAAACGTCTCAAAGGTCTTAGCATCTTGACTGCGCTGAATTTCATACGTAAAAATTTCATTTCTCGAAAGCGTTGACCAAGTAATCTTAATATGATCTTCATGACCGTAAACTGTGAAGTCCGTCAGTTTTGAATTTTGGGTATTCCAATCACCAGGGTTTGGTTGGCTGAAAAACAATTCAATAAAAAATAACAGAATGAGACTTAAGGTTTTCATAAAAAATTCAGCGGTCAATGCGACTGCTTATGCATTTTAAAGGTTGCAATATAATGACAATTGGCCTATACGTGAAAATCATGCCAAAGGGTTTCCTCGTGTTCTAAAATACTCAACCAAGGAATAAAGTGAAACAGCAGTCCATGCTCCTTCCAGAATAATAAATGGCCAGTAATTCAAGAAATAAGATGCAAATCCAGCCACCACTGCACCTACTAGGTTTAGTAAAATATACGCCAATCCTTTTGAGTCGATAACATTTAGTGCCACCAAAAAATAAGCAAGCAACAAAACAAAGACGCCAACTGTTCCTATCCAATCAGTTAAATTCATAAGCGCAAAGTAAACCTAGTTTAGCAATAGCGAAAGCATAAGATTCAGAATGAAAGAGGCATTGTTCCACTTACAAAAGGACAAACATCTTAGTGAGATCATTGATCTAGTATCACTTCGTGTTCCAGAGCAGCACCCCGATGTGTATTTCACCTTGCTTCGCTCGATTGTTGAGCAGCAGCTAAGTCTAAAAGCTGCTGCAACTATTTGGAAACGCTTTCTTGATTTGTTTGATGACTACCCTCACCCCCATATTATTCTCAGTAAAGACAATGATTACATTAAAAATTGTGGACTTTCCTATCAAAAGGTCAATTACATTAAAAACATTGCCCAATTTGCAATAGATGATGACTTAAGCGATGATTACATCAATAGCCTGAGCGATGAAGAAGCCCTGAAATATCTCACACAAATAAAAGGCGTTGGAAAGTGGACGACAGAAATGATATTGATGTTCTCGATGGGAAGAAAAGACGTGTTTCCAGTTGACGACTTGGTCATTCGAAAAGCCATGATCAGTTTGTATGATCTTAAGAGCGAAAAACGCGCTCAAATAAATGAAATGGAGAAGATAGCAACAAACTGGAGCCCTTTTAGAAGTTATGCGTGCTTCATTTTATGGGATTGGAAAGATGGGAAGTAGGCCTAAGTGCTAAGAACACTTAACACCAGGTCTTCTTTGTCAAGAAAAAGCCTAATTTACGCTTAACAAACAAAAAAGAACATGCATAGAAGTTTAGAAGATTTTGAACAAAAGCTTAAAGAGTTTTTTGATCGCCACGACCCAGATAAAAAGTCTATATCACATGCTATTGCTAAGCATTTTTTGAATCATCAGGACGAAGTATTTGAGCACCTTTCTGATTTGTATCATGAGAAAGAAGGAATTCACGTTACAGAAGACTCAATTTTCAACACATCGTTTGGCCCTAGCTCAGGAGCAACCCCTTACTAGCGTTCAAGTATGAAGGCGACCAACATCGTCATTGGAGCGATTTTCCTAGTTTTTGCCTTTTTAATCACCTGATATTTGGTGCTTTTCATTCTTTGAAAACTCCATACATTGCAAGCTCTCTATGGAAACAAACGAGCTATTAGAAACTGCCGCGCGTTTTGTAAATAATACCAACGCAAACATCTTTTTGACAGGAAAAGCAGGAACAGGTAAAACAACCTTTCTGCACGAGCTTGCGAAAAAAACACACAAAAGATTCGTTATTGTCGCCCCCACTGGAATTGCTGCATTAAACGCAAAAGGTGTTACTATTCATTCGCAATTTCTACTTCCGTTGGGCACCTTCTTACCTGTTCGAGATCCATCTGGAGAGCACTCTGATGGCGCTAGAGTTTTCACGCAATACACGTTAGCAAGAAAGCATCCTTTGAATGCAGCAAGAAAACAAGTTCTACGTGATATCGATTTGCTGATCATCGATGAAGTGAGCATGCTTCGGGCAGACGTGTTAGACGCCATTGACTATCGATTAAAATCTGCCAAGCGCAATTACAATGAAGCATTTGGTGGTGTGCAAGTCTTGATGATAGGCGACTTGTATCAACTGCCTCCTGTGGTGAAAGACCACGAGTGGTCGATACTTAGAAACCATTATCAAAGCTCCTTTTTCTTTGATGCGCTCGCTTTGAAAGAAAGTGGATTTGTCTACATCGAATTGGAGAAAATATTCCGCCAACAAGATGATGTATTCATCCGTATCCTGAATAATTTGCGGAACAACATTGCAACCCAAGACGACATTGCTGAGCTCAATAAGCACTATCAAGAAAACGTAAATAACAATCCTATTCCCGAAGTAGTGACCCTCACTACGCATAACTACAGGGCTGATGATATTAACAGATCAGCTCTTAATGCAATTGATAAAAAGGCCTTCACCTACAGCGCTGAAATAGAAGGCGATTTTCCTGAATCAATGTATCCAGTGGAAACAGAACTTCAACTCAAAGTTGGAGCTCAAGTGATGTTCATTAAAAACGACAGTTCAGAAGGTAAATATTTTAACGGGAAACTGGCTACCATTAAAGATTTAAATGGACTGAGTATTACGGTAGAACTTCATGGAGAAAAGGAAGATTTTGTTCTTCGTCAAGAAAAATGGGAAAATAAAAAGTATACAGTCGACTCAAAATCAAAAGAGCTCGAAGAAGAAATAGTAGGATCATTCATGCAGTTCCCGATCAAGCTCGCTTGGGCTATTACGGTTCATAAAAGCCAAGGACTCACCTTCGATAAAGCCGTTATTGATGTCGGAAAAGCGTTTGCTCCTGGTCAAGTTTATGTCGCCTTATCTCGCCTCAGAAGTTTAGATGGATTGATACTAGGAACACGCATTAACCCACGAGTGATATCCAGCGATGCTCAGGTCATTGACTTTAGTAAACGTAAAGACACTCAAACTGACTTAGGCGAGCTACTCAGTAAAGGCCAACGGCATTATCTCTATCATTTAGTAGAGTCGGCATTTGACTTTTCAGCAATCGTTTCTCAATTGGCGCAACGAAACTCAGACAAACTTTCTAAGACAGAATTTGAAGATGAAAGCATGCGCTCAGCTCTTCAGAACATCGAATCTAGGTTTACTAAAGAAAAAGAAAATACCGAAAGATTTAGGCGACAACTCTTTGGGTTAATACAGCAAGCTGAGCCGCCTCAATTAATTGAGCGCATAGAAAAAGGAAGCGCCTACTACACCAAACTTTTTGAAAGTAGCCTCACTGAACTTTTTACGCATATTGCAGAGGTAAAACAGTTTACTAAGACCAAAACATACCTCAATTTTCTCCTCGAAATTGATCAGTTACTGATGAAGCACTTTATGGAGATAAATACAGTATCCTACATCACAAAATGCGTGCTCGATGGAACTGAAATTGATAAAACATCTGATGCTCATGCAACAGTGAAAACCTTCAGACAAAAATTACTTGCCGACTCTGAAGCTTTTGCCGAAGACAAGGCGTCATCTAGCAAGCTAAAAACTGGTAAAAAGAGAAAGGGCACGGGAAAAAAAGTGAAAGGCGAAACCTATAAAGTGAGCTTAGAATTGTTCAAAGAAGAATGGACCATTGAGCAAATAGCAGAGAAACGAGGCATGAGTGAATCCACCATCGAAGGTCACGCTGCCAAACTAATCGGTGATGGTGATTTGGAAGTAAGCCATTTTATGCCCGAAGACATTACAAAAGAAATATCAAAGGCAATTGCTACTTCTGATGGAAAAGGGATCGGTTCAGTAGTAGCTTCTTTAAATGGTAAATTCACCTTTGGACAAGTTCGAATGGTACTGGCTGTAATGCAGAGAACCACAAAAAATAAATAATAGAAATCAGCCGATACTGAAAAAGTCTTTGAGGCCACTCAAAATACTCTGAGACGATAAGAATGAAAAATAAAACGATCAAGAAAGCGACAATAGAAACGCGAATTGCAACCTTTCGCTTGTGCACTTGGTCAAATTGCTTTGTAGCTTCTAAATAAACTGGCACTGAACCTAACGGATCAATAATCGCAATCAAGAATAGTATGGTGGTGAAAATCTCCGTCACAATCAAAATGTACATCCAAGGTATAAGTCAGCGACTTCACCCCAGAAATGTTTATCGATTCTGAATATTTAATTCATCTCTCTCTCAAATCCATTGAAAGGTGTTTACGAGGGTTTTATCTAAAAACACATCAATTACAAAATAAAACACCAAATAATAGGGTTAATTCAAAATAATAACCTAAGTAAATATGATTTATCGATTCATTATTCTTTGCGCCATACTAATCTTTTCATTTTCAATTCCAGCGCGTGCCGAAGTACAAGCCATTGAGCATCTGTTAATCTCAGGAAAGCTCAATCTTGATATATCGAGCCTAGGAAGTCACCGTGAAAACTGTATAAGAGTTATCGCAACAAATCTTAGTAATGAAGCACTATTTACTAGGATAGAACCCGGAAGAATTCTAGTATCAAATGACATTAATGTTCAGGACATCATTGTTACCCAAGAAATGATAATAGCTCTTGCTCCAAAGGATGAGGTTACAAAACAAGCCTTTGGGTTTTGTTGCCAAAACCAAAACTCTGGCCCGAGCGAAGGCACCAATTTCAAATTAGGTAAGATGAGCTCATATGGTTTACTCGACATTGCAAAATACCTCAATAAACACAGAGAGTTAAATGGTGATGTTCAGCAGCACGCCATTTGGGTGATGTCAGATTGCTCGCCAATAAGTTCAATATCACAATATGATGAGGAAAGTCAAGAATTGGTAAGAATGATCTCTGATAATCTTGGAGTAAAAGCTCCATGGTACATCACCGAACATCGATTAAGCGCAGATCAACTATTCTCTAAAAAAGTAGATCGAATCAGGGGCAAAATGGATTTTAAAGTAAGTGAATACGACAAAATCAAAGTGATCGTAATGGATCAAAACAATCGTGTTATAAAAATCATTCTATCTCCAACTGTATATGGACCTGGAAATTATCAATTACCATTAGACTTATTCGTGAACTTTTGGGAATCAGGAGACTACAATGTTGTCTTTCAAGGAGAAAAAGGAGATGTAATTGGTAGTTATGATTTCACCATTTAACATTCATAGTCTTGATAAAATTAGCACCTTACGGCTTGTTTAGATTGACTTTAGAAAACAGTGAAATTGACAATTATACTCCACAAAGATTTCCTCAGACTGATCATCGTAGTCTTCACATTCACTCTTTCTCTTCAGACGTTCGCGCAGAACACATCTCACCGAAAAGGAACGATTTCAGCCTATTGGGGGTACAATAGAGGTTGGTTTTCTAATTCAAACATTCGCTTTTGGGGAAGCAACTATGATTTTACACTTGACAAAGTTTCCGCCAAAGACCGACAATCAAAGTTTGATTTAAACACCTATTTCGGCATTTCCAATATCACTATTCCGCAATACGACATAAGACTTGGCTATGCCTTAACTGATCATTGGGATATAACAATGGGCACTGATTATATGAAATACGTTGTCGTAGAAAATCAAACTGCGGTTATTTCCGGGGAAATCGCGGAGAGTAATTCGAGGTTTGATGGCACATATGATAATGACAAGATTCTATTAAGCCCTGATTTTTTACACTTCGAGCATACGGATGGTTTGAACTATTGGAATATTGAGGCAAGGAGATTTGACGAAATTCTTTCTTACAAAAAGGTGTCTTTTAACCTAACAGAAGGAGGCGGAGTCGGTGTTTTAATACCGAGAACAAACACCACTTTATTGAAGAATGACCGTTATGATGAGTTTCATTTGGCAGGATATGGCTTAAGCGCAGTAGTAGCTGCAAACATTACGTTCTTCAAACATTTCTTCATTCAAACCGAGTTAAAAGGAGGCTTCCTCCACATGCCGGATATACGGACTACTATGTTTCCTGAAGATAGAGCTAGTCAGCACTTCTTTTTCACCCAATGGAATGTTGTTGGTGGAGTACAGTTTGATTTGACTCCGAATAGATCAATTTAGACTATCTAAATAGTCTACCGTGAAGTAGGCAGGATCAAGTTTCACGTTAAAACGATAGTCTGTGTAATCGAAGCTCTCGTACAAGCCCTTTTCATCATAGTTAGCAATGCGCATTGGCATTCCATGATCAGCATCAATAAATAACTCTACTATTCTACCATAATGAGAGGGAACCTGAAAAGTTTTACCCCCACAATCTTCATCATATGTGTGAATATGATCGTTTTTCTCAATGATTAAGTAAGCTGAAACGCTCAATTTTGACGCTATACTCAAAACTGTTTCTCCCTTTTGAGCATTATACTCTTTCCAATGGAACTCATCGGTTTCAGCTCTAATCAAAATTTCTTCATTTCCTTCTCGAACAACTTTCGAACACTGAAAACTCTCAGGCATTCGCTTATACTCTCTCCTTATTATCCCGAATATAAATTCACAGCCAGCATCAGAAATGGTGTAATGATTTAAGCCTCGAAAAATCTTACCCTGAATATCAAGCATCAAATTGGTAAAAGGAAAGCCATTCGAAATGTACATCGCTTCTTTTTCAGATACTTCAGGATCGTAAAGAATGTAATGACCTTTCTCAGCCATTCTTCCCGCCACTTTATAGGGGTGTCTTGAAATCGTGAAATCAAACTCCGCCCGATCATCTTGATCTATATGACGCTCAAACTTCTTGGAATGGTATTGCATATTTTCAATAACCTCCCATTTGGAATATACATACTCAAAAGTCTTTTCACAATCAACCAATTCCTGCGAAATACCAGAGAAACTTAAAAAAATAAAAGGAATAAGCAGCCTAACTTTCATAGAACGAATATAGCATTGGCGAGAATGCTGAAAGCAGAATACGTGATTCTAAATCAAGAATAATGTGAGCGTAATTCAATTATTAAATCGCACATTAGGTATCCTACTCAGATATCGGTTTGATACCCAATAACTCTAGTGCTTGATCATCATTCCAATTGCGCATACCCTTTGACTGGTGGATCAATTCTCCTTGAGAATTTATAACAAACGTAGTGGGTAATGCAGATGACGCTATTTGATCAGGCGGAGCATATTGATAATAATACACAGGTAAATCCCATTCCTTCCGAGCTAAATGTCCTTCCACTTTTTCGCGTGATTCATGGGTTAGAAATATATACTTCACTTTTCCATTAGTCTTCTTCATCAAGTCGATAATACTAGGCATTTCGGCATTACAAGGAGGACACCACGTAGCCCAATAATTCAGAAAAATCGTTTGACCTTCAAAATCATTTAAAGACCGAACCTCTCCATTCTTATCCTCAAAATTCCAAGCCAAAGTCTCGCTCGATAACACCTGAGACTCATTGGAATGAAAGTCACCAAAGAGGCCTGTTTTCAACATTAATCTCTGAAATAATATCCGCCCATCGCTGGTTAGCATCATGACTATAAAAACTAAAAACAGGATATCTGTAGTTTTTCCCAAAATAGACTTCGCCTTAAATTTCTCCCACTGGCGCTTCAAAATATTCATGCGGCAAATGTGCGATAATTACGATTGGACTTATGTGCATTATGTTACTTAGATCACATAAAAACCTAAAATGAATAGGTCTTTTCGTATGCTTGTAAGCATAAGTAAAAATCGCAAATTCAATATCAGAATGGGAGTATATTACGAATCAAACGACCTAAGAAAATTTGGAAAAATCGCTGACTACGATAAAGAACTTGCTGATAAATTTTTTGACTGGTACGGTGCAGTATTCGAGGAAGGCGCTTTAACTGCTCGAGAGAAGGCCTTGATTGCATTGGGAGTATCGCATGCCGTGCAATGTCCTTATTGTATCGATGCTTACACTGAGGAAAGCCTCAAATTTGGAATCAACAAAGAACAAATGATGGAAGCAGTTCATGTGGCCAGCGCCATTCGCGGAGGTGCATCTTTGGTGCATAGTGTTCAAATGATGAATAAAGTAAACAAACAAGAGATGTAATGGCCTTAACCAAAACGCTCCAGTCAAGATCAAGTGACCTTTCGAAGCCTGAATCACAAGTTGAGTTCTTATCATCCGGGATTTTCAGTGACGGCAAAGCTCCAATATTTAGAAACTTATTGGATGATCATTCCAGTTTCCCTTTGAAGCCCAATACACTCGAAGTTTTGCAAGTTAACTTAGGGTACATGTGCAATCAAACATGTAAGCATTGTCACGTTGATGCTGGTCCGGACCGAACGGAGATTATGACCAAACAAACAATGCAAAGCTGCATTGACGTAATCAAGTCCAACAACATAGAAACCATAGACCTTACTGGAGGAGCGCCAGAAATGAATCCAAACTTTAAATGGTTTGTTGAACACGCCAGACCTTATGTGAATGAAATTATCGTGAGGTCAAATTTGACTATAATCGAGGCAAACAAAACTTACAATGAGCTTCCAGTATTCATTGCGAAGAATAAAATCAGACTCGTTTCATCACTTCCGTTTTACAATGCAGACAAAACGGATAGGCAAAGAGGAAAAGGTGTTTTCGATAAATCAATTAATGCATTGCGTAAGTTAAACAACCTAGGTTATGGTAAACCAGAATCGGGATTAACGATAGACTTAGTATATAATCCCACAGGCGCATTTCTACCTGCTCCTCAGTTGTCGTTAGAAAAAGAATTCAAAAAGGTACTTAAAGAAGAGTTTGACATTTGCTTCAATCAACTCTTTTGCATCACTAATTTACCCATTAGCAGGTTTCTCGATTATTTGATTCAAACAGAGAACTATGAAGACTATATGTTCAAACTAATCGAGTCTTTTAATCCGGAAGCTTTAGATGGTGTCATGTGCAAAAGCACGCTTTCAGTCGGATGGAACGGAACATTGTATGATTGTGATTTTAATCAAATGTTAGACTTGAAAATTGATCCTAATTCTCCACAGTCCATTTCAAGTTTCAATATTGATACATTAAAAAACAGGGTGATAAACACAAGCCAGCACTGTTTCGGCTGCACGGCAGGTGCTGGTTCATCATGTCAAGGATCATTGGTTTAAATTTGTTTTGTGACGGAAAACGATCGCCTAATCATTTTTGTAAAAAACCCAGAAATTGGAAGGGTTAAAACACGTCTTGCCAAAACCATTGGCGATGAACAAGCATTGAGTATATATCAAAAGTTGCTTTTGTATACCAAAGAAATTACAAAAGGGCTGAATGCCGATAAGTCTGTC
Organism: uncultured Flavobacteriales bacterium; assembly: GCA_905479105.1. Taxonomy (GTDB): domain Bacteria; phylum Bacteroidota; class Bacteroidia; order Flavobacteriales_G; family Salibacteraceae; genus SHAN690. The sequence continues at coordinate 246,808 of CAJQLE010000005.1, forward strand.
TACTATTCTGAACACATAGACAATAATGATTTATGGGATAACATGCTATTCTCTAAACACCTTCAGCGAGGTGACGATTTAGGAGAAAGAATGCAGAATGCTTTCGCTGATGCATTTGCTCAAGGAAAAGAGCGCGTCATCATAATCGGAAGCGATTGCCTGGAGTTGGAGACCTACATGATCAAAGAAGCCTTTGCGGTTCTTGAAAACAATGATGTGGTTCTCGGTCCCGCCAAAGATGGAGGATATTACATGATTGGAATGACCGCATTTCTACCCACTCTTTTTGAAGACAAAAACTGGAGCACAGATGATCTCTTGATGGATACAATATTGGATTTAAAGAAGATGAATGCTAAATATTACCTTCTTAAAACCTTGAATGATATAGATACCATAGAAGATTTAAAAGCTCTTGATAAGTTCCCTCATCAAAAGAACGAAGACTGGTTTTAAATCCTCTATTTTGCACATATGTGCGGGATTTTAGGGCTTATAGATCTTAATCGTGACGCTGGAAAGTTCAAGCAGTTTGAACCCGCGCTCAGCTTGCTGCATCATAGAGGGCCCGACCATCAAAAGGCAATCATTCAATCTCCTATTGCACTTGGTCATACTCGCCTATCCATTATTGATTTAGATGCCAGATCAAATCAGCCAATGGTAGATCTTTCAGGCAGATTCACTCTAGCGTTTAACGGTGAAATCTACAACTATAAAGAGCTTAGAAACGAGTGTGAACAGCTTGGCTACTCTTTCAAGACCGAAAGCGACACAGAGGTTCTTCTCGTTCTATTCATGCATTTTGGAGAAAAGTGTTTGGTAAAACTGAATGGATTTTTCGCTTTTGGAATCTATGATAAAAAAGAAAAATCACTTTTTATCGCTCGAGACCGGTTTGGTATTAAGCCATTAGTCTACTATCAAAGTGAAACAAGGTTTGGGTTTTCTTCCGAGTTAAAAGCACTGATGAAGTTTGGCTTCGAAAAAAAAATAGACAAAGTATCCCTCTTCACATTCTTTAAATTCAATTACATCCCTGCTCCATCAACGATTCTAAAGAACAATTATAAACTCGAGCCAGGGCATAGTCTTAAAATCACGATTAAAGAAGATGAGCTGGAATATTCAAAAAATCAATGGTATTCTATTCCTTATGATCCGACAGCCGAGAAAGATCTAAACCCTCATGACTACCAGCAATCACAAAAGGTACTTAAGCGCTTCATGCGTGAGTCTGTGAGAAGAAGACTTGTTGCTGACGTCCCAGTGGGAACCTTTTTAAGTGGCGGAATTGACTCAAGTATCATAACTGCCATTGCTAAAGAAGAGAAAGATGACATTGAATCGTTCAGTATAGGATTTTCAGATCAGCCCTTTTATGATGAATCAAAATATGCTGTTAACGTAGCAAAACATCTAAGAGTCAAGCATCACGTTTTTGATGTCAAATCAGCTGACCTCATCGAAACGGCAGACTACGTTTTAAATCATCTCGATGAACCTTTTGCCGATTCTTCAGCACTCAACGTATTCATGCTTTCTAAACATACTCGACCACACGTCAAAGTTGCCTTGAGTGGTGATGGCGGTGATGAGCTCTTTGGAGGATACAATAAGCACGGTGCAGAATTTATGCTTCGTTACCCTCAATTGAAAGATCACGCAGTCGGCAAATTGAAAAGTGTTTGGGATAAGTTGCCTGCATCTCGAAGTGGCTATATAGGTAATGTCTCAAGACAACTTCAAAAATTTGCTGATGGCTATAGTCTTAGTGCTAGAGATAGATACTGGAGATGGGCGGGTATTTTGAATGAAGAACAAGCCAACTATTTCATTAAGGAACAAATGCTCGATAGAGATCAACGCCTATCAGATGATGCTCACACTTACAAAAAGCGAAAGGATCAACTACTAAAGCACATTCGTAAAAATGGCACATTAAACGAAGTTCTATTGAGTGATATGCTCTTAGTCCTACCAAACGATATGCTGTATAAAGTAGACAGCATGTCTATGGCTCATGCATTAGAAGTGCGTACTCCGTTTCTTGACCAACATCTCGTCAAGCATGCCTTTAAACTGCCTGTGATGTTCAAAGTAAATCACACTACCAAAAAGAAAATACTGCAGGACTCATATCGAGACCAATTGCCTCATGAAGTGTTTTCAAGACAGAAAAAAGGCTTTGAAGTACCATTGCTCGAGTGGTTTAACGGACCCATGAAAACTATCTTTTTAGACTTCGCATCTGACCGAGATTTCATCCAAGAACAAGATCTCTTCAACCAAGATGCTATAAATGATTTAAGTACTAAATTGTTTTCCAACAAACCAGGCGATGCACCTGCAAGTGCGTGGGCATTCATTGTGTTTCAATCATGGTATAAGCAGCACATGTTATGAGTGTAGAAAAAATAAGGGTACTGCGCATCATTAATCGATTCAACTTGGGTGGCCCAACCTTCAATGTGGCTTATCTAACCAAGTACATGGATGATAAGTTTGAAACGCTTTTACTGGGCGGAACGAAAGACGAAACAGAAGCTTCCTCAGAATTCATTTTATACGATTTAGGCATCAAGCCAAAGGTGATCTCTGAAATGAAAAGAGCAATTTCACTTTCGAGTGACTATAAGTCTTACAAGGAAATCGCGAAAGTCATCCAAGAATTTAAGCCTCACATTGTACACACACATGCGGCAAAATCAGGAATACTGGGAAGACTTGCAGCAATCAATAATGATGTCCCTATTATTCTACACACCTTTCACGGCCACGTTTTTCATTCATATTTTGGTGAGGCTAAAACCCTTATCTATAAGTCTATTGAGCGATATTTAGCCAAACGAAGTACACGCATTATTGCCATCAGCCAAATACAGTCTGATGAGCTTTCCTTGATTCATAAAATTGCTGATTACTCAAAGGTTGAAATTGTTCATTTAGGATTTGACCTGAGTCGATTTCAAGAGAATCAATCAGAGAAAAGAAATATTTTCAGAGATAAATATGGATTAAAAGACGGTGAAATAGCGATTGGAATCATTGGTAGATTAGTGCCAATTAAAAATCACAAAATGTTTCTCGATGCAGTAAATCCGGTATTCGAACAAAACCCGAACACCAGATTTTTTGTGATTGGTGATGGTGAATCCAAAGATGAACTCTTGGGGTATTGTCAAAAATCCAATATTCCATATAAGTGGTTGGAAGCTCCGGACATGGATTCACCACTTTGCTTTACTTCATGGATTAAAGAAATAGATCAAGTAATGGCAGGACTAGATATAGTAACGCTGACATCCTTGAACGAAGGAACACCGGTAAGTTTAATTGAAGCACAAAGCGCTGGAAAGCCTGTAGTTTCAACGCGCGTTGGCGGAATTGAAGATATTGTAGTAGAAGATGGGTCTGCCCTGTTATGCGGAATAACTGATCAAATAATATTTAACAGCAATCTTTTGCAATTATCTAAAGATCAATTGAAGCGATCAACGATGGGGAAAATTGGTCAGGTTCATGTCCTTGAACAATTCAGTTATCGCAGACTCGTAAATGATATGGAATCCCTTTATCAGAAATTGTTGGAAGAAAAGAATATAGAGATTGATACGTAGAAAATTACTTACTTTGCAATTCAAAGTACTTTTAAAATGAGAATAAAACCATTACTTATTCTGCTCATCGTAGCAGGTCTAATATCCAGTTGCCGAGTATTTGACCCTTCTATTATGCTTCGCACTAAGCGTGACTATCCTTATGCAGAAGCATCAGACACATTAAAAAGAAATTATATTCTGCAAGCCGGAGACATATTGAATTTTAGGCTTTTTTCTAATCAAGGCTTTAAAATTATTGACCTTACTTCCTTAGACGATGGGACACGGACCAATGCCAATTTAAACAATCAAAACGCATTCACCTATCTTATTGAAGTAAATGGCGCCATCAATTTGCCCATCATTGGTAGAGTCGAAATTGCTGGATTGAACTTGAAAGAAGCTGAATTATTTCTCGAAGAGAAATACAGCAACTATTACAATGACCCTTATGTCATCCTTCAAGTAAATAATCGAAGAATGATTGTTTTCCCAGGCACAGGTGGTGATGCAAAAGTTATCCAGATAACCAATGAATACACCTCAATAATCGAAGCTCTAGCATTAGCTGGTGGAATTTCAAAAGGAGGCCGAGCTCATAGGGTAAAACTCATCCGCGGAAATTTGAAAGACCCCGAAATATTTGAATTGGATCTTTCAACGGCAGAAGGGCTGAAGGAGGCTAATCTCTACTATGTCAGAGCCAACGACATCATTTATGTTCAACCTTCCTACTTTGCTGGAAGGCAAATATTGTCGAGTACATCTCAGATTCTCGGAGTTATTACTTCGCTTATACTCACCTATTTCTTGATTGTACAATTCAGAGCGGCAGCCTAACACATGAGCGATAACAACCCAAATAATGACAATGAAGTCTTCGAAGCAAGTTCGAGGATAGAATTCGACTTAGGTCTCTTAATCAATATTCTCAAACAATCTTGGATATGGATGATTTTGATTGTTGCATTATCAGGTGCTTCAGCCTATACCTATATTCACTATACAGCACCTGAATACGAATCTTCTAGTATCATTCAAATCATCAGTGATAATCAGGCCAATAGATTACTGAATGTTGAAGATATTTATCAGTCTGAGGATATTTCGAAAGATATAGAACTACTGAGATCAGAAGAGTTTTTTAAGCGCGTTGTTGAATCCTTAGACCTAGGCATTAGCTACTATACAGAAGGACAAATTCTTACCAATGAAAGATTTCGAAGCAGTCCTTTCGAGATTAATTTCAGCACTATAGACCCACTACTTCTGGATAAAAGAATTTACATAAACTTTGATTCGGAAGAAAATGGATCGATTATATACTCTTTCAAAGGGGTTGAGCATAATGTGAAGTTTGCAGTTGGTGATACGATCGAGCTTGATCATTTAGTCTTTAGCGTGCAAGATCGATTCCTTGAAAAGTTTATAACATCATCAGAATTTGATGAGAACAATTATTTCTTCATAATCAATTCTGATTACGCGAATCTGCTGACTCTCACACCGAATTACCGCATTGACCTTTTGAACGCTTCAGCAAAAACAATAAGAATAACAGTCACAGACTTTAATCCGTCAAAGGCCACTGAAATTGCCAACGCCATTGCCGAGGAATTCATGATATATGATGCTGAAAGAAAAGTCCAAAGCGCGAAAAAGATCTTGACTTTCATCAATGATCAACTTGGTGAAGTTTATACCCGATTGAAAGATTCCGAGTCTTCTATTCGAGATTTTAAAAAAGAGAATAGACTTGCTGACAGGCAGGATATTGCCCAGACTTATATTGCACGTCTAAATGAATTAGAAACGGAAAAGTCCAAACTAGAGGTTCAGGTAAACTTACTCCTGGAGCTCAAGAAAAACATAGATAAAGAAAACACGGGTGTTGATATTAATCAGTTGATGCCGGTCTTGGCTGGAACAGAATTTGAGTCAAAAGTCGAGCAGCAAATTATTCAACTTCAGAACTTAGTGATGCGAAGGAATAATCAGTTGACCAGCGCAACAACCGAAAACCCTACCATTATTATTTATGACCAGCAGATCGAATCTCAAAAAACACTTATTCTAAGGAGCTTAGATGCGTTAGAAGGGAAGTTTAAACGAGGAGTTAGAACCATCAACAATGCAGTAAAAGAAATAGAACAAAACTTCATTGACCTTCCTTCGAAAGAAATTGAATACGCCCGAATTGAAAGGGTTTACAACTCAAATGAAAAGTACTACACGCTGCTTCTCGAAAAGAAAACAGAATATGCGATTTCAGAAGCAGGATTTATTTCTGAAAACAGAGTTTTGCTTAGGGCCAGCACCTCCCGCATTCCCATAAGTCCTGTAAAACCAATAATTTACGCTTCATTTTTGGCTCTTGGATTAATAATATCCTTCCTATTATTAGGAATTAGATATATCCTAAACAACGATATATCAGGCGTTCACGATCTGAGCAGGCTTATGAATCCGCGAATAAGCTTATTGGGTGTTGTTCCAAAATACAGTAAGAATATTCCATTATCTCAATTAATCATTGATAAGAATCCAAAATCAGTGATGGCGGAGGCTTTTAGGACGTTAAGGACAAACCTTGACTTTTTCCAAACGGATAATGAAAAAAAGATCATCGCTGTTACCAGTACTATCAGTGGAGAGGGAAAAACCTTTGTCGCAATTAACTTAGGTGGAATCTTAGCCTTTTCTGATAAAAAGGTGATCATTTTGGATCTGGATATGAGAAAGCCTCGGATTCATAAAGGATTCAATAGTACCAATGAATATGGTATGAGCACCTATTTGAGTAATCGAGATAATCTAAAAGACATTATTAGGAAAAGTGAGTTAGACGGACTTCACTTTATTACAGCTGGACCCATTCCACCAAATCCAAGCGAACTGATCATTAGTGGGAACCTCACTAAAGGTCTTGACGAATTAAAAAAGATCTATGACATCATCATCATTGACAATCCACCTGTGGGTCTAGTTACTGATGGCATTGCCAGCTTGAAATTGGCTGATTATCCTATTTACATCTTCAGAAATGAGTATTCTAAGAAGTCATTTATCGATAACATTAACCGGATTTTCATAGAAAATAAGATCACCAATCTGTCGGCTGTGCTTAATAGTGTGGTTTTAACCAGAGCCAGATACGGTTCTTATGGCAGAGGTTATGGCGCCAAATATGGTTACGGTTATGGATACGGATATGGTTACGGATATACGTCTGGCAATGGTTATTATTCGGAAGATAACGAGGAGGAGGAGCCTAAGTTGAATTTTCTTCGAAATTTGCGGTCAAAATTAAAAAATGACGATAACTGAAACGCCCATTGATGGCCTGCTCATTTTCTCACCTATTGTGATAAAAGATAACCGCGGCTATTTCTTTGAAAACTTCAGGTCATCTTGGTTGGAAGAACGCGGTATCAAAGCTCGATTCGTTCAAGACAACGAATCAAAAAGTGATAAAAATGTATTAAGAGGTCTTCACTTGCAAGCTCCTCCTTATGCCCAAGCTAAGCTGCTCAGAGTGGTCAGGGGATCTATTTATGATGTAGCAGTTGATTTGAGAAAAAACTCTTTAACATTTGGCCAGTACTACGGTATCGAACTTAATGAAGAAAACAAAACTATGCTATACATACCCGAAGGGTTTGGTCATGGTTTTTGTTGTTTAGAAGATCAAAGCATTGTCCAATATAAATGCTCCAATTACTATAACAAAGCCTCAGAAATAGGCGTGGCTTGGAATGATCCAGAGATTCAGATCGAATGGCCAACCAAATCACCTTTAATCTCTGAAAAAGATGAGGTTCTGCCGAACTTATCCGACTTCATATCTCCTTTCTAGAACCTCCTGTTCACAACTCTCATCATTCTATCCTTAAGTGAAGGAGAGCCTTATTACTTTAGTTCTTTAATTCATCAACTTAGGATGTCAATTACTTCCCTCATTCTCGTATTTATACTTTTTGCTGGTTTAAGTGCCTTATTCAACTTTCTCTTTTTAAAATGGACCAAAACTTTAGGCACAAAAAACTTAGCCCCTGCCGAAGAGTTAAGATGGAGCAGCTCCTATAAACCAGCTATAGGCGGAATCTCGTTTTACATCATTTTTCTCGTCAGCTATGTAGTATACCTATTCCTAAATAATCCTGAGTTCATGGCCAAAGAGGAGTTAACCCACCTTGGTGTATTGATAGTCGTGACTCTTGGTTTTTTTACGGGCTTAGCAGATGACGCCTTTAATACAGTGCCTTGGTTGAAATTGAGTGCGCAAATTGCTTGTGGAATAATAATGTTGCTCTTTGACGTAAGAATTGAGTTTTTTGAAAATATTTACCTCGATTCCTTTCTAACTATTTTTTGGACAGTAGCTGTTATGAACAGTATCAACATGCTTGACAATATGGATGGAATAACCACAATCGTAAGTATATTCATCCTTTTGGCAGCAGCCATAGGAAGCGGATTAAATTTAAGCAGCAATTTTTTCTACACATTTATTTGTGGCGGGACAGTGTCTGCTCTTGCAGGTTTCCTTCTGTTTAATTGGCACCCTTCTAAAATTTTCATGGGAGACACAGGAAGTCAAATGATAGGCGCTTTACTAGCGGCAATAGGCATCATTTTCTTCTGGAATAACGAGCTCATTGACACCCAACACACCTGGTATTCAAAGCTTGCTTTAGTTATAACTGCCTTTGTAATTCCAATTGCAGATTCATTAACAGTGACCATCAATCGAATGAGACGCGGTCAATCTCCATTTGTGGGAGGTAAAGACCATACAACGCATCACTTATCATATGCTGGATTAAGCGATCGGCAGGTAGCATTGGTAATGATTTCAATTTCTACTCTTTCACTCACATTAATTACGTGGCTTTACAATGTTGAGGATGAAACAAAAACTTGGCTTTACTCTGTTCTTTTAATTTACTCTTCTATTGTAATTGCATTCCTCTACAGTTCTACTCTCTGGATAAAATCCAAAACAGTTTTTGAATCAAAATATTCGAAATAAACTATGAAATCTCAATTAAAGACCTTCTACTTTTCATCCATAATATTCGTTTCATCACTATTGATTATTAATCTATTTACAGCCTCGACATTCGAGGGGAAAGAGAAAGAACAGTTTGAATCTAATTTCCACAATAACTACAAAATTTTTGCACTTAATCTGCCTATTGAGCTGGATTTCGCGAATGAAAATGTGCCATTAAAACTCATTGATGTCAAAGAAAAAATGGATCGTGAATTGCTGGTTAATACTTATTGGCAATCCCAAACACTGCTGCTTCTAAAAAGAAGTAACCGCTACTTCCCCGTCATTGAAAAGATTTTGAAGGAAGAAGAAGTCCCTGAAGATTTTAAATTTTTGGCGTTGATGGAAAGCGGTCTAACCAATGTGGTCTCTCCGGCTGGAGCTACTGGATTTTGGCAATTGATGAAAGATGCTGCTAAAGAGCGCGAATTGGAAGTTAATTCAATCATCGATGAGCGCTATCACCTAGAGAAATCTACAAGGGCAGCTTGTGCCTACTTGAAAGAGGCAAAAGAAAAATTTGGCTTATGGACACTCGCTGCTGCATCATATAACATGGGAATGACCGGTCTATCAAATCAACTAGAAAGACAAAAAGCAACCAACTATTACGACTTAGTCCTCAATGAGGAAACTTCGAGATACATCTTCAGAATTCTGGCTGCAAAACTCATTTTATCAAATCCAAAAGACTACGGATTCATCTATCGAGACGAAGATTTATACGGTCCTTTGCGATTCAAAGAATTTGAAGTAGACACCACGATAAATAACTTGGCTGATTTTGCATTCGAAAACGGCATCAATTACAAAACATTAAAATACCTCAACCCCTGGTTAAGAGATGGTTACTTACCAAACTCTTCAGGAAAAAACTACATCATTCAAATTCCCACTGAACCTCTTTCTGCTGCATTGGTTAATGACAAGGCGCAAGTTGCTAATTTCGCGCGCTCAAGTAAGGAAGGTATAAATGAAAGCGGACAAGGAAATACAAGTGAGTGATGAACAAATAGAGATTATTGGTGCCCGCGAACACAATCTCAAAGATCTTGACATCAACATACCAAGAAATCAACTTGTAGTAATTACCGGACTCAGTGGTAGTGGTAAATCCTCGCTTGCTTTTGACACAATTTACGCGGAAGGACAACGCAGATATATCGAAACTTTCTCTTCTTACGCTCGACAATTCATTGGAGGATTAGAAAGGCCAGATGTTGACAAGATAAACGGTTTGAGTCCCGTAATTTCCATCGAGCAGAAGACCGTCAACAAAAACCCTCGATCTACGGTTGGCACAATTACAGAAATCTATGATTTCATGCGTTTACTTTATGCAAGGGGATCAGATGCATTCAGCTATGTGACCGGTGAGCGAATGGTTCGATATTCTGATCAACAGATTATCGATCTGATATCAGAATCATACCTAGGAAAGGAAATCACCCTTCTATCTCCATTGATCAAGGGACGAAAAGGGCATTATCGAGAGCTTTTTGAACAAGTTGCACGTAAAGGCTTTTTGCGGGTGCGAGTTGATGGCAGCGTTGAGAAAATAAAACACCGCATGCAGGTGGATCGCTATAAGGTGCATGATATAGAGTTGGTAGTGGACAGGATCAGCATCGATAATGGCAATCTAAACAGATTAAAGCAATCTATCCTAACAGCATTAAAAGAAGGCAAAGGACAATTGATGCTTCTTGAGGCTGATGAAAAGACCATCAGATATTTTAGCCGTTCATTGATGTGCCCGACAAGCGGAATCTCCTATGATGAGCCAGCACCGAACATTTTTTCATTCAACAGTCCTTATGGGGCGTGTCCAAAATGCAACGGCCTAGGTGAAGTAAGGCAAATTGACGTCACCAAAATCATTCCAGATGCGTCCCTCTCCATTAAAAGAGGTGGACTTGCTCCACTAGGCGAATACAAAAAGAATTGGGTGTTCCAGCAAATAGAGTTGTTGGGTGAGAAGTACGACTTCAAGCTTAGCACACCTCTAAAAGATATACCCAATGAAGTCATTGACGTCATTCTTTATGGCACCAACGAGCAGCTTGAGATTAAAAGCGATGCCCTTGGAATAACCAAGTCCTACCAGATTAAATTTGACGGTGTTGCCAATATATTGATGGATCAATTTGAAGACGGAGCTTCTTCAAACTATCAAAAGTGGGCCTCTGCTTTCATGAATAAAGTAGAATGCGGAGATTGTCATGGAACAAGACTGAAAAAAGAATCACTAAATTTTAAGATTGACGGAAAAAATATAGCCGAGTTAGCAGCCTTAGAACTAAAAGAACTCAAGGAATGGTTTGATAACATCGAGACCCGATTAAGTGAAAAGCAAAATATAATTGCTGAGGATGTTTTAAAGGAAATCAGAGGTCGCATTCAATTTCTCTTAGATGTTGGGATAGAGTACCTAACATTAAATCGCTCTGCCAGAACTCTTAGTGGTGGAGAAGCACAGCGCATCAGACTGGCGACTCAAATTGGATCTCAGCTTGTAGGTGTTCTTTACATCCTAGATGAACCCAGTATCGGGCTTCACCAAAGAGATAATAATCGATTAATTACAGCTCTTAAAGAGCTAAGAGACAATGGTAATAGCGTCATTGTAGTTGAGCACGATAAAGATATGATGTTGGCATCTGACTATGTCATTGATATTGGTCCTAGAGCTGGTATACATGGTGGTGAAATTGTAGCACAAGGCACACCAGACGAAATCTTGAAATCAGGGTCGATGACTTCAAAGTTTCTGACAGGCGAAGAAGAAATTACTCTTCCAGAGAAACGAAGAAAGGGAAATGGTAAAACCCTCTCTATCAAAGGTGCTCATGGTCATAACCTGCAGAATATTGATGTTGACTTTCCTTTGGGAAAATTCATTTGTGTAACCGGAGTTTCTGGCAGCGGAAAATCGAGCCTTATCAACGGGACTATCTTCCCGATCTTGACAAGCCATTTTAATGGAAGTACGAAAATTCCATTGCCTTATAAAAGTATTAACGGCTTAAAACATCTCGATAAGGTTATTGAAATAGATCAATCACCCATTGGAAGAACACCACGCTCCAACCCAGCTACTTATACAAACGTTTTTACGGACATCCGTCAATTATTTACCGAACTTCCAGAGTCGAAAATCCGAGGATATAAGCCAGGCCGCTTTTCATTTAACGTAAAAGGTGGAAGATGCGAGACATGCCAAGGAGGCGGTGTGAAAACCATAGAAATGAATTTCTTACCAGACGTGTACGTTCAATGCGAAACTTGCAATGGAAGAAGATACAATCGCGAAACACTTGAAGTAAGGTATCGTGGAAAGTCAATCAGCGATGTGCTTGACATGACCGTAAACGAAGCTGTTGAATTCTTCGAACACATGCCATCCATTTTTGTAAAAATCAAAACTTTACAAGAAGTTGGTCTTGGATATATAAGACTAGGACAAAGTTCTATTACCCTTTCAGGAGGGGAAGCCCAACGCGTTAAACTTGCTACTGAATTATCAAGAAAAAGCACAGGAAATACTTTCTACATTCTTGATGAGCCAACCACAGGTCTTCACTTTGAAGATATTAGAATGCTCTTGGATGTATTGAATGCTTTGGTTGAGCAGGGAAACACGGTGTTGGTGATTGAACACAACCTAGATATGATCAAGGTGGCTGATCATGTGATTGACATTGGCCCCGAAGGAGGCAGAAAAGGTGGACAGCTCATCGCGAAAGGCACTCCGGAAGAGATCGCGAAAATGGAACACAGTTTCACTGGAGTTTACCTTAAAAAGGAATTGGACTGGCACTACTCTAGGGTTTAATCTAGAACAAACCCCACTCCTATCGATAACGAAATAGTCTCAAACGACTGAGTAACCTCTTCAAGTTCAATAAACCGAGTGGCATAAACATTCTCCACTTCAAAAGTGCTTTGCATTCGTTGGTAATCCGATTGAGCAAAAACATCAAGGAATTCATTCACATGCCAGCGCGCCTTGATTCCAAACCCCCACATAAAATCATTGATCACCATTTCATTTTGACGCCATGAATAAACGAAGAAGCCTGTTGCTTTTTCATATCCTTCCATTAAGATTTCTGGACGAGATACCCTTCCCAATCCGCCTGCTAATCGTATATCAAAATCAAATGCCTTGTATGGCACATTGACAACAAAATTTGCCATCGCAGCATGCACCACCCAATCGGATGATGCCTCAGCGACAAATTCAATACCATTGAATTGTTCTTCATATCCAGATGCCATTTCACCAAATTCAGAGGTAAATTGGGACCGACTCCAATTGAGACCCAATCCAAAATTCTTGTTCAATTTTTGATGGAAATTGATAACATTGATCACTAGTCCATTATTCGCATAACCCGAAAAATAATTGCGAAAATCTTTACTTCTAAACTCCCCAAGAGGAAAGGCAATACCGACCGAGGAACCAATAAAAGCATCTCTATACGCAGGGTCAATAATTGTTGAACCAGACCCTTGTTGTTCTCTTGGAATGCTGAAATCTTGTGCATCGACCCTATTTATAAAAGTCAGTGAGGAAACTAAAAAGAAGAAGAACTTGGTCGTTTTCATTCGTGACTTCAAGCTTAGCAAAAATCAACGCTTAATTTGAAGGCTGCTTTTAAAAAGCATTAACGAGTCATTGTGGCTTAAAACCTGTTTACAAACAGCTCAAAACCCGGTAAAAATGAGCCAATTATAAACTGTCATCTTCGATCTATAATGATAGCTTAGCAGTCACAAAGAATCAGACTATAAAACACAAATCACACATGGATAAGAAAAATTTTAAGCCTGAGAGCTTAATGATGTCTTACGGCTATAAGCCTGAGTTATCTGAAGGAGCTATCAAGTGTCCGATATTTCAAACATCAACCTTCGTTTTCAAGACCGCAGAAGAAGGAAAATCATTCTTCGAAGTAGCGTACGGACTAAGAGAAAAAGGACCTACGGAGGAGATGGGCCTGATATACAGCCGTCTAAACAACCCTGACCTAGAAATCCTAGAAAATCGTCTTTCACTATGGGATAAAGCTGAAGATTGTGCTGTATTTGAAAGTGGAATGTCCGCCATTTCTACCGTAATGATGGAGTTTCTGAATCCTGGCGACTATATCCTTTACAGTAATCCAACATACGGTGGAACGTACCATTTCGTGAAGGCTGTTTTAAGCCGGTTTGGAATCAATGCATTGGCATTTCATGCCTTTGAAACAGAAGAGAACATCAAGAAACTAATTGAAGAAAAAGGAATTGGTGATAAACTCAAGATGATTTACATCGAAACTCCAGCAAACCCTACCAATGCATTAGTAGACATTGAAGCGTGTAAGAGAATCGCTGATCAATACAGCACAGATGAGAAGAAAGTTTACCTGACCGTTGACAACACCTACATGGGTCCTCTTTGGTCGCATCCTTTGGCCCATGGCGCTGACCTAGTGGTTTATTCTGCCACTAAATATATCGGTGGTCATAGTGACGTAATCGCAGGGGCTGTCTTGGGAAATCAAGAGGTCATAACAAGGGTCAAAACTTTAAGGACTTTCCTCGGAAACATGGCTGGTCCTTGGACAGGATGGCTATTGATGAGAAGTCTAGAAACGCTTAAAGTTCGAATGACTGAACAAGCAATTAATGCATCAAAAGTTGCGGAATTCTTGCGGGATCATCCGAAAGTAGGGAAAGTCCATTATTTAGGATTTGCCAACGAAAAAGAAGACCCAAGAAACTATGGCATTTACAAAAGACAGTATTCTTCAGCTGGTGCCATGATTTCGTTTGACATTGTGGGTGGTGAAAAAGAGGCTTTTAGATTCCTAAATGCTTTAGAACTGATGCATTTAGCGGTGAGTTTGGGAAGTACGGAGAGTTTGGTAGAACATCCTGCAACAATGACTCATTCTGACTTCACGCCAGAGGATAAAGCGCTCTATGGAATCAATGATAGTCTCGTACGTCTGTCAGTAGGAGTCGAAAACTATGAAGACTTGATCTCCGATATTAGTCAAGCGCTCGATAAGGTCTAACGAGACAAGTAGCGGACCAATAAAACGATCAAGCAAATTAAGAACATGAATATAGATATGCGATTGATGCCATGCATCATTCGCAGATTCACGTTCTTCTCCCCTTTTTGAAACATCGTCAAGGGGTTCAGATAAGTAAGGATGCGTTTAAAAAACATAATGCAAAGTTGAGCTTTTACAACATACGTTGCTCCTGAATGTTCATGTTAATAGCTTTGCAGGCTGTCCAAACTAAAATTTTATCGTGGAGTTTAAGCTAAAATCAGACTTTTCACCTACAGGAGATCAACCCGAAGCGATTCGGCAACTAGTCGAAGGTATCAACAATCAAGCTGAGCATCAAACACTTTTAGGAGTTACGGGTTCGGGCAAAACCTTTACCATGGCGAATGTCATTCAACAGACCCAGCGTCCGACATTGATATTGAGCCATAATAAAACATTGGCGGCCCAGCTTTACGGTGAGTTCAAGCAATTCTTTCCTGAAAACAGGGTTGAATACTTTGTTAGTTATTACGACTATTACCAGCCAGAAGCATACATGCCCACTTCTGATACTTACATCGAAAAAGACTTAAGTATAAATGAGGAAATTGAAAAGCTTCGTCTGAGCACTACTTCTGCCCTCCTTAGTGGCCGAAGGGATGTTATAGTTGTCAGCTCCGTTTCCTGCATTTACGGTATGGGAAACCCCAGTGATTTCTATGAAAACATCATTCAAGTTAAAGTGGGTGATGTTGTTGGGCGGAACAAGTTCTTGCATCAGTTAGTCCAATCACTATACTCCAGAACTACAGGAGACTTTGCCAGAGGTAATTTTCGAGTCAAAGGAGATACGGTTGATGTATTTATTGCCAGTGATGATTTCGCTTATCGATTTCATTTTTTTGGTGATGAAATTGAGCTGATTGAGATTCTTGACCCATTTAATAATACTGTCTTTGAGGAAATCGAAGAGGTTAGAATCTTTCCTGCAACGATCTTTGTTACTACCAAAGAGCGCATGAAAAGCTCCATGACTCAAATTCAAGATGATTTGGTTGAGCGGCTTGAGCAGTTTGTTCAAGGAGGTCAGCCACTTGAAGCGAAGCGCTTGGAAGACCGGGTCAATTACGACCTTGAAATGATGCGAGAATTAGGGTATTGCTCCGGAATAGAAAACTACTCGCGCTATTTTGATGGCCGACTTCCTGGATCACGGCCTTTCTGTTTACTTGATTATTTCCCGGACGATTACTTAATGATGGTGGATGAAAGTCATGTTACCATTTCTCAAATCAATGCCATGTATGGTGGTGATCGAGCTAGAAAAGAAAATTTAGTGGAATACGGGTTTAGACTGCCCGCAGCAAAGGATAACAGACCTCTCAAGTTTGAAGAATTTGAAGGTCTCACCAATCAGGTAATTTATGTTAGCGCTACTCCAGCCAACTATGAATTGGAAAAATCAGAAGGGGTTTATGTTGAGCAAGTTATAAGACCAACAGGACTGCTTGACCCAACTATTGAGGTTCGTCCTTCTGCCAATCAAATTGATGATTTGTTGGAAGAAATTCGAAAAAGAATTGAAAAGCAAGAACGTGTTCTCGTAACAACTCTTACCAAACGAATGGCCGAAGAATTGGCAAAGTACCTTGCTGATGTCAATATCAAGACACGTTACATCCACTCAGATATTGACACCATGGAACGGGTTGAAATCTTGAGAGAATTGAGAATGGGCATCGTGGATGTTTTAGTAGGAATCAATTTATTGAGGGAAGGACTGGATCTTCCCGAAGTTTCATTGGTGGCAATTTTAGATGCAGACAAAGAAGGATTCTTAAGAAGTAATCGATCCTTAACACAAACTATTGGGCGTGCCGCTCGGCACATCAATGGAACGGCCGTGTTGTATGCTGATAAAATCACAAAGAGCATGCAAAGCACCATGGACGAAACTAATCGGAGGCGCGCAAAGCAGATCGCCTACAATGAAGAGCATGGACTGACGCCAACAGCCTTAAACAAAGGCATAGATATGATGATTCAATCCCATGCATCCGTGCGCGGCAAATCCTACAAAACCACTGAAGAAATGCAAATGGAAATGGGTGTTGCAGCCGATCCGGTTATTGCATACATGAGCAAAGAACAATTGGAGAAAGCCATTCAAGAAACCAAGAAAAATATGGAACGAGCTGCTAAAGAACTGGATTTCATGCAAGCAGCTCAATTCCGAGATGAGCTCTTTGCCCTGCAAGAAAAACTAAAATCAAAATAGATACCAATCTCAAAAAACTTTTTGACTTTGGTAAGGTTTATGATAATCAATCGACATAAATGTATTAATTAGATTTTATGAAAGCACTTAAAAGTATCGCATTAGTAGCCATAGCGATATTATACATTCAAGCAACACCTCCCTCAAATCCAAATTCAGAAGGGATTTCTTTTTTTCAAGGCACTTGGGAAGAAGCATTAGCAAAAGCTGAAGAAGAGAATAAAGTAATTTTTTTAGACGCCTACGCTTCTTGGTGTGGCCCATGTAAACTATTAAAGCGCAATGTTTTCAGTGACGCAACTGTAGGTGAGTTTTACAATTCCAACTTCATCAATGTGGCCATGGATATGGAAAAAGGAGAAGGTCCAAAAATTGCAAGTAAATATGGCGTTAGAGCCTACCCCACTTTAATTTATATCAATGGGGATGGATCGATAGCGAACAAGGCTGTTGGTTATCACAATACTGATCAATTAATAGGGCTTGGAACAAAAGTATTAGCTCCTCAAGGATAATTCATAGGTAAGTAGGCAGTAGGTTTAAGAAAGCTGATTGATCTTTAAAATTCAATCGGCTTTCTTTGTTTATCAAATAAAATTGACGAAAATGCTCAGGTATGTATTCTTTTTGGGAATTCTGATATCAATAACATCATGCGCTGTTAAAGAACCTACTGCGTTGAGTATTATTGACACGAGCATAGATTCTGCAGGAGGAGAACTCTACCAAAACGCTGAAATAACATTTGACTTTAGAGACCGCTCTTACCGGGTTATGCGACAAAATGGTCTTTTCGAAATGTCCCGGTTTACTTACTTATCGGAAGACAGTACCATCAATGATTTCGTCTATAACTATGGTTACAAACGATTTCTCAACGACTCCATGATTTCAGTGCCAGATTCGATGGCTCCCCGCTATAAGGCTTCTGTAAACTCTGTTATATACTTCGCCTGTCTGCCTTATGGCCTAAATGACCATGCCGTTGAAAAATCATTAATTGGAAGAAAGGAAATCAATGGTATTTCATACTACAAAATCCGGGTGACTTTCAAAGAGCAAGGTGGTGGAGAAGATTTTCAAGACCAATTTATTTATTGGGTCAACCCCGAAAACTACAATATTGACTTCTTGGCGTATGAATATTTTTCGGACGGAGGTGGATTGAGGTTCAGACAAGCATTTAATTCAAGAGAAGTTTCAGGAATTCGATTCAATGACTACATCAATTTCAAACCCAAAACAGATTTAGATGTGAATCTTGAAAACATTGACGATCATTTCATAGCTGGCGATTTAGAAGAATTGTCACGAATACAAACTGAAAACATAAGTGTTTCAATTTTGGAATTATAAACTCAGAATACTGCTATCTTCCAAAGTTTGAGTCTTGTATTGCGTTAGTTACAAACTCAGTAACCAAAGTATTTAACCAATAGTTTAAAGTAAACCCTCTCAATTCATCCAGAACATTTAAAATTGAAGTGCGTTTAAACGGATGGACGTATCCTTTCGAGAAAATTGAAATCAACTTAAAATGAGCACACCAAACTGGACTACCGTAAAAGAATTTGAAGATATCACATACAAGAAATGTGGAGGCGTTGCCAGAATAGCATTTAACAGACCAGAAGTCCGCAATGCTTTCAGACCAAAGACAGTCACAGAGCTTTATAAAGCTTTTCTCGATGCTAGAGAAGACGTAAATATTGGTGTTGTGCTTTTCTCAGGTGAAGGACCAAGTAAGAAAGACGGAGGCTGGGCATTCTGCAGCGGAGGTGACCAAAATGCACGCGGACACCAAGGCTACGTGGATGATGATGGGATGCCTCGTCTAAACATTCTTGAAGTTCAACGCTTGATCCGTTTCATGCCTAAGATAGTAATCGCAGTTGTGCCAGGATGGGCCGTTGGCGGAGGACACAGCCTTCATGTTGTATCCGATTTAACGCTTGCGAGTAAAGAACACGCAATCTTCAAGCAAACTGACGCTGATGTTACCAGTTTTGACGGTGGCTACGGCTCGGCATACCTCGCTAAAATGGTGGGTCAGAAAAGAGCGCGTGAAATCTTCTTTTTAGGTCGTAATTACTCCGCCCAAGAGGCTTTTGACATGGGAATGGTAAATGGTGTTTTCCCCCACGAAGAACTGGAACAAGAAGCTTACAACTGGGCACTTGAGGTTCTGCAGAAGTCACCAACTTCTATCAAGATGCTGAAATTTGCTTTTAATCTAACCGATGACGGGATGGTTGGGCAACAGGTATTTGCGGGAGAAGCAACCAGACTAGCCTATATGACGGACGAAGCCAAAGAAGGACGAAATGCATTTTTAGAAAAGCGCAAACCTGACTTCAAGGATATTAAATGGATTCCATAACAATTCAGGCAACACTGTGCCTAGCGCCATAAAAGGCAACAATGCCAAAACCTGCGCTTAACATTGCATGAAATGGCATTAGCGCGTAGTCGTTAAAATAGACACCAAGAAAAATCGCTGCAGCAAAAAGCAACGAAAAAAATGCTTCAGCTAGTAGTAAAACAAAACTTGTATTTTTCAGATACACGTTTTTACGCCATGCATTTTGATCGGATTGATCACTGAATTTAGGTGTCCTAATAAAAGGTGTTTTCTTACCCACATAACCTTCAAGCACCGCAATAGAATTATGCAAACTCATACCCATAGACATGGAAAGGAACACGATAAACCTTTTAACAAATTGAAACATTTTAAACCTCTGATTTAAAGCAATATATGAAGTATAATAAAACACAAAAAGAATCAAAATACTCAGCGAGAAAAGCACCCCAAAAGCATCTAATACAGTAACGTCACCAAGCTTATTTCTAATAAAAAGAAGCGGAATACTTAATAAGGCAATGGACAAAACATAAATGAATATGGAAGAATTCATCAAGTGAAAATGTCCATGGATTTTTGTTCGCAATGACAGGTCTTTAGCCTGCCAAACGCTGCGTAAGTTTTTAACCGCACACTCAGCCGCTCCTTTGATCCATCTAAACTGCTGTGTTTTCAATGCGGACATAGATACGGGCAACTCCGCAGGAGAAACAACATCACTCAGATATACAAATTCCCATCCCTTCAACTGAGCTCGATAACTTAAATCTAGATCTTCAGTAAGCGTATCACTACTCCAACCACCAGATTGCTCAACAGCCTGCTTTCGCCAAACCCCAGCAGTTCCATTAAAGTTAATAAAACTTCCAGCCTTACTCCTGCCCGATTGTTCGATTGTAAAATGAGCATCCAAGCCGAACGCCTGCATTTCAGTAAGAAAGCTAAAGTCCCTATTCAAATGTCCCCAGCGCGTTTGAACCATAGCAACCTTTGTATTCGCAAAATGAGGCACAACATCCAATAAAAAATTAGGATCAGGAATGAAATCAGCATCAAAAATTGCGATGAATTCCCCTTTAGCTCGACAAAGCCCATAAGAAAGCGCTCCAGCCTTGAAGCCAGTCCGGTGAAGTCTTTTTAAATGAACTACATCAAACCCCTTAGAAAGCCATTTTAAGGCAGCAATTCGAGCTAATTCACTGGTCTCATCTGAACTATCATCTAGAATTTGAACCTCTAAAAGATTCTTGGGGTAATCCATCGCCATAACCGAATCTATGAGTCGTTCAACCACGTAGCGTTCATTGTAGATGGGCAATTGAATCGTAACCAAAGGCAAGTCACTATTAGAATTCTTTATACCCAGCGGTTTCTTTCTCAAAAACTTAAACACCAAATGAAGCTGAGCAAGACTGTAGAAGAAAATAAAAAGCATAAACATGCCATATAACCCCAACACCAGCCAATCATACCACACCAAATCACCCCAACTAGACATACCTCAACAATGTTGTTATTATTTTATATCCAGCCATCACCGAACCTTTCAGCGTCCCCGAAACCTTTGATTCACCTATTCGCATCTTGTAACTCACAGGAACTTCAATGCATCTCAAGCGCATTTTAGCTGCTTTAATTTGCATTTCCACAGTCCAGCCATAGTTCATGTCATTCATTCCTAATCGCAAAAGCTCATCGTAGCGAATAGCTCGAAACGGACCCAAGTCAGCAAATGAATACCCATACAATACCTTCAGCATTTTAACTGCTATCCAATTCCCAATAATTTGCTGCAGCGTCAGTGAAAACCTTTCACGCTCCCCTAAAACTCGACTACCAATTACCATATCCATATGACCAGACTCAATAGGCGCGATCAATAATGGTAATTCCTGCGGATAGTCAGAATAGTCACCATCGAGAAAAACAACGATACCTGGTTTGACTTCCTGCTGAGACAAAAACTCCATTCCTTTTAAACAAGAAGCACCATATCCTTGAATGGATTGATACAATACAACCGCACCCTCTCCTTCAGCATTCAAACGCGTATTATCTGTAGAGTTGTTATCAACGACAATAATATTTCTAAGGATGTTTTTAGGCAGATCCTCCAGGACTTTACCAATCGCATCTTCTTCATTGAACGCTGGAATAATTACATCAATAATCATCAAAAAAATAATGATTTATTAATTTAACAACCAGGTATTTAAGCCATTTTGAATAAACCTTATTATTAATCATTAGGATTACTCTTCAACCAATTCTCAATCATATTAAAACCGTGTTCAGTCATGATGCTTTCAGGGTGAAATTGAATACCAAAAAGAGGCTTGGAGACATGCTCAATCGCCATTATATGCCCATCTGATGATTTAGCAATTACACGGTAGTTTTTAGATATATCCTCCAAAGTAAAAGCCCAACTATGGTAGCGTCCAACTTTGATTAATTGTGGGATATCAGCGAAGAGTTTAGAGTCGGGTTGAAGAGAAATCAAGTCCTGAGCTCCATGTTGAACATTCTGCAGATTGACCATCCCTAACCCATCAGAAATCAACATAGCCTGCATACCCAAGCAAATACCTAAAATACTTTTAGAAGAACTGTAGCGTTGAATAATATCAAGAACCAATCCTGACTCATCAGGCAATCCAGGTCCCGGCCCAATAATGATGTGCGAGAAGTCTTCAAGTTCTTCGAGCTTCAACGCGTCATTGCGCTTAACAACGCATTCTATTGAACTTTGCTCAACTAAATGCACCAAATTGTAGGTAAACGAATCGTAGTTATCTACTACAAACACACGAAATTTACTGCCTTTTAACACGGCTTCAAAAATCTATATTTGAAGCTTACGAATCGCCCCTTCTTTTCTTAATTCTTACAACATTCCCAAATGAAACAGATCATCAACAGCAAAAACGCCCCGGCTCCCATCGGACCTTACTCCCAAGCTGTTCAAAACGGAAATACGCTTTATGTAAGTGGTCAAATTGCTCTTGACCCAATAAGTGGTGAGTTGAATCTTAGCTCTATCAACGCTGAAACGGAGCTTGTGATGAAAAACTTGGGTGAAGTACTAAAGGCAGCAAATATGACGTATGAAAACGTTCTAAAATGCTCGATTTTCTTAAGTGACATGAATGATTTCAGCGAAGTGAATGGAGTATATGGCAAATACTTCACCACCAATCCCCCAGCGCGAGAAACCGTTGCAGTGAAAACACTTCCGAAGAATGTAAATGTTGAAATCAGTTGTATTGCCGCACTCTAAAAACCTTTCACATCGTCTAGGAGGCCATTGCCTCAATCCTCTTCGGTTGATTGAGCACCACGTTGTAGATTTGAAAAAATAATTCTATGAAGCATTTCTTTACCCTAGCTTTAATCTCTATCGCTCTAAGAGGATTATGCATTGATGCATATTTCAACCATATTGTTTTTCACACTCCAGAAGGCGGTGCTTATGTAGAAACCCATATGCTCTTTAATTCATCCTCATTAACTTTCAGGAATGCAGCAGAAGGTTATCAAGCGAGAGTTGAACTCACTTACATTTTTGAAAAGAATGGAGCAATAGCTGACTTTTCAAAAAACATCGTAAAAAGTCCATTTGTCTCTGACTCGGTCAGCGCTATTGTAGACTTTTTAGACGTACAGCGATTTCCTTTGGCAGCAAATGATTATAAGCTATCGATAAAACTGAGAGACATCAACAACCCCAAAGACAGTGGCACAATCATTCAAAACATCCGTGTCGAATCTCCTCCTGAATCCGCCTTTTTCAGTAACATTCTCTATCTCGACACAATATATTCTAACAATGGAAAGACGTCTCTCTTTTCGAGAGGGGAATTCGATATGATTCCTAGAATTTCAGGCTATCATGGTCCTAGCGTAAAAACCGCATCCATTTACACTGAATTATATCAATCTGAAATATCCCTTGGAGGCAGCGAAGATTACATTGTAACGTTAGACATTGTCGATCCAAAAACAGATCAAGCACTTACAGAGTATCGAATATTAAAGAGATTTAAAGGAAGTTCAGCCCAACCTATTGCCCACAAATGGAATATTGAAAGCTTAAGTACGGGTAACTTCCTGGTTAAATTGGAAGCCAGGGATAGAAATAATGTTGTGATCGCCTCTAAGTCAAGCTTATTGCAGAGGCATAGCTTTGTTGCCGCCTCTGACTCTCTCGATGATTTTCAAATCAATTCGACCTTTGTCGGAAAAATCAGAAGTGAGGATTCTCTTAGAAACATCACCTACTGTATGAAATATGCTGCGAGTGTCTACGAAGAGAATTACATTGAAGAAAACTGGAATAAAGCAGACAAAACTGAACTTAGAAGGTTTATCTATACTTTCTGGAGGGAAAGGAACAGCGTAAACCCTGCCTATTCATGGGAGAAGTATGAGGACCGAATAGCTTATGTTGAAGCAGAGTTTGATCTAGGTAATAATCGAAGACATGCTTGCAGAACAGATCGAGGGCGTGTGTTTCTGAAATACGGCAAACCCGATACTCGGGTAATTCAAAGCAGAGAGCCAAATGCATCTCCATATGAAATTTGGCATTACTACAAATTGCCTAGTAAGTCCAATGCGAAATTTGTGTTTTATGACCGCAGTCTTGTCACGAACGATTACGTTCTTCTTCATTCAAATGTTTCTGGAGAGCAGGTGGATTATTCATGGTATTTACAATTATCAACTCCGTCCGTTTTACCTTCCGGAAATGATGAGCCACTCTCTAATACTGGCCAAGTAATTGACTACAATAATTTAAATGGAACCCAGATGAATTCAGTGGGTAGCAGAGCATTAGAATATTGGAATAATCCGAGATAAAATGAGATTCTGCAAATAATTAGAAAACCATTTGATTTCGTAAAAGATGCTTCTATATTTGCACCCCTTCAAAAAAGGGACTCGGTAGCTCAGCTGGTAGAGCATATCACTTTTAATGATAGGGTCCTGGGTTCGAACCCCAGCCGGGTCACATTAACCTCTTCAATTCTGAAGAGGTTTTTTTTTGCTAAAAAACAAGCCCCGCTTCGGAAAACGGGGCTTGAGATTTAACTAACCTTACCTTAAGATAAATAACCTAAACCATAGACGCAAAAAAGTCAATTTCCGTTGGGGGGCTTTCATTTATGTAAGTCAGAATCAAAACGAGCTAAAATTTTATCAGCTTTGCATGGAGCATGAAACAAGACATCTACATAAAGAATCGAAAAGCCAAATTTGAGTTTGAACTTCTAGAAGACGTTGTAGCTGGCATAATGCTAACAGGAACAGAGATAAAAAGCATCAGAGAAGGTCAAGCAAGTATCAATGAAGCATTCTGTCAGTTTATAGGACATGAGCTTTGGGTAATCAACATGAACATTGCCGTTTATAAGTTTGGGACTTATGCCAATCATGAACCCAAACGACCAAGAAAACTTCTTCTAGGGGCCCAAGAATTAAAAAAATGGCAAAAAAGGGTAAATGAGAAAGGGTTGACCATCGTTCCTACCGCACTATTCATCAATGAGAAAGGACTAGCAAAACTAAAGGTAACTCTTGCACACGGCAAGAAAACACATGATAAACGGGATAGTATAAAGGAAAAAGACACCAAGCGCCAGCTTGACCGATTGAAAAAGTCCTTTTAATCTGTCTTCACAAACTTAATTTCAATCGATTCTGTTTGCTCTTCAAACGCACTTGTTTGAACAATGTCATACGTTAGCCAAAGCTCCTTGTTGGTTAACCGATCGATATCATATACAAATGCGCTTGTGGTGTTGGAAATAACCGTAATATCAATATTTGATCCTTGATCAGTTCTTGTAGAGCTATTTTCTTCAGCGAAGAATGCCAATTTAGATTTAGATGGCGAATCATTCCCACCTGTAAATTCCCAAATTCCTTTTTCAATAGACGTCAATTTATATGCCTCAGATCCATTTATTGAGTCTTCGGGAAAGTCTTCATTCTTAATGGATGAATACAAACCATCACCATCAAACACCATTTCCCACGAAAATGTCCTGGAATAGCTTAGACTATCAGAAGATTCATATACAAGGCCTAAAGTTGGGTCATAACTTATCGACCTAATATCTCCGAAACTAGCATTGAATTCATACGATTCGATTTCCCAAGTACCTGTCAATCTGTTTTTCCGAGTTCTCAAGCTCAGAGCCGGGTCGTTATCCCCCTTCTGACACGAGAGTGGAACGATCGAAAACAAAATCAATAGGTATATAAGCCAATTCTTCATTTAAAAGAAATATCCAAAAGTGATCTGAACCCTCGGGTCTACATAAAAATTCAAATTAGAGGTGCGTGTTGAGCTTAAATCTCGATCAATGGTATTCGATCCAGTAACTGGCTCAAACTGCACTACCTCTTGCCTATCGCCTCCAGTAACGATGTTTGTCACACCAAGTCCGTACTCAACACCAAAGAATAATTTTTCAGCAAAAAAGTAATTCATACCAAAACTTGCACGAGCTCCCAAAGTAAACCCTCCATCTTCTGTAATCGTTCTTACTACTCTTGATGTTCCAGTAGTATCTGTAACATTTGAGGTGCTTCCAATATTGTTTTTACCGATTACTCCAAATTCGGCATCAACTGCAACATAAGGATCTAACCTCTTCGTCCCTCTGATATGAAATTCTACTCCTGGACGGAAGGACATCATTGACCTAGAAGCAGTAGAGTCGAATTCAACTAAATCCTTACCAATACTATCCGTGCTCTGCTCGTTATAGCGATAAACATTTGGAGCTAAGCCCAATCTATAGGTCAATTTTTCGCTTTGCTTATATCTTAAAAGCAATGAATTAGAATTTAACAAATCCTGGTTGGGTGATACGGTAATTGAATTAATCAAACCTGAAACATTTAAAGTAACACCAAAGTCTTTTGCTTTTGGAAAGTATTTACTCGTTGAGTCAACCTCAGTTTGAGCATTCAAAGAATTAAATGAAAATAAAAAGGCTAAGAATGCGATAAAGAGGTTTTTCATAAGTATAGATTTAAGTATGCAGAACGAATCATTCATTGAATTATTTTAATCTCTGGTATCTGTGCGCTCCAGCATGGGAACAAATTGAAAATCACCATGGTTTGACACTTCAAACTCTGTCTCACTTACCTTGTCAAGAGACATCATATGTTGGACTCCATTAAACTCGCCCACTGGAATAACCATTCGACCACCGACCTTCAATTGATTTTTTAAATCTTCTGGAATATGGGGCGCTCCGCACGTAACCAATATTTTATCAAAAGGAGCAAACGCAGGCTTACCAGCATATCCATCGCCATAGTAACATCGGGCTTTATATCCCATCTCTTCGAGTAAGCTCTGACTTTTAGCGTGGAGCGCCTGTTGACGTTCAATCGTAAATATTTTCATTCCAAGTTTTGCCAAAACAGCGGTTTGGTAGCCGCTTCCTGTTCCTATTTCAAGGATTTTCTCTCTTTTCCTAGGGTTCAGTAAACTCGTTTGAAAAGCGACTGTATACGGTTGAGATATGGTTTGACCGGAACCTATTGGAAAAGCCTTATCCACATAAGCCATGTGCAAGAATGCAGTATCAAAAAAGAAAAGATGCCTTGGAATGTCCATCATTGCGTCCAAAACCAACTCATTATCAATTCCTTTCAGTCGAAGCTCTTCAATAAGCTTCTTCCTCATCCCTTTGTGTTTTAGCGTATCTATCATCGTGGCTTCGAAATTATCTATTTCGACAATGGAATGTTAAACGAATGTTGGATTGTTTATTGACAACTCAATATTTGAAAAGACCTTTGGAGCATTCTATGAGTAAAATCCGATTAGGCATATTAGGAGCTGGCCACTTAGGCAAAATCCATCTTAAGCTTTCTTTAGAGCTAAAAACTGAATTTGATGTGATTGGTTTTTACGATCCTGATAAGGAGAAAGAAAAAGAAGCCATTGAGCAATTCAATGTAAAAGCTTTTGACTCAATGGAAGCTTTAGTAGATGCTTCTGATGCAGTTAGCATTGTTACTCCAACTCTATCACATTATGAGTGTGCTACGTATGCGCTAAGAAACGGCAAACACATTTTCATAGAAAAACCCGTAACACACACCGTAGACGAAGCAAAGAAATTGGTGGATTTGGCTCATGAAGCCAAGGTAAAAGTTCAAGTTGGTCATATTGAACGATTTAACCCTGCTTTCGCGAGTGTAAAGGATCACTTCGACCAAGTAATGTTTGTTGAAACACACCGCTTGTCTCAATTTAATCCTAGAGGTACCGATGTTTCTGTGGTTCTTGATTTAATGATCCATGACATTGACATTGTATTAAGTGTTGTAAAAGCCAACCTGAGAAAAACCAGCGCAAGTGGTGTTGCTGTAATTAGTGACACACCCGACATTTGTAATGCTCGCTTAGAGTTTGATAATGGCTGCGTAGCAAATCTCACAGCCAGTCGTATCTCCTTGAAGAATATGAGAAAGTCTCGATTTTTTCAAAAAAACGCATACATCTCTGTTGACTTCCTTGAAAAAAAGTCAGAATTAGTGCGCCTAGAAGACGCCGATGCAAGCAATCCATTCGCCATAACAATTGATCCAGAAAACGGCAAGGAGCCTAAGCAGTTAAGCTTCGAAAAACCTGATATTCAAGATACTAACGCCTTACTAGAAGAACTTAAGGCTTTTGCAGAATCCATTAAAAACGACACTAAGCCTGTTGTAACTATTGAAGATGGCTACCAAGCTATCCAAGTTGCCAACCAAATTCTTGAGCAACTTAGTTATTCGAATTCTATTTTCGCAGCCTAAATCTTGACTTGGATGTACTAAGAGCTAAAATCGCTCGTTTCATAAGTACCCGAACCCCTATTGAAGAAGTTGATGAAGATAAAAGTCAATGTACTGAGTGTGATCATTGTTTCCATTTTTGGTCTTTGCTCGTGCAGTATATTCGATAAAACCGAACCTACCCCTTCTTGGATAAGAATTGAAAGCATCGATCTTGTTGACAACCCTTCAGCTGATGAAGGCTCACTATCAAATGATATCACAGATGCGTGGGTCTACATTGATGACAATATCATTGGAATATTTGAACTACCGGCTGATATTCCAATTTTGGAAGAAGGAAACCATCGTTTATTAGTTGGTCCAGGCATTAAAGTGTCGACCATTTCAACCTTGAGAGACAACTATATCTTCTATGGTGCCTATGAGAGGACTGTGAATCTAGTTCCTGGTGAAGTGTTAGAAATGGAGCCTGAAGTAATGTATAGGGATGAAGGAGTATCTTACTTGTACTATGTGGTAGAAGATTTCGAAGATAGTTTCATTGAGATGGGCGCTTTAGGCGGTAGTGACGCAAACATTGTAAGAACCACCAATCCAGCATATGTGTATGAAGGCAATGGATCCGGTATTGTGAATATCTCAGATTCTATAACCGCAGTTGCATTCAGAACATCTGAAAATATTGAATTCTCACTGAATGGAAAGGCTGTATACCTTGAAATTGATTACTATACTGAATTTGATTTAACGATAGGACTTCATATTGACAACAGCCCATTGAGTCCTCAAACGTTAGACTACTTAACATTAAATGCATCTGACGATGGAGAGGTGAAGTGGCGCAAAGCCTATATCGCCTTGACCTCCATTCTAGATGTAGCAACCAACTTTAAGTTTGGATATGTTTACTTTATTCCGCAATTGGTTGAATCAAGTCCTAAAAATGGAATTGTACTCATAGACAACGTCAAAATCATGAGCCAGCTTTGAATCAACGGCTACAAGTCATAAAATACATTCTTAGCGATGCCCTAGCTGCTGCATTGGCTTATTTAGCCGTATTCACTTTTCGGAAATTAGTCATTGAAACTCGTGTTTATGGTGACGTTTTGATCTTATTTGATCAAAAGTTCATCTTCAGTTTGGTAGCTATTATTGGCTTTTGGTTAATGCTTTATACCATAATTGGTGTATACAAAAACATATATAGAAGGTCTCGTTTAAAAGAATTCACCCAAACGTTTACCATAAGTTTAGTTGGGTCTATCTTCCTATTCTTTACGATCATTCTTGATGACTTTATCGATTCCTATAAAAGCTATTATTTTTCATTCGCGATCCTTTTCGGATTTCATTTCATACTCACCGAATTGGGGCGGTTCACTTTGTCCAGTATCACAGCAAACAGAATACACAATCGAATAATTGGCTTTAACACCTTGATCATAGGTAGCAATGAGAATGCCCTTCAATTATTCGAAGAGTTGGAAGGCCAAAAAAAGTCATCAGGGTTTTTCGTCAAAGGATTTGTGCATATCAACGGAGGAAAGAACCATGCACTGCACGGTAAAGTTGATCATCTCGGTCACTTCAATGAAATTGAAGACGTCATCAAAAAGCATGAAATTGAGGACGTCATTATTGCCCTTGAATCCAATGAACACGATAAAATCGGTCAAATATTAAACTCACTAGATGGCTTGGTATATAACATCAAGATCATTCCGAAGATGTATGATATTCTGAGTGGTCAAGTAAAAATGTCGTCCATTCTTGGAGCGCCTCTCATTGATATCAATCAGGAGATTATGCCCATTTGGCAACAATCATTCAAGCGGATCTTTGATGTTGTTCTTTCCATTTTCAGTCTCATATTGCTTGCTCCTCTGTTTACAATCATCGGAATCACTGTTAAGCTAGGGTCAAAAGGAAGGATCATTTACTCACACCAGCGCATTGGAAAGAAAGGAAAACCGTTTATGATCTACAAGTTTCGATCGATGTATGAAAACGCAGAGCAAAATGGTCCTGCCCTATCCAGCGAAAATGATAGTCGTATTACTCCCTTCGGAAAGTTCCTAAGGAGAAGTCGAATGGATGAATTACCCCAATTCTATAATGTATTGATTGGTGATATGAGCTTGGTAGGCCCAAGACCAGAGCGTCAATTCTTCATAAATCAAATTGTAAAGCGTGCCCCACACTATAAGCATCTTCAAACCGTTCGTCCTGGAATAACATCTTGGGGACAGGTGAAGTATGGCTATGCTGAAAATGTAGATGAAATGATTGAACGACTAAAGTTTGACGTGCTTTACATCGAAAACATGTCGCTATTGGTAGATTTCAAAATATTGATCTACACAGTTTTGATTGTTCTGCAAGGACGAGGAAAATAAATCGAAAAGTATCACGCATAAAAAAGCCTGAACATATATTCAGGCTTTTTCTATTTCTAAAGATGAAATCTATTACATCTCTTCCATTTCAATCATCTTGAAAGGAATATTGATAATCGCTTGATAATCTTCTCCTGCTTCGAGCATGTCCTCATCATCCTCTTCGTAATGCCAATTGATAGTAATGGTTGTTTTACCATTAACAGACTCTAGTTTCTTGAAAACATCTAGAATACACTTAGATGAACTCGTGTTAAAGTATTCCAATTGAATATTCACCACGGTATCCGACTTCGAGTTATCGCCATAATTACCAATCCAATCCACAAGAGGCTTGTAGAATTCAACAGCGTTTTCAGGAATAGATCTTCCTTTTACTTCAAGAATACCTGACTCGGCATCGAAATTTACAGTTGGTGTTTTAGGCGTTCCTTCAATTTTGATTGGATCCATCTTGTTTCGTTTAGTTTAAGAGATTACAAGGTTATACTTTAATTTTCAAAATGTAAAGCCCGAAATAATCATTTACATCACTAAAATCATACTCGAGCTTATTACCCGATTTTCTAGCAATGTCAATCATTCCCAAGCCTCCACCCCCATGAACGCTATATTTTCCGTTGTCCAAAACCTCCTTGTAGTGCGATCTAAGACCATCTTTATCAAGAGAATTGATTTTGTCAAGTTTCGCCTTCAAAGGAGCAATATTGTCTACTTCTATATAGTTAGCTGTCAAAACAGCGTATTCACTTTCTTTTCTTCCTAAAACAAAAGTGGCAGTTTTGCTTTCGACATCATTTCCATCTGCCATCGCATCTGTATGGTGATAAAGGTTCTGTAAACCTTCTACCAAGATATTGTAAACTTTTCGCTGCTTTTTAAAGTCTTCCTCTGTCGCTTCAAGCTTTTGCTCCACTTCACCTAGTATACTACCAATGCGTTGCTCGTTGACCTCGCCATGAAAATTCATGAGCACTTCGGAATCCGAAAACGTAGCTATAAAATCTGAAATAATCTTACTTTCCAACAGTATCAATAATAGATTAAAGCAAATATAACGGATAAAACAAATCAAGAATATCAAACTGTTTTCAAACGTTTCATCATTCGATTGTTAGTTGGTCAAGAGTTTTGGTAAAAAACAGATTATCCTTTGCTACTTTTGTCCTCCGAAAAAGAAAACACACAATAGAATGAAAAGAATACTTACAGTCGTTATTGCCCTTTCACTTATATCAGCTTCAACTCTGAAGGCCGATGAAGGAATGTGGCTTCCTATGCTAGTGAAGAGATTGAACATTGCTGACATGCAAAAGCATGGTCTTCAATTGAGTGCTGAAGAAATTTACAGTGTAAATAACTCAAGCTTGAAAGATGCTATCGTTGTTTTAAACGGTGGGTCATGTACTGCTGAAATGATCAGTGGAAAAGGTTTATTCCTTACAAATCATCACTGTGCTTTTGGTGTAATTCAAGATAATAGCGCTGTTGATCACGACTACCTTACTGATGGTTTCTGGGCAATGGCTATGAAAGAAGAATTACCAGCAAAAGGAATGACAGCTGGTTTTCTAATTGAAATGCGTGATGTAACCGATGCAGTTTTAGGTGACATTAGTATTTCACTTCGAGGCGCAGAAAGAGAAACTGCGTTGAGTGAAGCTATTGCGAAAGCTGAAGAGGAAATCAAAGGTGATGTAGAGAGTCACTACGATATTCAAATCAAAAGCTTCTTTGAAGGCAATGAATATTATGCTTTCGTTTACGAAACGTATAAAGATGTGAGATTGGTAGGTGCTCCTCCTTCATCCATTGGAAAATTTGGTGGAGACACAGATAACTGGATGTGGCCACGTCACACTGGAGACTTCTCAATGATGCGCATTTATTCAGGTAAAGATGGCATGCCTGCTGATTATTCAGAAGACAACATTCCTTACCAGCCAAAGCACTTTCTTCCTATCTCTCTAAGTGGAGTTCAAAAGGATGACTACGCAATGATTATGGGTTACCCAGGAAGCACTGATCGTTTCTTAAGCTCTTTTGGAGTAGAACAAGAATTAACTGTAAGACAACCATATACAGTTAAGGTTAGAGAAACGCGCCTTGCTCTTATGAAGGAAGATATGAATGAAAGCGCTGAAGTGCGCATTAAGTATGCATCTAAATACGCTGGCGTGAGTAACTATTGGAAATACTTCATCGGACAGCAAAGAGGTTTGAAGCGCTTGAAGGTTAAAGAACAAAAGCAAGCTTTAGAAGATGACTTCCAGAAATGGGTAAATGCTTCAGAAGAACGCAAAGAAGTATATGGTAACGTTTTGAAAGATTGGGAAGACGGATTCAACGAATCAAAAGAGACCTCT
The DNA here is from genome assembly GCA_905479105.1 of uncultured Flavobacteriales bacterium. Lineage (GTDB taxonomy): Bacteria > Bacteroidota > Bacteroidia > Flavobacteriales_G > Salibacteraceae > SHAN690. The sequence continues at coordinate 279,741 of CAJQLE010000005.1, forward strand.
CTTTATCGCACATACCTCAATGAATGTGTATTTGGAAGTGAGGCTTTGTTAATGGCTTATCGCACTTCTAGATTATCTGGAGCATTGAGCGCAGAACCGCTAAATCAGGAGGAAGTTGATAAGCAAATAGAAGCAGTCAAGAAAACAGCTGAGAAATTTTACAAAGATTATAATCAGCCTACAGATAAAAAAATCACAGCTGCATTGTTCGAATTTTTCTCTGATGATATTCCTGCTTCATTACAACCTCAATTCTTTAAAGATCAAGTATCGAAGAATAAAGGAGACTTTAATAAGCTCGTAGATAAAATGTTCGCAAAGAGCATCTTCCGCTCTGAGGCTTCATTCAACGAATTCTTGAGTTCTCCTTCTGCTAAGACATTGAGTAAGGACATGGCTTTCCAGTACATGACAGAGTTCCTTAATCACTTTAGAAGTGATGTAGCTCCTATGATGCGTCCACCTCTAGAAAAAATCGAAAACTCAAATCGCTTGTTCGTTCACGGACTTAGAGAAATGAATAAGGATGTGAACTATTATCCAAATGCTAACTCAACAATGAGGGTGACTTATGGAAATGTATTAGACTATTACCCTGCCGATGCGATCTACTATAACTTCTACACTACCATAGAAGGTATTATGGAGAAGGAAGATCCTTCGAATGACGAATTCGTTGTTCCAGCCAAGTTGAAAGAGCTCTACAACAACAAAGACTACGGTCAATATGGTGAAGACGGTGATTTAATAATTTGCTTCTTAACGAATACTGATATCACTGGTGGTAACTCAGGAAGCCCTGTAATCAATGGTAAAGGAGAATTAATCGGATGTGCGTTTGATGGCAATTGGGAAGCAATGAGCGGTGATATCGCTTTCGAACCTAAATTGCAAAGAACCATCGCTGTTGATATTCGATACGTTCTTTTCATTGTAGACAAGTATGCTGGTGCCACTCATTTAATTGATGAAATGAAGTTAGTAAGCGATGTCAAGGCTACACCTTCTATAAAGTCTCCTCAGCCAACCAGAGAGCAGACAGAGAAAATTATGGATAAGTCGAAAAAAGGATAATATGAGTAAAGAATGGTTCGAGACGTGGTTTGATACCAAGTATTACCATTTACTCTATAGAAATAGAAACGAAGTAGAGGCGCGTCAATTCATTGATGCGCTTCTTCGTTTTTTAACTCCTGAGCCTGGTTCTCAATTTATTGATGTGGCTTGCGGCAAAGGACGTCACTCAAAATACCTTAACAGCCTAGGATATAAGGTCACTGGTATAGATTTATCGGAAAACAGCATCAATGAAGCGCGCCTGAATTCTTCAGATGATGAAGGCATCCAGTTTCATCAGCAAGATATACGAGAGCCTTTTCCAGAACAGGATCTAGACTTTGCTGTAAACCTTTTTACGAGCTTTGGATACTTTGATTCTGAAGAGGAACATCAAATTGCACTCAACAACATGTACAACAGTCTTAAACCTGGCGGAAAAATGGTGATTGACTACATGAACGCTTCCGAAGTGCTGTTATCACTAAAAAAAGAAGAGCACCGCGAAGTTGATGGGGTGCATTTTAAAATCAGGCGCTACATTGAAAACGGCTCTATCATTAAAGAAATTACCGTTACTGATAAAACAAAAGAGCATCTTTTTGAAGAACGCGTAAAAGCATTCTCAAAAATAGATTTAGAATCACTCATCGCAAATTCTGGTTTTAAAATTTGTGCGACTTTTGGATCATACAACCTTGAACCGCATACTGAACAAAGTTCTCGCGTTGTAATAATCGCTGAAAAGTAAGTATGATCGTTTACCTCATCGGACTGTTGGTGTCTTTCGGAGCTGGAGCTTGGTTCATTTTCAAAGCGCCATCCAAGAATTCATGGATATACTTATTTCTGTCTGCTGGAGGTGCCTATTTAATCACGATTCTTTTCACGCACATTCTTCCTGAGCTATTCGAAAATCTTGGACATAAAGCGGGAGTTGTTTTGCTGATCGGGTTCCTGATCCAAATTGCTCTTGAGAATTTCTCTAAAGGAATAGAGCACGGTCACTCGCACCCAACGACTTCAAAAACGGCACTGATCATTTCTTTTTCAGCTTTGTGCTTACACGCCTTGATTGAAGGAATGCCTCTCGCCTCTTCCCTGTTTTCTTCCATGATCGAATTTGATCGTGAATTGACGGTTGGCATTATGTTGCACAAAATTCCTGTGGCCATTACACTGGCTACATTGCTTATAAAATCTGGAATTAAGAAGGGGAATGCAACACTATGGTTGGCATTATTCATCGCCTGCACTCTTTTGGGTTCTGGAATTCAGCACTATTTCGGTGGCGATTCTACTGACTTAATGTTCATGAGTCTGGGACTAACAGTTGGCATTTTACTCCACGTTTCTACTACTATTCTCTTTGAAAGCAGCGATCATCACAAATTGAGCCCAAGCCGCATAACGGTTATTGTTGTAGGAGTAGCACTCGGCTTGCTCTCTTAGTCTTTCTTCGGCATTGTCTTAGCTTCTTGCCAGATCGCTTCCATTTCGCCCAGCGTCATATCAGCCATCTTCTTTCCTTGCTCGGCAACCTTTTCCTCTAGGTATTGAAAGCGATGAATGAATTTCTTGTTCGTGCGCTCTAAAGCGTCTTCTGGATTCACCCCAATAAAGCGTGAATAATTGATCATGCTGAACAGCACATCGCCAAATTCATCCTCTATACGCGCATGATCAGCGCCATTCTCCACTTCGGTTTGTAGTTCAGATAATTCTTCCTTTACCTTATCCCACACTTGTTCTTGCTTATCCCAATCAAAGCCTATTCCTCGAGCCTTTTCTTGGATGCGATTGGCTTTCACCATAGCTGGTAAAGATTTCGGCACGCCTTCCAATACTGATTTCTTGCCTTCATCCAATTTTATTTGCTCCCAGTTGCGCTTTACTTCCTCTTCATCCTGAACTACCACATCGCCATAAATGTGTGGATGCCTACGAATCAATTTCTCGCATACGCTATTGATTACGTCATCTATTGCAAACTCTTTGCGTTCAAAACCAATTTGAGCGTAAAAAACTACATGCATGATGATGTCTCCCAATTCCTTTTTCACTTCTTCCATATCGTTATCGATAATGGCATCACTGAGTTCATAGGTTTCTTCAATGGTGAGGTAGCGCAATGACTCAATCGTTTGTTTTTGGTCCCACGGACATTTCTCCCTCAATTCGCTGATAATGTCAATCAATCGTTCAAAAGCCTCTAACTCTGGTCTCATATGTTCCTTTTTCTGGGTATCAAATAAAAGTTCAAAAGAAACATATCCTTTGCAACTTTGCCACAATGTTCGCGAGGACTTCTATCATATTATCAACGTTGCTTCTTTTTACCCTTGGCCTCTTTGCACAAAAGAGCCCGATAGGTATAGAATTGAATTATGCCCGGGGCGTTCTTCTTCCGCACAGAACAATCATGAAGCACTTGCCGCAAGGCCCCGCTCAAGCTATGGAATTGAGAATATACACTCAAACCAATGGCAGTAAAGCGTGGCATAATGTGTACAACCGACCGCAAGTAGGTGTGTCGATTAAAGGATTTGATTTAGCGAATAAAGACCTCTTGGGATATGGATTGGGCATTGCAGCCTACTTCTCATCTCCAGTCATCAGCACAACGCAATTTAAATGGAATTTAGAAATAGCAGCTGGCCCAGGTATTATATCCAAACCTTTTGATGATGACGATAACTACAAGAACATTGCCATTGGAAGCTATGGCAATGCATATGTCTTCTTAGGTCAGCGATTCTCCTATCAAGCCAATGATCAATTGCACGTTTCATTGGCGATGGCCTTCAACCATTTTTCTAACTCGGCTTATTCGCTTCCTAATTTAGGCTTGAATTATCCTACCGTTTCGTTCGGAATTGGATATCAACTACAAAAATCAACTGCCCTTGACTCGTTGCCTTCTAAAGCTTCAAGACAAACTGGTAAATGGATTACCGCTTTTGGTTTAGGACTAAAAGAAGTTTCCGATCCTAAAAATGTAAAGCACCCTACGTTCTCTCTCATGGGTGAACGAAGCTTTGGACTTTCAAGAAAAAGCTCAGCAATAGCAGGCATTGACTTCATGTATAACTCTGGATTGTATGCCAATAGAAATGCAGACAGCAACACGGTTTCAACCATCGGTAATGCGCAACTGGGCTTAAAGATTGGCTACAATCTGCACATCGATGAAGCGCAGATTTTTCTTCAAGCTGGTTGGTATGCAATTGATTCATACAAGCTCGATGGACGATTCTATCACCGAGCTGGAATACGCTATTTCTTTACTGATCATTTCGGAGCACACTTAGCCCTGAGAACACACCTTTTTAAAGCAGACTATTTTGAAGCAGGCATGGCATATCGTTTTTAGTATTGTGATGCTGTTGAGCGCTAGTGCCTGCCAAAAGGAAGGCGCTGGATGCTTTGAATCTCGTGGTGATCAAAGTTCTGAGCGAAGAGAGCTAGAGCAGTTTGATGATCTTAGAGTAGATGGCAGGATCAATGTCATTTTGGTGCAAGACACGCTCAATTTCGCCATTATTAACTTTGGTCAAAACGGCTTAGCCGGAATTGAAACCAATTGGTCGGATGGAGAGCTAAGCATTGAGGAAACCAACACTTGCAATTGGACGCGGACGGTGAATCCGTTGCCAAAAGTAGAATTGCACTTCTCTACTTTCAAGAACCTTTATACCAAGAGTGCGGCTGAAGTGAGCTTTCAAAATGCGTTTGAAGCAGATTCATTGAATATTGAAATCAATGATGCTGCAGGCAGTGTCTTCGTAAAAGTCAATTGCCAATTCTTGAGCATCATTGGACATACTGGAGCAACCGATGTAACTGCCGAAGGTAATGCTGACGAAATCTATATATACAACGCCAGCTACGCTCCGATCAATACTGAGTTGCTTACAACACGTATTGCTAGTGTGCACAACAACTCCTCAGGCGATACCTATGTGCGGGCCACCGAACGCCTCAACACCACCATTGAGGAAGATGGAGACATATACATCTATGGTGGAGCCACGATTCGAGGCACCCAAACAGGAAGCGGACAGGTTTTCATAATGGGAGATTAAGCAATGTTGTGACATTCATCACTTCGCATTCAGTCTAGCATTCCTTACCTTCGCCCCATGAAATTGATTCTACTTTCCATCGGATTATTGGGATTGGCATTCGCAGGAATAGCGGTAAAAATTTGGGGTAAAAAAGACGGTGAATTTGCTGGCACTTGCGCGAGCAACAACCCACTCTTGAAAAATGACGAAGGTTCTTGCACCGTTTGCGGAGCCCGCCCTGCTGAGCAATGTCAGAAGGACTGATTGGATTGATGATTTATTATTGATAATTGATCACTGTTACCCCTCGCGCGCGGTTGCACCGCGTGCGGATTGTATACTAAACATCATCTAAGATCCGAACGCGCTACAAGCGCGCTCGAGATTAAAAACAGAAAATTACTTCACCTCTTCATAGGTAATCTCATCGAGATGATCTGAATCCGTTTTTGTAGGCGTTGGTGCGCATGTGCCATACATTTCACACGGCAAATATTTTGAATTGACTACGGCTTGATACAACATTAAAGCACCGAACAATCCTGCCACTAAATGACTGTGATTTACCGATTCATAGATGAAGTAAAAACCAAGTGCAAGGCGCAGCCAGCGGTAAAAACTCCATGGTTCCTTGAGTATAGTAATCACATTTTTCATTGCTGTAAATGTAGACATCATTCCTCCACCAACTCAATGGCACTTTCCAGTTGTTTGCTGGTAAAAGTTTTGTAACTCCCTTCTTCGTCAGATGATATCAGGTAAACGAAATTGCTCAAATAATCATGCTCTTCAATAAAATGGATAGAAGAATCCATACCCATCACCATAAAGGCCGTGGCATAAGCATCGGCCAGTCCAGCATTCTTGCTCACCACAGTAGCGCTCAATAAATTGTGCTGTACGGGATAGCCCGTTGTAGGGTCAATGGTATGCGAATAGCGCACGCCATTCTTCTCGTAAAACTTGCGGTAGTTGCCGCTGGTGGCCAATCCTTTATTTCTAAGGTTAATTACCGCTTGCAATTTGCGTTCTGCATTTTCATCAATCGGCTTGTCAATACCAAAGCGCCATAGCGAGCCATCTGGCTTAGGATAACCCACAGAAATCTCTCCACCGATTTCCACAAAAAACAACTTCAAATCTTGAGCTTCCAAGAACTTCACCACTTGATCAACACTCCAACCCTGCCCGATGGCGTTGAAATCAAGCTGCATGCCCGGAACAGGTTTTGTTAAAAAGAGTTTATCGGTCTTCTTCATCGATCCTTTTAGCTCGCTCATTCCAAAGCTGCCTTTGTTCCGAATAATCCGCAACGTATCGAAATTCACCAATTCAAGCAAGCTGTCAATCTTTTGCTGCTCAACCAATTCAGGATGCTCAAATCGTTCCGGACCAAAACCCCAATATGAAACCAATGGTTTTACTGTAGGATCAAAAGCTCCATTACTCGCCTCATACACCTCCCAACTTTGCGAGAGCAAATCAAAAAATAGATGATCGATGTATGCGCCACTGTCTGACTTATTCCATTGATCAATTACTGAGTTGGACAAATAGGTAGAAACAGATTCGTCCACCCGTTTCAAGATGCTATCCACCTGTGGCTTAAAATTGCGCTCTTGCAAATCGTAATACACGATACGCCAAGTGGTGCCTTGTGCTTCACCCGTAATTGTTTGCTTAAATTCTTCAGATGTGGTTTTTTCCAACTCGGCATTACATGATGCTAAACCAACAATGAAGCTCAACGCTGAGAGATAAAGGGCAGTGTTTTTCATAACGTGTGCAAAGAAAATACTATTGATTGTGAATTCTATGATCAAAAAAAATCCCCCTGATTACTCAGAGGGATTGAATATTATAATGGATGAAGATTATCCACCGAAATCGTCAAATGCCACGTTCTCTGGCGGTACTCCCCACTCGTCACACATCTTAAGAACCGCTTGGTTCATCATTGGTGGACCACAGAAGTAAAACTCAATATCTTCAGGAGCATCATGCTTGGTCAAGTATTGGTCTATTACAGATTGATGAACGAATCCAACAAAACCATCACCATCAGATTCCATGTTTTCTTTGGTCTTCCAGTTGTCTTCTGGAAGAGGCTCAGAAAGAACCAAGTAAAACTTGAAGTTTGGGTAATCTTTCTCTAATGCTCTGAAGTGATCGATGTAGAACAATTCACGCTTAGAACGCCCTCCATACCAATACGATACTTTACGTCCCGTCTTGATTGTTCTAAATAACTCATACAAGTGACTTCTCATTGGAGCCATACCTGCACCACCACCGATATATAACATCTCAGAATCATTGTCTTTGATGAAGAACTCACCATAAGGACCTGAAATAGTTACTTTATCTCCTTTCTTGCAAGCGAAGATGTAGGATGAAGCAATACCTGGATTTACATCCATCCACTTATTGTTAGCTCTGTCCCATGGTGGAGTTGCGATACGCACATTCAGCATGATCTCACGTCCTTCAGCAGGATAAGATGCCATAGAATATGCTCGCTCAATGGTCTCCGTGTTTTTCATCACTAAAGGCCAAAGATTGAATGTATCCCACTCTTTCTTGAACTTTTCTGGCTCACCTGGATGCTCATCTGGGTGCGCTGTGATATCAAAATCAGCATAAGGAGTTTCGCAAGCTGGAATTTCGATTTGGATGTAACCTCCAGCACGGTAATCCATGTCCTCAGGAATCTCAACTACGAATTCTTTAATGAAAGATGCAACGTTGTAATTTCTTACCACGGTAGCTTCCCACTTCTTGATACCGAAAATCTCTTCAGGAATTTGGATTTCCATATCCTCTTTGATCTTCACTTGGCATCCCAATCTCCAATCATCCGCTTGCTCTTTACGCGAGAAGTGAGGCTCTTCTGTTGGAAGAATAGATCCACCACCACTGTGCACTTGACACTTACACTGAACACAAGTTCCTCCACCTCCACATGCTGACGGCAAGAAAATCTTGTTATCACTTAGCGTTGAAAGAACTGTTCCTCCTGCATTTACTTCAATGGTCTTTTCACCGTTGATGATCAACTTCACTTTGCCACTAGGCGAAAGTTTTGCTTTGGCAAACAAGATGATTGACACCAATAGCAAGATGAATAAAAGGAATACTACGATACTGATTATGACTGTTGTTCCCATGTCTTTAGTTTCTTATAATTCAATTCCCATAAAGGCCATGAACGCTACGCCCATTAAACCCGTGATGATAAAAGTGATTCCAAGTCCTCTAAGTGCTGGTGGTATATTTGAATACTTGATTTTTTCGCGAATGGCAGCAATTGCTACGATGGCCAAAAACCATCCCACTCCTGATCCAAGTCCAAAAGAAGTAGCTTCTGCTATCGTGGAGTATTGACGCTCTTGCATGAACAGTGCTCCTCCTAAGATGGAACAGTTTACTGCAATCAACGGAAGAAAAATACCCAACGCACCATACAGTGCTGGAGCAAATTTCTCTACTGCCATCTCCACCAACTGCACCATAGATGCTATTACTGCGATGAACATGATGAAGCTCAGGAAGCTTAAATCGATGGTTGCAAATGAATCATCTAACCAAATCAATGCGCCTTCTTTAAGAACATAGTTCTCAATGAGGTAATTAACCGGTACAGTAATTCCTAAAACAAAAATCACTGCAAAGCCAAGACCTACGCCTGTTTTTACTGTCTTCGAAACGGCCAAATAAGAGCACATTCCAAGGAAGTAGGCGAAAATCATATTCTCTATGAAGATGCCTTTTACGAATATGTTTACTAAATCTAACATGGTGGTTTAGTTTTCTTCAATTAAAGCGGTGTTCTTACTTCTCTGAATCCAAATGATGATACCAACAGTAATTAAAGCCATAGGAGGCAAAATCATCATATTGTTGTTCATGTATCCCATTTCAAATACTGCATCTGGAACCAATTTATATCCCATCAATGTTCCTGAACCAAAAAGCTCTCTTACTACAGCTACTGCAATTAATATCCATGCATAACCCGCAGCATTTCCGATGGCATCCAAAATAGATCTCCAAGGTTTGTTTGCTAAAGCAAATGCCTCTAATCGACCCATGATGATACAATTGGTAATAATCAATCCTACAAACACGGATAAAGCTTTACTTACATCATAAACGTAAGCCTTAAGCACTTGATCAACCAAGATTACCAATGACGCCACTACCACCAATTGAACGATGATTCGAATACGACTAGGAATCACGTTTCTTATCAATGATATGATCAAGTTACCACCAATCATTACTGCAAGAACTGACAGTGACATTACGATCGCTTGCTTTACTTGCACCGTAATGGCAAGTGCCGAACAAATACCCAATACTTGGACAGTAATAGGATTTGAGTCGTTCAAAGGATCAGTAAGAAGCGACTTGTTTCTCTTAGAGAATAGAGGCTCACTTGGTTCTTTTACTACAGCTGCTGCTGCTTCTTTTACTTCTGTACTCATAGTGAATTAGATTGATGCGATATCAGAATTCTTTTTAAAGTAAGGCACATATACTTTCAAGGTATTCTCCAACATGGAAGAAACACCGTTGCTTGTAATCGTACCTCCGGTGATTGCGTCAACACCGTGCATATCGCCAGCGTCAGCTCCACCCTTAACTACTTTCACCGAAACAAACGCTCCAGCATCATCAAAAATTTTGTCTCCTACGAAAGGCTCTTCGAACCAACTTTGGTTGATCTCTGCACCTAAACCTGGAGTTTCTGTTTTGTGATCAAACGTTGCTCCAAATATTGTATTCATATCCGCCTCAAGTGCGATGAATCCCCATATCGGACCCCATAACCCAGTTCCTACTAAAGGAACTACATAGTATGGATTTCCATCCTTCTCACAAATGAAAAGGGGAAAACGCTTCTGCTGATCAGTGAGAGACTTGTCTCTATATTGCTTCTTTATGTCAATGTTGAAGGCATCACTTTCGTAAGCTTCTTTGCCATCAACAGAAAGTGTTTTAACGTCACCTTCAGTTTCGCTCAATACATTTCCTTCTGAGTCTAGAATAACACGTTTCTTAATGAATTCTCCGAACTTAGCGCTAGCCTCCTCTCTGCTTGATTCTACTTGAATAGAGCCAAGCACGTTCTGCATTTTCTCTTGCTTCATATTCTCTTCTTGAGGACCTTTTAGTCCTAAAGCTGCTACTGCCAAAACAGTTGCTACTACAACAACCATAATGATGGAGAAAAGAAAAGTAAAGCCTTGTGATTCTTTATTGAATGCCATGATTAATAGGTTTTATGCTGCGACTTTTACTCGCTTTAATCTTCGGTTAATATTCGCTTCTACCACATAGTGGTCAATCAAAGGAGCCATAACGTTCATAAACAAAATGGCCATCATAATTCCTTCAGGGTAAGCCGGATTAAATACGCGAATCATGATTCCAAGGAATCCCGCCAAAAACCCATATATCCATTTACCTGTCGTTGTTTGTGCAGCACTCACTGGATCTGTTGCCATGAAAACCATTCCAAACATAAAACTTCCCATCATCAATTGTTGTAATGGATGAACGGACATGAATGCGTTTGCACCCCACGCGTTAAATATCATCGACATTGTTAAGCCACCAACTAAGAAGGAAAGCATGATTCTCCAGCTTCCGATTCCTGTAAAAATCAAGATAGCCGCACCTATTAAAATGGCAAACACTGATGTCTCACCAATAGAACCAGGTATCCATCCCCAGAAAGAAGCCCACATTGTGTCTGCTAAACTTCCATACTGTTGTCCAGCGGCATCATATGCCACACCTCCAAACTCAGCACCAACAGGGGCATTATACGCTTGAGAAAGCAATGTTTCTCCTGTGTATCCATCTACACCAGCCATTCCAGACTCTTGTGGAATCCAAACAGCATTACCACTCATTTTAGTAGGATAAGCAAAGAATAAGAAGGCACGTGCTGTAAGAGCCGGATTCAAAATATTCATTCCCGTTCCACCGAAAACCTCTTTACCAATTATAACAGCAAAAGCAGTTGCCACAGCTACCATCCACAATGGAATTTCAGATGGAAGCACCAATGGAATAAGCATTCCTGACACCAAGTAACCCTCATTTACAGAGTGATTATTCTTGATCGCAATAGCAAACTCAATTCCTAATCCAACTGCATAGCTTACCACTACGATCGGTAATACGCGAATAGCTCCGAAGATGAATTTCTCCATCAAGCCTTCACCCAACCCTGTAAGCTCACCAATTGATAAATAATACTGGTGACCTGTGTTCCACATTCCAAACAGCAAGGCTGGAACCATTGCTATTACCACTAAAAACATGGTTCTTTTTAAATCAATGGCATCTCTAATGTGAGCGCCTTTATGAGAAGTATGACCTGGAGTGAAAGCAAATGTTTCCAATGCCTCAAAGCCCTTGTAATACTTTTCGAGCTTACCGCCTTCTTCAAAGTTTGGGCGGAGGTTGTCTAATATATTCTTTAAAAACTGCATAGTCTTTTATCTCTATTAACCTAGTTCTTGTTTAGCTACATCCAAGCCATCTCTTAGGATGCTTTGTACATTCATTTTACTTGTGCATGCATACTCACATAGCGCAAAATCTTCAGGAATAACTTCGTAAATGCCCAAATTCTCCATTTTATCTAGATCATTTGTCATGATAGATTTAATGAGTTGAACAGGATAAATATCCATTGGCAATACGGCTTCATATTGACCAGAAACAACATACGCACGGTCTTCACCGTTCATATTCGTATTCAAAGCGAATTTTTTATTTGGTGACAACCAACTGAAGTAAGATCTTGATAAAGAAAACTTATGAAAGTTTGGTGCCAACCAGCCTAAAAACTGTGGTTCATTTCCTTCAGGAATAACTGTTACGGCATCATGAAAGAAACCCAAGTATCCTTCTGTAGAGGAAGCATCGCCTGTGAGCACGTTTCCAGAAATGATTCTGTTGTCTCCAGCTTTAATTTGACCATCAACGATTGACTTCATAGAAGCACCAACCCATGTGGTTAAATAACGTGGCTTTTCCACTTCAGAACCAGCCAAGGCAATTACTTTCTTAAGGTCAACTATTCCAGTCATCAAAAACTTACCCATCAATGCAACATTCTGCGCTGAGATAGTCCAAACGTTTTCTCCTTTATTGATAGGGTCAATATGATGAATCTGAATTCCTACGTTTCCTGCAGGATGAGGGCCAGTAATTGTATTCAACTCTACCCCTTTAGCTTGAGTAAAAGTTGCATCGGACGTTGATTTACCTCTCGTTGTCAAATGAACTTTACCATCAGTTAACTTAGATAAGGCATCCAACCCTTTTTGAAAAGCTTCTTGCTGACCATGAAGAATAAAATCATAATCTGGAGCAAGAGGTGAGCTATCAAATGCAGAAATAAAAATCGCCTTTGGCTTCAAATGAGGATTGGCTATAACATCGTATGGTCTTTGTTTCAACATTGGCCAAAAACCACTGCTCATTAAAACAGTCTTTATCTTCTCCGTTGAGCTTAAGTCGCTTACATCAAACTGCTCAAATTTTTGATCTTGATCTGGAACGATTCTTACTTCAAGAATCTTTCTCTTGGCACCTCGCACGATTTCAGCAACTTCGCCACTTACAGGAGAGGTAAACTTAACATGCTCGTTGTCCTTATTATAAAAGATGACCGAGCCAGCTTTGACTTCATCTCCTTCCTTAACAACCAATTTTGGCGTTAAGCCATGAAAATCTGTAGGTTTTAACGCAAACGATGCAGGAAAAGAAGCATCTCCTTTTACATGATCAGCTGCACCAACTAATTTGATGTCAGCTCCTTTGCTAATTCTAACGTTCTTAGGCATTTGATTAGGTTAAAATTGTCGCTTTGAAAACGGGCGCAAACGTACGTGATTTTTTAAATATATAAAGACATATTCGCGACTAAAATGAGTGAAATTTTGATCAGACATTCAATCTAAGACTTAGTATACATTTTCTCATATTTTATCGTTCTTTTTGTCACCCATTGATTTTCAGCATTCAAATAAGCACATGCCAAACACCAGTACCATTCAAAACACAGCATTTTTGAAAGTGTTCATCTCTTCATTGATCAAGTTTTCACTTCTTTTTTTATTGACATTTAGTTTCTCCGAAATCTGTGCTCAGTTTAACGTTGACGAGCAATCGGGTGAAGACAATTATTACAATGCCAACTTTCTGCGCTTTGAAAACCACATATATCAAGAGAATGTAAAAACTGTTCTCCTACATCCCAAAGACTGGCCAATCGCAGCGCCATTCATTGTTCTAAATGACCCAAACAGCACGTTAGAGCTTCATTTCGACATTCTAGACTCCACGCTAGGCAACTTTATGTATGAACTCATTCATTGCGATTACAATTGGAAAAAATCAGAATTAGATGTTCAGGAATACATCGATGGAATGCCGTCAGACTATTTAGTTGAGTATGATTATTCTCGAAACACATTTCAGAAATTCATCCACTACTCTCTTGAAATCCCGAATTTCAATATGCAGATCACAAAATCGGGAAACTATCTTATCAAGGTTTTCGATTATGATAATAACGACCTGATATTAACCAGAAGATTTAGTGTTACTGAAAACATAGTGAATGTAGACGCCAAGGTGAAGCAAGCTACATTGGTAAGACAGCGTTATTCTCATCAAGAAATAGACTTCTCCATAGGAACATCCGCCTATCAAATGACCAATCCATATACAGACCTTCATGTGGAAATTCTTCAAAATCATACTTGGGAAAACCGTCTATCCGGATTAGACCCAAGATTCGTCAAAGAGTCAACGTTGGATTATGACTATGATGGCCCAAACGCAATCGAAGGATTAAATGAATTTCGTCTCCTTGATCTGAAAAACACCCGATTCAACGGTGCCGGAATTGAGCGTGTTACATTTTCGGCACAAGAAAATCACGCCTATTTAGAATTGGACAAAAGCCGCGCAAGCAGAACATACTTACAAAATCGAGATCTGAATGGATGGTTTTATATCTCAACAAACCTCAGTGAGGCCAACAGTGCAGCATTGGATGCTGATTATGTGAACGCACATTTCAGCCTAAAGCAAGAAAAGCCATTGAGTGATGGTGATGTTTATGTGTATGGCGCATTAACGGACTGGAAAATTCTTCCAGAAGCCAAAATGAAATTCAATCAACTAGAGTTGAAGTATGAAAATACCCTGTACATCAAACAAGGTATTTTCAACTACATGTATGCTTTTGTAAAGGATGGTGAAATTAAGCCTGACATGAGTCGCTTTGAAGGTTCACACTTTGAAACCGAAAACGAATACTCAATTCTTGTTTATCACCGTCCGCTAGGATTAGATTACGATCGTTTATTAATGATTAAAACGATCACCTTCCCTCCTGAAAATTGAGTTATTTAACCTCAACGACTTCTACATCAAATACCAAAGTAGCATTTGGAGGAATAACTCCGCCAGCTCCTCTTTCTCCATAAGCCAGGTGAGATGGAATAACCAATTTAGCCTTAGAACCAACGTTCAATAATGAGATGCCTTCATCCCATCCAGGAATAACTTGTCCAACACCCAGAGGAAATTCGATAGGCTCGCCACGCTCGTATGAAGAGTCGAACTTAGTCCCATCTTCTAACATTCCGTGGTAATGCACTGAAACAGTCTTACCTGGTTCTGTTTTAGCGCCTGATCCTTCTTCAATAATGTAATATTCAAGACCTGATTGAGTAGTTTTCATTTCAATACCTTCAGTTGCCCATGGCTCATGCGCGATTGGCTGAGGTCCATCTTGAATATCCATAATCTCAACTTCGAATATCAATGTGCTATTAGCCGGAATACCTGGCTGTTCGCGTCCGCCATAAGCAAGGTTTGCAGGGATAGTAAGCTTTGCTTTGGCACCTTTAGATAATTGACCAATACCTTGATCCCATCCTGGAATTACTTGTCCAACTCCAATTTGAAAAGAAATGGGTTCTCCTTTGCCAAAGCTTTCGTCAAAAACTTGACCATTTTCAAGCATACCTTTATAGTGAACAGAAACCTTCTGACCCATTTGAGGTAAGATACCATCACCTTTCTGGAAAACTTCTATTTGCAGACCTGATTCCAAAACTACGCTAGTAGTGTCTCCCATTTGCTCATCATTCGCATCAGCAGATGCATCTTCATTTCCACCAGAACATGCAGATAGTGCGATAGCAGCACCAATAATCAATGTATATAACTTCATATTAAAATTTTAAGTCGGCAAAGCTAATAGAATTCAATTGAGAACCTTCATCAACTCTGCTTCATATATTATTGCCGAAAATGGTGGGACAATTCCAGAAGAGGAACCCTTGTCGCCATAGGCTAATTTATAAGGAATAAGAAATTGCGCTTTTCCGCCTTCCTTCATCATTGCTATTGCTTGCGCAAATCCCTTAAGTACTTGATCTGGCTTACCTACGTGATACTCAAAAGGTTCATCCTTATAAGTGTCATCAATCAACAGCCCATTTGCCAAATAGGTTCGGTAATGAATAAGAGCCGTTCCTCCAGATTTAATAGAAGAACCTTCTCCATCAGACTGAGAGCGGAAATAAATCCCTTCGTGCAAATTACTTTCATCGAAACGAAGGCTGTCTAAAGCATTTTGAAAACTCAATTGTCCTTGCATTTCAAAGTCTGACCGAAGTCGCTCTTCTGCGCGAACCTGAAGTAAGACTGAGGCCTCAACAACTTCATTGATGAATAAATTGAGTTTTAAAAGTGAATTATCCATTCCCACATCCACCGGGCTAAACCAATCTTTTACTTGCAAGTCTTTAACACTTCCTATGATTTTTAATTCTTCTCCTTCATTAGACGAGGCAATTATACTCTTAATATCCTTTGGCCATTCCGCACTGCCAAACTGAACGCGCTTGACCCGTTTTTCGAGCATGAGAGAATCATCAATACTGCTGACAGCAATTGTCAAAGACACGAATGAATCTTCGTCTACTTTTCGAGTATCATCACCTAAGGTTATTCTCTGAAAATGAACTGAATCATGAATACGCTTATATCCTTCATAGTCGGATGAATTGCACCCCAGTAGGAAAAAAGTCAGAAGAATTGAAATCGTTATTCTCATTTCAAACCAATCAATTCAAGATTATAGATCACAGTGGATCTTGGTGGGATTTTATTATTATCGCCTGTCAATCCATGAGCCAAATGACTTGGCAAAATCACATGCGCTTTGTCACCCAACTTCAAATAGGTAACAGCTTCATGTAAACCAGTTTCAACATTGTCTTGCCCAATCATAAAAGATCGAGGACCATCTTCTTTTGATGAATAAACTTCTACTCCATCCATTAAACTCACTTTGTAATCGAGGGTGGCTATTTGGCCATCTTTAGCTTTCTCACCTTCGCCTTTACCTTCATAAACCATATAACGCAAGCCTGTGCCTGTCTTGGTCATTTCCCATCCCCTGCGCTCAGCAAAACCTTCAATAACGGCATCTTCTTCTAATGCCATTTGCCTGTTGATGTCTTCCATACTTCTATTGACATCTCTTTGTGTTGGCATATTAGAAGTGCTCGGAGGAGCGCTTTCTTGGCATGATTGAGCCGTCAAGAACAAACTCATTATAAAGGCTAGTGTCTTCACCCTATGGAGATATTTTGTTTTGAATAACATCTTTTAAATAGTTGATGGCGTCTTTGAGAGACATGTCCAAACGACCGCCAGCCGCATTTTTGTGACCTCCTCCATTAAAATAAGCTCTTGCAATTTTATTGACATCTACCTGACCTTTTGAACGGAATGAAAACTTAGTAAAGTTCAGTTCCTCGGATAAGAAGACGGCCATTTTCGATCCTTTCACAGACAAACCATAGTTTACTAATCCTTCGGTATCACCTTTTTGATATTTAAACCTATTCTTCTCACTTAATGAAACACCGATTATGCTTATTCCAAGGTCAGCGTCATATTCAAACTTATTTGATAAAGCATAGCCTAGCAATTGCAAACGATCATATGAATTGTTGTCAAAAATGGAATTATGAACATGATCAGGAACTAAACCTGCATCCATTAAATCCGCCACAACTCGATGTGTGTATGCAGAAGTTGAGCTAAACTTAAATGACCCAGTATCCGTCATAATTCCAGAATACAGACATTCAGCAATCTCTTTGTTGAGTAGAGAATTCCATCCCAGATTATCAGCAAATTGAAAAACAAGCTGAGCTGTTGATGAAGCAGAAGTATCGGAAAGACTAAAATCAAAGTATGTAGCCGGATCAATATGATGATCAATTAGGATTTTCTTAGCAGATGCTTTCTCTACCCAAGCGCCCATTTCAGCTATACGATCAAGTCGATTGTAATCCAATGAAAAGATCACATTGGCCTCGCTTATTAAAGACTTGGCCTTTTCTTGATCCAATTCAAAAACAGTGATATGCTCATGACCTGCCATCCAGCGTAAAAACTCAGGATCTGGATCGGGAATTATGACGCTCGCTTCTATTCCATTTAAAATCAAGAAATGGTAAAGCCCTAATGATGAGCCTATCGCATCTCCATCTGGCGAGCGATGTGTTGTTATAACCACCTTTGATGATGGCACTAGCAGTTCTTTAATTCGTTCGTATTCCAAGTTTAATAATTTCCTCCAAAGCTATTTGTTTGAATTGTTTTGCAACAATTTCATTCGAAACATTCACATTCGTTGTTGATTTCATCAAGACCAATGCGATTATTAGACCACAGTTATTCTACAGCAAAAGAAAACCTCGCCTTCGAAGAGTGGTACTTTCAGCACTTCGAAGAAGAGACGCTTCGCATTTGGATAAACCCCTCTTCAGTAATATCAGGAAAGCATCAAAATGTTTTAGCAGAATGTAATTTGCATGCATGTCTCGACCTTAGCGTTCCTGTTTTAAGACGAATCAGCGGAGGCGGCACCGTCTATCACGACTCAGGAAATGTGAACTTCAGTTTTTTCAGGTTCGTTGATCGTAAAAAAATGATTGACTACGACCGCAGTCTCATTCTGATTCAAGATGCATTGAGGGAATTGGGATTTCCGGTTGAGATGAGTGAAAGACACGATCTTTTTCTGGACGAGACTAAAATTTCAGGTAACGCCCAACATTTAAGAAGTGGCAGAGTCCTGCATCATGGCACTATTCTATATGACTCGAATCTAAATGATTTGCGCAGCACCATTAAGCGTAATAATGGAACCTTCATTGACAAGGGTGTGAAATCAGTTCGCAGTCCCATTTCTAATTTGCGTGCTTTCAAAGATTTGGGTAATACAGATCAATTCAAATCGCAGATGATAGAAAGGTTTCTGAGCAAAGACCTGAAAATCTTGAATGAAATTAAAGTCCCACTATCTGAAATAGAAGATCTGATTCAAACCAAATACAATCTAGAAAGTTGGAATTATGGCTACAGTCCTGCCTATGAGTTTAGCAACGAAAAAGGAGGGTGGAGCTGCGTTCTCAAAGTCGCGCGTGGTGGAGAAATAATAAAAGCTGAGGTAAATGAAAATGACGTCCGAAATTATGAGGTTGAAAAAGTGCTATTGGGTAAAACCCACTTTTATCAGGAGCTGACAAGACACTTGAAGACTTCAATTGACAATCCAAATAAAGAAGTAGCACTTCTTCAATTATTGTTTTAAGACTTGATTATTGAGTTTCATGTTCCCAGAAACGCTGGTTGGTCGCTTGTCCATCAATGAAAAAGTATATTCCTCCCCAATTGTGTTCAACCTTTTTATAAGTCTTAACAAAACTCCCTGTGTTCATATATATCCAAGTGATCACGCTAGTGCCAGCCTTTTCAGTTTCAATAGTTTTTCGTGTCTTATATTTTTCTTTTAACTGGAGTTGCCGTTGATCTTCAAAAAACTCTTGTTGCTGAGCCTCCGTTCTTTTCATTTGACCATCAAACTTTTCATCCTCGGTGAGCTGTGCTGTTTTAGTTTTCCGAGCTTCCTCTCCTACCTTTGGATCTGATATAATTATTGGACCAGAAGGAGCTCCAGGTCTTTGCTCTGCTGAAACTGGCGTATTATTTTGATCAATAATATTGGCCGTTTCAGATTTCTTCTCTTCCTCCTCGATAATTTTAGCCAACTGCTCTGACTCTCGGCCTCCTTGCTCCGTGAGAGCAACAACAGCCTGTTTTGATTTCTCAAGTTCTGCAGCCATCTTCTTTTTGAGATCAGTAATCTGCTCAATTTTCGTTTTTATATATTCAACCTCCGGAAACAACTTCAATGCTTCATTATAAGAGGCTATTGAATGATCCAACTTATTTTCTTTCAAGTAATCATCCCCTTGAGACTTAAATTCTTCAAAATCTACTTGTTTCGCTTGAGAAGCCTCTTCCTCACGATTTTTCTTTGCTGTCAATTCAGCATCGAGTGCAGCTTTTGCTTTTAAATCCTCTTCTGCTTTGGCAAGTGCTTTTTCTTTTTCTTGAGCCAGTCTAGCAGCTTCCTCATCACTCGACTTAGAGTCTTGAATAGCAGCAGCTAACCTTTTTCTTTCCTCCTCGTCAGCTTTGGCTTGAGCTTCTTTCATGGTCTTGGCATCTGCTTCAAGTTTAGCTTTCGCCTCTGCAGCCGCTTTCTCTTCTGCCTCTTTAGCAGCCTTGGCCGATGCTTTCAATTCCCCCTCAGACTGAGATTGCGCCTCCTGTGCAGCCTTGGCTGCTGCTTTAGCCTCTGTTTCAGCTTTTGCTTCTGCATCGGCTAAAGCTTTGGCATCCGCCTCTTCTTTCGCATTGGCTTCAGCAGCGGCTTTCTCCTCTGCTTCTTTCGCTGCCT
>CAJQLE010000006.1 GCA_905479105.1 uncultured Flavobacteriales bacterium
TCACCACTGTAATCTAATGTGTTAGCTGTGCCATATTCTGATCTAAGGTAGAAATCGTCTGCTGCACCTAGTACCATCACTCCGTTCTCCTCTTTATTTGAATTCTTGATATTAAGATTACCCTTAATGGTCATGTCTTTAGCTGCACCAATTATTGCGATTCTACGATCGCCTTTGGGCAAAACATCAGAAGAGTCAATCTCTGCTGAAGCATTAAAGGTAATATTAGCACCTGGGCTAAGTTTGATATTCGAAGTCGATACAGAGACAGTGTTGTTGTGAACTGCATTATTTGTTTTATCTTGACCCATTGCTCTTGCTCCGAGTGTAGATATAAACTGTTGATATGAACTTGTGTTGGGTTGGACTTTTGATGATAAATCAATTGATTTATTAAAAACCGTGAATTCAGATCCCATAACCGCATCTGCTAATGCACCCCCTTTACTTCCAAGTGCACCATATTTAGCAAGTATACGAATTAATTCGGTGTTGTATCCATTACCCGAAAGTGAAGCTACATTTAAGTCATCCGCTAAATCGCTATCGCTGTTGATCACTTTGTCTGTGAGCATCATCTCGGCAATCTTTACTGCTGATTCGAGAGCTTTTGGAAATCCAGTAGTTGCTGTCGCAAGTGCGTTGGTATAATCATTGTCTTTGCCTAAAGCATCTGTTTTCACTGATTTGGCTGCTTTATCTACATCTGCATTGGAGGAAACCTCAGTATGTTCAACAAGTGCTGATGCAGCGTGTTCTTTGATATCACCACCTGATTTAACATTGTCAGCAATTGTTTTAAGCTCATCGGCAGTCTTCTTATGCATAGCTTCTAATTCTTCTGCAGTTAAATTGTTTATATTAGCTAATGGAATTCCTTTATCATGCAAATTTCCTTTTTGTTCCAAGTTGGTATGCAATTTTGAAAGATCCCCACCTTTTGCGGCTGTTTTTAAATCATCAGCACTCATTCCTTCTAAGTGAGCAAAAGTATCGGTTGGCATTTTGTTTACAGCAGCAAGAATAGCTGCCACATCTTCACCATCATCTTTTCTATGTTTAGCAACCTTTGCTTTTGTTCCTACATTAGCTACAGAAGATAGATCTACACTGCCTGCCATTGTTGCCATGTGCGAAGCGTCAAATTCAGCCATCGCTATCAAATGGTCTTCGTTTAAGTTGTCGTGTACACCTTTTGCTATCGATGCTAAGTCTAAAACACCACCTGCTGCAACCGCTTTGTCTTTGTATACTTTTGCTACTTCAACTTTAGTCGCAAACTGACTGATTTTATCAATTCCATCTGCGGCCATAGTCTTCATGTGCGTGTGATCAAATTCCTTAAGTGCAGCAAGACTATCAGCATCTTGTGACATTGTATGGATACTGTCTATGTGCCCTTTGAGGATAGTGTCATCAAAAGTTCCCATTTTTCCATCTGCGTCACTGAGGAAGGCGTGGGTAACATTCACCCTTGTAGTGAAATTCTCAAGATTCATTGTACCACCAGCAGCAGCAGAAGAGTCACCTGCGAATGTTTTCATGTTAGCTTTATCTAACTTTTTAAGAGTTTCGAAGTGATGATCGTCTTTGATTGTAGATTGGATTGTTTTTGCGATCGCACCAAAGTCTGCATTAGCTCCGCCAGCTTCCTTAAATACAACAACAACTTCTGCCTTAGTTGCGAATTTATCAATGTTACTGATACCATCTGCAGCTATCGTCTTCATGTGAGTATGATCTAACGATTTTAAAGCGGCGAAACTCTCAGAATCCTGAGTCATAGTATGAATGCTGTCGATGTGTCCTGTAAGGGTCGTGGCATCAAATGTTCCTACTTTTCCATCCGAGTCACTTAAAAATGCGTGAGTCACAGCTACTCTAGTGGTGAAATTTTCTAGATCCATTGTACCTCCAGCTGCGGCTGCGGAATCACCAGCGAAAGTTTTCATATTAGCTTTATTTAGCTTTTTAAGTGTTTCGAAGTGATGGTCATCTTTAATCGTTGATTGAATGGTTTTTGCAATTGCACCGAAGTCTGCGTTTTCTCCACCTGCTTCCTTAAATACAACAACAACTTCTGCCTTTGTTGCAAAGTTATCGATATTACCGATGCCATCTGCGGCGATCGTTTTCATGTGACTCCTATCGAGTTGCTTTAGGGCAGCCAAACTTTCTTCGTCTTTTGTTAAATTTTGTATGCTATTTATGTGTGAAGTCAGTACTGTCGCGTCAAAAGTTTTTTCAGAATTAGCAAAATCTTCGCTTAGGAATGCATGAGTAACATCAACGCTAGTTGTGAAGTTATCGATGTATTTAATTCCGCCAGTTGCAAATGTTTTCATGTGGCTTACATCTAAATTGCTCAGGGTATCTAAGTGCTCAGTTGTTACATTATTAATTGTAGATGTTACAATTGTTGAAATGTCTGCTGTAGGTGCAATTGCACGCCTCCCAACTAAGGAAGTATCTGTTGTGTTTGAGTATGCATCTACTACACTAACAATTGTTTTAAATTGAGTAGCTTGTTGTGCAGCGGACCCTGTTAGTTTGGACGCGAGTAATTTAATGTTGGATGAGCCGAGGGAAATAATTTCAGCAGACGCAACCCCTGAGCTACCTATTGCATTTCTCGCTGAAGCAGAAATGCCTGAGTTTGTGATGATGGAAGCCGCTTCGATTGAAAGTGTGCCTCTGTTAGGATTTCTCAAAAAATTGACGATAGCATTAGATTCGATTCCCGACAATTCTGCTGCTGGTACCAAATTAGGTGTCGTAATAGTTTTGATTGCTTCTTCCTCTTCTTCTTCTTCTTCTTTTTCTTCCTCTTCTGCCTGGTTTTGGTCAGCATTTTGTGCGTTAGCGGAGAATGAGAATACTGCGAAAGAGAAGAAT
>CAJQLE010000007.1 GCA_905479105.1 uncultured Flavobacteriales bacterium
TACAGATACATTTGCTATGGAGGTGCTTGATAGTTGTGCATTAACCACTATTTATGACACGATTCTTGTAACCAAAGACTATGTCGATGATCCAGTTCCGAATATCATAAACGATTCCTTGGTGAACTGTCCTGGAGAAAGCATTTTATTGGAGTGTTTGGTTGATTTTGGTACAGAACCTATTGAATATATTTGGTCAAACGGTGATACAACGACTACCTCATTGATTATAGTCAATGGTGCAACCCAGATCTATGTCACGGTTACGGATGCCTGCGGAAGGTCTGCGATTGATACTGTAAGCTTAGAAATATGGTCTTTACCAACCGTAAGTATAACTCCTACTTCTTCTGATTTGTGCATCTATGACACGATTGGATTAAATGCAACTGGCGCTTCTACGTACTCATGGATCACCAATTACAATTTATCTTCCAACATTGGAGCTAGTATAAATACCAACCCTGAGACAGACACCAATTATGTGGTTATCGGAACTGATACTAATGGCTGTACATCAAACGACACCGTTGATATCATCGTATTTGACCTTCCAATTATTCTACTTTCAACGACCGCAGACTCTGTTTGTAAGCTTGACACCACAATTATTCAAGCTTCCGGAGCATCGACTTACATTTGGAATACCACAACTTCCTTGAGCGCTTTGAATTCTGCTGTAGTTTCTGCTTTCCCTCTGGTTTCAGAAACTTACACAGCTATTGGCACAGATTTGAATGGCTGCATCAATTCAAATGATACAACCATAACTGTTCTAGAACTGCCTATCGTAAACGTTCTTCCAAACAACGGACACATCTGTGTGGGCGATGATGAAACCCTTACAGTTCCAACTTTCTATTCTTACGCGTGGGATCAACTTGGTACACTTAGCCTTGATGGGAATAATAATGATACTGTGATTGCCAATCCGGTTGATACAACGCTTTACACTCTGATAGCAACAGACAGTTTAGGATGTTTTAAGTCATTCACTTATGAATTAGATGTGACCCCACTTCCTGTAACTACAATTACTTCCCCAATAGCCATAACCTGCGCTGGACAGCAAGACTCCATTTCGATCACTGGAGCTTTATCATATTCATGGGGACCGAACGTTGCGCTAATTGGAGGAAACACGGCAAGTCCAGTAATGAACCCACAAGTAACGCAGCAATACTTTGTTACTTCAACAGGACCAGGAAATTGCCAGACAATAGATTCGGTTACCGTAGAGGTTTATGAAATTCCTGATTATTCCGCTGGAGATAATGATGTTATGTGCAGAAATGATAGTGTTCAATTGAATGCAACAGGCGGTGTATCATACCTATGGCAGCCTTCTATTGGATTAACAGATACTTCGATTTCAAATCCAATCTCATATACTCTTAATACAAGGCTATACAATGTGTTTATTACCGACACTAACGGATGTACATTTTCGAGCATCGTTATAGTTAGCGTAAACCCATTACCCTTCGCAAGAGCAGGAGCAGATAAAACCATTTGCATTGGTGATCTGACTCGAATTGGAGGCCAACCATCTGGCCCTGCAGGTTCGCTTTACGAATGGAATCCTGCGTCTGCACTCATGGATTCACCGCTCGCACCTAACCCGAACGTTTCTCCAGATACTTCAACTACTTACACGCTCCTAGTTACTGACACGAATGGGTGTATGCGAGAAGATGCTGTAAGAGTTACTGTAAACGAGCTTCCGATAGTGGAAGTGGTTGATGCTCCAAATTATATTTGCGAAGGAGATTCTGAGCTTATCAGCGTTACACCTGGCTACGCCAGCTATGATTGGAAACCATCTTCAGATGTTATTACTCCAAATGAGAGCTTTTCACTAGTATATCCAACTCTATCGGAGCAATACACCGTAGAGGTTGTTGATTCTAATGGATGTGTAGGCGAAGTGAATTTCGATGTTGAAGTGAAGCCAAAGCCTTTTGTAAATGCCGGTCTGAACTTTGAAGTTTGTGATGGTGACACCATTGAACTCATCGCAAATGCTGGAGAAGGCAATTATAGATGGACTCCAGAAGAAATGGTGTTTCAGCCGGATTCACTGAAGACACTAGCCGCTCCATTAGGTGTAGGTTTTTTAAGGTTGACCATCACTGATAATCTTGGTTGCACCAATACTGACGATGCTATTATTTCAGCTCACCCACTTCCATATGTTGATGCTGGAGAGGATATTGAGAACTGTAATATGCAAACTGTTTTCTTGGGCGGCCCATCGGTTACGAGCGAAGAAAATAGCATCAAGTGGTCTCCGGCCAATTTATTGAGTGATCCTAGAGCGGAGCATCCATGGGTGTTGAATACGGAAAGAGATACTTTCTATTTAGAAGTAGTCAGTCCAGATGGATGTATAAACTACGACACGGTGAGCGTTAATTCAGATTGCTATTCAAAGATTTATGTGCCAAATGCATTTAGTCCTGACAATGACGGTGTGAACGACTTTTTCAGAGTTTATGGTCACAGAATTTACAAGCCTTACCTAAAGGTTTATGACAAATGGGGTCATATTATTTTCGAATCAGCTGACATAGAAATTGGTTGGGACGGAACGCACTTAAAACAAGGAAATGATGCTGCTATAGGCACCTACTTTTGGGACTTCCTTTACGAAAATGAAAGAGGACGAGTGCAAACATTAGAGGGAAATGTGAACCTAATTCGATAGAAGGATTCTGCTTTTAATTTTCTCTGCAACTACCTTATCAACTGGCCACTTAAAATCATCAGGCGAGATTTCATCTAAAGCAATCCAACGCTGCACTTCAAATTTTTCTCCAGCATCTAGAGGGAAATCAAAGGGTTTATCCTTTGTTTTGAAACATTGGAGACCACTCATTTTCACAACATAGTAAATGCTGAGTAATTGATCATTCTCATTAAAAGCAGAGACTTGAAAATAGTCTGTGGTATAATAATGGTCAACCACTTCAATGGGTTGATTAAGCTCTTCTATAAACTCTCTTTTCAGACAAGCCTCTATACCTTCTCCCCACTCTAATCCGCCACCAGGAAATTTCGTGAATCGAATCCCTTTGATCAATTCATCACTCACCAATAACTCATTTCTATCATTGATGAGTATTCCGTAAACACGGACATTAAACCGCTTTTCATCCATTCTTTCGTGCTCTTAACATTTCTCTTTTACCAGGAGGTCCTTCTAAGCGTTCAACAGTAAATCCAGCTGCCTGCATATCTCTTCGTACTTGACCCTTCGCACAATAAGTAACCAATACGCCATCTACTTTCATTAACTCAAATAGCTTTTTCCAAATAAGCGGCTCCCACAAATCTGGCTGGGCATGAGGTGCAAACGCATCGTAATAGATCAAGTCATATTTCATTTCGGTGTTAAAGCGTTGAAGAGACTCATGGATTTTCTTCATTGAAAACTTTTCAATCAATTCAAATTCAGCATCCCATTCTGCTAGATGCATTTCTTCAAAAAGAAGTTTTGCTCGACTATCATCGACAAGTTCTGGGTAGTTAAGTTGACTCAATAGCTCCCATTTCAATGGAAAAGTCTCTAAGCTGTGATAATTGGTATTCGGACGTTTCTGATCAAGGCATGTGAGCAGGGCATTCAAACCTGTCCCGAAACCAACTTCCAAAATAGAGACATTGCTGGCTGCGTCAAATTCGCGTAATCCTTTAGCTAAGAAAACATAGCGACTTTCTTGAATAGCACCTTTGTGAGAATGATAATGCTCCTTAAGCTCTTCAACTTTCAAAGTGTGAGACCCATCACCACTTTCGACCAACTCAGGTTTTAATTCTCGCTTTTCCATTCTTCACAAACATCAACAAGGTTCGGGAAAAATCGTTTGAAATGACCTGATAATTCCAAACGAAAAGATCGAGAATCATTCATCGATGTCAGCATGTTTGAAGCATATTTCGTTCTTGAGTCCATACCTCGAAACACTTGAGTGATACCTTCTTCTGTTGCGTATTTTGGTAATATATTTTGTCCCGACATGTATTGATAAAATCGCTCAGATCGGAGAGGCAATGCACTGCGGTTTTCTTCAATCACCTTATAACATTCTTGTGCAAAATCATTTAAATCGTGCTCGCTGAATTCATTCCAAGATTTCGCCAGAATATGATCAAACATTACGTCTACAACAACTCCACTGAACTTTGATTGACTGGGATAAAACAACTTCTTCGCTTTCAAAACTTCTTCATGGGCATCAGTATAGGTGTCAATGAACCGGTGAAATCGAATACCACGAGCAACAGCATCTGAGAAGTCTTTAAAATTACTTCCTCGAACTCCATCACCAATGTAATTTCCAAACATCAAGTCTGGTTCAGGATAAGCCAAATAAAAATGAGCCAAATAATTCACGATCATCAAATGTAGTGTACCGCTGTTCATGCTAAACATCCAATCATGTAATGACGAAGTCAACTTTGCACAAACGCTTATACATTTGGAAGGAATGTCAGTCTCAAAATACTATTACACGGCTCAGCTATCAGGATGGTCATTATATATCTTGATATCTACAGTGGTATTTATGCTTACAGGCACCAAACTATCGTTTGACGTTCTGGGCGGAATCTATTTAGTATTTGCTTTAGGTTTAATCATTTCTCACCTATATAGATGGATCATCATTGAGTTAGGGTGGCTTGAAAAGGATATCTCTTCTCTTATTCCAAGAGTAGCTCTGGCCTGTATTCTATTGGCTATTGGTTTTCATGGAGTGTACATATTTATAGGAAATATGGCGTTTGGCTGGAAATTAGCTTACACCAGGAGCGATGCGAATTTGGTGACATGGGGAATGCTTTTCTTTATATGGAGCTTGATATATTTCACTTATAATTTCTTTCAGCGCTTTCGCAAAGAAGAAATTAAAAACCTTCAACTAGAATCAGCAAAAAACGAATATGAATTAAGAAGACTGCGTGATCAAATGAACCCTCATTTCATCTTTAATGCGATGAATACAATTCGCGCTTTGATAGATGAAGATCCTTCTAAAGCCAAAAGGGCCGTAACCCAATTAAGCAATGTGTTGAGGTCATCATTGCAAGCGGGCGAATCAGACCTTATTCCGCTTGCCAAAGAAATTGAAATTGTAAAAGACTATTTAGAAATTGAGAAAGCCAGGTATGAAGAGCGGCTCTATGTAGAATGGCAGATTCAACCTACAACTGAACGCGTTAAAATACCACCGTTGCTGCTTCAAACAATAGTGGAAAATTCGATCAAACATGGCATAGCACAACTCCCAGATGGAGGCAAGATTTTCATTGAGTCCGTAGCCGATGAAAATGCCGTTGACATCAACATATTTAATACTGGAGCATACAACCCAGAGGCCACCAGCGATTCGTCTTTAGGGTTGGAAAACACTAGAAATAGATTAAACCTATCGTTTGGTGCAAAGGCTTGGCTTACGATAGGCAACCATGCCGAAAACACAGTAAAAACCACCATTCATTTACCTTTTAATTCCTTTCAAAATGATACGAGCGATAGTTATTGACGATGAGCGATTAGCTCGACAAGAGCTTAAAAACTTATTGCAAAGCTTTGATAATATTCAAATAGTTGCAGAAAGTGGAAAACCTGAGGAAGCTTTAGACTTAATTGAAAGGGAGAATCCAGACCTGATATTTCTTGATATCCAAATGCCAGGAATGACCGGCTTTGAACTTCTTGATGAATTAGAAGGAAAGGCACCAGAGGTGATATTCGTAACTGCGTATGATGAATATGCGCTCAAAGCTTTCGAAGTAAACGCTCTCGATTATTTAATGAAACCCGTTGAAGAGTCAAGGCTTCAAGAATCAATAGACAAAATTGCTAAGCGTATCGAAAAGAAAAAGAGCGAAGAAAATGTACACGTAAATGATGGCAAATTAGAGCTGCACGATCAGGTGTTTTTAAAGGATGGTGAAAAGTGTTGGTTCGTTGAATTGGAGAAAATTCGTTTGTTCGAAAGTGAAGGCAACTATGTGCGCGTCTATTTTGACGAATCACGCCCACTTATCTTAAAATCATTGAATGCCCTTACAGATAGGCTCAGTGAAAAGTTTTTCTTTAGAGCGAGCAGAAAGCACATTGTGAACTTGAGGTGGATAGAAAAGGTTGAAACATGGTTTAACGGAGGTTTACTTGTTATTCTAAAAGACGGAACCAAGGTGGAAGTATCAAGGCGTCAATCAGTGAAGCTGAAAGAAATGATGGCTCTTTAAACCATCCATTACCTAGCACTGTTATTTTAGTATGTCATTCGCAAATGAAGTCATCAATAAATTATTTGGAAGTTCGTCCAACAAGGCGAATACCAGTAATGAAAAGTTAGTTCTAGATTCCGGGCAAATTAAGCGTTCGGAGAAAGAATTGAAAGAATATCAAAAATGGAGCGATCAGTATTCATCCGATCTCCTTTTTGAGTTAAAGCAAAACGCCCTTTTCAGCAAGAAAAACTTAACCAATCATTTGAACTTTGTTTGGTTGAATAGATCTACCGCAAATGGTTTTCAGCTCGACCTTTTAAATCTGAAAACTCCACTTGGCAATACTTGGTATCTAGCGGAGATCATTAAACAAAAGATCATTGATTTGGGGTATATGGTCACCCATGCAGAATATGCTGACTACTCTGAAAACGATAAGCTTTGCCGAAAAGAATGGCTCTATTTGAAAACTCCTCATCGCATGAGAATCGGCACACCTCCTTTCAATCAGCTCTATGGAAATATTCAACTTGAATCAATCCAAAAAGATACGATGAAATTCAAGCTTTTAGCCACTACTTATTCTGATAGGAATTACAATTCACCTCTTCCATTTGATGATTTAGTAGACGCTATATTTTACTAGATTAAAAGCTAATTTAAGCTTAGTATCTTTGCACCATATTTAATGAAAATGACCAAGAAACATCTAGCATCCTTTGCGTTAATCGCGTTAATTTTCGCTGCTTGCGACAATACCGAAACACCAAAAACAGACCTAGCAGCAAAGACCGAAAGTCCATCTAAGCAAGTAACTGATGGAGCTCTAAAATTTGCTTACGTAAATACTGATAGCCTTTCGTTTAGCTTCGATATGATTAAGGATTTAGAGGAAGAGATCGTTCAAGAGCGTTTGCAAATGGAGAACCAATTGCAAGCCATGGTGAAGGATTTGGAGAATGATTACACCGCTGCACAGCGCGAATCTGCTGGTCTTTCTCAAGAAGCATTGAGCATTCTTCAGCAAAAACTTTCACAAAAGGAACAAGGTATCATGCAACAGCGAGATGGTATGGAATCTCAACTAATGCGCAGCGAACAATTAAAGACAAGCGCTTATTTGGAAAAAGTGCAATCGTTCTTAGATGAATATGCTAAGTCAGAAGGTTATGACATGATATACGGCTACAACGGCCTAAACAACTTGCTTTACATTGATAAGTCCTATGATATCACCGGTATTGTTGTGGATTCTTTAAACGCAAAATATCAATCTCAAAAACTTACTGCCGACAAGTAATGTACATCGCCAGAAAATATAAAGAGACAAACATTGTTGAGTACGTGCTATATATGTGGCACATTGAAGAGCTGATTAGGTCAATGAATCTTGATATAGAAGCTATTCAGCGTAACGTAATAGAAGCGTTTGAAGTAAGTGATGAATCAAAAGCAGAGATTAGAGCTTGGTATGAAGATCTGATCAAAGAAATGCGCAGTCAAGGCATCGTAGAACAAGGGCATTTTAGTGAGTTAACCGAGTACATGATGGAGCTCACATATCTGCATCAAAGCCTATTGACGGTCTACCAAGACACAGAATACCAAGAGTTAGCAAAGCTTGCTCAGCCAAATATTGAAGAATTGAAGAAGAAAGCCATGAAACAGTCTCGGTTTGAAATCGAAACTGCCATGAATGGGTTATTCGGTGTGCTTGTGCTGAAATTAAACAAAAAGCAAATTTCTGAAGCGACTCAGGATGCTGTGAAGACAATTTCAAAAATGATTGCTCACTTGGCAAAGCAATACCAGAAAATGAAAGAAGGCACGCTTACTTTACCCAAAGTGATGGGCAATTAAGAGTTAAATGCTGCTAAGAGCAGTTTTAGATCCTTGCACGGCAGATTTAACGATTCTCCTAAATACTTATTCGTAAGCGTTCCATTATAGAGATATACTCCGTTTTGAACACCAACATGATTTCGAATCATATCCTCCACTCCACCTTCGTCTCCCATTTGAAGCACTAAAGGAGCCATCACATTACTTAAAGCGTGTGATGCGGTTCTGCTAACAAGCGATGCCACGTTGGGCACGCAATAATGAATTATGTCATGCTTTTTATACACAGGTTTATCAATAGTGGTGACTCTGGAAGTTTCAAAGCAACCACCCTGGTCAATACTAATATCAACAATTACAGATCCAGATTTCATCTGTTGCACCATTTCATCTGAAACATAACATGGAGTTCTGCCTGAAATCGTTCTAACTGCACCTATGGCAACATCAGCCCGCATTAAAGCTTTCAACAACACCTTGGGTTGAATAGCAGATGTTGACACCCTTTGACCAATGGCATTTTGCAACCGCCTCAATTTTGAAATCGAATTGTCAAAAACACGAACATCCGCTCCCAGACCCAACGCAGCTCGAGCCGCAAATTCCCCAACAGTTCCAGCACCAATAATAACTACTTGTGTTGGCGAAACACCGGTAATACCACCAAGCATAATACCCTGCCCTTTTTGATTCATCAAGTACTCAGCAGCAATTAATACAGCACTTGTTCCCGCAATTTCTCCCATGCTGCGAACAATCGGAAGCACCCGATCTTCATCAGCTATATAATCCCAAGCAATGGCAGATAACTTTTTCGCCATTAAATTTTTGATATAATTCTTGGGTTGAACATTCAATTGCATCGCGGAAATAAGAACTTGCTTTGGCTTCAAATAATCCATTTCTTCATCTGCAACAGGCTCAACCTTGAGTAATATATCAGCCTGATAAACCTCTTTCGCGCTAAAAGCAATTTCGGCTCCAGCCTCACTGTATTCATTGTCCAAAAAGTTTGATGCTTTTCCTGCGTTGGTTTCAACTACTACGCGATGACCGTTATTCACCAATAATTGAACGGCCTCTGGCACCAACGCAACTCTGTTTTCTTGCATTGAAATTTCTTTTGGAATACCAATAAACAGGCGTTTTACTCTCGCCCCAACGGGTTGAAGCTTTTCCTGAGGCATCATCATGGCTGCCTCACTTAGTGAACGCTGTGTTTCTTTTGAAGTGCTCATAGTTAGTTCTTAATAGTTAGGGTTCTTAAGTCGCTCGAATGATCTGCATCAATGAAAATGTGCAATGCATCTTCAGGAATAAATCCTCCTCCCTTATCCGGCCATTCAACGAAAAGAATAGAATCAGAGTTTAGGTAGTCTTCCCATCCTATTTCAATTAATTCTGAAGGTTCTCGCAATCGGTATAAATCAAAGTGGTAAATCAATCCTTTATTCAAGGAGTCGTATTCATTGACAATTGAAAACGAAGGACTACTCATACCACCTTGCACTCCCAAGTCTTGACATAAAACCTTGATGATTGATGTTTTACCTGCTCCTAATTCACCATGAAAGCAAAACACTGTATGGGTTTCATACAATGACCTAAAGACTCGCTTTAATTCTTCAGTTTGCTCTAAACTTGGCACGGTGAGGGATTGTTGCATCTTACAATATTCTAAGATACTACAAATATCTGCCACTTTGAGCTATCAATGACATTCTATTTTGGTGAGCAAACAACAAAAGGAATAATCATTTCCTCCAATGAAATTCCACCATGTTGAAAGGTATCCTTGTAATACTTTACGTAGTGGTTATAATTGTTTGGATAGGCAATAAAATCATTGCTTTGAGCGAAAATATAGCGACTGCTCACATTGGTTTTTGGTAAAAAGACATCATCCGGGTTCAACACTTCAAAGACTTCTTTCGCCTTATAATTCAAGTTTCTACCTGTTTTATACCTCAGGTTAGTGTTTGTATTTCGATCTCCAACAACTTTAATTGGATGCTTTACATGCACAGTTCCATGATCAGTCGTTAAAATCATTTTCGCTCCCATTGCTTTAATGCCTTTCACTATATCTCTCAATGTGGAATGTTCAAACCAAGAAAGGGTTAATGACCTGTAGGCGGACTCGTCATCTGCCAATTCTCGAATAACTTCCATCTCGGTGCGCGCATGACTGAGCATATCAACGAAATTGTAGACAATGACGTTGAGATCATTATTAACCAATGAGTGTAAACCTTCACTTACCTTCTTACCAAAATTCAAGTTCGTAATCTTAGCATAACTGTGGGAGTAATTCTTCCCAAGGCGTTTTATTTGCTCAACCAATAACTGCTCCTCAAACTGATTCTTGCTGCCTTCTTCATCCTCATTCATCCAATACTGAGGAAATCTCTTTTGAATTTCACTTGGCATCAATCCTGCGAACAAACTATTTCGGGCATATTGAGTTGCCGTAGGAAGAATGCTTAAAAATGTGCGTTCTTCATCAATCCTAAAGTCATCAGAAATTGCTTCTTGAATGACCTTCCACTGATCCAATCTTAAATTATCAATTACTACTAAAAAAGTTGGTTTCCCTTCCTTCAATTCCGGTACAACCCAATTTTTAAAAACCGTATGAGACATTTCAGGTTTGTCAGAAGAATTTTCTTTTAGCCAATCGATATAATTCTCTCCTATGAATCGAGAAAACTGACTGTTGGCCTCATCTTTTTGCATGCTCAAGATTTCTTGCATACTCGGATCGCCACTTTGCTCTAACTCTAAATCCCAATAAACGATCTCCTTGTATAAGTCCATCCACTCTTGCCAGTCTAAACGATCATTCAATCGCATTCCAATTTGACGAAACTCTTGCTGGTAGCCTGTTGTGGTCTTCTCGCTCACCAAGCGTTTGCTATCCAAATTTTTCTTCAAACTGAGTAAAATCTGATTAGGATTTACTGGTTTAATCAAATAATCAGAAATCTTAGAGCCAATGGCATCTTCCATGATTGCTTCCTCTTCACTCTTCGTAATCATGATTACAGGAATGGAAGGCTTCACCGATTTAATGCGTGACAACACCTCTAAACCAGAAATCCCTGGCATATTTTCATCCAAAAAAACTGCGTCAAAATCCTGACTATTTATTTCATCAATCGCTTCTAAACCACTGCTGACTGCTGTAACAGCGTAACCTTTGTTTTCTAGAAACATGATGTGAGGCTTCAATAAATCGATTTCATCGTCTGCCCAAAGAATTTTGACTTGCTCGTTGCTCATAAGTTGATTTTATCTTCGCGTCCAAAGGTAGAACAGGTGAGTATCCAACCAAAGATTAAAACGCTAAAGACATTTAACGATCCAGTGTATGGTTTTATTACCGTAGACAACCCACTTATTTTCAAGTTGATTGAGCATCCTCATTTTCAACGATTAAGGAGAATAACCCAGCTTGGACTAACCAATTTGGTGTATGGTGGTGCGAATCATAGTCGTTTTCAGCATGCCATTGGGGCAATGAATCTCATGCGAAGTGCAATAAGCACCTTGCGCTCAAAAGGGATTGAAATTTCTGACGAAGAAGAAATTGGGGCTAACGCTGCTATTTTATTGCACGATATTGGACACGGACCCTATTCACATGCATTGGAAAATACGATAGTTCAGGGAGTTAATCACGAATCGATTGGACTTCAAATAATGCGCAATCTGAATAAAGAATTTGATGGCGCACTGAGTCTCGCTATAGAAATCTACACGGGTAAATATCCTGTTCAGTTCTTGCATCAATTGGTGAGCAGTCAATTGGATACTGACCGATTAGACTATTTAAAGAGGGACAGTTTTTTCACTGGTGTAAGTGAAGGGGTTATTGGATCAGAACGCATTATTAAAATGCTCACTGTTCATAATGGAAATCTTGCTGTAGAAGCGAAAGGGATCTATTCACTGGAGAAGTTTTTAATTGCACGAAGGCTAATGTATTGGCAGGTCTATTTACACAAAACAGTGGTGTCAGCAGAGTATCTGCTCATGAATATTCTTTTAAGAGCCAAGGAATTGATAGCGAATGGCGAAGAACTAGATGCTTCTGATTCTTTACGCTTTCTACTAAAGAATGAAGAGGCCTTTGATGTCAGTGATAGTGATGTTTGGCTCAAGCACTTCTTAAAACTAGATGACTTTGACGTACTCTATTCCATGAAACAATGGATAGACTCAGAAGACAAACTAATTAGTGATATGTGCAAACGCCTTATCAACCGCCAGTTGCTTAAAGTAAAAATATTGGACCGTCCACTAGCCGATGATCAACTCAATGATTTGCGTGAAAAGGCTGCGAAAAAACTGAACTATGGTATAAATGATATGAGTTATTTAGTTTTTCAGAACTCATTATCAAATCGTGCGTACAGTTCTGGGGATGAAAGCATCAATATTCTCTACAAAGATGGTAGTTCAAAGGATATTTCAGAAGCCGCAAGTATTTTCCGATTTTCGTCCTTAGAAGCTAGTGAAAGCAAACATTTCGTTTATTTCCCAGAAGAGATCTCGTTTCAATAACTCATGTTAATAACTAGCCGTTTTGTTAGCAAGATGACCATAGTATCAGGCTACTTTTGAATGAGTTTAAGGAGGCTATATCTACCTTTGAAGACTTTAAAGTTAAATGGAGTTTACAGCACTACAAATCGCAGAACTTTTAGAAGGTGTCGTTGAAGGCGATGATTCTATTGTAGTGAATGACCTTTCCACCATTGAAAACGGAAAACCAAATACGCTCACGTTCTTAGCCAATCCAGCTTACACAGAGTATGTTTATACGACTGCAGCTTCCATTGCTATAGTTTCAAAAAGCTTTAAAGCCGAGCGCAGTTTACCATCAAGTCTTTCTCTGGTCAAAGTTGAAGACCCGAGGTTAGCCATTGCAAAGCTGATGGAATTATATGCTCAAATGGCTAAGAAACCAGCCGGAGTTCATCCTTCTGCCATTATTGACGCCACTGCTCAGATCTCTGATTCAGTTTATATCGGACCCAATGCTGTAGTTGAGGCAGGAGTTAAAATTGGAGCCAGATCTTCCATAGCCGCATTAAGCTTTATTGGAGAGGGAGCGTCCATTGGAAGTAATACAGTGATTCATGAACGCGTGCACATAGGCAATCGTTCGGTGATTGGAAATGAATGCATGATTCAACCTGGTGTAATTGTAGGAGGAGACGGATTTGGTTTCGCTCCAAATGCAAAAAATCAATACCAAAAGGTTGTCCATCTAGGTAATGTAGTTATAGAAGATTACGTAGAAATTGGAGCGGGAACAACCATTGATCGAGCTTCATTGGGAAGTACCATCATTCGAAAGGGTGTCAAACTAGACAACCTGATTCAGATAGCTCATAATGTGGAAATTGGAGAAAACACAGTAATTGCTGCACAAACGGGTATTGCAGGTTCAACAAAAATCGGTAAGAATTGTATGATAGGCGGACAAGTTGGAATTGTAGGTCATCTTACCATTGCTGACGAGGTAAAAATAGCCGCTCAATCAGGAATTGGAGGAAGCATCAAAACGAAAGGACAAATTGTTCAAGGTTCACCTGCTCTTCCTATTGGCGACTTCAAAAAATCCTACGTTCACTTTAGAAATTTACACCAACTCAGCGATAGCATCACTGAGATCAAGAATAAACTGCCAAAAACAGATAACCATGGCTGAGAAGCAGAAGACGTTAAAAAACTCCTTTACAATCGAAGGTGTAGGACTGCACACTGGGAAAATGACGACCATAACCGTTAAGCCTTCTGAGCCTGACTCGTGGTATGTTTTTAAGCGCACTGACCTTCCCAATCAACCTACCATCAAAGCAGATGTAGACAATGTCCTCAGCACACGCAGAGGAACTACTCTCGGCAATGACCATATGGAGGTCAACACCACAGAACACATCCTAGCTGCGTTGTACGGAATGGGCGTTGACAATGCCTTAATCGAACTAGATGGACCTGAAATCCCCATTCTTGATGGCAGTTCTCGCTTTTTTGTAGAGGCGATTGAAAAATCTGGTCTGCAAGACCAAGAAGCGTTAAAAGATTACTTCATCCTAAAGGACAACCTGACGTTTGAAGATCCTGAAAAGGAAGTTGAAATGCTTGCTGTGCCATCGCCTGATTATAGAATTACCGTAATGGTAGACTATCGTTCACCAATGCTTGGAACTCAACACGCAAGTATGTACAACATCAGTGAATTCAAGGATGAGTTCTCAAGGTGCCGCACGTTCGTATTTTTAAGAGAATTAATGCAATTGGTAAACAATGGATTAATCAAAGGAGGAGATGTAGACAATGCCATTGTGATGGTAGATTCAGACACTTCATTGATGCCTGAGGAAGAAAAAGACAAATTAGCAGCCACATTTCATCGCGATAAATCTGAGTTAGACATTGTTGGTATTGGAATATTGAACAACGTCAAGTTACACTTCACCAATGAACCAGCGCGTCATAAACTACTAGATATAATCGGTGATCTTGCCTTGGTAGGAAAACCGATTCAGGGTCATATTTTAGCAGCAAGACCTGGTCACACGACCAATATTGCTTTTGGAAAGATGATCAAAGACCTGATTAAGAAAGAGCAAAAATCCGGCCCTTCATTTAATGTCAATGCTGACCCAGTTTATGGTATTACAGAAATAAGCGAAATGCTTCCTCACCGTTATCCATTCTTATTGATCGATAAGATCATCGAAATGGGTGAAAATCATATTGTTGGTATTAAGAATGTGACCATGAATGAGGAGTTCTTTCAAGGTCACTTCCCAGGAAATCCTGTAATGCCAGGTGTTCTGCAAGTAGAAGCCATGGCACAGTGTGGAGGAATTCTTGTAATGAGTCAAATAGATGACCCATGGAACTACGAAACGTTATTCGTTAAAATTGACAAAGTAAAATTCAAACGAAAAGTTGTTCCCGGTGATACATTAGTTTTCAAATTAAACCTAATCGCTCCTGTGAGACGAGGAATGGTTGCAATGAAAGCATCAGCTTATGTTCGCAACCAGCAAGTTGCAGAAGGTGAATTGATGGCACAAATTATTAAAGTGAGGAACGATGAGCGAGTTAAGAGCGAACATTCATCCTGATGCCAAGATTGGTGACAATGTCACCATTGAACCATTTTCAACCATTTACGGTAATGTTGAAATCGGTGATGGAACATGGATTGGGCCAAATGTGACCATTATGGATGGTGCTAGAATTGGGAAGAATTGTAAAATATTCCCCGGAGCAGTGATCTCTGCCGTACCACAAGACTTAAAATACGAGGGTGAAGATACGCACGCGATTATTGGAGACAATACCACTATTAGAGAGTGTGTGACGATCAACAAAGGCACAAAAGATGTTTGGAAAACCGAAGTTGGTTCAAACTGTCTACTAATGGCTTACGTACATGTGGCTCATGATTGCATCGTGGGGAATAATGTGATTCTTGCAAATTGTGTGAATCTCGCGGGACACATAACAATTGAAGATAATTCCATTTTGGAAGGTATGGTGGCTGTTCAACAATTCCTAAGAATTGGAGCACATTCCTTTATTGCAGGAGGCTCATTGGTGAGAAAAAATGTACCACCTTATGTAAGAGCTGCTCGTGAGCCTTTGAGCTACGTTGGCATCAACGCCATTGGACTTAAGCGTAGAGGTTTCAGTGAGGATGATGTGAAGCGCATTGAAGATATTTACAGGAATATATATGTCCTTAACAAAGTGACTTCAAAAGGCATAGAAGCGGTAAAGACTAAGATTGAAGATTCGATATTCAAAGAGGAGATCGTTGCGTTTTTTGAATCATCTGAGAATGGCGTAATGCGAGGATTGGCTTAATCATGAGGATTGAGCTAAACCACATCGGCAAAAAATATAACGATAACTGGATTTTTGAAGACTTAAACATTCAGTTTGAGTCAGGAAACATCTACCCAATTATAGGAAATAACGGCAGTGGAAAGTCAACTCTTTTGCAAATTATTTCTGGATATGTAACTCCAAATGAGGGTAATATATCATACATTCAAAACGACATCATACCGATAGAAAATTGGTATAAGCATCTATCAATTGCCGCTCCATACCTTGATCTATTCGAAGAATTCACCATTGATGAATCAATTGATTTGCACATCAAGCTCAAAAAGCTAGCATTATCTAAAGAAAGAATCCTGAGCGAAATTGAACTGACCAAGCACCGAGGGAAAACCTTGAAACAACTCAGTTCTGGAATGCGACAACGGGTGAAACTGGCTCTCGCCATTTACAGCGAAACTTCGGTTATTCTGTTAGATGAGCCTTGCTCAAACCTGGATGTCAAATGGACCAATTGGTATAACGAAGCGCTCGCTAAAACACTAGAAAATCGAATTGTGATTATTTGCTCCAATAGTCAGTCGGCAGAATTGAAACTAGCCAACAAAGAAGCTTTCGACTTATCCTCGATTACTCCGTCTCATTAATTATCGTAAGATCACCTCTGAGCTCATTGAAGTTTTCGGACCGAAGAATGTAGAAATACGTTCCTGAAGATTGATCTATCGGAACCCACTCATTTCTGTACGGTTTCGCCTCAAACACTTTCTGTCCCCATCGATTGTAAACAAATAGGTGGGCATCATCAAAATTGGTAATACCCTCTATGTAGAAAGCATCATTCAATCCATCACCATTTGGAGTAATAACATTAGGAATACTCACACAAGGATCAATCGTAATTCTCAACGTGTCTTGCAATGCATTTCCGCAATAATCAGTAACTCGAATATAATGCGTGTTACTCTGCCTAGAGATAATTCTGAATGTATTGGAGTCAATGTTTTCATACATCTCTCCTAAAAGAGGGTCTTCAATGGTGAACCATTCAAAATTATAGTCGCCAGCACCACCTTCAGCTCGAGCACGAATAATGTATTC
Organism: uncultured Flavobacteriales bacterium; assembly: GCA_905479105.1. Taxonomy (GTDB): domain Bacteria; phylum Bacteroidota; class Bacteroidia; order Flavobacteriales_G; family Salibacteraceae; genus SHAN690. The sequence goes on from CAJQLE010000007.1 coordinate 17,059, forward strand.
TTCACCATAGCACAATTCAGCATCGCCCGAAAGGAATAATTCCAAATCAGAATACTCAGCAATTTCAATTTCAGACTGAGCAATGGCTTGATTAGAGCAATAATCAGTGACCGTGAGTGAAACTGTTTGACTTGTACTTCCTATGAAAACAATTACCGTATCAGAATCGCCTGTAGACCATGAATAAGTCAATGGAGCAAGTCCACCAGAAACACCTGGATTCAAGAAGAATTCTTCGCCACTGCAATCGCCTCCAAAAGCAGGTAAGCTAGCTTTGAGCGTATCTACAGCAATGGCATCTATAAAAAATGTAGTGCTGAACTGCCTTCCACAAGCATCTTCAACCCAGAAGTAAAGCACAGTATCTTGGTTTATTGTGACCAAAATGGTGGAGTCAGCATCAAAAATAGGATTGATTTGATCCCAAGAATAATTGAATGGCCTTATACCTCCAGTGAATACTGGGTTAACCAAAAGATCTGAACCAATGCAATATATAGTTGTATCAGGAAGCTCAACGGTTAAGGAGTCAGGAACTTTCACGCCCAAATCAGCGGTATCAATCACAGACCTTCCGCAGGCATCAGTGACCGTGACATAGATCTGAGATGAACCATTGACTGTGATCAATGAGGTAGTCGTTGTATCACCGTTTGACCAAATATATTCAATAGGTTCTGTACCAAAATCAACCAAACAATCCAATAAAATGCTTTCTCCAGCACAGTTCACCAAGGAATCATTTATGATATTCGGAACTGGATCATCTGCATAGTCTTTAGTGACAAGAATCGTGTCATAAATAGTGGTTAATGCACAACTATCAAGCACCTCCATAGCAAATGTATCTGTG